>NZ_SADT02000099.1 GCF_004016445.2 Mesorhizobium sp. M2E.F.Ca.ET.219.01.1.1
CCGGCGCCTGCTTGCGGGCCGGCTGACGGCGGGGCGGGCGGCGCTTGGCGGCGAGCTTGAGGACCACCGGCGGTTCGCCGGACAGCGCGCCGTTGACGGCATCGACCATGCCATAGGCGACGAAGTCGGCATTGAGGTCACGGGCCTCGGCGCTGGCGGCCTGCCGGTCGCCATTGCCGGTTTCCGACCAGAAGACGATGCCAACCCTGAGCTTTGGCCGGCGGCGCTTCAGCCGCCGCACCAGGAAGCGGGCATGCTTGACGGAATCACGGTCGAGGAAGCCGATGACGACCGCGTCGAGCGCATCGAGCTCGAGGCGGCGCACGCCGCCGGGCTCGAGATCGGCGAAGCCCGCCTTCGTCGCCTCGGCGC
>NZ_SADT02000100.1 GCF_004016445.2 Mesorhizobium sp. M2E.F.Ca.ET.219.01.1.1
CCGGCCCTTTGTCGATCGCCTGTTCATAACCAACGGCATGACCGCGCCGGCCACCGAGATCGAGACGGTCTCGGCTTCGTTCGGCCGCGCCTTCATGCGGCAGAGCAATGCGGTGTGGATCATTTCGGCCGGCGTGGTCGCCAACGAGATCGCCAACGGCGCCTTCGTCTCCCTGCCGGTCGACACCGACGAGACCAAGGGGCCGGTCGGCCTGACGATGCGCACCGACACCGCCCCCTCGCCGGCCTTCACCATTCTGCTGCAAACCATTCGCGAGGCGGCCAGATCGGGCAGCTAAGGCATCGACTGGTCAGACGGGCTCCATCTTCCCTCAGGAATCCGCTAACCCCAGGGTTAATGAAACACCGCAAA
>NZ_SADT02000101.1 GCF_004016445.2 Mesorhizobium sp. M2E.F.Ca.ET.219.01.1.1
CAGAAGTCGACCAGCACCGGCTGGCGGCGCGATTCCTGGATGACGTCGGCGGCGAAAGTGGCGGTGGTGGTGTCCTTGATGACATCGGCGGGAGCGGCGGCCGGGGGCTTGCCGGGCTCGGTGCCGCCAAATTGCACCGTCGTGGCATATTGGCCGCCATTGCTGCCAAAGGCGCCGCCAAACGGATTGTTGTCACTCATCTCGTTACCCTTTCGGTCGCGCAGCCGGCCGGCCGTCGCGATATCTCTGATTGGAACCGGTTTCGCCATCCATGTGGCGATCATGACGTGACTTTCAAGATAACAGCATCGTGTCCGGTTGCCTCGACGAATCTGACGAGATCGGCCGATGCGATCGAAGTTGTCGCCTCG
>NZ_SADT02000102.1 GCF_004016445.2 Mesorhizobium sp. M2E.F.Ca.ET.219.01.1.1
TTACAAGCAGCGCACGACGCCGGTCATCCACGGCCGCGTTACCCGCGTCTCCGCCGACCGCGTCACCGATGCCAAGACCGGGTTTCCCTACTATGTCGCCGACATTGCGGTTGATCGGCAGGAACTCGCCGCCGCCCCGCAGATCCAGCTCTATCCCGGCATGCCGGCCTCGGTGATGATCGTCACCGAGGAGCGCACGGCGCTCGACTATATCCTTGGGCCGCTGGTGACATCGTTCCACACCGCCTTCCGGCAGAAATAGCTCCCGGACCGGATCAAAGGGACGCTCGGTCGTTCTGATCCAGGACACGGCTCTTCCTGAAAGCGCCCGCCGGCTCGGCGACCGGGTAGAGCCTGTGCTATCGGGCAG
>NZ_SADT02000103.1 GCF_004016445.2 Mesorhizobium sp. M2E.F.Ca.ET.219.01.1.1
GCCCGACCTCGCCGGCAGCTTCCGTCGTGGACTGCTCTTCCCCGACGAGGCCCACCTCGACCCGCGCGAGGCGATGGCGAAACTTCATGACCGGCTCGCGGCCATGGGCGTCGCATTCCGCTTCGGCGCCGATATCAGGCAGGTTTCCGGTTTCGATCGCCGGATCGACTGCACGGGAATGGCCGCTGTCGACGACAGGCTGCGCGGCGTGCGCGGCGAGATGCTGATCCTGCGTGCGCCCGACGTCTCGCTGTCGCGGCCGGTCCGGCTGCTTCATCCGCGCTTTCCGCTCTACATCGTGCCGCGCGCCGACCACCGTTTCATGATCGGCGCGACGATGATCGAAAGCCAGTCCGGGGGATCGATCAC
>NZ_SADT02000104.1 GCF_004016445.2 Mesorhizobium sp. M2E.F.Ca.ET.219.01.1.1
GTCATTGCTGCGGTGGCGGTGTACATGCTTGGCCGTTCCCGCAAACCGGCCGTGCCGTCCGCGGCGCCGAGCCCCGGCGCTGCCGCCTAGCGTAGAGTTCCAAAGGGCGGCTGCGGGCGCCCTTTGGCTTCCTACCTGTCCTCGAAGCTGGTCAGCACGCCGACGGCGTTGATGCCGATCTCTTCCACAGCATAGCCGCCTTCCATGACGAACAGCGTCGGCAGGCCGAGCCTGGCGATGCGGCGGCCGATCTTGGGATAGTCGGCGCTCTTCAGCTTGAACTGCCGCCACTCCTCGAAATGGCCAAAGCCCTTGTCCAGCCGCTTGGTCTGGCCGCGGTCGAGCCAGACGGTGGCGCGTGATACGCG
>NZ_SADT02000105.1 GCF_004016445.2 Mesorhizobium sp. M2E.F.Ca.ET.219.01.1.1
GTCGGCCATGAATTTCAGTTTTTCAAAGCCGACTGCCACCTCTTTGGCACCGATGCCCAGGAAGCCGCCAACGTCGATGATGACGGCATCGATTTTCTTGTCGCCGGTCAGCACCACATCCCCAATCTTCCCGACGTTCGCATCGTCGGCACCGTAGACCGTGGTGCCGATGAGATCCTCTGCGCGGATTTTGTCGATAGGAATTTCGGTGAGTGCCGACTTGTCGACCGCGGTGGAAGAGTTCGCCGGCGCGCCCGAGGGCGCCGTCGAATTGGTCGATGCGGTCGTCATCGAAGGGTCGTATGCCTTCGTATCGAATTCGGGCAATGCCTTCAGCTCTTCCTTGGTCGCGCTGACAACAAGCCA
>NZ_SADT02000106.1 GCF_004016445.2 Mesorhizobium sp. M2E.F.Ca.ET.219.01.1.1
GCGGCGGCCCCCGCGAAGCCAAATCCGAACCTGCCCGGCGAAAAACTCGTCATCGAGGGCAAGGCGCCCGCTGCCTCGCCCGGCCGCGCCGACGATTTCTCCTGGCCGCCGAAAACCCAGCCCGCAACGTCAGCCGCGACACCGGATACGACGACGGCTATCAACCCTTAACGAGGCAACACGCTCGATCCCATCAGCGCTTCGTCGATCGAGCGCGCCGCCTGACGGCCCTCGCGGATCGCCCAGACCACCAGCGACTGGCCACGGCGCACGTCGCCCGCCGCGTAAAGCCTGTCGACGCTGGTCTTGTAGTCGCGGTCATTGGCCTCGACGTTCTTCGAGCGCCGGCTGTCGGTGACGATCTTC
>NZ_SADT02000107.1 GCF_004016445.2 Mesorhizobium sp. M2E.F.Ca.ET.219.01.1.1
GCGCGGACTTCCGCTTCGTGCTCGGGCTCGCGCCATGTCTCGGCAAGGCCCGCCGCGTACCATTCGCGCATCGCAGGCAGGTCGAGCAGCCGCTTCGGATAGGCGGCCGCAGCGCCCTCGAATTCGAGCCCATAGGACTGCGCCCGGAACGCCACCGGCGCAAAGAAGGCATCGGCGGCGGTGAAGCGGTCGCCGGCCAGGAACGGGCCGCCGAAGCGGGCGAGGCCGTCATTCCAAAGATCGCTCAGACGGAAGAGATCCTGCTTCAGCGCATCGGACATCGGGAACGGCTCGACGCGCACGCCGCAGCTCATCGGGCAGAGGTTGCGGAGCGCGGTGAAGCTCGAATGCATTTCGGCTGCGGC
>NZ_SADT02000108.1 GCF_004016445.2 Mesorhizobium sp. M2E.F.Ca.ET.219.01.1.1
CCCCGCCTTAATAGAGTCGCAAAATGTTCCTGTTAGAGTTTGGATAGGTTGGGAAGGCCGGAAGCAACCGGTCGAAAGCGAGCAGCAGGAATAGCTCGCGTGGCGCATGGGGAGATACTCGGGTGGGTAAGCCGTCACTTTTGCATGCTCGCGTCGGTTGATGGATCGACGGAGATGTCACTGCCAAAATTCATCTTCGGGATGCTGTTCGCCCTCGCGATCGTGATCTCGTGGTCCTATTTCGAAGGCGCCTCGCTCGGCACGATCGTGCTGCGCGCCGTGATCTGCGCCGCCATTATCCAGGCCGGCTATTTTGTGCTGGTCTTTCTCATGGTTGCCAGGAGCGTGCCGACCACGGCCGACA
>NZ_SADT02000010.1:0-19298 GCF_004016445.2 Mesorhizobium sp. M2E.F.Ca.ET.219.01.1.1
CGCAGCGGTGTGAGACGGGCATTCTTATGGATGTTCATTCGGATCCTCCGATGGATGCTGAAGCGTGGTAACTCCAGTCTCCTCGGTCCGGTCCGAATGGACAACCTCCCGAAAGCTCACAGCTAGCCGATCATGTGCCCGGGGAGCATCCAGTTCGAAAGCTTGCTCTAAGCGGCTTGGTGACTTGGCCGAGGTCACCCAGGTGGAAATGACCAACACTTGGGGTAAGCCTAGTGGCGCTCCCCTCGATGATGTCTGGCGGGGTGGTTAGCCGCCTCCGTGGGACAAGATCAGTCTACACGAATGGGCTATAGCCTCTCCTCGCCTGCCTCACTGGCCGTCCTTCAGAGCCGGCCACACGAGCTTTTGTCTTTCAGCAGGGCGTTTTTCTCGCCAGCTACAGAGCCACACCGACGCCATTAATGAGCGTCCAGTCGACGGGTTGGATGGCCCTGTCCATCTTGCCCAGCACCTTGGCTTAGCATTTGCCGGTGCGGCGGAAGCCTTCAAGACGCAGTTCTTGACCTTCTCCAGATCAGCCTCGGATGGATATCGGCAAGGGTTCAGCTCGTCCTTTTGAACTTGCGCATCTTCGTGTTGGCCAACCCCAGGCCGCCCGACATATTTGCGGTCTATCCGGCACCTCAACTTCGAACAACCTTGCGGCAAGCTCTTGGGATAGCCCACGCTCGTGCCTCCACCACCCGCTCAGCAGAGCCAGATTTGTCGTTGATGGCACGGAACTTGCGGAGTCATTCGCAGATGCGTCACGGACCGAGAGTGTCGTCCCATGAATTCGATCACCAAAAAGGCCGCCCGACGTTGCTGGGACCGCCTGCAATTACCTTATCCCAGAATTGGGAGCAACGGCTTCAAAAGGGATAACTCATCACCTCAATTTTGTCGATCGCGCGGCCATCGAACCGCAGCCATCGATCAGACTTCCGCCTCGTTGCACTCATTGCGACCGCCTTGGTGCTTGCGACAACCGCTCAATTCTGGCTGCCAGGATAACCACATATGGCGACGGAACTTCCTGCTTCAAAGCAATATAGAGATCGTCGATCATCCCCCCATCAAGGCCTCGATCGAGGACACCGCGTTCGGCTTGCTTGGTTCGCAGTGAACAGACCGCACTTCGACGAATGCGATCGATGCGACCGCGCCGAGAACTCTCCCGCATTGTCGACGGTTGGGTCCGTCGGCCCTCCGATGAGGCCTCGGATGCGTCGGGCGCCGAGGCCTCGACTGATGCCGACTGGCCGCCGCCGGAAGGTCTCGCGGCTTTGATCCCCGGCGATGTAGCCACCCCTGCTGCAACAGCTCCTAGCCGGAGAACTCATTCATGACCGAATCGGCGACAGATTTAGTGGACGCGGCTTTGTTCGACCGAGATCGGCTTGACCCAGAAAGTCCCTATCAACGTTCTGGCCCTGCATGGGGTGCCATCATTTCGCTTTCCTTCGGCACCTTCGGGCTTGTGACGGCAGAGTTTCTGCCCGCCAGCGTTCTGACACCGCTCGCGCATGATCTCCGTATCACCACGGGCACGGCTGGACAGGCGCTAACAGCGACCGCAATCGTCGCGGCGATCTCGGCACCGATAATCGCCATCGTGACAAAGCGTCTGGACCGCAGGGTCGTCATCTGGGCGATGACGCTCCTGCTGATCCTGTCGAACGTTCTGGCAGAGGTTGCGGGGTCGCTGCCGGTTTTGCTGGCGGCACGCGTCGTCCTTGGCATATCGCTTGGTGGTTTTTGGTCTATTTCGGCAGCGTTGGCGATGCGGCTGGTTCCAAGTCACCTCATGCCGCGCGCCATGTCGATCATCCTCACCGGCGTTTCTGTCGCCTCCGTCTGCGCGGCTCCAATCGGCGCTTATGTCGGTGACATTTGGGGATGGCGAGCCTCGTTCAAGGTCGCCGCAATCGTGAGTGCCGTTGCGCTGCTCGTGCAACTCGTAACCATTCCGCCACTGCCTCCGATCGAAGTGCGCAGATTCCGCAGTCCGCTGGATGTCGCGAAGAATCCGGCGATGAAGGTTGCGGTGCTAGTCGTGCTATTGGTCGCTTCCGGCCAATTTGCCAGCTTCGCCTACATCCGCGCCTTTCTCGAGAGCGTTCCTGCGCTCGAAAAGAAGTCAATCCCGCTCGTGTTCCTTGCTTTTGGCACGGCCGGCGTCTTCGGCAATTTAGCCGGCGCATTCCTCACCAAACACAGTCTCAAGGCGGTCGCGGCCCTGCCGCCCCTGCTCATTGCCGTAGCCGCTGTCTCGCTCCTGACTATGGGAGCATCGGCCTTGACCTCGGCAATTGCAGTTGCCGTATGGGGCTTTGCTTTTGGCGCGGTCCCGGTCGGATTGCAGACATGGATGGTGCTACGCGCCGCTCCGAAACAGGCCGAGAGCGCTGGTGTACTGATGGTCATAACCTTCCAAGTGGCCATCGCAGCCGGCACAACTTTCGGTGGCCTATTGGTGGATCACACGGGTATTGCCAGTGTCTTTGTCTACAGCGCGGTTGCCACGTTCCTCGCTGTCTTGACAGTATTTTTGCTCGGCCCGAACCGCAAAACCTGACCGCCTGGTGGGGAGTGACGGTCGGCGGCGTTCACGCTATTGCCACCTCTGAGCTCGGCCCAAAGGCCGCGGCTTCGTCGTAACCATGCGGTCGATGGGGCAGCGCCAAATTGCTTCCTGCTCATCGCGTTGCGATAATACAGCGCGCTTATTGCGTCATCGTGTCCCCGGTCTCGGCTTCAATGCCCGGCTACTGGCTGCGGAGGCAGATGGGCGCCGGCGTCCCACCGACGACGATCGGTCTTTTCTCATGTAGCTGTCGGGGAAACGAGGCAGGTTTTCCGCCAGAACCCGCCAGTCGTCGCGCTCGCGTTCGCCTTCCTTGCGCGCACCGAACAACTGGATGATGATCTTGCCGTCGGACCCATATGCTTCGAGCGAGGTGACGTGACTGTCATTGGTCGGCTTGCGCACGGCCCAAACCTCACGGATTTGGTGGGTCCTGAGATGCAGCCGGAACGTTTCGTCCAGCACATGGATGCACGGCCCGATCTGCTTGACCGACTTGATTAAGCCGGAATGGGTCTGGATAGAACCTCGGTTGCCGACGAAGCACATGATCGGCAATTCGTCTTCGGCCGCACGCTGGAGCACGGCGCCAACTGCGGCATTGTCGAGCAGCCAAGCGTAATCCTGGCCGACCATGCGCAAAGCCTGGCAGCGGCTGAGCTTGAGCGTCTTTAGAAGGTTGACGTCAGTCAGCCGGCTCCAGTGCTCGCGTAGGTCGTCCACCGTGCCGGCCCAGTCCGCAGTCCTCGCGCCCAGGTCGGCTACTCTCGCCTTAAGCGACATGGTCGGCTCCTGGTTGGCGGATACGAGCTCGGCCACCAGCTTTCGATAGGCATGAAGGTTGGAGACCGGCCTGAGATGCACCTTATGCACTGCTGCGCCGGTGGCGTCGAAGAATTGCAAACTGCGCTGGATTCCGCCGCGATGGCGCCTTTCAACAGCGAAACCATACCTCCAAGCTTGCGGGAAGACGCGAAGGTCGAATTCGTCACCAAGGACCATGGCGTGATTGTTGCCGGTTATCACTCTGTTGAAGACGCCAATCTTTTCGTGCACGGCACCTTGATTGCGGGTCAGCGCCGTCACTTCGCCCACGAATTCGAGGCCCGTCAGAACGTGATTGACGCGCGGGTCGATGCGTGCCGCGCCGAAACCGCAATGGGCCGCGACCAGTTCCGCTTCCGAAATGGCCAATTGGGCTGCGAAATCACGCGCGGGAATGTTCGGACAGACTTCCCACGCACGCCGGATTTCGTTGGGCGACCGCTTCTTGCGCTGATCCATGTTTTTACCCCTGCCCCGTTCTTCTTTTGACGATCGATCGAAAAACGGGCCTCAGGGGTGTGCACGGCGGACGCGATCGATCGTCAGGCACATGCCAGTCGAATCCTGTCTCCGGGCGGTCAGCGGCCAATCGCCGGTAGAGAGCGATTGTTGGGTGGTCGGCGCCAATCGGCCGATCGAGCATTCGGGTACCACCGGCGGTGCTGCTTTCCCACTCAAGGCGGGTCTGATGGATCATATTGCTCTCCTTCGTTCTTCGATTGCGAGGGCAACCCAAAGGTGAATCGGCCGGCAATTTTGCCGCCGCAACGAAGGCTTCACAAAAATCGTGCCAGTTGCTCCGCGGCAAGCTCTGAACATCTTTGGCTCTGTTCATTGCTTTACGCGTGAGTGCATCGCGAACTCAGGCGCCCTTCCTGTGACGCGGACGCGACAAATCCGACAGTAAGTGTCGGTTGTCGGACGTCTCCCCAGCAATCGAGCATAAGAGACGTCGGGATGTCCTACGGTTTTTGACACGTCTTCCCTTTGGCACGGTCCATGCGAGATGATCCGCGAAAACGTCGGACCGAGGAGAAATCGAGCCATGATTACGCTCACCGACAACGCTGTTGCCGCCATCAAGGCCGCTCTTTACCGCGCCAGCGAGCCGGCGGAAGGATTTCGCATCATGGTCCATGCCGGCGGCTGCGCCGGCTTCCAATACTCAATGGGCCTGGAGAGCGTCTCACGTGAGGGCGATGCGATCATCGAGCGAGATGGGCTCAAGGTGTTCATGGATAGAGGCTCCCAACCCCATGCAGCCGGCATGACCGTGGACTTCGTCACTGGGCTCGAAACATCCGGCTTTGTTTTCGATAACCCCAATGCGCGTGAGACGTGCGGCTGCGGCAAGTCCTGCAAATGATTGCGAGGGAACAGGCTATGTTCGACTATAGCGACGCCAAGGAATACTGCGTCGAACCGGCACCGCCGGCGCTCTGGAACCGGCCGACACGCACTGTCGGCCCGGAACAATTGCGTTCGGTGATGCGCCAAATCGCGATCATCGATCGTTGCCGTGGGCAAGCAAACAAAATTGCCCGAAACAGCTGAATTCCCGGCAGATGCCGCCACCAAAGGGCAATGTCGACAGCGACCGGTCAGCCAAGCCATCGCTCGCCCGGCCGCCCACCTTACCAGATACGATATGCGCCAGAGGTTCAATGGCCCGCCTACCCTTGAATCATTTCAGCAGTTGAAGGATCACTCCCATGAACCCTGTCTATCTCGACAACAACGCAACGACGCGGGTTGATCCTGCAGTCGTTGGAGCGATGTTGCCTTTCTTTACGGAGCAATTTGGCAATCATTCGTCCATGCACGCCTATGGCGCATCGGTTGCTGAAGCCGTGAGAAAGGCGAGGCAACAGTTGCAAGCCCTCATCGGCGCGGGATTCGAGGACGAGATCATCTTCACCTCGGGCGGGACTGAAAGCGACAGTACAGCCATCCTTTCGGCGCTGGAGGTGATGCCCGACCGAACGGAAATAGTGACTTCCGCGGTTGAACATCCGGCCGTTCTGAAGTTGTGCGCGCACCTTGAAAAGACGCGCGGCGTCAAGGTGCACATTATCCCAGTCGATCACCACGGCCGGCTCGACCTGGACGCCTACAGAACCGCTCTCACTCCACAAGTGGCAATCGTCTCGATAATGTGGGCGAACAATGAGACCGGTACGATCTTTCCCGTGGTTAAGCTTGCCGATCTAGCCAGGGAAGTCGGCGCGCTTTTCCACACTGATGCAGTGCAGGCGGTCGGAAGGCTTCCGATTGAGCTGAAATCGACCGCGATCGACATGCTGTCGCTCTCCGCCCACAAGCTGCATGGTCCAAAGGGGATAGGCGCGCTTTATGTAAGACGTGGCGTGCGCTTCTCCTCCATGATCAAGGGTGGGCACCAAGAGCGCGACCGGCGTGCAGGCACTGAAAACACACCCGGCATAGTCGGACTGGGCATGGCGGCCGAACTCGCCTTGAAATTCATGGACGAGACAAAACGAATAAAATGGTTGCGCGACCGCCTTGAGAACGGGATCATCCAGCGCATCCCAAACACATCCATCAACGGCGATCCGCAAGAGCGATTGCCAAACACTGCAAACATTGGATTCGAAGGTATCGAAGGCGATGCAATTCCAATTGTCCTGAGCCGGCTGGGAATCGCCTGTTCCGCCGGGTCCGCCTGTGCCTCTGGCTCACTGGAACCGAGCCATGTTCTGATCGCTATGAACGCGGCATGTGGGGCAGTCCGCTTCTCCTTGTCGCGTGACAACGGCGAAGATGACGTAGACCGCGTGCTTGAGGTCCTGCCTGCGATCACCGAGAAGCTACGGGCCGTTCCCAGTGCTGGACTGTGCGGGCGAGGTGCAGAACAGCTTCATTCCGGCCCGGGTCCGAGCGGCACAATAGCCGACGAGCCGTGAGGTCTTCCTCAACGTGACGACCCTGCGCAATGGAGAGCAGTCAAACTCGGGGTCGCCTTCACCACTTCAGAAAAGCTTGAGATCGCCAAGTCTCTTGCCCAGCCGCCGTGCCAGAGGTCGGCACGCCGTCAGCAATGTCACCAATGCATCGACACCACAATTACGCGCCGGGAGAATACAATGAACTGCTCCGCTGATAGCCGCCCGATCGATCGCACCGATATCCTAGCGCGACTGAAGGGCCTGTCGGCCGCGGAGGACTTCTTCGCCTGCCTTGGCGTCTCCTACGACCCGAAAGTGATGAATGTCTCGCGGCTCCATATCATGAAGCGCGTGGGCCAATACCTTGCCGAAGAAGATTTCTCCGGTCTGCCTAACCAGGTAATCGCCGCGCGGGTGCGCGCCAAGCTGGAACGCGCCTACGAAGATTTCGCGACTTCCTCGCCGCTCACGCAACGTGTGTTCAAGGTGCTAAGGGACCACGATCCAAACATATGTCCCGCACCTGGCCGCGCCTTCGTCCCGCTCGACTCTGCACTGAAGCGGTTCGGAAAGTAATGAGCCCGACACGGCTGCGACGCGACAATGTCGAGAAGTCGACAAATCCAGTCCTCATGACGCCTCCTCGGAAGCAAACGAAGCCACCTTCTGGAATAGAGGCAGGAAGACGACTTGGCATGAACGATGCAGGCAATGAGGCGAACCGCCAAGCACGAATCCGGACTGGGAGCTTAGAGAAACCGCCAATGCATATCGTAATCTGCATCAAGCAGGTGCCGGATTCGGCACAGATCCGCGTGCACCCGGTGACGAACACGATCATGCGTCAGGGTGTTCCGACCATCATCAATCCTTACGACCTGTTCGCCCTCGAAGAAGCGCTCAAACTGCGCGACGTTCATGGTGGCGAGGTTACTGTGCTCACAATGGGTCCGCCCATGGCGGAGGACTCGCTGCGAAAGGCGCTCGGTTACGGTGCTGACCGAGCAGTTCTCTTGACGGACCGCTATTTTGCCGGATCCGATACGCTGGCGACTTCCTTTGCTCTTTCGCAAGCAATCGCAAAAATTGGGGAGACTTTCGGCAGGCCGGACATCGTCTTCACCGGCAAGCAGACGATTGACGGCGATACCGCCCAGGTCGGACCGGGCATAGCCAAGCGCCTAGATTTATCGCAACTTACCTATGTCGCGAAGATTGCCTCCATCGATCTCGATACGCGAGAGATCGAAGTCGCGCGTCGCGCCGAAGGCGGCACCCAGTTGCTGAAGAGCAGACTCCCTTGCCTCATTACCATGCTGGAAGACACCAACGAAATCCGCCGGGGCTCGCTCCAGCAGGCTCTGTGCGCGGCGCGCAGGCAAGTCGTGAAGTGGACTGCAGCCGACGCCGGCATTGACGATCTCACCCGGTGCGGTCTGCGTGGCTCGCCTACAGTCGTCAAGCGTGTTTTCGCCCCCACCGCACGGGCAGAAAGGGCGGCGCAGATCGACACCGCGGAAAGGGGCTTGCAGGACATAGCCGATGAACTCATCGCCGATATCTTAACCCGCCGGCCGGCGCTGGAACATGAGCTGGCCTTCAACAGCGGCACGTGACGGCCAGGAGCAGAAAATGTCGACCGCAAGCCAAACCACCCCTCGCATTGCCCCCGGCCGTGCCGGTGTAAAGAAAGAACTTCCCGACCATTTCAAAGACTACCGGCACGTGTGGGTCTTCCTCGAGCTCGAACGCGGCAATGTGCATCCTGTATCATTCGAACTGCTGGGCGAAGGCCGCAAATTGGCCGACAAGCTTGAAGTCCAGCTCGCGGGCGTCGTGCTGGGACCGCCGGGCGAGATGGTCGAGGACGCTGTTGCCGAGGCCTTCGCTTACGGGGCGGATCTTGTCTACATCGTCGATGCGCCGCCGCTCGCCGACTACCGGAACGAGCCGTTCGCCAAGGCGCTCACGGATCTGGTCAATACCCATAAACCCGAAATCCTCCTTCTCGGCGCGACCACACTGGGCAGGGATCTTGCAGGCTCGGTAGCGACGACCCTGCAGACGGGGCTCACGGCCGACTGCACCGAACTTGATGTAGATTCCGACGGTTCACTCGCCGCGACCCGTCCGACTTTTGGTGGCTCATTGTTGTGTACGATCTATACACTAAATTACCGGCCGCAAATGGCGACGGTGCGACCAAGGGTCATGCCTATGCCGCAACGGGTGGATAAGCCGGTCGGGCGTGTCATGCGGCACAAGCTGTCGCTCGTTGAGGACGATATCGTCACCAAAGTCCTCGGCTTCCTACCGGATAACCAGTCGGCAATGGCAAATCTTGCCTATGCGGATGTCGTGGTTGCGGGAGGCCTCGGTCTCGGAGCGGCGGAGAACCTTCAGCTTGTGAAGAATCTTGCCCGAGCGATCGGCGCCGAGCATGGCTGTTCGCGCCCCTTGGTCCAGAAGGGCTGGATGCCGGCTGATCGACAGATTGGACAAACTGGCAAGACCATTCGACCGAAGCTTTACATCGCGGCCGGAATTTCCGGCGCCATCCAGCACCGAGTTGGGGTCGAGGGGGCCGATCTCATCGTCGCGATCAACACCGATCCGAACGCGCCGATTTTCGAGTTCGCCCACCTCGGGATCGTCACGGATGCAATCCGCTTCCTGCCCGCACTGACGGAAGCCTTCACCCGGCGGCTGTCGCCGCACAGTCGAGACAAGCTTGCGAGTTGAGGGAGAGGACATGATTGAACAATTCGATGCCATAGTGGTCGGAGCCGGCATGTCTGGAAACGCAGCTGCTTACACTTTGGCAAGCCAGGGGCTGAAGGTACTGCAGTTGGAGCGCGGGGAATATCCGGGCTCTAAGAACGTCCAGGGTGCCATAATGTACGCGAACATGCTGGAGAAGATCATCCCGGACTTCCGGGATGATGCGCCCCTCGAGCGGCACCTGGTCGAACAGCGACTTTGGGTGTTGGACGACACGTCTCACACCGGAATTCATTACCGGTCGGACGACTTCAATGAGGCGAAACCCAACCGCTACACGATCATTCGCGCCCAGTTCGACAAATGGTTTTCCCGCAAGGTGCGCGAGGCTGGCGCGACGGTCCTGTGTGAGACGACCGCGACGGAACTCGTCCGTGATGGCAATGGCAAGGTGATCGGCGTCCGCACAGACCGGGCTGGCGGAGTGGTCTTCGCGAATGTGGTCGTTCTCGCAGAAGGGGTGTCGGGATTGCTTGGCACTCGCGCAGGCCTGCGCGAGATGCCGAAGCCGGAGACCGTGGCGCTTGCCGTCAAGGAAATGCATTTCTTGCCCGAAGAGGTCATTGGCCAGCGGTTCGGGGTCAAGGGCGATGAAGGCTGCGTAATCGAGGCCGTGGGCACGATCTCTCGCAGCATGGCCGGGCTCGGCTTCCTTTACACCAACAAGGAGTCGATATCACTCGGCATCGGCTGCCTGGTCTCGGATTTCGCCGCGACGATGGAGAGCCCGTCCGCCCTCCTGGATGCGATGAAAAACCATCCTTCGATCCGGCCGCTGATCGCTGGCTCGGAGGTGAAAGAATATGCCGCCCATCTTATCCCCGAAGGTGGTTACAAGGCCATTCCGCAGCTCTTCGGCGACGGTTGGGTCATCGTCGGCGACGCAGCGCAACTGAACAATGCCATTCACCGTGAGGGTTCGAACCTTGCCATGACCTCGGGTCGTGTCGCGGCTGAGGCGATCATCAAAGTCAAAAGCCGCAACGGTCCTATGACCAAAGCGAACCTTGCGCTCTACAAGACGATGCTGGATGACTCCTTTGTGATCAAGGATCTTAAGAAATACAAGGACATGCCAGCCTTGCTCCACACCAATTCCAGCAACTTTTTTGACAGCTATCCGCGGCTGATGTCGCATGCCGCTCAGAACTTCATGCGTGTCGACGGCACGCCGAAGATCGAGAAGGAAAAGAACACCACGGCCGCCTTCATCAACGCGCGCTCGCGCTGGGGGTTGGTCAGCGACGCGGTCCGCCTGGCATTGGCATGGCGCTGAAGAGGGTACAAGATGACGATCGCAGTGACGAAGGTTCGTGTCGAGGACAAACTTTACCAGAACCGCTATCTGGTCGATTCCGGCCGCCCCCATATTATAGTGCGACCGCACGACAAGCCAAGCGCGAACTTGCTTGCGTTGACCTACGTCTGTCCGGCGAAATGCTATGAGTTGAATGACAAGGGTCAAGTCGAGATCACCGCCGACGGCTGCATGGAATGCGGCACCTGCCGGATATTGTGCGAGAAAGGCGGCGACATCGAGTGGAACTATCCGCGCGGCGGCTTTGGTGTCCTGTTCAAGTTCGGATGATCAGCCGGGACCGTGCCAAGAGCATGCCGGCAGCGAGCAACTGCGGCACACCATGAGCCTCTCCATCCACTTGCAAAGAGCTAGTGAATATTGGCCTTTCGCAATTCAAATTTCCTTGACTCGTTAGCGGTGTCCTCAGGCCACGGCGCTGCCCTGTGCGCCGGACTTACCACCGGTCACGTGGTCGAGCCCCTTTGGGACAACGCCCGGCCATCGTGCCGGATGGCAGCCACAACGGCCGGTGAGCAAGTGGAACGGCACAACCCATGGCAAAGACGTATGTGCTAGTGCATGGTGCCTGGCATGGCGGATGGTGTTGGCGGGACGTGGCTGCCAATCTTCGCAAGATGGGATGCCACGTGACCACGCCGACCAGGTGTCGGCGAACGCGCACGTTTGCTGTGCAAGGACATCACGCCCGACACATTCGTGACCGACATCGTCAACCACATTGTGACGGAAGAGCTGAGCGATGTGATCCTTGTCGGTCACAGTCTAGGCGGCATCAGCATCACCGGCGCCGCCGACCGGATACCCGACCATATCAGCCATCTCGTTTATCTCGACAGCGCCATCGTCGAGAGCGGTCAAAGTGTATTCAGCACCATGCCCCCCGACATCGTCGCGGCCCGTCGAAAATTGGTTGCGGAGGAAGGACGGGGTATCTTCATGCCGACTCCGCCGCCAACAGCATTCGGCATTCCCGAGGGACACTCGCTCACGGACTGGGTGCGGCGCCGGATAACACCGCATCCGGCAGGCACCTACGAAAGCGGACTTAAGCTCGAGCACCCGCTCGGCAACGGCAGACCCCGAACCTATGTCGTCTGCACTAATCCACTCCACCCGCCGATGGCGGGAGCGCGAGAATGGGTCGCGAAGCAGGATGGCTGGGCGTGGCAGGAACTCGCCACTGGCCACGACGCAATGATCCTCGCGCCGACGGAAGTTGCTCTCCTTCTTAGCGCAGTCGGCTGAGGAACCAAGTAGGGTGAGCGGCGGCCGATTCTCAGGCCGTGGCCTTGAGCTCTGGTGCACGGATAGGCCCAACGGGTCGTTCCGGTGGCGCCACCGAAACCACTAGGCGGGAGTGGCCTGTCCTGCCGACGTCGCAAGCTTGCGAGCGTTCCGCCGCGGCCGCAGCCCGTAGCGCCGGGCAACCTCCGAGATCACCGCGTCGGCTCCAGGGTCTCGGAATGACTCCGTGCCTTGTCGTCCATCGACCAATGCCGCCGACCAACAGCGCCGTTGATCACCCTCGAAAACGCCGAGGCTGCCGCTCAGGGTCAATCGTAAGTTCAAGTTCAGACACAAGCCGATCTCCGATCCACCTCAGAATCGGCAGGCCCACAGATCGCGGGTCCTCCTGGAAGGACACAGCGCTTACCCTTGAAATATGGAGAACCATGGCTTTGCGCCGTCGGCAGTTGAGCTGATCTCGCAATGCTATTTCCCCGGCAACGTCCGAGCCGGAGAACTGCGTGCTTGGCGTTCTCCTCTGGAAGGAACCAATCTTTCGGAACGTGGCAATGTCATCGACGAGCTCTCACGGGCCAGCACGATGCCGGTTCGGCGCATCGGCGCCCCCTGAACACGAGATAGCCACTTGCGATTCTAACGATACGGCCGGACGGGGGCTGAGACCGCGGCGGACGGAGCGTGACGGCTGATCGACACAATGGAGAAGGCCGGCTGGGTTCAGGCTAATGCGGCTCGAATTCTCGGCCTCAAGCTGCGACAAGTCGGCTAGGCGATACGCCGGCATAGTATCGAGGTGAAGGAAATTCTAAGAGCCTGATGAGCCAATCGTCAGGCCAGTGGTCTTGCGCGCCCTGTGCGCGACAAGGAGTGCTTCGTGCTTCTGAACGGATTTGGACTTGCACTGTCGCAAGCAGGACAAAATTGTGTCGCGCCGGCCTGACACAATGCGATATCGACCCGAATAGTGAACTGAAGCCGCTTTTTTCAGTTGGTATGGCTCTTGCACCTTGAACCGCGACGTTACCAGCAACGGAGCCGTTTGATGTCCTCACCGACAGTTTCGATTGAGGGGCCGACTAGCACGACATCCGAGGGTTTTCTGGCAGCCGCGAAATCCGGTGGCTGCGCATCGTCCTCCTACGGCTCGTCGCCGACCAGCCCGGGCGAAGGGGATCCGGCTATTTGGGAAAGGATCAAGGATCACCCCTGCTTTTCGGAGGAAGCGCATCATTATTTCGCGCGTATGCATGTGGCGGTCGCGCCGGCTTGCAATGTCCAGTGCAACTATTGCAATCGCAAATACGATTGCGCCAACGAGAGCCGGCCTGGTGTTGTGTCTGAGAAGTTGACGCCCGACCAAGCGCTACGCAAGGTCATCGCCGTTGCCAACAAAGTTCCGCAGCTTTCGGTTCTTGGCATCGCTGGGCCGGGGGATGCCTGTTACGATTGGGAGAAAACGAAGGCAACGCTCGACCGCGTCATCAGGGAAATCCCCGACATAAAGCTGTGCGTCTCCACTAATGGGCTCGTGCTGCCGGACCATGTCGCCGAGCTTGCCGAAATGAATGTTGATCACGTGACGGTCACCATCAACATGGTCGACCCGGAAGTCGGCGCGAAGATCTATCCATGGATCTTTTATGAAAATCGCCGCTACTTCGGCATCGAAGCCGCTCGAATCTTGCACGCGCGGCAGATGCTGGGCCTGGAGATGCTGAGCGCGCGCGGCATCCTCACCAAAATCAACTCGGTGATGATTCCTGGAGTGAACGACCAGCACCTGTTTGAGGTGAACAAAATGGTCAGGGAGCGGGGCGCGTTTCTGCACAACGTGATGCCTCTGATTTCGGACCCGGCGCACGGTACCCACTACGGACTCATCGGGCAGCGCGGCCCAACGGCAATGGAGATGATGGCTCTTCAGGATCGACTTGAAGGTGGCGCCAAGTTGATGCGCCACTGCCGGCAGTGCCGGGCAGATGCTGTCGGCCTGCTCGGTGAAGATCGTGGCCAGGAATTCACGCTGGACGGGATTCCCGACGATGTCGCCTACGATGCTGGCAAGCGTCAGGCCTATCGGCAGGTGGTCGCACACGAGCGCCGTGATCATGAGGCGGCGAGGAGCGAGGCCATCGGTATGGTCAAGGCAACAGACTCCGAAAAGTCGCTTCTGGTTGCGGTGGCCACTAAGGGAGGTGGACGGGTCAACGAACACTTCGGCCACGCGAAGGAATTCCAGGTTTATGAAGTCTCGCCTAGAGGGATCAGCTTGGTCGGGCATCGGAAGGTCGAGCGGTATTGCCTCGGAGGCGGGGGCGAAGACGCCATCCTCGAGGGCGTCATCGCAGCGCTCGAAGGCATACACATAGTGCTATGCGCCAAGATCGGAAATCGCCCGAAGGAACAACTCTCGCGAGCTGGACTGCGCGTAACCGACGCCTATGGCCATGACTACATCGAGACCGCAGTCAGCGCACTTTACGCGGCAGAGTTTGGGATCAGACCACTAGCGGCGACGGCCTGAGCCGTCTCGTCCGATAACCAGGAGTTAGAATGGCTTTAAAGATCATCGCATCCCAATGTACCCAATGCGGGGCCTGCGAGTTCGAATGTCCTTCGGAAGCGATCAAGTTCAAGGGCGACGCCTATGTGATCGATCCAAACAAGTGCACCGAATGCAAGGAGGCCTTCGATACGCAGCAATGCGTGTCGGTCTGTCCGGTACCGAAAACCTGCGTTCCCGCTTGATTCCTACCGAAACGGTCGGGTTCGCCGCACGACGACGCCTGCAACCCGCGACCACAACAAAAGCCTCGAGAAAGGAATGGACAGCATGTGGTCCAGACGCGAACAGGAGGTCGAAATCGGCAGACCGCCACGGTTCATGCAGGGTGAGCGGGTCCGTGCGATACGCCACATAAAAAACGACGGCACCTATCCCGGCAAGGAGATCGGCGAAAACCTCGTGCGGAAGGGCGACGAAGGCTACGTGCGCGACATTGGAACCTTTCTCCAGCAATTCTTCATCTATGCGGTCGAATGGATCGATCGTGGCACGGTCGTCGGCATGCGAGCGCGCGAACTCATTAGCCTCGACAAAGTCGAGGTTCCCTGCGGAGCTGAAGGCATTTCCAACGGGGGAACAGCCGGATGAAAGTAATGATTCGCAGGACCGCTACTGGCTTGTCGGCTTATGTCCCCAAGAAGGATCTCGAAGAGCCGATCACCGAGATTGAGAACGCTGACTTATGGGGCGGGACCGTGACGCTCAGGAACGGTTGGCGGCTCATGCTGCCCGACCTTCCGCGCGACACGCGTTTGCCGATCACCGTCGAGGCGATGAAGATTTCCGACGGGGCCTGATGCCGGTGGGTTCAGTGGCGGAGAGGAAACGCGTATGAACACGATGCTGAGCTGGGACCATCTCGTCGTCGTCCGGGGCAGTTTTGCCAAAAAACTGATTGACCTGCTGAACGGCGCTCTCAAGGCCGATCGAGTGATCCCCTATCTCGGTCCTGGTCTTCTGCAGCTTAACCCACCGGAATCACCTGTACCTTGCACCCCTGAAGATGTCGCCGCGGCCCTCAACAAGCGGGCGCCTGCCCCTTCCAGGATTCGCACCAATATGTGGTCGGTCGCGCAGTTTATCGAGCAGCGCCGACATCGTCGGACTCTCCAAGCGTGGATGGCGGAGATATTCGCAGCCCCCGCCGAGCCGACCGTTCTTCACGCCTGGCTCGCAACCCTTCAACTGTCTGTCATCATCGACAGCTGGTACGATGGCGCCATGCGAGCAGCCCTTGCAGAGGCCGGCCAAACAGACGTTGTCGAGATACAAGGAACGACGCGCGCGACCGGAATCGGTAACATCTGGACGAGAACTTACGATTTGTCAGGAACAGAACTCGAGGCCGAACAAGTGGCTAGGACGGTGCTCTATGCGCCGCACGGCAGCGTCAGGCCGGCGGCAAACTTCCTCGTGGCTGATTCCGATTACGTCGAAGTCCTAACCGAAATTGATATCCAGACGCCGATCCCGGACGCGGTGAAGCAACGGCGCGTCAACCGGGGTTTTTTCTTCGTGGGCTGCCGCTTCAACGATCAGATGCTGCGCACATATGCCAGACAGCTGATGAAGCGCTCCACTGGCCCACATTTTGCGGTGATCGATTCGGCTACGCTGACCAGAAACGAACGTCGTTTCCTTGCCGAAGGCGCAATCACGGTCATCGACATGCCGATCCGCAACGCCGCGGCTCGCCTCGTCGGGGTCGATGCTAGCCAGGATTAATGGCCGGCGATTGCTGGTGAGTCGCTGCTTGCCTCCAAGGGCGAAAACTCAGTTGGGAATACATTCGTGAGTAGTAATGCTAGTGGCAGCACAACGTAGGCTCTGAATTCGTTGGGCGATGTGAAAGGGTCCGCTGCTGCGGGACGTGAGCACGTTGCGGCGGCATTACGCACATGATCTTGTGACCCCCGTGGCAAAAGAACTGAAGCGCCCGAGTCGCGACAACATATGCAGCGCTCAATGGCTTCGACAAAAATTCGGCACAGTTTCGACAGTTCGCATGCACCTCCAGGGTCAACGAGGTTGATTATGCCTGTTTATGTGGGTCGGCCACGCGAGCAGGAATTCCCACTACCTTTGCCCCGGCGGGAACATCTCGTGTGACCACGCAGCCAGCGCCTACCACTGCATTATCACCAATCGTGACGCCAGGCAGAATGATTGCTCCACCGCCGATCCAGACACGGCTGCCAATGTGAACAGGACGCCCGACCTGCAGGCCGGCCTGCCGCTGCTCGGCATCATGTGGATGATCGGCGGTATAAATCTGCACAGCAGGCCCAATTGCCGTTCCTTGCCCGATTTTGACCTCTACCACGTCAAGAATAACGCAGTTGAAGTTGATGTAGGCATTGGCTCCAATGCGGATATTGAATCCGTAGTCGCAAAAAAAGGGCGGACGGATGACCGTTCCGCGCCCAACCTCTCCCAGCCGCTCGGACAAAAGCTCATGCCAATGCCCCGTGGTCTGCCCCAGCGTATCATTGTACCGCTTGAGCCAAGCCCCGGTGGCCAACAGGTCAGCTTGGATCTCCGGATCCGCCGCATTGTAAAACTCGCCTGCGAGCATCTTTTCTTTTTGGCTACGCATCATAGTCTCCCGTCAGGTCGTGTCCCGTACAGTGATGCAGGAACGCACATCAAACTGCCTCGGCAACTTTGTAACTCGGTCTTGCCGGGCGCGCGGTCGGTCACGAGCCGGGGCGACAGTTTCGTCTCGACCAACTTCCGCGAATTTGGATATCGCAGATCAACCGGTCGCAGGGGCCAATACCTGACGAGGTCGGCAACTGTCCAGCGGTCGAACTCACTTTCATGCCCATCTCAGATTGCGTGATATCGAGCGGTAAGCCATCAGCTAATGTATCGACCAGGTCCCGCCAGCGGAGATCTGCGCGTCGCCTCTACGCATGCTGGCGTGTCACCAATAATACATCGATTATTTCTGGATCCAGGCACGTCGAATTGATTTGCCTTGCGGTGTAGAGCGAAGTTACTAGCCATAGGATTACTCCTTTTTAGTTTGTCAGTCGCAGAGCCCCAGTATGACTACGTGGTAGAAAGCACACGGCCGGAATCTTGGCAGCGCTGTTCACACCCACTTCGTAAGCCTGGCCGATGGGCTCGCCAGAGCACCAATGCTTGACCTGCTCCAGCTCTTGCTCGGCGGGTTGTTTCAGAGACGCTTGATCTCGATACCGCGTTTTCTCAGCACGTAGCCGATCTGGCGCGGGGTCAAACCGAGCAGGCGCGCCGCCTTTGCCTGCACCCAGCCACACTTTTCCATGGCAGCAATGACCGTATCGGCATCGGGCACCCTACCACGACTCGTGGCAGGGCCTATCGGCGCTTGCCCGTCGCCGACGGGCGGGGCGGCACAGGCGGCGGAAGGCTGGATCGTAGTCGACTTCTCTGACGTCGGCGGTCCGTTCTTCCACAGCGCCGCGGCCAAGCACTGATCCGCGTAACAGGCAAAGTCAGTTCTGAGGATTGATGGACCCGTCGCCAGAACTGCCGTCCGTTGAACGCAGTTTTCGAGCTCTCGGATGTTGCCTGGAAATTCGCAGTTCATTAGCACCTCAATCGCTTCGGGAGCGAAGGTCAGCGTGTGATCATTCTCAGTATTGAAATTCTTGAGAAACTGAGCGGCCAAGAGCGGAATATCACCTCGCCTTTCGCGCAATGCCGGCACGCGTAAAGTGACGACGTTGATGCGATAATAGAGGTCTTTCCGGAACTCCTTGCGTTGAACTGCCGTTTCCAAGTCCCTGTTCGTTGCGGCAATCACGCGAACATCAACTTTAATGGTGTGGTTGCTGCCGACGCGCTCAAACTCCTGCTCCTGCAGGACACGCAGCAGCTTAGCCTGGAACGAACCTGATATTTCGCCAATCTCGTCCAGAAACAATGTGCCTTTGTCGGCAGCCTCAAAGCGCCCCTTGCGCAAACTGCTCGCGTCGGTGAAGGCACCCTTCTCATGACCGAACAAGTCAGATTCCAGAAGCGTCTCGGTGAGCGCCGCGCAATTGACCTTGATGAAGGGCTGCTTGGCGCGAGGCGAGAGCTCGTGAATGGCTTTGGCAACCAGCTCCTTACCGGTTCCGGATTCACCTCGCAACAGGACCGTAGTCTTCGCCTTGGCCACCTTGACAAGGTGCTCACGCAGCTTGCGCAGCGCCTGACTATCGCCAAGCATCTCCTTGCTGATCTTTTTACGTTCCATTTGGCAGCCCATCCCACTCCGCCACCCGCCGGTAGAACTGCACTGGACGGTGAGCTGTGTTGTATTTCGTCATCATCATTCTCGATCTCACCTTTGTTGCTTCGAAATTTTCGGCGCGCGGACGCCCTCGGCAAATGGCAATGGCGCCTGAGCATCGTTGCCTTTCACCAGGACGAGCGTCTTCCTCCGCGCGGGCGCTCGCAATATGCGGTTTGCGCAGGCCTTTACTCGACCGGTCGCTGTTCTGTCCGGCTTCTGCCGCACCGCAGCCTGCAAACTCATCCTTGACAAGAAAGGAGGGGAGTCAACCGAGCTCTCCTTGCATTTATGCAAGGAAAATTGTCAGTTTGATAGAATTCTATCAAAACGGCAGAAACGCCCCGCCCCAGTTTGGCTGTACCTGCGGCGTTCAGCGTACGTGACGACATGTGCGGACTTGTCCCAATTGCCATCCGAGTTGTGCGGAACAGTAGCTGCTGCGCTGTTCGCTTCAACCGCGTGAGGCCGGAGACAGTAGAGACGGCGGCTCGTCGAGCGAGGTTTCATTGTTCGGCTACTAAACCGGCTGTCCTTTGGTGGGAGTTGGTTTCGCCCAAGTTCTGGGCCTGGGGGCGTCTAGCCCGTTTCGCCGCACAGGCTCCTTCCACATCGTCGAGGCCGAGAAGGAGGGACCCCACAGCTCTCCCTGTATCACAATGCCCCGCCCCTCAAGCAGCTAGATACGACAGGTGACCTCAAATGAGGCGTCTTGCATGGCTTCTACACCTGCCTGAATGCCAGAACTGCGTTCGTACCGCCCATGGCGAAGGCGTTGCTCATGGCGACGCGCACCTTGC
>NZ_SADT02000010.1:19397-70001 GCF_004016445.2 Mesorhizobium sp. M2E.F.Ca.ET.219.01.1.1
CAAGCAGCTAGATACGACAGGTGACCTCAAATGAGGCGTCTTGCATGGCTTCTACACCTGCCTGAATGCCAGAACTGCGTTCGTACCGCCCATGGCGAAGGCGTTGCTCATGGCGACGCGCACCTTGCGCTCGCGCGGCACATTGGGTGTGATGTCGAGGTCGCAAGCGGGATCTGGCTCGCGATAGTTGGCGGTCGGCGGCACGACGTCCTCTTGGATTGCCATCACGCAGGCGATCATTTCAAGCGCGCTCGCTGCGCCGAGGCAATGCGCGTGCGTGGACTTGGTGGAAGAGATGGACATCGAATAAGCGTGGTTTCCAAACACACGCTTGATCGCCGCCGTTTCAGTCTGATCATTGCTTTTGGTACCGGTGCCGTGCGCGTTGAGGTAGTCGACGTCCTCGGCATTCAGCCCGGCATCGGCAAGGCAGGCGCGCATCGCCGACGCTGGCCCCTCGACAGATGGCGCGGCAATGTGGAAGGCATCGGCGGAAAGGCCGACGCCGGCGATCTCGGCAAGAATTGTGGCACCACGCCTCGTGGCATGCTCGTAGCTTTCCAGCACGGCCATGCCCGCACCCTCGCCCAGCACCAGGCCCTTCCTATCGGCGGAGAAGGGCCGGCAGGTATCGGGTGAAAGCACGCGCATTGCTTCCCATGCTTTCAGCACGCCCCATGCGAAGGGTGCGTCGCTGCCTCCGGAAACCATTACGTCGGCCCGGCCCAGCTTGATCTGGTCCACCGCCGAGGCGATCGCATGGTTGGCCGAGGCACATGCGGAGGTCACCCCGAAGACCGGCCCGCGCAAGCCGAGGCTCAAGCTCACCTGGCCGGCGGCGGCGCTTGGCATCGTTTTGGGTACAGCGAGGATGCCAACTCGCCTCGCGCCGTCCAAAAGGAGGGCCCGGTAAGTTTCCTCCATCACATCCCAGCCCAAGCCGCCGACGCCCACTGTCGCGCCGAAGCGATGGGCATTCCCCTCGTCGCAGGAAAGTCCGGCCTGCCGCATGGCTTCGCGCGCTGCAAGCACGGCGAGCAAGCTGAAGCGGGCCATGGAGACGAACTGCTTGCGATTGATGTCGTGCTGGGGCAGCGCCTTGATCTCAGCGCCGGTCATGCCCTCCAGGTCATGAAGCTCGGAATTGGCGATCGGGCCGATGGCGGAGCGGCCTTCGCGCATCTCTTTCCACATAGAGGCGGCGTCGGTGCCCAGTCCGCACAGGCCGCCCACTCCGGTGATAACGACGCGCCTGTCCATTCAAGCCTCCTTCGCAAGCAAGCCGCGGACGGCTTCCACGACGTCGCCGACATTCTTGAGATTGGACCAGGCATCGGCCGTGTTCATGTCGATCTTGATGCCGTAGGCCTGCTCCACATCCCAGAGGACGTCCGCCAAACCCAGCGAATCAAACCCGAGCGCGTCCAGTTCCGTGGCGATTGTTATCTCGCCGACGAATGACGTAGGCATTCCCTCACCGCTCTCCGACTCGGCGCGTTTCTTGATCAGGGCAATGACGTCCGTTGCGAATTGATCGGCCATTCTGTTTCCTGTCTTTCTTTCCCGCGTTTCGACCTGGACGCGGCTCAGTTCCTGAGGCGCGCCGCGTCGCGAAAGCCATCACGCTTGGGCAACTGACAAAGCCCAATGCTCATAAAGCCGGATCAGGTCCGGCCGGTGTGTGGCGTAGGTGCAGTATGACGATGTGAGCCGCTACACCGTGCGCGTCTCCCAGTCTGTCCATAGGCTCGGAAGAAGTCGGACCCGGTCAGTTGCAACTCCCTTTCCCAGCACTCCACTGCCCGGTAGAGCGCATGAAAAATCTCCTTTCGGGCGGTTTCTTAAGACGCTCGCCACGCCATGAGGCAGTGGGGGCATCGGTGTGCGTCAGGTGCTTCTGCCCATGCAGGATTCCAGAACATTGATGAAATCGTTTGTTTCGATGAAAGGCATCCACACTTTGGATAGTTGACCACGCGTTTCAAAGATCGTGAACTACATCTCGTCGTTGTGCTCGACGCACTCCCGACAGAGCGCAACCTCATGGGCGCGGCATGCAGGATTAACCGAGCCCAGCCGGTCATGAGTGCGGCCGGCGCTCGGCTGCTCGATTATTTGCGCGATAAGCTCGCGACCATGTCCGCGGAGGTATTCAAACTTAACGCTGCGTCCGGGAGCTCTTGCCCTCCAGTTCGCGACGCTCTCCCGCCCATCCAGTGCTCGTTTATTTCGTCGGATAGTTTGACCCGGCTCTACCGAATCGCCGCTTCAGGATCATTCTTCCCGATTTCGTCACGCTCGTATTTTCTGCCGCGTCCTACACCGATTGGGCGCGAACAAAACTGAGCGCCTTGGAACCCGAACCCGTGCGTCGTGACCGGGAGCATCCGGGGCGAACTCATCCGCTCGGGGGCATCGCATCACCGGACGGCGACAGGCACGGTCGACCGGCATCTCGGCATCGGCTGGGAATTCGTCCATGGTCTGCATTGGCGACGACGCTTCCTGAGGCCACGTAGCCCTTATGCCAAGCTGGGCGCCCGGTTTGCGGCATCCGTGCCTACCCTCTTCGGACCTCGTGGGTTCCAACCGGCGACGAGGCGTGCATAGGCGCCCTCGGCCTGCTCCACCCAGCGGCGCTCTTCTTCCCGGTGGCTCTTTATGTTGTAGGCGTGCGCTCCCTTTTGGCCGCGCACAGCCTTGCTCCCGGCCTTGAGTTCCACATCGCGCAAGCTTCTTGGCATGCAGGGAGGGTCGAGCCTACGCGTAACTCTCGCCCTTCTCAACAGATGACAGATCACGACAGAGAGTTTGCGTGCGGTTGCCACGGCCGCGACATGCTGTCCGCGCCGGGCTCGCACGCCGCAGGGAGAAGGCTCGCAACGGTCCGGGAGCACGAGCGGCCGCCCAGGCCGCCTCGACGAGCATGCCGCGCGCATGACCACGGCCCTGCTTGGTGATCCGCCCATGGTAGGCCGGACCTGGCCGGACTGCTGGACGCTTGGGTTCAACCCGAGATAGGTCACGAGCTTCTGCGGATCGTCGAAGCGCGACACGTCGCCGATCGCCGCCCTTCATCGCCAGCGCGACGGTGATGTCGACGCCGGGAATGGTCATCAGCCGCTTCACGCCTTCATCCTCGAGAGCCGAGCGGACAAGATCGCGTTCGATGACCTGGAGGTCTTCGCCCAATCGGTCGAACTCGCGCAGATGCCCATCGATCGCGAGGCGCTCGTCCTGCGGTACGACCTGCTCGATTACCAGGTCCGACCCTTGGCGCCGCACAGGTCGGCATGCGGGCAGGACGGATCAGGTGGCTATGAAGGATCGACTGGATGACGCTCTTCAATCGAGATCTCTGTCGGACAATCTGATTGCGCCGTGTCACCTGTCGACGCAGAGCCTGCGTCGGCTCGTCCGCAATCCAGACTTCTGGCAAGAAGCCGCTGGCATAGAGCTGCGCAAGAACGTCGGCGTCGATCGTCGTTTTGATCTTGGCATAGGCAACGATAAACACCTGTTTCGGCTTGGCGATCCCCACCTTCTTCACATGCGGCGCAATCACAGCTGCAGCGGACGTCGCGCTGCCGGTGGCCTCGATCACCCCGACATCGTTCGGCGACAGCTTCGCGGCGAACGCCGCCAGCAGATCGCGCCGCATGTCGACGCGGCCGAGTCGCCTGAGCCTGCCCTCCTCCCATGCCACTGCTTCGGCGAAGGCGCGGTGAATATCCAGTCCGATGATAAGCATGCCCGTTCCTCCTTCTTGGCTCGGTCAAAGACGGGAGCTGGCGGGCAACACGACATCTACTGATCCGCGCTCGCAGCGCATCCGGGAAAGTCGCCAGGGGCGGCCATGTAACGAGCTCGGGCTCTCAGCCCACGGTCTATTGACGGCCTGCCTGCACCTTTGTGCTCCCGGTGCCCCACGTCCCGGATGGGCTCACCATAAGGGCGTTCCAAAACAAGAACAGCAGGACGAGAAGACACCACAGATCACATACCGGATAGCGGCAAGGCCAAGCGCTTCGTTCAGATAGGCTTGCGCCAATGGGCTTAGGCCGAGCCTACAACAGCTCTCAAAAACGCTGCCGGACTGCTGCATTGGCTCGCCGATACAATTGGCACAGGCCTCACGGCAGCTTAGGATCAAACCGCCCATCAGTCGCCTCGGACTGGAAAGGTGCACCCTATTAGATTCCACGCCCAGCTAGGTCGGGGCCGCCGAAGACGCTGGTTGATAGCCCGGCGCCATCGGCCCGGCGTTTCAAACTGCCAATCTCTGACCTGCACAGTACGAACGATTGCTCGCTTCGGCAGATCACGCGGCTCATATGTCGGACCTTAACGTCATCCATCATAAACTTTTTGCGACAAAAGATTGCAAGAATGCTAAATTGTTAAAGTCGTTTGTTTCGGTTAAAGGCATCCATCCCATGGATGGCTGATGACATGCGTTTCAAAGGACTTGATCTAAATCTCCTCGTTGTGCTCGACGCACTCCTGACGGAGCGTAATCTCTCGGCGGCGGCACGCAGGATCAACCTGAGTCAGCCCGCCATGAGTGCGGCCGTCGCCCGACTGCGCGATTATTTCCGCGATGAACTGTTTACGATAAGAGGTCGCGAACGATTTCTAACCCCGCGTGCGGCAGCATTTGCCCCCGCAGTTCGCGACGCTCTCCAGCACATCCAGTGCTCGATTATTTCTTCGGATCCGTTTGACCCAGCTCGAGCCGATCGCCTCTTCAGGATCATTCTTTCCGATTTCGTCACGCTCGTGTTTTTCGAAAAGCTTGTGGAGCGTATTTCACGGGAAGCCCCCGCCGTCAGCTTCGAACTGCTGCCTGTCGACGATAGCCCCGATGAGCTTCTCCGGCGCGGTGACGTCGATTTTCTAATTCTACCGGATATGTTCACGTCGAGTGTGCATTCAAGCATTGCGCTGTTTGACGAGAAGCTCGTGTGCGTAGGCTGTCCCACAAACAAGCAGCTGCCACAGCAGCTTACATTCGAGAGATACATGTCGATGAGGCACGTCGCGGTCAGGTTCGGGCGTACGATGAAGCCGTCTATCGAGGAATGGTTTTTGCTTGAGCATGGCCTTAAGAGACGTGTCGAGGTCGCCGTGCAGGGCTTCAGCATGATTCCACCTATGGTGTCCGGCACAGCTCGTATAGCGACCATGCCCTTACGGCTGGTCAGGCATTTCGAAAAAACGTTCCCCCTGCGGGTTATCGAACTTCCGCTGCCATTTCCCACATTCACCGAGACCCTCCAATGGCCGGCCCTCCACAATAGCGATCCGGCAAGCATCTGGATGCGGGAGATAATGATACAGGAGGCATCTCGGATGGCTGCCCCGCTGTGAACCCTCGGAAAATTCAGGCGCACCTATAGTCACTACACCTGTCACCATCTACTTTGACGACAATAGCCCTCGCCGGATAAAGTCGATGCTGGCGGCAAGTGCGCCTGCGAGATCGTCCAGAGAATGGACTTCCTCGATCAGCTCGAACGAGAAAGGTCCCGCGTAGCCGCCATCCAGCAGCGCCTGAATCTGGCTGCCATTGTCGGAACCTGCAAGAAAGCGATCGGGGTAAATCCAGAAGGTCGGGTCGTTTACGCTTGAAATGTGCACCAGGCCGGTAAGCTCGCAGAACAGGCATGTCTCCCCGGCCAGGGTGTGGTGGAACGTGTCGTGCACGAGGCGAAAGACGGACTGGCCATCAACCGCGGCAACGGCCTCGGCCGCTTCCTTCTTTGATCGAAGCGAGCAGGTTCGGAAACCCAGCGGCTCGATGAGACCGATCAGACCCCGCGACTGGAGGATTGGCTTGATCTCGTTTAGAGCGAAACGAAGATTGTCCTGGCGCTCGCTATTGGTGGGCCACGAGCTGCGGTTGGCCGGCACCAACACGAGCGTCTCTGCCCCGCACGCCGTCGCATAATCGGCGAGGTTGCTTGCCTCGGCCTGACGCGTTGGAGTCCAGTCGTTGAACCGCTGCAAGGCGTTGACAGAGATGATCGTGACGCCCGCTTCGGTAGCGGCAAACCGAACGTCCGCAGCCGGAATGCCGCGTGCGACAGGATTGCTGAAATGAGGGTAACGGATTTGGACGTCGGTCAGGCCTTGGTCACGGGCAAGCGCGAAAAGCGCACTGACGTCAAGGCGGGGCGCCGCCATGTGATCGAGTGCAAAGCGGGGCGATACCTGGCGCATTGCTTGACTTTCCTTCCATGAAGCGCGGCTGCCATTTCGGCATCCGGCTTCTTTCAAGACGGAACCACGCCGGTTCACAGATCGGACAGAGACGGCCGAGTCAATCGAGCTTTCCTTTCATCGGTGAAAGGAAAATGGGCGCTCATGATAGAAATCCATCAAGGTCAAATATTTTCCGGAAGATAAATGTCGAACGGCAGAAATGTCTGCCCCGGGCTCTCCGCGACGCCGGCTTTGATGGCCCGCTCCATTGCCATTATCAGCTCCTGGCAAAGTCGGCGCATTGGCGTGCCGACCGCCATCGTCAAGATGTCATCCGCAAGCGCCCCACGTGACTGCGGCGTCATTTCACTCACGATCGCGACGAGATCCTGACCGCTCCCCTCTTCTCGGAGCGCGGAAATTGCTCCCTCTATACCCCCGCCGGCCATATAGAAGCCGACGAGCTCTGGTTCCCGCTGCATAAGATCCAGCAATTTTTCGTAAGTGAGCTGCCGTTCATCAAGGTTCACGAGCGGATCAAGCACCTCGAATTTGGGCGCGTTCTCACGAAAATAGGCACGAAAGGCCGTTTCCCGCGTCGCATGCGCCTGGAAGCGATGGCTTCCGACAAACACCGCCACCTTGCCGGGCCGTTTTGCGGCCTTGGAAAACACCCAAGCGGCAGTCCGTCCGACCTTGCTGTTGTTGAGGCCGATGTAGCCCTCGCGCACGCCATCGGCGAAGTCGGATAACAGCGAAAATACCGGGATACCTTTCGCCTTGAGCTCCTCGACTGATGCTGTGATTTTCGGGTGATCGGCCGCCACCATGGCGATCGCCTGGCAGCGGCTTCCAAGGTCCTTAAGAAGCGGGAGCAGGTCACGCGGCAAATGTGACTGCGCGAACTCGATGATCGGAAGGCCGTGGAAGGATTTAGCCATACTGACCGACTCTTCAATATTGCGAGCGAAATCTTGGTAAAAATCGTGGGCAGGTTTTCTCAAGATGAAGCCCAGCTTGTAGTGCGGCAGGTGCTGCTGCAAGCGCTGTTTGATGAGACCGGCAGCATGATAGCCGATCGCGTGCGCGGCCGCATGGACCCGCTGGGCGGTCTCCTCTCGCACCGGAAGGCGGACGTTCAGAACCCGATCGACTGTTGCTACGCTGACTCCGGCTTCGCGGGCGAGATCGGCAATTGTGACGCGCTTTCCCCTAGCGATTCTGATCGGCCGGTCCTCCGTCATCCGGTGCGATCCCGCGACGGCTTGGGGCGGCAAGCTGAAATAGTTACCACACCCCACGGTTGATAACGCATTCGACGAACAGCGCTCCATGCGGACCCAGATGAGTTTCCGTGAACCGTTCGTTTGCTTAGGGGCTTCATGGTGTTGTATTACTCTCCGCGTTAGTACACTATTTCCAGCGCTCTTTGGAGGCCGGCAATTCGACTGCTGTGAAGGCCGTGACTTACACGTCGCGCTATTGCTTGCTTGCGGGGAGCCCGTTTGATGTAACCCTAACCGCGGAAAGCGGCTTCCATCCGGGACTGGTCCAATTCGCCTTCCCAGCGAGCGACAACGAGCGATGCCACCGCATTACCGACTAAATTCGTCAGCGCGCGGCATTCCGACATGAAGCGGTCCACGCCAAGAATTAGAGCCATTCCGGCAACGGGAACACTCGGCACGACAGACAGAGTAGCGGCCAATGTGATGAAGCCGGCGCCGGTGACGCCTGCCGCACCCTTCGAGGAAAGCATCGCAATTAGCAGCAGGAGGATCTGATCGGCAATTGACAAATCTGTGTTCGTCGCCTGCGCGATGAAGAGGGCGGCGATCGTCATGTAGATATTGGTGCCGTCCAGATTGAATGAGTATCCAGTAGGGATGACGAGACTTACGACCGAACGCGCGGCGCCGGCCTTCTCCATCTTCTCCATGAGCGAGGGCAGCGCGGCCTCCGAGGAGGACGTTGCCAGGACAAGCAGCAGCTCGTCCTTGATGTAGCGGACAAGAGAAAAGATCGAGAAGCCGTTGCAGCGGCAGACCACGCCGAGAACCCCGAACACGAAGAGGAAGGCGGTCAGATAGAACGTCGCGACCAGTATCGCGAGGTTGGCCACCGAACCGATTCCGTATTTGCCGATCGTAAAGGCCATAGCGCCGAAGGCGCCGATGGGTGCAGCCTTCATCAGAATGCCGACGAGCTTAAAAATGGGGGCGGTGAGCGCCTGGAGAAAGGTAACGACCGGCCTGCTCGTCTCTCCGGTCATCGCCAGAGCAATGCCGAACAAGACCGAGAAGAACAAGACTTGCAGGATGTCGCCTTCCGCGAAGGCACTGGCAATCGTTGACGGGATGATGTTCATCAGGAAGCTGGTCACGGACTGCTCGTGAGCCGTGGCCACATAGCCCTTAACGGCTTCGACATCGAGCGAGGCCGGATCGATGTTGAGGCCGGCGCCAGGCTGAACGATATTCGCGACAATCAGCCCGACAACGAGTGCAAGCGTCGAGAAGGTAAGGAAATAAACCATCGCCTTGGCGGCAACTCGGCCGACCTTCTGCAGATCGCTCATGCCGGCAATGCCGGTCGCAATTGTCAGGAAGATGACAGGTGCGATAATCATCTTGATGACTTTGATGAAGGCATCGCCGAGCGGCTTCAGGCTTTGGCCGGTTTCCGGATAGAGGTAGCCAATTGCGGCTCCAAGGACCATGGCGGCAAGTACCTGCACGTAGGTCCGGGCAAAATGGCGCTTGCGGGGCGCTGCGATCGCGCGGGGGACTCTTGGAACCAACATCGTTTCTCTCTCCCTGACCGGATCGGGGTGGGGGCTCCTCCTTCTCCCATGCTGCGCTCCGGTCGAGCGCTGCTGTCATCTCGGAGCAAGCGCCGTGCCAACTGGACGCCTGTCCCGTCCAGCGAGATTGGTGCAGTTGCGCACTGGAACCCTCCACCTTGCCGGAATTCTGCACTCGAGGCTCGCCAAAGATCGCGTCTGAGGAAGTGCTTCATCAGAGAGGGAATTGACCAGGTCGCCTTGCGCCCGTGCCCTTTGATGTTCGCCGCAGATCGACTGCCGGTTGCCTTGGTGACTTTGGTTTGTCAGTTTTGGAACGGAATGCGCGCAAACTGCAGGATATCCTACACGCCCATCAGAGCACGCGGTACAAGCGATTAAGCGTAGGAGCGCATTGAATCTCCGAGGTCAAAAAATCTTGAATAAGGTCCGCGTGCGAAGTGAATCCGCAACTCGTCAAAGTTCTCCACCGTTTGATCAAGCGGTCGCGTTTCCTGGCGCTGCAAGATGGCGTTATCTGATGGCTCAAGCGCTGGAACGCCCAGGAAATCCCAAACCGCTCCCAAGCATTGGGCAGGTTCGTGAAGTAGGCTCTCGTATTCCATTACAAGCAGGTTGGTCGACGTGAAGGAGTCCATAACGCGAGCGTGAAAATCGTCGGCGGCTTTGAAATAAGCCTCACAGTCGGCGATTGACAACCTGACGCTCGGTGGCCGAGCGGTATCGTTGTCCGAGCTGAACTTCAGCCACTGACCGCTTTCCCTGGCCTGCACAAAGGATCGGAGCGATTCCAATACGTTTCGGCGAACAACGAGGATGACCTTGAGTGCTGGCCAACGAGCTAATTCCGCAAAGAATGCTGGACGCTCGCGAAACTGAGGTTCATTGATCTTGCAGCCAAGATGCGTCACATTCTTGTAGTCGCGCATAGGGCAGCGCACATAGGCAAGCTCAAGAAGCTCGCGATCCGTGCCTAGCAGGCGATCCGTGCTGGGCCAATTGGGATCATATTCGTTTAGCAACTCACCGTTACTCAGAACGGTCGGATGCTCGTTTAGCAATTCTTCTAAATAGTGTGTTCCGGTCCTTGGCATAGCAAGGATCACAAAAGGCTCAGGAGTTGGTTCGTTGTGGGTCATTGCATGTGTATCCAACTAAATAATGGCCGCGACGGTCTGGGGACGCGCACAAGAAGCTTGGCTGCTATCGCTTGAACGCTCCGGGTGGGTCCGCGCGCCTCACCACCCAGCCTGTACTCCGAGGTGTGGTCGCGAAGATGGGCGCGTGCCTGCAGCGGCTGGGTGGCGCCCGGCTTCGGCGTTGTTGTACCACTCGCGATTCCTGGCACACGCATGCCTCCGGGCCGCTGGGGGCAGTTTGCAATCCGGCATTGCGGACCTCCTTCTCGTTGATGGGCGTAGGTAAGCGTCAACGCATTAGTCGTCGATGAAACAGTCCAGCCGACAGAAAAAAAGGCAATACAGCGAACATGCAAAGTGCGCCTATATGCAGCCCTACATTGTCGCCCAGGCGGCCGAGCATCACCGGACGGATTAGATCGATAGAATTCGCCAGCGGCGAGAAGGCCGCAATCTGCTGAAACACTCCTGGCAATTGGCCGACTGGAAAAACCGCGCCCGAAAGGAACAGCATGGGTGTGATGACAAGCGTCTGATAGAAAATAAAATAGTGATAACTGGGCGCGAGCGCGATGACGAGCATGGCCAGGCTCGCAAAGGCGAACCCGGTGAGAGCGATGACCGGCAGCACGTAGAGAACCGACGTCCACGCGGCATAACCTAGCGCGGCGGCAACAATCGCAATTGTCGTACCGGCCAGAAAGGCCTTTGTGGCTGCCCAGGTCAATTCACCGAGAACGATGTCGCCGAGGGTAAGTTGTGTGTGCAGGATTGCTTCCCAAGTGCCCTGATCGCGCATTCGACCGAAAACCGCGTAAATTGTTTCGAAGGTTGATGCTGTCATCGCGCTCGTCGCAACCATGCCGGCTGCCAGAAAGGCGATGTAGGATGCACCTTCGATGCGGCCTACCAACAGTCCAAGGCCAGTGCCGAGCCCGAAAAGGTAAATCATCGGATCAGCAAGGGTGCCGAGCATTGAAGCAAATGCCACCTTCTTCCATGCCAGATGATTGCGGCGCCACACCGCGATCCAGTTCCAGGCGTTGGCGGGTAGAGCGGCCGCAAAACGTTCACCCATTGCTCACTTCTCCATCTCACGTCCGGTTAACCTCAAGAAAACGTCCTCCAGACTGGGTGGACGCTCTAGAATACGCAGACCCGCTCGACCGCGAAGCTGGATGCGCACATCCTCCGGCTCAGGCGCATAGCAAAAGAGCGTCTCGCCGCTTACCTCGACACGCTGAACGTACGGTCTGATCAGCGAAATCAGCTCCTGTGGATTGCCGCCGAAGATCTCGATCACGTTGCACCCAATGTACTCGTCGATCAGCGCATGAGGACTGCCCTCGGCGATCTTGCGTCCCCGCTCGAGAACACACAGCCGATCACAAAGCCGCTCAGCCTCTTCCATGAAATGGGTGGTCAAAATGATCGTTTTTCCGCTCGCCAGCAGGAAACGAAGTCGCTCCCAGATCAGATGGCGGGCATGCGGGTCGAGGCCGGTCGTGGGCTCATCCATCACAAGCAACTGGGGGTCGTTGATCAGAGCACGTGCCAGCGTCAGGCGCCGCTTCATCCCGCCGGATAGCAGGCCGACACGTGAATCCGCCTTGCTCTCAAGGCGAGCGAACTCGAGGAGCCGTGGGATGACGGCGTTGATCTCTCTTGTACTCATGCCGAAGTAGCGCCCGAACACCAACAGGTTCTCGCGTACCGTAAATTCCAGGTCGAGATTGTCGAACTGCGGGACCACGCCTATGCCCTTGCGGGCCAAGCGGCTGCGTGCCGGCACTGGTAGACCGAGGACTGTTATATCACCCGCGTCAGGCCGGGTCATACCGAGGAGCATACGCGCAATCGTGCTCTTGCCTGCGCCGTTCGGCCCCAGCAGACCGAAGCACTCTCCCGATGCAACGGTGAAGGACAGCCCGTCCACAACGAGCTTGTTTCCGAATAATTTGGTTACGCCGGTAAGGTCGATTGCTACATTGGACATGCGTCTATCTCAAGCGGAATGAGTCCGATTGGCCACCGGCAGCTTACTTGCGAATTCTGGTTCAGAGCAGGCCACCGCCTTGAGATGGCACCTTTGGAAAGTCGCGGCCGGAGCGACGCGTGTATCGCTTCCGCCAAAGAATAACGTCAAGATGCCACGTGTCGCTTCCAGATAGTTCCCGTTCTGACCATAGGTAACTCGAAAGCTTCACCCCGTGTCGACTGACACAACTTACTCGGTCACTCGGCGCTGCAAGGCCGTCAGACTTCACCAGCTGTGAGCGAAAGATCTGCAGTATGAAGTGACTCCGCAATTCCAGAATTGCCCGCAGCATTTGCTCCGGCAAGCGGCATCGCGCTTGTGATTTCCTTTGTGCTCCTGTTGGGCAGGGGAACACTTTTACGCGACAGCCAATCGCTATTGCTCAATGTACACAGGGCGTAAGCCTTCAAGGGGATCAACAGGAATATCCTGATTAACGCGTGCATTGAATAGCCGATGAATCGAAGCTGCCGAGTGCGGAAAGATAACACCGTAGATCTGATTATGGTCATCGTGACAATAGCCAGCACCGTCCACCAATTTACTGTATGTGAAAATAGTAGCTCACCGAGCGCCGTTACTACCGCGATGCCGAGCAACAATGGGCCGAGATTCTCTCCCATCACATCCAAAGTTAGATAGCGATCCAGGCCACGCAGTAGACCTCGCGCAAGCATCGTGTCCCGGAAGGTGCTTCGTGCCCAGCGGAGTTGTTGGCGCAAATAAGGTCCCATCTTGTCCGGAACGACTGTCGCCGCGACGGCACCTGGAACGTACTCGGTTCGAAAGCCTGCTTTCAGCATGAGGATCGTAAGATGACGGTCTTCACCGAAGTCGCTTGGTTTCCCCCTGAACAGCTGCGTCTCGTATTGATCCAGCAGAGAAAGGAGACAAGACCGGCGGTACATTGCACATGGGCCGCAGCAGCACATGACCGCACCAAAGCGACCTTGCGCCGCGCGCTCCTCATTGCAAGCCAGCCAGTATTCCATATCGATCAATCGGGTCAACCAAGTGTCGCTGCGGTTGTATGCCGTCAGCTGGCCCATGGCCGCTCCGACCATGGAATCCCGCATTTTTACTGCAAGCTTTGTGATGACGTCGGACGCAAGTGTCGTGTCAGAGTCGACGCTGAGCACGAAATCTCCAGATGAGCGGCGGATGGCGGCGATCTGCGCCTTGCGTTTGCCAACATTCTCGCGGAGCAGAATGAAATTGAATCTCGGGTCGCCCTCGTAGGCGTGATGTACCGGGATGACGGCATTACGATTTCCAGAACCGTCGTCAACCAGATAGACCTGAAATGTTCCGGCGTAATCTTGATTTGCAATGGAAGCTAAACACGCCGCGAGTGTGCGCGGGTCCTCATTGTAGCAGGGGATAATGACATCCACGCTCGGCCAACGGTCGGATCCGAACAAGCTTTCCGACGGCGGCGTAACATTTTCCGGTTGGGAGTAGACCGCTTGCATGCCTCTGTAAACAGTCGAGAGCACCGCATAAGACGAAACGGCAACAGTACTGGCTGTGGTGAGAAGGTCCATAGGATCTCTGTTTGTTCAGGGGTGTTGAGGAAGTGATCGGATTACAAATCCGCGGCCGTGCAATTCTGGAATTAGGCGTGACAACGCTGTCACCGTCTGGTCGCGCAGACTGGCTTGATTGCCTGGTTGCAATTCGTCGGGAGCGCACCCGTCGTGCAACAGCACGATTGCGCCCGGCCGGATATCGGCGAGCACTCTGTCGACGATGGCGTCAACGCCGGGGCGAGACCAGTCGCGTGGATCAATGGACCAATGGACGGGCGCCAATGCCGCACCCGCTGATGCAGCGATTACTTCTTCGGTCCAGATGCCATACGGTGCACGAAAGTACCGAACCATGGCCTGCGGGCAAGCCATCCCTATGACTCTGTTTGCCTCAACTATCTGGCAGTCGACTTCGACGGACCCGCATTTGGCCAGGTCCGGATGAGTCATCGTGTGGTTGGCTATACCGTGCCCGTCTGTAATAATTCGGCGAACGAGTTCCGGCTCGTCGGCCGCGTAGGCCCCAACAACGAAGAAGGTCGCCGTCACCTGATGTTGCGCCAGCACATTGAGTATCTGCGGTGTGAAAAATGAATTGGGACCATCGTCAAACGTCAGATAGACGCTGCGCTCTGCAGTGCCATCGGCATTGTCACTCTGCCCTTCGCATATGTAGTCCAGAGGCTTCATAGTTCCGGACCGTTCCGGTCGATCAGGGTACCGGACGGCCACTCGTCCATCGAGCGTCCGATCGGCGAAACCAACACGAGTACGTCTTCCAGGCGCGTGGGCGGCAGGTCGGGATGCACATCTGGACGGGTCGATCGTACGCGAACGCCCGACACAATGTTCGCGAGGCCGGCTCTGCAGAATCTTTCGACATGGTTTCGCAGCGCGTGCCGAACCGTGCCGAAAGCGAATGGAACACCCAACTGATGGAGCACTGGGTACGCCACGCGCATCGAAAAACCGATTCCGAGCCCTTCAAGATCCGGACGAACCGCGTACAGGCCCAATTCAGCGACGATCAAGTCGACCTCGCCAACTTTGATGAAGCGCCGCAGCATGCCGATGTGAGCCGCTACCCCATGCGCGTCGTAGCCGATTGCGCGGAATTCCGGCCTCGCGCCGGCCCAACTGCGGCCGCCTTCGAATGGCTCCGCGTTGAAGGCGCCAGTCCGTCCATAGGTCTTTCGAAAAAAGTCGGAGAGTTCGACATGGTCGGCCAGTTGCAGCTCATTTTCCCAGCACAACTTCCAATCGACATTCGGGCGCATGGAAGACCTCACCTTGGAGCTGTCTGGTTGAGATAAATGTCCAAGCATTGGTTAAATAATTGGCATCGCACCAACGGGGCGTAACTTGTGGAGACCGCCGAAAGACCAAGCCGTAATGCAGATGCGACTGACTTTGTGCGCCCCGCACACCAGATGATGCTCCTCGGATCCAACGCAACCATGGGAACTACCTATCTTTCCAACTTGAAGCGCCTCTATGGGACCTGCAGCAAAAACGGTAAAATCCTTTGTTTAGATGAAAGGTATCCACGCTTTGGATAACTGGGCGAATGCGTTCCATATGGCTGGTCAATTATCGTCGTCACGCTCGAGGCACTTCTGACGAAGCGCAAAGCTCACGCCCGCGGCACGCGCGGCCGTTGCCGGGCCGCGCGATTATCTCCGTAAGAGCCGAGCGGAGCTCAGACACGACGATTGATCAGAATCTGATTCGCGGGTTCAGTATCTCTTTCGTGTATCCAGCTCTGGGCTGTCCTTTGGCGGGAGTTAGGTTCGCCCAGGTTCTGAGCCTGGGGCGTCGGCCCGTTCGCCGCACAGGCTCCTTCGCACATCGTCGAGGCCGAGAAAGAGGGGGCCACACAGCTCCCCCTGTACTTTCCACCACCCGACACCAGCGCTCACCCAGGGCGCCGGCCTTGCTCACCTCAACGGATAGCGCACTCGCGCCGCTTCACGATTAAAAGAATTCTACAAGCAGATGCCTGTTTGATCGTGAGACGTCCGCTGCCAATTCCCGCATCGCAGAGGCAGCCAATAGCGCTCGCTTCACATAGTGGTCCGGCAAGCAGCTAGATACGACAGGTGACCTCAAATGAGGCGTCTTGCATGGCTTCTACACCTGCCTGAATGCCAGAACTGCGTTCGTACCGCCCATGGCGAAGGCGTTGCTCATGGCGACGCGCACCTTGCGCTCGCGCGGCACATTGGGTGTGATGTCGAGGTCGCAAGCGGGATCTGGCTCGCGATAGTTGGCGGTCGGCGGCACGACGTCCTCTTGGATTGCCATCACGCAGGCGATCATTTCAAGCGCGCTCGCTGCGCCGAGGCAATGCGCGTGCGTGGACTTGGTGGAAGAGATGGACATCAAATAAGCGTGGTTTCCAAACACACGCTTGATCGCCGCCGTTTCAGTCTGATCATTGCTTTTGGTACCGGTGCCGTGCGCGTTGAGGTAGTCGACGTCCTCGGCATTCAGCCCGGCATCGGCAAGGCAGGCGCGCATCGCCGACGCTGGCCCCTCGACAGATGGCGCGGCAATGTGGAAGGCATCGGCGGAAAGGCCGACGCCGGCGATCTCGGCAAGAATTGTGGCACCACGCCTCGTGGCATGCTCGTAGCTTTCCAGCACGGCCATGCCCGCACCCTCGCCCAGCACCAGGCCCTTCCTATCGGCGGAGAAGGGCCGGCAGGTATCGGGTGAAAGCACGCGCATTGCTTCCCATGCTTTCAGCACGCCCCATGCGAAGGGTGCGTCGCTGCCTCCGGAAACCATTACGTCGGCCCGGCCCAGCTTGATCTGGTCCACCGCCGAGGCGATCGCATGGTTGGCCGAGGCACATGCGGAGGTCACCCCGAAGACCGGCCCGCGCAAGCCGAGGCTCAAGCTCACCTGGCCGGCGGCGGCGCTTGGCATCGTTTTGGGTACAGCGAGGATGCCAACTCGCCTCGCGCCGTCCAAAAGGAGGGCCCGGTAAGTTTCCTCCATCACATCCCAGCCCAAGCCGCCGACGCCCACTGTCGCGCCGAAGCGATGGGCATTCCCCTCGTCGCAGGAAAGTCCGGCCTGCCGCATGGCTTCGCGCGCTGCAAGCACGGCGAGCAAGCTGAAGCGGGCCATGGAGACGAACTGCTTGCGATTGATGTCGTGCTGGGGCAGCGCCTTGATCTCAGCGCCGGTCATGCCCTCCAGGTCATGAAGCTCGGAATTGGCGATCGGGCCGATGGCGGAGCGGCCTTCGCGCATCTCTTTCCACATAGAGGCGGCGTCGGTGCCCAGTCCGCACAGGCCGCCCACTCCGGTGATAACGACGCGCCTGTCCATTCAAGCCTCCTTCGCAAGCAAGCCGCGGACGGCTTCCACGACGTCGCCGACATTCTTGAGATTGGACCAGGCATCGGCCGTGTTCATGTCGATCTTGATGCCGTAGGCCTGCTCCACATCCCAGAGGACGTCCGCCAAACCCAGCGAATCAAACCCGAGCGCGTCCAGTTCCGTGGCGATTGTTATCTCGCCGACGAATGACGCAGGCATTCCCTCACCGCTCTCCGACTCGGCGCGTTTCTTGATCAGGGCAATGACGTCCGTTGCGAATTGATCGGCCATTCTGTTTCCTGTCTTTCTTTCCCGCGTTTCGACCTGGACGCGGCTCAGTTCCTGAGGCGCGCCGCGTCGCGAAAGCCATCACGCTTGGGCAACTGACAAAGCCCAATGCTCATAAAGCCGGATCAGGTCCGGCCGGTGTGTGGCGTAGGTGCAGTATGACGATGTGAGCCGCTACACCGTGCGCGTCTCCCAGTCTGTCCATAGACTCGGAAGAAGTCGGACCCGGTCAGTTGCAACTCCCTTTCCCAGCACTCCACTGCCCGGTAGAGCGCATGAAAAATCTCCTTTCGGGCGGTTTCTGTTCTGCCCATGCAGGATTCCAGAACATTGATGAAATCGTTTGTTTCGATGAAAGGCATCCACACTTTGGATGGTTGACACGCGTTTCAAAGATCGTGAACTACATCTCGTCGTTGTGCTCGACGCACTCCCGACAGAGCGCAACCTCATGGGCGCGGCATGCAGGATTAACCGAGCCCAGCCGGTCATGAGTGCGGCCGGCCGGGTCGGGCGATAGGCAGTCATGCCCTGCCCTTCCTGCGGGTCAAGCACTCCGAAAAAACATTTCCCCCATAAATGCTAGATCTTCCGTTGCCTTTTCGCGGGCTTCTGCGTGAGGTGAGGCACGCCATCCATGGCATGTGGCACACGCACGCGATGCCAGTGCACGGTCGTTTTCTCGGCAAGGCCGTTCTCTACCTCGACCCGCACGCGCTCGCCCTGACGGACCCGGATTTCCGGGCCTGGAACGGGCCTTCGGCGCGCAATCGAGCCCGGTTCACCCGGCCCAATGGCGTCCACTTTGGGGGCGCATGCACTGCAGACCCGCTGGACCTGATCCGGGAGAGGATGGGCGCGGCGATTGGAATAGCTATGAAAGCGCATCGGACCGTGGAACTGCGCGCGCAGACTTTCGGAGGAAGGCTCGCTTTTAAACGTTATCGTGCAACTCTGACCGTTCTTCGCCTTGGCGGGTGCCGCGGAAGAATCCCGGGTTCTGCGAGCGCTGCGAGAACACCTGCGGTCGATCCTGTACCACAATCTCGCGAAGCTCGATGCTCTCTACAAACGATGTCTTGGATTCTCACGCCCTTATTTCAGCACTTCGCTCGCTTGCCCGACTCGGCCGCGGTCAGCCTTCACCGCCAATTTTATTGGCGCAGCGACGTTCCTATCGGTTCAGGCGAAGCTTCTTGAACCTGCCGCTCTCTCGTTGCCCTGGCACGATTAATCGTCCTCTCAGTCTGTCATTGGCGGAGTCGCTCCTGAGGCGCGCGCCGGCGAGTTCGAGGAGCGCGTGGCTATCTCCTCGGTCCAGCCGGATTCCGCTGCGCGCTCAGCCAATTCCTGGAAGGCCGATTCCAAGGCGAGCTGGCATTGAAGGCCGCGGTCCGGATGGTCGACTAGCTTGGTTCCACGATCGCAATGCTTGATCGCTTCATTGCAGGCCATGGGCTCTCGCCCTCTCCTTTTGCCACACGAGGCGCCAGCTCACGTGTTGTGCGCCCCGGCAACCGCTTTCACCAGCCGCTCCAGCGATCCCGCGCGCTCCAGCTCCGCAAAGAATGATGCGGCGTGACGCTACCCAGCCGGTGCTTCTCGGCCATTTGCACACATAGGGATAGTCGACCATGAAATCGGACCGAGGCGAGGCGTTGGACGTTTCAGTCTTGGTCTGAATGCGCCGCCCACGAGCCGATCGGCCTTCTCGATGATTTGGCGCACCCTCGTTGTCGACAAGCCATGTTCCTGAGCCAGGTCGGCGAAACTCTTGCCCTTCAGAAAGCCGTCGACCAGGGCTATGTTCCTATCGACGGTCGGCTAAATCCCAGCAGGCGCGCGCAGTTTTCCGGCATCATTCCGTTTGTTCATCCGCTTGTCCGCGCCCCCTGCAAATCCTACCGGGCCAAATCGGTGCTTGGAAGACCCACTCATGTCATGGCCTCGGGAAAGTACAAGGCCGACGGTTATGTGAATACGAAAGATGCTGGCGATCACCATGATCGTTGGTGACCGCTGACCTCCCCAATGTCGGCTTCGACGGCACACCGGGAGCTCTCGGCAATGTTGAATAATTCCGTTTGAAGATGGTTGACTTCGTCGTCGAGGCTCGATCCATCAGGATCGGTATCGACGATTCTATATTTGAGAAACCCAAATTCGTTTGACTCGCGCAATTCGCTGTACGGCGTATCATCGCAAGCGCGGGATTCCGACATCCTGCGAAGTGCCCGCGTTGCTGGAATCGATTTTGCGGAAGTAAAAAGGCCCCGGCGCTGGGTCGGCGCGCAGGGCCTTCAGGCATGTACGAGCTACCAGCATGTCCAGTTATGATCGTGCGCTATCATAATGAACAAACGGTGAATGATCGCTATCCGAGGTGCAGGGCGGGCGAGATGGTGGGGCGGTGGGGGACCTGTACCGCTGCAGCGGGGCCACGAGCAGCGACTCGAGCCATGCGCCACGCTGCAGGACCTCGATTTCGGGCCAAGCCTCGAGCCCGCAACTCGCCTTGCTTCTCGGAAATCATAAGGCTTTGTGGGGCGGTTAAGCAGCGCGATATGGCCGCGGCGATACGAAGTTTTCATCTTTACCCTGTTCAGACGGTCAGGCTGCCTTCGCCGCCGGCTTGGCTGCCTTGACATGGGTTATACTGCGGCGACCGTCGACGCCGATCGGAACGTCACCGTCAACCGTAGCGCGACGCACAACCCGGTGCTGGTCGCCATAGTCGTTGACCGCATAATGCTGGTTAGCACGGTTGTCCCAGATAGCGACGTCGCCTACTTGCCAGCGCCACCGCACGGTATTTTCCGGGGCAGTGACGTAGGACTGGAACACCTCGTAGAGTTTGGCGGAATCGCTCTTGGAAAGGCCGACGAGGCGCTGCACGAAATTGCCGAGCAGCAGCGACTTCTCCCCGGTTTCCGGATGGACGCGCACGACCGGATGCTCGGTCTCGTAGATCGTCGATGTGAAAACTTCCTCGAAGTGCTTCTTCTCTTCGGCTGTGGCGCGCGGGCGCACGGCTGCGTAGTCGTAGGCATTGCTATGAATAGCCCACAGATTGTCCGCCAATATTTTGAGCGGCGCCGGCAGATTCTCGTACGCGGCGTGCGTGTTGGACCAGATCGTGTCGCCCCCCGCCGCCGGAATGACGACGCCACGTAGGACCGAGAATTTCGGATAGGCATCGACGAAAGTCACATCGGTATGCCACTGGTCTGCCCTGCCACCGCCACGGCCGGAATCGAGATTGAGGATTGAGGCCGTGCCGGCTGCCGGCCCCTGCGTGGGATGAGGTACAAGGTTACCCAGACGCCGCGCGAACAATTCCTGCTCCGCATCGTCGAGATGCTCCTGGCCGCGGAAGAAGATCACCTTGTGTTTTAGAAGAAGCTGGTTGATGGCTGCTATCGCTGCGTCCGAAAGGTCTCCACCAAGGCGAACTCCTCTGATTTCAGCTCCAACACGGCTGGTCAGCGGTACAACGTCGGAGTCAGGAATTCTCTTCGTCAAGCTCGAAAGCCAAAATCCCGGCGGATCGATCAAGGATCGCATTGCGTTGTCGATGATCGTTAATGCCGAACAGCGTGGCCAGCTCGCGCCGGGCGGTACAATCATCGAAGCGACCGCTGGCAACACAGGGCTCGGCCTGGCCTGGCGGCACGAAGCGCGTGATCGCGTGTCCAAAAGCTGACAGCGTCAGACAAATGTCAGGTTCATTACAACCAACATCTGGGCACTGACGAGGTTTTTCGAAGCAATGGGCGCTAACTGCGCGCTGAGCGCGTTGGCATGGCTTTTGAGACTGAGTGACTGTGACTGCACTTAATGGGGCAAGACGAGCGATGCGCTCCTCCCTGAACCCGTGTGCCGTCTCTGAGAGGAAACCAGCTCGTGCAGAAACCTTTGGAAATAGCTTTGGACCGCAACGTGGTATTGCAGATGGAGTCCCCGGCTCCTTCGATTAGAGTCGAGAACTGGCTGCATGGCGAGCCCCTCACGAGCTTTGAGCCCGGCAAGTGTACATAGTCGAATTTTGGGCAACTTGGTGCGGCCCATGTGTGGACGGGATGCCCCATCTGATCCAGCTGCAGGGCGTCGCCAGGCGCGCCATCTGGACAGCAGGAGCTGGACTATGGGCAAGGTAACAGGCTTTCTCGAAATCGACCGGCAGGTGCACAAGTACCAGCCGGCCTCCGACCGCATCCGGCATTTCCGTGAATTCACGCTGCCGATGTCGGACAAGGAGGTCGAGAAACAGGCCGCGCGCTGCATGGATTGCGGCATTCCGTTCTGCCACGGGCCAACGGGCTGTCCCATCCACAACCAGATCCCGGACTGGAACGACCTCGTCTACAATGGCGACTGGGACAATGCGATCCGCAACCTGCATTCGACCAACAATTTCCCGGAATTCACCGGCCGCATCTGCCCCGCACCTTGCGAGGAAGCCTGCACGCTGAACCTCGAGGACATTCCCGTCGCCATCAAGACGGTCGAGCAGGCGATCGCCGACAAGGCTTACGAGACCGGCCATATCAGGCCCTATCCGCCGGAGAAGAAGACCGGCAAGCGCGTCGCCGTCATCGGCTCCGGCCCGGCCGGCATGTCGGCTGCCCAGCAGCTCGGCCGCGCCGGCCACGACGTCCATGTCTATGAGCGCGAGAGCCGGCCCGGCGGGCTGATGCGTTACGGCATTCCCGACTTCAAGATCGAGAAGCACTATATCGACCGGCGCATCGAGCAGATGCAGGGCGAGGGCGTCACCTTCCATTGCGGCGTCAATGTCGGCGTCGACAAGCCGGTTGCCGAGCTGCTCGCCGAACATGACGCGGTGCTTTATTGCGGCGGTTCCGAAACGCCGCGCGCGGCCGGCATTCCCGGCGACGATCTCGGCGGCGTGCATGACGCGATGCCCTATCTGGTGCAGCAGAACAGGCGTGTCGGCGGCGAACCGATCCAGTCGGTGGCGTGGCCGTCGCATCCGATCCTCGCCGGCGGCCAGCATGTGGTCGTCGTCGGCGGCGGCGATACCGCGTCCGACTGCGTCGGCACCGCCTTCCGCCAGGGCGCGGTCCGCGTCACCCAGCTCGACATCCGTCCGCAGCCGCCGGAAAAGGAAGACAAGCTTTCGGTCTGGCCCTACTGGGCGACCAAGATGCGCACCTCGTCCTCGCAGGCCGAAGGCGCCGAGCGCGAGTTTCAGGTGGCGACGCTCGAGTTCATCGGCGAAGACGGCCAGCTGACCGGGGTCAAATGCTGCGAGGTCGACGAAAAGCGCAAGCCGATCGCCGGCAGCGAATTCGTCATTCGTGCCGATCTCGCGTTCATCGCCATCGGCTTTGCCGGGCCAGCCGCTCGCGGGCCGGTGTCGGAACTGGCCGGCCAGATGAAGATCGCCATTGACAGCCGCCGCTCGAAGAATGTCGAGGCCAATGACCGGGACTACAGGACCAGCGTCGAAAAGCTCTATGCGGCGGGCGACGTGCGGCGCGGCCAGTCGCTGGTCGTCTGGGCGATCCGCGAGGGCCGCCAGGCGGCGCGCGCCATCGATGAGGCGCTGATGGGATCGAGCGTGCTGCCGCGCTGAGTCCGTCTCGAGACCCTACTTGTGCGGCCACCTGAAGGCGCTTTCCGCCCTTCCGCTGCCCCGGGCAGCTTACGGACTGATCGCCGTGGTCGTTTCGGTTGTGGCCCCGGCCGCAGGCTGCCGCCTTGGCGGCCAAGAAAAATCGTCGGCGCGGCCGGGCGAAGCAGCGCTGGGTTTAAGTGCTTGGGGTGACACGGCGTGATCTCCGCCGTTGGCGGGAACAGGGCAGTGCAATAGTACTGCCCTGTTCCTTTTGATCAGAGGCCAGTGCGGATTTCTTCGGCAAGCGCCCTCAACGTCGTCTCGACGTCATCGCCGTTTGCCATCTTCTGCATCGCCACGGCCCATGCGTTCATGGCTTCGCCGAAGCCGACACGCGGTGTGAAAGCCAGCGCGGCTTGATCCTGTATCTTTTTGAAGCTGTCAACGAAGTTGTTGAACTCGGGCTGCGAAGCGTACTTAGTCTAGGTATCGTCCTGCCAGGTCGACGTGCGCGGCGGATTGACGAGCTGGCCAGCAAGGGCACCCTTGAGCGCCACCTGCTTGGAGGTGGCCCACGGGATGAACAGCCAGGCCGTGCCCTTCTTTTCGGAAGCCGCGTTCATGGCGAGAGCCCAGATCCAGATGTCAGAATCCAAGCTCGTGGCGCTCGGTGCGTGCAGCGGCGGAGCGAAGGCGATCTTGCCGGATGCCGGCTTCCCCGCAACATCGTTCCAGAAGCCGAACATTTTTGAGTCGATCGTCATCGCGGTGCGGCCGGACGAGATGCCGTCCACGACCTGGTTCCAGTTATCATTGGCGAAGGAAGGAGCCGCGCACTTCTTGATCATGTCCGAATGTAGTCGTATCCAGCATCGGTAAGCTTCGGATCACTCAGGTATTTGTCCAGCAGGCGCCACTCGGAGCGAGGTCCTACGCGGGCTGAATGCCAGTGCCGAACACATCCCATGCTGGCGACTTCGTCGTCAGTTGGATCGTCATCTTGTTCCAGTAAGAATCGTCTGGGTAGAGTTCCGGCGTGACCTTGATGCCGGGTCAGCTTCTCGAACTCCGGAAAGTTGCGCAGCGAGAGCATCCGCATAGGGGTGGATGTCGTAGGCCCAAGTTATGCTGGTCCCTTCGAATTGACGCCAGTTCACGGTGTCGGCAGCGGCCGAATTAGTGAGCGATGCCGAAACGGCAAGAAACGCCAAGTCAAAAGCAAGCTGTTTGCGTAGCGACGCGCACCTGTAACGAGTACGGGGAATGAGCGACCCATGTAATCCTCCCTGGGGCATTTTGCCAATTTTTGGGTCCACTCCTCCATCCCGAGTTTGCTCATAGCCACAATAAGCGGTTTCCAACGACCTCGCTCTGAATGCACCAGGCCAACTGGGTAAAAACGGGTAACCGGCACTTAAAGGCGATGTAGTATCGCCACCAGAAATACTGCTCCGTGGTGCTGGCCTTTGCCTGGGGGCGCAACACGGCAACTACCCGCTCAAAACGGTTGGTCCTCTACCTCTTATTCACCGTCGCTTTCCTCGCGGCCTAACCCGGCCGGAATATCCGTTGCCAGAAAAAGGCCTCGCGGCCGGTTCGAGGCGCATCCCTCCTCCGAAGCAGCACGCTCAAGTATCGTCACAAGCCCCGAGCGCTTCGCGTTCGGCGATGTCCAAATTCCGACAATGTCGGATACAGTCAGATCTACTGGATTGCGTTTGAATGGTTTTCTCATTTGGCACAGTACATGCGGGTCATCCGCAAAACACGTGACCGACCAACAAGAGTTCGCATGATCACCTTACCACAACATACAGCCGCCGCGGAACAATCACTTGGCCCCTGATCGCCCGCCCCGGCACCACAACCGGAGTCATCGATGTTCTGACAGGCTGCCCAAGGATACCTGCTGCAACAGGGCTTGCCCTGGTGACGACCACTCCGGCTCCGCCGGTTACCGACGAGGGCAAAGTGACGGATTTCCTGCTTTTCAACGGCATGGAGGTGGCTGTCATTCCCGACCACCGCGCCGCTCGTCACCGATATGGTCTGGTGCAGGATCGGCAGCGCGGATGAGCCGCCGGGGATATCTGCATGTCTTCGAGCATCTGATGCTCAAGGCGCCTCATGACGAGCACGGCTCCGTCGCCTGGAGAGATTGAACCCAAAGGGAGATTCAGATGTCTGAAGCGAATCAGGAAAAGTTGGACGCATTCTTGGGGAAAATGGTCGGCGATCTCGGTGCGATCGCAACGGGCGCGGGAGTCCTGCTGGGGGACAGACTCGGCCTGTTTAAGGCATTGCGCGAAGGCGGCAAGATGACGGCCGCCGAACTTTCGACACGCACCGGCACCCAGGAACGCCTCGTAAGGGAATGGCTTTCCGGGCAGGCGGCGGCGGGTTACGTCGACTACGATGAAGCGAGCGACAAATTCTATCTCAACGCCGAGCAAGAGCTGGTGTTCGCTGATGAAGACAGCCCGGCCTTCATGGCAGGCGCATTCGAGTTCCTGTCCGCGCTGTGGCTCGATGAAGAAAAGGTGAGGCAGGCATTCCAGTCCGGCAAGGGCGTCGGGTGGCACGATCATAGCGCGTGTCTGTTTCGCGGTACGGAACGGTTCTTCCGTCCAGGCTACAATGCCAATCTGATCGACTCCTGGCTGCCGGCCTTGGAGGGCGTCGTCGAGAAGCTCGAACGCGGCGTGGACGTCGCGGATGTTGGATGCGGTCATGGTGCATCGACCGTGCTCATGGCACAGGCCTTCCCCAATTCGCGCTTCGTCGGCTTCGACTATCATGCCCCCTCGATTGAGCGCGCCCGCAAGGCGGCCGAGGTAGCCGGCGTCGGCGTTAACACGCGGTTCGACGTGGCGGCCGCCAAGAGCTATCCCGGAACGTATGACCTCGTCACATTCTTCGATTGCCTTCACGACATGGGCGACCCGACGGGCGCCGCCACCCATGTCCACGGATCGCTCAAGCCGGACGGCACGTGGATGATCGTCGAGCCGTTCGCGCATGATCATCTGGCGGCGAACCTCAATCCCGTCGGCCGCGTTTACTATGCCGCTTCCACTTTCGTGTGCACGCCCGCATCCGTGTCGCAGGAAGTCGGGCTCGCGCTTGGAGCCCAGGCCGGTGAGGCGAGGCTGCGCAAGGTTGTGACCGGCGGCGGCTTCAAGCGATTGCGTCGCGCCGCGGAGACACCGTTCAACATGGTGCTGGAGGCCCGCCCTTAGCGTGGCCGTCGCCAGAAATTGCAGCTCATCGCATTTGATTGAAGATCACCGCCAAAAATCCGGACGCATCGGGGACATTTTCAAGGCGCCTGGGTTCACGCAGAGGTCGCTGCCGAGTTGTGTGCCAAGAGTCCCATACGTTGCGGCTCAGAAAGGACCCGACGCACGGCTACGAACATGCCCATAGTGATGGCCGCTATAATCACATATGCCCACCATGGCGCGTTCACAAAGCTGGTAAGCCACGTCGCACCGAACGCGCTTACGACAAAAACGAGAGCCTCGATAAAATGACTGAGCCTGTACACATTCAGTCGTCTCATCCTCATACCACCCATCCAAAGACTGAGCTTGTTGCGCTACTGCGACAGAGCCTAACATATTGGAGAGCGCTCACTATTTCTATGCTAAACAGTCTCGCCTGAGTATATGTTTTGAGTCGCTAATTATGGAATTCTGCCAGTCTGCATTTCCCCTGATCTGATGTAGAGCAGCTTCTAAGTGGGAATTAGTCCCCCATCGACCGGATCGGGCGACACGAACATGCGCTGAAGGCTTGGCGGAACGGCTACTGGGACCATGATGCTACTCGAATGCAAGATCGTGTCAGAACGTCCCGGGAAGGCTGCAGGCAGGGGATGTCAGGTCAATCAGCCTATAGATATGATACCGCCCATTCGCTGAGACTTCACGATGGGCATAGGAGGTGGGAATTCGTGCCTTGAGATGGACGCGGCTGTCGGAGCAGGCGAGCACGGCAGCAGCGATGGCCTGAACCTTCGGGCCGCTGACAAAAACGTTCACCACCGCACGCGAGCCGAACCCGTCGAGATACGTCTCGAAAGCATCGAGGTGGGCCATCAGCCCGAAAGCCTGGATGTCGCGAACTTCGCCATCTTCGAGCCGGTGGGTTTCACGTACCTTGGCCACCTGTTGATCGAGCAAAGCATCGATATGCGCATTCTTCTCGCTTCTTGGGACGAGGAGCGAGATCCGTTCCGGACTGACGATATCGATCAATCCGTAGAATACGTCGGCATCTCCTCCGATCCCCACGAGCAGGACTTTCTCTTCGCCCATTCCTCCGCTGCCTTGAAGATGAGGGACGGTGACGTATCGGTCCAAGCCGCTGGAAAAATCCTCTTTGCCGATCGCGTTCCCGTAGATACCTTCGGCGTACCCGAATTCGAGAGACTGAATCGACATTTTCTTGAATGCCACCGCAATCAGCCATTGGATGTAGATTCGCGGCATCGTCGAGCACTCGACGAAAACCTTCCGCAGGCTTCCTTCGTATGAGCCACATGAAGCGGCCATCTGAGTGAGCAGGTGATCGAGGAGATTGATGTTCTTCTGATACTCGATGGAAGGCTCGAGGGTGATCGCAGTCACTTCGACGCCCCATCGGGTACCCATAGCGATGAGCTTTCGCCGGTTTTCTTCGACGGCTGGGACGTTCGCTTCCTTCAGAGCAAAGTCCAGAACCACGATTTTGCCGACCTTCAGGTCAAGATGGTTTTCGAACGCGGCGAAACGCGTTTCCCATCCAAGCGCGACGATCGCGATATCTGCCTCCATCGTTTCGCAGGTACCTGCATCTCTCGCCTTCTCAGTGACGGCCAGATGGCCGAAGACTCGATACTCGACAGTTGAAGCGGTCATTCGAGATCGCTCTCGAAAAGCGAGTGCTGGAATTCGGTCTTGAGTGCGGGGCGCGCGACGAGCTCCTTAAACACCGAGTCGGCCCAGTCTTCTGGGAGCCGATGCCTGGTAAAAAGCAGGTCGACCATCTGCGCCGCAGGGATTGTGTTGATTTCGTACGGGCCGCGATAGGAGAACCCGAAGTAAGGTGCAAATCGCCGATGCAATCTGATCAGCATCTCCTTCGATGCGGGGTCGGCGCGGTCCACCTCAAAGTTGCCGGCGGCGGAGACCTCCCGGATAAACCCATCCCTTTCCGCCCGACGCAGGACCTCGTCCAGTTTTCCGCTGGGTTGCTCCAGTCGGTTCACCAGCGAGCGCATTTCCTTTAGATCAACCCTGAAAATGCCTCTCTCTGTCGTTCCTAGAGCATTTTCTTCGGCAAACTCTGTCTGGAGGCGAGCGGTCAGGTAACCCAACGCCCGCACCATGCGCACGCTCTCTTCTTCGTACGGATGTGAAAGCGCCTGAAGTCCATCAAGCTTCCGTTGAGAGGCGGCGTTCACAGCCTGTCTCTGCTGTTCGAGATGAATCTGTAAATCCGAGTTGATGAATTCCACCAGTTTTCGTGGATCACTGGAACTCGGAACACTGCGGCGGAAGATCTCTCCCATTATATCAAGGAAATCGCGTATACAGACGTCGCTCAATGATGTGATGATCTGGTGCCCTACGTACGGGTAGTCATGCAGACGCAGCATCTGGCACGCTTTCAGAAAAGCCCATCCCTGTTTCCGGGCGATCGACCTCTTCAGATTTGAAGCATCCGCCTTGCTCATGGGCCGGCGCTTGATTTCCGGGTTCATGAGCGCGAGCGCCAGCCCTTCGGCATAAGGGCGCGCTTTTCGATCAAGAAGGAATTGCTGCTGATCCGCCGTCCTCAAATTCACGGAGAGGAATTCACGTGCTGCATCAGCGAGTGCCACAAGCTCTTCTCTGCCCTCGGAATGACCCGATATGATAACCCGCTCGATGATGTCATTGACGGAAAGCCGCCCCAGCCGGTTTTTGAGCGAAAACGCGCTGAGCGCATCGTTGCGCTTGAGATCACTCCGCAGATGGTCAGGAAGCGCATAGTAGAGCCGAAGCGACGACACGTTCTCGCACAGCGTGGCGAACTCCCTCGGATCGACTGAATCAAGATTCTCGACGTCCCGGTCAGCATTCGAGAGCGACTGGCCGGGTATGATCGTCCGGATCGTGTCGTAAAGGCCGCCGATGTAGGCGAGGACCCATTTCACATTGCCGCGCGTCTTCCTCACCAAGGTGTTCAGGAACTGCTGTTGGAGCGGTGTCAGTGCCTCACAGTCGTCAATCAGGATCTTGAAGAAGGGCGCCCTGTCACCGGCGAAAGATGGGCCATTTAAAAGTGGGGTGATCGCGGTCGCGACCTTGTTAATGATCGCGCCAGGGTCTGTCGCTCTGAAGCCGGTCGCTCCCTCATCGGCGGCAAAGAAGAACGCGTTGAAGCATTCGTCGACGTACCGGGTTATCCCACCCCGCAGCTCATCTATGCTGAAGAAGTCGAGACGGGCAGGTTGGGGTATGAAGTGCAGCACTTCGCGATGCAGTGCCAAGGCGACGTCCCTATCTTCAGAGGCCCGGTATTTCAAGTGGCTGTCGCGTCTGAGCTGGCTGATGCTCTCGAGCAGGCGTTCGACTATCTTCAGCTCCAGATAGTGAGAGAAGATTACGAATTGCCGCGGGATCACGGCGGCCGTGTCGAAGCGTATCCGCTCCGGAATGAGGTTCAGAACCGCGTTGTCGATTAGGGGCGAAAATGTCTCATTGAGCTGGAAGAAGACGCCATACCAGCCGAGCTTGCCGACTTGGTCCGCGAGACTTTTGTCTTCGAGGATATGAACTGTGGAAAGCGAGCGAAGAATACTGGTCTTGCCGCTGCCTCTCGTCCCTGCGACGAAGACCGGCTTGGCGGCGGCAGAAATCAAGGCCGACTTCTGACTGAACCACAGTATCGGGCGACTTTCGTACTCGATCCTGTTGGGGCCGAACGGATTCTCCATCTCTATTCGTCCCTTACCTTAATGCGCCAAGCCGAGTTTGCCTTCGTGAGGCCGTCTATCTCGACGAAGCGCGCCGCTTGGAGCATCAGAAGAGAGTCTTCCAAATCTAGCCCGAGCTCGGCGGAGGCGGCAATCTCAGTGATCTCGTCCCAGAAGAGTAACCCATTCCCGCGCCTGGTGGCATGGTCGCGCAGTCGGCGCATCAGGTCAAACGTGTCGTTGTTCAGAAAGGCCTTGCCGTTGGACATAGTCGAGATGAAGCAATGTTCGCCTTCCATGACCGTCCCGTCGGCGACATTGGTGCGGTAGGGTATAAGTCGGATGCCGACGAGCTCTCCCTGATCGGTCGTGAAGAAGACGAGCTCATTGAAACCTGACTGTATCTCTGGTGCTGAGATGCAGATCAATTTGCCGTCCGGAAACCTTGGATCGTTGACGATCTCGACCGGATCGGCATGTATGTGTCCATGCAGGTAGACGATAGGCTTGTTGCCCTGCAGCAGCTGAGTTCTGACAAATCCGCTGTTGAGCATCTCCGCGTATGGCGTAATGCGCGGAGTCTTTTGTGGCAGCAGATTGTGATGGCCGATCATGATGCCGTAACGCATGTCGGGCTGCTGGAGCAATTCCTGTAGGCCTGCAAGCATCTCACGCGAGATGTATGGCGTGTCCATCTGACCGTAATACTCGTCGTCGGACGCCTCCTTGTCTGGATCGCTGGGAGGTGTCGCGGGCGAATGTCCCGAGGTGTCCGGCGAGCCGAGATCTACAGGTTCTGTAGAAGGACCGAGTGCCTCGAGACGATCACGAAGGAACGCGGGAAGGTTCTGAAGCTCCCAACTGCCTATCGCTGTGTTGACGAGGATGAAGTTTGCGCCTGCGGATCCTGTCGGAAGTCTGAAGTGCACGGGTTGGTCCACGGGAACGGTCTGCCAACCCAAGCGGGCGGCTAAACTCGCCATTTCGCTGAATTTCTCAGTCGGTCCAAGTTCGCGCGCGTCATCACGGTTCACATCGTGATTTCCCGGTACGAATATCAACGGAAGCGCCTTTGAACTGCGCCCCTGTGCGCGGCAGAGCAACGTGAAATGCTGGAATGCCGAAGCAATGAAAGTCTTGTCGCCACGGCTCGTGAAATCCCCCATGAAGGCGATCGAATCCAAGGGCTTCGAAGTCGTCAGCCGCCGAAGCTTCGTCAAGACGGCACGCAGCGAAGACGCGCGTAGCTTCTGCGTTATTTTCGGAGCGAACTTGCTATCCTTGGCATCGATGTTGCTAGAGGAAGGATGCCAATCCGGATAGTGAATATCGCCTACTTGAAGGATTCGCACCCGTCGCATAACTCGCCCCCCCGCCGAGAGCCATAGACTAATCCGTTCGCTTTTGCCAAGCGCGAAACGATCATCCGACCGCATCGCCTGGAAAGCGCGTTTATCTTTTTGTTGGTAATGGAGAGGCACGACGCAATTGTGCCCCCGGTTGCTTGTCTGCCCACCAAATGGGCACTCAATCTGGGCGCATGGCTTATGATTTCTCGAGTTTGTCCCATAACGAGTTTGAGGATTTGGCCCGCGACCTCGTAGGTCGCGAGATCGACAAGCGTTTCGAGGCCTTTCCCGAGGGACCGGACGACGCGATGGATGGTCGACATGCCCTTGCCGGCGGCGACATTGTGCAGGCGAAGCACTACCAGCGGTCAGGCTTCTCGGCGCTGAAATCCAAGATGAAGAGCGAGCGCACAGCCATTGATGGCTTGGCGCCCTCGCGATACTTCCTCGTCACGTCGGCTTCGCCCGCGGCAGGCGGACACCGGCATGCGCAGCAGGATGAAGCCAGTGAGGGCCAGTAATACACGACAATAGTCATTAGGCTAGAGTACAGTCGCCTTGGGAGGCTGTTCGAATTCAATCCGGCGCTTTTCGGCATCCTTTTTTCGTTTGGTGGTGTCGATACGATATTGGTCAATTCCATCAAGATCGCTCTTCATATCGTTTGGTGTTGGAACTGGAATGGCCTTGGCGGACGCCATGTCATGTCCAGAACGCTCCGAAACTCGCTTCATGGCCCAATAGATTCGCTTGTGGTCTTCGTCCTCGACCACCACACCCTTCAGGCTCTGTGTCTTGACATCGCTGTTAAATCGCTCGACGACTTTACCGAGCAGGATTTCTTCAACGAGCCTCTCCCAGGTTTCCCGAAGATCGCTGTAGAAATCCTTCGCTGACCTTCGCCAAGCATCGGTGGTGAAATCAGTGGCGCCGTCGAAGCTCTTCAGGCGCGTCTTGAGAGTCTCGATGCGCTTCGTGACAGACTGTGCGATCCACGGCTCGTCAGTTTCGCTAATCAAGCCAAAACCGGCAGATTCGGACTTGTTGATGTAGTTTCGAACAAGGGGAATCGGCGGATTGGCCTGCGCAGCTGCGTCAACCACCTCGTTGAAGAACAGAAGATTATGGGTGAAAATAATAATCTGACGTCCTGTGGCCGCTTCTTTTACGAGCCTTGCCGCGACCCGCCTGATCCGAACATGGTCGAGAGATGACACGGGGTCGTCGATGATCATGCCTTGACGCGATGTGTCTCCTCCGACCTCGGCTAAGAAACAGGCCAGGGCAAGCGCGCGCTGCTCTCCTTCGCTTAAGACCTTGCTGTTTGAGATCGCTTTTGCCGCGTTGAGCCCGACCTCGAAATAGCTCTGCCCATCTTGACTACGATCATTAACTGCGAACGGGATGTGCGTTAACGCCAGAGTCTCAATCTCGGCGACGACGCGCTTTTCGAGATCCTGCATGACGAGGCTTCGTCGAAGCGACGTCATCTGCCGTGACACCGAGCCTGTTTCGACAGCATCGCAGCATGAGAGAAGCTTGCGCCGCTCTTCGAGATTCGCCAAGCGCGCGAGAACGATGGTGAGATCGTCGCCCAGTTTTTTCCGATCCTTGAGTGTATCGCGACGAGCTCGATCGGTAGCGCGGTTCCCGTCGTCGGCCGCTGCCTTGTCGTCCGTCAGCGCTTCGGCCTCTAGCGCCTCCGCCTCCGTTCGGAGTTTCGATGCAACTGGCGCCGCAAGTTGCGGGAACGCAGCGTACTCGGACAGCGCAGCCGCAACGACAATTGCATCACGCCTTTTACCTGCCTCGACATAATATGCCGAGATCAGGGCCACCATCGCCTTGCGTGCGGCGGACAGATCGCCAAACTCTCCGAGAGCCGCCTCAACCGCCTCCCCGGTCGCAATGGTGAGTCCTTTGATTTGGCGCAGGGCCTCTTCATGGGCAATAGATGCGACTTGCGCCGCCTTATTTGCGGCGCCCGTTACGAAGTCATTGAAGGATTGGATCCGCCCCGCGGCGTCCGCCGTCATCGGCTCCTGGCAGAGCATGCAACGATCGCCTTCCTGATCTGGCAAGTGCTGATGATCGATGCCAGTGACGCTCGCTAAATAGGCTCGTGCATGGTCGAACATATACCGCCAGGGAGAAAGCCCAACGCCGCTCAACGGCATAGTCGCGAACGCTCCTGAGGCGGCAAGTTGTGCAGCCTGCGCTGTAGAATCGGCTGTTGCATATAGATTGCGATAAATCTCGAGGGCCGCCGCTGAGAGAGCCGCGTCGATCTGTTCAGATGCAGTCAGCAGTTTTTCCAAGGCCGCCTTGGCACGCCGACGCTTTGTCGCCATCGTTGAAGGGTCGCTTGCCAGAGCCTGTTCGAGGCCAGCGAGATCAGCCATGTCCTGCTCTGAGAGGGCAGCGAGGTTTTTGATTTCGGCTGCGGAAGGCATCACGTCCTTTGACTTGATTTCGAGACGAGCCAGCAGCTTTACGACCGCGCCGGCAGCTGTGTACCCACTCGGCAATGGTGTCTTTAGGTTCTTTTCGATCGCTTTGATTTCTTCCCGGAAGTCGGCTTCGAGCTCGGTGCGGTGACGTCCATGGCTTTCGAGAAGCGCGATGGCTGCGGGCAGAAAACCGATACGGTTTTGCTTATCGACGTAGAGGCGAGCGTTCGCGGAGTCGAAAACGGAGATCCGTGCAATTGACGCGGGGGGCAGCGTTCCGTCCTTCCAGGTTATGGGGGTCGGTTCCGTAGCACCCTCTTCGAGAAACCGGACAAGCACTTCGGCTGGCGGTTTGGTGCCGATCTCGAACACGTTGCCAAGAAGATCATCCGCCGTCAGACTACGGCAAAGCTTCTTCGCGATCCGGCAATAGCCGCTCTTTCCGCTTCCATTGTCGCCGTAGATAATGGTGATGCCATCGGTGGCGAAACGCAGTTGCTGCTCTTCGGCGAGGCGGTTCAAATGCTTGACGGGGCCGAGTGAGCAAAGCACCGCGCGCGGCTCGTTCGAACTGTTGGCCCTCAAATGCTCCGCCGAGAGCGGAGAGCATTCGGGCAGATCAGCGGTAAATCCACCGACGTGGCGGACCCGAGCTGTTACACCGGCCTTATCCTCCTGCTCGAGGTTGAAGCCCGGCCGCGCGGCGTGTCTTCTTAAGGCATCCCTAATCCAGTCGGGCTGCTTATCCGCCCATTCCAAAAGTCCAACCTCGGCCATTCCTGCCCCCCGAATCTTACCATCATTATACTTATTGATTAGTCCAGATTCGATGAATTCGCTTGTCTGGACAAATTTTCCTCGCGATCGCACATAGAGTGCTGGAGATGTACCCAATAAATGACCTCCCCCCGCGCCGCTAGGTCAGCAAACAAATGCTTCAGCGATCAAACGTCTCCACAACGACATCAGCAATCAAAGGCATTGGACCGCGCGCACGAATTTAGGTAGCCGGCAACGCGTACGAGGAGATAGAGCTGGAAGTGCGTGCCTTTCGATAGTCTATGGGCGGAATTCGACCGCCTCACCGATAGGCCGATCGAGGTTCGCCGTCACTGTCGGGCTGGGTCCGAGTCCGCGATAGGCGCCACGACAGCGCTCGCGATAGGCGCGCAACGCTTGGTCCATGGCGCCCGGACCGCCACACATTTGCGGATGACGTCCTGCCCGTCTTGGGTTTCAGCAGCGTGCGCCGGCGCTCCGATTTCCGCGACTTTTGGATCCCCTCCAATCGTGACGACCGATTATCGCCTGTCTCCATTTCGACCGTTATCTGGGCGGTAACACTTTTAGAAATCTATGCTGCTGGACATAAGCGGCGACCATACCGAGAATTTACTTTCAAATTCTGGCGGCAAAGTTCTATCGTAAATGAAAATAGGGGATGGGGTATGGAAACGAGTTCGGAGACTGGCGATGCTGCCGGTATATCAGCCGCGCCCGTAATAGAAGTCGTGGCGGACATCGCCGCCAGCTTTACATATGCGTCCTTCCAAAATGCTATTCCGGTGATCCGGTCTATCGCGCTCAACAACCCGACCCAGCAGGGTTTCGAAAAATGCACTCTCGAGCTGACATCGAACCCCCCTTTTTTGCGCGCCAAAAGCTGGACAATTGATCGGATCGTTGCTGGCGACCGGCTTCCCTTAAGCGATCGAAAAATCGATCTCGACGCCGGCTATCTGGCCGGTCTCAACGAGGCTGAGCGCGGGGAGATAACGTTGCGCCTAACCTCAGGAGGCGCAGTGCTGGCCGAGCAGCGCGTTGCGGTGCGCCTGCTTGCCCGCGACGAATGGGGTGGCGTCGTCGATATGGCGCAATTGCTCGCCGCATTCGTCATGCCGAACGACCCGGCGATCGCAGGACTGCTGCGTTCCGCAGCGGAGCTGCTCGCAGCGCATGGTCATCCTTCCAGCCTCGATGGCTATCAAAGCGGCAATCCGCAACGCGCATTCATGCTGGCGGCCGCAATTTATTCGGCCATTGCTGGCCTATCGCTGCATTATGCAGAGCCACCTGCGAGCTTCGAAAGCCGCGGCCAAAAAATTCGACGTCCCTCAATTATTACGGCAGAAAAGCTGGCAACCTGTCTCGATACCAGTCTGTTATTCGCGTCCGCCCTGGAGGCGACGGGCTTGCATCCCGTCGTTTTGATGTTTCAGGGACACGCGGCCGTCGGCGTCTGGATGACACAAAGGACGCTCGCCAACGCCATTGAACCCGATGCCATGGAGGTCCGCAAGGCGCTGGCATCGCGCGAACTCATCGTGTTTGAGACGACAGGCGTGACGCATCGGCCGGCGATGACGTTGGAGGCTGCCCAACACGCAATCGAACAGCGGCTCGACGAAACGCAGGTAGCCACCTTTGTCGCAGCCATCGATATACGCCGCTCGCGCAGCGGCGGCATCACACCGCTTGCTTCGCACGAACCGACGCGCCGCAGCGTGGATGCAGAGGCGGCAACCGAAATCGCGTTGCCGTTGCCAGCCGCACCGGCCGTGGTAGCCCTGCCGGTCGAGATCGTCGAGGTAAAGCCGACGACAGCGGCCGGACGGATCGACCGCTGGCAGAAAAAGCTCCTCGATTTGACACTGCGGAACCGCCTGCTCAATTTTCCGGACTCCAAGAAGACAATTCCGTTTCTTTGTACTGACGTCGGCTACCTCGAGGACCGTCTGATGGCAGGCGCTTCGATCCGGCTGATTTCGCTCCCCGAACAGAATCCACTGGGCGAGCGGGATGCTGTCCTCTATCGCGAGGTGCACGGACGTGACCTCCAGCGTGGCTTTGCCGCGGAAGCGCTTCTGCGCGACGAGCTCCCGTCGACGCTCGATGGGCGTCAATTGGAATCCCGGCTGATCGATCTTTACCGGCAAGTGCGCAACGATTTTGCCGAGGGCGGCGCGAATACGCTCTTCCTGGCGGTCGGCTTCCTGCGCTGGAAGAAGAAGGCCGAGGACGAGCGCAGCTATCGCGCGCCATTGCTGCTCGTACCGGTCAAAATCGAGCGCCGCAGCGCAACATCGCATTTTACCTTGCGCTTCCATGAAGATGAACCGCGATTCAACGCAACCTTGTTGCAGTTTCTCGAACGCGACTTCGAGCTCAAACTGCCACAGTTTTCCGGTGAGCTGCCCGAGGACGAAAGCGGCGTTGATGTGCCGAGGCTGCTCGGTCTTATGCGCCAGGCAGTGCGCGACGTCCCCGGCATGGAGGTGGTGGACGAGACGGCGCTGTCGACCTTTTCCTTCGCCAAGTTTCTCATGTGGAAGGATCTGGTCGAGCGTACCGATGCGCTGCGCGAAAACCGTGTCGTGCGCCATCTGATCGACACGCCGGAGATAGCTTTCGAGGGCAATGGCGCATCATTCCGCGACGAGCGCGAACTCGACCGGCACTATGCCCCGTCCGACATGGTTTTGCTGCTGCCGGCCGACTCCTCACAGACCGCCGCAAGTCTTGCCGCCGCTGAGGGTCGCGATTTTGTCATCATCGGTCCTCCCGGCACTGGCAAGAGCCAGACCATTGCCAACATGATTGCCAACTGTCTTTCAGTTGGCAAAACCGTGCTGTTTGTGGCCGAGAAGACGGCGGCGCTCGATGTGGTGTATCGCCGCCTGCGCGAACATGGCCTGGGCGCGCATTGTCTCGAACTCCATTCCAGCAAGGCGGACCGACGCAACTTTCTCACCCAGCTCAGGATCAGCTGGGAAAGCGGCGTGCGCGTGGACGCAGCGGAGTGGATTGCGATCAACGAGCGGCTTCGCGTCCGTCGCGACGAACTGAATGCCTATGTCGAAGCGCTGCATCGGCACCATGTCAATGGTCTGACGCCTTATCTGGCGCTCGGCATCGCTCTCAAGAACAAGCGGCAGCACGCTCCGAGATTGTCCTGGCCATCGCGCGATTCCCATGACGAGGCAAACCGGCTGGCGCTGGAGCATATTGCCGCCGAAACAGGTCTCGCATTTCAGTCGGTGGAGATGCGGTCGGTCTTGCGTCTTATAGATGTCACCGAGTGGACGTCAGGCTGGCAGGACAATTTGCTCGAAGGGGCAAAGACCCTCAAGAATGCGTCCGAGGTTCTAGCGACCGCACTCGACGCCTTCCTGGTGAGCATCGGCCTGCGCGCCAAAGGCGACGCGTCAAAAGCGGAGCTCGAAGCGCTGCGAAAACTAGCAGCGGCACTCCAGGACAGTGCCGGCTATGACGTCAGCATTGTCTTTGATCGAGATTTCGCCCAGTTGCGGGGAGCCCTCGCCACTCTCAATGAGGCAATCGGAGACTATCGCAAGTCTCGCAAGGACCTGTCGGCCCGCTATGACGAGGCTGCCGTTGCGCGCATACGGGTGGAGGACATAGAGCAGCAATGGCAGCAGGCCGCTTCTGCATTCTGGCCAAACAGTCAGTTGGGCAAACGCAAAGTCCAGAAGCTGCTTCAAGGCTATGTCACAGAGGGGGTAGCCGATCCTCAGCACGACTTGCTGCTGTTGCGCCTGATGCAGGACCGCCGGGCCACTGTCGAAGCCAACATCCTATCTGGGAAGCCGATCGGATTTGCCGCACTTGATACCGACACCCACCGTATCGATCAGATACTCTCGATGGCCGAAAGGCTTCGACAGACGCTACGCCTGCCCGGCCTCGGCACGGAGGATTTCAAAGCGCTCCTGCAAGCAACCGCCCCGAGCCTGCGAAGCGGTGCAGCAGATAGCACGATGCGCTATGGGGCAGCCCGCTTCCTTGCGGCTTCTGCAGCATTCGAGGCTGCCAAGACCCAATTTGCGATCCCTGCTGGAAAGACGCCTTCTTGGGCAGAACATGATAACCCGCTGACCGAATTGACGACTGCGATGGGAGACTTGCTCGACGCCCGTCATCTTCTCCGGGACTGGACTTCGTGGTGCGGCATTCGTCGCAGGGCTGTCAGTCACAATCTGGGAGCGTTGGTCGACGATATCGAGGCGGGTCTAGTGCGACCAGCTGAAGCTCAATCCGCGTTCCGCCTGGCCTATGTACGCTGGTGGCTGCCGGCCACGCTGGATGCCGATCCGGTGCTGCGGAATTTCCGTCGCTTCCAGCACGAGCACGCCATCGAAGATTTCCGGGAAATCGACGATCTTGTCCGCGCTCAAGCAAGCCTTCGCGTCATCAGTGCCATCGCTCATGGTTTGCCGGCTGTGCAAGGCGTCCCGCGCAATTCCGAGTTGGGCCTGTTGCGCCATCAGATGGAATTGCAGCGGCCCAGCCGGTCAATCCGCGAGATGATTGGCGCGATGCCGACGAGCTTTGCCAAGCTCGCGCCGTGCATGCTGATGTCCCCTCTTTCAATCGCTCAATATCTACCGCCCGACCAAGCCCTGTTCGACGTGGTGATTTTCGACGAAGCATCGCAGATCACCACCTGGGACGCCGTCGGTGCCATCGCGCGAGCCCATCAAACCATAATCGTAGGCGATCCCAAGCAGTTGCCGCCCACCAATTTCTTTGGCCGCAACGAGGAGGACGAGGAAGTCGTCGAACACGAAAAGGATCTTGAGAGCATTCTCGACGAAGCCAAAGCGGCCGGCATCCCGGTACGTGACCTGCGCTGGCATTATCGTAGCCGCAATGAGTCGCTGATCGCCTTTTCCAACCATCACTACTATCAGAACCGGCTCATCACATTCCCTTCGCCAACGGTGGAAGATCGGGCAGTTCAGCTGCGAAAAATCACGACCGGCATCTATGACCGTGGCAAAAGCCGCACCAATCGAATCGAAGCCCAAGCGGTAACCGACGAGGCGGTCAGCAGGATGCGGCGTTGGCTGGCCCTACCGGAAAAGGACCGACCCACGCTCGGAGTCATCACTTTCAACGCGCAACAGCAGTCGCTCATCCTCGACCTTTTCGACAAGGCACGCCAGACAGAGCCGGAGCTTGAATGGTTCTTTGCCGACGAGCGTATTGAGCCCGCCATCGTCAAGAATCTGGAAAATGTCCAAGGGGACGAGCGTGACATAATCCTGTTTTCGATCACCTTTTCGCAAGATAATGCCGGCAAGCGCAGCATGGATTTCGGCGCGCTGAATCGGGACGGCGGCGAACGCCGGCTGAATGTCGCGGTGACGCGTGCGCGGCAGGAACTGATCGTATTTTCAGGTTTTGCCGCCGACCAGATCGACCCCAACCGAACCAAAGCGATCGGCGTACAGCATCTCAAAGCCTTTCTCGATTTTGCCGAACGCGGCGCTGTGGCATTGCCAGCGCAGGAACGCGGATCGGTCGGAGCCCTGGAATCCCCTTTCGAGGAGGCCGTCGCTGCCGAGCTTGAGAAGCGCGGATGGACCATCGTTCCTCAAGTCGGCATTTCGGGCTTTCGAGTGGATATAGGGATCCGGCATCCCGATCTCGCCGGCGCCTATCTGGCTGGGGTCGAATGCGACGGCGCGACCTATCACAGTTCTGCCACGGCGCGAGATCGAGACAAGGTCCGCGAGCAGGTCCTGCGCGGCCTCGGGTGGAACATTGTCCGGGTATGGTCAACCGATTGGTGGTTTGATCTCGAAGGTTGCACCGAGAGGCTTCATGCCAGCCTGGCCGCGCTGCTCGAGGAAAGCCGTCGCAAACAGGCTGAACAACAGGAAAGTGAAGCCGCGATCCATTGGGACATGGGACATAAGGTCGACCCCATGGACCCATTGCCAGCCGAAGACCTAGCATCGGCCGGCGAACCGGAACATCCGTCGATAAAATCAGAGCCAGAACTTGTCGCCGCTCCCCTCGCGACGGGAGAGCGCCCATCGGCATCTGCAGGAATTTTGCCTGCGGCCGCGCATTCGACGCATGATACCGTACCGACGGGCGGCCGTTATCGCCTGACTGATCTAACCGGATTTTCCACCAGCCCGGATCAGTTTTATGACTTCGTCTACCGAGGCACGCTGCGGTCCATGGTCGACGCGGTGATCGAGCAGGAAGGACCTCTGCGAGATGACGTCCTTGCGCAGCGCATCGCACGGGCGCATGGCTGGCTCAGAACGGGCAACAAGATTCGGGAGCGGATCGACCTGCATCTGCGCGAGTTCGATAGAACTGAAGAATCCAGCGGCAGCTTCCTATGGAAGAGAGGGACGGTGGTCGACCTGCTTGATTATCGCATGCCGTTCGATGCCGATGCCCGCCGGTCCATTGCCGACATTCCAATCGCCGAGCTGGCCGCTGTCGTCGTTGCGAACGAGGACATTCTGGAACAGTCCGACCCCGCTCTCGACCTTGCACGTCTGCTCGGTGTCGAGCGACTTGCGGCGATTTCACGCTCCCGGCTGGATGAAGCCATCGATCGCGCCCAGCGCAACCTGGCATCGACATAGTCTCGGAGACTCCATGTTTCGATTCATCCACAGCTCCGATCTTCATATCGGCAAGCGGTTCGGCAACATGCCAGAGGATCTGCGCGGGCGGCTCCGTGAAGCGCGCCATGGCGCGATCAGCCGGCTGGCAGAGCAGGCACGCGTCCATGGTGCATCCACCATACTTCTGGCCGGCGATACGTTCGATACCGAAACGCCCACTCCAGCGATGTTGCGGCAGGCCATGGCCGAGATGAGCCAGAGCGCGCCTCTGCGCTGGATATTGCTGCCTGGCAACCATGATTCCCTGTTGGCTGATCAATTGTGGAGTGCAGCGGACAGCGTTGTGCCGGACAATGTCCTGCTGGCGACGCGGCCCGAAACCCTGACCATTGGCGCGGACGTGGCGCTGCTGCCTGCACCTTGCACCACCCGCAGACCCGGTCGCGACCTTACCGAGTGGATGAACAGCGCCGCGACGCCGCAAGGCGCCATCCGGCTCGGCCTTGCTCATGGCGCTATTCAGAACTTTTCCGAAGATTCAGCAGCGTCCGATGTCATTGCACCAGATCGCGCGACTAAGGCCGGCCTCGATTATCTGGCACTTGGCGACTGGCACGGACCCGTCACCATCAATGAGCGCAGCCGTTATAGCGGTGCGCCCGAACCTGACCGTTTCAAGCATGATACACCCGGTCAGGCCCTTGTCGTTTCCATTGCCGGGCCTGGCGCCGTGCCCGAGATCGTGGCCGTTGAAACAGCTAGCTTTTCCTGGAAAACCGCTCCCCTGCATCTGCTGTCTGGCGACGACAGCGCCGCGGCATTTGAAGCGTTGCTTCCACCGGCTCATCTGCGGCGTCAGACTTTGCTGCGAATTGCCGCGTCTGGCCGGGTGCGGTTAAGTGGGCGAACGATCCTTCAAGCGGCGATCGCGGTAGCCGCGCCCGACTTCGCCTATCTGGAACTGGACGGGGACGGGCTCGCGACCGACTGCGAAAGTGGCGATTTGGATCGGATCGACCGCTCTGGTGCCCTTCGCGAGGCAGCGCAGGCACTGTTGGATGAAAGCAGCGACGAAACCCGGTCGGCTGTCGAACGCGACATATCGCGAGAAGCACTGGTTCGGTTGTTCAGCTATTGCGAGGCGATGGGATCATGAAACTTACGGCCCTTCGGCTCCACAACGTCAAACGGTTCGCCGGGCAAGGCGTCGCCATCGAAAACATCGGCGACGGCGTCAACGTGCTTTGCGCGGTCAATGAGTTCGGCAAATCAACCTTCTTCGAAGCGCTGCACGCACTCTTTTTCCAGCCTCACACGGGCACACCCGAAGGCGTGCGACTGTTGCGGCCTTACAGTGGGGGCAATCCGGTGGTGGAGGCCGACATCACCACTTCAGAAGGACGCTATCGACTTGCCAAGCAGTTTTATGGCGGCAGGCTGGCCAGCGTTATTGACCTCGACGGCGGGCGACTGTTGGCTCAAGCCGATGAGGCCGAAGCCTTTATCGGCAAACTAATCCATGGCGGAAGCGCAGGACCGGCAGGATTGCTCTGGGTTCGCCAAGGGGTCACCGGCATCGAAAGGCGCAGCAAAAGCGAGGAGGACGGCGAAAAACGCGTGCGCGAAAGCCTACTGTCCTCGGTTCAGGGGGAAGTTGAAGCCCTGACCGGCGGGCGACGCATGGCCGAAATCGCCGCGGCATGTGAAGAAGAACTCTATAGCCTGGTTACGTCAACGCTGCGTCCCAAGAGCGGCGGTCTCTATGCGGCAGCGCTCGACGAGCGTGACAAGCTGGTGAAAGACGAGCAGCGTCTCAGCGCCGAAGTCACCGGTCTGCGCGATTCGCTCGACAAGCGGCGCATGGCGTTGGCGCGTCTGTCTGAGCTTGAAAACCCCGAAGAAGGCGCCACTCGGCGGGAAGCCATCTCGGCCGCGGAAGCCGCAGTCGAGGCCGCCAAATCGCACAGCGAAGCCTTGAAAGCCGCCGAGGCGGAAGCTGCCCTTGCCGCAATTCACCACGACGCGGCGCAGCAGGCCCTCGATAGTTTTCGGACCGCGCTCAAACGAGCCACGGATTTGCGCCAGCAGTCGACGATTGCGCAGCTTCGCCGCAGTGAGGTTCTCGATCGGCGCGCTTCTGCCATTGCCGAAAACGAACAAGCGATGGGCGAAGTTCAAGCAGCCGAACTGGAAGAGCGCGAAGCACGCGAATTGCTCGCGCGGCTGGATGCGACTCTTTTGGCGCGTGACGCTGCCGAACAACTGGCCGGCTCGGACAACCGGTTGAAACAAGCCGAAGTCGCCAGAACCCAGATCGAAGATGGAGAGGCAGCACTGGCGATGCTGGCGGTGCCGGAACAAGCTGTCGAGCAACTCCAGGCGCTCGAAATCGAGATCGCCAGCCTTCGTGCAGCTCACCTGGCAACCCTGCCGACGCTATGCATGGAATACCGGGACGGCGCCGCCGATTTGGTGACCATCGATGCCAAGCCCTTGCCCCATGCAGAAGACCAAAGCTTTGCTGGCACCGTACGCCTGGATATTGCCGGCATCGGAGCCTTGACCCTGCGATCGAATCGGCCGCAGCAGGCCGACCGGACCATCGAAGACGCCGAAGCGAAGCACCGCAGCCTGCTTGCGTCCCTCGGTGTCGATAGCCTCAGGACGGCACGCCAGCGCCTAGTGGAAGCGCGCGACAAAGCTACCGAACTGGGCTTGGCGCGTCAGCGACTTGCCGATCTCGCGCCCAAGGGGATACAGCAATTACACGAGGAGCTTGCTCGTCTGAGTGCCCTCGGGGCCGGGGACCTCGAACTCAAAGTCGATCCAGAACAGATCCGGCAACATCATGCCGCAGCCGAGCAGCGTGTGGCGACAACACGCAACAGCGTGCGCGAGGCCTTGCCTTTGCGCAGCCATGCCGACGAGGCTGTCATGGCTGCGGAGACGGCTTATGTCACCATCCAGGCGGAACTGACCAGCCTCGAGGTCATATTGGGACCCGATGCAGCGCGCGAGGAAAAGGGGCGCTTGCTGCTCACCGAGGCCACCGCACGACAAAAGCTGCGCGAAGCGGCCGAAATGCGCGCTGCTCCCCTGCGCGACGGCGCTCGCGATCTCACCAGCGCTGAAGCCGTTCTGCGCCGCGCCCGTTCGGTTCAGGATGCCGCCACACAGGAAGCAAGTCAGTTGCGTGTAACCCTGGCCGATCTCAATGGCCATATTCGCACTCGGTCCGACGACGCGGTGGAAGAAGCTTTGCGCGAGGCCACAGAAAAATTGGAAATCGCTGGAGAGCGAGCGAGACGCTTCGAATTCGAAAAAGCCGTCCTCGACCGGCTGCGCACGACGCTGGTCGCTGCGCGCTCGACGGCACGCGATCTTTATCTGAAGCCGGTCATGTCCGAGCTGCGACCGCTGCTTGGATTGCTATTCGATGACATCTCCATAGTGTTCGACGAGAACACACTGTTGCCACAGACCGTTCGCCGCAATGGTCAGGATGAGGATGTCGATAGGTTGAGTGGCGGCATGCGAGAACAGCTTTCGGTTCTGACACGTCTGGCCTTCGCCCGTTTGCTTGCCCGCGACGGCCGACCCACACCGGTTATCCTGGATGACGCTTTGGTTTATTCCGATGACGACCGCATCGAGCGCATGTTCGACGCTTTGCATCGTCAATCACACGATCAGCAGATTCTCGTTTTCTCCTGCCGCCAACGCGCGTTTGCAAAACTCGGCGGTAACATTTTGCAGATGAGCGACTGGCAACCGGGTCGGTCATAAGCGGAGATCGCGCAGCCTCAGCTAGGGCGACGGCAGATCGTATCGTGTTACGATTGCAATGCCGTTTTCGATCTCGATTTCGATAACTTCATTAATCAGGAATTCCTCTGGGCCAAGATCCTCGAGGAGAGCATCGAAGAGCTCTCTCTGTTTTTCAGGCCCGACCTGAGGGACGACGATAATCAGGCCGGCGTGAACCGGTTCTTTGGCATAGAGCTTCCTGAAGTCCTTAGCATTGTTGGTGACGAAGGTGAAATCCTCATCGATAATGAGCGGCATGAGGTCCCAGTCGGTTTCGCCGCTTAGCCCAAGCCAGTTGACGTGGTTTGCTTCATGTCCGCGTTCTTGGGCTACCGCAACCAGAGACGTGTGCAGGCACTCATCGATCAGAAACCTCACGAGGTCACACGCGTCTCGACCTGGCCGACGGACCTGGGTCGCCCTTCAAAACCACGCGCTTCGACGACTTTATTTTCACGCCCTGCTCGACCAGCTTCTTAGGCCGCCCACGAACCGGGTGCGCGGCGACCCACATTCTGGCGAGCTCAATCACGCGCGGCGTTAGCTTCGGATATCCCTCCAGAACCTCCGCTTCATCTGCGCCCTGCGCTAGCATCGTCGTGATCATACGAACAGGGATGCGGGTTCCTTTGAAGACAGGCTCTCCGCCCATCACCCCTTTAACGCGGCCGATGGCGGCCTCCGCTTCATCAAGATCCACGATGCGCGCTTTGAGCTGTTTACGTGCCTCGGCGACGTCGACGATCAGCAGGTCGTCGGCCCTTACGGTCTTGGCCCTTGGGGCAGCTTTGATTTCCTCGAACAGGCGGTAGCGACGATCAGCGGGCAATGTCGCACCCACGCCATACCAAAGCTTGAGCCGCAGCAAATCCTCGCCGGTCAATGCCCGTCGGACGACCCCACCGATGCGCCGAGCAGTGCTTGGCACAGTATCGACAATGCGTTTGTCGATCGCATTGTGCACGGCCTTGATTCCTATCCCGCTGACGGCGGCTGCCTCTGCGGGGGTGTAGATGCGAGCAAGTGTGCCCATTATTCTTCTCCTTATAAAGAATAATATAGGCCGTTTGACCCCCTCCGTAAAGGCACGCGTCTTTGGAATCACGGCGGTTAGCAAAGGCGGTGGTGAGCCGAGAGGCCTCACAAACCCTTGGGGCTCGAGATGGCAGACTCGGCGCAGTATAATTGCGCTAACTATCGAATTTGCAGTTGGCGACAAACGACACACGAGTTCGTCGCGGACTTTTAACTCTGCGAAGGCGCGTCTTCGAGCGCTTTGAAACCCTACACCCATCTGCAGGCCATCTGTATCAAGCTTTGGACCAAAACCGTTTCCATCGCTCACGAGCGTTCTCTCTGGGGGTCTCAAGTGGGGCTTGCCCATGGCCACGAATTTTTGGGCGACAGCGGTGCAGAGGCCGCATACCGCTGCCTGCTTGACGTCGCTGACCGTGTCCATGTCCGAAATTTGCCTACAAATTTCGGACGCCCTTGGGCGCGCTAGATTCGCTATGGAAAGCTGGAAGCACTCGCAAGCCCGGTGGCCACAGCGTCTGCAGCGCCAAGCTATTCCTCCGTATCCAAACCCGCATCCTCATGGCCACTAGCCAACTCTGGCATAATTTCACCAGCAAGCAGCTCATCTCTGCTCAGCAGCCCGGCATCCTCGAGCGCCTCGCAGTCCGGGAGATCGCGAAGCGTGTCGAGGCCGAACTCGAGCAGGACGCTTTTGTCGTCACATAGGTGTAGGGAGCGCCGGGCGTCGGACTGCGCGGGTTCGACGCGATCAGGCCGGTGCCGCAGATGGCCGATCAGGTCGCGACTGATTACTTCCCGAAAACCGACGACAATTCGGCGCGGGTAATCGGCTGGAAGTGCCGATGCACATCAGCATCAGCACGTCCGACCACGTCAGGTCCACGGCACGCCCGCTGCTTCCGCAGGCGCGGATGGCATCGGCATAGGCCGGCCGTGTCAGGTGCTTCCAGCCGCCGGCGACAGCGACGAGGTCATAGGGCCGTCCGCGCAGCTCTCGGATGTCGTCGATGAGAAGGTCACGGGCGAGCTCGCGGGAGAGACTGCACCGCAAGCGCGTCCCGCGCGCGCGAACTGCTCGATCAACTGATCTCAGACGACGACGAATCTCGTCCAGATTCCAAAAGCGGTGGCCGCAGCGGCGCTTTGCGGGCTCGCGTTACCACAGATCGCAGAACTGTGATCTCGCCTTGTGCCCGAGACCGCAATCTGGGCTCGCGACGAAGCATATCGCTTGCGATCATCAAAGGACGCGTCGACGCCGTCGGTTGCCTTTTCCACCGCCGCCTCACACATCGTGTTGGGGCTGAAGAGCTACCTGCAAATCCTCGCAACGGGCGCGGCCGCATCCTTGATTTTACAAATTGACACGTCTTGGTTTTTAGAAAATGCCACGTGCGATGATGGCGCCAAAAAAAAATGTCACGCGAGATGATCATGCCTGAGGTAAATGGTCCGCCAAAGTTGGGAAAGGTATACCGGTTGAATGGTGGATAGGTACGCCGGATAAAAAGGGCTTCGGGTTCCGGAAGACGAACTAATCGACGGATAGGCGCTGCTCGTGAGGGAAACTGCATGCGCATTACGGTTATGACCATCCAGGGATGTCGGATATGATCTTGAATAGTGACATTGCAGGCCAAAGAGCGGCCGAGAAGCTAGCAGAGGGCCTGAAATCGCAGGGCAAGCAGCAATACGAAGAAAGGTCGAGGGAACGCGAACGAGATGTGTCTCGTTAGGTCGCACGTTGCACCAGGGGTGCGTCGGAAGGCACTCCGCCGTGTCCTGAAGAGGTAGCCTGCACTTGAGAATAGCCACGGTGGTACCTTATTTTCGGCTGTGAAGCACACGAGACCCGCGACGTGAGACCCAGTTGCTCAATACCCAGTTGCTGGGTGAGCGTGCATGACTGCCAACGGAAGGTCTTGCACGCACCCTCGCGATCTTGAGCAATGGTCGCCATGACTTTCTTCTTGCAGGCTTTTGAGTGGCCCAGCCTGCAATCACCAGACCCCACCGACTCTAAAGAGCGTGGCAGACGGGATAGTCGAGGTTGCCCGGCACAATTACGCTCAAGGCTTGCGCCGCCCAGAGGACACGCTGAAAAGGCAGCATGGGCGCGCAAGCACGCCATTCACGAGAGGTTCGACATGAAGACTATGCAAGAAAAAGACATTCCGGCATTCGTGCAAGCAGTTGTGGAGGCCGGCTGCAACATTTGCGCGATTGGCAACTTGGGATATGTCTTTGGCGATGCTGATTTGACGCCGGCGCAACGGAGGTCCGTCGAGCCACAGCTGCGCAGGATTGCTGAGATCTACGGCGAACGCGATCATCTCATGGACGAGATAGCTGTATATCTGCGGTCGATCGGACGCCATGTCGAGGTTGAGCCGAAGACAGGTGTTTCCTGATGGCCGCGATCGATCGCGTTCCGTAGTCGCCATTTCTATTGGGTAACGAGCAGCCGTCTTCCAACCTCTGAAACAAAAAAGAGGTGACCCCCAAAGGCCGCTCTCGAGACCGCAAGTCTGAGCCGCTAACGCATTGCGATAACCAGGCTGTCCGAACTGGGCGTCGATGCCTTCCTCGACCAGGTCGCGGTAGGCGGCGATCTCATCTACCGCATGCATAGCCAAGCCAGAGAAGTTTTCGGCAGCGGAATTCTCGGTCGCTTCCCCTTTTATGACTAGAGGGTGCGGCCGATCCGGCCGCGACGATCTCGCAGGGATTGCCATATACGGCAACACGAACACCGGCGGATCAATACTCGGATAATGGCGGCCGGCTATGTAGCGATCGATCGCGCACCAACATATCAATGCAATAGCTTAGTTGCTTTCAAAGGCGGGTCTCTACGAACTGCAAGCAAGCTAAACGATTGCGTCAACTCTTCCTCGCAGAGCGAAAACTCCGCGCCCACGCGATTTCTCTGCTGGAACAGCGGCACATCCTCAGCGCCAGGACACGGCCGCCGCCGTCGGGTTTTACGAAGCCGGTGATTGCATAAGTTGCCCGCAAGATATCATTGGTATCGGGAACGCCGCCGATGCCGCATCCTGAATAGAGCGGCCGCTTGCACCTGCCAGCCCGACGACCAGATCATATCTGCAACTCCATCTACCTGGACGTGGTGCAAATCACCTCGCTGAAGCCGCAAATCGTCGCCTTCGACCAGGATAACCACATCCGTGACCGCCTGAGCTACTCGGTCGATCTCGACGCACATGGCCGATACAGTTTTTCCATCCTTCACGAAGCGAATGAGACTTTGGCCATTCCAGCCCTGGTCTACGGGGCGTGACTTGTCCCCGATGCATGCGCGAGCTCTCCGCTCGGCCGGCCGCCGGACGTCGCCACCGGCCGAAGGCGCCCGAAGGCGCCCGAAGGCGCTTGACAAAGCAGCACCGGCCCATTCAACTTGAGGCATTCACCAGGGGAGTCCCGGTAAGGGGCTGAGATACTGCTGGCTTTCGCGGCGCAGTGACCCGTTGAACCTGATCCAGTTCATACTGGCGTAGGGACGGTGCAAGCGCTTTGCGGGAGTTTACGCCCGAGGTCCTGCTGCAGCAGGTCTACAGAAGCGTCTTTTCATCCTTCCGGCACAGAACTGGGTCTCCAATGCATGAGCAAAGGAGCCTCACGATGAATGCCCTCACCCCCGCCGTGTCGACGGGACCACTGCCCGCCTCGCGGAAAATCCACAAGCCCGGCGTCCTCTACCCGCAGATCAGGGTGCCGATGCGCGAGATTTCCGTCCATCCGACGGCCGGCGAACCGCCCGTCACCGTCTACGATCCGTCCGGCCCCTACACCGATCCATCAGTCCAAACCAGCATCGAAAAAGGCCTTGCCCGGCTTCGCCACGAATGGGTCACGGCGCGTTGCGATGTCGAAGCCTATGACGGCCGCCACGTCCGGCCGGAAGACAATGGATTCGCCACCGGCGAGCGCCTGACACCGGAATTTCCGATACGCAATCGGCCGCTCAAGGCCAAGCAGGGCAAGGCGGTGACCCAACTTGCCTATGCGCGCGCCGGCATCATCACGCCAGAAATGGAGTTCGTAGCCATCCGCGAGAATCTCGGCCGCGAGGTGATGCGCGGCAAGCTGCAACGCGACGGCGAAGCCTTCGGCGCGGCGATCCCAGATTTCGTCACACCCGAATTCGTGCGCGACGAGGTGGCGCGCGGACGCGCAATCATTCCCGCCAACATCAATCATCCCGAGAGCGAACCGATGATCATCGGGCGAAATTTCCTGGTGAAGATCAACGCCAACATCGGTAACTCGGCTGTCACATCGTCGATGGCCGAAGAGGTCGAAAAGATGGTGTGGGCGATCCGCTGGGGCGCCGATACGGTGATGGACCTGTCGACCGGCCGCAACATCCACAACATCCGCGACTGGATCGTGCGCAATGCACCGGTGCCGATCGGCACGGTGCCGCTCTATCAGGCGCTCGAAAAGGTCGGCGGCATCGCCGAGGACCTCAACTGGGAGGTCTATCGCGACACGCTGATCGAGCAGGCCGAGCAAGGCGTCGACTATTTCACCATCCACGCCGGCGTGCGGCTGCACTACATACCGCTGACCGTCGACCGGGTCACGGGCATCGTCTCGCGCGGCGGCTCGATCATGGCCAAATGGTGCCTGCACCATCACCGGGAGAGCTTCCTCTACGAGCATTTCGAGGAGATCTGCGACATCGCCA
>NZ_SADT02000109.1 GCF_004016445.2 Mesorhizobium sp. M2E.F.Ca.ET.219.01.1.1
ATGATACCCGCCTTGCGCAACTTTTCGCCCGACGCGATGAGCTCGTCCCAGGTTTTCGGAATGCCTATACCCGCGGCGTCGAACGCCTTCTTGTTTGCCCAGATCCAGTTGGAACGATGCAGATTGATCGGCACCTCGACCCACTTGCCGTCGGGCGCCGCAAGACGCTTATAGTCGGGCGGGATCAAGTCAGCGCCGCCATTCGCGGTTTCCAAATCGGTCAGGTCCCGCAGAACGCCTTCCTTGGCCCAGGTCGAGGCGTCGTAGCCCAGCATCTGCATTGCGCCCGGTGGGTTGCCGGCGACGATTCGTGCGCGGAGCGATTGCTCCGCATTGACACCATTTGCTCCACCTATAGCGGC
>NZ_SADT02000110.1 GCF_004016445.2 Mesorhizobium sp. M2E.F.Ca.ET.219.01.1.1
GTCTTCGACGGGCATCTGTGCCTGGCGGAATTCTGCCTCTATCGGGCCGGCGGCCATGAGCAGATGGCCAGGGCGGCGCGCGAGCTTCTCGGCATCGCCGAGGCCGCCGGATCGGTGCCCGGCCGCGTGCTTGCCTCGCTGATCCTCGGCGAGGCAGAGCTGTTCTCGGGGCGGCTCACAGCGGCGGAGGAGCTGTTGACCAGCGCAGCCCAGCTCAGCGCTGCAGCGCGCGCCCCTTTCGGCGAGGCGCTGGCGCTGCATCGGCTCGGCGAAATCGCGCTGGCGCGCGGCCAGAAATGGCGCGCCGGCCGGCTCCTGCAGAAGGGCTTGCGCCTTGCCGAATCGACATGGCTCGCCCCGCA
>NZ_SADT02000111.1 GCF_004016445.2 Mesorhizobium sp. M2E.F.Ca.ET.219.01.1.1
CCATAGGCGCGGTAGAAGCGGCGCTCCCGGCTGCTCTCGGCCGCCGGCCGGGCCGGGTCCTGTCGAAGATCGGGCGCAAGCGAACCGTTGAACGACATCATGCGTGGCTCCCGCCGAGTTTGACCTGACGCAGCCAGAGCGACAGCGAGGTCGAGCGCCAGACATATTGCACGTCCAGCGGCTCCGCCTCGTCCGGCCGCCGCAGGATGCGGGCATAGGCGGCGGTCACCTCCGGCAGATTGACATAGGGCGCGATCAGGCCGGCGTCCGCCACCAGCTCCCTGTCCAGCAGGTCGCGGTGGTTGCCGACCATGCCCTTGACCAGGTTGGCCGTGAAATCGATCTTGTCGCGTCGCCACTGC
>NZ_SADT02000112.1 GCF_004016445.2 Mesorhizobium sp. M2E.F.Ca.ET.219.01.1.1
CTCAAGTCTTCGCTTGGCGAGCGCGAGGACATCGACTTTACCGTGTTCGATGCGCCCGACGTAGGGGGTAAGAAAGTCTTCCACGCCGGCTCGCGGCATGGCCGCAGCTTCGTCGAGGAACGTGCCGATCCGAACGTCAATGTCTTCGATGTCGTCGTCCGGCACATAGCCGACGAGCGCGCGGCGCGGCGCCGGGTCGTCATCGCCGGCTGGACCGAAGGCTCGCTCGACCGCCTTGGCCAGATCCTGGCCGAGCACCATCTCGGCAACCTCAAACAGGTCGAGACGCTGGCCGAGGCCGAACAGCTCGAGCCGGGCCAGGCCGCATTGGCGGTTTTGCCGCTGGAATCCGGCTTTGAG
>NZ_SADT02000113.1 GCF_004016445.2 Mesorhizobium sp. M2E.F.Ca.ET.219.01.1.1
CCGAATCGCTCGTTGAGTCTCGTCCCTCCCAGCGCGGTAAACCGCGCCTCGATCTCGGCATTCCAGCAAGCCTCCCACGAAGTTCGCCCGCTGGACAGGGTGAAGGTCTGCTGTCCGATTAGCTGGTTTAAGATCAGCTCAGGCTGCGGCGGCCGCTCGATCTCGCAAAACTCTACAATTCTGCGACTGGTCTCGAGCTGAACTTCGCGTCCTTGGTCGCCTATGATCTGCTCATAGCTCAATCCAAGAACATTCTCCTGATCCGCCCACGGTGCCACTGGATGGCAGCGATCATTGAAAATGAAAGGCGCGATCTCATCGAAGTACTTCAGCATTTTGTCAGGTCCGTCCGGCTCATT
>NZ_SADT02000114.1 GCF_004016445.2 Mesorhizobium sp. M2E.F.Ca.ET.219.01.1.1
GTGCCGGGATTGGCGGCGAAGGCGGGCACCAGCCACATCGCGGTGGAAAGAAACGCGGACGCAATGATGGTGTTCGTCAGTTTTGTCACGGTGAGACTCTCCCAAAAGTCAGCAAGGACTGGATCAAGATACAGAAATATTGTCGAGATCGTGGTGGCGCCAAAACCGAGTTTTGGTAACGCCGACCAGATCATTGCCCCGCGCGGTCAGTTGAGGCCCCCGCCAAAAACTCCCCTTCGATATACTGCCTAAAATATTCCAACATTGGCAATGACAAATCGCTTCCACGTAGCCCGTGGGGGGCTATAGGTTTGAGCGGGTTCTGCTCGCGGGCACGATTAGCAGAAGTGGCATTCGG
>NZ_SADT02000115.1 GCF_004016445.2 Mesorhizobium sp. M2E.F.Ca.ET.219.01.1.1
GGCGCGGGGCACCGCGAAAAGCTCGAGGATCACCGCCACGCCCACCAATGCCGGCGCGAGCGCCATCCAGGCCGTTGCCCTGGCCGTCGGCGCGCCGGGGCTCGACAGGGCCCTGATCAGGCCAAACGCGCTGACGCCGCGCGCGATGGTGAAGACGAATTTGGACAGGAAACGCATCGTGTGCATGGCGACCATCAGGTCCGGACGCGGGCCGATGGTCAGCCAGAACATGGCGGCCGCGACCACCGCCGCCACGGCGACGGCCATCCGCCAGGCGGAGCCGAGCGGCATCGCCTTGCTGCGGACGTCGGCGTCGAGCGCCTTGATGAGATCCTCGGTCCTCATGTCACTCCCGCC
>NZ_SADT02000116.1 GCF_004016445.2 Mesorhizobium sp. M2E.F.Ca.ET.219.01.1.1
GAAGCGCCAGCGCCCAGCCGGCCTCGTCGGTGAGCGGCAACGCCCCGACCAGGAGCACGCCGGCGGCGAAGGCGCCGAGGCGCCCCCACCAGGCCCTGCGGCGGGCCCGGAAGCCGACGGCGGCCGCGCCCCACAGCACGATGCCCATGCAGGCCTTGACGACGATGTAGGCGACCTCGACCGGATAGCCGAACGAGGCGGCGATCGGGCCGGCGTCCTGCAGCATCAGCGCCGGCGTATAGACGGCCATGAACGGCACGACGAAGCCGGCGATGGCGAGCTTGGTCGCCTGGATGCCTATCTTGAGGCCGCTTTCCCTGGCCATGGGCGCAGCGGCGAAGGCGGCAAGCGCCAC
>NZ_SADT02000117.1 GCF_004016445.2 Mesorhizobium sp. M2E.F.Ca.ET.219.01.1.1
CTGGCCGATTTGAGCGCCCTCCTCCACCACGGAGGAAGGATGGATTGATGTCTTGATTTTCATAAGCATTCGATCGTCAGTCGCCGGTGACCATCATGGCCGAAATCTCGGCTTCGGCGGCTTTCGCACCGTCGACCAGAGCTTCACAAGCGAATTTGAGCAGGTTGCCGCGCTTCTTGATTTTCTTCACATGGATCTTCAACTGATCGCCGGGAACGACCGGTTTGCGGACTTGGCGTTGTCGATGGTCAGGAAATAGACCAGCGAGGGTTTTTCAGCGTTGAGGCTGCGGATGCAGATGGCGCCGGCGGTCTGCGCCATGGCCTCGAAGATCAACACGCCCGGCAGCACCGG
>NZ_SADT02000118.1 GCF_004016445.2 Mesorhizobium sp. M2E.F.Ca.ET.219.01.1.1
GAACAGCCCTGCGATGCTCCGCCCCTCGCGGCTGGTGCTCCTGCAGCAGCACTCTTCCACTCCTCTCCTGAGTCGAGCAAGTGGTCTCGTGTTCGAGAGCGGCTTTAAGGAGCAAAGGAGGCGTGTCAGCTCCTGCATCCTTCGGGCTCGCGCAGGACATTGATCAGGCGTTTGCGGTCGGACACGTTGTCGGACTGTCGACTGTGTCGGACATGAGACACACAGCGTGATAGATCATTTCTCCTTTGGCACAAGACATGCGGGGCTATTCGCAAACGCGTTGCGGCACGGACCGAGGAAACAATCACCCATGATCACCGCTCGGCCGATATGCGGTCTCCGCCGTGAAAACC
>NZ_SADT02000011.1:0-38970 GCF_004016445.2 Mesorhizobium sp. M2E.F.Ca.ET.219.01.1.1
GCCGCAGAGTTGCCGGTCTGGCTGCACAGATACAATTGGCACCGTCCCCACGGGAGCCTAAAGTCCAAAACACCTATCAGTCGCCTCGCTCTAACCGAGGACAACCTGTTGAGGCTCCACAGCTAGCGATCCCACCAGTTGAGTTGCTCCAAGTCGGTGTCTAGCTTTCTACATTCTGTGTCCGACGCTGGACAAGAATGTTGCAATCCCGACCAGCAAGTCAGCGCAGGCGCCACCTGTTGCCCAGCAAACGGCAAGGATTATCGAAAGACGAATTCGGCACGGAGCTTGCACCAACGATTGCATGCAAATGCCGACAGCATCTCATGAACGGTCTCTCGATTCTGGCGCGGTTAAATCGCGGCCGGTTCCAGATCATGTCCCGCCCGAAATGGTGAGGGACTTCAGCCTGTTTACGTCGCCCGGCATGTTGCCGACCGCTAACGGGGATCCGCATGCAGCGGTTGCTTGCGTTCATGCCGGGCCTCCGATCTTTTATTCAACCAGCAACACGCGCGACGGTCGGGGTACCTGGGTCATCACTCGCGCGAGCGACCAGCGCCGGGTGCTGCAGGACACCGAAACGTTTTCCAGCCATCGCAGCATCTTCGCCTCTGTGCTCGGCGAGAGCTGGCCGATGATCCCGCTTGAGCTCGATCCGCCATTCCACGGTGTTTTTCGCTCACTGCTCAATCCGCTGCTTTCGCCAAAGCGGGTAATGGCATTGGAGCCGGCTGTCCGGGAACGAGCGATCAAGCTGATCGACAGGATCGCCGCATCAGGCACGAGCTGCGACATCATGAAGGATTTTGCAGTTCCGTTCGCGGTCAATATCTTCCTTCGCTTTATTGGGCTTTCGGACAACGGACTAGAAACATTTGTCGGCTGGGCTAGAGATCTGCTCCACGGCGATAAGGAGCAACGACCACCCGCAGCCCGGACGATCGTGGCCTTCATCGACGAACTTGCCACCGAGCGCCGCAAGGAGCCGGTCGATGATTTCATGACCTTCATCGTGAAGGCAAAGGTCGAGGGTCGTCTGCTCAGTGACGAAGAAGTCCGTGGCATCGGCGTGCTTGTGTTCGTCGCGGGACTCGACACGGTCTCAGCAGCCATATGCTTCGACTTGGCCCATCTCGCGCGCAACCCCAAAGATCAGGAATTGCTACGAAGCGAACCGGACCGGATTGCCGTCGCTGCGGAAGAATTGCTGCGCGCCTATTCGACCATTCAGATGATCCGAGTGGCAACGAAGGATGTCGACTTCAAAGGCGCGCCGATCCGCAAGGGAGACTATGTTTCCTGTGCCACGATGATTGCCAATCGTGACCCGGCGGAATTCGAATGCCCGAATGAGATCGATCTGGCGCGCGAGGACAACCGGCACGCTGCCTTTGGCTATGGTCCCCATCGTTGTCTTGGCTCACACCTTGCCCGGCGGGAGATTGTCATTGGCCTGGAGGAGTGGCTGGCGCGCATCCCAGCCTTTCGGATCAAGACAGGGACTGAACCTATCACCTTCGGCGGCCATGTGTTCGGGATCGAGAATCTGATCCTGGACTGGTCCTGAAGTTTCAGCCAACGACATTGGAGTTCGCTATGCGTGTCGTCGTACATAAAGCCAGATGCCAGGGTCATGCGCGCTGCTGGGCGCGGGCGCCGAGAGTCTTCAAGCTTGATGACGCCGGCTACATCTTGCCCGGTGATATTGATGTTGCCGATGGGGAGCAACTGCTTGCCTCAAAAGGGGTACGAGCCTGCCCCGAACAAGCTCTGGAAGTTGACGAGCCCCCCGCTAACTCAGTTGTAGAGAGAGACACACGCAAAGTGCAGACTGGCATCGGGAAGGATAAAACAATCATACAATTCGCGACAGACCCTGTCGACCACGCGAAAATTACCGAACTGCGTGACCGAGAGGCGATCCGCAACTGCCTGTATCGGTACTGCCGCGGGATAGACCGCGCCGATGAGGCGGCGCTGCGTAGCGCATACTGGCCCGAAGCGTATGACAGGCACGGTCCCTATTGCGGACCGGCAGAGGACTTCATCCAATTTGCTCTCGGTCTGCCGGGGCACCGTAACATCCATCAAATCACGAACAGCCTGATCGACTTCATCAGTTCAGCAGAGGCCGCGGTCGAGAGCTATTTCACCGCGCTGCAACGCGGACCGGATACAGACCAAGAAATACGTCAGACGCTGCTTTGCGGCCGTTACTGCGATCTGTTTCAGAAGAGGCAGGACGAGTGGCGAATTGCGGAACGGACAGTCGTCTACGATTGGGTTGAGGAGCAAATCCCGCCAGCGATTCTTGAGGCAGATAGGTTCGGCCGGCGACAGCCGATTGGAGCACAACATCCAGACGATCCCATCTACCAGTTGCTCAAGGGTCACATCCCCACCGACCAAGATGGCGTCGAGGGTCCCCAACTGGGAGCTGCATAAGTGGGTAGAAATGGAGGATGAGCGCCCTACGGGAACGACATCTGTGTGGGGCCGCAACTGGCGGTCACTGCAACGATTTGGCTCGGCCCTTCATTCCGCCCAAGGTTGATGGGCTGAGATCACAAGCGGTCATCGTGGAGAAGCTCTCGTGAAACTGGCAGCACGCACCGTAATCATCACAGGCGCTGCGGGCGGGATCGGCCGTGCCCTGGTCGATATCCTTGCCGCGGACGGAGACACTGTAGTTGCGGTGGACCTTCCGGGCAGTGGTGTGGTTGAACTGGCTCGGGATCTCGGGTCGCCGCACGTCGGTCTGGAGTGCGATGTGTCGCGAGAGAAGGACATGCTCTCACTTTTCGGCCAGGTCGAAGCACGGTTCGCGCAAATCGATGTCCTCATCAACAATGCGGCGGTTGGACCCACGATGGATAGGATCATCGACACCGCTGTCGATACCTTCCGACGCGGCGTGACAGTGAACCTTATTGGGCCATTCGTTATGGCCCGGGAAGCGGCGCGGCGCATGAAGCCGGGCGGTGCGATCGTCAATGTGGCTTCGATGGCGGGCGTGGTCGGCAATCCCAGGCGCAACGCCTACGCAGCCTCGAAAGCTGGCGTGATCTCGTTGACAAAGTCCCTTGCATGCGAGTGGGCTATGCGAGGAATCCGCGTCACGGCGGTGGCGCCGGGCTCCGTCCGCACCCCAATGGTCACAGAACTGGCACGCGCTGGCAAAATGGACCTCGCGGCGATACGCCGCCGCGTGCCGATGGGGCGCTTGGCTCGCCCCGACGAGATCGCCAGGGTCGTGCGTTTTCTGAGCAGCACGCAGGCGCGCTACATCACCGGCTCGGTGCTGGCAGTCGACGGAGGCTGGATGTCATTCAACCAGCCGGGGGATGCTCACCCGCCGGTGGATGGTGCGCTCCAAGCCGAGCTCTCCTGTCCGGCCGAATGCACAGATGCGCGAATCGTGCTCGTCACCGGTGGCGCAAAAAGCATTGGCGCGGCCGTCGCTCGCCGCTTTGCCGCGAACGGCGACACCGTCGTGATTGCTGATAAAGATGGCACTGCAGCGGCAGAGCTGGCTACATCGCTCCCCGGCAAGCATCTGGCGAAATCGCTGGACGTGGCCGTCGAGAGCGATGTGGTGTCGATGTTCGAAGAACTGAGGGGACGCTTCGGGTATATCGATGTTCTGGTCAATAGTGCTGATACCGCCGACAGGATTGTGCCTGCGATCGAGCAACTGTCGAAACAGCTCGAACACGTCCTGGATGTCAACCTTACCGGCGCCTTCACCTGCGCGCGCGAAGCGATCAAGGCTATGCGCCCGGGCGGCGTGATCCTCAATCTCGGGTCGATCGACAGCTTTCTGCCGTTCGCGCCGCGCCATGCCTACGGCGCCTCCAAGGCGGGGATGGATATGCTGACCCGTTGCATGGCGGCCGAACTCGGGCCGGTCGGAATTCGGACAGCCACCGTCGCTCCTGGCCACATCCGCACGCCCGCACTTGCTCAGTTGGCCAAAGCCGGCCGCATCGACCTGACAGCAATCGGACGACGCATCCCCATGGGCAGGATGGGACGGCCAGAAGACGTCGCAGATGCATCGTTCTTCCTTGCTTCGTCTGACGCCTCATACATCAACGGCTCGATCCTCTACGTGGACGGCGGCTGGACCTCGTTCGGTGATGCGGGAAACGCCAGCGAACTCTATGACGAATGTTTTGCGGAGGCCGCAGGTTAATTGCCAGGCCTTCGCAGGGCGACCGGCCGAGCATTATGAAGCCTCGGCTCCACGACGCACCTGAGGTGCTTGAGATCCAAGCATGTGCATGCCGAGCACATTCCCGGTCGGCTGACGTGTCTATAACGAGGAGAAATCATGGAATTTGCCACTTTCATTCTGGCCGCCCAGCGTGGCTATCACCAATCCTCAGAAAGCGTCATCCGCAACTCCATCGAACAGGCCGTCGCTTCGGAGCAGGCTGGGTTCAACACCGCGTGGTTTGCTGAGCACCACTTCAACAATTACAGCCTCATACCATCCCCGCTGATGATGGTGGCGCACTGCGCCGGCTTGACAAGCACGATTCGCCTGGGCACTGCCGTCTGCGTGCTGCCGCTTTACCAACCGCAGCGCCTGCTGTCCGAGATCGGCTTCGCCGACATCGTTGCGAACGGCCGTCTCGAGCTCGGCGTAGGCTTGGGATACCAGCAGTTCGAGTTCGAACGGTTCGGCGTGGACATCGATGAGGCGCCGGCCGTCTTTTCGGAATACCTGGACATCATTCTCAAGGGCCTCAACCAAAACGTCTTCGAACACGACGGCCAGTATGAGAAGATCCCCCCAACAGCGATTTCGGTCCGCACAGTCCAGCAGCCGACGCCGCCTATCTGGATCGCTGGCGGAGCCGCACGGATGGCTCGGGCCTACCGCGAGGGGCACAATTTTTTTGTCACAGCCTTCCACGACGGCTTAGAGACTTTGACCACACTGCGTGAATCAGTCGAGAGGGCGGCGGCATCCGAGGAAAAGAACGTCACCGACGTCAAGATATCGCTGCTGCGCTGCTGCTATGCCAGCCACGACGAGTTGGAGATCAACAGCTATCTCGACAATGCCCGCTTCCAGCGCCGGCTTTCTGAAGCCCTGCATCAGCGCCGCCAACAGAGCCACGATGGCTACCTGCTGCAGGAGACACCGACCCAGCAGGATCTGTCCTTCGAGACCATGCGCAAAAATTTGCCGATTGGCAGCGTAAATCGCGTGATTGATCGCCTGCTGGAAGAGATCGATATCTTGAAACCGGACCAGATCGCAGTTCAGACTCAATTGGGCGACTTCGACCAAAAGACGATGCTGCGCCAGATCGAGCTCTGGGGCGACAAGATCATCCCTGCGGTCAACAAGGCGCTTTGTCATGCCGGAAGCTGAAGCCGGCCGTTACGATGATGGCTGCCTATCCAGCGCGCAATGGCGTGGGTCCGAGCTAGGGAGGAGCTTCGATCAGCATGTGCTGCCCTGCGTACATTCACGTTCGCTTGAGGAGGTCCAGGCGGGCGAGGTGTTGGCGACGGAGGGGACAGGCCTTTCGTCTGTCGAATTGCGTGATGTCTTGGCCGCAACTTTCCCGTCTACCTCCAGCAGCGTATTCGCTTTGGAGGAGTTGAGCGAGCCCGAGCCGGAACTGGAAGAGGAGCTGCTACGCCGGCTGCTGCTAGCGCATGCTGCGCCGGCCGACCCGGCGAGCGGCCGCTTGGCCAAGATCATCGCCCGGCGTGCGATGCGCACGGACCATCTTTGGCGGGATCTTGGCCTCTCAAATCGCGCTGAGCTCAGCCGCCTGCTTGCCAGACATTTTCCCGCGCTGGCGGCAGGCAACACAGAAAACATGAAATGGAAAAAGTACTTTTACCGCAAGCTGTGTGAGGCCGAAGGCTTTTCGTCATGCACTGCACCCAGTTGTCGGGAATGCCAGGACTTCGAAAGCTGCTTCGGCCCGGAGGAAGTTGAGAGTCGCCTCTCGCCGACCAGGAATGCCGGTTAGTCACTTCGCTTGATCGCAGCTGCGGACAAACGCTTATCGCGGCGCCGTAGTATGGAGGAAGGGATGTTCATCGCCTCGCGATATTTGGTGACGGTACGGCGAGCGACATTGATGCCGGTCTGCTTGAGCTGAGCAACGATGTCTTCGTCGGAAAGTACCTTGTCGAGCGATTCTTCGGCGATGATTGCCTTGATCCGATGGCGGACAGATTTGGCGGAGTGCGCGTCGCCGCCCTCGCAGGATGCGATTGTCGCTGTGAAAAAATACTTCAGCTCGAACACCCCGCGCGGAGTTAACATGTACCTGTTCGAAGCCACCCGGCTTACCGTCGACTGGTGCATTTTGATCCCGTCAGCGACATTTTTGAGACAGAGAGGCCGCAGATGGGCGACGCCGTGTGTAAAAAAGGCATCCTGCTGGCGCACGATTTCGGTCGCAACCTTAAGGATCGTCTTAGCGCGCTGCTCGAGGCAGCTGATCAGCCAGTTCCCTTTTTCCTGGCAATGGTCGAGAAACGCTTTGCCTTCCGGATTTTGATTGGTCAGCTGCGAGATTTCGGCGACATAGGTGTGGTTGATCAACACTTTGGGCAGCGTGGCCGGATCAAGCTCCACCCGCCATCCACCTTCGGACTTGGGCATTACCCAGACGTCCGGTACGATGGTTTCCGGCGTCCCGGACTGGAACCGGTCTCCAGGCTTGGGATCGAGCGCGCGGATTTCGTTCCTCATGTCGAGGAGATCCTCCTCGTCGACTCCGCAACGCTGCTTCAATCCCTGAAAATCCCCCCGTGCAAGCATCTCGAGATTGGCGACCAAAGCTGCCATAGCCGGGTCGAACCGGTCTTGCTGGCGCAGCTGAATCTCCAGGCATTCGCTGAGAGTTCGCGCAAAAATCCCCGGCGGATCAAATTGCTGCAAGATTCCGATGACCCGTTCCACATCAGCTTGCCGAACGTTTAACCTCCTGGCCAGATCGAAAAGGTTTACCTGAAGATAGCCAGTGTCCTCCAGATGGGCGGCGAGCTGTCCGGCAATCAGCCGCTCCTGGGGGGTGAACGGGGTGAGGGCGACCTGGCGGGCGACATGGTCGTGCAATGTTTCGGTGTGGGCGGTAAACTCCTCGACGGCAGGTCGATCGTTGCCGCTACTGCGTTGCGACTTCCATTGCCCGCGCCCGCCAGACGGCCCGCCAATGGGCGATTCGCCGATTTCGCTTCTGCTTTGACTGCTCCGCTGATCCACCCCTGACAGCGGCGAATCGTCGTCAAACGGGTCAGGCTTCAAAACGGGGTTCCTCTCGAGTGCCTGCTGCACGAGCTGATGGAGTTCAGTATGCGTCAATCGCAGCAAGCGAATAGCTTCAATGGCTTGAGGCGATAAGACCATACGTTGCTTCTGGCGTTGAAGCAGGCTTGCTGAGAGATGCATGTTGAACCGTAATCTGCCGAGGATGCTCTAGTGTGTGCTTGGGTTGTGTGAGACTTGCCACTTCTGGGTCATGCCGCCGCCTTCAGTTTGTCGAGAACGTTTTGCGGGGATGAAACGCCATAGGGGTCCGTCTCGCAGTTGTCACAGAAGCCTTCCTCCTCGAACCACTGCTCCACCACGCCATCGTCGATCAGAGCGGCGTATCGCCAGGAGCGCATGCCAAAGCCCAGATTGTCCTTCGCGACCAGCATGCCCATTTTGCGCGTGAACTCGCCCGACCCGTCTGGGATCAGCTCGATCTTCTGCAGCCCCAAGGACTTTCCCCACGCATTCATGACGAAAGCATCGTTGACCGAGACGCAGTAGATCGCGTCAATTCGCAGTTCCAGAAATTGATCATAGAGTTTTTCGAAATCGGGCAGTTGGAAGGTCGAGCAGGTCGGGGTGAAGGCGCCAGGCAGCGAGAACAGGATGACGCGCTTGCCCCCGAAATAATCGTCGGAGGTCTTGTTCTCCCACCGATAAGGATTTGGCCCCCCGATCGACTCATCGCGAACACGCGTGCGAAAGGTCACGAGAGGAACGTTCTTTCTGTCGGTCATTGATTTGCTCCCAGGCCAAAGTGGTACGGTGCATTTTTCGGTTAAACTGAAGCGGCATCGACTTCGGTCGACAGTTCCGGCAGCCTCGCGCCTTGGCGTGGTTGCCTCGGACCGGTCTTGTGCAAGACCGCCCCCGAGCAGGCACGTTTAAAGGCGACGAGCTTCCGCGGAGACGGGGAATTTCGCTCGCGTGCTTTATCGAGCTTTGAGAGGTAGGCATGGTCTGCAACCGTGATTTTGACTGCGTTCTATCGACCGAGTCGCAAGCGCCATGCCAATTGACCCGATGCCTTGGGTTCACTTCGGTTTTTGCAGCAACTTTCGTGTTGTGCAGTAATGCCGGTCGATATTATTGCTCAAGCAGCACTGGAAATTGGGTGCGACTCCGTTCGGCAAACCCGGCCTTTGTCCGAAGCCGGACACGAATGTCGGAAATAGCCAAACGCCAGGATCTGGGGCGGGTTAAGAAACGTTGCCGTGGGCACCGGCTTCAGCACAATTGCGCCACGCGAGCATGGCTCCCAGCGTCAATGCCGTGCAGCAGCGAGACGAAGTCACTGCAGAATATCAACCTCTGCGAAGTCGTTGAAACCCAGCATGTGCGAGCCGTTCGAGGCGCAGATCAAGGCATGCTCGAGGAAGAGCTCGTGCTCTCGGCAGCAAGTGTTGCGACGTCTGACAAGGATCGTCGCGCTTCAAGGAAAAGAACCTGAATGGTGCACGGCTTGTGAAGGCCGGCGCATGGAAATGGCTGGGCTGATCATCCTCCATGAGGGTTGAATGAAGAGCTGGCCCCTATCTCCCTCAGCTGCAACGGGGGGAGGTAGGGCATGTCCGTCTATCGCGCTGGGTAACATTCCTCGGTGAGGCAATAAGGGGGAGCAATTTCTCATTTCGGCAGACACGACCCAGCTCTCCTTTCATGCGCTGATTCCCCCAAGGGAAATCGCGACTCCAGGCTTCCTATGCAGCGAATCGCGGTGCTGTCCGATGTCCGACAATGTCGGATGCGGATCGTAGCTGGGCTAGATCCGTCACTTTGCCTCGATGGTTTCCCACTGGCCTTATATCTGCTTCGCCCCAAATGCGGCGACATAACCTGTGCGGCATCTGTGAATGGATCGACTTCAATCGAGACCTCGGAGGTCCCGATGCGCGAAGGGAGCTTGCCGATATGACGGCCACCATAGCGAACCACGGTCCGGACGACGAGGGGACTTGGATCGGCGGGCCTGCGGCGCTGGGACACCACCGCCTGGCAATCATCGATATCCAGGGCGGCCGTCAGCCGAGGATGCTCCAGGAGGATGGCCGACCTGACTTGGTGCTCGTCTACACGGGTGAGACTTACAACTACCGCGAGCTGCGTCAACAGCTGGCCGGCCTAGTCCATCGCATGAACACGAGCAGTGACACCGAGGTGGTGCTGCACCGCCCCCGCGAGTGGGGCTCTTCGGCGGGTACACTTTTTTCACGAAATCCGTGAATGTTTCTCGCGACATCATCCCGCAATCGGTGGTGCAGCGGGTGAAGAGCCCGTATCCGGCTATCCAGAATGCCGCCTACGACAAAATACTACGTACGCGGTTCACTGCGATGCTGGACGACCTAGTGCCGGCAGTGGCACCGCTGTTGTCCGTCGACAGGTCCCGCGCTTGCTCGGTGCGACCAACAACCTTAAGCGCTAGGGCGTAACCTGACCCTGCAAGATCTCCTCACCGACTATAAGGTGCGCCTCACGATCTGAGACGATGGGACAGGATGGCTAAGGAGGTGCGCCGTCTTGCATGCCCCGCCACCGAGGCGAACCCTCTTGGCTACGCGCGCCACAGCGACGCTCCATATCGTCAGGCCTGCGTCTCATGCTCAGATGAGCCGGTATTTGGCTCTCTCATCAGCAAACCGAGAGAGCCCATGCCAAGACGGAAGCAAGCAAGACGAACGAGCGTCAGAGATATCCTGCGCCTGACCCATAAACAGGGCAGTCCGGTGGGCCAGGTGGCAGAGCAACTGAGGTTCGGCAAGACTTCGGCTTCCACCTATCTGCGGGCGCTGGAGACGGGCTGTCGTGCAGGCCCTGCATGCGGCTTTGAGGACGATGCGATGTTGAAACACCGTCTGTTGCGCCGAATCGGCCGTCGGCCACACGTTGGGTCGTCATCAGGTTCTCGACAGCTTGCCGGTGTCAAATCCAAACCGTGGTCGGCGATCCCCACCAGGGTGGGAAGGCAGCGCTGATATAGCCGAACGTCGATCAAGTCACGATCAACTATTGCCTCATGTCACATGCCCTGCGGGACTGAAAAACGGAGAAGAACATGTGCGATGCAAAACTGAAGACCGTGCTTTCGCTTTTTTCGCCGGTGGCCAGCAAATTAGATGCTCTCTCGTCCAACGGACCAGCGACGGATGCAAATTGCGTTAAGCTAAATACGAACGAGAACCCGTTTCCGTTGCCGAAGAGCGTAATGCAAAGTGCAATTGCTGCGATCGAACACCAGTATCTTTATCCGGAAGACGACAATCTCAGCTTAAGGGCAGCTGCCTCCGATGCTTACGGATTTTCCAAAGATCAGGTGATTGCCGGCAACGGTTCGTCGGAGCTGCTCGGACTCATCTACAGAGCTTTCCTCGCCCCAGGAGATAGAGTGGCGATGCTGTCGCCCGGATTTTCGTTCAACCGTAAACTTGCCATGTTGCAGGGTGCCGAGTTTCTCGAAATCGCATCGAGCGAAGCTCATCCCCTGCCGATAGAAAAACTGCTGTCCGGCCCCGCAAAAGACGCGAAGTTCATTCTGTTGGCTAATCCGAACAATCCGACCGGAACATTCGTGCCGGTGGCCGAAATCGAACGCCTTGTGGAGCAAGCAGATCGCTTGGTCGTCTTGGATGAGGCCTACGTTGACTTCGCACCCGACAATGCCCTGCGCCTCGTCAATAGACATCCGAATCTTTTGATCTTGAGGACTTTTTCAAAGAGCTATGCTGCTGCTGGCGTGCGAGTCGGCTTCGGTTTCGGTCACCCAGAAATCATTGGCAGGCTGCGCAACATCCAGAATGTCTTCAACATGAACGTGATCGGGCAGGCGGTCGGGAAAAGCATTCTTGCGCATCGCCACGCCTACGAAGAGAACCACAGGCACATCAAGCATGAACGACAGCGAGTGACCCTGGCGCTGTTGCAACTTGGCTTTTCCGTAACACCCTCCCACGCAAACTTTTTGCTGGCCCGTGTGCCGGCGGGACAGGAGGGCTCATGCTGGCAAGCCGCGTTGAAAGAGCAGGCGATCCTCATCGCCAGCTTTCCTGACGTAGATTTGAAGAACTGTATTCGCGTCAGCATTGGCACCACAGAGCAGATGGACAAATTCCTTGCTGCCGCCAAACGCGTCTGTATGAGCTTTAAGAAGAATCGCGGTGTGCACAAGCATTAAGTCAATTCACATTAAGCGCCAAGTAATAGGTGCTGATATGTCGCCAGCTATGATGATTAGCGAATAAATAATAGGTAATTTGGAGAACAATTAATTGAAGAAAATTTCCGCTTCGGGCCTGACCTTCGGCATCTTCGATCATCTGGACGAAAACGGCGATGACATCGCACAACAATATGCAGATCGGCTGAGCCTAGCAGAAGCGTGCGATGGCTATGGCTTTTATGCGTATCATCTCGCCGAGCACCACTGTACGCCGCATGGCAGAGGTCCATCACCGAATTTGTTCTTAGCGAGCGTCGCCCAGCGAACCCGCAGTCTTCGTGTTGGTCCCATGGTAATGCTACTTGCGCTCTATCATCCGCTGCGTGCCTTCGAGGAGATCTGCATGCTTGATCAGTTGAGCGGCGGCAGGCTTGAACTCGGCATAGGGCGCGGCTCTGCTCCCACTGAATTGGGATACTTCGGGGTTGCTGTAGAAGCAGCACCAGAACAGTATGCGGAGGCCAGTGAGATTCTCATCAATGCGATGAAAGGCGGGACGCTTTCTTATCAGGGCCGCCACTTTGAGTTGAAAGATGTTCCGCTGACGTTGAGACCTCACCAATATCCCCATCCGCCGACATGGATCGCCACCAATCGACCCGAGCCGGCTAGCTGGGCCGCTGCGAATGGGGCAAACATCGCCTGCGTCGGACCTTCCACTTCTGTTCGCAGCGTTACCGACGCGTTCCGCGCCGCCCGAATTCACGATGCTGACATTGGCCAGCAAGCGCCATTTCTTGGATTGCTCCGAATGGTGGTGATAGGGCGTTCTGAAACAGATGCGTATTTGCTCGCAGCACCTGCCTATGAACGATGGCTCAATAGCTTCAAATTTCTATACGAACTAAATGCCATTTCCACTCCACCAAACTTGCCTTTGAACTTCGATGCAGCAATTGAAAGTGAATTGTGCGTCGTGGGAACGGCAGATTCTGTCCGAAAAGCTCTCCTTGATCAGCTGGAAGAGGCAGGTGCTAATTATCTTCTGTGTCAACTGGCATTTGGGGATTTGCCGCTGGATGCCTCACTATACACCGCATCGGCCATTCGATCCGAAATCATGGCTCGAGTTGCCGCATCGTGAATCCGTCGTGTGATTGGAGGAGCAGCGGCAGCGCTGCTCCTCATTGCGAAACGGTTGTGGGGGCCGGACTCCTGTCAGGTGTAAACCATTGGAGCACGTCCTATCTGATCCAGGTCATATCCTGCGGCTTTGAAGTAGTTGGCACATTCGGCTGGGGTGAAGAGGTCGACGACCGCGCCGAGGCCTTGCCCCTCTGATCTAATCCGGTTTGAAGTTCGTTCTGGCCCATCCAGAGGATCAGGACATGAAACGCAGCCGCTTCTCTGAAGAGCAGATCATCGGAATTTTGAAGAAACACGAGGCCGGGGTATCGGTTGGCGATCTGTGCCGCAAGCACGGGGTCAGCGACGCCTCGATCTACAATTGGAAGGCCCGCTTCGGCGGGATGGATGTCACCGAGGCTCGGCGACCTGAAGGGCTGGAGGACGAGAACACGCGCCTGAAGCGGCTTCTGGCCGACGCCATGCTCGACAATGCCGCGTTGAAGGACCTTGTGGGAAAGAAATGGTGACGCCCGCCGCCAAGCGGAAAGCTGTCGCTCGCCTGAAGGAAGGCTTCGGGATGAGCAAACGGCGGGCGTGTAAAGCCATCGGCTGTTGCCGCATGACGGTTCGCTACCAGACCAGCAGGCCGGACGACCGGGAGGTTCGCGAGCGGATGAAGGCGATCGCGCAGGAGCGTCGCCGGTTCGGCTACCGGCGTCTTCTCGTGATGCTGAGGCGGGAGGGCCTGGTCGTGAACCACAAGAAGCTGTTCCGGCTCTATCGGGAGGAGAAGCTCGCCTCTCTCTCGGGCATGCGGGTTGCCCGCGAATTGGACCGGCTCATCACTAGCGCGGCCGGCCCAGGATGATCGTCAGCGACAATGGCAGCGAGTTCACCTCGAACGCCATCCTCTCCTGGGCGGATCAGAACCGCGTCGAATGGCATTACATTGCGCCCGGCAAGCCGATGCAGAATGGCTTCATCGAGAGCTTCAACGGCCGACTGCGCGATGAACTGCTCAACGAGACGCTGTTCACCTCGCTGGCTCAGGCGCGCGTAGCCATCGCCCTGTGGCACGCCGACTACAACACCGCGCGGCCGCACTCCCAAATCGCCTGGCAGACCCCGGCCAAGTTCGCCAGCACCTTCAATCCGCGACGGTCGCTCGCGCTGCGCTATGCCAAAGGCTCCGCGCCAGCGCCCGTCGCTTCACCCGCCCAGCAGGGCACAACCCACGCCGGAAACGAACTCAAAACTGCTGGGGCAACGTCAGTCCCATAGAGCCTTGATGGTCGGCCTTTGCTCGCAGCAGCGCCTTAGGTTGGGCGAAGGCGTTCTCAATCGGATTGAAGTCGGGACTGTAGGGCGGCAGGTAGAGCAGGCTCGCCTGCGGCCTCAATCGCGCCGCGCAGGGTTCTCCAGGCGGATGTCGCCAATGTCAAATTTGCTGGCATCCATGTCGCCCTCGCTTTCTGGTTCGAGATCGGAAAATCGCCGAATAATCAGCACATCAACCTGCGCCTGAAGGAGCTCACTGCCACTTTCGGCTGGCGGGGTGTGCCGCCCCACAATTAGAATGTCAATTGTCGTGCCAACCGCACAAGCGAAGGCCAGAAAGCCAACATGTGTTCTGCGGCTTAATTAAGAGTCAGCCGATGTCGGCCGAACATCACCTTGTCTCGAAGTCGACGATCCGACAGCAGATTGCGAAAGTTGGCGCGATGCGAAACAAACTGCTGAAGCGCTCAACTTTTATTGATCACGCGTGTTGGACGCGACGCACTCCCGTTCCAATCGGGCTGAGCGCAAATTCTCCCGGTTCACAAAACTGAGTCGCTGGAGTAGTGGGGGCGCAGAGAAATCTCCGGTCGCAGCCTTACCCGGTCAAAACAAGGATACCAATGATGAAGACTCTCGCCGTCTGCTCTGGCGGATTGGACTCCGTTTCCCTTGCTCACATGGTGGCAGCGGAGCACGAACTCACCGGCCTTCTATCTTTCGACTATGGCCAACGGCACAGGAAGGAATTGGGCTTCGCCGCTCTTTGCGCGCAGCGACTGAAGGTCCCGCACCAGATCATCGACATCGGCGAAATTGGCCGTGGCCTTTCCGGCTCAGCGCTGACTAGCAGTATCGACGTGCCGGACGGCCACTACGCCGAAGACACGATGAAGATTACGGTGGTGCCGAACCGCAATGCCATCATGTTGGCAATCGCCTTCGGTCTCGCCGCCGCCCACAGCGCCGAAGCGGTGGCGGCGGCCGTGCATGGTGGGGACCATTTCATCTATCCCGATTGCCGTCCGGCCTTCATTGAAGCTTTCCAGACAATGCAAGACCGCGCGCTCGACGGCTATGCGCAGATACGCCTCTATGCACCGTATGTGAATCTCGGAAAAGCTGACATTGTTGCGGATGGCGCAAGATACGGCACCCCGTTTGCTGAGACCTGGTCCTGTTACAAGGGCGGCGTGCGTCACTGCGGACGATGCGGGACCTGCGTCGAGCGGCGCGAAGCGTTCCATCTCGCCGGGCACGCTGATCCCACCGACTACGAGGACGCCGATTTCTGGCTTGAGGCGCTGCGCAGGAGGCGCGCGTAATGTTCCACATCACCAAGGAATTCCACTTCTCGGCCTCGCATCAGCTCACCTCCTTGCCTCCCAACCATCAATGCGCGCGCCTGCACGGGCATAACTATGTCGTCGTAGTGGAGCTGTCGGCCAAGGAACTGGACGCCCACGGCTTCGTGCGCGACTATCACGATCTGGCGCCGCTCAAACGCTACATTGACGAGAGCTTCGACCATCGGCACCTCAACGACGTGCTGGGACATGAGAAGGTCACGGCGGAATGCCTGGCCAGACATTTCTATGAATGGTGCAAGGCACGTCTGCCGCAGACCGCGGCCGTGCGCGTTAGCGAAACACCGAAAACTTGGGCGGAATACCGTCCGTGACCGACATGCATCCCGCAATCCGTGTGAGCGAGATATTCGGGCCGACTATCCAGGGCGAGTGCGTGCTCATCGGCTTGCCGACGGTGTTCATCAGAACCGGCGGATGTGATTATCGCTGTTCATGGTGCGACAGCCTTCACGCGGTGGACAATCAGTATCGCCATGAATGGCTACCGATGCCGATCGATGCCGTGTGGCAAACCGTCCATGCGCTTTCCGGCGGCAGGCCGGTTATGGTCTCCTTGTCAGGCGGCAACCCGGCCATTCAGCCGTTCGGTCCCCTCATAGAACGCGGCCATCGCGAGGGCTATCGTTTTGCACTGGAAACGCAGGGTTCCGTGGTGAGGGAGTGGTTTGCGGATCTTGACGTGCTGACCCTTAGCCCAAAGCCGCCGTCCAGCGAGATGACCACCCGTTGGGCTGCGTTTGATGCATGCCTCGAAGCGGCGCAAGAGAAGCCGCAAATCGTGCTCAAGCTCGTCGTTTTCGACGAGAGTGACTATGCCTACGCCAAAGAAGTCGCGGCGAGATATCCGCACCTTCCGATCTATCTGCAACCCGGCAATCACACGCCGCCGCGCCCTGGCAGTGAAGACGCCTCTGTCGACTTGGACGGAATAATGATGCGAATGGAATGGCTTGTCGAAAGGGTGACTAGCGACAGGTGGTTCGAAGCCCGCGTGTTGCCGCAGCTGCACGTTCTGCTTTGGGGTAACAAGAGGGCGGTCTAGTCTGCGGCTTGCGTCGCACCGGAAGGCCGGGCTCCAACGGCTTGGCAGGCTCTCTTCGCGTGCCGAGTACAGCCGAGCTTTGTTCGCGTCAGCGGTCTCGCGATTGTGCGGCTGGAAACCGCCCGGACACCCCGCTGCCGGCGTGTGTCACCTTGACTCCGATGAGCTGTCGTCACGCAAAGTTGAAATCCGCAAGAACTGGCCTTCTCGCCCCACCTGCTCCGTCGCAAGCACGTCATCCCCTCATCCTTGTCCAGCTCTTATCGATGTATCTCATTGTCCGGCCTGACGCACGACTGTCAGCATGGGAATGCATCCATTGCGCAAATGCCTTCCATAAAGAAGATCGATTTCCTCACTGGCCCAACGTGAAATATAGCAACGTTTTCGTGGCGTGGGTCGGCTGCGTCGGGAGTAGCGATGAAAACGTATTAGGGTCGCCTGCGTCTCCTTGGGCAGCGAGTGTAAAGTATAGCGATGCGGCCTCCGGCGCGAACGGCAGCCGCGCAGTGATCACCTTCGCCTGTGCCTTTGCGGCGGGGGTCAAGCGCTGGTCTGCTCAAATTTTTTATCGTTTAGCTGGTTGAAACTGCTCCCGTTGCGGGCTGCAGAAGCCGGCCAGCCGAGAAACGGCAGCCGCACTTATGAAAGCACGCCAAGGCATGCGGGCATCTATCAGTTGCAAAGGACAATACTGGCCGCGCCGATTGGCCATCACGCGTCCATTAGGGCAGCCACCAACATCAGTTCGCAAGAGGAGCAAAAGTAATATGTATCGTCGTCACCTGATCAAAGGGTTGGTTGCGCTCGGCGCATGCCGGATTTGCGTTCAAGCCGCCCAAGCGACCAGTGCCCATTGGGGGTACACCGGTCCGGTCGGACCGGAGCACTGGGCTGATCTGGATAAGGAAAATTTCGTATGCTCTGCCGGCACGCAGCAATCGCCGATCAATATCAACAGCGCGGTCAAGGCGGATATCCCGCATATCGCCATCGGCTGGCACAAGGGCGGCGGCAATATGGTGAACAACGGCCACACCATTCAAATCAATATGCCACAAGGCAGCACGCTGACCCGCAGCGATCGTGTCTACGAACTGGTACAGTTCCATTTCCATGCGCCAAGCGAACATCACGTGGCGGGCAAGAGCTTCCCGATGGAGGTGCATTTCGTTCACAAGGACACGCAAAGTGGTACTCTGGGCGTGCTGGGCGTCTTTTTAACGCCCGGCGCGACAAATGCCAGCTTTGCTGCCCTTGCTGCGGCCTTTCCCGAACTGCCGAATGGGGAGGTGACGATCGACGAGGTGAATCCCAACTGGCTTCTGCCAGCCTCGCTTGGCTATTGGACTTATGAGGGCTCACTGACGACGCCGCCGTGCACCGAAAACGTCGAGTGGATGGTGGCGATGGAACCGGTTGACGTTGATCCGGCAGACATCCAGCGATTTGCCTCCCTCTACCCGTCGAACGCGCGCCCTATTCATTCACCCAATCGACGCTTCATCCTGCGCCAGAGTTGAGCGCCGCCCCAGCGGTTCCGCACGGTCCAACATTCTTGGCACAAGTTGGCGCGAAGCCTCCTCTTCCGGTCTGGCGGTCTGACGGCGCTCCCCAAGCTGGCTAGTCTAAATGATAGGGATTCGGTGCCGACACCACTCGTCCCAAAGACGTCGCGGCGAGGTTTGTCTGCAACCCGGCAATCACACGCCGCCCCGCCGTGGTAATGAAGACGTCTCTGTCGAGTCCGACGGAATATGATGCGCATGGAATCGCTGGTAGAAAAGGTGACCAGCGACAGGTGGTTCGAAGCCCGCGTCTTGCCGCAGCTGCACGTTCTACTCTGGGGTAACAAGAGGGTGGTGTATACCTTCTCCTAGCTTCGCCGCCAACTACTCGGTTTTCCGAATTGCTCTCTATATTCTTGAAGACGATGCGTTCGTTAAAGACATGTGCTGCGCACCTGGTGTAAAAGCTGCTCTCATCATGCAGAGGTCAAGCCAGTCGGGCTCATCCGAGGCTATGGCCGTGAGCACTGTTCAGTTCGGCAGAGAGGGCGCTTTTGTACACACTTTGCGATCGTGGCGGCCCCGTGGGCAGATCTGCAAGCTGCCGCGACACTAACCTCTCGAAGCCCGCCCGCCCGCCTGTTGATGCGTGTCTCCCAGTAAGATTCCTGTCCAAGAACGTGATAATCTTCTTGCCAGTGTTGTAGCTGATGTTGCCCTTGATGCCGCAGCCTACCGCGGCGGGACCAAACTCAATGGCAAGCAGGCCGGCTAGGATCGTGCAGCCAGTCGCGAGCCTCGCCCACAACGGGGTCTCACGCGCATGAGGGCGCCGACCATGGGTTCGGCGGTTCGTACGCGTATAACACGTATCTTTCTGAAAAAATCAATGCTCTCGGCTAAGCTACTGAATTATTTGGCTTCCATATAGCGCGTCGGCGGAACCAACTTGTAGACGGGCTATGAAAGGTTAAGCGCGGATGTCTATCGGCCGCCGGCGTTCCCGCTCTGTAAGCCTGCCTGAACTACCCGCGCCGCGGTCAAGCCCCAGGCTCCTGCTCATCCAGCGACCGCCCGATCAATGGCAGGCTGGAAAGACAAGAGCCGATGTCTTCCGATGGTCTCGCCATCAGCTTTGGGCTAACTTCCCCATTCTCCCGCTTCGAGCTCGACACACGGCGGTTTGGATGGCGCACGACAATCTGTGTCGGCTTTGTCGTGTCCGTGACAGACGCCTGAAAGGCCCGTTCGCGCGTTTTGCCGCCGTCTAAGCGGCTGGAATTTAATGACAAAGTTTTTTCTGGGATCGGCCGATCACGCTGGTACGCTTTTTGCGATGCTTGGTGTGAGGCGGCACGAGCTGCCTATCGGCACTTGTGTCGCGGGCAGTCGCGATGATTAGAACGAAGGAAGGAAAGCTATTATGTCAGGTCTGCGTCAGATCGCCTTTTACGGAAAAGGCGGCATCGGCAAGTCCACCACGTCCCAAAATACGCTCGCTGCCCTTGTCGACCTCGGGCAGAGAATCCTCATCGTAGGATGCGACCCCAAAGCCGATTCCACACGCTTGATCCTGAATTCGAAAGCTCAGGATACCGTCCTGGATCTCGCCGCACAGGAAGGTTCGGTGGAAGACCTCGAACTCCAGGACGTGCTCAAGGTGGGCTACAGAGGCATCAAGTGCGTGGAGTCCGGCGGCCCCGAGCCGGGTGTCGGTTGCGCCGGCCGCGGCGTCATCACCTCGATCAATTTCCTCGAGGAGAATGGCGCTTATGACGATGTCGATTATGTCTCCTATGACGTCCTCGGCGACGTGGTATGCGGCGGCTTCGCCATGCCGATCCGCGAAGGCAAGGCCCAGGAGATCTATATCGTCATGTCCGGCGAGATGATGGCGCTCTATGCCGCCAACAACATCGCCAAGGGCATCCTCAAATATGCCCATTCGGGCGGTGTGCGGCTGGGCGGGCTGATCTGCAATGAACGTCAAACCGACCGCGAACTCGATCTGGCCGAAGCACTGGCTGGCCGATTGAATTCCAAGCTCATCCACTTCGTGCCCCGCGACAACATCGTCCAACATGCCGAACTCAGGAAGATGTCGGTGATCCAGTACGCGCCGGACTCAAAGCAGGCAGGGGAATACCGCGCTCTGGCCGAGAAGATCCACGCCAATTCGGGCCAGGGTACGATCCCGACGCCGATCACCATGGAGGAGCTGGAGGAGATGCTGCTCGACTTCGGCATCATGAAGACCGACGAGCAGATGCTTGCCGAGCTTCACTCCAAGGAAGCGGCGAAGGCGGCGGCCCAGTAGTGACATTAGCGCTGCCATGAATCGGCGCGCCTTGCAGAGAACGGCGCCTATTCTTTGAGGCGTCACCCAACCTTGAAAGGGGGACTCATGAGCCGGGAATACGAGAATGACGGTGCTCTTCATGCGAAGCTTATCGAAGAGGTGCTGTCGCATTATCCCGACAAGGCGGCGAAGCGCCGCAAGAAGCACCTCAACGTCGCAAAGAGCGGCAACGAGGCTGGCGGGGAAAGCGAGGTCCTTTCCGAATGCGACGTCAAATCGAACATCAAGTCCATTCCCGGGGTGATGACGATTCGCGGCTGTGCATATGCTGGTTCGAAAGGCGTGGTGTGGGGGCCAGTCAAGGATATGGTCCATATCTCGCACGGCCCGGTCGGCTGCGGCCAATATTCTTGGTCGCAGCGCCGCAACTACTACGTCGGTACAACGGGCGTCGACACGTTCGGGACAATGCAGTTCACCTCCGATTTCCAGGAGAAGGACATCGTCTTCGGCGGCGACAAGAAGCTGGAACAGATCATTGACGAGATTGAAGTCTTGTTTCCGCTCAACAACGGCATCACCGTGCAGTCCGAATGCCCTATCGGCCTGATTGGCGATGACACCGAGGCCGTTTCTCGCAAAAAGACCAAGGAGTATGACAAGACGATCGTGCCGGTACGCTGCGAGGGCTTCCGCGGCGTCTCGCAGTCGCTTGGCCACCACATCGCCAATGATGCAATCCGGGATTGGGTCTTCGACAAAAAGGATGTCAAGTTCGAGGCCGGCCCCTACGACGTCAACGTCATCGGCGACTACAATATCGGCGGCGATGCCTGGGCCTCGCGCATACTGCTTGAGGAGATAGGGCTGCGCGTGGTTGGCAACTGGTCGGGTGACGCCACACTCGCAGAGATCGAGCGCGCCCCGAAGGCTAAGCTCAATCTTATCCACTGCTACCGGTCGATGAATTACATCTGTCGGCATATGGAGGAAAAGTATGGCGTCGCCTGGATGGAGTACAATTTCTTCGGTCCCTCCCAGATCGAAGCCTCTCTGCGCAACATAGCCAAGCATTTTGGGCCGGAAATCGAGGAGAAGACCGAAAAGGTCATTGCCAAGTACAGGCCGCTTGTTGATGCGGTCATCGCCAAGTACCTGTCGCGCCTGGAAGGAAATACCGTGATGCTCTATGTGGGCGGCCTGCGCCCCCGCCACGTCGTCACGGCCTACGAGGACCTCGGCATGGTCATCGTGGGCACCGGCTATGAATTCGCCCACAGCGACGACTATCAGCGCACCGGCCACTACGTGAAGAACGGCACGCTGATCTACGATGACGTGACCGGCTATGAGTTGGAGAAATTCATCGAAGGGATTCGCCCAAATCTGGTCGGCTCGGGAATCAAAGAAAAATACCCGGTGCAGAAGATGGGCATACCGTTCCGCCAGATGCATTCCTGGGATTATTCAGGCCCGTATCACGGCTACGATGGCTTTGCCATTTTCGCACGTGATGTGGATCTCGCCATTAACAACCCGGTCTGGGACCTATTCCACGCGCCTTGGAAAAGAAGCCGGGGCGATGAGCGGGCGATGGCTGCCGAATAAACATTTGCTTCAGCCCCAGTCTCCCACTGAGACGGTGAACTCCCGCGGCCTCTGATCCGCCGGAGCCTGGAACGTCTTGACGTCCTGAGCTGCCGTCCCGCGCAGCCAGATGCAAAAGAGGTAATCATCATGCCGCAGTCGGCTGAAAAAATTCTCGATCACGCTCCCCTGTTCCGCGAGCCGGAATACAGAAAGATGCTCGCTGAGAAGAAGCTAAACTTCGAATGTCCGCACCCCGATGAAATCATTTCCGATCAGCGCGATTTCACCCAGACGTGGGAATACCGCGAAAAGAACCTCGCCCGCAAAGCGCTTGTCGTGAACCCGGCCAAGGCCTGCCAGCCGCTGGGTGCGGTATTCGCTGCCGCCGGCTTCGAGCGAACCATGTCCTTCGTCCACGGCAGCCAAGGTTGCGTCGCCTATTACCGCTCGCACCTGTCGCGCCATTTCAAGGAGCCTGCCGCGGCGGTCTCCTCCTCAATGACCGAGGATGCGGCGGTGTTTGGCGGCCTGAAGAACATGGTCGACGGGCTCGCCAACACCTACCAGCTCTACGACCCCAAGATGATTGCCGTGTCGACGACCTGTATGGCAGAGGTCATTGGCGACGACCTGCACAGCTTCATCCAGAACGCCAAGGACGAAGATTCAGTCCCGCGCGACTTCGACGTGCCCTTTGCCCACACCCCGGCCTTCGTTGGCAGTCATGTCGACGGCTATGACAACATGGTCAAAGGCATTTTGGAGCACTTCTGGAAAGGTCAGGAGCGTACGCAAATCGAAGGAACCATCAACATCATTCCGGGCTTCGACGGCTTCTGCGTCGGCAACAACCGGGAGCTCAAGCGCCTGCTCGATGTAATGGGCGTGTCCTATACATTGATCCAGGATGCCTCTGACCAGTTCGATACGCCTTCGGACGGTGAATACCGCATGTATGACGGGGGCACGAAGATCAACGAGGTGAAGAAGGCCCTCAACGCCGAGGCAACGCTTTCGCTGCAGCATCACAACACCCGAAAGACACTGGGCTATTGCGAGGAGGTCGGGCAGGCGACGGCCTCGTTCCACTATCCGCTCGGCGTTCAGGCGACGGACGAATTCCTGATGGAGGTCGCGGCGATTTCCGGCAAGGAGATTCCCGAGGCAATTCGCCTCGAGCGCGGCCGACTGGTAGACGCCATGGCGGACAGCCAATCCTGGTTGCATGGTAAGAAATACGCCATCTACGGTGATCCCGACTTCGTTCACGCAATGGCCCGCTTTGTCATGGAGACCGGCGGCGAGCCAACCCATTGCCTCGCCACCAATGGCACCTCGGCATGGGAAGCCGATTTGAAGAAGCTGCTAGCATCCTCGCCTTTCGGCAAGGCTGCCCAGGTTTGGGCGGGCAAGGACCTGTGGGCGCTGCGCTCACTGCTCTTTACCGAGCCGGTGGACCTTTTGATCGGCAATTCCTACGGCAAGTACCTGGAGCGCGACACCGGAACACCGCTGATCCGGCTGATGTTTCCGATCTTCGATCGGCACCATCATCACCGCTTTGCGCTCTTTGGCTACCAGGGAGCGTTGCGCGTGCTGACGACGATCCTCGACAAGATCTTCGACAAACTCGATCGCGAGACGAGCGAGACGGGTGTGACGGATTATTCCTATGACCTCACGCGCTAAGAGCCGTGGCCGGCTTTTCGCCGAGGCCATTCCTTGCCCAATGGACTGGGGAGGCTGAGCAATGTCCTCCCTCAGCGCCAAAATCAAGGACGCCTTCGATGAGCCCGCCTGCGATAAGAACCGTGGCAAAGATGCCAAGGCGCGCAAGGAGGGCTGCTCGAAGTCGCTGACACCAGGGGCGGCAGCCGGCGGCTGCGCCTTTGACGGAGCCAAGATCGTCCTGCAGCCGATCACCGACGTTGCGCATCTGGTCCATGCGCCGCTCGCCTGCGAGGGCAATTCTTGGGACAACCGTGGTGCGGTTTCGTCAGGGCCGACCTTGTGGCGGACAAGCTTCACGACCGACCTCACCGAACTCGACCTTGTGATGGGGCAGGGCGAGCGGAAACTCTTCAAGGCGATCCGCGAGATCAAGCACACATACGCGCCGCCGGCGATCTTCGTCTACTCGACTTGCGTAACGGCGCTGATCGGTGACGACATCGAGGCCGTGTGCAAACGCGCCACGGAAAAGTTCGGTTTGGCCGTGGTGCCGATCAATGCGCCTGGCCTGGCAGGCTCCAAGAACCTCGGCAATAAGCTCGCCGCCGAGGCGTTGCTCGATCATGTCATCGGCACGGTCGAACCCGACGACCCCGGACCCTACGACATCAACATCCTTGGCGAATTCAACCTCTCGGGCGAATTCTGGCTTGTAAAGCCGCTCCTCGATCGGCTCGGGATCCGGGTGCGCGCCTGCATTCCCGGCGATGCGCGTTACCGCGACATTGCTTCCGCGCACCGCGCCCGGGCGGCAATGATGGTGTGCTCGACCGCGCTGATCAGTCTTGCCCGCAAGATGGAGGAGCGCTGGGACATCCCGTTCTTCGAGGGCTCCTTCTATGGCATCTCCGACACATCGCAAGCTCTTCGAAACCTTGTCAGGCTGCTGGTGAGGAAGGGCGCCGATCCGGAGATCCTCGAGCGCACAGAGACGCTGATCGCGCAGCAGGAGGCGATCGCGTGGAAGAAACTCGAATCCTACCGGCAAAGGCTCCAAGGCAAGCGCGTGCTGCTCAACACAGGCGGTGTGAAGTCCTGGTCGGTTGTCCATGCGCTGATGGAGATCGGAATCGAGATCGTCGGCACCTCGATCAAGAAATCTACGGTGCAGGACAAGGAGCGCATCAAACAAGTTCTCAAGCACGACAAGCACATGTTCGAATCCATGGCTGCGAGCGAGCTGTACGCCATGCTCTCTGAACACAGGGCCGATATCATGCTGTCGGGCGGTCGCACGCAATTCATTGCGCTCAAGGCCAAGACGCCCTGGCTCGATATCAACCAGGAGCGCCAGCATCCTTATGCCGGCTATGACGGCATGGTGGAACTCGTACGCCAGATCGACCTCGCCATTCACAATCCGATCTGGTCTCAGGTGCGCCAGCCGGCCCCGTGGGATTGCCAGCCTGAGCTGATAGGCGAATTGCCGTGCACGAGGAACGAGACCGCGTACCTGTTTGATGAATTCGCCTGCGCGACGGCACACGAGTGTTGAGGCGACCGATGGCCCGCATCCTTCCCCAGAGCAAATCGGCGGCAGTCAACCCGCTGAAGTCGTCGCAGCCGCTGGGTGCCGCCTTTGCCTTTCTTGGCGTCGACGGTGCGATGCCGCTGTTCCACGGCAGCCAAGGCTGCACAAGCTTTGCGCTCGTTCTCTTCGTGCGGCACTTCAAAGAAGCGATTCCCTTGCAGACTACGGCGATGGATGAGGTGGCGACCATCCTCGGCGCAGCCGACCATCTGGAAGAGGCGATCCTCAACCTCAAGAACCGCACGAAGCCAACGCTGATCGGGGTGTGCACGACCGCGCTGGTGGAGACGCGTGGCGAAGATTGCGCGGGTGATATTGCCAACATCATGCGGAAGCACACGCAACAGCTTGCGGGTACGGAGGTCGTGCTGGCCAACACGCCGGATTTTGACGGCGCGATCGAAGAGGGCTGGGCCAAGGCAGTCACCGCAATGATCGAAGGGATTACGCGCTCGGGCGAACGGGCGCGGCACCCGAAGAAGATCGCAATCCTGCCCGGATGCAACCTCTCTATCGCCGACATCGAGCATATGCGGGACATGGTTGAAAGCTTTGGGCTCAAGCCGGTTATTCTGCCCGACATTTCAGGCTCGCTCGACGGTACGGTTCCTGACCGCTGGGTAGCGACCACATACGGCGGCACCAGCGTCGAAGACATTCGCGAGTTGGGCACGGCCATGCAATGCATCGCCATCGGTGAGCACATGCGCCGCCCGGCGAAAGCGCTGCACGGGTTGACCGGCGTGCCTTACGTGTTGTTCCAGTCACTGACTGGGCTGCAGGACACGGACCGCTTCGTGTCGCTGCTGTCTGCGATTTCGGGCGCGGCGGTACCGGCCCGCGTGCGCCGGCGCCGGGCGCAATTGCAGGACGCGATGCTCGACGGACATTTCCATTTCGGCGGCAAGAAAATTGCCATCGCTGCCGAACCAGACCAGCTGTTCCAACTTGCGACCTTCTTTGCTGGCCTCGGCTCCGAGATAGCCGCGGCCGTCACAACGACCGACAGGTCTAAAATTCTCGAGAAAGTCCCGGCGGTTTCGGTTCAGATCGGCGATCTCGGCGATCTGGAAAGTCTTGCCGTCGGTGCTGACCTGCTTGTCACGCATTCGCACGGGCGCCAAGCATCGGAGCGGCTCCGAATTCCGCTCATGCGCATCGGGTTCCCGGTCTTCGATCGACTAGGCAGCCAGCACAAGCTCGCAATTCTCTATCAGGGCACCCGCGACATGATCTTCGAGGTCGCCAGCATCTTCCAGGCCAACCAACACGCGCCCACTCCTGAGGCGCTTGATCCACTCCGTAATCGAGAAATATCACGATGAACGCTGTTCGCCGCCTCTCGCTGGTCAGTAGTGAGGTTTTCGCCCCGATGCCTGAACGACGTAAGGGCGCATTGCGCGTTGCGATCGCCACTCAGGACATGCAGGACCTCAACGCCCATTTCGGGTCGGCCAGGCGCTTTGCTGTCTACGACGTGACGCGCGAGGAATGGAATCTCGTAGAAGCCGTGGCCTTCGATGACGTGTCCGATGAAAGCGGGGAGCATCGGGCCGAGCGCGATGATCGCATCACGCCAAAGGTGGATGCGCTCAAGGGCTGTCAGATCCTGTTTTGTCTGGCAATTGGCGGCCCTTCGGCAGCCAAGCTTGTCGCGGCAAAAATCCACCCGATCAAAGTGGCGGAGCCCCAATCGATCCCACAGGTGCTCTTGCGCACGCAGATGATGCTCAGGACGTGTCCTCCGCCTTGGCTGCGCAAGGTGCTGGCGCGAGCGGGCATTGCCGAAAAGAAACCGTCCTTCGAGGACGAGGACTGAAAAGAGGAGGACGCCAATGCCTGACCCCGCAATCCCCCCAGCTGTCGCCGAAGACGAGGCGGCTCTTTGCACCCCGTTCGTCAAATGCCTCGTGCGGCTGATCCGTTCTCAGGATTCCTATGGCTCGTGGGAACGCAAAGCGGACGCTGAGCTGCTGGGCGACTTCATCATTACCAAGGAACAGCGCCGAGGGATCCCAATCATCGGAGATCCCGATCCCGACGTGCTGTGGAGGCTCGACAAGTACTACGCCGCCATCGGGCTTGCGATCGAGGAGCGCTGCGGCCTTATGGCATCGCCGATGATCCAGGTGAGCCATGAGGGTTTTGGTCGGGTGCTTTTCACGACCGGACGGCTGGTCGTTTTGTCCAAAACGCTGCGCGATGTCCACCGGTTTGGCTTCGAGACGCTCCTGAAGCTCGCCACGGCCGGTACGAAGCTGGTCGACGATGCGATTTCAGTCATCGAAACCTTTCCCCACGTGGCGCTGGCATGATGGGCGCGATTTTCGAGAAAGGCCATCATGACGGACCCGAGAAACTATGTTGGCCAGTCCCCTCGATCCAGGGACTCGAGGCCGACCAGGTTGTTGGGGTATCGCCGATGAAGAAGCCGCTGGTCCTGATCTGCTCGCAAGATGCCGAGTTCTATCTGCTCTACAGCCACATACTGGAGGTTGACGGTTTCAGCAGTGAGACGGCAGACGGCGCGAAGGCTGCGCTGGCCTTGGCCGAACAACGGGAGCTTCAGGCCGTAGTGCTGGATTGCGACCCAGCCAGCATAAACGGGTCCGCAATTTGCGCCCACCTCAAGCGGGAACCGCGCACCACCGACCTGCCTATCATCGCCCTGATCGCGCCTGGCGCCGAGCACCAGCACCTCGATCTCTTGAAGGCAGGCGTTGAGAGCTTTGTGCGGCCGGTGGCTCCGGCCAAGCTGCTCGACTGCCTGCGGGCGAGGCTCGGGCTGACCAAGCGTGGTCCGAACGGGGTTGAAAACGACAGTTGGATTTGTTGTGGAGGCCTGGAGATGAAGCTCGATGCCCATCGGGTTCGCGGTAATGGCCACGACATCCATCTCGGACGGATCGATTTCAACGTGCTGCGGCTTATGATTGAGGCCCCCGGCAAGGTCTTCAGCCGGGACGAGCTTATCGGGGCGGCCTGGCTGCCCAACATTCATGTCGGTGCACGCACCGTCGATGTCCATATCAGCCGAATCAGGAGGGCGCTGAAAACGGCCTTGCCCGGCAGCGTCATTCGCACCGTCAGGTCGGCCGGCTACTCGCTCGAGAAGCCGGACGACTGAAATCGGTGATCGAACGTGGTGCCGCTCTCTCTTCCTCCTGAGAGCGGTGTTGCCGCTTTGAGGCGCTCCTAACGAAGACCAGGAGAAGCAGGCAAATGGAATTTAAAAGCATATTCAGTGTGACGGGTGCTGATCATTCTGATGAGGACCTCACAACAGCTGCCGGACTGTGTGCCGAGGTCGGCGCGCACCTATCGGTACTCATTATACCGCCTCCATTGCTCTTGATGTTGTCTCCGCCCCCCGAATGGAATACAGGACGTGCACAGGCAATTGCAGTACCGAACTATCGATTTCAGCAAATCGAGAAATTTTCACAGGACGTGACCAGAATGGAAAGACGGTCCGCGGATATCCTCAAAAGGCTGAAAGCTATGTCGCTTTCCTGTGACGTTGACACCGACTATTGCGATCCGGCTAGCCTCGGTGAAGTGGCACGACAGCGGGCGCTCTGCGCTGACCTGACGATCGTTGGAGGAGACCTCCTCAACGATGAGACTCTCGGACCTCCTGTTGTCAACGGCTGCTTGTTCGATAGCGGAAAGCCGGTGCTCATCGTGCCGAAGGGCGTTAAGGCGACGCTGTCGCCTCGACGCGTGCTGGTCGGCTGGGATTCGCGTGTAGAGGCCTCGCGTGCGGTTCGGGAAGCTCTTAGTATCCTATCCGCTGCCAAGGAAGTCTGTGTCGCTATGGTCGATCCAAAGGCGCAAAACAACGGGAAAGGCGCGCAGTCTGGAGCTGACATCGCTGCCTATCTTACTCGGCACGGTGCTCGGGTCTCCGTTGACCTGCTTAAGAGCGCCGGCAAATCGGCGGGCACAGTGCTGACCCAGCACGCGAACGACATCTGTGCTGACATGATGGTTATGGGTGCTTATGGCAGCCGTGGGCTGCGTGAGCGGATTTTCGGCGGTCCGCCGAGCTGGAGCTTTGGGAAGACCACATTGCCGCTGTTTTTGGCTCGCTGATCAGCTCCGTAGGAACACCGATCAGGTCGTAGGACCGCCAACCAGTCCGAAGTCGTCGTCGGTTACCGGTCGGATTGCGGAGACATGGCTGGATCCGCGAACATCTTGCGACGCTTGTCAGAGCCAAACCGGACGCCTCGACTGCTTCACGACGCTCTCGTGAACCAACTCGTGCGAGATCGTCCGCAACGGGCAGTAAAGACGAACGGCTGCAGCAGACCGCAGCCAAGCCACAGGGCGGGTGTACCAGGAGACCCCGCCTCGTGCGCGAACCCTGTTGGAAGGCCCCTTATCAGTACCCGGACGCGCGTCAAATCGGCGGCTGTCCCTGTCAGCCTGCGGTGTGCAAGGGCCGCTGCCGCGGAGCTTCCCCTGCCCGATCGTCGGGCGTGCGACAATGTCGGATTCCAGACGAGCTGGAACTGCGCGAACTCGTTGGTTTGACAGGTCTTTATCCGGCACGCCGCATGCATGGGAGTCTCCGAAAGCATTAAGAGCCGTTATCCATGGTTACGCCCCTCGAAAGAAAGAGCCGCTTCCGTCGTGGCAGGGAAACAGCCACTCCTGGGGTGGAGGCCGGCGCTAGAAGCCGCCGTAAGATCCGGAAGAGCCGCGCGACAGCATCACACACTTTCCTTCTGCTCTTGGGTTCGGATCACGCCGCGCCGCTGTCGATGCCGCCGACATTGAGCCCAAGACCTGGAAGGCGGCACACGCTTTTGCTGTCCTCTCAGTCGGGACCGCGGCTCAAGCATGCCTGTGAGGTTCGCATTGCTCAATGCCCGGCAATCGACGTCAACATGCCGCTGAGTTGGAAAACACTCCTAGAGGAGTAAGGATAAGTGGACCTCTTTTGTATTGGTGTGGGTGCTGGACCATCTAATTTGAGCCTTGCGTGTCAGATACAGGAAGAGATTGCGCAAGGGGCACTGTTCCTGGACCGGGAGGTCGATTTCCGAGGACATCCAGGCAGCGCTTTCGATTGCGCGGAGCTCCAGGTCGGCCACTTCCAGGATCTGGTTACTCTGGTCAATCCGCGATCAGCCTACACATTCGTAAACTACCTCCACGAGAACGGGCGTCTTTACAATTTCCTCAATGCGCAATTTCACGGGGTGCTTAGAGCCGAGTTCGCCCAATATCTCAACTGGGCGTTCCAGAAGAATCCGCTTGTCCGTGGCGGCGAGGCCGTTCGCGAAATCCGCTTTGACGGCGAGTTTCGCGTGCGGACGGACAACGCGGTCCTTGATGCAAGAAACCTCGTCATCGACATAGGCAAGCAGGCGCAAATTCCGCCTCAGTTTCATGGCTGGACTGGACCCAACCTGTTCCACTCATCTGAGTTGGCCCACATCAATCCTGAGGTGCAAAAAAAGCATGTCTGCGTTGTTGGCGGCGGACAGTCGGGAGCCGAGCTGCTACTGCACCTTGTCGGCCGGCCGAAAGAACGGCGGCCCGCGGCGATCACATGGGTCTTGACGCGCGAGATGCCTTTCGACGACCACGCGTTCACAAACGGGCTGTTCACGCCATGCTTCTCGGATCGTTTTGCTGCGATGAGCGAGGTGCATCGACAGCTGTTCCTGCGGCGTTTCGCGCTTGCCTCCGAGGGCATTTCAGAAAGCAAGTTGCGCGCGGTCTATCAGGCGCTCTACCACCACGCCTTTCTCGAGCCACACCAATGCGAGATCACATTGCGGCCAAGTTGCAACGTGTCGCGCTGCATCAATGCCGGAGCAGGGCACAGGCTCACGCTGCAACGCGGCTTGGACAACATCGGAGAAGTAACCGCCGATATCGTCATCCTGGCCACCGGGTACGAGAAACCGCTGCCGGGTTTCCTAGAACCGATCGCAGATCGCCTCGAACAGATCGGCAATGAGCTCGCCATCGGCGAGGATTTTTCGGTGTACTGGGACGGACCGCGAGACCGACGCCTTTTCGTTCAGAACGCCTGCCTTGGACAGCGCGGGCTGGCTGATCCGAACTTTGGGCTGCTGGCCTGGCGAGCGCGCCGCATCCTTGACAGCCTTCTGCGGCGCGCGCCATGCGCCAATCCCGAGCATCTAGGGTTCATCAACCGTCCCTTGACGGAGTGCTGGCCCGACCTCGGAGTCGAACAAATGGGCAGCGGGATATGATTCGTCGATATTGATGATCGGCGGTGGCATTCAGGAAAGATTTCCGCCTCTGGCGGCAAAAGCGGGACGAGCAATATTCCTACGGCGTCAGATCGCTCTGCTCGCGCTTGAGCAAGGTAGCGTCGCGCGACTCCTGCTTGGCGTGAAACAGCAAAGGGCATTCAATCACGATGCAGCTTTACGTGCTGTCGGGCTCAACGCCACGTGGATCGAGCCCAACGCCGCCGTTGGCAACCGCGACGCGAATTATGACGCCGGGCCACATGCGGCGGTGGCTGCAAGGGTACCGAGCCTCTCCCGCACTTTCGACCCCATCGCCGAAGTGCGACTACTCCAGGACGCCGAAGCCGGTCTTATCGCCAGCGGGCCAGCCAAACTCTCACCTTCCTAAACGGCAGCCGCTAAGGTGAGCCGTCGAAAGCCGACATTCAGGTTAACGTCAGCTGGCCGTGTTAGGGCTCGCTTATTCAAGGCGGTACCGGCGCTTGCCGAAGCTAAGAAGGGTTGGCATGCCCTTTGCCGTGCTTGATGTGCGGCAACACGGTGAGAGCTCCGCTGAAGCAAGCGAGAGGGAGCAATGCCCTCGAGACCGTGTCCGATTTTGACTGGAAAATATTCCGCGACAAAAGAGACGAAAGGTGTGGAATGACTTTGGACACCAAGATGGAACTGCGTATGGGGTCCCCGGCTCCTGCGCTGAAAGTGGAGAACTGGCTGCGTGGCGAGCCCCTCACGAGCCTTCGGCCCGGCAAGGTCTACCTCGTTGAATTTTGGGCGACTTGGTGCCGACCATGTGTCCACGCCATGCCCCATTTGATCGAACTGCAGGAGAAATATAAAGACAGCGGATTTGAGATTATCGGAGTCGCAGCTTGCGAAAAGGCTGCAACCGCGGACGAAGCGCGGACCAACGTGGATGCCTGGCTGACCGAGAAGTTCCCGAATCTGAATTATCGGACAGCGTTCGATTGCACTGGCGAAATGAAAAAGCTCTGGCTGGAACCCAGCTCTTCGTTCGGGATTCCCACCTCGTTCGTGGTCGACCGCGACGGCCACATCGCTTATATCGGCCACCCGGCACCTCTCGATGACGTTTTGCCGAAAGTCCTTAACGGCAGCTGGCGCAGCAGCTATGAAGCGAAAGCCGTCGATGCAAAGCGAATCTCGCGTGTGCGCGAATCGTCGCTGAGTCAGCCGATATACGCCAAACTTGGGCCGGCGATGCAGGACGAGGATTGGGCAGCGGCACTATTGGCCATCGAAGAAGGCCTCGCCGTGATGCCAGACTCTTTTGATTTTCGGCGGGTTCATGCGGATATTCTGCTTCACAAGCTGCGCGACATCAAAACCGGCTTGCCGCTTATGCGCGAATTGGTCGAGGACGCGATCAACAAAAAGTTCGAAGCGATGTCTTGGGTGGTGATGGCGCTGAACCAACTCTTCCATCCCACGATCGACAACTCCCATCTTCCGCATGATGATCGCTTTGCGATGGGCAAGGAGCTCTCCGAACAGATCCTGGAACTTAATCCTCCGCAAGGCGATGGAGACTTTAAATTCGGGTGTTACTTTCCGGTCGCTCAGTATTATTACGAGAGCGGCAACAAGGACCGGGCGATCGAGTTGATCGAGGTGGCAATCAAATCGCTGGACCATTCGGAGCCAGTGCCGGACCAAACCAAACAGCGCTACCTCACCTCGTTGCTCCAAGCCCTGGCCAACTACACGGGTGAGCCTGCCTGTCACGCGGGTCTCTGTGTGGCTCCGCAAAACAAGACTTCCGAAACTCAAAACGCTGTCACTTCCTGAGCAAGGATCGCGAAGGGCATGACAATTGGAATTGAACACCGGCAAATCCGCCCGCCCAGGCGCACTTCGCAGCAATAACGTCGATGCCGCAAAAGTGCGCGGCTTGCGGCAGGTGGAATTTCCATTGCGTTTACCTCGGGTCGAACCGCGGCGCAGGCGTTCGCGCCGCGGTGAAAGGTCTCGCATTGGTGGACGTGCTCGAGGTCGGCCACGGGACACTGTTGCGTGGGATCGGCTCGCCCAAGCCATTCCCCGCCCACGCAAGCGCCCGAACCACACATCGCAGAAAAAGAGATCGTCCTTCAAGAGGAGTACTGAAATTGGGGAAAAGCGAAATTCCTCATGAACCGGTTGGCCCTGCTGTCCACGGGGACGGCGAGGCCCTTGCTTCCCCGTTCGTCAAATGCCTCCTGCGGCTCATTCGTACTCAGGATTCCTTCGGCTTATGGGAAGGCCATTCGGATGCCGAGCTGCTGGCCGAGTTCATCATCACCAAGCAACAGCAACGTGCGGTACCCTTTGGCGGCGATCCCGATCCTGACGCGCTGTGGAGGCTCGACATGTTTTACACCGCCGTAGCGCTTGCGATCGAGGAGCGCTCCGGCGTGTCGACGTCGCCGACAATAGAAATGAAACCCGTGGGGGCTTCCGGCGGTTGGGCGTTCTGTCGAGACGTCCACCGGTTCGGCTTCGAGACTTTCCGCAAACTTACTGAGGCCGGTACGAAACTGGTCGACGATGCGACTGCAGCCATTGAAGCCTAGCCCGAGATGGAGCGCATCAACAAAACCATTGTTCCAGGAAGGATCTATGTCAGACCTAGATAAGATGAGGAAGAAAGTCCGAAAGCTCCAGTTGCGTGCAGCTATTGCCAAGATGGCATTGCAGGACCTTGTCGAGGGTCTGCCGGGCAAGTGGGCCGACATACAGGAAGTCGCCGAGAAAACCCAAGCCGTTTATGCCGAGTTGGATGTTGCCAAGAGAGAACTCGCTTCAATGAAGAATTTAGGATGATGCGCACATTCACCACCCGTGACGGCTCCATTTGGATGCCGTCGTACCTGACCTCCATCGATAGCAAGACCTGCATCGGCTGCTGCCGTTGTTTCAAGGTCTGCTCGCGCGATGTCATGCATCTTCACGGCGTTGATGATGCGGGTGAAATCCTCGCCCCTGCGATGACGAGGCGACGATTTCGACGGCAAGCTCAATCGCATGATCATGGTTGTCGATGATGCCGGCCGCTGCATAGGCTGCGGAGCCTGCGGCCGCGTCTGCCCCAAGAACTGCCAGACGCATGTTGCGGCCGACGAGCTCGCAACATGATCTGGCGAAAACCAGGGGAGCGGCGTGCACTTCATCTTTTTGTCGGCTCGTGGGGCTGGTCCTGTGCAGCAATGCGTCGATGGTTTACTTCGCTTTGGATTCGCTCCGTGTGGCAGTCGTCACGACGCTGGCCTGTTCGCTGCTGCTTCAGGCCGGCTACTTCGGCCGCGTGCTCTTTCTGATCTGGCAGTCCTCTAGCCGCGCTCGTGGAACTCGCCACAGGGGCCAGCATGCCGATGGTTACAGGAAAGCTCGGGTACCAGTCGTCTGACTCTGATCAACTGCGGAATGCAATTTTCAGCTGTGTCCCGGCTTGGTCGAATGCCCAGCATGTGCTGCTGCTTTGATGCGCGGATGACAGGATCAGTGCTCAGACCCACACCAATTTTGGTCACCCTCTGATGACTGAGCTGATCGTATAGGGAATCTGTGTTCGGCTAACACGCGACCATACCCCTGGGCTGACCGGTGCGTAGCAGGTTCAGGTACTTTTTTGCTGGAGATAGCATGCTGGAAAAATTCGAACGTTATCCGCTCACCTTTGGCTCGCGTTCGGCGGAAACAAGCTGCGCAAGCTCGAATACATTGTGCCCGACGCGATCGCGTCAGATGCCGATACGCTCGTCACAATCGGTGGCGTGCAGTCCAACCATACGCGCATGGTCGCTGCGGTCGCCGCCAAGATCGGCATGAAATGCCTCCTGGTCCAGGAGAGCTGGGTCCCACATGATGATGCTGTCTACGACCGGGTCGGCAATATCCTCTTGAGCCGCATCATGGGGGCAGAGGTGCGCCTGGTTGACGAGGGCTTTGACATCGGCATCCGCCGCAGCTGGGAAAAGGCACTTTATGAAGTCAAGGCAAGGGGCGGCAGGCCATATGCGATACCTGCCGGCGCCTCTGTCCACAAATACGGCGGCCTGGGCTATGTGGGGTTCGCTGAGGAGGTGCGTGCCCAGGAAGAGCAGCTTGGGTTTGCCTTCGACTATATCGTCGTCTGTACGGTGACTGGTTCAACCCACGGCGGCATGCTCGTCGGGTTCGCCAAGGATGGTCGACAGCGCAACGTGATCGGTATCGATGCCTCCGCCATGCCCGCCAAGACCAAGGCGCAGGTGCTTGGCATCGCCCAAAATACAGCGAAGCTCGTCCACCTCGGAGCGGAAATTGTCGAGGCAGACGTGGTGTTGTTCATGGACTACGCGTACCCGGGTTATGGCGTTCCATCGGAGGAAACCAAAGAGGCAATCCGTTTGTGCGCGCGGCTCGAGGGCATGATTACGGACCCCGTTTACGAGGGCAAATCGATGCAAGGGATGATCGACCTCGTCCAGAGGGGCTTCTTTCCACAGGGATCGAGGGTCCTCTACGCACATCTAGGCGGCGCACCGGCGATCAACGGGTACGGCTACACCTTTCGCAACGGCTGACGTTCGGCAGTCTGCGATTCCGCGGTCGCGCTCGAACGTGGGTAGGTAGCGTCGTTCGAGCGCTTGGCTGGAGAAGTGGAGGCAGCGACGGGCATCCACTAATTGGTACCATTACGTGCTGTCGGTGCTCAACGCCACGCGCATTGAGCGCATGCCGCCGTTGGCAACCGCGAGGCGAATTTTGACTCCGGGGCAAGAATCCACACGCGGCGGTGGCGGCACGAGGACCAAGCCGGCGAGTTCGCGCTTTCGAACTGGCGCCAAACTGCCACTGCTCGAGGACCGAGGCCAGTCTAATCACAGGCGAGCCGTCCAAGCTCTCAAGAGTGATAGGGCGAAACCCGACAGCGGCAGAAGACATGTCGGGTTCACGACAATCGGCCGCATTTGGCCTCGTGGAGAATTTCAAAGCATTTCCCGCCGCTTACCGGAGCTGAGGGAATTGGCACCTCCGTTGCAGCTTGATGTGCGGCAACACGGTGAGAGCTTCGCTGAAGCAAGCCAGAGGGAGCGATGCCCTCGAGACCGTGTCCGATTTTGACTGGAAAATATTCCGCGACAAAAGAGACGAAAGGTGTGGAATGACTTTGGACACCAAGATGGAACTGCGTATGGGGTCCCCGGCTCCTGCGATCAAAGTGGAGAACTGGCTGCGTGGCGAGCCCCTCACGAACTTTCGGCCCGGCAAGGTCTACCTCGTTGAGTTTTGGGCGACTTGGTGCGGACCATGTGTCGACGCCATGCCCCATTTGATCGAACTGCAGGAGAAATATGAAGGCAGCGGATTTGAGGCGGTCGGAGTTGCCGCCTGCGAACAGGGTCCTACCGCAGACGAGGCGCGGACCAACGTGGATGCCTGGCTGACCGAGGAGTTCCCGAATCTGAATTATCGTATCGGGTTCGATTACATTGGCGAAATGAACAAGCTCTGGATGGATCCCAGCTCTTCGATTGGGATTCCCACCTCGTTCGTGGTCGACCGCGACGGCCACATCGCTTTTATCGGCCACCCGGCGGAACTCGATGACGTTTTGCCGAAAGTCCTTAACGGCAGCTGGCGCAGCAGCTATGAAGCGAAAGCCGCCGATGCAAAGCGCATCGCGCATAACCAACTTGCAGCGCGCGAAATGTCGCTTACCGGGCCGATATACGCCAAACTTGAGCCGGCGATGCAGGCCGAGAATTGGACGGCGGCGCTCTTGGCCATCGAAGAAGGCCTCGCCTTGATGCCAGACTCTTGTGAGTTCCGGCAGATTCATGCGGATCTTCTGCTTCACAAGCTGCGCGACATCAAGACCGGCATGCCGGTCATGCGAGAATTGGTCGAGGACGCGATCGACAAAACGTCCGACGCGGTGTCGTGGATGGCCTTGGCCCTCAACCAACTCTTCGATCCCACGATGGACAATTCCCATCTTCCGCGCGCGGAGCGCTTTGCGATGGGCAACGAGCTCTCGGAACAGATACTGGCACTCAATCCCCCGAACGGCGATGGCCCGTTTAAGTACCTCCGGTACCTCCCGGTAGCTCAGTATTATTACGAGAGCGGCAACAAAGATCGCGCAATCGAGTTGATCGAGGTGGCACTGAAATCGGTGGACCGGCTGGGGCCAATTCCGGACCACACCAAACAGTACTATCTTACCCCATTGCTCGAAGCACTGGCCAACTACACGGGTGAGCCTGCCTGTCACGCGGATCTTTGTGTGGCTCCGCAAAAGAAGGCACCCGAAACTCAAAACGCAGTCACTTCCTGAGCAAGAATCGCGAAGGGACTGACAATTGGAATTGAACACTGGCCAATCCGCCCATCGAGGCTCTCTTCGCAGCAAGTATGTCGATGCAGCAGGGCGGCGGCTTGCGGCAGGTTGGATTTCAATTGCGTTGACCACCGGTCGGATCGCGGCGCAGACAATGTGCGCCGCGAATTCGCGCCGCAGGTCTCGCACTCGTGGACATGTCGAGGTCGGCCACGGGGCACTCTTGGGGTTGGCCCGCCCAAGCCATTCGTCGGCCACGCAAGCCGACCCGGAGTGGGCATCGCAGGAAAAGGAAATCGTACCTCGAAGACGAAGACTGAAATGACGAACAACGAAATTCCTCCGGTTGGCCCTGCTGTCCACAAGGACGACGAGGCCCTTGCTTCCCCGTTCGTCAAATGCCTCCTGCGGCTCATTCGTACTCAGGATTCCTTCGGCTTATGGGAAGGCCATTCGGATGCCGAGCTGCTGGCCGAGTTCATCATCACCAAGCAACAGCAACGTGCGGTACCCTTTGGCGGCGATCCCGATCCTGACGCGCTGTGGAGGCTCGACATGTTTTACACCGCCGTAGCGCTTGCGATCGAGGAGCGCTCCGGCGTGTCGACGTCGCCGACAATAGAAATGAAACCCGTGGGGGCTTCCAGCGGTTGGGCGTTCTGTCGAGACGTCCACCGGTTCGGCTTCGAGACTTTCCGCAAACTTGCTGAGGCCGGTACGAAACTGGTCGACGATGCGACTGCAGCCATTGAAGCCTAGCCCGAGATGGAGCGCATCAACAAAACCATTGTTCCAGGAAGGATCTATGTCAGACCTAGATAAGATGAGGAAGAAAGTCCGAAAGCTCCAGTTGCGTGCAGCTATTGCCAAGATGGCATTGCAGGACCTTGTCGAGGGTCTGCCGGGCAAGTGGGCCGACATACAGGAAGTCGCCGAGAAAACCCAAGCCGTTTATGCCGAGTTGGATGTTGCCAAGAGAGAACTCGCTTCAATGAAGAATTTAGGATGATGCGCACATTCACCACCCGTGACGGCTCCATTTGGATGCCGTCGTACCTGACCTCCATCGATAGCAAGACCTGCATCGGCTGCTCCAGTTGTTTCAAGGTCTTCTCGCGCGATGTCATGGATCTTCACGGCGTTGATGATGCGGGTGAAATCCTCGGCCCCTGCGATGACGAGGACGACGATTTCGACGGCAAGCTCAATCGCATGATCATGGTTGTCGATGATGCCGGCCGCTGCATCGGCTGCGGAGCCTGCGGCCGCGTCTGCCCCAAGAACTGCCAGACGCATGTTGCGGCCGACGAGCTCGCAACATGATCTGGCGAAAACCAGGAGAACGGCGTTGCACTTCATCTTTTTGTCGGCTCGTGGGGCTGGTCCTGTGCAGCAATGCGTCGATGGTTTACTTCGCTTTGGATTCGCTCCGTGTGGCAGTCGTCACGACGCTGGCCTGTTCGCTGCTGCTTCAGGCCG
>NZ_SADT02000011.1:39070-63719 GCF_004016445.2 Mesorhizobium sp. M2E.F.Ca.ET.219.01.1.1
ACTTCATCTTTTTGTCGGCTCGTGGGGCTGGTCCTGTGCAGCAATGCGTCGATGGTTTACTTCGCTTTGGATTCGCTCCGTGTGGCAGTCGTCACGACGCTGGCCTGTTCGCTGCTGCTTCAGGCCGACTACTTCGGCTGCGTGCTCTTTTTCGCGGACGTCGATGATCTGTAGAACTGTTCATTCGCTCCGCAGAGGGCCGGCGAATCCAATCTCTTCCTAAGCCCGTTGGCCGTAATCGAAAGACACGAGGCCGGCGAGTTCGTGCTCAGCTGCCACAGTGCTAGCAAGGGAACGGAATCCAATCCCGGAGCAGATGGCGAGAGTTGAGCGAAGACTGCGGTCGGAGCTCCTGCGCTTCCGGGTCTCCAAGGGGACGACTGTGCGAACCGAAGGGACTTTGAAGCGTTGACGTGGCCGGCGTGCGGTAGGTTGGGCCAGCGACAGGGCTCCCAGCCGGCCTGTGCTGACTTCGCTTCCTTTGGCGAAATGTGGGTAACGGCGAGGGCCGCACTCTTCCCGGGCCGTCGACATTCCCGCCCTTTTGGTGCGTGCGCCGTTAGGCGCGACAATTCGGTGCCCGCGTGTAACTGCGCGCATTCGCCGAAGCTTAGACGTGGTGCATTCCCGCTCGCCCGTTTGGCGGACAGTTCCGGCCGTGCTTGTTTTGCCGGCCTAACGCCCGCCGCTCGTCACTGCCACACCCCTCTCCGGCAACGGCTCGGCGCATCGCGCAAGCCGGTTTAGCGATCAGGCCAGGCCCTTCGCGAGTTCCAACGCCTGCCGTTCGAAGAGGCGGCGGTAAATGCCACCATCGAGATTGATCAGGGCGGCATGATCGCCGTCCTCCATGATGCGGCCACGGTCGAAGACGAGCAGCCGATCGAGCGAGCGGACGGTCGACAGCCGGTGTGCGATGACGAGTGTGGTTCGACCCACCATCAACCGATCCACCGCTTGTTGAATGAGCACCTCGGATTCCGAATCGAGGCTCGATGTGGCCTCGTCCAGAATCAGGATCGGCGCGTTCGCGAGGAAGGCGCGCGCGATCGCCACGCGCTGGCGCTCGCCGCCGGAGAGCTTCAAACCCCTTTCGCCGACCAATGTCCCATAGCCCTTCGGCAGGGGCGCGATGAATTCGTGGGCACTTGCCAGCCGTGCCGCTTGCTCGATCTCGGCCTGGCTCGCGCCAGGCCGGCCATAGGCGATGTTCTCGGCAAGCGACCTGTGAAACAGGATCGGCTCCTGCTGCACGATCGCGATCTGCGAACGAAGGGACTCTTGGGTCACCTCGGAGACGTCCTGACCGTCTATCAGGATCCGGCCGCCGCTCAGGTCGTAGAGTCTCTGGATCAGCTTCACGAATGTTGTCTTGCCGGAACCGGAGGGTCCAACCAACCCAACCCTTTCGCCAGCTTCAATCGACAGCGAACATTCGCTATAGAGCGGCAGGGGATGGTTGGCGTAGCGGAAGTGGACGTTCTCGAAATCGATACGGCCGTTCGTGATCCGGATCGGCTTGGCCTCTGGACGATCGGCAACATCCACCTTCTGATTGTGGATGGCCACCAGTTCTTCCATATCATTAACCGAGTGCTGCACGTTGCGGACATGCATGCCGGCATCACGCAGATAGCCCTGCAGGACGATGAAGGACGTGAGAACATATGCTATCTCGCCCGGCGTTGCCTGTCCATGCGACCACAGAAGCAGGGCATATCCGACCACCGCCACCCTGAGCGCAACCAAAGTTACGCCTTGGGTTGAGCCGATGATCGTTCCGCGCACCCAGCTCCGGCGCGCGCGGTGCCGCCATTTCGTCATGATATTTGCAAGCCGCTCGTCTTCGCGAACCTCTGCGCCGAAGCCCTTGACCACAGCGTTGCAACTGACCGCGTCCGCAAGCGCGCCGCTGAGCCTTGTGTCCCATCGGTTGGCAAGGCTCGCCGCTGGCGCGACATAGCCGAGCGACAGCGAAATCGAAAACGCAAGGTAGACGAGAGAGCCGCAAGCAAAGATCACGCCCATGACCGGCCAGTGCCAGCCGAGCAGCACCGTCGAGCCGATCAAGATGACAAACGACGGGAGCAGCGTGACGAGTATCGTGCTGTTGAGGAGGTCGAGCGCCCACATGCCGCGCGTTATCTTGCGCACTGTCGAGCCGGCGAAGCTGTTTGCATGCCAGTCTGTCGAAAAACGCTGCACATGATGGAACGCTTCGGTCGCGACATCGGAAATCATTTTCAACACCAGGTCGTTCAGGCCAATTAAGGCGACGTGGCGCATGGCAATGGAACCGAGTGCCAATGCAATCGGTACAGAGAATGCTGCAACAGCTGAATCCGAAGCTGGTGCTGCCGCATTAGCAGCACGAGAAACAGCGTCGATGAGTCGGCCAGAATAGAGCGGCATCAACACGTCAGCCAGCGTGGAGGCGAGCATCGCGGTCATGATGATCGCGAGCCGGGCCGGCTGCCTGTTCCAGAGGCGAACAGTGAAGGCGAAAACGTCGCGACAAGTGGCGCCGCGCCCATGGACGGGGAAACGTCTCATAGTTTCCAAGCGGGCGCATCAACACGCTCGGTCCCAAAGACGATAAAAGACAAAACTGGAATTTCGACCTCCCCCATAACAGCATCAATTTTGGCGGGCAGCTCTTGCCGCCTCACGACGGTGAGTTCAAAAGTCGTGCCAACTGAGCGGGAACATCCGAAGGACAAATTCAGCAGGTTACCGAGCCTGGAGAAAGTCAGCCGCCATCCAGTCGAATACGATTGCTACGGCTGCTCAACTCGGGAGATTGGAAAAGAAGGTCGATGTATCGATTGAATTTTGAGCTTGTTCTTGCCTCGATCAAATAAGTACAGTTGCAATGCAGCTTTCTCAGGCCCGGCACTTAGGTGCTGATTTCAAAAGCGCGCCGCGAATACTTTCCTGCCCATATTCCGTCAATCGAATGCTCGACTGTCGGATTGTGCGCTCCCCGACACAGTGCTGTCGGTTCGCCTCCTGGGTACCTCCCCCGTCGATTGACGACCTGAAGGAGAAGCTTCGCTCGCAAGCTGGCACGACTCTTGAGGGTACTCCAGGTGGCGGAAGGAACTCCGGCTCGAGTCCCGTTGACTTCGGATGTTGCGAGGCTGGGTTGGAGCAAACTGTGCACCAATGAGAACGCAATGAAGGAGACATCATGGAACTCCGGCGGATTGCGGTGGAGTTAGACCTATTCCTCAAGATGACTGATGATGTCGCTCAATCCGAACAGTTGTTCGAACTGTTGTCTGCGTTTGCGCTGAATTTCGATTGCCCGTGGATTGCCTATGGGCCGCTCGCATCAGAGAGGGCTTTCAAGCCGAACCGAGAGGGTTCTGTGGTGATGTGGAATTATCCCGCTGAATGGCAGGAGCGCTACTCGAGAATGGGCTATGCCAAAATAGACCCCCTCATCAAGAAAGGTCGAAAGGAGGCGGGACCCTTTCGATGGAGCGAGGTGTATACTGATGAAAACATAACTGAAGATGGACGCCGCGTCTTGGACGAAGCAGCAACATTCGGCTTGAGGTCAGGCGTTACCGTCCCATTACATGGCCCTGGTGGCAGCTTTAGGTTTGTGAGTTTTGCTCAATCCTCGGACTGCGAATTGCAGAATAGAGCGATCACCTACCTGCAAATGGCCGCGCTGCGGTTTCATCGGATGGTTACGAAGTTCGACACTACGACTGCGTCGGAACGAGCTCATAACCTGTCTCCGAGAGAAATAGAGTGCATTGATTTGGTGTCACAAGGAAAATCATCTTGGGAAATAGGAACTATTTTAGGCAGATCACGAAATACGATAGATTTCCATTTAAAAAATGTAATGCGGAAGTTGGATGCGACCAGCAGAACGGTAGCTGTTGTAAAAGCTTTGAACCTTGGGATTATCGAACCGCCGTAGGTGCGCAGCTAGTTCTCCGCCCGTAGTAGCGCGCGTGATAGCCGAGACGCTCCGGCGTGCGCTCGCTCTTCGAAGCACCCAGCGCCTCGTCCATCTCGGCCTCGAGCACCTCCTGCATCACGGCGCGAATCACCTCGTGCAATCCATCCGGCTTCGAAAGCAAAATGTCGTTGACGCTGCTATGGCGGATTTATCTTCAGGCTTGGTCCTGGTGGCGATGCTGAGTTCGCTTCGCTGAGATTGGGCGGTCATGACAGGGTGGTGTTCAATGTCACCGATTCCTGGAAGAAACTACCATCCGTATTAAGCGACTGACGATGAGTGATGTGTGTCCAAAATCTGACAGCTGTCAGAAAACATGTCGGGTTCAATACAGCGGAGCGTCTTAGCTCTGTCGGGCTTTTCGAAGCCTATCTCGCAGTAACTGCGCGCCAGGCGCACTAGCTCGGCCTTTGCTGGTCGATGTGCGGCAATATAGTGTGAGGGCTGACCCGCATGAGAACACGGAACTCGCTCGATGAAGGATGATCGACGGCATCCAGAAAGCTTCTCTCCGGCGGGTTCGAGGGTGCTGCGCGCGCATCTCGGCGACGGGCCAGCGACCAACGGTTGAGGCTACATCTCCGGAGCGAGTGATGCCTCGAAAGATGCAATGCTGTCTCTGGTCCGACGCGCTGGAAGTTTGTGAAGGTCGGCCCGGCAAGTCGGTGAACCGGGCGGCTTAGGCTGCCAAAAAGGGTAGATGTCTGCGTTGCCTCGGTAGATCAGCAGGCGGTATCAGAAAGCCAAAGGCACACGCACACCATCGTGGCGCTTCGCAGGAAGTAGATGGGAGTAATCACCAGTGATTTTACCGGAACTTCGCTCAGCAAACACAGCCGGCAGGGTTTTGGAGATAACGACGACCACGGGATGCGTCGTAGGATGTTCATATTGTCCCCAGGACAAGTTCGCGGTCCGGCAAAGAAAAGTGTCTCATGCGAGTCATCTGGATCTTGAAGATTTCAAGCGGTGTCTGGCCCGCGTACCGACTTCCGTCGACATTGGTTTTGCGGGATACTCCGAACCTTGGCTCAATCCGGACTGTACCGAAATGGTGGAGCACGCCTTCGCCAAAGGCCATGGCATCAGGATTTTTACGACGCTGGTGGGAATGAACGGGCAGGACCTGCAACGATTGCAAGCCTTGCGCTTGGGCGTATTCGTGGTCCATGTTTTCGATGACGGCACCTACATGAACAGCCGCCTGGTCGGAGACAAGTATCGCGATCTGGTTCGTCAACTCGTCGACGCGGACATCCCCTTGATCCGATTCGTGGCCTTGGGCGAGCCCCACCCAGATATAGCCGACATTATTCCTACCGAAGCCCTGATAAAAGCGCGGCCGGTGAGCAGTAGGGGTGGAAGCGTCGACCCTAAGATCGTTGCACCACGTCAGCCAGTGGTCGGAGCCCTAACCTGCGTGGACGCACGACAGTATCGGAATGTTCTTCTTCCAAACGGCGACGTTACCCTGTGCTCTATGGATTTTGAACGGCGTCACGTATTGGGCAACCTTCTATATGAGGGTTACTCCGCTCTGTTTGAAAAGCCAGTTTTTCGCGAAATCGTCGACCGCATGAATGGAGCAGATGGTTTTCTGCTTTGCAGGATGTGTGAATTCGCCGACCCAAACGACCGGACCTGAGTGCATGCCGGCCGAGAGGGCGTGCCTGGCAGTGCGGATGGCCCCACGACAGATGCACCTGCCCGCGACGCCATCGTGTTTTCACGTTACGCCAGTATGTTCCTGTAGGCGCGGCAGTGGGTCTCGAGCATTTCGGAGACGAGCTCATCGAAAGGTCTTCGCCTTCCAACCGAGCTTGTCGGCCTGCCTAGCTTGAGGTAACGCCGATCACAGGTCAACCATCGGTCGGATGGAAACAGTGTTAGTCGATCCCGATCAGAGCTTGATTGCTTACTCACGGCTCACCTCGTCAACGCCTTCACCCTCCCGGACGATCTCCTTTTCGACTCGCCTGAAGGCAGCAGCCCAGCTGCGGCCGGGGATGGTTGCCGTCGCGGTAGTGGACGTTCTCGAAACCGATGCGGCCCTTCGCCAGCGCGTCTCCCGGTTGCTTCCGCCTGGCCTACGAACGGGCTTTCCGTCAAGGGGGTCCACGGCGGCCCCGCCCTCTTGATCCGGCGGCTCGGGCCAGTCATCGCGCAAGAGATCGGAATCCGCATTCTTCTCAAAGAGAGCGTGGCTTTCGCTGTGTCATCGGTCATCAAATAGTTTCTTGAATCAGGTTGGTGTCCGCAGCCCGAGGTTGAACGGCGAATATTGATGACCGCCGCGAAGCCGCTCGCTCGCTACGGCGCTATTGAGGGGGCGCGCTCGCGAGCGGCTTCGCTACCGCCGAGCTACACAACCTCTGGCGACGCGACCCTGCTAATCGTCCTTGGACTCATTCATTGTCCGGAGGCGCTATGGGTAGCGATGGGTGGGTACGTCAACTACCTGATGCCATAGTATCGGTGCTTTCGCGGAAGCTATAGAAGCCATCTTGTTGGAGCACATTCTCTGAAGGCATCCGAATGGAGGGCAACGCAACCCAACAATATTCGATGAGGATCCCGGCATCACCAGACCAACGAAAGCTTCGGTATTCTGCTTCAATGTTAAACGGCGAACATCTGCCGCAAACCACTAGCCATTAAACAGCTCTCTTCTTTGAACGACTATGTGCAGAGGACTTAATATGAACGGCGACGCTTTCACGGCTCATGAATCTAACGTTCGTCGTTATTGCCGGGCGTTCCCCACCGTCTTTACGAAGGCCCTTGGGGCGACGATCTGGGACGAGACGGGTAAGCCCTTTATCGATTTCCTGGTGGGTTCCGGCGCACTCAATTACGGGCACAACAATCCGGATATTATGGCGCCAGCGATTGAATATCTCGTCGGTGAGAACATTCTTCTGTCGCTTGATATGCATACGGCGGCAAAGCGTGACTTCATTGAAGGGTTCGTCGATTGGATCCTGAAACCCAGAGGCCTTTCGTACAAGATTCAGTTTCCTGGGCCGACCGGCACGAACGCCAACGAAGCGGCGCTCGCGCTGGCGCGAAAATGCACCGGCCGCTCGAGCGTCATGGCCTTTACGAATGCGTTTCACGGGATGTCGCTCGGCTCTCTGGCGGTGTCGGGTTCGGCCTCAACCAGGGAACAGGGAGGCGTTGCTCGCCACGATGTGATCCGTGTTCCCTATGACGGTTATCCGAGCCAAGCATTCGATTCCGTCAGCTACATCGACTGCATTTTGAGTGACCCGGGGAGCGGCATAGAAAAGCCTGCCGCAATCATTCTGGAGATCATCCAGGCAGAAGGCGGCATGAACGCCGCATCCACGGCTTGGCTCACGGAAATTCAGCGAATTTGCCGCACGCACGGCATTGTTTTTATCGTCGACGACATTCAGGCGGGTGCGGGCCGAACTGGCGATTTCTTCTCATTCGAGTCCGCGAAAATCGAACCGGATATTGTGTGTCTTTCTAAGTCGCTAAGCGGTTCAGGTAGTCCGTTGTCCATCGTTCTGATTCGACCCGACTTGGACATATGGAAGCCCGGAGAGCATAGCGGGACCTTCAGAGGCAACAATTTCGCCTTCGTGACGGCAGGAGCCATGTGCAAGATGTGGTCGGATAGGAAATTTACTGCAGGTGTCGAGCGGACAGCCCTCAGGCTGCAAACGCACCTCGATCGCTTGGTTGCGAAATTTCCAAGATACATCGAACAGAAGCGCGGCCGCGGTCTGATGGCCGGCTTGAAATGCCGTTCACCGGCACTTGTCGGCCGCGTGCACGATGTCGCATTCGAAAATGGCCTTCTTATCGAATCCTCGGGGCCAAATCGCGACGTTATCAAAGTCCTCCCGCCGATAACCATCACCGATGCCGAACTCGATCGTGGCATCACCATCCTTGACCACGCACTACAGGAGCAGGACAATGCCTAGTCAGATATCTCAAGTGCCAGCCATCTCCCCGGTTTCGATCAGAGAACGGATTGGCTCGATCAACACTGCGGAGATCATCTCGGTCCTGAAAGGTGAGCTCACCGCTCTGCACATCAAGCAAGCTTTCAGCACCGAAGTAGCCGAGAAGATCACCACGAACTTTGTTGGTAGTGCCGGTCTCAAGGAGCGTAACGATGGGGTGCCCGGACAATATGTCGGCGCATCACACTACAGGAAGGATGCAGCCACTTATTTTGCAGATGCGGAAGCTGCGCGACCTTACGTCAACGCCCTTTTTGGGAATTTGGTTGACCCAGTCCGAGCCGTATTCGGCGCGTTGAAGCGCGAGCTTCACAGCCAGGGTATCGAATTGCGGCTCGCCCGTTCGGAACGCGGCAAGGCCAATGTCTGTCGCGCCCTCAGTTGGACTGGCACAGGCATGTTTTCTTTGGCCCCCCACGACGATGTCGCTCAAGTCCTATGGGCTGGTAACGATTACGAGCTTTCTGCGGTGGCGCACAATACCGTCGCAGCGCTCAACTTTTATCCCAGTATGCCCGAGGAAGGTGGCAATCTTCGCCTCTGGAGCCATAAGCCGAACGTCGCCGACCGAAAGTCGCAGGATGTGGAGACAACAGGATATCCCTATTCGGCAGCCTATCTTGAAGCCGTTCCTTGCCGCGAGATCCAGCTCAAGGCCGGCGATATCGCCCTGATCGATGGCGGCTTCGTTCACGGGGTTACCGGTCAACCGGGCAACGGAAAGCGTCGCGTGCTGCTGAATTGCTTTTTCGGATTTGCGCGGCCTGATCTTGTTCTCTGGTGGACCTGAGGGGCTGCCGACAGCGGCCCACTGTTTTTGCCGACAGTGAAGTCATCAACTGCTTCATAGGATGCCCCTAGTCAAAGGCCCTTCGGACATCCGGCCGGGAAACTCATTCCTTGCAGATGAACTCGCAGGTCGTGGGGCCTTTGAGGGTCTTGGGCCTGTGACCTTGCCCCTCTGATCTAATCCGGGTTGAAATTCGCTCTGGCCATCCGGGAGGATCAGGGCAAGGAGCGCAGCCGCTTGTCTGAAGAGCACATCATCAGAGTTTTGAAGGAACATAAGGCCGGGTGTCGGTTGCCGATCTGTGCGCCGCCAAGCACGTGGTCAGCGACGCCTCGATTTACAACTGAAAGGCCCGCTTCGGTGGATGGATGCTCGAGCTCCGCAGGATGCGCGGCTGAAGCGGCTTCGCCATGTTCGACCATGCCTCATTGAAGGATCTTATGGGAAAGGATGTATGGTCTGCCCCGCTGATGCAAGGGTTCGTGACATCGTCGACGACGATTCCAGTCGCATAAATGTATCCTCTCGCGAGTGGACTGCTGTTGCAGCCGCGCACGCCGTTCCCAGAAATGGTTCGGGCACGAGCCCGTTTTTTTCACAGGGCTTATGGCATGCTGATCCACGGCTCCGGCTGGGTCCATGACTATTCCCGAGCCTTGCAATCAACCGCAAGCGTTAGGTGAAAGCAGGGTCCCTGCGTTCTGACGATACGCACCGTCTTGGCGGCAAAGGCAACAACGGCCTTGTTCGGGTGCATCCGGCTCTGAAGACCATCAAGCCAGCATTCAGCCGATCCCGGTGTTCGATCCAGATGACGGAAGCACGATCGCGCGCCATGAACGAGAAGTTTGCGAACATAGCGGTTCCCGTTGCTTGATCATACCGAGGAGCTTCGGCTTGCCCCGGTCGAGTGTTCCCGCGGGTTAAGGCCAGCCATGCGGGCAATTAGCGAGCCTTCTGGAACTGGCGCCCGCTGCCGCCGGCCGCCGGCCGTGGCTCCGAGTGCCAATTCCCGGAATCGTCATGAGCCGGCGGGCAACATCCTCTCGATCTGCGATCGCAGGGTCTCCCTCTGTCACCTCGCTGATACGCTGCTCCAACCGCCGCAGGTCCGCGGAAAGGTCCGTCTGCGCATTGCCGGCGAGAGATAATTCGACACGTCGTCGAGCACCTGCGATAGGTCCAGCTTGAACAGACCCGCTCCCTGTCCCAGTGCTATGCCGTACTCCAAGCAGAATGCTCGCATCTGGTTGATAAGACGCGTTCGCGTGAGGACCATCTGGTCGCGCACGCGATACGAAGCGTTGAGATCAGTTTGCTCCTCGGGGCAGACCGCATTGTCGGCCGCGTGCGGCTTCGGCGATGGCCTCGGCCTCGATGATGTCGCTTTTGTTCGACTGAACGCGGGCTTCGCAAACTGTGCCGGGATCAGGCGCACATTTGTGCCACAGCGCCTGTAGCTTCCTGACGATCCATTGTGATCCAGCGCAAGGTTCATTGCCACCACAGCAGGCGCCGCCCGCTCAAAAAACTCAGCAACGTATCGCGCCGGAAACGAATTCGCTGGACGGGCTCGCAGTCAGGGGCAACGTCACCTGCGGCGAAGTTGTAGACTGCGGGTTAAGTCGGCAAGATGCCGACGCAGGTTGGCCAGTTCGAACGGAATCAAATGGCTATTTGCGACTTGCGCCATCCTATTTTCTTGGTCCAAACCTTTTGCGCCGGACGGGCGGCTTCGATGGCGCGAGCAGTTCCCACGTCGCTTCTTGTCCCCCGGCGCTAGATCCCCGGTCGGTGGTTGGTGACGTTCAAATGTTCTTCCGTTAACGCACTGCGTACCACTCGCCCGCTATCATCGCCTTGTCGGCAGCATTGAGGGCTGCCTAAGCCTGGAAGAACTCGTATCAGAACTTTCGCGCGGTCAGACCTCCTGAGCACATGCGCGCAATGTTTCTTCGAGGATGTCGAGTGCTTCGGCAAATACTGAGTCCTCGATAGTGATCGGGGGGAGGAAGCGGATGACGTTTCCATAAACGCCGCAGATCAGGAGGATGAGGCCCCTCTCGAGCGCCTTCTCGCGGACACTATTCGTGAATTCTACACTAGGTTTTCTTGAGCCGGGGACCGTGAACTCGATCGCATTCATGAGACCCATACCACGGATGTCGGCGATCTGCGGAACGACATCCTTCAGCGATTGCAGCCGCCGTTTCAGGCGTACGCCGAGTTGTTCGGCGCGGTGGCACAAACCCTCTTCTTCGATCACGTCGAGGACAGCATTTCCCGCGGCGATGCCGATCGGGCTGCCACCATAAGTGCCACCTAGGCCGCCCGGTCCCGGTGCATCCATAATCTCGGCCCGACCGGTGACAGCTGCTATAGGAAATCCGCCGCCGAGACCCTTGGCCATGGTGGTGATGTCCGGAAAGACACCGAAGTGCTCCATGGCGAAGAGCTTACCGGTTCGGGCAAACCCGGTCTGTACTTCGTCTGCGATCAACAGGATGCCGTGTTTGTCAGCGATTGCGCGCAGCTGATCCATGAATGCACACGGCACTTCATAAAAGCCGCCTTCGCCCTGCACTGGCTCTACGATAAACGCAGCGACGCGGTCGGGATCAACATCAGCCTTGAAAAGCTTGTCGAGCACGGAGAGCGATTCGTTGATCGTGGTGCCATGGAACTCTATGGGGAATGGGACGTGGAAGACGTCGGGCACCATCGGCCCGAAACCGGCCTTGTAGGGCTGGACCTTCCCGGTCAACGTCATACCCATGAAGGTGCGGCCGTGGAAGGCGCCGGTGAAGGCGATGATCGCGCTGCGGTTTGTAGAGGCGCGGGCGATCTTGACGGCGTTCTCGACGGCTTCAGCGCCGGTTGTGACGAAGAGCGTTTTCTTTTTGAAGTTGCCAGGCACGGCGTCATTCAACCGTTCAGCGAGCCGGACGTAGTTCTCATAAGGCACGACCTGATGGCAAGTATGCGTGAAGCGGTCGAGTTGGTCTTTCACCGCTGCAACGACCTTTGGATGACGATGGCCGGTGTTGACTACTGCTATGCCTGCGGCGAAATCGATATAACGCCGTCCCTCCACGTTCCAGATTTCGGCATTGAGCGCCTTGTCGGCATAAACCTGTGTAGTCACGCCGACCCCGCGGGCGATCGCATCGGACCTGCGAGCCGCAATATCAGTATTCATAAAAAAAACCTCAAAAGTGATTGCGCAAACAAAGACGCCCCCGATATGCGATCATTCCGAGGATCATAACGCTTTCGACGGCGAGACGGTCCTGATCTGGATCAAGAGGCCCCCAAGATTCTGACGAACTGAGTCTCCTCTTGGGTGCTAGTCAGCTATTGGCCACCTTAGCAACGAAAGGACTGACACGCTCACCCTTGCTGCGAAAGATGCTCGTGAACGGCGAGCCATCGACCTTGTCAACTTCGGATTCAATCGTCCTCACGCTCAAGACTGCGCACTTTGATGCAGTGGCGGGGAATGGGGGGTCGCTAAATGAGTGGCCGATCTTTCTCAAACACGGTGCTCCTGCTGCAGCACTCTTCCACTCCTCTCCTGAAGCGAGCAAGTGGTATCCTGTTCGAGAGCGGCTTATGGAACATAAGGAGGCGCATCAGCTCCACTGCATATACTCCGAGCTCGCGCAGGAGCAAGCGTCTACGCTCTGATATTGTCGGGTTATCGACTGTGTCGGACATGAGCCACTCAGCGTCATCAGCGCGATCGCATTTTCTTAAATCATTTTCTCTTTGGCACGAGATATGCGGAGCTATTCGGAAACGCGCTGAGGCACGGACCGAGGAGACAATCACCCCATGATGACCGCTCGACCGATATGCGGTCTCCGCCGTGAAAACCGGGTCTCCCGAGCCGGCAAGCCGGCGGGCGGCCGGGTATTTCTCTTGCAGCGGCGGCGGACTTCTGAACCTGCGGCAAGAAGCGTCGGCTGGACGATTTGCTGCGGGAGCCTTTCTTCCGCCATGACAACGCCGGGTTGCTCGCGTCGGCTGCATATCCGTCCCTCGCTTCGGAAGCGCCAGACGGAGTGGTTCGAGAGGATGCAAGTAGCCTTCCCTCGCTTCGGCGGGTCCGACTGTACGAAGGCGCTGGTCGAACATCAAGATGCGGCGACGCTGGAGGTGGGGTTCAACATGCGGCTGCACACTATTTGGCCCCTACGCTGCGGGTTGTGCGCCTCTCCGGGCGTACGAAAGGGAGGGGCGAATGCGGGTCGGCTCCGTCAAGCACAATGCGATAGCCGGCCGCCAGTTCGAGAGCTGGACGGCCTTCGAGGCGCATCTGGACCGGTGGATGCGCGGATTGCCGATCAGCGTGTGCATGGCGCCTGACTTGAATGAGTGGGGGTCAATCCTCATCACCTCCAATCGCTGCGTTGTCGAATGGGGCGGTGCGTTTAGCGGTCCTGTGGTGGCAACCGCGATCCTTGATCGCTTGCTCGATTATTCCATAGTGATTCCCTTCGCGGTTACAGCTACCCGCTTCGTCAAAGCGTCGTTCCGGCCTATTGCAGAAGGCCGGAACGACGCTCAACACCAATTAAAACTGCAAACCAATGAGAGGGTGACCGTGCAAAACATGAGGAGGCGCCCATGCTCATCGCACGTCCCTCCTTCAATGCTGGGCGAAGGGTACTGAATGTTCATGTACCAGAAGAGGGGGCCAAACTGAAGAGCGCGTTAAGTTTGGTTGTGCCGCCCCCGTGTTGCTTCGACCCGGTTCACCCCACCGGCGCAGCAGTTCAGAGTGGGCACAAGTCGCTATTCGCAAACCGCTTGGAAGGTCAGCTCAGAGTGGCTGGTTAAAACGTTAGCCGAGGACGACACCAATGAACGGCGCCGAATTGCTTGTATCTGCACTTGAAAACGAGAACGTTCGGCAGATCTTCGGCGTTCCCGGAGAAGAGAATCTCGACGTTGTTGAAGCACTACGGCATTCCTCGATCAAACTAGTGGTGACGCGCCACGAGCAGGCGGCATCGTTCATGGCGGCTACGCATGGGCGGCTTACCGGAAAGCCCGGTGTCTGTCTGGCTACGCTCGGTCCCGGCGCGCTGAATCTCACGACGGGCGCAGCCTACGCCCTGCTCGGCGCGATGCCCATGATCATGATCACCGGGCAGAAGTGCATACGCAGCCGGACCCAGGCGCGATTCCAAATCGTGGACATGGTCTCGACCATGACGCCGCTGACCAAGATGGCGCGCCAGATTGTCGACCCAGCGACAATTCCGACCATCGTGAGTGAAGCCTTTCGGGTAGCGCAACAGGAGCGGCCAGGGCCGGTCCATCTCGAACTCCCGGAAGATATCGCAGCCGAGAAACTGGCCGTGGTCCCACCGATGGTGCCGCCCCATTTGATCAACCCGCCCGTTGCGGCCAAGGAGGCGTTGGATAGTGCGGCAGAGCTCATCCTGAAGGCCGAGCGGCCGCTGGTGATGTTGGGTGCAGCCGCAAACAGACCGCGCCTGACTGCGGAGCTGTCGGACTTCGTGAGGCGCCTGCAAATTCCGTTCTTCAACACGCAAATGGGTAAAGGCGCGGTATCGGGCGGGTCCCGACTGTACGTGGGCACGGCCGCTTTATCGGAGCGGGATTACGTGCATCGGGCAATCGATCGCGCCGATCTCGTCATCTCGATCGGCCATGACACCGTCGAAAAACCTCCTTTTCTGATGAGGCTGAAAGGGCCGGCCGTCCTCCATGTGGGTTATCTACCGGCGACGGTAGACGAGGTATTCTTCGCATGTGCAGAGGTGGTGGGCGATATTGGACCGAGCCTGAGATTGCTTGCCGACCGCCTCGAGGGAAGGCTGCCCAACGCCGGTGCGCTACTCGGGCTGCGTGAGGGGATCCTGACCAGGATCGCCGACCGGGCGAAGGAAAGCCGGTACCCCCTAACGCCGCAGCGAATCGTGCACGACGTGCGTCAGGTTATGCCTGAGGACGGAATCGTCTGCCTCGACAACGGAATGTACAAGATTTGGTTCGCTCGCAACTACCGCACCCGGGTAGCCAACACGCTTCTCCTCGATAATGCGCTCGCCACCATGGGCGCAGGGCTGCCTTCAGCAATCGTTGCCGCGATGCTCTGTCCGGAACGTCGCGTTCTCGCTATATGCGGCGACGGCGGCTTCATGATGAACTCGCAGGAACTGGAGACGGCGATCCGCCTCGGACATCGGCTGGTCGTGCTCATCCTACAGGACGACGCTTATGGGATGATCCGCTGGAAACAGGCTGTAAATAGCTACAGCGATTTCGGCATGACCTTCGGCAATCCCGATTTTGTCGCTTATGCCAAGGCCTACGGCATCGAAGGCAGACGAATCGAAGGCCCCAACGATCTCGCGCCGACGCTCGAAGCGGCATTTGCGGCGGGCGGTATCCATCTTATCAGCACGCCGGTGGATTATTCGGAAAACATGCGGGTCCTAGTCGACGAATTATCCAGTCAGAAAGACATCTGAGATCCTTTTTGATTGGGTCGTTGTCCCCAAGGTGCTCCTGCACTTTTTCGGACGTCCACGGGTCACTTGTTTCTCTTCGCCGTGGCGCTTGGGCGGCCACATGACGGGATCAGGGAGACGTCTCGATCTGGTTCACGACTGGTTTGGCAGGTTCAGGACACTCAACTAGGTGTTTAGATGGGGTATTCGGCTTTGTCCCACGTCTTGAACGGGTGTTTGAGGTGCTGCTTCGCGCTGATGATAAAACGTGGTCTGCGTGAACAGCCACAAGCATCAGGAAAGGAAGCGCAGCATGAGGCATTATCCCGGACTGGACGTCTCGGTGAAAGAGACGGCCGTCTGCATCGTGGATGAAGGAGGCCGCATTTGCCGAGAGATGAAGCTTGCGAGCCATCCGAACGATCTTGTTGAGGCGTTGAAGAACCCCGCCTGGAATCTGGCCCGGATCGGGCTTGAAGCTGGTCCCTTATCAAATGGTTGTTCAGTGGTCTGGCGGGAGCCGGACTACCTGCAATCTGCATCGTAACCCGTCATGCGAAGGCCTTTCTCAAGGCGCAGGTCAACAAGAGCGACCGCAACGATGCGCGCGGCATCGCGCAGATGATGCGGGTTAATTGTGTTCCGGCCGATGCACGTCAAGACGCTGATGAGCAGGAACGTCGGGCGCCTGTTGACAGCCCGCAAGTTGCTGCAGGAAAAGGCCATCGCAATTGAGAATGACATTCGAGGCCTGTTGCGTAACTTCGGTCTCAGGTTGGCATTGTCGGCGCTGCCAAATTTGGGGATCGCATCCAGGACCTTTCCGGCGACATCCCGGAGCTACGTGACATCATGGAGGTGTTGCTCGCCGCCCGGCAGAAACTTCGCGAGCAATTCAAGGGTGACACGGTTTGCGCGGTTGACGACCGTCCCTGGTGTCGGACTGACCTGTCGGACTGACCTGATGAGGTGGACGGCCTCCGCTCCCGGCATCGCAATGTGCCAAAGTGTGGCTGTCGAAAGTCACATGAGGGAGAGCCGTCCATGGAGAAGGTTAGCACAATCGGTCTGGATGTCGCCAAGCACGTGTTTCAGGTGCACGGCGTTGACGCGCAGGGCGCAGTGGTTGTCCGCCGGAAGTTGCGTCGCGACGATGTAGTCGCATTCTTTACGTCCTTGCCGGCGTGCTTGATCGGCATCGAAGCCTGCGCAACGAGCCATCACTGGGCTCGTGTCCTCACGGCTCTGGGGCATGAGGTTCGCCTGATGCCTGCGTCATACGTCAAGCCATACGTGGAGCGGCAGAAGAATGATGCTTCGGATGCCGAGGCAATCTGCGAGGCGGTCACGCGACCGACGATGCGCTTTGTTCCGACAAAGAGCGAGGAGCAGCAGAGCGTGTTGATGCTGCATCGCGTCCGCGAGCTTTTGATCCGGCAGCGGACAATGCTGGTGAACGCCTTGCGCGGCCACTTGGCGGAGTTGGGCATCATCACTCGTCAGGGTGCTACAGGGCTGAGCATGCTCGTCGCGTTGGTTGAGGACGAGGGGCACGACCTCATTCCCCCGCTTGCCCGATCGGCCCTCTTTCTTTTGGTACAGCAATTGCGTGAGGTGCACGAGAAGGTCGGTGAGCTGGACCGACAGATTCACATCTGGCATCGTTCGCACGAGTTGAGCCGTCGCTTCGAAACGATCCCCGGCATCGGTCCGATCACCGCCAGCGCAATCGTTGCGACCGTGACAGATGCTTCCCTGTTCAAATCCGGCCGGCAACTCGCGGCTTGGCTTGGCCTGGTGCCGCGACAGAACTCATCCGGAGGAAAGGATCGGCTCGGGCGGATCAGCAAGCAAGGCGATCCCTACATCCGTCGCCTTCTTGTTGTGGGAGCCCATGCCGTGCTTCGCTTCTGTCGTAAGGGCAAAGCGGCACCCACTCGCTGGGCTGCCGAGCTTCTGGCGAAAAAGCCGTACAACGTCGTTGCGGTGGCCTTGGCAAACAAGATGGCCCGGATCGTCTGGGCGTTGATGACTACGGGCAAGCGCTTCGCGGATTCACCGGCGTAGTGACGTAGTCGCAGAGGATGCGCAGAGGTTGGTGAGGTGCTGATGGTGTGATGACCGACGGTCGAACCGGGATCGGAAAAACCCGCTCAGTGGGTGCCGCTCAAAAAGCGCGTTGACCTGTCTGGGATCCGATCCGCGGACTTCATCAAGGCCAGCGGCATGAACAGGCCGCACTCAAAGGCCGAATACATGCCTGCACCCGACCAACCTGTCATCAATGTCAGAAAGCCCTTGCCACGCGGAGGCCGTCCATACATGCCACTGAAGTTTCATCCGGCTGCCGTTAGAGCCTCGGCGGGTTTTGCTGCGATACAGAGAGTTTGAACGCCTCGCTCCGGTGCGGCTGCAGGCCGAAGGCGGTCCAGATCCGGCGGATGTGGTATGCGACAGGATGTCGCCGCAGCCATAGAACGGATCGACGTGGGTGGCGTCCTTCAGCGTGGTGTTCAGCGCGCGCTCGATCACCTCGGCCACCTGTGTGTCCGACAGAGTGGCGCGGGCGTCCAGGGCGATACTCATCAGTGGGCCCTTCGATCCAGTCCTGCACGAAACGCCTGCGCCATTTGCCCACCGTGTCTTCATGCACCCCGAGCCGCTCGGCGACGTCCTTGCTCTGAAGACCCTCGGCGCAGAACAGGATCATCCGGCGCTGGTCCGAGAGCGAGGGCGCCGCCTTGTACCGTCGAACCTGGGCTTCGAGAAAGCGCTCCTCATCGCTCAGCGCCACCTTCGTCCGCCACCCTACCTGCCATCGCATCACCTCCCGACTGCTCGGATCAATGAGACGAATACAGTTCCGAATGGCTAGCGACATGCGGCTAATCTTATCGAGGCGGCGACCCCATTATAGACCCCGTCGCTCACCTGCTGTGAATTGTCCAACTATTCGGCGAGAACGTCTGTCAGCTGGCGCTAGCTGCGCCGCTCCAGGGGGGAAGGGACGCAGATTCTAATCTCCATCAGGGGTCGGAGAAGGCGTAATAGACCAATGGATCAAGTCGACGGCACTCTGAAGTATCGCCTCGGTCCCAGCACGGCAGGGTGAAACGGCCATTACATATCCGATAGAGTCTCGGTAATCTCCCTTCCTTACGATCAGCGTCTTGGGTTTGACGTACAACTTAACCTCGGCGACACCGGGTATAGCAGCCGCGCGACTGTCTCCGTCGATCCAATCGAGGATGCCATCGCGATCAGGAAGTAGGGCCCGCCACGCCGCAACATTCGAATGGCTTCTGTGCAAATTCCATTCGTCGCCGATGACAAGTTTGATGTGCTCGCTGGTGAGATCGATGCCGTAAGCCAGCTGAACCGAGAGAGGACCGCCGGAAAGACGCGGATTTACTTCGATGACGACTGGGCCACGCTTTGTCCACCGGAATTCAATATTCGTTGGCCCCCAGCCAAGGTCGAGAGCCCGCAAACAGCTCAACGAAAGATCGGCGATACGCTTGTGCTGGTCATCACTCAGCGGGGCTGGGCAGATGCACTGATGGAAGACGAAATGCGGTGGCGGGCCAAAGTCAGAGGCGACAATTCCAATGACCTCGTTTCCCATCATATGAGCGCAATAATAGGGGCCTTGTGCGAATTCTTCGACCAGTATCGGGGAAGACCGCGTGGGATCCCCGCCCAACAGATAGGTCGTATGTTCGGCCAGCTCTTCCACATTGCGGCACAATCGGACACCGATGCTGCCGCTGCCCACGGCTGGCTTAATAACCACCGGCAGCCCGATCTCCACTGCAAAGCTTTCAACCTCCGTCGCATTCGCTGCCAAGTGATAAGCAGGTATTGGAACGTCGGCCTCCGCGAGGAGCTGACGTTGAGTGTATTTGTCGCAGCATCGTTCAATCGATACGGGGTTCGGCCCCGGTAGATCGAAGTGCTGGCAGAGCTTGCCAACTGTCGCAGAGACCGACTCGTCATTGCCCGCAAAGCCCGTAATGCCAGCAATGTCATACGTCTCACTTAACCGGGAACATTCGCGGATCAGCGCATCAAGATTTTCGGTATCGACTCGGGTGGCCTCAAGCTTTTCCTCCGCAAGATAATCGTACTGAGCTGGATCGGTCGACAGGGTAATTGGATGAAGGCCAAGACGCTGGGCCGCTTTCGTGTATCGCAGGCCCGTGTCCCTTGAATGGCCTTCAATCAGAATAAGCGCTCTTTTTGCCATCGGCGTTGACCTCCATTGCGTGCTGTGCTGTGGTCCGAGCTTAACAGGCATCAGCTTTTGTAGCCGTGCGACCCCGGACATGTGGTAAGTAGCACGGTCAGCTATTTGCAGGCGCAAAGGTTCTGTAAATTCATTTCAAGGAACCGTTACACGACTGAATTGTGGGTTTCTCGGTGATGTTGCGGCACAGCAGGGCAAGGCCCGTGAGCCTGAGCTCGGCCTGAAACTGGGACCCTCAATTCCGTCGCGTCTTTCGGAGCTCCCCTCTTCGGGGGCAACCCCTACACCACGTTTCTGTGCGATGGATCGCGATAGAGCGCATAGCTGACAGAGCGCTTGGCGATGATGTGCTTCACATGCTTCTGACCGTTGCGCGGTGGTCGGTATAAGGATGCGGTCGCACAATCTTCTTGGACCAGTAGCTTTGGGTATTTGCCTGGGCCAGACTCTGGGCGAGATCGATGCGCCTCGCTAAGATCGCGGCGGTCGTAAACCATCTGGGTTCCGCGGCGCGATCAGCTGCGCGATCAGCTATTGTCGGCTTTGTCGAATACGAGACACTGTGTTTTTGTGCTGGGCTTTCTGCTGCACTCTCATTTGACGCTTTGATCGGCAGCCAGAACGGTCTTTTCTGTGCCCTTCTGCCCGGTTGGCACGACTTTTGAAGCTCGTTTGTCGCGAGGCGGCAGGGCTGCCGCCGATCTTCATATCGTGGACACCTGCGAACATCGACGAGTAGAAGGAAATCAGCATGTCAGGTCAGTCTCAGAACGTATCCTGTGGGAACGGAGGGATCGGTAAATCCACAGTCACCAGGATTCGCTCGCTGCTCCTCTCCGCTTCAGGCAGAACCGTCCGAATCATTTGCTGCGACGGCAAGGCCAGAGATCAGTGAGGTGGACAATGGCGCCAGCAGGTGCAATGCGCGGCAACATTCAGGGAAACAAGCATGATTTCACGGCAGCGTATAATCGCAGGTGGCCGCACGCCTATTTTCGCGCGCATCTGGCCTTAGATTATGTGATTTCAGATCGGGCCAAACCGGTCTTTGAAAGGATATTCGCCGAGTATCGACGTGTTCGAAACAAGACTAGTTTGAAAATAATCGACGTCGGTTGCTCCTATGGCATCAACGCTGCTTTACTGCGCACCGATCTCGATCTCGACGATTTGTATGCTGCCTATCTGAAATCCGGAGGATCGCTCTCGGGACGACAGGAGTTAGAGCATCGCGCTTTCTTTCGGGATCGCGGTCTCCGCGACGATATCCAGTTCGTCGGCGTGGATCCATCATTCCGGGCTGTCAGGTATGCGCAGACCCTGGGCCTGCTGGAGGTTGGAGTAACGGCAGACTTGGAAACACGTGATTTGAGCGTCAAGGAACGATGCGCCCTCGAGGATGCGGACATCCTCATCAGCACAGGCTGTGTGGGCTACGCCACCGAGCGAACCTTTGCGCGCGTGTATGACGCCTCGGCGACGTCACGCCCGTGGGTCGTCGCCTTCGTAATGCATCCCTTCAGTTATGACGACATCGCCGCGGCCCTTCGGGGCTTCGGGTTAGAAACTAAGCACCTAGACCAGTTCAGACAGCGCCAGCGCCGCTTCTCCACACTAGTGGAACGGCGCGCAATCTTGAAGGCTATGAGCAAACTCGGCATGGAAGACCGCCTAGAGCGCACGACCGGCTATATTTACGCGTCCTGCTACGTCTCCGCACCGCCAGGCGAAGCTGGCCTGCCCCTATCGGGTGATCCATGTTGAACGTTGGTGCATGCTTGGTCTTTGCGTACGGGTGGCCGGCGTAGCTGGTCCGGGTCTTGTTGTGTTGGCGACATTCTTCGATTCAGATCCGGGATTCCTAGAAGAATTCGCCCTCGAGCAGTTCGTCACGAACCTTCGAGTTGAAGCTCTCGCAATAGCGATTTCCCAGGAGTGCCGGGCATAATGTAGGCGGTTTTGACCCCGACAGCGGCGCCATCACGCGACGCCTGGTCATGAACTCTGGGCGTCATTGGATCGAACGTGGGCCGGGAATGCCGGAGGATGAACAGATCGGAGAGAAGTCGATCACGTCGACGGCCTTCAAGTGGTGACACGCTCTCTGACGACGGTGCCTTGTGAACTCATCGATCACATTGAGCATGCGCATTACCTTCCACTGCTGGTTCGATCCTCGACGAGTCGGAGGACCAGACATTTTAGGATACTCCAGCCGAAGCCGGATGGACAGATCGTCATTGAGTCACAGAGAGACGGCCACGTCTGGGTGCTTCTGAGAACCTTCAGCCCCTCACGCCGCCAGATCCGTTTGAGGTCACCTCCAGACGCAGAGCAGCATCACGGCGACGCGCGATAGGTGTAGCGGCCATATTGGCGGGCGAGCACGATGATGTCGGCGGTCAAAGCCACTTCATCGGAACCTCGGTCCATGGATTTATAAGCACCCGGCGCCCCCGTCATTGGGGAACTCCAAGTTCAGCAACAATATCCAACACGCACGCACGGCGACGGGCGGCGCCTGGAAGTTTCCCCGCGCAGCTTCCGCCAGGATCATCTTGTCCGGCGTCAGGTCGGAGCCGGCGTTCTCGGTCAAGTTCTTTCAGCCGCCTGACCTGATTCGCCTTCACCCCCCCCAAGGTCCGACCAGTGACGAAAGTAGGTAACTTCCGTCACCTATCGTTGGGTTCGCCTCTGCAATCGATTTGCCCTGCAAAATTAGAACTCAACCTGCTGCAGCTTCGTGCCGATCTCGCCCGCATGTCTCTTTCTGGCCAGTTCTTCACTCATGCATCGGCTAGAAAGCAATACCTAAGGGAAGACCTCTCAGACACAGGACAGCGCGGTCGAAGCCTGAACCATGACGAACTCGTCGATGGCCATGACATGGCAGCTTCGAGTGAACTAGTTGAACCCACTCAAGCGGTCGCCCCTCTGCGCGACGACCTGCAATGCGATCGCAGGAACCATCTGCGCAGTGCACTAGGCTAACACTCCGTGTATCCATTAGTGGTCTGCCCCGGCGAACTTAGCGTGCAGCGACGCCGCGGCGAAGTGAAACAGCTTCGCGGCGCCTGTTATTCCATATAGGCGATCCGCAGATGCCGGCTCCGTGGGTGACATCGCAATCGGGAGTTTCATCGCGACCATACGTTCGAGTGGCATGATAGACGAACGCGGCCATTCAATGTTCCATGTGTCTCGCGTTCACTCACGTCCGATGAAAACGCCTGTGTTCGCAAGCCGACACGCTGAGGTACACGTATTCCGCCAATGCTACGCGAACCACACGGTTTTCCCTCTTTCTCGCACAGGTTTTGGTGGCACGCCGATTGCATGGAAACGATGAAGGCACCAAGTGCCGGACATAGCTGTTCACCTCGATCAGCTAATCTGAACGGTTAAATGCAACATAAAGACATCGAAGGAGTAGGTCATGCGAGTAGCCGTCGTGTGGAATCATGATCATACGGGCGTGATCAACCGGTTCGGTCACCCTTGTCAGGAGGAATACGGCCGCGAGATGGTGGAACGGATGGTGGCGGCGCTGCAAGGGCGCGGCCACGAGACACTGCTGTGCGAAGGCGATAAAGGACTACTCGCCACGCTCGAGCGGTTCATGCCACCTGATCCGCAAGCCCGCCCCTCCGGAATGGTCTTCAACATGGCCGCCGGAATACAAGGCGAGTGCCGTCTCACGCACGTTCCGGCTATGCTCGAGATGGCCGGCGTCCCATACACTGGATCGAGCCCGCTCGGGCATGGGGTGGCGCTCGACAAAGCTATCACCAAAAGACTCATCCGGGATCGCGGTGTGCCGACACCGAACTTCCGCGTGATGCGTACCGGCACTGAGAGCACCGAAGGTATTCGATTCCCAGTGGTAGTGAAGCCGCGCCACGAATCCCTCAGCTGCGGATTGCAGCTCGTGCATGAACCTGCTGAGTTGAGACGCGCCGTGGAAGGTATTGTCACGCAATATGAACAGGATGTCCTCGTGGAAGAATACATTGAGGGGCGAGAAATATACGTCGCACTGCTGGGAAATGGAGAACCCGAGGTGCTGCCTCTGATTGAGCTGGACTTCGGCGACCGTGAAACGCGTCTTGTGACTTGGGAAGACAAGCAGCACATGGCTGTCGCGGCGCCGCAGACCATTTGCCCGGCGCGAATCGATAGTAAGCTTGCGACGGCGCTGCGGGATATTTCGGTTGCGACCTTCCGTGCCTGCCAATGCCGGGACTATGCCCGCGTTGACCTCCGGATCGACCGGTCCGGCCGGCCTTTTGTGTTGGAGATCAACTCCATGCCGGCGCTCGGCGCGAACAGCTTTTATCCCCTGGTCGCGAGGGCCGCCGGACACAGCTTTCCTAGTTTGGTTAATCGCATGCTCGACATCGCCTACACGCGGTACTTCGGAGTCGGCATTCCCCAAGGCTGACGCCCGTCGAGTCGCGACCGCCGGGTGCAGCGTCGGTGACGAAGGCGACATAGAGAAAGCCGGCTCAGATCGCCGCATATCCGACACCCAAATTCAGGCGCCGGCGCTGGCGGTTGGCGTGATCCAGCGGGCAGGCGCGGCTTGTCGCTTTTGGCAATCTCCGCCGGCTTGATGGTCGACAAAGGCAATCAGCGTTTGAATGGCGTTCGAGCCCGTAAGCGGAAGCCTTAGGCAAGATCTCATTGGCTTGCCGAAACTGGCGGTTATCCGCCCTCCGCGAGCTTCTCCGCACCCGCGCGTGGGGTAAGCACATCGCTGTCCACATCCGCCCCTCCTCACCCAGTCCTTGAGCGTCTGCACCATGTAGCCGATTTTGGCCGCGATTGACGACATGGTCGCTCTCAGCGTGACTGGGGAGGTCCCCTCGTGATCCAAACCACCCGAACCGCGCTGGCCGGACCTCGGTTGAAATCGATTTGTTGTTTGATTGGCTCCTGCTTCTCAAAAGTTGGAGCGCCCCGCACGCGGCGCGGTTCATGGGAAATCCGCCGGCTTTCATCGAAAAGTAGCTGACGATGCCTACGACTGGTCGCATGTGCTTTGCCATCTTGAATGGAGTGCTTATATACGCGAGAAGAGCTTGCGCTCCATGGTGGTCAGGCGTTCCGGGCCTTTTTCCGTCACCAGCACCGTCTCGCTGAAGCCCATCC
>NZ_SADT02000119.1 GCF_004016445.2 Mesorhizobium sp. M2E.F.Ca.ET.219.01.1.1
GCATCAGCGCGAAACTCGAGCGCGGCAACCGCGCCATGGCGAGTTGATCGCAGGCATAGGGTATGACCGAGGAACAGATGCCGACGCCGACGGCGGCAATGAGCAGCGGCGGCGAGAAAAAGGCGGGCAGCGCGTCGGTGAAGCCGATCGGCAGCACGACGACGAAGGCGACCGCCATGGTGGCACCCAGGCCGGCTATGCCGTCACCGGCGCCCGCGCGCGCGACACGGTGGCCAAGCATGATGTAGCCGACAAAGAGCGCGCCGTTGAGGAAAGCCCAGAACAGCCCGATCGGGTCGCTTGACCATCTGACGTCGGTCAACAGCAAGGTGCCGGTGACGGCTATGGCAAGA
>NZ_SADT02000120.1 GCF_004016445.2 Mesorhizobium sp. M2E.F.Ca.ET.219.01.1.1
GCTTCCACTTCATGCTGGTCGCCTTCATGAACGCGATGTCGCAATACTTCCAGGATCTGACCATCGGCCAGGTCATCCGCGGCAGCTCGACCATCAATGACCGGCCGTTCGCGGCGCTCGCCACGGTGCAGCGTGTCGGTACCGACCTGCGCTACCATCTCGACCGTTCAAGCTATGGCAACATCCTGGCGCTGACCCGTGAAACCGGCCAGTACGTGCAGCAAATCTTCGAACTGTTCGACGCGCCCGACATCAAGAAGTCCTTCGACGCCAACACCAAATGGGATGTCATCGAAGCCGTCGCCAACCGGCACTTGGGCGGCGCGGCCGAGATGTCGCAGCGCGCCAAGATG
>NZ_SADT02000121.1 GCF_004016445.2 Mesorhizobium sp. M2E.F.Ca.ET.219.01.1.1
GCTCTGGCATGAAGCGTGTCTCCGCGACACCTGGGAAGTCGGGGAACGTTAGGAAGTCGGGTCCCCGGTGGAGAAAGTCAAGGCAGGTTTTTTCCATCGCCGGCAGGAAGGAGGCCGGACAGCCAAGCTTTTCCCGAACCGTCCGCTGTTTGTCAGCACGTGGCGGCTTGATAGCTCCAGCGATGAAACAGAACCGCCTTGCGAGCGAAGGAAAGACATCAACCGGAGCATGACAATGCCAACCATAGCCTCGATCCTCTGGCGCCGGCTTGACCAGGAAGGGCATGATTCATGTTCGCTTTCCAGGGCGGGGGACGGCTGGAGCCTGAAGGGACAGGCGGCGTTCCTGCAG
>NZ_SADT02000122.1 GCF_004016445.2 Mesorhizobium sp. M2E.F.Ca.ET.219.01.1.1
CGCCATGGCGCCCAGGCCTATCATCTTGATGTTCACGATATAATCCTCCTGTTGCTTTGGGGATCGTCGAAGCAACGATCGAAGGCCAAACGACAGGTCTGGACGAAAGTTCCACGATGAGGCGATTAGAGAGACGATAATTCTGTCGAAACAGGATCCGGCGCAAATTGAACCTTTTCGGTCGCCCCACGTTCGATTCAATTGTACTCCGCCGACGCCTGCAATGACGTTGCGCGGTTACCGGGAATTCGTCCTCAGTTCTTGTCGACCGGCTTCGATCGCATCCTGGAAACCGTCTCGCGTTCCGCCCGCTTGGAGCGCAGCGGCGGCAGCCCGCGGTCGATCAGGTCC
>NZ_SADT02000123.1 GCF_004016445.2 Mesorhizobium sp. M2E.F.Ca.ET.219.01.1.1
GGCCTGACCATCCCGGCGCGAAGCTGAATCTGCCCCGCCGGGAAGCGCGTCGCTACTTTGCTTTCGCCTTGGACCCGCCCTTGCCGACGACAGATGCGGCGAGAGACGCGACACTCCGCGCCGTGGCCACGACCGCTCCGGCCGCGACGTTGGCTGCCGTGCGAACCTTCGAGCCGCCGGCCGCGGCCGGTTTCTTCGCCTGGGCGGTCTTCGCTGCCGCTTTGGGCGCGGTCACCTTCGACGCGCTGCCTGGCACGACTTTCTTGGGCGATGCCTTGCCGAAGGCCGGCTTGGCATCCTTTGAGCGCTGGGCGACCGCTGGACCAGCCCCGGCCTTCGATTGCGTCGCTT
>NZ_SADT02000124.1 GCF_004016445.2 Mesorhizobium sp. M2E.F.Ca.ET.219.01.1.1
AGCATTTCCTCTCGTGCCAGCTGGGCAGGCGGGAACGGCGCTTCGGCGTTGATATGCATGATCAACCTCCAGGTAGCCAGCGGCAGCGGTGCTCGCTGCAGGGTCGCTCATCGGCTGTTTGCGCAAGCATCGCCGCGACAGGGGCGCTTTGTCCTGAATGGCTGCTGATATTTTGCTGAATTCCATCGCAATCGGTTCACGGCCGGCAGGCATGCGCAGGCCGTGCCGCGATAGCGGGCTATGCGGTCAACAATCCCGACGCCGCTCCGGCATCCGTGATGCTGCGAAGCCGGTGCCGACGCGAGGCGACGCTATTCCTTCACCGCGCCCGTCATCGAGGAAACATAGTGC
>NZ_SADT02000125.1 GCF_004016445.2 Mesorhizobium sp. M2E.F.Ca.ET.219.01.1.1
CTGCGCCAGCGGCGACCAATACGCCCATGACGCCGCCGTTCACATGGTCACCGTCGAGGACGGCATCTACGGCGTCGTCTCCAGGGCGGCGGACGTGATCGCGGGCCTGCGCGCGCTGGACGTGTCCTCGGCCAAGAGCTGATCAAACCGACTGGACTGTTTCAATGCCATATTTCATCTCTCTGATGCGTCTCACGCAGCGGGGGCTCGACGAGATTGCCAACTCTCCGGAGCGCGCTCGGGTCAGCCGTGAACGCGTCGAAGCCCTCGGCGGTCGCAGCGTCGCGCTCTACGCCACCATGGGCGCCTACGATTTCGTGCAGATTTTCGAGATGCCGAGCGAAGCGGCG
>NZ_SADT02000126.1 GCF_004016445.2 Mesorhizobium sp. M2E.F.Ca.ET.219.01.1.1
GTTGAGATTGCGGAGTTGCCGTAGCGGGCTTGCTGTGTCCGAAGATGTTGCCGACAATTCCCGCATCGTCGAGCGCCCGCTGCAATTCCGCGGAAGGCGGCGCATCGAGGAAAACCCAGCGCGGCTGATAGGCGGGGTTCTCGTTGCGCAGCGCCACATCCTTGTTGATCTGCTCCTGCAGTTTTGGCGTCAGCGGCACTTCGCGCATCTGGGCGACACCGTTGATGGTCGTCCAGCGATGGTAGGTCTTTACCTCGATGGCCTCGATCACGTCAGGGCTCTTGAAGACAGGCGAATCCACGTAGCGCCCGCCCTCGCCGAAGACCGGATGCGGGCCGTCCGGATTGGC
>NZ_SADT02000127.1 GCF_004016445.2 Mesorhizobium sp. M2E.F.Ca.ET.219.01.1.1
CCGTATTTGCAGGCGTTTTCCAAAAGGTTCTCTAAGACCTGGAACAACTCGTCGCGATCGCCCGGCACATCGAGCGGCCCCTTGGCGAAATCGCGCTCGATGGCGACATTGTTTTCCCGGGCGAGCGGTCCGAGCGAATCGATGACGCTGTCGACGGTCTGGCGCAGATCGACTTCGGTTCCCGGTCTCAGATAGGGCTTCATCTCCAGCCGCGACAGCGACAGCAGGTCATCGATCAGGCGCGCCATGCGGCCGGTCTGGTTCTGCATGATCTGGAGGAACTGCTCGCGCGCCGCCGGATCGTTGCGGGCCGGTCCGCGCAGCGTCTCGATGAAACCCGCGATCGAGG
>NZ_SADT02000128.1 GCF_004016445.2 Mesorhizobium sp. M2E.F.Ca.ET.219.01.1.1
GGAGGAGCTGTTCGAACTCTGCGGTTCCATCCAGGTGATCCAGCAGGGCCGGCTGAGCCCGCCGCTGGTGACGCGCGACACCAGACCCGAGGAGATCGGCCGCTACATGATCGGCGCCCATTCGACGGCCAGGAAAGTCCCTGCATGATCGCTTCCTCCAGGCCGTTCCTTCCCGTTCTGGTTCGCCGGGAGCATGCCTCGCTTACCGTCAAGCTGGTCGCCCCGCCCGTGGCGCTCGGCCTGGCGACGCTCCTCAATCTCGGGCTCTACGTGCTGATGGGCCGCGATCCGGTAGCCGTTTTCCACGCGATGCTTCTGGAACCCTTCCTGTCCTGGGTCTCGTTCTCG
>NZ_SADT02000012.1:0-12255 GCF_004016445.2 Mesorhizobium sp. M2E.F.Ca.ET.219.01.1.1
AGGCCATCGAGCGCTACATCGACTATTACAACCACCGCCGCATCAAATTGAAACTGAAAGGGCTGAGCCCTGTGCAATACAGGACCCAGCCCTTAAACCTACCCAGCTCAATGAACCGTCCAACTTTATGGGGTCAGTTCAATCTGCCGGGGCTTTTTCTGTTAAGGCCCGCCGATAAACTAGAATTTGTAGTTCAGACCAACGCGAACGGTGTGGAAGGGGACTTTAACGTCGGCATCTGGCCCTGGCCCTGGGAGATCGAACGTCGCTTTACCCAGGTCTGTGTAAAGATACTCAGACTTGAGCGACCAATTCGTGTTGATGGCGTATTCAGCGCCCGCACCAACGGTCCAACCGACCTTGGTCTTGGAAGAGTCGATCCCTGGGAAAGAGAGCTTTTCGTGACCGTAGGCCAAGCCGCCAGTGCCATAGACCAGGAAGCGATCAACGGGCGTATAGCCGATGCGAGCACGCAACGTGCCGAACCAGTCAACCTTTGTTTCGAGGCTGGGACCGCCGATCGATACCTCGCCCTTGACGTCGGCACCCTGGAAGTCGGCTTCAACGCCGTAGACGAATTGGCCAACCTGCCAGTTGTAACCGGCCTGAACACCGCCAACGAAGCCGCTCGCACTGAGGTCAAAACCGCCAGGGCCGCCGTCGGAAGGATCAACGCTAAACGTGCCGAAACCGCCGCCGGCGTTCACGCCGATATATGCGCCGGTCCAATCATAGGAAGCAGCAATCGGTGCCTCCTGCAAAGCGTCGGCTGCGTAGGCGGTACCGGTCGCGAGGACGAGAGCGGTTGCAAGAAGAAGCTGTTTCACGGGAATACCCTTTGTTGCCGAGCTTAGGTCGGATGAATGCCTCAACGTCACCACCCGAGTGGATATAGCGATGTCGCGGAACGCCTTTTGTTGTCAACGCCGACAAGTTGGAAGGCGTGGATATTGTTGGGGAGATGCCTGAAAGCCACACATCACAGCGCGATTTCGAAAGCGTGGCCCGTAGCTTACAAGCATCTGCTAATGTAGCTTGACGGCATGCAACCAGACGAAACCACTGGAGATGGTGTGACTGACGAAGCTGACTACACGAGCGGCCCGACAGTTCTGCGCTCTGTTGGGGGCGTTGGGTTTGAACCGCCGGGCCTAGCCGACTCCCAGGCGTGGGAGGGTCGGCCGATGCAGAACTTACATTAGCAAGGCTGCATGAAGATCACGCTTGGTTACGTTCCACTGATTCTATCCGGATGCCGTGCCGCCGGGCGGCCCGGCGCGAAGCGGGGTAGGCTCCACGAGCCGGGCCTGACCGGCGGGGCACTAGATACACTGCACCGGCTGGCGAAGGTTATATCAGCTGTGGCTAAAGCTTCCGTCGTGTGAACAGAGGACGCTGCGAACGCACCTGAACAGCGCAAAGGCTGGAAGCCTTGCCCGTGAGGCGATTTCCGCTTTCTTACAGAACCGGGCGGGTTGGCTTCCTCGGTTCCGGCAAGCTGTTACAGGGATTTGCAGCCAATGCGGCTAAGCGCCAGTCTCTTTGGCACATCTCCCTTGCCAGCAACTCATTGCGATCTTCAGCGGTCGTTCGACCTTTCTTCGCGGCAAGCAGATAGTCGGCTCGGTTCGTTCGAAAGTCTTCTTTCGTCGCAGACATCGTTTCCTCCCGGATTTCCGCAGGCGTTGCCCTCCTTCTGGCCTGACGGGGAGACACACTAGCTGCCGATATATCGCGCGAGTCCACCAATTGAGGATTGTGTAGAACGATATATCCGGGCAGCGGGCTGCCCAACTCTAGGCGGTGTAGACGGCGGCGCGACCGCAGCCTACGTGGTCTTAACATTTGTAGGCGCGCCCGGCCGGCTGTGAGCGCATGATTAATTTCTTGGCCCACGTGCCGGGCCGAGACCCCACTTCACCCGCTGGCTTCGGCCGGCGGGCTTTTTTGTCGCCTTGCGCGACTAAAACCGGGCAGCCGGCAGAGTGAGCAACGATAAGAAATCGAGACGCCTATGGATCGCCATTAGCATCCTCATCGCTGGGCTTGTGCTCATCCTGCTGGTTGGCCTCGCATACGCCGTGCTGATTCAACATCCTGCCGAATAAGCCGGCCGAAGATTTCGGCCGCTACATCAAATGCAATAGACAGTCTGGGCAGGAGCCGCCAAGGTGCGATGGTCAGCGGCTATGTTATGGGCTACGCTGCTTGAGAGCGACCAACGCACTCTCGCCCCCAACGGGAACAGAGAGATGCAACGGCACCTGCCGCCTAATGCCTTTTATCCAGAAGATCTCGACGTGCTGAAGCGCGTGTTTGACGTTCTGTGCCGCGAACGCGGTTGCCAGCCGGGCTCCCCGGACGCCGAAGCTACCGCCTTATTGCTGGTCAACTTGTTCGAGAGCGGCCGGAGAACGGAAGAGGAGCTGCTTGAGGCGGTTCAGACCACGCAGGCTTACCGCAAGGCAAGCTAGGCGGTGCCGGCTTACGCGCTTCCCGCCGCCTTATGCTGAGCAGCTCAACTTCAGCGGACGCGGTAGGGCCGCGCCTCATCACCTTGGCGGGGCGACAATAGATTGCGGGAAGCCATGAGACGGGATCGCGACGTTGAAACAGCCCTCAGTTGCCAGTCATCGTGCTCGATGCTCGCAAGCTCTGCCTTGGCTGTCTGCCGGTCTAGATGCATACGATGGAAGTCTACCAAGCTTTCGAGCAGCTGAAGGAAATCGTGCGCTTTCCTAATTGAATGGTGGCGGACCTGTAGTTCAAGAATACGTCCGCGCTGCTCGGCAATACGCCGCTCGCCCCGTGTGACGCGCCGTCGCGCCTTGTCGATTTCGTCTGCAAGTGTCACGGGCCGGTAACGCGGGGGGGTGATTGTTCCTTGGCGATGTATTTCACAACCAGGTCTGGCACGGCCTGTCCGGCTTAAAGCACTTGTTTGCAGTCACCAAGGACGCGGGCGGCTGGGCCGGATCATCGCCCGCGCGATCGCCAGCTCTGCTTCCACTTTGGCGTTTTCCTTCTGCATCATGTTGTCGGCTGCTATCAGTCGACGAAGCGATCGCTTGATCTCCTCTCGGTCCCAGCCTGCTTCGATCATGCAATCAATGATCGCCTGAAAACCGGGCTCCATCGCCTCCTGGCAGTCGACCTCGCGGTCGGGATAATCGCCGGCGCGCCGCGGCTTTCTGATCAAAGGTAAGCCTCCCCGTCGCCGCGGTGCTCGTAGCAGAACCAGTGCAACGGTCTCTTCGGCTTGGCAAATCCCCAACCGGCATCCCTGCCGCAGCCTTCGTGTTCGCAGACATGCCCGAGCGCGCCTCGAGGGCGCTGCGGGATCATCTCCCCAAGGCGTGTAGGCTCGTCGCTCATGACCAAAAGATTCCACAGACCGGCTTGACGGGCAAGGAATTTGTTCTCATTTCGTTCTCATGGCGCACGAGAAGGTCGATACGCTGGGCAAGGCGACCCGGCACAATTTGCTGCTGAAGGTGGAGTGCGCGTGCGGGAACGTGCGCTACTGCCGTTCGGCCGACTTGATGATGGTCTATGGCGGCGGCGCGGATCCGTTCAAGCTGAAGTTCGATTGCAGCCGCTGCAAGCCCGACATCAAGCTGACGTTGCTCGAGCTCCACCCCGACCACCTGCCGAGGAAGCTCGTCATCCACAAGCCGATGACGGTCGACGGCAAGATCGTATGGCACACCGAGCGGTTTCGGCCATGAAGGAGCGCTTCAAGGTCGAGGCGATCCAGAGCGGCTACCGAGTGCTCGACCAGGCCGGAAAGGTGCTCGCGATCGTCGAGCGAAGGCCGCAGGCGTTCGAATTCGTCCGCGATCGCGGCGGCCGCGTCCGACTCCAATGGGCGAGGACGGTGATCGTCAACCAAACTTTGCCGCGCGATTTTTCTGCAACGCATGGCGGTTTTTGAGGTGGTTGCGCCGCTCGGGGCCCCTATGCCGAGTTCATCGCCAATGCCAATCAATACCCGCGACCGCGCCCTACATCCCTTCGCAAGCTTGGTACCACTCAACTGGATTCGCCTCGATTGTTGGCTAAAAACGAGGCGTCTCACCTGCCACCGCTCGGCCAAGCCGCTTGAAGTATGTTCCGTTCGCAATTCCAAGGCGCGGGTGAGCGCCGTCACAAGCCGAGACTTAGCTTGCGACCGAAATTCCAATCGGTGCCGCCGTCGCCGCGAATGACGCCGGAGACGTGCTTGCCAACATGGCGCTCCAACGACGGTGTCCACGGCACGAGCTGGAAGCCGAGTCCGTCATCGATCATCGCAAAACGGCCAGATGCGAGCGCGAAGCGCTGACTGTAAGTACCAGAGACGAATTGGCCTTTGCCGGCTCGGTTGAATGGCTGGCCGGTTTGGGCCGCGAGCCTGCTTCCCAGCGCATCGAGTTCCCTTCGGCGCAGCGTTTCGATCAGGTTGCCGGCAAAGACGGTCCCGGCCGGTTGGCGCTCAGCCAGACCCAAGCCGACAAGCTGCTCGACGCGCCGGTCGAGCGCCTGCCGCACCTCGGCACCGAAGCCGCCATCGGAAAGAGCTGCCGCGGGACGGGCGAGCGCCTGCCTGTCGAGCCAGGTCGCCCCCTCTGCAGCGACCTGTCTGTCGAGATCCAGATCGGAGCGCACAGCGAGCGCCAGGCGTCGGCGCCCCTGAACGTCCACAAATTTGCGCAGTTCAACGATCGAGCCCGGCGCGCCGTCGCCGGCCGCCTCGAGATCGGCAAGCCGGACGTGATGGCAACGCCCGTCGACGCCGTCGACGACCGCATAGGCAGTGCCCTTGAGTTCGTCATCCAGTCCGCGCTCGATCAGACGACCGATGACCGCCCCACCAATATTCTCGGCGGCCAGCACATAGCTGGCACTCGCGCGTTCAATATCGCGGTCCGAGAATGCGCGATGCAGGCGTTTGATGATATCGGCGCGCTCGCCCATCTCGCGCAGCGTTGCCTCGGCCCTCTCGCTGACGATCCATTGGCCTGGACCGAGCTGCTCGGCGAGGCCGAGCGTTTCCAGTTTGCGCAACCGACCCAGCTTAAGCGCTGTGAATTCATCAGGCAGGCGATCGGCGTGCGGCGCGAGATCGATGAGGCCGGTGTTGCGTGCATCACGCGTCAACTGACGGTCGAGCCCGGTCCATCGCTCAGCATCGACCTGGCGTTGGACATGCCGGCGGATCTCGAGATCGGATCTCGGGCCGAGCTCCTGCGTGATGAGATCGCTGGCGCGATCGCGCATGCCGCGACTGATGTAGTCGCGCGAAATCACCAGGTCCTGCCCGTCATCGGTCCGGCCGCGCAGGATGACATGGATATGCGGATTGTCGGTGTTCCAGTGGTCGACGGCGATCCAGTCGAGCGCCGTGCCGAGATCCTTCTCCATGAGACGCATGAGATCACGGGTGAAGGATTTCAGGTCGGCCATCTCGACAGCGTCCTCTGGCGAGACGATGAAGCGGAAATGATGCCGGTCGTCCTTGCAGCGCGCGAGGAAATCCGTGGTCGACGCATCGTCGATCTCGGGTCCGAACATGCGGGCCTTCACGTCGTCGCGCGTGACGCCCTCGCGGCTCAGGTAGTTGAAGTGGGTCGAAAGCGGCGCGCGATGCTTCAAATGGCGGACCACCCGGGTCTTGATCGTGGCGACGCGGGAGCGGCCAGTAAGCAAACGGTTAGCCTGAATGCTCGCCGCGCGGCCGCGTCCGAATTGCGAGCGCTTGCCCGACCCGATCCGGCCGGACCGCGACACGCTGCCGCCAGCCTTTTGGGCCGCAGCAAGCGCCTGGGCGATGAAAGGCCGCGAGGATTGGGCTCGCGTCGAGCGAATGCGACCCGGACGGACACGGAAGTCGCGCTCATCGGACACGGCAAGCGCCTGCACATTTCGAACAGCTAGGCAAATACAATGAGTTAGCTGCTCTCACCACATTGCGCCTATCCGTTGCAATGTGCGGAAAGCGTCGAAAAAGCCAACAAACACAACCATCCGGCCGCGTCACAATGTGCGCCCTTTTATCTTGCCATCCTTCGGTTGTCGCATCCTGCTCTCCCCCTCCCCTACGCCCTGACGTCCAGGACAACGCCCGGACACGATTTGCAGATTTCGCCGTCACCGAACTGATGCCTCGGCTCCGGACCCGACGAACAGCTCGCGCGGCCGGGAACCGGCCGCAAAAGGGTCGCCCCCGGAAGCTGCCGCCGAATGCTCGATGGATGCGCCTTGGCCGAGAGCTGGATCGGATCCTGACTCGGAGGCCGACTGCAGTACGAACAGAGGCGCGATGCCCCGGGTCACTGCTCCACCATGGGCGGCGGTAAGCGAGCCGGACGCATCACCGCCGCCCCAGAAAGGGCGAAGCTTAGCAATATAGGCCCGGGTCTCAGCCGGCAGCGGGCGGCCTTTCAAAGACGCTTCGTAACGCCCTGGCCCTGCGTTGTAGGCGGCAAGGAAGCCCGGTGAGCCGTATCGATCAAGGAGCTCGCGGAGATAGGCCGCACCAGCAAGGATGTTGTCGCGCGGATCATAGGGATCGCGGCCGAGCTGGTGACGAAGGCGCAGCTCGGCCCAGGTCGCGGGCATGATCTGCATCAAACCCACTGCCCCTTTTGATGAGACCGCGCGCGGGTCGCGAGCGCTTTCGAGATGCATGATTGCGCGTATCCAGCGCTGAGGTACGCGGAAGCGATGCGATGCCTCGGCGATATGCGCGGCATAAGGATCGTCCCCGGATTTGCTGGAGGCCTGCGCGGATTGTGCGGTCGCCCCCGTCATTGCGTCACAGAGGATCAGCATGCCAACGAGAAGACAAAGTGCTTCACTCCGACCGGGCAACCAGCGGACGGAGCGGCTTTGGTCCGCGCAGCTCGGCGCCGATGCCCAACTCATCGGGCGCGCTCCGGCTTGGATTTCGGCCGTATCCAGCGCAGCGACCAGGAGCCGTCATCGGATCGGAAGAGACCGGCGCGGAAGCGCCGGCCGAACAGCGGATCCTCAAGTCGGCAGGACAGGTAGTCGCCAGCCGTCTGGCCGGTTTCCTTCCAGGCCGCGCCGACTTCTGGACCGCCGGGAGCGCCGATATGGATACGGAAATCCGGCGCCTTGCCGTCGGATGTCGTCGTCGGGACGAGCACCAGCTCGGCATCGACGAGCAGTGTTCGAATGCGTCCTGAGTAACCGGATTCTGTTTTCTGGAAGACCCCGATCTCGGCCATGGTGCATCTCCTTCCTCTTGTTGGCTGGGTGAATTTCAGGTCGGCGGAGCGAGCCAGGCGAAATGCCCATCGCCCCTCTCGTCGGTCCAAAGCGGCCGCGCGCGTCCGACGATCGAGGTCGCCGGGAAAGGGCCGAAATAGCGGCCGTCGAGACTGTCTTGGACTTGTCGGTTCATGACGAAGATTTCGTCGGCGGCGATGATGCGGCAGCCCTGCCAGCCAGGCAGCGCGCGCCCCTTGCGATCACGCTCCAATGCGATGCCAAGCGCACGCCCGTTCACCGTGATGAGGCTACCGAGGCGGCAGACTTCCTGCCCAGGAAGCGCCTCGATGTGTTTCAGCATCGGCACCCCGAGCGGAAGGTAGCCTCGCTCGGCGGCGAAGAGCGCGACGGTCTCTGGCGGGTCGATTACGGCGAGCACACCAGTCGCTGGTACGGGCATTTCGCCGATCGCGTAAAACCCGATCGGCGCGCTGGCGGACGCGTTCCAGAGCATGAGCGGCGGCATCCGCACCGCAGGCGGAGCGACCGTCGCGCCGACGGCCACGAGCGTCGCGGCCATGGAAGCGATGCGGCTCATGACCTCGCTCGCTTGCGCAACAGAAAGGCCCGGTGCTGCTCGAGCGAATAGGCACGCGGCATTCCGCCGGCGACCAGCCGGTTGTGGGTCTGCCGCCAATAGTCAGGTGCCGCCTCGACCGGATCGAGGCCGAGTGCCTCGATCGCATCGATGAGTTGGAGAACGCGCTCGACCTTCTCCCAGCCCGCGATCTTGAGAAGGATCTCGCCGCCTGGCCGGATGTAAGGCAGAGTCTGATGAGGTTCACCGGGAAAGACGGCGCGCACGATGTCGATGCGCGAAACGATGGTGCCAAAGTCGTTCGCCGCCCAGCGCACGAACGCAAAGATACTGCCTGGAGCAAAAGCGACGACGCGGCGCCGCTTGTCGATGATCGTCTGATTGGCAGGACGTCCGAAGCGGAGGCGATGCTCGATCCGCTTCTCGATCCAGATCAGCTCGACCGTCGTCAAATCGCCGCGCGGCGTCGATGGAGTTGACGGCGTCATGCGTCGTCTCCCTCGCGCCGGCCAAGCCACCGCTGGTCACCGCCAGTCCGCGGCGTGGGCGCAAGACTGTTAGATTGAGAGTTAGACTCTAAGTTAGGAGCGCGATTTTCCGCGCCCGGTCCGCAGCTTAGCGCCAATAGCGGTTCCCGAAAGCACGAGGACGCGGTTCCCGATGGCACGATAGTTCGGGTTCCCGATGGCACGAACCTGTCAACAGGCGTCGGTGCTGGTTCGAAAGCCAACAACACACGGCCGCGGGCTTCGATTTCCGTGAACAGAAGGTACCCGGGCAGAGGCTGGCGGCGCACGATCTCACGCAGCTCGAAGGCGAAGCGCTTGAGCGGCGAAAGGCTGCCGGACTTGCGATGCAGGTGGCCGATGTCGAAACGCCAGCCGGCGCGCTGGCGTCCGCCATGCTTGCGCACCAGCCGGTAGAGCCAGCGCTCCAGACCACCCGTCAGCCCGAAATATGCACGGTCGATCGTCAGGATCAGCGCATCGTCCATGACCGCGCGATAGAACCAATCGGGCAAGATCAGCTCGACGCCGAGCGGTCGCCCGTTTCGGTCGGCGCGTTCCTGCCACTCGTTGATCCACGAGAAGCGATGGCGCCGGCCTTCGGCGGGTTGACGAATGGAGGTGACGACGCTTGTCGACTGCAGGCGGTCGAGCGCAGCTTTGAGGCGCAGGTAGTCTCGCTTCGAGACCCCGCGTCCGATGAAGGTGAGTATTTCGTATGGCGTCGCGGCCATCAGGCGCGACGTGCGCAATCCGGCATCCCGCGCGTTGACGATCTGACTCGCGGCCCAGATCAGGATGTCGGCATCCCAGATCGTCGCCATGCCATGATCGGGCATCGCTTCGACACAGATCGCCACATCGCCAGCGCGAAAATCGATCGGCGCCACGCGCCTGGATTTGGCAAGGGAAAAGAATGGATAGGCCATGAGATCCTGCGCATCGCGTGGTGCAACAACACCTGGCAGCGCCTGGAACAGATCGAGCTGTCCCCGCTCCGACGGTTGCCGTGGTCTTCGAGGCATGAGGGAGGGTCAGCGCCTCTCGCGTCCGGCATAGGGGATCAGGCGTCCCGCCGGAGGCTTGGCAGGCAGCACCGACCCACGCGGATCGGTTGTCGATGTCATGGCGCCCCGCTGAGCCCAGGCCTGAAGGTCGTCGACAGAATAGACGACGCGACCGCCAAGTTTGCGATAAGCAGGCCCGGTCCCATAGGTGCGGTGTTTCTCCAGCGTGCGCGCCGAGAGACTGAGGAAGTGCGCAGCTTCCGAAGTGCGCAGATAGCGCGGCGGCAATGGCGCGGCGTCAGCGTTCATGAGGTGTCTCCTTCCGGCCGTTGCGGTTGAACGGCGATCGATGGCCAGGATGGAGGAGCGTGGGGACGAAGATCAGGTGCGCAATTGAGGGGCGCTATTTCGCACCGCTCAGAGGGCTTTGGGCAGTGGCGCCGGCGGGCGCGGCAATTGGCGGAGCCGACGCTCAATCATCTTCACGCCATTGCTGGTCAACCAACCCGTCTGATGAAAGGAGGCCCGGTCATGGCGCCCGGCGGCGCGAAGAGCTTCGGCAGTCAGCATGAGAAGAAGCCTCGCCCGGCGTTGGCCGGGCGAGGCTCTTGATTCACTCGCCGTTACGGCGGTTGGGGCGGGACCAGATGAGGCTATGGCCCTCACCTTCCTCGTCGGCGAAGAGGTTGGCGTAGATCGGAGCGGTGAAGCTCGGATCGTCGAGCTTGAGCCCAAGATAATCGCGGCCCTCGTTGGATCGCTTGGACCAGGCGGCGCCGATCTCGGCCTTGCCGACCACCACGCGGTGGCTTGGAGCGTTCTCGCCGTTGGCCCTTGTGTCGGGGACGATGCGCACGCCCTTGGCCTGGACGCTGAGGGTGACGATCTCGCCGGTGAACTCGTTCGCATTGGTCTTCTTGAAAGTGCCGATGGTAGCCATTTTCTGTCTCCGTTTTCTTCATTTCCGAGGCCGCACCATGCGACCTCGATGGCGATCGTGAGGCCGAAGGCGAGCGCTGCCGCATCGCTTGCGACCGCAGCCAAGCGGAGGATGGCGCAGGCGCGCGTTTCTTGGTTCGCGAGGAATGGGCTCCGCCCAGGGGAAGAAACTCGCGCCGCGCCATTGCGGCATGGGCGCTCGAGGCTTCAGCCGGCCTTCGGCCAGATCAGCCCGTTCGAGAGGTCGTTGGTGCGCTCTGTGAAAGGAAAGGCGGAGGCGATGGCGGATCCGGGCCTACGTGACAAAAGCGACGTGGTCGCCGGTAGGATATCCATAACTGCTGGGGTGTGGGAGCCTGTTTCCCCTCCGACAATCCGGCCCGACCGCCACCAAAGCCGCCTCCGAGCACGTTATAGCGGGCGACCGGACCTACATTCGATCATGCGATCAACTCCCGCCCGGACTTAACCCCGAAGCGGGACGACCGCGTATCATTGCACGAAGAGCCCTTCAAAAATGACGCCGTCGCGCGCGCAGCAATTGGCGATAGCCGCGCTCGATCATTTTCAGGCCGTCGCGCAAGAGGCGATGCGTCTGGTAGCGGAAAGCCGAGTCATGCCAGTCGGCGGCGCTGACCAGCCGCTGACCGAACAAGGCGGTCGCGACTTCAAAGAGGGATGCCTGTTGGTCCCGCCCATCCAGGCATCGCAGCATGTGACCCAGGCGGCGGCGCTGGGCTGAGGTCAAGCGGGGGTCGGGATGGTATTGCCTGTGGATCGCGCGGATGAACCGCTCGATCGCCTGAAGCCGGTCAGGTGCCATTTCATCGAGGGGAACAATCGCGGCGAGCGGCTTGCCCGGCTGCGTCTCGCCGAGAAGTGCCAGCTGCGTGCCGGGGGGAGATCGCATATGGCGGCCGATCTCGTCATGCCGACCGGCGGCAAGCGGGATGTCGAAGGTGCTGCCCTCCCCCGCGCGCAGATCCGGCGGAACCTCAACAAGATTGACGATCCCAGGATCAACCTCAGGCGCCCAATAAACGGGCTGCTCGACCGCGGACTGGTCAGGCCTGGCAGCGAAACTGTAACCCCCAGCGTTTGCGCAGCGCGCGCATTGCCTTGGTCGAGCGGGAGGCAGTGAAGTCTTGCTGATATAGCGGATTGCGTCGCAAGAACTCCCAGGCAATCGCATCGGCGGCGGCGCCTTTAACGAATGCATATGCCTGTGGGTCACGCCACTTCGATGTATCCGGCTTCATCCGCATCCTTCCCTACGCAAGGATTTGATAGGGGGACGTGCCGTTAGGCGAAATCCTTGGATTCCGTCATTGACGAACGGACGAGAAGAAGCTCCCGGCGCCTGGCGGATCAGGCCGGGATGTTAGGGCAGCCATGTCTCCGTCCAGGCGCGACAGGCCTCATCATCGTCCTGGCTCCACGTAGTGAACGCACGCCAAGCGGCGAAAGACGAGGCGGGCAGCCCGAAGAGTGAGCCGACCGCCTGGTCGCCAGCGGGCCAGCCGGCGGGCCGGTCATTCTTCGCGTCATCAGTGAGGCGTCGCAGGTCTGCCAGCGCCGAAGCGGATGTGCGGCAGCGGAAATTCGAATATGCAGGTGTTGTCAGTCGCTTCCCGAACCACGATCGCAAGCTTGGCGATCACACCCGCCAACGATTGGGCAGGTGTCGCCGCAAATTTCGGCGAATAAGGCATCGGCCTTTTCAGCGGTCAGAGCGGCGCAGCAAAAAGGCAGAGTGCAACCAGCACGCGGCGCCGAGCGGCCGAACGGTTAGACATGATGATGTGAACCTCCTCGATGTTGTTGCTGCGTGCGTTCAACCAAAGCGTCAGGACCCCGCGATCATTGCCGTGTCCCATTCCAGGAGCCCTCCACGGCGTCGGGGTTGTTGCCGAAATTGTAGCTGCCCGCGAACGACTGGCCGTCAGCGGCGAGCTTGAACTTGCCGCTGCCTCGCGTGCCGTCCGACTGG
>NZ_SADT02000012.1:12354-33775 GCF_004016445.2 Mesorhizobium sp. M2E.F.Ca.ET.219.01.1.1
ATTGCCGTGTCCCATTCCAGGAGCCCTCCACGGCGTCGGGGTTGTTGCCGAAATTGTAGCTGCCCGCGAACGACTGGCCGTCAGCGGCGAGCTTGAACTTGCCGCTGCCTCGCGTGCCGTCCGACTGGAGCCAGGCGAAGCGCAGCACGTTGCCGCTCACCCTGCCGTTGATCTGCCCGGCGCTGCCGTCATCGCCTTGGTAGCGGCCGGAGACGCCGTTGCCGTTCTGCTGCAGCGAGAGCTCGTAGGCGACATTGTCGGCATTGGCGCTCCAGCTTCCACCGAAGCCGGCCGCTCCAGACGCCGATGTCTGCCTTTCCTTCGGCTTGGCGAACCCCGCCGCGCTCTTGGCGAAGCCGGCAGCCCCGCCGCCGAACTTCAGAAACCGGGCAGAGACACAGCCGGACACCGGCGCGCTGATCCGGCACCAGCCGCCATCGCCGCCGCTTTGCTTGTTTGCAATGATGCCTGCAGCGCCGGTCGCGCCGCACGGACCGGCCACCGACACAGTCTCGCCTTCCGGGACCGTGCCGGTCACCTGGCCATCGGGAGCATTGCGGACATTGAGCTTGTCCAGCCCCGCCTGGTTGATCACCACCGTCGCCGTCCCCCCGCCGCAGGAGTTATCGGCCTGGTCACCACCGCCACCTGCGTTACCGGTACCGCTGCCACAGGTGGCCAGAGCATCGGATCGCGCCTTGGCTTCCATGTCTAGAAGCTGCATGTCGTCCTTGTGACCCATGCACCACTTGACGTGATCCTCTCCGCTCGAAGCCCATAGAGCGCCGGTGCCACCACAGCCGCGACTGCTGTTTTCCTTAACGGCCTTAACGGCTGCCATTGCATAACGAACGCAAACTGTCCCCCACGGGGTTCCCGCAGACGAGGTCGAGCACCCTCCCCGATCCCCGGCCCGGCAGGTATGCTTGATGGGCTTCTCCGGTGGTGAACCCGTCGTGACGCAGGATGTGCCTGACCAATTCGCCGAAACAACCTGGTCAGATTGCCTTCGTGCCCTGACTCTGAAACAGTATTTGGTATTCGGCTCTACTTCTTTTGCTCGGATCGTGAAGCCGACTATGTTGATTGGGCTGGTCGGCAGCTGGTTGGGCGTCGTGTGGTAGTCGAAGGAGAAAGGGTTCCATTGGCGCCCAACCTCCCGAGGCAATATCGACATCGGTGGCGCATACTTGTTACCATTTTTAGTCATCTCAACTTCGAAGCCGACCAATTCGGGACGCACTCCGCCGATTGTAAAAACGGTTCCCGCCGTATTTCTCCAAGTGACCGTAATGCCGACGCTCAACCCTCCATATATTTGCGGGTCTGTCGGCGTTCCCGGACGGTCACGGGCGGACGCAGAGGTGGCGATTGCCGCGCATGATATGACGGTGAGGCCGACGACCGATATCCGCAGAACTGACGTGAGGGGCATTATGCACTCCAAAGACCGGGTTGATGTCCGCAGCTGAAATATCCAGTCATGTGTCGTGGGGCGACGCTCCCACTCGTCACCTGGTCCCCAGATCGAGTCACTTTTCCAAAAGGCATTGAGATGGAAGAGGCTCGACGGTCATCGCCCCGTCCGGCGCCCGACTTTCCCCTTCGTATCTGAGCCTGAGATCCACAAAGCCGTCCTCACCGCTCGAGTCGCCCTTGTCAGCGAGCAACCCGATCCTCAGTCCCGCTACGACATCGGCGCCCCCCGGCGCCGGGGCGAGCTTCTGCAGGCACGCGTCGCGCGCGTTGAGGAAGGCGTCCTTGTCGTCCGGCTTCGACGCCGGATCGCGGGTTTGCTCGATGCATGCTTCAAGACCGGCGAGACTTGGCAGCTTGACGCGAACCTTGGCGGTGCCGTCCAGAGCCTCGCCGGCCTCACCCTGGATTGACATGGACGAGCGCTTAACAGCGATCGAAAAGTCGCCGAAAGCCCCGCTCACCGTAACCGGGCCGGCGTCGCCGCCTGGATAAGCAAACGTCATCGGCAGGCTCCACCTAGGGTTCATGACGTCTGCGCGCCCACATGTGAGCTTGAGGGCGGCGGCGAGCGTCTCGCCCGGCAGCAGGAGAGCGCCAAACATTGCCAATGGCGGCAGGAATCGACTGATGGTGTAACCTGTCACGGTCGTGCGCTCCCTTGCCTATTGCCGTGTCCCATTCCAGGAGCCCTCCACGGCGTCGGGGTTGTTGCCGAAATTGTAGCTGCCCGCGAACGACTGGCCGTCAGCGGCGAGCTTGAACTTGCCGCTGCCTCGCGTGCCGTCCGACTGGAGCCAGGCGAAGCGCAGCACGTTGCCGCTCACCCTGCCGTTGATCTGCCCGGCGCTGCCGTCATCGCCTTGGTAGCGGCCGGAGACGCCGTTGCCGTTCTGCTGCAGCGAGAGCTCGTAGGCGACATTGTCGGCATTGGCGCTCCAGCTTCCGCCGAAGCCGGCCGCTCCAGACGCCGATATCTGCTTTTCCTTCGGCTTGGCGAACCCCGCCGCGCTCTTGGCGAAGCCGGCAGCCCCGCCGCCGAACTTCAGAAACCGGGCAGAGACACAGCCGGACACCGGCGCGCTGATCCGGCACCAGCCGCCATCGCCGCCGCTTTGCTTGTTTGCAATGATGCCTGCAGCGCCGGTCGCGCCGCACGGACCGGTCACCGACACAGTCTCGCCTTCCGGGACCGTGCCGGTCACCTGGCCATCGGGAGCATTGCGGACATTGAGCTTGTCCAGCCCCGCCTGGTTGATCACCACCGTCGCCGTCCCCCCGCCGCAGGAGCCGCCACCCTGGTCACCTCCGCCACCTGTCTCGGCGGCGCTGCCTCCGCCACCATTCTTGCAATCAATCAATCGCTGCTTGAAGCGGGCTTCCTCGGAATCGGCGACGCCATCACCGGAATGGGCCACGCATCGCTGCAGCCAATATTCGAGGGGATTGTTCCAGGGAGCGATTTGAACAAATTTACAGCCAAGACCGCGCGCCTCGCTGGCAATGGCTGACATGCGATCGCCATAGGCGACACACGCATTGCCCCTGCCGGTGTGCTTGACGGGCTTCTCCGGCGGAGGAGGTGTCGAGGCTGTTCCCGTCCTCACACCCGAGACGCAACAGCCGTTCGGCGTTGGCGGCGGCACAGCCGATTTCAGCCAGCATATTGGTTTAGGACCTTGAACGCCCGCCTTGACATAAGTCCAAGCCTTGCAGTTTGCGTCGGCTTCGCACGCCGACTTGCAGGGTCCGAAGCCAGCGATTGTGACCTCCAAATCGAACCTGTCGTAATCGTGGCCCGGTCGATCGACGCCCGTTTCGGCGGTCGAGTCCCCTCCGCTTCTTCCGGCATCGGCAGAATGGAGTGGCGGGAATCGCCGCGTGACCTGGCGCCAAGCCCCGCAACTCGACGAGAGTCCATATTTGCCGCCGTAGCAACCCTGTGCCGAATAGGTCACCGTGCCATCCGGCTGAACCGCCAGCCTTAGAACTGAACCCGTTTTCCATTCCGTCTGGGGTTGTCCGGGCACGATTGCGTTAAAGACGTCAGTATTTCCATCTGGCCACAGGGTGATCTCGAGGATGCGGGAGTTCCCGTTGAACGTCAGGTGCTCGTCCACACAAACGCCTGAGAAAGACGTGCAGTCGCTGGCATGCGCCGGGTCTGGCTGGAGGAAAGACATAAGCGTCAATACCGCGAGAAGCTCGCAGAAGCGGCGCGCCGTTCCCTCGAAAGACATGGCTTGGCTCCTCCGGGATGTGCCTGTTGAAGTTGCGTTCAACCAAAACGTCAGGTCGCCGCGATCATTGCCGCGTCCCGTTCCAGCTGCCCTCGACAGCATCGGGGTTGTTGGAGAAGTTGTAGGAGCCGTCAAAGGACTGGCCGTCGTCGGCGAGCACGAACTTGCCGCTCCCACGTGTGCCGTCCTTCTGGACCCACGAGAAGTACAGAATGTTGCCGCTCAGCTTGCCGCTGATCGTTCCGGCGCTGCCGTCGGCGCCCTGATAATTGCCTGAGACGTTGTTGCCCTTCTGCTTGAGCGAGAGGCTGTAGGCAACGTTGTCGGCATTGGCGGCCCAGCGTCCCGAGAAGCCGGCCCCCGCCGACGCGGGCTCCTGCGGCTGGCTCTTCGACTTCGCGAACCCGGCCGCGCCCCCGGGCAGCGTGCCAACATCACCACCGCCGAACGAAAGGAACTGGGAGGAGACGCAACCATGCACGGGCGCGCTGAGCTGGCACCAGCCACCGGCGCCGCCAGCGCCTCCGCCTGGCTGCGTCTTCGGCTTGGCGAACCCCGCCGCCCCGCTGATCGCGCCGCACGGGCCGACCACCGAGACCGTGTCGCCTTCTGGCACCGTGCCGACCACCTGGCCGCCGGGTCCGCTGCGCACGTTGAGCTTGTCGAGGCCCGGCTGGTTGATCACCACCGTCGCCAGTGCATTGCCATCGCCGCAGGCGCTATCCGCCTGCTGCATCGGGGGCATGCCACCCATATCCGCCGGTGTTTGAGGCGTGCCGCCTCCCCCGGCGTCATCGCCGCCGGCCGGCCTGAGCGTCTTGAGCTTGTTGCCGGTGCTTGTGCCTGCCGTTAGCACGACTGCGCCATTCGAAGCCGCTAAGGCCGGCGAGCCCACACCAAGCAGGATCGCTATGCCCAGGAAAAGGGGCCGGAACCCGCCGGCCCCGGTTCGGCATTCCCTGGTAGCCATTTGACGGTCCTTCTCGCCTATGGAACGCACCTTGTCCTGCCTAACCCGCGTTTCCCGAACTGGTCGGAGCGCCGCCGTTTCCGCCGGAAGCACCACCGCTCGGGTCGTTTCGCTGCAGTTCGACGCGACGATTTTTGGCGCGCCCTTCTTCGGTGTCATTGGATGCGACTGGTTGCGTCATGCCGGCGCCATCGGAGGTGAGGCGATCGGCTGCGATGCCATATTGGGAGACGAGCGCCGCAACGACGCTGGCAGCGCGCCGCCGCGACAGATCGAGGTTGTAGTCTGCGCCGCCCTGGTTGTCGGTGTGGCCGACGATACGCAGCTTCAGGTCCGGCTCCGACATCAGCAGCTGCGCGATCTGGTCGAGCGTCGGCTTGGACTCGGACTTGATGGTGTCCTTGTCGAAGTCGAACAATATCCCATAGACCGCAATCTTTCCGGTGTCAGAGAGCGCCGAGCCGATCTCCTTCGCGGTGACCACGCGGATCTTGCCGGTTTCCATCTCCTTCGTCTCGACAACCCGGACCACGGCGACGTTGCCGTTGCTGCTTTCGCCGAGATAAAGGGCCGCGTATACCGCGCCCTCCGGGCAGTCGAGCCGTGCGAGAAGGTAGCGCCCGCCTTCCTGGAACCAATTGTGCACGTAGTCGTCCGAAAGCTTCGGCAGGCTGAGCGGATCGCCGACGGCTTGGCCAAGCAGGTATCCGCCCTCAGGCTGGCCGGATTCGAAGCAGGAGCCGTTCTTGGTGGCGCAGGTGAAGACCTCCGAGAAGCCCTTCGCCTTCAGGCCTTCCTCGTAGTTGCGGAGCACCTCGAGCGTAGAACGGCCCTGCGGCAGCGCGTAGTAGATGAGAGTGATGTGGCCCTCGACCGTCTTGAAGCCCGCGCCGCCATTGCTGCTCGCCGGTGAAAAGGGAGCTTCGACGAGGTTTGCCTCATCGAATGCCATCGTCTGGTAACCGACGATCTCGGACCCGTCGTAGCGTCCGACCAGCGGGTGATCGGAACTGCCTCCGACATCCGCCGCGCTGGCAGGGAGCGCCATGCCCAGTCCGCCAAGGATCAGCAGCACGGGGATGGCGCCGATACCCTTCGTGCTGGCCATGGTTCTCATCGTCTTATACCTCAGGACAAACGCGATAGGTGGACTGCTGCGCTGACAAGCCCGCGACCGGACCGCCATCAGGGCGCGGAGCGGAGACATTCGGTCAAAAGCAGCTGTAGCGCCGCTCCCATTGCTAGGGCCGTGATCTGACGGGGAGAAATTGAATGATTGTATGCAGGATATTGGCGCCATGAATTTGGGCGCATTCGATCGGCCATTGGCTTGCAGCCAAACACGACAGTGCAATCCCGCGTCAGCAGGCTCTTAGCAGATTGTGGACCGCAAACTACGCTTCCAAACATCATGATGCCTTTGCCGATGGGCCATCCCTCGGCGGACGAATTGCGGCGTCGCTCTCGTCCCCGTAATCATCAGGCGCCGCAGATGAAACTGCCCAGAAAACCGTGGGTCGCCTATCATCATATGATGATAGGAAGGGGGACGGGCCGCGTTCGAAGCGTTGGGCCTCTGGGAGCCCCTGTCAGCGCGGGAGGGGGTGCGCCGACTTCAAGAGGGCAACCAACTGGCTTTGCTGGTTTGTACCGGTCTTGCGGAAAACGCGGTTGAGGTAGGTGCGCACGGTCGAGAATTGCAGGCCGGCTTCGGCTGCCGCTGCCTTGAGGCTATGTCCCTTGGCTAGCGCAGTCACAAGGTTTACCTCTGCAGGCGTCAGGTCGAAGAGGCCCGTCAAGATGGTCGGAGAGGGCACGAGGGCGCTTGCCGAGATCGCCGTCGCGACGACGAGCAGATCACCTCCATCGAAAAGGTCATGCGCGCTGCGTTTGAGTGGAAGCACATGCACTGCCGCCGGCGGTGTGCCCGGCACAGGGATAGATCGCGGGTAAAGTTTGCCACGCTTCGCTTGCAGCGCGGCATGGAACAGACGATTGCTCTGAGAATTGGCAACGGCGACGCCGCCAAACGCCGTCGGCAGGAAAAGCGACTGGTCGCGATCGAACAGGCTGTTGGTCGCCCGGACACGCCCGTTGGCGGCGAGAACGGCGGCCGGAAGCCCGATGTTGGCCAAGGCGTCGACAGCGCCGCGCGCCTGCGCGAGGCCGAGCCGCGCGGCCGCAAGTGTGGCGCGCGCCATGTCAGGTCTCATCCGGTCAAGAACTTCAAGTTGGCGCTCGTCGTAGCCCCCTTCGCCCAACCCGCGCTGGAAAACGAACATTGCCATCTCACCCGTGGGCATCGGGATGGCCGCGCAGGCATTCACGCCCAGGCCACGCGCGCGCAACCGAACGCGTATCGGATCATCCCGCACCTCGTCGGCCGTCATAAATCTGTCTACATCCACAAAGCTCGAGGGCCGAACGGTGCCCATACGCGCGGCGGCAGTAGACAGGCGCAGGCTTTCATCCTCAAGGAATTCATTCATCAGATCCTGCAGCCATGCGACGGCCTTTCCGCGAACCGGCGCGCCATCCGCGAAGACAAAGAGAGCGCCGCCTTTCGATGCCGACGCATCCGTGATCTGCCCGAGTACAGCGGGCCATTTTTCCGCTATGAACGCTGCTTCATAAAGCGCATCGACAATTTCTGTGAACATTCGCACTCGTCTTGCGCAGTCCATTCTTGTGCTGTGAACGCGTACGCCACCCACCGGCAGCATAGCGAAAAACACCTGGAATTTCCAAGCAATGACGCCGATCAGGTATTTGATTTGCTGGGGAGCGATTATGCTCTGCTGCGCTTGGAAAGCGCACGCAACAGGTCCGCCTCCTCCTTCGTCCCATCGTCTCGCAGCCAGGTGTTCCCGCTGTTCCAGTCTTTCTTGGCCAGGCGGCGCTCCATGCAGAGCCGGTCAAACACCCGCTGGAGCCAGATCAGCGGGCCAGTAAACACCACTGCAACGCGACAATGACATTGCCGCCAACCCAGGCCGAGGATCTAGCATTGTCTCACATAGGCGACGGGATGCGAAGAAAAATCCCAAACCTGCGGTGTCCCACCTTGGAACTAATTCGGCGACTGGCCCGGCGTTCAGTCGCTTTTGATGGCTGCGTCCGGAAGCGGCAGGCGTCCTAAACTGTGCACTATACGGGTGTGAAAACGACTCCGGCACCCATGGGCAAGAACAGCAGTTGAGCGCGTGCTCCGAGCGTGGCAAATCCACCGTATCTCAGGCTGATGGATCGAACGAAGCGACGGCCACGAGCTGCTCACGCAGCCAAGCGCTTCCAGCGTCGCGGTCAAATCGTCGGTGCCAGTACATTGTGACGTCCATTGCAGGCGATTCCATCGGTGGCATGAAGACATCCAATTCAAGGGCTTCGGTCACCTGACGCGCAAAGTGAACCGGGATGCTGCCGAGCAGATCGCTCGTCGCCACGGCGAGCGCTACAGCCTGGAAATGCGGAACGGTGACGACGACCTTGCGTGACAGGCCGAGCCTTTCGAGCGCAGGATCTATGGTTCCGGTTTTGCTTCCATCAGCCGAACGCAAGGCTTGCGGGATGGCGCAGAAAATGTCGGCAGGAATGGTTTCCCCAGGCCGGAGGCCCTTGGCCCCCAGGACCGGATGCCCACGGCGAGCGATGCAAACAAGCCAGGAGCGGAACAGCTTATGGCTGGCGATCCACTCCGGCGTCTCCAACGCCCGGTCCAAGGCGATGTCGGCCCTGTCGTCGCTCAGGAGGCCGAAAATGTCGGTCGAAGGGTGGTCTATCATCTGGAGGGTGATTGACGGCGCAGCGGGCGTTATTATCGCCGCCAACTTCGGCATGACCAAGGCTGAGAAATAATCCGATCCGACGAGCATAAAGGAACGCGTCGAGGTCCGAGGATCGAACGAAACGCCTGCCGCCAGAGCCTCTTCGATCTGCACCAGTGCCTGACGGACAGGTTCGGTCAGCTGAAAAGCGCGTGGTGTCGGCACCATGCGATTGCCGTCGCGCACGAAAAGCTCATCCCCGAGAATAGAACGAAGGCGCCCGAGCGCCGAGCTGACGGCCGGCTGCGAAAGGCCGACCCGTTCCCCGGCGCGTACCGTACTTCGCTCCAGCATCATGGCGTCGAAAACGCGCAGCAGATTGAGATCGAACGCGCTTAAATTCATGGTGCCAATATCCCGCATACAATCATTCAATTTCCGCCGGCCCGATCATTGCCCTAACAATGCAAACGGCGCTGCAGCGCCGAGCCTAGCTGACCGAACATGAAAGGGAAACGCGATGAACATCGCCACAGGCTCGGCGCCTGTCGCGCGCGCCGTCAAATGGATGGGCACGGTCTACAGGATCAATATCGGCAGATACCAGAGCGGAGGCATCGTGGGTGTCTTCGAATCGACGGTGCCTCCGCAAGGCGGCCCGCCGGTTCACGTGCACCACAATGAGGACGAGGTGATCCACGTGATCGAGGGCACCTACGAATTCTGGGTCGACGGTCAGGTTATGGCAGTGCCAGCAGGCGGGTCGGTCTTCTTGGCCCGCGGCGTGCCGCACACGTTCCGGGTCGTGAGTGCAGGGCCAGGGCGCAATCTTACGATCCTGACGCCCGGCGGGCTGGAGGAATTCTTCGTTGAGGCGGCCACGCGCGAACTGCGCATTCCCGACCAAATAACGGAAGTGGCGGAGCTTGCAGGCCGCTATGGGATTGAGTTCCGTGGACCGGCTAAGTGGGGCCAAAAAGCTCCAATGGCGGGGTAACGCATGTTCCGCCTCGCCGTGGCCGTTCTAGACAGGCGGCGGTCGATTGCGTGACAGCTCGAAAATCGCTGGCCACAATCTCACTTGGCGGCTCCGGGCAACTGAAGTCGGGCTTGAGATCCGCCCGGTAGAATTTTCCGAGACTCCGGTCGACTTTTCGCACGCTTGGTTTATGCCTTTTCGCACCTTCGCGATTGGATTGAGCGCGCCGACCTTGGACTGATTGGATTAACAGCACGCAGTGCGAGAACTTCAGAACTTCGACCGCGAGCCGGAGGTCAGCTCCGGTTCTTGCCCTTGATGTCGTGGATACGGCCGACGCAATCCACGACAGAGTTGTGACCACGTGTCGACACCGTTGGCTAAGCCGTCCCCGACCGTGCGGTTAACCCATAGGCAGCCTATATTCTAGCCCGCCTGGAAGGCGGCGCTGGCATCGCTAAGTGCACGTCAGCGGGTAGCGCCCAGACCGGAACGGTCGGCGCAGCGAACGGACTGGCGGTCGCGGGGGCTAGGCTAATCGTCATTACAGAGTAAATTGCCCGTGCGCCTTGCTCCATCAATTTCGGCAAAAATGCACAGCTTGTCGGCGAGACAAAACGCCTGATAATGTTGCCTTATCAGTCCTTTGCACTACTCTGCTCATGCTCCGCTTCCGCGGTGCAGGACCACATGCAGCGCGAGGGCCAGGTGGTCCACCTCGCTCGCAACATTGCCGATCTTTCCACTGAGTTCGCAAACGTCGGTGAACGTGAGGGAGGTTCCCCGTTCCACGATGGTGGCGACCAGATGCGCTATGGCAGTTCACGGGTCGATCGATGCGAGCCGCCTCCCCAAAGTTTGCGCAGCCGCCACATATCCGCCTGCTGGGCGCGACGCTTTCGTCGCTAGGCGATATGTTGCCGCCTGATCAGCGGCAGCTGTGGTTCGAACTGTAGGTATCTACGGCCGGTGGCAAAATCCGGCCCCTGACTCCCCCGATCATTGCTCGTGCGGATCTATCTCGCGGACGATCTGGGAGACCTTTCCTTCATACTCGTCTGCCCGCACGACCGAGAGTGTTCCGTCGCCGGCGCGGAAAATGACGATGCTGACCATGAGGCTGGTGGCAAGGCTGAAGGCAAAGGCGTTGGCTTCTATGAAGGACATCTTTCCGGCTCCTGTTCCTGGAAGCGGGGAGCGATCCCCGCGTGACAGGCGCCCGATGTGTCCGGCCGAGGGCCGCGATCACCGTGCAGGCACGGCCGAAACGGCGGCACGCTTTGCGTAGTCCGACCCTTTACGGGTTGATGGCATCAGGCCCTTGGACCGGATCAAGGAATTGCGCCGACAAACGCGGCGATCGCATCCTGTTCTCCATTCCAGGACGAGATGAGATGTGAACTTCGTGGTTCGCCGCCTTGCCTTCATTCGACGCCACATCGGCAGGGGCAGCCGTCAAAAAACGCCGCGGCCGGCGGGAGAGTGACTGACTTGCGGCGATTGGCCTGGTGGTGATGTCACGTGGCGCCAAACTTCATCACCGGAATGCCGAGCCTGCGGGCCTTGTCCGCGAGGTTGTCCTGAATGCCGGAGCCGGGGAAATGAATGACGCCGATCGGCAAGGTGTCAAGCATGGCGTCGTTGCGTTTGAAGGGCGCGGCCTTGGCATGCCTGGTCCAGTCCGGCTTGAAGGCGATCTGTGGCACCTTGCGGCTTTGAGCCCATTTGGCGGCGATCAGCTCGGCGCCTTTTGGCGATCCCCCGTGCAGCAGGACCATGTCTGGATGCTTAGCATGGACCTGGTCGAGCTTGGCCCAGATCAGCCGATGATCGTTGAAATCGAGCCCGCCTGTGAAGGCGACTTTTGGTCCAGGCGGCAACAGGACCTGGCTGGCTGCGTGCTTCCTCGCGGCCAGGAAGTCCCGGCTGTCGATCATTGCCGCGGTCAAGTGGCGATGGTTGACGACAGAGCCTGAACGTGGGCGCCAGATCGAGTGGGTGTGACGCTCGTAATGCTCGACAGCCTGGTCGCGCATCAATTCAAAGGCGCTGCGGCGTTCAAGCAGTGTCTGACCCTGGGCGATGAGACGCTCGAGCTCGACGGACTTGACCTCCGATCCGTCCTGTTCGCGCTGCAGCCGCTGCTGGGCGAGCTCATTTTCATCGAGCGCGCGTTCTATCCGCTTGGTCGCGCGATGGAACAGATTGACCGTACCCCACAGCAGTTCCTCGAGATCGGGTTCAAGGCGCGTGTCGGCCAGCGCCACCACGAGGGCGTCGAAGATGTCGGCGATGCTGGCCGCGACGACCCTGCCCTCGGGAAGCGGGCGCGTATCGGGTTCGTCGTCGAACGGACGGTAGCCGTAGAGCTGAAGCTCCTGAAGCATGTGTTCGATGGGTGAGGATGCGGGTTGCGGCTCGAAGCCGTATCGTGTTCGGTGCTCATGGCGGCTTGCCTTGGTGGGACCGGCCGCGCCCATCGCGGCCTTCATGGCGACGAAGGGGATGGACGACCCGGACTTGCACCCAAAGCGCCAGCGCAGGGCCGCAACGGCAGTGGAGGATGGCGGAGCCCGGCTATTTTGTCTCGCGATGGAAAGGCCCTTGCCACCCCGCGCGGCGCGCCGCGTGGGGTGGCAAGGGCCGCCGGAAAATAGCCGGGCGCAGCCATTGCCTGTCCGGATCGCCCAGCGCCCGATCGCCCTCTTGAAGTCCGTGGGCCGGCCCTCGCCTCAACGAAGGACCTCCATCGCATCCGAGCCATGCACCGCCGGCACGCGCCCTTCTTCCCCTTACGGTCAGGCCGCCCGGTTCATGAAGCGATCGACATCCTGCGGCGCGATCTGGACCCGCAGGAACGCCCTTAGGGCATCGGCACCGAGCAGACGCAGATCCTCGTTCAAGTCCCCGAGTTGCGGCGTCAGCACAATCGCCTCGATACCGGCCGCGTTGGTGCGCTCGATGAGGGTTGCCACTGCTGTGTCGCCTGCAGGATCGTTGTCGCGGGCGATGTAGAGCCGCCGCAATGTCCCCGGGAACAGGATTGAGGAGAGATGCGCGGCGGACAGCGCTGCCATCGCTGGCATGGCAGGCAGGACGGTGCGTTGCGACAGCATGGTCTCGATGCCTTCACCTGCGGCCATGACATCGCAGCCGCAACCGAAGCGGACCGCGGGACCGAGCAGTTCGCCCATGGCTCGTCTCGGTGTCTCGATCGGAGCGCGCCCGAGATGGGCCTCGCTGAACCCGCGCGGATCGAGCCAGGTGCGATGGGCGCCGGTGAGCTTGCCTTCAAGGTCGGTGACCGCCGCGATCATTGCCGGCCATGTTTCGGTCGGGCCGCGTCCAGGACGGTAATAGCAGCGCGGATGAAACCGGAGGCTCCCGGTCTCCTGCAAGGCTGTAATCGCGCGTCCTCGCAGATAGGTCTCCACAAGCGTTCCTGGTATCGGCCTCGACATGGAGATCAACCGAGCCGCGGCCTCGGCGGAGCCGCTGTCAACAGGACCGGATTGCTCCCAGCGGTCGTTTGGTTCGCTCGTCGTCGACGGAATGGACAGAAAGCCGCGCGCCTCATCGGACACGTCCTTGAAATCGGCCAGGCCAATAGATTCGCGAATAATGTCCAGCAAGTCGCCATGCTCGCCGGTGGCGGCGTCGGTCCACTTCCCGGCGGCGCGCCTGCCGGAATCCGGTCCCTTAAGACGGACATAGAGCGAGCGCCCGGGCGCATTGCGCGCATCGCCAACCAGCCAGTAATTGCCGACGCGGCGACCATTGGAAAGATAGCGGCGGCACACCGCCTCGGCCTGCTGAGCGAGGCGGCGCGCCAGTTCGGATGCATCGCGAAGTGGCATCAGCTGGCCTCCCTCTCGCTGATGCGCTGCACCGGATATCGCTCTATGACCTTGGCCAGCACCGCAGGCCCGCTTGCGTCCGCGGGCACGAACATGCGCAGCTTCCAGGATATGATCTCGTGGAAAAGCCCGTAGGCCGTTAGCCGCTCGCGCATGGTATCGGTGAAGCCCGACAGTTCGATGCGGTTGGCGCTCATCACACGGACGCGGCGCAGATGAAGTCCCTCGGCGAGGTCGAGCATGGTGCTGCCATCCACAAGGGCGTTGAAGGCATCCTGTGCCGTAAGCGTGCCGACGCGGTTTGCGAGCGCCCCGGCGGCCCATGCGGCCGAAACCTTGCGGCCGATGATGCGCTCCCCCTGGTCGGTCTGGAGCCGATAGACCCGGCTTGACTCAGTTGGGAGTCGCTTCCAGATCGGCAGCAGCAGTCCCGCGACAATGTGGATGGTCGAATCCGAGAATGTCGGGACGCCCGCGACCTCGGTATTCCAGGCAGCAGTGAAGGTCTCGCGATCAGCCTGCTTCCAATGGCTGTCTTCCATCATACGTAGCAAGGCATGGTGTTGTTCCATGGGGCGGATCAGCCGTACCCGCCGCTCGATTTCGCCATCATCGAGCATGAATGATGGCGCGGGCACCTGCACGGCAGCACGCCCTGAGCGTTCGTTGACGAGCAGTTTGGCGCGCGGATCATCGAGCTGCGCGACAGCTTCCTCTAGCGGCACAGGTCGGTTGCGCTGGCGCTGATTTATGGTGAGGAGCTGGGTTTCCGCGCCGGTGCCCGGATGGGCGTAGATCGCCCGCCGGTCGGTGACGACGAAACTCTCCGCTCGCAGCGTTTCCAGCCCGAGGTCGTAGACCCCAGCTGCGATGGCGCCCTCCAACTTGGCTGCGAGCAACTGCTCGAAAGCCGCGAACAGGATGTCCTGCAGATCGATGGTGAGCGCCAGAAGGCGATTGAGGAAAGTGGTGATCGGCGGCAACTCGTCCTTGAGGCCGTTCTCGTCCGTCAGCGTCAGCCCCGTTGTCTGCTCGAACAGCTTGAGTGAGCAGCCTTCCACCTTGCCGCGGACGATCAGCAGATAGAGTTGCCGCAACGCATCGCGCGCATAATGCGATTCCAGATTGTCCTCCGGCCGGAACACGCCCTGTCCGCCGGTCTGGCGCTGGCCGCGCGTGATCGCGCCCAGCGTGTCGAGCCGCCGAGCGATTGTGGAGAGGAAGCGTTTCTCGGCTTTCACATTGGTGGCGATCGGTCGGAAAAGCGGTGGCTGGGCCTGATTAGTCCGATGCGTGCGGCCAAGGCCCTGAATGGCGGTATCCGCCTTCCAGCCAGGCTCGAGAAGGTAGTGGACGCGCAGGCGCGTGTTACGCGCGGAAAGCTCCGCATGGTAGCTGCGGCCTGTCCCGCCGGCATCGCTAAACACCAGGATGCGCTTGACGTCATCCATGAACGCCTGTGCCTCGGCGACATTGGCCGAGGCCGCACGGCACTCGACCATCAGGCGTTCGCCCTTCCTGACGATGCGCCGCGACCGGCCCGTCACCTCCGCCACCATGTCGGCGCCGAAGCGCTGGACGATCTGGTCGAGCGCGCCAGGAACCGGTGGCAGGCTCGCCAGCTTCTCGATTAGAGCTGTGCGGCGCGCGACCGCCTCGCGGCTTTCAACGGGCTGGCCGTCGCGAAACACTGGCCTCGACGACAGATTGCCTTCAGAATCCGTGAAGGGTTCGTAGAGCTGCACTGGAAAGGAATGCTCGAGATAGTCGAGCACATATTCGCGCGGCGTGATGTCGACGCGGACATCGTTCCATTCCTGCGTCGGCACCTCCGCCAGCCTGCGTTTCATCAGCGCCTCGCCGGTGGAGACGATCTGAATCACGGTCGAATGCCGGGATTGAAGATCCTGCTCGATCGAACGAATGAGCGTCGGCGTCTTCATCGAGGTCAGCAGATGACCGAAGAAGCGCTGCTTGGCGCTTTCGAAAGCCGAGCGCGCGGCGGATTTGGCCTGGCGATTCAACGTGCCATTGTCGCCGGTGATGTTGGCGGCCTGCATGGCCGCGTCGAGATGGTTGTGAATGACGGCAAAGGCGCCGGCATAGGCATCGTAGATCCGCCGCTGCTCAAGCGTCAGCTTATGTTCGACCAGTTCATATTCGACGCCGTCGAAGGAGAGCGAGCGTGCCGTATAGAGGCCGAGCGCTCGAAGGTCGCGGGCAAGCACCTCCATTGCCGCCACGCCGCCCGCCTCGATCGCCTCGACGAACTCCGCGCGGGTCGAGAACGGCAAGTCCTCGCCGCCCCACAGGCCCAGCCTCTGGGCGTAGGCCAAATTGGCGACGGTGGTCGCGCCGGTCGCGGAGACATAGACCACACGAGCGCTGGGGAGGGCATGCTGCAGGCGCAAGCCGGCGCGGCCTTGCTGTGAAGGCGCGATATCGCCACGCTCTCCCTTGCCGCCGCCGGCATTCTGCATGGCGTGCGCCTCGTCGAATATGAGCACTCCGTCGAAATCCGGGCCCAACCATTCGACGATCTGCCTGACGCGCGAAACCTTCTCGCCACGATCGTCGGAGCGTAGCGTGGCATAGGTTGTAAACAGGATGCCTTCTGGAAGCGTGATCGTGCGCCCTTGCGGGAAGCGCGAGAGTGGCGTGACCAGCAGGCGCTCCATGCCGAGCGCGGCCAAGTCGCGCTGCGCGTCCTCGAGCAGCTTGTCTGATTTCGAAATCCACACGGCCTTGCGTCGGCCCTGCAGCCAGTTGTCGAGCACGATGCTCGCCGACTGCCGGCCCTTGCCGACGCCGGTCCCGTCGCCGATGAAGAAGCCGCGCCGGAAGCGCATTGCTCCCGGCGCGTCATCAGGAACTGCTTTGACAACATCCAGCGTGTGGTCGACTGACCATGATCCGGCAAGAAAACCGCAATGCGCCTCGCCGGCCAGGATCACCGTTTCGAGCTGGGCGTCGGAGAGAGACGCCAGGATATCGGCCGGCAACGTCGGACGATAGCTCGGCTTTGGCGGCGCGACAGAGGCCATCGCCGCGGACTGGACCAGCCTGGTCGGGTGCGCCTGGGAGCCGGGAATACGGATCGTCTGCAGTCCATATTCCTCATAGATCGCGTCGCTCAGCCGCGCTCCCTCGTCGGGCGCCCAATCAACGGTCTCGTATGACAGTTCGATGCCGGCCGGCTCCGGCAACTGCCGATGAGCCGGACCTGCGGCAGTGCGCGCGCGATAGCCCCGGATCGTCCGGGGCGCGACAATGGCCGGAACGACCCTGGTCGCTTCGGCGATCGGCGATCGTGTCGGAACGTGCTTCTCGATCCAGCCGAGCAAGGTGGCGACATCCGGTGCAAAGCCGGCCGACACCGGAACGAACGACAGGGCGCCAGCCGGGATCTTGTCGATGACCGTCAGCCGGGTTTCTATCGCTGTGCCGTGCCTGGCGTAGACGGCGCCACTGATCGTGGCAGTGAAGACGACGCGGCCATGCGCGCGCAGGCGCGCGAAGGCGTTGGACCACGCCGGCATCTCCGGCCCAAAGCTCGCGCCAGTGATGGTGACCAGCCGGCCGCCGTCGGCGAGCCGCGCGAGCGCCGAGGCGACATGGCGATAGGTCGCATCCGCGACGCGCCCCTGCACATTGGCGAGCACCGAAAACGGCGGGTTCATCAGCACAACAGTCGGCATGCTCGCCCGATCGAGATAGTCGTCGATCAACGCCGCGTCGAAGCGTGTGACCGTGAGGGCTGGGAAAAGATTACACAGAAGGCCGGCACGCATCTCGGCAAGCTCGTTCAGCAGAAGGGAGCCGCCGGCGATCTCGGCGAGGATCGCAAGAAGACCGGTGCCGGCGGAAGGTTCAAGCACCCGGTCTGTTGGTCCGACCGCGGCGGCGGTGACGGCTGCGAGACCGAGCGGGATGGGTGTAGAGAACTGCTGCAGGGCCTGGCTTTCCTTGGAGCGGCGGGTATGCGTGGGCAGAAGATCCGCAATCCGCTCGAAAAGCGGCAATGCGGATGCCAGGGAGCCGGCCTTGCGCAGAAGCCGCTTGCCGTATTTGCGAAGGAACAGGACCGTCGCGACCTCGCAGGCGTCATAGGCCGTCTTCCAGTCCCAGGCGCCGCTTGTGTCGGATGCCCCAAATGAGACATCCATCGCCGCTCGCAGCGCGACGGCATCGACGCGCCGACCACATTCGAGGTGGGGGAGTAGATGAAGGGCCGCCGCATAAACTGCTGCGGCTGGATCGGCGGACGTAGCGGCGGAAGCGGCAGCATTGGCGACCGCTGTCGGAGACAAGACGTTCATCGGAGATCCTCTGGAGAGCGAAACCGGGAAGAGCCCATCGGCGCTCTCTCTGACCGCACGGGCTCAACCCGTCCCGGCCGGACACTCACTCTCACAGCGGAACGCAAAAACGCCCGGCGCTCTTACGAGAGCCGGGCGATGGGGCGCGGAAGGAAACCGGCCTATTCGGCGGCGTCTAGCTGCTTTTCTTCCTGGTCGGCCGAAGCGGCATCGTCGTCACCTGCCAGGAATTCCGGCAGGGCTTCGTCGTCGTCAGCGTTGGTGTCGGCTGCTTCTGCATCAACGTCGACAGGCCGCAGCGGTTCGGGCAACCAGCCGCTATCGGCGAGCAGGCGTTCGGCTTCCTTGGCCATGTCGCCCTTCTTGAGGTGATCGATGAGCTGAGCGGCGCGTTCGCCGGCACCTTCGCGAACCGCTTCCAGGATACGCGCCTTGGTGACACGGCCGAGATAGTTGCCGACAGTGGGGCGCCATCCGGCGTCAATCATGTCGAGCCCAACTGCCCGGGCGAGGTGATCGGCATCGGCAAGCCGCTGCTGGACGCCGTGCGTTGAGATGGCGCCGTTGCCATAGCGATCGGCCCTTTCATAAAGGGCGTTAACGCCGAAGGATGCGCAGTGGGCGAACAGTTCAGCCTGCTCGGTGCCCGTCAGCGCGGAGAGCGCGTCCCATAAGTCGGCGACGTCCGATGGAAGACGCTTTTCCCAGGCCTCATGGCGGGCCTGGATCGAGCGCGCATAAACCGTATCCCGGAGCCCTTCGGACTGGACCGCAAAGACCGTGCCGCGGACAAAGACTTCCATCGCCACGCCTTGCGCGCTGTAGCGAGAGAAAGCGTCGCGGACGAATTTGTGAAGCACGGCCAGGAAGGCGGTCGCCGGATCGTTTGCGAGCTTGTCGCGCAGAGCCAGTGTGCGATCGGCCGTCAGTTCCATGATCAGGCGATCCGGTAATGGTTTGTTGCTGTCTTCCTCGTCATCCTCCTGTTCCACCTGCTGGCCACCGATGGTGATCACGGCCCGCTGAACCGAGCCCGTCGCTTCGACGTCGGCCCCGTCGACGCCGGGATCGCTAGCGCCTTCGGGCGTAGCGGGCGCCTCATCCTCCGGCCTCACAAAGCCGCGCTCGACGAGAAGCACACCGTCCGTATCGAGGCTGACGAAGACACCTGCACGCGCGATCTCGACCGGATCGAAGCGGACGGGACGCGCCTCGAGTGATTTGATCGCGGTTTCGATCTCGCCAAACCGCTGGTCGACATCATCCGGCAGTTCGTCGGCCTCCTCGTACTGCGCCTGAAGCTTGTCGAACTCGTCGCGCAGCGCATCGAGCGTTACCTGCTCGTCGCCGGTCAAGTCGATCGGCGTGCCCTCGAGCTCGCGCAAACCGTTTGTCGCTCCATAGGGGAAGCTCACGGCGACTTCGATCCACTTCCAACCTTCGTTGGCAATCTCGTCGGCTATCATCTGCAGCTTCTCGGTGACGAGCCGTTCGAGCAGCGGGACGTCCTGGAGCCACCCGCCATCGTCCGACTGAAACAGGTCGCGCAGCACTTCACCGCCCGCCGCCTCATAGCTCTCGAGCCCGACGAAAACTGCCCGCTTGTCGGAGGCGCGCACCGTATTCTCGGTTAGCATGCGGCGGATCTGGTAGGGTTCCTTCGACCAGCTGTTCTTGACCGCCTCCCAGACCTGTTCCTGTCGGGCATGGTCACTGCTGACGGAAAATGCTTCGAGCTGGGCGATCGTCATGCCGTCCTCGGCGTAGACGTCAAGAAGCGCCGGCGACACGGCCGTTAGCTTGAGACGCTGCTTCACCACGTTGGTGGAGATGAAGAATGCGGCTGCGATCTCCTCCTCCGACATGCCCTTTTCGAGCATGTCCTTGAACGCCCGATATTGGTCCAAGGGGTGGAGCGGAGCGTGTTCAACGTTCTCGGCAAGCGAGATTTCCTCGGCGAGGACCGGGCCGGACGTATTGCCCACAACACAGGGAACCGATGCGGTCTTCGCAAGCCGTTTCTGTTTCACAAGCATTTCCAGAGCGCGATAACGCCGCCCACCGGCTGGGACCTCGAACATTCCGGTCTCTTCGCCGCCGGCATCGAGCACGGGACGGACATGAATGCTTTGGATGAGGCCGCGCCGAGCGATCGATGCCGCCAGGTCCTCGATCGAGGCGCCCGCCTTGATGCGTCTGACGTTGTTTTGGGCAAGCACCAGCTTGTTGAAGGGAATGTCGCGCGAGGGCGACAGGGTGATCTTCTGAACGGCGTTGGCCATCGAGGTTTCTCCGAGACGGGCGCCGAGAGCCTCTCTCTCGGTCCTGAACCCGTCACCGACTTCCTTCCGATCTCTCTCTCTTCATTTCTCGAATGAACCGGCACACCAAGGACGAGCAAGCGACGACTTGCAGAACGCGCATGCCTTCGACGGTTGGCGCTGACTTGGCCAACAGGGCTTACGGACCGGCTCATGCCGCTCTCCTTTCGTTGCCCGCACCCAAGTCGATGGATGCGTCAACCTCTTCCGGGAGGTAGCCGAGGAGCCACTCGGCTGCCCTGCTGGCCCGGCTGGCGGCACGCACGATGGCGCGGCTGTCCTTTCGCAACACTTCCAGCCAGGAGCCGACATAGTCGGAATGTCGCACTGTTGGCACGATACCCAACGCCGCGCAGCAGAACGCTGCGTTTATCTCCGCCACGAGTTCCTCGAAGGCGTACTTCCTTGAGCCGAAAGAACCAGAGAGGTCACGGGCCAAGCGTGAAGAGTGGCCGGTGGCATGCCCAAGCTCATGCAACGCAGTGCGATGCCAGTCGATCGGCTCGAAAAATGCTTGAGGGGGCGGCACCTGAACATAGTCGTAAGGCGGCATGTAGAATGCGCTGTCGCCGCCAATGCGGAAATCGATACCTGTGGCCTTGATCAACGCCTCGACTCGTGGCTCGACCAAGCTAGCGGGTGGCGGCGGCGATAAAGCTGCGACTTCATCAGAGAGTCCTTCACATTGCTCGATATTGAAAACGGTGAAGCGCTTCAGGAACGGCATCGCCTGGGCGTTCTCGCCTGTCTCGCGAGCCCGTTTCTTCTCATGATCCGGGACAAAACGATCGGCATAAACGACCGTCGTACCACGCTCGCCCCTGCGAACGTTCCCGCCGAGCGTGACAGCCTGTCGATAGGTCACCCAACTGTGCGTTGGGAATCCGCGTTCGGCGACGGCGCCCCAGAGAATAAGCACATTGATCCCGCTATATGCTCGGTGTGTACTGGCGTTTTTCGGAAGCGCCGCGGAGGTCGTTGCCACCGCGGTGCCCCACGGCTGTACCCAAGGAAAATGCCCCGCTTCAAGCTCGGCAATTATCTTGCCGGTGATCTCGTCGTAAAGGTTCGGCCGGTCGGCGACGGAATGAGTTCGGTTAGTCCGGACAGACATCACAATTCTCCGCGACGGGCGCCGAAGGCCTCTCCTTCCGCTTTCAACCCGTCGCGAAAACCCCCTCCCCCTCTGACTCTCTGTCGGGAGAGCCGCCGCTCTCCCGACCAACCCGAAAAAGGGCGTACAAGGCGCAGGCACCGAAATGTCCGTCAGCGGAAATAAGTCAGTTCGGTGCTGGAGCAGGTTCGTGGCCCTGAGACCGGTTCAACAGGGCGGCCGAAGGAGCATCAGCATAGCGACGCCGTGAGGCGATCGCGGTAGGGACGCTCATTGCTGAGCGCCCCCCGCACAGATCCGTACGTGCAGAATTCCCGCATACGGCTCCTACCTTGGGTGTTTGACGGCGAAGCGGATAGCCGGCCAGGGATGCAGGATTCT
>NZ_SADT02000012.1:33874-63144 GCF_004016445.2 Mesorhizobium sp. M2E.F.Ca.ET.219.01.1.1
GATCGCGGTAGGGACGCTCATTGCTGAGCGCCCCCCGCACAGATCCGTACGTGCAGAATTCCCGCATACGGCTCCTACCTTGGGTGTTTGACGGCGAAGCGGATAGCCGGCCAGGGATGCAGGATTCTTGGTTTCGGAAGCCATTGCGCTGCGAGCTTTTCCACTCGGGACGTCGACGTCGTGTCCATCTGGCCACGGTGTCTCAGAGCCAGCTTCCAGAGGAAGATGACATGCTCCCGAAATGCCTGAAGTGATCGCAGGTTGGCGGGCACCGCGTGATACTCATAGTATCCGCGGACGACCTGCCTGAGCCATTTCGCTTGTTCGCGAATTGGCTGGTTTCTCAACCATCGCAGCCGGTCCTTGATCTCTCGGAGCTTCGCCCTCATACGGTCGCGGCGGGACTTCCGCAGAAGCATGAATTCTCCCCGCAGAGATTTGCCGCAGATATGGGTAAAGCCGAGAAAGTCGAAGGTTTCCGGTTTTCCGAGACCACGTTCCTGTCGCCGACTGGCCGCGTAGCGGCCAAACATCAGCAGGCGCGTTTTCTCAGGGTGCAATGACAGAGAGAACTTCTCCAACCGTTCTTGCATCTCGATCTGGAAACGGTGCGCGTCAGCTTCTCGTTCGAAGCCCACCACGATGTCGTCCGCGTAGCGCACGATGATCATGTTGCCCGTGGCTGACCGCTGTCGCCAGCGGTTGGCCCAAAGGTCGAAGACGTAGTGCAGGTAGAGGTTCGCGAGCAGTGGCGAAGCCACCGATCCCTGACCCGTTCCCTGTTCAGACGTCGTGACGATCCCTTCTTCCAGAACGCCCGCCTTCAGCCATTTCTGGATGAGACGGATGATACGCTGGTCGCCGATCCGATGGTTCAGGAACCTGACCAGCCATTCCTGACTGATCCGGTCGAAGAACTGCTGGATATCAGCGTCCAGTATGAAGTTCACCTTTCGCTTTTCGATCCCGACCGCGAGTGCGTCCAGCGCATCGTGCTGGCCACGTCCGGGCCGGAAACCATACGAGAACCCGAGGAAGTCTTCCTCGAAGATCGCGTTGAGCACCGCGACCGTCGCTCTTTGGACAATTTTATCCTCAAGGGCGGCGATTGCGAGCGGGCGCTGGCGTCCGTCCGGCTTTGGTATGTATTGCCGCCGTGCGGGGCTTGCCCGGTATGCACCTCTTTGGAGCCTGTCGCACAGATTCTCGATCAGGTGATCAAGGTCCGCTTCGTAGGCTCGCCATGTCAGCCCGTCCACGCCGGGGGCTGCATCACGCCGTAGAGCGTAGAATGCCGTCCTCAACGTTTCGAGATTGAGATGGTGAAAGAGGCTGGTGAACCTCTCCTGCTTCCTAAGTCTTGCGACTTGCCGTATGCGTTCCAGCGCATGTGACACGCTTTCCCGGTCCTGTGCCCGGCGCGTGGTTTGCTGATCCGCATTTCCCTTGGTCGCTGCCCTTGGCTCCACCGACTCCGCAGCCGGTTTCCCGGCCTTGTTCGTCAGCTTCATAGCTACTACGGCAACGTCTGACTTCTCACGATCGTTCATCATCGGCTCATGCTTTCGCTTTCCCGATACGGACCAAGGAAGGTGTTCCCGCCTTGGTCAATCGTGAGATCTCCCGGTTCCCGAACAAGGAATTTCCGCACATGCCAGGTTCTACGACCACGCCGAGTTGGTCGGGCACTCGCAATAACGCGCCCTACCATGTTGCCTTCCGGAGCATCCACGCCGTCGGCACTCGAGATTAGGTCCCTTACGCGGCTCAATGGCTGGCCTGTGCTTTCTCCTACCGACGCTTCACCAACGACCTCGCGGGCGTCGGCGCACGGCTCGGAGCCAATGTGGATTGCTACTCCTTCACTGAAATGGACTTTCACCATTCTATTCCTTGCCGGTTTCTCCGGCGCTCATCGCGGTAGGGACGCTCATTGCTGAGCGCCCCCCGCACAGATCCGTACGTGCAGAATTCCCGCATACGGCTCCTACCTTGGGTGTTTGACGGCGAAGCGGATAGCCGGCCAGGGATGCAGGATTCTTGGTTTCGGAAGCCATTGCGCTGCGAGCTTTTCCACTCGGGACGTCGACGTCGTGTCCATCTGGCCACGGTGTCTCAGAGCCAGCTTCCAGAGGAAGATGACATGCTCCCGAAATGCCTGAAGTGATCGCAGGTTGGCGGGCACCGCGTGATACTCATAGTATCCGCGGACGACCTGCCTGAGCCATTTCGCTTGTTCGCGAATTGGCTGGTTTCTCAACCATCGCAGCCGGTCCTTGATCTCTCGGAGCTTCGCCCTCATACGGTCGCGGCGGGACTTCCGCAGAAGCATGAATTCTCCCCGCAGAGATTTGCCGCAGATATGGGTAAAGCCGAGAAAGTTGAAGGTTTCCGGTTTTCCGAGACCACGTTCCTGTCGCCGACTGGCCGCGTAGCGGCCAAACATCAGCAGGCGCGTTTTCTCAGGGTGCAATGACAGAGAGAACTTCTCCAACCGTTCTTGCATCTCGATCTGGAAACGGTGCGCGTCAGCTTCTCGTTCGAAGCCCACCACGATGTCGTCCGCGTAGCGCACGATGATCATGTTGCCCGTGGCTGACCGCTGTCGCCAGCGGTTGGCCCAAAGGTCGAAGACGTAGTGCAGGTAGAGGTTCGCGAGCAGTGGCGAAGCCACCGATCCCTGACCCGTTCCCTGTTCAGACGTCGTGACGATCCCTTCTTCCAGAACGCCCGCCTTCAGCCATTTCTGGATGAGACGGATGATACGCTGGTCGCCGATCCGATGGTTCAGGAACCTGACCAGCCATTCCTGACTGATCCGGTCGAAGAACTGCTGGATATCAGCGTCCAGTATGAAGTTCACCTTTCGCTTTTCGATCCCGACCGCGAGTGCGTCCAGCGCATCGTGCTGGCCACGTCCGGGCCGGAAACCATACGAGAACCCGAGGAAGTCTTCCTCGAAGATCGCGTTGAGCACCGCGACCGTCGCTCTTTGGACAATTTTATCCTCAAGGGCGGCGATTGCGAGCGGGCGCTGGCGTCCGTCCGGCTTTGGTATGTATTGCCGCCGTGCGGGGCTTGCCCGGTATGCACCTCTTTGGAGCCTGTCGCACAGATTCTCGATCAGGTGATCAAGGTCCGCTTCGTAGGCTCGCCATGTCAGCCCGTCCACGCCGGGGGCTGCATCACGCCGTAGAGCGTAGAATGCCGTCCTCAACGTTTCGAGATTGAGATGGTGAAAGAGGCTGGTGAACCTCTCCTGCTTCCTAAGTCTTGCGACTTGCCGTATGCGTTCCAGCGCATGTGACACGCTTTCCCGGTCCTGTGCCCGGCGCGTGGTTTGCTGATCCGCATTTCCCTTGGTCGCTGCCCTTGGCTCCACCGACTCCGCAGCCGGTTTCCCGGCCTTGTTCGTCAGCTTCATAGCTACTACGGCAACGTCTGACTTCTCACGATCGTTCATCATCGGCTCATGCTTTCGCTTTCCCGCTACGGACCACGGAAGGTGTTCCCGCCTTGGTCAATCGTGAGATCTCCCGGTTCCCGAACAAGGAATTTCCGCACATGCCAGGTTCTACGACCACGCCGAGTTGGTCGGGCACTCGCAATAACGCGCCCTACCATGTTGCCTTCCGGAGCATCCACGCCGTCGGCACTCGAGATTAGGTCCCTTACGCGGCTCAATGGCTGGCCTGTGCTTTCTCCTACCGACGCTTCACCAACGACCTCGCGGGCGTCGGCGCACGGCTCGGAGCCAATGTGGATTGCTACTCCTTCACTGAAATGGACTTTCACCATTCTATTCCTTGCCGGTTTCTCCGGCGCTCGGATGCGGGACCGACAGCCCCCGGCGAAGGGCGCCACTTGTGGCGACCGGTGCGATTCCAGCAACTCTGGTTCGATCCGACCGATCCCGAACGCAGTCTGGTTCCCTATGAGATCGCCGGATGCGTCGCAAAACCAAAGCTCTGGATGCCGACGGAGACATCTGAACATGCCGATTTTGGGGCCCCGAGCAACAAAACCTCGTCGCAGCTGATGAACGCAGATTCCTCAGTTCATGGCTGACCGAGGGGCGAAGATCCCGCCTGAAACCTGAAAGGGTCCGCAGCCGAGATAGATGGGGCCGCGGGCTCTTGTCGGGAAAGCCAGCCCGACACGACGCTTGCAACTCGAGCCAAAGGAGTGCGTCGCGCTTCCCAACTGCCACCTGACAAAAATTCCAACTACAAAAAACCCGCAGGCCGGAGCCAGCTGGCGAAGTTGAAGGTTGGTCTCGGCCCCGCCAGGGTCGAGCAGGAATTAACGCATCCCGTGCGGCGGGGCGCCCCTCAAATGTTAAGTCTTGCGGCAATAAGCACAGGGGGTGTTTCAGTTCCATCAGCTCTGACTGATGGATGAGTCATCGGCCATTACGGCCCAACGTTGCTGGAGAAGCCGAGGCGCTGGCAGTGGCCATTGTCGCCACGGTCGAGCGACTTTCTTTCGACGGGACACCGAAGCCGCCGGCGCCGAGCACCAAGGGCTAAACGAAGACTTTCACTTAAGCCGACGGCGCCGAGATCGCGTGGACGGTCCCAGGCAGGAGACGAAGCGGCACACTTGCCTCAGCGCATCCCCGTCGTAGCATCAGCGCGCCTCGTCCGACGGCTCCAGACGCTGACCGTATTCGGCGGTTATAAGCGGCGCGGTTCGGATGTGTGCTCCAACCATTTCACGCGGCGCGTTCAACCGAGCTGCTGCCGCGCCATTGACTGAGGGAGTTGCGAGCGGCCACGCTACGTTCGAACGGCGACGCGCTTGGCGTCTTCCTCATCGGCGTGCCGGTCGCGTCGATGTCCGGCGGCGACCACGAGACCGAGATCGCCGTGCTGAAGGGACGCTGCGGCCCCCCGAAGGGCTGACAGTCCGGGTCGCAGCAGCGCAAGAGCCCGTCATTCGAAATCTTCCCAGCCTCTTGGACCCGTATCGTCACGGGGTATGTCTCGTGAGATGTCGTCCGTCCGCAAGAACCAAGCAGCGATAAGGACTGACGGTCCTAATCAACGTCACGACCCCAAGTCCCTATTGCGAAACGGCGCAAGGCGCATATTGTTTGGTTGGTCGGGGTCTGCGGTCCAAGGGCCCGAACCCTGGACGCGGTGCTATTTGGTCTAGGATGGCCGAACTTTAATAGAGGCGTCCGTGGGACAGAGCCATGCAGCACGGGACCGTGAGTAATGCGGGCATTGGGCGAGGCCAGCGTGAGCCAGCCGACGGCGAGATTCTCCGCGAGCAAGCCGTCCTCTTTCGTCTCACCGACCGACTTTACCGGGCCAACGGCCTTGACGAGATCTACGATGCGGCGCTGGACGCCATATGCGACGCCCTCGGTTCGTCGCGCGCCTCGATCCTGAGATTTGACAGCCACGGCGTCATGAGCTTCGTCGCTTGGCGCTCACTCTCCGAGGACTATCGCAGGGCTGTCAACGGTCACACACCGTGGACCTGCAATGAGCACGACGCCGAGCCAATCTTTGTCGAGGATATTCGTCTCAGCGGTGAATCCCGGCAGATCATCGACACGGTCCTTGGCGAGGGAATCGAAGCGCTGGCATTTATCCCGCTTGCCAGCTCCCGCGAGCTCATCGGCAAGTTCATGGTTTACTATCCAGCCCGCCATCGCTTCCCCGATCGTGAACGCGAACTTGCGCTGACTATTGCCCGTCAGCTCGGGTTTGCGATCGAAGGGGAGCGGGCGGAAACCAGTGCGACGCGACTGAGCGCGCTCGTCGAATCCTCGGATGATGCCATTCTCGCGACCGATATGGATGGCATCGTCACGGACTGGAACAGCGGCGCCGAGCGTCTCTACGGCTACGGCCGCGAGGAAATGATCGGACGTCCGCTCATGTCGCTGATACCGCCCGATCGCCAGAACGAGGAGCGCGAGATTCTGGCTCGCATTCGCAATGGAGAGCATGTCGGGCATTTCGAGACCGTTCGCCTGCGCAAGGATGGCAGCAGCATTCCCATCTCCTTGACCGCATCCCCGATCGCGGACGCGTCTGGCGCAATTATCGGTGTCTCCAAGATCGGCCGTGACATTTCCGAGCGGCTGCGCGCGCAGGAGCAGCGGGAGCTGCTGCTTCGCGAGATGGACCACCGCGTGAAGAACCTGTTTGCCATCGCAAAAACAATCGTCAGTTTGAGCGCGCCAGCCGCTGAAACTCCGGCCGCGCTCGCCTCCACCGTTTCCGACCGCCTCGGCGCCCTCGCACGGGCGCATGCGCTGACGATGCTCCCCGCGACCGGCCACTCAGTTCAGGCCGCGACGAGCCTACATGCATTGATCGCCGCAATCCTCGAGCCATACCGCCAGGGAACTGGCGAGCACCCCCGCTTCGCGATCAGTGGCATCGATATGCCGGTGCCTTCAGCGATGATCACGCCGCTTTCTCTCCTCCTACACGAATTCGCTACCAACGCTGCCAAACATGGCAGCCTCTCGGCTGCCGCCGGCTCGATAGAGATCGCCTGCTCCAAGAGGGACGACAAGGTGACCGTCCAGTGGAGAGAGACAGGAGGACCATCTCCGGTCGCTACCGAAGACGAAGGCTTCGGGAGCCGCTTGATCCGCGCCGCGGCGAGTGAGCTTGGCGGAGTCGTGCGAGATTGGAACGCCGCCGGAATTGTCCTTGAGATCACGATCGATAGTGAAAGATTCTCGCCCTGACGCCCGAGCCGCTTGTCAGCGCAGCAGCCCATCGCTCTCAAAATCTTCCCAACCTCGCAGTTTGGGCTCCGAGCTTTCGTCTCGGCCATGTCTGGCTGAATGGGGACCCTCACGCACCCTCTTCTGGGCACGCTTGATTGCCGCCTTTGCGGCGGCTCGCCGGCGGGCCTCGGCGGCCGACACGGCGTCCTCTTCGCGCCAGATGGCGACCAGGTCGCGGTCGTGCACATCCTCGATGTGGCGCGGATCGAAAACGTGAAAGGTGATCTTCCTGGCCCGGCCGCGAAGCTTGACCGTTCTGGTCCCCGCGCTCTGTAGCCGACCATCCTTCAGCCAGCGATGCCGTTCGCCGGACGAGATCGTCAAGATATCCTCGACCTCACGCGGGATGACCGGCAGATCCTCGATGTTGCGCATGGCTTTGGACACGATGGCCGCTGCCGCTTCAACATCGGCATCCGAGTCCTCCGGCAGGCGCAAGGTGAGCACCCGGGATTCGATGTGGAGGAGTTTCCGAAGCTGCGCAGGCAAGCGAGCGCGGATCTCGAGGAAAATGCCCCTCGCCCGCATGGACGATCCGAGGGTCGCCGTCGGAGACAGCGGCCACTCAGCCACTATCTTCCCAACTCTTTCTTTCGGCTGGCGGGCATATCTCTAAAGGGCACTCCGATCGCGTTCGCTTCAAGGTGAAATTGTCCGCGAATCCCGCCTGGTGCCATAATAGTTGAACCCGCCTGGCTGCCATCGCGTTGCAAGCGCAGGCAAGCCACGCAGGGAGAAATCGTGCCCCGGATCGCGACCTTCAACGTCAACGGTGTGAACGGCCGACTGCCGGTGCTGCTGAAGTGGCTTGGCGAGACTGACTACGACGTGGTCTGCCTACAGGAACTAAAAACGTCGGACGATAAATTTCCGATCGAGGCAATTCGAGACGCCGGCTTCGGCGCAATCTGGCACGGCCAGAAATCCTACAATGGCGTGGCAGTCCTCGCGCGTGGAGCGCACCCAGTCGAACGCCGTCGTGGCTTGCCGGGTGACCCCGATGACACGCACAGCCGCTATCTCGAGGCGGCGATTGACGGTCTGGTCGTCGGCTGCATCTACCTACCCAATGGCAACCCGGCTCCCGGCCCCAAGTTCGATTACAAGCTCCGCTGGTTCGACCGTCTCATCGACTACAGCAAATCTCTGCTGGGCGAGCGGGCCGTGCTTTGTGGTGATTACAACGTCGTGCCCACTGAGATAGATGCTGTGGTCCCTCGGCGTTGGTTGGGCGATGCCGTCTTCTTCCCCGAAAGCAGGAACGCCTATGCCCGCATGCTGAGCCTTGGTTGGGTGGATGCGATGCGCCAGATCCATCCGGGCAAGGGCATCTACACCTACTGGAACTTTTCCTATCGCGGCGGCTACGACCGAAGCTCCGGCCTACGGATGGACCATCTGCTGGTAAGCCCGTCGGTCGCGAAGAGCATTCTGACCGCAGGTGTCGATGTCGAGACCCGTGGGTGGGAAAAGCCCAGCGATCACGCACCCGCCTGGATCGAGGTAGGTTGAGCTCATTCACGGATCTCACACCACAAGGTGCTTGCGCTTTCGGCCGGATCTTTTCGGGCGCGCCAGAGCACCATTTGACGAGGTTCGGGAAAAGGTTCGGTGCCCGAAACGTGGCAGCCGCGAGTGGATGGATGCCGAGCTATTCCATCCAACCGGAGAACAGGCGCACACGATCGGATACAGGCCTGGTCCAGATCCGATGGGAGAAGCGGGTAATCTGGCGATACGAGTGAGCATCGAGCCTACCTAATTGGGCTCGGCGTCGACAAGCTGTGAAACGCTTCAAATTGGTCTGGGAAGTTGTGTGCTAGGTAGCGCACCACCTTGGAATTATCCATCAGACGCTCGAAATAGCGGCTAGCTGCCACCAGTTCCAAGCTTACAGACCCACGCCGTTCCACGGCTCCAAGAAACTCACTGCTTAGCCCCCCAAGTTCTGGCGTCATTGCGCTCAGTTGACCTTCAGACACGTTTGCTATCGTCGTCGGATCGAAACCCTCGGCCAGGAGCGGGCGCGGCGTAAAGGCGACAAGGATCTTTGCGTACGTGAACGTGACCCGCTCCATGGCGACCATAAGTCGGGCAATTTCCATTTGCCTGGCCGGGAGCACATGCCGCAGCAAACCGAAGATCTTCACCTTCACAAAGCAGTCCTGGAGGAAAGCGAGAACGTCCGGGCAAATACCACTGACAGGTTGCTGGCCCGCGCCTGCAGGCGACATGCCGGCATGCTTTGATGTCGCCGTCTCTAGCTTCGGGTCGTTGTGTAACCTCTGCACCAGGCAGTTTGGGATGGTGGCCAACCCCTCGGACATGAGCAACGAGAGAAACTCTTTGTCATTCATTATCACGCGAAGCGCTTCGGCCAGACGGGCAAGGCAACGTTCCACTTCCTCTGTTGCTCGTATGAAATCGCGCTTGCGGCCACAGGCCGCCTTGTAGGCCGGCCGCAATTTTGGCGCGAACAGCTTTTCCTTCGACCCAGGTTGATCGGCAACAATTTCGCGGGCGTGTCTCTGGGCGCTCCCGTGCAAAGCCTGGTAGGCAGCTTCGCGGGTCAAACGACGCTTCGGCCGCATCATAGGGGTTCCGCACTTGCTCGCGCTGACAGCTTGACGAGCGGGTCGAGCGTGGAAAAGAGGTAGGTGTCCAGCTGCGCTCCATTGTTCGCGGCCAATTGCGATTTGCCGACGATTTCAGAAGCGGGGGCAATGAGGTAGTCCCGGATGACCAGATCACCCGGGCGCATCCTGATCAGGACGAAAATGTCGGCCACCGACTGGCGTTGGGTGTCCATGGACCAGAAAGGGTATCCGTGGTCGGAAGCGCGGCAGCGCGCGATTTCGACCGCAACCGTGAACTCGTCGTTGACCCGCAACAGGTCGGCCCCTCTGTGGTAGGTCGCCTTTCCGCCGGTCCTTTCAATCGCGTCCAACAGGTCAGCTATGGCTTGTGCACGCACCGAGGCCAATCGCTCTCTCGATGTAATAAATTGCCAGTTCTTTGGCGGCTGATATCCAATCAATTCGTAGGCCTTCAGGACGCTTCCAAAGCGATAATGATACTGGCTAGCTGCGGGGCAATCCGGCGCAGCGTTGATAATGGTACTGGACAAGGCGCCTTCGCGGGCCAGGACCTTTTTCAGCGCCACCAGCATCTCTTCGTTGGTCACCTTCAGATGCGCATATAGCGCTCTGTGAATGACTTGTGCCCGATCGAACAGATTGCGGTCGACAATGGGCTCAAATACGCCTTCTGCCCGCACCCACTGTTCAGGAGGATTGCCAACTGCTTTTGTTTTCAGCTTGCGGGAGCGCCTGTTCCAGACGTTGGTGCCAACGTATTTCTCATTGGTCAGGACTCCGCGCACGGTTTCCCGCTTCCATGGTCGCCCAAGGTCGGTCAGCACGCCGCGCTTGTTCAGGAGCCTTGCCATATCGAGCTCTGTCATGTGCGTTTTGACGAACTGACGGAAGATCCAGCGAACCGTTGCAACCTCTTCAGGCGGCCCGGGCACCAAGATCGTTCTGTCGGTGTGCACGCTCTTTTGCTCGCGCTCGGAGAGAATAAACTTGCGACGTCCCGTACGGTCGAGAACTTGGCGCCTCAAGCCGAGCCCCGGCTTGCCGCCCTGTCGGAACCCCAACCGGATCAGCCTGGCCTGGCCGATGAAGGTCTTTTGCGAGAGCATGCGGCTGTGCTCGGCCGCCATGCTTCGTTTGATGGCCTTGAGCACATCGGCCCCGATGCTGCCGTCGTTCAAGAACTGCTCGGCGCAGAATTCGATACGCACGCCGGCCAGATGGCAACGATACTCGTAGGACGCGCTTTCATCTATGTTCTGAAAGCGTCCCCAGCGACTGACGTCATAGACAACGATGGTTTCGAAATCGGCGCGCCTGCTCTCCACATCGGCAAGCAGACTTTGCAGGCCGGGGCGCCCTTCCAACATGAGGCCACTGCGACCGGCATCCTCGTAAGTGGCGACGATGTCGTAGCCCATGATATCGGCATAGCTCCGGATCGCATCCCTTTGGTTATCGAGGGAATAGGTCTGGTGCTCCGTGGACATGCGTAAGTATTGGGCGGCGCGAACTTTGCGCCTCTCTTGGGGAGGTTTGCCGGCCGCTGCAAACTTGTCCATTGCCTTGCCCCGTTGTAGGGGTGCTTTAAACCTAGCGGTCAATTGTCGTGCGGCAAGAGCAAGCGATGCACCAATACGTCGGACTGATCCACAAAGAGGCCGGCAGCCATTTCGGCGTGTCCTTTCCCGACTTTCCCGGCGTAGTGACCGCCGGCGCAACTGTCGACGAGGCGCGCGACCTGGCCGAGGAGGCCCTGGCGTTCCACGTGGAAGGGATGATCAAAGACGGCAAGGCTGTTCCGCTCCCTACCAAGCTCGAGCAAATCAGGGCGGATCCGGCGCATCCCGTTTGGTCTGCAATTTTGGTGCCGCTGAAGATCAACTGAACGGGGGACAGCTGTTTACCGTTGGCGAGCCAACTTTCCCGTTTGGCAACCATGGCGTTCAACTGCCGGGAAACCTTGATTCACTTCGTGAGCGAACTCCGCCGCCGTTCCGCCGCAATGCGCCCGCACTTGGGCGAAATCGCCCCTGTTTTCAACCTGTTGTCATTTCCCTGGGGCTTCAGAGGAGTTCTAGTGATGATCATCAAGAAGGCTATTCTGGCGGTGCTGATGACCGCGGCACTTGCCGGCTGCGAAACGCAGACCGAAGGCCAGCAGCGGGCCACCACCGGCGCGCTGATCGGCGGCGCCGGCGGCGCGCTGGTCGGCCAGGCGATCGGCGGCAACACCAAGAGCACGGTGATTGGCGCGGCCAGCGGCGCTCTGCTCGGCGCCGTCGTCGGCAGCGCGACCACGCCGACCGAGCCGCGCGGCCAACTCTGCCGCTACCAGGACCGCTACGGCCGCATCTACACCGCGCCGTGCGATGACCGGTACTACCGCGGCCAATATTGATCGTGCCGGTTCTTCCTTCTCCCCGTTGGCAGACCTCGTTGCGGGGAGAAGGAGCCCTCCTGTTCCGGCGGGCGAGAACCGTGGTGGATGCATACCGCAAGCGTGCACCGCAAAAGGTTCTTGTGCGACGCAGCAATTAATGCGTAGATATTTTTGGGCGACGTTGGCGGGTTCGGGATAACCGGAGAGCGGTTTGAAACCTGAGACAACCCACTTCGACGCCTTGCACGGCTTGCGAGGCATCGCTGCCGTTCTGGTGATGCTTGGTCATTTCAGCGAGCTTACGGCGCAGCATCTTGACCTGGCGCCGTCGGGCTTTCTTGCCGTCGACCTGTTTTTCCTGCTGAGCGGCTTCGTCATTGCCCACGCCTATGACGAAAAATTCCGGACGGGCATGTCTTTCTGGCAATTCGCCGAGGCCCGGATCATCAGGCTTTACCCGCTATATTTCGCAGCCATTGGAGTCTTCATGGTCGGCGTGGGCGCTGTCGTCGCAACGCAGGGCCTAGGCTCCTATTCGCGGCTGAATTTGCTTGCGAGCCTCGGTTTTTCCCTGCTTTTTCTGCCCACGCCGCCGTCGCTCTCCGTCGGTCCAGACGTGCTTTTTCCACTGAATGGCCCGGCATGGTCGCTTTTCTATGAACTGGTCGCCAACGCGGTTTTCGCCGCGCTGGCCCTGAAGCTTGGCCGCCGCTCGCTGCCTGGGATCTTCGGCCTTGGCTTCCTCGCGCTGGCCCTGTTGGCTTGGCAGGGCTTCAGCCTAGGCGGCGGCGCTCATTGGGACGGCACGATCGCGGCTCCCGCCCGGATCACCTTCTCCTTTTTCCTCGGCGTTTATCTGCGGCGATATGCGACCGGCGACACCCGAAATGGCAATCTTTACTTGCCGGTCCTGCTGGCGCTTTGCGCGGGACTGATGATCTTCCGGCCTGCCTCAAATGCGCAATTGTACGATTTGGCGATCATCGTGCTGGTCTGGCCCTGGCTTGTTCTCACGGCTTCCCGCTTGCGGCTATCGGGCTTTTGGCGCGCGTTTGCCCTGTTCTCAGGCAATATCTCCTACGCCATCTATGCGCTTCACACGCCGCTGATCAGGATCGTCAACATCCTGGACGAATCCCTCACCGGAACGGTGTGGAACCAGCACGGCCTGCCATTCGTCGTGGGAACATCCGTCCTCGTCATCGCTGTCGCAGCCTTCGCGCATTATGTCTACGACACGAACGTTCGGGCGGTGCTGCGGCACCTGCTTTCACTGCGGCGCGCACGCGAGGAGGTGACGCAGTTCTAGCCGCTCCTGCCGCAGCGGTGATCGGACTATGAGGCTGCCCGGCGATGTGCAGCGTTGCTGATGCTACTCGGCGGGACTTGGCTCAAGCACCGGCTTCTTACGGGCGAACCGGCGCAACACCACGCGGCCGAGTTGCTGGCCGGGCATCTCGATGAGCCTGTAGGTCACGAAGGACAGAAGACAAACCACCGGCAGCACGATCGCCAGAACGATGGCGAAGCGCAGCGGCGCGCCGAGGCTGTCGCCATAACGGGCAATGACAAAGGCCGCCACGGGCTGCAGAATGAGAAGATGGATCAGATAGATGCTGTAGGACAGTTCGCCCAGCACATGAAAGATGCCGCCGCCCAATGCGACGGCGACTTTTCGCGCCAAGACGCCAGCCGCGCCGGGCAGCGTTCGATAGAGCACGAGGGCAAAGAACCCGAGCACCAGCGCCTCGCGTATCAGGAACTTCGAAAGGCCGTGACCATCGCCGAAGGGGATGGCTGCCAGCGCCATCGCCAGGGCGAGATGCAGCAGCGGCCGCGGTTGGCTCTGCCCCAGAACACCCGCCAGAAGCATGCCGCACAGGAAAACCTGGATCTTCAGCGGCAGGAAAGACGGCATCGGGAAATGGACCGACATTGACTTCAGGATAGCCACCACCAGGGCCCCGAGCGCCGCCACGACCATCGCGCTCCGGAGCCATCCGAAACGGCGCACGAGAAGCATGAGCGCCGGGAACACCGCATAGAACTGCATTTCCAGCCCGAGGCTCCAGTCTGGCAAAGGTGTCCGGTAGGCGAGGTTCGGGGAAAGGCCGAACAGGAATGTCAGATGGGCGACAATGTTCTTCAGGCTGCTGTCGAGGTAGCGCTCGGGCGCCTGCGGCACACGACCCACGAAGGCGTCGATGACTGTCCGCGACTCATAAACATACGGGCCGAGCGCCAGCCCGAAGAACAGCATGACGTAGAACAGCGGCGCGATGCGGAAGTAACGCCGCGTCCAGAATTTGAGCCAGGTTTCGGGCCTCTGCCAGGGCTCCTTGTCCTGGCGTAGTTGATAGTGAAACACCATCAGGAACCCGGAAAGCATGATGAAGAGATCGACGCCAAGCGCGGGATCTCCAAGCACCGGAAGATGCCAGCCGGTCAGAAGCAGGCAGTGCCCTACCAGCACCCACAATGCCGCGGTGGCGCGAAGGCCGTCCAGGCATTCGATGCGCGATGACTCGGTAAGGCTACTGTTCATGCTGCATTGCAGCATGGCGAGAGAGCCCCGAATGTCAACCCGCGATATGTGCCGAAGGCGCTGAGAACCCCCACCTTCTTGCACCGGAACCATTTTTTTCGGGGCATTGTTTGGCCGAAAACCAGGGAGCGAGTTGGGGGCCACGGAAGGCCTTGATCGAACTGACGTTCAACGCTTCGAGGTCGCCTTGGCTATCGAGACAAGTTGTGGCTCTTTGAGAAGTCACAAGTTCTCCGCCAACAGGCCAGCATGGCAGTCGAGTTCGACCTCGCCTAGAATCAGCATCATCTAATGGAACATCCCCCCGGCCCCGTTGTTGGATTCCGCTGCGCGGCTCGTGCCGAGATCCAGCGCAGTCGGGTACACAGGAACCCCGGAGCCCGCCTGCCGCGGCGCCGGCCGAGACGACCGGAACCTGGAATTCACGAACTTGGCTGTAACGCCAGAGCAGCGGAAGGGGTGGACGCCTTGCACCAAGGCCCGGGCATCCTCCGTCGCCGCATGTACATCCGCAGTCGGCCGTCAGACCTACAGCCAGGAGGATCCCGGTCGTGTACTTCAGGACACCGGCTTTCGCCCGCGCTTCAAAACCGCCTTTTGCAGCGGCCGTCGCATGTGCATTGGCTAACCTAAGTGTCGGATCGCCGGCCCGTTTAAGACAGCTCCGTCCGGGGCGAACTGGGAGCCGTGGCAGGGGCAATCCCAGCATTGCTCGGTCGAGTTCCAGTGCACGATGCAGCCGAGATGGGTGCAACTGGCCGAATGCCGGTGGAGCTTGCCGTCGCGGTCGCGGCACACGGCGAACTTGCTCAAACCGTCCTGAAGGATGCCGCCTTCACCAGGCTTGAGATCGTCGGCCGATTTGATCTCGCCGGGCAGCAAATAGCCGGCAAGGTTTTTCACTGTCGTGAGGTTCTCATTGACGTATTGTGCAAAGGCTGCGGGCGGCGTCCGATCCGGGGCGTACACGGCTTCCCAAGGGTTCGATCCTTCCACGATCAAATCGCGGATCAGCAGACCGGCCAACGCGCCGTGCGTCATGCCCTGTCCGGAGTCGCCAGTGGCGATGAAGACGTTGCCTTTGCCGGGGCTGCGGCCTATGAAGCCGCAATAGTCGATCGTATCGAGAACCTGACCCGACCATCTCGCTCTTTCTCTACCGAGATCGGGCACCAATGCCCTGATCCAGGCTTCGAGCGCAGTAAACCGAGCCTCGCCGTCATCGGCTTCGCCCGATTTGTGATCGCGGCCGCCGGCAATGAGACAGTCGGTCCCGCCGGGGCCGGGATTGAGTCGGACATAATAATAGGGATCGTCCATGTCCCAATAGAGGGCGTCCGGAAGAATTCCCCTTTCGATGTCGAAAGCCATCGCATAGGTGCGGTAAGGCGCCATCTTGCTATGGATCTTTACCCAGGTGTTGATCGGCGAGTTGGTGGCAAACACCGCGTTCGATGCGATGATGGTGGAGCCGCCATCGCATTTCAGGCGAATCTGCTTCCCCTCCTCGATTTCGACGACGGCGCTGTCGGCGAATACCTTGCCGCCTCGCTTCTGGAAATCGGCCAGCAGCGCGCGAAGATATTTCAGCGGATGGAAAGTGGCCTGGTTCGGATAGCGCAGTATGGGCGCCGATTCGTGGCCCTTGAGCGGTACACCCTTACCATGCTCAACCTCGACGCCGATCTTTGCTGCGGCGGCATATTCCTTGTTGCATTCTCTGGCGGCCTCTCTCTCCTCCATCCAAGCGGCGGGGAAAAGGAAGCCGTCCAGACGCCGGAAGTCGCAGTCGATCTCCAGCCTGCCGACATGCTGTTCGATACAGTCGACAGCGGCTTGCTGGCTTTCCTGAAATCCGCGCGCGAGGGCCTCGCCACGCATCTTGACCAGAGCGCTCAAACCGTCGTCGCAGATGGGCGCCAAATGGGCGGTCGTGCGGGATGTCATGCCGCCGAGTAAGGGGCCGCGATCCACAAGCACCACCTTGCGCCCTGCCAAGGCCAGTTCATAGGCAACGGAAACACCGGCAATGCCGGCTCCGATGACGGCCACGTCGCAATCCTCGTCCTGCTCGAGGCGAGGAGCACTAGGCAAGTTGGAGTCGAGCAACCAAAAAGACCTTGTCGCTTCGCTGCTGACGTTCATAACCTGCTCCGTCCTCACGACACGGGATCGCATTGAGGGTCGTGGGTGATCGTGACCGGCTCCTTCATCAACGCTAGGTGCTTTTGAGCGCCCCGTTCATCCCGTTTGGGTAAAAGCCACCCTTGCTCACACCCGATTGATCGGTCCGATAAACAATGCGCAGTACCTCCTGCGGCGTTCTTGTGAAGCCAATGGCATCCGGCGTGGAAGGAATGAAGTTGGCCTTACCGTCGACGTATATGCCCTGAGCTTTGTCACCGGGCCCGTCGATCTTGTCGCGTGCGCCGCAAATCGCATTCGCCGCCTTCCAGGCTTTCTCGCCCATGCGATAGAGCGAAGCCCTCGCCATACCCATGTGATAGGCTTCGACCGCGAGAATGCCAGCGGCGGCTGCCAGGAATTCCTTGTTCTTCAGAACGGTAGCCGCGCCGGCGTAGGCGGTGACACCAACATCCTCGAACAGCATGCCGCCGAGACCAAGCGCGGGCGTCTCGAAGGTAACCTTCTTCCCGCCTACCACGTCGCCGGGCTTGGAACCGACGTCCGGCTTTTCGATGCCTTTTCCTGTGATGCCGCGAAGATAGTATTCGGCCTCCATATATTCCAGGTTGAAGGCAAAGCGAAAAATGTCTTCTTCTTTTATGTCATCGTCTGCGTGGGCCGCCGTGACCGGCGCCAAGGTAGATGCCAAGGCCGCTCCGATGCCCAACTGCAAGGCGTGGCGACGGGAGAGAAAAAGCTGAAATGCTGCACTGAACATGGCTTCCTCCAAAGCCCGTCGGCGTCAATTTTGGACCCTGGGTAGCGGGCCGACTTCCTAACAACATGAAAGGAGGAATGTTCCTTGGCCTCTGGTGAGGAAAGCTGTCGTCGAAATTGCATGTGGGTGCCTCAATCCAAAGCCCGCGGATCACGACCTCAAGCCCGCTCAGGGCGTACAGTTCAACCGACAACGATCCAGCGGGTAAGGGGCGCAGCAGCTCGGTCTCTGGCTCCAAGAGAACGAGCCAAGCGGACCATTTTTCGGGCTGAAGAACAACCACTCGCCGATTACGTACGGCGCGACATCCGGCCCCGGATCTGTGGTCAACATGGTGAAGGTGGGTCGGCTTGTTGCCGGGCCACTTCACGCCATAGCCCGGCAATCGCCATGAACGCACCATCATTTAGTGTGAAGCGGTGTTTCGCCTTATTGTATTTCGTGCCCGTGAATTCGAAGAAGGCCAAAGCCGGAACAAGGCAGCGGTTACTGTCGGCGAACGGCCTGAGCGAAAGTTGAAGGCCGGTCCACCCCTCAAGCCAACTGGTGGAAACCAAACGTCATTGACGCCAGTTCCACCGCATCGCCAGCTGCACGCATGATCGGCGCCGGGTCGTTGATGCGGATATCGTCGTCTTGAGGAAGATCAAGTTCGGTTTGGTGAGTCGGGATCCTAAGCGCCTATTCGGCCATCGTCCGGCAATAATCCGCTCACGCGATGTGCTGCTCTTAATCGTTGCACATGGAATCCTGATGGATGGCGGCTCGACCAGGATATTTCGGCCTCATCGCGACCTCAATCTGAGACGCCGACATGATGTCGATAAACCATTCCCCAGCCCTTCCATCCGGTGAACACCAGGATGAGAACGACAACCAGCGACAACATGAGTCCAACCGGGATAACGGCAGCGTCGCCGTTCGAGTAGCGCGAATACCAGTTGTAGAGTTCGACCAGCACAACGATCACGTTGCCGCCGGCGTGAAGCCATGCATCCCGCAGATTGCGAAGCTGGTCATCGCCCATGACATCAGTCAAGCCAACGAGTGCCGCCAGGGCCGCCATGATCAGCCCCGCTCCCAGGAGCCAAAGCGAGGCAGTTACCCAAGCGGGATTGGCGGTCCTCCAGAATATCAAGTCGCAAGCGAAGGTGGACACAAAGAAGGCGATTGGAAAGGGCACCAGCATCGGGTGGATTGGGTGGCCGCCTATGCTGGCGGTGCTGCGCGGATTGTGAGTCATGCCAGACCTCCCATCAACAAACCGTGTAGATGCACGATTGTTCCGTGGGTCTCGAGGAGCCGTCGACCTTAAGCGTGCCGCGGGCCTTGTAGGGTGATGCCAGCCCGACCGCGACGCTTCAGCTAGTACGTGTTGGCCAGAGGTTGACCTCAAAGAGCAAGGCGAACAGAGATGAGGAACATTTCAGGTAACGCCCGGTTCTGCTCGGTGTCTCGGATCAAGTTTGATGCAGCGAAGCGGGTAATTCGGAACAGCTGGCATTGCTTGTGCACGACAGTTCAAAAACAAATAATGCGACGCCACTTGCGTGCCCTCCCGATCTTTCGCTCCCAGCGATGACAGCCCGAACACCTGCGTGTAACCATGGATCGTCGTCGAGAGGGGCGTCGAGCTGGAGACGTGGCAGCGATGGATTACCACCCGCTCAAGTTGTCGATTTGCTCCATTCGCGGCTGCAGGGACTTCATCGGCTGCACCTGTCCCCGGTTGTTCCGGAACTGTAGATAATCGCTGAATTCCCGCCCGGCCCACCCTGGAGCTCCGGTCTAGCGGCCGAGCGGCAATTTGGATAATGCTAGAAGCTCGGCCTCGTCCCTGATCCCTGCTAGGTAATTTGCCAGAAAGCGAGATGCGAGGGCCTCTCGCCGCTCGATGGATTGGGGTTGGTCCTTCAATTTGTCGAACACGCGACCAGCGCAACTTCTGAGGAACTGAAGATGCCAGCCTCTTTGGCTCTTTGGTAAATCGGCAATGAGGTCCCTCCCTTAACGGCTGATCCCTCAAACCACCTCAAGTTGGGCGACCCTGTTGTCGGTTGTCAAGAAAAGAAAGCCCGCCGGCCGGAGCCGACGGGCTATCTTCCCTCAAACCGTGTGCGCCCCTTTCCTAGATGGTCCACCTGACCCAGGATCCCCGCACGAGAATTTCATAGGTCAGCACCGCCGGCGGCGCTGTAGTTTCGCGGCCACAGTGAAAGCGAATAGCGATTGGTAGATATGGCAACAACTCGTCGGGTTCGAGGGTTTGGTTGGACGCCTCGCCCGGCTAGGTTTTACTGTGCGTCGCCTGGCGCTGAGCCTAGCTGAGGCCATGCAATGGCGCTCACGTTCGCCGCCGGCTTGAATCTCGGCCCGAGCCCTTGCGGGCTACGGCATTCACGACAATAAATGCCTCTTCAGGAGATCCGAATGAAGGGGGAATCGTCTGGTCCCAACCGGTTGAGCAGCTCGGCACGTCGGGCAGCCCCGAGAGGGCGGTAACGGCGGCAACGGTTCCAGAGTGCAAAGGAACATTTTAGCTAAATCGAATGTTTGTTCGTCGTGGAGACGATGGAAATCACGGAGTGCCGTGCAGCGTTGCGCATGATCCGAGCGACGATCGAGGAGTATTGCCCGCCCGGCGTGCTGAAGAGCGAGGAGCAGGTGAAGGGGCACTATGGCCCAACGCTGCTCGACGAGGCCGGGGCACTGTCAGTTGCGATTGTTGCAACCGTGGAGCGGCTTTCGTTCAATAGCACGCCAGAGCCGCCCGCAAGCATCAAATCATGACCCCTCGCCCGGTAAATCTCCTGAAGGTCAACTTTGTTTCCAGGCTCACTCAAGTGGTTCAGGCATCCTGAATTTTTAACTGGTCGACCACCGCTGGAAGCGGTTGAGGGAATGCGACTGCGGACCGAAGATGCTCGTTCTTCTTGCTTTATTCCCCCTTGCCCGGCAGCTTCGGTGGCGGGCTTTTTCGAATGCGGTCCCAAGTCATTCCTTGTGAGGAACAATACACTGGGCAGCATAGGCCGTGAGCAACCACTGCCGACCCGACTCTTCCTCATGGTCTTTTTGATTCAATCACTCAGAACCGCGACGATGAGCAGTGCAGGCCAAGTTGGAAACTCATGCGCTCCTGCCGCGAAACGCGTAGCCTGGAGCAGCTGACTGTGTCAGCAGTTGACGCAACTTTGGCGAAGCGGGAACACTCCAGGGGCTCACCCGGGTCCAGCAGAGCGGTCACCGCTGAATGAACAACGACCGACCGCGTGAGCCGCCGTTCCCAAGGCATCGATGTCGGGCAGGACACGAGAAGCCTCGCCTACTACAGTATCGGCCGATGCTGGCGAGCGGAGATAGAAAACGGGCGACAAATTCGCAAGCGCCGCCCATTGTGTCACAAGTCAGCGCATCAGATCCAAATGGTGCCTGACGGCATGGGCTCACGCGGGCGCGTTACTCCCTCGCATGATTTAAAATGCGGAAGAGCGCCCAGTGAGAAATCGCTTCACGCAACCTGGTGAAAAACTTGCCTTCTTTGTCGATGGCGGACCGGACTTGAACGGCTGCCCATCCGGCTTTCATCGTCCCCCCAACGTGGCAATGGCAAACGATAGCGTGCAACTGCCAATCTGTAAGCTCGAAGAAACGCTTGGCTTCGCCATAAGTCTCGCTCTTCAGTCCTTGCGCGCGCAACATTGGATCGGCGAAAGCGATGCCGAGCGCGGAGCCAAAGGACTGGGCTTTGTTGCGCACATCCAAGGTCATGTATTCCGTGCCGGGGAAGGCTGCGAGGCACCGCTCGGGATTTCGCTCGAGCAGCGTGGCCCAATGTTCCAAACGCTCACGCCGTGTCATAGCCGGAAAGGATATTTCGACTTGCGCGACCTCATGCAGTTGTTCAAGTGTCTGATGTTTCATGGCCGTCTCCTGTTAGCGAGGCGCTCTGCCTGCAGTTATGCACAGGTGGAATGGGCCTCGGTCGTCCCTATGCAGGCGAACCGGGAGCCCGTCGGTAAGTTCCATTGGCGAGAAAATTTGAAATTGTGCCTGCTCTAATTTCTAGCTGTTTCGGTCCTTGGAACATCCCTTCGAATAGACCTGGTCGGAGCTTCCTGATGAGAGTGCCCGCGGCGATGATCCGATCAAGCGACTGCGACAAGGCAGCCAGACCATCGGCCGCGCACAAGCGAGGCTTCGTGCGATCGGATTGCTTCCGGCGCAGCTGTCGAGTGTGACGGATCGTTCCGGCCAGTGTCGAGGCAAACTGGGCCAAACTTGGCAGGTTCCATTCAGGCCAAGGGAGCGAATCTTGCTGCCTGTCGCGGAGCGGGCTACAGATTTGGCAAAACTTGGTCGGCTCGGCCCCATCCCGCCAGAGATTTGCTTGCTGCACGTTTTTTCAATTCACCAGCATCGCCGACATGGAAATGGGAGGGCGCATCAATCGTCTTCATTTCCGCCCAGGTGATGGGCGCGGCCACGGGAGCGCCCGGTCGTGACCTTGCACTGTAGGGCATGATTGCCGTGGCGCCGCGCTGGTTGCGCAGATAGTCGACAAAGATCCGCCCCTTTCGTTTCGCCTTCGACAACACGGCCGTAAAGTGAGAGGGATCGGTCCGAGCGACAGCCTGCGCCAGCCCGGAGGCGAAGGCCTTCACCTCAGGCCATTCGGCCCGAGGCGTGAGCGGCGCAATCACATGCACGCCTTTGCCGCCTGTCAGCATCGGGAAGGTGGTCAGCCCTAGTGATTTGAGGATATCCCGGAACTGGAATGCTGCGGCGCGCACCGCCTCGAAATCCAGCCCCTCGTCGGGGTCAAGATCAAACACCAATCGGTCTGCCTTCTCGACGTCATCGATACGCGCTCCCCATCCATGGAACTCGATGGTTCCCATTTGGACACAGGTCACAAGGCCCTCGGCGTCGTCGACGTAAAGGTAGGGTTCCTCATGGCCGTCCTTTTCAGTGATTCCGACGTGATGGACCTTGTCGCCGAAGCTCCCGGCGTCATGCTTCTGAAAGAAACACTTCTTCGCGCGGCCTTGCGGACACCGAACAAGGCTGATCGGCCTGTTGCCGGCCCATGGTAGCATGATCGAGGCGACGTCGGCGTAATGATCGGCAAGCTGTCCCTTGGTGATGTTGGACTCAGGGTAGATTACGCGGCCGCGGTTGCTGATGGCAATCGTGCTCGTCGCCGGTGCCGGCAGCGTGGCTGTGTGATGTTCTGTCTCAAGCGCAACGGCTTCCGGCTTCTTGTCCTCGCGCAGGCCGAGATAGCTTGGATGGCGCAGCGTACCTTCATTCGTCATCTCGGTGTAGGCGATCTCGGCAACAAGCTTCGGACGCAGCCAGTGCGCGCCGCGAACTTCCGCGCGCGGTGCTTCGACCGTGGCGGCGCTCTGCTCGAGCGGCGCCATGGTCCTGATCAGCCGCTCCATCTCCGCGGTATCGAAACCGGTTCCGACCTTACCGGTATAGCGCAGCTTTCCGCCGTCATGGACACCGAGGATCAGCGATCGAAAGGCGCGGTCCTTGTCTGACGGCGTCCAGCCGACGAGCACGAATTCCTGACGCTTGATGCACTTGATCTTCAGCCAGCTTCCGTCGCGGGCGCCGACATATTCGGAGTCAGCCAGCTTCGAGATAACCCCCTCGAGGCCGGCATCGCAGAAGCGGTTCAGCAATTCTTCGCCCCGGCCTTGGATGTGATCGGAGTAGCGAAGGATATGGCTCTTCTCCGGCAGGATTTCCTCCAGCTTCTCCTTGCGCTCCAGGAGGGGGAGCTTCGTCAGGTCTTCGCCATCGAGTTCGAGCAGGTCGAACGCATAAAAATCGATGCTCGCGGGATCGCCCTTCAAGGCATTCTGGAGCGCCTGGAAGCTCGATCGCCCCGCGGCGTCCATGACAACTGCCTCGCCATCGATGAGCGCGGAGCGAACCCTAAGTTTGCGCGCCTCTGAAAGGACAGAGGGGAAGCGGCCGGACCAGTCCAGGCCGGAGCGCGTATAGGCGCGCGCCTCTCCGCTCCCCACCGCGACGAGAATACGGTAGCCATCAAATTTCATTTCGTGGATCCAACGCTCGCCGGCGGGGACAGTGTCCACCAGCCTCGCGAGCTGAACGGGTCGGAACGCCGGAGGGGCGAGCTTGGGCAAACCGCGCGAGGCTGGCTTCGCAGGGCGAGTAGAACCACCTGTGATGGTCAATCGACGCGACGCTGACTTGCTCACTTAACTCACCCTAATGAGAATCAATTACCCGATGCGTTTTTGCTATCTGCGGCCTATTTTTTCGGTTCTCGCCGGCTGCAGTGAGTTCTCGCGGTCGTTGCCGACATATCTCTGCCACTGTCCTGTCCATGGTTTCGATGGCCGCATGCTCTGGGCGTTCGACCTGTAACGCTTTGCAGCGGCTCGCGATCCTGAGATGGGCAATAAATCCAATTCACCTGAAGTCGCGCGTCTTGATTCCAACGGTGATGGCGACCATGCTCGCCTTCGGAATAGAAATGTCCTGCCGCTGTTCCTGGCGACGCTGGCACGCGAAGCCTTGCCTCGGTGGCGCAGCCTGATGCTAGCCAGAGCGGCCTCGTCCTCCCGAGGCCGGTCTGGCCGGCTGCGATCCTCCCTCGGCAACCCGCCAACCTTTCCCCTTTGGTCTAGGACTCTGCCTGGCGCGAAAGCAGGCGCCGCAGCATGGGCTCGATCCGCGACAGCTCGTCAAGATGTGCAGCCGACAGTTCGGCCAGGCGATCGTCGGCCAGAGGGGTCAACTGCAGCAGCACGCGACGATGATCGCCCTTGTCCTGATCGCGGATGACCAGCCCTGCCTCGGCAAGGCGGTTCACCAATTCCACAGCGCTATGGTGGCGGATGCGCAGCCGCTCGGCGAGATCGCCCACCGCCACGGGGCCGCCGCCTGGAAATCCCTTGATCGCCAGCAGCGCCTGGTGCTGGCGTGGCGTCAGGCCGGCCTCGTTGGCCTGTATCTGGCTGAATTCGAGGAAGCGGCGGATCAGGTAACGGAACTGCGACAGTCGCTGGTAGTCGGCTTGGCTGATGGCGGGGCGTGATTTCGGCGGCTTCATTCCCCGACTTATGGTCCATTCCCGCAAAAGCTCAACAGGTTGCTGTCGTGGTCCCAGCCCAAAATGACGCGGAGCAGGTCGCGAAAACGGCTTGAAGAATTATATCGTGTTACGATATTAGGCGACCTGAAACCGGATGGTCTTCGCGCCGCCAGAAAGCTCAGGTTCCCAAAATGAAATCCACTCACGCCGGCAACGGCCATCTTCGCGACTTCACGACCGATCCGCGCGTGCTCGTCATCGCGGCCATCGCCGTGGTGGTGGCGACCGCCGGTCTGCTTGCCGGCATCGTGCTCCTGCAGCTCATCCGGCTCGCCACCAACATCGCCTATTTCGGCCAGTTCTCATTGGCCGAGCTGAAGCTCGAGGACTCACCGCTCGGACTCGCCGCCGTGGTCGCGCCGGTGATCGGCGCGCTGATCATCGGCCTGATGGCCCGCTTCGGCAGCGAGAAGATCCGCGGCCATGGCATTCCCGAGGCCATCGAGGCGATCCTTCTCGGACGCTCGCGGCTCGACGCCAAGGTCGCGGTGCTAAAGCCGTTGTCGTCCGCGATCTCGATCGGCTCGGGCGGACCGTTCGGCGCCGAAGGCCCGATCATCATGACCGGCGGCGCCATCGGCTCGCTGATCGCGCAGATGCTGCCGGTCAGCGACAATGAGCGCAAGACGCTGCTGGTGGCGGGCGCGGCCGCCGGCATGACGACGGTGTTCGGCACGCCGATCGCCGCAATCATGCTTGCCGTCGAGCTGCTCTTGTTCGAATGGACGCCGCGCAGCTTCATCCCGGTCGCCGTCGCGGCGATCGTCGCGGAAGTCGAGCGCACCCTGCTGCATTTGCCAAGTCCGATCTTTCCCTTCTCCGGCAGCATGGAAGCGTCGGTCACCGGACTGGGCGGCTGGGTGCTGGTCGGCATCTGCGCCGGCCTGCTGTCGGGACTGCTGACGCAATTGGTCTATCGGTGCGAGGACGCGTTCCAGAAACTGCCGATACACTGGATGTGGTGGCCGATGATCGGCGGTCTGGTGGTCGGCATCGGCGGCCTGGTCGAGCCGCACTCGCTTGGCGTCGGCTACGACAACATCGCCAGCATGCTCGACGGCCGCATGGTGGCGACCGCGGCGCTGCTGCTTCTGGTGGTTAAAGCCATCATCTGGTCGGTCGCGCTGGGATCCGGCACTTCGGGAGGTGTGTTGGCGCCGCTGCTGATCATGGGCGGAGCGATGGGAGCGGTGCTGTCGGGCATCCTGCCCGAAGCGAGCCCGGGCTTCTGGCCGCTGCTGGCGATGGCCGCGACCATGGGCGGCACCATGCGCGCGCCGCTGACCGCGACCTTCTTCGCCACAGAGCTCACCGGCAACACGCATGTTCTGGTGCCGTTGATCGCGGCCTGCGCCACCGCCCATGCGGTGACCGTGCTGTTGATGAAGCGCTCGATCCTGACTGAGAAGGTGGCGCGGCGCGGGCATCACATCATTCGCGAATACCGCGTCGACCCCTTCGCGCTCACCAGGGTGCGCGAAGTGATGACGACCAAGGTCGAAAGCGTGCCGGCGACGATGACGCTGCACGGTGCGGCAGCGTTCCTGACCGCGCCGGGCACCCGGCATCCGAGCTTCCCCGTGATTAACGAGGCAGGAAACGTGCTGGGCGTCATCGATCCGCCGGCGATCCTGCGCTGGCGTCGCAACGGCAAGCATCGCAAGGCACCCCTCGGCGAGCTGCTTGCCGGCAGCAAGATCACGCTCGCTTATCCGGACGAATATCTGGACGCGCTTTCCGACAAGCTGCTCACCGCCAATGTCTCGCACCTGCCTGTGGTCTCGCGCGAGGATGAACGGCTCATCGGCTATATCGGCTGGAAAGACATGATGCAGGTAAGGTCGAAGAAGCAGGCGGAGGAGCGCGACCGCACCGCCTTGGTCAGCTTCGGCGTCAGGCACAAGCCACAACAAAGCGTCGGCGATAGTGCGGTCTAGAGCAATTCCAATAAAAGAATGAGAGCTTTTCCGTCCGGAATTGCTTAACACAAAGAGATAAAGTGGTTCGCCGCTTGATGAACACGCTGCTCAGCGCTCTTCGGCGAAATGCCGGCGTGTGGTTCGCCAACCACCATTTCCCTCGTATTATCCCGTATGATCCGGCGAACCACCGATCAGGAGGACTAGTTTCAATGCACTGCGAATCTTTCAGCGGCCAGATTCACTTTGGTTAAGGCGAAGCTTGATAAAACCTGCAGAATTGAAGTGCCCATCTTGGCGGGATGGGCAAGCGCGGACCACGGTCGTTGAGTTCTGAGTACGACTGTGGATCGTGTCTTGCGCGAGAAGAGTGGCGTGACGCTCCGAGTAAATTGCCCAGAACGCGAAGGCATCGACCTTTGGCTTCTCCGCACGATGCGAAGACAAGCGCTGGTTTACAGGGATGGCTCGACTGAGGCCGCTGATGAACTTGTTGCCCTGATGTTTACAGAGGCGATGGCCGAAATAAGGGCTAATTTAGGACAATCTCTTTTGCAATTCGGGATCATGCGCCGCCATCTTAAATGAGGCAGTAGCGCGCGCCACGCCTGCCACCTGCTGCATCGAAGCGTGCGCTCACGAGACGGCTGTCGGTCAGAATGGGTCTGCCTGCAACCCCAGGAGGCGGGAACAGTTAAGGCGGGGACAAAGTCCGGTCGGCTCGGCAGGGCACGGTAGCATGCATCTCGGGTCACCACGGCGAAGTGGTTGTCTGAAGTGTCGGCCGTCTCGGCGCTGCCCAAAAACAGGGAGCCCTCCGGCTCAGGCTGTAACGGAAGATCGAGTTCACTTGCATCTGGAGCGAACGCTCCAGGTAGATAGCACATTGCGGCAGGTGATCAGATCAAGGCGCATGAACGGCGGTTCGCGCACGACGCTGTGAGCGGCAAACCACCACCGCGCACCTTGCGATCAATGCGGTAATGTGTGCCTTCGTCGATCGCGATGGTTCAGGGTGAGGAATGTCTCCGGATCCCGGAAGAACATCGTCAGCGAGATCAGCATATTGGAGAAAGCTCCTTGGCTTCCTCTGGATTGGCACGAAATAGGGTTGTTGGTTAATCCGAGGAGCATTGAGAAAGGTCGAGGTCAGCCCTGTGCTGCCTACGTCTGCTTTCGGGCAACGGTCAAGTTGGTCTCCCGACCACTATTGAGGCGCCGGCCGTCCAAAACGTAGCGCGCTTAGAGTCCGTGCTGACGCGCTATCTGGCTCCCGTGCCAGAAGTCGGTGCCTTCAAATGTATCCAAAAACCGACGCTAGTATCCCGCTTTGTCCATAAGCACTCGCAATTTGGGCTGAGGCGCGACCCAGAAAGTTCGAAAAGCTCCAGGGACCCCAAGGGTACCGCTAGTGGAACGAAAAGCGACCAAGTTTGCTACTCCGCCAAGGTAATCGCACCTCGCTCGCGACCGCCTCTCAGGGGAAGCGGCTGGTCTCCAAGCAGCACCCTGACCACGATGTCACGGGCCTCATTGGGATCAAGGGAGTGCTTTGCTATCAGGTCCCTGCACTCTTTGACGATCTGGTCGGAGTCTTGCATGACCTTGAGCTCCTTGTAGCGATCGTGTCGATACAGCCCCATGCTTTCACCAACCACTTCCAGGATATTGATGATGCGGAATGGCCAATCGCGCTCGTGCGCACACAGTTCGCGGTGATCGGAATGATAAACCGCAACCAGGGCATCAACGCCCGCGTCACGCGCCGCTTCAAGCTCTCTCAGCTGCAACTCGCGCTTGAACTTTGGAAGCACACCGACATGCACACTCTGCAGACCCACCGCTGGCTGATGCAGATCGATAAGCTCAACGCCGGGGACCATCTTCAGGATTTCGGTGGCAGCCTCCACGACGCCGGCTACGCCAGGATGCTTGTGCAGCGCGACGCGGATGTCGACCCTGTGCTGTAGGTGCGGCTTCAACTGCGCCAGCCGGTCGCCGAGGAACCTCATGAACGGGTTCATCTCGAATGGGCGGGAGCCGCGCTGTCGTTCCACTGTCGGCAGGATGTTTTCCGAGAATTGAACGTAGCAGGTCGGACACCAGGTGATCACCTGTCCCAACCTGGAGTGCGATAGCTTTTCCATCGAGCTCGACCCCATGCGACCGGTCATCTCGGCGTCGCCGGACTTGAGTTGCGAAATGCCGCAACAATGGCTGGGACCGCCCATCACCTGGTAACTGATGCCAAGCACATCCATGATATCGAGGGCAAGCAAGGCAATATGCGGCGTCTTGAGCACATTGCAGCCGCTGTAAAACACAAAGTCCGCCGGCTCGGCTGGCACGGAAACTGACGCTGATCTTTGACCCAACCGTTCAAGGACCTCCGTATCGAGTTGCAGGCGCGACAGCATCGCTACGCCGCGGCTGACTTCGCGGTATCTCTCCACGCCTTGCCGGCGTCGTTCAGCAAGCTCCTTGTCGGACTTCGCAACGCTAAGCCGCGCCATCGTAAGGAGAAAGCGTGGATTGACGCCGTAGTCGCACGCCTTGATGCATTCTCCGCTGAGCATGCAGGAGGCTGCCCATTTGCGCGACGTCTCTGGACCCTTGCCGGTGCGGACAAGATCGAGAATACCACCGATGAGGTCTTCGGACTTCGCATCCGGGATGCCGGCGGGCACCACGCTTGGACAAACCTCAACGCACTTGCCGCATCGCGTGCAAGCGTCAAGCATAACCTGGACGCGTTCGTCCAGAACCGTCTCGAAGGATGTCTCATTCACCGGGGGCATCGCGGGCTCCGGGCCTGCTGAAGAATGGGCCGTACGCGCGCATTGGCAACTCAACATTAACATAAAAATCGGCAGTCTTGAAGGACTAGGCTTTCGTTCCGCCGCAGCGTGTCCTGGTGCCGTGGACCGTTCTCGACACGCCCGACGACGCGGCCGGCTTCGCCGGGGCCCTGCGGGTTCAGCCGATCGTCAGAGGACATGGCACCTCGATCACGGGAGCATTACTGGCGG
>NZ_SADT02000129.1 GCF_004016445.2 Mesorhizobium sp. M2E.F.Ca.ET.219.01.1.1
GCAGCCTGCGGCACTGGTCGAGCCTGGCGGCGCGATGGCCGTTGGCGAGGAAGCCGTAGTGGCGGATGCGATGGAAGCCGTCCGGCAGCGTGTGCAGCAGGAAGCGGCGGATGAACTCGTGCGCGTCGAGCGTCATCACCTTTGTCCTTCCGCCATGACGATAATCCTTCCAGCGGAATCCGACACGATCGTTCTCCATGCTGATCAGCCGGGAATTGGCGATGGCGACGCGATGGGTGTAGCGACCGAGGTAGGCCAGCACCTGCCCTGGACCGCCGAACGGCGGTTTGGCGTAGACCACCCAGTCGAGGCGGCGCGACCTGGCCAACAGGCGGGTGAAGGCGGCTG
>NZ_SADT02000130.1 GCF_004016445.2 Mesorhizobium sp. M2E.F.Ca.ET.219.01.1.1
GTCGTGCAGGTCCATCGCCATGCGGCGGCGCTCGCGCTCCATGCCCTCGGTCAGTTGCGAGGCGCCGACCCTGAGCAGCTCCGCCCGGTTGCGCGTCTCGCTTTCGGCAAGCATGGCGCGCCGCGCCTCCTCGGTCTGGATCAGCGCGAAAATATAGGGCGCGATCAGATCGGCGCATTGCTGGGCGACCGCGACATCCGCCAGCGTGTAGCAGCCGATCTCGTGGCGGCTGATGTTGAGCGCGCCGATGACGCTGCCCCGCGCCCTCAGCGGTACGATGATGCGGCTGCGCAGCTTGGCCGCGAAAATCGGCCCATCGAAGGCGCCGGCAAAGTGGAAGCGGTCGT
>NZ_SADT02000131.1 GCF_004016445.2 Mesorhizobium sp. M2E.F.Ca.ET.219.01.1.1
ACTCCCAGGCATAGAGACCGCCGGCTGTCGGGAGGCGCAAGTTCATGCAGCGGTGCTGAATCAGGTCATGGGGGGTGTGAGGAGTTCCGTGCTTGGCGAGGTACGACGGAGAGCCGACAACAACCATGCGCAGATCGGGTCCGATGCGAACCGCAATCATGTCCTTGGCGACCTGCTCACCCATCCGAATACCGGCATCAAACTGATCGGCAACGATATCGGTGAAGGAGGCATCGACCGAGATTTCCACCTGCACGTCAGGGTAGGCGTACATCAATCGCGAGACTGCCGGCCACAGCACGGTCTGGGCTGCATGGAGTTCGGCGGTCACCCGAACGAGGCCGCTT
>NZ_SADT02000132.1 GCF_004016445.2 Mesorhizobium sp. M2E.F.Ca.ET.219.01.1.1
TTGCTTCTCAGTCCGAACAGGTGCCCCCTGATCGTCCAGGCCTGCATCAATGGCGCGCGTCCGCGCGATTTTCATCCCTTGCTGCCGCTGACGGTGGCGGCGATGGCCGGGGATGCCGCGGCTTGCGTGGCGGCGGGTGCGGCCGAGCTGCACATCCACCCGCGCGGCGCCGATGGGCGCGAGAGCCTGGGCGCCGTCGATGCAACGATGCTTGCCGTGCGCCAGGCCTGCCCGGGCACGCTGATCGGCGTGTCGACCGGCGCCTGGATCGAGAACGACGAGGCGCGCACCCGGGCGGCGATCGCCGCCTGGCGCGAACTGCCCGACTATGCCTCGGTCAATCTGTC
>NZ_SADT02000133.1 GCF_004016445.2 Mesorhizobium sp. M2E.F.Ca.ET.219.01.1.1
TCGGCCCCTTCCTCGCCATCCGCCACGGCAGCCACGAGTCTGCGTTGCTCTATGTCGGCCGCAACTACATGCAGCCGAGCGCTGTCGGCAGTTTCGGAGGGTGAGGAGCGGCGGTGCCTTCCCTTCTCCCCTTGTTGTGGGAGAAGGGAAGTCCCGCGCGACCTTCACCCCTCCGTCGACTCCGATTGGATCAGGCCTTCCAGCATGTCGAGCAGGCGCTCGTGCTGTTCGGCGCCGTAGCGCTTTTCGATCGCGTCGTAGATGGCGATGCGCTCCGGTGCCAGGTCCTCGATCAGCGCAAGGCCGGCCGGGCTGATGGCGAGCAGCGCGCGGCGGCCGTCGTCCT
>NZ_SADT02000134.1 GCF_004016445.2 Mesorhizobium sp. M2E.F.Ca.ET.219.01.1.1
GTCAGGAGCGGAGGATATGATGACGGCAACTAAACTCGCGGTGGTAACCGGGGCCTCAAGCGGCATCGGCAAGGAACTTGCCAAGCTCTGCTCGAAGGCCGGTTATAACCTTGTCATCGCGGCCGATGAGCCGGCGATCAAGCAGGCGGCAGAGGCGCTGTCTTCGCACGACGTGGCGGTCGAGGCGCTTGAGGTCGACCTGGCAACCGTGGAGGGCGCCGACAGATTGGTGTCGCGGATCGGAAATCGGGATATCGACCTGCTCTTTCTGAATGCGGGGCGCGGCCTGGGTCACGGCTTCGTCGACCAGGACTGGAACAAGATCCGTCGCATCGTCGACACCAAT
>NZ_SADT02000135.1 GCF_004016445.2 Mesorhizobium sp. M2E.F.Ca.ET.219.01.1.1
GTCGCCGGCGGCGCATCGTCGCGCTCGCTCGCCTGGCTCAACTCGGCGCGAAAGCGGTCGGCCGCCTATCACCGCCTGCGCGTGGCAGGCCTTGAGCGCTACCACGCATTCGCGGCAAAGCACGACTGCGGCGCCTGGCTGCGCCTCGACGGCGGGCTCACCTGGGACGCCGACGATGCCGCCAACCAGATCGAGGAAGTTTTCCGCCACGAACTGGCGATCGGCTATGAGACGCGGCTGCTTGCGCCTGGCGACATCGCCGCCGTCACGCCAGGTGTCGACGCCAATGCCGTGTCGCCGCAGGGCGCGATCTTCAATGCCGGCGAAGGCTGGGTCGACCCCAG
>NZ_SADT02000136.1 GCF_004016445.2 Mesorhizobium sp. M2E.F.Ca.ET.219.01.1.1
CCGCCGCCAGATGCGATTATCTGTTCACGACCTTCTCCGAAATGGCCGACGCCGGCAAGCATGTCGCCGACATCGCCGAGCGGGCCGACAAGGTTGGCCGGGAGGTCGGCGTCTACACCGTGGCCCATGTCGTCTGCCGCCCGACCATGGAAGAGGCGCAGGCCTACTACACGCGCTATGCCGTCGACTTGGCCGATCACGAGGCGGTCGACGCGCATATGGCCGGCAAGAAGGAATTCTCGCAGTCGCACGACCCGCATGCCTATGACCGCTACCGCCAGCGCTTCGCCGGCGGCGCTGGCACCTACCCGTTGATCGGTACGCCGCAAACGATTGCCGCCGAT
>NZ_SADT02000137.1 GCF_004016445.2 Mesorhizobium sp. M2E.F.Ca.ET.219.01.1.1
TTGAGGTCTCGCAGTTTCTTCGTTTGCCATCTATTTTTACGTTTCACATGCCCTGAGCGGGCCACCGAATTCGGTCCCTAAGGTATCTGCCAAGAGCCGCGCGGCCCAAGCTTGCGCTGATTTTCGCACCCCACCTCATCCCCGGCAACTCTATTTCGATCGACGCTGATTTCGAACTCGCCTTTGGGTTACCTCAGGCCGATCTGTACCGACCTAAAAGTCCGCTCCTGAAGATCCGACGACTGAAGCACTCTGTCCGCAATCGGCCCCATTCAAGACCTCACATGTCCCACCAAAGCGTGTGCTATCATTCGGACTCAATTCTTCCGCCCTCGCCCCCCG
>NZ_SADT02000138.1 GCF_004016445.2 Mesorhizobium sp. M2E.F.Ca.ET.219.01.1.1
GCGGCATGGTGGCGGACCTGCTGGAATTTTCCTGGGACTACGCCGACACCGTGCTGCGTCCGGACCTCCTGTCGCTGGCAAGGCTCATCATTGGCGAGGTGCAACGCTTTCCGGAGATCGGCCGCGCCTATCAGGAGGTGGGGCCGGACCGCCTGCTGCGCGGCATCATGGATTAGCTGCAAGGCCAGCGACGCGGCGGCCGGCTGGCTTTCGACGACGCCGAACTCGCCGCGCAGGATCTATGGGGCCTGATCCTGTCGGCGCCGCGCACGCAGGCCCTCTACATGCCGGACCACTCGCCCTCGCGCGCCGAGATCGCCCGCTATCTGAACAACGGCCTC
>NZ_SADT02000013.1 GCF_004016445.2 Mesorhizobium sp. M2E.F.Ca.ET.219.01.1.1
GCCGCCCACGTTTCTCTTTCTTCAATATTCAATTGTCAAAGAACAGACACCACAGACGCAGCGTCATGGCCCGTTTCGCTCTCGGCTCCGGGGCCTCCCGAGTGTCGCTCACGCGGCTCTCTTGAATCTCGCAGAGGGCAGATTTAGAAGCGAACTTCTTCGTCGCCAGCGGCGCACCGCCCTCGTTCGTGGGGCGTATATAGTCGCCACCCGATCGAACTGTCAACAGCCAAGATCGCTCTTTTTTCGATTTCTCGCGGAGATATCCACGGCGGGAAAAATGGTAAGCTGGCTTGGTTGAATTTTTTGCCTGAGGTGCGTTGCCGGCCGCCCCGGCGATAGCAGCCACAACCGCTCCGCCGAGCGGATGCGTTCAACCCGGAAATCGCCTGCAGCGCTTAGCCGAATGCCGACCGCGGCGCCCGACTGAACCCCGGTTTAGAGCCGTTCTTCGAGCAATTCAGGCGTGATGTTCCGGCCTGCATAGAAAATGCCCAGGATCAGCACGCGCTCGCCGTCGACGGCGAAAACGATACTGACCGCGCGGCGATAGCCGATAATCCGCAGCCCCGGTATGATTTCGACCCGCTCGGTGCCGCGCTGTGGATATGTCGACAAGCCCAGGCAGTGATCGCGGATGCCCGCGACAAAATTCCAGGCAACCGCCGGCGACGCACGCTCGGCTATGTCGTCATAGAGCTGCTGCTCGGGCTCAGCTTCCGCGCTCGCGTGGAAGACAATCCGGTATTCCATCTCCCACTTGGCTTTCGCCTGCCGCGCGCGATGACGGCCTCCAACCGGGAAAATACCGTTTCGGCGGGAACTCCCCTTGCCGGATCCTGCTGAAGCTCGGCCATGCGCGCCGGGATTTCCTCGCGCGTCCACTTCTCCCGCTCCGCCTCGAAATCCTCGAGCATGCGCAAGCCAGCGCGGCCACCCTCGCTGGCGTTATTGTAGCGGCCTGATTCGAGCTGCTTCCTGATGAAGCGCTCAAAATGGTCGTTCAGGGCAAAGTTGGCTGATTCGGGCGCGCTTCATCCTTGGCGATTCGGTAGACGACCGAGCTCCCCCGAATCCGGGCAACAACCGAAATGTCGATCAGGGACGCCGGCGCCGATCGAGGATCGCCACGCGCTTTAGCCGGCTCGCCGGCTCAGCGCGCGGCCCACGCCAGTCCTCGGCGCAGGATGGTGCGCATCTGCGGCACCTGGAATTCCGACGCTGCGTGACCGAGCGACGAATAGAACACCCGCCCCTTGCCGTGCCTGCGCTTCCACACCACCGGCATGACGACGCCGTCGATCCATGGCGCATGTTCGCCGGAGAAGGTTGTCGTCGCCAACACTTCGTTCGAGGGGTCGACATGCATGTAATATTGTTCGGAGCGGTAAGGAAAATCGTCGATGCCTTGCATGATCGGGTCGTCGCGCCGCGTCACATTCACATGATAGTCGATGATGTTGCCGGGATGCGCGACCCATTGCCCGCCGCACATGAACTGGTATTCGGGCGATTCGCGAAACGCGTCGCCCATGCCGCCATGGTAGCCGCCGAGGCCGACGCCGTTTTCGACCGCTTTCGTCAGATTGGTTTCTTCCGCCTTGGTGAGCTTGGACATCGTGTAGATCGGCGCGATCAGGCTGAGCTCGGCGATCGCCGGGTCGGCGAAGACCGCGGTCGTGTTCTCGACGCGCACGGCAAAGCCTTCTTCCTCAAGCATCGCCTTGACGACGCGCGCCCCGGCCTCGGGCTCGTGCCCCTCCCAGCCGCCCCATACGATCAGCGCCTGCCGCATTTTTCTCTCCGTCGGTTTGGTTGCATTCGTTCGAGGTCGCCAAGGACGAATAGTTACCGAGATTTCGGACGTAAACGCATGTCAGCAAAGAAAGCCCGAGGCGAGCCGGCCCACAAGTGGGCATTTGGGAACGCGGGCACGCCTTCGCCAGTTCATCTTGTGCACCCGTTGGGCGTCACCCGAAAAAAGGCCGGCGGGCGCGGTGACATCTCAGTCGCGGGAACCAGATTGAGTTGAGGGCCACTGGTGGCCGTGACGAACTTGCAGGAACGTGATCATGATGATTCTCGCCTTCGGCGCTGCGGGAAATTTTGCAGGCAGTGTCATTCCCGCCCTTGCTACGCGAGGCGCGCGCGTCCGTGCCTTCATCCGCAGGCCAGAACAGGCTGAACTGGTGCGTGGTCACGGCGCAACCGAAGTCGCCATCGGCGACCTCCGCGATCGGCCAGCTTTGGATGCGGCACTCAAGGATGTCGGCGTCGTCTTCTACATCGCCCCGGCATTCATTCCCGGCGAGGCCGACGTGGGAAAAACTGTCGTGAAGGCAGCCATCAACGCCGGTGTACGGCGATTCGTGTTCTCGGCCGTGATCCATCCGGTGCTCTCCGACCTCGTCAATCATGTCGCCAAGGCGCCGGTCGAGGAGGCGGTTCTCAACTCCGGCCTGGAATATACGTTCCTCCATCCGGCGCGCTACTTTCAGAACTACGCGGCATTCTGGCCCAAAGTCGTGAAGGAGGGCGTGCTCGCGGAGCCTTGGTCATCCGAGACCCGTTTCTCCCTGGTCGACTATCGGGATGTCGCCGAGGTCGCGGCGATAGCCCTGACGGAAGACCGGCTGCTTTTTGGCACGTTCGAACTTTGCGCACCCGGGCAACTCGATCGACACGAGGTCGTCGCGCTGATGAGCGATGTGCTGGGCCGCAAAATCGGGGAGCGCCGCGATCCCGGTGTCCTGGGTGACGTTTCCCAGGGCTTGAGGGCGATGTTCGATCACTACGATCACCACGGGCTGCTCGGCAACCCGCTGACGCTGCGTGCGATCCTGGGTCGTGAGCCGCGGTTGCTGCGGGCATATCTGGAGGAACTGGCGCGCGGCGATCCTGCTGGATTCGGTGAGCAAGGATGAACGACCGGCCCTGGCGGCCAAAAGACAAAACGCCCGCGCGAGGCGGGCGGTTGCGGGGACGGGATTTTGCTTTTCTGTCCCGCGGCATCGGCTTTGCCTGCTTGCGGGCCCCCGATGACAGTTCAAATCAGCCGGCCACCGGCAGCCGGATACAAGAACAGCCCGGATTGAGCCGGGCTGTTCTTGTATCTGGTTGCGGGGACCGGATTTCGGTCTGCTGACCTCGCTTGCGAAGTCCTTTCAACAGACGAACTCGGTTGCAGCGCTGTATTGGCGGTAGCCCTCTCCCGCTACGACCTCGACCAACACAAGCGCACACAATGTGCGGTAGCTGGTCGCCGGCGCGGCCACTCCTTCGGCATGGCGCGCTATCGATTACCCCCAGCCCCTGCCCAAAATGTGGACGGCAGGAAATTAACTGTGGCGTCTTTCTCCCGGCATTGAACCGGCGGCCCGTGCGGCCTGTCCTGTTCAAAGTGTGCACCACCTTCGCCTACAGGACGCAGCGACCACGACCGCCGTCTGCGACGGATCGGTCCGCGTTGCCATCGCTAGTTATCCCTTGCTGATCAACGTTATTGATAGAAGTCCCACGGGTACAGAATATTGGCCACGGTATTTTTGCTGCTGTAGGGTGAGCCGTCGAGCGTCGCGCCCTTAGAGTTATAGGTTGGTAACCAGGCCAGCTTCTTCTCGATGCCTTCGGTGACCGGCTCATCGGTCATTTCAAGCGTAATTTCATTCCACGAGACATCGGCCCCGAGCGTCCCCTTAAGGTCGTTCGGATCGACTTCGATCACACTTTTTGGATCCTTGATGTCCGCAAAGGTTACGAGGTCCGGCAGATCATCGGGGGTGATCCTGTGCGCGCCGCGCATGCGGGCTATACGCGCCACGTTTTCCAGGCGATCGTCTAAGGGTGGACCGTACAGTTCGGCGAGCAAATTATAGCCCGGCCCCGCATCACGCGACCAGCGTATCCTCTTCTGATATTCCAGGTCATTCTTTGCATACACCGGGTGAAGCTGGCTGGTCAGCAACGCGATCATCGGCCTTTTGGTGGGGCCGAGATCGAGATACAGAGCTTCCCCCTGAAGTCTTTGCATGACCCCACGCTCAGGTATCGAAACCTTCCAAAACGTCACTTCAGTCACGCTCGATGCGCGTTTGATGCCCTCGGACGTGTTGACCGCAAGGGTTAACTTGTAGCGGTAACTTTCCGTTCTGAAGTAGTAGCGCGCAACAACAAAACCCACCATTGCCAATGCTGCAAGCAACAGGAAAGTCTTCCAACGCGTCCTCATGATGCGGCAGTCCCGGTTTCACGCTCGGCCAACAACGCGTCAAGCGTCGTCCCCGTGGTTGCGCCGCTTGCGTCACGCGTGATTATTTTCAAGGGCTGCTCCCTGGAGGGAACCAAATGTCAGCCATCATGAAGTTGTCTAATGCTTTCGGCATGCGCTGCCGGTTTTTTTGTGGAGGAACACGGAGTCTTTCGCCTGTTTTCAATCTTCCAGAAAGTGAAACCCCACAAGCCACCGCGACTTATGAGGTTTCGCGGAAACTGCAACTAGAAGTCAACATTTTGGTTAAGCGGCGGTCATGGCCCGGGGGCTTTTACCGGCCATTGCTTTGATCGCTGCGGCGATTGGCTTTGTGCTCGCGGATCAGGTTGATCAGGCATTCGAGGCCGAAGTCTGTGAAGGCGAGGATCTGCTGATCGTCAGGGCCGGATACCCAGCCGCTGCTTCTCTTCGAGAGTGTATGACTTGCGCCGGCGCGCCGTCTCGCCACGATTCCATTCGCCGCGATCGTGTCCATTAAGCCCCACTGGTGGACGCTATCTTCAGCGTCAAGAGCCCGACCCCAGTCCGATCCGAACACCACCCCGGACAGCGGCCATCACCCGGCGCTTACGCTGCAGGACCAGCAGCGATTTGACCTCGGCGCTGCGTGGGAAGGATTCCATGCTCTTATGGCTACCCTCCTGCTGGGAGGGCGTCTGATCGATTCGACCGCGCGCAAGCTCGCCGGCCAGTTCTTTGCCAATCTCGGCACCTGCCTCAATGATCAATCCGTTGGCGCTCGAGATCGTGCGACCAAGACTGGAACAGCGATTTTGCCGGCTGTGATGCGGCATGGGGCTACCACCCGCACCAGTGTCGGATGTCGTATGTTAGTGTACTGGCACGAAAGGTGGTTCTGCGATACGGTTTGAAAAGGGGGCGATTGCAGACGGCTTTTTGACCAAATGACTCTGGGAGGAGCAATGGTCGAAATCATATCGAAGCGCGACGGCTCGCGACGCGAGGACGCCGCCATGAGGCGTTTGATCGAGCAGAACCGGGCAACCATCACGCGGCTCGCCGACCATATCAGCGGCGGTAGCTATTCGGCGGGCAAGGCGGCAAGGCCGAAGCCGGAAGCAAAGGGCCTCATCATCCATTCCGTCGGCAGCGCAAGGCCCGCCATCGAAGCGAGCCCCAGGATCCGCATCAGCCTGAACGGCCGGGTGATCATGGTGGACGAGAAGTCGGGCCGGCAGCTGCATCATATCGGCGATCTCAAGCGCAGGGATGGTAACGATGTCTTTGTGCTTGCGACCAAGGCCAACCATTATTTCTCGCCGGTCGACGAGGACATCGCGGCCGCGCTGGCCGACCTCGACGGCGGCCGGCTCGGAGCGGATTATGGCGAAGAACAGCTCGCCGCGGACATCGGCAACAGGCTTGGCATGAACTGAGGTGGGCGAGAGCGTGCGATGGTTAAATGAAGCGTAGCACCGGCCAGACGAAAGCCTGCTCATGACGCATTCCGCCCGTCATCCGATGCGTCCCAACGCGCTTGTAGTGCCAGGCTATGACGAGCGCGCGACCATGCGAGCCTGGGAGACGTTGCTCGCCGGCGACAGCGAACGAGTGGGCAACCGCTTTCCGGTTCGCTCCCTGATCCACGATTCCTGGAGCCGCTGCGCCACAAGCGGAATCAATGCGCAGCAGAGTGAAGCGCCGCTGGAGAACGGCAAGGACCACATCGAGCTGCTCTCGCGCTCCAACGGCGAGTTGCTTGCCGCGGCGCGGCGGTCCTTCTTCACCATCGGCCGCCTTCTCGAGGGGACCGGCGCCATGCTGGTGCTGGCGGACGGCGATGGCGTGCTGATCGATGCCATCGGCGACAAGCGCACGATCCATGACGGCATGGACATCCATCTCGCCGTCGGCGGGAAATGGACCGAGGACGTCGTCGGGACCAACGGGATCGGCACCGCGCTTTGGGCGGGCGAGCCGGTGTTCGTGCATGCGGCGGAACACTTCTGCGCCGGCATCAAGTCGTGGACATGCGCCGGCGCGCCCATTCGCGATCCGATCGACGGAAACATCATCGGCGTCGTCGATCTCTCGGGCCATCCCGACATCTTCCGGCCGCATAATACCGTGCTGGTCGCGGCCGCCGCGCGCGAGATCGAGAAGGCGCTCGCCGAGCAGCAGATCGAGGACCGCGCGCGCCTGCTCGAAGCCTTCATCAGTTCGGCGCCCAACTACCGCCGGCGCGACGGCCTGATGATCGTCGACCGCCGTGGGAGGCCGATCTACTGCAACAACCTTCCCGAGGAAGCCGCGCGCGAATTGCTGGCGGAGCCGGCCGCGCAGAATCCGAACGCCAGGTTCCTGGTCAAGCTGCCCGATCTCGGCTCGGGCGCCGAACTGGGCGAGGCCCTGCCGGCATCGCTGCGGTCCTGCCACATCAGCGCGCTCGAGTTCGACGACGGCCTGCGCGGCGCGGCCCTGGTCTTCCCGGCGCAGGGATCAACCACGATCGTATCGGACGGCCGCAGAACGCAGCTCAAGCAACTGGAAGCCGCATCGGCGCTGATCATCGGCGAAAGCGAGCCCCTGCTTGCGGCCGTCGACATCGCCTGCAGGGTCGCGGAATCGAAGGAGGTCACCTCGGTCCTGCTCGAGGGCGAGACGGGCGTCGGCAAGGAATTGTTCGCGAGGCTCATCCATATCGGCAGCCGCGCCTCGCAGAACAGCCCGTTCATCGCCGTGAACTGCGGCGCGATCACCAAGGAGCTGTTCGGCTCCGAGCTGTTCGGCCACGTGTCGGGCGCCTTCACTGGCGCGAGCCGCGACGGAAAACCCGGCGTCTTCGAGCTCGCCAATGGCGGTGTTCTCAGCCTCGACGAGATCGGCGAAATGCCGCTCGAGATCCAGCCGTTCCTGCTCAGGGTGCTGGAAGAGCGCGTGGTCCATCGCATCGGCGACAGCCGCGCCCGGCCCGTCGACGTGCGCCTGGTCGCCTCGACCAACCGCGATCTGAAGCGCGAGGTGGACGCCGGACGTTTCCGCCGCGATCTCTACTATCGCATCTCGACTGTTTCCATCCGCGTGCCGCCCCTGCGGGACCGCGGCAACGACGTGCTCTTGCTTGCCGAGCACTTCAACCACAAGATCTCGGGTCGGATGGGATCGGCCCCGCTTGAATTCTCCACGGTGGTCATGGATGCGTTCCTGGCCTACCAGTGGCCGGGGAACGTGCGCGAGCTGAAGAACCTGGTGGAGAGGCTGCACGTGCTGTCTCGCGGCGCCATCGTCGGCCTCGGCGATCTGCCCGAGGAAATGCTGGGAGCCGGAACAGCAAAGGCGGGGGCCGAAATACAATTGGCAGCGCCCGCAACGGCCAGCGCGCTCGGCGCATTGCCTTGCGCCATCGGCGACGCGCCCATCCGCAGCATCGAGGATGCCGAGCGCCAGGTCATCAGGGACGCGCTGGCGGCGGAGGGCGGCAATTTGAGCCGGGCTGCGCTGCGTCTCGGCGTGTCGCGCCCGACGCTCTATCGCAAGCTCGACCAGTTCGGCATCCGACGCGGTTTCATCTGAATTCGCCCCAAGCTGAAAAGGTCAAAGGCCCCATGGCGCGAAACCATGGGGCCTTTTGTGTCGTTGCCTGAAGCCGGGGGTCAGGCCGGCTGTGCGGCGCCTTCCAAACCGATCGCCCGGTTGCGCTGCAGCAGACCGGCCGCTGCTGCTCCGAGGCAAGGCGCCAGGATATAGAGCCACAATTGGGAGAGGGCGGCGCCGCCGGCGAACAGCGCCGGACCGAGCGCGCGGGCCGGATTGACGGACGACCCCGAAACCGCGATCCCCGCAAGATGTATCGCCACCAGCGTCAGCCCGATCGCCAGGCCGGCGAGCGCGCCGGCGCCGCCAGGCGCGGTGCTGTTGAGGATGACGGTCACGAACAGGAAGGTCGCCACCAGCTCGAACACGAACGCCGATGTCGCCGAATAGGTCGACCAGCCGTTTTGCGCGAAGCCGCTCGCCGCGACGTCATAGCCGCCGGCCTTGCCCGCAGCGATCAGGTAGAGCACTCCTGCCGAGACGATCGCGCCGACGCATTGGGCGATGACGTAACCGACAAAGTCGCCCGAGCCGAGCCGACCCGAGACGACGAAGCCGAGACTGACGGCCGGGTTGAGATGGGCGCCGGAGACCGGACCGACAGCATAGGCCATCGCCACCACCGAGAGGCCGAAGGCAAAGGCGACGCCGATGAGGCCCACCTCCTGGTGCATGAAGAGAACGGTCGCGCAGCCGAAAAAGACCAGCGCGAAAGTGCCGATGAATTCGCAGATGTATTTGTTCATGCCTGTCTCCGATGATTTGATCGCATGAACCGGGGCTCAGGCTCCGGGCGATCGCTTGTAGGGGTGGATGGCCGCGGCGCGCGCGGCCGGTTGGTTCCGGATCACTGGACGCCCGAGCTTCTCCGCGCCGCCGCCGAGCGCGGGCCCTTCGGTGGGGTCCTCGTCCTCGGCAAGATCGCCGACCAGCGTTTCGGTGGTGAGGATGAGCTTGGCGACCGACGCGGCATTGCTGAGAGCCGCGCAGGTGACGCGAACAGGATCGATGATCCCGGCCTCGTACATGTTCTGGAATTCGCCCTTGTCGGCATTGTAACCGTAGCCGCCATTGACGCTCGATATCTTCGCAACCACGGCGTCGGCGTCGGCGCCGGTATTGGTGACGATGCGCCATAGCGGACGCGAGAGGACCGACCTGACCAGCCGCACGCCTTCGGCGACATCGCCGTCGACCTTGGCCAGCACATCGTCGAGCACTGGAGCTATCTGGGCGAGCGCCACGCCGCCGCCCGCGACCACGCCCTCCTCCCAGGCTGCGCGGACCGCCGAGAGCGAATCCTCGATGAGCTGGATGGTGCGCTTCTGTTCGACCGGCGTCACGCCGCCGGCATAGAGGACCGCCGTGCCGCCGGACAGTTTGGCCAACCTTTCGCGCAGCTTGTCCTGCTCGACATTCGGCGGCGCGACTTCGTACTGGCGCTGCACCTGGGCGCGGCGGGCGGCGATTGCCTGCGGGTGGCCGCCGCCACGGATGACACTCGTGTGCGTGGCGCTGGTGCGGACGCGCTCGGCCGAGCCGAGTTCCTCTTCCTGGATGTCCTCGAGCCGCCCGCCAAGATCGCGCGCGATCACGCGGCCGCCGGTGAGGATCGCAAGATCCTCCATCATGGCCTTGCGCCAATGGCCGTATTCCGGCGGATGCACCACGAGATACTTGCCGGGTCCGTTCTTGCCGAGCAGCGTGACCACGACATCCGGCGACATCTCCTCGGCGACGATCAGCAGCGGCCTGTTCTGCTTTTCGGCTATAGCCCTGGCGGCGTCGAGCGATTTCGGCTCCTTGATCTTGAGATCGGTCATCAGGATCAGCGGCCGCTCGAGCACCACCTCCATCTTGTCCTGGTCGGTGACCATGTGGTGCGAAAGGTAACCTCGGTCGAAGGACATGCCCTCGACCACGTCCAGCGTGGTATCCCTCGTCACGCTGAAGTCGGTGGTGATGACGCCGTCGGCGCCGACGCGCTCATAGGCTTCCGCGACCAGGCTGCCGAGCCTCGGATCCGTCGCGGCAATGTTGGCGACGGCGGCCAGATTGCCGTTGGACCGGGCCGGTTTCGCCGAGGCCTTCAGCGCCTGGACGACCTTCGCCACCGCAAGGTCGATGCCCCTGACCAGATCGACGGATTTGGCGCCGCGCTCGTTGGCTTCGACGCCGTTCTGGACGAGAGCATTGGCGAGCACGATCGCGGTCGTGGTGCCGTCGCCGGCGACCTCGTTGGTCTGCATCGACACTTCGCGCACGACCTGCGCCCCCATGTTCTCGAACCGGTCATGCAGCTCGATGGAAGCCGCGATCGACACGCCGTCGCGGGTGACGATGGGCGTGCCGATCGGGCGATCGATCATAGCGTTCATGCCGCGCGGCCCGAGCGTCGGCTCGACGGCGGCGGCGAGTTGGTGGACGCCCCGCGCGAGCGCGCGGCGGGCATGTGAATTGTGGATCAGCAATTTGGGCATGACTCCTCCTTCGCCGTGGGACGGCGCTTGTTGCGGCCTCGTTGCGGAGGCTGTTCTTCAGCTATGTGCCGGACGGCTCGCGCAGTCCCGGGGCGGCACGCGGTCCAAGATGAAGTCGACCAGCGTCGGCTCGCCGTCCACCACCTCCAGTTCCTTGTACCGTGTGGTCTTCAGTCCACGGCACAGCGCGCCGTTGAACTCCATGTTGATGCGCACGCTTCTGAGCTCGGCAAGATAGGCGCCAAGCGCCCTCGGCGCGATTGGCGATCCCTCCCAGGTGACGAAGACGGGCTCCGTCGGACGCCGGCCGGACCACCGCAGCAGCAGAGCTTCGCGGTATCGCGGCTTCTGCTTGACGGCCTCCTCCCCTTCGAACCTTGCGGTGTCGTAGGCAAGCAGGTCCATGCCGAGGATCTCGCGATCGGTCAGGCCCTGCTTGCGCAGTCCGAGAAGCATGGCCTCCTGGCGCCTCAGATAGGCCTTTCGGGCAAAGGTCTCGCGCAGGTCGGCGATGTCTTCGTCGCCGGCCAGCTCGCAGAAGATCTCGCCGAATGTCTTGCCGGCTTCAACGCCGCGATTGACCTCCTCGGCGAACATGTGGTCGTGCAGCCGGATCCGGTAGGCTGGCGACCAGGACAGCGCTTCGAGCGCCTGGCGCATGCCGTCCAGCATCAGGAACGCGAAGTTCGGCGAGCACCAATAGGTCGGCAGGCGGAAATCGACCGCCACGGACCCGTCGGCCAGAACCTCGGCCCGTTCGACGAAACCCATCTCGGTCACGGGTTCGTCGAGCTCGGGATCGTTGACGCCTTCCAGGCTCCGCCAGAGCTCGCCCTGGCGGTTGCCTCGCAGATCGGCCTGCACGCTCATCGCCGTCACTCCGCCGCGATCCGCAGCGGCGATTTCGCCAGCGCCGCCTTCTTGGCCGCCACGTCGATGTTGTAGAGCCGTGCGGCGTTGAGGCCGAGGATCTTCTCCTTGATCTCGTCGGTCAGCTGGACGCCCCGCTCCGCCGCGATGTCGTCGGGGATCTGGTAGGCCCAGAGCTTCTCGACGAGCCAGCGCGGCGTCCAGATGCCATAGTCCGATCCGAACAGGAGCTTGTCCGGGCCAAGCCAGTAGAGCAACTCGGCGATCACCTCGCCGAAATAGCGCGGCCGGTTGTTGATGAATGGCAGAGCCACCGCCAATCCGCCGTAGACATTGGTTTCCTGCACGGCGACCCAGCAGAAATCGTCGAGCCTGGGCAGTCCGCAATGCTCGATGATCCAGTTGAGACCCTGGAAGTCGGTCGCGGCATGGTCGACGTCATGGACGTCGAAGGAATCCTTGGCCAGCGGAATGATCGTCGGTCCCTTGTGGACGTGGATGTTCCGGATGCCGAGCTTCTCGCAGAGCTCGAAACACCGGTAGGCGTCCGGATCGTTGAGCCGCCAGCCCTTGGAGGCTCCGTTCCATTCGGCCGTGTACATCTTCACGCCCTGAATGTCGTAGGTCTCCTTCATGTAGTGGATGTATTCGATCGCCTTCTCGCCGTCGCGGGGATCGAACGAGCCGTTGACGATGAACCGCTCGGGATAGCGTTTCGCGACTTCCGCGTTGCGCTCGATCGTGTTGAAGCCGTTCTTGTAGAAATCCTTCAGATAGGTCGACTGGATGATCGCCACGTCATCCGGGCCGTTGATGAAAAGGTCGTTGTAGAGATCGTCGGCGCTGTATTTCTCGAACTTCTCCTTCGGCCAGTATTCCTCTTTCGGGCTGAGGAACGTGTGGTAGCCGTAGAAGCAGTCGATGAACTGCTTGCCGTGGATGTTGCGCTGGTTCTCGGGGCTGCCGTCCCAGAAATGGGTATGGCCGTCGACCACGAAGATTTCCTTGCCTTCCGGTGTGATGAACATGTTTGCGCTCCGCAAGTCGGATTGGTTGGTCGGCGCGCCGCGGAAGCGCGGCGCGCCCGTCTCGTGACGTGCTCAGATAAACTCGAAGACCTCGTCCATATTGCCGAACAGGATCACCGTATTGTCGTCGACGCGGACCATGCGGCCGTAATGGGTCGACGTGTTCACCTCGAAGATCTCGGCGGTCATGTCACGGCCGAGATATTCGCTGATCTCGTCCATCTTGAAGATCAGCTTGCCGTTACCGTCGATGCGGATCAGCGCCGGCTGATAGGTGATGGTGACGCCGGGCTTCTTGCTCATGAACTCGGCGATGGCGCGCGCCTCGACGGAGTCGTTCATGGTGACGCCGCACTGGTGCGAGATCGTCTGCTCGAAGGTGATGTCCTTCATCGACTTGAAGATGTTGTCGTGCGAGGCATCGCGGGCTGCTGTTGACATGTTCCTTGTCTCCTGTTTGCGGTTAGCCGTTGAGGCCGAGTTCGCCGAGTATCCTAGCGATGCGCTCCTGGGACTGAGCCCGCACGTCATCGAAGGAGATCGGCTTGGAATGCGGCGCAGACCAGATCGGCTGCAGGCCCTGCGCGGCCTTGTCGGCGAGCGCACGGTGCTTTTTCAGCCAGCCCTTGAAGAGCTTCTGGTTCGCGGCCGCGTGCTTCTCGTCATGCGCGAGCAGGTAGATGAGGTCGATCGTGTTCGCGAGGTTGCGCTCGTAGTCGGCCTCGGCCGCCGAGATCACCGCCGGCGTGATGAAGTCGTGGTTGGCGGCGGCGACCTGCATCAGGAAGCCCGACCGGAACAGCTCGCCCACCAGCGGCTCGAAGACGATGTTGATGGCGAAGTACTGCTCCAGATAGTCGGCGGTCCCCATGATCGTCTCGATCGCCTCACGCGTGCCCTGCCAGATGCCGTCCTCGAGCCAGGCCTGCTTGCCGAGCTCGTCGTTCCAGCCGGGAATGTCCATGCCGATCTCGGCGAGGTAGAGTGTGATGTCCTGCGCCAGGCGAAGCTTGTAGGAGGAATTGGTCAGCGTGGCGTTATTGATCATCTGGGTGTAGCCGTAGCGCTGCGCCTGCATCAGGGAGGTGCCGAGGCCGAACTCGGCGTGTTTCCAAGCGCCGAGATGCGTCTGCAGGATCTTCGCCCACACCTTGTCGAAGGACTTCGGAGCGCCAGACTTGCGGCCGTTGGCGATGACGCTCTGCACCATCGTCTCGATCCTCGACTGGCGCTGGTAGTGGGTGCGCTCCCACTCCTGATCCGGAGCGCGGAAGGCGTGCCAGTTCGAGCTCTGGGCTGCGGTGTTGTCCTTGACGTAGGCGCCCTTGCCGTTGGCGAAGGAAATGATCCAGTTCTGGATCAGGTAGCGCTCCGGATCGGGCTGGACGTCGACCGTGACGTCCTCGTAATGCGTCGCCCTTTGACCTCTCGGGTCGAAGTAGCGGTACTTGCGGCTATCGGAGTCGGCGAAGATCGCGGCGCCCGCGGCTCCCGACCCTACTGAACTCGATATGGCTGGCATTTCTCTCTCCCTTGGTTGCAGTTGCTGGTGAAGCCGCCGCGGCGGTCTCAATGTCCCGGCGTGCCGGCGCCGGAAGACGTGGTGGTGAAGCGATCGAAGAAGATGCGCTCCACCTCGAAGCCGTTCATGAACAGGACGGGCTGCAGCGCATCGATCATGGGCGGCGGGCCGCAGGCGTAGACGTCGCCCTGCCCGTCGATGGCGAGCTCCTTGAGCTTGGCGTCGACGCGCTCGTGCACGAAACCGCGCTCGCCCGGCCATGAGGCGTCGCCGTTGACGTGCGACAGCACCGGAATGAAGCTGAGCTCAGGGTGCCGTTTTACGAGCTCGGCGATGCGATCGAGGTGGAACAGGTCGTCCTGCGTACGCGCGCCGTAGAAGAAATAGACCGGCCGCTTCTCGCCGCTGGCGAGGTGATCGTTGAGGATGGACCATACCGGCGACATACCGGAACCGGCGCCTACGAGGATGATGGGGCCTTGGCGGTTCTCGCGCCGGAAGCAGGTTCCGTAAGGTCCGACGACGGTGACCTCGGCTCCGGCCTGGATCCCTCCGGAATCGAGTTCTCCGGAGAACTTTCCTTCGGGGTATTTCTTGATGATGAAGGAGAGCTTTTGGGCTTCGTCCGGCGTATTTGCCATGGAGAACGAGCGCGTAATCGTCTCCCCTTTTTGCGTGGTGACCGTGATGTCGACATATTGTCCGGCCCAGAACTTGATCGGGGAGTTGAGCTCTATTTGGATGCCGCGGATGTCGTGCGTCAGTTTCTCGACATTGGCGATGCGGCCCTTGAAGGTCTTCACCGCGATCGACTTCGAAAGCACCTCCTCGTCGTAGTTGAGGAGCTCGACCTCCATGTCGGAATAGGCGATCGACCGGCACAGCAGGATGTGGCCGGTTTCCTTTTCCGTGTCGTTGAGCGCGAAGGTCGAATATTTCAGCATGTCGACCTCACCTTCGCGCAGCACGCATTTGCAGGCCGAGCACTGGCCTTCCTTGCAGCCATGCGGCAGCGCGATTCCCTGACGGAATGCCGCGTTCAGCACCGTCTCGCCGTTCTCGACCTCGAACTCGACCCCGACCGGCTCAAGACGCACTGTGTGAGCGCCGCTCATCGTTTCTCCTCCCAAAGCTCCGCCGTTGCCCGTCCGCTAGGACGGCATCGGCCGTGTCTGCCGGGGGAAGCCCGGAAGGGCCTCCCCCGTGATTGCGGGTTTTAGTTGCAGGCGTTGATGGTGAAGCCGGCGCGGTATTCGGCGAGATGCTTCTCGCGGTCGGCGGGGCTCATCCCGCGCAGCAGCGTCAGCGGCGACTGCAGCGTGTGGCCGCGCACGTCGTCGAGCGTCCACATCTCCTTGTCGTCGAAGCGCAGGTGCGGCTGCGGCACCAGCGTTTTGCCGTCGGACCGGACGAAGTTGAGGTCCTTGATGGCATCGGCCAGATCCCAGCCATGATAGAGCGTCTCCCACTCGCGCTTGCCACTGAAGCGGCCCATCGCGGGCGTCGGACGGCCCTGGTACTCGTCGGCGAACGCCTCGACGGCGGTCCAGCGATCGAGCTCGTGGGCGAAGGTGTAGAGCTTGCCGTCGATCTCGTCGGTGACGATGTCCTCGCGGATGAGGCAGGGCACCAGGCACGACCAGCAGCGATGCGGATAGACGTAGCCGACGGCCTCGTTGAACAGCAGCACTTTCTCGCCCTTGTGGCTGAGCTTGTCGTACCACTTCCAGAACTCGCCGAACTGGGCATACCAGCCGGGGTACTTCTGTTCGAACCATTCGAAGTCTGCGTCGCGCTGCGCCTCGATGCGCCAGAAATTCACCGGCCAGCCGACGGCGAAGAACTGCGCGACCTTGTGCACGTAGAACTTCTCGGTGAGGCGCTTCCAGGCGGTCTGGACGTCGTCGTGATGGATCTTGATGCCGTACTTCTCGAGCGGCAGCATGTAGGTGCGGTAGTAGTCCTCGAAGATCCACCGGTGCCACATCTCCGCGTAAGACTCCTTGTTCTTGTCGCGGTTGGTGGTGCCATATTCGATGAAGGTGCCGATGGCGGCATCGACGATCGCGTGGTTCTGCCAGAAGGCGTAGCGCAGGTCACGCTCGAGCAGCAGATGGTTTTCCGGCTCCTTCAGCGCGGCCATCAGCAGCGAGTGGCCGTTGCCGATGTGGCGGCTTTCATCCGACTGCACCGACAGGAACACAGTCGGCAGCGCGTAATCGCCGTTGCGGGCGGCTTCCGACGGCATGGCGACGAAAAGCGTGTTGGTGAAGGCAGTCTCGGCGACGACCGTCAGGTACATGCAGGCGGCGGTCATCGTGTCGCCGGTGATAAAGCCCTCACCGAACTGGCGGCCGATCGTCGTGGCGTAGCACTTGCCGAAGGCTTCCTCGGTGATGTCGAACCCGGCCGGGTCGATGTAGTTCTCCATGTACCATTTCTTAAGGTTCATCTGGATGGTCGAGTGGCGGAACTCGTCGACCATCTGCATGGTGAAGCCGGTGCGCAGGTCCTCGCCGGGGGCGAGCCGGGCCACCATTGCCATCGAGCGTGCCGCAGAGATTTCCGGGAACGGGATGATCGCCAGGAACAGCTTCATCCACTCCACCCAGCGCGGCTCGACATTGCGGAACATGTCGCCGCGCAGTGCCGCATCGAGAGCGCCGTAGACGCGATTGTCCTTCTCTTCCTGCATCGGGAAATAGGAGCGCAGCACCTGCTTCATCGGGTCGCGCGGCGCCTTGGTGATCTTGTAGTCCGTCGGGAAGGTCATCGCCTCCTGGACGTAGGTCGGGTTCCAACCGAGGTCGGAAATCTTCTTGGTCGCCTCGCCCACGGAGATGCCGCGTTGCGAGGTTATCTTGTTGAGCGTCAAAGACGTCATAGCCATAAGCCTCCACCAGATTTGAGTCCCGGACCTCATGGCCCGGGCAGTCGCGGCACACACCGCCGCCAGTTGCAGATCGAACGGCAAGCGACAGGGCGCAGTCGGATGCCCGGCCAACCGTTCAAGTGGATCACGGCAAAGGTGTGCGACGAGATCTCCGGAATGCCCTGGCGCCAGGCGCCGTTGCGGCCGCGTGCGCGGTTTCCGGTCTCCTCCTCCGCTCCTTCGTTCTTGTGGCACCGCGCCTCAGACGCGATGGGCTTCTTATGCAAACCGATGAAGCAAGGGGCGTGCCAGTTTGAGTCAACGCCAAAATCACTGATCAGTCGCCGGCAAATCAACCTGCGCACCGGCCTCAGATGTCGCTGCGGACAGCGTGCAATCATACAACTGTAAAGAATCGTTACATTCGAATTTTACGTTTGTAATATTTCATAATTATTCGCATACGCAAAATATTACTTCGCAAGCGCAGCATAATCATTTGTCGACAACTTGCAAAGCCGACCCTATCCTTTAATGCACATGCAGGCGAAGCGCAGCCGACGGAACGACTATGCCTGGGAAAGACGACCTCCCCCTGCCGGGGCGCCAAGAGCAAGACGACGTCACGTCCGAGCTGGTCCGCCTGATGCCGCGCGACCTGGTGTTCACCATGCGCTTCCTCGGCGAGAGCCAGAATCTTTTGCAGCGGCATTTCCGGGGTTTCATGGAAGCCGAGATGGCGGCGGCGGGCATGACTGAGGAAACGCATCCCATGATCCATGCCTTCATCGAACGGCACGCGCTGCTGATGCGCGATTTCGTCTTCTCGGGCGTCGCGCTTACCCGCCAGTTCCGGATTGAAGAGGTCGAGCGCCTGATTGGCGACAGCACCTCGCTGCTGCGCGTCGACATCTGGGACCAGCTCAGGGGCCACATCGCCATGGCCGAGCGGCAATTCCGGAGCCAGGTTCCCGGCCTGCCCCAGCTTTTGTCGGGCTGGGCTGCGTCGGCGGAGACGCCGCCGGGCGACCGTTGAGGATGCCGTCAATGCCGCGAAACAGAGCCGCCCCACGCTCCCAGGATCACCGACGGATCTTCCCGCAACGCCTTGTGCGCATCGGCCATAAGCGCGACCAGCACCTCTTTCGGCAAGCCGTTCAGGGCGGCTTGCGCGGCGCGAACCGCCGTCGCATTCGACTCCCGCGCGGCCTCGGCGATCGCCAGGGAGCAAGGATGCTGTTGGCCCAACCGCTTCTCGGCCGCCGCGTGCAGCGCCTGGAAGAACGTCCTGCCGGTGGTCTCGAACATCTCAGGTTTTCTCCGGTGCCCAGCCCGCAGCAAGGAGGATCGCGATGACGGACACCTCGTCTGTGCGCGTGGAATTGCTGGAGAGGCGCCTGTCGCTGGTGGTGGCCCTGTCGGGGCTGAATGCCGAGACCCTGAAATGGACCCAGCTCCTGGGCGCGATCGAAATGGACATCCAGCGGATCGAACTCGAGCTCGACCGAAATGGCGCCTCCGAGCAACTGGTGCGGGACTTGCATGGCGCGGAAACGAGCGCCGCCTCGATACGCACCGCGTTGTCGGACTGCGAGGAGCGCATCGCCGCCGCCGAGCGGCAGGTGGATGAGGTCGACCGCCTGCTGGCCACGGCCTGATAGGAATGAAGGGAACCTGAAGCGTGAACCAGCAAAATATGCGCAATCTGACATTGTTCGACCTGCTCGCCAGAAGCTGGGCGCTGCCGTCGGCCGTCGAGACCCTGCAGTTCAGTGCCGACAGCTCCGTTGCGGCCTTCGCCTGCACGGGCGGCACGATCGCCCTTGCCGCGCTCTCCGACCCTGAACCGCCGGAGTCGCGCATCAGGGTAAGCGGCGATCTCGGCCAGACGACCATCCGGCCCCGTGAGAAACCACCGGCGCCACTCATCGTCACCGAGCGTCTTTGCGACGGCGCGCCCTTGATTGCAGCGTCCGCCCAATCGGGTTTCCTCGCAGGAGCGTCGGACGGCAGGGTCGTGCGCGCCACCGCGACCGGAGAGATCGACGATACGGACATCCGGCTGGACGCAATCGTGGCCCTCGATCACGCCCGCGGGCAAGGCGTGACGGCGGTCAGCGACGGCGCGGACGTCTTTCTTGCAATGGCTTCGGGCGGCATCATCCGCTCGCTGGTGCGGCACGGTAGCGGCAATGTCGCGGCGCTTGGTTTTTCTCCTTCCGGGCGGCAGCTTGCCGTATGCCGCGGCAACGAGATTTCGATCTGGACCCTCGTGGGGGAACCTGCCCTGATCCGGACGATCGGTTTCCCGCAGGCGCCGGCAGCGGCACGGTGGAGCGCCGACAGCGAATGGATCGCCTGCCCGCTGGCCTCCGGCGGATTCGGTGTCGCCCGCCTGGTGGACGGGAAGGCAGGCACGGTCGGCGAATTCCCCGCCCTGGTGCGCGCCGTGTCGTGGAGCGAACGCGCCGATGCGCTGATTGCCTCCGGCGCTTTCCGCATCGCGGCCTGGTCGATGAAGCTTCCGCCGCTTGAGGGTGAGACCGGAGGCGCGCTCGTCACCGGACGTCCCGGCCTGGTGGTGGTCGAGACGGTGGCCGGCCATCCGACCCGGCCGCTCGCGGCCGCCGGCTTCGCCAATGGTCAGATCGTCGTCGCCCGGATCGGCGAGCGTGACGAACTTCTGGTCAAGCCGTCCGGCGGAGCTGTCACGGCCCTGGCCTGGTCCGCCGATGGTCGCCATCTGGCGGCGGGCACGACGGACGGCGGCGCCAGCCTCATCACATTCCCCGCCCAGATGTTCAAGTGACGGGCGACAACGAACAGGAGGAAACGATGCAGATACAACAGACACAGTTGACCCCGGAAGAAGTGAGCAAGGACGATTTCTTCCAGCAGCTTGCCAAGCTGTCGGAAGAGATGGTGGCCAGGCACGGCAAGGACTTTTCGATGGGCGCGCTGGTGCTCGCGGCCCGCTGGATCGCGGAAAACCGCATCGGCGGCGAAGCGCGCGCGGGGAAGCCATCGTGACGGCCCCATGCCGCGGCGGCGCCGCGGCTGGCAACCCAGCAAAGGCGTCACGCCGGCGGATGCCGGCGGATTGCCATCTCGGCGCGCTCCCCCAGGTAGATGAGGCAGACCGTGCGCAGGAGCGACGCGAAGTTCGCGACCTCGCCGTGCAGATCCACGGCCTCGTCGTAAAGCAAGGCGACGAGGCGCGATACCGACATACCTTCGCCGGCGGCAATGGCATCCAGTATTTCCCAGAACGCGGTCTCCAGCCTGATGCTGGTCGACTGTCCCGAGATGCGCAGGGACCGGCTGGTCTGCGTGAAGCGACGCGGATCCTGCCTGGCCAGGAGCTTGCACATGTCTCCTCCCGGTGTCCTTTGGGGAGCGGCGCCGATCCGGGCGCAGGTCGCCCAGGTCTTGTTTGCGCGGCTCCAGCTTTCATTGATGCCAATGGACGACATTGTGGCCCCCCGATACGCGGAAGCGGCACGAGGCAACCGCATGCGGCCTCGCGACATGGTTCGGCTTCCATGCCTGGTCGCGCGGCAATCGCACGACCAGGCTCGGGATCGCATCCCCCTCGTCAGGGAATGAGCACCGCCCGGCCGTGGATCTTGCCGTGATGGAGATCATGCAGCGCCCTGTTGGCGTCGGTGAGCCGGTATTCGACCGTCGTCAGGTCGACCAGGCCGCGATCGGCCAGCGCCATGAGCTCGACGAGCTCGGCCCAGGTGCCGACCAGATTGCCGATGATGTTCTTCTCGGTGATGACCATGTCGACGGTCGGAACCTTGATGTCCTCGCCATAGCCGACGACGTAGTAGCTGCCCATCGGCCGGGTCATCGCCAAGCCCTTGGCGGTGGTGCCCTTCTCGCCGACGAAGTCGATAACAGCCTCGGCGCCCTGGCCATCCGTCAATGCCAGCACGGCCTCCACCTCGTTGCCGTCCGCCTTGACCAGCTTGTCAGCGCCGATGCGTCCGGCGAGCGTCAGCGAGTCGTCCGATTTGTCGACGACGATCACGTCCGCCGCGCACATCGCCTTGAGGCACTGGATGCCTATATGCCCCAGGCCGCCGGCGCCGATCACCACGCAGCTTTCGCCCGGCAGCAAATGCCGGCTCGCCTTCTTGCCGGCGCGGTAAGCCGTCAGGCCCGCATCTGCGTAGGGCGCGACATCCTTCGGCGCCAGCGTCTTCGGCAGCGCCACGATGTTGCGCTCGGAGGTGCAAAGATATTCGGCGTAGCCGCCATTGCAGTCGAGCCCCGGAAATTTTCCAGAGCCATGCATGTCGAAGCCGCGACGGCATGCCAGGCAGGTGCCGCCGGAAATCTTCGGATGGACGATGACCGGGTCGCCGACCTTGATGCCTTCCACTTCCTTGCCGATCGCCTCGACCCAGCCGGCGTTCTCGTGGCCCATGATCAGCGGCAGCAGGGCGTCTCCGGTCGGATCCATATGCGGGCGCCATACGCCTTCGATGATGTGCAGGTCCGTCCGGCAAACGCCGGCGCCGCCGATACGCACGATCACATCCGTGGATCTGGTGATCTTCGGGTCCGGGACCTCCTGCTGGGAAACCCATTCGCTCCCGGTCAGGCTGTCGTCATATCTGGTGAGAACCTGGGCTTTCATTGTTGTCTCCTCCGCGGGACCGAGCATTGCGTCGGCCTTCGACAAGGAGATCAGCAACCTGCATGCCAGATAACAAACCCCAATGAAATCAACGTTTTGAGATTCAGACCCCGACGCGAGGCCGTTCATCGGCTGAACAATTCCGGGCGCAAGCTGTTCAGTTTCCAGCCAAGCTCAAGTCGACGTCGCGGCGCTTCATGCGAACGCGCAGCGCAGTGGAGGGACCATGTTGCACCCGTCTGGAATTGATCGCGCGCGTCAGGCCCTGGAACGCGGAGACAGGCTGCCGGGCGGAACGCTGCCGGCGGCGATCGCCGAGAGCTGGCAGCGCTGCCGCGATTTGGGGCTCGATCCCCGCTCGATCCCGAACGGCGAGGTGACCGCCTTTGCCGAGGTGACGCGAAAGCGCGAAAAGGTCGCGGCCCTCCGCCGGCTGGCACTGGCGGAGATGAAGCTGCTGCATTCCCAGATCGCCGGATCGAATTTCATCATCGCGCTCGGCGATGCCGAAGGCATGGTGCTGGACACGATCAGCGACCAGCACTTCGCCGACAGCACCGCCGGCCGGTCCGTCATCCCCGGCAGCACATGGAGCGAGGCTCGCTACGGCACCAACGCGCTTGGACTGGCGGCGGCCGGCAAGGAGGCCGTCGCTGTCTACGGGCGCGAGCATTATTTCACCTGCCACGGCCATCTGAGCTGCATGGCCGCGCCCATCCTCGATTCGAACGGCCGGATCCTCGGCCTTCTCGACGCCTCCTGCTCCAACGAGGCTCGCCAGCAGCATACGCACGCGCTGGTGCGCATGGCCGCCGCGCAGATCGAGAACGGCCTGATCTTCCAGGAACGCGCTGAGTGCTTCATCCTGGCCTTTCACCCGCGCGCCGAATATCTGGACACGCTTTCGGCCGGCCTGGTCGCCGTCTCGCGCGACGGCGAGGTGATCTCGCTCAACAGGCCCGGCACCTCGCTGCTCGCGGGTCTTCCCGCGGCCGCGGGCAGCCATTTCGACCACTTGTTCGAGGCAAGCTTCGGAGCCACGATCAGCGGCCTGCTCAATGGTGGCGTAACCACCATCCGCGACCGGGCGGGCAGCGGCGTGTTCATGGTATGCCGCCAGATAGCGCCGGGAGGACGCGTATCACCGGCGCGGCCGTCCGGGGTCGCGCCGGCGGCCCACGTTGACCATGCGCCCGATTTCGTTTGCGAGGACCGCAGCTTGAAGCGGGCCGTGGCAGAGATCGGCCGGGCCGCCGCGCTGCGCATGCCGATCCACATCACCGGCGAGACGGGAACGGGCAAGGAGTTGATGGCGCGCCATGTCCACACCGTCAGCGGCAGGAAAGGCGAATTCGTCGCCGTTAACTGCGGCGCGGTGCCGGAGCAGCTCTTCATAGCCGAGATTTTCGGACATGAGCGCGGCGCATATACCAACGCCCGCAGCGAGGGATCGCCCGGCCTCGCGCGCCTCGCCGACCGGGGCACGCTGTTCCTCGACGAGGTCGCCGACATCCCCCTGCCCGCCCAGACCGCGCTGCTGCGCTTCCTCGATTCCATGGAAGTCCGCGCGGTCGGCGGACAACACACGCACAGGGTGGATGTGCAGATCGTCTCCGCCACCAACCGAGATCTTTCCGAAATGGTTGCCGAGCGCAGCTTCCGCGCCGATCTTCTCTATCGGCTCAACGCCTTCACGCTGCATCTGCCGCCCCTGAGAGCACGTTCCGATTTCGCGCTGATCGTACGGCACCTGATGCGCAAGCTGGCGCCGGACGCAGCCATCACCGACGCCGCGATCATGGCACTTTCGCTGCGGAAATGGCCCGGCAACATCCGCGAGCTCCAGGCCGCGCTGCAGCGTGCGCTGGTCCGCGGGGTGGATTTCGTCGACGAAGGATCTTTCGACGATTGCTCGCCGCGGGACGAAACGGACAGTTGCGAAGCCTGCCGCGGAAACCCGCTCGACGAGAACAGATGCCGCGAAATTCGCCGGGCCTATCGCGATGCATCCGAAAATATCTCGAAGACGGCCCGCCGGCTCGGTCTTTCGCGAACGACTGTGTACAAGCATCTCGGCCTGTGATCGGCGATCCAGCCTCGTGCGTTTTCCACGAACTTGCCTTCAATGTCTGCTTGGGGGCCAGGGAGAAGGTTGTTCATACCACCGGCATTGGGCGCAGAGCTGCCTTTTTCCGCATCTGGCCTTTGCCCTACTCTACTCCGCCTTGGGGACCAGCCAACCGTCCGCAATAGAACAATGGCTTGCCTTAAAAGGAGTGATACATCGCGCCTAGGCGTCCTAACTCGCTCGATTGGTGCCCTTAAACGCAAAAACCGCCCCGGTTAGACCGGGACGGTAATTGATTTATGATAAAATTGGTTGCGGGGACAGGTTTCCGGGGACGGCTGAGATTGAATGCTCGCCGCCACTTTTGTAGGCCAGGCAGCACCGAACTACCCGAGAGTTTGGCTCGCTAGAGCGTAAGTTTTCGGACTAGCCTCACCGAGGGCGGCAAAATCGGTGAGGCGTTTGCCCAACGACATGGTCAGCACCGTGTCGAAGACCGGCATTGCGGCATGCGAGAGAAAGGCGGCGAACTCGCCCCTGTCCATGTGGGTGTCGACGCGAAGGAAAGTCCCCGAATGGTCGGCCACGTGCGGCCGGAGGACCGCCACGGCGTCGGCATCGCTTTCTGCCACGACCGGCCCCACAACATGGCCCCGCCCGAAGGGCCTGCAGAGCGCGAAAGCGCTCAGCTTGTTTCCGTCGAAAAGCCCGTAGCCGACCGAATGCGCAAAGAGCTTTTCAATGAGTGCCGGCCGCTTCACGCCAAAGCCCGCCGCGTCGAGCGCGATCGCCGCCGGAATATCGCTTGCGTCCAGAGTTCGGATGTCGCCGGACGCCTCCGCCAGGCTCCTTGTTGTCGGCACGCGGGCGATTCCCTGGCATTGGTAGACGGTTTTCTCCGGCTGGAAGTCGAGCGAGAGATAGAGCCGCCGTGCGGCTCGGGTCGCATTGAGGCGCAGGTCGTGCCCGGGAACCTTGTCGAAGACCCGCTTCATCAGCCACTGCGCCGCCCCCAGCGTCTGAAGCCGAGGCGAGGTGATCACCATGCCGATGGTTGCGAAATCGGAGCCGTGCTCAAACCACATGGCGGAACCCAGAACGCGGCCGATCTCGTCGAGCGCCACGAAGCCTCGTCCCGTTTCGCGCAGGAATTGCCAGTCCTCGGCCCGATGCGGCCACCCCACCGACAGGGAGAGCGCATGCAAGCGGTCCAGCTCGACGGCTTCGATGTCGGCGATCCGCATCGAGAAGGCATCGATTTTCAAGCTTTCGGACGGCTTCAATTCCTTGCCTCTGAAAGATTGCGTAGCGGGTGACGCAAACGCCCCTGCCAACGCTAAACAACCAGACCTATACGATTTGCTCGAATGCCGCGCGCCAACGCAAGATTCGACTGAAACACTTCCGCTTTCGGCACGCAATCGCGAAAGAACGCGCCCATGCTCTGCGGCAATTCTGAAGTTATGGCCAGCGGGACCGAGCCCGCAAACCCGAAAATGCCTTGAGGGGCTGGAATGGACGTCTTCGACATCCTCGACCGTCTCGTCGCCTTTCCGTCAGTCGCCGGCAAGTCGAACGGCGACATTGCGGACTGGATCGAGGCCTATCTCGCCGAAAACGGAGCGCGCGTCACCCTGCTCCCGGGGCCGGAAGGCGACCGCTCCAATCTTTTCGCGACAATCGGCCCGGCCGATGTTCCGGGCTATGTTCTGTCAGGCCACATGGACGTCGTTCCCGCCGCCGAGCCGCAATGGAGCTCGTCTCCTTTCGCGCTACGCCGAGAGGGCGAACGGCTCTATGGACGCGGTACGACGGACATGAAGGGATTTCTGGCGGCCGCGCTCGCGGCCGTGTCCACGTTGGCGGGCCTGCGCCTCGCCAAGCCGGTCCATCTGGCCTTTTCCTATGACGAGGAGATCGGGTGCCGCGGCGTGCCGCATCTGATCGCCCGGCTTCCGGAACTTTGCGCCAAGCCGCTCGGCGTCATCGTGGGGGAACCGAGCAGCATGCGCGCCGTGCGCGGCCACAAGGGCAAGGCGGCCGCCCGCGTGATTGTCAAGGGACGCTCGGGCCATTCCTCGCGGCCCGATCTTGGGCTGAACGCCATCCATGCCATAGCCGAGGTGCTCAGCGCGGCCGTAAGCGAAGCCGGGCGGCTGACACACGGTTCGCTCGACCCGGCCTTCGAACCAGCCTATTCCTCGCTGCAGGCGGGCGTGGTCGCCGGCGGGCAGTCGGTCAACATCATCCCCGATACCTGCACACTGGATCTCGAGGCGCGCGCCATACCGGGCGTCGACCCCGCCGGTTTGCTCGCGCCCATCAAGGAGCAGGCCCAGGCTCTTGCCGCGCGGGGCTATATTGTCGAGTGGACGCCGGTCAGCGCCTATCCGGCGCTGTCGCTGCCGCAGGGCGCGCCATTGGCGGCACTGCTGGGCGAACTGACCGGCGAAACGCCTTTGGCCGCTGTCAGCTACGGCACCGAGGCCGGGCTTTATCAGGCTGCCGGTTTCGATGCGATCATCTGCGGCCCCGGCGACATCGGTCGTGCCCACAAACCGGACGAATATATCCTCGCCAGCGAACTCGCCGCCTGCCGGCGGATGATCGAGGCGCTGGGCGCGCGTTGCGCGGCCTGAAGGGAAACCGAATGACCTTCCTGTTCAACTCCGATGCGCAGCGCGGCGCTATCTTCGCCAAGGCCTTCGCGAAGGAATTGCCAGATCTTCCCTTCGTCATCGACGCCGCGACGGTCGATCCCGATGCGGTGCGCTATCTCATCACGTGGGTGGTGCCGGAAAACCTCGCCCGCTTCCGCAACCTCGAAATGCTGTTTTCACTCGGCGCAGGCGTCGATCAGTTCCGCTTCGATGCGGTGCCCGCGACGGTGAAGGTCGTGCGCATGATCGAGGAAGGTATCGTACGCATGATGCAGGAATATGTGACGCTCGGCGTGCTGGCACTCCACCGCAACTTGCCCGCCTATCTGGCGCAGCAGCACGCGGGGGAATGGCGTGACATCACGCAGTTTCAGGCCGGGTCGCGTAGGATCGGCGTGCTGGGCCTTGGGCAGCTCGGCCAGGCCGTCCTCGACCGCCTGAAGCCTTTCGGCTTCCCGCTTGCGGGGTGGAGCCGCTCACCGCGACACATCGAGGGCGTGGCCTGCCATCATGGCGAGGCCGGACTGGAGGCGATGCTCGCGGCCAGCGACATACTGATCTGCCTGCTGCCGCTGACCGAGGAGACGCGCGGGTTCCTCAATACCGGGCTGTTTGCGAAACTGCCTGAAGGCGCAGCACTGATCCACACCGGCCGGGGGCCGCAGCTCGATCATGGAGCGCTAGTCGCCGCGCTCGACAGCGGCCAGCTTTCGGCGGCGATGATCGACGTCACCGATCCCGAGCCGCTGCCCGCGGGCCATCCATTCTGGTCGCATCCGAAGATCATCCTGACCCCGCATGTCGCGAGCGTCACCCAGCCCGCGACCGCCGCGCGCGCCGTCATCGACAACATCAGACGCCATCGCGCCGGTCTCGACCCGATCGGGCTCGTCGACCGGTCGCGCGGTTATTAATGCATGTCGCCCACAAGTGTGCAGCGGTTCTGGGAGATCGACATGCATCAAAGTCAAGCTCCAACCGAAAGGCCATCCTTTGTCCCTGCTCAAATCCGTCGACACCAACCCGAGCTTTTCACCGCGCCAATCCAAGGCGCTGCCCGAGCGGCTGATTGCCGGCGACCCCGCCTTCAAGACCTGGGTGCAGGATGTCGCCAAGGACGATCTCGTCCATACCGGCGTCTGGGAGGCGACCCCGGGCGAGACGCGTTCGATCAAGGGCGAAACCTTCGAGTTCTGCTACATTCTCTCCGGCGTGGTTGAGATCACGCCTGATGCCGGCGAGGCGGTGACCTACCGGGCCGGCGACAGCTTCGTGATGAAGCCGGGTTTCACGGGCGTCTGGAAGACCATCGAGACGGTGCGCAAGATCTACGTGACCGTCGGATAGCGAGGCTCGCGACACACGTCCCCGCGCGGAAGATTTTGCCGTCTCTTACGCCTGGCGCGCAACATTCGTCGGTGGCGGAACGCCGAACAGCGCATGCTGCGTGCCGCCAGGCGCTAGGCTTAGGTCGATGCCGCAGAGTGGTTTCGATGAGCCTGAGCTTCGATCCCGATACAATTCCTCTCCCCGCCGGCCATTTCATTGGCGGGCAACTGATCCCGGGCGAGGGTGGGATCGAGATACGTCGCCCGTCGGACGGCAAATCCTATGCTGACTGCCCCGTGGCCGGCCCTGACTTGGTCGAGCGTGCGGTGGACAGCGCCAAGACGGCGCTGAAGGCCAGCAACTGGGGCGGCGTCCGGCCGCGCGAGCGCACCAGGGCGCTGCAGGCCTGGGCCGACCTGATCGAGGCCAAAGCCGAAACACTCGCCAGGATCGAGGCGCTGAGCTCGACCCGGCCCGTCGGCCAGCTCGTCGCCGGCGACATCGCCGTCACCGCCGAGCAGATCCGCTTCTTCGCCGAATTCGCCGACAAGGAAGGCAGCGAGTTGGCGCCGACCGACGACACCAGTCTCGGCATGATCATGAGCGAGCCCTATGGCGTGGTCGGCGCGATCACGCCCTGGAATTTTCCGATCTCGATGGCCGGATGGAAACTCGGCCCGGCGCTGGCCGCAGGCAACGCGGTCGTGTTGAAACCTTCCGAGATGACGCCGTTCTCGGCCGTCTATCTGGCGCAACTCGCCATCAGGGCCGGCCTGCCGGCCGGGCTGATCAATGTGGTGCTAGGCGACGGTCCGACGACCGGCACGGCGCTGACCGGTCATCCCGAGATCGCCAAGGTCAGCTTCACCGGCTCGACCCGCGCCGGCTCGGCGATCATGGAAAACGTCGCTCGCACCGGCGTCAAGCCGATGACGCTCGAGCTTGGCGGCAAAAGTCCCCAGCTCGTCTTTGCCGATGCCGATCTCGACAAGGCGGCGGCGGCTATCGCCGGCAGCGTTACCTTCAATGCGGGCCAGGCCTGCGTGGCCGGCACGCGCCTTATCGTCGAGAAGAGCATTGCCGGCCGGCTTACGGCAGCCATCGCGGAACGAATGAAAACGGTGCGACCTGGCCCGACCTGGGACCAGGCGACGCAGTACTCGCCGATCATTTCGGAGCGGCAGCGGGCGCGTGTCAACAGTATCGTGCAAGCCGCGGTCGCAGCCGGTGGCGAATGCCTGACCGGTGGCGGGGCCATGGAAGCTCCTGGATATTTCTACGAGCCGACGCTGATCGCCAATGTCGACCAGGCCAATCCGGCGATCGTCGAGGAAATCTTCGGCCCGGTCCTGACGATCCAGACCTTCGAGACCGAGGACGAGGCGCTGGCGCTGTCCAGCCATCCGACCTACGGGCTGGCTTCCGGCCTGTTCACGACCGACCTGTCCCGCACGATTCGCCTCGCGCGCAAGCTCGAAGCGGGAACCGTCTGGGTCAATCGCTACAGTCGTTCACGCGACCACATCCTGCCGACCGGCGGCTACAAGCGCTCGGGCATCGGCAAGGACCTTGGCCGCGAGGCCTATCTCGCCAATCGCAGGACCAAGAGCGTCCTGATCAGCCTCCAGAGAGATGCCGATGAAATCTTATTCGATCGCTCTTATCCCCGGTGACGGCATCGGCCGCGACGTGATCACCGCTGCCTGGTCTGTGCTGGAGGCCGCGGCCAAACACGCGGGCTTTGCCCTAACGGCAACCGAGTTCCCCTGGTCCTGCAAATTCTACAAGGAAACCGGCCGCATGATGCCGGAAGACGCCATCGAGACCTTGCGCGGCTTCGACGCCATCCTGCTCGGCGCCGTCGGCTGGCCGGCGGAAGTGTCCGATTCCGTTTCGCTGCACGGTCTTTTGCTGCCGATCCGTAAGGCGTTCGTGCAATACGCCAACATAAGGCCGCATCGTCTGCTGCCGGGCGTGACGGGTCCGCTGCGCGCCGAGAGCTTCGATATCTTGTGCATCCGCGAAAACACCGAAGGCGAATATTCGGGCGCCGGCGGGCGCGTGCACCAGGGCACGCAGGACGAGGTCGCAGTGGAGACCTCGATCTTCACCCGCGCTGGCGTCGAGCGCATCCTTCGCTTCAGTTTCGAGCAGGCGCGGGCACGGCGCAGCAAATTGGCCTCCGTCACAAAGTCCAACGCCCAGAAGTACTCAATGGTGTTCTGGGACGAGATCACGCGAAAGCTGGCGGCGGAGTATCCTGACGTCACAGTCACCAGCTATCATGTCGACGCGCTCGCCGCGCGCATGATCATGGCGCCGGACAGCCTCGACGTGGTCGTGGCTTCCAATCTGTTCGGAGACATCCTGACCGACATCGGCGCGGCGATCCAGGGCGGGCTCGGCTATGCAGCATCCGCCAACATCAACCCCGACCGCTCGGCGCCGTCGATGTTCGAGCCGGTGCACGGCTCGGCGCCCGACATCGCTCATCTCGGCATCGCTAATCCGATCGCCACCATCTGGTCTGGCGCCATAATGCTCGATCATCTCGGTGAAAAGGCCGCCGCCGACCGCATCATGATGGCGCTCGAAGCGACGACCGCGCGCGGCATCGGAACCAGCGCCGGCAAGGACAGAACCGACGCCATCACAGCCGCCGTCGTCGCGGCGCTCAGCTGAATGCAAGGTCGTTTCCGATGAAAAACCTGAAGGACAAAAGCCTCTTCCGCGAAGCCGGCCTGATCGGCGGTGAATGGGTAGCTGCCGGCTCCGGCAAGACGGTCGACGTCATCGATCCGGCGACGCAGGCCGCGATCGGCACGGTGCCCGACATGGCCGGTGCGGAGACCCGCGCTGCCATCGATGCCGCGGCCTCCGCCTATCGGGACTGGAGGAAGAAGACCAACGCCGAGCGCGCGGCGCTGCTGGAAGCCTGGCATGGTCTGATGCTTGCGAATCTGGACGATCTGGCACTGATCCTGACCACGGAACAGGGCAAGCCGCTGGACGAGGCCAAAGGTGAGATCCGCTACGGCGCCTCCTTCGTCAAATGGTTCGCGGAAGAAGCACGCCGCATCAACGGCCATACCATCCCCTCGCCCACGCAAGACCGGCGCATCATCGTGCTGAAAGAGCCTGTCGGCGTCTGCGGCATCATCACGCCGTGGAATTTTCCCAACGCGATGATCACCCGCAAGGTCGCGCCGGCACTGGCCGCCGGCTGCACGGTGGTAATCAAGCCTTCCGAGTTCACGCCCTATTCAGCCCTGGCGCTGGGCGTGCTCGCCGAACGCGCCGGCATCCCGGCCGGCGTCATCAACATCGTCACCGGCATGCCGGCCGGGATCGGCAACGAGATCATGGCCAACGAGACGGTGCGCAAGATCTCCTTCACCGGCTCGACGCGGGTCGGTTCGCTGCTGATGCGCGGGGCGGCCGACAGCGTGAAGCGGCTCAGCCTCGAGCTCGGCGGCAATGCACCCTTCATCGTCTTCGACGACGCCGATCTCGATCTCGCCGTGGAGGGCGCGCTCATCTCAAAATTCCGCAATGGCGGCCAGACCTGCGTGTGCGCCAACCGCATCATCGTCCAGGCCGGTGTCCATGACGCCTTCGCGGAGAAGCTTAGCGCGCGCGTCAACGCGATGACCGTGGGGCCGGGCACGCAGCCTGGCGTCGCCATCGGGCCGATGATCAACATGGCGGCGGTCGAGAAAATCAACCGCCATGTCGAGGACGCGCTCGCCAAGGGTGCGGAGATCATCACCGAGAAGCCGGCATTGCCCAAGGGGACGCAATATGTTGCGCCGCTGGTGCTGACCGGCGCCACGAGGGAAATGCAGCTCGCCGGCGAGGAGACCTTCGGCCCGGTAGCGCCGCTCTTCCGTTTCGAAACGGAAGAGGAGGCGATCGCTCTGGCCAATGGCACACCGTATGGACTTGCCTCCTACTTCTACACCGAGAATTTGAAACGCGCCTGGCGCGTCGGCGAGGCGCTGGAGTTCGGCATGGTGGGCTTGAACACCGGCTCGGTGTCGATGGAAGTGGCTCCATTTGGCGGCGTGAAGCAGTCCGGCCTCGGGCGCGAGGGCGCGCAGGCCGGCATCGAGGAATATCTCGAGATGAAAAGCTTCCACATGGGCGGGCTGGGCTGAAGCCCGGCCAGTTCCGGACCGGATCTTACTGAATCCGGTCAAGCGCTTTGTAGTAGAGGCCGACCATCGGCAGGAACCAGGGCTTGCCGGAATAGCCGGGAATGGAAGGCCACTCGAGCCCTTTCAGCGGATTGCGGTCCTCGCGGCCGAGCATGGCATCGGCCAGTATCATACCGAGATGAGTGGAAAGCTGCGCGCCGTGGCCGGAATAGCCCATCGCGTACCAGACACCGCTATTATATCCGGCGCGCGGAAAACGGTCCTTGGTCATATCGACCAGCCCGCCCCAGCAATAGTCGATCTCGACCTTGGCAAGTTGCGGAAAAATCGCCGCGAGGCTTGCCCGCAATATCTGCCCGCTCTTGGCGTCGGAGCGCTGGTCCGACGTCGCCGAGAAGTGCGCGCGGCCGCCGAAGATCAAACGCTTGTCGGGCGCGAGGCGAAAGTAGTTGCCGATGTTCATCGAGGTCACGCAGGTCCGGTTGCCTGGCATGGTGGCGGCGATCTCGGCGTCGCTCAGCGGCCGCGTGGCGATGATGAAGCTGCCGACCGAGATGAGCCTGCGGCGGAAATAGCTGAAATTCGATGTCGTGTAGGCGCCGGTCGCCACCAGCACATTGTCGGCGCTGATCTTGCCGCGGGACGTCGTCAGCTCATGCCTGGCGCCGGCTTGCCTGCGGTCGGTCACCCTGGTGTTCTCGTGGATGATCGCGCCGTGTCGAACGGCGGCCGCGGCGAGGCCGGCCACATAGCGGCCCATATGCATCATCGCGCTCTTCTTCGACAGCATCGCGCCATGGAAGGGCGAGCCGATCTCCGATTTGAGGTCGTCAGCCGACAGCAGCGCCGTATCGGGATCGACCTCGACATGGATGGCTTCGAAGTTGCGGGCGATCGCCTCAAAATGCTGCGGCTTGGAAGCGAGCTTGAGCTTGCCGGCACGGCGGAAATTGCAGTCGATGCCCTCCTCCGCAATCAGCGCCTCGATGGTGTCGACGGCATCGTCCAGCGCCCGGTAGAGCGCGATTGCGCGTTCCTTGCCGAGTTCCGCCTTGGCCGAAAGATAGCTGTGGGCGAGACCGTTGTTCAGATGCCCGCCATTGCGGCCGGACGCGCCCCAGCCGACCCGTTCCGCTTCCACCACGACCACCTTGGCGCCGGCCTTCGCCAGCTGGCGCGCGGCGGCGAGGCCGGTGAAGCCGCCGCCGATGATGGCGGCATCATAGTGCCCCTCGACCGGGCCCTGCGCCCCGCCGGAAAAGACCGGGGCGGTATCGTGCCAGTAGGAGACCAGCTTCATCGGCAATCCGCCTGTCTCAAAGCCCGACCACGCCCGGGAGACCGGAAACATCGGCGATCTCGGTGTAACCGTAATAGGGGTTGGCCGGCTCGTGGGCGCGGTTGACCCAGACCTTGTTCTTGATGCCGAGATCATGCGCCGACATCAGGTCGTAGCGGAACGAAGACGAGCAGTGAAGGATGTCTTCCGGGCCGCAGCCCAGCATGTCGAGCATGTATTCGAAGGCCTTGAAGCGCGGCTTATAAGCCTGCGCCTGCTCGGCTGTGTAGACGGCGTGGAACGGCGCGCCGAGCTTTTCGACATTGGACATGATTTGCGCGTTCATAGCGTTGGAGAGGATCACCAGCGGAATTTCCTTGGCGACCTTGGCAAGGCCTGCCGGAACGTCGGCATGCGGCCCCCAGGTCGGGACACGCTCATAGACCATTTTAGAGTCATCAGCGCTGAAGGCGACGCCGTTGCGCTTGCAGGCGCGCTCGAGCGCATTGTGTACGACGTCGGCGTAGGGCTTCCAATCGCCCAGGATCTCGTCCAGCCGATAGGCCGCGAAGTTCTTGATGAACTCCTGCATGCGCGACTCGTCGAGCCGGCTGCCGTAAAGATCGCGTGCCGCTTCCGCCATCTGGAAAAAGGTCAACGTGCCATAGCAGTCGAAGGTGATGTATTTGGGCCTGAAAGAAGCCATGTCCGTCGATCTCCGGTGGAAGCGTATCCGCGTTGGGATTTGACTTCATAATATGCGGGCAGGCGACGAGCCACTTGACCGAAATCGGCTCCGCGAAAGCAGAAAGTTCCGTATCCGGGGTCTTGTTTGGCACGCTGTAGCATCTTGCCTGTCGAGAAGCGCGTCATTCCACGAAGGTCAAGCGCATCCGCCTGGGACGCCGCCAGCAGAAGATGCGGCGCACGCCCCGCGTAACGGCGAATGATACCGCCGAAGCCGAAACCTTCAGACGATCTGCGGCGCGCCGATGGGCGAGACTTGCAGGCAGACGGAAGGATGCCTCATGCAGCAAGGCGAGATCGAACTCCGGGATTTCGGGCCGGACCATATCGAGGGCGCGGTGGCGCTTTCTCGCCAGGAGAACTGGCCGCATCGCAAGCAGGACTGGCAGATGGCGCTGCAGCTTTCGAGCGGCGCGGTCGCGCTCGACGACCGGGGCCGGGTCGCCGGAACCATCCTGGTGACGCCCTACGGCATGGATTGCGCCATGATCAACATGGTGATCGTCGACAGGAACGCGCGCGGCAAAGGGCTCGGGCGCCGGCTGATGGAACAAGCCTTCGCCCTTGCCGAGGACCGGCCGTTGCGGCTTGTCGCGACGGCGGACGGCATGCCTCTCTATCAGAAGCTGGGCTTTGTGCCCTCCGGCAGGGTCCTGCAGCATCAGGGCAAGGTTGCGGAGCTTTGCGCGCCCGATGGCGTGGAAGCAGCCGGTCCTGACGATCTCCCTGACATCAAGGCGCTGGACCGCGACGCCTATGGCGCCGACCGCGAAGCTCTGATCGACGCGCTGGCGGAGCGCGGCCAGTTCGCCGTCATCCGCCGCAACGGCGCCATCGAGGCCTATGCCGCCATCCGTCCGTTCGGACGCGGCGAGGTGATCGGCCCGGTCATCGCCGGAAATGTCGACGACACCAGGGCCTTGATCAGCTTCTTCGCCGCGTCGCGCGCCGGCGCCTTCCTGCGCGTCGACACCGACAGCAGGACAGGCCTCGCCGATTGGCTCACGGAAATCGGCCTCGCCCATGTCGGCGGCGGCGTGACCATGGACCGTCCGTCCAGGACGGACGCGGAAAAGGCCCGGCCAAAAGTTTACGCCCTCGCCAACCAGGCGCTCGGCTAGTTCGGAGAAAAACAATGCTCGCCAATTCGCTGATCGAACTCGACCGTGCCCATCTCATCCATCCGGTCTCCTCTTATCGCGGCCACGAGGCGCTCGGAGTGCGCGTGCTGAAGTCGGCGAAGGGCGCGACTGTGAGCGACGCATCCGGCAAGCAACTCGTCGACGGTTTCGCCGGGCTGTGGTGCGTCAACGCCGGCTACGGTCACGACAGCATCGTCGAGGCGGCGGCCCGGCAGATGCGCGAACTTCCCTATGCCACCGCCTATTTCGATCTCGGCTCGGAGCCGGCGATCCGGCTCGCTTCGGAACTGGCCGAGCGCGCGCCGGGCGATCTCAACCACGTCTATTTCACGCTCGGCGGATCGGACGCGGTCGACAGCACGATCCGTTTCGTCCGCTACTACTGGAATGCGAGGGGCGAGCCGCAACGCGACCAGTTCATTTCGATCGAGCAGGGCTATCACGGGTCGTCGGTGGTTGGCGCCGGCCTGACGGCCCTGCCCGCCTTCCACGCCGGCTTCGGCATTCCCTTCGAATGGCAGCACAAGATCCCGTCGCCCTATCCCTACCGTAACCCGGTCGGCGAAAACGGCGATGCGATCATTGCCGCGTCGCTCGCCGCGCTGAAGGCGAAGATCGAGGCGATCGGACCGGAACGGGTCGCCGCCTTCTACGCCGAGCCGATCCAGGGCTCGGGTGGCGTCATCGTGCCGCCGAAGGGGTGGATCAAGGCGATCCGCGAGCTCTGCCGCGAATACGGCATCCTGTTCATCGCCGACGAGGTGATCACCGGCTTCGGCCGCACCGGGCCGCTGTTCGCCTGCACGGAGGAGGACATCGTTCCCGATTTCATGACGACGGCGAAAGGCCTGACCTCGGGCTATGTGCCGATGGGCGCCGTGTTCATGGCCGACCATGTCTACCAGGTCATCGCCGATGGCGCGGGCAACGCGGCGGTCGGCCATGGCTACACCTATTCGGCCCATCCCGTCAGCGCTGCCGTCGCGCTGGAGGTGCTGAAGCTCTATGAGGACGGCCTTCTGGAGAACGGCATCAAGGCCGGCGCCCGCCTGATGGCTGGATTGGCCGGCCTGAGCGACCATCCTCTGGTCGGCGACGTGCGCGGTCGCGGCATGCTTGCGGCGGTCGAGCTGGTGACCGACAAGCAGATGAAGACGCCGCTTCCCGCCTCGGCGATGCCGGCGCGTCGGGTCTTCGACCGAGCCTGGGACAACGGCCTGATCATCCGTGCCTTCGCCCATGGGGTTCTCGGCTATGCGCCGCCGCTCTGCTGCACCGACAGCGACGTCGATGCGATCATCGAGCGCACGCGCCTCACGCTCGACCAGACGCTGGCCGATCCGGATGTTCGTAAGGCTCTCGCATGAAGGGCGGCGGATTTTTCGCGTCGCGAAATATCGCCGGGGCGGACGATTTCGCAATTTTGTGCCGAAGCCCCGCGCCTTTTCGGCGAATCCAACGCGGGGGAAGTGCCAGACTACCGTTAAGACAAGGCCAGAAAGCCGGAATCTACCGGCTTCTTGAAAAAGGCGACGTCCCGGACAGCACGCAATTTTGTTCTGTTCAGCACGGTTCGGCCGCAGAGGAGAGCTAGTTCTTGGCCAAGGCCTTAAGCGAATTCAAATACATGACCTTCGATGTGGTCGGCACGGTGATCGACTTCGAAGGCGGTATCACGGCCTGCCTGGCCGGCATTGCCGCCGAGGCCGGCGTCGCCATCGACGGAGAGGAAGCGCTGGCGCTCTATCGGCAGGCCCGTTACATGCCCGGCGTCGGGTTGTTCCCGGACGATCTCGTGCGCGTCTACATGGTCATCGCTCCGCGGCTCGGCCTGCCGGCCGAGGAGAAATACGGTGTCCGCCTACGGGATTCAGCGGCCGTCTGGAAAGGCTTTCCCGACAGCGCGGCGGCCTTGGCCGAGCTTGCCAAGTCGCACAAGCTGATCGCCATGACCAATGCCCGGCGCTGGGCGCTTGACCATTTCGAGAAGCAACTCGGATCGCCCTTCTTCGCCACCTTCACCGCCGACGACACTGGTACGGAAAAACCCGACCCAGCCTTCTTCCAAAAGGTCTTCGATTTCGTAGCGGGTCGGGGCGACAGCAAGGACGACATCCTGCATGTCGCGCAGAGCCAGTACCACGACATCGGCGTGTCCCGGGCGCTCGGCATGACCAGTTGCTGGATCGAGCGCCGGCACGCCCAGAAGGGCTATGGCGGCACGATCGAGCCCGAGCGCTTCACCGTGCCGGACTACCACTTTACCTCGATGGCCGCCCTTGCCGCTGCCGTGCGCGAGAGCCTGAAGGAGCGAACCTGAACACAAGCCCGGAAAGCCGCAGCAAGACGAGCATACCGATCAAACCAACAGAAAGGGGAATGAACATGACCGACAAGATCACCAACTGGACCAGCGCAGACGATGCCGTGGTCGAGAACGCCATCCGGCGAGGCGCGAGCCGCCGCGAACTTCTCAAGATGCTGCTGGCCGGCGGCGCCGCGATTGCCGCGGGCGGCGTTGTGCTTGGCCGCGCCACGCAGGCCGTCGCTGCCACGCCTGTCTCCGGCGGAACGTTCAAGGCGGCCGGCTGGTCGTCCTCGACCGCCGACACGCTCGACCCCGCGAAGGCGTCCCTCTCTACCGACTATGTGCGCTGCTGCTCGCTCTACAACCGCCTGACCTTCCTCGACAAGGATGGCAAGACGCAGATGGAGCTGGCTGAGAGCTTCGACAGCAAGGACGCCAAGACCTGGACCGTGAAGCTGCGCAAGGGCGTGACCTTCCATGACGGCAAGGACCTCACCGCCGACGACGTGGTCTTCTCGCTGAAGCGTCATCTGGACAAAGCGGTCGGCTCCAAGGTGGCCAAGATCGCCGCACAGATGACCGGCTTCAAGGCGGTAGACAAGTCGACCGTGGAAATCGCGCTTGCCGACCCGAATGCAGACCTGCCGACCATACTGGCGCTGCATCATTTCATGATCGTCCAGGACGGCACGACTGATTTCTCAAAAGGCAACGGCACCGGCGCCTTCGTGCTCGAGACCTTCGAGCCTGGCGTGCGTTCGGTGGTCACCAAGAACAAGAACTACTGGAAATCGGGCAAGCCCTATCTCGACTCCTTCGAGTTCATCGCCATCAGCGACGACAGCGCGCGGGTCAATGCGCTGCTTTCCGGCGACATCAATTTCGCAGCCTCGATCAACCCGCGTGCGATGAAGCTCATCAGCGGCCAGCAGGGCTTTGAACTCTCCAAGACGACCGCGGGCAACTACACCGACCTCAACATCCGGCTCGACATGGAACCGGGCAAGAAGGCCGATTTCGTCGCCGGCATGAAATATCTCGTCAACCGCGAGCAGATCGTCAAATCGGCCCTGCGTGGCCTCGGCGAAATCGGCAACGACCAGCCCGTCTCGCCGGCCAACATCTTCCACAACGCCGACCTCAAGCCGAAGGCGTTCGACCCCGACAAGGCGAAGTTCCACTTCCAGAAGTCAGGCCTGCTCGGCCAGTCCATCCCGGTGATCGCCTCCGAAGCCGCCACCTCGTCGATCGACATGGCAGTGATCATCCAGGCCGCGGGCGCCGACATCGGCATGAAGCTCGACGTACAGCGCGTTCCGTCCGACGGCTACTGGGACAATTACTGGCTGAAGGCGCCGATCCATTTCGGCAACATCAATCCGCGCCCGACGCCGGACATCCTGTTCTCGCTCCTCTACGCTTCCAACGCGCCCTGGAACGAGAGCCAGTACAAGTCCGAGAAGTTCGACAAGCTGCTGGTCGAGGCGCGCGGATCGCTCGACCAGGCCAAACGCAAGGAGATCTACGGCGATATGCAGACCATGGTGTCCGAAGAGGCCGGCACCATCATCCCGGCCTATATTTCCAACGTCGATGCCCTCTCCAGCAAGGTGAAGGGTTTGGAAGCCAACCCGCTCGGTGGCATGATGGGCTACGCAATGGCGGAATATCTCTGGCTCGAAGCCTGAGAGGCGCACGCCGGGGCCGGTCGGCCGGCCCCGGCACTGCATTGCGCAGGATTGTTTGACCGAACGCAACCGCAGGGAGCGCTTCCATGAAATCTGGGGTTCTCAACCTCGTGGTCAAGCGGCTCGGGATCGCGGTCGTCACGCTTCTGATCGTGTTGTTCGCCGTGTTTTTCGCCACCAGCATGCTGCCGGGCGATACCGCGTCGATCCTTCTCGGCCAGGCGGCGACTCCTGAAGCTGTCGCCGGCCTGCGCGAAGCCATGCATCTCAACGACCCGGCGATCCTGCGCTTCCTGCGCTGGCTTTTCGGGCTGCTCCATGGCGACCTCGGCACTTCCTATGCCAACGACATGCCCGTGGCGGCGCTGATCGGCGGGCGCCTGGTCAACACGATGAAGCTCGCCGGCGTCACTACGCTCATCTCGGTGCCGCTGGCGCTGACGCTCGGCATCTGCGCCGCGATGCTGCGCGGTTCCCTCTATGACCGCGCCGTCACCGTACTTTCCATCGGCGTCATCTCCGTGCCGGAGTTCATGGTCGCGACGCTGGCGGTGCTGCTCTTCGCCGTCTATCTCAAATGGCTGCCGGCGCTGTCCTCGGTCAACGAGGCGCATTCGCTGACCGACTTGGTGCGCATATACGCGATGCCCGTTATCACGCTCACCTTCGTCATCTCCGCCCAGATGATCCGCATGACCCGCGCCGCAGTGATCGAGACGCTGTCCACGCCCTATGTCGAGATGGCGCTCCTCAAAGGCGCGTCGCGCAGCCGCATGGTCCTGCGGCACGCGCTTCCCAACGCGCTCGGACCGATCGTCAACGCGGTCGCGCTGTCTTTGTCCTATCTGGTCGGCGGCGTCATCATAGTCGAGACGATCTTCAACTATCCCGGCATCGCCAAGCTGATGGTCGATGCAGTCGCCACCCGCGACCTGCCGCTGATCCAAAGCTGCGCGATGATCTTCTGCCTGGGATATCTCCTCCTCATCACGGCCGCCGATATCGTCGCCATCATGTCCAACCCGAGGCTGAGATAACGATGGCGCGCGCAGTAGCCTCCCGACGCTCCTTCTTGGGCCACAGTTATAACCTTGTCGGCGTCGTGGCTTCGCTGGTCATCCTGGCGTGGACACTGGTCGCGATCTTCGCGCCCTACATCATTCCGCATCCGATCGGCGACATCGTCGACGACGATTATTTCGGCCCGATGCGCCAGGGGCTATGGCTTGGCTCGGACTATCTTGGGCGCGATATGCTCTCGCGCGTTCTGATGGGCGCACGCTACACTGTCGGCATATCGCTCGCCGCCGTTTCCATCGCCTGCTTTTCGGGTGTCGTGCTCGGCATGCTCGCGGCCGTGACCGGCGGCTGGTTCGACACCTGCCTCAGCCGCTTCCTCGACGCGATGAACTCCATCCCAAGCAAGCTGTTCGGCCTCGTGGTCGTCGCTGCGGTCGGCTCGTCGATCCCTGTGCTGATCCTGACGCTCGCGGTGATTTACATCCCCGGCGCCTACCGCTTCGCTCGGGCGCTCGCAGTCAACATCAACACTATGGATTTCATGACCGTCGCCCGTGTCCGTGGCGAAAGCACGGCCTATCTCATCGGGTCCGAAATCCTGCCCAACATCATTCGCCCGGTGCTCGCCGACTTCGGCCTGCGTTTCGTCTTCATCGTGCTCCTGCTCTCAGGCCTGTCCTTCCTCGGGCTCGGCTTGCAGCCGCCTTTGGCCGACTGGGGCGCGCTGGTGCGTGAGAACATCGGCGGCCTGCCCTTCGCGGCCCCAGCGGTCGTCGTGCCCTCGTTGGCGATCGCCAGCCTCACCATCAGCGTCAACCTGCTGATCGACAACCTGCCGCAGAAGATCAGGGACCGTGACGCATGACCAATCTCGTCGAGGTCAGGAACCTAAGGATCAAGGCGACGACGGACGCCGGACGTGTCGTCGAAATCATCAAGGGCGTCAGCCTCGATATCGCCGATGGCGAGATCATCGCGCTGATCGGCGAGAGCGGCTCCGGCAAGACGACAGTGGCGCTCTCGCTCATGGGCCACGCGCGGCCCGGATGCCAGATCACCGGCGGCGAGATCAACGTCAACGGCAAGAACATGGCGGCGCTCTCCGAGAAGGAAAGGGCAAAGCTGCGCGGGACCGACATCGCCTATGTGCCGCAAAGTGCGGCCGCATCGTTCAATCCCGCGTCCACCATCATGGAGCAGGTGATCGAGGTCACGCGCATCCACAGGCTGATGCCGCCCGAGCAGGCCCGCAAACGGGCAGTCGAGTTGTTCAGATCCTTGTCGCTGCCGGACCCGGAACGGATTGGCGGCCGCTATCCGCACCAGGTTTCGGGCGGACAATTGCAGCGGCTTGCGGCGGCCATGGCGCTCATCGGCGATCCCAAACTGGTCATCTTCGACGAGCCGACGACGGCTCTCGACGTGACGACGCAGATCGACGTGCTGAAGGCCTTCAAGTCGGTGATGCGGGCGGGCGGGATTGCGGGTGTCTATGTGTCCCACGACCTCGCCGTCGTCGCCCAGATCGCCGATCGCATCGTGGTGCTGAAGGGCGGCGAAGTGCAGGAGACCGGCACGACGGCTGAAATCCTTTCAGCCGCCAAGCATCCCTATACGCGCGAGCTGCTGGCCGCCTTCGAACCGAAGCGGCGGCAAGCGAACGCAAATGCGGAGGCCGCGACCAACCAGCTGCTGCGCATCGACAATGTGACCGCCGGCTACGGTGCGGTGCGGAACGACGGACTGCCGCTGATCCGCGCCGTCGATTCCGTCAGCCTGGTCGTGGAGAAGGGCCGCAATCTCGGCGTCATCGGCGAGTCCGGCTGCGGAAAGTCAACACTGGCGCGGGTCATCGCCGGCATCCATTCGGCGGCGGCTGGCGACATCGTCTTCGACGGCAAGCCGTTGCAACGGGCTGCCGGGAAACGCAGCCAGGACCAGCTGCGCGAGATGCAGATCGTGTTCCAGTATGCCGATACCGCGCTCAATCCGGCCAAACCGGTCGAGGACATCATCGCCCGGCCGCTGGTCTTCTATCACGGGCTCGATCGGCAGGCACGCTCCAAGCGCGTCGACGAGTTGCTTGATATGGTGCGCCTGCCCAAGACGCTGCGCTATCGCCATCCCTCGGAGCTGTCGGGCGGCCAGAAGCAGCGCGTGAATTTCGCGCGCGCGCTGGCGGCCGACCCGAAGCTGATCATCTGTGATGAAATCACCTCGGCGCTCGACACGGTGGTGGCGTCGGCCGTGATCGAATTGCTCAAGGAGCTGCAGCGCGAGCTGGGTCTGTCCTACATATTCATCAGCCACGACCTTTCCGTCGTCGAGGCCATCTGCGACGAGATCATGGTGATGTATAACGGCCAGCGCGTGGAGCAGATCACGCCCGACAAGGTCAAAGCGGCCACCCACCCTTATTCCAAGCTTTTATTCTCGTCGGTGCCGAAACTCGATCCGACCTGGCTCGATGGCCTTGTCCGCGATCCGGAGCTCGTCAGCCAGTACGGCCACCGTTAGAGCAATTCCAGGAAAACGCGTGTAACGGCTTTCCGGCCGGAGTTGCTTTGTAGCGGATGCCTAGAAAACGACGTCCGCGTCTCACATCGGGAACAAGCTGGGCAGCGGCATGTGCGCCTTGACGATCGGCGACTTCAGCACCACGAAGCTGAAATACTTGTCGATACCGATGTCCATGTCGGTCAGCCGTTCCATGATCGACTGGTACTCGCCGATACCGGCGGTGACGAATTTCATCAGATAGTCGTAGCCGCCCGAGACGAGGTGGCATTCGATGACCTGATCGATCTTTTCCACGACGGCGAGGAAGCGTGCGAAGTCGACCTGGCGATGGTTCTTCAAGGTGATCTCGGTGAACACGGTCAGCGTCTGGCCGAGCTTGCCGATATTGACCTGCGCCGAATAACCCTCGATGTAGCCCTCGGACTGCAGCTTCTTGACCCGCATCAGGCACGGGCTCGGCGACAGATGCACCAGCTCGGCCAGTTCGACATTGGTGATGCGGCCGTTCTTCTGCAGTTCGTGCAGAATCTTGATGTCGATCCGATCCAGTTTCATGAGCTGTCTCCGAGGAAGAGTGCTACAGCACAAAATGCTGCTATGCTGGTGACCGCCGAGACTACCATAGCCCGCCGGCCTGTCCATCTGAGCCGACACCGCTTTGAAACGCAGGGACTCGCGATTTCAATGGGATTGTCGGAACAAAATTCTGCTTGTGCCTCAACTGCGGCAGCGGCTGCCTGCGCAACGCGATAAACTGGCGCTTAAAGGCAGAGAGGATCATGCGCGCGCCACTGCAGCAAATCGAGACATCCAGCGAACTGCCGCAATCCGCGGACGCGGTGGTCATTGGCGGCGGCATCGTCGGCGTCTTCGCGGCCTACTACCTGGCGCGGCGCGGCATGAAGGTCGCGCTTGTCGAAAAGGGACGCATCGGCGCCGAGCAGTCCTCGAGGAACTGGGGATGGTGCCGGCAGCAGAACCGCGACGCCCGCGAGTTGCCGATGGCAACCCACAGCCTCGATCTGTGGGAGCGCTTTGCGACGGAGACCGGCGAGGACACCGGCTTCCGCCGCTGCGGCCTGCTCTATCTCAGCAATGACGAGGCGGAGCTGGCCGGCTGGGCGCGCTGGCGCGACTTCGCCAGAACCGCCGGCGTCACCACGCATATGCTCGATAGCGCCGCGGCCAGCGAGCAAGGCCGCGCCACCGGCCGGACGTGGAAGGGCGGCGTCTTCTCGCCGAGTGACGGCACCGCCGATCCATCGCGGGCGGCGCCCGCGGTCGCCCGCGCCATCCTCAAGCTTGGCGGCAGCGTGCATCAGAATTGCGCCGCACGCGGCATCGAGACCGAAGGCGGGCGTTTGAGCGGTGTGGTCACGGAAAGCGGAATGATCCGCACGAAGATCGCAGTGATGGCCGGCGGCGCCTGGGCCTCTTCGTTTTGCCACCAGTTCGGCTTCCGCTTCCCGCAGGCGTCGGTCCGCTCCTCCATCCTGTCGGTCTCGCCCGGCGCGGAGGGCCTGCCGGATGCCCTGCACACTGCAAGGATTTCGGCGACGCGTCGCGGCGACGGCGGCTATACGGTCGCCATCAGCGGACGCGGACGCGTCGACGTGACACCACAGCAGTTGCGCTTTTCCTCGCAGTTCGTGCCGATGTTCCTGAAGCGCTGGCGAAGCCTCGGCCCCGGCGGGCTGCAAGGCGTGCGCTCGGGTCATGAAACGCTGAAACGCTGGCGGCTCGATCGGCCGACGCCGATGGAGCGCATGCGCATCCTCGATCCGGCTCCGGATCATTCGACGATCCGCCTGACGCATGCCCGGGCGCTCGAGCTGCTGCCCGACCTCAGAAAGACCAGGATCAGTGCTGCCTGGGCAGGCTATATCGACAGCACACCGGACGGCGTGCCGGCCATAGGCGAGATCCATTCCGTTCCAGGCTTTTTCCTGGCTGCCGGATTTTCGGGACACGGCTTCGGCATCGGCCCCGGCGCCGGGCACCTCGTCGCCGATCTGGTGACCGGGGCGAAGCCGATCGTCGATCCGACATCCTATGATCCACGGCGCTTCGACGCGTCGTCCTGGGGCAAGGTCGCCGACTTCTAGCATCAGTCCTCCCGAAGAAAGGCGCCGACGGGCGCCGGCCGGACAGGCGCCTGCCCGCGAAACCGACCGACATCCCTTGACGCGCATCCGGATTGCGCGGCGACGAGCTCGACGGCCGCCAAGTGGCAATAGCGCCCTTGGCAGCGCCCCATGCCGACGCGTGAAAGCGACTTCACCCTGTTGGCCTCGCCGCCGCCGAAATCCGCACCCTCGCGCACGGCTGCGGCAGTGATGTTTTCGCAGCGGCAGACGATCGCGTCGTCGGGCATTGTTCGCACCATCTCGGCCGGCCAGGGAAAGGCACGAGCCAGGCCGCAGGCAAAACGCTTGAGTCGCGCCAGCTTGCGCAGGTCAGCTTGGACGGGAGATGCCGCATGCCCGAGATCCTTGAGGCATGCCACGGCCGCGAGACGCCCCGCGATCTCCGCCCCATCCGCGCCGATGAGACGAGCCCCGTCGCCTGCAAGGTAGACTCCGTTGCCGGCCCGCCCCATCGCGTCGGTCTGCGGCAGCCATTGTTGCCACTGCTCGTCATAGGCAAAGACGCATCCGACCAGATCGGCCAGATGCGTCTCCGCCCGCAGGTGCCAACCCATGCCGACCATGTCGCATGGGGTGATGCGCTGCCGTCCGCCGGCATCGCGCCAGCGCATCGCAATGACGCCCGACGCGTTCGCCTCGATGCGCTCCACCGTTACGCCCGCATGATAGCGGCCACCGAGCCGCGCCCTTAGGGTCAGACCGCGCAACGCAACGATCGGCCGGGCCGCGAGTCCAGGGAATCCCCTCATCTGCCGGCGCCACGAGGATGTGTCCAGCACCGCCGTCACGTCGGCTCCGGCCTTGAGGAGTTGCGCGCCGACCAGCGTCAGCAGAGGTCCAGATCCGATGAGAACGATGCGCCGTCCGAGCGCCACGCCCTGCGCCTTGAGCGCGATCTGCGCCGCGCCGAGGCTGTAGACGCCGGCGTTCTGCCAGCCCGGGATCGGAGCGATGCGATCGGACGCGCCGGTGGCAAGAACCAGGCGGTCGTAGCTGATCACCTGCACCCCGCCCTCGCCCAGCACATGCAGCCGCCCCTGATGCACGGCAATGACGGAGCTGTGTGCTTGATAAGTGAGCTGCCGCTCTTCGGTCAGCCGGTCAAAGAGCGCATGCAGTTCTTGCGCCTTCACTGCCTCCGACCCATAGAGCTGTTCCGGCGTGCGGACGAACCCGTCCGGCGGGCGGCGATAGATCTGCCCACCGGCGCAATGGCCTTCGTCGATCACCACCGGATGGAGCCCGGCTGCGACCAGCGTTGCCGCTGCCCTTATGCCGGCGGGACCGGCGCCGACGATCACGATTTTCGGCGATGAGGGCCTACTCACGGCCAGCTCTCCGGGGGCGTCGTGCGCAACCACATGCCCTCAGTGACAGGCGTGGAACACGCCCGCAGGCGTGGTCCCTCCTCCTGCCACACCCAGCAATCCTGGCAGGCTCCCATTAGACAAAAGCCGGCGCGCGGCTCAGGTCCGAACTCGGAACTCCGCAATGCGTGTCCTGAAGCCAGCATCGCGGTCAGCACCGTATCGCCGAAAAGTGCTGAGCGCTTCTCGCCGTCAAGAAAGAACTGTACCTCCGCCCGGTCGCGCTCGGCCAGCCGGACGATGCGACCGGCGTTGATCATTCCGCGGCCTCTCGCACCGGTTTCGGACGCGGCAGTTCGGGAAAGCGTTCGCAGACCGCATCAAAGGCGGCCTGGACGCCCTCCGGCCCGGTGCGCCCTTTCATGCGCCGAAAAATCTCGGTCTTGGCGAAGAACCGCCAGTGGATCGGCAAAGCATCCAGCACGGCGTGGAGCCGGTCATAGGCTGCCGGCGTCCACTGCGCTTCGTAGCCTTCGCGCTCCGGGCCGAAATGAAAATGACCGGCGGCCGGCTTGTGCTGCGCGCGCAATTCGTTCGTCGCCTGCTCGTCAACCTCGCCGTCGCAAAAGACGACGCCATAGTCGCGCTCTGCCGCTGCCGGCGTGAGATAGCCACGTCGCACGTCCTGCGCGACCCGCCAAGGCTCGCGCTGATGCGGATCGCCGCGCCCGCCGCCACCGGCGGAGCGGATCTCGAGCACGTCGCCCGGCTGCAGCACCGCCGTGTCGATGTTTCCCAGCCGCCGCTCGTGACTGGTTCCCGGATTGACGACCATGTCCGACAGGCCGGCCGCCTTGCCGCCCAGCACGCCCCACGGCCGGAAGAAACTGCGATCGCGATTGCGCGCCGTGATCCTGGAGTCCGGCGCGAAGACGCGAAACGCCATCTCGGTCGCCAGCCCACCCCGCCAGCGGCCGGCACCGCCGCTGTCCCGGGCGAGCCCGTATTTTACAAACTCCACCGGCGTCTCGGTCTCGGTGATCTCGATAGGCGTGTTCTTCAGATAGGCGGCATCGGCGCCCGACCCGTTGGTGCCATCGCGATGCGGCATCGCGCCGCCGCCGCCCACAACCGGGTTCACCGCCGCGATGACGCTGCGGCTGGTGCGCTCGTCCGTGGTCATGACGTTGACGATGCAATTGTTGCCGGCCGGCGCCGCGGGCAGGCGTTCCGGCACCGCTTGGGAAAAGGCGCCGAAGATGACCGAGCGCAGCCGGGCGCAGGTCAACGAACGCATGCCGACGGCGGCGGGATGGACCGGGTTTAGCACCGACCCTTGCGGCGTGATGCAGGTGAACGGCCGGGTAAGCCCGGTGTTGAGCAGGATCTTCGGATTGAGCGTGTAGAGCACGTAGTAGACGCCGACGAGCAGCATGGTGTGTCGCGGATCGCCGCCCGAAGGCACGTTGAGCGACGAACCTAGCTGCGGATCGGAGCCGGTGAAGTCGAGCACCGCCTCGTCGCCCTTGATCGTCAGCCTCAGTTTCAGCCGGCAGGGATTGGCTTCGACCGAATCCTCGTCGGCATAGTCGGCGAATTCCCAGGTGCCGTCGGGCATGGCGCGCAGCACGTCTCGCGCCTGCGCCTCGGCGTGATCGAGAAGCGCGGCGACCCCTTCGACGAAGCCGGCCGTGCCGAACTTTTTGACCATCGCCTGGATCTTGCGCTCGCCGGTATTGAGCGCGCCGACCAGCGCCTTGATGTCGCCGATATTGAGGTCGGGCTTGCGCACATTGGTGCTCATGATCCGCAGGATCGTCTCGTCGAAGACGCCCTCGCGCACCAACTTCATCGGCGGAAAGCGGATGCCTTCCTGATGGATCTCGGTCAGCGCGCGGCTAAGGGATGCCGGCACCGCCCCGCCCATGTCGGTGTTGTGGATGTGGCCACCGGTCCAGGCGACGATCTCGCCTTCGACGAAGACCGGCTTCCACAGATGCGTATCGGGCGCGTGCGTGGCGACATGGCCTGAATAGGGATCGTTGGTGAAGGCGACGTCGCCCGGCCGATAATCATCCACCATCGCGATCGCGCGGTGATAGGAAAGGCCGGGGTACCAGGTGGCGCCGAGTTCCATCGGGACGGCGAAGGTCGCGCCCGAGCGGTCCATCAGCATCACCGTGAAATCCTGCGTTTCCTTGACGAAGGCCGAGTGCGCGGTGCGGTGCAGCGTGTGGGCCATGTTCTCGGCCGCCGCGCGGGCATGGTTGGCCAGAACCTGAAGGTTTGTGCGGTCGAACAAGGGCGTCACTCCGCAAAGGTCAGAAGAAGGTTGAGGTGGCGGTCGACCCGAGCCTGCGTTCCGGCGGGGATGGCGAAGGTGGTGTCTTCCTGCACCACCACGGCGGGACCCTGGAACGTGCTGCCGGGTTCGAGCGCCTGCCGGTCGTAGAGGTCGACAGTTTCGACGCTCAGGCCGGCGTAGATCGGAATCCGGCGCGCTGGGCTGGCCAGGGCCTCTATCTCGTCTGCCTCCGGGAAGGAGAGGGCCGGCCCTGAGCCGATTGCCGACAGCCGGACATTCACAAGCTCGATTGCGCCGTTCGGGTCGTGGAAATCGTAGAGCTGTTCATGGGTTCGGTGGAAGGCTTGCGCGATTGCCTCCGCATCGCTCTCTGCTAGCCATTTCGGCGAAAGGACGACCTCGATCTCATAGCTCTGCCCGATGTAGCGCATGTCGCAGGAGAGATTGAGTTCAGCGGCCGCATGATGCCCCTGCGCCGCAAGCCAGTCGCGCCCCTCCTGCGCCAGTGCCTCGAAAGCCGCGCGAATCGCGGGGAGCGAGGCGGCTGACAGCGGGCTGAAGATGGTGCGGATGAAGTCGCCGCGCAGATCCGCAACCAGTCCTCCCAGCGCCGACACCACGCCAGGGCGGCGCGGCGCCATGACGCGCTTCATGCCGAGTTCGCGGGCAAGGAAGGCGCCGAGCATCGGGCCGCCGCCGCCAAAGGGCATCAGCGTGAAATCGCGCAGGTCGACGCCGGCCCTCGAGGCGAGCTTCTCGACCTCGACGAACATTTCCGACACCGCGATGTCGAGGATCGCCTGCGCCGTCTGCTCGACCGGGCGACCCAGCCGGGCGGCAAGGTCGCCGACCGCGCGATGCGCCAATCCGGTATCGATGCTGAGCTGGCCATAGGCCATCTCGCTGTGACCAAGCCATCCGCACACCACCATGGCATCCGTGACCGTCGCCCGCATGCCGCCGCGGCCGTAGCAGGCGGGTCCTGGCGTCGAGCCGGCCGATTCCGGTCCGACGCGCAGCACCCCTTGCGCATCGACGCTGGCGATCGAGCCCCCACCGACACCGATCGAGCTCACCGACACGGAAGGAATATGCAGCGGAAACTCTCCGATCAGCTCGCCGGTGCCGAACTGCGCCTCGCCGCCGATGATCAGTGCGAAATCGGCGGACGTGCCGCCGATGTCGAGAGTGAGGATCCTGTCCTCGCCGGCCTGGCGCGCCAACCAGGAAGCGCCGATGACGCCGGAAGCCGTTCCGGACAACAGCATGTTGACGCAAGCGCGCTTGCCTTCGGCGGCGTTCATCAGCCCGCCATTCGATTTCGTCAGCATCGGCCGGGCCGACACGCCGCGGCTTGTCAACCGCTCCTCCAGCGCCGTCAGATAGCCCGAGACGCGCGGATGGACATAGCCGTTGAGAATGGCGGTCGAGCTGCGCTCATATTCGCGGATGACCGGCCAGACCTCGGCCGAGGTGAAGACGAAGAGCTCGGGCGCAAGGCGAGCGATCACCGACTTCACTGAGGCTTCCTGCGCGCCGTTGCGCCAGGCGTGAAGGAAGGAAACGATGATTCCTTGCGCGCCGTTGGCTTTCGCCGCTGCCACCGACCTTTCCACCGCCGCCATATCAGGCGCCTGCGACTCGCTGCCATCGGCGCGCATCCGGGCCGGAATACCGAACACCATGTCGCGCGGGATCAGCGGATCCGAGCGTGAGCAGAACAGCGAATACATGTCCGGCATGCGCAGCCGCGCCAGTTCGATGACGTCCTCGAAGCCGGCATTGGTGAACAGCGCCAACGGCGCGCCCTTGCGTTGAATGATGGTGTTGATGCCGATGGTCGTGCCGTGCACGAAGCGCGTCATGTGCGTGGGATCGAAGCCCTCGCGTTCAGCGAGAAGCTTGAGGCCCGTCATCAGCTCGGCGCCCGGATCATCCGGTGTCGTCAGCACCTTCAGCGAAGCGACGCGTCCGGAGTTTGCCTCGAGCGCACAGAAATCGATGAAGGTCCCGCCGATATCGACGCCGACCTTCCAGTCGGCCTTGCTCCGCACCTCGTTCGCCGCGACGGCACCATCCATGATGTGTCCCTTCCTGTCTGCCGCCGGAAACTGGCACGAGCGGTCGGTCAGGGTCCAAGATGGATGAGGGGCAAGGATATAAGTCTTGCTTATGCCTTGGCGCGGTGCTCGCCGAGGACGCCGGCGCAGGCCGCGCGGATTTCGTCGCGCATCATCTCGTCGGCCCGCGAAAGGGCTCGGGCGCGCGAGGTCAGCAGCGCGATCGGGAATTCCGGCCCGGCCGCCAACGGCCTGACGCTCAGCCCGGCGAACTGGTGCCAGGGCAGCAGCGCGTCGACCAGGCCTATGCCCAGGCCGGCCTGGACGAAGCCGACCGCGGAGATGGAGACGTCGATCTCCAGCGACGGCGAAAGCGCCACTCCTTGCGCGCGGGCAGCATGGGCCAGTTCGTCGGCGGGACGGGTGTTGCCGCGGTAGGATATCAGCTCCTCGCCGACGAGGTCGGCCAGCGTCAGCTCGGTTTTCTTCTGGAGCGCATGCCCGGCGGGCAGCAGGCAGGCGAAGCCGACGCTGCCCACCACTTCCGCCTCGATATCGGGCGGCAGCCGGTCGTCCAGGGCCACACCCAGGCTGGCGTCGCCGGCACGCAGCATGTCAACGATCGCCGCGATCGGCGCGCTATGGGAACGCAGCAAAATATCGGGATGCCTCGCCCGGAATGCGGTGAAGGCGCGCGGCAATATCGCCATGGCCGGTGGCGGCGAGGCCGCGACCCGCACCAGTCCGGTCCGTCCGAGCCGCAGGTCGGTTGTCTTGCGGCGCAGGCCGTCGAGCCCCGCGGACAGCCGCTCGGCATCGGCGAAGAGCTCGAGCGCTTCCGGGGTCGGTCGCAGCCTGCCCTTAACCCGCTCGAACAGCGTGAAGCCGAGCTCGTCCTCGGTGTGGAGCAGGATCTGGCTGAGCGCAGGCTGGGAGATGTTCAGCATCCGCGCCGCGGCGGTCACGGTGCCGGCGCGCATGACGGCGATGAACACTTCGAGCTGCCGGGCCCGCATTGCCCACTCCATAGGTAAAGCTTATGGGTCTTGCCCAATCCCATCTTTGACGCAATGAAGTGGCGCCGACAAGATGGATGCATCCAAGGATCAAGGAATGACTATGGATGTGATCGTGCTGGGCGGCGGCCTGATGGGGACGGCTTCGGCGTATTTCCTCGTCCGGCGCGGCGCGCGCGTGACGCTGATCGAGCGCAACCGGATCGGCACCGGCGCGACCGTCGCTTCGTTCGGCAACATCCGGCGCACCGGGCGCCATCTATCCCAGCTTCCATTGGCCCACCGATCGCTGAGGCTGTGGGGCGAAGCGGAAAAAATGCTTGGCCGCGACGTGGAATTCCGCGCGACCGGTCACATAAGGCTGATCTTCGACGAAGGAAGCCTTGCCGACATGCGCGCCTATGCTCAAGCCGCGCGGCCATGGGGGCTCGAACTGGAGGAACTGGGGCCGAACGAGATCCGGTCCCGCTTTCCGGGCCTCGGCCCCGAGGCGATCGCGGCATCGTTCTCGCCGCATGACGGCAGCGGCAATCCGCGGCTGATCGCGCCAGCTTTTGCCGAGGCTGCCCGCAAGCTCAGCGCGGAAATCGTCGAGGACACTGAGGTCGAGACGATCAAGCACACCGGCTCCGGTTTCCTTGTCGCCACTTCGAAAGGGTCTTTCGCCGCCGACTGCCTGCTTAACACCGCCGGCGCCTGGGGCGCGCGCGTCGCCGCGCGATTCGGCGAAGAGGTTCCACTGGAAGCGCGCGGCCCGCAGATGGGTGTGACCGAGCCGCTACCATATCGGGTCCTGCCGGTGGTCGGCATCTGGACGCGCGACAAGGACTATGGCGCTTATCTGCGTCAGGTCGAGCGGGGCAACATCGTCTTCGGCGGGGCGGCCGAAAGGGTATCGGTCGACCTTGATCCAGGCCACGCGGCCGCCGACCCGATGCGGCTGCCGATACAATTGCGCGCCGTCGCGCGGCTGTTGCCGGCGATCGCAAAGGTCGCGGTCATCCGCACATGGTCGGGCTGCGAGGGCTATGTACGCGACATGCTGCCGGTCATGGGACAATCAGCGACGACGCCGGGCCTGTTCCACGCCTTCGGCTTCTGCGGGCACGGATTCCAGTTAGGTCCGGGCGTGGGCGAGGCCATGGCCGAACTCATCACGACTGGTCGCTGCGAAACACCGCTCGATGATTTCAGAGCGGATCGTTTCAGTCGCGCGGCCTGACAAAGCGAACCGATCGCGATTGGCCTGCCCGGGACGCCAGCGATGACCGTTTTTAGGAAACGCCGGAGGATACTGCGACGGATGGCATCGGGCGCAAAGCGGTCTTTCCGACATCGGCCCGGGTGCCTATCTTTACCAACACCAGCAGCCTTAAAGGCGGGGTACACCGCGCCTTGGCGCGCTAACCTGCCCGCGTTCCCGTTTCGCGCGACTTCTCGGAGCGGTGATGCGCCTCTGGCTCGCCGCGGCGATTGCGCGCCCTTCCAACACAAAAACCGCCCCGGTTAGACCGAGGCGGTAATTGATTTATGATAAAATTGGTTGCGGGGACAGGATTTGAACCTGTGACCTTCAGGTTATGAGCCTGACGAGCTACCGGGCTGCTCCACCCCGCGTCACCTACGAGCAAGCGTTTGCCTGCGACTACGAGCAAGCGTTTGCTTGCGACTACGAGCAAGCGTTTGCTTGCGACTACGAGCAAGCGTTTGCTTGCGACTACGAGCAAGCGTTTGCTTGCGTTCTTGGACGTAAGCGCACGCCTACGGATAGGCTGGCCTACAAATAGGTAGATGGCGCACCAAATGAAAGGGCCGCTTACGCGGCCCGGGATCCCGTTTGGCGGGCCTCATGCATGTCGCTCAAAAGTATTAGCGGTTTTGAGCCGACGACATGCATCACTAAAATCGCAGAGAGAAGATTTACCTCCATCCGGAGCTTGATCCGGCTGTGAGGGTGAACATGCGTTTAGCAGACCTGGCAGCGACCTACTCTCCCGCGTCTTGAGACGAAGTACCATCAGCGCTGGAGCGTTTCACGGCCGAGTTCGGAATGGGATCGGGTGCAGCCGCTCCGCCATAACC
>NZ_SADT02000139.1 GCF_004016445.2 Mesorhizobium sp. M2E.F.Ca.ET.219.01.1.1
CGACATGGCGATCCGCTTCGATGGCGTCTCGATCGACAGGTCGCCAGGGCCGGTCGCCGTCACCGCCGCCGCCGAATTGTCGATGACAAAGCCGTCGGGCACCGTGAACGACACGCCGAGGCCCGGATGCAGGAAGGTCTGGCCGCGCACATAGCCCTCTTCCGGCGTGTCGCCGTAGAGCAGCCCGTCAATGCCGGCCAGGAAGGCGTCGCGGTCGCGCGTGCCGATGCCCGGCGGGCCGAAGTTGCGGGCAAGCCGCTGGGCAAGCTCGATGCGCTGCGGCGTGTTTGGATGCGTGGCCAGGAAGTCGAGGCTGGCATCGGTGGCGCCGCTGATCGAGC
>NZ_SADT02000140.1 GCF_004016445.2 Mesorhizobium sp. M2E.F.Ca.ET.219.01.1.1
TCGATCACAGGCGCGCCCTTCATCGTCCAGACGGCGTCGGGGACGGCCTTGAGGAAATTGTCGATGACGCCGGTCTTGGCCGCTTCCTTGCCCTTGACCGGCGTGCCGACCGACGCGTCGTAGTAGGTGACGTCGTCGGCGAAATAGCCCGCGGCCTTGGCGGAATCATGAGCGTTCCACGCGGCGAGGTATGCTTCGATAACCGACTTCGCGCTGTCGTCGGCAAAGGCCGGCGCGACGGCAAGGAGGGTGGCGGCAATGGCTGCTGATGTCAGAAACTGGCGGTGATGTATCTTCGTCCTCCCTGGTTTTGAATGGTAGGTTCCCTGCGAATGGCGCTA
>NZ_SADT02000141.1 GCF_004016445.2 Mesorhizobium sp. M2E.F.Ca.ET.219.01.1.1
ATCAGAAGCAGGGTGACGATGGTGCCCGGCCAATGGTTGGGTTGCGGTGCGCCGAGCGGCCATTCGGACCATGACAGCGCCAGGTAAAGATAGGCGCCGGCCGCCAGCGCGAAGCCGGTGCCTTCCAGCGCCATGAAGCCGAGCGTGCCCCACCATGTCGGGCTGCGCGGACCAACCCCAAAGCTCGGCAGGGTTGAAAGATCGGCGACGGGGCGCTGCTTCATTCCTCGTCCTCCGGATCGCCTTTCGGCCAGAACCATCCGATTAAAGTGACGGCGATTGGCACCGCGCCCCAAACGATCGCCCACGGCGTGAAGATCGAGTAGAGGAAGGTGGCGCC
>NZ_SADT02000142.1 GCF_004016445.2 Mesorhizobium sp. M2E.F.Ca.ET.219.01.1.1
TCCGCAATCCGGCTGGCCACGGTCATTGCCTCTTCCTGATCGTGGGTGACGATGACAAAGGTCGTGCCGGTTTTCTCCTGAATATCCATCAGCTCGAACTGCGTCTCATGACGCAGTTTTTTGTCCAGCGCGGCCAACGGTTCATCCAGCAACAGTAATTTCGGCGCGCGGGCCAAGGCGCGGGCGAGAGCCACCCGCTGCTTCTGCCCGCCAGAGATCTGATCGGGCTTGCGTCGCGCGAATTTCTCCAGCCGCGCCAGCCGCAGCATCTCTTCCACCCTTGCCGAGAGCCGGTCTTTGGCCCAACCGTCCCGCCGCAGGCCGAAGGCAATGTTGTCC
>NZ_SADT02000143.1 GCF_004016445.2 Mesorhizobium sp. M2E.F.Ca.ET.219.01.1.1
GCCGGCTGCCGGATTTCGCCTTCAAGCGCTGATACTGCCCGACCTCGACGATGTGGCCGTTCTCGATGGCCACGACCCAATCGGCGAAAGCGATCATCGAAGGCCGGTGCGCAATGGTCAGGATCGTCATCGTGCCGCGCAGCCCGTCGATCGATTTGGCGATCAGCGATTGATTCTGCCAGTCGAGGGCGCTGGTCGCCTCGTCGAGGATGAGCAGTGACGGCTTGCGCAGCAATGCCCGCGCCAGCGCGATCCGCTGGCGCTCGCCGCCGGAGAGCCGGATGCCGCGGTCGCCGACCACGGTGTCCAGGCGCTGCTCCAGCCGCTCGACGAAATCGG
>NZ_SADT02000144.1 GCF_004016445.2 Mesorhizobium sp. M2E.F.Ca.ET.219.01.1.1
AGCGCCAGTGCCTTCTCGTAGATGGCGACCGTCGCCGCTTGCGGGCCGACGCCGAGATCGACGCGCAGGCTTTCGCGCAGCCGCTCGAACTGCCGCACGACCTCGCCGCGATTGCCGGCGTCGAGTGCCGCCTGCATCAGGGCCCGCGCGGCGCGCTCGTCGGCGGGATCGACCGCCAGCAAGCGTTCCCACAGACCGGCCGCCTCCAGCACGCGCACATAGAGCTCGCGCAGCCGTTGGCGCGGCTCTTCCGCCCATTCAGCGTGGCGGTCGTCCGGCAGCAGGTCGCCGGCGTAGCGCCGGGCCGCCAGTTCCGTGGCCCCGCGATCGTTTGCCTGC
>NZ_SADT02000145.1 GCF_004016445.2 Mesorhizobium sp. M2E.F.Ca.ET.219.01.1.1
CAGTAGCAAAGACTGACTGGCGGTCTTGGCCGAGTGCTCCGCTGGCGGGCTACAGTTTTACGCTTCGCGGTTCGTATGATCGGGGGGCCGGGAATGCGGCGGCTCGGCGCCGGAGTTTGGAGGGGAGCGCCGAGCCTAGCCGGTCGGTACCTGTGAGGGGCCACGGGGTCCTGCCGGGCTGGGCCGACTATGCCCCGCCTTCCAATAAGAACGAAGTCATCCGAAAGGAGGTGTCCTTGCGCGACATTGGCCGCGTCTTTCCCCGTCCGCAACCAACCCTGCCGCCACCCGTTGACCCTATGCTGGGTAGATCCCTAGCACTTCTGTCTCTTCCCGC
>NZ_SADT02000146.1 GCF_004016445.2 Mesorhizobium sp. M2E.F.Ca.ET.219.01.1.1
GTGTCGAGTTCGTAGCCGACACCATCGCCGCGGTGGTGATCGGTGGCGCCAGCCTGTCGGGCGGCATCGGCTCGATCGGCGGCACGGCGATCGGCGTGCTCATCATCGGCGTGCTGCGCAACGGCCTCAACCTGCTCGGCGTGTCGCCCTTCATCCAGCAGGTGGTGATCGGCGTGGTGATCGCGCTTGCCGTCGCCACCGACACCTGGCGCCGCAGATCGCAGTGAGGAGCCGGGCGCAATGAGAATTCGCCCGGATCTCCGGGCGATGGACGGATCGGTCGATCCGAGACTGGGAACGTTCGGCCAAGGGGCGCCGTGGTGCGCGGGCGGAAC
>NZ_SADT02000147.1 GCF_004016445.2 Mesorhizobium sp. M2E.F.Ca.ET.219.01.1.1
GGCCCGTGTAAGCGGCAGTTCGAAGGCCAGCGTCCGATCGTCTTGCGCGACCATGGGGTCGAGATGTCTGCCGATCTGGCCGAGGAAGCTTGCCAGCTTCTCCGAGGCAGTCTTGCGGCCGAGCGCGACCATCCATTCCCGCGCCTCGTCGACATCGCGCAGCGCTTGCTTGAGCAGCCGCCCCTCCAGCATCGGATTGCTGGCGACCATGCGCTCCAGGGCACGCTTCGATATGCGGCAAAGCTCGACGTCCGAGGCGGCTTCGGCGGTGACCGCGCTTTCGTCGCCATAGAGCCTGCCCACGAAGTCCCGCGCGCACTGCAACCCCACGAC
>NZ_SADT02000148.1 GCF_004016445.2 Mesorhizobium sp. M2E.F.Ca.ET.219.01.1.1
GAAACGGTCGAACGGTCGGCGAAGGCGCCGGCATTGTTTTCGGGGTCATCGATGCCGTCGGTATCGGCGGCAAAGGCGTGAATACCCTCTACGCGATTGATGCCGATGGCCAAGGCGAGCAGGAATTCCGAATTGCGGCCACCTTTGCCCTTTGCCCGCAAAGTCACGGTGGTCTCACCACCCGAAAGGATCAGCACCGGCTTTTGGAAGGGCCGATTACGCGTCGCCACTTCGCGGGCGATTGCCGCATGGACGCCGCCGACCTCGCGTGCTTCGCCTTCGATGGCGTCGGAGAGGATGAAGGCTTCGACGCCTTGCCGCCTCGCTTCAGCC
>NZ_SADT02000014.1 GCF_004016445.2 Mesorhizobium sp. M2E.F.Ca.ET.219.01.1.1
TCTGGCGGACCACCTCTACGCCGGCATACATAACGACTGTCAACGCGATCAGCAGACTTGAAACGGCAGCGATTGTAGGCGTGATCTCTTCCCGAATTCCCGACCACATCTTTATCGGTAAGGTGGTAGTGTCCGGCCCGCTCACGAAGAGTGACAGCACCAACTCATCGAAGGAATGCAGGAAGGCAAAGAATCCGGCGACGATTAACGCAGGACGCATGAGCGGGAGTACGATTTTCCAAATCGTGACGATCCGCGAGGCCCCCAAACTCGCGGCGGCGTGCTCTAGGCGGACGTTCAGGGCCTGTAGGCTTGCGGCGACAATCAGCACGACTAAGGGAACGGCGCCGATCGTATGTGCGATCACCAGAGCGAGATTCGTGTTGACGAGCTGCAACCGTGCAAAGAGGAAGTAGAGGGCAACCGCACTGACGATTACCGGCACGATCATCGGTGCAAGCAAGAGCTGGTATCCGACACGGCGCATCCGCGGACTGCCGCGCACGAGCGCCATCGCAGCCGCTGACCCGATGGCAAGGCTTGCAAATGCGGTAGCTGTTGCAATGCCCAAACTTTGCAGCGTGGCGGAGACCCACGCGCGGCTTGTAAAATATGCCTCATACCATTGCAGCGACAGGCCGGGGGGCGGGAAATCGAGGAAGCGCGAGGAACTGAATGAGATCGGAACAATGATCAGGATGGGACTGACCAGAAACACAGCAACGAGCAGACTGAAGCCGCGTAGCAGCTTGCCACCAAGAGCCGCACGCTCACAACCTATGGCGAATCCGGCCGGAACCCGAAGGCTGTGAGCGACCGCCCGCACCAGGGCCGTAGCGAGGTCAACAAGTTGGACGTAAGCGGTGGTTGAACGACGAACGGGTGTGCCAGCCGATTGGGCAGCCCCGTGCTGAGATCCGAGCAAGCTATCGATACCGACGAAATGATTGGAAATTGTATAGACCACCAGCGTGATCGAGAGCAGCACGGTAGCGGCAGCGGCTGCGAGTGGCCAATTCAGCGTCACGTTTGCATAAATGTCGATTTGCATCGGCAATAGGATTGTGTTCGGGCCGCCGAGCAGCGCGGGAGTGATGTAGAACCCCAGAGCGAACACAAAGACCAGCAGCCCGGCCGCGATCACGCCCGGTAAGCTCAAAGGAAAGAACACGCGCCAAAAATTCTGGGGCGCAGAGGCTCCGAGGGAGGCGGCAGCGCGAGTCAGACTGGATGGAATCCCTCTCATTACGCTGATGAGCACCAAAACCGTAAACGGCATGAGGATATAGACCATCGCTATGAGCACACTGAACTTATTGTAGATCAGGTCGATAGGTCGTTCGGTGATGCCGAAGTCCATTAGAAGTTGGTTAATAACGCCAAAGCGCCCAAGGATCACCATCCATGCATAGGTACGCACGAGGTAGCTCGTAAAGAACGGCAACACTACTGCAAGCAATAGCGCTCTGGCGACCCAGGTGCGGGCCGCAACGATCCAGAAGGCGAGTGGATACCCCATTAGAAGGCAAAGCAGCGTAACTGTTATTGCCAGCTCGAAGGTGTGACTGAGGATGATCCAGTTCGTTCGATCACCCAAGAACTCTTGGAAGTGTGCGAGCGTCGGTCCAGGATCGAACAGACTGAGAGAGAGGAGACCAGCGAGCGGGACGAAAAAGAAGATCCCGAGCAGAAGTGCCATTGGAGCAAGCAAGAGCGTGGCTTCGCGATTGTGTAGGGGCCACGCGATGGCCGCTCTGACGGTCTGGTATAAAGTGGCCATTAGCTGGCCACCCATTGGGTCCAGCGCTCCACGAGCACTTCGGTATTAGTTTTGCCCGAGGAGGATTGGGCTTCCCAGTAGGCCGGATCGTAGAAGAATTGCTTGTCAATGTTCTCGGGCGCGGTCGGCAGTTTGGCGGCCACACTGGGCTCAATGTAATTAAAGGCAGCCCGATTGAGCGGACCATAAAAGATGAGATTGTTGAGACGAGCTTGCGCCTGCGCGGAAGCCTGGTAGGCGACAAACCGCATGGCCGCAGCCCGGTTTTTCGTGCCCTTCGGAACGACCCAATGCAGCGGGCTAAGCATCCCTTCGTTCCACAGGTAATCAACGCCAGCGCCCTGCTCCTTAAGGATTTGCATTCGGCCATTCCATGCCGAGGACATCGCAACCTGACGATCCGATAGGAGCTGACCTGGTTCGGCGCCCACGCTCCAGAATTTCGTTATGTGCGGTTTGATGCGATCGAGAGACGCGAATGCCTGGTCGAAGTCGATTGGGTACAGCTTGTCCTTCGGAACTCCGGCTGCCAGCAACGCAAATTCGACCGTCCGTTCTCTGAGGGAGCGAGGCCCCGGAAACGCGCTGACGTCCCAGAACTCAGTCCATGAGCGGGGGCGCGGCTTGTCGGCCGGGTAATCGGCCGTGGAGAATGCCATCACGGTGCTGAACACGTACGAGCCCACGGCATATTTTGTCTTTGCCTCAGGAACAAGGTTATCCAACGTTTCCTTATCGAATGCCCCATAATCGATTTCTTCGACATACTTGTCTGCATCTGATCTAAACGCAGGGCCGGATATCTCCACCACATCCCATTGCACATTGCTGCTATCGACTTGCGCCTTAAGCTTCGCCGCGTCAGCCGGAGACACATAAGTCACCTTGATGCCTGTCTCACTCTGGAAGGGATCAACTACGGCTTTGCGGAACGCCTCCTCATACGATCCGCCACCGGAAACGACCACCAGGGTCGACTCTTGCGCTCGCAAAATGCTTGGGGCGCCAAGCACCAGCGCCGCTCCGCTGAGTCCTATTAGGGCCTGACGTCGCGTCGGCCGACTGGAGTTAATGTAGCGCCTCATGAGCTCTCTCCCTTATGAAGACCATATCGGAATGCGATCTGCGGCCGAGGTCACGTGCAACGAAGCCGCCTCAGCTTCGAGATGGTCGGGTACACCTTGTCTCGGGCCGTTCGCCTTCACAGAAAGAAGGCGTCCATCCCGCGCGTCCCAGCCAATTCGCACTTTCTCACCGACTTTGAACCGTGGAGAGGAGGCGCGATAAGCTACGGCTACAGTGAGAACTACGGAAAGGGCCGCACGTAGGCGTACTTGGCACTTGACGATGTTTCCGCGGTAAATAGACTCTTGGATCACACCCTCGAATTCGTTGTCAGCGCACGCGCCTGCTGCGAGAGGGACGATCTTCTCGGGTCGGACCATGAGGCTCACGGGTCCCATCACCTGGTCCTCGGCTCCCTGCCATGTCGCTCGAACCTGCAGGCCAGCGACATCGAGGAGGGGACCGTGATCTGTCTTTCCAACAAGACGAGCGTCGAGGAAGTTCGATTCGCCAATGAAGCTCGCAACAAAGCGGGTTTCCGGCGTCTCATATATCTCTTCCGGCGTACCAATCTGTTCGACCTTGCCCTCATTCATCACCACGATTCGGTCGGACATGGTGAGCGCTTCACTCTGGTCGTGGGTGACGAACACCATTGTTGTTCCAAGAGATTTTTGTAGGCGCTTCAGTTCGAGCTGCATGTGCTCTCGAAGTTGCTTATCAAGCGCACCAAGCGGTTCATCCATTAGAATTACACCTGGGCGGAACACAAGCGCACGCGCCAGTGCAACCCGCTGCTGTTGACCGCCGGACAGCTCGTGAGGCATGCGGCCCCCATATTCACCGAGCTGAACAAGATCGAGTGCCGCGGCGACACCGGCTCGAATGTCGTAGCCGGATATTCCGCGCATCTTCAACGCAAACGCCACGTTCTCGAAAACGGAGAGATGAGGAAATAGCGCGTAGTTCTGGAATACAACTCCGATGTTGCGCCTGTGGACTGGTAGCCTCGTTATTGGTCGAGCACCGACAAAAATTTGGCCGGCGCTTGGCGTTTCAAAACCCGCAACCATCATCAACGTTGTCGTTTTCCCGGATCCGCTTGGGCCAAGAAACGAGACAAACTCGCCAGCCTCGATCTGGACCGAAATATCACTAACGGCTCGGACGGTGCCGTATTGCTTACAAAGTCGCTCTAGCCGCAGCGGTTCACCTCGGGACATCTAAACCTCGTCCGTGTTGCAAATAATGCAATGGTGTTGCAATTACGTTTAGAAGCTGACAGGGGTGTGAACACTTGTCAAGTGGAGCGGAGGAGTCATCCATGAAGTCTGTCAAATATCCCCCGAGCGGCCGTGACCGAGCCCGTGGGTTAACAAAGTGCAACGCGCCTTAAATCTGCTGATGGTCGTTGGCGCGAGTGAAAGGCCGTCGGAGTGAATGAGATCGCGCGGCGGCTAGGACAGCATGCAAGCGATGTCAGGCAACTGTCAGGGTCTCTCCTGCTTGTTGGGTCCGCCTCCTTGCATACCGTCGGCACCGAATCTGTGCCGCAGGTGGGGAGTCACGACGTAACCTTCTACTCCTGGCGCAAGAAGGGATGGACACCGTGCAGGTCCGCGCGCGGCCGCCTTACGGCAGGAAGCCTGCAGTCATCTCGGTGCTAGATGGCGACAATATGGAAACTGCATTTGACGCAAGCTGCTACATGATTGATCCTTGATTGAATGAAGTTGCTAGCCTGCAGCAAGCTGCGTACCTGCGGCGTTTCGAACTCTGGTCCGGCAAGTACACTTAACTGCATGAAACCGTCTGCACTTGCGCGAGGATGCATGCTTCGACCTCCGCGCAAGCGAGCCTGTGCGAACCATTAGACGGAGGCGAACGCTGCCGAATGAACGGGGCGGAGGGCGCAGACGAGGACCCAGGTTCGCGAACGGCTTTTGCGCCGCTCAGGAATCCGACCTTTCGTTCGATCTGGCTCGCCACGCAGGTTTCCAGCCTGGGCTGGTTGATGCAGACTGTTGCCATCAGCTGGCTGATGGCGACGATCTCGACTTCCGATCTTATGGTCGCGCTGGTACCGGCGTCATCGACGCTGCCCGCCTTCATTCTTTCTGTCTTCGTCGGGGCCATCGCCGACAATTTCAACCGCCGCAAGGTCATGTTCGCCGGCCGGTGCATTATGGTCATAGCATCTGCGATGCTGGCCACCTCTGTAGCGCTGGGCTTTGTAGACCCTTGGATGATCCTCGGCTTCAGCTTCTTGATCGCATGTGGCGGTGCCATCAACGATCCCGCATGGCAAGCCTCGGTTGGCGATATGGTAGACCGACGCGATGTTCCCGCTGCCGTCACCCTCCTCTCCGTCGGCTTCAACACTGTCCGGACCGTGGGCCCGGCGCTCGGCGGCATCCTGGTTGCCTCGTTCGGGCTTGTGACGGCTCTCGCCGTGACCACACTCACATATCTGGTACCTCTGGGGACCATATGGCGCTGCAAATGGAAGGTTCGTTCTTCGCCTCTGCCGCGTGAGCCGATGAGCACGGCGATCTATGACGGGCTGCGCTTCACGGCGATGTCTTCGGAAATCAAGACGGCGATCGCTCGCGGAACCCTCTTTGGCTTGGCGGGCATCGGCATACTCGCGCTGCTGCCCCTGGTCGTCCGGGATCAGCTGGGAGGAGGACCGCTGGCCTATGGCGCCCTCATGGCCGGCTTCGGGACAGGCGCTGTCTTCGCCGGCGTCTCCAACGGCGTATTCAGAAGGCGTTTGTCTCAAGAACGGCTGATGACGCTCGCCTGCATCGCCTGCGCGGCGTGCTCCCTCTCCCTTGCATTGACCTCCTCGATTGCAGTGGCGGCAATCGCGCTCGCTTTGGGCGGCGCGGGTTGGGTCACGGCCTGGTCCGGGGTTGGCGTGAGCGTGCAGCTGGCAAGCCCGCGCTGGGTCGTGGGGCGCACCATCTCGATCTATTATGCGTTGATAGACGGCGGCATCGCGGCTGGCAGTTGGGTGTGGGGCACGGTGGCCCAGAACCATTCCCTGGCCTGGGCGCTGGAGGGTTCTGCTGGTGCTCTGTTGCTCGTCGCTGCGGCCGGCGTCCTGTTTCCTCTTCGCGAGCGCCACGACTCCGAGCCCGATCCTCTAGAGCAATTCGACACCCCGGCAGTCGCCCTCAATCTCAAGCCAAGAAGCGGTCCCATCGTCGTCAAAGTCGAATATCTGATACCCGCCGAAAACGTCGATGCTTTCCTGGACCTCATGCGCGAGCGGCGGCATGTACACAGCCGCGTCGGTGCTCGACACTGGACTCTCCAGCGCAACCTTCAGAAGCCTATGCAGTGGACAGAGACATTCCGCACGCCGACCTGGACCGACTACCTTCGCCTCAACCATCGCCTCACGACAGAGGATAGGCACCTAGACGAAAGGGTCCTCCTCCTGCACGAGGGAGAGCTTCCACCTCAATTGACGCTTTTGATCGAGCGACCGACGGGCCCCGCTCGCAAAGCCGAGCACTCGACGTCTTATGTTCCCCATCATTGACCCCTTTAGAACAGTGCGGGTCCGCGACCCCTCGCCGTGTTAGCGCTGGCAGGAGGAGCATAACTGGACTACGCTGGCCCACAGCAACGACTTCTTCCCTCACCAGCCCAGTGGCAACGAGCCAAGAGTTTTCGAGGATGGAACGGCGAGAGCCGAGAAGCAGCGATCCACTTCAGTTCGGCTGCGCGGGAGCGAATACAGCCGCGCCCAGCACCACATCGCAACAACGGGGATCGACCAGTCGGGCAACCGGGGTCGTGTAGGCGGTAAGGCAGACGATCGGCGTCCCACCCTTTCGCGCACGAATATCCGGCGGCGTTACCGCCCTTGTATCAGCAACCACACTCAAAGAGGGCTCCTTCCCTTGCGTCAACAATCGTGCGGTGTCGCGTGTGGCATATTTTTGTGCAGGTGCGAAGAACTAATTTGCCACGCACGTGAGTTGACGCGCTGACGGTTATTGGTGAGAACAAAATTCAATCGGTTCAGCTACTTCTTGGCTTACCCAAGCACATCAGAGATCATGAGCGATCGCGCAAAAGGGACTACAAAAGGCGGGCGCAGAGCCAAGGCCGACACGGCTAAGGTCGACCTGACCGCGGTCGTCGTCGCGGTGAACGAGAATGAACCGTGTGTCCTCACCATCGGACAGACTGACACTTTGCCCTCCGGCCCGCTTGCGCTCGAGCACCGATCGCTGCAGTCCGGTTTGAGAACGTGGGTCGAGGAACAGACCGGCCACCCACTGGGATATATCGAGCAGCTCTACACCTTTGCCGATCGGGACCGAGCCGGCACCGAGCTTGAGCGGCGAGTCATCTCCATCAGCTATCTCGCACTCACCCGTAAGGAACATGCGACCGCTCCGTCCAGGTCCGGCTGGCGAAGCTGGTACGACTATTTTCCATGGGAGGATCACCGTGCCGGAACTCCACCGATGGTGTCGGACGTCCTGCGGCCTCGCCTGAGCGAGTGGGCGGAGAGCGCGGACGACAACGCGACGCGCCTCGAGCGCGGAAGGCGCGGCAATCGCCTTCGGCTTCGACGAACGCCCGTGGAACGAGGATCTCGCACTCAAGCGCTACGAGCTGCTTTATGAAGCAGCCCTTGTGGAAGAGGCGGTGCGCGGTTCGGTCCTCCCCCTGCCGGTTCGCGGCAAGCCCATGGTTTCCGATCATCGTCGCATCCTCGCAACGGGCATTGCGCGGCTGCGCTCCAAGATCAAGTACCGGCCGGTCGTCTTCGAACTGATGCCGCCGGCTTTTACGCTTCATCAGCTGCAGCGCACCGTGGAGGCGCTTGCCGGCAGGCTCGTCCACAAGCCGAACTTTCGTCGCCTCATCGAGCAGCACGAACTGGTCGAAGAAACTGGCGAAACTAGCGCGGAGACAGGGGGCCGGCCGGCGAAGCTTTATCGCTTCCGCCACGCCGTGCTCGAAGAGGGGGAGCTCGCCGGGGCAAAATTGCCGCTCGCGCGGGGTTGACCGCTTATACTCACTACGAATATATGCGCCTTATATTCAGGTAGGTATAACCGGAGAGCTCGATGAGCGCGATGCTACCTTCGGGCGCGTCCCTGTACGACCGCGTTCGGCGCGTAATCCCCCCGATCGAATGGCCGGCGTTCAGCGACGACATAGACGCCATCCTCGCGCTGAAGCGCGAGCGCAATGCGGTCGTCCTGGCGCACAATTATCAGACACCGGAGATCTTCCACTGTGTCGCCGACATCGTCGGCGACAGCCTGGCGCTCGCCCGCAAGGCAATGACGGTTGAAGCGGATGTCATTGTGCTGGCCGGCGTGCATTTCATGGCCGAGACGGCAAAGCTGCTCAATCCGCAAAAGACGGTGCTGATTCCCGATCTTGCGGCCGGCTGCTCGCTGGCGGACTCGATTGCCGCCGAGGACATCCGGCTGCTGCGGCAACGCTATCCCGGCGTGCCGGTCGTTACCTACGTCAACACGTCGGCCGCAGTGAAGGCCGAGTCCGATATCTGCTGTACCTCGGGCAATGCGAAGGCCGTTGTGGAGTCGCTGGGCGTTCCCCGGGTGATCATGCTGCCGGACGAGTATCTGGCCCAGAACATCGCCGCCCAGACCGACGTGCAGATCATCGCCTGGAAAGGGCATTGCGAAGTGCATGAGCGCTTCACGCCTGCCGACATCCGCGAGTTGCGTGAAACTCATCCGGGCGTAACGGTGCTCGCGCATCCCGAATGCCCGCCTGACGTGGTGGCCGTAGCCGATTTTTCCGGGTCGACCGCTGCCATGTCCGACTATGTCGAAAGGCAAAAGCCGCCGCGCGTCGTGCTGCTGACGGAATGCTCGATGAGCGACAATGTCGCGCTCCAGCATCCGGAACTCGAGTTCATCCGGCCCTGCAATTTGTGCCCCCATATGAAGCGGATAACGCTCGCCAATATCCGCGCCGCGCTCGAGCAGAACCGCCATGTCGTGACCATCTCACCCGAGATCGCCGGCCGCGCGCGGCTGGCCGTCGAGCGGATGCTCGCCGTATGAGCGCGGATGTCCGCAGCTTCTTTGGCCGGCCCATCATAATTGGCGGCGGCATTGCCGGATTATTGACCGCGCTTCATCTGGCGCCAGAACCCGTGCTTGTTTTGTCCAGGACGCCGCTCGGATCAGAAGCATCGAGTGCGTGGGCACAGGGCGGCCTGGCTGCCAGCCTCGGCGATGACGACAACCCAATGCTGCATCTGGCCGATACGCTCGCCGCTGGCGCCGGGCTCTGCGACGCAGAAATCGCAACCCGCATCCTTCATGCGGCCCCTAGCGCGATTGAGAACCTGTCGACCCTTGGGGTCCGCTTCGATCGGACGCCTGAAGGAGCACTGCGCCTTGGATTGGAGGCCGCGCACGGTCGCCGGCGCATCGTTCATGCTGACGGCGACGGCAGTGGACAGGAGATCATGCGCGCGCTGGTCGAAGCCGTGCGTTCTGCTCCGTCGATTGTGATGGTCGAGGGTGTGGAGGCGCGGCGGCTGGCGGTGGAGGACAACAAGGTCACGGGCGTTTGGGCAAGCTGTTCGACTAGTCCTGTGTTCCTGGGTACGGGACGGGTCGTCCTCGCGACCGGCGGGATTGGCGGGCTGTTTCACGACTCGACAAACCCGCTAGGCAGCTCCGGACAGGGGCTGGCACTTGCGGCGCGCGCCGGTGCTGTCCTTGCCGACCTCGAGTTCATCCAGTTCCACCCGACCGCGCTTGATGGGCCGGCTCGCCCGATGCCGCTGATCAGCGAAGCGGTTCGCGGTGAAGGCGCAACGATTGTCGACGAAACCGGCCAGCGCTTCCTCGAATATTTGCAGGACGCGGAACTCGCGCCGCGCGACGTCGTGGCGCGCGCCATCTGGACGCATCTTTCGAACGGCCACCGCGTCTTTCTGGATGGACGAGAAAAGCCCGGCCCGACATTCGCGCGGCAGTTTCCGACGATCGCCTCGGCCTGCCGGGGCGCAGGCATCGACCCGGCGCAAGACCTCATTCCGATACGGCCGGCCCAGCACTATCACATGGGCGGCGTCGCGGTGGACCGGGACGGACGTACCTCCGTTGCCGGACTGTGGGCTTGCGGCGAAGTCGCCTCGACCGGACTGCACGGCGCCAACAGGCTTGCCAGCAACTCGCTGACCGAGGCGATTGTATGCGCGCACTGGGTCGCTGAAAGCGTGGCGGGATCTCCCCTCGGCGTCAGAACAAGATTGACGGCACGGGAAATCCGGCGCCCGATCCACTCTCCTTGCGCCCTCTCCTCTCACGCAGCCTTGGCGTGAAGCGCAATGGCGAGATGTTGCGCGAGGCCGTGAGCACATTGCTTCCGCTGGCCAAACGCCACGATGCGGCGTCCGATCCCGCGGTAGTGGGACTGCTGATCGCGGTTGCGGCCTTCCTGCGCGAAGAAAGCCGCGGCGCTCACCACCGCACGGACTTTCCTTATCGTGCTGACATCGCGCGCCGCTCCAGGCTCACGCTGGAAGAAGCCTTGACGAAAGCCGAGGAATTCCCATGTTCTCCAACGCTTGAAGACGTCGAGCAATGAACCTCTCGCCGCTTCCCGCAATCATGCTTGAGCCCCTGGTGCGGGCAGCACTTCTGGAAGATCTCGGCCGGGCGGGTGATCTGACGACCGACGCCATCGTGCCGAAGAACCATCACGCGACGACCGTGCTTTCGGTGCGCCAGGCCGGAACTGTCGCTGGGCTCGATCTGGCGATGCTCGCCTTCCGGCTCATCGACCAGAACGTCGAATTGACCGTTAAGCGAGCAGACGGCAGCGAAGTCTCGCAAGGAGAGATCATTGCAACGGTGAGCGGTCCCGCCCGGACCATTCTCACCGCGGAACGGACGGCACTCAATTTTCTGTGCCATCTGAGCGGCATCGCCACGGCGACAGCATCGATCGTAGATGCGGTCCGCGGGCACGATGCGAAGATCGTCTGCACGCGCAAGACGACGCCCGGATTGCGGGCGCTGGAAAAATACGCCGTGCGCGCAGGTGGGGGGTCCAATCACCGCTTCGGCCTCGACGACGCCATCCTGATCAAGGACAACCACATCGCCATCGCCGGCGGAATACGCCCGGCGCTCGAGCGGGCACGAAACAGCGCCGGCCATCTGGTCAAGATCGAAGTCGAGGTCGATACCCTAGCCCAGTTGGAGGAGGTCCTAGGGTTCGCTCCCGACGCCGTCCTGCTCGACAACATGTCGGTCGACGAATTGCGCCAGGCGGTGGGTATGGTTGCGGGCCGGGCGATCACTGAAGCGTCGGGCAGCATCACCGCCGTGACCGCGCCCGCCATCGCCGCGACCGGTGTCGATCTGATCTCAATTGGCTGGCTGACCCACAGCGCGCCGATCCTGGATATTGGCCTCGACTATCGGAGCTCATGATCGCACGACGAACGGACGGCAGCGGGCTGATAGAGTTTCCGATCCCTGTCAATCGGCCAGGAAAGAAGCCGTAAAGGCCGGAACCCCCAAGGAACAGGAAGAGATGCACGCATCGAACTCGACGAAGACAATGCCACAGGCGCAATCCAATGATTGTGGGATGTGGACCCTAGAAAAGGCGCAGGCGCTGCACGACGCACCTTCAACAATCTTCTGTTCCTGGCGCAAACCGTTCACCGCCAGAATTTCGATCCCAACAAGGTCCAGCTGAGCCGGCTTCTTAGCATCAAAACAGGTGGATGCCCGGAGGATTGCGGCTATTGCAGCCAGTCGGCGCATCACGAAAGCGGGTTGAAGGCGTCGAAGCTGATGGAGGTCCGGCGCGTCATCGCCGAGGCGACCAAGGCGCGCGATGCCGGCGCCACGCGCTATTGCATGGGCGCCGCCTGGCGAAACCCCAAGGCGCGCGACATGGATGCGGTGGTGGCGATGGTCGAGGGCGTCAAGGCGCTGGGCATGGAGACCTGCATGACGCTCGGCATGCTCGATCTTGAGCAGACCGCTCGTCTGAAGCAGGCGGGCCTCGACTACTACAACCACAACATCGATACGTCGGACCGCTACTACAGCGAGATCATCAGCACGCGCACCTTTGCCGACCGGCTGGATACGCTCGCCAATGTCCGCGGCAGCGGCATCAAGGTCTGCTGCGGCGGCATTGTCGGCATGGGCGAAGAGCCGGTGGACCGGATTGACATGCTGGTCACGCTGGCCAATCTGCCGGAACATCCGGAAAGCGTCCCGATCAACATGCTTATCCCGATCGCCGGCACCCCGCTGGCGGAAGCCAAGCCCATCGAGCCGATCGAATTTGTGCGCGTGATCGCCCTGGCGCGCATCATGATGCCGAAATCGCATGTTCGTCTTTCCGCCGGTCGCACCGCCATGACCGACGAGATGCAGGCGCTGTGCTTCTTTGCCGGCGCTAACTCGATCTTCGTCGGCGACACGCTGCTGACGGCGGACAATCCCGGCGAGGACAAGGATACTCTGCTATTCCAGCGTCTCGGCATCGAACCGATGGAAATCGGCACGCAATGAACGAGGCACTTCTTGCCCGGTATGACGCATCCTTGCGTGGACTGGCGCGCAAGGATCGCCTGCGGACGCTTGCGCCGCGCGCCGGGCTCGACTTCTCGTCGAACGACTATCTCGGACTTGCCGCCTCCAAAAGACTTGGCGATGCGGTTGCGGCTGCGATTGCGCGGGGCACGCCGGTTGGCGCCACCGGGTCGCGGCTGTTGCGCGGCAATGCACCGGAACACGAGGCACTGGAGGCGGACGCCGCGGCATTCTTCGGCGCCGAACGCGCACTGTTCTTTGGCAGCGGCTACATCGCCAACTTCGCTCTCCTGACCGCGCTGCCGCAGAAGGGCGACCTGCTGGTTCTCGACGAACTCGCCCATGCCAGCATGCATGAGGGCGCACAGGCCGGACGCGCCCAGTTTGTAGTGGCTAAGCACAACGACGTCGATGCCGTCGATGAGGCAATCACGCGCTGGCGCGCCGAGGGCGGCATGGGACGCGTCTGGATCGGGGTCGAAAGCCTCTACAGCATGGATGGCGACCGCGCGCCGATGGAGAGCCTCGTCGCGCTTGCCGATCGGCACGAGGCATTCCTCGTCGTCGACGAAGCGCATGCCACCGGCGTCTGGGGACCGGACGGCCGGGGACTGGCCGCCGCCTTCGAGGGCCGCGACAACATCATTGCGCTCCATACTTGCGGCAAGGCGCTCGGCGCATCCGGCGCACTCGTCGCCGGGCCGAGGACGCTGTGCGATTATCTCGTCAACCGTTGCCGGCCACTCATCTACGCCACCGCGCCATCGCCGCTGATGGCAGTCGCGGCGTGCGAAGCGCTCGCCATGCTGTCCGACGAGCCGCTGCGCCGCGTTCAGCTGCGTGAACGCGTCGCCTTCGCGGGCCGCCAACTGGCCGAGCGCTGCGGCGTGATGCCGAGCGGCTCGCAGATCCAGCCCTTTGTCATCGGCGACGTCAGGCGCACCATGGCGGTGGCGGCGGCACTGCAGGCACGCGGCTACGACATACGCGGCATTCGTCCGCCGACCGTGCCGGAGGGCACGTCGCGCCTGCGCATTTCGCTGACGCTCAACGTAGCCGAAGCTGACATTTCCGCCATGGTCGAGGCGCTCGTTGAGGTGTTGGCCCAAACATGACCGGAGGCGACATGACCCAACGCATCGTCATCACCGGAACAGACACCGGAATCGGCAAGACCGTGTTTTCGGCTGGGCTCGCCGGCCTGCTCGACGGCTTCTACTGGAAACCGGTGCAATCAGGTCTCGACAACGAGACTGACAGCGAGGTGGTTGCGCGGCTTGCCGGCCTGCCGCCAGGGCGCGTGCTGCCGGAGGTCTACCGCTTGAGCAAGCCCCTGTCGCCGCATCGTTCAGCTGAGATCGACGGCGTCTCGATCGAGGCTGCCGATCTTTCATTTCCGGTCCTGCCGGCGCCGCTCGTGATCGAGGGTGCGGGCGGCCTGATGGTGCCGCTCAACCGGCGCACAAGGTTCATCGACATCTTCGCTGAGTGGCGGCTGCCGGTCATTTTGTGTGCCCGCACCACGCTCGGCACAATCAACCACACGCTGCTGTCGATCGAGGCCCTTCGGGCGCGCTCCATCCCGCTGGCCGGCATCGCTTTCATCGGCGATGAGATGGCCGACACGCAACGGACAATCGTGGAAATGGGCGGTGTACCGCAGCTCGGCAGGCTGCCGTATCTCGACCCGCTGACGGACAAAACGCTGCGAGACGCAATGATTGCCGGCTTCGCCTTCGCCTCGTGCACGGGAGATCACTGATGTCGCAGTCCCGTGTGTGGCATCCCTTCACCCAGCACGCGCTAGAGCCGGTGATCCCTGAAATCGTCCTGACGGAGGGCGCCTATCTCCACAAGGCTGGCGGCACGCGCATCCTGGACGCGATTTCCTCCTGGTGGGTCGTCACGCATGGTCACCGCCATCCCCGCATCATGAAGGCCATCGAGGCGACCGCGGCGAGCCTCGACCAGATCATCTTCGCCGGCTTCACGCACAAGCCGGCCGAGCGCCTGGCCGAGGCGCTGGTCGGTCTCGCTCCTTCCGGCCTCGACCGGGTGTTCTATTCCGACAGCGGCTCGACCTCCGTCGAAGTCGCGTTGAAGATAGCGCTCGGCTATTTCGGCAACATAGGCGGGCCGCGCTCGCGGATCGTCGCCATGGAGCACAGCTATCATGGCGACACGATCGGCACGATGAGCGTCGGCGCCCGCGGCGTGTTCAACGCTGCCTACGAGCCGCTGCTGTTCGAGGTCGATACCATTCCCTTTCCGGCCGCGGGCCGCGAGCAGGAGACGCTGGATCGGTTCGAGGCCGTCAGCCGCGACCGACGCGCCGCCGCCCTGATCGTCGAGCCGCTCGTTCTTGGCGCCGGCGGCATGCTGATGTATGCGGCCTGGGTTCTGACCGAATTGAAGAAGATTGCCGAAGCCTCCGGCACGCTCGTGATCGCCGACGAAGTCATGACCGGCTGGGGGCGAACCGGAACCATGTTCGCCTGCGAGCAGGCATCCGTCTCGCCGGACATCCTGTGCACGTCGAAGGGCCTGACCGGCGGCGTGATCCCGCTGGCGGCTACGCTCGCCACCGATGCCATCTTCCAGGCCCACTATTCCGAAGACCGGAAGAAGACCTTCTTTCATTCGAGTTCCTACACTGCCAATCCGATTGCTTGCGCGGCAGCACTCGCCAATGTCGAGATCTGGCGTGACGAGCCCGTGGCCGAGCGGGTCGCGGCCTTGAGCGCGATGCAGGCCGCCGGACTTCGGCGCTTTCGCGACAATCCGTTCTTCACCGACAGCCGGACGACCGGCACGATCGCGGCGCTCGATTTGCGCGCCGGCTCTGCGGGCTATCTGGCCGAGATCGGGCCGAAGCTGCGCGCCTTTTTCCTCGAGCGCGGCCTGCTTGTTCGTCCGCTCGGCAATGTCCTCTACCTTCTCCCGCCCTATTGCATCACCGGCGACGAGTTGGACGGACTCTATGACGCGATCGAAGAAGCCGGCGAACGCTTCGGTTCGAGGCCATGAGCCGATCGTCGCGCCTTCTCGGGTTTGGTCATCATGTGCCGGCGCGCAGGGTCGAGAACCCGGAAATCGAAAACCGTCTCGGGCTCGAACTTGGCTGGATCGAGCGGCGCACCGGAATTCGCTCGCGATTCTGGGCAACGGACGAAGACACGTTGTCTGGCCTGGCCGCCCGTGCCGGCGACATGGCGCTGGCGAATGCCGGCATTGACCGCAGCGACATTGGTCTGCTGTTGCTCGCCACCTCGACGCCCGACCATCTCCTACCGCCCAGTGCGCCGCTGGTCGCACACCGGCTCGGGCTCGGCCAAGCCGGCGCGGTCGATCTGACCGGCGCCTGCGCCGGCTTCATCTATGCGCTGATGTTCGCGGATGGCTTCACCCGCCTGCACGGCAAAGCGGCCCTGGTCATCGCCGCCAACATCCTCAGCCGCCGCATCAATCCGGCCGAGCGCGCCAGCGCCGTACTGTTTGCCGATGCCGCCGGCGCCCTGGTGATTGGTCCGTGCGAGGGTCCGGATCGGGGCATTCTCGGTGCGTCGGTGGATTCGGACGGCTCGCGCTACCGGCTGATCCAGATCCCGGCGGGCGGAAGCAACATCCCATTCCAAAGTGGCCTGGATCTCGGGCAAACCCGAATGACGATGACCGACGGCCGGGAAGTCTTCGCCAAGGCTGTCGAGATGATGACCGATTGCTCGACAAGCGCGCTCGCCGCTGCCGGAGTACGCCCACAGGATGTCGACAGGTTCGTACCGCATCAGGCCAATGCCCGCATTTTCGATGCGGTCGGGAGGAACCTTGGCATTGCCGATCAAGCAATCGTCAAGACGATTGCCGAATACGGCAATTCTTCCGCCGCGACGATCCCGCTCTCCCTGTCACTGGCCCATCGGACTGAGCCGTTTCGACCGGGCGAGAAAATCCTTCTGGCGGCAGCGGGTGCTGGTCTCAGCGGCGGCGCACTCGTCGTCGTAGTTTAGCCGCATAACTGGCTGCTCCGAGAGCGGCAGGACCACCAGTCATTCATGATGGATAGGACAACAGACCAATGCGAAAAATAGTAGCCGGCAAGCTGCACGGCATCTACGTCACCGAAGCGAACCTCAACTGCCACGGGTCGATAACGCTCGACCCTGACCACTGCGAAGAAGCAGGCATCCTGCCCATGGAATTCGTGGACATATGGAACAAGAATTCCGGTGCGCGGATTTCGACCTATGTCATCCTCGGCGAACGCGGCTCACGCTGCTGCATCCTCAACGGCGCGGCGGCCCGCACCTGCCAGCCCGACGACCAGATCATTGTCTGCAACTCGATCTACCTGGACGAAGCGCATATCGCCTCGCTGAAGCCGCGGATCGTTACGTTCGACCAGGATAACCATATACTCGACCGCCTGAGCTACTCCGTCGACCTTGACGCAGATGGCCGCTACACCTTCTCGATTCTTGACGAGGCGAACGAGGTTCTGTCCATTCCTGCCCTGGTCTCCGGGGCGTGACACCCGCCGAGACTCTCCGCCCCTCGTAACTCGTACAGCGCTGAAGAGTGGACCTAAGCTTCAGGATCAATGAAGCTTCGAGGAGAGGCCCGCCGCGTCTTTAGCCACAGCGGGCTTTCGTGAGATCGCACGCAATGTCGGCATCTCCACGGTTGAGCCAACAGCCACGCGGCTCGACTCCCTGTCTGAAGTCACTTGCGGTGGCGGCTTGCAAATTCATGCTGTTTTTCGAGCGCCGCGGCCAGGTCCTTGACGACCTGGGTTTTCGTGATCTTGGCCGCCGTGTCATTAGCCGCAAGCAGCATTGTAAGTGGCCTTTCGCCGATGTGTTTTTCCGCCAGCGCAAAAGGCGCGCCAGCCATCCAACGTCTCCCCCAGACATCAGTGTTCGTCAATTGGTGGCCTGCTAGCAAGGCCGAGCCTGGCGCGTTAGCCATCGGCGAAATTCTCGGCGGGACACTGTATCTTGAACCGATGAACTGTCAGTTTGCCGTCCTCCACAATATGAACGACCCATCCCCACCGCAACGCTTGACGCGCACGTCGTTTGGTTCGCCAGCCACCATCGCTGCCCCTCATTTTCGTCGCCCTGGACCGAGACTGGAAGTCGCTCCATGCACGGCGAAAAACACGGGACCTTACGTTACGTCAAGCAGAGATTTTCTGATGGCTGATGGTTTGTCGATTTGACCACGGCGACAATTTAGGCCCCGAACGTCCGGGCGCGCGGTATCTTGCGCTCGGATCGATTTAGATGCCCAAATTTTGCATTTTAATACAGCCTTAATTATCCGCATCTAATGTGAGTGGGAACGCGTATTCAGTTCGAGTAACTCTGCAAAAAAGCCCGCCGCTCTCGCCCGCAAGAGTGGCGGGTTTTTCGGTTGGGAACACTGGTGCGGTCGGTGCGGATGCTGCCTCAGCACAAGCGCCGTGGGCGTCTTTCTTCCCTCCCCCTTTCCACCAATGTCACGATGCTACTTTTCGCGGCGAAGCGCTGGTCGAGGAGGAAGCTGAACGCGCCAACCGAAGTCCCCGGCTCTCTGATGCTGGGCACCGGGCCGTCCCCCTAAGCACGCGCTTTGGCGCCGCGGGGGTGCTCGGGCAATCGTTTCGGTCTCGACGAGATCGTTGCAGAAGAACAGGAGAACGCCTGCCCCACCTGCCAGTTCGATTCTGCTGCTTTACATGCGGCTAGTCTGTTCGCAGCCATCGGTGAGCGTGCCGGACCGGACTTCTCCGAATGATCGATTCCAATCTTCGGGATAGAAGAGATCAAGGACAGGCTTGGCTGCGTTTCAGGTCAGGATCGCTCGCTCATGCTACATCGAGCATGGATGTGCCCAACTGCGGTCGGATCAGAACGCGCAAGACGGGATGAGTCCCTATTGACCACAGTGCAGGACGAGCATCGCAATAGTCTTGACGGGGCTTTATTGCTTTCAGCGGTAACCGCCACTATGTAGCGACACTTCGCCGACTGTCTTTCAAGCCACCCGGAGAGTTTCATGACAGAAGAAGCCGACAACACCGTCGCCGTCCTCATCGAGCTCACCGCCGATGTCGTCTCAGCCTATGTCTCCAGCAATCCGGTCCCGGTGGGTGAACTCCCTGCCCTGATCGGCCAGGTGCACGCGGCACTCAAAGGCACGGCCGGCGCCAGTATTTCCGCAGAAGAACCGGAGGTTCTCAAGCCTGCCATATCGATCAGGAAGTCGGTGACGCCGGACCACATCATCTGCCTTGAGGACGGCAAGAAGTTCAAATCGCTCAAGCGCCATCTGTCGACCCATTATGGGCTGACGCCGGACGCATATCGCGCCAAATGGGGTCTGCCGGCTGATTATCCCATGGTCGCGCCGAATTACGCCGCCACGCGCTCGGCATTGGCCAAGACGATGGGTCTCGGACGCAAACCAGTAGAGCCGGAACAGCCGGCACCGGCGAAGCGGACCCGCAAGAAGGTCGCAGCTTGATTTCAGCAATCGAGCTTTGTTCTGGGGTACGCAGTTGCCATTGGCTCTGTCCGGAATATGAAAAGGCGGGGTCTATCCCGCCTTCCCTTTCAAGCCGCTTGGCTTCCCCGGGACTCCGCGCAGCCTTGCAGCAGCCTGCATTTCGCGCGACCGTCAGTACATCCGGGCGGACCGCGTCCATCCGCTGTTGACAGGAGCCAGGGGAAAAAATTTCAGCCAGCTTTGCTGAGGCTGCCAGCTGAGGACTTTCCGGTGCGGCGGTCCTGTTCGATTTCATAGTTGATCTTCTGGCCATCAGCGAGGGTCGAGAGGCCTGCTCGTTCAACGGCGGAAATGTGGACAAAAACATCCTGACCGCCATTGTCGGGCTGGATAAACCCAAATCCCTTTGTGCTGTTTAACCACTTCACCGTTCCAGTCGCCATATGCGTTTTCCTTTGTAACAAATGCAACGTCGGCAGGCCGTCAGGCCAGTCCCGATTCATAACCGAAACTTCTGCGTCAGGGCAGTAAAAACGAGAAAGTTGCAAGGCCGGTTTTGACCGGCGGCTGCAACCTCTCATGTATCGTCCAGCACCCCCCGTTGGGGCTCACGTCACGACACGCCTTGCGGCCCCGATGCGATACCTGAGAGGGACGGCGCTGCAAGCGCTACGAGCCGGGGCGACGAGAAGTTGATCGCTTGGGGCAAATGGGGGCCCAGGACGAAGCCGGTATAGAACGGTTCGGCCTCGCCGGTTCAGACGGAAGCGGGCCGTCGGCCTTTCCCGCGGCAGGTCCACCCGGCCCAAGGATGCACGATTTTCGTGAGAGGTGGTCCTATGCAAAAGCCACACGTGGGCAGTAGATGTCCCCCCGGCCGGACAGGCCAAGAGCTTTAAGGAATCGACATTGCCGCTGCTCCCGCCTTTGATCCGCCACCTCAAATCTCCTGACCTGTTTGGCAGCCTTGACCGCCTGCCGGCGCTTGGCAAACCAGTCAGTGAGCGCACATTTGTGGTCCTCACCCATCGACAGGCGAAGTGCTGGCAGAGCTTCCCGACATGGGCGTCGAGGAGACACGCACTGCGATCGATAGAGCATATAGAGCGCAGCCTGGATGGGCGGCATTGACGGCCCGTGAACGCAGCGACGTTCTGTGGCGCTGGCATCAGCTGATTATCGACCACGCCGATGACCTTGCCGCGAGTATTGACCGCGGAAATGGGCAAGCCCCTTGCCGAGGCTAACTCGGAAGTGTCGCATGCGGCGGCGTACCTGCAATGGTACGCCGAAGAGGCCAACCGCATCTATGGCGAGACGATCTCCGCGCCATCGACGGACCGTCGCCTGCTGGTGATCAAGCAGCCGATCGGCGTCGTCGGCACGATTACGCCGTGGAATTTCCCGGCCTCCATGGTGGCGCGCAAGATCTCGCCGGCCTTGGCCGCGGGCTGCACGATCGTGCTGAAACCCGCTGAACAGACGCCGCTCGTGGCGGGTGCAATGTTTGCCCTTGCGCATGAGGCTGGCTTTCCCGAAGGCGTGGTCAACCTGATCTATGCGTCTGAAGGCGATGCCGTCGGCCGTGAACTCTGCACAAACCCCAAGGTCCGCAAGATCAGCTTCACCGGCTCGACCGAGGTCGGCCGACTGCTCATGCGCCAATGCTCGGACCAGATCAAGAAGGTCAGTCTCGAGCTCGGCGGCAATGCGCCTTTCATCGTCTTTGACGATGCAGTCGTCGATGCGGCAGTCGACGGTGCTATCCAGGCCAAGTTCCGCAACGCGGGTCAAACCTGCGTTTCCGCAAACCGCCTTTACGTCCAATCGGGCGTTCACGATGAATTTGTCGACAAATTCGTGGAGCGGGTTCGCCAGCTCCAGGTTGGTGACGGTTTCGATCCAGGTGTCGCCATTGGCCCGCTGATCGACAGGCATGCGCTCACCAAGATCGAATCGCACATCGCCGATGCCGTCGCAAAAGGCGGTACAATTCGCCGCGGGGGCGAACGCATTGGCAAGGATGGCACGTTTTTCCAACCGACGGTCCTCACTGAAGTCTCCAGCGAGATGACCATTGCGCAAGAGGAGACATTCGGGCCGCTGGCCCCAACCATTCGCTTCGACGATGCGGATCAGGTTGTGCACGAGGCCAATGACACGATCTACGGCCTCGCCGCTTACTTCTATGCCTCGAACCTGCTGCGTGTCTGGCGTGTGGCCGAGGCATTGGAGTATGGCATGGTGGGCATCAACACGGGACGCATGTCATCGGAAGCCGCACCCTTCGGCGGGATGAAGCAGTCCGCCATCGGACGGGAGGGTTCGCGCCACGGGCTCGAGGATTACCTCGAAATGAAATACCTCTGCATGGGCGGCATCTGAAGCATCCGCATGTCAGCCGTCAGATCTTTGCTCTCAAGCTTCCGCTCGCCACCCGAGAACCGAATTCGAACTGAAGAGCCATCATGGTTGCAACCCAAACAGCTGTCCCTGATGGTCAGTCAGCAGTTCCTGAGCATCCCGGCTTTCTAATCGCCGCGAAGTATCTTTGCTTCAAGCGCGGCTGCCACGAAAGCTCTTCGAGCCGCTGCTGGATAAGTCTCCCCACGCAACACCTGCAGACAGGCGTCCATCGCGGCCTTCCGTTTCACGGTCTGACGTTGAAGATCCCGTAGCAAGATAGCGGCCGCGTCATTGACCTCGAACACGATCCGCTCTGAGCTGTGGTGGCTAACCTGAACAACGACTGGCCTCTCAAATCTGCTCAAGCCGGTCATTTCTCCGCTCCTGTGAGGCGAATAGGCCTCGGTCGCACTTCTTTGCCGAGCCGAATCGGCTCGCTGCATCTTCGTCGCTGAACTTAGCCACTCGCGACCGATGTGCGGTTGTCTGATTCACGGCGAGATTGCGTGAGACTGCCGTTTTGCCGTTAATGTCGAGACCTGTTCCTGCTTTCGGCTATCCCTGAAATCCCGACACAATGCCCCCCTCAGCGTGCCCCGTGCCAGACTCCTATACCTGCACTTTTCCACGGCCGGACTTGCAGGCAGAGAGCCATTGCATGGCGGAAATTGCATCTTCCAATATGGCGGCCCGTTTCGCAAAGCCGAAAAAGGCATTGCGCGCTGCGCTTACAGGTTTTCGCCCATCGTATGCGTCATAGCAGGTCCTGAGGGCGGCTTCGTGGATCAGGTCTCTGCGATCTTCTGGCCATTCATTGAGGAAGTCGACGGCGTCCGCAAGGCTGGCAATCTCCTGCACGATGTAGGTTGCACGCTTCACAAAAACTGGGCTGCTGAAAGCCTCTGGGTTCATTCGTTCCTCCCGACCTGCTGAACAGCTGGTTTGCGTGAACAGGTGCCTCATCGACAACTCGCCGACCATTGCAGAATGTGTTGTCAGAGCAATGACGGTTTAAGAGGAAAGCAGCGGCGTACGAAACGCTTGATACATCCTCCGGCGTTGACCCGCCACCAGGATCCGGCACCGCCTCTCGGGAAAAGGTGGCTCATATGAATGCCGAGAGATCGCGCGATCTCCAAAACTGGCCTCAGCCTCAAACGTCGCTGCGACCAGCCGCTCCTTCTCCTCCCGAAACCAGCGCCGGCGCCGCTCGACCGACGTGATCACCTCGATCTGATGCTTCGTCACAGGGCTACTTCCAGTGCTCGCATGGACTTGCGGCCTTCAGCCTACCTGAGCAAGGCGGTCGTCACCGTCGAGATACGAGACAACCAGACCATCGCCGCCAAAGTGTCGGTCCTGCTATTTAAGTATCTAGCTCCTGACCAACCGGCTCCGCGGCAATGCCAGGAATTTCGCTTATCCGGACAGGTTTCCCGATTAAATAGCCTTGAGCTTCATCACATCTGACGCATCGCAGATAGTCGAGCTGTTCGGGAGTTTCTACGCCTTCGGCTGTTACCTCAATTCGAAGCTCATGTGCCAACTCAACCAATGATCTTACAATCGCGGCACAGTCCGCATCGGTGAGCATATCCTGGACAAAAGATCGGTCGATCTTGAGCCGCGAAAGCGGCAATTTACGAAGATAGGTCAGTGATGAATAGCCGGTGCCAAAATCGTCAAGAGCAACTGTGACGGATAGGGAAATTAACGATTGTAATAATGAAATCGTTTCTTCAAAATTCGAAATCAGCACAGTTTCTGTGATCTCGACCTCGAGTCTTCGGGGGTCCAAACCGGCTTCAGCCAAGGCCACTACAATTCCATCCAGCAAGGCTTTATTCCTAAGCTGCACTACCGACAAGTTGACGGAGACCCGCAAGTCGCGCGGCCAGCGCGCCGCTGCCAAACAAGCCGTTTTGACGACCCAGTGTCCGATGGAGTGAATCAAATCCGTTTCTTCAGCGATGGGTATGAACTCTGTCGGAGGGATCTGGCCAAGGGTCGGATGCTGCCATCGCAGAAGCGCTTCAAAACCTCGGATGCGATCGCTCCCGAGGTCGAGAAAGGGTTGAAATGCGAGCCAAAGCTGGTCGTTGGCAAGCGCAGATGCCAGATCGCGTTCAAGGGCATGGCGCCTGGCAGCAGCTTCATCGTCGCTTGGGCTGAAAAACTGGATGGACCCCGCCCCCAGCGTCTTAGCCCTGTGTAGCGCGGTATCGACGCACCGCAGGAGTTGGTTGGCATCCAAACCGTCAGTGGGCGCCAAAGCGATACCTATAGAGGCCCTGCAATATATTTCGCGCCCTTCGATCAAGAACGGGGCGCGCATGGCCTCTATGATCTGTTTGGCCAAGGACCTGATTTGATCTGGCCTGATATCGCGCGTAGCGATTATTGCAAATTCGCCGCCCTCCAATCTCGCAATGCCATCGCTCTCCCGCGTCGATCTCCGAAGTCTCGCAGCCACTTCAACCAAAAGGGCATCCGCCATGGCTCGGCCAAAGCGATCATTCACCTCGGCAAAATTGTTAAGATCGAACAAAAGCAACGCAAAGTGCTGGTCAAACTGCTTTGCGTCCACCAACGCGTTCTCCAGCCGCTCGTTGAAGCTGAACCGGTTTGGCAAACTCGTTAGAACATCCCTGCGAATGGCATTTTCGCTTTCCGCTTGCAGAATGAAGCGTCGGGTAAATTCGACCGCGTGAGCGAGCACTGCGCGAAACAGCGTGATGGCGTAGCTCACTATCAGGATTGCGACGAGCAGATTGATGGCGCCTTCCACCCACGCAATCGCAAGCATCGAACCGACGAAGATCGGCAGCGTATACGCGACGGCCGCAATGGGAATCGTGTAAAAAGAAGCGGCACCGCCCGCGATCATCCCGGCGCTCAGGCAGGTAATGACAACCTGGGCGGCACTTGTTGCCCCGCTGAAGAACAGAACGGGAAGTGCTCCCCACCAAGTGCCGAACAGGAAGGCGTTCCGCACCAGGTTTTGTGTTGCTCGGCGAGACACCGACCGGGTTTGACTGACTGAAACGATGATCTCGCTCTTAGGCCTACGAACCCAGCGGCGGCGATGATGACACTCGCCCAGAGGATGGCTTTCGTTTGGTCGGGCGAGCCCCAAAGCGCCATAACAAGAGTGGCCGCATTGAGTATGTTCGCAACCATGCCAAGAGGCGTGTTGCGAAGCACGATACTGACCTGCTCCGCCCTGATTCGGCCGGCAAGTGGTTCGATCGTCGAGGGCCCGCCAAAAGCCCGCAAATCTCCCGCCAGAAGGTCACCGAACCTTGCGGCAGACCGACGCTGCATCACTCTTTCACTCCCCCGCGCTAGAGTAGGTGCTTCGTGTGGGTCCCTAGCACAGAGCAATTCGGAAAAAGTAAATTTCAACCGCGAAATTTGGATACCCAAGTTGCGAAGCCAAGAGCTCCCAAAATTCAAAGATAGCGAAAATCGCGATGCTCCCTTAGGACATAGCCGACCTAACCTGATCCATGTTTTCGTAATTGTGGCGGTTGGCGAATCGGGCTTTCTGTTTCGACGCATGCCAGGCTAAGCTGGCTCAATGAGCCGGCTTATACTCGAAGGGATCGAAATTCGTCGATGGTTTCGATCTCGCCGTCTTCGAGTTCGTCGATCGGGAGAAAACCGCTATCCCGACCGCGTACGTCTCGATGCAGAATGGGCGCGCCGGGCGCGCCGTAAATGGGAACGCCTGATTGTAGGCTTTGCAGTATGTTTGCCTCAGGCTACGGGCGTGAGGCGGACCCAGCGGAGGCCGTCTATGTCGAGCTACGCTTGCGGTCGACGATGTCGCCGGCGGAGCTCGAGGTCCAGCGCAGGGGCTACGCTGCCGCTCTACACTGACGACCGGTGATCCAGGCAATCGAGCAGGGTGCCCACGCACCACCCCGCGCGTCTGGATCAACGACAATGAGGGCTGTGGAACAAGCCTGGTCAGCGCCACCTCTTGCGACTTCTCAACCCGGTGAAGGGAAGCCGAGGCGATGTGCCCCAAGTGCGGCTTTGGGATTGCCGAGCGGTTGTCGAGCGGCAATCTGTGCCCGGCCACTCGTGCCACCCGGCATGCTTCCATCAACAGCATGAATCGATCGCTCGTGATCGATTCCGAAAATGCGTTGGACGCGTCTGATGCACTCGGGAACATGGAGGTATGGATAGGAGCGGCCACCATCTTCATTGCATTCTGAATCTTTTGCGGCTTCGCGATGGGCCCAGCAAAGGCGACTGCGTGGGCGATATGATCGTCATGACGATCATGCTGACAGGACAAGAGATCGGGAGCGTAGGCCCAGGCGTCGGAGGTGAGCAGCTCTCGTCATGGCTTGGACGGCGGCAACGTCTCCGAAAACCTTTGGAGAATGCGTGGCTGCGGGTGGACGAAGGCGTGCGCTCCGCCTAGAGGACACTCGCAACTCCCCTAAATCCACGAGATCACCATGAGGCAGCCGCAGCGCCCCTTTGTCGTCGAGATCAAACAGAAGCGTGAGCTCGTGAAGCGGCCACAGTCGATCTGGGGCGGCATCGACCTGGCTGCCATCGCGAACGAACTCTCCGAAGCGAAGAAGGAAGGTGCGATCGCTGAAGCGACGCCGCAGCCGATTTTTGCCGAGGATGGTCGTCCACAGCCCATGCCTACCACCGGCGAAGCTGCATCCGATGCCAAGGACGAGATCGTACCCGACGGATCGCTTCCCAAGCCGCCGACGGTTGAGGAAGCGCCGATGGCGGAAGCATCGCACGAACAGACTGGGCGCAGACGAACCCGCAAGTTAAAGCGGTGGCAGAAAGATGTTTCTTTGCCGCGAGGTCAACGATGGAAGCGGCGCCTGCCATGGGTCCTCCGCCAGAGCCGGGCTCAGCGGTAGGTCGACTGCGCCAGGATTGAAGCCCTTGTCAAACTGTTCACGACAGACGCAGCAGTGCGTCCAAGTAACGAAGACGTCCGTACTGGCCATCCATCAGCTCCTCTCGGAGTTCGGTGCGAGAATGAAATCGAAAACGGGCTCAGGCAGCTGGCCAGGCATCGGCTCTCGCAAAGCAGTCGGGAACGTTGTGGCCGCTTCGGCCTCTGCCGCGAGCGCGGCAGGTGTGATTCCGAGTGCGGCCTCAAAGGGCCGGCTCGGCAGAAGCGCCACCCGACGAAAAAGCCCTGCAGCTCTTGCCGCATGCCGCAAGGCAGCGGCCCGCTTTCCCTCGCGGATCTTCACCCCGGCCGCCGCCAACAGGATCAATGCCTTGAAGAACAGGCGATGCTGGGCGCTTTGTTTCGCAGCATGCCAAAGAGGCTCCCAAGCCTCATGAGCTTCCCAGTAATACCCGTGGTTGAAAAGGTCGATTCCCCATCGGAACACGTTTGAACTGAGTGATTCCTCGACTGTAACAAGGGTGACCGGGTCGCTTTGATAACTGTGACCCAACGGGTCGCGAACCGGATGTGGATGTTTGCCAGGCAGGTATGCGTAGCCCGGAAAATTCTTTTCAGGCAGCAGGCGAGGACGTGACATGGACCCAGCAATCATGAAAGCGCGTTGGTGGCAATTCCAGATAAAGCAATCGCTTGCGCCAGAGTGCCAGCGGTAAAGAAATATCTTGCGCTGCCCCGACAAAATGCGCTCATGGTGCCATTCCTCCATGGGCACGTGGGCCGGGAGGGCACCTCTAACACGACCGATAGACCAAGGGAGGGCTCAACCCAATGAGCAGGGTGGCGCGCGAAGATGCGAGTCCGGCTTCGTCGGCGACATTTGCGCCGCTCGAGAATGCGACCTTTCGTTCGATCTGGCTTGCCACACAGGTCGCCAGCCTTGGCTGGCTCATTCAAACCGTCGCCATCAGTTGGCTGATGGCGACCATTTCGACGTCGGACGTCATGGTCGCCTTGGTGCAGGCTTCGACCACACTGCCCGTATTCGTCCTGTCGATTATCGCCGGGGTCCTGGCTGACAACTACAGCCGCCGCAATCTCATGTTCGCCGGCTGGTTGCGCGATAGCATTGTCCTCGGCGATGCTGACTGTTCTTGCGGCCGTGGGGATTTTCAATCCATGGATGGTTCTCGCATTCAGCTGTTTGGCCGGAGCGGGAGCCGCGTTCACCGATCCTGCCTGGCACGCGTCGGTGGGCGATATCTTGCGAAAACGCGAAGTCCCAGCCGCGGTCACGCTGATCTCGGTTGGATACAACGCCGTTCGAAGCGTCGGCCCGGCGCTCGGTGGCATCGTCGTTGCCTCCTTTGGACCTCTGACAGCTTTCGCTGTGGCGACGCTGACCTATGTAGCGCTGCTGTGGACCATAGGGCGCCGCAAATGGGATGTTCGCGCCTCACCTCTCCCGCGCGAGCCATTGACCACTGCTATTCATGACGGAGCGCGCTTCACGGCCCTGTCGGCGGAGATCAAGGCGGCAATCGCGCGTGGTGCGCTTTTTGGCCTGACCAGCATCTCCATACTCGCGCTCCTGCCTCTCGTTGCCCGCAATCAACTAGGGGGAGGACCAATCGTTTATGGTGTCCTGATGGCCGGCTTCGGAACAGGCGCCTTGTGCGTCGGCATTTGCAACAATGTCTTGAGGCGGTCTCTGTCCCAGGAGCGGCTGACAACACTGGCATGCATTGCCTGTGCGGCGTGTTGTCTGTCTCTTGCTCTCACTTCCTCAGTGGTGGTGGCGGCTATTGCGCTGGCGCTCGGCGGCGCGGGCTGGGTCGTCACCTGGACGGGGCTCGACGTGAGTGTCCAATTGGCAAGCCCAAGGTGGGTCGTCGGTCGCACGCTCTCGATCCACTATGCCCTTTCGTCTGGCGGTATCGCGGCCGGCAGTTGGCTGTGGGGCACGGTGGCCGAGAACTATTCGCTTACCTTAGCCCTCGAGGTTTCCGCTGTCGCGCTCGTAATGGTCGCGGCCACCGGGTTGCTGATGCCTATCCGTCAATGGCAGGACTCTGATCAGGATCCTTTTGGCTTCGAAACGCCGCAGCTCGCTCTCGACCTGAAGCCGAGAAGCGGGCCGATCGTCGTTAAGATCGAGTACTCAATACCGGAGGCAAACGTCGAAGCTTTCCTGGACCGGATGCAGGAACGACGGCGCGTGCAAAGCCGCGTCGGTGCGCGGCACTGGAATCTCCAGCGCGATCTTCAGGATCCTTCGCTTTGGACAGAAACCTTTCGCGCGCCGACCTGGATGGACTATCTGCGCCTGAACCATCGCCTGACGACCGCGGACAAGGAGTTGGATCAACATCTGTTCGAATTGAACATGGGAATTGCGCCTCGTACCAAGCTTTCAATTGAGCGACCGACCGGGGCAACCCGCAAGCGGGATCAATCGACGCGATTTTTCTTCCGGCTGTGATCGCAGGCTCTGGGTTGGTACGGCTTGGAGGGCGAGGCGAAATGACCGGCTTAACAAAATTTGAGAGGCCAGTCGTGATTCAGATTGGTCGCCATCGCAAAGAACGTTTCGTGTTCGATGTCAATGATGCGGCCACCATCCTCCTGCGGGATTTTGGTCTCCAGACGGAGAAGCGCAGGACAGCTATGGATGCCTGTCTGAAGGTACTACGAGGTGAGGCCTATCCACCCACCGCCCGCAGGGCCTTCGTCACGGCCGCGCGCGAAGCAAATATCCTACGCGGCGATTGACGGGTCAAAAATCATATCGTTCATGAGTTCCTCTATCAGCTGAACGAGCGTTTAAGACGTCGCGCCCGCGTCGTCCGACGCTGACCGAAGCGGCGTGAAAATATGTAAAGAGCCGCTTTGGCAGTCAAGAATGCACCGGTCTGCGTCTTCGGCAACGCCCGCAAGTAGCGGAAAGTCTTCGCCCGAAATCAGTCCGATCTCCTGGGTGAACGCGCCGATCTTTTGAATCGCGCCCTTAAGCTTCGGTCCGACACAGCCGCGGTCGGCGAAGACGTGTCGCAGCCACGGCCCGCGTTCGAGAAAGTTCTTGAGGTATTCGTGCAGCACGAGGTGCAGCCCACTCGCGCAAATTCATGTCAGCTTCATAAATCCGTTGCTGCGATTTCGTGAAATGGCCAAGACCACCAGCAACGAGATGCTCCTGAAGACGATTGCGGCTCTGCAAGCCAATGCCGAAGCCGGCTTCACGCACCTCGAAGCTTTGGTTGCCGTGAAGTCGCCGTCCGAGTTCTTCGAACTGCAAAGCGCATTCCTGCGCAAACAGATCGAGAAGTCCGCTGAGCAGGCCAAGGCCATCCAGGCATTGATGTTGAGAGCTAGCGAGGAACGTATCCAAGCCGATCAAGGATGCCTTTGAGAAGGCTTTGAAGGAACGCAAGGCCGCCTGATTCTTTAAGGCAACCCGAGACCGAAAGTCAGTACCTCGTCCACTGAGACACCTCGCGCCGGTCTTCTTCCATCTGGTCGGACGGCTTTGTCTGCCCGACCGCATCGCAGTGACGTCGTCCTCACGATTTTCGGCGCCTCTTGGCCTCTAGTTCCGGTGGGCATTAGTCGCGGTTCTCCTCGCTGTAGCGGACAAGCCGCGCGATTTGTTCATGCAATGAGATGGTGCGCGACCAGTCGGGGAATGCACCGCTTGTCGCCGTCTCGACAATCGCGCTGCGCACCGGTTTGGGGGGCTCCTACCAATGCACGAAGGTCGCGGCGACCCCAGCCGCTTGGCGGTCGACGATGCGCGACAAGTCGCGTGCAAGTCGTGTTGGGGACGCTGACACCAAGGTACGTGCGCCTCAATCGCGTCCACCCATTCACAAAACCGGCTCCGTGGAGTACGGGGAACGCAGAGAAATCTCCGGTCGCAGCCTTACCCGGTCAAAACAAGGACTCAAACCATGAATGCCCTCGTCATCTGCTCCGGCGGATTGGATTCCGTTTCGCTCGCTCACAAGGTGGCGACCGAGCAGAAACTCATTGGCCTGCTTTCGTTCGATTACGGCCAGAGGCACAAAAAGGAACTCGGCTTTGCCTCTATCTGCGCCAAACGGCTGGGTGTTCCGCACCAAATCGTCGATATCCGCGATGTCGGCCGGAACCTGAGCGGCTCGGCGCTGACTGATAGTGTGGATGTGCCCGACGGGCACTATGCCGAAGACCCTATGAGGATCACGGTGGTGCCGAACAGGAACGCCATCATGCTGGCTATCGCCTTCGGGGTTGCCGCCGCGCAGCAAGCCGATGCGGTGGCCACTGCCGTGCACGGCGGAGATCATTTCATCTATCTCGATTGCCGGCCCGCTTTTATCGACGCCTTTCAGACGATGCAGAACCACGCGCTCGCAGGTTACGCCGATATCCGCCTTTACGCCCCCTATGTGAATATGTCGAAGGCCGACATCGTTAGCGAGGGGGCAAAGTACGCCACACCGTTCGAGGCGACGTGGTCCTGCTACAAGGGCGGCGCACGTCATTGCGGTCGCTGCGGGACATGCATCGAACGGCGCGAAGCATTCGATCTAGCCGGCATTGCCGATCCGACAGACTATGAGGACGCGGACTTCTGGCTCCACGCTGTCCAGACAAGGAGCGCGTGATGTTTCGCATTACCAAAGAGTTCCACTTCTCGGCCTCGCATCAGCTCACCTCCTTGCCATCCGATCATCAGTGCGCGCGTCTACACGGCCACAACTACATCGTCGTAGTGGAACTTTCAGGTGGAGAACTGGACGAACATGGCTTTGTGCGCGACTACCAAGACCTGGCGGCGCTCAAGCACTACATCGATGGGACGTTCGACCATCGGCATCTTAACGACGTCCTGGGGCATGACCGTGTCACAGCGGAATGTCTGGCCAGGCACTTCTACGACTGGTGCAAGGTGCGGTTACCACAAACCTCCGCCGTGCGGGTGAGCGAGACGCCGAAAACCTGGGCGGAATACCGGCCATGACCTGCGCGTTGCAGCCCGGAATCCGCGTGAGCGAGATTTTTGGGCCGACCATTCAGGGCGAAGGAATGCTGATCGGCCTGCCGACGGTGTTCGTAAGAACGGGCGGGTGCGATTATCGCTGTTCCTGGTGCGACAGCCTGCATGCGGTGGACAGTCGCTTCCGCTATGATTGGGAGATGATGTCAACCGATGATGGTCTGGCAAAAGGTCATTTCGTTTTCCGGCGGTCAGCCCGTGATGGTGTCGCTGTCGGGCGGCAATCCGGCCATCCAGCCGCTTGGCCGGTTGATCGAGCGCGGGCATGGTGAGGGCTACCGCTTTGCGTTGGAAACCCAAGGCTCGGTGCCTAAGCAATGGTTCGCGGATCTCGACGTGCTGGTGCTCAGCCCCAAGCCGCCCTCAAGCGAAATGACGACAGATTGGGCCGTGTTCGACACCTGCGTCGAGGCTGCGCAGGATAAGCCGCGGATGGCGCTCAAGCTCGTCGTCTTCGACGATGATGACTATGCCTATGCCAAAGACGCGGCGGCGCGCTACCCGCAATTACCCGTCTATCTGCAGCCCGGCAACCACACGCCGCCGCTTCCCGGTAACGAAGACGCGTTCATCGACATGGCCGGCGTGATGAAGCGAATGGAATGGCTGGTCGAAAAGGTGATCCGTGACAGGTGGTTCGAGGCGCGTGTACTGCCGCAGCTTCATGTTCTGCTCTGGGGGAACAAACGGGGCGTCTAGCCACGCGGAAGGATTGCCGATGACGAGCAAGACAGACATCTAAAGCAATCTCACCCAATTGGGCGATAGCAACGTCGGTTCGGCAAGCCCGAAATGCCGTGCTGGAAAAGGTTTCGAATCCGCATGATGGTTCGCCTATCGTGGGCGCTTCGCCGCTCCTCTAGGGGTGACTTGTCCCCGACGCATGCGCGAGCTTTTCTGCCCGGTCTGATTGGCCGCCGATCAGCGCCGCGGGCCAAATGCGCTTGACAAAATAGCGCCGGCCCGTTCAATTCGGCGCATTCACCAGGGGAGTCCCGGCAAGGGGCTGAGATACTGCTGGCTTTCGCGGCGCAGTGACCCGTTGAACCTGATCCAGTTCATACTGGCGTAGGGACGGTGCAAGCGCTTTTGCGGGAGTTTACGCCCGATATCCTGTTTCGGCAGGTCGACAGAAGCGTCTTTTCATCCTTCCGGCACAGAACTGGGTCTCCAATGCATGAGCAAAGGAGCCTCACGATGAATGCCCTCACCCCCGCCGTATCGACGGGACCGCTGCCCGCCTCACGGAAAATCCACAAGTCCGGCGTCCTTTATCCGCACATCAAAGTGCCGATGCGAGAAATCTCCGTCCATCCGACGGCGGGTGAACCGCCCGTCACCGTCTATGATCCGTCCGGCCCCTATACGGACCCGACTGTCGAAACCAGCATCGAAAAAGGCCTTGCCCGGCTTCGCCATGAATGGATTACGGCACGCGGCGATGTCGAAGCCTATGACGGCCGTCATGTCCGGCCGGAAGACAACGGATTCGCGGCGGGCGAGCGCCTGACACCGGAATTTCCCGTTCGCAACCGGCCGCTCAGGGCCAAGGCCGGCAAGGCGGTGACCCAGCTTGCCTATGCGCGCGCCGGCATCATCACGCCAGAAATGGAGTTCGTAGCCATCCGCGAGAATCTCGGCCGCGAGGTGATGCGCGGCAAGCTGCAACGCGACGGCGAAGCCTTCGGCGCGGCGATCCCAGATTTCGTCACACCCGAATTCGTGCGCGACGAAGTGGCGCGCGGACGCGCAATCATTCCCGCCAACATCAACCATCCAGAGAGCGAACCGATGATCATCGGGCGAAATTTCCTGGTGAAGATCAACGCCAACATCGGTAACTCGGCTGTCACATCATCGATGGCCGAAGAGGTCGAAAAAATGGTCTGGGCGATCCGCTGGGGCGCGGACACGGTGATGGACCTGTCGACCGGCCGCAACATCCACAACATCCGCGACTGGATCGTGCGCAATGCGCCGGTGCCGATCGGTACGGTGCCGCTCTATCAGGCGCTGGAAAAGGTCAACGGCATCGCCGAGGATCTGAACTGGGAGGTCTACCGCGACACGCTGATCGAGCAGGCCGAGCAAGGCGTCGACTATTTCACCATCCACGCCGGCGTGCGGCTGCACTACATCCCGCTGACCGTCGACCGGGTCACGGGCATCGTCTCGCGCGGCGGCTCGATCATGGCCAAATGGTGCCTGCACCATCACCGGGAGAGCTTCCTCTACGAGCATTTCGAGGAGATCTGCGACATCGCCA
>NZ_SADT02000149.1 GCF_004016445.2 Mesorhizobium sp. M2E.F.Ca.ET.219.01.1.1
GATGGAGCGGCTGGAATACGATCTCCTGTTCCGCTGGTTTGTCGGCATCGGCGTCGATATGCGGCGTGGGATCACTCAGTGCTTTCGAAGAACCGGGACCGGCTGCTGGAAGGCGACATCGCGGCGAAGTTCTTAGGCGCGGTGCTGGCGCAGCCCAGAGTGAAAAAGCTTCTCTCGAGCGATCACTTCTCGGTCGACGGCACTCTCATTGAGGCCTGGGCATCGATGAAGAGTGTCAAGCCGAGGGATGGGCCGGGCGAGCCGCCGGAAAATGGCGGCGGCCGCAATGCGGAAGCCGATTTCCATGGCCAGAAGCGGACGAACGAGACGCA
>NZ_SADT02000150.1 GCF_004016445.2 Mesorhizobium sp. M2E.F.Ca.ET.219.01.1.1
GAACTGATGTCGTTCAGCTACAGCCATCTGTTCGGCCTGCCCCCCACGGGGCTGCGTTTCTTCACCGTGTACGGTCCCTGGGGTCGCCCGGACATGGCGGTGTTCCTGTTCACCAGGAGCATCCTGGCCGGCGAGCCGATCAAGCTGTTCAACAACGGCAACCACACGCGCGACTTCACCTATGTCGAGGACATCGCCGAAGGCGTGATCCGCGCCAGCGACAGCCCCGCCGCGGCCAACCCGGCCTGGGATTCCAGCCATCCGGATTCGGCGACCAGCAGCGCGCCCTGGCGCATCTTCAACATCGGCAACAACAATCCGGTGAAGCTGAC
>NZ_SADT02000151.1 GCF_004016445.2 Mesorhizobium sp. M2E.F.Ca.ET.219.01.1.1
GACGATATTTGTTGCGCCGCGCTTGTCCGTGAGTATAACTCTGATAACTTGGAGGTACCATGGTCCATCGCCGGAACGAACGGAGTGGTCGTATATCGCGACTTCGGCGTGCCGTAGATGCTCGGGCATCCGCGGCGCGGTTGGAGCGCTTGCGCTTTAGGAAGCGTTGGAGGGCAGAGCGAGAAATCCTTTCGTCAGACAATGCCGGCTCGGACACTAAAATTTCTGAATCGCTGGTGGGCCAGGTCGATCGAAAGCCGGCATTTCTTGCTGTCGATTTTTTCTGTGGCGCAGGCGGCACAACGCGGGGCCTGATCGACGCTGGTGGTTAT
>NZ_SADT02000152.1 GCF_004016445.2 Mesorhizobium sp. M2E.F.Ca.ET.219.01.1.1
CTGGACATGGTATGGCACGGGCAGATTGTCCGTATGGCTAGAGGGTAGCATCGGGTCAGCGGTCCCCCAGACCACCATCACCGGCATGGTCAGGGTTTCCAACCGGTCGCGCGGGATGACGCCCTGCCGGTCTTGGCTGGTCATGGCGGCAGCGATCTCTCTGAGTCTCTCGACTTGGCCGGGTCGCCCGCGCATGTCCCCAAGGGCGTCCAAGGTGTGATCGATAGGCCGCGTCAGTGGTCCCGACATCGCCAAGAGGCACGCCTGGATGTCGGATGGGTCCCTTGCGGCGGCAAAGCGGCGCAACAGCGGACCGTTGATCTCGGCGCCGA
>NZ_SADT02000153.1 GCF_004016445.2 Mesorhizobium sp. M2E.F.Ca.ET.219.01.1.1
GCCGTCGACCTGATAGCCGCCGCGCACATCGTTGGGCACCATCACCAGCGGCTCGATCATCAAGGGCATGCCGTATCTGTGGCAGGCGGCGCGGACCTTGCTGATGTTTTCGACGCATTGGCGAAACAGCTCCGGCTCGTCAGGCAGCATGAACAGGTTGACGACGACGCAGGCCGCATCCATCTCCAGCGCGCCGATGATCGGCTCGTCATGGTTCTGCAGCATCGACCACATCACGCGGTGGCGCTGGACATTGTAGGGATTGCCCATGTCGATGCGCATGACCAGCGCCGGCTTGTTCTTATCCGGTCGCGATTGCAGCAAATCGGCC
>NZ_SADT02000154.1 GCF_004016445.2 Mesorhizobium sp. M2E.F.Ca.ET.219.01.1.1
CGCCGACATCAATGAGCATCAGTTTGGCGAAGCCATTGCGCATGGAACACCGTTCCGGCGCGCTGTCGAGGAAGGTCTTCTGGACTGCAAGCGTGTGGTTCAGATAGGGCTAAGAGGGTCCGGTTACGCCGCCGAAGATTTCGACTGGCCGCGTGGGCAGGGATTCCGTGTCGTCACGGCGGAAGACTGCTGGCATAAGTCGCTTACTCCGCTGATGGCCGAAGTCCGACAGCAGATGGGCGACGGCCCTGTCTACGTGAGCTACGATATCGATAGCCTCGATCCCGGAATCGCCCCTGGCACGGGGACGCCGGAGATCGGTGGGCTCAC
>NZ_SADT02000155.1 GCF_004016445.2 Mesorhizobium sp. M2E.F.Ca.ET.219.01.1.1
CTGACCTCCGGGAGTCAATGGGCGTAAACAGTCCGCGAGTCTGGTTCCGGCCCAGGTAGGCGACAGTAACGGGCCGCCATATCGGCCGTTCACCACGGGCGACACCATTTCCCGAAAGCAGCGAGCCGTTGGCGCGCGTCATCGGTATCCCTTTTAAGTCCCAGGGGATACTGTTGCCGCCCATCAGCCGTCTTATCGGTATGGCGAAGCCGCTGATCTGTGTTAAGCCGCCGCCCGAACAGCCGAAGGAGTACACCCGTGAGCGAGCCGACCGTGGCCGAGGCGACCGACAGCATCTATGCATCGCTCCGGGCGAACAATGCCGACATC
>NZ_SADT02000156.1 GCF_004016445.2 Mesorhizobium sp. M2E.F.Ca.ET.219.01.1.1
GCCGGTTCCGACAACATCACCGGGGTGGCCTTCACATCGGTCGCCGGGATCACGGCGGACGTCAACGGAGTTGCCGGCGCCGACATCGTCTGGACGCTGGCCGGGCCGACCCAGATCACCGGCTCGATCAACGGCATCGACGCCATCCATATCGACCTGGTCGCATCGTCGCTGCCAATCCTGGCTGGCACCAACGGCTCGGCGACAGTCAATGTGACGCTGCTCGACAATTTCCCGCATCCCGACGCGGGTGGACAGAATGTCATCAACCTGACCGGCATCAATGTGGTCGCTACCGATTCGGACGGCGACCAGGCGAGCGCGACGGTT
>NZ_SADT02000157.1 GCF_004016445.2 Mesorhizobium sp. M2E.F.Ca.ET.219.01.1.1
TCCGACATTTCGGATTTCGTCGTCTGCAGAGTGCACCCAGGAAAATGCATTGGCCGCCTGACCGGTCGGCCAAGTGAGTGGAGAGAAGCGTGAGCGACGTTCGACGCGGGCTGGCCAAAAAAAGTGTCGTGGGCATGTTCTGGACGGCCCTGTCCATGGGCGCTCTCGCGGTCGCGGAGCTTGTCGCCCTCCTCGTCCTGGCCCGGCTGCTCTCGCCTACCGAGTTCGGCCTTTACTCCGCAGCCCTGATCATCATCAGGTTTTCGACCATCTTCCAGGGACTAGGCATTAGCCCCGCGATCGTGCAGCGACCTGTGCTTGAGGAGCGGC
>NZ_SADT02000158.1 GCF_004016445.2 Mesorhizobium sp. M2E.F.Ca.ET.219.01.1.1
GCTCCTGCCGCCGCCGATGAAGCTCCTGCCACGCCATGTGCCGGACTGCCTCGTCCATGGTGCGAGACCTGCGAGCGCTGCGATCTGGCGCCGGTCGAGGCTGCCCAACTCCGGCATCTCTGCGATCATGGTGCGGGCAACGGTGGGACCGATGCCTGGCACGGAGGACAGCAGTTTTTCCCGGACCCGCCAGAGTGGCGACTTGCGGATATGATCGTCCAGGTCGGCATCGAGGCTTTCCAACTCACGCCTGAGCGCGGCGAGCAGGCGCTTGATGCTCTTTTGCGCCTGTCCTGCGTTGACCGTGCGGGCGCGGTTCTCTGCGGCCA
>NZ_SADT02000015.1 GCF_004016445.2 Mesorhizobium sp. M2E.F.Ca.ET.219.01.1.1
AGCGTCCTCCGATTTCGCTTCGGCGTTTCCAGCCGAAACGCCAGCCCGCGTTGTCATGGATCAAGGGAAAGGGCCGGAAGAAATGATTGTACGACACCCACTTGGGGATGTCCTGCGCCCTTTATCGACCGATCAGATTTGGGAGAAATTCAAGGGCCTCAGCAGAGAGAACGTTCACCCGCGGTGGCAGGACGAGATCCTCTCGGCAATAGGCAACCTCGAAGCAGCAGGGCTTGGGCCTCTTCTGGCTGCTCTCTCTCGACGTGGCAGGCGATATGCCGAAGAAGACGCCGCGCGTGAACTGGCCCGATCTTCCGAAGCGTTGCAGTGATTCGTCGAGACGGACGGGCAGGCACATCTCGGGTAACGCTATGCTATTGGTATCCAAACGGCCAAGGCCGCTATGGTCTCGGAAGATTTTCCTGGGGCGGGTTGGGGGAGTGTCATGTAGCCCTGCTCTCGTCGACGATATGTCGAAGATTGTCGATGCCGTCTGGATGAAGACGAGGACAGCTTCGCTTTATTCGGCTGCCAGATTGCCGCGTAGGCGCTCAGACCATCCTCTTGCGAGAACATCTCGGCTCGAGGAATTGCGTAAAAAGTTTTCGTCTCGCCCACGAGAAGCTCGATGTTGTGGAGACCTTTCCTAGTCTACACTTGACCGCCCCCCAAAAGCGTCCTGCCGTGATAATTTTCGCTTTGGCCGCGCTGTTTGCGGTGGGTTGCGGGACCCACGCCAAAGTGGGCCTGAAAGGCCCGTGAGAAATGACTGCGGTTGGAAAAGCCGGTGGCCAGCGCGACTTCGACGAGCGGCAGGTTTGACTGTTGGAGAATCTCGTCGGCCTTCTCCAACCGTAAAGACCGATAGAACTGCATCACGCTCTGTCCTAACTGTTCCGTTGCCAACCGCTCTAATTGCCGCATCCCAATACCACTCAAGTGTACCAGATCGCCCAGCTTCAGCGGGTCCGCAATGTGGCTTGTCATCAATTCCACCATGGCGACCAGAGCGGGATGGCGCAGATCGTACCTGCGTATTGGGTCCAATTGCTGAGGGGCCTCGGCCTGCCGGACGCCGGTATGGATGAACCAATCGCTGACCGCACGGGCCAATTCCACACCGTGATCTGAAGCGATCAGCGCATGGGTCATGTCTAGGGGGGCCATGCCGCCCGCGCAGGTGAAGCGGTCACGATCGATGACGAACAGCCGCCGTTCGATGAGTGCGTCGGGATACGTCTCCCGCATTGCATCAATGTGCTGCCAGTGAATTGTAAACCGGCGTGACGACATCACACCCGCTGCCGCCAGGATTGCCGCTCCGCCTGAGATTCCGCCCAAAGGCACTCCCGACCGGGCGAGACGGCGCAGCCAAGCGAGGATCCTGTCGTCTCGATAGGTGAGGGGGTTGCCGCCGGCGACGACGAAGAGAATATCGAAATCAGTGCCTGCTTGTGAAACAGGTTCGGTCTCGAACGCACCCGAGACGGAACTGCGCATCCACCCGCCCTTGGCCGACATGAAGTTCAGATCGTAAAGAACCCGCCCGCTAAGCAGGTTGGCGGCGCGCAGCGGCTCGACCGCGGAGGCTGCGGACATCAGGGCATAGCCTTCGATCAGCAGGAAACCGTATCGCCGCGGGCTGCCGTGATTCCCGTCAATCATCCCGTTGAAAATCCTATCATCCACATCGTTCGCACATGTCCGGCAAAAGCACACATGAGTCAATTTTGAAAACACCTCGCTGCCCTTGCCGTGACATAGTCTCGGCAGTCCAAGGAGTCCTTGATATGAAGTTTTCCGGCTTCCGCGTCTTTGCTGAAGCGCTCAAGGGTCACACCGGGTGGCGGCCGCTCTGGCGCAATCCCGATCCAAAGCCTTCCTACGACTATTTGATTGTCGGCGGAGGCGGCCACGGCTTGGCCACAGCGTATTATCTGGCCAAGACCTTCGGACGATCGCGTATCGCCGTGCTGGAGAAAGGTTGGCTCGGATCCGGGAATGTCGGGCGGAACACGACGATCATCCGCTCGAACTACCTGCTTGCCGGCAATGAGCCCTTCTATGAGTTCTCGATGAAGCTCTGGGAAGGACTGGAGCAGGAGCTCAACTTCAACGCAATGGTTTCCCAGCGCGGCATCATCAACCTTTTTCATACGGATGCGCAGCGCGATGCCTTTCGCCGCCGCGGCAATGCCATGATGCTGGCGGGGGCGGGCGCACGGCTGCTGGGTCGGGAGGAACTGCGCGCCATGGTTCCGTTCCTGAATTACGACAACGCGCGCTTCCCGATCAAAGGCGGCCTGATGCAGGCGCGTGCCGGCACCGCGCGGCACGACGGCGTGGCCTGGGGCTATGCCCGCGGCGGCGACAGCCATGGCGTGGACCTGATCCAGAATTGCGAGGTGACCGGTTTCCGGCTCGATCGCGGCAAGGTGCGTGGCGTGGAGACATCGCGTGGCTATATCGCCGCCGACAAGGTCGGGGTGGCGGTGGCGGGCTCATCGAGCCGGGTCATGGCAATGGCTGGAATGCGGCTTCCGATCGAAAGCCATGTCTTGCAGGCTTTCGTCACGGAGGGGCTCAAACCCACCATTCCCGGTGTGATCACGTTCGGGGCAGGCCATTTCTACATCAGCCAGTCCGACAAGGGCGGGCTTGTCTTCGGCGGCGATATCGACGGCTACAATTCCTATGCCCAACGCGGCAACCTGCCGGTGGTGGAGGACGTCGCAGAAGGCGGCATGGCGCTGATGCCCATGATCGGGCGGGCGCGGCTCCTGCGCATGTGGGGGGGCGTGGTGGACATGTCGATGGACGGTTCGCCGATCATCGACCGCACGCATATTGATGGCCTCTATCTGAACGGCGGCTGGTGCTATGGCGGCTTCAAGGCGACGCCAGCCAGCGGCTATGCCTTCGCCCATCTTCTTGCCACCGGCGCACCCCACGAGACAGCGCGTGCGTACCGCATCGACCGTTTCGCACGCGGCCATGTGGTCGACGAGCGCGGCGCCGGTGCCCAGCCCAATCTCCACTAAGGCGGTCCAATGCTGATCCCACATCCACTTCTGGGCCTGCGGGATGCGCAGGAATTCACCTATCTGGGCGACGCGCGGCTCATCGACCGTCCAGATCCCTCCGCGCCCGATGCCGAGGCCGCCTTTTGCGATTACGTCTTCCTGCGCGACAACCCGGCCGGCGTGCATCGCGAATTTTGGTTCCACGAGCAGGGCGACCGGTCATGGCTGGTGGTGACGCGCGACACGGTCACGCATGAAGTCCTCGGTGCGGAACTGGCCCGCGATGCCGCCCTTTCGCGGACGAGGTGCAGCAAATGACACGACTGTCCGGAGGGCTGATCGACCGCTCGCAGACCTTGAACTTCAGTTTCGACGGCAAGCGCTACCAGGGCAATCCCGGCGACACGCTCGCCTCGGCGCTGCTGGCCAATGGCGTTCGTCTGATGGGACGCAGCTTCAAGTACCACCGCCCGCGCGGGCTGCTGTCTGTCGGCTCGGAGGAACCGAACGCCTTGGTAGAACTGCGCTCGGGCGCGCGGCGGGAGCCCAACACGCGCGCGACGACGGTGGAACTGTTCGACGGACTGGAGGCTCGAAGCCAGAACCGCTGGCCCTCACTCGGCTTCGACGCGTTGGCGGTGAACGACCTGCTGTCGCCTTTCTTCACAGCCGGCTTCTACTACAAGACCTTCATGTGGCCGAAAGCCTTCTGGGAAAAGCTCTACGAACCGGCGATCCGCAGGGCGGCGGGCCTCGGGCGCCTTTCAATGCAGGCCGATCCCGATGTCTATGACAAGGGCTTCCTGCATTGCGATCTCTTGGTCATCGGCGGGGGGGTGGCCGGGCTTGCCGCGGCGCTGACGGCGGCGCGCTCCGGCGCACGTGTGATTTTGGCCGACGAGGATTTCCGCCTGGGCGGGCGGCTTCTGTCCGAGACGAGAACGTTGGACGGAGCGCAAGCCAGCGACTGGATCTCAGCGTTGGAGGCTGAATTCGAGAGCCTGCCGAACATTCGCGTGATGCGTCGCACCACGGTTTTCGGGGTCTATGACCACGGCATCTATGGCGCGGTGGAAGGCGTGTCCGATCATCTCCCAGAGGCGAACGGGCGTGTGCGCCAGACACTCTGGCGTATCACGGCGAAACGCGCGGTCCTGGCGGCGGGCGCGACAGAGCGCCCGATCGCTTTTGCCGACAATGACCGTCCGGGAATCATGCTGGCCGGCGCGATGCGGGCTTACGCCAATCGCTGGGCGGCATGTCCGTCCGAGACCATCGCTGTCTTCACCAATAACGATGACGGTCATCGCACCGCGCGCGATCTGGCCGCCAAGGATGTCAAGATCGCCGCCGTCATCGACGTGCGCCCCGACGCGAAGGCTCGCGGTGACTACCGGCTGATCACGGGGGGCATGGTGGCTGGCTCACGCGGCCGGCTTGGCCTGAAATCGATCGAGGTTCAGGCAAACGGCAGGTCCGAATGGATCGAGTGCGGCGCGCTCGGGGTCTCTGGCGGCTGGAACCCGAATGTGCATCTCTTTTCGCATCATCGCGGTCGGCCTGTTTGGAATGAACCGCTGCAGGCATTCCTGCCCGGGGAGAATGGGCCTCTTGGATTAATTCCGGCAGGTGCGGCGGCGGGCCATTTTTCCACCGGCGACGCCTTGCGTTCCGGCGCGCGAGCCGCACAGCGTGCGATGGGCGAACTTGGAATCGCGGCATCGTTGCCCGATTTGCCGCGCGCTGAGGAGGCAGACTACACGGTTGCGCCCGTCTTCCACGTACCTGGCAAGAAGCGCGCCTGGGTCGATTTCCAGAATGACGTGACGGTGAAGGATATCAAGCTTGCCCATGCCGAGAACATGCGGCCGGTAGAGCATTTGAAACGCTACACGACCCTCGGCATGGCGACGGACCAGGGCAAAACCTCAAATGTGACCGGTCTTGCCGTGATGGCGGAGCTGACCGGGAGGTCGATCCCGGAAACTGGAACAACGATTTTCCGCCCACCTTACACTCCAGTGACGCTCTCGGTCCTGGGCGGCGGCGATACAGGGCGGCATTTCCGACCGCGCCGCCTCACACCCACCCATCACTGGGCCGAGGCGCAGGGTGCGGTGTTCGTCGAGGTCGGCCAGTGGATGCGCGCGCAATATTTCCCGCGTGCGGGCGAAACGCACTGGCGCCAGAGCGTGGACCGCGAGGCCAGGGCCGTGCGCGGCGCAGTGGGCCTGTGCGATGTGACGACGCTCGGCAAGATCGATGTCCAGGGCGCGGACGCGGGCGAGTTTCTCAACCGTCTCTACTGCAACATGATGGCCACGCTGAAAGTCGGCCGGGTCCGCTACGGGCTTATGCTGCGCGAAGACGGATTTGCCTATGACGACGGCACCTGCGCGCGGCTGGCCGAGGATCATTGTGTGGTCACCACGACGACCGCAAACGCCGGTCTGGTCTATCGCAACATGGAATTCGCGCGGCAATGCCTGTGGCCGGAACTCGACGTCCAGCTCATCTCCACGACCAATGCCTGGGCGCAGATTGCCGTCGCCGGGCCGAAGTCGCGCGCTCTGCTCGCCCGCATCGTTGACGGGTTCGACCTGTCGAACGAGGCTTTCCCCTTTATGGCCTGCGCGGAGCTCACCGTCTGCGATGGCCTGCGCGCGCGGCTCTTCCGCATCTCCTTCTCGGGCGAACTTGCCTACGAAATTGCGGTTCCCGCACGCTACGGCCACGCATTGATCGAGCGGCTGATGGAACTGGGAGCCGATCTCGGAGCGACGCCCTACGGCACCGAGGCATTGGGGGTCCTGCGGATCGAGAAGGGACACGCCGCCGGCCCTGAGTTGAACGGACAGGCGACGGCCCTCATGGTCGGGCTTGGCAGTATGGTATCGCAGAAGAAGGATTCCGTCGGCGCCGTGATGTCGCGGCGTGAGGGCCTTGCCGGCGACAGGCGACGCCTGGTCGGGCTGCGGCCCGTCGATCCTGCCGGGAAGGTGGTCAGCGGCTCACATCTTTTTGCGGAAGGTGCACCGTGGAAATTCGATACCGATCAGGGTTGGATCACCTCGGCTTGCTACAGTCCACATGTCGGCTCAATGATCGGGCTCGGTTTCCTCGAGAATGGCGATGAACGGCTGGGCGAGGTGATCGTGGCCGCGAACCCGCTCGAAGGCGAAAGCGCGCGCCTGCGCGTCGTGCCGGCGCATTTTGTCGATCCTGAAGGAGCACGTCTTCGTGAGTGACCTGAGACCCATCACCGCGCTCGGTGCCGCACTACCACGCCTCGCATCGTTCGGGGCGTTGGAGATCCGTGAGAACGGGGGTCTGGCGCTTGCCTCCATGGCGCTGCGCCGCGGAACCGTTGAGCCCACGCCGTTCGGCCTCGCTCTTCCCGGACCAGGCCGCTGGATTGCAGGGCAGGGGGTTGCCGCGCTGTGGACCGGGCTGGATCAGTGGATGATCGAGGCGGAAGGCCGCGCCGAGCTGGATTTTGCCGCCGAGCTCAAGCAACTCGCCCCTGGCTGCTCGGTGACCGAGCAGACCGATGGCTGGGTCGCGTTCGAGATCGTTTCGCGAGCCGGCACAGGGCCTATCGATGCACTGCTGTCGAAGCTCGTTAACGTCGATCTCGCGGATTTTGGCCCGGGCCGCGCGACGCGCACCGGGCTTGAGCATATGAGCTGTTTCGTCATCCGCCGCAGCGAGGCTCATATCGCCGTGCTGGGCGCGCGCTCGTCGGCCGGATCGCTCTGGCACGCACTGGAAACGGCGGCGAAGCGGCTAGAGGAAAGGTAACATGACCGCTCAGATCATCGACGGCAAAGAGTCCGCCGCGCAGCTACGGTCGAGCGTTGCTGGGCATGTGGCCTGGCTCAAGGAGGAACACGGCATTACGCCGGGCCTGGCAGTGGTTCTGGTAGGCGGCGATCCGGCGTCGGAAGTCTATGTGCGCAACAAAGGACGGCAGACTATCGAAGCTGGCATGAGCAGCCTTGAACACAAGCTGCCCACTGAAACATCTCAGGCCGATCTGCTTGCTCTAATCGAGCAGCTGAATTCCGATCCGGATATTCATGGTGTCCTTGTCCAGCTCCCTCTACCCAGTCATCTGAACGCCGATCTGGTGATCAATGCGATCGATCCAGCAAAAGATGTCGACGGGTTTCACATTTCGAATGTCGGGCTTCTGGGCACGGGACAAAATGCGATGGTGCCATGTACCCCATTGGGTTGCCTGATGTTGCTGCGAAGCCATCTCGGCGATCTCTCTGGGCTTGAAGCCGTGGTCGTGGGGCGCTCGAACATCGTCGGAAAACCGATGGCGCAACTCCTGCTCAATGACAGCTGCACCGTAACCATTGCTCATTCGCGTACACGCGATCTGGCATCATTCTGCCGTCGAGCCGACATTCTTGTCGCTGCCGTCGGCCGCCCCGAGATGATCCCCGGCGACTGGATCAAGCCGGGCGCTACAGTGATCGATGTGAGCATCAATCGGATCGCGCGGGATGGCAAGCAACAACTGGTGGGCGACGTGGATTTTGGAAGCGCGGCGGAGGTAGCGGGAGCGATAACGCCGGTGCCGGGGGGTGTCGGTCCCATGACCATCGCCTGTCTTCTCGCCAACACGGTTACCGCCTGCTGCCGTGCTCATAGGCTGTCCGAGCCTGAGGGGCTCACCTTATGAGCCCCTTGCAATCCGGCACTCTACCTGACACGCCCGAATGGATCTCTTCCGCACACACGAGCAAGCTCGCCATGGACAAATACTACCTGACCGTCACCTGCAAGTCCAAGCGCGGGATCGTCGCGGCCATCGCAGGATACCTCGCCGATAGCGGCTGCAACATCACCGACAGCTCGCAGTTCGACGATACGCAGACCGGCAACTTCTTCATGCGCGTGAGCTTTATCTCTGAAGATGGCGCTGGCCTCGACGCGCTGCGCAACGGCTTTGCTGACACCGCCGAGACGTTCGGAATGGACTTCGCCTTCCATGACGAGAGCCAGAAGATGAGGGTGATCATCATGGTCTCGCGCTTCGGCCATTGTCTCAATGACCTTCTGTATCGCTGGCGCATCGGAGCGCTGCCAGTCGACATAGTGGCGGTGATCTCGAACCATCTGGACTACCAAAAGCTGGTCGTGAACCATGACATTCCGTTCCACTACGTCAAAGTTACGAAGCAGAATAAGAGGGAAGCCGAAGCGCAGCAGATGCGCATCGTCGAGGAGACCGGCGCGGAGCTGGTGGTGCTCGCCCGGTACATGCAGGTGCTGTCGAATGAGATGTCCGAGAAGATGTCCGGCCGCATCATCAACATCCATCACTCCTTCCTGCCGTCATTCAAAGGAGCGAACCCCTACAAGCAGGCTTTTGAGCGTGGGGTAAAACTGATCGGCGCGACCTCGCATTATGTCACCGCCGATCTCGACGAAGGGCCGATCATCGAGCAGGACACGGTGCGCGTCACCCACGCCCAGAGCCCATCCGACTATATATCGCTCGGGCGCGACGTCGAAAGCCAGGTTCTCGCACGCGCGATCCATGCTCATCTCCACCGCCGCGTCTTCCTCAACGGGAACAAGACCGTGGTCTTCCCCGCTTCGCCAGGCTCCCATGCTTCGGAACGTCTGGGATGAGTGTACGAATGCAACGAGGTGACCCGCATTGCTTTTTCTCGACCCGCGACGGTGTCACGAGATCGGATCGCAAATCGCCCACCTGCAACTTCGGTGACGTTGGCGCCCTATTCTCGACCCTAGGAAGAAAACGCCATGACTTCTCACTCCACCAGTATGCGGCAATTCCTCGTCTGGAAACCCGAGGAACAGACGCCTCTGACCGCGCTGTCGCCTCAGGCCCCGCTCGACCGGCCAGTCGAGCGCTTGACCTGTCGTCGGTTCTCGAAGTATCGCTAACAGCCTTCGGACCACAGGAAGGCGGCGAACTCCGGCCCGATGCATTTTAGATTGATCAGCATCGCCGGTGCCGGGGAGACGACATGCGCGGCAGCGAGCACAGCATCGCGAGCAGCCTCAACCGCCTTGATCTGTTCCAGCAGCAATTCGAGCGGATCAAGTTCCCGGCTGATCTGCATCTTCAGATATGCAGGCATCGCTCAGCCGTCGCCGGTCTTAAGCGCCTCCAGTCGCTTGCGCCGGTCGCGATGCATTGGTTCTTGGGCGGATACGCCGTGGGCGAACAGCCGGCCATTGATGCGGTTGACGTGGCGCACGCGCTCGTCCGTCAACGCCTTGCGCTCACGCGTGATGCGGCAACGGTCCTCCTTTTGGGGCGTCGCTACCCGAAGCATCGCACACACCCGTGGCTCGACTAGCTTGTAGGCCAGCAACGCCCGGATCAGCGCCTCACCGTCGATCTTGTCGGTCTTTGCGCGACGGCGCCGGCGCGAAATCGCAATCGACGCCGCATCGACGACGTGACTTTCGATGGATCCAGAAACCATCGAGCCCGGCCTCATGGATCACGATCGGAGAACACTGCCCGGTCGCGCCTCTGCCTTCTTTTTAAGCTCGACAAAGCGCGCCAGCAGTCCGGCGATGTTGCCGGCCGCCACCGAATGCTTCGACATCTTCTCGCCGCCAACTGGCGACAGCGAGGTGATCACCATGTCGAGCGGCTGGCGCTTGAAACCCGGAACAAGCGCGGCAATCACCCACTTCGCCTTGCTCATCTCGATGACGGCGACGATCGTGTTATCCTGTTCGAGAGCGGTAAGGGACCGGCTTGAGTCAAAAGACTACGACATGGGGCGGCTCCTTCTGATGGTGGATTCAACAGCGCCGAAGGATGCCACACCTCGCCGCTCGCCCTATAGCATCTAAGCAGGACCACCCATTGTTGGCGGGATGAACAGTCGTGGCCATGCCGCTTGCATTTGACATAAGAGTTCGAAATGGGACGAAGATTGCGCCAAGATCGATACGGATAGCCGTCGGCCCTTCGGATTGGTGAGCTGCAACGGGCATGCTTGCCTCCAGGGTAAGGTGTTGGTTCCGCGACCTCACTTTGCCACAGCGCAGGTCGCTGTCCACCCTCCTCATAGGATCTGATGCTCACCCTGCGCGATGCGGTGCCCAGCTAGCCACACTGCGGCTCACGCTCCTCAAGCTCGACGGCCGCGTGGTCGAGATGAAAACCCAAATTCGCCTGCATTGCCGACATCCTGCCCGGACCAGCGTATCCTGCGCACCGTCCTCAGTCGCATCCCGCAACTCGCGACATAAACAATGGGGCGCAGACGTCCCGAAACAAACCCGCTGACCCAAACCACTCGCCTTCCATCACGACGGATCACCGCCGGCGCCTATTACGCTTGGGAAGACGCACGGTAAAGGCAACCAGATCGCCGCTTCAGGCCGCCGAAAGCTCATCTCCGTGCATCAAGCAGGTTAGGACTTCACCCCATAGGGGCATCTCGCCGCTAGATGGCAAAAATATAAAAATTGCATTTGACGCAAACCACCCGGCAGTTGACCATCTAAGCACAACGACGGGAGCGGAGGAGAGGTAATGGCGAACACTCAGTCGAGCTTGGCGCCCGGGCTTCCTTTTAGCGAGGCGGAGTATAACCGTCG
>NZ_SADT02000159.1 GCF_004016445.2 Mesorhizobium sp. M2E.F.Ca.ET.219.01.1.1
GCACGGTGACCGTGTCGATGGGCATTTGCATGGCGTCCGAGGCCGAAAGCCCCGAGGACCTCTACACCAAGGCCGACCGGGCGCTCTATCGTTCGAAGGTCGGCGGCCGCAACCGCGTGACCAGGCATTCGGCGATGGCCGCCCGCGCCGGCAAGAGCTGGCTGCTCTACAAGAAGGACTGAGTTTTCGTGCCGATCATCGGCCTGCCCGCGAAAAATGTTTCGCGGCAATCCCTTTCCATGTGAATTTTTGTAGCCTATATTTTCCATGGAAAGGAGCACGCCATGCCATCCGTGCAACCTCATATCGCCAGCGGCACGGCCGAAAAC
>NZ_SADT02000160.1 GCF_004016445.2 Mesorhizobium sp. M2E.F.Ca.ET.219.01.1.1
CCGCGGCCCGCCAAGAAACCGTCTTGCGCCTCGCCCTCCAGTTCGACCTGGAGCTTGGAGTCGTCGACTTGCTTGCGAATGGCGCGCTCGATCAGCTCGGCGACGTCCTTTGCTGCAGGATCCTCGTCGGCGAAGCGGCGGCGGATGTCAGGCGCGGGCGGACTGTTGATGATCGCCGGAACGATGGTCTCGACGTTGGCGAACAGGATGTTGAAGTCGTAGGTGTTGCCGAGCGTGGCGGATGTGCTCAGGTCGTCCGACTTGGTCTCGCCAGTGTAGGCCTTCACCGCCTTCTCGGCGTCGTCCATCCACTGCTTTTCGAGCTTGC
>NZ_SADT02000161.1 GCF_004016445.2 Mesorhizobium sp. M2E.F.Ca.ET.219.01.1.1
GCGCGGCGCATATGAGTATATACCTATGCGCCTGTTCTTTTCCCGGCGCGACACGCCTAGAGTCCGGCCACGGTGTGGCAACCCGGCGGAGCAACACGTGCCGCTGCATAAAGCACGTGACCTGGACTGACCCGATGAGGGCTGTGTTCGCATTCGTCACCCTGGGGCTGGCGGCGCTGGCCGCAAGCATGCTCTTCATGCTTCTTCTGCGGGCCTATCCGGCCCTCCATGGTGACCGGGGCCGGCTGCCCGGCTCGCCGCTGCCGGGGACGGCGAGCAATCGAGTGGCGGGGGTCTCGTCACGGATCGGCGAGGAATACGAACTCAC
>NZ_SADT02000162.1 GCF_004016445.2 Mesorhizobium sp. M2E.F.Ca.ET.219.01.1.1
ATGATCGTGGAGAAGGCCTCCTTGTGTCTGCCGGACCTCGGGACGGCTCGTCGAGTTGTCAGCCTTCAAAGGTTGAGAGCTCAGCATGGCTGCAGGGGGCTACCGGACCATAACGATGCTACCCGACTGATCCGACAGGGGAAGCCGAAGGTCCTCAAGGCGCATTAGTGTAGATTTTCTGTGCCAGCGTGCTTTGGCAGCAAGGCCTGCGGTTCTTTTGGTTAACCGAATACAAGGCGGAGGGCTAACGGGCATAATTGCGAAAACCTGTATCAGGTTAGCTCGGCGATGACCTAAGGGAAGATCGCGTTTCCACTATCTTCGAATT
>NZ_SADT02000163.1 GCF_004016445.2 Mesorhizobium sp. M2E.F.Ca.ET.219.01.1.1
GACGACGAGAAGATCGGCTCCGTCGACCACATGCATGGCAGCCAGGTCGTCATCGACGTCGGCGGCTTCCTTGGCATCGGCGCCAAACCCGTCGCGGTTCCCGCCATGCAGCTCGATTTCATGCGCGACGAAGACGGCGACGTCCACGCCGTCACCTTCTGGACGAAGGATCAGCTCGAGGACATGCCCGAGCACCAGGACTGAAAGAGGGGCCCGGCACGGCCGGCCTTCCTCTTCGGGAGGTACACGATGATCCGAAAACTCAAATCCGGAAAATACCGGCTCTATTCGCGCAAGAAGGACGAAAAGACCGGCCGCCGCCGTAAC
>NZ_SADT02000164.1 GCF_004016445.2 Mesorhizobium sp. M2E.F.Ca.ET.219.01.1.1
CAGGGCGCCGTCGACATCGGCCAGGGATCGAACACCGTCATCACCCAGATCTGCGCTGATGCGCTCGGCCTGCCGCTGGACAGATTCCAACTGAAGAGCGCCGATACCGCGATCACGCCGGACGCCGGCAAGACGTCCGCCTCGCGCCAGACTTTCGTCACCGGCAAGGCAGCCGAGAAGGCCGGCAGGGCACTGCGCGAGCAGATCCTGCGCTTCGCCAATGTCTCCGACCGTGCGACCCTCGCGCTCGACGGCGTCAGCATCTTCATCCGCGAGGGCGACGCGGCGCGGCGCATCGATCTGTCTGAGCTGAAGGCTGACGCCGCC
>NZ_SADT02000165.1 GCF_004016445.2 Mesorhizobium sp. M2E.F.Ca.ET.219.01.1.1
GGCAGCGCTTGCAAGACGGCCGAAACACTGCCAATCGGCAAATGCGCGAGCGCAACCAGGAAGGACACGGTAGCGCCCGCTTCACTCAGCACACGGATCGCCACCAGTGGCTGCAGCATCAGGCGAGGCTGGAAAAGCGCGCCACGTTGCCAGGCCAGCAGGCCGACGAAGAGCGAGGCGAACGCGCCTCTGATCAGCATGACTTGCGCCATGTTCATCGACTGTGAAGAGTATTTGGTAATGGCGTCGTTGAGCGTGAAGCCAACCATCGCCACCACCATGAACAACGCGCCGCGAAGATTTGGGGAAAGGGGCAAGACACCTACC
>NZ_SADT02000166.1 GCF_004016445.2 Mesorhizobium sp. M2E.F.Ca.ET.219.01.1.1
GGCGCGTCGCCTGATGACCGCGACATCGCCGATGTCACGGTGGTTCGGCGCGGCCTTGCCGTTGCCGCGCCGGATGTCTTCCTGCGCACCGGCATCGAGCCGCTCGACGACGCCCTCGGCGGCGGCCTGCCGAAGGCGGCGCTGAGCAAGATCCATGGCGTCGAGACCCGCGAAGCCGGAGCCGTCGCCGGCTTTGCCCTGTCGCTTGCCGGCCTGATCCTGACGCGGCAGCCGGGACTGCCGGTGCTGTGGGTCGGCACCTCGGAAATCTTCCGCGAGGCCGGCTTCCCCTATGCCGGCGGACTTCGGAGCCTGTTCGGCATCGC
>NZ_SADT02000167.1 GCF_004016445.2 Mesorhizobium sp. M2E.F.Ca.ET.219.01.1.1
CATGCTTTCCTCCACTTGATTGATCCGTAATCGGTTACGTAACCGATTACGCAGCAAGGTTTAGTGTGCAACTTTGACCGATGTCAATATCAGCATGGAGGCTTGAGGCATCTCTTGCCGGCCGCCCCCGTAGCTAGGGGCGGCATCTAGGGCGCGCCTATGCGCCGGCAAGCGGTCGGGCGACGGGCGGCTCGCGCTCAGCGAGCCCACATCGCGTCCGGCACCACCACCAGCTTGCCGACGAAATCCTTGGCGATGAAATCGGCTTGGGCGCGGTGGAAGTCCGACAGCCTGTAGACACCGCCGACCAGCGGCTTGATCTTCC
>NZ_SADT02000168.1 GCF_004016445.2 Mesorhizobium sp. M2E.F.Ca.ET.219.01.1.1
CACCCATCAGGGCGCGACCTGGGCCGGCGACTTCATCCGCTATGTCACCGGCCTGCCCTTTCCGCTGACGGCCGTACCGCAGACGCAGCTCGATGTGGCGCTGGAGACGATCCGCGACGGGATCAAGGCCGAGGCGCCATGGACGCGCCGCGGCGGCATGCTTGCCTATCTCGACGAGCAGGTCGCCGCCATGGACACGCCCCAGAAGCTCATCGGCGTGATGAATGCGCCTTTCAAGACCGTCGAGGAGTGGGCGAAGGCCAACGGTATCAAGCCGCAAGACATCACGCTCGGCGAGTTCGGCATGATCCGCCAGGAGTACGGC
>NZ_SADT02000016.1 GCF_004016445.2 Mesorhizobium sp. M2E.F.Ca.ET.219.01.1.1
CCGCCAGTAATGCTCCCGTGATCGAGGTGCCATGTCCTCTGACGATCGGCTGAACCCGCAGGGCCCCGGCGAAGCCGGCCGCGTCGTCGGGCGTGTCGAGAACGGTCCACGGCACCAGGACACGCTGATAGTTTGGGCCTGCCCACTCGAGATAAGCTATGGCGATTTTGCCATGTCGGCCGGACTTGATTGACCGTAGCACGACGGGATCGCGCAGCGCGCTGACATATCCTTCCCGCTGCAGATGCAGTTCCTCCTCGCTCATTGAGGACGAAACATCCGCGCAAAGAACCAGTTCTAGATCCACAGAAGAAATCCGCTCCGCCGTCGACGGCGCTGGCATTGCCAGACTCAACAATAGAGCAAACAGCGTGCCTTGCGCCCGTCCGGGTTCAGCCCGGTCAGCGATGCATGGGGTAAGAGGCATGTTCCCGGGCCTCCAATCGGCGGTCGAACAGGAGGATGCTGTAGGCGACTTTGCCTCGCATCACCTGTACGGGTGAACCGGCGGCGCGTCTCTGCTGGTAGGATGAGCGGTATCCAGCATGCTGTCGCTTCGGGGCGCCACGTGCTATTGAATCTTGCCTACCCGACCGCGAGATGGGTCGATGCTTTTGGCGGAGCGAACTGAACGGGCCATCGAGGCCTGTTACGATGCGGTCCTGGCACCAGCCGAGTGGCCTCGCGCGCTGCAATTGCTTGCTGAGTCGCTGGGAGCCGAAAGCTGCACCTTCTTCTCAGACGACGAAGAGGTGCCACCGAAGATGCCTATCTCTTCGGAGCACGCCGAATTCCACGAATTGTGGCTGCGCAACGAAGCCGATGCTCCGGATCCGCACACCAGGAGAGCGCCGGCACTTCGCCGGGCCGGCTACACCACGCTCGTCGAACATCAGATCTCGACAGAGGGGGAACGCAGGACGCTGCCCTACTACCAGGAGATTGCTCGTCCGGGAGCAAGGGATTGGTATGCGTCAACGCCCTTCATGGTCGATGAACATCGCTGGAGCCTGCCGCTTTATCGTGGCGCGCGCCGTGGCGGGTTCTTTCCCAAGGAAACCCGCTGTTTCGCGGCGGTTAGTCCGCATCTTGGCAGGATCGTAAGGCTCGCCAAGCGATTCGCGGCGTTTCAGCTCGCGTCGGAACTCTCGTCGCTTGAACGTGCAAGCTGCGCCGCGCTGGTGCTCAACGCCGAGGGTCGGGCAAAAGACATGAACCCGATGGCACAGAAGCTGATCGGCGAGGACTTCTATCTTGTCAGAGGTCGCCCGGCGACCAAAGACCCGGGGAGCGACAATCGGCTTCGGCAGCTCTCGCTCGGCCTGCGTAGCCGGCGATACGCATCACCTCCTGCCGCGCCAGTGGTCATCAGTCGTGCCGAAAGGCCTTGGCTTCTGGCGGAGGTGATGCCGCTGACCGCATTCGGCAGCGATCTGTTCACGACCGGCTGCGCCATCCTCCTGCTGACAGATCTGAAGTCTTTGGCGCGCCCGGATGCACTTCGCCTGAGTGCTGCATTCGGCCTGACTGCGGCCGAAGCCAGATTGGCCGCTCGTATCGCATCGGGCGACGGCATCAATGCTGCGGCAATTGCGCTTGGTATTAGCCGCGAAACGGTTCGCACCCAGCTCAGCGGGGTATTTTTCAAGACCAACACCCACCGCCAGGCCGAACTCGCCGCGCTGGTCACCCGCCTCGGTCTATCGAGCGCTATGGGCATTCCTGGATTGGCGCTTAGCGGGAGCTTTGTGGACCGGGCCGAAGACGACGTTTAATTAGCCACAATGTCGGCATGGCTGACCCGCCGGGACGAATCTCCCAAATTTCAGCGCCTGCTTTGCGCCTCCATCTCGGTCATCAAAGTCATCCCGGCCGCAGACCAAAAGCGATCACAGCTGGTGTCAACGCCAACGAGAGTTTGCGCCGTGAGGATTTCTCTCCATAACCATCCCGGCATCGGCTTTTTCCTGCCCTGCCCACCGATCAAGTGTTTTGTGGACAGCATCGTACTTTGCTAATATTGCCGTCACTGCACTCGGCGGGGAAATCGCAGCATGTCGGAGAAGGGTCCGGTCGCGTTGCCGGGGGCGCCTGTGGCAACAGGTTTTCTGGGCGGCAACGGCGACAATCCGCACGAAGCCCGGCATGAGCGTCGAATCCTGACCGCGCTCTGCTACGACCTGGTCGGATCGACCGACCTTCTTGCCATCCTGGACATCGAGGAGTTCGAGGAATTGATATCAGCCTTCCAGCGGGCGACGAGACAGGCGGTCGCGTCATGCTCGGGCGCCGTCCAGGTCGAGGTTGGTGATGGCGGCGTTGCATTGTTTCCTGCCGAAATAGACGCCAAGGACGCGGCATCGCTGGCGATCCGAGCCGGGCTCGAAATCATCGACGCCTGCAGGCGCGTCGGTTCGGACAAAGGCCGCGCCGATTTGCATGTCCGAGTCGGAATCGCGACATCGATGACCCTGATCCACAAGGGTGACGCCGATACCGGTCACGACAATGTCACCGGCCCGGCCTTCGCGATGGCCACGCGGCTCCAGGCCATCGCGCAGCCGGACACGGTGGTGGTCTCGGACGCGACACGCAACCTGGCGCGACGGTCACATGTGTTCAGCTTTAGGGGCGCCCATGCGATCAAGGGGTTTGCCGAGCCGGAGCTGGTCTGGCGCGCGCTGAGTCATAAGCGCGAGGTCGACCGCTTCTTCGCCTTCGGGCGGCTTAGCAGTCCGCTCGTCGATCGCGAGGCCGAGCTCGCCACGATCGCCGAAGCATGGGACAGCGCCATTGCGGGAAACGGCGGCGTTGTGGTGATAGAGGGCGAAGCCGGGATCGGCAAGTCACGCATCCTTCACGAAGTGCGCCGGCGCACGCGTCACCAGCGCGCGAAACTCCTGTTCTTCCAGTGCACGCCCGGCGGGTTGCGCTCGGCGCTCCATCCGCTGCTACAGAACGTACGCGGCGATCTCGCCGGCAATGAAGGGCAGCTGAGCGCTGCCGCCGTGGCGGAAGCATTCCGCGATCATGACGTCCACGATCCTGAAATCATCGACATCTTTTCGTTCCTGCTCGGCGCTGCGGGGGTCGATCCGATGCTCAAGGAGATCGACGCCGAGGCGATGCGCGCGAAAGCCAATTGGGCGGTTCGCCACGCGGTCGAAGCCCTGTGCGCCAGCGGGCCGATTGTTCTGGTGGTCGAGGACATCCATTGGATCGATCTGACGTCGAGACAATTGTTGGCTGAACTTGCACGGTCGGCCCGTCACTTCCGGGCGCTTGTCATCGCGACCACGCGCCCTGGATCCGGGAGCTGGCTGGCAGCATCGAATCCAAGGCATATCTCGCTAAAGCCGCTCAACCGCGAGCAAACGCGGCTGGCGATCGCGGCCATGTGGCCGCAAGGCACGCCGTCAACTTCCCCGGAATTTCTCGACGTGGTGGAACGCGTGACCGGAGGCGTCCCCCTGTTCATCGAAGAAATCTGCCAGTGGATGACCGAGAATGCGGCCTCGGCGACGGATCGGCTGTCGCAGACCGAAACGCGCAGTCATGCCTCGGTGTTCGAAAGCGTGATCGAGGCCAAGCTCGAAATGCTGGGGCCGGCACGTGAAGTCGCGCGCGCTGCGGCCGTTGCGGGCAATCGTTTCAATCAGGAATTGCTGCACGCGCTGTTGCCGGAGTTCGACGACGAAATCATCGCAAACGCGCTGGATTCGCTGAGTGAGGCCGGGTTTCTGATCCGTGTGCGGCCTTCCGGCGCTCCGGTTTATGGCGTGCGCCATGCGCTTATCCAGGAGACGATCTACAACGCAACGCTGCGCAAGAGACGGCAGGCCTTGCATCGCCGCCTGTTTGCCGCGGTGAGCCGCAATCGAAACCTGGCCGGGTGGCTGGGCACCGCCGAGGTCGCCGAGCATGCAGAGCGCGCAGGCCTTCTGGAGGACGCGATAGCTCAGTTCGTGATCGCAGGCACGGAAAGCTCGTCCCGCTCGGCGATGGCGGAAGCGAGGCAGATACTCGAGCATGCATTGGCGCTCTGCGAGCGCGTTGCGGAAGCCGACAGGCGAGACGCGCTGCGGCTATCGGCAATGATCGTGCTCGGTCCCATTCTGACCGCTGTCGAAGGTCCGAACTCGGCGCCCGCACGCAAATTGTACGAGGACGGCGTGGTGATCGCCCGGCGGCGACCGGTGGCCGAGCGGGCCAAGTGGTTCCCGATCTACTGGGGCTGGTGGTTTACGGATACCATCATGGACGGGGAGCGCGCGGAGGTCGTGCTCAGCGATCTCAGGGATGTCGAGGATGCCGAAGTGCAACTCCAGGCTAGGCATTGCGTGTGGGCAATCGACTTCAATCTTGGCCGCCACGACCGCTGCATCGCAACAGTCGCCGCCGGACTGTCGCTCTATGAGCACGGACAGGGCAAAGCCCATGCTGCGTTGTTCGGCGGGCATGACGCGAGGGTCTGCGGGCTTGCCCACCGCGCCTTGTCAATGTGGTTCGTCGGAAAGCCGGCAAGCGCGCTCCATTCGATGTCGGAAGCTAGGAGCTGGGCGCAGCAAACCGGACATGCCGGCAGCATCGCGCATGCCTACCTCAACGAGGCGATGCTGCAGTGTTATCGCCGCGATTTTTCGATGCTGCGAAGCGTGATAGCGGATCTGCGCCACTTGACCGAGCGTCATCATATGCCCGCCCTCGCCGCCGCAGCGCAGATATTCGAAGGCTGGTGCGACGGCAACGCCGGCCAGGTCGAGGCCGGCAGGGATAAAATGCGGCAAGGCCTCGGCCTCCATGGGGAGTTCCAGACGCCTGAGGACGAACCGGTCTATTGTGGCATGCTGGCGGAGCTTTTGACAAGAACTGCCGAGGTTGATGAGGCGCTCGCTCTGCTGGACTCGGCTGTGGCGCAGGCCGAGGCCGGCGGCAGCCGCTTCTGGCTGGCAGAACTTTACAGGCGAAGGGCGGAGCTACTCCTTCTCCGGGGCGATGCGAAGGCGGACGTAGTCGCTGCCCTCGAAAAGAGCATCGCCATAGCCGCGGAGCAAGGCGCCGTGCCTTTCCTCGTCAGTACATACGAAACCCTTCAATCATCAGGCCTGTCACCTGAACTGTCGTCGCGCTATCGCGATCGGGTCGAACGTGCGAAATCCGCTCTCGAGCCGGGCGCCTCGCTGATCGTCAATCCCGAATCGGGTGTTCGGCACTAGCCGACCCTCCAAGAGCATCCGCTATGCTGGAGCGATACAAACGCCTTGGTCCGCCGCCCGACGAGGCGCTGGCGAGGCTGATGAAGATGCGCGGAGGCCTTGGCATTACGCGGATCGCTGATATTACCGGACTCGACCAACTCGGCATACCGGTCGTGCAGGTGACAAGACCTTTCTCGCTCTCCAACGCGGTCGCGCAAGGCAAGGGCGCCACGCTGGCGCAAGCCGCGATATCGGCCATGCTGGAATCGGCCGAGACCTTCTTTGCAGAGCAGGTGGCGAATTTCGACACTGTCGCCGGCTCCGCCGATCAATTGCGCATCCCACCCGGTCGTTTCGAAAGGCACCTCCAGGGGGGCGCCGCGCCCGGATGGCGCGGCAGGGACACGGCGTGGGTAGCCGCGGACAATCTTCTTACCGGCAGCCGCGACCTGGTCCCGTTCGAGCTCGCGCATACCGCGTATGTGTTGCCGTCACTGCCCCACGACGGCATTTTCGCGGCGTCGACGAACGGTTTGGCCGCAGCCTTCGAGGAGCCGGACGCGATCGTTCATGGCATGCTTGAATGCATCGAGCGCGACGCGATCGCCACGGCATACCGGACCCACGGTTTTTTCCACCGTCAACGCATCGATCCCGAGACGATCGATGATCCGTCGCTCCGCTATCTCCTGGAAACTTTGGCAGCCAAGAACATGCTGGTCGGCCTTTGGCAGGCTTTGTCGCCGTTGGGCATCCCGGTGGTGTGGTGCCATCTGCTGGAAGACGAACCGATCGACACGGTCCTTTTGGATCATGCGGCTGATGGCTCGGCGGCCGGTTTCAGTTTCGCCGGCGCGGCGGTACACGCCATCTACGAAGCGGCCCAGGCCCGTCTGGCGGCGATCTCGGGCGCGCGCGATGACCTGACGCGCGCGTTCTATCCTAAACACCCGGATCGGAAGATGATTGCAGCGCATCGCCGGCTCCTCCGCGATGGACCGCGCAGCGTGAATTTCCGCGCGCTCGCCGAGCCGAATTTCAACACGGCGTCGGACGGGCTGTCGGTCCTCTTGGGAATTCTCGAAGAGGGAGGGTTCGATGCGGTCCACCTAGTCCGCGTAAGAACGCGAGCGTTCGATGCCCTGTCGGTTGTCAGGATCGTCATCCCTGCCTTGCAGCCGCTTTTGCAGGGGTAGAGTTTATGCGCCCGAAACTCGTCTTCACCGGCCCTACCGTGTCCCATGCCGACGCGTTGAAGGTCGTCGATGCGGTATGCCTTCCCCCCGCCGTGCAAGGTTCGATCGTTTCAGCCGCGCAGCATTTCGACCCGAGCGCGATCCTTGTCATAGACGGCGGTTTTCAGGCTGAGCCGGCGGTTCGGCACAAGGAAATCCTGTGGGCTCTCAGCCGCGGCATTCATGTCGTCGGCGCGGCCAGCATGGGTGCCCTTCGAGCAGCTGAGCTGTTTCCCCATATGCAAGGCGTCGGGCTTATCTACCGATGGTATCGCCGCTTCGCCTTTGCACCCGACGACGCTGTAGCGGTATTGCATGGACCGGCCGAGGTGAATTTCGCTCAATTGACGCATGCGCTGATTGACTTGCGCCGGACCGTTCGCGCTGCCTGCCGGCGCGGCGTGATTTCACCCGAACAGCAGGCGAGGCTCGAGCGTGCGGCACAGGCCGTCAACTTTCGGGAGCGCACCCTGGCACGGATGGTCCGTGATGCGCACGACGGCGATGGCGACGTCGTGAGATTGTGCAGAGAGCTCGGTGCGGCTTTCGTCCGGCAAAAAAGGCAAGATGCCCTGCGGGCACTCGAACTTTTGCGGGAACAAGCATTTGAAAAAGCACCCCCCATGCCGGAATTACAGCTAACATCAGCCTTCTCCAAGGACATGTATGATGCGGGGCTGGTGCTATAGGCCGTGACCTCTTGGCGGCCGACGATTTACGCAACGTAAGCGCTGTGATAGCGTGCTAACGTCAGAGGGGGCAAGCAATTGGACGCGGTCGATCGTGTCGTTGCGCAAGATCGGTTGCTGGGAACGCGGTTCCTGGTCTACCCGCAGGTCCCTCACCTTTCGGGTTACGGAACACCCGAAACAGTATGGATTTCTACTCCACCCGATCTGATCCACTCCGGCCCGGAAGATCACCGCATTTACGTTCGCGATCCGCTCCTCGACAAGGAGCCTTACGACTACCCTTATCTGCCACCGTTTGTGGGCGAAATCTTTCCGCCTGCAGAGGCTGGCTTTGACGGCCATTTCGATCAGCTTTCCCTGACCTCGCGGCAGTTCCTTTCTGCGCACGCTTTCGCCTCGGTCAGCCGCGTGCTGGACATCTGGGAAAGCTACCTCGGCAAACCGATTGTCTGGTATTTTGCCGAGACGTACGAGCGGCTCGAAATCATCCCCTTCATCGACTGGGAGAACGCGCAATCGGGCTATGGCTATCTGGAACTCGGCCGAGAGCGCGGCATCGATGGAGGCAAGTATCCCTATGCGCTCAACTTCGATGTGATCGCACATGAGGTCGGCCACGCAATCTTGTTTTCGTTGTTCGGGACACCAAGCCGCGGGCTGACTCAAGGCGATTTCGGACCGTTCCACGAAGCCTGCTCGGATCTGGTCTCGCTCTTGTCCTTCCTGAATTTTGACAGCGGCATGGACCGGCTGCTGCGGCACTGCGACGGCAACCTGCTTGTTCTCAATGAATTGAACCGGATTGCCGAACTGACTGGCGATCGCCAGATCCGCCTCGCCAGCAACGCACGCCGCATGTCGGAGGTGACCGCGGAAATCCATGACAGGTCACGGCCGTTCACAGGAGCTGTGTTCGACACGATCGTCGACGTCTACCACGCGGCATTGGTGCACGAGGGGTTGGCCGACGAGCGGCTGCTGGGGATCGATATCAAGGATGTCGACCAGTCCGACATGCAGCGCATCTCGGATTTCACGTCCCGCGCTTTCCGCGCTCGGCCCTTCATGTTCAAGAGCATGCTGATCAGAGCAAGGGACGAGGTGGCTCTCGCACTTGCTCAGGCATGGCCACGCCTCGATGCGGATGACCTGTCGTTCGAAAAGGCCGCGGCGTTGGTGGTGGACGCCGGCGATCGCGTCGCGCCGATGCTCGCAGAAAAATTCGATGAGAACTTCAGCTGGCGGGAGATCTTGTGAACTGAAGGATGCAGCAAAAAGGAGCGAGGAAAATGAGCGACGACTATCACCGACCGACACTAACGTTTCCATCAGGCGCTTACAACGCAACACAGGTCAGGCTCTATGGCTTGGGGGCGGAAATTGGACTCAGCGTGCCCGGTGCGCCAGCACCCTTTGGGGATACCGGCATGTATGTCGAAACCGCGCCTGGGGCATCCATCACCGACGAGCAACGTGTCAGCGCACTTGACGTGCTGAAGAAATATAACAGCAACAAAGACCGCCAAGATATATTGAATGGAATTATTACATTTCCAAAAATACCAATCAGAGTCTCTTATCATTTCAAGATCGACCTGAAGAATTTTGGAACTGCGGTCCTTTCCGCGGTAGGAAGTACATTCATGCTCGGATCATCTCCAGAACAGAAAACATCGTGCGGGATAATTGTCGGTTATGCCTATGAGGGACATACCTACGATTTGCCAAAGCCCAAGATAATGATCATCCCGGCGTTTCCGGAGCCCAAGATACCAGCGGACGATTCGGAATTTGACGCCAAGGAACCTGAAGGCTACGCGGTTTGGCTCGTTGATAAGCTCGACGAATGCGTGGAGTTGGAGATGAACCAAGGCTTTGTCGAACAGATCGTCCTCGAGGCGAACCTTCCAGGCAAGCGTTCACCGACGATGTACGCATCAAAGATGACGATGGGACACCGTGGCGGAAAGCTGAACGACTAGTCTCTCATGTTCCCTGTCAGGGATGAAGGCAAGAAGGCTCGCCTGCTTTGCAGGTTTGCGATGCAGTCGGATCGGCTGAAGCTGCACAGCGCTGGGGGTCGAACTCAGAGACGACGGTTGATCAGACTCTCATACCGGGGCAAAGTGTATCCGTGCGCAACGCAGTGCTTGTCGTTGTCACTGCCGGCCGAGATCATCCGCATGTGGAGCGAAATGATCGCCGGCAGAGGCGGTCTCAAGAGCGGCGCCAAAGATGGCTGGTGGAAGGTGGCCGGCGGCTTGATCGGGAAGCTTGCTTAGCACGTCGTTTGGCATCGGGAATGAGGTTGGTTTACCTGACATCGATTATCCTCCACACGACACCCCCCGCGACTAACTTTAGGTTCAACTAATATTAAAATGCTTTTATCGGAATCGGAACCTCACTTGGCCCGGCGTATCCGCGGGGACATCCTAAGGCGGGCTCTTGATAACTGTGAAGTAGACCATCGCAGGCTGCGCAATGAGACTGAAGTCCTCATTGCGGCACAACCGCTTATAGAAGAACATTGGTTCACCGCCGATGGTTGAAACCACTTCTCCTCGGGGATAGATGTCGGCGGAAAGCCCGGCTCGCAAATCTTGTGTCACCTCGATCGGCGAGCCGGGTTGTGGGGGTGGGGCATGCCGCGATTTTTCTTCGACCTCGCCCATGGCGGGGATACCTACCACGATAAGCAAGGAACCAGCCTGCACGACCTCTGGCTGGCCAGACAAACAGCCATCGCGATGGCCGATAGATTGGCGGGAGAAGCCAAAGGCCACGATGTCGTCTGCACCGTCCGCGATATCAACGGCAGGCAGGTTATCCAGATCACGAAGCAAGCGTGACGGGGAGCCGAAAAGTCGCAACGTCACGGCCGGATGAAAAAGCCCCAGCGCTAGGGGTTCTGGCTCCGGGGCTTAGTTTGGCCACGTACTACAGGGTGCATGTCCACTTATTAGCTTGCGCTAATCTCGTTAACGCTGGGTGAAGCGGTGTCCCTGAGCCATTGCCGATAAGCGACTTTGCGCAGCCTCGGAACTCTTAACAATTGAGGGCGCGCTTCGCCGCTTTGTGAGCGCATGATCTCTTTCTTGGCCCACGTGCCGGGCCGAGACTCCACTTCACCCCCTGGCTCCGGCCGGCGGACTTTTTGTTGGACAAATAGCCGCGAACCACGCCGCCAACCCTGCCCTGCGGCGGTTGCCGCCCAACAAAAAGCCCCGGACAAATCTGAACTGACCCCCGAAAGTTGGACACAACCTTCGGGGGTTTTGCATGTCCAAGCACAGTCCGCGTTTCAAGCGCTCGGTTGTCGATAGCTATTTGTGTGGGAATGAAAGCTACGCGAGTGCTGGGTC
>NZ_SADT02000169.1 GCF_004016445.2 Mesorhizobium sp. M2E.F.Ca.ET.219.01.1.1
ATCGCATCGTGCCGTTCAGTCGCTTTCTCGGGCAAGTGGCAGATTAAGCTGTGTTGGGACACCAACCGCTACGCTCCCGCCGGTTAGGTGCCACTGGCGGGCAAACGGCAGCCGGAAATGTCCGGCACCCGTGGAACTCGCCGTCAGGCCGATGAGCAACTGCGCGAACAAGAGCCTAACTTCCGGCTGGGGACGGCATTGCCTTGTCGTCAACTCGATCGATATCCTCCGATATCTCCTGCCGCAGTTTCGGTCCCTTGGCCAGACGCCTGCCCAGGGCCGTGACGAAAGCCTGATAGCGTTCGGCCGACTTGGCGCGAGCCGC
>NZ_SADT02000170.1 GCF_004016445.2 Mesorhizobium sp. M2E.F.Ca.ET.219.01.1.1
GGGAAAAGTGCCGGCGCGATTCTGCCGAGTGGCGAGGGTCTTAGCTCCTTCGCCGGAGCGTTGGGTTTGGCATTGCCGATGTTCTTGGTCATGGTTCCATGCCGGGTTCGTTGCCGGGGTGACCAATAATATTAGAAATCGCTGATTAATTTTCTCACAATCTGATCGGTGCAATTTGCAGCTATCGCCGGTGGTCGCTATTCCGCCTGCCGGGTTCGTTCGGCGAGCGCGAAGGCCTGCAGGTTTCTCGATTTGCCGAACCCTGTGATGCATGAGCCCGGCATATAGCCGGGCTAGCGCGTCTCTTTTGTGATGCAGGTCGAAA
>NZ_SADT02000171.1 GCF_004016445.2 Mesorhizobium sp. M2E.F.Ca.ET.219.01.1.1
GTCTTCGCGGCACTGCGAAATTTGCGCAAGTTGCCAGGCCCGGCATTGTAGGCGGCAAGCGTCAACAGCGCCCTGTTGACTGGGTCGAGTTCGGCATCGTTCACATAGTTTGCCGACAAATAACGCATGTATTTTGCGCCCGCTTCTATATTGCGATCCGAGCTTTCCGCTATGCCGCTGATGCCTATCGCCTTATCGGCAGCAGTCGACGGCAACATTTGCATGATGCCGACGGCGCCCCGAGAGCTGCGTTCGCTCTGGTCGAGACGCGATTCCTGGTATCCCTGCGCGGCCAGCAGCAACGCATTGAGTTTGTAGGCAGCGC
>NZ_SADT02000172.1 GCF_004016445.2 Mesorhizobium sp. M2E.F.Ca.ET.219.01.1.1
CGCCGCGCTCGTCATCGCGGCGCCAGCCTACCTGCGCTTCGAGGCCCTCGATCATCCGTGGCTGTGGTGGATCGGCCTGTCGGCGATCAATCCGCGCTCCAACGACTATGTGCCGCTGTTTCCATGGTTCGGCGCGGTGCTCGCAGGCATCGCGGTCGTCAAGCTCGCTTCAGCATCCGGTCTTCTCGCCCGGCTGGGAACCTGGATGCCCGGCCGCTGGTCGAATCCGCTGACCTTCATCGGCCGGCACAGCCTCGCCTTCTACCTCATCCATCAGCCGCTGCTGTTCGGCTCGATCTGGCTGCTTTCGCAAGCCATGCCCGCC
>NZ_SADT02000173.1 GCF_004016445.2 Mesorhizobium sp. M2E.F.Ca.ET.219.01.1.1
GGCCGACGCCCGGCGTCGAATGCCTGACCTTGGCAATGGTGGCATCGACCTTGTGACCGGGCAGCTGCCCGCCCTCGCCGGGCTTCGCGCCTTGCGCGACCTTGATCTGCATCACATCGGAGTTCACCAGATACTCCGCCGTCACGCCGAAACGCCCGGAAGCGACCTGCTTGATCGCCGAACGCTCGGGGTTCTTGCCGCCGTCCGGCAGCGGCAGGTAACGGTCGGCCTCTTCGCCGCCCTCGCCGGTGTTAGACTTGCCGCCGATCGTGTTCATGGCGCGGGCCATCGTGGTGTGCGCTTCCCTGGAGATCGAGCCGAAGG
>NZ_SADT02000174.1 GCF_004016445.2 Mesorhizobium sp. M2E.F.Ca.ET.219.01.1.1
CTGAAACCCCGTGCCGCGAAATCCCGCGGCGGCGGCTTTTGTTGTTTTCCCGGGAATTCTCCAGATGGACATTTCGCGCATTGAACAGCGCATCCTGCACCTGCTCGCGCAGGGCGGGCGCATCGAAATGGAAAAGAATGCCAGTAAGAAGATCGCTTCGGTCCAATGCATGACCCGCGACGGCTGGCGCTACACAGGCGTCGATCTCGAGCTCTTTCGAAAACTGAGACGGAAGAAGGCGGTGTCCTCGTCGGGCGGCGGCCCCTACCGCATCACCCGGCGCGGGCTCGAACTCGTACGCGCCGAACTCGACAACAGATAGAG
>NZ_SADT02000175.1 GCF_004016445.2 Mesorhizobium sp. M2E.F.Ca.ET.219.01.1.1
GCTCTCCGATCGCGTCTATGACGCCTACGGCGCCCTGGAGTTTCTGTCGAAAGCCAGTTTTGTCGACCCGCGACGCATCGCATTGATGGGGTTCTCCGCCGGCGGCATCGCAACGCTCGAGGCGGTCCAGCTTCGTGGCGCAGAGCGGCTGATGCAGCACAAATTCAGCGTGGCGATCGCCTACTATCCGAACTGTTCGGTGGCGAGCGGTAACATGGCTGTGCCGACATTGATCCTGATTGGAGAGCTTGATGATTTCAGCCCCGCCCAGAAATGCCGGGAGATGGTGGCGCAACGCAGGGACAAGGGAAGCCCGGTGCAGC
>NZ_SADT02000176.1 GCF_004016445.2 Mesorhizobium sp. M2E.F.Ca.ET.219.01.1.1
CCTCTCGCAGCGGCTTGCCGGCACGCAGCTGCAAATTCATGATCGCAAGCTGGATGCCAAGCCATTTGTGGGTTCCCGCCATTTCCTGGCTCACGCGCTCGACCGCCGCCTCCAGGCTCATGCCGGCATCGGCGCAGGTGATCATCATGTCCATGAAATCGGGGAATCCGCGACGATAGATATTTTTTTGAGCATTCTCGAAGCGGTCGAGCAGGATAGCTGGGATCACGATGCAGGCGAGTCCGAACAACGCGGAACCGGCAAAGGCCATGAAAGCAGGGAGTTGAGGCGGGAGTACTCGTACAAGGAGGGCATAGGCAAC
>NZ_SADT02000177.1 GCF_004016445.2 Mesorhizobium sp. M2E.F.Ca.ET.219.01.1.1
ATCCCTCAACACAGATGCCTGTTCCTTGCCCGGTTCAGGCCACAACAGCCTCACTGGGCGGTCCAGCCGCCATCTACTTTCAGGCTTGTTCCCGTGACGAGCGCGGCGCCGTCGCTCGCCAGAAATGCAGCGGCTTCCGCCACGTCTTGCGGTACTCCAACCCTCCCCAGGGGTATTTTCGACATGACCTCTGCGCGGAAGCCGCCATCTTCGAACATCGGCGCGGTCATCGGCGTCTCGATGAAAGTCGGCGCAATGGCGTTAACCCGAATATTCATTGGCGCCAGTTCAATGGCCAGCGCCTTCACCAGCCCTTCCACC
>NZ_SADT02000178.1 GCF_004016445.2 Mesorhizobium sp. M2E.F.Ca.ET.219.01.1.1
GCAAGTCGCATCTATCTGACAGATCGAGGCTGGTACTGCGTGGCTGTATCCCGGAACAATCGGATGTTGAAACGGACCGGTCGCAATAACAACATTGCGCGCCCTGATTCGGGCCTGTGCGATTTTCAGATCTTCACGGTCAGCGAGCACGCGGTCGCTCTGATGCTGGCAGTCCGCTGGTGCGGCGCTCGACGTGTTCGACCAGGAGCCGCCGAAGACCGACGATCCGCTGTTTTCGCTACCCAACGTCTTGTGCACGCCGCATGTCGCGGCCTGGACGACTGAAGGAACTCAGGCCATCGGCTGGCATGCGGCCAAGA
>NZ_SADT02000017.1 GCF_004016445.2 Mesorhizobium sp. M2E.F.Ca.ET.219.01.1.1
GGGGCATATTTGCGCCTCAATGTGTCGGGTTCCGCACGAAACGTGTCCCGTGGTGTAGATGATACGGGCGAGTGGCGAAGGCATCTTTCAGCCTGCGGTAGCTCGCGGCGGGCAGCGCCGTCGCGCCGGACTGAGTTCTGCGGTGCGTCGGTCAGTTCCGGTGCGCACCTTCGGCGACTGGAACGATCCGCCTGGATATGTCGAGGTCGACTTCGTTGCCCATTCCGGCACCTCTTCGTCCGGCAGCTTGTGCAAACCATGGTCTTGACCGATATCGCCACAGGGTGGACCGAGTGCGTGCCGGTGCGGACGCGAGAAAGTGGTCTTGTCATCGCTGCATTAAACGGGCTAGGTGTTTGATCCCCGGCTTTAATGGTGCGATCTTTTCCGCGGAATGGAAAGGAGGCACTATGGGTCAGGTTCTACACGGCCGCGCCACGACGACAGAGGCGATCCGTCGAGCAATACAAAATAGTCAAGAGAGCCTGAAGAAGCTCGCCAAGCGTTATGGCATCGATCCCAAGACGGTCGCGAAGTGGCGCAATCGGACCTCGACCGCCGACCTTCCGACCGGTCCCAGAGAGCCGCGCTCGACGCTGCTGTCGCTCGAAGAGGAAGCCGCCATCGTCGCCTTTCGCAAGCACACGCTCTTGCCGCTCGATGATTGTCTCTATGCCCTTCAGCCGACGATCCCGCATCTGACGCGCTCGTCATTGCATCGTTGCCTTCAGCCCCACGGTAGTTCGCGGTTGCCGCAGACGGGCGCCGACAAGCCGGCCAAGCAGAAGTTCAAGGCCTATCCGATCGGCTATTTCGGCGCGCGTGTGATCAAGCGCTATTATCCGCCAGCGCCGCCGGTCGAGCGTGTATTGGCCCATCCCGAGGTGGCGAAGGTCGACAAGGAGCTGTGCAAGGCGGAACCGCTGATGCTGTTCACCGGCATCCATGCGGCAGGAAGATTTGGGAAGACGCGTCGATCGTCGTGGGGTGCAAGCAACGCCACAGGAACCGGTCGTCATTGACCTGCAGCGCTTCACCGTAAATCTGAAGATATAGTGTCCTGAAGGTTCCGCAAAAAGCTCTGGAGAGAGAACAGGCCTTGCGCTGAGGCGAGGCGGCCATGGCACGCTGGTGACGTTGCGATCACCGATTCCCGTGGAAGGGTAAGTGCCATGACCAATCGAGAAGTTAGACTGAGCAGAGGCGAGTTGAAAGCGTTGCTGTTGTCGGATGAGGACGGCTTTCGCAAGGTATTGCAGACTGTGGTGCAGGAGTCTTTGGAAGCCGAGATGACGGAGGCCATCGGGGCCGAGAAAGGCGAGCGGACAACGGAGCGGGTTGGTTACCGGTCCGGCTATTACGAACGCAAGCTTGTGACGCGGGTTGGCGTGCTGGAGCTTCGGGTTCCGCAAGATCGGGCCGGCCGGTTCTCGACGGAGTTGTTCGAGCGTTATCAGCGCTCGGAGAAGGCACTGGTATCGGCGCTGGTCGAGATGTACGTCCAAGGCGTGTCGACGCGCAAGGTGAAGGCGATCACCGAGGAGCTGTGCGGCCATTCCTTCTCGGCCTCGACGGTGAGCCAGGCGACGGCGCGGCTGGATGAGGCGCTGAAGGCATTTTATGAGCGGCGGCTTGCCGAACCTTACCCGTACCTCATCCTGGACGCGCGCTATGAGCGGGCGCGCGAGGCCGGCGTGATCGCCAGCCAGGCGGTCTTGGTGGCGATCGGCGTCGACTGGGAGGGCCGGCGCCAAGTGCTCGGTGTCGAGCTGGCCAACCGTGAAAGCCATTCGAGCTGGCGGGCGTTCGTGGCAGGGCTCAAGCAGCGCGGGCTTGCCGGCGTCGAGTTCGTCGTCTCCGACGACCATCCGGGGCTCAGGGCAGCGATCCGCGAAGTCCTGCCCGAGGCAGTCTGGCAGCGCTGTTACGTGCACTTCCTCAGAAACGCGCTCGATTATGTGCCGCGCAAGGTCGATGACGACTGCCTGATGGAGCTCAGATGGTTCTATGACCGGCGCGACCTAGCCGAGGTCAAGCGCGACCTGGCGCAGTGGATCGCCAAATGGCAGGCAAAATACCCGAAGCTGGTGGATTGGGTGGAGACCAACATCGAGGAGACGCTGAGCTTCTACCGGCTGCCGCTGCCGCATCACAAGCACATGAAGTCGACGAACATGCTGGAGCGGCTAAACCAGGAGATCAAGCGGCGCACCCTGATCGTTCGCATCTTCCCCAACCCGCAGAGCTGTTTGCGGCTGGTTCGGGCATTGGCGGTGGAGATCCACGAGAACTGGCTCGAGGCGACCCGCTACCTCAACATGGATCATCTGCGCGAGCACAAGAAGGAGAGCCTGAGAGCACTGGCCGCCTGAGACGCGGCCCGCCATGTCCGCCGCTCCGCTAAACACGGGGCTGCGCGGCGGACACGCCAACGTCACCGCTGAATGCCACGCCATTTTTTGCAGAACTTGACGCACACAACTTCTGAAGACGGCTTGGCAGGGCGGAGAGGTGCGACCCACCCATAGAGGCCGTATCGGCGGACAAATATCCCAAGAGACCGAGCTTGCTTGAGCGCTATGAGCTCAGATTCTGGCATGATTGGAGTCTGAGCCGACACTCTCGGCAGCCCTCGTGCTGCAGAGGCTGATGAATATCGACCAAACACGGTTCACGACAAAAAGCCTGCGGACGGTGCAAATAGCCGTGAAAGCCTAGCGTGAGGAGACAGCCCTTGAAATCATCAATGGCGACTGGAGGGCGATCTCGCCGAAGATGGGGATTGGGGCGGTGCTCCGCCGGTTTAAACGGTAATCTCGCTGGCGCGCCTACCTATCTTAGTAGGCTGCGCCGCGAGTCTGCAAGGTTTAAGAAGACGGGAACTGTTGGAGAGAAGGACATGCTGCCACTGGTGCGGCCTTCCAATGTTGTATTGGAAATTAATCTCGGGGCCATTCAGGCGAACTTCCAGGCCATCTCGGCCCTCGTTGGGCCAAACGTAAGGGCGGCCGCTGTCGTCAAAAGCGACGCCTACGGGCTTGGTCTTGTAGAGATTGCAAGAACGCTCATCGATGCCGGCTGCGATCTGCTCTTCGTCGCCAATCTGGACGAAGCGTTGCATCTAAGGTCATCCCATGTAGGCGCGGCAATTGCGGTTTTTTGCGATGATTTTGCGAAATTTGGCCCATACTATCGATCTAACGGGCTCATACCCGTTGTAAACAATTGTGCCGAATTGGAGGCCATTAGCGCAACAGGGAGGCAAACATACTTTCTCAACGTGGACACGGGATTCTCCCGCTTTGGGCTCGCTTTTGCCGAAGTGCATCGCGCGTATCTTTCTGGAACTTTCCATAGGTATCCCCCTTCGCTCGTACTCAGCCATCTGGCGTGCAGCGAACGCGGTGCGGACCCCACCAATGTGTTGCAAAGGAACCGCTTCCAGGCGATCTACGATATGCTTAAGCCCACCTGTGGCAGTCTCGCAGCCTCCGCCGGTATTTGGCTCGGCAAATCCTATCATTTCGACATGGTACGGGCGGGCTCAGCACTGTACGGGCTTAATGACGCTGGTATTAAACCAAATCCGCTGCAACCCGTTGCAAGGCTCCGAGCTAAAATACTCGACATGCGCAGTGTCGCTACGGGGGAGGCGGTTGGCTACGGGGCGACATTTCGTACGGCTCGAACTAGCCGCGTAGCAATCGTTGGGATCGGTTACAAGCATGGCCTTCCCTGGGCCTGCGGGAACAAAACTTCCGCTCGGTTCGCTGGATATTCTGTCCCTCTAATCGGAACAATATGCATGGATAACATAATGGTGGATATAACAGACGTTCCTGACGCACTTTGTCTTATAGGTGGCTTTGTAGAACTACTGGGAGAAGATTTAACTGTAAATGATCTTGCAGCAACGGTTGGCGTTAACCCGAACGAGGTACTGGCGCGACTTGGTGCTGGTTGCACAAGACGATATCTGACTTCTTCCCTGCGATCTACGCGACAGCAGTGACGACCCGCTCGAACAACCAAGTATTTAGATGGGGTATTCGGCTTGATCCTTCTCTGGACGGAATGGTCAGAGGTGCGGCGTTTCAAGCTGATATAGCCTGAGGTGCAGCATCACAGGCAGTCGCGGAGGAGCTGTCCCCTTTATCGGAAAGTGCTCGATATTGTCAGGGTAATAACAACTGCCGGTATCTGACGACAGTTCCGGGTGTCGGGCCTGTCGTTGCCTTAGGGCTCACCAATACCATCGATAATCCCGGCCCGCGCACTTCGACCGGTTTCGGAGGAGCAACTGCCAGTGATCAAGGAATCTGGAGAGAGCAAGCGCGTCGGCCGTGCTTCGCTCTGCGGGGATGGATGATGCGAACGTTGCTCTGTGAGGCCGAACAGGTCATGCTCAGCCGTGTGAAAAGGTGGTCCTGAAAGGTTGGGTGACGGATAGCGCTAGGTGTTTAGACGGGGTATTCGGCTTTGTCCGAACGGGTGTTTGAGGTGCTGCTTCGAGCTGATGATAAAACGTGGTCTGCGTAAACAGCCACAAGCATCAGGAACGGAAGGCCTTTCTCAAGGCGCAGGCAACAAGACCGACCGCAACGATGCGCGGCATTGCGCAGGTGATGCGGGTTAATTGTGTTCCGGCCGATGCACGTCAAGACGCTGATGAGCCAGGAACGTCGGGCGCCTGTTGACAGCCCGCAAGTTGCTGCAGGAAAAGGCCATCGCAATTGAGAATGACATTCGAGGCCTGTTGCGTAACTTCGGTCTCAGGTTGGCATTGTCGGCGCTGCCAAATTTGGGGATCGCATCCAGGACCTTTCCGGCGACATCCCGGAGCTACGTGACATCATGGAGGTGTTGCTCGCCGCCCGGCAGAAACTTCGCGAGCAGTTCACGGTAGTGCATGAAAGGCTGTTGTCGATCGTGAAGGGTGACACGGTTTGCGCGGTTGACGACCGTCCTTGGTGTCGGACCTGTCGTTGCGCTGGCTTTCAAGGCTACGGTCGTCATTCCTGCGCGCTTCAGAAATCGAAGGCCGTAGGGCCGGCTCTTCGGTTAACGCCGCGCTTGCATCAATCAGGCGAGGACAATCGCGTCGGACGTGTTTCCCTGTGCGGTGACCCTTGCTCGCATACTAGATGATTAAGGGAGCCAGCCTGGGCAAGGCTGTTGTTGACGACCCCAGCGATTCAGTCGGCGTGATACGAGGTTCCACCTCGGGTGGATGGGAATCCTTCGTGAGATGACGAGTGAAACAAGGGCGCGCAGGGACATGGTCGGGCGTGGCAGCACCTCAGGCCGCTGTTTAGATTGCTCACTTCATGCTCCTGATCGATTCTCCTGATCGTACTTATCGCTGAAGAGCTGGTCGAGGACCCATGCCATGCGAAATGTAGCTTCCTCAGCTACACCAGCCCCGTGTGAAGCGCCGCTGTGGCCGCCCACCATCCAAATGCGGAAGACAAGCTCAGGATCGCGGTCGAGCGCACATGACCGACGCTGCGCCACATAGCAAGCGGGCTGGTAATAGAGGGCCTGGCCATCGTGCACCGCGGCATCGACGTAAGTCGGCGGAAGAGGCCGATCGGCGCTTAGGTTGTAATACGGGTCGTAGCTGCGCACGTTGCGATATTCGTGGGCGGTGTGGGGATCTCCGTACTCCGCCGTTTCCTGTAGCGCGTACGGCATTGTGAAGTCCATCTCAGCATCTAGAATGTCGGCGAGCGGGACCTCGGCAAGCACGGCGCGGAACAAATCTGGCCCCATGAGGGCCGCGGCAAGCACGGTGCCCCCGCCGGCGCTCGCTCCCTCGATGACAATGCCGTCCGGGTTGGCGAATCCCTGCTCAACGAGCCCCTCGGCAGCGGCGATCAGATCAGTTTGGGTAATACGTTTTCAATCGCGGGTAGCCGCTTCGTGCCATGGACGTCCGAACTCGCCCCCCAGTACGTGCACAATGCCGAAAGCAATTCCGCAGTCGAGCAGGCTCAAACGCTTGGTCATGGAGAGGGCCAAGTGACGAACGAGGGCCATCTCGGTATTCCGTAACAACCGTACACGTTCAGTAATACTGGCCCAGGGCTCGTTCAGCCACGACGGTGTCGGGCGTCACGAATGAGGTAACCCAGTAAACCAGTTTCGGTGTTCGGAACGAACATCGTGCAACCCATGAGCCTGGGCCGTGTTGCAGAGACTTAAGCGGAAGGTGGGCATGCCGAACGGGCGAGAAGCGCCTTGCCCTCCAACAACCGGGTTCGGCCGCAGCGCGTCCCTCTCCTTCGAGCGCCGTGTCAAAGCGATCGGGCTTGGCGCGACGGCGCTGCCCGCCGCGAGCTACCGCAGGCTGAAAGATGCCTTCGCCACTCGCCCGTATCATCTACACCACGGGACACGTTTCGTGCGGAACCCGACACATTGAGGCGCAAATATGCCCC
>NZ_SADT02000179.1 GCF_004016445.2 Mesorhizobium sp. M2E.F.Ca.ET.219.01.1.1
GAACAGTCTGCGCACCAAGTTGGCAGCCTCTTCCGCCGCCGTCTTATCGGGCTGCCAGTACGGATCGTCAGGAACCATGTGCAGGTAATTGTCGGACATAGCACCTTGTGTGGCAGGAAGACCGATCCTAGCAAGTACCCTTGCGGCGCGCGAACGAAAAAAGCCCGACGGAGCGGGCCTTTCGCAAGAAAGGCTTCGACGACTACTTCGTCAAATCAAGCGCCGCCGTCAGATCCCCCATCGGCGGCTCGCCGTTGGCGGCCAGCGCCTTGTCGCGGGCGACGATGCCTTGCAGCACCGGCAGGTCGTAGCGGGCGG
>NZ_SADT02000180.1 GCF_004016445.2 Mesorhizobium sp. M2E.F.Ca.ET.219.01.1.1
GCTGGCGACGCTGGCGGGTGTTGCTTCAGGCAGCGTCATCGGCCTGGTGCTCGGCACCTTCGGCGGCCTGGTCGATGCCGTCGGCGCGCGGCTGCTCGACGCGGTCATGTCGCTGCCCTTCATCGTGCTGGTGACGATGGCGCTGGTGGCGCTCGGCATCATGAACGAGCTGACGGCAACCCAGATGCTGGCGCCGAATGGCACCCGTACGCTGGCGATGGCGTTCTGGTCCTACAGCGGCGAGATCGATTACGCCTCGGCATCGCCTTATGCCTTCATCATGGTGGCGATGTCGCTGCCGCTGACCTGGCTGCTTT
>NZ_SADT02000181.1 GCF_004016445.2 Mesorhizobium sp. M2E.F.Ca.ET.219.01.1.1
GCTGCGAGAGGGATGCCACGCCACTGCATCCACAGGAACGGCAGAGCGATGGCCAGGATCGCCGTGAAGCTCACGACGATCCTGGCCTCGAACCGCAGGGGGTCGTGCCGGCGCAAAGCCTCGAGGCCCGCCAGCGCTCCAAAATAGATGGCGGCGAAGGCGGCCGAGAGGTGATGCGTGACCGCGAGGCTTGCCAACAGCAAGCCAACCAGCCCGAGCGACTTCAGCCTCGATAGCCCGACGAGATTATTAGGGGCTGCTTCGACCGCAAACGTCAGCACGCAAAGCACGATGCCGAGGCTCTGGTAGGAGAAAC
>NZ_SADT02000182.1 GCF_004016445.2 Mesorhizobium sp. M2E.F.Ca.ET.219.01.1.1
ACGGCAAGTAGGATAAGGCCTTTTTCCATCGCGGTTCGTTCAATCCTTCCTTGTGCGGATCACTCGCTGACCGCGCCTGTCGGCGCCGTCTCGATCTTGAAGGCGGCCGAGATCAGCGCCCGAGTATAGTCGGTTTGCGGATTTCCAAAAATCTGTTCGGAAGGGCCGGCTTCGACGATCTGGCCGTTGCGCATGACGATGACGTCATTGGCCAGCGCCCGGATGACCTTGAGGTCATGGCTGATGAAGAGATAAGCGAGGTCGTGCTTGGCCTGCAAATTGCGCAGGAGATCGACGACCTGCGCCTGCACGCTCA
>NZ_SADT02000183.1 GCF_004016445.2 Mesorhizobium sp. M2E.F.Ca.ET.219.01.1.1
GCGACATCGACGGTGCGGCCAAGCCGCCTGCCCGCCTCCTCCAGCACCAGCTGCATCACGGCATAGGCGCCGCCCAGCGCCTTGAAACTGCCGAGGCCGAGGCGTTGCCCCTCGTCCTTCACGTGCAGGGCGCCGATGCCCAGTTCGCCGGCGAGCGCCGGCAGGGCGTGCAGCGGCGTCTCGGCATGATTGTCGCGTGCGGCAAGGAAGCGCTCGGCCTCCTCGGCGCCGGCGGACCCAAGCGTCGCGGCATCCTCAGGGGTCAATGGCTGGCGATGGTCCGGGTGGCGGTTGAGCAGGAACATGTCTCGGTTC
>NZ_SADT02000184.1 GCF_004016445.2 Mesorhizobium sp. M2E.F.Ca.ET.219.01.1.1
TCGGCGCCTTCCTGGCGCTGGTCAAGGGCTCGCTGCTCGCCACCGACCAGCCGGCCGCGGCCCTCGCTTTGCTCGACGACGCCCGGCTGCTCAGCCCAGGCACGCTGGTCGAGGAAGCAGCGCTTCGCCGCTCGGTCGGCATCGCCGCGCAGCAAGGCGACGCGGCCCGCTTCGCGCTGGCTTCCACCCAATATGTGTCGAACTACCTCCACTCGCCCTATGCCAGCCAATTCGCGGATTCCTTCGTCTCCGGCGTCATTTCGCTGCACATGGCGATCAGTCACGACAAGCTCGCCGACATCACCTCGATGATGG
>NZ_SADT02000185.1 GCF_004016445.2 Mesorhizobium sp. M2E.F.Ca.ET.219.01.1.1
TTCAGGTCGCGCCGCGTTCGACCAGCGACGAACTTTCGAAAGCCTTCGTCGATTCGATGTCGCAAGGCCTGCTGGTCACAGACACCAAAGGCCGCATCGTCTACGCCAACCGGGCCTACGCCGACATGACGGGCGCTTCGTCGGCGGCCGACCTCAAGACGGTCGAGGGGCTGCTGTCGGACGTTCCCGAAGCCTCGATGACCATCTACCGACTGGCGTCCGGCCTGCGCGACGGCCAGGCGGGCGACGGCGAGTTCAGGCTTGCGCAGTCCATCCGCCCCGGGGCGGAGCCCGGCGCGCACTGGTACCGCACCC
>NZ_SADT02000186.1 GCF_004016445.2 Mesorhizobium sp. M2E.F.Ca.ET.219.01.1.1
ACGCGATCTCCTGGATCAGGCTGTTCCCGCTTTTCACGAAAACAGGGCTGTCGAACATCCGATCGTTCATAGGATCCTCCACGTCGAACGAACAATTGAGTTTTGAATGAGTGGGACCGACAGCGGTCCGCCCGGCAAAAATATTGGGTTGCAAATTTTGGCCGTCAAGATGCCCATCACCGACGTCGACGAGAGCACGGTGGTAAGGGGACCGAACTCCCCCGATCGCTATTGCAGCCCGGTATCACAGGACTGGCCAAAAGTGCTTTCCCGGCTCGTGGCGCTGTGCTCCAACGGCCATGCACCAATACTTG
>NZ_SADT02000187.1 GCF_004016445.2 Mesorhizobium sp. M2E.F.Ca.ET.219.01.1.1
CCGGCACCGGCGCTACTCGCACTGGCGCCTGGGTCCGCCGGAATAGGGCTGGTAGCTGTTGTCGTCGGGCCGGTAGGAGCGATAGCGACTGAAGCAGGAATCGACATGGTCGGCGGAAAGCCCCGTCGTGACGGCCGAACCCTTGTTTCGTAGCGTGGCCGAGGCCTATGGCGCAAATGCCATCGGCGTGGTCCTGACCGGCTATCTGAATGACGGATCGCTGGGACTCGGGGAAATAAAGCGCCGCGGCGGCATTTCGATTGTCCAGGATCCCGACGATGCGGCGTATCCGGAAATGCCGGGCAGTGCTGCCG
>NZ_SADT02000188.1 GCF_004016445.2 Mesorhizobium sp. M2E.F.Ca.ET.219.01.1.1
ATCAGCTTCGGCGTCGCCATTTCCGGCGACATGACGCCGCCGATATAGTCGAGCACGGCGTGGCCGCTCGCCGTGCACTCGTCGGCCTCGGCGATGGCCCGGTGGTCGAGCCAGACGATGGTGTCCCAGCGCTTTTCGCCGGTGACCGACACGCTGAGCTGTTCGCTATCCCTACCTCGCACCACGAGCGAGCAGGTGGCGTCGAAGGAAATGCCGACGACATCATCGGCCGCGATCCCCGCCTTGGCGACGGCGGCGCGCACGGCCTTGCAGACCGCCGAGCATGATTCGCGCGATATCTGGTCGGCGGTCT
>NZ_SADT02000018.1:2710-5907 GCF_004016445.2 Mesorhizobium sp. M2E.F.Ca.ET.219.01.1.1
GCGATGGGTATTGGCAATGAGAACGATCAAGTGTCTTAAGGGCAATTGGTGGATGCCTTGGCATGCACAGGCGATGAAGGACGTGATACGCTGCGATAAGCTACGGGGAGGTGCGAATACCCTTTGATCCGTAGATCTCCGAATGGGGAAACCCACCTAAGGTACTTGGAAAATCAGAGCTGCTGGTTGGTCGACAAGGCCGACCTGCAGTTGTGGTTTCCAAGTATCGCTAATAGGTAACTTATCCTGAATCCATAGGGATAAAGTGGCGAACGCGGGGAACTGAAACATCTAAGTACCCGTAGGAAAGGACATCAACCGAGACTCCGGAAGTAGTGGCGAGCGAACCCGGACCAGGCCAGTGGCGATTGAGAGACAAGCGGAACCTTCTGGAAAGTAGGGCCATAGCGGGTGACAGCCCCGTACGCGTAATGCGATCAATCGTCCTCGAGTAAGGCGGGACACGTGAAATCCTGTCTGAAATTGGGAGGACCACCTTCCAAGCCTAAGTACTCGTGCATGACCGATAGCGAACTAGTACCGTGAGGGAAAGGTGAAAAGCACCCCGACAAGGGGAGTGAAAGAGTACCTGAAACCGATTGCCTACAAACAGTGGGAGCCCGCAAGGGTGACCACGTACCTTTTGTATAATGGGTCAGCGACTTAGTGTGACGAGCAAGCTTAAACCGATAGGTGTAGGCGCAGCGAAAGCGAGTCTGAACAGGGCGTTCAGTTCGTCGCATTAGACCCGAAACCGAGTGATCTAGCCATGAGCAGGCTGAAGGTAAGGTAACACTTACTGGAGGGCCGAACCCATAACTGTTGCAATAGTTCGGGATGACTTGTGGCTAGGGGTGAAAGGCCAATCAAACTCGGAAATAGCTGGTTCTCCGCGAAATCTATTTAGGTAGAGCGTCGACCGAATACCCCAGGGGGTAGAGCACTGGATGGGCTAGGGGTCCTCACCGGATTACCAAACCTAACCAAACTCCGAATACCTGGGAGTACTAGTCGGCAGACACACGGCGGGTGCTAACGTCCGTCGTGAAAAGGGAAACAACCCTGACCTACAGCTAAGGTCCCCAAGTTATGGCTAAGTGGGAAAGGATGTGAGGATCCCAAAACAACCAGGATGTTGGCTTAGAAGCAGCCATCATTTAAAGAAAGCGTAACAGCTCACTGGTCTAAATAAGGGTCTTTGCGCCGAAAATGTAACGGGGCTAAAGCCATACACCGAAGCTTAGGGTTCGTGAGCAATCACGAGCGGTAGCGGAGCGTTCTGTAAGCTGATGAAGCCGTACCCGTGAGGGGCGGTGGAGGTATCAGAAGTGCGAATGCTGACATGAGTAACGTAAGGGGAGTGAGAGACTCCCCCGCCGAAAGACCAAGGGTTCCTGCTTAAAGTTAATCTGAGCAGGGTTAGCCGGCCCCTAAGACGAGGCGGAAACGCGTAGTCGATGGGAACCACGTTAATATTCGTGGGCCTGGAGGTAGTGACGGATCACACAAGTTGTCCAATCTTATCGGATTGAACGGGCAGCGGAGTGGTTCCAGGAAATAGCTCCTCCTTATAGACCGTACCCGAAACCGACACTGGTGGTCAGGTAGAGTATACCAAGGCGCTTGAGAGAACTATGCTGAAGGAACTCGGCAAATTGCACGCGTAACTTCGGAAGAAGCGTGACCCTTTTCTACGCAAGTGGAGGAGGGTGGCACAGACCAGGGGGTAGCGACTGTTTATCAAAAACACAGGGCTCTGCGAAGCCGCAAGGCGACGTATAGGGTCTGACGCCTGCCCGGTGCTGGAAGGTTAAGAGGAGGGGTGCAAGCTCTGAATCGAAGCCCCAGTAAACGGCGGCCGTAACTATAACGGTCCTAAGGTAGCGAAATTCCTTGTCGGGTAAGTTCCGACCTGCACGAATGGCGTAACGACTTCCCCGCTGTCTCCAGCATAGACTCAGTGAAATTGAATTCCCCGTGAAGATGCGGGGTTCCTGCGGTTAGACGGAAAGACCCCGTGCACCTTTACTATAGCTTTACATTGGCATTCGTAGTGGCATGTGTAGGATAGGTGGTAGGCTTTGAAGCCTGGGCGCCAGCTCAGGTGGAGCCACCCTTGAAATACCACCCTTATTACTATGGATGTCTAACCGCGGCCCGTTATCCGGGTCCGGGACAATGTATGGTGGGTAGTTTGACTGGGGCGGTCGCCTCCTAAAGAGTAACGGAGGCGCGCGATGGTGGGCTCAGAACGGTCGGAAATCGTTCGCTGAGTGCAATGGCATAAGCCTGCCTGACTGCGAGACTGACAAGTCGAGCAGAGACGAAAGTCGGTCATAGTGATCCGGTGGTCCCGCGTGGAAGGGCCATCGCTCAACGGATAAAAGGTACGCCGGGGATAACAGGCTGATGACCCCCAAGAGTCCATATCGACGGGGTTGTTTGGCACCTCGATGTCGACTCATCGCATCCTGGGGCTGGAGCAGGTCCCAAGGGTATGGCTGTTCGCCATTTAAAGCGGTACGTGAGTTGGGTTCAGAACGTCGTGAGACAGTTCGGTCCCTATCTGCCGTGGGTGTAGGAATATTGAAAGGATCTGTCCCTAGTACGAGAGGACCGGGATGGACGGATCTCTGGTGGACCTGTTGTGGCGCCAGCCGCATCGCAGGGTAGCTATATCCGGACGGGATAACCGCTGAAGGCATCTAAGCGGGAAACCCACCTTGAAACGAGTATTCCCTGAGAACCGTGGAAGACGACCACGTTGATAGGCCGGGTGTGGAAGAGCGGCAACGCTTGAAGCTTACCGGTACTAATAGTTCGATAGGCTTGATCGTTCTCATTACTCATATCCATCAGCGCTCACGCATGAGCGGCCCCTTCGGGGCCTATGCTCCGCGAGGGCGCCGGACGACCGGCGACGCGCAGTCGCGCTTGCGGGCTTCGCCCGTCGGCAAAACGCAGACGTCGCCTGGCACAAAAACGCGACGATCCAAGGATCGCGCCGCGACGATCCTGCAGATCGCGCCTGAACAGCTTCTCGATTGAACATGCGTTTTGCCGACCTGGTGGTTATGGCGGAGCGGCTGCACCCGATCCCATTCCGAACTCGGCCGTGAAACGCTCCAGCGCTGATGGTACTTCGTCTCAAGACGCGGGAGAGTAGGTCGCTGCCAGGTCTGCTAAACGCATGTTCA
>NZ_SADT02000189.1 GCF_004016445.2 Mesorhizobium sp. M2E.F.Ca.ET.219.01.1.1
CGAGCGCAATGCCTCAATGGAACCAGTTCCGCCTCCCTCAGTTCCATTAGGACGTCTCTCGCGGGTTGCCGGCCAAAAATGGCTCGGCTGCACAAGGCCCGAGGACAGTTTTTTGCCGGAGGAACCGATGTCGCTGCACACCCTTCATCCCGAACATGTCGATGAAACCCGCATGAATGCCTATTCGACCTTCGCGCCTGCCCTTCTCAATTCGCTGGCGCTGCGGCTGGCCCGCTGCCAGGGAACGAAGGAACTGGCGGAGGTGGAGAAGTCGCTCATCCGCCTTGTCGAAGACTCCGAAGTCGCCGAACCG
>NZ_SADT02000190.1 GCF_004016445.2 Mesorhizobium sp. M2E.F.Ca.ET.219.01.1.1
ATCACCCCTATTCTGCCGGGCGCTGCGTGCTGAACGGCATTGTTGATAGCTTCCTGGACGATCCGGTAGAGAGCCGTGCGCAGCGTTTCCGACAGGCTGTCGGCGCTGCCGTCGCTGGTGTCGGCGATGCGCACGGCGATCGGCGGCTTGGCCCTGGCGACGCTGCGGTTGAGATGCGCCTCGACGGCGTCGCGCAGGCCGAACAGTTCGAGCACGCTCGGCCGCATGTCGTCGACGATGTGGCGCAGCTCCGCCAGGCAGCCGGCGATCTCCTGCTCGAGGTCGGCGAGCTGCGCCGTTCGCGCCATGCCCC
>NZ_SADT02000191.1 GCF_004016445.2 Mesorhizobium sp. M2E.F.Ca.ET.219.01.1.1
TTCGCGGCGACCGCCCGTCGAAGCTGGCGCGCGCCGACATTTTCGACGCCGTCGAGAAGTCGCTGACCAAGCTCGGCACCGACTACATCGATCTCTACCAGATCCATTGGCCGGAACGGGACATTCCCTGGGGCGCCAACCCGACGCGCGTCGGCGCGGTGGCGCGACGCGCCGACACCGAAGGCGCGCCGGCAGGCGAGACGCCGATCGCCGAGACGCTTGGCGTCTTCGACGAACTGGTGAAGGCCGGGAAGATCCGCCATTTCGGCCTGTCGAACGAAAGCTCCTGGGGCGTCATGCGCTTCCTTGGC
>NZ_SADT02000192.1 GCF_004016445.2 Mesorhizobium sp. M2E.F.Ca.ET.219.01.1.1
TCGGGATCGGGGAGTCTCAGCGAGCCCTCGGTGCCGTGCAGTTCGATCGGATGGTTGGAGTGCCTGAAGACATCCCAGGAGGCGCCGAAGGTGACGCTGGCGCCGGAGCGGAATTCGAGCAGCGACAGGATGTTGGTCGGCGTGCCGACCTTGAAGCTGGTGTTTTTGAAGGGACCGTCGGCGGTGATCAGCCGCTCCTCCTGGCCGCGCGTCGCCATGGCCATGACGCTGGCGACCGGGCCGAGCAGGTTGACCAGCATCGTCAGGTAGTAAGGGCCCATGTCGAAGACCGGGCCGCCGCCGGGCTGGT
>NZ_SADT02000193.1 GCF_004016445.2 Mesorhizobium sp. M2E.F.Ca.ET.219.01.1.1
GGCGCTGTTTGAGCAGACGTTCATCAATCCAAACGGTTTGCATCGGCCGTTTCCTGATCGGGTAGGTGACGCGGCAGAGAAAACCGGAGGGTCGGTTCTGTTCGATGTTCGCGTTGATGGTGACGTAGAGGTTCAGCGGATGGCGGCGATCGGATACGGTGCAACCGGCACGGCGATAATTGTGATGCAAAAGAGCGGGGAACTTAGGTGCGCGTCAGTGAATGCCGACACGCGCTTTCTGGTTGACGAGCTTACCGCCTGGTACGCGTCACCACTTCACGAGCAAGCGCACGTTGACTATCACGGCAC
>NZ_SADT02000194.1 GCF_004016445.2 Mesorhizobium sp. M2E.F.Ca.ET.219.01.1.1
GACTTGCGGCGCGGCAGGAACCGGATCCTCGCGCGGAACCAGCGAGCCGTCAGGCTTCACCATCATGGTCTTGACCTTGCGCGGCGCAACGGCGACCACGTCGTTGCTGGTCCCCTTGTCGGCCTCCTGCAGCACCTGGGCGATGCGGTCTTCCGATTTCGGCGCCGGCGCGGCCAGCTTCGCGCTGTCGGGCGCCGCGGCCTGGGTGCCAGCCGGCGCCGCGGCTTCCGGACCCGACGCTGCCGCGCTCGGATTGCCCGCTGCATCCGTGCCCGGCGCTGCATCGGTGTCGTCAGGCGAAAGATCGAC
>NZ_SADT02000195.1 GCF_004016445.2 Mesorhizobium sp. M2E.F.Ca.ET.219.01.1.1
CTGCATGGCCGCCACCGGCCGGGAATCGGCCGGGATCAGCTTGCGAGCCACGACATAGACGATGAGGGTGACGATGGCGCTGACATAGCCGTCGATCGCATAATGCCAGGCGAGGTAAACCGAGCTGGCCGCGACGAAGGCCGCATAGAGGAACGCCAGCGCGCCGAGATAGCGATTTTATTCGCGCAGGAACAGTGCGTTGAGCGTCACCAGCCCGACATGGACGCTGGGGAACGCCGAAATGCCTGTCGCAAAACCCGTCCGCCCGGCTTCATTCAACGACCACAGATAGTTCTGATAGGAAGCAGC
>NZ_SADT02000196.1 GCF_004016445.2 Mesorhizobium sp. M2E.F.Ca.ET.219.01.1.1
CTGAGATGCCCGACCGACGAGGTGCCGGGGATGAGCAGGATGTTGGGCGCGCGCTGCAACAGCCAGGCGAGCGCCACCTGCATGGGAGTCGCGCCGAGCTTTTGCGCGACGTCGGCAAGCGTGCTCGACTGCAGCGGCGTGAAACCGCCGAGCGGGAAGAACGGCACATAAGCGATGCCGTCGGCGGCAAGCTCGTCGATCAGCGCATCATCCTGGCGGTGCGCGATGTTGTATTGGTTCTGCACGCAGACGATGTCGACCATGCCGCGCCCCTGCGCGATCTGTTTGCGGGTGACGTTGCTCAGGCC
>NZ_SADT02000197.1 GCF_004016445.2 Mesorhizobium sp. M2E.F.Ca.ET.219.01.1.1
GTTCGATTTCATCGTTCCCGAGGCACCGATCACTATAGTGCAGGTGCCGACGATCGCCGCTTGCGCCGGGAGAGGGAAGGCGGCAAGCAAGGACATCGCCAGCAGCGGTCGACTATTTCTTCTTCTTTTTCCTGTCATTGCCGGTTGTGCCTCTGATGCTCCAGCCTTCGTTGGCCCATCCAGGTGATGCGGCAGCGGTGGCGGGAGCGCTTGCGGCCACGCTCGCGGTCGTGCAGCCGTCGACATTGACGCCCATCTTCAACAGCTTTAGCTCCATCTGAAGGCGCTGCACCTCGAGTTCATAGAGC
>NZ_SADT02000198.1 GCF_004016445.2 Mesorhizobium sp. M2E.F.Ca.ET.219.01.1.1
GAAAGATTCTGCGACGACTGGCTTGACTCACAAAATACGAGGGTTTATCACGTTTTGCAAATGTGAGGATTACTCATATTTATGAACCGAGGAGATCGAGATGACTACAAAACCTATTTTGATCCTGGGCGGCACCGGCAAGACCGGCCGGCGCCTGGCCGAACGGCTGACCGCCAGGAACATTCCCGTGCGCATCGGCTCCCGCGCTGGCACGCCACCCTTCGACTGGCTGGACAAGGAAACATGGGGCCGTGCGCTCGAAGGCGTCGGCGCCGTCTACATCAGCTACTATCCAGACATCGCCGTG
>NZ_SADT02000019.1 GCF_004016445.2 Mesorhizobium sp. M2E.F.Ca.ET.219.01.1.1
GGCCCAACATGGCGCTGCACATGCCGCTGTTCCTGACCGACGAGGAGGGCCGTTTCGCGATCGGTTGCAGCGAGACGATCCTGGTGACCGATGGAGGGGCGGAGGTCCTGAGCAACGGCGATCGCGAACTTCGATTCCTCTGAGCTGAAAGCCATAATGGGTCGGCGATCGTCGCGTAGCAAAGAGACGCAACGCCCGCTCGGCAGCGTTGTTGGTCGGGCTGATCCGGCCGTCGGCGAACAAGGTCATAAACCTTCCCACCCTTCAGCACATACTCGATCGGCTCAGCAACCGGAGAGCTTCGGGACAGTCTTGCCCGCTCGCTCCGCATCCCCTAAGCGTCTCTGCCAACGGCCGGCTTTCCTGCTGGCGTCCTCGCAGGCGTTCGTCGGCGGCAAGACCTTTGATGTCGCGCTCGACATCAACAGCAGGTCCATTGGTTGACCGCCTCGAGCGCGATCCGCGAGATCGGTGCGGCATCCTTGCGCGCTTGGCATTGGTAGCGACGTCGGCAAGCACGAAGAACTTTCGGCGCGCATCCGCCCAGCACAGCGCCTGGGGTCAGCGGACCAGGATTGCGGCCCACTTTGAACAACGGCATCGGCCTGAACATTTAAGCACCACCCGTCAGTGAATGAACGCCTTTTGATCTCGCCGGCTTCGGCGGCGAACCTGAGGGCCTTTGGTACGAAAGCGAGGAGGCGCCGCCTTGTTCTGTAACGGGACCCTACTTGTAAGCTCCTTTGAGTGATAGCCCGGAACGGCAGCTGTTTGGCGCGAAGGCCGAACAGAGCAGCGCCAATGAGATCAGACCACAAGGACTGGCACGGCCGAATGCTCGACCGTAAGCTCGCCCGCGGGCCGACAAGCGCATTAGGAACCGCCTTGTCCCAGCGAAGCTGCGCTTTCCCAAAGCCTGCATCGAGGAGATCGGCTTACCGCCGCGTTGCCTGACCGGCGCAACCCCACGGCGTTCGCCCCAGGGCGAGGGGCTAAGGCGCCTCAGCCTGATCGTCACCGGCCGACCTCTTCGCTGCCAGATCGCCTCCGTCCTCTCGGCTTCGAAAGCCTCCTGCACCACAGTCTGCAATAGCCATAAGTCCTGGCGTTGATCTCCAGCGCCCGGCCGCAGGCGGCGTTGACGCGCTCGCGGCCGAAGCCCTTGACGAGCCGTATGACGCCAAGACAGGCGCGGAAGCCTTGTTCGGGATGCGGCCGATCCGCCAGTATCTTCTGGCACAGCAAGGCCGCATCGAGACCGATCGCGGAAGCTTCCCGGTTGATCCTCTCGATCGTCCACGGCGGTGCGATGAAGGCATGTGATCCGGCTGGCCACGGTCAAGACGCTCGCCAGCTTCGACTTCTCTTTCCAGCCCTCGCTCGACCGCGATCGAATCTTCACGCTGGCCCAACTCGGCTTCGTCGCCCGCTGCGAGGTCATCCACTTCCTCAGCCCGCCCGGCACAGGCAAGAGCCATCTGGCCATTGCGCTTGCAGTCGAGGCTGTGAAGGCTGGAAAGAGCGTCTATTTCTGCACGCTCGCCGAACTCATCGCCGCGCTGGCAAGGGCCGAACGCGAAGGCCGCCTGCAGGAACGCATCCGCTTCTTCTGCCGGCCTGCTCTGCTCGTTGTCGATGAGATCGGCTACTTGCCCGTCGTCCACGGTGGCGGCAATCTGTTCTTCCAACTCGTCAACGCCCGCTACGAGAAGGGCGCAATGATTCTCCCTCAAATCGCGGTTTCGCCGAATGGGGCGAGGTCTTCGGCGACCCTGTCGTCACAACCGCACTTCTCGATCGCCTGCTTCACCATGCGGTCGTCGTCCAGATCGACGGATCGAGTTATCGGCTCCGCCAGCACGCCGAGCTCATGCCCGAACACTTGCGATCAAAAGCCTCCATCACGCCGCCGACAATAAATCCACCATCGCGGCCGCGCGGCCGGCCACCGAAAAATGGACACCCCTCCGCGACAGCCTGAGCGGCGAAACTGGGGAATTTTACTTCGGCACTTTTGGGGAAAATTCGAGCGGCATTGACACCTTGTGATCTCGCTTGACCAGGACGAGTTTCCCTCCGGCACAGTTCTCAAGCTCTATCGCATGCGCTGGCGCATCGAGCTCGCCTTCAAGCGTCTGAAGAGCCTGATCGGACTGGCCACGCCTCCCGCCAAAGAGCCAAGGATCGCAAAGCCTTGGATTCTTGCCCACTTCCTCATCGCGCTTGTGACCGAAACCCTTTCGCAGGAGTTGGGTGTCTCTCCCCTTGAGCGACGGGCGCCCGCTGCTGTGGCGCGCCACCCGCCAGATCGTCGCCTCGCTGATCGCAGCGATCTTTGCTCAACCGCCCTTGGCAACCCTGCGCCAAAATCTCCATGCCTTGCGACATCGATGGCGTGAGCCACCTCGAAAGCGCAAATTTCAGTCCATGCCGAAGCTATCTTAGCGCATGCCTCCAAGGGGGCGGCATCATTTCGGATTCAGGGGGCGGTTAAATCTCGGAACGAGGGGGCGAGATCATTTCGGAATCGGAGGGCGACATCCCTCGGAATTTGCATCCCGTCCATCCGCAAAAGCATGGAGTGTTCCTCTTGTTCGCTAAATCTCGGCTTTTCTTCCAACCGTTTCTTCCTGTAATTCAGGAATTGTCTGCTATTAATTTGTCTCAGTCGCGGGGTGCACTCCAGAACTGTCCTCTCAGTTTTCTAGACCAGTCCCGTGTTCTTGTCGAACGCTCGAAGTCACTGGTTGACGCGATCAGAATCTCGCCTCCCTGCATACGCTCTCGAGCCTGAGGGCGACCCCAAAGAGCTGCGCATCGGAGCCGGGTGCACCAATAATCTGCACAGACACGGGCAGGCCGCCGCTCGGCGAGGCTACCGGGAGCACTATCACCGGCGCGCCTACCAGATTGAAGAAGGAAGTGAACATCGTCAGGGCACTGCCAAGTGGAATAGTCTGCCCGGCTATGTCCACGTCGATGGTCCCGACCTCCGGCGCTGTGATCGGACAGGTCGGCATCAACAGGAATTCGAACGTCTGCATGGCCTGCGCAAATGATCGCCTGTAGGTCGACAGCACGCGCTTACACTGGACGTAGCTTTCTGCGGACAGGAACTGACCCATCACAATGCCGCCGCGCATGTCGGCACCGAATCGATCTCGGGCGCTGGCAAGATTAGGGCCGTGATACGCAAGAGTTTCGGCGAGCTGGATTGTCAGCGAGACTGCACGGGCCTCGGACTGATCGGGGAGTGCGATCGTGCCGAATGTGGCGCCCCGCCGTCCGATGTGTGTCTTCGTGGCGAGGAACGCGTCGTGCACCGACGCGTCGCATTTGTTCTCGCAGCCGTTGACCAAGGCAACCCTCGGCGCCGCGCCGGGTGGCGTCGCCGACGGGAGCTTCGCGATTTGCCTGACGACAAGCTCCAGGTCCTCAACAGATGTCGCGAGTACGCCCGCATGGTCCAGCGACCAACAATAGGGGATGACGCCGTCGAGACTGATCAGGCCATAGCTCGGCTTGTACCCGGCGATGCCGCAGAGCGCGGCCGGGATACGAACCGAGCCGCCCGTATCGGTGCCAAGCGCGAACGGCACGATGCCCGCCGCCACGGCTGCCGCGGAGCCGCTGCTCGAGCCACCAGCGAGCCTTGTCTCATCATGCGGGTTGACGACTGTTCCGGCCCAGCGGTTCTCACCGGTCGCGCCAAATGCGAATTCGTGGAGATTGGTCTTGCCGATCAGGGCCGCCCCCGCTGCCTCAAGCATGCAAATGGCCGCCGCCGACCTCTCCGGCACATTGTTCTCTAACACCCTGCTGCCGCCGGTGGTCCTGATCCCGCGCGTTTCGAACATATCCTTGGCGGCATAAGGAATTCCATCAAGCGGTCCCAGAACGCGGCCGGCCTTCCGGCGTGTATCGGCCTTGGCCGCCTGGGCGAGTGCATGGTCGGCGGCAACCGTAATGAAGCTGCGCAGCGAGGGATTGGTCCGTTCGGCCGCAGCAATACAGTCGCTGATGATCTCGACCGCGGACCGGTTGCCGCCCTCGAGTGCGGCCGCAATAGTTTTGATTGACCTCCATTCAGTCATGGCCAGTGTCTGTTGCTTGCGCTAGGGCGTCCGGAGCAACTTGGCCCAGGTCTCTGGCGCCGATTCTGCGCAAATCCGATAGCAAACTCTCGAAGCTAGGAACTACCCCGAACCGGGGCGTCACCAACTTTTGAAGATCCTCTTCGGCCCATAGGTTGTCAAAAAAATCGACGTTAATGGCCTGCAATGTCTCCAGACGGAGCTTCACCATTGTTCCTCTTTCCCACAACGGCAAGGCCGCGCAGATTATCGTGAGTAGTCGAATCCGGTTTAGTGATGAAAATTCCCGTCTCCGAAGTTCCCCCTCAATAGTAATGTTTAGATCACGAGGGAAAATCATACTGGCCTCGGTGCCCGGCTCATCGCCCGGTTCAGTCGGCGGGCTCGAGGTCGCACTGACCATCGAGCGCCCGGTGAGTAGCCGGGAAAGCATCCGGCGCCCGTGTAGACCTCAGCCGCCGCCTTGGCTTCCCGCAAGTGACGCTCCTGCGAGGCGATGGGTTGCTGGCCCTGGGGTCGACCAACCCGCCCTACATCGTCACCGGGAGGAATAGTCACTTTCGTCGCTATGCGAGGAGCGTCGGCCCATTATGGCATCTAGCCAACGATTTCGAAGTACCTCGCGTGGGTGATATCGTGGATGCGATTGATCAAGCTCGAGTAGCTATGTCCAGCGGCAATCGCGGCTAGGACAAATTCGGAGTTCATACTCAGCCCCGGCATCGAGTTGATCTCCAAGACAAAGGGCTGACCGGAGCGGTCGATCCGGAGGTCGACGCGGGCGTAGTCCCGGCACTGGCAGGCACGGAAGGTCGCAACCGCAATGTCCTGCAGCAAAGTTGCAAGGCTGCTCTCGACTTGCGCC
>NZ_SADT02000001.1:0-37532 GCF_004016445.2 Mesorhizobium sp. M2E.F.Ca.ET.219.01.1.1
GGTTATGGCGGAGCGGCTGCACCCGATCCCATTCCGAACTCGGCCGTGAAACGCTCCAGCGCTGATGGTACTTCGTCTCAAGACGCGGGAGAGTAGGTCGCTGCCAGGTCTGCTAAACGCATGTTCAACCCTCATCTTCTCTCTACGATAAAGGCCCGCCAACGGGACCACGGGCCGCGAAAGCGGCCCTTTCATTTGGTGCGCCATCTGCCTATCTGTAAGCCAGCCTATCCGCAGGCTTGCGCTTACGTCCAAGAACGCAAGCAAACGCTTGCTCGTAGTCGCAAGCAAACGCTTGCTCGTAGGTGACGCGGGGTGGAGCAGCCCGGTAGCTCGTCAGGCTCATAACCTGAAGGTCACAGGTTCAAATCCTGTCCCCGCAACCAATTTTATCATAAATCAATAACCGCCTCGGTCTAACCGGGGCGGTTTTTGCGTTTTAAGATGGGGATCTCAGGATGTTGCGTCCGCTTCAAGGCCGAAACAACGGCGTACTCAAGAGCGAAGCGTCGCGAGGGCTGTTCGAGGACTTGATGCAATCTGTTATGGGTTCTGAGTCAAAGAAAATCCAAGTGCATTGTGGCAGATGGCGAAGAACGGCAACAGAGACGACTTCTCGCGCGCGACAAGGAGCCGGCTAGCAAGGCAAGCAAGGTATCATTGTAGCAATCCAAGTTGCAGGCACTTAACGTCAGCGCCGACGAGCGATGGCGCGAAAGACATGGACATTGGCGTCGCCGCTCATATCTGCGCGGCAGCTTCTGGACCCGGCGCGCGTCGCTATCGCGCTGACATGACGACCGAACAGCGGAAATCGCATGAGAACGGCATTTGGCTCTGCCAGGACTGCGCCAAAGCCATCGATTCGGATGATGCCACATTCTCCGAGACTGTTTTGCACGGCTGGAAGCGCAAGCACGCTGAGGACATGTGGCTTAGCATTGTCCACAGAGTCTCCTTCGGACCCAGCATGCCGCCGACCGTTGGAGAAATTGGTGCTCGTCTGCAAAAGGCGGCGGCGGCCGACCTTGAAATTTTCAAGCGTTCGCGCAAATGGCCGTCGACGAGCGTCAGCCTAGTGCTCGAGGTGAAAGGCCAACCAGAGCCTGTTCTTGCGAGGGCACTCGGTCGAACGCTGGGCGCTATGGATGATCTGGTGATCGTTGCGGCTCCAGGCACAGGTAAGACATCAGCGCTGTTTCAGTTAGCGGAAGCCTCTGTCGGCTCTGCGAGCGGCACGCCCCTTGTTGTTTCCCTTTCGGATTGGTCGACCGGAGGCCTCACGCTCATTGACGCGATTCTGCGTAGGCCCGCGTTTAGCGGGTTCACGGAGACCGACCTCCGCACCGTTGCCGAGCAGCCGGGTGTCGTGTTCATGTTCGATAGCTGGAATGAGCTTGGGAGTGAGGGGCGGCGCAGAGCTCGCGCCGAAATAGAGAGTCTTCGCGCGGAATTGCCCGCGGCGACCTTTGTCGTCACTACTCGTCCGGAAATCTCTGACGTGCCGTTTGAAGGCCAACTGCTGACTGTCCTTGAACTCAGTGTACAGCAGCAAATGGACATAGCACGCGAGATAAAGGGGGAGTACGGCGTTCGCCTAGTCGATGAGGCGTTGCGGACCCCAGGCGTGCGCGAACTCGTATCAGCGCCGCTCTACTTAACAACACTGCTCTCCCTACCGGAAGGGCAGCCGTTCCCGCGTACAAAGGAGGAAGTGTTGCGCCGCTTCATCGACGCCCATGAGCGGCAAGCCCAGCATGCGGAGCAGTTGAAGGCGGTTGCGCACGGTCTGCAGCGCGTTTTTTTGAGCGACTTGGCTGTCATCGCAACGCGCGCTGCCAACACATCGATCATGGACACCAACGCTCGTCGTTCGATTTCGCAGACGGATGAGTTCTTAGTCGCCGACGGTCAGCTCACGATCAAGCCGCAGCCGGGTGATGTGCTTGACGCACTTGTGAGCCACCATCTGCTAGTGCGAACAGGAGTACCTGTTCGCTATCGCTTCCAGCACCAGCAGTTCCAAGAATGGTACGCTTCAAGGGATGTCGAGCTTGCGATGCTGGAAAGCGTGGTCGATCTGAACGCGCGTCAAAAGCTCAAAACCGACATTCTGAACTCGACACCGTGGGAAGAATCGATCCTTTTCGCCGTAGAGCGCATGGCGCACGGCGACGAGCGGCACCAGAAGGCATGCGGCGTCGCGATCCTCGCCGCCTTCGACGTCGATCCGATCTTGGCAGCGGATATGATTTTCCGCTCCACGGAAGCTGTGTGGACGCAAATTTCCAGGGAAATCCAGAACCTTGTCCGGCGGTGGCACACCCCCGGGAAGATCGATCGTGCCGTGCGATTCATGGTCACATCGGGCCGCTCCGAATTCCGAGATCTAGTGTGGCCACTTATCACGAACGAAAACGACCAAAAAAGCCTTCCTGCCTTGCGGGCGGCGCCCCGGTTTCGCCCGTCGGTGCTCGGACAGAATGCCATGGAAGACATCCTCGCCCTGCCTCAAAAGGTGCGGGCGACAGTTGTTTCCGAGATCGCTTACAGAAGCGGAATGGACGGCCTCGATCTTGCGACACAAATCGCGAAGAGCGATTCTGACCCCGAACTGAAGGCGGCAGCTATCGGTGCAATGTCCTTCCGCCGTGCGGATCGCCATGTCGCGGACGTCTTGAGTACCGCCGACGACGACACCTTGAACGTCATCTACCGAAAGACCCATCTCGAAGAGATTGAAGAGAAGTCTGTACAAGACCGGCTCGCGGCGGCCCGTGCGCGTGCCGTGATTGAAGTTTCCGATTACGAGCGGCTGCGAGCGATCGTTTATGCACGTGATGGCAAAGATCATGGCGCAGAGCTCACAGCGCTCGTCGCGACTATTGAAATTGAACTCAAGCGAGGCCTTGAAGTCGGGTTGATATACGACGCCCGAAAGCAATACGAGCAAGCAGTCGCTCTTGGATTGCTGAAGCGCCTGCGCGACGGACGCGAGCTGTTCTACGGCGCAGACGACATTTTGGCCGCTTCCGGAATGGTGATCGACGACGACACTCTTCTAGATATGGTGGTGTCCGCTCAAGATTGGATGGATAGCCGTGCCGCAGCCGCCGCGTCGATCCTCGGTCCTGCCAGCGTCGGTAAACTCATCGATGCTGCGCTCAGCATTCTCGCCGAGATCGGACAGCTTGGCAAATATGATAAGACGTTGAACGACCGTTACTACAGCCTTCGCGATCAAATTGCGCGCACGCCCGGTGCCAGCCTTGTCGCCGCCGTCCAGGAGCGTGCGGCGGCGACCAGCAATGAAGAAATCCGTGTACTTGCGGAACTGTTGTGCCGCCGTGACGAAAAGGGCGAGAGAGGGCGCCCGTTTCCGAAGGGAGCGGATCCAGCTGTTGTGCAGCTTGTTGAACAATGGGTTGAACGGTTGCTCGCAAGCGGCGATAGCGGCACGCGGGGCCAACTGTCCGTGATGGCGGACCTCATCGGTCATTTCACCTCAGTCGCGCTGCTACCGATGCTCAAGCGGCTTCTCGAAAGCGAATTGTGCCGCTACCGAGCCTTCCTCAAACAGGCCGAGGCTGAACACTGGCAAGGCAAGGCGACGAATGAAGCGCGCACGAATTATCTGAACATCTATCAGAGAGCGTTCACGGCGATCAGCACGCCAGAGACGACGGGACTGATGGTTAGCTATTTGGCCGATGAGCATTTTGGCGAAACCGCTGCGCTCGTGCTCAAGGCGCAATGGATTCTCGCGAACGAACCCACGAAGGATCGGGGACTTCGTGGAAACGTGGACTTTACCCGCGTAGAGGAGATGCGAGCGCTACGCGCCCATCGCGCCACGCTAACCTGCAACGAAGCGGAAGCCATATTTGAGACGATTGTGCCGCTTATCGCCGATGGCGTCACCGAGGTGCAGAAGAAGCACGCGATCAAGCTGGCTATTCAAGCCGTGCGTCTGCCGCACGGCGAGCGCTCCGACACAATCAGCGCGCTCTTGTCGATTGCTTCACAAGGGGCGCGATCAAATTTGGTGCTGAACCTGATCCTCTCTGGCGAAACAATCCCGTTTGGCGTCGTGCAAGCCGGGCTCGATGACGTCTTGGATGATGCCAAGAAGCAGACTTGGATTCTGAATGAAGGTTGGCAGTTGAAAGCGTGGCTCCTTCTGCTGCCATTTACCGACCATCCAGCGCAGCTTGCCGACACGATTGCGGCGTTGCCGCCACGGCAGCGGGAGCCGCAGTTCCTCGACGAGATGATTCGCGCCACCGAGTGGGTACGAACGCCGGAGATCGAGGAAGCGCTGTTCAAGCTCGCCGAGAATGATGGCACCTTCTACGCCAATCACGCATGGCGCGATGCGGTGATGCGTCGGGGCACGCTCACATCGGCGCGCCGCTATCTCGACCTGATCATCGAGGGCAAAATCGACGGACGCGACGGCAGTCAGGAAATCGCTGGCTTGCTGAGTACGCATTCAGAACTGCGCAACTACGCATACGGTCTGTTGAAACACGGGGTTTCGCCAAAGCTCGTGTTGCTGGCGAACGCCGTGGCTGAGCTTAATGACCCTGACGGTGTACTGTTGCTTGTGGAGCTGGAAAACAGGCTTCGGCGCTCGTTGATCTCAGGGCGAACCATTGAGAGAGCCGTCACCAAGCACGTTGACTCTAAACACTGGAGCGGCGCGTTCGAGGTGCTTCCTGTCGCAGCAACTGAACTACGACGGAAGCTCTTGGCTATGACGACGGATGGCGGGCTTCATGATTTCGCCGCGCGTGCACTCCGTGAAATAGACCGCGTTCGCGACGAAAACGGTGCGCCCGAAGACGAGCCGCGCCATCCCGATTTGCCATCCGGCAAGCCGTGGCCGATCTTAGTATCCGATCCCGACGCCGAAGACGGCAGCTGATTCTTACAGCTTTGACCTGTTGCGCGCTGTCGCCGCGTGTTGTCAGGCGCGGGGCGAAGATCCGCGAGGATGCCGATGCCTGATCTCAATGTTCGCGAGCGAAACGAAGTTCCACTTCCGGCGCCAAATCGGACGTCCTTAGGGTCGGCAGACGATCGAGCCGGACACCCCAGCCTCGGCGCAGTCCGAGAAAAAGGACTGCAGCAGCCAGTACATTTGAACGAAGGACGGCCTCGGCCTTATGCCGTTCTGCGCATTGTTGAGTACATTTGTCACAGCCTGTTTGCTCAGCGATGAGGTGACAATGACCGCACGCCGAATGGCATCCGGAGCGGATCTCGCCTGCGCAATCGCCTCGCCGAGATCCGGCGTGTTAGTCCTGATCGTCCGAGATATCTGTGTAGCGTGCCCATCGTTGTTATAGAGGTTCGACCAACGTTCAATCTTGGCGTCCATTCGCTCGGCCGGAAAGGTCATGTTCCCTAAATTTTTGAGCGCTTGGCTCACTGCGATGTGGAATTGTCCCGCGCCCAGGGACAAGTCGCCAGCTTTGGCGTGATAAAAGGTGATTTGGGTGAGCGCGCCATCCGTCCTCAGGCCGATGAAGTCCGCCCATTCGTCATCGAGATCATCGCAGACGAGAATTGTGTCGGCGGCCGCCAGGTGGTCGACAACGACACCAAATGTAGAGTCGGCGTCAAACGCCGTTTTGGCTGCAGCAAACTTTCCCTTCTCGGTCTCAACTCCGTTCAAGCTGGGCTCCGCACGTAGGTAGCGCAAAAAAGCTGCGCCACCGTCCCGCAGTGTCTCGTCACGGAAAACTATCCCGTCGATGTACGCGAGGCGCACGTCGTCGAACAACACAATGATGGCGTCGTTCTCGTCAAGGTAGCGGTACAGGGGCTGGCGGTCGGGATCTTCGCCCAACGGAAAGGCCGTTGACTCGACTTCAACTGTGGCCGCTGGGGGTAGATCTAGCGAACGAAGTGCAATGCGGGTCTTGTTGAGGCTGAGTGAAGCTACCTGCTCCTCGGTGTCAGGCAGTGTCGCGTATCGCAGCTTATCGTCTCCGTTGATATCTAGCGGCCGGTCGAGTTGTTCGATGAGAATGTTAAGCTCGGCGATGGTTAGCGGGGTGGGGTTATCCCCGGCGTGAACAATCCGGATTGCTGGTGCATCGCCCGTTGCAGCGTCAGTCAATCGCGTCGTGTCGATGCCGAGCGCCGCTGGTTGTGCGAGGGAGAGCGCATCGACTAAAGTCGTGGGTCGCGCAAAGGTCCGCAGAAAAGCAGAGACTTCCCCGGCGTCAGCGCGTAGGGCGTCGATCATCTCCTCGGCGAACCCGATGATCTCCTCGTACCCTGCCCGATCGGACCGACGGGCAATACGCCCCGTGCTGGGAGTTGCGGTCATGTGTGTGCCGTCCACAGCGACGCTGTAGGTCTGCGGCGCCTGCCTACGGCTGCCGGCCGGGCCGACGACATTGGAGAGATCGGGAGCCTCAACCATCTTGGAGCGCATGGCGTATCGCGAGATGGACATGTTGCGCGTGCGCATCTTCTGGAAACAGCGTTCTGCTTGGCAATAGCGCGTTCGACCCGACTAATTGATACCGGCGCGAGGTGTTTCGTCTTGAAGTGCGCCGGTATGCTCAGTCGTGACGAGAACACGGCAAGGTAGTTCCGATATTCGACGAGCATCACGTAGCCACACAACGTCTCTACGACGTCGGTTGAGTCGTCCAAGAATCCCGGCGCCCTCTCATAAGTAAAGCAGATTGCCGACCAACGGGTGTCTCCTGCATGCTCTCGTGTGTGGTGGAAAATGTTGTGCCGGGTCGCGCCGTGGGCGGCACGCATTGATCGAAACAGGGCCTCAATAGACTTGTCTGAGAGATCGCGTCGGATAGAAAAAAAGGCGGCCGTCTTTGCGATCGAGAGATCATCAATCATCCAAAAAAGCCCCTCATCGTTTGACTCGGCGATAACGAAATACAGCAGTATAGCTAAGTATTGTGGCGTTTGGCTATGTCCACGGCTTGACGCTGCGCAGCCCATGGTCAGCGCCAAACGCGACGCCTATCTTTTGGCGCAGGACCGCACACTTCAGGCTGGGCGCAAAGGTTTGCTTTCTAGCTAGATTTCCTGAAAACGGGGACACGCTGCACCAGAAATCGATGAATGAGGGTCATGGCTACATAAGGTTTTTCATTCCCCAGGGAGACCACAATCGACGCTACCCGGTCACGGCAGCATGACACAGAACTATTCTCTTGCCGCGGAACCTTTCTGGCGTAATCTATGCCTTCCTCGGGAGCATGCATGGCGACGTTTCTCAGCGACTACTTTTCTCTCGACGATTCTGTATTCGAGGACTACGGGGCGGTGAACATTTCCGTGGTCAACGACCTGCCTTTGTTCGTCGATCCGTTCCTGCTGTTCCATAGCGAAAAGCCAGAGTACGTGGCACTTCATGAGCAGATCATTGAATATCTGGTGTTCCTGCGAGATCGCGCTGCGGAAGGGCGTGTGAGCGATGGGCAATTGAGGAACTGGTACTGCTTTCCCGAGGTGAAGCAGAATTGGCTGGGGTTCTCCGAGACGGGAAATGATGGTGCTGGCCTCGGTATCGATTTTGCGCGGAATCTTCATGCAAACCTGCACGTCATCTTTTCTGATTTCGGCGCAGAGAAAATCACCGAAAGCAGTCACCTCGAGAAGGTCTGCCTGGTGTCGAACGGAGTTGGCCGCGATAACATTAGCGACTTCACCACGAACCTGATTAAAGACTTCCTATGCCGTTATACCGAGAAGTTTGCGGAAGAACATTTGCCCGTCGACGCGGTGCGCGACGTATGGGTTGACCGGGCGAAGTTCAATTACAAGACTCAGAGCTGGTCTCGCGGCCGATACAAGTTGCCTTGGGTCAACGGCGATTATGTGATCTTGACCCCGAGGGATGTGCTTACCCGTGACGAAAATTGGATCAATCGCGACGACCTGGTCACGAGCTTCGAAGAAATCCCCGAGGCCATACCGGATGCCCAGCTGAGGGCGGCAGTGTTCAATTACTTTGAGTTAGAGCTTCGTCGCAGGACAAAGGTGGAGGAAGCTCCCGATTCTCGAAGGGGTCGTCGGCGACCAAGAAGAGAGAAAAAACCGTCTCAAAAAGAGCGCTCGGCAGCAGTGGTCGCGACCATGCAGAGATTCCCGCAGATCATCGACTACTACATACGCCTAAAGGAGATGCGAGGGGACGAGGCGAAGGATGTCAGTGAGGAAAAGGTCCTCGCGATCGAATACCTCTTTATCGAGCAGCTGCAGGAGCTCCAATCGGTCCTGATGGCGGAAACGGATTTCTATAAGATCGGCAAGACGACCTACGACGAGGCGCACGCTCGCCTGGCTTACCTAAAGGATGTCATCGAAAATAAGGGCGGCCACCGCTTTTTCTATGACGACAAGGGCGAGCCGATCGAACGCGAGAAGGATTTGCACGTCCTCTATCGTTTGGTGTGGTTCGGCACGCCGTCTGACGCCGGCGCCGAAGCCAATGACGGCCGAGGGCCGGTGGACTTCAAGATCAGTCGAGGTCGAGACAAAACCTTGGTTGAGATGAAGCTGGCGAAGAATACCAAACTCGAGCAAAACCTAGCCAAGCAGGCTGAGATTTACCAGGCGGCGAGTGATGCGAAAAAAGCCATTAAGGCGATCATCTATTTCACCGCAGCTGAGCTAATGCGCGTGAAGGGCATCCTTAAGAAGCTCGGCTTGGAGGGGAACAAGGACGTGGTCTTGATTGATGCACGGCGTGACAATAAGCCTTCGGCGTCAAAGGCCGCATGAAATCCGCCCGCTCCGGCATCCCTAAGAGCCAGTTGCATCTAGCGAAGGTCTGCTCTGGGCTGAAGAGGGGAGTAGCGCTTGCTGCACTGCGGGCTGAAAGGCCGACCTTTCCAGTCGGCATAGTGCCATTTGAAGCGCTGGCGACCGTTATCAATTCCCATTTGGGCTTCCGGCCATGTCATCTCTCGTAGCCCAGACCCGCAAGAAGCTAGGCGAACTTACCTCTCCGGAAGAATTCGAACTACTGGTCACCGCTGTCCTGCGTGCAGCCGATCCTGACTATGCCTCGCTGATCCATGTCGGTCTGAACGACGCGGGCCGTGCGATTGTTTCGCCGATCGATGGAATTGACATCCGCGTCTATCGCGGTGGCCGGCGTCTCCTGCTGGTGCAGCACACAATTACGGCGCGCAAAGACCTACGTCGCAAGTGGCTTGACGATCAGCGCGGCGACGTCACAAAAGCGCGCGCGATATCCGAAAAGGAGCTGGCACGAGGCGCTGTTTGCGAGGCTACATTGGTCCTCACTTGCGCGACGGATCCTGACCAGGAGCTTATTCGCGACGCGAACGCGGCCGCTGGAAAGGATCTTCGGATCGACTTTTGGACAGCCTCCAGAATCGCTGATTTTCTCGATCGAAATCCTGAAGGGCAATGGCTGCGCGAACAGTATTTCGGGACGCCGGCGAGCCGCCTGTCGGCGTCTCAAGCCCGGACCATTTCGCGCCAATCGTTGGATGAGTATCTGCCGCTCGTAGATCGCGCCGACATGATACCGCGGGCTCTCGACGACGTTCTGGACAGGTTCGCGCGTGAGACGCTCGGCGCGGGTTTCATCATCGGAGAATCGGGACTGGGCAAGAGTGCCGGCTTGCGCCGACTTGGCGATGCCTGGCACGCAAGCGGCGGGATTGTTTTCGTGCTGTCGCATATGTGGGTCGAACAGGCCAGCCGTATCGAGCAGGCAATCACGCTCGCTCTTAGGCATTGGTCGCCATCGCTTGATCTGTCATCCGGTTCAATGACTCTGAGCCTGGCGACGCCCGCTATGCCGGTTTTGCTGATCGTTGAGGACGTCAACCAGTCCTCCAATCCCAACCGGATCATTGAACGGCTCCTGGGATGGTCCGCGATGGTGAAGGCCACCGGCGATACCGCCGGCAGCACGCAGCAATGGCGGTTGCTCTGCCCGGTCTGGCGCGGCAATGCCGGGCTATCGGATATGCGGCTCAGAGATCGGGTCGTACAAAGCTCAATCGTTGTGGACCGGTTCGAGCGTGCTGAATCTGTCGAGGCAATCGGCGCTCGTGCGCTCGCGGCGGGTGCGGAACTCACCAAGCTGCAATGCGATGACCTCGCCCGCGCCCTTGGTGACGATCCACTCCTGATCGGGCTGAACCAAAACTGGGAATCGCCGGGCGCACACGACGCAATCCAGTCATACGTTACAGCGAACATTAACGAAGCGGCGGACGACAGACTGCTGGCAAGCGATCTCCGACATGCGCTCGACGCGCTTGCCGAGAAGGTCGTCGAGGAGCGGACGATCTTTCCCGATTGGCAACAAATTCGTCGCTGGTTCTCCAACGACCAGGACATAGTTGCTGCGCTCCGCAGGCTGATCGACCAGACGCGAATTGTTCGACTTGGTGCTGAAGGCGGTGGCGATACCTTGGCCTATCGGCATGATCGCGTTCGAGATTATCTACTGACCCAGGCGATGGTTCGACTGATCAGCAGTGACCGGTTGCGCGATGACATGTGGGCGGACCCATTTTACACAGAGCTGATCGGCGCCGCTTTGGCCGCGCTACCAACCGCGATTGACCGGGCAGCTCGGTTCAATCCAGTCGCCTTGTTCGCGGCTTTGCAAGACTCAAGACTAACGACAACACAGCGCCAACAGATCCTTGACCTAGCGCAGGATTGGACCACTTCCGTTGCCTTCAATACCGATCGGATTGAGCAGCAACGCCATCACGCGATGCGCTGTCTGGCACGTATCGATGGAGACTTTGTGATCCCCCTAGCCAGGCGGTTCCCTTTCTCCCTTCTTCAGTATGAGCCTCTAATCCGAAATGGCAGCGCCAACGCAGCCGCTGCGTACTGTGCGAACTCCGGAGCCGTGACAAGAGATTCCTGGCGTGATCGCATGATAGCGCATGCGCTCTCCCGCCATCCGCAATTCCTATCAGACCTGGCATCTTTGATTAGCGACGCTTTCCTCAGCGAAAAGCACTTTGAGGGCGCGCTCAATCTTGCTGGGGAGATCGGTGATCCAGTCTTGTGCGATGCGCTCGCCGTGCGTTGGTCAAAGACACCATCTCTTACCGAAGGGTGGCTGTGGGCGGGGCTTCGCTGCTGCCCGCCGATCGGACATCCCTTGGCGGACGCGCTGTGCGACGCGTGGGCCAAGCTTCCTACCAAGGTCCGTCATTCAGGGCGCAACCACGATAGCAATCCGCGTAGCGATATTGCTCTTCATAGCCTACCCTTCGGTTTTGCTCGCAAACCCGAGCCCAGCGCGGTCGCGTTTCTCATCACTCGCGCCAAGCAAGACCGGGCGCTTTGTGGCAGTCTGAGCTGGATACTCAGCCATGTGGACCTGCCCGAAGCAGTGCTCTTTGCGGCCCAATTCGAAGCGCGATTGTCTCGGCGAGCGGAGAAGACGGGTGGCTTTTACTCCTTTTCGATGCGGCTGGAACGGCAATGGTCGCCAGACCAACGAGGGCGCGCCTTGAGCGCGAAGTCGCGCACAGCGCTTGAATTAGTCTGGAGGAATCGACGACGTAACGCCTATGATCGCAAGGCCGCTTTCAATATTTGGCGCCAGACGCCGACCCGAGATGAACTTGCCTCGCTTGCCGCTCTCGAAGCCGACCCGGTGCTTGCCGATGCCGCGTTGAGAACGCGCCTGTGCGCCGCGCGGATCCGCCCGTGGCCAATCGCGTAACCGACGTCGATACAATTCTGGCTGAGCTGCTCCTCGATGAGAATGACGCGTTTGCTGAGGAAGTCATCGACCGTAACTGGGATCAACTCAAATCGAGCCCGGTCTTCGTGCAGACAGCGCTTTATCTTGCTACACCCAAAACCCTGCCGCTTGCGCGCTCAGCCATCGCCGAAGCGAATGCGCCGGAACAGACGTTTGCGTTTATTGATTCGCATTGGGGCATTAAGACGAATGGCCGCAAAGGAATAACCAGTCTTGCTCAGCTGCGGGCGCTTGAACCTTACTATGTCCAAATGAGCAAACTCCAATACGGTGATCTTTACGTTTCCACCTTCTTTGAATCGGCCAATCGATTGGGCGCACTCGAATGGCGCAAGAGACATCTCGACCCCATAATCAACGAGACCAAGTTTGGTAACTATCCGTCGAACTCGCAGGCTCTATTCAGCGCGCTCGACGGGGAAGTGAAGCGCTATGTCGCCCGCGGGCGAGCCTGGTTCGCGATTGATTACTGGTTTGAAAGGCGTGAGGAAGAGCTTTGGGAACGAAGCTCACTTATAGCGGTGATCGGCGAGTGGGCACGCGACCGCGTCAGTGTGGAAGCAGTGGAGTTGCTGTGCGAAGCGCTTCTCTATTTCGGCGAACGACGCGATCTCACACTGTTCGACGTGCTGCCGTCGAGTCTACGCGAGGCGTGCGCCGATGCCATTGCGAATTGCGAGTATGGCGTGCGACGCAGATCTTTGGGTTCCTGATTGAGAACGCTGCGCCTGGTGACGGCGGTGCGCAGCGCCATGGCGGATGATCCGCTATCGAGGGAGCTAAAGGATGCCACATGCCATCGGCGCGTGCGCCGCAGTGAAGGCAGTATTGCCGGTTGCACAGTCTCGTCGTCAGAATGGTGGCACGCAGCGAACTGTGCCGACGCTTCTTTAGGCGATCCTCGGCGTCGGCCTCGTCACAGTAATTTCGTTCATGACGGCCATCGATGATCCGTCACGCTTCCGCCACTCGCGCGGCGCGGCCTACCTCAGGCTGACCTCACGGCGCTGACAGTCGGGCCCTCGATCGTGTTCAGGGCGGCATATCGAAGGCCGGCGACGCTGATGTGCGACGCTCGGTCTACGAGGCGGCGTCGGGTCTGATGGCGCGCTTCAAGGGCTCCGACAAGATCAAGAACTGGGGCTAGGCGATCGCCAAACGCTCCTGCTACCGCAAGGCTTGTGTCGCCGTGGCGCGCAAGCTGGCGGTGATCATGCGTGCGATGTGGAACGACGGAACGTTCCATGTCGGCGAGTCCGGCAACAAGCCAGGCGGACGCCGCGCGGCGCACCATGACAAGGATCGCCAGCTGCTGGGAGCGCATCGATGAGCAGCGCAACGGAAATTGAAACGCATGGCGCCGACACGCTGACGAGCGCCACCTAACACAAGAGATCCGCTCCGGCGGATGAGGACCGATGCAGATCAGGAACGACGGAACGCACGTTATTTTGCCTGCGGCCGCTTCGATCGCGAGACGGCCGGACCGCGCCGGATTGCCTGTGACGCTGCTCCGTCACTCCGATGGAAAGTGCGCCACGATGGTTCCCGTGCTGCAAATAAGCAGCGCTGCTACCCCGTCGCAGAGCGCGGAAGACTGCACGGCGCATCGGAACTCAAGGTAAGAGTACGGGATCGTGGTTTAGAGCATAGAATGGTGTATTATCGTAGCTTGGAAGAGGAACGACGATCGAAAGAAAGTCGAGAAAAATTCGACCGATTAAGACGGCAAGATAAAAGCGCGCACATTGTGCGGCGGTCGGTTGGTTGTTTTTGCTGGGTTTCTCATCGCTTCCCGCACATTGTGAGTACTTGCTGCAATGTGCGACTTTTCACTAAATACTGATTCGGCTTTGGAATTTGAAGGTTGCGAGCGCATCTTGCTAACTTCCGGATTGCGATGGCCCAGCAATGTTGTGAATGTTTCACGAACCAATGACACGTTCGTCGCTTGTCCCTCCAAATGTCCGCAATGGGCCGGAAGCGGACTGTCCGCTTGGAGTAGAGGGAAGGTCGACACGGCCGTCAGACCTCAGGATCCGACGTGCTGACCCGGATGGACGTTCGATCGGGTGCGACATCCTCTGGTAATAGCATAGCGCACCTCCCAAAGCTGGGATGCCCTCGCAAAAGAGCCGCGACCGATCTCAGTGTTTGCGGTATAGTGGTTGAGCAAAGCCTCCACCGCCTAGGAGGTAGGCACGTGGATGTTCGGGCATGGCTGGTGAGCCTCGGCCTCGGCGAGTATGCCGACGCCTTCGGTAGCCACGACATCGATGAAGAAGTGCTCCCAAGCCTGACCGCCGAGGATCTGACGGCGCTCGGGATCACGTCGATCGGCCAGCGGCGCAAGTTGCTCAGCGGCATTGCGGCCCTCGCCGAGGGTCGGCTCCGGCCCGCCACGGCTCAGCCACCGCCTGCGTCTTCGGAATACCGCGCGGAGCGGCGGCAACTCACCGTCATGTTCGTCGACCTCGTCGGCTCGACCGAGCTTGCGCAGGCGCTCGACCCGGAAGACATGCGCGAGGTCATCCTCGCCTATCAGCAGGCGGTTGCACAGGAGATCGCTCGCTACGACGGGCGCGTCGCCAAGCTGATGGGCGATGGCGTGCTCGCCTATTTCGGCTGGCCACAGGCGCATGAGGATGATGCCGAGCGCGCGGTGCGAGCGGGCCTCGCCGCTGCTTCCGCCACCGGCCGGCTGACCGCTCTCGGCGGCAAGCCGCTCGCCGCGCGCGTAGGCATCGCCACTGGACTGGTCGTCGTCGGCGACCTGGTTGGCCAAGGTGCTGCACAAGAGGAAGCCGTAGTCGGAGACACGCCCAATCTCGCTTCGCGTCTGCAGGCACTCGCAGAGCCAGGGGCGGTCGTCATTGCCGACGCGACGGAAAAGCTGACGTCGGGGCTGTTCGCGACTTCGGACCTCGGTGAGCGTCCTTTGAAGGGTTTTGGCTCTCCGGTGCGATGCCGGCGCGTCATCGGCGAAACAGCCGCCGAAAGCCGGTTCGAAGCGAGGCACTCCGTCCTTGCACCCCTGGTCGGGCGGGACCGTGAACTGGCAGTCTTGCTCGAACGCTGGCGCCGCTCAGCAACGGCAGAGGGTCGAGTCGTGCTGCTGAGCGGCGAGGCGGGGATTGGCAAGTCACGCCTGATTGCGGCCCTCGCGGAGCGCGTCGCATCCGAAGCACACGCCGAGCTGCGCTTCTTCTGCTCCGCCTATCATACCAACAGCGCACTGCATCCTTTCATAGCGCATCTCGAGCGAGCGGCGGGTTTCGCCAGTGACGACAGCGCCGATAGCAGGTTCGACAAACTCAGGGCACTGTTCGCCAGGCTACAGCTGGAGACGGACGAAGCGCTGCCGCTGCTGGCGATCCTATTGTCGATCGACCCAGGCGGACGCTACCAGCCTCCCAGATTGCCCGCGCCGACGCTGAGGGCGCGCACGCTGGCGGCGTTGTTGCGGCTTGTCGAGGCGTCGGCGGCGAACAAGCCAGTGCTTGTGCTGGTCGAAGATGCCCACTGGATAGATCCGACGACGGCGGAGTGGCTCGGGATGCTGGTGGAGCGGGTCGACGGTCTGCGCGTCTTGTTGGTGGTGACGGCACGACCGGAATTCGAGCCGCGCTGGAAGGCGCATTCGGCTGTAGAGACAGTCCTGCTCGGGCGGCTCGAACAGGAACACGGCTTAGCGATCATCGAGCGCGTTGCAGGCAACAGAAAACTGCCGTCCGATATTGCCGATCGGATCCTGGCGAACACGGAAGGTGTGCCGCTGTTCGTCGAGGAGTTGACCCGCACGGTCCTCGATTCCGGGCTGCTGCAGGAGGCCGAGGGGCACTATCTCGCAATCGGGCCGCTGCCCGCCCTGGCAATTCCCTCAACCCTGCAGGACTCGCTGATGGCGCGCCTCGACCGGCTGTCGCCGGTCAAAGAAACGGCTCAGATCGGCGCCTGTATCGGGCGCATCTTCAGCCACCGGCTGCTCGCAGCGGTGAGCGGTACGGACCATGCGCGGCTTGACGATGCGCTCCGCCAGCTCGAACGGGCCGAGCTGGTTTTTCGCAGCGGCGTAGCGCCGGAGGCGACCTATACGTTCAAGCATGCGCTGGTTCGCGACACCGCCTACCAGAGTCTGTTGAAGAGCCGGCGCCACCAAATCCATGGCCGGATCGCAGAAGCGCTCGAAGCCGAGTTCGCCGAAATCGCCGAAGCCGAACCTGAGACTGTCGCGCAGCATTACACGCTGGCCGGACTGGCGGGTAAGGCCGTGCCATGGTGGCTGCGGGCGGGGCAGCGCGCCATGGCAAGGTCCGCCAACCGCGAGGCCGCAGCCCACTTCACCAAGGGGCTTGAGCTTATCGCGTCGCTGCCCGCTTCCGAGACCCGGCTCAGGCAGGAAGTTTCACTGTGGACCGCGATGGGCTCGGCGCTGGTCCCCGCAAAAGGTTGGGCCGCCCCGGAGCCCCTGCAGGCATTTTCGACCGCGCGGGAGCTTGCCGCGCGGCTCGGCGACAAAGTCCAGCTATTTGCAGCGGTACGCGGCGAGAGCGGCTGCCGTACGATCTCGGGCGACCTGCGCGCCGCCGAAGCTCTTGCGCTGCAGTGCAAGACGCTTGGGATGGAGCTCGCCGCGGCATCCGGCGATTCTGAATACCTGCTGGAGGCACACCATCAGCTCTGGGGCGTCAATTTTTATCTCGGCAGGTACGAGTCCGCTGAATCGTTTGTCAGATTTGGTCTTGATACCTACGACTACGAGCGGCATCGCCACCTCGCGTGGGGCTATACCGGGCACGATCCCGGTGTTTGCTGCAGGTCCTTCCATGCGCAGATGCTCTGCATATGCGGCAGGCCAGACGGGGCGATCCAGCAGGCAAGGGAAGCCGTCGCTCTGGCCCAGCGCGACTCGCATCCCCTCAGCTTGGCCCAGGCACAGATGGCCCTCGGCGTTGTCCACCTCCTCCGGCGAGAGCCCGCAGAGGCGCAACGCTGGACTGGAAAAGCCATTGCGGTGTGTACCGAGTTCGCCCTCCCGCTTCTTCTGGGGCAGGCTCGCGCCTTCTTCGGCTGGGCGCTTGCCGGTCTGGGAGCGTTAGACGACGGGATTGGCGAGATGCGCGAGGGGATCGCGGCCATGGCCGCGACCGGCGCCGATATGGGGAAGGCGGCTTATCTGTGCGCGCTTGGGCGGGCTTGCGCCGAGCGCGGCGAGGCAGGCGAAGGACTGGCCGTTCTGGACCAGGCGTTCGACACGCTCGCCAAATCAGGCTCCACATATCAACTGCCCGAGCTGTTGAATGCGAAAGCAGAGTTGCTGTCACGGCTGAACCCGCGTGGCGACGCCGCCGAAGACCTCTTGCGGCAATCTCTGGCCGCTGCCCGCGAGCAGGGCGCGATGTTGGCCGAGTTGAGAGCCGCTTGTCACCTCGCAGGACTCTGGGCCAATCGCGGCCGCGACAACGACGCGCGAGAGTTGCTCGCACCGGTCTATGCGGCTTTCAACGAAGGCCTCGACACGCCTGACCTGATGGAAGCCGGATTCCTTCTGCAACGGCTTCCGCAAGGAGCGACGGCGCAACCCTAGGGAGGAGTGTGGCATGCTCAACCGAATGTGGATCGGCCTACTGGCGGTCGTTGCACTGCTGGCACCTGGCGGCCGGGCTGTTGCTACCGAACTGACGATCCTGTGGGCGGAATGGGATCCGGCCAACTATTTGCAGGAACTCGGCAACGAGTATGAGAAGGAGACCGGGGTCAAGGTCACGGTTGAGACAGTGAACTGGCCCGATTTCCAGGACAAGGCGTTCATGGAGTTCAATGCCCATGCCGACGCCTACGACATGGTCGTCGGCGATTCGCAATGGCTTGGAGCCGGCGCCACGGAGGGCCACTACGTCGAACTGACCGATCTCGTGAAGGAGACCAATCTGACCAAAGTCATGACCCCGGCCTCGATGACTTATTATTCCGAGTATCCAAAGGGCAGCGGGCGCTACTGGGCTGTTCCGCTCGAGGCCGACGCGGTCGGTTGGGCCTACCGCAAGGACTGGTTCGAAGATCCCGCCGAGATGAAGGCCTTCAAAGAGAAGTACGGCTACGGCCTCGCCCCGCCTAAAACCTGGATGCAGCTCCGCGACATCGCCGAGTTCTTCTACCGACCGCACGCCAACCCGCCGCGCTATGGTGTGGCGATCTACACAGAGCAGCACGGCGACGGGCTCATCATGGGCTTCATGTCCGAATTGTTCAGCTATGGCGGCGAGCTCGGGAACTACAGCACTTGCGAAGTCGAAGGCATCGTGAACTCGCCGCAGGCCATCAAGGCGCTTGAGGCTTACAAGGAACTCTATTCCTTCACGCCACCGGACTGGGGCAATACCACCAATCGAGAGGAAGACCTGGCGATCACCGGGGGCTTGGCGGCAATGAGTATGAACTTCTTCGCCTTCTTCCCGGCGCTGGCCAACCCGGCGATAAATCCAAACGCCTCCGTTACGGGATTCTTCGCGAGCCCAGCTGGACCGGGCGGAGATCGATTCACGGCGCTGGGTGGCCAAGGTATCTCGATCGTCTCTTATTCGCGCAAGCAGGCGGAAGCCAGGAAGTTCCTTGAATGGCTCGTTCGCGATGACACGCAGGGGAAATGGGCGGACCTTGGCGGCTATACGGCAGACGCGCACATTCTGGAATCGGAGAAGTTCCGCAACGCTACACCGTACAATGAAGCCTTCTACCAGAGCCTATTCGTGGTGAAGGACTTCTGGGCAGAACCTTATTACGCCGAGCTCATCGAGCAGATGAACGCACATCTGGCACCCTATGTGCTCAAGAATGGCGGATCGGCAAAGGAGACACTCGACGGGATCGCAGCCGACTGGAAGAACACGATCGCCGAAAACGGCTGCAAATAGCCGTTTTCGGCCAGTCCGGTTTCGGCAGAATTTGATGACTATCTGCCGTGCACCTGACCGGAGACCCAAGTCTCCTCCGATTTTTCGGAGAGTCCGAGAGTTGATTTCTTCACGCGGCCAGGTTTTCCAGTCTCATTCGATGCGAACTCGGCAGGCGTGACGTTGCCGGCTGCCGAATGCGGTCTATGCTGGTTGTAATCCTCCTTCCATAGCTGGATTGCCGTTCGAGCTTGGGCAAGGTTGGCGAACAGCGTTTCGTTCAGGCATATCACGCAGATTTCCGTTGAAGCTCTCGATGTAACCGTTCTGCATGGGCTTGCCCGGTGCGATGTAATGCCATTCAACGCAGGTAGCCTCACACCATTGGAGAACGACCATCGAGGTCAGCTCCGTGCCGTTGTCCGAGACGATCGTACCCGGCTTGCCACGTGTTGCGATGATGGTGTCGAACTCCCGCGTCACGCGGGCACCCGACAGTGATGTATCCGCGACGAACGCGAGGCACTCGCGCGTGAAGTCGTCGACAACGGCCAGCACCCGAAATCTGCGACCGTCGGTGAACGCTTCAGATACAAAATCCAGGCTCCAGCGCACATTCGCACGGTCGGCACCGATCATCGGTCGCCGTGTTCCCAACGCGCGGGGCGACGCTGACAAATATACCGACCGCCGACATGCAGCAGGTCCCAATTGTGCCGAACTTCAAAGCATCTCTCTTTGCTTGTTCAAACCTAAATGCGGCCGAGGCTGGCGCTCTCTCAGTGCACCGATGGGACGTAGACTACCTCGACGGGCAGGACGGAGCGTTCCGTGCCACCTTGGACGGCGACCAGGTTGCGCTGGCCCAATTTGTCCGTTGGGATGGCCCTGAACTCGCTGCAGAAGGTGCCGTCGGCGCCCACTGTCGCGCTGCCCAGGTTCAATCCGCCATTGCTGCTGTCGAGATAGATCCTGACCTTGCCAGGGCTAAAGCCGGAGCCAAATAGTGGAAAGGTGTAGTCCGCTGCGATCTTGGGCGGGTCCAGCTCGCGCATCGGGCAGCCGACATCGCCAAAAAAGGCAATCGTCACCATCAGCGTGGCGGTCTCGCCGCCCGCCGGCGTGACCCGCAGCTCGATCGTGTCGCCGCGTCCGCCCGTCGATGCCGTCAGCTTATGCACGCCCGGCGCCGTGTCGGCTGGCAACCGGACTGACGTCAGGAACCCTCCCGCCGCATCAGCGGCCACGGTGCCGAGCATTGCCCCGGAGTCGAGGACGATCGCCACCGGTCCGGGGCCATTATTCGGGCCGAGGGTCGTCGTAGCGAAGGGCGTGCTCCACGGGCTACAGGTGACGTAGTCGCAGTCGCGCAGCCGGAAACTATAGGCCGTCGACGGGGCCAGACCGACAACGTCGTAGCTGTAGGAACAACTGCTCATGTTGCTAGAGGGTTTTAAGATTGCGGGCGCTGCGACCTGACCGGACTTGGTGACCTCCAATTGCGAGCTGCCGCCGACGCAGGCGGAGGTCGTATCTCGACTGAATGAAAGCTTCAGCCGGGTCGGGTCAGCAACTGGTGGAAAGAACTGGCCGCTGACGTTGAAGTTCGCTCCTGCCGCCACAACCGGCGGAGCCGAGATCGAGGGACGCGTCAGGCTCGGCACTGTGCTGCCCGTCACCCATTTCGAGGCCGCATCGGCATTCTCCTGGGCAACAAGGTCGCGGCTGGCGGTCAGCACGCAAACGAGGTCATCGGATCGGGCCGCCCGCCAGACAAATCCGGCGAGACATGTCGCTTCGCCGTAAGGCCCGCCATTGGGGTCGCGCCGTGATTTGGCGAGACCGTTCTCGTCTTGAACCTGTGAGGCCCGCTGCGGGGTCACACACACGACGTCATCCGGATAGGCGTTGCGCCACACATAGCCGCCCACGCACGTATACCGGCCGGACGCTAAATCGACATTATTGGACCGCGGGGCCGCGATGGCCGGATGAATCGCCCGGAAGGTTACCCCCTTGGGCGGCTTGATGTCGGTCTCGAGCCCAGTGAATTTTGCGATGACCTTGGAGATCACATCGCCGCGGTTGCAGGTGTCCTGGAGCTGCTTGAAGACATCGTTGATCGAGATCGATGTGGTGCGCTCCTTGGCCTCGGTCTCGAGCTCCATCTTGGTCAGGTCCGAAGGATTGAGGAAGTCATAAATGCTGGCCCCCGCGTTTTCGGGTTTGATCTGCACCCCATGCAGCAACACGGTAGGGGCTGCAGCACTAAGCCCACAGATCGTGCCGCCATTGCGGATCAGTGTCGTCACCTCAAGCGCAAAGGTCAGTGAGAAGCGAGCATCGGCGACGTCGTTTCTGACCTTGAAGCTGCCATGATTGTCAAACAGCTGATAGCTAACATAAAGGCCTTCTGGCGCCTGTTGCACGAACACCGATCCCGTCGTTGCAAGGTTGCAGGTGATCTCGAATGCGGTATGACCGAGCTTTTTGACCTTGGCCTCGATTGTCTCCTTGATTCCGCCCGTGCCATCGCAGGACGCCTGCCGCGGTGACGCCCCGGCCGCCTGCTGTTCGGGCGTTCCGTTCCAGCGCGTATCGAACAGCAGGTTGATCGGAGTCGCCGCGAGCGTCGCAAAGCCCTGCACCAGGGTCTGCTGCACAGGTCCCACGACGCCCGTGTCCTTGTCGGGCGCGACCGCCTCGATCGTGAAGCGGCTGCCAGTGATGTCGATTGGACTGGTGAAAGTCGCCGGCTCTTGCGCGGACGCTTCGCTCAGGGCGCCGATGACCCCGCAACTCGCGAGCACGATCAGGGCACGGATCAGACTACGGGACGGTGTCGTCATGATTGCCTCCTTCTGTGCGCCTCAAACGACTTACGCGCACCTGCAATGAACCAGTAAAGCGTGGGGCGTTGTCAAAAAATGGTTCGGAACACAACGCTGCCCCGAGCTCAGTTGAACTTCTCATTGGCAAGGTCTCACCCTGCTGTCATAGTGAAAAGCACAATTCCTGTTTGCATTCTACGATACTGATTTGGGCGGCTGAAACCAGCCACTGACTTGGATGTCGTTGGTTCGCCGTCTGGCTAATTGTGCCCGCGCCCGGAGGAAGGTCGCAGCAACACAACGCAATTGCCTGTCGTCACGTCAGAACAACTTCGATCGATATTTACTTCAATCCGAGGGGGTGACAATGAATCTCAACGTCATCGATCTGTTTTCGAGTACGCAGTTTGGTGCGAGCGAAGCCTGGGCGATCAGCACCGAAGGGGTGGTTGTCGCCAGCGCCCTCAATAGCCCCGGACTGGTCTGGATCCCGGATACGCCGAACGGTCTCACCGGCAATGAGTATGCCCTTCCTGCCGAGATCTCGCCGGGTTTGCGACCGGTCTCGAGCTCACAGCCCCTTGGGATCAATTCGCAACGTATCGTAGTGGGGGTTTGCTCGACCGTCGATTTCAACAACAACCCGGTCGATCGCGCTTTCAGCTACACGCCAGGCGACTCTTTTCTCGTCGATCTGGGCACCTTCGACTATGACCCCGTCACTGGCGTGTCGCTTGGGACAAGCAGCGCCTACGGCATAAATGGCGCGGGTCAGATCGTTGGAACCGCCGACGATGCAAACGGCGTCAAAAAGGCGTTTCTGCGTCAGCCCGGCATCGGACAGGTGTTGACCGACGTGCTGCCCTCCAACGCCCCCAGCGAGGGACTCGCCATCGGCGATCGCTTGATGGGCGGGCGCGCGACTTTTTTCGACCCGCTGGGCAACTCCATGCAGCAGGCGTTCAGCTACGATGTCGTATCGGGGGCGCTGACGCCGCTCGGCACTTTGGTGGTTGATCCATTCACCGGCAGGTCCTTTGGGGCATCCCGTGCCACCGGTGTGTCGAGGATCGGCAACGTCGCTGGGGTCAGTGAGTCGCCCCCGATCATTACGGTCGGAGTGCTGTTCAATTTTCCGACGATCCCGTTGAGCGCGGTGGAAAGCGAAGCCCGCGCGGCCGCAGAGGTGCCAAGCGGGGTGATGGTTGTGGGCCGGTTCTGGCCAACGCCCGGCGGTCCGTCCTCGGGCTTTGTCTATGACACTGTCAGCGGCTTTCAGGATCTCAACGCGATGATCAGTGACCCCGACTGGCATATCGACAACGCCACCGGAGTCAACGAGCAGGGGCAGATCTGCGCCATCGGCTCCAATACCAGTGGCGCGAGCCCGCGTGGGCTGTTGCTAAGCCGGTGAGGTGGACAAACGCTGAGGTCCGGCCCGAGCCGACAACACCGCCGATCAATGGAGCCATTGCTGTGTAAGGTGGATTTGACGAGGACGATTACAACAGCCCGGGCGATCAGAACATGGCACCTTCAGACTAGCGTCGCGCGTGCAAGTTCTCAATCGCGCCAATTTTTGCATCCGCCCATCCCGGTGCACGAAATCCTTGGGACGTGGGTGCCATCGACGTGATCGTACAGGTCTCGACCTCGATCTTGCCGCCGGCAATCGTGGGCGAGGCGATGAAGTAGAGGGACACCTCTTCGGGCAGTGGAGAATACCTCGTCTGCGGAACGGGTGCCCTGCACATCGATCTTTGCGGACACGTCAGGGACGATGAAAATCGATTGGTCAGGGCAACGGAAGTCGGACCGATTTGGCCTCCGCCATCGATGACACACTGCGTGGTGGCCTGCCCGCGGATGCGGGCACTAAGAACCAACTGCCCCATTTCTTTGATCGCCTCCTTTGCGTTTCATTCCCCAGCCCTATGGCGGCGAGGCCAACGCGAGTGGCCGCTCTGGTTTGTGGCCACCCTGTCTATTGTGACGAAGTCGTCGGACCGCGACGACCAATAGGATCGACCACGGCCAGGTCGTAGATTGCGCCCGGCGGGACCGGTGCAGCATCGGTCCAGGTAAGTTCTGCAGCTACTATGTCGATCGCATCCAGGCGGGCCATGACAAGGCCAGGGTCCCTCCGATAAACCTCCAACTTGTAGGGCACGGGGCCTGCCTGGAAACCGGAAAGCTCTGCAATGGTGATTTTGACCGAGCCGTCTGCCTCGCGGGTGATTGCCGGCTCCGGTGGAGCGTCTGGCGCATCGGGTGGAACGAGCCGCGACTGCGCTGCGAGTGACGGTTCGCTCCAGAGCCCTTCCGAGACATCGCCTATGGCTCCCCAGAGCGGTCCGACACCCCCGTCCGCCGGCAGCGGAGCCTCGCCCGGTGGGACCGCTGGTTCCGGCGGATAGCGCACCTCCGCATACCAGAACAATTCGACAAAAGGCACAAGCTTGTCGGGAGGCACTTCCACCGTCCCAGTCCAACTCCCATCAGCGTCCGGGCCTGCCAATTGACCGGCTGTCCAGACCGGGGCAAAACGGCGGTCAATGTCGCGCTTGGTGCGCCGCAGGCGGAACTCAGGCGACCCACCGGGCGCGGCAGCAAGCAGATCGGGTCGTAGACCACGCGCCCGGATCGTCAAGGTGAGCCCGACAGCCGGTTCGGTGCGCGCATCGAGCAGCGGCGGCGGTGGACGGTCGACCGTTGGCACAGCCACCGGCACGAGGCCGCAGGCGCCGAAGGCAGGCTCGGCGTGGCCCGCGCTGACTGGAACGACGCGGATGAACTGGACGGATCGCAGCCCACCTGGAATGCGCGTCGAGAAATGGACCAGGCCGTCAGGCGCCGTCGAACCAGAGGCTTCACCGAGATAAGTGAACACAACCTTATTTTTGAGCTGCGCGCTCGCGAGGTGAATCGGTTTCGCCTGCGCGGCACGGATCGGCGACTCAGCCAAAGGCGCGCCGAGTGCTCCAGCCAGGCGACGTGCGTCACCGAGATAAATCCGGTAGCGGCTGGCTCCTTCGCGAGGCGGCCACTTCAGAGCGAGCTCAGCCTGACCCGTAGCATCACTTTGACTGCTCCAGATGACCACAGGGGAGGTTGGGATGGCCTTCGGGGCACGCGCGTCGTACGCAGCGCAGGACATCAGCCGCGCGGCAGACAACCCACCTCCCGCATCCACGAAGGTCACTACAATTGGAACATCTCGCTGCTCGCCAACGCCAAAAGGTTTGGGTTCTGCGTCGACGATCACACTGCCACCGGGTACTGCCGCCTTTTCTGGAAGGTCGACCCCGTCAACGTTCAGGCGAAGTCCAGCCACGGGCAGGCCACCAGGTTCGGTGCGCGCGAGGTCCGGGATATCGATCTTGAGGCGAAAAGTGCCGGGAATACGCTGCCCTACGGAACCGTCCTCAGGTTTGGCGCGGTAACTAGCCTCAACCACAGGCTCGGGCGGCTTGGGTCGTGGCGGCAGATTCTGCGAAAATGGGGCCCCGGCGGACCATTGACCGAACTCGTCGGACTGCCAGATCGTCCAACTCGCCCCGTTTGGGTCGGTTGGGACATTGCGATCCTCGACGAGGCGTTGGTTGTTGCTGGCCCAGTTAGGCACGATCGGAAGGGCGCGGGAAACGAAGCCTTCACCCGCCGGAGGTTCCAAGCGGTGAAGCGGCAAGGGACCATCAGGTTTGGTACGGGCGAAGCCGACCATGCCCCGAGCCGGGCTGGTGCCAAGCGAGATCACCTGCCGCCATGTCCCAGACCCCGGATTGGCGGGGTCGGCTTGCGGGTTCCAGCCGCCTGCCCCGGCAGAGGCGAGCCTGAAGGGGTCAGGCGGATCCGGCGGCGCGTCGCCGGCGGCCACAGCCACTGCAAGGAGGGGAAGATGCGTCCAAGGTCCGTGACCTTCTTCCGGCCGGTTCGGCAAGTCCGCTATGATGTCGTCTGCCTCGGGAAAGTAGCCGCCCATTATGCCGTCAAGCCAACCGGCCGGGGCCAACGAGCCCTTGAGCAAGTCGCCAAGGGTGACCGGAACGCCGAAGGGATTGCTGGCTGACCGGATCACGCGCTTGAGCTGCACGGCCCAGCGCGCCCCGATGATCCAGGTATTGGCGGGCTCTGGTGGCTTGGCTTCACCAAAGGGGATTGTGGCTGAAAGACCGAGATAGCGGGCAATCTGAGGATCGATCGCCATAGTCAGCAATGACGGGGTTACCGGGGCGCGGGCCTCTAGCCGCTGATTGGTTGGCGTTGTCGTGGTATCGCCCAGCAGCGCGTGGGTCGGCGCCCTGCCCCGGTCAGCCCACCCTTGTCGCAACCAGGGATCCACGAATTCGGGTGCAATACGCTCAAGGATGCGCCTGGTTTCCTCGCCCGGGTCGGTGTCGTCCGGCAGTTCCCCTTTTGGATTGTCTGGGGGGCTGAGGCGGGTCGGTGCTGCAACCTCCAGCCGCTGGCGGGCCGCATCAAGTGGATCAAGGTTCGGATCGGGGACGAACCAGTCGTTGCGGGGAAGCGGCAAGCCGAATGTGAGGTCCGGCTTGCGTTCGATGAATTCGCGAATGGCGAGCCGCGCCTGGGACATGGCGCTGATGCCGTTGATCGCCCCAGCGCCCTTTGCGCGTAGCCGCATGATGCTGGTATGACCGAAGCGGAACGGGCCGCGGCTGCGACTTGCAACGATCCGCGCGCCACCGCTTGCACCGACATGGCCATCGAGGAGATCAATGCGAAGTCCCCGATCCTGCGCATCAATCTCTATCCAAATGTAGGGTTCGTCTGCCGGGACACCGTACACGGCCGCCTCGGCATAGCCGCCGACACGCTCCAGGTCGAAGGGCATTGTCAAGGCTTTGCCCCACTGGTCACGCCATTGCACGGTCGGCCCTTCGGTCTCGAAAACTTCAAGCCGCCAGGCCGCGAACGAGTGCAGGGGAAAGCCTATCCAGGGATTGAGCTTGACCCGCAGGTGGAAGCCGTCGGCGACCCATGGAACTCCGGAGGCGGCAATTGCGCTGGCGCGAAAGAACGACGCAGGGGCAACATTCGTGGTCATGTCAGATCCTCCGCGAATGCGGGCGATGAGGATATCGGACAGGCAAGGACGCCATCGGCCGCCGCAGTCGTGCTTTCCAACGGAACGTCCTGCATCCTCACCGCCAGGTTGAGGGCGGCGGCGGGGGCAAAGGGGTTGCCGGTCAAAAAGAGCAGCCGGTCACCCGAGGACGATCGAAGCACCGCCTCAAGGACTTGGCCGCCGCAGCTCAGCGCGTTCACCTTGATCCTGCCTTCGAAATTGGCAAGCCCGAGCGTGTGCGGGCGATGGATCGGTTCTGGCGCTTCGAGCAGGACGCCGTGCAGCGCCCACAAGGGTCCAACCTTGGTCCATAGAGCGAGGCTGCGAGCTTCCCGCACTGGCGCCATCCGGCCGAGACCAAGTGCGGCAAGGGCTCGCTCGATCGCGCCGTCAGCCGTGACGTCGCCGGCGGCTACAGCCAGGCGCTTCACCGCGACGTCGCCTGCCAGTGTGCCGGCGCCGAAGCCAAGCTCGGCCAACAAGTCGTTCGGCGTTGCGTAGCGCGAGGTACCGAAGATCCCGCCCCGGATCGTGGTGCCACCCGTCAGCCCGCTGTTTGCGGAATCGAGAAATGGGAAGGCGAGCGAGACTTCATAGTCGGAAAGGGGCTGCAGCTTGGGACGTCCTCCCAGCGTGGCGCCCGGCGAGGGGTATGGGCAGGCCCCGGCAACTATGGATGCTGCGTGGAGGCGCAGATCTGCCTCGGGATGGAACAGGGAAACGGCCGCCTGCCAGATGTTCGACTTGTCGAATTCCTGCACTTCGAACGGATCGGGGCGCCCCTTGGTCGGATCGGTGCGATGCACACGCACAATCGTGTCATGGTCATATACCGCCGCGAGGTCCGGAACGTGATTGACTTCGAGCTGGACACCAACCGGGTCATTCAGGAACCAATGACGGGTCTTGTCCTGCGGCATCCACGATAGAATGTATCGCTCCAGGTAGGCGGGATCGAACCTGTCCTTCTTCTGGTGCACGGCTGGAGCGAAAACGAATTCCTTGTAGTGCTGCACCGCCTCGGCCGCGGGGACATCCTGGAGATATTGCTTACCCTTGCTGGGCGCGGGACCGGACATATCGGCGGTCCGGAACCAGTAGGATGCGCCAAGCGGTATCTCGTCGCCAGCGGTCCCCTCGCGTTGTCCCTTGCCAGTGAAACCGGCATCGATACGATAAATCCTGTCCGGTTTCAGCATCGCTCGGGGCGTAACGGCCGTTGACTTCTTGGAGACGTCGTCTGCAACGGTGTTGGCGGCCGTCGTTGCGGCATTGGCGGCCTTCGCCTCGCTCTCGGTCACCGCGCAGAGGCCGAGCACCTGGGGCGCAAGGGCGGCGTGATACTCGAGCTGGAGTGCGGTGAAAGGACCTCCCGCTTGCTCATAGCCGCGAACCACGCTGTCGCCGATCCCGGGCAGGTCTTCGCCGACCTTGGGAACCAAAATCGCGCCATTCGGTCCGAACAATGTTACCTTCAGCCGATCCGCGAACCCACGCGGCCAGAGCGGAAGGTGAAGCGCGAGCTGGATATCGCGCAGCGGCTCCGAGAAGCCGAGCATGACGTGTACCGGAACCTCGCCGATCCCGCGGCCGATCTCGTCAGGCTGACGATCGAGGGGGAGGTCGACCACGTGGAGCAGATCGAGCGCGCCATCGAAACTACGCCCCATGCCTTCGATTGGCATGCGGAAGACAAATGGAGCGGGTAATCGCATCGGGAAGCCAAGCGGTATCATGGGGGTCGTCAGATCGTCGATCTGTACGCCCCACCACTCGGTCGCGACCGTCACTGAAAATACTGACGCGAATGGCCCAGGCTGGCGTTCCGTCGGTATCTCCCAGCTGTCGCCGGGCGCGTGTCGATGTCCAAGAACGCCAAGCGCCCAGCCGGGCTTTGCGAAGAAGCTGTCGTGGCATCGATTGGGAATAGCCGGAATGGGATCGTTGGGATCGTTGGCGGCACCGTCGAGCAGCTTGCGGGTCCACAAATGAGATTCCCATGTGAGCAGCGCAAGTTCGCGCGCGCCCGGCTCGCCGAGCGCGCCGGCCTTCGACTGCTGCCAGGCCGCTTCGAGCGGCCCCGCCACGGCAGTCTCCGCGCCGGTCTGGGGATTGATTTCGGTCAAGGTCAGGCTCGTGAGGGTATAGGTGTAGCTCAGCCGGTCATTGCCCACGACGCCGGTCCCGACTGCCGCCGCGTTCCAGAACAGCTTGTCCTTGAACGGACCCGGTTGCAGTCCGTCGGCCGGCCCGTTCGTGAACTGCAGGATCGGAATCACGTCCGGCCACACGATGGGGAGTTGCGCCAGCGGTGGCTGCGCCGACGAGCGGATCGCGTCGGCCAACTTGGTATAGCGATGGTCGGCGAGCGCGATCGATTCCAGCGGCCAATCCACCGGATCCGGAACAATGTTGCCCTTTTGCCCTAGCTCGATGGTGACGCAGCCCTCCAAGCTGAAGAAGAACAGGTCGACCTCCCCGCAGACTTCGAACTTGACCCAGGTATCGCCCAGCGAAGGAGCGATGAGGAAGGAAATGTCGGCGCTCGCGCCGATCGATACAGGTCCAAGATGGAGGCTTCCCGACAGGTGGCCAAGGCCGCCGAGCAGAAGCGGCCGCGTGCCAAGCGCGAGGATCACCGAAGCTGAGACGTCGAGATGAATTAGTGGGATGCCATAGACGGCGGTAAAGCCGGCGCCGAACCCAAGCGCGAGTCCCGTCGGTGACAGTCCCGAGACGCCGCCCAGGCTTGGGATGCCGTCGCCCTCCATCATGAAGAAGGCCCAGGCATTGATATCGAGAATGTCGGGCAAGATGTGTGCTTGGATCGGACCAGGCCCCCGGCCCTGCTGCCCATCCGAACCGAGGCGCACGAACCAGTTGCGCTTGCTCTTGGGGAAGCGCGCGCCGAACGGGACGTCGATGGTGAACAGGACCGGCACTTCATAGTGGCCGCGCATCGCAAGGGTGACGGCGCTTGGCTCTACCGCGAGCAAGCCCTTGAATGAGGGACCGACGGCCGCGCCGGAAAAATCCTCGGTCATCATGACCCGCGGCGAAAGCACGCGTCCCTGGAGGCTGGCGCGGAGGGCAAAGTCCGGCACACCGATGACGACGACCCCTTTGGCACTGAACGTGAAGCCGAGGTCGGGCGCAGTGCCGACGACGGCGCCAAGCCCAAAGACGCTGTTGCCAGGCAGGCAGGTGTACAACCCGGTCTTGAGCGGATCCTGGCCCAGGTAGAACTCGATCGGGTCTGCATCCGGCGCGGGTGATGGGAAGCCAGAGTTGACGCCGAATATGCCGCCAAGCCCGTAGAGCCCCAAACCGCTGTTGGCGAGTGGGATCGGACCAGGCAGGTCCACACCTAGCGCGAACAACAGTTCGTTGATGCCCGCGCCGCAATCCACATATGTGACGCTGGCAAAGGCTGCGACATTGAGCGGAACGATCTTGGCGGCGAGCGCGAGATCGAGCTGGCCGGCGCCTAGAGATGCTTTGCCACTCGCCTCGAACAACCCAGGCATGGTCATCGCGGCGTCCAGGCCCCGCAGTTCGGGGTTGAGCGAACCATTGGCGCCGAGCGTGACCCGCACGGTGGCGCCGCTCACCTTCACCGGCCCTAGGTCGAGCGCGAAGCGCAGGTCGACTTCGAACCATTGCGAGCCGCGACCAGAGCGGCTACCCAGAACGTCGAACAGGTCCTTGAGGGTACCCGGCGACTGGATTTGCCAGCCCCCCGGATCCTCGACGTCGACGTCCGCTTCGCCGAACGACAGATGGAAACGCTCGAGGCCTGTCTGGGCGAAGTCGACCAAGAGTCGGACGTTGCGATAGCGCAGTCGCATCGGCACCTCGGGTCTCATACCGATGCTCATGAAGCCCAGGTCGATGGTCTTCACCATTACGTCTACGCTATAGTCGACGCGCAGCGTCAGCTTGGTTCCGGCCGAGCCAAGGCCCGCGTCTATCTCGACTGCATGAACGACGACGTTGCCGTCATCTAGAAAAGCGCTCAGACCAGCAGCCGCCACGAACAGCGCGTGGAGGGTTGCCCCAAAACCATCGTATTTGGTCTGGCCCGCAGAGGGCGCTTTGGCGTCGGCGATGAAGGCTGTCGCAAGTGCCGCGGCAGTGACGACGACCTTGCCAGCTACGGACGAGCCCTTGACTGATAGCAACCCCTGGTCTCCCCCAGCTTCGACGACGAGACCGAGATCAAAATCGGACGTCCCTGGTTTGCGTGCGAAGCGGGCCGTAACACGCAGCGGCCGGCCGCCAAGCAGTTGGATGGCGCCGACGCCGGGTGGACCGGCAGCAGAGTCCAGATTCCAGGTCGTGCGGATTTCCACCATCGCCGGCAAGGCCGAGCCAAGCGAGGTCGCGCCCGGGTCGTCCCACACGATGGTCGCGTCGAAAGCGGGCCTGGGACCGTCCTCGGCAACATGTGCTTCTGTTCGTCCATAGAGGCCGTTCGGCATGCCCAGATCGAGTTCCACCGGGATGGGGCCCGAGCCGACGAGTGGCGTCTCAAGCGGAAGGAATAGCTCGGCATTGCGAATGGCGACGCCTTGCCAGGCAGGTGTCGCAGACGGCGCGGGTCCGCCGATGCCGCCAGTGACAGGCGCCGGAGCATTCTGCTCGGAGGAGTCGACAATCAGCCCGCCGGCCAGATTGAGACCAAAGCCCTGAGCGCCGAGGAAGAAGGCGGTCGGCGCCGTTGCGACGGTGAGGACACCGGACTCTGCGGCGTCCAGCGCGACGATCCCCTGTCGTGCCGGTTGGCCGATGCTCCCCTCAATCCTGATCGCCAACGGGTCGGCGCCATTGAGTGTCAGCTTCAGCCTGCCGCCTGCCGCCGGGTCGGCCTCCAGTGTGCGGCCGCCCGCCTGCGGTTGGACCTTGGCCGGAGCGCATGCGGCAGGAAGCTTGAGAAGACCATCGGCTGGTTTCAGGTCCAACTGAAATCCGGTTGGATTTGCCGCTGGACCCAGGATACGCAGGTCAAAGGAGATCTCAGGGCCAAGAGGATCGATGTCGAGCCTGGCGAAACCCCCGGCCGAGTCATTGGCGGAGGCTTTGACGTTGCCCGAGATGGGTGCTGCCTGCGGTCCGGCAGGCAGCCCGAGATCCGTCGACAGGTGGTTTAGGATTTGGCCTATTTCGGGCGGGAGCACGATCCGCTCGAAAGTGCCCGGAATCAGCGCCTTGAGGAAGTCAAACATCGCAACGGCCATGGCATCCCGCCTCTCTGACCAATTCGAATTGCAAGCTGCGGCTCAGCCGATCGATCTGAGGAAATTCACCGGCGCGAACACGTCGGTGCACTTTTTTGCGAAATCAACAAAATCAATGAGCAGCGTGGATCGCCCGCTTGGATGCGGCGGCGCGTCGCCGGCCCGTCAGGGACTTTGCCGCCGAACTACTGTGTCCGCTGTTTGAGGGTGTCGAGTTCCTGGCGCAGTCGGCCCACCTCTCGTTTGACGGCTTCGGCCTCCTCTTGCCGCCCGCTGTCTTCAAGGCACTTGCTAAGGAAGCCAAGCGCCACGAGCAACCCTGCCCAGGAAAGCCACATTCTCAACGCCAACGCCGGTTCAAGCGGCGGGGCAACGGCCCCAAAGGCGACGCCGGGCGTCGAAGCAACAGCGTTTGCCAGAGCTACGACAACGCTGACTTTCTGAATTTCACAAGCCATTTTGCCTCTCCCGCACTCGAAGGTTCTGTAGGTCTATCGCTTGTCACCCGTTGCGAGGCTCGACCCCGAGTTCAGCGAGGTAGGCGTCCGCAGTCTCATCCGAGGCGTGGCTCGCAGCCAGAGTCATTCCGGGAAGGTCGGAGATGTCGATCGAGTGCTCCTCACTCGGCTCCGGGCCTTCGAGGACGGCCCATGTGGCTTCATCGACAATGCCGTTGGCGACCAGGCTAACCGCCTCTTGGAACAACAGGACCGCATCCGCGGTCGATTGCCCGAAAGACCCATCCGCCGCGTCGGAAAAACAGCCCACAGCGATCAAGTCTTCCTGCAGCCTAGCGACTTCATCGCCGGCGTCTCCGAGCTGAACTACCGGTTGATTAAAAGGCATGCCGAACCCCTCCGCATTTCGCACTTAGTGATGACATAGACAGGCAACAAAAAGCAAACCGGATAACAAGTCTGGTGATGGTGGGATGTGCGTCTATTATTTAAGATTTTAATTTTTCCACCGCCTCGACACTAGAACCTGAGACTTGCTTAAATTAGAAATTTGGTATCATATATTATACGAAGTGCCTACACATTTCTTTTTGGTTCTTGATCTCTTCTCCCAAAAAATTGGAGCTAGAGCATGGTTTCCGTCGCTTTCGTGAACCCGGACAATCCGATTACCCCTGACAAGGCTATCATCCACGACAACGAGGCGTTTCGCGTGCAGTGGTCGGCGTTCAACGTCGGCGCCAGTGATCTGAGCGCGTTCCTCGATCGCCTGGTCGTCACCAGCATTCCGGAGGGCTGTCCGGGCTCGGACGATGTCGACCACGACGTCGTCTTCGACAGCGATGTGGATGGCGATACTGCGGACTATACCGAAGAGGATTTATCAGCAGGCAAGGCCGGCGCACTGATGCAGCCATCCGTCGGACCCTTCCCAGTCGGCAGCTATCGGCTGACTGTGACTCTGGCGTCGGATATCTCGGAAGGCGACACGACCTTCAGGTGCATTGAAATTGTACCTGCAGTCTAACGTCTGCGGAAAGCAGGAAAGGGCGAATGTGGCGCGCGGTCTGTCATAAAGGCAGCGACAAAAACATTGCGCGGCCGAATGGTGTTGAGGCCTCGACGGAGAAGGAAAAAGCGATCCTATTTCACCTCTTGTAAATTTGAGCGCAGCCAGTGAAGCGACTTGGCGACGAGGTCATGCGCAAGGGGACACTGCGACGCTGTTGCTGCCGACGACAGCTTACGATGGTTGGAAAACTACGCACGAATGGCCGACATGAGGCGCAACCACGACCTCCGGCCTCATCGCCAGCAAGGTCCGCTTTCAGGAAGCTGCGAAGCCGACCTCTACGGCCGAGATGCGGCGCAAAGCTGCCGCTCGTTCGATCTGGATCAGACTGGACTAGACTGGTAGTCTGAAGTGGGCTGGATGGCCGGTTTAGAAAGCGTACCGAGACGTTCGGCTATGGAAGTCACGTAGCCCGCAACAACCGGAGGCTGCACGAATCCCGTCGCCGTTTAAGAATTGTCTCAGTTCTGTCGAGCTGTCGAGCATAGCTAAGTGCTTTCATCCCCTGCGGACTTCGAAGAAATCCGATCCCCCGACGAAGGCGGCAGGCTACGCTTCTCGCATGGAAGCCCAAAATCTATGCTATCTTTCTCGAAAAGCGCGCCCGAACGAATCTCTCAACGGTTTGGTGAGATAAGCCAAAAAAGTTCGTTCACCCGTCGAGATGAAGGTTTCCACCGGCATCCCTGGGTAGACCTGTTCGGGCTTGACCTGCGGCGGCAACTTCCCCGCAATTTTGAGCCGGACGACATAGTAGGGCTGCCCCCCCGTGCTCGTAGGAACCAGTCGGTCTGCGGAAACATAGAACACCTTCCCGGGTACTTTCGGCGTCGTACGGGCGTTGAGCGCCGTGAACATCATGTTGGCCTCTTGCCCCACCCGGATCGAATCGATGTCTTCAGGCTTAATCTTCGCTTCGATAATTAGATCATCGGTGGTTGGCAGAAGCTCAATCGCGGCCTCGCCAGGACGGATGACACTGCCTTCGGAACTGAACAGCGACCGAACAATGATGCCGTCAACCGGTGCCCGAATCGTGGTTCTATTCAAAATAGAACGAGCGGCGTTCATTTGCTCCTCAAGGTCGGCTACTTGCGCTCGCGCTTTGTTCAACTCTGTGACAGCATCCTCAACCCGGCTGGTTGTAAGGCGTTCAATTTGCTGACGTGCTTCAACCGTCTGAGTTGTGGAGCTTGCGATCTGCGCCTCTAGAGAACCCGCTTGACCAACCAGTTCGGCGGTACTGCGGAGAAGATCTGTGTATTCAGATCGGTTGGTCAAGCCACGTTCCAGGAGACCCTTTTTTCGGTCCGTTTCTTGGTTCACGATATCCAGCTGATTTTCTGCGGCTTTCTTCTGGGCCTTCAGCCCAATTATTGCATCCTCAAGGGCTGCGACTCGCTGCTTCAGTATCTCCTGTTCCGCAGCATAGCGAGCCAGCCGGGCCCGGAACTCCTTGTTTTGTTCGTCAAAGATCTCTCTGTACACTGAAGCGTCGGAATACGCTGTGATGTCACGGGCAAACTCGATCCGTTCAAGGCCGTCTCGCTCGGCCTCGAGGCGTGCGATCTCAGCTTTTTGGGCGACCCACTGCTTGATGACGCGGTTGAGTTGAGACTGCGCCAGCGTCGGATCGAGCACGATCAAAACCTGACCGCGCATAACCCTGTCGCCCTCTCGAACTCTGATGCTATTAATCACCCCTCCTTCGAGGTGCTGGATCATGACATTCTGACCTGCTGCCGCGGCTATCACTCCCGGCGCTATTGTTGCGCCTGCGATTGGTGCAGTCGCAGCCCAAGATCCGAAACCGAGCAGGAAGACTACTATGCTTCCGTACCCCGCCAACGTGATCCGACCTGTGCGTGTAATAAGCTTCCGTTGCCAGCGATAAGAGGTAGCATCCGTTTGGATTGTATGGCTTGTAGCATTCATCGGGCGCCTACCCTTCAGCGCGAGCAGGCGAAGGGAACGGCACTACTCCTTCGTTGTCGTGCGACGGAGAAACCTTGGATGCGCGCGTTTGGCCTCTTTGCTCGGCGAGCCGGCCGAGCACGTCCGATGTTAGTCCGTAGATCTCGATCTGGCCATTTCGCAGCATAAGTATGCGATCGCAGATAGCGGCGAGCGAGGGCCGATGGGTAATAACGAGCACGGTTGTACTTCTTACACGTGCCTCCGTGATTGCTCGCTCGAGTGCGGCTTCCCCCGAGGAATCAAGATTTGCGTTCGGTTCATCGAGAACCAGTATCTTGGGATCGCCGTAGAAAGCGCGAGCAAGTCCTATCCGCTGGCGCTCACCACCTGACAGCCGGACACCGGTTGGGCCGATCATCGTGGAATATCCGTCTCTCTGACCGAGGATGAGCTCATGCACATGGGCACGCTGGGCGGCTTGGATCAATTTCTCGTCACATGCGTCAGGTTCAAAACGTGAAATATTCTGAGCTATGGTCCCGGGGAAAAGTTCAACATCCTGCGGAAGGTACCCAAATTGACGCCCGAGCTCTTCGGGATTCCAGTTCCGAATATCACCGCCATCGACGCGGATCGCCCCAGAGCGGGGCTCAATTGCACCTACCAGCAGGCGTGCAAGGGTCGATTTTCCAGCCTGACTCGGCCCTACCACCGCGACCACTTGCCCGGCGGGAACCTCGAACGTCAAACGCTTTATCAACGGCGGCGCACCATCGGCGGAACCCGGAAGGTAGTAGATAACTTGTTCTGCTCCCAAGATCCCGTCTGGGCTTGGCAATGCCACTCCTTCCTTCCCAGACTTAGATTGGAAGGCCGAAAGCCGTTTCCATGCACCTTTGGCCTCGATTATCTGGCGCCAGCTTCCGATGATCTGGTCAAGGGGCTGCAGTGCTCGCGCGGACAACATCGATGACGCAAAGATCATTCCGGCAGTCATCTCGCTATGTAGAACCAGATAGGCACCCACGCCCAAAATCGCGATCTGCAGTACCGACCGTGCCGTTCGAGATATTCCGCCATAAAATGCGTTGATTCGAGCAACTTTGTCGGTGGCGCGAAGCGAGTCAGAAAAACGAGTGCCCCAGAACTCTATTGCGTTCGAGACCATCCCCAGCGCGCGAACTGTTTCAAAATTTCGCGCAAACGCCTGCGCCGAATTCATTGAGGTGCCAAGAAACTCCGCCGCTTGCCTACTGGCCCACGAACTTGCCGCCTGATTCAGCACGGCGACAAAGAGCAAAAGAACCGCCCCGGCCATGGTCACAAGGAAGAGCCAAGGATGGACGAAATAGAGCAGGCCTATAAAGATTGGACCGAAGGGCAGGTCGAAAAGAAGGTACACGGTTCTTGAGGCGATGAAGCTTCGCACGGTGGTCAAGTCGCGCAGTGCTTGGACGTCACCAAGACCTGCGCGCGGCCCTCGCATCGCCGCCAGGAAAGAAGATGAGCCCAACGATACATCCAGCCGAGCGGCAAGGCGGCTTGCGTATACCCCGCGAACTATTTCAATAGCTCCGAAGAGCAAGAGCGAAAGAAGGGCAAGCAAAGTTAGATAGGCTAGTGTGTCCAGGTTTGCCGCCGGCAATACGCGATCGTATACTTGCAGCATGTACAGAGGCAGAACTAACATCACTACATTCGTGGCTGCCGAGAAGACGCCCATGTGGATTATGCTGCTTTTCATCTTCGAAGCTTCTCCCTCCCTTGTGCGCGATCACACTAGGAAATTCCAGCATCACGCCGATGACCGCCTATAAAACAAAGTCGTTTTGAGCCAGATTCAGATTCTTTCCTAACAGAACGACCATGACATCCGCGACGGAATCACCGTTCACGTCAGCCTGTACTACTGTATTGGTCCCATCCTCGAACCAAGTTAACGCGTGAGCAACGACGCTAGTGTTCTGACCTCCGAACGAGAAAGCTTGATTTCCCGCTACAGAGGCATTGGCATCGATTGCCGAAACATCGATCTTGTCAGCTCCATGTTGGAAGTCGTTAAGCGTATCCCAGCCTGACGAGTTACTATCTGCGATTGCTTTGAAAATGAAACGATCGTTTCCGATCCCGCCAATGAGGATGTCGGCGCCAGCGCCGCCATTGATGAGGTCGTCGCCGGCCAGGCCGGAGATCACATTGGCCGCCGTGCTGCCGGTCAGCGTGTCACCAAAGCCAGAGCCGGTCAGGTTCTCGAAGGCTGAGAGCGTG
>NZ_SADT02000001.1:37630-43529 GCF_004016445.2 Mesorhizobium sp. M2E.F.Ca.ET.219.01.1.1
CTGTCGGCGCCAGCGCCGCCATTGATGAGGTCGTCGCCGGCCAGGCCGGAGATCACATTGGCCGCCGTGCTGCCGGTCAGCGTGTCACCAAAGCCAGAGCCGGTCAGGTTCTCGAAGGCTGAGAGCGTGTCGCTGCCAGCGCCAATGGTGTTTTGAGCCGCCGTCGTCGCAAGGCTCACCGTGATGGCCGCGGCCGCGTGCTCGTAGCTCAGCGTATCGATGCCGGCGCCGCCGTTCAGGACGTTGTTGCCGCCATCGCCCTCGAGGGTATCGTTCTGCGCGGAGCCGAGAAGTCCCTCGATGCTGGAGAAGGTGTCGCCTTCGGCATCGCCGCCTTGGGCAAGACCGGTCATCAGGCTGACATTCACGCCAACCGCCGATGCCGCATAGCTGGCCGTGTCGGTACCAGTGTCGCCGATGAGCGTATCGGCGCCGCCGAGACCCGCCAAGGTGTTGTTGCCGGTGTTGCCGGTGATCACGTTGGCGAGCGCATTGCCGGTGCCAGCCAGGTTGGCTGTGCCGGTCAGCGTCAGGTTCTCGACGCTTCCAATGACGTGCACAGCATCGGAAAGGCTGAAGGCAATCGACGAGCGAACCAGATCGGTGCCATCGCCGCCGGTCTCGTCCACGATGTCGCCGGTGTTGTCGACGACGTAGGTGTCATTGCCTGTGCCGCCCACCATGGTGTCGGCGCCAGCGCCGCCATTGATGAGGTCGTCGCCGGCCAGGCCGGAGATCACATTGGCCGCCGTGCTGCCGGTCAGCGTGTCACCAAAGCCAGAGCCGGTCAGGTTCTCGAAGGCTGAGAGCGTGTCGCTGCCAGCGCCAATGGTGTTTTGAGCCGCCGTCGTCGCAAGGCTCACCGTGATGGCCGCGGCCGCGTGCTCGTAGCTCAGCGTATCGATGCCGGCGCCGCCGTTCAGGACGTTGTTGCCGCCATCGCCCTCGAGGGTATCGTTCTGCGCGGAGCCGAGAAGTCCCTCGATGCTGGAGAAGGTGTCGCCTTCGGCATCGCCGCCTTGGGCAAGACCGGTCATCAGGCTGACATTCACGCCAACCGCCGATGCCGCATAGCTGGCCGTGTCGGTACCAGTGTCGCCGATGAGCGTATCGGCGCCGCCGAGACCCGCCAAGGTGTTGTTGCCGGTGTTGCCGGTGATCACGTTGGCGGGCGCATTGCCGGTGCCAGCCAGGTTGGCTGTGCCGGTCAGCGTCAGGTTCTCGACGCTTCCAATGACGTGCACAGCATCGGAAAGGCTGAAGGCAATCGACGAGCGAACCAGATCGGTGCCATCGCCGCCGGTCTCGTCCACGATGTCGCCGGTGTTGTCGACGACGTAGGTGTCATTGCCTGTGCCGCCCACCATGGTGTCGGCGCCAGCGCCGCCGTCGAGAGTATCGCCACCTGCATGCCCATTAAGGGTATCGTTGCCGCCGAGCCCAAGAATGATATCGGCTTCCGGGGTTCCATTTAAGGTCTGAGCAGCGTTGGTACCGGTTATCGTTTGCCCAGGAACATCCGTCACCGTCACCGCGATTGCCTGATTGTCGACGAGGGTGCCATCGGAGACTTGGACCGTGACGTAGTATACGTTGTCGGCGTCGCTGTCGGTCGGTGTCTCGAAGTCTGGCGCATTCTGGAAAGTCAGAGCACCTGTGGTGGCGTCAATCTGGAACAGAGCGGCATCGGCACCACCGATGATCGAATAGGTGAATGTGGTCCCGGTGTCAGGATCAGCAGCCGTGACCGTTGTCACTGCTGTGCTGTTCTCAGCAACCGCGAGAAAAGCCGTGTCGCCCCCGCCGTTGGATGTGATAGCCGGCGACTCGTTAAGATTTGACACCGTCACCGCGATTGCCTGGTTATCGACGAGGGTGCCCTTCGACACCTGGACGATGACATCGTAGATATTGTCACCGCCGCTGTCGGCCGGGGTCTCGAAATCCGGAGCGGTCTGGAAACTCAGCGCGCCTGTCGTAGAATCGATTTGAAACAGAGCGGCGTCGGCGCCGCCGCTGATCGAGAAGTGTAGGGTCGCCCCGCCATCAGGATCAGTGGCCGTTACCGTCGTCACCACTGTGCTGTTCTCAGCGACGGCGAGGGCCGCGGTGTCACCTCCGCCGTTCGAGGTAACGATTGGCGGCGCATCGTTATCGTAGATGAATCCAAACAATTTCGGACCACCGTCTATAGTGTAGCCCGACGAAGGTTGCAGCTCAACGGTAAAGCTGCGCTGATGGCCCTCTTGTATACTGTCGTCAACAGTTTGGAAGCTGATGCTTGCGGTCGATGATCCAGCGTCAAAGTGAATTTTCTGGATCGAACCGTCCGGGATATTTGCGCCGGTGAAATCGGAAAGTGTTGCGAACTCCGGTCCACCATTGGGATCATAGAAGTGAGTCGAATAGAAGACATCGAGCGGCTGCGAAATGTCGCCACTCTCGCGCGTGAAGGAGAAGACAAGGGTACCCCCCTCCACCACGGCATCCAAACTGTTGACATGGTGAACTATCGCGGGGACGTCAGTGGGACCGCCGACATCGGTCACGCTGACGGCAATAGCCTGACTATCAGCCAGCGAGCCGTCGGAGACCTGCACGGTCACGTCGTAGACGTTGTTGCCGTCACTGTCGCCAGGTGCCTCGAAGTCTGGTGCGTTTTGGAAACTCAAAGCACCTGTCGCAGCGTCAATCTGGAAGAGAACGGCGTCGGCGCCGCCGCTGATCGAATAGCTAAGCGTAGTTGCAGCGTCAGGATCGGTGGCCATCACCGTCGTCACCACTGTGCTGTTCTCGGCAACCACGAGCGAGGCCGCGTCGCCCCCGCCGTCCGAGGTGATCGCCGGCGCTTCATTTGCGTTCGTGATGCCGATCTCGACAACCTGCTGGTCGACGGCGCCGGCGCTATCGGTGACGACGACGTTCACGGCGTAGTAGTTGTCGAAGTTTCCGCCATTCAGGTTCGGATTCTCGAAGTCGGGTGCAGTGACGAACGAGAGCACGCCAGTGGTTGGATCAATTGTAAAAAGATTGCCATCCGGATTGATATCGGGTGGTCCAGAGATCGAGTAAGTCAGAGCGTCGCCCGCATCGGGATCATTTGCTGTGACGGTGGTGACAATCGTTATGTTCTCCGGCCTGAAGATCGTGACGTGATCCCCGCCGCCCTCGGAAGTTATTGCGGGAGCCTCGTTCTGATTGGCCACGGTTACGGCTACGGATTGGCTGTCGGTATTCGCACCGTCGGAAGCCTGCACAATGACGTTGTAAACACCATCGCCGTCAGCGTCTGTCGGTACCTCGAAATTGGGCGCGGCCTGGAAGCTCAGCGCTCCCGTCGAAGCATCAATCTGGAATAGGCCGGCATCGGCACCGCCGCTGATCGAATAAGTGAATGTGGTCCCGGCATCAGGATCAGTGGCTGTGACCGTTGTCACCGTTGTGCTGTTCTCGGCGGTAGTAACCACGGCCGTATCGCCGCCGCCGTTGGAGGTGATAGTCGGCGACTCGTTTTGGTTGGTGACCGCCACTGCGATTGCCTGATTGTCCACAAGAGTGCCATCGGAGACTTGCACCGTCACGTCGTAGACATTGTTGCCACCGCTGTCGCCGGGCGTCTCGAAGTCTGGCGCGGCCTGGAAGCTGAGCGCCCCAGTCGTGGCGTCAATTTGGAACAAAGCGGCATCGGCACCGCCGCTGATCGAATAAGTGAATGCGGTTCCAGTATCGGGATCGGTGGCCGTTACTGTCGTCACCGCTGTGCCGTTCTCAACAACCACGAGAGAGGCCGCGTCGCCCCCACCGTCCGAGGTGATCGTCGGCGGTCCGCTGTTGGCCGCTGGCACGATGTCAAGCGTAGCAGATCCGCCGACACTCCCGCCGTGGCCATCGCTCACAGTGTAGGAATAGGAAACATCCGATCCGTCATTGGCAACGGGCGTGTAGCTCCAAGTCCCGTCGCCATTGTCTACCAGCGAGCCGGCGCCGGAGCCGATGGCCAGGTTGGAGGCCGTAAGGTTGTCGCCGTCGACGTCGCTGGCATTGGCCAGCAATTCGGCTTGAGTGATGAGCCGTGCACCCGAACCCTGGCTTATCGGCGCAAGGACCACCGTCGAAGTGATGGGGGTATCGTTGACGGGAGTGATATCGAGATTGGCGGACCCTGAAATGCTACCGCCATGGCCGTCGCTGATGGTGTATGAATAGGAGACGTCCGTGTCGTCATTGGGAGCCGGTGTGAAGCTCCAGGTGCCGTCGCCATTGTCGACCAGCGAGCCGGCGCCCGACGTTATGGTTAGGCCAGAGGCAGTGAGGCTGTCCCCCTCAACATCGGTGGAGTTGGTCAACAGATCGCTCTGTGAAATGAGCAGTGTGCCGGAATCCTCGGCGATCGACGACAGGTTCACCAGTGTAGCAGTGGGCGCATCATTACTGCCAACGATTGAGATGTCGATCTGCGCAGTGCTGGTCGCACCGTCGGCATCAACGAGCCTATAGGTAAATGAATCGGTCGCCACTACTCCTTCGGCGAGAGCCTGGGTGTCTAGATCACCGTCGTTGAGCGAATAGGTGTACTCGCCATTCACGTCAATTAAGAGCGTGCCATAGGTTCCGACAACTGAGGTTGCTCCGGAAATGGGCGTGAATGCACCGCCTAGGGCCAAAGCTCCGACTCTCGCTCCGTTGATCGCCAACGTATCGCCCAAGCTTTGGTCCGCATCGGTGTCGTTGCTCAGCGCGTTTCCCGTAGTTGTGGCATCGCCGGCCGTGCCGTTGGCTACACCTCCTGCCTCAACCACGTTGTCCGAAGAGTTGGTGTCATTCACGCCCACCGGCGCGTCGTTAATGATCTCAGCTCCCGAGAAGGTCCCATTCGAGAAGGCGAACTTTTCGACGTTCGATACGATGTCAGAGCCGTCCACTCCGGTTTTGTCGGTGATTGTATAAACGCCGTTGGAAACACTGATCGAGTAGTTCGTCCAAGGCCCTGTGAAGACGACAGTGTCATCACCTCCGCTGCCATCAATTGTATCGTTACCGCCCGATCCAGAGAGGACGTTGGCAAAGCCGTCGCCTGTCAAAGAATCGTTGCCGCTGCCTCCAACCACTCCTTCGAAATTGCGGATCGTATCCTCTGCAACTCCCCCTACAATCACTTGGGTGTCCGCCGAACCGTTCAGCGTCACGACGATTGCGTCGGTTCGACCGCTGTAGCTGACGATGTCTTTCTCGGGCCCCGCATCAGTTCTGGACCCGCCATCCAAGACGTCATTGCCCAGCCCACCGTCGATGACATCATTAAAGGCTGTCCCGATAATTTCGTTTGCGCCCGCGTTCCCTGTCAGGTTGAGCCCATATGACAGACCGCTTGCGTCGACGTTCAGCGCGGTTGTAGCGGCAGTGCTGCCATTTGCGTCAGAAATGACAACTTCCTCGATCGAAGAGATTCCCGCACGCAGCGTAAGCCTATCGTTGGCTATAGTGCTCGCGAAACGTATGGTGTCGAAGCCGTCGCCGCCGTCGATTGTTTCTCCTAGAGCATAGTGAGTGGAGCGCTCAACAATGACCGCGTCATTGCCGCTGCCGCCGTAGATCGTGTCGACGCCCTGATCCCCGAAGATTCGATCGTTGCCCCCGTTTCCGGAGATGACGTCATTGTCGCCGCCACCGTGAAGTTCATCATCACCGGCATCACCATACAGTTGATCATCGCCAAGGTCGCCAAACAGTATGTTGACCGCGGTGTCGCCACCATTCCCAAGCCCATCGACGCCGCCAATGAGGGTGTCGGCGTCATCGCCGCCATGCAGCGTATCGCCACCCAACCCGCCAACGAGCGTGTCCATGCCTTCGTCGCCGTTCAGGGTGTCGTCGTCGCCCTCGCCATACAATTGGTCAC
>NZ_SADT02000001.1:43629-2210180 GCF_004016445.2 Mesorhizobium sp. M2E.F.Ca.ET.219.01.1.1
CCGCCAATGAGGGTGTCGGCGTCATCGCCGCCATGCAGCGTATCGCCACCCAACCCGCCAACGAGCGTGTCCATGCCTTCGTCGCCGTTCAGGGTGTCGTCGTCGCCCTCGCCATACAATTGGTCACCATCAAGCCCGCCATTGAGCGTGTCTTTGCCGTCGCCCCCGTAGACGGTGTCGCTACCGGCAAGGCCGTCCACCGTGTCGCTGCCGCCGACGGTATAGATGATGTCGTCGCCGTCCGTGGCGGGCAGCGTCAAAGGCGTGTCAGCACCAGGGGTGCCGACAATCACCTTGAAATTGCCCAGCACGAAATCGTCTTTCGTGAGTTGAATGGGAGAGGTGCCATCCAACTGCACTACAAGGTCGGTCCCGTCGAGTTCGAAGTTGCCGTTGGTGTCCCCGTAAAGATATGTGTGGCCGTTGAGTTCCTTCCACCAAATCTGCGAAAACCCGGAACCAATATCACTTGCCTGCAAGACACCATCAGGAGTGACTGGTCCGATGAACTGGTCGCCAAGCGCCCCGGTAAAGCCGGTTCCCAGTTGACCCATGAAAACCAGTGGCCCGCCATCGTAGTACCCCGGTGAACCTCGTGCCACCGAGAGGTCGAGCTTGTCACCCTCGCCCTGATTGAAGTCTGTGAGGGTGTCATGCGCGGCAAACGTCGATTGCGAGGCAAACATGATGCGAAATATATCGGCTTCCGTGCCGCCGCTCAGGGTGTCGGCACCAGCTCCGCCATCGAGCGTATCGGTTCCTGCGCCGCCACTCAGGTGATCCACACCAGCGCCACCGGAAAGCGTGTCCGCGCCATCATCGCCTTCAAGATCATCGTCGCCGTCGTTGCCAACCAGCGTGTCGTTGTCGCCGCCGCCATGGAGTTCATCGTGTCCGGCATCGCCGTATAGAGAATCATCGCCAAGGTCGCCAAACAGCATGTTGACCGCGGTGTCGCCACCATTCCCAAGCCCATCGACCCCGCCAATGAGGGTGTCGGCGTCATCGCCGCCATGCAGCGTATCGCCACCCAACCCGCCAACGAGCGTGTCCATGCCTTCGTCGCCGTTCAGGGTGTCGTCGTCGCCCTCGCCATACAATTGGTCACCATCAAGCCCGCCATTGAGCGTGTCTTTGCCGTCGCCCCCGTAGACGGTGTCGCTACCGGCAAGGCCGTCCACCGTGTCGCTGCCGCCGACGGTATAGATGATGTCGTCGCCGTCCGTGGCGGGCAGCGTCAAAGGCGTGTCAGCACCAGGGGTGCCGACAATCACCTTGAAATTGCCCAGCACGAAATCGTCTTTCGTGAGTTGAATGGGAGAGGTGCCATCCAACTGCACTACAAGGTCGGTCCCGTCGAGTTCGAAATTACTATTTATGTCAGCATAAAGGTACGTATGGCCGCCGATTGCCGTCCACCATACTTGGGAGAATCCGCCGCCGATATCGCTTGCCTTCAGGCCGTCGGTGCGAATGAACTGGTCTCCGAGTGTTCCAGTGAACGCCGTTTCCAGTTGACCCATGAAAACCAGTTGGCCGCCATCGAAATTCCCGGGGGCGCCGCGGTCCACGGAGAGATCGAGCTTGTCGCCTTCTGCCTGGTTGTAGTCGGTCACGACATCGATACCGGCAAGGTTCGAGTCGCCTGCGTTGAAAAACCTGAAAACGTCCGCGCCTGCGTCGCCGCTCTGAGTGTCTGCGCCTGCCCCGCCTTCAAGTTTATCTGTACCCTCACCCCCCTGCAGGATGTCGTCGCCTACTCCGCCTAGCAGAGTGTCGTTGTTGTTATCCCCATAGAGCTGGTCGGCACCATCATTGCCTACAAGTACGTCATCGTTGTCGCCGCCGTGGAGTTCGTCCTGGCCACTGTCCCCGTAGAGTGTGTCGTTTCCAGCATCGCCAAACAGCTTGTTTGTGGCGTCATCTCCATTGCCAAACACGTCTACACCGCCGATCAGGGTGTCGGCATCTCCTCCACCATGCAGCGTATCGGCTCCCAGGCCACCCATAAGGATGTCGTTACCTTCATCACCGTTCAGTGTGTCGTCGCCTGATCCACCATCCAGTAGATCGTTGTTCAGCCCGCCATTGAGCGTGTCACCGTCCGCATCTCCGAAGAGTTGATCATCCCCGCTCCCACCGTTCAGCGTATCTACACCGTCACCGCCATGAAGCTGGTCATTGCCTTCGTTCCCATTCAGAACATCGTCCCCGCCTTGGCCATAGGCGATGTTCGCAGCTGGGGTGCCGTCGTAGGGCGGATCGGATTGATCCGTTCCGCGATAGACGATGAGAGAGTCAGAAAAGTCGGCAGCGACGAGCTTCGCGTTAGGGTCGGCGGTCGTCAAATGAATGAGCATATCCTGCTCGCCGAACTGGCCGTCATCGTCGGCGTCAACCCAGATTTCGATGCCTGACCAGCTTCCGATTGTCGCCCAATGCCAGGAAATGTCGGCGAAGCCATCTGGCGCCATAAATGACCCCGAAGGAACGCCAGGCGTGTAGTTGAACTGGAGCGGTGCCGAATTGAAGGCTAGCGGTAGGTTACCGTAGAAACTCGGTAGATCGATTTGATCGCCACCGGCTACGCCCAACCCTTCGAAATCAGTGATCGTGTCTATCGTGGAGGGTGCGGACTCGCTCCGCGGAATCCCGAATCCGAACCGGTAGACGTCGCTACCACCGCCGCCAGTCAATGTGTCAGCGCCAAGACCGCCTTCGATAATGTCGGCGCCTCCCCCACCGGAGATGGTGTCGCTGCCATCACCACCCACCAATGTGTCGGCACCCGCACCTCCGGTAAATGTGTCCGCGCCATCACCTCCAATCAGGTGAAGATTGCCCGAGGAAACCGCACTGCCATTAACGATCAGGTGATCATTCTGACCTTCTGCCGAGCCATCAACTGCAAGAGTTGCGCCCAGTGCGCTTGAGACCGCCTCGTCTCTCAACACTATTTCGAATGTTCCCCCACCCTGGTAGACGACAGTTTCGATCCCTGTAATTGTCGTTGGTGAAAGCGGGACTGAGAGACTGCCAGAAACGATCATAATGTCGTTGCCGCCGCCGCCATCTATGGCATCGGTTGGATCCAGGTGATCGCCTACAACAATCGTATCGTCGCCGATGCCGGCCGAAATTGATTCAGAACCGTTGGTTCGCATATAGAAAAGGTCGGCTTGGTCTGATCCCGTCAGCGAGTTGGAAGTGTCAAAATGCACGACGCTGCCGTCGGCGAAGGCGAAATTTGTATCCAGCAGTTGGTCTATGGTGACCGAGGCGAGCGTGACCGTAGTTCCGTTGCAAGTCACAGCCAAATCCGCACCGAGCTGCGTGAGCGTTAGTTCGCCAGCCGAGAACGCTCCATCGAAGCTGAGCTGGTCCTCCGAAAAAGAGAACGGCACTATCGTTCCAGATGCTTCGGCAAAATTGATGATATTACCCATTCTTGCCTCCCGGATTTACTTGAACAGAACTGCCGCCAAAGCTTGTCGTTTCCTGCCTTAGCAAGAAGCGAGCTGCTAGGTCGTACAGAGAATTTCTATCGTTTCAGGGCTGATGTAAGCGCGAAAAAGCGAGGGCGTGTTTCTGAAAGGACGCGAGTTCAAGATCGAGCCCGTGGCCAACTCATCCTGGTCGGATCCCTTCAAGACGATTGTTAGGAGCAGATGCGCGAAACGGTTCGTCGCGGTCTTGATGGTTCTTGGCAACCCGTTCGCCATGGCACACGCCTGATTAAACCATGGGGTTTACCCGGCGATGAGAGTAGCTCGGAGTTTGCTGCCACGGACGAGGCGTCCCTAGGGCAAAAAGTAACCAGTTCGGGCGGCTTAAAACCACCCAAAGCTCAATCTCTCCGGAGCCGCGCCTTGTTAAGGTAGCTTCCCCATTTCCCTCATATTAGCGATATCTTAGTTATGGTTAATAGTCCAATACTTAATTCACAAGTAGCGGGGGCGGAGGAGGGTAGACCGACCGCGTACCGGCGTTCTGATAGTACTTTCCGTCACCGCGCGTCGGCGCGCATCACTCATTTGGGAAATTCCCTAAGACTCCCAGCCTCGAAGTGCTTTCGAAAGAGCAACTCGCGCCTGAAGTCCCACGCAACCAGTCCATGTTCAAGGCGAGCGATCTGACATGATGCGGCGATGAATGTGACGGCCGAATTAACATGGCATACGGCGACGCTGCCCTTTTCCATCAAGGGCCGCCTTCCAGTGATCAATCCGATTTGCCGACCGGAAAAGAGCTGCTGACGCTTAGAGCACACGAATGAGGTCGGACTGTCGACGGACTCCAGTCTTTTCGAAGATCGACCTTAACTGGATGCGGACCGTATCCTTTGACACTCTGCGCGCATCGGCAATGTCATTTTTGGTCTTGCCGTTCACTAACGCCCGAGCGATCGCTGCTTCCGCCGCAGTCAAAAAGCCCGAGAACCCGAGAGTCCAGATCGATCGTGCCTTGGGTTGACGTGATCATCAGCAACTGGTCCGCGGCACTAAAAATGTCGCGGGCGGCCCCGTCGCGGGGATCACATGTGCGATCATGGTAGGGAACTCTGTCGAGGCTCCGATCGGAAAACGTCCCCTACCAGTTTGCTCCAGCAAGCGTCAGCGCCGACTTGGGTAAAGGTCAAGTGTGAGGTTCGGTCTTGCACCACCTTCGGGATCGGGTTCTCGAATCGTTTGTTGAAGAGCACGAGCCGTCCCTCCTTGATCGCCGCGGTTGGTAGTTTGATTAGATCGAACGCGTCGACCGCCGCCTGCACCTATTGGAACCGCAGCCGCGCGGTCAGCAGTGTTGCTCTGGCCAGATGCGGGCGCAATGTGTTCAAGCGGTCGGTGATATTCGGATCCAGAGGGCCAGCATCGTTGCCGCGATGAACAGACACTTTGATGATGTCATTCGTGGTACCTTTGATTGAGGTGCCCGCATGCCAATACATGCCCTGTGGCCGCATGAAATTCTGATAGTAGTTGCTGGCCTGCATCTCGTCGGCAGACATCACTTCAGTGTCAAGAAGGAATCGAGACTCGCTGAAGCGAGCACGGTCCCGAGGTATGGATTCTGCACCACCCAGTTCTCTCGGAAATAGACTTCGAGCTTCGGCGCGGCAGAGTCATTCGTTATCCAGCGCATGACGCCTTCATCGTCGATGGCTATAACCACACCGTCCGTGCAAGTAGCCACCTCGGCAATGACGTCGAGCACGCCCCGACCGCCCCATAGCTCAGGGACCGCGGCGGCCACGTATATCCGAGCGATGATTTCGTGTTCGTCTAGCACCTAATCCCTCGCACGCCATCTCAGAACGCTCCCTCTCGGGCACCTGTTGCCACTCGAATGACTGCTTTTGGGATGCGGGAAGAGTCTGCTCAAACGACCGACATAGGCGCGAAGCAGCCGCTCGCCGTTCGCACGCTACAGCGCCAGTTAATGGCGCGCGCGCGAGCGGCTTCCGCCAAGCTCATTCCTATGAACTGAATCCAGGGCGCGCTTCCAACGTCTTCCTGCGTTAGGCCGTTCTCCCGCAGAATACGCGCGGAATGCTGACGCATGGCCATGGGTCCGATAATCTTATCAACTTCTCTATTCGTCAGGCTCAGACTTCGATCTCTGCGGGTCGGCTGAGGGTCGTTTCAGCAGTTCTGCGACATCCGCACCCAGCACTTCAGCCAGTCGGTCAACGACGTCGATGCTCGCGTTGTACACGTTGCGTTCCAAAGCGCTGATATAGGTGCGATCGATCCCAGCCCGGTGCGCAAGCTCTTCCTGTGACAGGCCTCTAGCCCGCCGCAGGGCTCTTAGGTTTTGCGCGAACGCTTCTCGGATCTCCATGAATCCGACACCAGCGCCTTGCAGAGTATTTCACCACGGAGTATTCTCTACAAATCACATTCGGAGGGCCGGCTCCTTCATGGGTTTTGGGACCACTGAGCGAAGCTTGCCGCACGGAAGGAGACCATGCTGTGGCAGCGAAAAAGCTGAATGTTCTCGCCGCAAGCCGCAACGACCCGGAACTGCAACCGGCAGCCCCACGCGATCCCGCGCTTCTGCTTCTGAGCGATTGGCAAATGGCTCGGTACGTCTCCATGCTTCTATGTCGCGTGCAGCAGCGGCTGGAGAGCCGAATGCTGGTCAATCCCGGAATTCAGGTATTGGCCGCAGATTCACCGACGCGAGTTCAAGAGCGAACGGCGCGCACCCAGGGCGGTCCTCGGGAGTACGCGGTTGCGCGCGAGGCTGAGGTCTTTGCGATGACCGAAGCCCTCAAGTTCCAGGATTCTATCCCTGAAATCGCGGCTACGTCCCTTCTCGGCGCCATCGCCAAGTTGGAAATGATCGTCGGCGCTGATCGAGATATTGGTGATCCTACCGACTACCCCTGGCCGCACATAGCTTCGGTGCTGCGTGACTTAAAGGCGATCGCGGGAGACTTGCCGGTTGGTCGCCCGAGCCGGGAAAGGACGCGGAGCGATGTTGCCAGGCATTGGGAGTCCGCAGTCAAGCTGGTCGCGGCTCTGGAAGAGGAAGACGCGGCGGAATGCCGTGGCGATGTAGCAGTTTTGTGACGCGATCACTCACTACTCGTCGCCTGCAAGCCTCCCTTGTCGTTGAGACGAAACCGCACGGCGCAAGTCATTGCACGCTGCGGCCCTACGACATCAACTTCGTGCTTTCCTTCGCTGTCTGGAGGCCTCTGATGGCAGGTCGATCCACCATTGGGAACGACCGCGATGGCAGAAGAAACGAGGACTGGGCCACAGGCATTGGTTCCGGCGAATGACAACGGCGACCTGGTCGGCGCCGAAGGACGCCCCGAACTCACTGTGGCGACCAAGCTGGATCGGGTGGTGCTGGATATCGCCCGGCTGATCGGCCGGCAGATGGCGCGAGAGACCTTCGAAGCGGGCCAGGCGGCCAACGACAATCGGCCAGGCCGCCAAGAGGGAGAGGGCAGGGGGCCGGATGGCGAACCCCTTCGAAACAAGAGAGAGGATCAGCCCCCATGACCCGTGTCGCACTCTATGCCCGCTATTCTTCCGACAGCCAGCGTGATGCCTCCATCGAAGACCAGTTGAGGCTGTGCCGCGAGCAGGCAGCGCGTGAGGGCTGGAGCGTTACGGGAACCTACGAGGATGCTGCCATCTCCGGCGCCGGCACGGTGCTGCGGCCTGGCATCCAGCAACTGGTGCGCGATGCCCAGCGCGGCCGCTTCGAGGTGGTGCTGGCCGAGGCGCTCGATCGCATCAGCCGTGACCAGGCAGACGTGGCCACCCTCTTCAAGCATCTCAAATTCGCCGGTGTGACAATCGTCACCTTGGCCGAGGGCGAGATCAGCGAACTGCATGTCGGCCTCAAGGGCACGATGAATGCGCTGTTCCTCAAGGACCTTGCCCTCAAAACCCATCGTGGCCTGCGCGGGAGAGTGGAGAAGGGCAAGGCCGGAGGCGGGCTGTGCTACGGCTACCGGGTGGTGAAGAAACTCGATGCCGAAGGCGACCCCATCCGGGGCGACCGCGCGATCGTGCCGGAGGAAGCGGCCATCGTGCGCCGCATCTTCAGCGAATTCGCCGCCGGCAAGAGCCCGAAGGCGATCGCCGTCGACCTCAACAAGGAGGCCGTTCCTGGTCCGCTCGGCCGACACTGGGGCGATACCAGCGTGCGCGGGCATGTCATCCGGGGAACCGGCGTCATCAACAACGAACTCTATACCGGTGTGCTGGTTTGGAACCGGCTGCATTTCGTCAAGGACCCCGCCACCGGCAAGCGCGTCTCGCGCCCCAATCCGTCCGCCAAATGGATCCGCACCGAGGTGCCGCACCTCAGGATCGTCGAGGACGATCTGTGGCAGGCCGTGAAGGAGAGACAGAAATCCATCACCAGCCAGTTCGAGGCGGTGGCGATCGCCACGCGCAAGGCCCGGGCCAGGAAGCTGCACACCATGAAGCGTCCGGTCTCCCTCCTTTCCGGCTTGCTCATCTGCGGCAGCTGCGGCGGGCGCTATGGCCTGTTCACACGAGACCGCTATGCGTGCCTCAACCACCAGCGCCGTGGCATATGCGACAATGGCCGCACCATTACGCGCGAGAAGATCGAGCAGCGAGTCCTCGCAGGCCTGAAGGAAAGACTGGTCTCGGCCGATGCCGTGGCCGAGGCCATCAGAGCCTATGCCCAAGAGACCAATCGCCTCAACCAGGAGCGCCGCGCGCAAGGCGAACAGGACCGCAAGGCACTCGACAAGATCGAACGCGCCATCGCCGGCATCATGGCCGCGATCGAGGATGGCCTTTACCAGCCTTCGATGAAAGCAAGAATGGAAGACCTGGAGAGGCAGAAGGCAGACATCACCGCGCGTCTGGCGGTAGCGCCCGCTGACGTGCCCGACCTGGATCCCAACATCGCCACTCTCTACGGCAAGCGGGTCGAGCAACTCACGCAAGCGCTCGCCGATCACGAGGATGGACGTCCGGCCGCCGAGGCATTGCGTTCGTTGATCGGAGAGATCGTTCTCACGCCCGGGGACAAGCGCGGCGAGGTTCATGCCGAACTACGCGGCGAGTTGTTCGGAATCCTCGAACTCGCCAAACCTGACGAAAATCAAAAACCTGACGATGTTATGACAAAAGGGGTCGCGGGTCCCCGCAACCAAATTAAAACGCCCGCCTCGCGCGGGCGTTTGCATATCCGCCTGACGCGCCGGGTTCGCCGGCCTCAAACGCTCTCGAGATAGGTCTCGATCTCGAAGTCGCTGACATTCAGCGCGAAGGTGTTCAATTCCTGGCGCTTGCAGGCGACGAAGGCGTCGCGCAGCATGTCCGGGAAGATCTCGGCCACGCGGGGACCGGCCTCGAAGGCGGCGATGGCCGAGGCCCAGTCCGGCGGCAGCTTGGCGAGCGTCAGCCCTTGGCCTTCGCCGCCGGTCGGCTCGCCGGGCGAGAGCTGGCGCTCGATGCCGATCAACGCCGCGCCGAGGATCGCCGCCAGCACCAGATAGGGATTGGCGTCGGCGCCGGAAACGCGATGCTCGATGCGGCGCGCGGCCGACGGGCCGCCCGGAATGCGGATCGCCACCATGCGGTTCTCGTAGCCCCAGGCGACGGCGGTCGGCGCATAGGATCTCGGCCGCAGCCTGCGGTAGGAGTTGAAATGCGGCGCGAACACCAGCGTGCTTTGCGCCATCGCGGCAAGCAGGCCGCCGACGGCGTGGCGCATGGTGTCGGAGCCCTGGTCGGAGCCGTCGTCGAAAATGTTGCGGCCGTCCTTGTCGAGCACGCTGAAATGGACATGAAAACCGTTGCCGGCGCGTTCGCCGTAAGGCTTGGCCATGAAGCAGGCGGCGAAGCCATGCTTGCGGGCGATCCCCTTCACGGTGCGCTTGAACAGCACCGCGTCGTCGGCGGCGCGCAAGGCATCGGGCACATGGTTCAAATTGATCTCAAACTGGCCGACGCCGTTCTCGGCGATCGCGGTGTCGACCGGAATATCCTGCATGCGGCAGGCTTCGTAGATATCGTGGATGAAGGCTTCAAAATCGTCGACCTCGTCGATTGAGAGCGCCGCGTCGGAATCGAGGCGCCTGCCGGTGACCGGCGAGACGGGGCCGACAGGCCGCTGCGAGGTCGGATCGACGAGGTAGAATTCGAGCTCGGTCGCGGTGACCGGCGTCAGGCCAAGCGCTGCGTAGCGGTCGAGGATGCGGGCGAGCGCGCGGCGCGGATCGCCGAGATAGGGCGCGCCGCTGTCATCCGCCAGCCAGAGCGGCAGAAGCGCGGTCGGATGGGCCGTCCAGTTGACCGGCAATATGCCGCGTCCGGTCCAGTGGCAAAGCCCGTCGGCGTCGCCGGTGGAAAACACCTGGGCGTTGCCCTCGATGTCCTCCCCCCAGATGTCTAGGCCGATGGCCGAATAGGGCATGCGCAGCTTGCCTTCGAGCGCCTTGCGCGCCTGCTCGACCGGAATGCGCTTGCCGCGCATGATGCCGTTCAGGTCGCACACCGCCGCCCGCAGGCTCTGGATATCCTTCCTGCTTTCAAGCCAGTTCAAAACGTCCGTGATCGCATCGCTCAATTTCCAGCCCCTGTTTTTGAGGTGCTGTAGCCTTTGTCGGCTACGATATCCAATTTTCAGCTTATGAGTTAATGGAGGCTGCTCCGGCTCGCGCCGAATGGCTTTCCTTCATTTTTTCAAGTCACTAGCTGGGATATCGGGCGGCATTTCTGGTCCGTTTTCTGCGATCTGCGATCGCAACATAGCGGCCCGACCGACGAAAGCCAAGCTGGAATCGGCACGCTTCGCTCCAGCCCGTCAGTGGCGCAATTCCGGAAACTTCACCTGGCCGAGGATGTGCTTGGCGCCCTCGTCGATGTCGCGAACGATCGCCCGACGCGCCCGCTCGCCGTCGCCGGTCTCGATCGCCGCCACGACCTCCTCGTGGTAATCGATGCCGAGAATGCCGGCGAGATCGTCCTCGAAGCCGATATGCAGATTCCGCAGGAAAGGCCCGACCTGCATCCATACGGTCTCGATCAAGAAGATCATCTGTTCGTTGCCGCAATGGCGGTAGATAGAGAATTTGAAGTCGTGGTTCTTGCGCAGATAGGTCTCGATCCCGCCATTACGGGCGGCCTCAGTGAGCTCGGCGCAGTGGCGCCGGATCGCGCGCAGATTGTTGCCGTTGATGCGTTTTGTCGCGAGCTCGGTCGCCGTGCCCTCCAGGACGGTGCGCACCGCGGTCAATTGCGCAAACCGATCGGCGGAGATCAGAGGCACCTCGACGCTGCCGTTCGGCATCGGGCTCAGCGCCCGCAGCGCCTGCAGCCGGGTGAAGGCGCTGCGCACCGGCATGTCGCTGGTGCCGAGCTCCTTGGCGAGCTTGCGCGAGGTCAGCTTCTGGCCAGGCTGCAACTGCCCGGACATAAGGGCCCGAACTAGTTCCAGATAGACTTTCTCATGCAGTGGAACGGTATCGACAGCAGTCAGTCCGATTCGCGATTTGTCGGCCATTGGCTCTGCGTTACTTCGTTCGTCGTGAAAGCTGCTTCGTCGCTCTATCCGCCGCGGGGACAGGTTCCGATGGCATTGGGGGCACGATAGACGGTTAACGCGCGCCGCCGCAAGGGAGCGCCGTCCGCCTCTCAACCGCGTTCATTGCGACTGCGGCGTTATCGAACCCCGATGCCCGCCAAAAGGCCGCCGTCTATCCTGTAGTCCGCCCCGGTGCAGAAGCTTGCCTTGGACGAGCACAGGAACGCGATCAGTTCCGCCACTTCTTCCGGCTCGCCGATGCGGCCGAGCGGATGCGCTTCGCCGAAGCGTTTGAAGGCTGCTTCGACATCCGCGTTGGGATCGCTGGCGCGGGCGGCGCGTTCGAGGATCGGGGTGCGGACGGATCCCGGGCTGACGGAGTTCACGCGGATGCCTTTTCGGGCATAGTCGAGCGCCAGCGAGCGCGTCAGCGTGTGGATGGCGCCCTTGGTGGTGGCGTAGGCCGCGACATTCTCCTGGCAGGCGGTGCCTTGCACCGAGGCAACGTTGACGATGGCGCCGCCGCCGCGCTTGATCATCTCGGGAATGCCGAAACGGGCGGTGAGGTAGATCGACCCGACATTGACCGACATCGCCCGGTTCCAGGTCTCGAAATCCGTCGTCGTGGCCGTGCCGTAAGGATGCACGGCGGCCGAATTGACGATGACGTCAAGCCCGCCGAATTTCTCGACGCCGTCGGCGATTGCCTTCTCGACCTGGTCGGGCACGGCAACGTCCGTGGCGAGCACGAGAGCGGCGGCGCCGGCGCGGCTGAGCTCGGCCTGCAGCATCGCATTGGCGGCCTGGTCGATGCCCAGCGCGATGATCGCCGCGCCGCCCTCGGCAAGACGGCGCGCAGTTGCCTCGGCGATGCCGGTCGTTCCCGTCACCAGGGCGACCTTGCCGTCGAAATCGTTCATGGACAAAACTCCTGCAATGATGGACGAAAGCGCCTGTCAGCGGTTCACCGGAAGGCGGCGCGATCCCCTGATTTGACGGCCATTGTCATCCGACAATATGGTCGATCGCAACCACGCTGAAGCGTTCGCGCTGAAACAGATTCGGCCGGCGCGGCTTTACGTCTTTGTTTTGATGCATGGCCGCCATCAGAACCGACATGTATCAAAACGCATGCTTTGAGAGGAAGTCATGGAACAATGCTGGCGCTGGTACGGCCCGAACGATCCGGTCACGCTCGATCATATCAAGCAGGCCGGGGCGACCGGTATCGTGACGGCGCTGCACAACATCTATGACGGCAGCGCTTGGCCGCTCGACGCCATCCTCGAGCGCAAGCGCATTATCGAGGCGGCGGGCCTGGCATGGTCGGTGGTGGAGAGCATTCCCGTCCACAACTCGATCAAGACCGGCACGCCTGAGCGGGAGCGCTACGCCGGCTGGTACAGGGACACGATCCGGGCGCTGGCCAAGGCCGGCATCTCGACGATCTGCTACAATTTCATGCCGGTGGTTGACTGGACGCGTACCGATCTCATGTACCGGCTGCCGACCACGGGCTACGCCTTGCGTTTCGATGCGCTCGACTTCGCCGCCTACGACGTCTTCGTGCTGAAGCGGCCGAATGCCGAGGCGAGCTACAGCCCGGCGCGGCTGCAGGAAGCGCAAGCGCGGCTGAAGACGCTAAGCTCCGAAGACATCGACAGAATAGAACGCAACCTGATCGCTGGCCTGCCGGCCACTGAACGCACCTACAATCGCGAAACGATGCGCGATGCGCTCGCCGATTACGCCGCGATCGGCCCGGCCGAACTGCGCGCCAACCTCGCTTGGTTCCTGAAGGAGATCATCCCGGTCGCCGAGGAAGTCGGGGCGCGCATGTGCATCCATCCCGACGATCCGCCCTTCTCGCTCTACGGCCTGCCGCGCGTCGTCTCCACCGCCGATGACGCGCGCTTCATCGTAGGAACGGTCGACAGCCCGTCGAACGGACTGACCTTCTGCACCGGCTCCTACGGCGTTCGCGCCGACAACGACCTCGTCGCGATGATCGAGGCGTTCGGACCGAAGATCCATTTCGCGCATCTGCGCAACGTTACCCGCGAGGCGGATGGCTCGTTCTACGAGGCCGAGCATCTGGAAGGCTCGACCGACATGGCCGCGGTTATCGTGGCGCTCATGAAGGAAGAGGCGCGGCGGCGAAAGGAAGGGCGCTCCGACTGGCGCATCCCGATGCGGCCGGACCACGGCCATCTGCTCGCCGACGATATCGGCAAGACCAGGATCAATCCCGGCTATTCGCTGATCGGCCGGCTCAAGGGCCTTGCCGAGCTGCGCGGCATCATGCGCGCCGTGGAGCGGTTCGAGTTGGCCTGAGAGGCGGACGCCGAAGCGTTTGGCGTGGCAGCCTGACCCGACGAGGTCGCCGCTGAACCGGGCCGCCGCTCAGTTGGAGGGAACGCTCTCCAATCGGCGTTGAATCTCGTTCGTCCTGGCGATGTAGCTGCGCCAGCCGCCATAGGCCGAGATGTCCGTCGCCGCCGCCAGGCCGGCGGTCTCGGCCAGGAAACCCTTCGCCGAGGTGCCGTCGTCGAGTTCGATGGTGCCGATGCCGAGCGGCGGCGGGATGGCGGCCACGAAACGGCCGAAGGCGTCGGCGCCAAGGCGCCAGACCTCGATCTCGATGGCCGCGCCGCCGGGGCCGACCCGCACGAGTCCGGGCTTGGGCGGGGTCTGGCCCGCAAGCTCATAGAGCTTGTAGGACGGCGTCGTTCGCGCCGATCTGCAGAAACGGGCGCCGGCCTCCTTCAATTGGCCGTTGAGCGGCATTCCCGAAAGATGCGCGCCGACCACCACCAGCTCGATCATGCCATCCTCGGCCGATGCGTCGACGGCCTGCGCGCCCGATTGCCGCCATCCGGTCGCACCGAGAGTGAGGCCGCTCGCGGCATGGAGATCGCGCGCCACCGCCGCGACGAGGCCGTCGCGTCCTGCGGCGGCAAGCAGGGTAACGCTCATCGGCAGGCCGTCGTCGCGCGTCCCTGTCGGCACGGCGATGCCGCACATGTCGAGCAGATTGACGAAATTGGTGTAGGTGCCCAGCCGGCTGTTGGTGACGATCGGATCGGCAAGCACGGCATCGACGCTGTAGTGCGTCGGCGCCGTCGGCAGGCAGAAGAGGTCGACGGAGGCGATGACCGGGGCAAGCCGCGCCTTGTAGGCCTGCAAGGCATAGAACCCGCGGAAAGCGTCGGCGGCCGACAGGTTCCTGGCGCCGCCGATGATCTTGCGCGTCACCGGATGGAGAGCCGCTTCATGCGCCTCGAAGAAATCTCGGATCGCCGCATAGCGCTCCGCCACCCAGGCGCCTTCATAGAGAAGGTCGGCGGTGGCGTAAAAGTCGCCGAACGGGATTTCGACAAGCCTGGCGCCGAGCGTTTCCAGGGCGGCGAGCGAGGCCTCGAAGCCGGCCTGCATCGACGCGTCGCCGAAGAACTTCAGGTCGGCCTTTGCCGGGATGCCGATAGTCAGCACCGGCGGGCGCGTGGCAAGCGGCTGGACGGCGATGGCGCGTGAATAGGGATCGGCGGCATCGTGCGCCGCGGCGACCGAGAACACAGCATAGGCGTCGTCGATCGTCAGCGCGAATACCGAGACGCAGTCGAGTGTCCGGCAGGCCGGCACGACGCCGGTCGTGGACAGCGCGCCGACCGTCGGCTTCAGCCCGACGATGTTGTTGAGGCCCGCCGGGATGCGCCCCGAACCGGCGGTGTCGGTGCCGAGCGCAAAGGAGACAATGCCGCGCGCCGTCGCAACGGCCGAGCCCGACGAAGAGCCGCCCGGCACCAGCTTGGGATCGATCGCATTTCTTGGGATCGGCCAGGGTGTGCGCACGCCGACAAGGCCGGTGGCGAACTGGTCGAGATTGGTCTTGCCGACGACAAAAGCGCCCGCGGCCTTGAGCTTCGCCACGACGGTAGCGTCTTTGTCCGGCGTGTAGGCATATTCGGCGCAGGCCGCCGTGGTCGGCATGTCAGCGACGTCGATATTGTCCTTGACGGCGAAGGGGATGCCCCAGAGCGGCTTCGCCACGGGATCGAACTGACCGAGCGCTTCGGCCTGGGACAGCAACTCCGCCCTCGTCGCAAGGTGGATGAAGATGCCGGGGTCGGCCGCCGCCGTGATGCGCGCCAGCACCGCGTCGATCACCTCGGCGATGCCAAGCCCGCTTTGGTAGGCCGCGTGCAGGCTGGCGATGTCGAAGCGGACGTCGTTCATTTCGTCTCCCCCAGAATCATCACCGGCAGGTCCCACTGGATCAGCACCACGCAGCCGTCCTTCGTCCACACCGAATGCTCGGTGCCGACCGGATTGAGGATGACGCTGCCCGCAGGATAGTCGCCGTTCTCGTCGCTCTGGGTGCCGTCCAGCACGACGATGGTCTCCAGGCCGGCATGGCGGTGGCGCGGCACGCCGGCGCCCGGCTGATATTTGAGGACAGCGACCGACGGTTCGACCGGGCCGCCCTTGAGCAGCCAGTGCGCGGTGACCCCGTCGCGGAAAGGCTCGAACGCCAGATCGCGCCAGCCGCCGTCGACGAGGCCGGCAAAGGCAAGATTAGGCATTCGCAATTCCCTCGAGCACCTGATCGGTCGTCGCCGTCCAGCCGACGATCGCGCCCTGCGCCCTGATCATGGCGAGCGCGGCCGCCTTGAATTCGGGAAAGTAGCTTTCCGTCGCATCCTCGGCGACCAGGCATTCGTAGCCGCGGTCGTTGGCCTCGCGCATCGTCGTCTGCACACAGACCTCGGTCGTCACGCCGGCAAAGACCAGTTGCCGGGCGCCGAGCCGCTTGAGGTCGTCGCCGAGGCCGGTCGCGTAGAAGGCGCCCTTGCCGGGCTTCTCGATGACGATCTCGCCTGGCAAGGGCGCGAGCTCGTCGAGGATCGCGGTGCCGGGTTCGCCGGCGATCAGCACCCGCCCCATCGGTCCGGCATCGCCGATGCGGATCGAGGGATTGCCGCGATCGCGTTTGGCGGGGGGCAGGTCCGAAAGGTCGGGCCTGTGGCACTCCATGGTGTGGATCACCGGCAGGCCGGCGGAGCGAAAGCCCTCGATCAGCCGCTTCACCGTCGGCACGATCGCCGTGACCCGGCTGACGTCGTTGCCGAGGCTGGCGCCGAAGCCGCCCGGCTCGGCGAAGTCCCGCTGCATGTCGATGACGATGAGCGTCGTCGTCTCGGGCTTGAACGCAAAGGCGAAGGGCTGCGCTGCGATTTCCGCCATCAGTGATGCCCCGCCATATGCTCGCCGATCGTCTGCACGCTCGCCTGCGCGATCGGAGTTTCATAGACCAGCGCGCCGTCGGACATGACGAGGATGCGGTCGGAGAGCTCCAGCAGTTCGTCGAGGTCTTCGGACATTAGGAGCACCGCGGCCCCCGCATTGCGCGTCTTCATGATGCGGGCGCGGATTTCGGCGACGGCGGAAAAATCGAGGCCGAAGCAGGGGTTGGAGACGATCAAAAGGTCGACCTCGCCCGTCAGTTCGCGGGCGAGCACGGCGCGCTGCACGTTGCCGCCCGACAGCGATGCGATCGGCGAGGAGAGCGATGCCGTCTTGACCTTGAATTGCTCGACCAGGCGGGCGCTGAAGGATTTGATGGCGCCGGCGCTTATCCAACTCACCGGCTTGCCGTTGCCGTCCACGTCGAAGGTGCGGAAAGCGATGTTCTCGGCGACCGTCATCTTCGGCGCGCAGGCATTCTTCAGCGGCTCCTCCGGGATCAGGCGGACATTCAACGCGCGCGCCTCGGCACGCGTCGCCGCATAGGCGGCGCCGCGCACCACGACTTCCCCCTGATCACGGGCGCGCTGGCCGGCCAGCACCTCCAGGAACTCCTTCTGGCCGTTGCCGGAGATGCCGGCGATGCCGACGATCTCGCCTGAGCGGACGCCGAGATCGGCGATGTCGATCGATTTGAGGCCGGTGCGGTCCGGCGCCTTCAGCGCCTTCACCTTGAGCACGATCTCGGCGTCCGGCTTCGGCGCCGCGCGGCTGTCGAGCGCTGCGATCGGCTGGTCGCCGATCATCATCGCGGCCATGGCCTTGTGGGTGAGATCGGAGACCTTGCCGGTTCCGGTGAGCCTGCCCTTGCGCAGCACCGTGATGTCGTCGGCGAATGCGGTGACCTCGTGGAATTTGTGCGAGATCATCAGCACCGTGAGGTCGCCGGCCTTGGTCATGCCGCGCACCAGGCCAAGCACTTCCTGCGCCTCGCCCGGGGTGAGCACGGATGTCGGCTCGTCCAGCACCAGGAAATTGCGGCCGAGATAAAGCTGCTTGATGATCTCCAGCTTCTGCTTCTCGCCAGCGGCGAGCTCAGCCACCTTGACGTCGAGCGGCACTTTGAACGGCATGCCGCTCATGAAGGCGGCAAGCTCGCCGCGTTCCTTGCGCCAGTCGATAACGCCCGGCACTTTTTCGCGCGAGATGACCAGGTTCTCGGCGCCCGTCAGCGAAGGCACGAGCGTGAAATGCTGGTAGACCATGCCGAGGCCGAGCGCCGAGGCATCCCTGGGGCTGGCGATCGCGACCTGGCGTCCATCGACAAGTATGTCGCCCGATGTCGGGTGGTAGAAACCCATCATGCATTTGACCAGCGTCGACTTGCCGGCGCCGTTCTCACCGAGCAGGGCATGGAAGGAGCCTGCTGGCACCTTGATGGAGACATCGTCCAGTGCCGTGAAGGCGCCGAAGCGCATGGTCATGCCGATGGTCTCGACGCCGATCGCCTTTCTATGCGTTCCGCTCATCGCCGGCTCCTCATGGCAGCTGCGCGACGAGCGCTGCCGAATTCGACACCGCGCCGAACACGCCGCCCTGCATCTTGATCATCTTGATCGCCGCCAGGTGGTTGCCGTAGTCGGTCGCCCCGCAGCAATCCTCCAGCATCACGCATTCGAAGCCGCGGTCGTTGGCCTCGCGCATGGTGGTGTGCACACAGACATCGGTTGTGATGCCCGTGAGCACGATGTTTTCGATGCCGCGCTGGTTGAGAATCAGCTCGAGGTCGGTGGCGCAGAACGAGCCCTTGCCCGGCTTGTCGATGATCGGCTCGCCCTCGGCCGGATAGAGGTCGGGGATGATGTCCCAGCCCGGCTCGCCGCGCACCAGGATGCGCCCGCATGGCCCCGGATCGCCGATGCCGGCATTGATGCGGCGTGAGCGCCAGCGCTTGTTGGCGGGCAGGTCGGCGAGGTCGGGACGATGGCCCTCGCGCGTGTGGATGATGGTGTAGCCCTTGGCCCGCATGGCGGAAAGCACCGTCTTGATCGGCTCGATCGGTGCGCGGACCAGCGACAGGTCGTACCCCATATGGTCGACATAGCCGCCAGGCCCGCAGAAGTCGGTCTGCATGTCGATAATGATCAGCGCCGTGTTGTCCGGCCGCAGATCGCCATTGTAGGGCCAGGGATAGGGATCGGCGTCGATGTAGCGCTGGGTGATCTCGGCTCTGGCGTTCATGGCAAAAACTCCGGTCTTGCGAGCGGTGCGTGGTGCGCGGTCATTTGGTGATCGACAGTTCGCCGGGCGCGCCGGCGAGCGTGCGGCTTGGCGACGAGGTTGCGATCATGATGATGAGGGTGAGGATGTAAGGCGCGGCGTAGAAGAGGTAGTAGCCTTGCGTGACGCCGACCGATTGCAGTGCCGGGCCGAGCGCGCCGGCGCCGCCGAACAGGAGTGCCGCCGCAAAACAGCCGAGCGGATTCCAGCGCGCGAAGATGACCAGCGCCACCGCCATCAGCCCCTGGCCTGACGAGATGCGTTCGGTCCAGCTGCCTGGATAGTAGAGCGACAGGTAGGCGCCGCCAATGCCCGCAAGCGCGCCGCCGACGCCGGTGGCGAGCAGCCGCACCGTGTTGGGGTTTAGACCCATCGCGCGCGCCGCGTCGGCGCTGTCGCCGACCACGCGCACGATCAGGCCGACGCGCGTGTTGCGGAAGGCCCACCAGAGGAAGACGGCAAGTGCGGCACCGATCAGGAACAGCACGTTGACGTTGAGCGCCGCCTGTACCTGCGGGATGTCGGACCAGGCACCGAAGGGGATCGCCGGCAGGTCGGGCGCGGATGGCTGGATGAAGGGCTTGCCGAAGAAGAAGGCGAGGCCGGTGCCGAACAGCATCAGGGCGATGCCGATGGCGATGTCGTTGACCTTCGGGAACTTGCAGATCCAGCCGTGGAAGAGGCCGAAGCAGAGGCCGGCGAGCGCCGCGGCCAGAAGGCCGAGCCATGGCGAGCCGGTCATCACAGCCACCGCGTAGGCGCTCATGGCGCCGAACACCAGCGTGCCTTCGAGGCCGAGATTGATGCGGCCGGAACGCTCGGTGATGGCTTCGCCGAGTGAGACGAAGATGAAGGGTGTGGAGACGCGGATGGCGCCGCCCAGCATGGCGAGCGGCACGCCCCACAGGCCGATGTCGGTCGTTTCCATCAGGTGCTCCTCTGCCAGAGGTCCGGGTTGAAGAGCTTGAAGCGGCCGTAGAAGGTCTCGCTGAACAGGATGACGATGAAGAGCATGCCCTGCAGCACCAGCACGGTTGCGTCGGGCAGGTCCATGCGACGCTGGATCAGGCCGCCGGATGCATCGATGCCGCCAAGCAGGATGGCGACGGGAATGATGGCGAGCGGGTTGTGGCGGGCGAGGAAAGCGACGAGGATGCCGGTATAGCCATAGCCTGCGGCGAGCGAGCCGTTGGCGCTGCCTTGCACGGCCGCAACCTCGATCATGCCGGCAAGCCCGGCGAAGCCGCCCGCCAGCGCCGTGAAGCCGACGATCAGCGGACCGACGGCCAATCCCTGGACTTGCGCGGCCCTGACATTGCCGCCGGCGATGCGGGCGGCAAAGCCCCAGCGGGTCTTCTCGATCAGCAGCCAGGAGAGCACGCAGGCGAGAATGCCGACGACCAGGCCCCAATGTACCTCCATGCCTGGGATGTTGCCGATGCGGTAGATGTCGGCCAGCGGCTGCGTCGAGGGTTTGTTCAGCGAGGCCGGGTCACGCAGCGGCCATTCCACCAGATGGTTCATCAGGGCGATGGCGATATAGGCCATCAGCAGGCTGGAGATGGTCTCGTTGACGGCCCGATAATGGCGCAGCGCGCCGACGACACCTATCCAGATGCCGCCGGCGGCTGCGCCCCCCACGCCCATGAGAAGGATAACGAGAAAAGACGGAGCGCCGTTCAGCGCCACGCCGATGGCCGCCGCTGCGACGCCGCCCAGCACGATCGCGCCTTCGCCGCCGATGACGACCAGGCCAAGGCGCGCCGGCAGCGCCACGCAGAGCGCCGCAAGCAGGAGCGGCGCGCCGCGCGACAGCGAGTTCTGGATCGAGAACCAGGAGCCGAAGCCGCCCCGCCACATCGTCTCGTAGAGCTGCACCGGCGACTTGCCGACGGCCAGGATGAACACGCTGAACAGCACCATGCCGACGACGAGCGCCGCGAGCGGAATGACGAAGGCCTCCGCCCGCCTGGCGATCCATTCGAGCGCCGCCCGGTATCCCCTGGCATCGAGGATGGTCCGCACGTCCGGGCTGCTCACAGTGTCCGCCATATCCCCGTCTCTCCTCGGCTCGCGCTTGAAGCGTGCTTCAAGCTCTTGTTCGGATGCGTGTCGTCATCCCAAAACCGCTGCGCAGTTTTGGGCGACACGCAATGCCTCAAGCCGTCGAGCCGACGACGCCCTCGACGAGATAGTCCATGCTTTCGAGCTCGATGGCGGTCTCGACGAAGGCTTGGCCCTCGGTTGCGACGACGGCGCCCTTGTTGCTCTTCAACGGTCCCTTGATGACGGAGAAGCCGCCCTTCATCATTTCGGCCAGCGTGGCGTCGAACTGCTTGCGTGCCGCTTCGCCGACGGCGGGGCCGAGCGGGCTCATCTTGACGAAGCCGTCGGCCAGTCCGCCGCGCGTGAAATTGGGCAGTGGCTTGCCGGCGATGAGGTCGTCGACGAACATCTTGTAGACCTTGGCCCAGTTCCATTCCGCGCCGGTCAGGTATTTTTCCGGCGCCAGCGGGCTCTGGTTGGCGTGGTAGCCGCAGATGAAGGCGCCGCGTCCGGCGGCCGTCTCGACCACCACCTTGGGGCTGTCGACATGGCAGGTGACGACATCGGCGCCCTGGTCGATCAGCGCATTGGTGGCCTCGGCCTCCTTCACCGCCAGCGACCATTCGCCGGTGAAGATCACCTGGCAAGTGATCGCCGGATCGACCGACCGCGCGCCGAGCAGGAAGGAGTTGATGTTGAGCAGAACCTGCGGGATCGGCTTGGCGGCGACGAAGCCGAGCTTCTTCGACTTGGTGGTGTGGCCGGCGACGACGCCGTTCAGGTACTGGCCCATGCCGATATAGCCGAAATAGGAGCCGGCGTTCATCGGATGCTTGTCCTTGTTCCACATGCCGCCGCAATGGCGGAACTGCACGTCGGGGAACTTGGCGCACATGGCCAGCATATGCGGATCGAAATAGCCGAAGGAGGTCGGGAAGATCAGCGAGGCGCCGTCGAGATTGATCATCGATTCCATCGTCTTCTGGACGTCGACCGTCTCGGGGACGTTCTCTTCCTCGACGATGGAGATGCCCTCGACGCCCTTCAGCGCCGCAGCTCCCTCGGCATGCGCCTGGTTGTAGCCGTAGTCGTCCTTCGGGCCGACATAGATGAAGCCGACGGTCGCGGCGGCGGCGCGCGCCGCGCGGATCGGAAAGGCCGCCGAGGCCAGACCGAACGCCGCTCCGGCAGCGGAGGTCTTGAGCAGGTCGCGGCGGCTAAGCATGAATTTCCCGGTCATATCGAATGCTCCCCTTTCTTGGACCCTGGCGGGGTCGGTTAACGCCTCGTCAAGAAAGTGCATGCAATCGCTGTGCCAGTTCCTTTTTCAGATTTTCTGTAATAAAATCAATGGATGAATTTAGAAAGCCTGCATAAACCGCAGGCAAGTGCATGCACTTTTTGCCTGAAAAACGATCAATTTGACATTGAGGTCAAAATCTAGGCATACAGGGATGCGGCCTTGAGTCGAAACAGCCCGTGGGCCGTCCACCTTGCGGGCCGTCCGCAATAAACTGGGCGGGAGGAGACGTGTCGGGAAAGCGCGGCTTGGTCAGGTCGGGCACGACCGTGGATCAGATGGTGAGGGCGATCGCGGACCGCATCGTCACCGGCTATCTGCGTCCCGGCGAAAAGCTCGACGAGGGCTCACTCGCCGCCCGCTTCGACGTCTCGCGCACGCCGGTCCGGGAGGCGCTCGGCCAGTTGAGCGCCATTGGACTGGTCGAGAGGCGGCCCAACCGGGGCGCCATCGTCGCCGTGGTCACGCAGGAGCATCTGGCCTCGATGTTCGAGAGCATGGCCGAGCTGGAGGCGATCTGTGCCCGCTTCTCCGCCGAGCGCATGACCGGCGCCGAGCGCCGCTCGCTGGAGATGGAGCATCAGGCGTCGGCGCGCATGGTGCAGCTCGGCGCCGAGGAGGATTACGAGTATTTCAACACCGAGTTCCACAGCAGGCTCTATCGCGGCGCCCACAACACGCATATCCACGATCTGACGGTGGCGACCCGCAGCCGGCTGGCGCCGTTCCGGCGCGCGCAATTCATGCTGCCGGGCCGGCTGGCCAAGTCCTGGCAGGAGCATGATGTGATCGTCACCGCGATCATGCGTGGCGACGCAGCGGCCGCGGGCAAGGCGGCGCGGGACCACGTTTCGATCGTCAGCGAGGCGAGCGCGGTGTTCGCGACCGTCGATCCGATGGAGTCGAGGCTCAGCCGATCCGCGCGTCGATGATCTCGACGAAGCGCGCGAAGAGACCCGCCTGCGACTTGATCTTCAGCTTGCGATAGATGGACGCGCCGGCGCCACTTGCGCCGGACGCGACGATCGGTCAAACCATAGGCCAGGTTCCTCGATGAGGCTTGTCATGCAGGTTGCAAAAACGCTCTTCCGCACCCGGCCGGGTTCCATTCCGGCCGCGAGGAAGCGCGTCTCGACAGGCTGTCGCTGATCATGCGCTGCTGCCGCCACGAGAACCTGCAGCGCGCGGAGGAGACCAAGGTCGGCTCGCATGTCGTTCGCGACGGCTGGACCGAAGGGGTGCAGGACGCGCTGACCCCGGCCCATCGGCCGGCCATCAGGCGGGCGTCCGTCCTCGGATAACGCAGCTTAGATAACGCCCTACCGGAACGGACATGCCCGCCGAAGCGATCTCTCCTTCGTACGGACATGACCAATGCCTGACAATCTGAACATCTCATTCCCCGGCGCGGACACGCAAAGCTGGCTGAAGACGCACGCGATCAACGAAGTCGAATGCTTCGTACCGGATGTCAACGGCGTGCTGCGCGGCAAGACCCTGCCGGTAGCCAAATTCCTCAAGTCGCTCGACGACCGCGCGCTCTATCTGCCGAGCAGCGCCTTCCTGGTGGCGATCGACGGCCGCTATTCCGGCTCCATCGACGAGGGCTTTGCCTATTCTGATCCGGACATGCGCATGGTGCCGGATGTTTCCAGCCTGTGCCTTGCGCCCGGCAGCGCCGGCAGAGCCTATGTTTTCGCCGACACGTTCCACATGGACGACCGGCCGTGGATGGCCTCGCCGCGCCATGTGCTGAGGGCGGTGCTCGATCTCTATGAGCAGCGCGGCTGGCGCGCGGTGGTGGCGCCGGAACTCGAATTCTATCTCACGGCGCCGAATCCCGATCCGGATCGTCCGATCACCGCGCCGGTGGGCCGCAACGGCCGGCCGGAAAGCGTGCAGCATCCTTACGACATGCAGGCGCTGGAGGAATTCGAACCGGTCATCCAGCGCATCTACGCGCATGCGGCGGCCGCGGGCCTGCCGCTCGAGACACTGATCCATGAATCCGGCACGGCGCAGCTCGAAATCAACTTCCTGCATGGCGATCCGCTAGCGCTTGCCGACAAGGTGCTCTTGTTCAAGCGCCTAGCCAAGCAGGCGGCGCAGGCGAATGGGATGCACGCCACCTTCATGGCCAAGCCGATCGCGGCGCAAGCCGGCAGCTCAATGCACCTGCACATGTCAATCGTCGACCGGAAGGGCGAGCCCTTGTTTGCTGGCGAGGACGGCGAAGACAGCGCGATGTTCGCGCACTTCATCGGCGGCCTGCAGAAATACGTCCCGGAGATCATGCCGCTGTTCGCGCCCAACGTGAATTCCTACCGGCGCATCCGGCCGAACCACAGCGCGCCGGCCAACATCGAATGGTCGCATGACAACCGCTCCTGCGGCCTGCGCGTGCCGATGGGCGGACGCGCCGCGCGCCGCATCGAGAACCGGCTGCCCGGCGCTGACGCCAATCCCTACCTTGCCATGGCCGGCTCGCTGATCGCCGGCTATCTCGGCATCGAGGAGAAGCTGGCTCGCTCGCCGGAAGCCTTCGGCAATGCCTATAAAAGCAAGAGCACCCTGCCGAAGACGATGGAGGAAGCGCTGGACCGCTTCGCCGCCTGCGAGCCCGTGCGGGCGCTGCTCGGCGAGGATTTCTTCCAGACCTATCTGCGCGTGAAGAGCGTTGAGCTAGACCTGTTCCAGAGCGTCGTGACGTCCTGGGAACGCGACCACCTGCTGCTCAAGGTGTGACCATGGCTTCACGTTCAACGGGTTTCAATTCCGGTCTCGATATCGGCAAATCCTACTATGTCGCCACCGCCAATCCGTCGCCGGACCATCCGGCTTTATTCGGCGATGTCGAGGCCGATCTGGTGGTGGTGGGCGGCGGCTGCACCGGCCTTTCGGCGGCGCTGCATGCGGCCGAGCGTGGTCTTAAAGTGGTACTGCTCGAAGGCGGCAAGATCGGCTGGGGCGCCTCCGGGCGCAATGGCGGCCAGATGATCCCCGGTTTGCGCAAGGGCGCCCGGGGCCTGATCAAATCCTTCGGGCCGGAGCGAGCGAAGGCACTGTTCGACCTCGCCTTCGAGGCGCGCGGGCTGGTGCTCGACATCATCGAGCGCCACGGCATCGAATGCGATTTGCGCCTGAACGGTCACCTGGTCGGCGCCGTCAACGGCTCCGACATGCGCGACTTCGAGGAGGAGGCCGAATGCCTCGCCAAGGTGATGAAGTTCACCGATGTCGAGATTCTGTCGGCGGCCGAGGCGCGGCAGATGGTCGACACGCCATATCAGGGTGCGGTCTACGAAAGGCTCGGCGGCCACATGCATCCGCTCAACTACACGCTGGGGCTTGCGCGCGCGGCTGTCGCCTCGGGTGTCGTCATCCATGAGAACTCGATCGCAGTCCGGTTGGAGCGCGAGCCTTCCATCCGGGTGTTCACCGACAGGGGCTCGGTTCGCGCCAGGCATGTGGTGCTGGCCGGTGACGCGCTGCTCAAGGGTCTCGAGCCGCGTGTCAACAGCCGCATCATGCCGGTCGGCAACTATATCGTCGCCACCGAGCCGCTGGGCGAGCGCAACGTCATCCCGGCCAATGTCGCGGTCTCGGACACGCTGTTCGTGGTCAACTATTACCGGATGTCGGCGGACGGACGCCTGTTGTTCGGCGGCGGCGAGCGCTACACGCCGTCGCCGCCGGCCGACATTGCCGGCTTCGTGCGGCCGCATATGGAAAAGACCTTTCCACAACTAAAGGGCTGCCGCATCGACCACGCCTGGGGCGGGCTGGTGTCGGTGACCACGTCGCGCCTGCCGCATGTCGGGCACTATGGCGAGGTCTATTTCGCGCATGGCTATTCCGGCAAGGGCGTCATCCTGTCGACGCTGTCGGGGAAACTGCTGGCGGACGCGATCACCGGCGATGCGTCGCAGCTCGACCTGTTCTCGACGCTGACGCCGCTGCCGTTTCCGGGCGGCACGGCGTTGCGCGGGCCGCTCTATGTGCTCGGCATGCTGTGGTACGCTATGCGCGATCGGCTGCGGCACTAGGGCCTGCTGATATTCAGGTGAGGCTGGCCTGCAAATGGTGGTCTCCTGCGCTTCCGGTGCTCACGTACTTTCAAGTACGCTCCGCTCCTGTTCTCGGAGACCACCATTTTCGGCTCAGCCTGACCTGAATCTCAACAGACCCGGGCTGGCCTTCCTGCCCCCGGCGTGGCTAATGTTTGGCGGCGCCGGGGCCGAGTCTTCGGTGTTGCAGCTAGGGAAGGGCGATGAATATCGAGCCGGGCCGACTGACGAAGAAAGAGCGCCATGAGCTGATCCTGTCGGAGGTGCGGCGCTCGGCGTCAATCCGCATCTCGAAGCTTGCGCGCCGCATCGGTGTCGCCGGCGAGACCATCCGCCGCGATCTCATCGAGCTCGGCGAAGCGGGGCTCATCAACCGCACCTATGGCGGCGCGACCATCTCGCTGGTGACGTCGGAACCGGTGATTGCCGAACGCGGCCTGACAATGGTCGAGGAGCGGGCCCGCGTCGGGCGTGGCGCGGCAGGGCTGGTCGAGAAAGGCTCGATCGTGATGATCGATGGCGGATCAACCACCTACGAGGTGGCGCGCAGCCTCTCGCAACACGGCCGGGACCTGACGATCATCACCAACTCCATCGGCGTCGCCTCGGTGGCCGGCGCCAACCCCGGCTTCCGCGTCATCCTTTGTCCCGGCACCTATGACAGCCGCGAGGCCGCGGTGCTCGGCGAGGACACGGTCGAATTCGTGCGCCGCTACAATGCCGACGTCGCCATCATCGGCGCCTCGGCGCTGAACGCCGAAGGGCCGAGCGACATGATCTCGGGCGCGGCGGCGGTGAAGCGGACGATGATGAGGCGGTCGCTGTCGACGATGCTGGTCGTCACCAACGACAAGTTCGGCCGCAGCGGCCTGGAGCGGGTCTGCGCGCTGAGCGAGATCTCGGACATCGTCACCGACAGCGAGCCGGCAGCGGAGCTGCGCGCCGCAATCGACGAGGCGGGCGGCGAGCTGCACGTCTTTGCCGAGAGCTGAATATTTGTCCGGCTAGGCGTCGCGGTTGGTCAGCGCGATGTGGCAGCAGCCGGAGCCGTGGCCCGGCGTCCAGGTGACATTGTCGAAACGCACGCCGGTCGCCTCGAACAGGCCACGGTCAAAGGCCCCGGCGATGCGGCAGAGCATAGCAAGTTTCTTCTCGCCGACGCCGGCCTCGACCCAGGCATCCTTCAGCGGGCAGCGCTTCACCTTGAAGGCGATGTGGTCCGGCCCGCGATCGACGTCGGTCGGATACATGCGGCCGCCGTCCGGGCTGACGGAGAGGAACGCCTCGCCGATCGCCGGCGCGTCGTTGGGGCCGAAATCGGCAAAAGCAGCCGCGGCGACTTCCTGGCCGCGCTTTTCGATGGTTCGCACCATCACCGCCTCGGCCTTCTCGGCGCCGAGCTCGGCGGTCAGCTCGTCGAGGAAGAGGCGATAGAGGTCGGCGCGGTTGCGGAAGGCGGAATCAAGCTCGCGCGACAGTTTCTCGGCTCTGGCGGCGTGGGGGTCGGTCATGATGCTTCCTGATTTTGTTGTTTGACCATGATCTTGTCCGCAAATCGGTTGCCTTTTTGCGGGATCATGGCCGGTTCCTGGTCAATCTTGGCGCCGCCGCAACCAGCGCCTTGCCGATCGCTGATTGCGGGTTGGCGATGACGGCGCGGGCATCGCCGCTTTCGGCGATCCGGCCGGCATCGAGGAGGACGACGCGGTGGGCGACGGCGCGGATGACGCCGAGGTCATGCGAAATGAACAGGTAAGCGATCCGTTCCTGCCTTTGCAGGTCGATCAGCAGTTCGAGGATCTGACCGCGCACCGAAACATCGAGCGCCGACACGGCTTCGTCGAGCACGATCAGCGACGGTTTTGTTGCGATGGCGCGGGCGATCGCCACGCGTTGGCGCTGTCCGCCGGAAATCTCGTGGATGGCGCGCGCGGCAAGGCCGGCGTTGAGGCCGACGCGCTCCAGCAGCGCCGCGACACGCCGCGGACGCTCGGCGCGCGAGGCGATGCCATGGATGCGCAAGGGATCGTCCAACACGCGCGCGACCGTGGCGCGCGGATTGAAGGCGGCGAGTGGATCCTGGAACACCATTTGCAGCCGAGCGCGGCGCGCCCGTAAGGCGGCGCCCGTCAGGGCAAGGAAATCGCTTCCCTCGAAGTCGATGCGGCCGGCATCGGGCTGGATCAGCCGCAGTACCAGCCGCGCGATGGTGGATTTGCCGCTGCCGGACGGGCCGGCGAGCGCCAGCGTTTCGGCGGGGTTGATTTCGAAGGATAGGTCATCGACCGCCGCGAACGGCTTGCCGCCGCTATCGTAGCGCTTGGCGAGATTGGAGACGGTAAGCAGGCTCATTCTGAAGCGCCTTGGCGGTCTAGCATAGGCTTCGCGTCGAGGCCGAGATGAGCGTCGAGCAGGGAGCGCGTATAGGCATGGCGCGGCGCCTCGATGATCTGCTGGTTCTCGCCGAGCTCGAGCAATTCGCCGTGGCGGAGCACCGCAATGCGATCTGCAAGCGTGGCGGCAAGCGCGATGTCATGGCTGATGACGATGAGCGTCATGCCGTCCTCGGCCACCAGCCGGCGGATCAGGGCGACGATCTCGGCCTGAACGATGGTGTCGAGCGCGCTGGTCGCTTCGTCGGCGATCAGAAGTTTTGGTGCGGCCGCGATGGCTGCCGCGATGGCGACGCGCTGCTTCTGTCCACCGGAGAGTTGGTGCGGGTAGGCATGGAGGGCCGAGTCCGGGTCGGGTAGGCGGACGCGTTCGAGGAGGGTTTTGGCTCGCGTGTAGGCGTCCTTCCAGCTGACGTCGAGATGGGTCCGAATGACTTCGGCGATCTGCTTGCCGACCTGCATCACCGGGTCGAGACTGGAGGAGGGGTCCTGGAAGACGAAGCCGATGTCCCGGCCGAGGCGGGGGATGGTATCGCGAGGACGAGAAGGTTGGCGTTCTACGGCGCCCCCCTCTGTCCTGCCGGACATCTCCCCCAGTTGGGGGGAGATAAGCAGTTCCGCTGTCGGATCTCCCCCTGCAACGTTGGAGATCGGCGAAGGCGGCGATGAGGGCTCAATCTCCCCCCTTGTGGGGGAGATGTCCGGCAGGACAGAGGGGGGCGCGAAGGAATGAGACGGTTGCGATTTCGCTATCGACCAATCGATGGTCCCGCCAATCTCGACAGTCTTCGCCAACAACCCCGCAACCGCCAATGCCAACGTGCTCTTGCCCGAACCGCTTTCGCCGATGAACGCCAAGCGCTCTCCAGCCTCCACATCCAGGCCGACGCCCTTGAGTGCCTGCACCGCGACGCCGTCCCGTCGGTAGGCAACCTTCAGATCCCGGATCGAAAGCAGCGCGGTCACGACAGGCTCCTGCGCATGGCAGTGCTCTCAACCACACCCTCGCCGGCGAGGTAGACGCCGAGCACCGTCAGCACGAGCGCCACGCCTGGAACGATCGACAGGAACGGGGCTGTGCGTAGCACCGTTCGTCCTTCGGCGATCATGCCGCCCCAGGTGACGCGGTTGGGGTCGCCGAGGCCGAGGAAGGAGAGCGCCGCCTCGGTGAGGATCGCGGCGGCGACGATCACCGAGGATAGCGCCAGCACTGGCGGCAGTGCATTGGGCAGCACCTCGCGAAAAGCGATCTCCAGCGGATGCATGCCGATGACGCGGGCGCCGGCAACGTAGTCGCGCTCGCGGATCGATAGCACTTCCGCGCGGGCGACGCGCGCCGGGCCGGTCCAGGCGCTGAGCGCGATGGCCGCAACGACCACGCCGAGAGACGGACCGACGATGCTGACGAAGGCGAGCGCGAGCAGAAAACTCGGCACGGTCTGGAAGGCGTCGGTGATGCGCATCAGCACTTCATCGACCAAGCCGCCGGCGAAGCCGGCTAAAGTGCCGACCAGCGCGCCGATGAGGAGTGCCGCGGCAGCCGCCGCCAAGCCGACAGCCAGCGAGGTGCGAGCGCCATGAAAGAGTTCGGCCAGCACGTCGCGGCCGAGCCGGTCGGTGCCGAGCGGCAACGACCAGTCCTGGAATGGCGGCAGCAGCGCCGGTCCGGCGATCGCCTGCGGGTCGCCCGGGAAGAGCAGTGGCGCCGCCAGCGCCATCGCGGCCAGCAGGGCGAGGATAAGCGCGCCGGCGATCGCTTCCGGCGAGCGGAATAAATGAGGGAGCCGCTTCATGCGCTCGCCTCGCCGGCGCCCACGCGCGGATCGAGGAAGGCGTAGGCGAGGTCGACCGCAAGATTGATGACGATGACGAGGACGGAACTGACCAGGATGATGCCAAGCAGCAGCGGCGTGTCGCGTCCGGCGACGGCTTCCTGCGCCAGCCGGCCGAGGCCGGGCACGGCAAAGACGCTTTCGATGACGACGCTGCCGCCCAGCATCTGCGCCGACTGCAGGCCAAGCATGGTGACCAGAGGCAAAAGCGCGTTGCGGGCGACATGGGCCAACACGATGCGCTGGCGGGGTAGGCCCCGCGCTCGGGCGGCGAGCACGAAATCCTGCCGCCAGGCCTCGGCCATGCCGGCGCGCATCATGCGCAGATAGAGCGCGAGATAGATGAAGCCGAGCGCCGAGACCGGCAATGCGAGATGGACGGCGATGTCGGCGGCGCGGGAAAACCCGGTTTTGCCGGAGGCGATGGTCTCGATGCCGCCGATCGGCAGCCAACGCAAATCGACGGCAAAGACGACGATGAGCACGAGGCCGAGCCAGAAGCCCGGCACGGCATAGAGCGCTAGCGAGCCGATCGACAGGAAGCGGTCGCGGAAGCTGCCGGGCCTTGCGCCGGCATAGATGCCGAGCGCCGAGCCGAGGCCGAAGGAAAGCGCGGTGGCGCTGCCCATCAGGATCAGCGTGGTCGGCAGGCGTTCAAGGATGATTTCGCGGATCGGCCGCGAGAAGGTGACCGACTGGCCGAGATCGAGATGCAGCAATGCCCAGAGGTAATTGGCGAGGCGGGTGAGCTCCGACTGGTCGAGGCCCCAGCGATGGCGCAGCAATTCGATCATGCCGGCATCGCCGCCAGTCGAGACGATATAGGCGTCGACCGCATCGCCGGGCGCGGCCTCGAGAAGGAGGAAGCTGCCGATGACGACGATGAGGAGGACGAAGACGCTGCCGACGAGACGGCGGCGGAGGAGGACGAGGGCGCGGGTCATGCGCGCCTCGGCGGGTTGGCGGTAGGTTGGCTATAGGAAATGCCGAGCCCAGGACGGAACGCGACCTTCGGCCAAATTCCGATTTCTTCGCGAATTCTCATCCGCGCGAATGTGTCACGATTCCAAATAAGTGTCCGCCCAGTTCGACACCGCCCAGCGCGGGTTGTTGGCGATGTTGCCCACCGTGTCGCGCGCGACGCTGATGAAACTCCACTCCGCGACGTTGATCAGCGGCAAATCGGTGGCCACCTTCTTCTGGAACTCCTTGTAGAGCCCGGTGCGGGCCGATGTGTCGAGCGTCTCCGACGCCTTGACGATCAGCGCATCGAGATCGGCGTTCTTGTAGCCGCCCTGGTTGGAGAAGGGCACGCCGTCGGGGATGCCGCTCTGCACCAGGATGGTGGTCGAGATCGCCGGGTCGCCGCGGAACACCGGCGGGCCGACGGCGAGGTCGAAGGCATGGTCGGTGTAGACGGCCTTGATGTGGGCTGCCGAGTCGTTGTTGACGATCTGGGCGTCAATGCCGATCGCCGCCAGCGCCTGGCGCAAATAATCGCCGAACTGCTTCGTTTCGTTGAAATAAGGTGCCGGCAAAAGCTTCAGCGCAAAGCGCTTGCCGTCGTCGGCGCGCTTGTAGCCGGCTTCGTCCAGCAGCGCATTGGCCTTGGCGACGTCGAAAGGATAGGTCGGCACCTCGGCGGTGTAGAATTGCGGGTCGTTCTTCGGCACCGGGCCGGTCGCGGTCGCGGCGTAGCCAAGGAAAACAGTCTTGACGACGAAATCCTTATCGATGGCATGGGCGATCGCCTGCCGCACTTTCAGATCGGCAAGTTCCTTGCGGCGGTGGTTGATCTCGACGACGAGCTGATAGGTCAGCCCCTCATAACCCTTGGTGATGACCTTCAGTCCCGGCACCTTGGAGATCCGGTCGAGATCGGCGAGCGGCACGGCGGAGAAGGCGGCGAGCTGGATCTCTTCCGCCTCCAACGCAGCCGCGGCGGACGTGCGGTCCGGCAGCACCTGGTAGACGATCTCGTCCAGATAAGGCTCGTCCTTGCCCCAGTAGGCGTCGTTCCTCGTCAGCCGGTAATATTGCCCGGCCTTGTATTCGGCGAATTTGAACGGACCGGTGCCGACCGGCGCGTTGTTGGCAGGATTCTCCTCGATCTTGCCCACCTCATAAAGGTGCTTCGGCACGACGCTCGACAGCGCCGGCAGCGCGTTGCGGATGAGCTGGAACGGCGTCGGCTTGGCGAATTTGAAGATCGCAGTCAGCTCGTCCGGCGTGTCGACGGCAGCAAGGTCCTTGAACACGGTGCGGCCGAGATTCTGCAGCGGCTTCCAGATCTGCAGCGCCGAGAAGGCGACGTCGGCGGAGGTGAAGGGCATGCCGTCATGCCATTTGATGCCGTCGCGCAATTTGAAGGTCACCGACAGGCCGTCGGCAGCACCCTCCCAGGAAAGCGCGAGCCGCGGCTGAAGCCCGTCTTTGCCGTCGAAAGAGGCTTCGGCCAGCGTCTCGACGATCTTGCTGGAGATGAAGAAGACGCCGTTGGAGGCGACGATCGCCGGGTTGAGGTTGCGCGGTTCGGAATCGGCGGCCAGCACCAGGCGGCCACCCTTCTTCGGCGTCTGCGCGAAACCGATGGTCGGCAACGCCGTCGAAGCCAGCAGCAGCGCCGAGCCGGCCAGCAGGCCGCGGCGTGAAATCGTCAATTCGGGCATCGTTCAAACTCCCCTCTTCGCACCGTGGCAGGCGCGCCAATGCGGTGATTATGGCCCTTGGCAAAGGTTTCGCCAGAGACGGATTTGGCGCATCATGGCTTGGCTTTGAAATTTCCGTCCGCTGGACCATCCGGGCAGAAGGCGTTCCGATCCCCTAATCTGGTAGGACCAGATTGTAGTGAAGTGGGATCGGGATTTGGGACATAAACACCTATAGCGCGAAAGTGATCGATTCTGGCTGGACCAGAGTGATCAAAATGATACAGATTTGACTGAAAGCCATAAATCATAATGTTCGGCGCTTCTGCGGCCGATGAAGACAGGGAGAGGCAGATGAACATCGCTCCGGGCAAGACCGAGGTCGACAGCATTCCCTTCGACCAGGCGCGGGTGGACCGGCTGATGGAGGAGGCCGGCATCGACGTGCTGTTCGCTACCTCCAAGCACAACACGCAATATCTTCTCGGCGGCTACAAATTTATCTTCTTCGCGGCGATGGATGCGATCGGCCACAGCCGCTATCTGCCGATCGTCCTTTACGAGAAGGGCGGACCGGAGCATGCGGCCTATATCGGCAACAAGATGGAAGGCGGCGAGCACCAGAACCATCCGTTCTGGACGCCGACCCTTCATGCGGCCTGCTGGGGTACGCTCGATGCCGCCAATCTGGCGGTGGAGCATCTCAAGCAGATCGGCAAGTCAGCGGCGCGCATCGGCATCGAGCCGGGCTTCCTGCCGTCGGATGCCTATGCGCTGGTCCGCAAGGCGTTGCCGGATGCCAAGCTGATCGACGCGACCGGCATGCTTGAGAGCATGCGCGCCATCAAGACCGAGGCGGAGCTGGAACAACTGCGCATCGCCTCCGAACTGATCACCGACTCGATGCTGGCGACGATCGCTTGGGCGCGCGAAGGGACAACTAAGACGGACATCATCGAGCAGCTCAGGCGCGAGGAGACCAATCGCGGCGCGCATTTCGAATATTGCCTGCTGACGCTGGGCTCCAGCCACAACCGCGCTTCGTCCAGCCAGGCGTGGAAGAAGGGCGAGGTGCTGTCGATCGATTCCGGCGGCAATTATCACGGCTATATCGGCGACCTCTGCCGCATGGGCGTGCTCGGCGAGCCGGATGCCGAGCTGGAGGATTTGTTAGCGGAAGTCGAAGCTGTGCAGCAGGCGGCTTTTTCCAAGGTCAAGGCGGGCACGCTGGGTGGCGACATGATCGCGCATGCGGAAAGCGTGCTGAAGGCCTCCAAGGTTTCGGCCTACACGGATTTCTTCGCCCATGGCATGGGGCTGATCACGCATGAGGCGCCGTTCCTGATGACCAACCATCCGGTCGCTTATGAAGGCACCTATGCGGCGAAGCCGCTGGAAAAGAACATGGTGCTGTCGGTCGAGACGACCATGCTCCACCCGACGCGCGGTTTTATCAAGCTGGAGGATACAGTCGCGGTGACGGACAGCGGTTGTGTGATGTTCGGTGATCGCGGGCGCGGGTGGAACAGGGGTGGGGTGGCAGCTTAGCCTCGATGGCGCTCCCCCTCACCCGGATTGCCAGCCGAATTGCGAAAGGCAATTCGGGGCAATCCGACCTCTCCCCGAGGGGAGAGGAGATCGCCGGCGCCCACCTCTTCTCTCCTCGGGGAGAAGGTGGCCGCGAAGCTGCCGGATGAGGGGGCTGCGACGCTGAAGACTATTTGCCTACCGGCAGCAGCCTGAAATCCGGCAGGTCGCGCAGCGCCAGTTCCGGGCCGGCCGGCGAATAGACGACGAAGAGCTGCATCGGCTGGTCGCCGGTGTTGAGCGTCGAGTGGAAGCGGCTTTCCGGCACGTAGATGGTGCAGCCGGGGCCGACCTTCGCCACAACCGGATTGCCCTTCTCGTCCTCCACCATCTGCTCGCCATGGCCGGAGATGACGAAGATGATCTCCTCGGCGCCGGGGTGGTTGTGGCGGGTGTGGCCCTGGCCGGGCGGCAGATCGACGACGCCGCCGGAAAAGCGGTCAGCGCCGTTCACTTCCGGCGCGACGGTCAGCGACAGTCTGCCCCAATCGAAGCCGAAGGCGCTGACATCCTTCGGGTAGACGAACACTTTGCTCTTGTCGGCCATTGCCTCATCCCTTCGTTTTCACTTTCATCGGGGGCATCGGATTTTCCCAGAACCGGCTTCCACTTTTAGGTCCGATGCCCTGGCGCGACCGCCTTGAAATCCGCCGTCTGCCTGGCGATCGCGGCTTCGGCTGGCAGCCGTTCCATCGAGCTTGCGCCATAGAAACCGTGCAGACCCTCGCAGCGCTCAAGGATGTAGCGCGCGTCGTCGGGCATCGAGATCGGCCCGCCATGGCACAGCAGGATGACGTCCTCGCGCACCGAACGCGCCGCATCGGCGATGGCTTCGATCTCCTTCACGCAGGCGTCGAGCGTCTTCGCCGAGGTGGCGCCGATCGAGCCGCCGGTGGTGACGCCCATATGGGCGACGACGATATCGGCGCCGGCCCTGGTCATGGCGCGCGCCTCGTCCGGATTGAAGACGTAGGGCGTGGTGAGCAGATCAAGCTTGTGCGCCTCGGCGATCATGTCGACCTCGAGCCCAAAACCCATGCCGGTCTCCTCGAAGCTTTGGCGCATGGTGCCGTCGAACAGGCCGACCGTCGGAAAGTTCTGCACGCCGGAAAAGCCCATCGTCTTCAGTTCGGAAAGCAGCAGCGGCATGATGACGAAGGGGTCGGTGCCGTTGACGCCGGCCAGCACCGGCGTCTTCTTCACCACCGGCAGCACCTCATAGGCCATTTCCTTGACGATCTCGTTGGCGTTGCCGTAGGCAAGCAGGCCGGCAGCCGAGCCGCGCCCGGCCATGCGGTAGCGGCCGGAATTGTAGATGATGATCAGGTCGATGCCGCCGGCTTCCTCGGCCTTGGCCGACAGGCCGGTGCCGGCGCCGCCGCCGACGATCGGCACGCCGTCGGCGATCATCTTGCGGAATTTTTCGAGGATCTTTTTGCGCGGAATGGCGGCCATGCCTTTTGTCTCACTTGCTGGCGATGTCGAGAAAAGCCTCGGCCGCGGCCGTGGCGAAGGCGGGATCGTTGATGTGCAGCGGCAGGCGCGTCACGGTGCGGTCCTTCGTCGGCTCGATCGTGCGCTCGATGGCCTCGAACAGCGCTTGATCGGCCTCAGCGTCGAAGAAAGCGCCGCCCTCTATGTCGAGCGCCGAGACGCCCTTTTCCGGGATCAGGAAACGGACCGGGCCGTCGCAGCGGGCGAGGCGGCCGCCGATCCATTCACCGATCCGGCGGCATTCGTCGGCGGTGGTGCGCATCAGCGTGACATTGGGATTGTGCTCGTAGAACAGCCGTCCGCGGTAGCGCTCCGGAATGGTCGGCGGCGCCCAAAAGTTCACCATGTCGAGCGCGCCGACCGAGCCGACATAGGGCAGTTTCGTGCGGGCGATGGCGCCGAAGCGGTCCTCCGTTGCCGGCAGCACGCCGCCGAACAGGAAATCGCAGACCTCGGTCGTGGTGATGTCGAGGACGCCAGCCAGCAGGCCGGAATCGGCGAGCTTTTCCATCGAGCGGCCGCCGGTGCCGGTGGCGTGAAAAACCATGCAGTCGTAGTCGGCGCGCAAGCGCTCGACGATCGCCGTCACGCAAGGCGTCGTGACGCCGAACATGGTCAGCCCCAGCGCCGGCTTGCCGGCGGCGATCGGCGCCGGTTTCGCGGCCATGCCGGCGATCGCCTGGCCGGCATTGTGCAGCACGACACGCGAGAGCCTGTTCAGTCCCGCCATGTCGGTCACCGACGGCATCATGATGATGTCGGAGACGTCGACGTAAGGCGCGGTGTCGCCGGAAGCGAGCGTCGAGACCATGAGCTTCGGCAGGCCGAGCGGCAGCGCGCGCATGCCGGCGGTGACGATCGAGGTGCCGCCGCCGCCGCCAATGCCGATCACGCCGGCGATGTCATCGCGCGAGACGATGAAATTGGCGAAAGCGGCCCCCATGCCCGCAACGGCGGCGCCGCGGTCATCGAGGCCGAGAACGGCGTGGACTCCCTTGGGATGATGCGCGGCGACCTCGCTGGCCGGGATATCCACCGGGACGGTAGCACGGCGCGTGCCGATATCGACACGCACGACCGCGCCGCCCGCAGCAGTGATTGCATCGGCGAGGAAGGCAAGTTCCTCACCTTTGGTGTCGGCGGTGCCGACCACATAGATGCGCTTCATGCGCGTTTCCCCGTCGTCCGGCAGGGTCGGCTTTGCCGCGCCTGCCTTTTTTGCACCACGCTCAAGCTCCTCGGCAAAAGCCTCGTCGCTGGTGGGGACCGTTTCTTTCTTGCCCCACCCTTAAGCTTCTCGGCAAAAAAGCCTCGTCGCTGGTGGAGACTATTCTTTCTTGCCCCACCCTTAAGCTCCTCAGCAAAAGCCTCGTCGCTGATGGGGACCCCATTATTGCCCAGCGTTGCGCCATTGCAAATTTTTGAGACGCGCGTATCGTATTGATATGGATGTCTCACGTCAACAAGCCGTCGCCAAGGATGAGGCCGCCCAGGCGCCGGTCGTCGAGAAGGGGGCGCGCGCCCGCACCAGGCGGCTGATGCTGGAAACGGCGACGCGGCTGATGCAGTCCGGCATGACGCCCTCGGTCAGCGAGGTCGCGGAGGCGGCGGAGGTGTCGCGCGCAACCGCCTACCGGTATTTCCCGAGCCAGGCGGCGCTGGTGCAGGCCGTGGTCGATGAAGGGCTCGGCCCGATCCTCACCTGGAAGTCCACGTCGAATGATGCCGAGCGGCGCGTGGCGGATCTGTTCGCCACCGCAATGCCTCGCATCGAAACCTTCGAGGCAACGTTCAAGGCGGCGCTGAAGTTGTCCCTCGACCAATGGGCGCGGCGCCAGGCAGGCACGCTCGGATCGGAACCCGCCTTCACGCGCGGCCATCGCGTCGACCTGCTGAAGGACGCGATCGCGCCGCTCAAGGGCCGCCTGAAGCCGCGCCAGTTCAGGCGCCTGGCGCAGGCGCTGTCGCTGGTGTTCGGCGTCGAAGTCGTCACGGTGCTGAAGGACATCTGGGGGCTGGACAGCGCCGAGATGATGTCGGTGGCGCAATGGGCGGCGGGGGCGCTGGTGCGCGCCGCGATGGCGGAATCAGGAGCGAAATGAGCAGGAATGTCGGCAGCGTCAAGGGTGACAGCCGCTTAAATCTGGTTCGACCAGATTGCGAAGCCAGTTTCGAATGTTAGTTGTGGTGGGCGGCCCGTGACAAGGGCGCCACATATCGCAGAGTAGGAAAAACAAGGGAAAACAGGCAGATATCGCGACGCTCCGCTTGTTCGACTGCTATCGGACGCTTAAGAAAGCGCTTGACGCCAAGCTGAAATTGGTAATACCAGATTAGGACCGACAGCGCGGATCAAAAGTGAAGGCTGCGATCCATTTCCGGCAGGGCGAGGAGGGTCCGGAACCGGGGAGGCGCATCACAGGAGGAACTACCAGGGTCGGCCTCACCGCCGGCTCGCATGACACGGTGGAATGCGCACAAGGGAGGAAAACTATGCGCAAGATTGTGACCAGCGTGATCGCTGGTATCGGGCTGGCACTTGCCTGCGGGACATCCGTCCGCGCGCAGGACAAGGAACTCACCATCTTCTGGGCGGAATGGGATCCGGCGAACTACCTGCAGGAACTCGTCAACGACTACACGGCCGAGACCGGCGTGAAGGTCACGGTTCAGACCACGCCGTGGCCCGACTTCCAGACAAAGGCTTTCACCGAATTCAACGCGCATGGCGACGCCTACGACATGGTCGTCGGCGACTCGCAATGGCTGGGCGCCGGTTCGACGCAAGGCCACTATGTCGACCTCACCGACTTCTTCAATCAGCACAAGCTCAATGACGTGATGGCGCCGGCGACCATCAAATACTATGCCGAATATCCCGGCGGGTCCGGCAAATACTGGGCGATCCCGCTGGAAGGCGACGCGATCGGCTGGTCCTACCGGAAGGACTGGTTCGAGGACCCGAAGGAGAAGGAAGCCTTCAAGGCGAAGTATGGCTACGATCTCGCGGTGCCGACGACCTATGCGCAGCTGCGCGACATCGCCGAGTTCTTCCACCGTCCGGACCAGAAGCGTTACGGCGTCGCCATCTACACCGACAATTCCTATGACGCGATGGCGATGGGCGTCGAAAGCGCCATCTTCAGCTATGGCGGCGATCTCGGCGACTACGCAACCTACAAGGTCGACGGCATCACCAATTCGAAAGAGGCCGCCGCCGGCCTCGACATGTACAAGGAACTCTACAAGTTCACGCCTCCCGGCTGGGGCAAGACCTTCTTCGTGGAAGACAATCAGGCGATCACTGGCGGCCTCGCCGCGATGAGCATGAACTTCTTCGCCTTCTTCCCGCCGCTGGTGAACAAGGCCACCAATCCCTATGCCGACGCCACCGGCTTCTTCGCCAATCCGGCCGGTCCGGACGGCAAGCGCTTCGCCGCTCTCGGCGGCCAGGGAATCTCGGTCGTCTCGTACTCGAAGAACAAGGACGAGGCGATGAAGTTCCTGGAGTGGTTCATCAAGGACGAGACCCAGAAGAAATGGGCCGAGCTCGGCGGCTATACCTGCAGCCAGGCCGTGCTGAAGTCGGATGCCTTCCAGAACGCGACGCCCTACAACAAGGCGTTCTACGACACGATGTTCATGGTCAAGGACTTCTGGGCAACGCCTGAATACGCCGAAGTGCTCGATCAGCTGAACCAGAACATCTATCCGTTCGTGGTCGGCGGCAAGGGCACCGCCCAGGAGGCGCTCGACAAGACCGCCGCCGACTGGAAGGCGACCTTCACCAAGTACAACCGCTACAAGTAAGCACCACAGTCAGAATGCCGGAGGAGGGTTTCCCCTCCGGCATTCCTGTTTTCAGGGAGACATTCGTTGGCTTCGGTAGCCCTCACCAATCTTGATCCGGCCTCCAGGGCCGCCGCGCGCGGCTGGTCGGATCTGACCATCCGCAACCTTTTCATCATCCCGACGCTGGTTTTCCTGATCGTCTTCAACATTTTTCCGCTGATCTATTCGCTCGGCTATTCCTTCACGAATTTCGCCGCGAACCGCAGCGAGCCATGGCAATTCGTCGGCTTGCAGAATTATCGCGAGCTGCTGAGCGACGACCACATCTGGTCGAACTTCGTCATCACGGCGAAATACGTCATCGTCTCGGTGGCCGGGCAGATGATCGTCGGCTTCGGCCTGGCGCTGCTGCTCAACCGCTCCTTTCCGATGAAGGGCCTGATCACCACGCTGCTTTTGCTGCCGATGATGATGTCGGCGGCGGTCGTCGGCCTGTTCTGGCAGCTGCTCTACAGCCCGTCCTGGGGCCCGATCAACTACGTCTTCGGCCTTGGCGACTTCGCCTGGCTCTCCAATCCCGACAGCGCGCTCTACGCGGTCGCGATCACCGACATCTGGATGTGGTCGCCCTTCGTGATGCTGTTGTCGCTCGCCGGCCTGTCGGCGGTGCCACAGCATCTCTACGAGGCCGCCGCAATCGACCGCGCCGGATGGTGGTACACCTTCACCCGCATCACCTTGCCGCTAGTCTCGCCGATCCTTCTGATCGCGCTGATCTTCCGCACCATGGAAGCCTTCAAGACCTTCGACATCGCCTACACGATGACGACCCAGCCGACCGCCGAGCTGATCGCGATCCGGCTCTACAAGCAGGCCTTCCAGCAGTGGGACACGGGCAAGTCCTGCGCGCTGGCCTACATCGTGCTGATCATGGTGCTGGCCATCACCAACCTCTACGTGAAGTATCTCAACAAGGTGAAGGAGCGCTGACATGGCCGCCGTCCGCACTTCTTCCGAGGTCGCTTTCAACCGCATTGCCATTGCCGCGGTGCTGATCGCGACGCTGATCTTCCTGGCGCCGATCTACTGGATCGCCTCGACGGCCTTCAAGCCGAAGGAGCTCGCCGTTAGCGTGCCGCCAACCGTGCTGTTCCAGCCGGAAGTGACGCCGTTCATCCGCCTGTTCACCAAGCGCGTGCAGATGCAGAAGCCCGTCGACCCGCAAGTCTACGAGGCCGCGCCGTGGTGGGAAAAACGCATCTATGACGGCGGCGAGCGGGTGCTGAAGGTCGGCAAGGATGTGCAGCTCTCGCAATATCCCGACCGGTTCATGAACAGCCTGATCGTGGCGGTCATCAGCACGGTGCTGGCGGTCGGCATGGGAACCTTCACCGCCTATGGCTTCTCCCGCTTCAAGATCGCCGGCGAGGCGGATCTTTTGTTCTTCATCCTGTCGACGCGCATGCTGCCGCCGGTCGTGGTCGCCATCCCGATGTTCCTCATGTACCGGATGGTCGGCCTCAACGACTCGCATATCGGGCTGATCATCCTCTACGTCGCCTTCAACCTGTCCTTCTCGGTCTGGCTGATGAAGGGCTTCATGGACGAGATTCCTAAGGAATATGAGGAAGCTGCGCTCGTCGACGGCTACACGCGCATGCAAGCCTTCTTCAAGATCGTGCTGCCGGAAGCGGCGACGGGCATCGCGGCGACAGCCGTGTTCTGCTTCATCACCGCCTGGAACGAATATGCCTTCGCGCTGATCATGACCAACCGCCGCGCCCAGACGGCGCCGCCCTTCATCCCGTCGCAGATCGGCTCCGGCCTGCCGGACTGGACCACGATCGCGGCAGGCACCTTCCTGTTCCTGCTGCCGGTAGCGATCTTCACCTTCCTGCTGCGCAACCATCTGCTTCGCGGCGTGACGTTCGGAGCGATCCGCAAATGAATTTTCGAGCCGCCAACGAGAAATACCTTTTGCCGGCCTCGCAGATCCTGATGGTGCTCGGCATCGTCGCGCTCTGCCAGCCATGGAGCCTCAACCTGCATTCCTACGGCGTGACGATCATCCTGATCGGGCTGATCGGCTTCAACATCACGTCCAAGATCGCGCCGGAGCAGAGCGAGGAAACCGGCGCCGTGACGCATGAGGGAGCCCGGCAGTGACGCAGATCGAACTTCGCGGCATCGAGAAATTCTTCGGTGCCGTCCAGGTCATCCACAATTTGAACCTCGCCATCGCCGACAACGAGTTCATCGTGCTGCTTGGCCAGTCCGGCTGCGGTAAGACCACGACGCTGCGCGCGGTCGCGGGGCTGGAGACGATCGACAAGGGCGACATCCTGATCGACGGCAAGCCGGTGCAGCACCTCAAGGCCGCCGACCGCGATATCGCCATGGTGTTCCAGTCCTTCTCGCTCTACCCGCATATGACGGTGTTCGAGAACGTCGCCTTTCCGCTGCGCGCCACGCGCATGAGCAGCGGCGAGGTCGACAAGTCCGTGCGCGAGGTCGCCCGGGTCCTGCGTATCACCGACCTGCTCGACAAGCGGCCGTCGGCGCTTTCGGGCGGCGACATGCAGCGGGTGGCGATCGGCCGGGCGCTGGTGCGGCGGCCGAAGGCCATGCTGATGGACGAGCCGATCGGCGCGCTGGACGCCAAGCTGCGCGAAGAGATGCGGGCCGAGATCAAGCGCCTGCACGTCAAGCAGGGGTCGACCACGATCTACGTCACCCATGACCAGATCGAGGCGATGAGCCTCGCCGACCGCATCGTCATCATGCACGAAGGCTTCATCCAGCAGGTCGGCACGCCGGACGAGGTTTATTCCCACCCGGCCAATCTGTTCGTGGCGCAGTTCGTCGGCAGCCCGGTGATGAACATCGCCGAGGCCCGCGTCGCGGATCAGGCCGGCGCCGCTTCCGTGACGGTCGGCGAAGCGCCGGCGGGCTTCGAGTTCCCGCGCCAGCTCCTGTCCAAGCTCAACGGGCATTCCAACGGCGGCCTGACGCTTGGCATCCGGCCGGAGGGCGTGCTCGTCCGGCACGATGCGGCGCCCGGCTACATGCCGGTCGAGGCGAGCATCATCGAGCCGTTGGGATCCTTCGACATCGTCGACCTCAAGGTCGGCTCCGCGATGCTGCGCGCACGCACCAAAGCCGGTTACGTTTCGGGTCCCGGCGAGAGGGTTCATGTCCGCATCGATCCGGAACAGGCGCATTTCTTCGACACGGCAAGCGGCAAGTCACTCGGAGTAAGGCTGTAATGGCCCATATCGAACTCAGGAACATCACCAAAAAATTCGGCGGCCACACCGCGCTGACCGGCCTCAACCTCGACATTGCCGACGGCGAGTTCTTCGTGCTGCTCGGCGAAACCGGCGCCGGCAAAACGACGACGCTGCGCCTGATCGCCGGACTCGACAAGCCGACCGAGGGTCAGGTTCTGATCGACGGCGTCGACGTTGCCGGATGGGGTGCGGCGGAGCGAGACGTGGCTCTGGTGCTGCAGCAATATTCGCTCTATCCGCGCTACACGGTGCGCGAGAACCTCGAATTCCCACTGAAGCCGAAGATCCGCCGGCTGCCGGATGCCGAGATCAAGGACCGTGTCGCCCGCGCCGCTCGCACGCTCAGGATCGAGCATCTTCTCGACCGCAAGACCGACCGGCTTTCCGGCGGCGAGATGCAGCGCGTCTCGATCGGCCGCGCCATCGTGCGCAAGCCGCGCGTCTTCCTGATGGACGAGCCGCTGTCGGCGCTCGACGCCAAGCTGCGCGAGGCGCTGCGCACGGAGCTGAAGAACCTGCAGATGCAGCTTGGCGCCACGTTCCTGTTCGTCACGCATGATCAGATCGAGGCGATGTCGATGGGCGACAAGGTCGGCGTGCTCAACCATGGCCGCATTGTCCAGACCGGCACGCCGCAGGAGATCTACAACAATCCGCGCGACACCTATGTCGCGAGCTTCGTCGGCTCGCCGCCGATGAACCTGATCGACGGCAAACTGGTCAACGACCGCGCGGTGATGGCGCCGATGAATTTCGAACTGCCGCTTGCAACTGGGGGCAAGACTTTTGGCGGGGGCAGGACGAGTGGCGCGACCGATGGTCGGCCACTCGTCTTCGGTATCCGTCCGGAGGACGTGTATCTGGAAAGCGGCGCTCCGGTGGAGGCCCAGGTCCACGACGTCGAGAACCACGGCGTCGAGAAGATCGTGACGCTCAGGGTCGGCGATACGATGCTGCGGGCGACTGTGCCGGCCAGGACTGCTGTCGCGATCGAGCAGCCGGTGCGCTTTGCCTGGAACCCCGACAAGGTGGTGATGTTCGACAAGGGCAGCGGGGTGAGCCTGCGGCACGCGGGATAGCGGCTTCGCCTGCCGCCTTATTTCGCCGCGCCCGACCAGGCCGAGAGCGCCGGCGGGCAGCCTGGCTGACAGGTCAACCGACCATGTCAGCCATCCAGCATCATGTCATGACCGAAGCCACCGGCCTCCTTGGCGAAAAAGGTAGGGCCGGCCCATATCCGAAGCGCATCACGACATCCGGCCTGCGTGTCTCGCCGACAATCGCCGCCAGGTCGGCGCGCAGGCGGGCGACCTCGACAGGCTGATTGATGAAGGCGAGCTTAAGTCCCAGGCTCGTCGCCGCCAAAGCGAAGCGCTGGCATGCCTGGCCGACCCTGATCCAGTGATCGTGGTCCGGCCGCTCGCCAAAGAAGATCGCCACCCCTGCCGATGAGTCGATCTGACGGGCGTATTTCTGATTTTCCTGGGCGACGCTGAACAGCCGGTCCAGGGCGATCCGGCCCAGGCTGGTCGGCAGCACCGGGCTGCCGCTCGCGGCTGAGAAGAGTCCATCGCCTCGAGCCATCGCGCTGCGCGGGTTGAAGCGTATCCACTGCTTCAGTTCATGCATGAATGCGGGGTCGTTCATCTGGTCTTCATTTGCCCGCAAGGACAAGATTCCGCACCTGCTTCATCCGCGCCCGATCCGTGACAAGCGCCAGGCTCACACCCGGTATCGCGGCTGCGCGCTCAAGTTCGGCGAGATCCGCGGCAGGGGTGGCACGGCCATCATATTCGGCACGCGTCGATTGGCGTTTCGGAATGGCGTCGGTCAGCGGATCCGCTTTCGCCTCGCCCATGAGGTAATCGTAACGGATCCCGTTGCCGTCCGCCGTAAGCGAAGCCTCGCCGGTGCGGCCAGTCGCCGCCGCAGCGAGCATGAGATTGGCCGCGGCGCATCCCAGGCTGACATAGAGATGATGATCGTCAGGATCGACGACCGGGGTCCGCCTCTGAAGGTCGGGCCGGATCTCGATTGCATGCTCTTCAAGCTGGAACCGCCAGGGCTGGGTATTATGGCTATTGGCCGCCAAGGTTGCGTAACGGACGACGGCCTCAAGATCGGGCGTCAGGCGGTCACGCAATCCGGCGGCGAAGGCCTCATACTGGGCCATGGATCCGACGGCCGATCGCCAAGCGGCGGCGCCTGAGCCGGCCGCGACAAGCGCGGCGCCTGCGCCCACGAGCATCGTTCGCCTGTTCATCGTGCCCTCTCGAACAAATTCGCAGGCAAGATAGCGGCGGATCGGGAATAGCCCTTGATTTCAATCAAGGCCTTTTGATCGACCGGGGCACGCCTAAGCGGCGCGGCCGTCGAAGCCGAAGACCTCCACCACGGCAAGATCGATGTCCTCGAGACAGTTGATGTTGATATAGGCCGTGCGCTCGCCGCTTTCGCCGACATCCTCGGCGAAAGGGTGGATGCCGCAGGTCCGGCAGAAACGATGCGCGATCGAGCCCTTGCCAAAAGTGTATTTGCCGAGGTCATCGCCCCAGGCGACCAGGCGCAGGCTGCCATGCGGCACCGCCCACAGCAGCGCGCCCTTGCGCGCGCAGATCGAGCAGTTGCAGCGCACCGCGCCGCCGATCTCACCTTTGACCTCGAACGCCACCTTGCCGCAGTGGCAGCTGCCTTTGTACAGCATCAGCATCTTCCCGTCGCTGGCAGGGTGCAAAGGCACACTTGCCGGGTTATCTCTTTGCCGGCCCAACATCGGCCGCCCGCTTAAAAGACGTTGCAATTTTGCAAGGCCCGACATCGAAAATGCAATCCACCCGCGACCGTCTCGAAACCATCCTGTCACGTCTTGCCAATCGCGCGGCCGATGAGCGCGTCTACACGAAGTTCTATGCCGAGGCCGCTCGGGCAGCCGCCGATGCGTCCGACGCTCGCCGCAAAGCCGGCGTCAGCCTTGGCCCGCTCGACGGGCGTATCGTTTCGATCAAGGACCTGTTCGACGTCGCCGGCGAGCCGACAGCGGCCGGGTCGCTGATCCGCGCCGAAGCCGCACCTGCCGCGCGAGATGCGGTGATCGTGCGGAGGCTGCGACAGGCGGGCGCCGTCATCCTCGGCAAGACCAACATGACCGAGTTCGCCTTCACCGCGATCGGCGACAATCTGCGTTACGGCACGCCCGGCAATGCTGCCGACGCCAGGCTGATTCCGGGCGGCTCGTCATCGGGTGCGGGCGTTGCGGTCGGCGAGGGTACAAGCGACATCTCCATCGGTTCGGATACTGGCGGCTCGGTGCGCATTCCGGCCTCGCTCAACGGCGTCGTCGGCTTCAAGCCGACAGCGCGGCGTGTGCCTTTGACCGGCGCCTTTCCGCTGTCGATGACGCTGGATTCGATCGGCCCGCTTGCCCGCAGCGTCGCCGATTGCGCGCTCACCGATGCGATCATGGCGGGAGAAGAGCCGGCGGCGCTTCAGCCGGGCTCGCTCGAGACCTTGCGCATCGGCATCCCGCGCGGCGTGCTGTTCGGCGAGACGCAAGCCGAGGTCGCCGGAGCTTTCGAGGCCTGCCTCGACAGGATCGGGCAGGCCGGCGCAGGCGTCGCCGATGTGTCCATCGACGATCTCGTCGCCGAGATGCGCGCTGCCACCAGACGCAGCACGATCGCGTCGATGGAAGGCGCCGAAGTGCATGCCGATTGGCTGGCGAGCGGAGCCTCGGTGCCCGTCGATCCGCATGTTACCGGGCCGTTGTCGCGCGCGCTGGCGGTTCCCGCCTCGGCCTATATCCGCACGATCCGCCGCCGCGGCGAGCTTGTGGCGGCGATGGCGGGACGGCTGGACGCAGTCGACGTGCTAGCCTTGCCGACCGTGCCGATGGTCGCGCCTTCCATTGCCGCCATGGCCGGGGACGAGGCGTTGCGCGACAGGACCGAAGGCCTGCTCTTGCGCAACACGCAGGTCGCCAACCAGTTCGACCTCTGCGCGATCTCGCTGCCGATGCCGGGCACCAAGCTGCCGGCCGGGTTGATGCTGGTGGGCAAGCATGGGGATGACAGGCGCCTGTTGCGCATTGCGGCCGCTGTCGAGGCGCTGCTGCGCGGGTAATCAGCGCGCCGAGCAGTGCTTGCGCTCGCCGTCCTTGGCGGCGCGCACGACGCGCGTCGCGACCAGCCAAGGCAAGTTGTGGTCCTCGACGCGATGCTGGATCGACCCTCTTACGACGATCTTTCCGGCGTAAAGCTTGTCTGGGAAATCGACCGCGGCCCTATCCAACGGCGGCAATCGGGTCGTGTCGATCACCACGCCCTTGATGACCGCGCCGGTGGTGAGGTCGAGTGCGTCGCCGGAAGGGCAGGGAGCCATCACGCAAGCTATCCCATTGCTGCAGTAGACGTAACTGTTGCTCTCGGCCGTGGCAAGCGAGGGCAATGCCGCGACCAAGGAGGCGGCGACGGCAAGTAACGGGAAGCGACGGCGGGACATGTTTTCAACGTCGCGGAGAATTGGGGCAAAACGGCGATGCTCTACACGTCCATCGGAAAGCGTCGCCGGTAGTGCTCGATCACTTCCGGATTGCGCAGGTTGACCGGCAGCTTGCCGGCCAGCACCAGCAGCGCCTCGCCCGCCGCGCCGACGCCCATGCGCATCATCGATTCCTCGGTGATGCCGGCCATGTGCGGGGTGATGATGACGTTGTCGAAGTCGAAATAGGGATGGTTGGGCGGCAGCGGCTGCGTGGAAAAAACATCGAGCGCCGCACCGCCGATGCGGTCTTCCCGCAAGGCTTCGATCAGCGCCTCGTCATCGACCACCGGGCCGCGCGATACGTTGATCAGCAGCGCGTTGGGCTTCATGCGGGCGATGCGCTCGCGGCTGATTAGCCCTCGCGTCTCCTCCGTCAGCGGGCAGCAGAGCACGATGATGTCGCTTTGCTCGACCAGCGCGTCGATCGACAGGAAGCCGACGCGTTCGGGCGCCGGGCGCAGGCTGCGGGTCGTCGCCACGACATTGAGGTCGAAGCCATGGGCGGCGATATGGCCGACGGCCTGGCCGACCGCGCCGAGGCCGACGATGCCGATGGTCTTGCCGGCAAGCTCGCTGGTCGAATTGGCGTGCTCGCGCCCGGCGAGCCAGCCCTTGGCGCGCAGGTCGCGGTCCATCGCGCGGAAGCGGCGCAATAGGGCAAGCGCTACGAACATCACATGCTCGGCGACCGAGCGGGCGTTGACCGCAGGCACGTTCGCGACCAGCACGCCGGCGGCGGTCGCCGCCTCGAGCGGGATCATGTCCAGCCCGGCGCCGTGGCGGATCGCCGCGCGCAGGTTCGAAGCACCCGCAAACAGTTCCGGCGGCAACTGCGCGCGCACGATGACGATGTCGGCGTCGCGGGCTTCGCTGGTCAGCGTCTTGGGATCGAGCGCGGAAGCGATCACAAGCCGCCCGGCGCCGGCCAGCATGGCCGTGGCGCGTGGATGCAGCGGATGCGTCGACAGGATCTTGCGCATGGGGGGTCCATTTGTTTCACGCAATTCCGGACGGAAAACCGCTTCACACTTTTCCTGGAATTGCTCAAGCCTTTTCGAGCGCCGCGCTTTTCGGCTCCGTTCCGTGGCCTTCGATGATCCCCTTCCAGTAGCTCTCGGCGCCCTGCAAATGGGCGTTCATCAGGGCCTGGGCGAGATTGCCGTCGCGGCGCAGCAGCGCTTCGTAGATCTGGATGTGCTCGGCATGCGAGCGCACTGAGCGTTCGGGATCGTTGAAATAGATCGGCAGGCGCTGCTCGCCCATCAGGTAATAGACACTGCAGATGTTGTGGAAGACGCTGTTCTTGGTCGCGCGCACGATCTCGAGGTGGAACTCGCGGTCCTCCTTGGCGAGGCCTTCGCCGGCGGCAATGCGCTCTTCGGAGGCTTTCAGGATCTCGCGCAGGCGTTCGAAGTTCTCCTCGGTGGCGCGCGAGCAGGCCAATTCGGCCGCTTTGATCTCATGGATCTTGCGCAGCTCGACCGTCTCGTAAATCTGCACCGGATCGAGCGGCAGGCCGGCGCGGGCGAACAGCGCCAGCGCTTCGACGCTTGCCTGCTTGGTGTCGATATAGATTCCGGACTTGGCGCGCCGCTCGACGATGCGCATGGCTTCGAGTATGGCGAGCGCCTCGCGGATCTGGCCGCGGCTGACGCCGAAATGTTCCGCCAGCTCGCGTTCCGACGGCGTACGGCCGGACTCCTTGTCCGAGTTGGAGAAGAGATAGGCGGCGAGTTCCGCGAGAAGGTTCTTTTCTTTCATCGTCAAATACGTTGCGCGTGCGCCTCCAGGAACCGCTCGGAGATGGTGAATCCCAATCCAGGCATTTCAGGGATCGCTATCATACCGTCCTTCGCTTCGACAGTCTGCTCGACCAGGTCGTGGATCATCGGATTGGCGCCGAGCGAATATTCGATGATGAAGGAGGCGGGCGAGGCGGCGCAGATATGCAGCCCGGCGAAGAAGCAGGGCGCGCCGGCCCATAGATGCGGCGCGAAGCGCAGGTTGAAGGCGCTGGCGATGGTGCCGATCCTCATGGCCTCGCTGATGCCGCCGCAAAACGCCGGATCCGGCTGGAAGATGTCGGCCGATTTCAGCACCGCCAGGTCGCGGAAGGCGTAGCGCGTCGCCTCGCTCTCGCCTGTCGCAATCGGCGTCGAGCCCGAGGCGCGCACCTCGGCCATGCCCGGCTTGTCGTCGGCGATCACCGGTTCCTCGAACCAGGCGAGGTCTAGATCGGCGGTGAGGCTGATGAAGCGCTTGGCCTCGGCCACGGTGTAGGTGCCGTGCGCGTCGACCATCAGGTCAACGTCGGGACCGATCGCCTGCCTTGCGGCGCGCACGCGCGCGGCCGACAGATGAGGCGCGCCGTCCATGGCGCCGACGCGCATCTTCAGCGCCTTGAAGCCGCCCTTGGCGATGTAGGATTTCAATTGCTCGCCGATGGCGTCGGGGGAGGCCCAGCCGCCCGAGGCGTAGGCCTGCATGCGCTCGACCTTGCGACCGCCGAGCAGCCGCCATACCGGCTGCCCGAGCGACTTGCCGAGGATGTCCCAGAGCGCGATGTCGACGGCGCTGATCGCCGCCACGCTCATGCCGCGCCGCGCCAGCTGCGGCATGGCATGGCCGGCATGCGCCGCCGTTTCGTGCCGCACGCCGTTGTAGAGCATCTCCCAGATGACGCCGATATCGGCCGGATCACGGCCAATGAGCTGCGGGGCGATCTCGTGGTTGAGCATGTGGACGAGCGCGCCGTAGCTGCCGGCGCTGCCGGCGGCGTTCTTGCCCTCGCCCCAGCCGACCAGGCCGTCATCGGTCTCGATGCGCAAAATGGCGGCGTCGAACGTCGTCACCTGGCCGAAGTCGCTGCGATGCTGCTTCGCGGCTTCGATCGGGACACGGACCCACCAGGCCTGGACGCTTTTGATGCGCATGTTTTCCCTTCGGCCCCTCCGCCCGCCAGGCGGAAGGACAAGCTTTGATCGGAGGTCTACTTGATCAGTGGCAGCAGCGTTTCGGCTGTGATGCGCATCTGGTCAGTGTAGAATTTCTCCGTAAGCACGCTGGAGCCGTGGTCCTGGATGAATTTGAGCTGCTCGGGCGAGATGTCGACCGGATTGCGCTCGACCATCTCCGGATAGGGCGCGGCCGGCGTGCGGTCGACGGGCGCGACGAATTCATTGGTCAGCGCGCCGTCGTAGCCGACGTCCTTCAGCGTGCGCACGATCTTCGGCCAGTCGATCTGGCCAAGGCCGGCGGCGAAGCGGTTGTTGTCGGCGACATGAAAGTCGAACAGCCGCTTTCCGACCTGGCGGATCGCGTCATAGACGTTAAATTCCTCCATGTGGATGTGGTAGGCGTCGAGGCAGACGCCGCATTCGGGGCTCACCGCGTCGGCGAGCGCGAGCGCCTGAGCGCCGCGGTTGAAGAGGTAGGTCTCGAAGCGGTTCAGCGGCTCGATGGCGATCCGGACGCCGACCTTCTTGGCATGGGTGAAGCATTCGCGCGTGGCATCGACCACCCAGCCCCATTCCTCCGCCTCGGTGCCGTCCGGCACCACCTTGCCGACGGTCGCGGGGACCAGCGTGATGATCTCGCCGTCGAGCTCGCTCACCATGGTGAGCACGTCCTTGACGTATTGGACCGACCGCTCGCGCTGGCCCTGGTTCTTGGCGGCGAGGTTGCGTTCGCCCAGCATCAGCGTCACCGAACCCCAGCAGCGGATGCCGTGCTCCTTCAGCAGCGCGCGCGTCTCCTTGGTCTTGTACTGCTCGGGCTCGCCGGAAATCTCGATGGATTCGTAGCCGAACTTCTTGATGCGCTTCAGCGTCACCTCCAGCGGCTCCGCCCGCATCCAATTGTGCGTCGAAAGATGCATGGTCTATCCTTCCCAGAATTCGCCTGTCACTTTTTACCCCGCGACGCCTCAAGAGGCGGCCGCACGTTTCCTCCCCAAGGCGTTGCCAGCATTTTCTTCGAAACTGGTTCGACCAATTGGGCCTTCCATGACCTCTACAGCAAATTTTAATATACGGCAAGGAGCGGGCAGGTGGCACTGATCGTCCTGATCAATGCTATGATTTTACGAGAAAATTTTGCCAAGTTGGCAGCAAGGTTGGCGCCCATTTGAGGCTTTCGGGCGCTTGACCGAATTACGAGATTTGGTAATACCAGAATGGCATGGCGTTTAGATGCCGTCAGGACTGACCAAACAGGCTGGCCCTCGCTCAAATCGGCGCTATGCTTTGGTCGCGAAAACAAGAGAGGGAGGATGCCGATGCCGACGACGATGAAGGGTCCCGGCCTGTTTCTGGCGCAGTTCGCGGGCGACGCCGCACCGTTCAATTCACTGGCCTCGATCACCAAATGGGCGGCCGGCCTCGGCTACAAGGGCGTGCAGATCCCGACCTGGGACGCCCGCCTGTTCGACCTCGAGAAGGCGGCGTCGTCGAAGGCCTATTGCGACGAGGTGAAAGGCATCTGCGCCGATGCCGGCGTCGAGATCACCGAATTGTCGACGCACCTGCAGGGCCAATTGGTGGCGGTGCATCCCGCCTATGACGCGCAGATGGACGGCTTCGCGCCGCCATCGGTGCATAACAACCCCAAGGCGCGCCAGCAATGGGCCGTCGAACAGATGAAGTTCGGCGCCAAAGCGTCGCGCAATCTCGGGCTGAACGCCTCGGTGTCGTTCACCGGCTCGCTGGCCTTCCCCTACCTCTATCCCTTCCCGCAGCGGCCGGCCGGACTGATCGAGGAAGCCTTCGGCGAGCTCGGCAAGCGCTGGAAGCCGATCCTCGATGTCTATGAGGACAATGGCGTCGATGTCGGCTACGAGATCCACCCTTCAGAGGACGTGTTCGACGGCGCGACCTTCGAGATGTTCCTAGACGCGGTCGGCGGCCACAAGCGCTGCAACATCAATTACGACCCGTCGCATTTCCTGCTGCAGCAGCTCGACTATCTCGAATTCATCGACATCTACCACGAGCGGATCAAGGCGTTCCACGTCAAGGATGCCGAGTTCAACCCGACCGGACGGCAGGGCGTCTATTCCGGCTATCAGGGCTGGGTGAACCGAGCGGGCCGCTTCCGTTCGCTTGGCGACGGGCAAGTGGATTTCGGCGGCATCTTCTCAAAACTCACCCAATACAATTACGATTCCTGGGCGGTGCTGGAGTGGGAATGCTGCCTCAAGCATCCCGAGGACGGGGCGGCCGAAGGCGCGCCCTTCATCCAGCATCACATCATCCGGGTGACCGAGAAAGCCTTCGATGATTTCGCCGCCGGCACGACCGACAAGAAGCTGCTGCGCGCGATGATGGGGATTTGACCGCGAATTCTTTGAGAAGATTCGACTGCGGGTCCGGGTGGGATTGAATTCCAGGCCGCGGCGGACCCTGATACCCGCCCGACGCTGCGCGTCGGTCCCTCTTCGCAAGGGGGAGGGTGAGGAGCCTAGAGGAGAGGACGAAAATGGTCGGCGCATCGAAGTCGGAAACGGGAGGCGGCCCGATCCGCTACGGCATGGTTGGCGGCGGGCAGGGCGCCTTCATCGGCGCGGTGCATCGCATCGCGGCGCGCATGGACAACGACTTCGTGCTGGTGGCCGGCGCGCTGTCGTCGAACCCGGAACGGGCAAAGGCCTCGGCCGAGGAACTCGGGCTCGATCCGGCACGCAGCTACGGCTCCTATGCCGAGATGGCAAAGGCCGAAGCCAAGCGTCCCGACGGCATCGAGGCGGTGGCCATCGTCACGCCCAACAACGTGCATGTGCCGGCGGCCAAGGCCTTCCTCGAGGCCGGTATCCACGTTATCTGCGACAAGCCGCTGGCGACTTCGCTGGCCGAGGCGAAGAAGCTTGCCGCCCTGGTCGAGAAGGCCGGCAAGGTGTTCGTGCTTACCCACAATTACACCGCCTATCCGATGATCCGCCAGGCGCGCGAGATGGTGGCCAAGGGCCAGCTCGGCGACATCCGCATCGTGCAGTCGGAATATCCGCAGGACTGGCTGACCGAGGACCTCGCCGCCACCGGCCAGAAGCAGGCCTCGTGGCGCTCCGATCCGAAGCAGGCCGGCGCCGGCGGCGCGCTGGGCGACATCGGCACGCATGCCTATAACCTTGCCCGCTTCGTCTCGGGGCTCGAGCTGGATTCGCTGTCGGCCGATCTCGACGCCTTCGTGCCGGGCCGCCAGCTCGACGACAATGTCAATGTCATGCTGCGCTTCAAGCCGGTCGGCAACAAGCATCCGGCCAAGGGCATGATCTGGGCAAGCCAGGTGGCGCCCGGCCATGAGAACGGGCTGAAGCTGCGCATCTATGGCTCGAAGGGCGGGTTGGAATGGGTGCAGGCCGACCCGAACTATCTCTGGTACACGCCGTTCGGCCAGCCGAAGCAGCTGCTCACTCGGGCTGGCGCCGGCGCGATGCCGGTGGCCGCGCGTGTGACCCGCGTGCCGTCCGGCCATCCGGAAGGCTATCTCGAAGGCTTTGCCAACATCTATCAGGAGGCCGCCCGCGCCATCCGCGCGGCGCGCAGGAAGGGTGGCAAGCCGGGGAAGGATGTGGTCTTCCCGACGATCGCGGACGGCGTCGAAGGCATGGCCTTCATCGAGGCCTGCGTGAAGTCGTCGAAGAAGAATGGGGCGTGGACGAAACTGTAGTCAGCGGCGGCGCCCCCTCACCCGGATTGCCAACCGAATTGCGAAGGGCAATTCGGGGCAATCCGACCTCTCCCCGAGGGGAGAGGAGCAGGTAAGCGCCGGCGCCGACCTCTTCTCCCTCTCGGGGAGAAGGTGGCCGCGAAGCGGCCGGATGAGGTGGCCCGCCAACGCAAGCGGCTGGCCGCAAGGTGGGGAGGGGGTGTCGATGAAAATCGGCATGTGCATGTTCTTGTGGACCACCAGCGTCTCGAAGAAGCACGAGCCGCTGTTGAAGGACATCAAGGCGACCGGTTTCGACGGCGTCGAGATACCGGTCTTTGCGGGCTCGCCGGACGACTACAAGAAACTCGGCGAAATGCTCGACCGCATCGGCCTGGAGCGCACCGCGGTCTCGGCGATGGGCGATCCGGCGATGAACCTGATCTCGCCGGATGCCGCGACGCGCAAGGCCGGCATCGACTACATGAAATGGGCAATCGACTGCAGCACTGCCCTTGGCGCCAACACGCTGAGCGGGCCGCTGCATTCGACGCTCGGCGCCTTTTCCGGCAGCGGGCCGACGGCTGCCGAGAAGAAGCGCTCGATCGCCTCGCAGCGCGCCATCGGCGACCATGCCGGCAAGAAGGGCGTGACCATCGGGCTCGAAGCGCTCAACCGCTTCGAATGCTATCTGGTCAACACCATGGCCGACCTGTCGGAGCACATCGACGCGATCGACCGGCCGCACATCAAGGCGATGTACGACACTTTCCATGCCAATATCGAGGAGGCCGATCCGATCGGCGCCTATACGAAGCATCGCCGGAATATCGTTCATATACACATTTCGGAGAACGACCGCGGCGTGCCGGGGCGCGGCAACATTCCGTGGAAGGAGACTTTCTCCGCCATCCGCAAGAGTGGCTATGACGATTGGCTGACGATCGAGTCGTTTGGCCGCTCGCTGAAGGACCTGGCCGCGGCGACCAAGGTGTGGCGCGATTTCGCGGAGAGCCCGGAGGCGGTTTACCGCGAGGGGTACAGGCATATCAGGGACGGGTGGAAGGCTGCCGCGTAGGCGCCTCTCCGTTCGTCATCCACGGGCGGAGCGGGAGCGAAGCGGACGCGGAGACCCGAGGATCCATTCCGTGACGTCGACGCTCCGCGACGATGCAGAATTCTGCACCGCTGCATTCTCCGGGTCAGGGAACGGAATGGATCCTCGGGTCAAGCCCGAGGATGACGAAGGTAGGGCTACCCCCGCTCGGCCTGCAGCCGATTATAATCATGCAGCGTGCGGCTCAGTCTTCGGCGCAGGAAGTTCGAGATGTTGTCGAAGATGAAAACGACGAGCAGCGTCAAGAGCACCATGTAGAAGACGTTGGCCCAGTTCGAATTGGTGCGCATCGCTTCCCACAGCTTCAGGCCGATGCCGCCGGCGCCGACGGCGCCGATGATGGTGGCGCCGCGGGTGTTGGATTCCCACTGGTAGAGCGTCTGGCTGATGAAGACCGGCACCACTTCCGGCAGCACGCCGTAGCGTTGCACCAAAATCTCGTTGGCGCCGGTCGAGAGCACGCCTTCGCGCGGCTTGTCGTCGATGTTCTCAAGCGCCTCCGAATAGGTTTTGCCAAGCGTGCCGATCTCGGTGAAGAAGATCGCAGCGCTGCCGGCCAGCGGTCCGGGGCCGAAGGCGCGGGTGAAGAACAGCGCCCAGATCAGCATGTCGACCGAGCGCATGAAATCGAAGAAGCGCTTCAGCACCTGGCTCAGAACGCCGGTCGGCGTGATGTTGCGGGCGGCGAAGAAGGCGAGCGGGAAGGCGACGATGCCGCCGAGCAATGTGCCGAGGAAGGCCATGACGATGGTCTGCAGCAGCTTCGTCCAGACATCGCCGTGCTGCCACTGCGCGTTGTTCCAGAAATTGTCGGCGGCCAGAGCAAGGTTCGATGTGCCGGGCTTGAGTTCCGGCCCGGAGACGATCAGCGAGATGACCTCGCCATATGATTTGCCGAAGAAAGGCGAGCGCGTGTCGAAGACGAAGTTGGCCCAGCCGAGAAAGCGCTTGCGGATCTTGACGCGGTCGACTGTGACGCGCACCTCGCCGACAAAGCCAAGCTTGGCGACGACCTCGTCGTCATGGACCGTCACCCAGTCGGGTACCGGACCCGTGATCACCGGCTTGCCGCCGGTCAGCGATATCGGCACGGTCACGCCGTTGGCCGTGATCGTCGCCCTGGTCTTGTCGAAGGTGACGGATTTGGCGCTGCCGTCGATCTGCACGGTGTAAGTGCCGTCGGGATTCTTGATCACCCAGTCCGGGTTGGGGTTTTCCCCGAGCGCGGAGAAGCGCGGGTATTTCGGCGTGATCTCGGGCTGGTCGAGACGGAACTCCGGCTGCAGGTCGTAGCTGATCCATTGCGACAGGAAGAGCGGCAGGCGCTCCCAATGCGACTCGCGCAGCACCTGCGGCAGGCTGAAGAACCACAAGGCATAGCCAAGATAGAGCACTGTGCCGGCGATGAGCAGCAGCGGCCAGAAGCGCTTGTAGGCCGGCCGCTGGAAGATCTGTGGATGACGGTTTTCGATCGCGCTGACTTCGTCGACAGTCATAGCCATATCAGGCGCTCATCAGAAATGCCTGCTCGCCGACAAGCTTGCGGCGTAGCCAGGCGGAGAACTGGTCGACGAGGATGATGGTGATGAAGAGCAGGAGCACCAGCGCCAGCGTCTTGGCGCCGAAGCCGCGCGAGATGGCAAGTTTCAATTCCTCGCCGATGCCGCCGCCGCCGACCGCGCCCATGATGGTCGAGATGCGCACATTGATCTCGATTCTCAGCAGCGTGTAGGACATGAAATTGGGCAGCACCTGCGGCAGGTCGGCAAAGCGCACGCGCTCGAACCAGTTGGCGCCGACGGCGCGCAGGCCTTCCTCCGGGCGCATGTCGATGTTCTCGTTGATCTCATAGAACAGCTTGCCCAGCGCGCCGATCGAATGCAGGCCGATGGCGATGATGGCGGCGACGGGGCCGATCGAGACGATGGCCGCGAACACGCCGGCAATAACGATCTCTGGGAAGGCGCGCAGCAATTCCATGAAGCGCTTGACGACGAGCCGCAGGGCCGGGCTCGGCGTCAGGTTGCGCGCGGCGATGAAGGAGAATGGAACGGCGAAGACGAAGCCGATGAAGGTCGAGACCAGCGCCACGTTCACCGTGGTCAGCATCAGCTCGAAATATTCGGGGATGTAGAAGCCGCCCCAGACATAGACGCGGCCGAGCGGGAAGTTGAATTCCTGCGTGCCCTTGTCGCTGGGCGAAGCGATGTCGAACAGCGCCCGCCAGACATCGTTCCAATCCTTCGGGATCAGCCAGCTCAGGAAATCGAGGATATGCGGCAGGCGGTCGAAGAAGTGGCCGGCATTGGCCTCGTCGGCGAACCACATGGTCGCGAACATGGCGACAAGCAGCAGGCCGACGCCAAGCGCGGTGTAGAAGCGGCGCAGCGATGTCTGGCGCCGCCAGGCGTCGGCCTGCTGGCGGGTGGCGTCGGAATGAAGTGTCGCTGATGTCATGATCGGGACATGCAAAAAGGGCGGCGCCGACGCATCGGCCCGAAAATCGAAGTCCGATTTTCGGAGAGTCCGATGCGGCAATCCAAAGTGCCAAAGCGTACTTTGTGCGTCCAAGTGGACGCACGTCGCTTTGGTGAGCGCCGCCCTTTTCCTGATGCCTTTAGCCGCCGATAGCGGCTTTGCGGGCTTCGACGATGACGTTGTAGAAGTCCGGCTTCACGGGCACGTAGCCGGTGAAGTCGCCGCCTTCGACGCCTTCGAAGCAGGCCTTGTCCTTGGCCGGCAGGGCGGTGAAGAAGGCGGTGAGCTTGGCGGTCATGTCGTCGCCCAGCGCGGTGCGGACAACCAGCGGACCGTTCGGGATCAGGCCCGAGCGCCACACTTCGACGAAGTCGTTCGGGTCGACGGCGCCCTTGGCGACTTCCTTGTGGAAGGTGCCGGAAGTGTAGCCGTTCTTGAAGTCGCCGATGCCCGAGGAATCGTCCACGGCAACGTCGACTTTGCCGTCGCGCACGGCCAGCACGTTGTTCTCATGGCCGCCGTTGAACTGGGTCGAGGCGAAATAAGTCTCGTTGGAAGCGCCGGTGTCCTTCGGAATCTGGGTCAGCGGGATCAGATAGCCCGAGGTCGAGTCCGGATCGGCATAGCCGAGCTTCTTGCCCTTGGCCGACTTGATGTCGGTGATGCCGGAGGTCTTCAGCGCCAGGCCAACCGAATAATAGCCCGTCGAGCCATCGGTCTGCTGGGTGGTCAGGATCGGAGTGACGGCCTTCGGGTCCTTCAGATAGACGCTGGCGTAGCCGGACGCGCCGAGCTCGGCGAAGTCGAGCGTGCCGCCGAGCAGGCCCTGGATGACGCCGTCATAGTCGGCGGCCGGGAACAGCGACACCTTCTCGAAGCCGAATTCCGACTTCAGGTGATCGGCGAGGCACTGATAGTTGCGCAGACGGTCGGTCTCATTCTCGCCGCCGAGGATGCCGACGCGGAATTCCTTGATATCAGCGGCGTGCGCGGCACTGGCCGCCATGGCGAGCAGCGAAACCGCTCCAAAAACCATCTTCCTGAACATTTGCTCTCTCTCTCTCTCTCCTGTTGTTCCGGCTGCGCGCCGGCGGCGTTCTGATTTTTCAAGTCTTGCCTTTGACGCTGGCGGGCGATCCGGGTTGCTCTGCCGAAATCCACGATTTGCCGGGACCGACTGGGGTCGGGGCGATGGACTCAGTAGCCAGGGAAGGCGGGCTCGAGCGGTCCGGCGGATGCGGTGATCTTCGGCCTGACGGTCACGCTGGTCGACGTGATTGCCTCGGAAATCTCGGCGCCGCTGGCATCGGCGCCATAGACGGTGCGCACGGCGTCGCGGTCGAGGTCTTCCGGGGCGCCGTCGAAGACGACCTTGCCGGCGGCCATGCCGATGATGCGGTTGCAATAGGCGCGCGCGGTGTCCAGCGTGTGCAGATTGGTGACGACGGTGATGCCTTCGCGCAGATTGATGTCGCGCAGCGAATCCATCACCACCTTGGCGTTGAGCGGGTCGAGCGAGGCGATCGGCTCGTCGGCCAGAAGCACTTTCGGCTGCTGCATCATGGCGCGGGCGATCGCGACACGCTGTTGCTGGCCTCCGGACAGAGTGCCGGCCGGCTGCAGCGCGGTACGGGCGATGTCGAGGCGCTCGAGCGCGGCCACCGCCTCGGCGCATTCGGTGCGCGTGAACATGCCGAGCAGGTTGGAAACCGTCGAGCGATGGTTGAGGCGGCCGAGCAGCACGTTGGTCAAGACGTCGAGGCGCGGCACGAGGTTGAACTGTTGGAAGATCATGGCGCAGTCGCGCTGCCAGCGGCGCAGCGGCGATCCCTGCAGGCTGGAGACCTCGGCGCCGTCAAAAAAAATCGACCCCTGGCTGGGATCGATGAGACGATTGATCATGCGCAGCAACGTCGACTTGCCGGCGCCGGAGCGGCCGATGATGCCGACCATCTGCCCGCGCGTGATCGAGATGTTGATGTCGCTGACAGCGGTGTTCTTGCCAAATCGTCGGGTTACGCCGCGGATTTCGAGCGTGGCCGATGATGCTGACATACCAAAACTCCAGTCCGTCGCGGTTTTGCAGGTCTGTTAGCCTTCGCTAGCGCAGCCCGATGAAGCTGGGGTGTCGGATTGATGTCAGTTTTGTTACGAGTCACAGGCTTGTGGGGTTAATTCCCAGCACAGGGATTTTGATCGGGCCGGCTATGTTTTTGTTGGGCAGGTGGCATGCCTTGGAGATTGGCTAAAAGGCCCATCCCGTCGTCATCCACGGGCGGAGCAAGGAGCGCAGCGACGCGCGAAGACCCGAGGATCCATTCCGTGACGCATGAGCGCTGCCGCGGTGCAGAATTCTGCTCCGCCGCACTCTTCGATCAGGGTCACGGAATGGATCCCAGGGTCTCCGCGACGCCGCTTCGCGGCTGCTCCGCCCAGGGATGACGAGGTTGGAGGGCTTCAGCCAATCCCCGGCGTTTGCGCTGATTTCACGGAAACGAACGGTGAAATCCCGCCGAAGCGGCAACCTCCAAAATCCCTGCGCAGACCACTAGCCAAGCACCAGCAATTCCTCGAAATGCTTCATGTCCTTGAAGCTGCAGAAGGCCGGAGCCTTCAGCTCGATCACCGGAGCATCGCGGTCGAGGAACGACAGGCAGTCATCAAACAGGTCCTGCCAGGCCGCGGCCCGCTCGTCGGCGAGGCGGCGGAGCTGGTAGGCGAAGGTGATGTGGAAGACATAGGTGTCGTGATCCGGATGGCGGTAGCCGAATGGCACGGATAGCGCATCGCGCCAGGCTTTCAGGACCTGTCGATCTTCTTGGGTGGCGCCGGCGACGGTCAGGCCGGTCGGCACGACTTCGACAATTTTGGCCTTGAAGGGGCCGCGACCCTCGAAACCCCGCAGGCGGTCGAGATAGAGCCGGGTCATGTCGTCGATGCCGGTGTCGAGCGGTACGTCGGCGGGCCAATAGGGGAGGCGACGCCGGTATTCGATGATGCCCTGGAAGAGCGTCATGTGGAGGCTTGAGATCGGGGTGAGGGCGAGGCGATCGGCATCCGGCATGGCGAGCATGCGCTCGCGCACCTCGACAATTGCTGCTTGCGAAGGCGAGCCTTCGACCAGATGGCAGACGACGGTGTTGCCCGGCTCGGGGAGGAAGTTGCCCGACGCGTCGTAACGAGTGCCGAGATGGATCGGCGGCTTCGGATTAGAGCCTTCGAAGAATCCGGCGAGCGAGGGTCTAACTGTGGCGAGCATGGCGATCTCCTGGGGGAGATCGGCTCTTGTCCGAGTCATGTGTCAAGGATGTGAATGGTGAATGGTGAATGGTGAATGGTGAATGGTGAATGGTGAGAAAGAAGGGCTTCGTTGCCATTCACTATTGACCATTCACCATTCCCTGAAATCAGCCGCCGTGTTTCTCCAGGAACGCCTCGGCCGACAGCTCACGAAAATCGTCGAGGGCGGCGCGCAGCCTTGCATGGTCCCAGTCCCACCAGGCTAAAGCCTGGTAGCGCTCGGCGGTGCGGCGGTCGAAGCGCTCGCGGATCGGTTTTGCCGGCACGCCGCCGACGATCGTGTAGGGCGCGACGTCCTTCGACACCACCGCGCCGGCGCCGACCGCCGCGCCGTCGCCGACGGTGACGCCTGGCAGGATGGTCGAGCCGTGGCCGAGCCAGGTGTCGTGGCCGATGGTGACGCGTTTGGCACGGCGCTGAGCGAAGAACTCGCTCTCATGCTCGGCGTCGTTCCAATAATCCGAGGCGCGGTAGGTGAAGTGGTGCAGTGTCGGACGCGAAACCGGGTGGTTCGTGGCGTTGATGCGCACGCTCGCCGCGATGTTGGAGAACTTGCCGATGGTGGCGCACCAGACGGCGCAGTCCTGCATCATGTAGGAGTAGTCGCCGAGCTCGCATTCGGCGACACGGCTGCGCTCGGCGATTTCGGTCCAGCGGCCGAGGGTCGAGTTTTCGACCTGCGCCGTCGGATGGATCAGCGGCGTATCCGAAAGCTTCTTCATGCGGCGATCTTTCCGGCGGCGAAGGCGGTGACGTCGATGACGCGATCGGCGACTGCGTCGCGCACGTCGAGGTCATGGAAGATGCCAAGCAAGGCGACGCCCGCCGCCTTTTTCGCTGCGATGAGCTCGACCACGACATCGCGGTTCCTGGCGTCAAGCGAAGCGGTCGGCTCGTCGAGCAAAAGGATCGGATGCTCGGTGATGAAGCCGCGCGCGATGTTGACGCGCTGCTGCTCGCCGCCGGAGAAGGTCGCCGGCGGCAGCGCCCAGAGTTTTTCGGGCAGGTTGAGCTGAGCAAGCAGGGAGCGAGCCTTCGCCCGCGCGGTCTCGCGATCCTCGCCGCGCTCGACCAGCGGTTCGGCGACGACGTCGAGCGCCGAGACGCGCGGCACGGTACGCAGGAACTGGCTGACATAGCCGATGGTGTGGCGGCGCACGGAAAGCACGGTGCGCGGGCTGGCGGAGGCGAGGTCGATCAACCCGCCGCCATGCTGGACGATGATCTGGCCTTCATCGACGGCATAGTTGCCGTAGAGCATCTTCAGGATCGAGCTTTTTCCCGCACCGGATGGGCCGCCGAGTACCGCGCATTCGCCGGCGCGGATCGAGAAGGAAACGCCAGTCACCACCGGCAGCGTGACGCCGTCGCGCAGATGCATGGTAAAGCTCTTGGCGACGTCCGAGACAACGAGAGGCGTAGCCATGATCACACCTGCAGAATCGAGGAAACAAGCAACTGCGTATAGGGCGCGCGCGGGTCGTCGAGCACGCGGTCGGTGAGACCGCTTTCGACGACGCGGCCGTCCTTCATCACCATCATGCGCTGCGACAAGAGCCGCGCCACGGCGAGGTCGTGGGTGACGACAACCGCCGCCAGCCCGAGATCGGTGACCAGCCCGCGCAACAGATCGAGCAGACGCGCCTGCACCGAGACGTCGAGACCGCCGGTAGGCTCGTCCATGAAGACGAGCCGCGGCCCGGTCACCAGGTTGCGGGCGATCTGCAGGCGCTGGCGCATGCCGCCGGAAAAGGCGCGCGGCTCGTCGTCGATGCGGTCCTCGTCGATCTCGACGCGTGACAGCCAGTCGACGGCGGTGGCGCGGATCCTGCCATAATGGCGGTCGCCGACCGCCATCAGCCTTTCGCCGACATTGGCGCCGGCCGACACCGTCATGCGCAGGCCGTCGGCCGGGTTCTGATGGACAAAACCCCAGTCGGTGCGCATCAGGAAGCGGCGCTCGGCCTCGCTCATGCGGTAGAGCTCGCGCCACTGGCCGTCGCGCATTCGGTAGCTGGCGGTGCCGGAGGAGGGCAGCAGCCGGGTCGACAGGCAGTTGAGCAGCGTCGTCTTGCCGGAGCCGGACTCCCCGACCACAGCCAGCACCTCGCCGGGCCAGAGGTCGAAGGTGACATTCTCGCAGCCGACGCGCGAGCCGTAGAATTTGGACAGCGCTGAAACGCGCAGCAGCGGTTCGTCGGTCATTTTGCCTCCTTACCCTCCCCCTTGCGGGGAGGGTCGGCGCGCAGCGCCGGGGCGGGGGTTGAGTGAGGTGTGGATTGGTCAAGACCCCCACCCGCGCCTTCGGCGCGACCTCCCCACGAGGGGGAGGTAGGGTCGGCGCGCCGCTTCTCGCAGTGGTCGGTGTCCGAGCAGACGAACATGTGGCCGCCATGGTCGTCGAGGATGACCTCGTCGAGATAGACATTCTCAGCGCCGCAGAGCGCGCATGGCTGGTCGAAGGTCTGCACCTCGAAGGGATGGTCCTCGAAGTCGAGGCTGACGACGTCGGTGAAGGGCGGCACCGCGTAGATGCGCTTCTCGCGGCCGGCGCCGAACAATTGCAAAGCCGGCGAACGATGCATCTTCGGATTGTCGAATTTCGGCGTCGGCGACGGGTCCATCACGTAACGGCCCTCGACCTTGACCGGATAGGCGTAAGTGGTGGCGATGCGGCCGTGCTTTGCGATGTCCTCGTAGAGCTTCACATGCATGAGGCCGTATTCCTCCAGCGCATGCATCTTGCGCGTTTCGGTCTCGCGCGGCTCCAGGAAGCGCAGCGGCTCGGGTATCGGCACCTGGAAGACCAGGACCTGTCCCGCGTTGAGCGGATGTTCCGGGATGCGGTGGCGGGTCTGGATGATCGTCGCCTTCGCGGTCTCGGTGGTGACGACGACCTTGGCGACCTTCCTGAAGAAGGCGCGGATCGAGACGGCGTTGGTTGTGTCGTCGGCGCCCTGGTCGATGACTTTCAGCACGTCGTCGGGACCGATGATCGAGGCTGTGACCTGCACGCCGCCGGTGCCCCAGCCATAGGGCATCGGCATCTCGCGCGACGCGAACGGCACCTGGTAACCGGGAATGGCGATGCCCTTCAGGATGGCCCGGCGGATCATCCGCTTTGTCTGCTCATCGAGATAGGCGAAGTTGTAGGTGGCTATGTCGGTCATGGCGATCACGCTGACTCTGTGGTAGGAGTTTGGCACCCAAGACTCGGGAGCAGGCCCACATGGACTCTACCGGTTGGTTGCATCTTGGCGTGCTGTTGCTGGTGTTCGCCGGCGTTGCGGCCTTTGCGATGCGGAAGATGTTTCTCCCTGCGCCAAAGGAGCCCCCGCACGGCGAGACCGTTGCCGGTGCCAGTGGTTACGGCTCGGGCGGCGGCTCGTTCGATAGCGGCGGCGGACATTCCGGTAGCGGGCACTGAACTCATTCCGCCGCCTCCCGCTTTTCCTCGGCGGCCCTGTCCTCGTTTTCCCGCGCCTCGTATTCTGCGCGCATGCGGCGCACGAGGCCGAGCTCGGCCTGGAAGTCGACATAGTGCGGCAGCTTGAGATGCTCGACGAAGCCGGTCGCCTGGACATTGTCGGAATGTGAGATAACGAATTCCTCGTCCTGCGCGGCGGCGACGACATCCTCGCCGAGTTCGCTCGCGCGCAGGGCACGGTCGCACAGCGCCATCGCCATCGCCTTGCGCTCGCTCTGGCCGAAGACCAGGCCGTAGCCGCGCGTGAACTGCGGCGGCGCCTTGGCCGAGCCCTTGAACTGGTTGACCATCTGGCATTCGGTGACGCGGATCGAGCCGAGCGGCACGGCGAAGGGCAGTTCCGGCACGTCGAGCTCGAGCTCGACCTCGCCGATGCGGATCTCGCCGACGAAGGGATGGTTGCGGGCATAGCCGCGCTGCGTCGAATAGCCGAGGGCCAGGAGAAAACCTTCGTCGCCGCGCGACAGCGCCTGCAGGCGGATGTCGCGCGCCATCGGGAATTGCAGCGGCTCGCGCGTGATGTCGCCGGGCACATGGTCGAGCGGCATCTCGCCGTCGGCCTCGATGAGGCCCTCATGGGCGAGGATCGCGGAGACGCGCGGCATGGCCTCGGCATCGACCGGACGCTGCGCCGGCGTCTCGACCTCGGCGCCAGCGGCGAGCTCCGGATCAAGCAGGCGGTGGGTGTAGTCGAAGGTCGGGCCGAGCACCTGGCCGCCTGGCAGATCCTTGTAGGTGGCCGAGATACGACGCTCGACCTGCATGGCGCCGGTATCGACCGGATTGGTGTAGCCGAAGCGCGGCAGCGTGGTGCGATAGGCGCGCACCAGGAAGATCGCCTCGATCATGTCGCCGCGCGCCTGGACAACGGCGAGAGCCGCAAGCTCGCGATCGTAGAGCGAGCCTTCGCTCATCACCCGGTCGACGCCGAGCGCCAGTTGCTCGACGATCTGGTCGAGGCGCAGCGCCGGCACCGCGCGGTCGCCGCGGCGGCGGTCGGCAAGCAGACGATGGGCGTTGGCGATTGCCGCTTCGCCGCCTTTCACCGCGACATACATGTCACGCCTCCATCGTCTTGATGCGGGTGGTGCGCGGCAGGCAGGCGAGGCTGCCCGGCGCTGCCAGGATGATGTCGACGCCGCGCGGGAAACGCTGGTTATTCTGCTTCCACTGCTCGACGAAATGGCGCGGCATGCCCGGAGGCGCGATCATTGACGTCTTTTCGATCCCCGGACCTTCGAGCAGCAGCGAGGGGCCCGAAGCGAGGTCGTCGACCAGGAGGATCAGCGTCGTCGAGCGGTCGGGATATTCCTGCGTGCCCTGCGCAAAACCGTCGAGCGCCGCCATGTCCTTCGGATTGGCGATCAAGGCGAAATGCGCGTCGGCCGGCGTGTTGGCCAAAGGCGCGCCGGTGTGAAAGCCCAGCCAGGCCTTGACCGACGCTTCCGCCTGCAGCGGCGGATCGAGCCAGAGCGGCGTGTCGTTGTCGCAGAGCGACAGCGCCACGGCGCCGGCCGTCGCCGACAATGGCGCCGGCGGACGGGCGAGCTGCGGCAGGGCCTGGGCGGTGCCGGGGCGCGCCATCGCGTCCATCATGGCGCGAAAGACGGCCTGGGCGTTGAAGACCGGCTCGGCGAAGCCGCCGTCGATCGATTGCGTGGCGATATCCATCAGTCCTCTCCGCGCACCATGGTGAAGAAATCCACTTTCGTGGCCGCCGTCTCGACGCGGCTTTTTTCGCGCGCCGCATCGAGCGCCGCGCGCAAGGGCGCGACCAGCTTCGTCTCGACCGTTTCGCGGTGCGCCGGGTCCTGCCAGAGCGCGTCGGCGATCGCCGTGAGCCTTGCCTTGGCCTTGTCACGGCCGAGCGCATAGGAATGGCCGACCTGGCCGGAGGGCAGCCGCACCGTGGCGCGGGTCACGGTCGCCTCGCCGACATTGAAGGGCGCGCCGTCGCCGCCGATCCGCCCGCGCACCGTCACCAATCCGGTTTCAGGTCCGCGCAAAAGCTCGGCCTCGGAAGGCAGGCCCGCTTCGTTCCACAGACGGGAGATCTCGTCGGCCGCGGCATGCGCCAGCGTCGCCATCAAGGCTTTCCGCCCGGCCTGCTCGCGCGCTTCCTGTCCTCGCATGGCGTCGCTCCTTGCATGCAGAAAATTTGTCTATTGATATAGACAACTATACAAATTATACTTATCTCGTAACGGGAGTCCATGACGGGTGGATGACAACCCGGGAAAAATGCTTGGGGGCGAAGGGTGACCGGACTGGCGAGCAGCATCGAAAGGCGTAACGGCGTGTCGCTGTGGCGGCAGATCGCCGACCGGATCCTGCAGGGGATCGCGAGCGGCGATTTTGCCGAGAATGCGGCGCTGCCGCCGGAAATAGCACTGGCCGAGCGCTACGGCGTCAACCGCCATACCGTGCGCAGCGCCATAGCCGCGCTTGTGCAGGAAGGCGTGCTCAGGCCCGAGCAGGGGCGCGGCACCTTCGTCCTGTCGCGCAAGCGGCTGTCCTATCCGATCGGTGCACGCACGCGCTTCTCGACCGGGCTGCAGGGGCAGACGAGCGAGCGGCATATTGCGCTCCTGTCGTCGTCGACGGAGCCGGCCAGCCGGCGCATCGCCGAGGCGCTGGGCATTGCCAGGGGCGCGGCCGTCATCCGCCTGGAGACGCGAGGCGAGGCCGATGGTCATGCGGTGTCACGCGCCACGACCTGGTTCGACGCCAAGCGCTTCGCCGGCATAGAGATGGCAATGGCGGAAACGGGGTCGATCACCGCTTCGCTGAAGCGTTTCGGCATCAACGATTATCTCAGGCAGTCGACTGTGCTGTCGGCTCGGCACGCCGATGCCGACGATTTGGCCGCGCTCGATCTACAGCCCGGCGCCATCGTGCTGGTCACCGTCGCCGTCAACGTCACGCTCGACGGCCAGCCGATCCAGTTTGCCGAGTCTAGGTTCCCGGCGGAACGGGTGGAACTGAGGCTGTCGGCCGGCGATTAGCGGCGCTCATCCCACCTCGATAACCGCCTTGATCAGCCCCGATTTCTCATGCGTCCATCTGGCGAGGTCACGTGGCGTTGCGGCGAGCGTCGTGCGGTGGGTGACGAGCTTATCCAACGGCACGGCGCCGTTGCGGATCGAGGCCGCGACATGCTCGAAATCGGCCTTGAGCGCGTTGCGGCTGCCGACCAGCGTCATCTCGCGCTTGTGAAATTCGGGGTCGGAGAAGGTGATGTCGTCCTTGACGACGCTGACCAGCACCAGCGTGCCGCCATGCGCGACATGGACGAAGGCCGACTGCACCGATGCCGTGTTGCCGGTCGCGTCGAAGACGAGGTCGAATCCTTCGCCGCCGGTTGCCTGCCGCACCAGTTCGGCAGCCGATGCCTTCGAGGTGTCGAGCGGGGCAAAGCCGAGTTCCTTTTCGGCGAAGCCGAGGCGCTCGCTGCTCATGTCGAGCAGGCTGACGTCGAGCCCGGCGATGCGCGCGAAGATCGCCGTGCCCAGCCCGATCGGGCCGGCGCCGATGACCAGCGTGCGCTGGCCGGGCGTTGCAACCGATCTGCGCACGGCGTGCGCGCCGATCGCCAAAAATTCCACCGCCGCGGCATCGGCCGGCGACAGGCCGTCTGTCGGATAAAGGTTCTGCGCGGGCACCAGGATCTCGTCGCACATGGCGCCGTCGCGATGGACGCCCAGCACCTCGATCTTCACGCAGCAATTCGGCTTGCCGTGCCGGCAGGCGATGCATTTGCCGCATGAAAGATACGGGTTGATGATGACCGGTTCCCCGATGGCAAGATCGACGCCTTCCCCCTTTTCGACGATGGTGCCGGAAACCTCATGGCCCATGATGCGCGGATAGGCGAGGAAGGGATGCTTGCCTTCGAAGATGTGATAGTCGGTGCCGCATATGCCGACATGGCTGACCGCGACGCGCGCCCAACCTGATGGTGGCGCGCCTGGATCGACGCGGTCTTCGAGGACAAGGTCGCCGGGCGAGCGGCAGACGACGGCTTTCATGGGCAATTCCAGTATTCAAAAAAGGCGCCGGTCCCTCGGTTGAGCGGACCGGCGTCAGGTCAGGGAGGATTCACTTGCCGCGACGGCGCAGGCCGTCGAAGTAGACGATGACGATGATCAGCAGGCCGGTGATGATGCGCTGCCAGAAGGCATTGACGTTGAGCAGGTTGGCGCCGTTGTTGATGGTGGCGAGGATGAAGGCGCCGAGCAGCGGCCCGTGCACCGAACCCACCGCGCCGAACAGCGAGGTGCCGCCGATCACCGACGAGGCGATCGCCTGGAGCTCCCAGCCCTCGGCCTGCGTCGGATTGCCGATGCCTATGCGCGAGGCGAGCAGCACGCCGACGAAGGCCGCGCACAGGCCGGACAGCGTATAGGCCATATAGATGGTGCGCTGCACGTTGACGCCGGACAGGCGCGAGGCCTCGGCATTGGAGCCGACCGAGAACAGATAGCGGCCCCAGCGGCTGTGATGCAGGAAGATGTAGGCCGGGATGCCGACCAGGATCACCATCCAGAACAGGTTGGGGATGCCGACGAAGGAGTTGCGTGAGAATTCCTGGAAGGCGTCGTTGTTGATCGAGATCGAATTGCCGTTGGTCATCAGCAGGCCGATGCCGCGCAGCGATGTCAGCGTCGCCAGCGTGATGATGAAGGGCGGCAGGCCCATCTTGACGATGCCGAAACCGTGGAACAGGCCGATGGCGACACCGACCAGCAGTGTGATCAGGATGGCGGCGAAGACCGGCACGCCGGCATTGATCAGCATGGCTGCGATGACCGTCGAGAAGCCGACGACCGCGCCGACGGAAAGATCGATGCCGCCGGTGATGATGACGAAGGTCTGGCCGACGGCCAAGATGGCGATCATCGAACCCTGACGCAAAAGGTTCGAGATGTTGTTGGCCGAGGCGAAGCTCGTCGTCGCCAGCGACAGGATCACCCACAGCAGGACCAGCAGCGCCAGCAGCGTCAGCCCGAACAGGGCATTGTAATTTCGCTTCGGCCGTTCGGCGGCGATAGCCTCGGTGCTCATGTCTGACCTCCCTGTTTTTCTTGTTTCTCGGCGAGCGCCTGCGTGAGGATTTCCTCGTGGTCGGCGGTGCGGAAGCCATGCGTGGCGACCAGCTTGCCGCGCCGGAACACATGCAGCGTGTCGGCAAGCTCGTAGACTTCCGGCAGATAGGACGAGATCAGAATGATGCCGGCACCCTTCGACAGAAGCGCACTGAACAGGCGGTAGATCTCGGCCTTGGTGCCGACGTCGACGCCGACCGTCGGCTCGTCGAAGATGAACAGCTTGGCGCCATGCGCCAGCCATTTGCCGATGACGATCTTCTGCTGGTTGCCGCCGGACAGGCTGGAGGCGAGCGCGTTGCGCGTCGGCGTCTTGATCCTGAGGTCGGCGATCTGGCGGTCGGCCTCGGCCTTTTCCTTCGCCCCGGAGATCAGCATGTTGCTGGAAATGCGCTTGTAGATCGGCAGATTGAGGTTCATGCCGACCGGCAGATTGAGGCACAGGCCCTGGTCGCGGCGGCTTTCCGGGGCCAGCGCCATGCCGAGGCGGATGGCGTCGTGCTCGGAATTGACCTGGACCTCCTTGCCCTGCCACAGGATCTGGCCGGCCGATTTTTTGTGGCGGCCATAGAGCGTGGTGACGAACTCGCTGCGGCCGGCGCCGATCAGGCCGTAGAGGCCGACGATCTCGCCGGCGCGGACAGTCACCGAGACATTCTCGAAACCCTTGCCGGAGAGGTTCTTCGTCTCGACGATGGTGGCGCCAGGCGTGAAATGCTCCTTGTGGTAGATCTGCTCGATCGAGCGGTTGATCATCAGCTTGACCAGCTCGGGCTCGTTGGTCTCGGCGATGTTGCGGGTGCCCACCAAAGTGCCGTCGCGCAGCACGGAGACGCGGTCGGCGAGCTCGAACACTTCCTCCATGCGGTGGCTGATATAGATGATGGTGACCCCTTCGCCCTTCAGCCGGCGGATCAGCTTGAACAGCTGGTCTGCCTCCTTGCGGGTGAGGTAGGCGGTCGGCTCGTCGAAGATCAGGAATTTGGTGCCGCGCACCGTGGCGCGGGCGGCGGCGATCAGCTGCTGCTGGCCGATGGTGAGGTCGCCGAGCACGACATGCGCGGGCAGGTCGAAGCCGAGGCCGTTGATGATCTTCTGCGCGTCCTTGACCATGGCGCGCTGCTGCAGAAGGCCGAAGCGGGACTCCTCCTCGCCGAGGAACATATTGGCGGCGACGGTGAGATGGCGGCACAGCACCACCTCCTGGTGCACGGCGTTGATGCCGAGCGCCATCGCCTCGTGCGGGGTAGCCAAAGCCACGGGCTGGCCTTCCCAGATGACCTCGCCCGAGGTGCGCGGCATGACGCCGGTCAGAAGCTTGATGAGGGTGGATTTGCCGGCGCCGTTCTCGCCGACGATGGCATGGATCTCACCCGCCTTGAAGGCAAGGTGCACGGGCTTCAGCGCATGCGTGCCGGGATAACGCTTCTCCAGCCCGTTGAGTTCGAGGATCGTCCTTCCCGGCTGCAGCGTTGGGGCCGGGTGCAATTCCTGCGCCGTCGACGTCATGACAATCCTCCCGGTTTGGTCTCAACCATTGGGTATGCGGCGATGCGTCTTCAGGTGCGCATCTTGATTGGCAAGGTAAGGCAGGTTCAGGCAATTCCGAACGGAAAATCGCTAGGCACTTTTCCTGGAATTGCTTGGGCCGTCGAATTTCCAAGCCGTCCCACCCAGGGGATGTTTCCGGGGCGAGACCGCCCCGGAAACGGATAGGGTCACGATGCTCAGTTGAGCTTCGGATTGAGCAGCGCGTCGATCTTCGGGTCCTTCATGTTCGCCTTGGTGACGAGGTTCGCGCCGGTATCGACATTGGCTTCGACCTTCTCGCCCTTCGAGGCGGCCAGAGCGGTCTTGATGCCGTCATAGCCCATCCGGTACGGATCCTGGACGACGAGGCCGGAGATGACGCCGTCGTTGAGGAACTTGATCAGCTTCTCGTCGCTGTCGAAGCCGATCAGCCCCACCTTGCCGGCAAGGTTGTTCTCGGCGATCGCCTGGCCGACGCCCTGCGCCATGATCAGGTTCGAGGCGAAGATGCCCTTGAGGTCCGGATTGGCGGTGATCAGGTCGGTCGCGATGTTGAGGCCGGTGGTGGCCTGACCGTCGGCGTATTTGTCAGCCACCAGCTCGAGGCCGGGATACTTGGCCTTGATCTGTTCGATGAAGCCTTGCTTGCGCTGCTCGAGCGAGCCGGCGCCGGGAAGGGCGGTGATCAGCGCGACCTTGCCTTCCACCTTGCCGCCATTGGCGGCGCCGATGGCGGCGGCGAGACCGTCAGCGGCGACGCGGCCGCCCTGGACGTTGTCGGTGGTGAGGAAGGAGGTGAAGGCTTTGGAGTCTGCGCCGGAGTCGATACCGATGACCTTGACCTTGGAAGCTGCCTCATCGATCGGCTTGCCGAGCGCCTTGAACTCGGTCGGCGAGATGACGACGGCGGCGGGGTTGCTGGCGACGGCGTTCTCGAGGATCGAGATCTGGCCGTTGACGTCGGTCTCGGCCTGGGCGCCGAGCTCCGGCACGTTGATGCCGAGGTCCTTGCCGGCCTTGCGGGCACCGGCCAGCACGATCTGCCAGTAGAAGGAGGTGGTATCCTTGACGATGATCGGGATGGTCACGTCGGCCGCCGAGGCTGGCGCGGAATGCATCGCGCCGCCAAGCATCGACGCAGCGGCCAAGGCCACGAAAGCACGGCGGTTGAGAAGGCTGGTCATGAATTTCATTAGGTTCCTCCCTAAGTCGCCTGGTGAAGGTTGCGGAAGCTCCATCTGGATAGGCGCGGGCCCAAACGGAACTTTATCAATAAAAAACAGATGCCTTTTTTTGATAGAGCATTGCCATGGCCGATGCAAGCGGTGTCTGTTGCCGTTTGTGTGATGCGCGATGGATTTGCCCCGCTCTGCGGCTCCTCATTGGCAAGCATGCCGGCGCTTCCGTTCCTCCCTATGGCATGGAACGATAATTTCATTGCGCTGTCAATGTGGAATATTCATTCCATCATAAAGTCATGCGGCAATGAAGACCTGCGTCTAGTCGCGCTTCCGCCAAAGGCCTTCGGACTAAAGCGTCGCGCCGAGATGCCAGGGCACGAATTCGTTGTCGCCGTAGCCGAACGCCTCGCTCTTGGTCTTGCGGCCGGACGCCGTCTCGATGATCAGCTCGAAGATCTCGCGGCCCATGCCAGCGATGGTCTTCTCGCCCGAGGCGATGACGCCGCAATTGACGTCCATGTCCTCCTCCATCTGGTGGTACATGGTCGAGTTGGTCGCGACCTTGATCGACGGCGTCGGCCGGCAGCCGAAGCAGGAGCCGCGGCCGGTGGTGAAGACGATGACATTGGCGCCGCCCGCCACCTGGCCGGTGGCCGAGACCGGGTCGTAGCCGGGCGTGTCCATGAACACCAGGCCGTGGCCCGAAACCTTCTCGGCATAGCCGAAGACGCCATTCAACGGCGTCTGGCCGCCCTTGGCGACGGCGCCCAGAGATTTTTCCAGGATCGTGGTCAGGCCGCCGCGCTTGTTGCCGGGCGAGGGGTTGTTGTCGATCGAGGCGCCGTGCTTTGCGGTATGGTCCTCCCACCACTTCACAAAGCCGTCGAGCTTGGCGGCGATCTCGGGCGAAGCGGCGCGGTAGGCGAGCAGATGCTCGGCGCCGTAGATCTCGGTTGTTTCCGACAGGATGCCGATGCCGCCGACGCCGGCCAGGATGTCGACAGCGGCGCCCAATGCCGGGTTGGCGGTGATGCCCGACATGCCGTCCGAGCCGCCGCATTGCAGGCCGACGACGATCTCGCTGACCGGGATGGGCTCGCGCTTGAGGTGGCCGACCTCCTCGGCGATCTCGGTGAGCACGCCCATCGCCTTCTCGACCGATTTGCGCGAGCCGCCGGCCTCCTGGATGTTGAAATGGCGTTTTCCCGCCGCCACGCCCTTCTGGCCGTAAAGGGTGAGCTGGTTGACCTCGCAGCCGAGCCCGACCATCATCACGCCGCCGAAATTCGGATGGCGAGCATAGCCCGCAAGCGTGCGATGCAGGACCATCATGCCGTCACCGGTGCCGCTCATGCCGCAGCCCTGGCCATGGACGATCGGAACGAAGCCGTCGATGCCGGGATATTTCGGCAGAATCGTGCGGTTGGCCTCGTCGGCAATGGCGTGGCAGACAGTGGCCGAACAATTGACGCTGGCGATGATGCCGATGAAGTTGCGCGTGCCGGCGCGCCCGTCGGCGCGGCGGTAGCCCATGAAGGTGCGCTTGCGGTCCGCCTCGGTGGCATGCTCTGCCTCACTCGGCGGCACCACCGGCAGGCGGCCGCTCTCGAATACCAGATTATGCGAATGAACGTGCTCGCCTGGCGCGATATCCTGCGTGGCGCGGCCGATCGCCTGCGCGTATTTAACCACCGCTTCACCCGCCGCGATCGGCATGATCGCAACCTTGTGCCCAGGCTCGATCATCGCGATCGCGGTGGCGCCGCCCGGCAGCGCAGTGCCGATCTCGATGCGGCCATTGGCGACCGCGACATTGTCGGCGGGGGAAAGAAGAATGGTGTTTGCGGGGTTCACGAGCGGCTGTCCTGGGTCATCCTGGGAATGCGGGCGGATTGACATGCGCCCGTTTGGGGGTAATGTCTTTTATCGTGAAAAAACATTTTTGCGTCAATTGTTTTTTCATCAGCGGCGGCCGGCGCCCCTTGTCCGACGCGCGACCGCCCGTTTGGCAAGCCGGCGAAAAACGATTCCGCTTTTCGGGGCCGTGCGCTAGGAGACACCGATCATATCGCGCTTCCGGGCGTCCGCCGCAAGCGTTGGGGGATACAGGCATGTCGAAGAGCAACAACGTCTACAAGGACGCGTTCAACCGCTGCCTGCGGCTGCTCGACGAGACCCAAAGCCTGCCGTCGGAGCCGGAACTCGGCACGCTGCTCGGTGTCAGCCGCACCACCGTGCGCAGCATCCTTTCGCGCATGGAAGAGACCGGGCTGATCGCCTGGAACAAGCGCAACAAGACGGTGCTCAGGGCGCCGCGGCCGGAGGATTTCTTCCCCGAGGAAGAGACGGACTCGCTGGCCGAGATCATCGAGCGCTCCTTCATGCGCAGGCTGCTTGCCGGCGGCGCCGAGGCCGGCATGCAGATCAACGAGCTGGAGCTGGCGCGCGAGATCGGGGTGGGCACCACCAGCGTGCGCGAATTCCTGATCCGCTTCTCGCGCTTCGGGCTGATCGAGAAGCGGCGCAACAGCCACTGGGTGCTGAAGGGTTTCACGCGCGCCTTCGCGCTGGAGCTGACCGAGATCCGCGAGATGTTCGAGCTACGCTCGGCGGCGGCCTTCGCCGCGCTGCCGCACGACAGCGCGGTATGGGCCGATCTCGACCGGCTGGAGGTCGAACACCGCCAGCTCGCCAGCGACATCGCCACACGCTTCAACGAGTTCTCCGAGCTAGACGAGCGTTTTCACCGGCTGATCCACCGCGCATCGCACAACCGTTTCATCGTCGACTTCTATGACGTGATCGCGATGATCTTCCACTACCATTATCAGTGGAATAAGGCCGAGGAGCGCCAGCGCAACGAAGTCGCAATCCAGGAGCATCTCGCCTATATCGCGGCGTTGAAGTCGCGCGATCCCGCCAAGGTGGACACCGCCTGCCGCAAGCACCTGAAGTCGGCGCGCCAGACGCTGCTGAGCTCGATTCCCGAAGGACGCCAGGCGCAGCCCGCCGGCACGTTATCGGCCACATTTGTCCGGGCATGAACGGGTATGGCGCCGCGTTGCCGCAGCGCGGTTTTGCCGATTTTCCCGCCTTATCGTCCGTGTTACGGTCGATCGAATTTCCGGGAGAGGCTTTCCGTTGCATATCCGGCTGAGACGATGGAGCATGCCGGCCGCGTTCGTCGCGGCGCTGCTCCTGTTGCTTCAGTCGTCGCTCGGCGCCTTCGCCTTTGGCGCGCCGTCGCAGCTCGATGCCTTCGGCAACGTCATCTGCACGTATGAAGGGGCCGTAAAGCTACCCGGCGGCGATCCGGACCAGCAGCATATGCCGGCCTGCTGCTCGCTCGGCTGCAGCATGATTTCGCCGGCGCATCTGCCGCCGCCGGACGCAGCCGCGCTGGCCGGAACCCGACTTTTCGAGGCGGTCGCCTTCCAGCTTCCGGCCTTCCGGCACCGGGATTTCGCCCGCGACCGTTCTCCGGCCAATCCGCGCGCGCCGCCGGCAATGGTCTGATCCGCGGAACCTTCCGCGGACCAATTCATCCAAAGATCAGACCGTTCGCGGCCGCAAAGGCGGCGTGATCCTCATATTCATGGAGCAACCATGTCCAATCTTCTTCCCAAGGCGCAAACCTCCGTCCTTCGCGGCGCGCCGTTCCATTTCCAGCAGCGCGTCGGCCTTGCCGTGCTCAGCCTTCTTCTTCTCCTGGCCTGCGTTCCCTTCGCCATCGCGCATGAATTCAAGATCGGCGATCTCGAGATCGAGCATCCCTGGTCGCGGGCGACGCCGCCAGGCGCCAAGGTGGCCGGCGGCTATTTCACCGTGGTCAATAAGGGCAGCGCGCCCGACCGGCTGCTGTCGATTTCCTCCGACATCTCCGACAAGGCCGAGCTGCATGAGATGGGCGTCAAGGATGGCGTCATGACCATGCGGCCGGTCGAGGGCGGGTTGGAGATCCCGGCCGGCGGCAAGGTCGCGCTGAAGCCTGGCGCCTACCACCTGATGTTCACCGGCCTGAAGCGGCAGCCGAAGCAGGGCGAGAAATTCCCGGCGACGCTGACCTTCGAGAAGGCCGGCAGCGTCAAAGTCGAGTTTGCCGTCGAAGGCATGGGCGAGACGGGCAGTGGCGATATGGACATGGATCACGCAGAGTGATCCGGGCATCGTTGAAGACATGAACCGGGCGTTGGCGCGCTCACTGCGTCATCGCTCCCTCGAAGTGATAGGATGAGCCCAATTCTCCTGCTGTCGACTGCTTCCCAGGACGGCTCTCGTACCAAACTGCTCGCGGGCGGCCTGGTCGGAATTTTCGTGCTGATCGCCGTGCTGATCCTGCCCGGCCGCGCCTTGGCGCATGCGGCTCTGGTCGCGACCGACCCGGCCGACGGTGCCGTGCTGGCGCAAAGTCCGGCGCAGTTTTCGCTGACCTTCAGCGAACCCGTCTCGCCGCTGGTCCTGACCCTTGTGCGGCCGGACGGCTCGCGGCTTGCGCTGACATCCTTTCGCCTCAACGACCGGACGGTCGAGATCGACAATCCCGAGGTGCTCAAATCGGGCACACATGTGCTGAGCTGGCGGGTGGTGTCGGTCGACGGCCATCCGGTCGGTGGTTCGGCGCTGTTTTCGATCGGTGCGCCAAGTGCGGCACCGATCGCGGGCGAAGCCGTGGACTGGACGCTGCGCGCGGCGATCTGGGCCGCCAGGCTGTTTTTCTATGCCGGCCTCTTCCTTGGCGGCGGCGGCGCGTTCGCGCTCGCCTGGCTGGCCGGGGACGGGCGCTTCGGCCAGCGCTTTGTCGCGGCGGCGCTGCTTTTGGGTCTCGTCGCGGCGCCGGTGTCGCTCGGCCTGCAGGGGCTGGATGGGCTTGGCGCGCCCCTTGCCTGGTTTACATCGCCGACCGTCTGGAGGACGGCGGTTGACACGAGCTTCGTCTGGACAGTGCTGATCGGCCTGATCGCGCTTGGTATCGCTCTGCTGTCGCTCGCCGGGCCGGCAGGTCTTCGCAAGCTGTCGGCAAGTGCGGCGCTGCTTGGTGTCGGCGCAGCCCTTGCCGCCAGCGGCCACGCCAGCGCCGCCGAACCGCAATGGCTGACGCGGCCGCTGGTGTTCCTGCATGGCACGGCAATCGCCTTCTGGGCCGGTTCGCTGGCGCCGCTCGGCCTGGCTTTGCGGCGAGAGCCGGCGGAAGCAAAAGTCTTCCTGCGGCGCTTCTCCCGCGCGATCCTGCCGGTCGTCATCGTGCTTGCCGCGAGCGGCATCGTGCTGGCGATCATCCAGATGCAGGAGCCGGCGGCGCTGATCAACACGTCCTATGGCCGGCTGCTGCTGTTGAAGCTGGCGCTGCTGCTTTTCGTGTTCACGCTTGCCGCGGTCAATCGCTGGACGCTGACGGCGCCAGCCCAGGCGGGCGACACGGAGGTGCAGCGACGGCTGGTGCGCTCGATCGGCATCGAGGTGGTGATCGTGCTTGCCATCTTCGGCGTCGCCGCCGGCTGGCGCTTCACCCCGCCGCCACGCGCGCTGGCGATCGCCGCCGCACAGCCGGTGTCGATCCACATCCACACGCTGGAAGCGATGGCCGATCTCAGCATCACGCCTGGACATGCCGGCGAGGTCGCCGCTTCAATGGTGATCATGACCGGCGATTTCGGACCGTTGGATGCCAAGCAGGTGACGCTGGTGCTGTCGAAGCCGGATTCCGGCATCGAGCCGATCAAGCGGCCGGCGACGAAACCCGGCGACGGCACCTGGCGCGTCGACAATCTCGTCATCCCAATTCCTGGTCGTTGGAACGCGAGGCTTGATATTCTCGTTTCCGACTTTGAGATGGTGAAGATCGAAGCGCCGATTGAGATCAGGTCCGATTGAGATACGGGTCCATGTAGAATGCGGCGAGGCGGTTGACGGCGCCGCCAAGGCCCGTCATTCATCTTGCGAAACGGCGGGCACCGCCCCGAAACGCGACCACAACAAGCATGCGAAAGCAGGGAAGAAACGATGGAAAAAGCCGAAATCGGCCTGATCGGCCTTGGCACGATGGGTTCCAACCTGGCGCTCAACATCGCCGAGCACGGGCACCGCATCGCCGTCTTCAACCGCACGCCGTCGCGCACCGACGCGTTTGTCGAGAGCGCCGGTCCGCTGAAGGACAGGGTCGTTCCCTGCTACAGCCTGGAGGAGCTTGCTGCGGCGATCCGGCCGCCGCGGCCGATCATCATCATGGTGCTGGCCGGCAAGCCGGTCGACGAGCAGATCGCGGCGCTGCGTGGCGTGCTCTCCAATAACGACATCGTCATCGATGCCGGCAACGCCAATTTCCGCGACACGATGCGCCGTTTTTCCGAGCTTTCCGGCTCGGGCCTGACCTTCATCGGCATGGGCGTGTCGGGCGGCGAGGAGGGCGCGCGCCACGGGCCGTCGATCATGGTCGGCGGCACCGAGGAGTCCTGGAAGCGGGTCGAGAAGGTGCTGACCGCGATCTCGGCCAAATTCAAGGACGAGCCTTGCGCCGCCTGGCTCGGCACTGACGGCGCCGGCCATTTCGTCAAAACGATCCACAACGGCATCGAATATGCCGACATGCAGATGATCGCCGAGATCTACGGCATCCTGCGCGACGGGCTCGGCATGGCGCCCAAGGAGATCGGCAAGGTCTTCGAGGAATGGAACAAGGGCCGCCTCAACTCCTACCTGATCGAGATCACCGCCAAGGTGCTGGCTGCCGACGATCCCAAGACCGGCAAGCCGGTGGTCGACATCATTCTCGACCGCGCCGGACAGAAGGGCACCGGCAAATGGTCGGTGATCGAGGCGCAGCAGCTCGGTATCCCGGCCACCGCCATCGAGGCGGCGGTCGCGGCGCGCGTACTGTCCTCGATCAAGGACGAGCGGCAGGCGGCCGAAAAGGCCTATGGCAGTATCGGCGTCGAAAAGATCTCCGGCGATAAGGCCGCGCTGCTCAAGGATCTGGAGCTGGCCCTGTTCGCCGGCAAGATCGCGGCTTACGCGCAGGGCTTTGCGGTGATGAGCGGCGCGTCGAAGGAGTTCAACTGGAACCTTCCGATGCCGACCATCGCCAAGATCTGGCGCGCCGGCTGCATCATCCGCTCGCAGATGCTGGACACGATGGCCGAGGCCTTCGGTTCGGGCAGCGCTTCGACCAATCTTCTGATGGCGCCGGCCTTCATCGCCATGATGAAGGAGGCACATCCCTCGCTCCGGCGCATCGTGGCGCGGGCGTCCGAGGCCGGCTCGCCGGTGCCGGCGCTGTCGTCGGCGCTCGCCTATTTCGACAGCTACCGTCAGGGACGCGGCACGTCGAACCTGATCCAGGCGCAGCGCGATTTCTTCGGCGCGCATGGTTTTGAACGGATCGGCGAAGAGGGCGCCTTCCACGGACCGTGGGGCAGCGGGGCAGGGCACTAACCCCGATAGGGCAGAACCTCGCTCGGCTTGCTCAGCGACTGCAGCGAGCCGGGTTCCTTGCCTGCAATCCAGCCAAGCACGGCGCGGGCCAGCTCGGAGCCGGCCAGCCGGAAATCCTCGTTGACGACGAGCAGCTCCCGCCGAAACAGGTGCAGCACCTCCGAGGACTGTTTCGACACCACGTCGACATCGCGGCCGAGCTTCAGGCCGGCATCCTCGATGCCGGCGACGATCGCGAGCGTTGCCGCGGCGGCGCTGCTGATGATGCCGTCCGGGCGGTCGTCTCGGCGCATGAGCTGGGCGGTGCGCATCCTGATCTGCTCGATCGTATGGTCGATCGAGACGGTATTGAACGGCACCTCTGAGGCGCCGACCTCGCTCAGCGCATCGGCAAAGCCGTTCACCGTGTAGCGGAAATAGGTGAGGCCGACCGGGGGCGTCACGAGGGCAAGCCGGTTGCGGCCTTTGGCGGCGAGCGCGCGGACGGCTTCGCCGGCAAAGGCGTAATTGTCGAAGTCGTGATAGGGATGCACCAACCCCATGTCGGTGCGGCCATGCGTGGCGAAGGGAACGCCGTGCTCCAGCATGTAGCGCGCCCGCGGATCGTTGGGCTGGGTGCGCGAGATGATGACGCCGTCGGCCGAGCCCGTCTCGACCAGATAGCGCACCGGATCGAGCGGATCCTGCGAGCGCGAATACGGCGTGACGATCAGATGGTAGGGCGTGTCGGCGATCACTTCGGTGACGCCGTAGATGATGTCCGACACGAAGCTCATCAGCTCGTGCTCGGTGTTCAGCACAAGCGAGATGACGTTGGTCTTGCCGGTCCTCAGGCGCACGCCGGCACGGTTCGGGCGATAGCCGATCTGCTTGGCGACGAGCTGGACGCGGCGCCTGGTCTCGGCGCCGATCTCGGGTGCATCCTTCAGCGCACGCGACACCGTCGTGACACCAAGCCCGGTCATGAAGGCAAGCGTCTTCAGCGTCGGCCGCTCCTTGCCCGACGCGTCGTCGCCCTTCTTCGTTACCCGTCTATCCATTCGTCCCGCCCGTCAGGCGCATAGCAGCCGAGGGGCCGACCGGCAATCGTGCAGCGTTGACGATTGCGCGACTTCAGGCTGCGATCGGGTCCAATATACTGAAACGTTACAGATTGCCAATATTCGTGATTGACCGCGGAGGCAGCCGACCCTGCCTTGCCGATATGGAGTTGGGGTGAAAGTCGCTGGAATCACAAAGAAATGTCGGCCCGGACCCATTTTTGGCACGGATCAACCGTTCGGGTTTCAACTCAGCAGCCCAGGCGGGAAGATTTTGTTCGCGCCTCGAAAAAATCTCAACGCGCTTGAGACGAGGGGTTGCCTAGTCGGATCATTTGCCGTATCGAAAATCTGTAACGTTTCAGATTCTGGGAGGAAGCCGAAATGCGATATAAATTCCTGACCGCCGCCTTTGCCGCGACGGTAGCCCTCAACTTCGCCGGTCCGGCGGCCGCGACCGACCTGGAGGTCACCCATTGGTGGACTTCGGGCGGCGAAGCGGCGGCGGTGGCCGAGCTTGCCAAGGCATTCGACGCTACGGGCAATCACTGGGTCGACGGCGCCATCGCCGGCTCCGGCGGCACGGCGCGGCCGATCATGATCAGCCGCATCACCGGCGGCGACCCGATGGGCGCCACGCAGTTCAACCACGGTCGCCAGGCAGAGGAACTCGTGCAGGCCGGGCTGATGCGCGACCTCACCGATATCGCCACCAAGGACAAATGGACTGAGGTTGTGAGGCCGAAGAGCCTGCTCGACAGCTGCACGATCGACGGAAAGATCTATTGCGTGCCGGTCAACATCCATTCCTGGCAATGGCTATGGCTGTCGAACGAGGCCTTCCAGAAGGCCGGCGTGCCGATGCCGAAGGACTGGAATGAATTCGTGGCCGCCGCTCCGGCGCTGGAGAAGGCCGGCATCATCCCGCTCGCGGTCGGCGGGCAGCCCTGGCAGGCGTCAGGCGCCTTCGACGTGCTGCTGGCCGCGGTCGGCGGCACCGACGCCTTCCTCAAGGTCTACAAGGACAAGGACGCCAAATTCGCCGGCGGCCCCGAGATCGCCAAGGTATTCAAAGCGGCGGACGACGCCCGCAAGATGGCCAAGAACACCAACGTGCAGGACTGGAACCAGGCCACCAATCTGGTCATCACCGGCAAGGCCGGCGGCCAGATCATGGGCGACTGGGCGCAGGGCGAGTTCCAGGTCGCCGGCAAGACCGCCGGCAAGGACTATGCCTGCCTGCCTGGCCTTGGCCTGAACGAGGTCATCGCCACCGGCGGCGACGCCTTCTACTTCCCGCTGCTCAAGGACGCCGACAAGTCCAAGGCGCAGGAGGTGCTGGCCGAGACGCTGCTCGATCCCAAGACCCAGGTCGCCTTCAACCTCAAGAAGGGCTCGCTGCCGGTGCGCGGCGACGTCGACCTCAACGCGGCGAACGACTGCATGAAGAAGGGTCTTGCCATCCTCGCCAAGGGCGCGGTCATCCCGTGGACGGACCAGTTGCTCTCGCAGGACAGCCAGAAGCAGAAGGAAGACCTGTTTTCCGAATTCTTCGCCAAGCCCGACATGACGCTCGAGGAGGCGCAGAAGCGCTTCGCCGAGATCATCGCTTCGGCCGACTGATCGACGGCGCCCCCGCCAACTCCCGTCCCCAGCCTATCCGGGGCCGGGAGCCTGACGTCTCATTGTCCGGCTGATTAGATGAGCAACAGCGAACGCCCCAACCAGCTTTTCCGCAACCTGAACGCCAAGATCGCGTCGATCCCGATGATCCTGACGGCTCTGGTGGTGTTCGTCGGCGGCACGGCCTGGACGGTGCTCTATTCCTTCACCAATTCGAAGCTGTTGCCGCGGCTCAACTTCGTCGGGCTCGACCAGTATCACCGACTCTGGTCGACATCGCGCTGGCTGGTCTCGATCGAGAACCTGTTGATCTATGGCGTGATCTCGCTGGTGTTCTCGCTGGTCATCGGCTTCCTGCTGGCGGCGCTTCTTGACCAGAAGATCCGCTTCGAGGACACGTTCCGCACCATCTTCCTCTATCCCTTCGCGCTGTCCTTCATCGTCACCGGGCTGGTCTGGCAATGGCTGCTCAATCCGGATTTCGGTGTGCAGCGGGTCGTGCGCGACCTCGGCTGGACGAGCTTTAGCTTCGACCCTCTGTATAATTCCAGCATCGTCATCTACGGCATTTCGATCGCGGCGCTCTGGCAGGGCACGGGGCTGATCATGTGCCTGATGCTCGCCGGCCTGCGCGGCATCGATGAAGACATCTGGAAGGCGGCGAGGGTGGACGGCATTCCCGCCTGGAAGACCTATCTCTTCATCATCATCCCGATGATGCGGCCGGTCTTCATCACCACGCTGGTGATCATCGCCGCCGGCATCGTCAAGGTCTACGACCTCGTCGTGGCGCAGACCAGCGGCGGCCCCGGCATCGCTTCCGAAGTGCCGGCGAAATATGTCTATGACTACATGTTCTTCGCCCAGAATCTCGGCCAGGGCTTCGCCGCCTCGACCATGATGCTGCTTTCGGTGGTGATCGTCATCGTGCCGTGGGCCTATCTCGAATTCGGAGGCAAGAAGCGTGGCTGACACCGCCTCCCGATCCCCCGGCGCCGAAGCGCTCAGGCGCGGTGCCACCGGCCCCAGCGGCCCGAAGCCGCGGCACATGCTGTCGCGCCGCAACATCTTTCTCTACGGCACGCTGATCGTCGTGGCGCTCTATTATCTTTTGCCGCTCTACGTGATGATCGTCACCTCGCTGAAGGGCATGCCCGAGATCCGCCTCGGCAACATCTTCTCGCCGCCGATGGAGATCACCTTCGAGCCCTGGGTGAAGGCTTGGGCCACCGCCTGCACCGGGCTCAATTGCGACGGGCTCTCGCGCGGCTTCTGGAATTCGGTGCGCATCACCGTGCCGTCGGTGTTGCTCTCGATCGCGATCGCCTCGGTGAACGGCTACGCGCTGGCCAACTGGCGCTTCAAGGGTGCCGACACCTTCTTCATCATCCTGATCGTCGGCGCCTTCATCCCCTACCAGGTGATGATCTACCCGATCGTCATCATCCTGCGCGAAATCGGCATCTACGGCTCGCTGACCGGCCTTGTGATCGTGCACTCGATCTTCGGCATGCCGATCCTGACGCTGCTCTTCCGCAACTATTTCACCTCGATGCCGGAGGAACTGTTCCGCGCCGCGCGCGTCGACGGCGCCGGCTTCTGGGGCATCTATCTGCGCATCATGCTGCCAATGTCGCTGCCGATCTTCGTCGTCGCCATCATCCTGCAGGTGACAGGCATCTGGAACGACTTCCTGTTCGGCGTCGTCTATACCCGCCCCGACACCTATCCGATGACGGTGCAGCTCAACAACATTGTCAACTCGGTCCAGGGCGTGAAGGAATACAACGTCAACATGGCCGCGACCATCCTGACGGGCCTTGTTCCGCTGATCGTCTACTTCGTTTCCGGCAAGCTCTTCGTGCGCGGCATCGCGGCCGGCGCGGTGAAAGGATGATGATGGCATCAGCAATCACCAATCCCAGCGTTTCGATCCAGGATCTGTCGCTCAATTTCGGCGCCGTGTCGGTGCTGCAGACGCTCAACCTGGATGTCGCCGAGGGCGAGTTCATCGTGCTGCTGGGACCGTCCGGCTGCGGCAAGTCGACCTTGCTCAACTGCATCGCCGGCCTGCTCGACATTTCGGACGGCCGCATCTTCATCAAGGGCAAGAACGTCACCTGGGAAGAGCCGAAGGACCGCGGCATCGGCATGGTGTTCCAGTCCTACGCGCTCTATCCGCAGATGACGGTGGAGAAGAACCTTTCTTTCGGCCTGCGCGTCGCCGGCGTGCCGAAGGACGAGATCGCCAAGCGCATCGCGCGCGCCGCCGAGATCCTGCAGATCGAGCCGCTTTTGCAGAGGAAGCCCTCGGCGCTTTCGGGCGGCCAGCGCCAGCGTGTGGCGATCGGGCGAGCGCTGGTACGCGACGTCGATGTCTTCCTGTTCGACGAGCCGCTCTCCAATCTCGACGCCAAGCTGCGTTCGGAATTGCGCGTCGAGATCAAGCTGCTGCACCGGCGCTTGCAGAACACGATGATCTACGTCACCCACGACCAGATCGAGGCGATGACGCTGGCTGATCGCATCGCCGTCATGAGGGGCGGTGTCATCCAGCAGCTCGATGCGCCGCAGACCATCTACAACCGGCCGGTCAACCGCTTCGTCGCCGGCTTCCTCGGTTCGCCGGCGATGAATTTCCTCAAGGGCGAGTTGGAGGCGGGCGCCGTCCCCGTCTTCAAAGCGGACGGCATGTCGGTGCCGCTCGGCCGCTATCAATTTGACGGCGAGGGTGGCCGGGCCGCCAAGCCTTGCATCTTCGGCATCCGGCCTGAGCATATCGCCTTCGGCGACGCCGCCCAGGCAATGCCGTTCACCGCCGAGTCGACAGTCGAGATCGTCGATCCGATGGGCTCCGACACGCTGGTGTGGACCAAGCTCGGCGGCCAGATCATCTCCTTCCGTGTCGAAGCGGATAAGACGCTGCGCAACGGCGATGCGATCCGCATCGGTTTCGATCCGGCGCGCGCCTCGCTGTTCGACGCTCAAACCGACAATCGCCTCTAACTCCGAAAAAATCCCCCAAGCAGAACGGACAGGACAGATGAACTGGTCATTCCAACTCTACAGCGCCCGCAATTTCCAGCCATGGGACGGCGTGGTGAAGATGCTCGGCGAACTCGGCTACGCCCAGGTCGAGGGCTTCGGCGGCGTCTATGACGACCCGAAGGCGTTCCGCGCCGAGCTCGACAAGAACGGCCTTGCGATGCCGACCGGGCATTTCTCGATCGATGCGCTGGAGAATGATTTCGACGGCGTGCGCAAAATCGCCGACGCGCTCGGCATCACGCTGTTGGTCTGCCCCTATCTGATGCCCGACCAGCGCCCGTCGGACGCCACCGGCTGGCGCGGCTTCGGCGAACGTCTCGCCAAGGTCGGCGAAGTGGCGAAGAAGGCCGGCTACGGCTTTGCCTGGCACAACCATGATTTCGAGTTCAAGGCGCTCGCCGACGGCACGCTGCCGCAGGACCACATCCTGTCCGCCGCACCCGATATCGGCTGGGAAATGGACGTCGCCTGGGTGGTGCGCGGCGGCGCCGATCCGCTGCCCTGGATCGAAAGATACGGCAAGCGCATCGTCGCCGTCCATGTCAAGGACATCGCCAAGCCGGGCGAGGGGCTGGACGAAGACGGCTGGTCCGACGTCGGTCACGGCACGATCGATTGGGCGAGCCTTTTCAAGACATTGCGCGCCAAGAGCGCGGCGCAGTATTTCATCATGGAACAAGACAACCCCAACGACATCGAGCGTTATGCCCGGCGCTCGATCGCGGCAGCCAAGAGCTGGCAGGAGTAATCGAAATGGCAGACAAACTTGGCGTCGGCGTCATCGGCTGCGGCAACATATCGAAGGCGTATTTCTCACTGGCGCCGCTGTTCCGCGGCATCAAGATGCGGGCCTGCGCGGATATCAACATGGAGGTCGCCAAGGCGCGGGCGAAGGAGTTCAAGCTGCGCGCCGAGACCGTCGACGACCTTCTCAAGGACGACGAGATCGACATCATCGTCAATCTGACGATCCCGGCGGTGCACTATGAAGTCTCGAAAGCAGTGCTCGACGCCGGCAAGCACGTCTATTCGGAAAAGCCGTTCGTGCTGTCGATCGAGGAAGGGCTCGACCTCAAGAAACGGGCCGAGAAGAAGGGCCTGCGCATCGGTTCGGCGCCGGACACGTTCCTCGGCGGCGCGCACCAGCTGGCGCGCGAGCTGATCGACAGCGGCAAGCTCGGCAAGATCACCAGCGGCACCTGCCATGTGATGGGCCACGGCATGGAGCACTGGCACCCCAATCCGGACTTCTTCTTCCAGCCGGGCGCCGGTCCGGTGCTGGACATCGGGCCATACTACGTCACCAACCTGATCCAGCTGATCGGACCGGTGAAACAGGTGGCGGCCTTCGCGACGACGCCGGCCAAGGAGCGGACGATCTCGTCGAAACCGCGGGCGGGCGAGAAGATCCCGGTGAACACGCCGACCACCATCCATGCGCTGCTCGAATTCGCCAATGGCGCGGTGATCACGCTCAACACCAGCTGGGACGTCTGGAGCCATGGCCACGCGCCAATGGAGCTCTATGGCGAGTTGGGCACCGTCTTCGTCCCGGATCCGAATTTCTTCGGCGGCGAAGTGCGCTTCACCGACGCGGCCAAGCCGGTGAAGAAACTGCCGAAATGGAACCATCCGTTCGGCGTGCCGAACGAGATGCACGGCCAGGGCATGATGGCCAATTACCGCACCGCCGGCCTCGCCGACATGGCGATCGCGATAGCGGAAGGGCGGCCGCATCGCTGCTCGATGGAGCTGGCGCTGCACGCCGTCGATGTCATGACCGGCATCTTGCGTTCCGGCGAAAGCGGCAAATATGTCGCCATGCAGACGAGCTGCGAGCGGCCGGCCGCGCTCGGCGTCAAGGACGCGAAGGCGTTGCTGGCGAAGAAAAACTAGGTGGCAACCCCTCTCCCCGTTTCGGCGGGGAGAGGGTAAGGGTTAGGGGCAAGCATCGATTCAATTCATCGCCGCGACCGCCGCGCCGCTTCGATCCCGAGGATTCCCCCCATGCCCTATGTCGCCGCCGAAAACCGCTACGAGAAGATGATCTATAACCGCTGCGGCCGGTCCGGCTTGAAGCTGCCGGCGATCTCGCTCGGGCTGTGGCACAATTTCGGCAACGACACGCCGCACCGGACCAAGCAGGCGATCGTGCGCAAGGCCTTCGACCTCGGCATCACGCATTTCGACCTCGCCAACAATTACGGCCCGCCGCCCGGCTCGGCGGAAACCGCGTTCGGCGAGATACTGCGCACGGATTTCGCCGCTTATCGCGACGAGATGATCATCTCGACCAAGGCGGGCTACGAGATGTGGGCCGGTCCTTACGGCGAATGGGGCAGCCGCAAATATGTGCTGGCCAGCCTCGACCAGAGCCTCAAGCGCATGGGGCTCGACTATGTCGACATCTTCTATTCGCACCGCTTCGATCCGGAGACGCCGCTGGAAGAGACGATGGGCGCGCTCGACCATGCGGTACGCTCGGGCAAGGCGCTCTATGCCGGCATCTCCTCTTACAACTCGCAGCGTACGCGCGAGGCGGCCGATATTCTGAGGCGGCTCGGCACGCCCTGCCTTATCCACCAGCCGAGCTATTCGATGCTCAACCGCTGGGTCGAGGAGGACGGGCTGCTCGACACGCTGGAGGGGCTGGGCATCGGCTCGATCGTGTTCTCGCCGCTGGCGCAAGGCATGCTGACTGACAAGTATCTCGGCGGCATTCCCGAAGGCAGCCGCGCCAGCCAAGGCAAGTCGCTCAGGCCGGCCTTCATCAACGACAAGTCGATCGCCAACATCAAGGCGCTCAACGAAATCGCAAAGAAGCGCGGCCAGACGCTGGCGCAGATGGCGCTGGCCTGGGTGCTGCGCAAGGGCCGCGTGACCACGGCGCTGATCGGCGCCAGCCGGCCGGAACAGGTCGAGGATTGCGTCGGTGCGCTCAAGGCGCTGGAATTCAGCGATGCCGAACTTGCCGAGATCGATACTTATGCGCGCGAGTCCGACATCAACCTGTGGGCTGCTTCGGCCGAACGCAAAGGGCCGCCGCGCAAGTAGCGATCGGTCGCGCCCAACCTTCGCCGCGCAGCGTGCGCCAGGCGGTACGCGCTGCGGAAACAGTGGCAAAATCACTCGTTCGTCGCTATCTCAGGGGAAATTGAAGTCCTTGGCATGCGGTCGCGCGTGCAAGCGTCGATTGGGCGAACAAAATGACGGCAAGAGATGCGCTGACCAAGAACCAGCTCTGCGTGCTCGAGAAGCTCGAGGCATCCAGCGGGCCGCTCAGCGCCTATACGCTGCTCGACCAGCTGCGGGAGCGCGGTTTTCGCGCCCCGCTGCAGGTTTACCGGGCGCTCGACACGCTGGTGAAGTCCGGTTTCGTGCACCGGCTGGAAAGCCTCAATTCCTTCGTCGCCTGCGCCGAGCCGCACGACCACAGCCATTCGATGACCGCCTTCGCCATCTGCGACAATTGCGGCCAGGTGACCGAGATGTCCGACCATGATGTTGACCACCGGCTGGACGAATGGGTGCGCTCGACGGGATTCGCGGCCAAGAAGGCGGTGATCGAGTTTCGCGGCGTTTGCGCAAAATGCAGGGCTGAGGCGGCTTAGCTCTATACCATTTAGCCTATTGATGCCGGCGACGGATCGCGACGCCTCTCGGCATGCCGCCTAATGCGCCTCGTCCCAATTGTTGGCCGCCCGCGCGTCGACATGCAGCGGCACCGACATCGAGACGGCCGGCATCGGCGCGTTCTCCATCACGCGGCGCACGACGGGAATCGTCGCTTCGACTTCCGCTTCCACCGTCTCGAAGATCAGCTCGTCATGCACCTGCAGCAGCATGCGGGCGGAGAGCTTCGCCTTGTCCAGCGCTTCCTCCATATGCACCATCGCGCGTCGGATGATATCGGCCGCGGTGCCTTGGAGCCTGGCGTTGATCGAGGCGCGCTCGTTGAAGGCGCGGATCGACGGGTTGGAGGATCGTATCTCCGGATAGTGGATGCGGCGGCCGAAGATGGTCTCGACGAAGCCGTTTTCCCGCGCGTAAGCCTTGGTTTCCTCGATATAGTCGCGGATGCCGGGGAAGCGCTCGAAATAGCGCTTGATATAGGCGCCGGCCTCGTCGCGCGGGATCGACAACTGGTTGGCGAGGCCGAAGGCCGAGATGCCGTAGATGATGCCGAAATTGATCGCCTTGGCCCGCCGGCGCACCTCCGACGGCATGCCCTCGACCGGCACGTTGAACATCTCCGACGCGGTGATCGCGTGGATGTCGGCGCCGTCGGCGAAGGCCTGCTTGAGCTGCGGGATCTCGGCGACATGGGCAAGCACGCGCAGCTCGATCTGGCTGTAGTCAGCCGAAACCAGCTTGTGGCCCTTCTCCGCGATGAAGGCGGTCCTGATCTTGCGGCCCTCGGCGGTGCGCACCGGGATGTTCTGCAGGTTGGGATCGGAGGACGACAGCCGCCCGGTTGTGGTCGCGGCAAGCGCATAGGACGTATGCACGCGGTTGGTGCCGGGGTTGATGAAGCCGGGCAGGGCGTCGGTGTAGGTCGATTTCAGCTTGGTGAGCTGGCGCCAGTCGACGATCTTGCGCGGCAGCTCGTGGCCTTCGGCGGCAAGATCTTCCAGCAGCTGCGCCGAGGTCGACCACTGGCCGGTCTTGGTCTTCGAGCCGCCCGGCAGGCCCATCTTGCCGAACAAGATGTCACCGAGCTGCTTCGGCGAGCCGATGTTGATGCGCTCGCCGACGATGCCGTAAATCTCTTCCTCGGCTCGGGCAGCGCCTTGCGCCAGCTCGCCGGAGAGCCGCGACAGGATCTGCCGGTCGACCGAGATGCCGCGCTGCTCCATGCGGGCGAGCACCGGCACCAGCGGCCGTTCCAGCCGCTCATAGACGGAAACCAGGCCCTTGGCGGCTAGCCTCGGCTTCAGCACCTGCCAAAGCTGCAGCGCGATATCGGCTTGTTCGGCGGCGTATTTCGTCGCGCGCTCGATATCGACCTGGTCGAAGCCGATGGCGCTCTTGCCCGAGCCGGCCAGTTCCTTTTTCGACGCCGGCGCGTGGCCCAGCCACTTTTCCGACAGCGAGGCGAGATCGTGGCCGCCTGAGGTGCCGGCGTCGAGCACGTAGGAGATCAGCATCGTGTCGTCGAACGGGCCGACCTCGATGCCGTGCCGGCTCATCACAACGATGTCGTATTTCATGTCCTGCACGATTTTCAGGACCGACCGGTCCTCGAGCAGCGGCTTGAGCAGCGCCAGCGCCTCGCGGACCGGAATCTGGTTCTCCAACTGGCCGCCGCCAAGCAGATCGCCGTTGCCGTTTCCGTGGGCAAGCGGCACATAGACGGCGCGACCGGGCGCGATCGCCATGGACAGGCCGATGAGATCGGCCTGCATCGGATCGGACGAGCTGGTCTCGGCGTCGAAGGCGAGGATGCCTGCGTCGCGGGCTTCGGCGATCCAGGCTTTCAGCGCGGCCGCGTCGCGGATGGCGCCATAGGCCGAAGGGTCGATCTTGCGTGCCGCCGCCTGTTCCAGCCGCAGCGCCGAAAGCAGCGATGGGGTGTCGCCCTGCGGCGGCGCATCCTCGCCCCTGACCGGCGCGGCGGGTTTTGCGTCGCCCTTTGATTGAGGTGCCCGCTGCCGCGGCGGCGCTCCGGCGCCGACATCGGGGCCATGCGCGGCATCGGCCCGCTCGACGATGACGGCGGAAGCCTGGACGTCGCCGATCTCGGTGGCGGTCGCCTCGGCAACGCGTCGCGTCAGCGTGGTGAATTCCATGGTCTTCAGAAAGCCGATCAGCTTCGGTCCGTCCGGCGCGTGCAGAACCAGGTCGTCCAGCCCCTCTTTCAGCGGCACATCGTTCTTCAGCGTCACCAGCTCGCGCGAGATCCGAGCCTTGTCGGCATTGGCGATGATTGTCTCGCGCCGCTTGTCCTGCTTGATCTCGGAAGCACGCGCCAGCAGACCGTCAAGGTCGCCGAACTGTTCCAGCAGCTGCGCCGCGGTCTTCGGGCCGATGCCCGGCACGCCCGGCACGTTGTCGACCGAGTCGCCGGTCAGCGCCTGCAGGTCGATCATCTTTTCCGGCGGCACCCCCCATTTCTCGATCACCTCGGGAATGCCGATCTGGCGGTCCTTCATCGGGTCGTACATGCCGACGGTCGGTCCGACCAGCTGCATCAAGTCCTTGTCGGAGGAGATGATGGTGGTGTCGGCGCCGACCTCGCAAGCGAGCCGGCAATAGGTGGCGATGATGTCGTCCGCCTCGAAACCCTCCATCTCGATGCAGGGCAGGTTGAAGGCCACGGTCGCCTGGCGGATCAGCCCGAATTGCGGGATCAGATCCTCCGGCGGCGCCGAGCGGTTCGCCTTGTATTCGGGGTAGAGATCGCTGCGGAACGTCTTCGAGGAATAATCGAAAATGACGGCGAAATGCGTCGGCACGATGCCTACATTGGTGTTGCGGGCGTCTTGCATCAGCTTCCAAACCATGTTGCAGAAGCCGAGCACCGCACTGGTCGGCAGGCCGTCGGATTTGCGGTTGAGCGGCGGCAGCGCGTGGTAGGCGCGGAAAATGTAGCCGGAGCCGTCGACGAGGAAGAGGTGATCGCCTTTTTTCATGCCGGCAGGGATAGCGCGGCCAGCCTTCGCGGTCCATGCCAAAGGCGGAGGAACCCACCGGTTCGGGCAACACCCCTGACAGATCCTGTCCGGCCGGAAATTGGGCGCTCACGGGCATGTTACAAAAGTGTAATTTTCATGCCCTTGAATCGCCATGTTCAGAGACCCAAATACACGTCATCGGCAGTTTTCGCCGAAGTCCGGAGCAAGGCCCGTCCCCCGCCTATTCCGGGCAAACTGCGGCAGCCTATCCCCCCTCTCCGGGCTGCCGCAACGTTTCGAGTAGAGGCCGCCGTGGTTCCCCCTCCACCACGGCGGTCTTCTTTTTGTCCTCGGCGACGATTGCGTCTTGGTCTAACGATCGCGCCTTTTCGTTTTGGGCGTGGCCCTTTAGGGTCTGCCCAAAAATCGAAAGGCAAAAAGCATGTCCAGAATCTCCCCCGTCCTCGAACGTCTCGACCAGAATCTCGACCAGAGCCTGGAGCGGCTGTTCGGCCTGCTCGGCATCAAGTCGATCTCCACCGATCCGGCCTTTGCCGCCGACTGCCGCAAGGGGGCCGAATGGCTGGTCGCCGAGCTCAAGCTGATCGGCTTCGACGCGAGTGTGCGCGACACGCCCGGACATCCGATGGTGGTGGCGCATCACGAGGGACCGGCAGGCGCGCCGCATGTTTTGTTCTATGGCCATTACGACGTGCAGCCGGTCGATCCGATCGAATTGTGGGAAACCGATCCGTTCGCGCCTTCGATCAAGGAGATCGAACCCGGCCGCAAGGTGATCACCGGCCGCGGCTCGGCCGATGACAAGGGGCAGTTGATGACCTTCGTCGAGGCCTGCCGTGCCTGGAAGCAGGTGCATGGCAATCTGCCCTGCCGCGTCACCATCCTGTTCGAGGGCGAGGAGGAATCCGGCTCGCCGTCGCTGAAGCCGTTCCTGGAAGCCAACGCCGCCGAGCTGAAGGCGGATTTCGCGCTGGTCTGCGACACCAGCATGTGGAACCATGAGACGCCGTCGATCTGCGTGTCGCTGCGCGGCATGGTCGGCGAGGAGATCACCGTCAAGGCGGCCAGCCGCGACCTGCATTCGGGCCTCTATGGCGGCGCGGCCGCCAATCCGATCCGTATCCTGGCCAAGATCCTTGCCGACGTGCATGACGAGAATGGCCGCGTCACCATTCCGGGCTTCTATGACGGCGTCGAGGAGACACCCAGCCAAGTGCTGAAATCCTGGGAAGGCCTCGGCGAGACCGCCGAGACCTTCCTCGGTCCGGTCGGCCTTTCCATTCCGGCCGGCGAAAAGGGTCGCTCGGTGCTCGAAATGACCTGGGCGCGGCCGACGGCCGAGTTCAACGGCATCATCGGCGGCTACACCGGCAAGGGATTCAAGACGGTGATCGCGGCCGAAGCCTCGGCAAAAGTGTCGTTCCGGCTCGTCCACAAGCAGGACCCGAAGACAATCCGCGCCGCCTTCCAGGCTTTCGTTCGCGAACGCATCCCCGGCGACTGCTCGGTCGAATTCCATCCGCATGGCGGCTCGCCGGCGATCCAGCTTTCCTACGACTCGCCGTTCCTGGCCAAGGCCAAGGACGCGCTGTCCGACGAATGGGAAAAGCAGGCGCTGACCATCGGTGGCGGCGGCTCCATTCCCGTGGTTGGCGACTTCCAGACCTATCTCGGCATGGAATCGCTGCTGGTCGGTTTCGGCCTCGACGACGACCGCATCCACTCGCCGAACGAGAAATACGAGCTGACCTCCTTCCACAAGGGGCAGCGGTCCTGGGCGCGTATCCTCGATGCGCTGACCCGCTGAGGCGAAAGTCACGAAAGACGTGAGATTCAACTTTCTGTTGATTTTTCGCCGGATCGCGGCGAGGACGAATTAGCTGGCGCGAAGCGCCGCGGCGTGCTGCGCGCATCCCAAGGACGCGCGGCGCCGCAGGTGCGATCCGGAGAAGAGAATGACCGATATCCGTTTCCACAAGAACGACCTGCCCGACCTCGCCCGCTACAATGTCGGGGCGGTGGCCATCGACACGGAGACGCTGGGCTTGAACCCGCATCGCGACCGGCTCTGCGTGGTGCAGATCTCGCCCGGCGACGGCAGCGCCGACGTCATCCAGATCGCACCCGGCCAGAAGAAGGCGCCGAACCTCGTCAGTCTGCTCCGCAACCGCGCGATCACCAAGCTGTTCCATTACGGCCGCTTCGATATCGCCGTGCTCTACAATGCCTTCGGCGTGATGGCGGAGCCGGTGTTCTGCACCAAGATCGCCTCGCGGCTCGTCCGCACCTACACCGACCGCCACGGGCTGAAGGATCTCTGCAACGAACTGCTCGGCATCGGCCTGTCCAAGGCGCAGCAATCCTCCGATTGGGCAGCGGAAACGCTGTCGCCCGAGCAACTCGACTATGCCGCCTCCGACGTGCTTTACCTGCACCGCCTGCGCGAGATGCTGGCGGCGCGCCTGGCGCGCGAAAACCGCACCAAGGAGGCGGACGCCTGCTTCCGTTTCCTGCCGACGCGCGCCAAGCTCGACCTGATGGGCTGGGCCGAGGAAGACATCTTCGCGCATAGCTGAAGGAACCGGGCGCGTCGGCGGGCGTTCTTGCCGGTTCGGCCGGTTCACGGAGCGGGCCGGTTCGTGGAGGGAGTGAGATGGCAGAGCGCAAACCGATGGAAAGCGCCCCGAAGGACGGCTCGAAGGTCACCATCCTGTGGAGGGACGGCGACGGCGTCGTCAATGAATCCGTCGGCCAGTATCGCGACGGTGGCTGGTGGGTCTACACCGACCGCAACACGCAAAAGAAGGTCGATCCGACCAGCTGGCGTCCGGCATCGGGTGACGACGACGACCAGTAGGCGACCGCGGCCTGCCATGTCAAAGCAGGCGTGACTGTCGCAATGAGGGGACGCGAATGAGGCAGAACACGCTCTATCTCATCATCGGAGCACTGGTCGCGGTGATCATCGCGCTCGGCATCTATGTCTATCGCGAGCAGACCAGGCCGAAAGGCGTCGAGCTCAAGATCGACGACAAGGGCATTTCGATCCAGCAGAATTGAACGGCTTGCAGCCTGGCCCGGAAAGTCGGGCAATCACATCGATTTTCCGCACTTAACCCGCCTTTAAGCCATCACATCTACTCTGCAACCCGAACGCCATCGGCGCCGGACAGGCACGCAAGAGCCCATGGCGAACCGCAGGGACAGTCGCATCGAACCGAGCTTCGGGGGCGCACCGAGCGCGCATGCGGCAGCGACTTAAGGTCGGGGATCGCTCGGAATCGGTGGCCGGCAAGGCGCGGGAGCGCGTGATCTCGAAATGAAGTCCTCGACCGGAGAATACTATCCAGCGCTGGATCATATCCGTGGCCTGGCGGCCTTTCTGGTCTTCACCTTTCACTTCCTCCATGCATCTCCGGACGGGCCGGTCGCCTATGGCTTCGTGCCGGCTCTACCCTTGTTCAGCATCCTGGACGAAGGGCACACCGGCGTCTCGTTGTTCATGGCGCTTTCCGGCTACCTTTTTGCCAAGCTTCTTGACGGCAAGCAGGTCAGATATCTGCCGTTCTTCGCCAACAGGGCGCTCAGGCTGCTGCCCCTTTTGTTCGCCGTGATTTGCATCGAGGCTTGCCGCAGATATCTGGCAGGCGAGGACCTCGGCACGTATTTCACCGATGTCGGCAAGGGGGTGATTTTCCCCACGCTTCCCAATGGCGGCTGGTCGGTCACGGTCGAAGCTCATTTCTACCTGTTGCTGCCATTCCTGCTGATGGCGTCCAGGCGATTCCAGTTTGCCCCGTTGCTGTTCATTGCTGCAGCCATTTTGCTGAGGCTCGCTTTGTATGTGCGGTTCGGCGAGGTGCAGTGGGCAGCGTACTGGACAATCATAGGGCATGCGGACCAGTTCCTTGCCGGCATTCTTGCCTTCCACTTTCGCGCCTGTGCGAAGGGCAGGCACTGGCTGGCGCTGGCCGTTCTTGCGTCATTTTCGGGGTTCTTCTGGTGGTTCGACGCGGCGGGCGGGTTCTACCATCTGGGGCCCCGCTCGGCGCCGCCCTGGAGATGGGTGATCCTGCCCACCCTGGAGGCTGCTGCCTACGCCTTCGGGATCGCCTACTATGACACGACCTTCGCCAGGGAGCGAACGAGCCTGCCCTTCAGGATCATGGAGAAGGCCGGATCATACAGTTATTCGATCTACCTGCTGCACCTGTTCTTCGTGCACCAGCTGGCCGCGTTCATCAACGACAACATCATGGACATCAGCAATTTCTATGTCGCATGCCTCTGGTCGCTGGCATGCTTCCTGGCAACCATCCCGATCGGTCATCTCAGCTATTCCTGCATCGAAGCGCCGTTCCTGCGCATGCGTCTTCGCTATGCCGTGCTGGCGAGCGCTGATCCGACCCCGGTCAGAGCCAGGCCCGCCGCGGCGGTTTCCCAGCCGGGCTGAAAGTGCGACTGAGGCAGCGGCAAGGCGAGGCTTCGCCCCGAGGCGGGCCTCTTTCATTTTGCCGGCAAGGCGATCGGCATCGCCGCGCCGCGCGGAACGACGAGCACGCCGAGTGGGCGTGCGCGGCCGCGGATGTCGATCTCGCGCGCCTCGGCGCCGGGGAGCTCCAGGCCCGAAAGCCGCACCGCCGCTTCTGAGACGACGATCTCCGCCTCGAATTCCTTCGCCGCGGCCTCCAGCCGGCTGCCGATGTTGACGGTGTCGCCGATCGCGGTCACGTTCATGGCCGCGCCGTAGCCCATCGAGCCGACGATCGCCTGGCCGACATGGATTCCGATCGCGACATTGATGGTGGCGCGCAGTTCCTCGGCGAGGTCGTCGCTGAGGGTGCGAACTCCCTCGACGATGGCGCTGGCGGCGGAAAGCGCGTTGCGGCACGCCTCGCCGGGCGTGGTCTCCAGCCCGAACAGCGCCATGGCGCCGTCGCCGACGAACTTGTCGAGGCGGCCGCCTGAGCTTTCGACGGCGCGGCCGATCACGCTGAAATAGCGGTTGAGCAGGAAGACCACGTCGAACGGCAGACGCTGGTCGGCCATCGCGGTGAAGCCGCGCATGTCGCAGAACATCACCGCCAGGACCTTCTCGTGGCCGGGATCGTTGGCGGTTGTGGCGTGCGGACTCTCCGCCGTGACCGGCGGCGACAGCAGCGGCGCGACGCGAAGATTGCCGCGCGGCCTGAGCTGGCAGGCGAGCCGCACGTCGCCGTCAGCCGCGATGCGGCGCAGGGTCGCCGCTTCGATCGGACCGGGCTCCGGCTGCTCGGAAAGGCCGTCAAGCACGCGAATGCGGCAGGTCGAGCAGCGCCCGCGCCCGCCGCACACGGCATAATGCGCGATGCCGGCCAGCCGGCTGGCATCGAGCACGCTGTAGCCGCGGGGAACGCGCACCTTGCGCCCGCCGGCATAGCGCACCTCAACCAGGTTGCGCCGCTCGATGCGGTCGCGAACAATGCGCGCCGCCAGCACCAGGACGATCAGTCCTGCAAAGCCGGCATAGATGCCGTTGTCGATGCGGTCCTTGGTTGCCAATGCCCGGTCGAGAAGGGTTGGCTCGATGGCCTGCGACTGCGGCGGTCCCATCGCCGAGACCTCCTTTCCGGCGCTGGCGAAGCCGAGCAGGGCCAGGACCGGAACCAGCACCGCCAGGACCAGCAGGGCCGAAGCGGTGCGAGGATACCACTGACGATAGCGCAGCCAGAAGTGGAGGCCGAGGCAGCCATGTGCCCAGATCACGACCACCGCGATCGCCTGCCGCACCCCGACCTGTGGGCTCAGGATCCATAGCGAGCGCACCACGAACTCGTAAGTGTCGTTGGCATCGTAAAGGGCGTGCATGGCACGCGTGCCGACCACGTGTTCCACAATCAGCACCGGAATGGCGAGCCCGAGCAGTATCTGCGCCCACTCCCGCACCGGCATGGCCAGCGTGCGGCGCTGGTAGAGCGCTAGCAGCGAAAGAGCAAGATGCGTGGCGACTGCGCCGTAAAGGAGCAGAGTGCCGGCCGGGTTGCGCCAGAGCAGCAGGAACGTCTCGCGTCCCCTATCCGCTGCTTCAAGCGAGATCAGGAGCAACACATGGTTCAGGAAATGCAGCGTCACGAACGCCATAAGCACAAGGCCCGACAGCAGTCGTGCGTTGCGCAGCCACGCGTCCGGCAGCCATCCTGGCGGCGCTGCTGGAACCTGCAATTGGCTCATTTCCGGTGCCTCGAACGATTCGCTGACCAAGACACGCCGGCAATAGCGCCTTCCGGTCAAGATTTGCCGGCGGCGACAATCAGTCAATCAGCCTTGGCGCCTGCCATTCCACGATGTGGTGATGCGTACGCGAAATCGGGTCCCGATCACGCCATCGCGGGGCATTTGATTTTCAATCGCTTCGATTTTTCCCCACTTAACGCGCCTTTAAACCGCCGCATCTACTCTTCAACCCGAACGCCATCGGTACCGGGGACAGACAGCTAGAGCGCATGGCGAACCGCAGAGACAGCCGCATCGAACCGAGCTTCGAGGAATCGCCGCGCGCGAAATCCTCCGAGGGCTTTTCGGTGAGCGAGGAGGATCGCGTCGTGCCGCGCACCCGCAAATCCGCTGCAAAGGGCAAATCCGCCAAGGCGAAATCACGCGGGCGTGGCCGCGACCGCAATCGGCGCGGGCTGCTCGGCATTGCTACCCGCCTGTTCTACTGGTGCTTCGTGCTCTGCATCTGGGGCGGTATCGCGGCGGCCGGCATCGTCGTCTATTACGGCGCCAAGATGCCGGCGGCGACGACATGGTCGGTCCCGGACCGCGCGCCGAACATCAAGATCGTCTCGGTCGATGGGCAGCTTATCGCCAATCGCGGCGCGTCGGGCGGCGAGGCCGTCGGCCTGCACGAGATGTCGCCCTATATCCCGGAGGCCGTCGTCGCCATCGAAGACCGCCGCTTCTATTCGCATTTCGGCATCGACCCGATCGGCCTGTCGCGCGCCATGGTCACCAACCTGCTTGGCCGGCATTTCTCACAGGGCGGCTCGACGCTGACGCAGCAGCTGGCGAAGAATCTGTTCCTGACACCGGACCGCACGTTGGAGCGCAAGGTCCAGGAAGTGCTGCTGGCGCTCTGGCTCGAGCACAAGCACACGAAAGACCAGATCCTCGAAATGTATCTCAACCGGGTCTATTTCGGCTCGGGCGCCTATGGCGTCGAGGCAGCCTCACGGCGCTATTTCGGCAAGAGCGCGCGCGACGTGTCGCTTTCGGAGGCAGCCCTGCTGGCAGGCCTGCTCAAGGCGCCGTCGAAACTTTCGCCGGCGCGCGACCCGAAGGCGGCCGAGGAGCGGGCGCAACTGGTGCTCGCAGCCATGCGCCAGGAAGGCAAGATCAGCGACAAGGAATACAAGACCGCGCTCAGCGCCCCGGCGACGCGCGCGCCGTCCTACTGGACCGGCTCGGAAAACTATGTCGCCGATACGGTGATGGACGAGCTTCCGGACCTCATCGGCGACGTGCGCGGCGACATAGTCATCGACACCACCGTCGACCTCAACCTGCAGAAGCTTGCCGAACAGTCGATCCGCCGGCTGATCGACGAGAGCGGCAAGAAGCTCAACGTCACCCAGGGCGCGCTGGTGTCGATTGACGATTCCGGCGCGGTGCGCGCCATGGTCGGCGGCTATGATTATTCGACCAGCCAGTTCGACCGCGCCTCGGAGGCGCGCCGGCAGCCAGGCTCGGCCTTCAAGCCCTTCGTCTATATGGCGGCGCTGGAGGCCGGCCGCACGCCGGACAGCATCCGCAACGACGCGCCGATCAAAATCGGCAAATGGACACCCGACAATTACGGCGGCAAATATTACGGCAAGGTCACGCTGGCGACCGCGCTTGCCAAGTCGCTCAACTCGGTGGCGGCGCAGCTCACCATGGAAGTCGGCCCCGACGCCGTGGTCGAGGCCGCGCATCGCATGGGCATCCAGTCGGACCTGCAGGCCAACACCTCGATCGCGCTCGGCACCTCGGAAGTGACGCCGCTGGAGTTGACCTCGGCCTATGTGCCTTTCGCCAATGGCGGCTACAAGCCGGACATCCACTTCATCCAGCGCATCACGACGGCAAACGGCAAAGTGCTCTACGAGGGAACCACCGGCAGCGCGCCGCGCGTCATCAAGGCCGATATTGTCGGCATGATGAACTCGATGATGACCGGCACGGTCGAGGTCGGCACCGCCAAGAAGGCGGCTTTCAACTGGCCCTCGGCCGGCAAGACCGGCACCAGCCAGAACTCGCGCGATGCCTGGTTCGTCGGCTACACCGCCAATCTCACCACGGGCGTGTGGTTCGGCAATGACGACGGCAGCCCGATGAAGAAGGTCACCGGCGGCGCGCTCCCGGCGCAGGCCTGGCACGAATTCATGGTGGCGGCGCATGAGGGCGTGCCCGTGCGGCCGCTGCCCGGCACCTGGAAGTCGACGCCGTCCGATACGATCGTGCCGGACGAGATCCCGTCGGCTGACGCTTCGCAGCCGCCCGCGCCGCCCGCGGCTGTCGGCCAGTCGCAGCCTGCGGCTCAATCGCAGCCCGTTGCCCAGGCGCCCGCGCGCCAGCCGCGTCCAGCCCAGACGGTCGATGCCGAGGGCTTCGACATGCCCAGCGACAGCGGATCGACCGCCTCGATCAAGCATCCGGTGCCGCCCGGCGATGTCGGCGGACCGAAGAAAAGGCGGCAGACCTCGATCCTCGATATCCTCGGCGGGGGTTGAGGCGGCAACTTCGCCTCTCGCAATGACCGCCGCCTTCGGCTACATGTCCGGCCGGAGACAAGACCATGGCCGACACCGACAGCAGAAAAACCATCGTGCTCACCGGCGCCAGCCGGGGGATCGGCCATGCGACGGTGAAGCGCTTTTCGCGCGAAGGCTGGCGGGTCATCACCTGTTCGCGCCAGGCCTTTGCCGAGGATTGCCCTTGGCCGGCCGGTCCCGAGGATCACATCAAGGTCGATCTCGCCGACCAGGAGGACGTCGGCATCGCCATCTCGGAAATACGCCATCGTCTCGAGGCGCATGGCGGGCAGCTGCACGCGCTGGTCAACAATGCCGGCATCTCGCCGAAGCTGAAGGACGGCAGCCGGATGAACTCGATCGAGACGCCGATGCATGTCTGGCGCGACGTCTTCCAGGTCAATTTCTTCGCGCCGATCATGCTGGCGAGAGGCCTGTTCAAGGAGCTGGCCGCCGCCAAGGGCTCGATCGTCAACGTCACCTCGATTGCCGGCACGAGGGTGCACCCGTTCGCCGGCACCGCCTATGCCACATCGAAGGCGGCGCTCGGCTCGCTGACGCGCGAGATGGCGCATGATTTCGGCCCGCACGGCATCCGCGTCAACGCCATCGCGCCGGGCGAGATCGACACCGCGATCCTCTCGCCAGGCACCGACAGAATAGTCGAGACGATCCCGCTGAGAAGGCTGGGCGCCACCTCGGAAGTGGCCGATATCATCTACTTCCTGTGCTCCGGCCAGTCGTCCTACGTGACCGGCTCGGAAATCCACATCAATGGCGGCCAGCACGTTTAAGCCGGTTCACCTGGCCACCGTGAGAACAGCCTTGCCGCTGAAGCTGCGCTGCCGCAGCGCATCCAGGGCTTGGCCGATCTCCGTCCACGGCACGGTCATGGCCACGCGGGTTTCCAGCCTGCCGGCGGCGACGAGATCGAGCAGGGCGGCTATGTCGGCGCCGATGGCTGAGCCGGATGTGTAATAGGCGAAGGTCTGAAGCCGCGCGCCTTCGTGGCCTGGAACGAACTGGCGGAATCCAACCGGCGAGAGCTCGCCGCTGCTCGAGCCGAACATGACGATCGTGCCGCCTGGAGCGACGCGTTCAATGGCATGCGTCAGGCTTTCGCCGCCCACGGATTCAGTGATCAGCGAAAACAGCCCCTCGGCCTGCTCGATCGACCCGACGACCTGCTCGGCTCCAAGCTCGCGAAGATCCTCGGCATGCCTGGCGGCGGCGACCGCCGTCACCGAAGCGCCTTGCCCGCAGGCGATCTGGATCTGGAAGCGGCCGACCGCGCCGCTGGCGCCGGTGATCAGGACCCGCTGGCCGGCGAGATCGCCGCCATGGCGCAAGGTCCGGAGCGCCGTCGTGCCCGCGACCGGAAGCGTGGCGGCGGAAGCGAAGCTGACACTGTCAGGTATGACGGCGAGACGGTCGGTTGGAACGGCGACACGTTCAGCCCAACCGGCCTGGTCGACCAAGGCCGCAACACGCGTGCCCGCGGCCGGGCCTGACCCGTCGACCGCCGCGCCTTCGACAATGCCGACGATGTCCTGGCCCGGTATCCAGCCGTCGGGACGAATGCCGAGCAGGCGCAGCTCACCACGGTTCAACGATGTTGCATGAACAGCCACCAATGCTTCATTCGCGTTGCAGTTTGGCTCGTCGACCTTGGCGAGCTTCAGCCGGTTGGAACTGTCGGCAGAAATACAGAGTGCGAGCATTGGCCACCTTTGAAATGACGTCTGGAAGACGAGATCGACTGCGAGATATCGGCTGACCCTATCGACTTTTGCGGTCGAAAAATTTAGAGATAAAGCCAAATGATCGCTAAAAGACGTCAAGCATGAGACAGCCACTCCGCTGGCCCTGGCAGGATTTCGACGTCGATGACGTGGCCGCGCCGGCGATCGCTGTTGGGGTCGATGTCACCGAGACGAGGGCCGAGGTGCGCGAGCATTGGCACCGCAAAGGTCAGCTCGTCTTCGCGCTCGGCGGCGGTGTCACCTGCCGGGTTCCCGGCGGGCTTTGGATGGTGCCACCGCATTGCGGGGTCTGGGTCCCGAGCCGCATGGAGCACAGCAACATCGCGACGGCCAATGCACTGATTTTCTTCGTCTATATCGAACCGGGCGCCGCCGACCTGCCGGACCGCTGCTGCACGCTTTCGATCTCGCCGCTGCTGCGCGAGCTGATCATCGAGCTGTCGGAATGCGCGCCGGATGATGCGCGGTGCGATTTCCTCGGAAAGGTCCTGCTTGCCGAACTGCCGCTTATGCCTGTGCAGCAACTGCATTTGCCGATCTCGGCCGAGCCGCGGATAAGACGGATCGCGGAGGCGCTGGCCGACGACCCTGCAGACCGCAGCACGCTGGCCGAGTGGGCGGATCGTGTGGCGCTCAGCGAAAGCAGTCTGGCGCGACTCGTCGTGAAGGAGACGGGCCTGAGTTTCGGCCGCTGGCGCCAGCAGCTGCATCTGATCGTAGCACTGCGGGAACTGTCCGCCGGCGCCAGCGTGCAGCACGTGTCGGGCGATCTCGGCTATCAATCCGTCACCGCCTTCATCACCATGTTCAAGAAGGCGCTGGGCAAGCCGCCGGCGAAATATCTCAGCGACATCGCGCAGAATGGTGGTTCCGCGTTCATGGCCTGACAGGCATCAAGCAAGCCGCGGGTTGATCTCCATGGCGGGCTCGGCCGGATCGGTCGGTTTGCCGGTCACCACCTCGACAATCCCCCGCGCGATCTCGCGCTCGCCCATGATCACGGTGTCGGCGCCGAGGCCTTTCAGATGCTCGACCTCCGCATCGGAGTGCGCGCGGGCGATGATGTTGATCGCAGGATTGGCGGCGCGGGCTCGAAGCACGATCTGGCCGGACTCGAAGGCATTGGGGATGGCGAGGATCAGCCGCTTCGCGCCTTCCGGATTGGCGGCCGCGAAGACATCCGCATTGGCGGCATTGCCGGCCACCGTCTCGATGCCGTCATCGCGCAGCTTGGCCAGCGTCTTGTCGGCGTCCTCGATCACCAGGAAGGGCAGGGCGGCTTCCTTCAGCGCCGCGCCCACAAGGCTGCCGACGCGGCCATAACCGATCAGGATGGAATGGCCGGCAAGCGCGGTCATGGGCGGCGGGCCGTCTTCTTTTCCTGACGTTGCCTGGACCGAAGCGACCTGGCCGGGCTCGGTCGCCGGGCCGATCGGCTTTGCTTCCTCGGGAGTGGCCGTCTTGCCGGCCCGCTTTTCCAGCCACGGCTTCATCCAGTCGACAAGGAGGAACATCAGCGGATTGAGCAGGATCGATAGGATGGCGCCCGCCAGGATCAGGTCGCGGCCCTGTTCGGGCAGCAGTTTCAGACCGACTCCGAGCTCGGCCAGGATGAAGGAAAATTCGCCGATCTGGGCAAGGCTCGCCGAAATCATCAGCGCGGTCGCGATCGGATAGCGGAAGGCGATGACGATGACGAAAGCGGCGAGCGACTTGCCGACGACGATGATGGCCAAGGTGGCGAGGATCGGCAGGCCGTTGCTGATCAGGCTGAGCGGGTCGAACAGCATGCCGACCGAGACGAAGAACAGCACCGAGAAGGCGTCGCGCAGCGGCAGCGATTCTTCCGCCGCTCGGTGGCTGAGCTCGGACTCGCTCATGATCATGCCGGCGAAGAAGGCGCCGAGCGCCAGCGAGACGCCGAACAGCTTCGCCGCGCCGAAGGCGACGCCGAGCGCAATCGCCAGCACCGAGAGCCGGAACAGTTCGCGCGAGCCGGTATGGGCGACGTAGTGCAGGATCCACGGGATGACCCTGCGGCCGACCACCAGCATGACGACGACGAAGGCGGCGACCTTGGCCAGCGTGATGCCGACCACGCCCCATATGCCGTAGCTGGCGGGCAGCGAGAGCAGGCTCGTATGATCATCGACCTGCGGCTGGCCGCCAAGCACGCCGGCCAGCGCCGGCAAAAGCACCAGCGCCAGCACCATGGCGAGGTCCTCGACGATCAGCCAGCCGACGGCGATGCGGCCACGCTCGGTCTCGATCAGCCGCCGCTCCTGCAGCGCGCGCAAAAGCACCACGGTCGAGGCAACGGAAAGCGCCAGGCCGAAGACGAGACCGGCACCGAGCGACCAGCCGAGCAGCCAGGCAAGCCCGACGCCAAGCAAGGTGGCAAAGCCGATCTGCACGATGGCGCCCGGCACGGCGATGGCGCGGACGGACAGAAGGTCCTTCAGCGAAAAATGCAGGCCGACGCCGAACATCAAAAGGATGACGCCGATCTCAGCGAGCTCGTTGGCCAGGCTGGCGTCGGCGACGAAGCCTGGCGTGTTCGGCCCGACCAGGACGCCGGCGACGAGATAGCCGACAAGCGGCGGAATACGGAAACGGTTGGCTAAGGCCCCGAAGACGAAAGCCAGCCCCAGACCGGCGACGATGGTGGCGATAAGGGGCGTGTCATGCGGCATTGTCTTTCGCGCGCCTTTCGAAAATCACGATGTCGGATGGGCGCCCGCCGAGGCTGCCGCCTTCGGCAATATGGTGGACGGAGCGGCGATGACGCAACCGCCGCCGGGCGGAAATCGACGCCGAGGCAGGGCGCGCCGCGCAAAATCAGCGCCGCGCCGTCAAAGAGGCGGCTTCTAGGCCCTTTTCGGCCTTGAACCCGTTGTCTTCGGCCGCTTTATGCGGCCTGCAGCAGGCTCTCGATATCCGAAATCGTATGGTTGGTCAGCGTCTTCGGGATTTCGGCCTGCACCTTCTCGCTGACTTCCTTGTGCAGTTTCTGGCGCATCTCGCCAAGCACCTGCGGCGGCGCGATCAGCACGACCGCGTCGAACGCGCCACGATGCGCGAGCTTGTAGAGCCGGTCGGCAATGTCGATGGCGAAGCGTTCCTTGTTCAGGCGGTGCCAATCGGTCTCCTCGACGGCGCTGCGAGGTCCCTCGTTGCCATACCGGCCCGGCTTGTCCGTGCCTTGCTCGCGCGTCGCGGGATTCTCCTGTTCCATCTCCTGCACCACCTCCAGATTCGGGAACTTGCTGTCGCCCTGGTTGCGCAGGAAGAGCGCCTTTTCACCATCGGCCACGACGACCCACAATCCGTGCTTCAGCTTGATGTTCATGGCGTTCCTCCTTTGCTTGCGGGTTGCCGACCGGTCGAGCCCAGATCGACAGAATGGATGCTAGCCAAACGAGCCGCGAAGCAGGATTGTTCCGCTTGATGGCGATGCCTAGATCGCTCGCCGCAGATCAGGGCCGAGCGCCGATCCGGTGAGGTCGGCTTTAATCTACTAAGTTAGTAGAATTTAGAAAAAACTGTTTTGCCGCTTTCCCGAGCCGGTGCTAAAAATCGCGGCGGATCAAGGTGGTTTCTCACGCCGTTCTGGCCGTCTCATTCTCAAAGTAGAATTTTTTTCTCTTGCTCTTCGCGGCTGCGAAAAAGCGATTGCCTGCCGTTCGGCGATGCGCGAGTGCTTGCCTTCTGGTTTTTGGGCAGCCCGCGTAAAACTGCCAAACTGTTTCAATATTGCTCGTCGCCATGTCGCCAGCCAACGTCAAACTCAATGCCTTTCCCGTGTTCGTGCGGGTCGACGGCCAAGCCGTAGCCATCGTCGGCAATGGCGAGGAAGCGCTTGCCAAGGCCAGGCTGGTTTCGCAGTCGAGCGCCGTGCTGCGCATCGTCGCCGACAATGCCAGTGGCGGGTTGCTGGATTTCATCGCATCGACCGGCGCCGTTCACATCAACGCAGCCTATGAGGCCGCGCATCTGCAGGGTGCTGCCCTGGTGTTCGCTGCGAGCGGTGACGAGGCCCTCGATCGCCGCGTCGTTGACGACGCGCGCCGGTTGGGCATTCCGGTCAATGCGGTAGACCAGCCGGAAATGTGCGATTTCTTCACTCCGGCGCTGGTCAACCGCGCGCCGGTGGCGATCGCCATCGGCACCGAAGGCGCCGGACCGGTTTTGGCGCAGATGCTGCGTGGGCGCATCGACCGCATGCTGTCGCCGTCGCTCGGCCGGCTGGCGGCACTTGCCGCCTCGTTCCGGGTCGCGGCCGAGAAGCTGCCGAAGGGCAATTGCCGCCGCCGCTTCTGGAGCGATTTCTTCGCCGGCGCGCCGGCCAAGGCCATCGAAGCCGGCGAGTTTGCCCAAGCGCATGGCGCGGCGGTCGAGCTTTTGGCTCAGGACGCTCCGGTCGGCGGACACATCGCGCTGGTTGGCGCTGGTCCGGGCGCGGAAGACCTTTTGACTTTGCGCGCGCACCGCCTGCTGATGGAAGCCGACGCCGTTGTCTACGACGCGCTGGTGCCGGAGGCGATCGTCGCCATGGGCCGCCGGGATGCCGAACGCCTGCCGGTCGGCAAGCGCAAGGGCTGCCATTCCAAGAGCCAGGAAGAGATCAATGCGCTACTCATCGAACTCGGCCGTGCCGGCAAGCGCGTGGTGCGGCTGAAGTCCGGCGATCCGCTTGTGTTCGGCCGCGCCGGCGAAGAGATGGCTGCGCTGCGTGACGCAGGGATCGCCTATGAGGTGGTTCCGGGCGTTACCGCCGCCTTCGCCGCCGCCGCCGATTTCGAGCTGCCGCTGACGCTGCGCGGCGTTTCGTCCTCGATGGTGTTCACCACCGGCCACGATCTCAAGGGCAACTCGCTGCCCGACTGGGCCAAGCTCGCCATTTCCGGCGCCACGGTCGCTGTCTATATGGGCCGCTCGGTCGCGGCGGAGGTCGCCGGCAGGCTGATTGAAGCAGGGTTGTCGCCGGACACGGCCGTCGCCGTCGTTGAGAATGCCAGCCTTGGCAATCGCCGCCGTTTCCACGGCACGCTCGCCGACCTGCCGTCGCTGGAGCAGCGCGCCGACCTCACCGGTCCGGTGATGACGATCATCGGCGATGCGGTCGCGGGCGCCAATTTTGAACGATCCGAGCCGCTCGCGGCACATAAGCATGAGGGCGCGGCTTCGGCCGTCGCCGAAGGAGTTCAACCATGAAGGTTCTGACCGCGAACAGGCTCTCCGACGGCATCGCCGTCTGGTACGCCGATGGCGGCTGGGCGGAGACGGTCGGCCATGCGGAGATCGCGCATGACAAGGCGGCGGAGGACCGGTTGGAAGCGATCGGCGCCGCAGCCTACGCCAACAATGAGGTGGTCGACGTCAATCTGATCGATGTGGAAGTGGTCGATGGTCTGGTCGAGCCGGTGCGGCTGCGCGAAAAGATCCGCGCCGCGGGTCCGACCATCCGCACCGATCTCGGCAAGCAGGCAAGCCTGGAAGCGACCCAGGCGGCTTAAGATTTGAAGTAAAGAGCGGGCGGACGCGTCCGGAAAGACGAAGCATGTACCGTTACGATGAGTTCGACCAGGATTTCGTGCACGCCCGTGTCGCCGAGTTCAGCGACCAGGTGCAGCGCCGGCTTGCCGGCGAGATCACAGAGGACCAGTTCCGGCCGCTCCGGCTGATGAACGGCGTCTATCTGCAGCTGCATGCCTATATGCTGCGCATCGCCGTGCCCTACGGCACGCTGAACAGCAGGCAATTGCGCATGCTCGGCCACATCGCGCGCAAATACGACAAGGGCTACGGTCACTTCACCACGCGCCAGAACATCCAGTTCAACTGGCCGGCGCTGTCGGACATTCCGGCGATCCTTGCCGATCTCGCCAGCGTGGAGATGCACGCCATCCAGACCAGCGGCAATTGCATCCGCAACGTCACCGCCGATCATTTCGCGGGTGCCGCCGCCGACGAGGTCGCCGATCCGCGCCCCTATGCGGAAATCCTGCGTCAATGGTCTTCGGTCCATCCGGAGTTCTCGTTCCTGCCGCGCAAGTTCAAGATTGCGGTGACGGGTGCGGAGCGCGATCGCGCCGCCATCCAGACGCATGACATCGGCCTGCACCTGAAGAAGAACGCGGCCGGCGAACTGGGCTTTGCCGTTTATGTCGGCGGCGGCCAGGGCCGCACGCCGATGGTGGCCAAGAAGATCCGCGACTTCCTGCCGGAGGCCGATCTTCTGTCCTACTGCACGGCGATCCTGCGCGTTTACAACCTCTATGGCCGCCGCGACAACAAGTACAAGGCGCGCATCAAGATCCTGGTGCACGAGACGGGCGTCGAGGAGATCACCCGCCAGATCGAAGCCGAATGGCAGGAGCTGAAGGATGCCGAGCTGAAGCTGCCGGAAGCGGATATCCAGGCCATCAACGCCTATTTCGCGCCGCCTGCGCTGACCGCCCGGCCGGAAGGCGATGCGCTGGTGAAGCAGGCGCGGCTCGATTCCAAGAGCTTCTCGGAATGGCTCGACCAGAATGTCGTGACGCATCGCCACCCCGACTATGCGGCGGTGACGATCTCGCTCAAGGGCATCGGCGAGGTGCCGGGCGATGCCACCGACAGCCAGATGGAGGCGGTGGCCGACATCGCCGAGAAATACGCCTTCGACGAGTTGCGGGTCAGCCATGAGCAGAACCTGATCCTGCCGCATGTGGCGCGCGCCGACCTCAAGGCGGTCTATGACGCGCTGGTGGAGATCGGTCTCGCGACCGCCAATTCCAACCTGATCAGCGACATCATCTCCTGCCCTGGCCTCGACTATTGCGCGCTGGCCACGGCCCGATCCATTCCGATCGCGCAGGAAATCTCGCAGCGCTTCGCCTCGCTGGAGCGGCAGCGTGAGATCGGCGAATTGAAGCTGAAGATCTCCGGCTGCATCAACGCTTGCGGCCACCACCATGTCGGCCATATCGGCATTCTCGGCGTCGAGAAGAAGGGCTCCGAGCTCTACCAGGTGACGCTCGGCGGCTCGGCCGACGAGAACACGTCCGTGGGCGAGATCATCGGCCGCGGCTTCTCCTCGGAAGAGATCACCGATGCCATCGAGCAGATCGTCGATACCTATCTCGGCCTTCGGCTCAGTCCCGACGAACGTTTTATCGACGCCTACCGCAGAGTCGGTCCCGCGCCGTTCAAGGAGGCGCTCTATGCTGGCGAAACCAAGGCCGCTTGACCGTATTGTCGACGTCGAGGCCGGCATCGCCGCCGAAGCGGCGGGGCTCGACGCGCTGCTCGGCCATCTGAAGCCGATCGAGATCATCCAGCGCGCGGCGCGCGAATCCTTCCGCGGCGAGATCGCAGCCGTGTCCTCCTTCGGCGCGGATTCGGCTGTGCTACTGCACATGATCTCGGAGATCGACCGCTCAATGCCGGTGATCTTCCTCGACACCGGCAAGCATTTCGAGGAGACGCTTGGCTATCGCGACGCTCTGGTCGCCGATTTCGGCCTGACGGATATAAGGGTGATCAAGCCGGACGAGGCGGCGCTCGAACGCGTCGACCCGACCGGCCAGCTCAACGAGACCGATACCGACGCCTGCTGCAATGTGCGCAAGGTGGAGCCCTTGGCGCGCGGCGTCGAGCCGTTCCGTGCCTGGTTCACCGGGCGCAAGCGCTTCCAGGCTTCGACGCGCGCGGCTCTGCCCGTCTTCGAGGCGGTCGGCTCGCGCATCCGCATCAACCCGCTGGCGCATTGGACGACGTCGGATCAGGCCGACTATATGCGCGCGCATGCGCTGCGCGAAAATCCGCTGGTCGCCTATGGCTACCTCTCGATCGGCTGCTTCCCCTGCACCCAGCCGGTGCAGCCCGGCGAGGATGCGCGCAGCGGCCGCTGGGCCGGCCACGCCAAGACCGAGTGCGGCATCCATCTCTCCGGACTGGAGAAGTCGCTGACCGACGCCTCGCTTTAGGGTATATCGCTATTCACGTGGCGCCGGTCCGCGAAAGGGCGGCTTGCTGCGTTTGAGCTTTTTGGGATTTTTGATGACTGGATCGACGACAGCGGGGACCCGCCTCTGGACCCCGGACGGTTTTCGCGAGGACGAGTGGACGCACGCCGAAAGCGCCGAGGCGCTTGCCGGCAACGGCCGTTTCATCCTGCCGCTGCAGGCTTTTCTCGGGCTGGATGGAGAAGTCCGCAAGTCAGCCAAGGAACGCCTCGGGGTGTTGCTGCAGCCGGGCGACGAGCTTGACAAGATAACCGGCCTGCTGGACCAGCTGTCGCTGGTGGCGCTCGCCTTCCCGGCCTTCAATGACGGCCGCTCCTTCTCCAAGGGCGAATTGCTGCGCGCCCGGCATCATTTCAAGGGCGCGGTGCGCGCCACCGGCCAGGTTCTCGTTGACCAGCTGCCGCATATGCTGCGGCTCGGCTTCGACGAGTTCGAGGTTTCCAATCCAGTGCTGCTGAAGCGGCTGGAGGAAGGGCGGACCGGCGGCTTGCCGGTCTACTACCAGCCGGCCGTGGAGCCTGAGCCCAAAGGTCCGAAATATTCCTGGCGGCGCAAGCGCGCTGGATCAGAATGACGTCTGGTTGACCGTCACCCTGATCCAGTCCTTGTTGGAGCATGATCTTTTCCGAACCCTCGGTTCGGGATCGTGCCTTTGGCTGACGCGGCGGCATCTTTACAAGCAGCGCAAGCAAGCATTCTCTCCAGGCAAAGGACGGAAAGATCCGCCGGGAGGGAACCATGCGCTACGACTATGTGATTGCCGGCGGCGGCTCCGCCGGCTCGACGCTTGCCGCGAGACTTTCCGAGGACCCGTCGAAGACGGTGTGCCTGCTCGAGGCGGGCGGCGCCGGCAAGGATCTCTTGATCCGCGCGCCAGCCGGCATCATCGCGCTGCTGCCCGGTCGGCCGAAGATCAACAATTGGGGCTTCCAGACAATACCGCAGGAGGGTCTCAACGGCCGCAGGGGCTATCAGCCGCGCGGCAAGGCGTTGGGCGGCTCAAGCGCCATCAACGCCATGCTCTACACGCGAGGCAACCGTCGCGACTATGACGAATGGGCCGAGCTCGGCTGCGACGGCTGGTCGTGGGACGAGGTGCTGCCCTACTTCCGGCGCGCCGAAGGCAACCAACGCGGGGCCGACGCGCTGCATGGGGGCGACGGACCGCTCAGGGTCTGCGAGCAGCAGGAGCCACGCGCGATCTCCAGGGCCTTCGTCGAGGCCTGCGGTGAAAACCAGATCAGGCTGAACGACGATTTCAATGGGCCGGAGCAGGAAGGTGCCGGTCTCTATCAGGTGACGCAGTTCTGGGGCGAGCGCCGCAATGGCGAGCGCTGCTCGGCCGCCGCCGCCTATCTGCATCCGGCGATGAACCGGTCGAACCTCACAGTGATCACCGACGCGCATGCGACGGGCGTCGTTCTCAACGGCAAGCGCGCCAAGGGCGTGCGCTATCGTATCGGCAAAAGGGAAGACGTGGCGGAGGCCAGGCGCGAAGTCATCCTTTGCGGCGGGGCGTTCGGCTCGCCACAGCTGCTCCTGCTCTCGGGCGTCGGGCCGGCGGTCGAGCTCGCGGCGCATGGCATCCCGCTCGTCCACGAATTGCCGGGCGTCGGCAGGAACCTGCAGGACCATCTCGATTTCATCCTCGCCTGGAAGTCGCGGCACACGGACCTGGTGGGCATCGGCCTCCGTGGCATGCCGGGCCTGATCAGGCACATGCTGCGCTGGCGCAAGGACGGCACCGGCATGATCGCAACGCCCTATGCCGAGGGCGGCGCCTTCCTCAAATCCAATCCGACGATCGAGCGTCCCGACCTGCAACTGCATTTCTGCATCGCCATCGTCGACGACCACGGCCGCAAGCTGCATCTGGGCTATGGCTTTTCCTGCCATGTCTGTGTGCTTCGGCCCTATTCGCGCGGCGAGGTGGGTTTGAACAGCGCCGATCCGCTGGCGCCGCCGCGCATCGATCCGCGCTTCCTCGAGGACGAGCGCGACGGCGAGCTTCTGCTCAAGGGCGTGCGGATGATGCGCGCCATATTGGAGGCGCCCGCTCTGGCGAAATACCGCGCCAGGGAAATCTACACCGCCGGCGCTTCGAGCGATGCCGAACTGATGGCGCATATCAGGGCGCGCGCCGACACGATCTACCACCCGGCCGGCACCTGCAAGATGGGCGTCGACGACATGGCCGTGGTCGACCCGCAGCTCAAGGTGCGCGGGCTGGAAGGTTTGCGCGTCGTCGATGCCTCGGTGATGCCGACCCTGATCGGCGGCAACACCAATGCGCCGACGATCATGATCGCCGAAAAGGCCGCGGATATGATCCGAGCCGCGGCCTGACCGCTGATCTTGGTCGGACCAGCCCCTTTCGGTTCTGTCGCGAGGATGTCGCCTTTGCCCGCCTGCCGGCAGGAGCGAATCCATCTGGTCAGACCAATTCGGCGATTTGCGCTTCCCCTTTTGCCGTCTTCACCTTAGGATAGGGTTATTATTTTGCGCCCCGAAATAAATAGCCGGCTAAGGGAGGAAACGGCATGGCAGGCAAGAAGATATTGATGCTCGTTGGCGAGTTCAGCGAGGAGTACGAGATTTTCGTCTTTGAACAGGCCATGCACGCCGTGGGTCATACCGTCCATGTCGTCTGCCCTGACAAGAAGGCGGGCGGCGTGCTGAAGACCTCATTGCACGACTTTGAAGGCCATCAGACCTATACCGAAAAACTCGGCCACGATTACATCCTCAACAAGACCTTCGCCGAGGTGAACCCGGCCGAATATGACGCGGTTTACGCCGCGGGCGGGCGCGGGCCGGAATATATCCGCATCGACAAGCGCGTGCAGGCGCTGGTCAGGCATTTCCATGAGACCGGCAAGCCGATCTTCACCATTTGCCACGGTGTGCAGATCCTGATCGCGGTCGATGGCGTGGTGCGCGGCAAGGAAGTGGCGGCGCTGCATTATTGCGAGCCGGAAGTGACGCTTGCCGGCGGCACTTATATCGATGTCGCGCCGACCGGTGCGCATGTCGACGGCAATCTGGTGTCGGCGAAAGGCTGGCCTGGCCTTGCCGCTTTCATGCGGGAATGCCTGAAGGTGCTCGGCACCGAGATCCGCCACGGCGAAGCGCTGATGCGTGAGGACCGAAAGGCGGCTTGAACTTGTTCTTTGCGCAATTCCGGATGGAAAACCGCTACACACTTTTCCTGGAATTGCTCTGACCGCGGCGCGCGGCTATTAACGCCGCTCGCCGCCTGCTTTGCTGGCATCCACGCCGTCCAAGCGGTCAAGCAGGTCGCTCAGCCGCCGGGGCACCTCTTTTTCCAGGCGAAATGCCGGCAAGGTGCGCAGAAAGCGCTTTGTCGCTTCGCTGCCTGCCTGCCGCCTGATATCGTTGGCCAATTCGGCGCGCCGGTTGCCGTTGTTGCCGTTCATCGTCCCAAAATCCTGTGTCGGCTTCGAAACTCCTCCAGCCCGTTTATGGTTCCCGCAACGGCATTCGAGGGCAAGCAAAGCTGCGTGATACGGTAAAATTTGAATTAATTTGGAATGATGGCTCGACATCCGCCGCGAGCGCTTACCCCTTGATTTTTGGCCTCCAAACCTCGATATCGGGCGCAAATCCAGACCAATCCGAATGACGGGAAACGGCGATGAGCGACCAGGCAAAAGACGAACGCACGCCCGAAGATATGGAAGCCACCCAGGCTTCCGGCGAGCGTGCGGAAGGTGGCGTCGACGGCGACTATGAAGCGCTTGTGCGGCTGCTGAAGGAAAACGAGGAACTGAAGGACCGCGCGCTGCGCGTCGCGGCCGAAATGGAGAATTTGCGGCGGCGCACCGCGCGCGACGTGCATGACGCGCGCACTTACGCGGTGGCCAATTTCGCGCGCGACATGCTGTCGGTGTCCGACAATCTGCGCCGCGCGCTCGATGCCATTCCGGCCGAGGCCAAGGCCTCCGGCGATGCCGGCTTCAAGGCGCTGATCGAGGGCGTCGACCTCACCGAGCGCGCCATGCTGTCGGCGCTGGAGCGCCATGGCGTGAAGAAACTCGCGCCTGAGGGCGAGAAGTTTGATCCGAACTTCCACCAGGCGATGTTCGAAGTGCCCAACCCGGAGGTCCCGGCCGGCACCGTCGTCCAGGTGGTGCAGCCTGGCTATTCGATCGGCGAGCGCGTGCTGCGGCCGGCGATGGTCGGCGTCGCCAAGGGTGGCCCGAAGGCAGCCGCCGAGGCGAAGGCCGAGCCCGGTCCGGTGAACGAGCAGGCCGAGAAGGATGCGTGAGAGTGAGTAGCGAATAGGGAGTAGTGAGTAGGGACTGATAATCGTCTGCGGCTTCGTGCTATTCCCTACTCACTATTCGCTACTCGCTACTCACTACTCGCTCACCCATGAATCCCATCGCCTTGCTCGACTATGCCGGCGTCGCCGTCTTCGCGGCGACGGGCGCGCTTGCGGCATCGCGCAAGCAGCTCGACATTATCGGCTTCCTGTTCCTGGCCAGCGTCACCGGCATCGGCGGCGGGACGTTGCGCGACGTCATCCTCAACCTGCCCGTATTCTGGGTCGCCAACAGCGGGTATGTGCTGATCTGCGCGATCGTCGCGGTGCTGGTCTTCTTCAGCGCCCATCGCTTCGAATCCCGCTACAAGCTGCTGCTTTGGCTGGATGCCGTCGGCCTTGCGGCGTTCTCGGTGATGGGCGCGGCCAAGGGGCTGGCGATCACCGGCTCGCCGGTCGTTTCGGTCATCATGGGCGTGCTGACGGCGACCTTCGGCGGCATCTTGCGCGACCTGCTTGCCGGCGAACCCTCGGTGCTGCTCAGGCCTGAAATCTATGTCACCGCCGCCCTTGCCGGCGCCGCCATCTTCACACTTGGCGATATTGCCGGCCTGCCGGCGCTGGTGTCCAGCCTGCTCGGCTTCGCGGCCGCGTTCGTGGTGCGCGGCGGGGCGCTTAAATTCGGCTGGTCGTTTGCGGCCTATAAGAGCCGGCCAGGGCGAAGGCCGGAAGATATTCCGTAACGAATAGCGAATAGCGAATAGGGAGTAGCGAATAGAGATAACCCGAGATAGCGTTCTATTCGCTATTCGCTATTCGCTATTCGCTATTCGCTATTCGCTATTCACTATTCGCTATTCGCTATTCGCTATGCCGCGAAGCGCTGTCCCTCGCCGCCATAATAGTTGACGTAGCGGGCGCCGATCTCCTTGACCGGCATGACGACGAACACGTCGACGGTCGAGAATTCGTGGTCGATCACGCAGCCGTCGCCGATACGGGCGCCGACGCGCAGGTAACCCTTGACCAGCGGCGGCATGGCGGCGATCGCCGCCTTGGCGTTCACCGCCTCGATCGGCATCAGGTCCATCGAGCAGTAGCGTCCCGGAACCGCGCGGACATCCCAGGCGGAGTTGGTGCGGCAATGATGGGCAAGATAGGTCAGCGCCTCGGCATGCGCCGCCGGCACGATGCCGTGGAAAGAGGCGCAGCCGGTCATCACGCCGATGTTGTAATGGTTGATGTAGGCCCAGATGCCTTGCCAGAGCGCCTCGATGGTGCGCTTGGAGCGGTATTCGGGCAGAACGCAGGAGCGGCCGAGCTCGAGGAAGCGCTGGCCGGGATGCCGCGCGATCAGCTTGGTGAGCTCGAACTCGCCCTCGGAATAGAAGCCGCCGGCAGTCGCGGCTATCTCCTGCCGCAGCAGGCGGTAGGTGCCGACGATGCGGCGATGCTCGGGACCTGGAAGGGACGTGTCCAACACGAGAAGGTGATCGCAGAGCGGGTCGAACCGATCGGCATCGCGCCGGTCCTGCGCCTGGAACAGGTCCTTCCTCGCGCCAAGCTCGTCATAAAATACCCGATAGCGGACTTCCTGGGCGGCGGCGATCTCAGCCTCGTTGCGGGCGAGCCGCACCTCGAGGTTGCCGATCCGGCCCAGCGGAGCACCGCTTGCGACGGCGTCGGCGGTACGGGCGGCGAGCAGGGCGCCGCCGGCATTCGGCCGAGTGTCACATTCAGGCATAACTGTATGCACGAGTGATTCTCCTTCGAGCCATCCCTCTTGGCACGGGGATACGGTGTAGGTGCAACAGGATTGTGACAGTACCGTGATACGACGTGGCGGGCAATACTTTGTCGGCTGGGCAATACCCTCAACCGGCTATCTTACCGTCGCGAAAGCCAGGCGATGCATGGTTTTCAAGAGTTCAAAATTTCGTCAGGCGGCGACCTGGCCCTCAACCGCCTGGACGAGCGCGTCCGGGTCGAGCGGCTTGGTCACGAAACCGCTGGCGCCATGGGCAAGCACGGCATGCCGGGTCTTTTCCTGGCTGTCGGCCGAAAGCACCATGATCGGGATCGGCGGCATGGCCAGCGACTCTTCATGGCGGCGGATGGCGGCAATCGCATCCAGGCCATCCATGACAGGCATATGCAGGTCCATCAGCACGACATCGAAGCGGAACTTGAAGCCGGCCTCGGTAACGGCGTCCACCGCGGCCTTGCCGTTGCCGACAACCTTGACGCGATGCCCTGCCTTGAGCAGCGTGGCGCGGGCGAGCATGGCGTTGATGTCATTGTCCTCGGCGATCAGCACCGACAGGCCCTGGTCGCGCCTGCGCACCGAGGCGGCGCCGCGCGGCTCCGGCCGCGGCTGGGTGAGCGCGGAGCCATGGCTGGTCAACAGCACCCGCAAAAGCGTCTCGCCGCGCACGGGCCTGGCGAGGAAGGTGGCGTAGCCGTTGGCACGGAATTCGCCGAGCATGCCTCGGTCCGTCGGCGCGATGAGGGTGATGGCTTCACAATCGGCAAAGCCTGAGTCACGCAACCGCTTGAGCAACCTCCCGTCACTGTTTTCGAGCGCCGCGTCGATCAGCAGCACGTTGCAGCCGGCAGCGAACGGAGCGGCCTGGCCTGGCGTCGCCGCAACCTCGACGATGCCGCCATGGGCCCTGATGGCACGGGCGATGGCATCGGCCTCGATGGCATTCTTCGAAACGATCACCGCCCGCCGGTCGGCAAGGATGTTGTGCCGGTGCGGCGGCGGATCGGTCGCCGCGACCGCCGGGATCTCGAGGATGAATTCGGATCCCTCACCCAGCCGGCTCGAAACGGAGATCGTGCCGCCCATCGCCGTCACCAGCCGCTTCGAGATGGCAAGGCCGAGGCCGGCGCCACCATGCACCCTGGTCGAGGTGCCGTCGGATTGCTCGAACTCTTCGAAGATTCGCTCCATGTCCTCTTCGCGCAGTCCGGGGCCGCTGTCGGCGACGGTGAAGCAGATGCAGTCGCTGGTTTCGGTGCGGGCGCGCGCTACGGTAAGCAGCACGCCGCCCGTATCGGTGAACTTCACCGCGTTGCCGATTAGGTTGAGCAGCACCTGGCGCAGGCGGCCGGGGTCGGCCGTGATCATCTGCGGCACATCGGGTTCGACATAGCAGCCGAGACCGATATTCTTGGCAAAGGCCTTCGCGGCCAGAAGTTCGATGATGTTGTCGGCGATTTCGCGCAGCGAAGTCGGCTGAGGCTCGGGCTCGAAGCGGCCAGCCTCGATCTTGGAATAGTCGAGCAGGTCCTCGATAAGCGCGAGCAGCGCGCTGGCCGAGGTGGAAACAGCGCCGACATAGGTCCGCTGTTCCGGCGACAGGTCGGTGTCGGCAAGCAGCTTCGCCATGCCCATGATGCCGTTCATCGGCGTGCGGATCTCGTGGCTGACGGTGGCGAGGAAGCGCGACTTGGCCTGGCTCGCATATTCGGCACGCTCGCGCGCGGTGATCAGCGAGGATTCGGCGCGCTTGCGGGCGGTGATGTCGCGGGCGATCGCCCGGTGCGAGACGGCGCCGGTATCCTTGTCGCGCACCGACAATTCGATCCAGGAGAACCAGCGCGGCCCGTTCGGCGTGCGAATCGCGACATCGGTGGAGCTCAGGCATTCATGGTCTGAGAAGGCGGCGTCGGGAACGATGCCGACGTCGATGCCAAGCTCGGACAAGGTCTTGCCGGCGAGATTGCGAGGGTCGATCTCGACAAGCGAGGCAAAGACGCTGTTGGCATAGACGATATGGCCGTCGCGATCGCGATGGACGACAAGGTCGCCGAGCGCGTCGATCAGGCCTCGGAAGCGTTCCTCGCTCTCCTGCATCTCCCACATGCGGTCGGCGAGGGTCTCGATCTCGGCGCGGCTGCGTGCGGCGGTCTCGTCGAGAAGTGCCGCGGTGCGCCGCTCCTCGCGGCGGCTGCGCAGATGCATGGCAAGGCCGGCGAAGGCCGCGGCGGCGAGCCCGATGGTGACGATGATCGGCGCCCCGGTGAGATGCGCCAGCCCTGCCAGGACGACGATGGCGACGATCGTCAGGAAGGGCAGGCCTTCGTGGCTGGCGGCAGGCAAGTCGGGAGCCAGCGGCGGCGCGACGAGCACCTGCCGCTTCGGCGCATCGGGGATGAGCCTGTCAGCGCCCGCGGCTTTGCTGTCCTGCCTGATGTGGGAGTCCGCGACCATGCGCGGACCATGCCAGACAGAAATTATGGAAGACTGGGGCGGATCGTTCGAATTTTAGCGATCGCCCGGATTCCTGCCGCCCGCATGCGCGGGCGAAGCCGGAGCTTTGCGGGGCCTGCCGGCTACATGTCGACGACGACGCGGCCCCTGATCTTGCCTTCGACGATGTCACGCGCGGCGGCGATAATGCCGTCGAAACCGATGGTGCGCGACAATGTCGACAGCTTCTTCAAGTCGAGGTCGGCGCCGATGCGGCGCCATGCCTCCAGGCGTACGGGCTTCGGCGCCATCACCGAATCGATGCCGAGCAGCGAGACGCCGCGCAGGATGAAGGGCGCGACGCTTCCCGGCAGGTCCATGCCGCCGGCCAGGCCGCAGGCGGCGATCGCGCCGCCATAAGAGGTCATCGACAGCACATTGGCCAAGGTATGGCTGCCGACCGAATCGACGCCGCCCGCCCAGCGCTCCTTGGCGAGCGGCTTCGCCGGCTGGCTGAGCTCCTCGCGCGAGATCACCTCGGCCGCGCCGAGGTCGATCAGATAGGGGCTTTCGGCGTTGCGGCCGGTCGAAGCGATGACATGATAGCCGAGGCTGGATAGGATCGAGATGGCGACCGAGCCGACGCCGCCGGCCGCGCCCGTCACCACCACCGGGCCACGGTCCGGCACGATACCATGGCGCTCCAGCGCCATGACGGAGAGCATTGCGGTGTAGCCGGCCGTGCCGACGGCCATCGCGTCATGCGCGCTCATGCCCTCGGGCAGCGGCACCAGCCAGTCGCCCTTGACGCGGGCGCGGCCGGCATAGGCGCCGTAATGCGTCTCGCCGACGCCCCAGCCGTTCAGGATCACATGATCGCCCTTGCGCCAGTCGGCATGGGAAGAGTCGATCACAGTGCCGGCTAAATCGATGCCTGGAACCAGCGGCCAGCGGCGCACGACCGGCGCCTTGCCGGTGATGGCGAGCCCGTCCTTGTAGTTCACCGTCGTTGCCTCGACGGCCACGGTGACATCGCCCTCCATCAGGTCGGCCTCGGTGAGGTCGACGACATCGACCGACTGCTTCTTGTCCGCATCGCGCGAAACGAGGATGGCTTTGAAGGTCTCGGTCACGGTTTTTCTCCTCGGGTTCCGTGGGTCGTTGGACTGTGCGGCGACAGACCCGCGCGGTCAATCTTGCGAAGGTTTCGGCTCGCGCCGCCAGCCGATCAGCTCGTCGAAGACCACGAGCGCCGCACCGACCGAAATGAAGGCGTCGGCGAGATTGAACACCGCGAAGGACCAGACTGGCGTGTGGAACAGGATGTAGTCGATGACGTGGCCGTAGACGGCCCGGTCGATGAGATTGCCGAGCGCGCCGCCGATGATGAGCGCAAAGCCGGTGCGGGCGATGACATGGCCGGCAGGGGTGCGCGTGGCAAGATAAAGCACGAAGGCGACGACCAGCACCGCGACGGCCACCAGGCCGGTATCGCCGAAGGACTGGAACATCGAGAAGGCGATGCCGGTGTTGTAGGTGCGAAACAGCGCCAGGAAGGGCAGGAGATCGACCTTCTCCTGAAAGGCGAGACCGTTCTCGACCAGCTGCTTGATCCACTGGTCGAGCGCAATGGCAACGATCACCAGCAAGGCATAAGGGGACCAGGATTTCACTTGTCAGTCCTCATGGGCAGTCCTCATCGCGTCTCGGTGGCGTCGAGCTTCAACGCGCCGCGCCTTATCTCGAACAGCATCACGCCGGTGGCGACGGCCAGATTGAGCGAATCGGCTCGGCCTGCCTGAGGGATCCGGAGCAGCCGGTCGCAGCTTTCGGCGAGGCTGTCCGGGAGACCCTGCTGCTCGTTGCCCATCAGCAGCAGAACTGGTCCCCTGGAAAAATCGACCGAACGATAGTCGACCGCGCCCTTGAGGTGCGTTCCAACGACCAGGCCCGAAAAATCGCGCCGCCAGGCGAGGAAGGCCTGCTCGGTCGCTCTCGCGACCGGCACGGCGAAGATCGAGCCCATGGTGGCGCGCACCGTCTCCAGCGAGAACGGATCGGTGGTGTCGCCGACAAGGATGACCCCCTTGGCGCCGACGGCGTCGACGGTGCGGATCACGGTGCCGAGATTGCCGGGGTCGCGCACGCGGTCGAGCGCCACCCAAACATCGCCGTCCCTGGCGCGGATGTCCTTCAGCGGCACGGTCTGCTGCGCAAAGACGCCGACCACCATTTGCGGATTTTCGCGCCGGGTGATGGCGGCCAGCACCTTTTCGGAGACCTCCAGCACCGTGCCGCCGGCGGCGACAGTCCGCGCGGCGACCTTTTCGACGGCCGCGTTGCCGCGTCCGGCCTTGGCGAAGACCATCGTCCTGATCGACCAGCCGAGGTCGAGCGCGTCGATGACCAGCTTCAAGCCTTCGGCCATGAAGGCGTTCTGCTGGTCGCGGAATTTCTTGAGCGCCAGCGCCTTGATGTCCTTGACCAGCGGATTGGCGAGGCTGGTGGCTTCCTTGACCTGCCCGACAGGGCGAGCGCCGTCATATGCGTTCATTTCAAGCCACCCAGCGCGAGAAGAGCGAGGTCGACAGCGCGCGGCCGGCGGATTTCTCGCGAATGATCAGTTCGCCGGATTCGACCGTGCCGCCCATGCCGGCGAAGGTATCGCGCATCAACGCGTGGATGGCGAAGAAGGAGGCGCGGATCGAATAGGCGGTGAGAACGACGGCCAGCGGCTTCGGCGTGAGGATCGCGCGGCAGAGATCGGTAAGGCCCGGCAGGTCCTCGAACAATTGCCAGACCTCGCCCTTGGGGCCGCGCCCATAGGCCGGCGGATCGAACAGCACGATGTCGTAGCGGCTGCCACGGCGCTCCTCGCGCTCGGCGAACTTCACCGCGTCCTCGACGATCCAGCGAATCGGCTTATCGCCGAGGCCGGCCATCTCCTGGTTCTCGCGCGCCCAGCCGATCGCCTTCTTCGAGGCATCAACATGGGTGACCTCGGCGCCGGCGCGGGCGGCGATCAGCGAGGCCAAGCCGGTATAGCCGAACAGGTTGAGAACCTTGACCGGACGCTTCGCCGCGGCGATCAGCCCCGCCATATGGTCCCAATGCGAAGCCTGCTCGGGAAAGACGCCGACATGGCGAAACGAGGTGAAGCGGCCGAGATAGTCGATGCCGTCATGCTTCATCGGCCAGGTTTCCCCGAGCGGCGATTTCGGAAAGCGCCAGCGGCCGATGCCTTCCTCGTCGGTGTCGCCGGTGAAGATGGCGTCGGCGCGCTCCCATTCCTTTGCCGGAAGGGCCCGCTGCCAGATCGCCTGGCCCTCGGGGCGCACGATGCGGTAGGGGCCGTATTGCTCGAGCTTTTCGCCCGCGCCGCTGTCCAGCAGCGCGTAGTCGGCGTTGGGCGCGACTTCGAGGATCAGCGGCAGGCGCTCGGCGGGCAAGGAGCCCTCGCGGCGGGCAAGAACACGCGGCGCCGGTTTCGCGTCCTGCCGGTCCGCCGGTTTCGCTTCGCGGCGCTCCGCGGATGCCGCCTGCTGCCGTCCAGCCGCAAACGCGTCCCGCGGGCGGGCCTGTTCCGGCCTCGCGTGCTGCGGTCGGTTATCGCGGCGCTTGTCGCGAAAAGATTTCAAGAAGGATCATCTCCGGCGGTTCGGCCCGCTTCTGCCACAGCTAAGCCCCCCGGCGCAACAAAGCCTGGCCTATTCAATGGCGGGGTCGTCAACCATGCCGGACACCGAGCAGGCCGAAACAAAGCGAAATGAAGCCAAGGACCTTCGCCGCGGTCACCGCCATGTGACCGGTTTCCCAACGCAGCCGGACGGCCTCGAAATTGTCCGGGATCGGTCCTGGCGCCCAGGTCGCGAGAACGTCGTTGGCCGGTTTGACGAGACCGAACCAGAGCGCCAGCGAAACGGCGTAGAGCAACGTGGCGGCCAGCACGAACCAGAACGCACCTGCTTGGCCGCGCAGCATCCAGGCGAGAAGCGCCGGGCAGAGGATCGCGGCGATATCGAGCGGCGCTCCGATCACGGCAAAAAGCACGAACTGGCCGTTGAAGACCGTCGCCTCGCGCCACAAAGCCGGCGACCATTTTGTCAGCCTGGGCAGCGATTCCAGCACATGGGCAAAGGATGGCCCAAGGCTGAGCGCCGCGACGAGAGCGGTCAGCACAGACCAGAACAACAGGAACCCGCGCATCTCCATGATGGGCACAACGGCCGCGAACGGAAGGCGTTCCCTTGGAGGGTCGCTTGCCGTGATGTCGGCACCAGCCCTATTGTGCGGCGCATCGGTTACCCAATCCATGTCCCGTTCGGAACGCCTGCTCGACCTAATCCAGATCCTGCGCCGCCATCGCCGGCCGGTGAGCGGCCGCACGCTTGCGGACGAGATGGGTGTGTCGATCCGCACGCTCTACCGCGACATCGCGACGCTGCAGGGGCAAGGCGCGCCGATCGAGGGCGAGGCGGGGCTTGGCTATGTGCTGAAGCCCGGCTTCATGCTGCCGCCGCTGATGTTCAGCGACGAGGAGATCGAGGCGATCGTGCTCGGCTCGCGCTGGGTGGCAAAGCAGCCCGACAAAAGACTGGCCGCCGCAGCGGCGGATGCGCTCGCCAAGATCGCGGCGGTGCTGCCGGATGACCTGCGCGAGGATCTCGATGCGACGACGCTGCTGGTCGGGCCACGCTCGGACAACCTCGAAGCGATCGACCTCGGCGTTGTGCGGCAGGCGATCCGCGAGGAACGCAAGTTGGGCTTCCTCTACCGCGATGCCGGTGGTACGCCGTCGAAGCGCGTGGTCTGGCCCTTCGCGCTCGCATTCTTCGACAAAGTTCGGGTGATGGCGGCGTGGTGCGAAACGCGCGAGGATTTCCGGCATTTCCGCGCCGACCGTATGTCCGATCTGACAGCGACCGGCATCCGTTATCCGCGCCGCCGCCAGGCGATGCTGAAGGAATGGCGGGCAACGCTCAACGGGCCGGATCAGAGCCGCGCGAAAGACACTTCCGGCTGATTGCTGCTGCCAGAATCTGACAGCAGGTCTGCGTATGGTTCCCAAGGTCCAGACACTTTGGAGATCAGATATGACCACGCCGAATTTCGTCATCCTCTATGTCGACAGTCCGGAAAAGAGCGGCGCGTTCTACGCCTCGTTGCTCGGACGCGAGCCGGTCGAATCCTCGCCGACCTTCGCGATGTTCGTGCTCGACAAGGGCTTCAAGCTTGGCCTCTGGTCGCGTCATACCGTGGAACCGGCCGCAGCGGCGGCAGGTGGTGGTGGCGAGCTTGTGCTTGCCGTCGAGAACGCGGCGGCGGTCGATGCCACGCACATCGATTGGTCGGGTCGCGGCCTGAACATCCTGCAGGCCCCAACCGATCTCGATTTCGGCCGCACCTTCGTCGCGCTCGATCCAGACAATCATCGCCTGCGCGTGTACTGGCCTTTCGCGGGAGCGCGGGGATGAGCGCCTTCTGGCTCGCGGTCGCATCGGCCGAGCATGTGCGGATCGGCCGCAAAGATGGCTTCATGCAGGTCAACCACGGCAAGGCGGCGCCGCTGCGCCGCATCAAGCCGGGCGACGGCATCGTCTATTACTCGCCGAGCACAGTGCTCGGCGAGAAAGACGGGCTGCAATCCTTCACGGCCGTCGGCACGGTGCGGCAAGGGGAGGTGTATGAGGGCGTCATGGGCGGCGGTTTCACGCCCGCGCGGCGCGACGTCGACTGGTGCGATGCCAGGGAAGCACCGATCAAGCCGCTGCTAGACAGGCTCGACTTCACCGCGGGCAAGCCGAATTGGGGCTACCAGCTGCGCTTCGGCCTGTTCGAAATCAGCGAGCGTGATTTCCGGTTGGTCGGCGAGGCGATGGGAGCCAGGCTGCAAAGCGCTGCTATTTGAGCGCCTCGTAGACGGCGATGCCGGCGGCGAGATCTTCAAGCGCTGCGCCGACCGACTTGAACAGCGTGATCTCGCTGTCGGTTTGGCGGCCTTGCTTCTCGCCGCGCGCGAGTTCATGCAGGTCGGCGATGATCGCCTCCGGCTTCAGCAGGCCCGAGGCCAGAGGCTGGACGATGTCGCCGGCCTCCTTGGTGGCGCCGGCGCGGGTGTCGACATAGACGCGGGCGCGCGAAATGGCATCGTCGTCGGCCTCGCGCATGTCGGGCGTGAAGCCGCCGACCAGATCGACATGGGCGCCCGGCTTCAGCAGCGCGCCCTTGACCAGCGGCGTGTTGGAAATGGTCGCCGAGGCGACGATGTCGGCCTCGGCAAGCTCCGCGTCGAGGTCGCCGGCCGCGCTTGCCGGAAGGCCTTCGGCGCGCAAGGCGGCGGCCACTTTTTCGGCATTGGCCGGCGTGCGGTTCCAGATGCGGATGGAAGTGATCGGCCTGACCGCCGAATGCGCCTTGGCAAGGAACGGCGAAAGCGCGCCGGCGCCGATGACCAAGAGCCGCGAGGCATCCTTGCGGGCGAGATAGGAGGCTGCGAGCGCCGAGGCGCAGGTCGTGCGCCATTGCGTTAGCCGCTGCCCGTCGATCATCGCCTGCGGCTCGCCAGTGACGCCGTCGAGCAAAAGATAGAGGCCCATCACCGCCGGCTTGCCTTTTGTGTTGTTGTCCGGCGACACGGTGACGATCTTGACGCCGATATAGCCACCCGCGGAAGTCCCCGCGGCATTGAAATCCGTCCAGGCCGGCATCAAAAGCAGGGTCGAGGCGGCGCCATCCGGCCGCTCGACCGCGTGATGGTGACGCACCGGCTGAACGGCGCCCTCGCGGAAAGCGGTGCGCAATGTCTCGACCAGGCCGGGAAAGGTCAGCGCGCGGTCGACCTCGGCGGCCGAAATGGTCAGCATCGAAGGCTCCGGATTGCTTTAATTGGTCGGCTTGGGCAGTGCCGGTCCGTTCGGCGCGGCCGGCGCGCGGCTCACCGACTGGCGCAGGTTTTCAGCCTCCAGGCCGCGCTGGCGCGCGAGCTTGCGGTAGCGCCCCTGCTTCATCCAGGTCGCCATGCTGCCGACGACCATGCCGATGGCCAAGGCCAGGAACAGGAAGATGAAAAGCGGCAGGTTCAGCGTCAGCGCGGGATTGCCGGGATGGAATGGATCGAGCGTGAAGGCGACGGCGCCGCGGTTGGCGACGGCGAGCGCGATCAGGATGATGGCCAGCGGCACGAAGACCACGACGAGGATGAAGCGATTGAACATCAGATCTCCATAAAGAGAAGCTTCCTAAGCGCGCATGTCTTTGGCCCGTAACCGGCCCCCACTTTCGGGAGACATGCTTTAAGCGCCAAGATGCCGTCTCACCCGCCGGCGCGGCGCCTATTTGCCGCCGTTCAGCCTTTCGCGCAACTCCTTGCCGGTCTTGAAGAACGGCACCCACTTTTCCTCGACCTCGACGGATTCGCCGGTGCGCGGGTTGCGGCCGGTGCGGGCGGGACGGTTTTTCACCGAAAACGCGCCGAAACCGCGCAACTCGACCCGGTTGCCCTCGGCAAGCGCGTCGGTGATTTCGTCAAAGATCGCACCGACGATGTTTTCGACGTCGCGCAGGAAAAGGTGCGGGTTGCGTGCAGCAATGATCTGCACAAGCTCGGATTTGATCATAGAACGTTCCCCGTAAAACCACTGCAGACGATTATCAGAATGATTTTTATTGCTTTTTTGGCTCGTGCCAACGGCATGTCAAGGGTGCCAGACCGAAACGAGACCGTCAAGAAACAAGCGGTCGGCGCCAAGCTCGTGAATGACATCGCCGCCGGCATCCGGCAGGCCAAGCGCCTTGGCGGCCATTTTTGTCATCGACTGCGAGAACAGGAAACCGCCACGCCTGTCCTTGTCCTTCCACTCGACGACCTTGAGCTTGGCATCCACGCCCTTGGTCGCCAGCCAGTCGATCGCCTCCTGCTCGCCGCCGACGGCGTCGACCAGATGGTTGGCCAACGCCTGGCGGCCGGTGAAGATCGAACCGTCGGCCAGCGCCAGCGCCTGCTCATGCGTCATCTTGCGGCGGTCCGCGACGATGCCGACGAACCAGTCGTAGCTGTCGAGGATCAGCTTGCGCACCATGGCGCGCTCATCGTCATTGGTAGGCTTGAAGGGCGAGGGCGAAGCCTTGAGCGGCGAGGACTTCACTTCTTCCAGCTTGATGCCGAGCTTATCCATGAGGCCGCTGACGTCAGGATACTGGATCAGCACGCCGATCGAGCCGACGATCGAGGTCTTGCGCGCGACGATGTGGTCGGCAGCGCTGGCGATCATATAGCCGGCCGATGCCGCCAGCGTGCCGACCTCGGCGACCACCGGCTTGTCGCCGGCAAGCTTGCGCACCGCTTCGAAGATGGACTCGCCGCCGACAGTCGTGCCTCCGGGCGAATCGACAGACAAAATGACGCCCTTTACCTCCGGCGATGTGCGGATCGCCTCCAGCCTTTTGAGTAGCTCCTCGTCCTCGGTGATGGTGCCTTCGATCTTCACCATGGCGATGTGAGGGACCGCGCGGCCGGTAAAATTGTCGTCATAGAACCAGGCCGAGAAGGCGATGACGGCTGCCGCCAGAACCACAAAAGCGGCCACGCGCCAGAAAGTCAGCTTGCGGCGCAAGCGGCGGCGGTCGATCAGGTCGTCGGCTCTCATTGCCATCGTCAGCCTCATGGGTCGGTGGGAAAGCAAGCTTTTAAAGCAAGCCTCAGCACACGGCTACCGTTTCCTGAACACCGGCTTCGAGCCTCGGCGTTGATGCCGACCTCACGAAAAATTAACGCAGTCCCGTCTGTATCTGCTATGAAGTGCGGGCCGTCTCCCCGAATTCCTCCCGATTTTGAGGGCGGCAGCCGTCACATTTTTGCAGTTTTCGTCCCCTTGTGCTTGCGTGTAGGTGCCGGCATACCACCTATAGGCGATGTTTGGGCGGGCAAAGGTCCATTAGAAAAGTCATGTTGGCGCGATCTGACGAAACGAGCGATGCCGCACCGGCACCGGCTCCCGCGATCCAAGACGGCACGCGCGGCGAGGCGTTCAACCGCGCGCGACGGCACTCGCGCCGCGTGCGCGTGCTGAAATTCGCAGTGCCGCTGCTCGCGGCCGCGATTGCGATCGCCTTTCCAGTCTATTCCTACCTTAAAGCGCCCATCTCCATTTCCGTGCAGGCCGACGGCACGGCGTTTTCGAACGGCAAGCTGGTGATGGCCAATCCGAAGCTCAACGGCTTCACCAAGCAGAAGCTGCCCTATTCGCTGACGGCGACCAGGGCGACGCAGGACGTCGGCCAGCAGGCCGTGATCGATCTCGAAGGCATCAACGCCAAACTGCCCGTCGCCACCGACAATATCGTATCGGTCGATGCCGAGCACGGTATCTACAATCGCGACGCCAATACGATGAACCTCACCAGCGACGTCAGCGTGACGACGACGGACGGCCTTGCGGCGAAATTCAAATCGATCTTCCTAGACATGGGCAAAGGCTCTATGAAGACGAGCAATCCGGTCGACGTCAGCCGTGGCGGGTCGCGCATCACCGCGGACTCGATGTCGGTCGAGGACAATGGCAGGCTTGTGGTCTTCGAGAACCGGGTTCGCGTCAACATCGATCCGACTGCGCTGAAGGCGGCAGGGGTAAACAGTGGAGAACAGAATGCGTCGCAGTAAATCCGCGTGGGCTCTGGGTGCTGCCTCCGCATTGCTGTTTCTGGGGGCGGCGCATTCCTTCGCGCAGTCGAGCGCGACCAGCCAGATGTCCGGGCTCAAGCTGTCCGGCGACCAGCCGATCCAGATCGAGAGCGACAAGCTGGAAGTCCGGCAGGCCGAGAGCATGGCCGTTTTCAGCGGCAACGTCACGGTCAATCAGGGGCCGACGCTGCTAAAGGCCGGCAAGATGACGGTGTACTATGTCAAGGACCCCAAGGCTGACAAAAGCGTGGCTGCCGGAGCGTCGGCAATGACGGGCGCCGCCAATATCGATCACTTGGAGGTCGAGAACAAAGTCTACGTCAAATCGAACGACCAGGTCGCCACCGGCGACAGCGGCACGTTCGACATGAAGACGCAGGTGCTCGTGCTCAAGGGCAAGGAAGTGGTGCTGTCGCAAGGCGACAACGTGCTCAAGGGCTGCATGCTCACCGTGCAGATGAAGAGCGGCCTCGCCAATGTCGACGGTTGTGGCGGCCGCGTCATCATGTCGATCACGCCCCAGAAGCAGGGCACGGCCCAGCAGGGAGCGTCGAGCAAGTAATGGCCGGCGTATCCTCGCTGCTTGCCCGTCTTCCGGGACGGGCGGCCGCAAAGCCGGCTGCCCCGGCGACGGTCGGCACCGACAAGGCGAAGTTCAAGGGCACCCTGATCGCCAAGGGCCTGACCAAAAGCTACAAGGGCCGCAAGGTGGTGAGCGGGGTGACGCTCGGCGTGCGCGCCGGCGAGGCCGTCGGCCTGCTTGGCCCCAACGGCGCCGGCAAGACGACCTGTTTCTACATGGTGACCGGCCTTGTCCCCGTCGATGAGGGTTCCATCGAGATCGACGGCTTCGATGTCACCTCGATGCCGATGTACCGGCGCGCCCGCCTTGGTATCGGCTATCTGCCGCAGGAAGCGTCGATCTTCCGGGGCCTGAACGTCGAGCAGAATATCCGCGCCGTGCTGGAAGTGGTCGAAAAGGATCGCAAGGTGCGCGAACGCAATCTCGACGAGCTGCTCGAGGAGTTCCACATCAGCCATCTGCGCAAGGCGCCGTCGATGTCGCTGTCGGGCGGCGAGCGGCGTCGCCTCGAAATCGCGCGGGCGCTGGCGACGCGGCCTGCCTATATGCTGCTCGACGAACCCTTCGCCGGCATCGACCCGATCGCCGTCGCCGACATTCAGCAGCTCGTCCGTCACCTCACGGCGCGCGGCATCGGCGTCTTGATCACCGATCACAATGTGCGCGAGACGCTCGGCTTGATCGATCGCGCCTATATCATCCATGCCGGCCAGGTGCTGACGCATGGCCGGGCCGACGAAATCGTCGCCAACGCCGATGTGCGGCGTCTCTATCTCGGCGAGGGTTTCACGCTCTGAGCGTGAAATACCTTTCTCCAGAGTGAATTTGAGCGAATTTCGACTGGTTTGTCGCGATTTTTCGGCCCGATAACGCTCCGGTAAGCCGATCCTGCTAGCGTTTTCCTTGACAAGCAAAAGCCGGGCCAGTTTCTATGCCCGACCGGAAAGCAAGAGTCCGACGCGTAGACGAGGCGTTTGAATCCCACCATGGCGCTGGCAGCCAAACTGCAGCTCAGACAATCCCAGTCGCTGGTGATGACGCCGCAGCTGATGCAGTCGATCCGGCTGCTGCAGCTCACCCATGTCGAGCTCGATCGCTTCATCGATGAGGAGATCGAGCGCAACCCCCTCCTGGAGCGCGCCGAGCCGCAGGACGACGCCGCCAGCGACCAGGCCCAGAAAAGCGATGCCGCGCCGGAGCGGGACAGCGCGGGCGACTGGTTCGAGGGCGAGACGGAGTGGAGCGCGGAAGCGATCTCGCAAAAACTCGACTCTTCACTGGAGAACCTGTTTCCCGACGATCCCGGCACCAGCGAGCGGCTGGGGCCGGATCTCACGGCGCAGTGGAAGTCGGCAGCGGGCAGCGCCGGCACGGCCTCATCCGAGGGGTTCGACGTCGGTGACATGGCCGCGGCCGTCGTCACATTACGCGAATATGTCGGCGAGCAGATCGCGCTTGCTTCGCTGAGCCCCGGCGACCGTCTCATCGCGGGCGAGCTTGCCGACGGGCTCGACGAGGCTGGTTATCTGCGCACCGACCTGGTGGAGATCGCAGTCCGGCTCGGCACGGATGAAGCGGCGGTGGCGCATGTGCTTGGCGTCTGCCAGAGCTTCGAGCCGGCAGGACTCTTCGCGCGCGACCTTGCCGAGTGCCTGTCGCTGCAGCTTCAGGCGCGCGACAGGTTCGATCCGGCGATGAAAGCGCTGGTCGCAAATCTCGAGCTCCTGGCGCGGCGCGATTTCCAGACGCTGAAGCGCATCTGTGGCGTCGATGAGGAGGACCTCCTCGACATGCTGGCCGAGATCCGCGCGCTCGATCCGCGACCCGGCCTGGCATTCTCGGGCGGCGCAAGCGACGCGATTGTCGCCGATGTCGAGGTCCGCGCCGCCAATGACGGCAGCTGGGCGGTGGAGCTCAACGCCGACACGCTGCCGCGCGTGCTGGTGGACAATGTCTATTTTGCCCGTGTATCGAGCCACGCCAAGGACCAGGCGGAAAAGGATTTTCTCGCCGAATGCCTGCAGAACGCCAACTGGCTGACGCGCAGCCTCGACCAGCGGGCCAAGACCATTTTGAAAGTGGCCTCGGAAATCGTGCGGCAGCAGGACGCCTTCCTCGTCCATGGCGTGCGCCACCTCAAGCCGCTCAACCTGCGCACGGTGGCCGACGCCATCGGCATGCATGAATCGACCGTCAGCCGTGTCACCGCCAACAAATACATGCTTACGCCGCGCGGGGTCTTCGAGCTGCGCTATTTCTTCACAGCGTCGATTGCCTCGGCCGAAGGCGGCGAAGCGCACTCGTCCGAGGCCGTACGCGACCGCATCAAGCAGATGATCGACGAGGAAAAGCCCGCCGACGTGCTCTCCGATGACGCCATCGTCGACATGCTCAAGGAAAGCGGGATCGACATAGCGCGCCGCACCGTCGCGAAATACCGCGAAGGCATGAACATCGCGTCCTCGGTGCAGCGGCGACGGGAGAAGCGAGCGCTCGCGAACGCCGGCCGCTAGGCTTGTCCATATTCGGATGATGCCGGCCTGACCCGAATCCCCACACAGGCCTGGCCGGTGCGAGACAGGCTGATTTTCCACAATTCCCAAGCTTCATTGACAAGCCGCAATGAAGTGTCTAGAAGCCCGCCCGCATGAGCGGGGCGGTAATGCCCGCTTGCGAATGGGTCCGTCAGATACGGCCACGGATGGCCAAGAAGGCGACTTGTGATCAACCGGAAAGTTCGGGTCTAAAATCGGCGCGCATGCCGTTGCGAAGCTTGTGCGCGCGCGCCACGGGTATAAACTCGGAACCAGTTTGAAGCCTGAGCAAGGAAGGTCAGTTTTCAGATGAATCTACGCATTTCGGGAAAACACATGGACATCGGCGATGCGTTCCGCACGCGCATCAACGACCGGGTCGGCGAGGCGATCGAGAAATATTTCGACCGGGGTTTTTCAGGACATGTCACGGTCATCAAATCGGGGTCGCGTTTCTCCGCCGACTGCATGGTCCGGCTCGATTCCGGCGCTTCCTTGCAGGCGACCGGCGACGCCCAGGACCCGACGCTTGCTTTCGAGGCGGCGGCCGACCGCCTGGAAACACGGCTGCGCCGCTACAAGCGCCGGCTGAAATCGCGCAACACCGGCAACGGCAATGGCGAAGAGCCGACCGACATCGCCTACACGGTGATGGCGCCCCTGACCGACGATGAAGAAGACATTCCGGAGGACTTCGCTCCGGCCATCGTCGCCGAATCAAGCATGACGCTGCGGACCATGTCGGTGGCGTCGGCTGTCATCGAGCTCGACAACAGCGACAGCCCAGTATTCCTGTTCCGCAACGCCGGGACCGACCATCTCAACATCGTCTACCGCCGGCCGGATGGCAATATCGGCTGGATCGATCCGTCGACGACCAAAGTCGCACAGGCATAAAAAGCCGGCCGCGCGAGGGGGCGACGACTGGCGCGGCAGGCGAGCAAGGGATTTTTCAAGCATGGATCTCAGCGATCTCATCAGCGTCCCGGCGATCATGCCGGCGTTGAAGGCGAATTCCAAAAAGCAGCTTCTGCAATTGCTGTCGGAGAGGGCGGCGGCGATTTCGGGAATCCCGGAACGGGAGGTGTTCGACACCATCCTGCAGCGCGAACGGCTGGGATCGACCGGCGTCGGCAACGGCATCGCCATTCCGCATGGCAAGCTCGCGGGCGTGAAGCGGATCGCCGGCGTCTTCGCGCGGCTGGAAACGCCGGTCGATTTCGAGGCATTGGACGACCAGCCGGTCGACCTGGTGTTTCTGCTGCTTGCGCCCGAAGGCGCGGGCGCCGACCATCTCAAGGCGCTGTCGCGCATCGCGCGCGTGCTGCGCGATGCCGACACGGTTGCCAAGATCAGAGGTACGCGGGACGCGGTGGCGATCCACGCGCTGCTGTCCGACACGCAGGCCTCGCACGCGGCCTGATGTCTTGGACTAAAGCTTCGTTTTTGGATTAAACCTTCCAAGGGCCGCCGCTGGCGGCCCTTTCCATTCCAGACGTCACAGCCGCGTTAGTGGATCGCGACGGTGGTCAGGTCGTTCTCAAGCGCACCCGCCAGCGCCCGGTCACGGGCATCGGAAAGCAGGATCGGCTGGCCGTTGGCGGCAAACAGCGCCCACAGCTCCAGGCCGGGCGCGATTTCGCCGAGGCCAGGGAAGCGGCCGCGCAGGTCGTCGCTCGACACTTTCCTCAGATAAGCGACAGAGCCTTCGCCGAGATGGGCGAGTTCGCCGCTGGTCATGGTGATCGTTTCGTCAGTTCTGGTCATTTCAAGCCTCCTTGGCGCGAGGACGCCAGGATTGGCCGCCTCGCATAGAGCCATCGGCAAAGGTCAGTCTTTCACCGATATGTTTATTTTTCGTACCAGCCGCTCGGCCTCCGGCCGATCGAGATCGATCGACAGCAGGCCGTTCTTCAGCTCGGCCGCGATCACCCGCATGCCGTCGGCCAGCACGAAGCAGCGCTGGAACTGGCGCGCGGCGATGCCGCGGTGGAGGAATTCGCGCTCGGTGTCGTCGGTCTGGCGACCTCGCACGATCAGCTGGTTTTCCTCCGTGGTGACATCGAGGTCGCTCTCGGCGAAACCGGCAACGGCCAGTGTGATGCGCAGCCTTTCGGCCTTGCCGTCAGCGGCGCTGAGGCGTTCGATGTTGTACGGCGGATAGCTGTCGCCGGTCTTCGCCAGACGCTCAAGCGTCTTTTCCATGGCATCGAAGCCCAGAAGAAGCGGGCTGGAGAAGGGCGTCATTCGACTCATTGTTACACTGTCCTCTGAAGAGCGACACAAACTGGAAAAACCCGGATGGCATTTTTCCCGATGGTCTTGATATGGTCCGCCGCGCGATCAAGTTCAAGCCGCTGAAATCAGGATGACGTTTCGTTGAACCGCCATCCTGATTCAGCACTTCATTGGAGCATGATCTTGTCCGAAAACCGGTTCCCACTTTTTCGGGATCATGCTCGAAACCCCGCCCAAAAAGACTCCCAAAAGGAATTGAAATGCCCCAGTCCAGAAAGATCATCATCGACACCGATCCCGGCCAGGACGATGCCGTCGCCATATTGCTGGCGCTCGGCAGTTCCGAGCTGGAGATCGTCGGCATCACCGCCGTTGCCGGCAACGTGCCGCTGAAGCTGACCCAGAACAACGCCCGCAAGATCTGCGAGCTGGCCGGCAGGCCTGACATCAAGGTCTATGCCGGCGCCATCCGCCCGCTGGCGCGCGAACTCGTCACCGCCGAGGAAGTGCATGGCAAGACCGGCCTGAACGGGCCGCAGCTGCCTGAGCCGACCATGCCGTTGCAGGAACAATATGCCGTCGATTTCATCGTCGAGACGCTGATGCGCGAGGAAAGCGGGACGATCACGCTCTGCCCGCTCGGCCCGCTCACCAACATCGCGCTGGCGCTGATCCGCGAGCCCAGGATCGCGCCGCGCATCAAGGAAATCGTTCTGATGGGCGGCGGCTTCTTCGAAGGCGGCAACGTCACGCCGGCCGCCGAATTCAACATCTATGTCGACCCGCAGGCCGCCGATCTGGTGTTCAAATCGGGCATTCCGATCGTCATGATGCCGCTCGACGTCACCCACAAGGCGCTGACCTCGTCGAAGCGCATCCAGGCTTTCCGCCAGCTCGGCACCAAGGTCGGCACCGCGACCGCCGAGATGCTGGAGTTCTTCGAACGCTATGACGAGGAAAAATACGGTACCGATGGCGGGCCGCTGCACGATCCGTGCGTGATCGCCTATCTTCTCAAGCCGGAACTGTTCAAGGGCCGCCACTGCAATGTCAGCGTGGAGACCGCGTCGGAGCTCACCATGGGCATGACGGTGATCGACTGGTGGGGCGTCACCAAGCGCGAAAAGAACGCCATGGTGATGCGCGACATCGACCATGACGGCTTCTTCGCGCTGCTGGTAGAGAGGTTGGGGCGGCTGAACTGACCGCCCCAAATCATCAGGCGTGCGCCGTCACCCGTTGAGCAGTCGATAGGTGTCGGCGCTGTGCTTGTGATGCTGCCGCTCAATGGACAGCACCGACCTCTCGCTCCACTCATTCCGGAAAGCGGTATGAGATGAACCCATTTTCGCGGATGACGCGCTCGATGCCGATACGCGAGCCGATCACGTGGAGGCGATCGTCGTCGACAAGAAGGGATGAGCCGTCGTCAAGCAAAAGCACATAGTTAATGCGGCCCTGTCCCCACTGGGCACTTCTGATGGTTGCATCGATCGCGACGACCGACCGTATCGGGCTCGCAGCATTGGTCCAGCCAATCACGGCTGCGGGAATCGCCATGAGCAAAATGACAATCGGGATCACGCCGAGCGCGTTCCTTTTCAGATCGGCAAAAGCCCATGACACTGGCATGAATCCCCAACCGCCAATCATGTGGTGAATAGAAGGCCGACTTTCAATCGGCCTTCTATTCCATGAGATTGCCGTTGGTGTGTTGGCTCCCGGGCGCCGTTACTTCGCCTTCGAAAACGCCAGCCATAGGCCGCCGCCGACGAGAAAACTGCCGCTGATGCGCGACATCAGCCTGACGCGGCTGGCCGACAGCAGCCGCCCGGCGCGGCCGGCGGCAAGGGCGTAGGTCGAGTCCGACATGGCGGCGAAGATCATCGCGGTCAGGCCCATGACCACGATCTGCAGCGTGTAATTGCCCTGCGGCGCGATGAACTGCGGGAAGAAGGCGCCGAAGAAGACGAGCGTCTTTGGATTGGAGATCGCCACCAGAAAACCCTGCAGGAAGAAGCCGCCGCGCGGCTTTTTGGCGGAGCCGTCAGGGTTGAGCGTGCCTTTGGCGCGGAACATCTGCACGCCCATCCAGATCAGATAAGCGGCGCCGATCAGCCGCACCCATTCGAACCAGTGGCCCATGCCGGCGATCAGCGTGTTGAGGCCGATGCCGACGATGGCGATCATGATGGCAAGGCCGGCCTGCGTGCCGGCGACGTTGGCCAAGCCCGCGCGCGAACCGTAGCGGATGCTGTTGGCGATGATCAGCGTGACCGTGGGACCCGGCACCAGGATGATGACGACACAGGCGACGACATAGGTTGCGTAAAGTTCCAGCGACATGATTTGCCTCGAACAGGACGGCGCCGACTTGGGCGGAGCGCGATCAATGCACGGGATTGGCGTTGGCGCAAGCTCGCCGGGCACGGCGGCCCGTCACGCAGCCCCCGCCGGCCATGGCAGCGTCGCCTCATAGGCGGCGCCGGCCCTGAGCACGGCGAGGTCGCCGCGCGGGCGGCCGATCAGCTGCATGCCCATCGGCCGGCCTTTTGCGTCGAAGCCGGCCGGCACGTTGAGCGCCGGGCAGCCGCCGAGCGTGGCGAGGGCGGAGACCTGCATCCAGCGGTGATAGCTGTCCATGGTTCGCCCCGCGACCTCGCGCGGCCAGTGGGTTGAGACGTCGAACGGGAAGACCTGCGCGGTCGGCAGAGCGATGAGGTCGAAGCGCTCGAACAGCGACAGCAGCGTGCGATGCCACGACGTGCGCCGGACGGTTGCGGCGTGGATCTGCGGCGCGGTGAGGCGCATCGCCTGCTCCACTTCCCATACGGCCTCAGGCTTCAGAAGCTTGCGTTTTGCCGGATCGTCATAATGCGCTTTCAGCCCGCAGCCGCTGCTTGCCTGGCGCAAGGTAACAAAAGCCTGCCACAGCGCCTCGAAATCGACATCCGGCACCAGCTTTTCGCTGTGGAACGACGCGTCGGCAAAGCGTGCGAGCGCGGCCTCGCAAAGATCGATGACGCCCGGTTCCGTCGGCAGGTGGCCGCCGAGGTCGCCCAGCCAGGCGATGCGGCCGCCGGAGCCTTTTGTCCTCAAGCCGTCGAGGAACGAGCCCTCCTTGGCATAAGACAAGGGCGCCTGCGGATGGTAGCCGGCCTGTTCATCAAGCAAGAGCGCGATGTCGCGGACGCTGCGGCCCATCGGCCCCTCGACACCCATCTGCGAATAGAAGACGTCGATGTCGGGGCCGGCGGGCACGAGCCCTTGCGAGGGACGGAAGCCGTAGACATTGTTGTAGGCGGCCGGATTGCGCAGCGAGCCGCCGAAGTCACTGCCGTCCGCGACCGGCAGCATGTCGAGCGCCAGCGCCACCGCCGCGCCGCCGCTCGATCCGCCGGCGGTGAGCGCCGGGTCGAAGGCGTTGAGCGTCGGCCCGAAGACCGGATTGTAGGTGTTGGAGCCAAGTCCGAATTCCGGAACATTGGTCTTGCCGATGATGATAGCGCCGGCCTTGCGGATGCGCTCGACGAAGAAGTCGTCCGTGTTGGGGACGAAGTCGGCAAAGATCGGCGAGCCGAAGGTGGTTCTAAGCCCCTTGGTCAGGGCGAGGTCCTTAATGGCGATCGGCAGGCCGAACAGCGATCCGGTCTCGCCGCCTCGCGCCAAATAGTCGTCGGCCGCGTCGGCCTCGGCCAGGACATCGGCGCGCTCGCGCAGCGAGACGATGGCGTTGACCAGCGGGTTCACGGCCCCGATGCGGTCGAGGAAAGCGCTGACGACTTCACGCACCGACAATTGTCGCTGTCTGATCCTGTCGGCGAGCTCGACGGCGGGGAGGCGGCAGATGTCGCCGGCTGGCGACACGGCATGCTTGGTGACGGGGCGCATGCTTAACGCGTTCCCGCCAAAGCCGCGTCGACATCCTTGCCCAGCGGGATCGCCGGCTGCGCGCCCGGCTTCAGGCAAGCGAGCGAGCCGGCCGCGGCGGCGCGGATGATTGTGTCCTGAAGCGGCAGGCCGGACGACAGGCCGGCGCCGAAATAGCCGCAGAAGGTGTCGCCGGCGCCGACCGTGTCGACCGGGGTGATCTTCAGCGCCGGGATGGCGAGGAAATCGTCTCGCGTCGCGGCCAGCACGCCGTCGCCACCCAGCGTGACGACGATGGCGCGGCCGGTCTTTTGGGCATAGTCGCGCATGCGGGCAGGGCGGTCGCGCCCGGAAAGCGACAGCGTCTCGCCATAGAGATCGAATTCGGTTTCATTGGCCACGGCATAGTCGGCCTTGCCGAGGAAGCCGGCGGCTTCGGCACGGAAGGGAGCGGTGTTGAGCACGCTGACGGCGCCCGCCGCGCGCGCTGCGTCAAGCGTGGCCTCGACCGTCTGCAGCGGGATCTCGTGCTGCAGGAGCACGACGTCGCCCTTTTTGAGATAGGCCTTGGCGACATCGCCCGGCACCACCGAATCATTGGCGCCCGGCACGACGGCGATGACATTCTCCCCGTCAGCGCCGACCAGGATCAACGCCGTGCCGGTCGAGGCGAAGCTCTGGCCGACACCGGAGAGATCGACATTGCCGGCCCTGAGCAGCGCGAGCGCGTCGGCGGCGAAACTATCCTTGCCGACCGCGCCCACCATGCGCACCTGGGCTCCCGCGCGCGCCGCGGCCAGCGCCTGGTTGGCGCCTTTGCCGCCGGGCGCGGTGGCGAAGCCCGAGCCGCGCACCGTCTCGCCGGGTTCCGGCAGGCGGTCGACATTGGCGATGAGGTCGAGGTTGATCGAACCGACAACGATAATCAAAAAACTGCCTCCCGTTGAAGCGGCTCAACCCGTGCTGAAAGGCGGACCTGCTCCAAGACTCTGCTTTTGCGCAAGTCCAGGCGAAAGGCGCGAAGCGCTTTTCCTGTAATTGCGGGCTGGGCGCGAAGCTAGCCGCAAAGTCCGCCGGTTGCCAGATCATGTCGGTTGTGCGCGCCTACGGCCCACAGGCATCATTCGCAGCGCACGGTGACCATGCCCTGATAATTGCCCGCTGGGAAGATGCCGGGCGACTTCGTGGCGGTCAGATCGACTTGGATGGTATGGGTGCCGTTGGTCACCCGCTGCGGCGAGCTGCCCGGAATGTCCACGCCTGAGCCGTCGAGCCGGAAGACAGTGTCGAAAGTGACGTTGGTGTCGCCACCGCTCGGCGCTGAGGTGAAGGCGATCGGCGCCGGCGCGGAGACGGAATAGCAATCCAAGAGGTTAAGGATGGTGCACAGAAGCGAGTTCGCGGTGATGGTGGCGCCGGCGCTCGACCCGCCTGCCTGCTTGGAGCCGAAGATGTTGATTGCGGGGTTCGATTTCATGGTTCCCGACGCCCCGATCATGATCGTGCAGGTGCCGATGATCGCCGCCTGCGCCGGCAGACAGAAGCCGGCAAGCGCCGCTGCCGCGAGCAGCGCGCTTCTATTTCCGCTTCTTGCCATTGCCGGTCGTGCCTCTGATGGTCCATCCTTCATTGGCCCATCCCGCTGATTTGACTTGTGCTGCGTTGGCTTGGGCCGCGCTGGTCTGGGGCGCGGGGCCTTGGGGTGTGGAGGCGGCCACACTCCCGGTCGTCTGGCCGTCGGCGCCGAGACCCATTTTGAGGAGTTTCAATTCAAGCTGCAGGCGCTCGACTTCCAACTCGTAGAGGCGGCTGCAATCGACGCGTTTCGGCGTCCGCCCGATCGGGATCACCACGCGGCCATAGGTGGCGATGTCGCTGTTGGCCTGGTTGCTCGAGTTGTTGCCGTGGATGACGCCGAGGTCGAGATAAGCGCCGCTGCCGGAAACGGCTGAGCGGCAGGTCGTGCCGTCGCTGGCATGAACTTCGTCCTGGCCCTGGGGCAGGGTGACGCCGGGCAGGCTGAAACCGGTCTGATTCTGGTTCAGGTTCAGGATATCCTCGGCAAGCCCCCGACTGACGACAGCCAGAGCGGGCAGCAAGGACAAGGTCAGAACCTGCGATGCCCGAAGAACTTTCCGCATATCTGTGCCCTTATCTGGGTCTGCTCGCTTGGAAAGGGGATGCTCTCGGTACAGATACGCACTTTACGCTCGTTCGCGCCGTCGAACGGCACGACCACCAGGACAGGGCGCGAAGCCTGGCCGGCCAGAAGGAAGGCGCTCGGCGTGATCCTGGCCGCGACGGGCTGGAAATCCTGGTCGTAGACATGGACCTCCACGCGGATGCGCTGGTTGTACGGGTTGCCCGGAAAGACGCGGACGGCAAAGGCATCGGTGAAGGATCGCACCTCGCCCCGCATCGGCGTCATCGACTGGCCGGTCGCCGCAACGGAAGACAGCGCGGCGATCAGGCCCGCCGCTAGGATTGCAATTCTTCTCAAGGACCGCTCCTTTCGCGTGAGGACTATTCGCAGCGCAGCGTCACCGTTGCCTGGTAGTTGCCGGCGGAGAACCGGTTCGTGCCGCTCTTGGTGCCGGCGAGATTAACCGCCACCGTCGATGTGCCCGGCACCGTCAGCGCCGTCGCGGTGCCGGTTTCGGCAATCGTCTGCGCGCCTGAAGTGGCGAAGGTCGGAGTCCATGTCGTCGCCGTCGTGTCCGATGCCGGCACGGTCGTCGTGGTTACCGGGTCCACGCTGAGCGAGACGCCGCCCGTCGTATCGACCTGAGCGCTGCCCGCAGAGCCGCCGGCATTGTGCGAGCTCAGCGACTGAAGATTGCTGCTCACGGTCATCGTGCCGTTGGAGTTGATCGTGATGGTGCAGGTCGCGGTGATCGTGCCATTGAACAGCACGTTTCCGGTGGTGGCCGATGCCGTCTGGCAGGCGCAGGCGGCCAGCAGGCTCGCGGCCATGGCGACGCGAAAGAACTTCATTGAGACCCCTCTTTCGAGCCGGATGGTGCCGGCTCAACGTCGGGTCATCTTCCCTTTATCGTGGTTAATTTAGGGTTAAGTGAAATAAAGTCGGGAAGCAACTACAAGGAAAATCGGCGATAACCATAGGTTGTCGCCGGTTGCATTTTGCGAATAACCCAATCGGTTTATTTGGGAGTACCGATTTATATTACGATACGCGGTTTTTCGCAATGGCATGCCAAAAAATCGATAGTTTCAGGACCCCACTTGGCCTGCTTCCCAACCGAGGATGGCGCGCTTGCGTGTCAGACCCCAGTGGTAGCCTGTGAGCGCGCCGGACTTGCCCAGCGCCCGATGGCAGGGCACCACGAAGGACATCGGATTGGCGCCCACCGCCGCGCCGACCGCCCGGCTGGCGCTGGGATGGCCGATACTCGCCGCGATCGAGGAATAGGTGCAGGCCCTGCCCATCGGGATGCGCAGCAAGGCTTCCCAGACGCGCAGCTGGAAATCGGTGCCGATCATCACCACGCGCAGCGGCTGGTCGGCGCGCCACTTCGTCGGGTCGAAGACCCGCGCGGCGTAAGCCTGGGTGGCCGACATGTCCTCGACATAGGTCGCGTTCGGCCAGCGGCCGGACATGTCCGCGAAGGCAGCCCGCTCGCCGCCGGCATCGCAGAAGGCGAGGCCCGCGAGGCCGCGGTCAGTGACCATGATCAGCGCGATGCCGAAAGGCGAGATGTGGTAGCCGTAGCGGATGGTGAGACCCGCGCCCCTGGTCTTGTAGTCGCCGGGCGACATTGCCTCATGGGTGACGAAGAGGTCGTGCAGCCGGCCTGGGCCGGACATGCCGAGCTCGAACGACGTCTCCAGGAGCGGCATGCCGGAATCGAGCAGCCTGCGGGCGTGGTCGAGCGTCACCGCCTGCAGGAAGGCTTTCGGCGACAGGCCGGCCCAGCGCGTGAACAGCTTCTGCAGGCCGGTCGGCGTCTCGCCCACTTCCTCGGCCAGCACCTCCAGCGAGGGCTGGTCGCGATAGTCGAGGCTGATCTTCTCGATGGCGCGGCGCACGACGTCGTAGTCGCTGCCTTCCAGCGTGATGTCGTTCTCAAGGATCGCGATCGGCTTCATCTGCGTATTCATGGTCATCTGAGCGTTCATGGCAATATCTCCTTGGCCGCGAATATCGGCCTTCCAGAGCTTTGCAGCCACCCGAAACTTGCCTTCCCGGCGCCGGCACCCAGATAGAGTGAGCTTCGGGCCGAAGAGGACAATCATGGCCAGCGAAAGGGTGGATCTCACCGGGGCAAGGGAGACCTTGCTGATGACGCTCTACGGCAAGGCGCTGGAGAGCCGGCTGCCCAATTCGCTGCTCCAGGATCGCTTCGCCGACGAGGCGGTGAAGAAGATCGACTATGATTTCTCGAGGCTCAAGGTCGACGGCAATCTCGGGCTGGGCTTTGCGATCCGGGCGAAAACACTGGACGTGTGCGTCGCGGATTTCCTTGAGAGATATCCGGATGCGATCGTGCTGCATTTGGGATGCGGGCTCGATACGCGGATATTTCGCGTCGACCCGCTGCCAGGCGTCGACTGGTTCGACGTCGATTACCCGGAGGTCATCGAGCTCAGGCACAGGCTCTATCCGCCCCGTGACTGCTATCACCTTGTCGCCTCGTCGGTGATCGAGCCGGATTGGCTGACCGTGGTGCCCCGCAACCGTCCCGCCATGGTGTTGGCGGAGGGGCTTACACCCTATCTCCCGGCCGATGAGGGGCCGCGGCTGTTCGCGCGGCTTGTCTCCCATCTGGCCGGCGGCGAGTTGATGTTCGATGCCTATAGCCGTTTCGGGCTGAAGCTGATGCGCCTCAATCCGGCCATCAAGGCCACAGGCTCCGAAGTCCACTGGGCCATCGAGGATCCGCGCGAACTGGAGCGGGCGGTGCCAAAACTCCGCTTCATCGGCGAGATCCCGTCCTACAAGCCGCAGCAAGGGGCGCGGCTTAGCTGGTCCGCGCGCTTGTTCGTTGGCCTCTGGAGGCTTATCCCCGCCATGCGCAAGGTCGGCAGGTTGCTGCGCTACCGGTTCTGATTTGCTTGGGCGTCAGCGCGTCTTGGCGGTCGCCAGCGCGCGTGAAAAGGCGGTGGCGAAGCTTTCGCGGTCGTCGGGATTGAGGAAGCCGCCGATCGCCACGCTCTTGCCCTGCGCTTCGACGGCCATCCTGGTGATGCCGATCTCAGCGTGGCGAGCGATCGAGAAGCGCGCCCAGAACGGGTTGAAGCGATGCGCTTCCGAGCGGCCGGACGGCGCCGTCTTGCGGATGTCGAGGCTGGTGCGCGAGACCGAAATCTCCTCACGGGCACGCGCGGCGCGATAGTTGGCGCGGAAAGCGATATAGACGGCGATCACATCGAGGCCGAAGAAGCCAAACACCGGCCAGGCGCCATGCGCCAGGAAAAAAGCGCCGGTGACGATCCAGCCGGAGACAAGCGCGCCCATCAGAATCAGGAAGCCGGTACGGCCGAGCGAGCGGTGCGGCGTCAGCAAGGCCTGGAAAAATGGCTCGTCGGCCTGGAACGAGGCGTTTGTGTCGCTCATGAGGGGCTATTATAGGAGGGAAATGGCGCCTCCCAAGTCGAAAAAATCCGCAGCTGTCAAAAAGTCTCAACCCTCCACTGCCAGTGGCGGCCGGGCGCCCGGTGGACGGCCGCGAAAGGCCGCCTCGCGTTCGCTTTACAGCCCCGCCGAGGTGCATGAGATCTTCCGGCGCTTTTCGGTGCAGCGGCCGGAGCCGAAAGGCGAGCTCGACTATGTCAACGCCTTCACAATGCTGGTCGCGGTGGTGTTGTCGGCGCAGGCGACCGACGCCGGCGTCAACAAGGCGACCAAGGCACTGTTCGCAGATGCCGACACGCCAGCCAGGATGCTGGCGCTGGGCGAGGCCAAGGTCGGCGATTATATTCGCACGATAGGGCTGTGGCGCAACAAGGCGAAGAACGTGATCGCGCTGTCGAAGGCGCTGATCGACGATCATGCGGGCCAGGTGCCGCAGGATCGCGACGAGTTGGTGAAGCTGCCGGGCGTCGGGCGCAAGACCGCCAATGTCGTGCTCAACGTCGCCTTCGGCCAGCACACGATGGCGGTCGACACGCATATCTTCCGCATCGGCAACCGGATCGGGCTGGCCCCCGGCAAAACGCCGGAACAGGTCGAACAGGGGCTTCTCAAGGTCATCCCGGCCGAGTTTATGCGCCACGCGCATCACTGGCTGATCCTGCATGGCCGCTATGTCTGCAAGGCGCGCAAGCCTGATTGCCCGGCCTGCGTGATCGCCGATATCTGCAAGTCGAAGGAGAAGACCACCGACATTCCGGCCCCGCTGGTGCCGATCGCGCCGCTGGATGAGACGTTTCCGGCCGAGGCCTAGTCTAGAGCGGGTTTGGCGGTTCCCCGAATCGCCGAGCCGCTCTAGGTCTTTGTTCGCGCAATTCCGGACGGAAAACCGCTGCGCACTTTTCCTGGAATTGCTCAGTTGCCGTAGCCGCGCGCCATGGCTGCGGCAAAAACCGGGATTAGCAGGAAGATGAAGCCTTCGGCGCGGACATAATTCTTCACCGAGGCGAGTTCCGCCGCCGGCACCGCGAAAGAGGGATTGCCGCTGGCCTGCCTGTTCCAGGAGATGAAGCGGATGGTGGGCACGACCGACAGCAGGCCGACGATGGCGAAGGCCGCCATCTTTGCCCAGAACACCCAGTTGTAGATGTAGAATTCCCAACCCTTCAGGCCGAAGAGCACCCGGCAGACGCCGACGATGATGATCAGCGCGGCGATGATGCCGTAGTGGCGGTCGATGCCGGCAAGGCGCTTCAGCGTTGCCGCACCCAGATCGCCGCGCACCAGCACGAACTCGGCGCCGATGATGCCGGCCAGCGAGAACACCAGCAGATGATGGAGAATGGCTAATACAAGATCAGTAGTGTCCATGTTCTTCCCTGCGCCTGGTGGCCGCGAAGCGGCTGGATACTGTGTCCGAAGAGTAGCATCATAGGTCAGGATTCCCAGACGGCGAAATCGTTGCGCTGGAGGATGATCCCGGACAATCCTGGCCCTTGCCAGGGGACGCCGGTTTGCTAGAGCAGTCCCAGGAAAAGTGCGAGCGGTTTTCCGTCCGGAATTGCGTAAAAACAAGAGTTAGTGTGTTTCACCGTTTCCGCGAAACGGTGAAACAGACTAAGCGCTGCCGTCTCAAAGAGAGGAGTGCCATGAGCGTCAAAACGGAAGCTGGCGTGCCGGTCCTGGAGACGGCGCGGACTATCCTGCGGCCTCATCGTCTGGGCGATTTCGAGACGTATGCCGCCATATGGGCGGAACCTGCGGTGACCCGTTTCATCGGCGGCAAGCCGCGCACGCGCGAGGAAAGCTGGATGCGCTTCCTACGCCATGCCGGCCTGTGGTCACTAATCGGCTACGGCTTCTGGGCGATCGAAGACATGACGGGGCATTTCATCGGCGAGGCTGGCTTCCATGACTTGAAGCGCGAGATCGAACCTTCGATCGAAGGCGTGCCGGAAGCCGGCTGGGCCCTGGCCTCGGAGGTACAAGGCCGAGGGCTTGCGAGCGAGGTTGTCGGGCGGATCGTCGCCTGGAGCGACGAGGCGTTCGGAGAGGCGAGAACCGTCTGCATCATCGATCCGGAAAATGGCGCTTCGTTGAAGGTGGCCGAAAAGAACGGTTATGGAGAGATTTTGCGCACCACCTATCACGAGAAGCCGACGATCCTACTGGAACGGCGGGCTGGAGGGGCTGTCGCCTAGTCCCCGACACAGGGATTTTGAAAGGTTACCGTTTGTCTTGGTGCAAGATTTTCCGCTCATGTCCGTGAAATCAGCGCAAACGCCGGGAATTGGTTGAAGCCGCCCCAACCTCGTCATTCTATGGCGGAGCAAGGAGCGAAGCGACGCGGCGCAGACCATGGAATCCATGCCGTGACATGGAAGCGCCGCCACGGTGCAGAATTCTGCTCCGTTGCACGCCTTGGCGAAGGTAACGGCATGGATTCCAGGGTCTCCGCGACGGAGCTTCGCTCCTGCTTCGCCCTGGAATGACGATCGCGACGGGCGTTACGGCCAATCTCCAAGGCATGCCAACCTGCCAACGCAAACCCTGGAATTGCTCCAGAGTTGGATAATCAGCCGGCTTTGCGGCGCAGCGTTCGCGTCAAAGTCTCCCAGCTATCCGCCGTTGCATCGCGCTCGCTGCGATTGGCGCGCAGCACCGTGGTTGCGTCGAATGGCTGGGGCCGCGCAATCGCATAGCCTTGCGCATAGTCGACGCCGATCGCTTTCAAGGCGTCGAGGATGCCGTCGCTTTCGACGAATTCGGCGATGGTGCGTTTTCCCGTCACCTTGCCGATGTGATGGATCATTTCGACCATGGCTCGGTCGATGCGGTCGTCGAGCATGTCCTTGACGAAGCTGCCGTCGATCTTGAGGTAGTCGACCGGCAAATGCTTCAGATAGGCGAAGGAAGACATGCCGGAGCCGAAATCGTCGAGCGCGAAGCGGCAGCCCAGCCCGCGCAGATCGGCGATGAAGCGCATGGCTTCGGAAAGATTGGCGATGGCGCTGGTCTCGGTGATCTCCAGGCAAATCGTTTCGGGCGCAACGGCGTGCGCGGCGAACTGCTCGCGCATGAAGCCGAGGAAGGTCTCGTCGCCGAAGGTGGCGCCGGAGAGATTGATCGCGCAGGTGGATATCGGCGTCGCGCGCGGGTCAGCGCGCCTGGCCGCCAAGGTGGCGAAGGTGTTGCGCACTACCCAGCGATCGATCGCCGGCATCAATCCGTAGCGCTCGGCCGCGGGAATGAAGCTCTGCGGTGTGACGAAGCTGCCGTCCTCGTCGGTCAGCCTCAGCAGGATTTCGATATGCGCGCCCTGCTCCGGAATATCGTCGCGCAGGGGCGCGATCTCCTGCGCATGCAGTCTGAAGCGGTTCTCGTCCAGCGCGGCATGCAGACGCTGCACCCAGGCCATCTCGCCGAACCGCTCGCGCAGCGCGGTGTCGCCCTCGCTGTGGAACTGGACGCGGTTGCGGCCCTTTTCCTTCGCCATGTAGCAGGCGACGTCGGCGGCGCGCAGCACCTCCTCCAGCGTCATGCCGACATTGGCGACTTCGACCATGCCGATGCTGACGCTGATGTTGAAGGGGCGCCCGTCCCAGGAGAAATGCAGGTCCTGGACCGTGGCGCGCAGCCGTTCGGCCGTTGCGGCGGCACAGTCGGCATCGCAATCGAACAGCAGCACGCCGAATTCGTCGCCGCCGAGCCTGGCCAGAATATCGCCGGGCGGCAGCTCGTTGGCGAGCAGTACCGAGATCTGGCGCAGCAGCTGGTCGCCGGCGGCATGGCCGCATGTGTCGTTGACCAGCTTGAACTGATCGAGGTCGAGATACATCAGCGCGTGCCGGCGCGACCTTTCCGGCGCTTCGGAGATCGCGCCTGCCAGCCGGTTCTCGAAGTCGCGGCGGTTCACCAGCCCGGTCAGCGCATCATGCGATGCCTGCCACGACAGGCGCTCGATATAATCCTGCTCGCGCGTCATGTCGTGCAGGGCCAGGACACAGCCGAGGATCTGGCCTGAAACGGTCAGCGGTGCGCCATTCAGCGCCACCGGCACGACCGAGCCGTCAGGACGCTCCAGGAGCTGCGGGCGCACATTGGAGCGGCGCGGCTCTCCTGCCAGCAGGCGCGGGATCAGATCGGTCTCCTCGACTCCGCTGTCCTTGTCGAGGAGCCGGAACAAGGAGGGGATGGGTCTGCCCCTGGCCGCGGCCAGCGAGCAGGCAAGCAACCGCTCCGCCCCGGCATTCATATAGTCGAGCCGCCCCTCGGCATCGGTGCTGATGACGGCCTGGCCGATCGAGGCCAGCGTGATCTGGGCACGCTCGCGCTCGGTGTTGAGGGCGCTCTGAAACGCCTGGCGCTGTATCATCAGCTTGCGCGTGCGCCAGACGACGAGCAGGATAAGCAGGGCGGCGGTGGCGAGATTGGCCGCCGTCAGCGCCATCTTGATGAAGCGCGATCCCTCGCCGAGGCTGTCGGAAAAGGCCTTGGCAAGCGGTCCGATCCGGCGGTCGAGCTGATGGATTTTTTCCTTCCAGAGACCGATCTCAGCCGCGGATGCCGGCCCCTTCTCAAGCCTTCGATGCATGTACTCGCCAAGTCCCTCGATGGCGAGGATCATCTCATCGGCCGATGTCCAGTGGCGGATCGCGGTGTCGAGATAGCTGACGCGGCGGAAATTCCGGAACAGCCAGATCAGGCCGTCAACATCGTCGGGGTGGTTGTTGCCGCCGAGAAAGCCAATCCTGGCCGCATTCGTGTCGGGCTCGGTCCGTTCGAGCGCCAGCCGCGCGGCGCGATCGGCGAGCGGCACGGCGATGGCTTGACGATATTCGTTGAAATACTCCTGCTGGCCGGCATCGGCATAGAGGTTCAGGAAGTAGATGGCGTGCTTCTGGCCTTTCGACCATTGGCTTTCGCCGCCGACATAGGCGCGGACAGCCGATAATGTGTGAAGGCTGAGGGTTGCAACCAGCGCCTGGATCAGGACCACCGCGACAAAGGGCCAGACCAACCCTATCAGACGCGGACCGGCATCGGTCGACGAGAGCTTCATCCCATTCCCATGGAGCTCGTTCAGGCTCCCTCGGTGTCTGTCCGACTGGCTCATCCGTCGGTTGAGACGATATTCTTCCCCACATGTCGCCCGGTTATTGGCGACATCGATCCAGATAGCGCGCCTGGCTTAACGGCCGATAAATTTGCCCAGTATTTGTTTCATGAATTATTGCTCAGAAACAGAAGAGCGCTTACGCCGCGTGATGGCGATATTTGACGCATAGTATCGATCCGTGTTGCCGGGGCGCGGAAGAAAAAGCCGGCAACATCAAACCGATAGCGTTACACCGCAGCCATCTCTCAGCGCTTGGCCTTCGATCTGTTGAGGGCCACGGCTTCGCGAACGAGCGCCTTCAGCGCAGCTTCGTCGACCCTGTCGCCTTGCTTGAAATCGATGGCGCGCCTCGTGTTGCCTTCGAGGCTGGAGTTGAAGAGCTTCTTGGGATCGGGCAGCGCCGCGCCCCTGGCGAAGGTCAGCTTGACGACGGCCTTGTAGGTTTCGCCGGTGCAGATGATGCCGGCATCCTCCCAAACCGGCACGCCGCGCCATTTCCAGGTCTCGATCGCTTCGGGCGCGGCCTGCCGGATCAGGGCGCGGAGCCGGGCAAGCATCTCGCCGCGCCAGTCGCCCAGTTCCTCGATCCTTCCGTCGATCAGCTCGGACGCAGACCTGCCGTCCTGCTCGCCGTCTTCTTGCATGTCTGGTCTCTCCTCGATGCTAGATATGAGATCGCCGCCGTGGTCCTTCGGGAGGCGGCGCTTGATCCTTCCTTGCGCTTACATCCGTTCGCCGGGCAGCCGGCTCGCCTGTTTCACCCAGGAAACGAACCGCTCCTCGTCGAGCCGATCTTCTTCATGGATATGGACATAGCGCGTGTCCCTGCTCTTGGATTCGACCGGAGGCACGGGGTCCAGCGACAGGCCACGAAAGAACGCCACCTTGATGTATTTGGCGAAGCAATGGATGCCGAGGAACCAGCCTTCGCCTTCCATGCCGTAGAATGGAGAATTCCATTTGACGGCCTTTTGCACATTGGGAATGGCTTGCACGATGAGCTGGTCGAGCCGTCGCGCGACCTCGCTCTTCCAGCCCGGCAGCGCCGCGATATAGGCCTGCACGGGAGCGTCGCCATGGCCCTTGGCGATCTGCGGATTGCCGCCCGAAAGCAGGACCGGCTTCGTGTCCGGGGATCTTGCGGCAGTCGGGCGCGATCTCGCCTTGGCCATCAGGCCGGTCCCACGCGCTCGCGCGCTGCCCCGCCACGTGATTTGGCGGCATAAGGCAGCACGAACATATAGAGCCCGCTGAACAGCAGCAGGAAAAGCGGGATCAACGGCGAATAGACGATCCAGGCGGGCGGCGGGCCCATGGCCATGGCGGCGAAATTGGCAATGACGGTAACGGTGAAGATGATCGACAGCCAGCGATGAAGCTGCCTGATCCATTTGCTCCAGTCCAATCTAACCTCCTTTGCAAATGACGAGACGGATCGAGCTCTCTACCAGCGCGCCAGCTGCGAAAGCTGAATGAGGTTGCCGCAGGTGTCGTTGAGCTGCGCGATGGTGGCGCCCGTCACAGCGGTCGGCGCCATGGCGAAGTTGCCGCCATTGGCCTTGATGCGCTCATGGTCGGCGTTGATGTCGTCAGTGAACAGCATCAACGCCGGCTGGCCCTGCTTGAAGATGGCCTGCTGGTAGGTTTTTGCCGCCGGATTGTCGTTGAGCGCCAGTTGCAGCTCGGTGCCGTCCGGATCGTCGGGCGAAGTAACGGTCAGCCAGCGAAACGGTCCATTGGTGAAGTCGGCCTTCTTGGTGAAGCCCAGAACGTCGGTGTAGAAACCGAGAGCCTTCTCCTGGTCGTCGACATAGATGCTGGTCAGCTTGATCTTCATTTTGATGTCTCCATTGCTCACGCCTGCGGTTTGCCGCCCCGCCAGGATCGTGTCTGTGTTTTGAAGCTTTGCGGACCTCAATCGATCCGCGAAAGCAACTGCTCCAGGGCCGTGATGTTGCGCTTCCAGCCCACCGTAGCGCCGCGGTAGTACGGCTCCTGGTCGGCGCGGAAGCCGACCTGCTCCATGCGCAGATGCGTGCCCGTGCTCGTCGGGGTCAGCGTCCAGGTGACCACGCTCTCGAGGTCCTTGGTGTCCCAGCTGTAGGATAAGGTCCGGTTGGGCTCGACCGTCCGCACCTGGCAGTCGACGCCTCCCCACTCCGCGCTCATCTTGAAGCGGTGGTCCACGACCGGCTTGAAGTTGTTCTTCATCAGCCACTCCTCGATGAGATGCGGTTGGGTGAGCGCGCGCCAGATCTTTTCCGGCGGAAAAGCTATCTCGCGCTCGACGATGACGGAGCGCGTTGCAGCTGAAACTTCGTTCATTGATCCATCCTTTTGAGCAGGTCCTCCAGATCGTCGAACCGGCTTTCCCAAAACCCCGCCATGTCGCGCGCCCAGTCCATCAGCGGCGCGAGCGCCTTGAGCTGCGCGCTGTAGTGGGTCTGGCGCCCTTCATGGCGGTCGCGCACCAGCCCAGCCTCCTTGAGCACGCCGAGATGCTTCGACACCGCCGGCTGCGACACACCTGCCTGCGCGGTGAGGGCTCCGACCGTCTGCTCGCCCTGGCGGCACAGACGTTCGAAGATGGCGCGCCGGGTCGGATCGGCAAGCGTCCTGAACAGCATATCGTGCGCGGTCGTCATTTCTAATCAATAACCTGGTGGCTATTGATTGACGTATAACCGTCGGGATATGTATGAGTCAAGCAGCGAATTGGGACGGCCCGGCCGCGACGGTGGATCGCCACCGGCATGCCGGTATGGGCCGAACGATATTGAACAGGCGTCCGCTTAAGACGACGGATCGGCCGCCGGAAAGGTCAGATCCCGCAGCAGCGTCGAAAGCTCGGGCTCGTCGATGAGCAGGGCAGCATCTGCCGGCGGCAGCCATGCGCGTTGCCGGTTCGCGGCCTCCCGCCAATCGGCAAGTTCCTCCGTGACTTGAAGGAGAAAGACCGAAACATCCACGCGAATGAAGCCATCGGTCATGCGTTTCCAATAGGAATAGGTACCGGCAGGCTGCTTGAGGGCCTTGCCGAGAACACCGGCCTCTTCCTGGGCTTCGATCGTTGCCGCCTTGCGTCCGCTCTTGCCCTTCATGGGCCAGCCCTTGGGCACGATGAAGCGCCGCGTGGTGCGCGAGGTGACGAGCAGCACTTCGAGACCGCCGTCTTCCCGCAACCGAAACGGAATGGCCGCCACCTGGCGGATCCGTTGCCCTTTCTTGGCTCGGCGAACTGCTTTCTTCTTGGTTGTTGCCATCCCAAATTCCGGTGAGAGCAGCATCCCTGCCATACGCTATCGGCGCAGGCAAAAACCTGTCCCCTGCAAACCCTAGAGCGCCTCACCGTTTCGTGGAAACGGCGAACCGCTCTATTTCTCTGTCTTGACGCAATTCCTGACGGAAAACCGTGTCACACTTTTCCTGGAATTGCTCTAAAACCACCGCCCTTGCAATCGGGTATTTTGCCGGTAAGTAAGTCGGCTAATAAACTGAAAAAAACAAAATGTCAGCGGCAAACCCGAGAAATCGTGTTGCCGACCGCTTCCATTCGACATGTCTGATCATATACCGGCACATTGGGCTGAGGCTGGCGCGTGGTCGGCCGGTCGAGCTCACGATAGATCTGCTGCTGCTGCTGGTACTGCTGCCGCTGCAATTGGTTCTGCAACTGCTGCAACTGGTTCTGCTGCACCAATGCGTTGCGGTTCGTCGGGATGACGACCTGGGCCGATACGCCGGAAGCCATGCCCACCAAGCCGGAGACCGCCAGGGCAGCTGAAATCAGAAACGTCGACAGGTAGCGGGGCGACATGGCTTCTTTTCCGCATGAAAAACAGAACCTCGATCTAATATAGGGTGTTGGACCGGCGCTGCCATGGTCAGCTGATCGATTGTCATGCCAAAGAAAATCCGGCCCGTGCCCCAGCGTTGCACTTGACGGCGGCGGCCGCCGGCGGCTCTAACAGCGGCTCCGCCCGTCCACGCGACTGGCCGGTTGGCAACGAGGGATTCGATGAAAATCAGGTATAAGTTCGCCATAGCGATGCTGGCCGTCGCGAGTATCGTCGGTCCGCCGGCATTCGCGGCGCAGAACAAGGGCGACAAGGTTGCCGCTCAACCCGCCGACGCGGCGGCCAAGCCGCAGCTGCCGGGCGGCGCCTCGGCGCTGTCGGAAACGCATGGCGACTGGACGGTGAACTGCCAGGTCACCGGCACCAACAAGGTCTGCAGCCTGTCACACCAGCAGTTCAACAAGCAGAGCGGCCAGCGGCTGCTGGCGATCGAATTGACGACCAAGACCGGTCAGGACGCCGCGGGCACGCTGGCGCTGCCCTTCGGGCTTGCGCTCGCCAACGGCGTCGCGCTCGAAATCGACGACAAGAAGCTCGACGGCACGCTGCAGTTCAACACCTGCCAGGCGGTGGGTTGCCTGGTGCCGGTGACGTTCGATGCCGACATCACGCCGCTCCTGCAGAACACCACCACGCTGAAGATCAACGCTATCGCCGCGGACACAATGCAGCCGATCTCCTTCACCATCTCGCTCAACGGTTTTGGAAGCGCGCTGGCCCGGACGGCGGATCTGTCGGCAGACTAAGCGGGCAAACACGGGCGCTCGTATTTGGGCGATCGGCGGAAGCCGGTCGCCCTTATTCGTTTCCGTCCACCTCGCGCAGACGATAGCCCACCCCCGTCTCGGTGATGATGTATCGCGGCTGGTCCGGGGTCTTCTCGATCTTCTGCCGCAGCTGGCGGACATAGACCCTCAGATATTGCACGTCGGTCGTGTCGTTCCAGATCTGCTTCATCAGGAACTGATGCGTCAGCACCTTGCCTGCATATTGCACGAGCATGCGCAGGATGTCGTATTCCTTGGGCGACAGTTTCACTTCCTTGCCCTCGACCTTGACGATGCGCTTCACTAGGTCGACGGAGAGGCCGCCGGTATGGAACACCGGCTTCTCGCCCTGCTGCTGGAACTTGTGGCGCAGCGCCACGCGGATACGGGCGACCAGCTCGTTCATGCCGAAAGGCTTTGTCACATAATCGTCGGCGCCAAGCTCGAGCGCCGAAACGATACCGGCCTCGTCGGTGCGGCTGGACAGGATCACGACCGGAATGTCGAGCCCGTCGCCGCGCCATTTGCCGAGCAGCTCCAGGCCGGTCATGCCGGGCAGGCCGAGATCGAGCAGGATCAGGTCGGGCCCCTCGGCCTGCACGAGTTCGATCGCCGCCTTGGCGTTCGGCGCCTCGGAGACCGTATAGCCTTGACTGCCAAGGCCGACGCGCAGCAGTTTGCGGATCGGCGGCTCGTCGTCGACGACCAATATGGAAACGGCCTGATTTGTCATGCCGCATCATCCGTAAGGGGCGCGCCGGGCGCCGGCAAGTCAGCCGGCACCGGCATGCGGATGGTGAAGATCGCGCCCGGACGGTCGGTGCGGTTGGCCGCCGCGATCGTGCCGCCCATCGCCTCGATGAAGCCGCGGCTGATCGACAGGCCGAGACCGGTGCCGGCGCGCACCTGGTCGCGTTTGCGCACGCGGTAGAAAGTGTCGAATATCCGCTCCAGGTCGCCCGGTGGGATGCCCGGCCCCTCATCCATCACCTGCAGGATGACGGCGCCGTTGTCGACCCAGGCCTGCAGCCGGATGATCGAGCCGGGCGACGCGTATTTGGCGGCATTGTCGAGCAGGTTGAACAGCGCCTGCTCAAACAGCACGGGATCCAGCCGCAGCATCGGCAGGTCGGCCGGGATGTCGGTCTCTATTTTGTGCTCAGCGGTGATCGTCTGCGCCCGGTTCAGAGCCGAGCCGACGACATCGCCGACATAATGGAGCGCGTAATTCGGCTCCATCGCGCCCGACTCGATCCTGGTCATGTCGAGCAGGTTGGCGATGAAGCGATTCAGCCGCTCCGACTCGCTGACGACCGTCGACAAAAGCTCCGCGCGATCCTTTTCCGGCAGCGCCGGCGCGAATTCCTTCAGCGTGCCGGCCGCGCCCATGATCGCGGCAAGCGGCGTCTTGAGGTCATGCGAGATCGAGGTGAGCAGCGCCGAGCGCAACCGGTCCGCTTCAGCCGCGAGCCTGGCGCGGTCGACATCGTCGACGAGTTGGACGCGCTCGATGGCCACCGCTGCCTGGTCGGCCAGGGCGTCGAGCAGGCGCTGCTGCTCAGGCGTCAGCAGCGGTCCCTGCTTGTCGTTGTCGAGGCCGACCACGCCGATCGCGGTCCGCCCCGTCCGCAAGGGCAGATAGAGACGCTTTGCGCCGGGCAAGGTGTCGGCGCCGCGGCCGGCGGCGCGGTTGTGCTCCCAGGCCCAGCGGGCGGCCGCGATGTCGGCCTCGGCCAATGTATCGTCGGGCGGATAGCCGGCCTTGACGGTGATGGTGCCGTTTTCCGGCAGAAGCAGCACGACCCGGACCTTCAGCATCGAGGCGATCTGGAAGGCGGTGGCCCACAACACGTCGTCGAGCGTGCCGGCGCCGGCGAGCTTCTTGGAAAAGGAATAGATGTCCTCGGTGGCGCGCGCCCGCGAGCGCGCGGCGACGGCCTGGCGCTGCACGCGCGCCGTCAGATTGCTGGCGATCACGGCGACGACGACGAAGACGACGAAGGCTACGATGCTTTCCGGATCCCGGATCGTCAGCGTGTAGCGCGGCTCGAGGAAGAAGAAGTTGAAGGCAAGCGCGCTCACGAAGCAGGCATAGAGCGCCGGCCAGAGCCCGAAGGTCACAGCCGCGGTCAGCACCGCCAGAAGCAGGACGCTGGCGAGATTGCGGACATCCAGGAACTGGTCGAGGATCGAGCTGACGGCCAGCGCGCCGACGACATAGACGGTCGAGATCAGATAGGGCCAGATCTGGAAAGACTTCTGCTCGGGCGCAGCCTTGACGCGTACCTGCGGGGCGTCGCCATCGCGCTCGGCGCCCGAGATGACGTGGACGCTGATGTCGCCGGCGTTGCGGATCAGATCATAGGTGAGCGAACCCTCGATCAGTTCGCGCCAGCGCGAACGGGTCGGTCGGCCGATGACGATATGGGTAAAATTGTTCGTCGTCGCGTGGCGCACGATGTCCTGGGCGACGTTCTGGCCCGGAATGGTGGCAATCTCTGCGCCGAGCTGCTCGGCGAGGCGGAGGTTCCTGGCCAGGCGGTCCTTGTCTTCCTCGGACATGCCGGCCAAACGCGGCGTGTCGATGTGAAGCGCCGTCCAGGGCGCGCGCAGCCGGTCGGCGAGCCGGCGCGCATAGCGGATACGGGCCGCGCCGCCAGGCTGCGAATCGACGCAGACCAGCACCCGCTCGCCGGCCGCCCAGGGGCCCGGAATGGCATGCGACTGCATGTGGTTGAGCAGCTGTTCGTCAACGCGCTGGGCGGTGCGGCGCAGCGCCAGCTCGCGCAGCGCCGTCAGATTGCCCGGCGAAAAATAGTTCTCGATGGCGCGCTGCGCGGTGTTGGGGAAATAGACCTTGCCGTCCTGCAGCCGTTTGATCAGGTCGTCAGGGGTAAGGTCGATGATCTCGATGTCGTCGGCCTCGTCGATGATGGAATCGGGGACTGTCTCGCGCACCCTGACGCGCGTGATCTGGGCGACGACATCGTTCAGGCTCTCGACATGCTGGATGTTCAGCGTGGTGTACACGTCGATGCCTTGCGCCAGGATCTCCTGCACATCGAGATAGCGCTTGGGATGCCGGCTGCCTGGCGCGTTGGTGTGGGCAAGCTCGTCGACAAGGACCAAAGCAGGCCGCCGCCTCAGGATGGCGTCGATGTCCATCTCGTCGAGGGTCTGGCCGCGGTAATCAACCAGGCGGCGCGGAATCACCTCATAGCCGTCGACCAGCGCCTGGGTTTCCTTGCGGCCGTGGGTCTCCACGATGCCAATGACGACATCGACGCCGTCGGCGCGGCGGGTGCGGCCCGCCATCAGCATCTCGTAGGTCTTGCCGACGCCGGGTGCCGCGCCAAGGAATATGCGCAGCCGGCCACGGCCCTCGCGCTCGGCATGCTCGAGGAGCGCGTCGGGGGAGGGGCGGTTCTCGGAGTCGGTCCTGTCGTCGGGCATCAGTCCAATCATGGTATGGGCCGGGGATCGTGTCGATCCCCGGCGCGCGTGGATCACTTCAGCTCGTCCAGCGCCAGGTTCAGCGCCAGCACATTGACCACCGGCTCGCCCAGGACGCCAAGCTCGCGAGCTTCGACATGGCCGTCGACGAGCGCCTTGACCTTGGCCTCGTCAACCCCGCGGGCCTTGGCGACGCGCGGCACCTGGAAGTAGGCGGCCTCGGGGCTGATGTCGGGATCGAGGCCGCTGCCGGAGGTCGTGACAAGGTCCATCGGCACCGGCGCGTTCGGGTTCTCCGCTTTCAGCTTCTCGGCGTCGCCCTTGATGCGCTCGATAAGCTTCGGATTGATCGGGCCGAGATTGGAGCCACCAGAGGAGCTGGCGTCGTAACCGTTGCCGGCGGCCGACGGCCGGCCGTGGAAGTAGCGGTCGCGGGCAAAGGCCTGGCCGATCAGCTCGGAGCCGATGACCTTGCCGTCCCTGGTGATCAGGCTGCCATTGGCCTGTTTCGGAAACAGCGCCTGGGCGATGCCGGTCATGCCGATCGGATAAATAAGGCCGGTCAGCACCGTGAAGAAGACGATCATGACAAAAGCGGGTCTGAGTTGCTTGAACATCGGAATAGATCCTTATGCGAGGCCGAGGGCCGTGACGATCAGGTCGATCGCCTTGATGCCGACGAAGGGCACGACGATGCCGCCGAGGCCGTAGACGAGCAGGTTGCGGGTGAGCAGCGAGCCGGCGCCGATCGCACGATATTTCACGCCTTTCAGCGATAGCGGGATCAGCGCGATGATGATCAGCGCGTTAAAGATGATGGCCGACAGGATGGCGCTCTGCGGCGTTGCCAGATGCATGATGTTGAGCGCCTGCAGCGGACCGGTGGACTGGCCGGGCGCGACATAGAAGACCGCGAACATCGCCGGGATGATGGCGAAGTACTTGGCCACGTCGTTGGCGATCGAGAAGGTGGTCAGCGAGCCGCGCGTCATCAAAAGCGCCTTGCCGATCTCGACGATCTCGATCAGCTTGGTGGGGTCGCTGTCGAGGTCGACCATGTTGCCGGCCTCGCGCGCGGCGACCGTGCCGGTGTTCATGGCGACGCCGACATCGGCCTGGGCGAGCGCCGGCGCGTCGTTGGTGCCGTCGCCGCACATGGCGACCAGCTTGCCCTTGGCCTGCTCCTCGCGGATCAGCGACAGCTTGTTCTCAGGCGTCGCCTGAGCGAGGAAATCGTCAACGCCGGCCTCGGCGGCGATCGCCGCCGCGGTCAGTGGGTTGTCGCCGGTGATCATCACCGTGCGGATGCCCATCTTGCGCAACTCGGCGAAACGCTCGGCTATGCCGCCCTTGACGATGTCCTTGAGGTGGACGACGCCGAGCAGGCGACCGTCGCGCTCGACAGCCAGCGGCGTGCCGCCGGCCTTGGCGATCTCGTCGGCAAGGGCCTGGAGATCGCGGATGGTGTCGCTTGTCGGGCGCGTGCCGTGGGCTGCGACGGTCGCCTGGTTGACGTGATTGAGCACCGCATCGACCGCGCCCTTGCGCACCGACGAACCGTCGATGTCGACGCCGCTCATGCGGGTCTGCGCGGTGAAGGGCACGAAAGCCGCGTGCAGGGTCGCCATGTCGCGGGCGCGTATGCCGTATTTCTCCTTGGCCAGCACCACGATCGAGCGGCCTTCCGGCGTCTCGTCGGCGAGCGAGGCAAGCTGGGCGGCGTCGGCCAGCTCCTGTTCGGTGACGCCCTTGACCGGACGGAACTCGGTCGCCTGGCGGTTGCCGAGCGTGATGGTGCCGGTCTTGTCGAGGAGCAGCGTGTCGACATCGCCTGCGGCCTCGACGGCGCGGCCGGACATGGCGAGCACGTTGAAGCGCACCAGGCGGTCCATGCCGGCGATGCCGATGGCCGACAGCAGCGCGCCGATCGTGGTCGGGATCAGGGTCACGAACAGGGCAACCAGGATCGTCACCGGGATATAGCCGCCCGAGTAGGAGGCGAAGCTCGGGATGGTCGCGGTCGCCAGCACGAAAATCAGCGTCATGCCGACAAGCAGGATGTTGAGCGCGATCTCGTTCGGCGTCTTCTGGCGCTCGGCGCCCTCGACCAGCGAGATCATGCGGTCGAGGAAGGTCTGGCCGGAGGCGGCGGAGATGCGCACGCGGATCCAGTCGGACAGCACCTGGGTGCCGCCGGTGACGGCGGAGCGGTCGCCGCCGGATTCGCGGATGACGGGCGCGGATTCGCCGGTGATCGCCGCCTCGTTGACGGAGGCCACGCCTTCGATCACCTCGCCGTCGGACGGGATGATGTCGCCGGCCTCGACCAGCACGACATCGCCGACCTTCAGGCTGGTGCCCGGCACCAGCTTGAACTTGGCGCGGTCGCCATTGGCGAGCAGCTTGGCCTGGGTCTCGGTGCGCGCCTTGCGCAGCGAATCGGCCTGCGCCTTGCCTCGGCCTTCGGCAACGGCCTCGGCGAAATTGGCGAATAGCACGGTGAACCACAGCCAGATGATGATCTGGAGGGTGAAGCCGAGATCGCCGCCGCCGGTGATGAGATCGCGGATGAAGAGCACGGTGGTGAGCAACGAGACAATGGCGACGACGAACATCACCGGATTCTTGATCAGCGTGCGCGGGTTCAGCTTGCGGAAGGCGCCGCCGATGGCGGGCACAAGGATGCGGGCATCGACAATGCTCGCGGATTTGGACTGGCTCATTTCGAGGCTCCAGTATCGGTTATGTTGGACGGCGCCGGGTGTTCGGTCTTCGGGAAGAGGTGCGGAAGGCCGACGGCCAGCAGCCACAGCACGAACAGCACAGCCGCCATGCCGAGAAAGGTTGAAAGCGTCGGGAAAGGACGAGGCTTCTCGTCCCTTCCGTTGTCGGGTGCTCCGTCACCGGTCTGGTGACCGTCGTGCCGACGTATGTCGTTGAAGCGGGGCATGGTCATCTCAGAAGGTCTGCCCATGGATCATCGCCAGATGCTCGACGATCGGACCGACGGCGAGCGACGGGAAGAAGGTGAGGCCGCCGACGATGATGATGACGCCGACCAGCAGGCCGACGAACAGCGTGCCGTCGGTCGGGAAGGTGCCGGCCGAGGCGGGCACGGTCTTCTTCGCCGAGAGCGAGCCGGCAATGGCCAGAGCCGGGATGATGACCAGGAAGCGGCCCATCAGCATGCCGATGGCCATGGTCAGGTTGTACCAAGGCGTGTTGCCGGTGAGGCCGCCGAAGGCCGAGCCGTTGTTGGCGGCCGCCGAGGTATAAGCATAGAGCACTTCGGTGAAGCCATGCGGGCCGCCATTGGCGATCGACGCGACGGCGCTCGGCAGGACCACGGCGACCGCCGTGAAGATCAGCATGGCCAGCGGCAGGCATAGGATGGCGAGCATCGCCATCTTGACCTCCCTGGCCTCGATCTTCTTGCCGAGATATTCCGGCGTGCGGCCGACCATCAGACCGGCAACGAAAACGGCGATGACGACGAACATCAGGATGCCGTAGAAACCGGCGCCGACGCCGCCGACGATGACTTCGCCAAGTTGCATGTTGATGAGCGGGATCATGCCGCCGAGCGCGGTGAAGCTATCATGCATGGCGTTGACGGCGCCGCAGGAAGCAGCCGTGGTGATGACCGCGAACAGCGCCGAGGCGGCAATGCCGAAGCGGGTCTCCTTGCCTTCCATGTTGCCGCCGTCGATGCCGAGCGCATGGACGAGCGGATTGCCCGCGGCCTCGGCCCAATAGCAGACGATGACGCCGATTATGAACAGCACACCCATCGAAGCGAGGATCGCCCAGCCCTGGCGCTGATTGCCGACCATGCGGCCGAAGACGTTGGTGAGACCGGCGCCGAGCGCGAAGATCGTCAGCATCTGGATCATGTTCGAGACCGCATCCGGATTCTCGAACGGATGCGCGGCATTGGCGTTGAAGAAGCCGCCGCCATTGGTGCCGAGCATCTTGATGGCGACCTGCGAGGCGACCGGTCCGAGCGCGATGGTCTGCTTGGCGCCTTCCAGCGTGGTGGCGTCGACATAAGGTCCAAGCGTCTGCGGAATGCCGAGCCAGACATAGACCAGCGTCAGCACGATACACATGGGCAGGAGCACGTAGAGCGTGCAGCGGGTCAGATCGACCCAGAAATTGCCGATCGACTTGCCCGAGGCACGAGCGAAGCCGCGGATCAGCGCGATCGCGATGGCGATGCCGGTGGCGGCCGAGACGAAATTCTGGACGGTAAGGCCCGCCATCTGCACGAGGTAGGACATCGTGCTTTCGCCGCCGTAGTTCTGCCAGTTGGTGTTGGTGACGAAGCTCGCGGCGGTGTTGAAGGCGAGCTGCGGGTCGACCGCGGCCATGCCTGCCGGGTTGTAGGGCAGCACGCCCTGCAGCCGCTGCAGCGCATAGAGAACGAGAAGGCCCACAAGGTTGAAGAGCAGCATGGCCGTCGCATAGACGGCCCAATGCTGCTCTTCCTTCTCGCTTGTCCCGGAGAGACGGTAGAGGCCGCGCTCGATCGGGACGAGCACGGGCGAGAGCAAGGTGCGGTCGCCGTTGAAGACGCGGTACATATAGAAGCCGAGCGGCTTAACGAGCGCGACGAGAATGGCGCAGTAGATAAGGATCTGTATCCAGCCGTAGATTGTCATTGGGATGGCTTTCCGTGCCTGGCGCCGGAGCGTTCTAGAAACGCTCGGGGCGGATGAGGGCGTAGGTGAGGTAGGCGAGCAGGAACAAGGTCACCGCGCCGCCAAGGATGTAATCAAGAAGCATGGTCCGACCCTTCCGCTCAGATTCTGTCGCAGGCTTTGACGTAGGCTAAGGACAGGGCGAAGAATAAAATCCCGATCCCGAGAACTATGAGGTCCATGGCAGGTCTTCCTTGTTTCCACTTTGTGTTTGCGGGCTCGCAGTGGCGGCTCAAAACTGCACGCGGACGCACGTCACCTTGGCGGCGATGGCGAGCAAGCGTTTCTTCGAAGGGAGATATGGACCCGATCGCCATAAAGGTTCGAGACGGGGCGGATCGGAAAGATATAGGAATTTTATAGGAATTTGGCCTGACTATTCAGGGAACCTGTCGCCAAAGTGAGCTGTCCGCAGGTGCTCTTTCCCTGAGGCGGCGACTCACCGCTGGAAAGTCTGTCGCCTTGCGCCCCACCGCCGCCGCCGGCGTCTTCGACGCCTGGTTCAGACATCAGAAAATAGAAACTATCGACCTCAATGCCCTCGCTCGATAGCATGCAGAAAACTGTTCGCGATGTCCTCGCACACCTGTTCGCGATGTCCCCGTTCCTAACAAAGGGGAGAAGGAGAGGGCCACGCGCCGGCTTTCGAATTGAAGCAAGGGAACGAAGAAGAATGCTCGACATCGCACCATCGCAACAGGCGGCAACCTGGCTCGGCTCGTTCGGTCGGGCGCTGGAGGCCGGCGATATCGAGGCGGCGACGAACCTCTTCGTCGAGGATTGCTACTGGCGCGATCTTTTGACCTTCACATGGAACATCAAGACCATGGAGGGGCAGGCCGCGATCCGCGAGATGCTGAAGGCCACGCTGTCGCTGGCTCAGCCGTCGCACTGGCGCCTGACCGGCGAGGCGAGCACGGATGAAGGCACGATAGAGGCCTGGTTCAGCTTCGAGACGGTGGTAGCGCGGGGCGAGGGCATCCTGCGGCTGAAGGACGGCCGCTGCCGCACGCTGTTCACGGCGATGAGCGAGCTCAAGGGCTTCGAGGAGCGGAAGGGACCGGCCAGGCCGCTCGGCATCCGCCACAAGGCCGATCCGGAGCGAGAGACCTGGGCGGAAGCGAGAGCACGCGAGGCGCGCGATCTCGGCCTGCATGAGCAGCCCTACTGTCTGGTGATCGGCGGCGGGCAGGGCGGCATCATGCTCGGCGCCCGGTTGCGGCAGCTCGGTGTTCCGACGCTCATCATCGAGAAGAATGCGCGCGCCGGCGATTCCTGGCGCAACCGCTATCGCTCGCTCGTGCTGCACGACCCGGTCTGGTACGACCATCTGCCTTACATTCCGTTCCCGGAAAACTGGCCGGTCTTCACGCCCAAGGACAAGATGGGCGACTGGCTGGAGATGTATACGCGCGTCATGGAGCTGAACTATTGGGTCGCCACCAAATGCATCAGCGCCGCCTATGACGAGGCCGAAAAGGTCTGGACCGTGGTGGTCGACCGCGTCGGCCAGCGCATCACGTTGAAGCCGAAGCACATCGTCTTTGCCACCGGCGCCTATGGACCGCCGCGGCAGATCGACTTGCCGGGCGCCGACAATTTCAAGGGCGAGCTCCTGCATTCCAGCCAGTATTCCACCGGCGAGAAATTCCGCGGCAAACGCGTCGCGGTGATCGGTGCTGCCAGCTCCGGCCACGATGTCAGCGTCGATCTGTGGGAAGCGGGCGCCAGGGTCACCATGGTGCAGCGCTCGCCGACGACGGTGGTGAAGTCCGATACGCTGATGGAGGTCGGCTTCGAGATCTTTTCGGAGAAGGCGCTGGCGCGCGGTATCACCACCGACAAGGCCGACATGATCGTCGCTTCCACGCCATTCGCCTTGGTGCCGAAAGGCCAGCGCGCGCTCTATGACGTGATCAGGGCGCGCGACGCGGATTTCTACCGGCGTCTCAGCGACAGTGGCTTCGCCATTGACTTCGGCGAGGACGAGACCGGGCTGTTGATGAAGGCCTACCGCACCGGTTCCGGCTTTTACATCGATGTCGGCGCCTGCGAGCTGATCCTGAACGGCGAGATCAAGGTGAAAAGCGGCGTCGGCATCAAGTCGCTGACGCCGAGCGGCATCCTGTTCGAGGACGGCAGCGAGCTCGAAGTCGACGCGATCGTCTGCTGCACCGGCTATCAGTCGATGAACGAGACGGTTGCCGCAATCGTCTCGCGCGAGGTCGCCGACAAGGTCGGCCCGTGCTGGGGCCTCGGCTCCGGCGTCAAGGGCGATCCCGGCCCCTGGCAGGGCGAGTTGCGCAACATGTGGAAGCCGACGGCGCAGGAGGCGCTGTGGTTCCATGGCGGCAATCTGGCGCTGTCGCGGTTCTATTCGAAATATGTGGCGCTGCAGCTCAAGGCGCGGATGGAGGGGATTGCGACGCCGGTGTATGGCGAGCCGAGCAATGCGAGGCGTTGAATCTGCGATCTCCCCCCTTGTGGGGGAGATGGCCGGCAGGCCAGAGGGGGGCGCTGTCCCGCCGAGGGCTCAAAATTAAGGTTCCTCGCCCCCGCCAAAGGCGGGGGGAGAGGTGGCCGCGAAGCGGACGGAGAGGGGGCCTTCGTAGGGCGCTCCCCTCTCCGTCTCGGCTTCGCCGAGCCACCTCTCCCCAGTTCGTGGGGCGAGGAACCTTTGTCCTGCAGTGCCGCGTTCTTTCGCGCCCCCTCATCACTTCCCAAAATGCCTCGCCGCCACATCCACATGCGTGTGAGGAGCATGCGCCTCGAAGCGCTCGGTCTCGTTGTGGTCGGGCGTTTCGTTCGGCCACCATTTACCACCGATGGCGATGCCGCTGGAGACCAGCCGCTGATCCGCGACCAATGACGCTCCGACGGCATCGACGAAGGTGAAGCGGCCGGGTTGCTGCCGCAACACCGCGACATCGCCGATGCCGCCGACCTTCAGCGCGCCAAGCTCGGGCCGGGCAATGGCCTGCGTGGGGTTCACCGTCGCTGCGCGCAGCACCTCGACCAGCGGCATGCCGAGCGCCATCAGCTTCGACATGCAAACCAGGATGTCGAAGGCGGGGCCGTCGACGCAGTAGAGATGCACGTCGCTCGAGATGACGTCGGGCGCCAGGCCTTCGGCGAGCATCGACTTCGCCACTTCGAAGTCGAAGGAGCCCATGCCGTGACCGATGTCGAAGATGACGCCTCGCTCGCGCGCCAGCCGCATATCCGGCCGCACCGCGCCGGAGGCGAAGACCGGCGCGTTGGGGAACGGGCGGAAGCAGTGGGTGAGGATGTCGCCGCGGCGCAATCTCGGGAGCACCTCCGAGCGGCCCGGCGGCGGTTCGTCGATATGGGCCATCAGCGGCAGGCCGACCCTGTCGGCCGCTTCCAGCGCGAGGTCGACCGGCGCGATTCCGCTGGTACCCCCGGCATGCTTGCCGGAGCGGACTTTCACGCCGACGACGACATCGGCATGCTCGCGCACCGCGGCCACCGTCTCGCGCGGTTCGCAAAGCCTGAGGTCGCTGCATTCGCCGACGGAGACTGTTTTGGCGAAACCGAATATGCCGGCAAAGGAGATGTTGACGTAAGCGAGGATGCGAACTTTCGAGCGCTCGATGACATGGCGGCGAAAGCCGAGGAAATTGCCCGCTCCGGCGCTGCCCGCGTCGATGAAGGTGGTGGTGCCGCTCTTGGCTGCCAGCCGGTCGGCATCGACGCCGAGCGAGGTGCCGCCCCAATAGACGTGGCTGTGCAGGTCGACGAGGCCGGGCGTGACGATGCAGTCCCTGGCGTCGACCACCTGCGTGGCATGTTCGGCATCGATGGCGGCCTCGATCGCTGCAACGCGGCCATCGGCAATGGCGACGTCGCGTTGCGCATCCAGGCCCGATGCGGGATCGATGACGCGCCCGCCTTTGATCAGGAGATCGAACTGCATCGCTGCCCTCTCTGCTGTTTGTTTCACGCAATTCCGGACGGAAAACCGCTAACCACTTTTCCTGGAATTGCTCCAGGCGATCAGACCGGCCGGTAGGCGACCGCCTCGACTTCGATCTTGATGTCGATCATCAGGCGCGATTCGACGGTGGTGCGCGCCGGCGGATCCTTCGAGAAATGTTTTGCATAGACGGTGTTGAAGGTGCCGAAATCGCGCGCGTCCTCCAGCCAGACGGTGGTCTTCACCACATCGTCCATGGTGCAGCCGGCCAGCGCCAGCGCCGCGCTGACGTTTTGCAGCACCTGCTCGGTCTGCTCGGCGATGCCGCCCTTCACCACCAGCCCGTCGCTGCCCACCGGCACCTGGCCGGAGACATAGACGAAATCGCCGGCGCGCACGGCGGGCGAGAGCGGGACATGCGATTTTCCAAAGCATTGCTTGGGCAAGTAAGCCTCCTCTTAGCGATCGAACGGAACCGTTCGCGTGGCCGTCTACGCTTGTCGGCATGATCCTCATAGAGGCAATGTCGGAAAGCAACATTTTTTCGAAATCTATGTTGCTTTATTACAAAAGCCTGAGCATCTTGCGCTCGACGCCGCTTCGTCCGGCTGCGCGATATGAGAGGAGATCGGGCATGACCTTCGACAACAATCCGTTTCCGGAAGGTGATGCCGATCGCCACGCGCTGTGGGAAATGCTGGTGCGACGCGACATCGACGCCTTCCTCGGACAGGACTGGCCGATGGTCGAGGACGATTTCATCGCCGAGAGTTTCTTCGGCATGCATGCGCATTTCCTCAGCAATGCCGACGCGTGGCGGCTGCAGTTCCCGAGGCTCGAAATCTATCGCGACGAATGGCTGCGCCAGGCCAGGGAAACCGCGGCGACGAAATTCGCCGAGCCGCTGCGCGAGGCGCTGTTCCGGGTCACCAACATGCGCGATATCGATGTCGACGGCGACCGCGCGGTGCTGCACAAGAAGTTCGATGGCTCGGTCGCCAAGGCCGACGGCAGCGTCGACCGGCTGAAATGGCAGACGCTCTATTTCTGCCGCAAGGTGGGCGGCCGCTGGAAGATCGCCGGCTTTGTCGGTTACATGCCGCATCCGCTGGGTTAAGGCATGCTAATATTCAGGTGAGACCGGCCTGCAAAAGGCGGGTTCCAGCGCTTCCGGTGCTCACATATCCGCAGGCAACCGCTTCGGACTTACGATAGCCGCGGCAACCGCTCGTCGGGCGAGCGGTGGTCGAACACGACACCCATGGTCTTACCAACGGCGGCCATCACGATCAGCTCGACCAAGTGGTCATCGCTGTCCTCGCAGGATGGATCGGCATGGCGTATGGCATCGAGCATGGCGCGTGTGGACACGGTGTCGCCGGCGCGAAATTTCGAAAGGGCAGACGAAACAAGGTCTTGCACCGTCGGGTCCATGACGGGCACTTCCGCAGCGACGTTCATTGGCCTCCTCCTGCCATGAACCCTCCCTCGAAAGATGATACCCCAATGGCTGGATTGCGCCAGCGAAATGGTGGTCCGACCAGTGCCGATGGCGACAGCCTGCCGCCATTCGCTCCATAGGGCAAACTGACGCCCGCCCTTGGGAAGAGCTCACGCTCGCCCTTGGGGACGAGCTGACGCTCGCCCTTGGGACGAGCTCACGCTCGCCCTTAGATGTGGAACACCGCCAAGCGGTGCGCGGCCATGCTCGACGCGCCCGGCTTCGGTTGATAAGCCCGTGGCGCGCATGGAGGCGTTCTGAGTCGAAATATGACGGTTGCAATCGAGATGGGGCAGACGAGCGCAGGCGCGCCGGCCGCCCTCGACCTTGAGGAACTGCTGGCGACCCGCCTGCTGGTGCAGGGCAATTCGGGCTCCGGCAAGTCGCATCTGCTGCGCCGGCTGCTCGAACAGAGCGCGCCCTGGGTGCAGCAGACCATCATCGACCCAGAAGGCGACTTCGTGTCGCTGGGCGAACGCTTTGGCCATCTGGTGATCGACGCCGAGGAGCATACCGAGCGCGGCCTGCAGGCGGCGGGCGAGCGGGCGCGCATACACCGCGTCTCGACGGTGCTCAATCTCGAGGGACTCGATGCCGAGAACCAGATGCGGCGCGCCGCGGCTTTCCTCGGCGGGCTGTTCGAGGTCGCGCGCGATCACTGGTATCCGATGCTGGTGGTAGTCGACGAGGCGCAGCTTTTCGCGCCGGCCGCGGCCGGGGAAGTGTCGGATGAAGCGCGAAAACTTTCGCTCGGCGCCATGACCAATCTGATGTGCCGCGGCCGCAAGCGCGGGCTTGCCGGCATCATCGCCACGCAGCGGCTGGCGAAGCTTGCCAAGAACGTCGCGGCGGAAGCCTCCAACTTCCTGATGGGTCGCACCTTCCTCGACATCGACATGGCGCGCGCGGCCGACCTGCTCGGCATGGAGCGGCGCCAGGCCGAAGCCTTCCGCGACCTGGAGCGCGGGCATTTCATGGCGCTCGGACCGGCGCTGTCGCGCCGTCCGCTCGGCGTGCGCATCGGCCAGGCCGAGACCAGCCCGCGCAACGGCACCCCGCGGCTGATGCCGCTGCCGGAGGCCGCGCTCGAGGATGCGCGTTCGGTCATTCTTGCGGCGCCGCCGCCGGAGACGGTCAGGCCGCAGCGCCGGCCTTCGCCCGACCTGCTCGATCAGCTGATGGCGGCCAAGGCCGCGCCGCTGGAGATACGCCCCGAGCCGGCGGAGCCGCAGCCCAGCGCCGAGGACCTCGCCGAGCGTCGCGAGCGGATGGACCGCATCCTGCGCGCCATCCTGGCCGAGCCAGATGCCGGCTTCCGCGTCATCGGCGTGCTCTATCAGGAATTCGTGGTCCGCTGCCGCATCGAAGGGCTTGCCTCGGTGGTGCCGGACCTTTCGGAATTCCGCCGCATGCTGACCAGGGCCCGCGCCGGCGTCGGCTCCGATATGGCCGAGGACGATGCGTGGCGGGACGTCTCCGTGCGCGCCTCGCTGCTGCCGGAGGACATGCAGGGCGTGTTCATGATGATCGCCCGCGCGGCGAAGGAGGGCTGGCCTTGCCCGAGCGACGCGGCGATCGCGCGCGCCTACGGCTCGCATTCGCTGCGCCGTGCGCGGCGGCTGCTCGACTATATCGAGGAGCAGGGCCTTATCGTCTGCCAGGTCGACGGCACTGGACGGCGTACCGTGACGCTGGTTGAGCTCGCCTGGGCGACGGCGCCGGGCGACCCGAACGCCTTGGAGCAGGAAAGCCTGGCGGGCTGACGGACGCACATCGGGACACCCTGCGGACCAAGCTCTGGCGGGTTTTGCACCATCAACCGGCAGGGTTCTTTTATTAGACTTTTCTAATTAATCGTTGACTGGCGACAATATGTATCCGCGTATGACAGAGCTAACGGCCGAGCCGCGGCGCGACGTCAATTTTGCGCCATCAACCGACCGATCGCCGATTTGTTAAATATCTACAAGTCATTAACGTTACCCACTGCCGTATATGCGATTATGGTTTCCAAATCATAAAAAGCTAATATAACTGCCTATAGACAGGCTTGGCCCGCGATCGCGGCGACAAGGGGGGCACGCCAGCTAAGAGTGTTGGGGAGCGAGCGCGCAAGCGCTCGCAAAGGGGGGTATTTATGTCTGTCGGCGATATCAAGTTCTTCACCATCAGTCAGAACGGGTTCGTGCTGTCGGTCCAGGCCGTCGACATGGGCAATGGTCAGACGCAGTTCTTCATCAAGTCGAGCCAGGGCCAGGGAGATCTGAACGCGATCTGGTGGTCCGACGGCGATTCAACGGTCGACGGTAGCATCACGCTTTCGAAGTCGGACAGTTCGCTCAACATGAACGGCACCGGCATCGTCTGGGATGGCTATGATTACCTTTCGAGCGCGGGCTTGGGAAAGCTCGGCGAGGCCAAATCCACATTCATCACGCAGGGCGAGACGCTGACCTATATCGCCAACGTGAGCCTGGCCGATGTCAGCACGCTTGGCATCCGCGCGACGAGCGTGAATGGCGGCGACAGCATCAAGGGCGTGGACACGAGCGCGGACCAGGCCTTCAAGCTGCCCACGGTCTCGATCGGCGATGCCTCCGTTACCGAGGGCGGCAAGGCGCAGTTCACCGTCAGCCTGAGCAATACCTATGCCTATGACATCAAGGTCTACTATGGCACCGGGGACGGCACGGCAACCGCCGGTTCCGACTACACGGGTACCGGCGGTTATGTGGTCATTCCCGCCGGCCAGACCACGGCCACGGTCTATGTGCAGACCCTCGACGACTACTACAAGGAGGCGAACGAGACGTTCAATGTCACGCTGAGCACCGCGACGACGAACGTCCTCGGGTCGAACATCAACCTGGGCTTTACCGACAACAGCGGCGTCGGTACGATCATCGATGACAAGGACACCACCACCATCACGCTGAGCGCTCCGGCGGCGGTGGATGAAGGCGGTTCGATCACGGTCACGGCCAATGTCGACCACCCACCACAGGGCGACCTCACCATCACGCTGTCGAATGGCCAGACCATCACCATCCTGAGCGGGCAGACCAGCGGCCAGGTGACCTTCGCCGCGCCCGGCGACGACGTCTATAAGGACGCCAGCACGCTGAACCTTAGCATCAATTCTACCACCGGGGGCAATTACGAGGCCCTCGTTACGACCGCCACCGCCAGCGTCGCGGTGCACGACACCATCGACACGACCGCCATCACGCTGGACGACGTCAGCGTCAACGAAGGCGCCGGCACGGCGACGATCACCGCCCATGTCGCCAACGCCGTCACCGGCTCGGACCTGGTGATCAGCCTCGACAACGGCGCCAGCGTCACCATCGCGGTCGGCGCCACCAGCGGCGTCTCGACCGCCTTCGCGGTGCAGGGCGACGATCCCTATGTCGACGGCGAGAGCTACCAGGTCGGCGTCAGCGGCACCAGCGGCGGCAACTTCGAGGCGCTCGACACTTCCGACAAGGCGACGGTGACGGTGCACGACACCATCGACACGACCGCCATCACGCTGGACGACGTCAGCGTCAACGAGGGCGCCGGCACGGCGACGATCACCGCCCATGTCGCCAATGCCGTCACCGGCTCGGACCTGGTGATCAGCCTCGACAACGGCGCCAGCGTCACCATCGCGGTCGGCGCCACCAGCGGCGTCTCGACCGCCTTCGCGGTGCAGGGCGACGATCCCTATGTCGACGGCGAGAGCTACCAGGTCGGCGTCAGCGGCACCAGCGGCGGCAACTTCGAGGCGCTCGACACTTCCGATAAGGCGACGGTGACGGTGCACGACACCATCGACACGACCGCCATCACGCTGGACGACGTCAGCGTCAACGAGGGCGCCGGCACGGCGACGATCACCGCCCATGTCGCCAATGCCGTCACCGGCTCGGACCTGGTGATCAGCCTCGACAACGGCGCCAGCGTCACCATCGCGGTCGGCGCCACCAGCGGCGTCTCGACCGCCTTCGCGGTGCAGGGCGACGATCCCTATGTCGATGGCGAGAGCTACCAGGTCGGCGTCAGCGGCACCAGCGGCGGCAACTTCGAGGCGCTCGACACTTCCGATAAGGCGACGGTGACGGTGCACGACACCATCGACACGACCGCCATCACGCTGGACGACGTCAGCGTCAACGAAGGCGCCGGCACGGCGACGATCACCGCCCATGTCGCCAACGCCGTCACCGGCTCGGACCTGGTGATCAGCCTCGACAACGGCGCCAGCGTCACCATCGCGGTCGGCGCCACCAGCGGCGTCTCGACCGCCTTCGCGGTGCAGGGCGACGATCCCTATGTCGACGGCGAGAGCTACCAGGTCGGCGTCAGCGGCACCAGCGGCGGCAACTTCGAGGCGCTCGACACTTCCGACAAGGCGACGGTGACGGTGCACGACACCATCGACACGACCGCCATCACGCTGGACGACGTCAGCGTCAACGAAGGCGCCGGCACGGCGACGATCACCGCCCATGTCGCCAACGCCGTCACCGGCTCGGACCTGGTGATCAGCCTCGACAACGGCGCCAGCGTCACCATCGCGGTCGGCGCCACCAGCGGCGTCTCGACCGCCTTCGCGGTCGCCGACAACAATGTCTATGGCGACAGCAACAACTATCAGGTCGGCATCACCGGCACGAGCGGCGGGAACTTCGAGGCGCTCAACACCAGCGATACCGCAAAGGTGACGGTCAACGACAATGACTCGCCGCCGAGCTTCTCCATCAACGATGTCACGGTCAGCGAATCGGCCGGAACTATCACCTTCACGGTCACCAAGACGGGCGCGACGGTGCTGCCGGCCACGGTGAACTACCAGGTGGCGCCTGGCACAGCTTCGGCCGGAAGCGACTACAGCGCCGGACCCGACCCGTTGAGCGGCATGCTCAGCTTCGCGGCCGGCGAAACAAGCAAGACCATCACCCTGACGATCGTCGACAACGCGGTGTTCGAGCCGACGGAGCAGTTCACTGTCAACCTCAGCAGCCCGACCAATGCGACGATCTCCGACACGCAAGGGGTGGGCACAATCACCGACAACGACCTCAGCGATCTCGGTGGCCCGACAGGCATTGATTTCGTGCCGACGCAGACCGGCAACAATGCGCTTCTGGGTCATTTCATCGAACTGGGCGATCCGGATGCCACGGACAGCTTCACGTTCAGCTACTCAGCGACTTCCAACAACGCTCTTTCTGCGACGAATGTTTCGGTCGACGCAACCGGCAATCTGACGGCATCTCAATCGAACACCAGCATCGGCGACTATACTTTGCATGTCACCGTGACCGATCAGGCGAACAACTCGACCAGCGCTGATTTCCATCTGCTCGTTGGGCAAAATGGAAGCAGCGCCGACACGTTGAACGGTGGAACAGGCAGCGACATTGCCGCCGGTTTCAACGGCGGAGACACGCTGAACGGCGGTATCGGGCGCGACTATCTGCTTGGAGGTCAACAGGACGACATCTTGAGCGGCGGCGGCGGCAACGACGTGCTGCTGGGCGGCGGCGGAAATGATCAATTCCGGATGACCGCTCCGAGCCTTAACGGCACCGACACCATACTGGACTTCGCTGTCGCGGGCCACACGATTGGCCTGCAGCAGGGGGCGAGCAGCTGGAACGCGGCCAACACCACCGCGACTGCTGCGGGTGCCGGGCTCAGCGCCTCCGACTATCAGAACCGCAACGCCATCACCAACATTGCGGCTGGCGACACCAACAAGGTGGTGGAAATCCAGACTGCCCAGACCAACGCGCAGATCGTCAACGGTACCGCGGGCGCTGCCAATGCCTATGTCGCCGTCTTTAACAGCGACACCGGCAAGGGCGAACTCTGGTACGACAACAATTGGAGCGATACGACAGGCCGCGTCCACGTGGCGACGCTGGACGACGTGACGAGCCTGACGCAGCTGCTTGGGCTGGACAACAGCAAGTTTATCGAGTGGACCTGAGCGGAGACGCGCCGGAGCCAGCGATGAACAACGCCCTGCGTCTTGCCCTCCAACGCTGCCGCGGCGGCTTCGCCGCGGTCGCCGGGTTCAGCTTCGTCATCAACCTGCTCGTGCTGTCGACCTCGGTTTACATGCTGCAGGTCTATGACCGCGTGCTGCCCGGCCGTAGCGTCGAGACGCTCGTCTATCTGACGCTTATTGCCACGGCCGCCTTGGTGGCGATGGGCGCGCTCGAATTCTTCCGCTCGCGGTTGCTGGTTCAGCTTGGCACCTGGATCGACCGTGTGCTGTCGCCGCAGGTGCTGGCCCGTGGGCTCGAAAACACCTTGCGCGGCTCGTCCTACCGCACCGAGGCGCTGCGCGATCTCGCGACGCTGCGCGGCTATCTCGGCGGCGGAGGCATCATGGCGCTGTTCGATGCACCGTGGATGCCGATCTATCTCGCCTTCATCTTTCTCCTGCATCCGCTGCTCGGGCTCCTGGCGCTGGGCGGTGCCGTTGTTCTGTTCTGCCTCGCCCTTGCCAACAATGCGCTGACGGCGGGCACGCTCAAGGATGCCAACGCTGCTTCCACGCGCGCCTATCAGGCAACCGATGCCGGCTTCCGCAATGCCGAGGTGATCGATGGCATGGGCATGGGCAGCGTACTCGCCAGGCGCTGGGATCAGGCCAACGCATCGGTGCTGGCGCTGCAGACGACTGCCAGCGACAGGGCCGGCCTGATCAACGCCTTTACCAAGCCTTTCCGCATGTTCCTGCAGGTCGCCGTGCTGGGGCTCGGCGCCTGGCTGTCGCTGCGCCATGAAGTCTCGCCCGGCGCCATGGTCGCCGCCTCGATCATCATGTCGCGCGCGCTCGCTCCGGTGGAGCAGGCCATCGCCACCTGGAAGCAGACCACCGGCGCCCGCGAGGCTTGGGCGCGGCTCAACCGACTGTTCGAAGCCCCGCGGCTGCGTCCGCCGGGTATGGAATTGCCGCGGCCGCAGGGACGGCTGTCGGTCGAGGCGCTCACCTTCACGCCGGCCAACGCCAAGGAACCGGTGTTGAGGAATCTTTCCTTCGCCGTGCCGCCCGGTCAGGCGCTTGCGGTGATCGGGCCGTCGGCAGCTGGCAAGTCGACGCTTGCGCGCCTGATCGTCGGCATGGCTTCGCCGCAGCAGGGCCAGGTGCGGCTCGACGACGTGGATGTATTTGCCTGGAACCGGGACGATTTCGGCGCCCATGTGGGCTACCTGCCGCAGGACGTCGAACTCTTTCCTGGCACCGTGCGCGAGAACATCGCCCGCATGGAACAGGGCGACCCGGGGGAGGTCGTGGCCGCCGCCCGGATGGCCGGCGTGCACGAGATGATCCTGCGGCTGCCGAACGGCTACGACACCGAGATCGGCGAACAGGGTTCGGTGCTCTCGGGCGGGCAGCGCCAGCGCATCGGCCTTGCCAGGGCGCTCTATCGTCGTCCCGCGTTGGTGGTACTGGACGAACCGAACTCCAACCTCGATGCCGTCGGCGAGGAAGCGCTGAACCAGGCGATCGCCGCGATGAAGACGGCGGGCTCGACCGTGGTGATCGTCGCCCACCGCCCGTCCCTGATGGTCAATGTCGATTGTGTCCTGGTGCTCAACGAGGGCCAGGCGCAGAACTTCGGCCTGCGCGACGCCGTGCTCGCGCAACTGCGCCGTCCAGAGCCGTCCTCCTCCACGCCGCCGGTCCGAGTCGTGAGCACCGAAAGGGCCGCGTCATGATCGAAGCCGTGCTGCCGTTGCGAATCCCGGCGCCGCCGCCCGCCTCGCCGCAGGTCGGAGGCCACGTCCTCGGCGGTCTGGTTGTCATCGGCCTGCTTTTCGGCTGCTTCGGCCTGTGGTCGGCGACCGCGCCGCTGACAAGCGCCGCGGTCGCGCCGGGCGTAGTCAAGGTCGACAGCAACCGCAAGACCGTACAGCACCTGGAAGGCGGCATCATCCGGGAAATCCTGGTCCGGGAAGGAGACCTGGTCAAGCAGGGTCAGGTACTGGTCCGCCTCGACGGGCTCGACGCTGAATCCGATCGCGATGCCGTACGCGGCGAACTCGATTCCGCGCTCGCCGGCGAAGCCCGCCTGATCGCTCAGCGCGACGGCCTGAAGACGATTCCTTTTCCGGCGAACCTGTCGGCCCGGCGAAGCGAACCGACCGTCGCCGAGGCCATGGCCGGGCAGGAGCGCATCTTCCAGGACCAGGCCAACGTTCAGGCGTCGGAAGTCGAGGTCTGGCAGCAGCGGATTGCCCAGTACCATGCCCAGATGTCGGCACTTGCTGCGAGAGTTGCGGCCTTCGAGATTCAGTTGCCGTCCCTGCGGGAAGAGCTGGCTGATGCTCGCACGCTTCTTAAGAAAGGCTATGGGGTGAAGTCCCGCGTGCTCCAGCTCGAACGCCAGGTCATCGCCGCACAGGGCGAGGCTGACTCGAACCGTGGGAATATCGAAAGCCTGCGGCAGCAGATCGCCGAGGCGGAGGCGCAGATCGACAATGGCCGGCTCTCATATGTCAAGAAGGCCGCCGAGGATCTTCGTGACGTTCAGACCAAACGCGCCGAGCTCGAGAAGGCGCTTCAGAAGACCGACGCGCGCGCGGCGCGCCGGGATGTCGTTGCGCCGGAAGACGGGGCGGTGATGAACCTTCGCTACTTCACGCCGGGCGGCGTTGTACCTCCCGGGGGGGTCATTCTCGATCTGGTTCCCGACCAGGACAAGATGGTGCTGGACGTCAAGATTCAGCCGCTGGATATCGATGTCGTTCGTCCCGGCCTGCCGGCGACGGTGCGCCTCGTCGCCTACAAGCAGAGAACCACGCCGACCGTGCAGGGCGCCCTTACCCGGGTCTCGGCCGACGCTGAGATCGACGAGCGCAGCGGCGCGACTTTTTTCAGGGGGACGGTCGAGGTGGGCGCCGATGAACTCAAGAAGCTCCCACAAGTGAAGCTGTATCCCGGAATGCCGGTGGACGTCTCCGTTGTCACTGGCAGGCGAACCATGCTCGAATATCTCTTCCAGCCGGTCGCCGACAGTTTTGCTCACGCCTTCAGAGAGGAATGAGAAGGCCGCCAGCCTCCGGTTGCCCCGGCATCACGGCTGCAGCTCGATCGTGCGGACATCGCGGAGCGGCGGCGCGCGATGGGTGGAAACGACGACGATCCTATCGCTGAAGCGGGCGAGCAGCCGCTCGAGGATACGCTCGCCCTGCGCCTCGTCGAGATGCTCGGTCGGTTCGTCAAGCAGCACAACGGATTGGGATGACAGCCAGGCGCGCGCCAGGTTGATGCGCTGCGCTTCGCCGAGCGAGAACATGTCCTGCCTGACCCAGCTGCCCAGCCCGCCCGCTTCGCGGATGCGGCCGTCCATCTCGACGGCTTCGAGCGCCCGCCAGAGCGCGGCATCCGGGACATCGCCGGCGAAGAGATTGGCCCGGACGGTGTCCTCGAGCACGACCGCGTCGTGCAGGACGAGGGACACGAGCGCCCGCCGCTCGCCTGCCGGCAGGATGCGATCGCCGGCGGCGAAGGCATCGTCGCCGATCCAGCCGGCGATCTGCTTGAGCAGGCTCGTCTTGCCCGAGCCGCTTGCGCCGACGAGCAGTGTCGGCTGGCCCCGCGCGAGGAGCAGAGAGATGGGCGTTCCGATCGACCGGCCGTCGGGCGCACGGCGTTGCAGGCCGCCATGAAGCAGCAGGCCGGGCTTGATGTCATCCAGGGCGAATTCGCGCCTGCCGGCGGCGGTGCCGCGTGTCCATTGGCCGATCTCGGCGCGAGCCGCGTTGCGGCGAAGCACGGCAACCAGCATGCGCGATGCGCCATTCATGGTTTCGCCCAGCGCCAGCCAGGAGAAGGCGAGCAGCATCGGCGCGAGAAGCTCCGAGCCTTGTCTGCCCGCATACCAGGCAGCCGCCATCACGCTGACGCCGGCAACCGGACCGAAGGCCGCGCCGATCATGTCCAGCATGGCCTGAAGCCGGCGAAGGGCAAGCTGCGCGCCATCGGCGCGAGAGAGCGCGGCAAGGGCCTCAGTGCATTCGCGGTTCCAGGCGCCCTCCGCTTTCAGGGGCACGGCTGACGCCATGGCCGCGCCAAGCCGGCTCGCGCCCCCGCGGCGCAGCGACCTGGTTTCACCCCACGCCATGGCGCCAGCTCTGGCCACCCGGTTCCCCGCGAACAGGGTGGCAAGCAGCAAGACTATGATGGGCAGGAGGGACAAAGGCGCCAGCACCGCCGAGCCGGCGACCAGAACCGCGAGGCCGCAGGCAAGCGTCAGAGCCGGCAGGCCGGCGCGCAGCCTGGCGAAGTCGAGGTCCTCGACGTCGTCCAGATAGTCGGCAAGGCGCGAATCGTCGCCCAGCTGCCATCCGGCCCGGCGCACCGCCGGCGCCGCCGCCATCGCGGCGAACAGCTCGACGCGACGCGATATCTGATCGGCGAGTGCCGCCTTGTGGCCGGTCAGCCGCTCGCCATAGCGGGCGGCGGTGCGGCCGACCGCGAACAGCCTGATGAAGGCTGCGGGAGTGTGAAAGTTGAAAGTGAAAGCGGCGGCGGAAAGGCCGGCGATCGCCACCGAGCCGAGCAGCCAGGCGGAAACGCCGCCCAGCAATATCGCGCAGGCCAGCGCGGTGAAGGCGAAGCCCGTCGCCAGCCGCCACGACTTCCGGCTCGATGACTGAAACGCTGTGCTCATGCCGCCACCTCGACGGTATCGTCACGGGTGAGATCGACAACCAGGTCGGCGGCGGCGGCAAGGTCCCGGTCATGCGTCGCCACGACGACCAGCCGCGCCCCTGAAATCCCGATCAGCATGCGCCGCACCGCCTCGGCGGTCGCCCGGTCGAGCTTCGCCGTCGGCTCGTCGGCCAGCACGGTTCGTCCGGAAAGCTGCGCGCGGGCGATCGCGATGCGAAGCCGCTGGCCGCCCGAAAGATTGGCGCCGCCCTTGTCCAGCCTTGCATCGAGACCGCCCGGCAGCAGGGCGTCGTCGAGCAGCCCGATCGCGCGCGCGGCATTTTCCAGCCGGCTCCGGTCCAACGCGCCGCCATTCCACGACATAGCTTCAGCCAGCGTTCCTTCGGGCACGTAGGCATCCGTCGAAACCCAGGCGATCTCTTCAGCGGCCAGCGGACGGGTTCCCGGCATCGGCATGGCGGACGGCTCGAGCCCGGCGAGACGGCGCAGAAGCGTCGATTTGCCCGATCCACTCGGGCCGACGATGGCGACGAGGCCATGCGCCGGCAATGTCAGGCGCAACCGGTCGAGCACCGGCAAGGTTGTCGACGCGATCGGTTCGGCGCCGAGCAGCCGGTCCAGCGCTGCGGCCGCCGCCAGCCCCTCCGCCTTGGCATGGTACTGCTCCGAGAAGCGACGGAACGGTGCGAAATATTCCGGCGCGATCATCAGGATGAACAGGCTCTGCCAGAGCTCGAGATTGGAGAAGCCCGGGATCGTCGCAAGCTTCAGGTGCCCCAGGCCGAGGAAGATGGCGAGGATCGCAATCGAGAGCGAGGCGAAGAAGTCGATGATCCCGGCATTGGCAAAGGCTATACGCAGCAGACCGATCGTCTCGCCCGCGTAGCCCTCCAGGCGCTGGCCGAGTTTTGCCTCCTCGCTTGCCGTCGCGTGGTTGGCAAGAATTGTGGGCAGCGTGCGGACGCGGTCGGCGAACTGGCCCGCGAGCCGGCCGAAAGCACGCTCCTGGGCGTCGGCGCGCCGGCGGATCGCATCGCCCACCAGCGCGAAGAACAGGATCATCACCGGCGTCAGGCAGATGACCAGCAGCGCTGCCTGCCAGGAGACGAAGCAAAGCGCGATGGCGGCGAGCAACGGTCCGGCCGCCATCATGGTCGTGGCGGCACGATGGCCCACCACCAGTGCGGCGATCGACTCGGGATGCCGCTGCATCGAGACGATCAAGGCGCCCGTCGAGAGCGACTGCAGCTGCCGCGCCGGCATCTTGCCCAATCGCTCGCCCGCGAGCGCCCGCAGTCGCGTCGACACGGCGTTTTCCGCGGTGGCCTGCACCCTTTCAGCGGCGAATCCGGCGAAGTATGCGGCCGCGAGCAGCGCGACCATCCCGGCGACGAGCCATGGATCGACCGTCTCGCCCATCACGAGCCGGCCAGCGGCCATCGCCGCCGTCGTGGCAAAGCCGAGCCTGAGCACGGCGCGGAGCGCCTGCAAGGCGAGGAGACCGCGCAATCCGGGTCCGGCCAATCGCCCGGCGGCGGAGAGCGCCGCGAACGCGGCTGGCCCCGAAGCAGCGAGTTCAGGAGATTGCACGGGAAGGGCGGCTATCGTCATGCGCTCCTTTTGTCACGCGACGGGGCGAAACGAATTGATTCATGTCAAGCCGAGTATATCCTCCGCGCGTTATGACGCGTACCTAGAAAGGATGCTTCCATGGCCGACGTTCTCCTCGTAGATCTTTCCCGGCTGCAGTTCGCCCTAACGGCCCTCTATCACTTCCTGTTCGTCCCGCTCACGCTCGGCCTTTCCATCCTGATCGCCATGATGGAAACCGTCTATGTGATGACCCGCCGTACCATATGGCGCGACATGACGAAGTTCTGGGGCGTGCTCTTCGGTATCAACTTCGCGCTCGGGGTCGCCACCGGCATCACCATGGAATTCCAGTTCGGCATGAACTGGGCCTACTACTCGCACTATGTCGGCGACGTGTTCGGGGCGCCTCTCGCCATCGAGGGGCTGATGGCCTTCTTCCTGGAAGCCACTTTCGTCGGCCTGTTCTTCTTCGGCTGGGACCGGCTCTCGCCACGCGCGCACACGATCGTGACCTGGCTGATGGCGCTCGGGACCAATTTCTCCGCGCTCTGGATCCTGATCGCCAATGGCTGGATGCAGAATCCCGTCGGTTCGGCTTTCAACCCGGATACGATGCGCATGGAAGTCACGGACTTCATGGCGGTGATCTTCAATCCGGTGGCGCAGGCAAAGTTCGTTCACACCGTCTCGGCCGGCTATGTCTGCGCCTCCACTTTCGTGCTTGGCGTCTCGGCCTGGTACCTGCTGCGCGGGCGCCACGTACAGCTCGCCAAGCGCTCCTTCGTGATCGCCTCGGCCTTTGGCCTGGCATCGGCGCTGTCGGTCATCGTGCTCGGCGATGAAAGCGGCTATGCGCTTACCGACAACCAGAAGATGAAGCTCGCTGCCATCGAAGCCATGTGGGAAACCGAGCCAGCGCCGGCATCCTTCACGGCGTTCGGCATCCCGAGCCAGACCGACCACGAGACGCATTTCGCCATCCGCATCCCGTGGGTAATGGGCATCATCGGCACCCGTTCGCTCGACAAGCAGATCGCCGGTATCGACGAGCTCGTCGCCCATGCGCAAGCCCGCATCCGAAACGGCATCGTGGCCTATGACGCGCTGGAGAAGATCAAGGCTGACCGCAACGACACCGCCGCCCGGGCGGTCTTCGATGCCAGCTCCAAGGATCTCGGCTACGCGCTGCTTCTCAAGCGCTACCTGCCCGACCCAAGGCAGGCGAGCGAACAGCAGATCAAGGACGCCGCCTGGTCGACAGTGCCTTACGTGCCGCTGCTTTTCTTCGGTTTCCGCCTGATGGTGGCATGCGGCTTCGCGCTGCTGGCGCTGTTTGCCGTATCGCTGTGGCACACGACGCGGGAGACCGAAGCGCCGCGCTGGCTGTTCCGCGCAGCGCTCATCGCCATGCCGCTGCCCTGGATCGCCGTCGAGGTGGGCTGGTTCGTTGCGGAGTTCGGTCGCCAGCCCTGGATCATCGACGGCGTGCTGCCGACCTTCCTCGCCACCTCGGAGCTCGGCGTGAGTGACCTTCTGCTCACCATTGCCGGCTTCACGCTCGTCTATGGCGTGCTCGCCGTGATCGAGGTCAGGCTGATGCTTGCCGCCATCCGCAAGGGACCGGAGGTCGCGCAGGTCATCGATGACCTGCGTCCGGGCGCCAACCCCGCATTGCATCCGGCAGAGTGAAAGGATCACGACGATGATCGAATTTCTCTTCCAGTATGAAACGCTGCGCGTGATCTGGTGGATACTGCTCGGCGTGCTTTTGATCGGCTTCGCCGCGACCGACGGGTTCGACATGGGGGTCGGCGCGCTCCTGCCATTCGTCGCCAAGACAGATGCCGAGCGCCGCGTGGCGATCAACACGATCGGGCCCGTCTGGGAAGGCAATCAGGTGTGGTTCATCCTCGGCGGCGGCGCCATCTTCGCGGCATGGCCGGCGCTTTACGCGGTCAGCTTCTCCGGCTTCTATCTCGCCATGTTCCTGGTGCTCCTGGCACTGATCATGCGTCCCGTCGGCTTCAAGTATCGCTCGAAAAGGCCAGATCCGGCCTGGCGCACGCGCTGGGACTGGGCGCTGTTCGTCGGCGGCGCGGTGCCGGCATTGATCTTCGGCGTCGCCGTCGGCAACACGCTGCAGGGCGTGCCGTTCCATTTCACGCCGGACCTGCGCCCGGTCTATGAAGGCAGCCTTTTCGGGCTGCTCAATCCGCTGGCGCTCTATTGCGGTCTGGTTTCGCTCGCCATGCTGGTGACGCATGGCGCGGCCTGGCTGACCTTCAAGGCGGAGGGCAGCGTCGCCGAGCGCGCCCGCGCCGTCGGCACCCGCTCCGCGATCGTCACGGCGGTGCTCTTCGCCGGCGGCGGCGTGCTGGTGTGGCTCGGCCTGCTCGGCGGCTACCGCGTGACGTCGCCGATCGTCTGGGACGGGCCGTCCAATCCGTTGGTCAAGACCGTGGTGGCGGACAGCGGCGCCTGGCTGGCAAACTTCCACGCCCACCCGCTGCTCTGGATCGTGCCCGCGCTCGGCGTCGCCGCGCCCTTGCTTGCCGCCGCCGGCTTCCGGGCGCGGCTCGAAGGGTGGACCTTTATCGCCTCGAAGCTAGGCGTGGTGACGATCATCGCCACGGTGGGGCTGGCGATGTTCCCGATCCTGTTGCCGTCGAGCAGCAACCCCGGCCATTCGCTCGCGGTCTTCGACGCTTCGTCGAGCCGCGCCACGCTGCGCAACATGCTGATTGCCACCGTGATCTTCATGCCGCTGATCCTTGGCTACACCGCCTGGGTCTACAGGGTGCTGTGGGGCAAGGTCGGCGAGAAGAGCATCGAGAAAGCAGGCTCGTCGGCCTATTGATCCAACCGGAGTCTCTGACCATGTGGTATTTTTCCTGGATACTCGGCCTCGGGCTGGCGGCCTCCGTCGGGATCCTCAACGCGCTCTGGTACGAGCTGCGCACGGTTCGCGAAGAACCCGTCGAGGACACCGTCTCATTGCCCACGCCTTGAGCCTGGGGTTGACGGAGGAGCTATCATGACGGGCGTAATGCCGGAGCCGCTGCACAGCCCGTCGGATATGCGGCGGGCGCATATGCAGAAGCTCGCGCTCTGCCACATACTCGAAGGCATTGCCGACGACCTGCCGTCGCGGGTCGATCGGCTCCAGTGCCTCGCCGTGGCGGCCGACCTCTTGCCGCTGCTGCGCGAGTGCCACCGCTTCGAGGAAGAGGTCGTCTTCCCTGCCTTCGTGCGGCAGACGGGCGAGGAAGACACCGTCGCGCGACTGAAGCTCGAGCACCTGGAGGATGAAAGCGCGGCGGCGGATCTCAGCGAGGCGCTGCTGGCCTACGGCCACGGGCGGCAGATCGAAAATCCCGAGGCGTTCGGCTATATGCTGCGCGCCTTCTTCGAATCGTTGCGCCGCCACATTGCCTTTGAGCGCGACCACGTGCTGCCAAAGGTTCTCGGCAATCAGTAAGGGAAGCGGGGGATCAGTCTCCGGCCCGTGCCGCCAGACGCCCGATGTCATCGACGATGACGTGGCGGTTGTTCTCGACGCGGATGACGCTCTCGCCCCGCAGGCGGGTGATCTGCCGGCTCACCGTCTCGACGGTGAGACCCAGAAAATCCGCGATCTCCGCGCGCGACAGGGGCAGATCGAAAGCGGCGCCGCGCCGCTCCGGCCCAGCGGCGGGATCGATGTTGCGCGCGATCATCAGAAGGAAGCTCGCGATCTTCTCGGAGGCTGTCTTGCGGCCGAGCGCCACCATCCAGTCGCGCGCCTGGTCAAGCTCGCGCAGCTTCTGTTCGAGCAGGCGATGCTCAAGGTCCGGCTGTTCCTTTATCATGCGCTCCAGCGCCTGGCGGGGGAACGAGCACAATTCGACGTCGGTCGCCGCCTCGGCGCTGAGCGTGCTCTCGCTCTGGAACGGCCTGCCGAGGAAATCGGGAGCGAATTGCAGGCCGACAATCTGCTGGCGGCCGTCGGAAAGCGTCTTGGTCAGCTTCACGACGCCTGAAAGCACGTTCGAGAAACGCTCGACGCTCCTGGAATCGCCCACCAGCTCCTTGCCGGCCTCGGCCTTATGCCGCTTCGTCGATTTGGCAAGATCGACGAGCTGCCCGGAGTTGAGCGCGCCGCATATGCCACGATGCCGCGCCTCGCATGAAACGCAGAGTACCGGGACGCCTGCCGTGTGAATATCTTCGCGCACGATGGAACATCTATAGTGTTCCCGCCCTTCACCGGCAACGCGGGCCGGGACGCGAAAGCGTCGCAGCCCGCGACTCGAGGAGCGGATGGAAACCAATCCGTCGATCGCCGCATTGCACGATTGCGATCCGCCTGCACAATAGGCGCATGTCCGCCGGTTCGTTGACCATCCTTGTTATCGACGAGAACCGCATCCGCGCCTCGATCATCGAGGCCGGATTGCGGGATGCCGGCCATCGCCAGGTCACGGTGATCCATGACGTGGCCGGCATTGCCCGGCGCATCGCCGAGATCGAGCCGGACGTCATCGTCATCGATCTGGAAAACCCCAACCGCGACATGCTGGAGAACATGTTCCAGCTGTCGCGCGCGGTGAAGCGGCCGATCGCCATGTTCGTCGACCGGTCCGACCAGGCCTCGATCGAGGCCGCGGTCGATGCGGGCGTGTCCGCCTATGTCGTCGACGGGCTGAAGAAGGAGCGCATCAAGCCGATCCTCGACATGGCAATCAGCCGCTTCAACGCCTTCTCGCGCATGGCGCGCGAATTGGAGGAGGCGCGCAGCGAGCTGGAGAACCGCAAGGTCATCGACCGGGCCAAGGGCATATTGATGAAGTCGCGGGGCTTGAGCGAGGAGGCTGCCTACACGCTTCTGCGCAAGACCGCGATGAACCAGAACCGCAAGATCGCCGAGATCGCCCAGAGCCTGGTGACCGCAGCGGGCTTGCTGGGACCGCTGGAGGGCGAATGAGCATGGCGCACGAAATCACCGCTGGCTTCATGCCGCTCTTCGACAGCGCCGTTCTCGTTGTGGCCGGCGAGATGGGCTTTGCCGCCCGCGAGGGCATCGAGCTCAAGCTGCAGCGCGAGACCTCCTGGGCCAACATCCGGGACCGCATCGCCATCGGCCATTTCGATGTCGCGCACATGCTGGGGCCGATGCCGCTTGCCTGCAGCCTTGGCCTCACGCCGCTTGCCTCGGAGACCATCGTGCCGTTCTCGCTCGGGCTCGGCGGCAACTGCGTCACCGTGTCCAACGCGGTTTGGGACGGCATGGCAGCGCAGGGTGCTGCGCCCGACCTCGATCCGGCGCGTGCCGGGGCCGCCCTCGGCGCGCTTGTGCGCGAGCGCTCGGCTGCCGGCCGCGAACCGCTGCGTTTCGCTGTCGTGCATCCGCATTCCGGGCACAATTACGAACTGCGCTACTGGCTTGCCGCCTGCGGCATCGACCCCGTTCGCGACATCGAGATCGTCATCGTGCCGCCGCCCTTCATGGCCGATGCGCTGGCTGCCGGCCGCATCGACGGCTATTGCGTCGGCGAGCCTTGGAACAGCGCCGCTGTCGCGGCCGGCACCGGCCGTATCGTCACCGTCAAGGCGCTGCTCTGGCGCAACAGTCCGGAAAAGGTGATCGGCGCGCGCAAGACCTGGGCCGAGGAGAACCCGGAGGCGCTTGCAGCACTTCTCAGGGCGTTGCATCACGCCGCCCGCTGGTGCCAGGACCCGGCGAACCGCGGCGAACTGGCCGCGCTGATGGCAAGGCCGGCCTTCCTTGGGCAGCCGGAGGCAATCCAGATGCCGGCGCTCACCGGACGCCTTCAGCTCGGCGGGGGTGTGGAGCGGAGCGTCGAGGATTTCTTCCTGCCCTTCGACAAGGCAGCGAACTTCCCCTGGAAGAGCCATGCGCTGTGGTTCTACACACAGATGGTGCGCTGGGGGCAATTGCCGCACACGCCGCAGAACCTCGCCATCGCCCGCGACTGCTATCGGCCCGACCTCTACCGCTCGGCGCTGAAGCCGCTCGGCGTGGCGCTGCCCGGCGCCAATGCCAAGGTCGAAGGGGCGCTGAAGGTCGCGACGCCGGTCGGTTCGGCGGGGGCGAGCCTGGTGCTTGGTCCCGACGGATTTTTCGACGGCCAGATCTTCGATCCGGATCGCATCGACGCCTATATTGCCGGCCAGAAACGCGCCTGATCATTCGCGGGCCAGTCTTGTGCGATGCACAAAATTTGTGCGGCATGTCCATTTCATTGATCAATGTTTGACCGTGTTGCCAATTGGCTCCGTCGCCGGTCGATTCAGCTATCGTATTGATTTCAGTTGAAATTCTGATTTCTCGCGAAACTGGCACGCTTCGTGCTTTGAGATAATCGAGCCCGTTCACGGGCAACAGAACAGGCGTCCAATGGCGGGCGCCACAGGCAAAGCTGCCGCTCAGGTCACCACGCGATCCCGGATGTACGGACGCGAGAGGGCCTGGACGGCAGCTTTTTTCGTTTTGGACCGGAGACGACGATGACCAAACGGATCGCACCCTCGCTCAAGGATTTCACCCGCCGCGATGTCCTGGCGAGCAGCGCGCTGACGGCGGTGCTGTTCATTGTCGCGCTGTTCTTGTTTCCCGCCAGCCACGAAGCCGAAGGCAAGGGTCCGCAAGTGACCGCGCAGGCCCCGTCGCGCTGACCGATGCCGCGCCCCTGATCAACACCACACGGCGCGCTGCCCTGCGCCGCAAACCGGAGCCGACCATGACCGCAAACCTCCCAGCCGCGCCCAGCCAGGACAGTGCTCCCCGGCAGGCGCTCGTCATGTCCACCATCGCCTTCACCGTGTGCTTCGCGGTGTGGACGATCTTTTCCATCATCGGCGTACGCATCAAGCAGGAGCTTGGGCTGAACGAGACCGAGTTCGGCCTGCTCGTCGGCACGCCGATCCTCACCGGTTCGCTCGTGCGCATGGTGCTCGGCGTCTGGACCGACCGTTATGGCGGACGCCTAGTCTACACTCTGACGATGCTTGCCGCCGCGGTCGCGACCTTCCTGCTCGCCTTCGCGCATACCTACGGGCAGATGCTGCTCGCCGCGCTCGGCGTCGGGCTCGCGGGCGGCTCCTTCGCCGTCGGCGTCGCCTATGTCTCGCGCTTCTTCCCCGCCGGCAGACAAGGCACGGCGCTCGGCATCTTCGGCGTCGGCAATGTCGGCGCGGCGGTCACCAAGTTCCTGGCGCCGCTCGTGCTGCTAGCCTGGGGCTGGCAGTCGGTGGCGCTGATCTGGGCCGCGGCGCTGGTCGTCATGGCGATCGTGTTCTGGTTCACCACCAATGACGATCCGGTCATCCGCGAGCGCCGCGCCGGCAACGCGGCGCCGGCGAGGAGCTTCTGGCAGGAATTCGCGCCGCTGAAGAACCTGCAGGTCTGGCGCTTCGCCTTCTACTATTTCTTCGCCTTCGGCGCGTTCGTGGCGCTGTCGCTGTGGCTGCCGCGTTATCTCATCGGCGTCTACGGATTCGGCATCGCCACGGCCGGCATGATCGGCGCCGCCTATTCAATTCCGGCAAGCATCTTCCGCGCCTATGGTGGCGTGCTGTCCGACCGCATCGGCGCCCGCACCGTGCTCTACTGGACCTTCAGCGTCTCTGCCGTCGCGACCCTCGTTCTGTCTCTCCCCTCGGCAGATTACGTGGTGCGCGGCATCAGCGGGCCGATCCCGTTCCACTTCGAGATCGGCCCGCTCGCCTTCATCGCCATCGCCTCCGTGCTCGGCTTCTTCATGAGCCTCGGCAAGGCCGCGGTCTACAAGCATATCCCCGTCTACTACCCGCAGAGCGTCGGCGCGGTCGGCGGCGTGGTCGGCATGATCGGCGGTCTCGGCGGCTTCATCCTGCCGATCGCGTTCGGCGCGCTGAACGACCTAACCGGCGTCTGGTCGAGCTGCTTCATGCTGCTCTTTGTGATCGTCTTGTCCTGCCTGGTCTGGATGCACTTCAGCATCCGCCGGATGGAGCGCCAGGCCGCCGTCAAGACGTCGTCCCTTTCCTATGCCGCCGAATAGACCGGAGAGCGACATGAGCGAAAAACTCGTCATCATTGGCAACGGCATGGCGCCGGGCAGGATGCTGGAACACCTGCTGGAAGCGGCGCCCGACCGTTACAGCGTCACCATCTTCAACGCCGAGCCGCGCGTGAACTACGACCGCATCATGCTGTCGCCGGTGCTGTCGGGCGAGAAGGCGTTCGAGGAAATCGTCATCCATGGCGATGGCTGGTACATCAAGCACGGCATCACCCTCTACAAGGGCCACCGGATCGTCGCCATCAACAGGGACGCGAAGACCGTCACCTCCGACCGCGGCGTGACCGAGAGCTACGACCGGCTGGTCATCGCCACCGGCTCGGTGCCCTTCATCATCCCGGTGCCGGGCAAGGAATTGCCGGGCGTGCTCACCTACCGCGACCTCGACGACGTCAACGCCATGCTGCTCGCCGCGCAGTCGCGCGCCAAGGCGGTCGTCATCGGCGGCGGCCTGCTTGGGCTCGAAGCCGCGGCGGGTCTGAAAGAACAGGGCATGGACGTCACCGTGCTGCACGTGATGCCGACGCTGATGGAACGCCAGCTCGACCCGGCCGCCGGCTACCTGCTGCAGAAAGCCGTCGAGGCGCGCGGCATCAAGGTGATGACCAAGGCCAACACCAAGGCCATTGTCGGCAACGGCAAGGTCGAGGGTGTCGAACTGATGGACGGCACGATCATCCCCGCGACGCTGGTCGTGATGGCGGTCGGCATCCGCCCGAGCACTGCTTTGGCCAAGGATGCCGGGCTCGAGGTCAATCGCGGCATCGTCGTCGACGACCGCATGCGGACATCCGATCCGGCTGTCATGGCGCTCGGCGAATGCGCGGAAGTCGGCGGCCATGTCTATGGGCTGGTCGCGCCGCTTTATGAGATGGCGCGGGTCGCGGCGGCCGGGCTGGCGGACGGCGAGGACAGGCGCTTCGTCCACTCCGACACGCCGACCAAGCTCAAGGTGACCGGCATCGATCTCTATTCGCTGGGCGACTTCGCCGACGGCGAGGACCGCGAGGAGATCATCCTGCGCGACGCATCCGCCGGCATCTACAAGCGCGTCGTGCTGCAGGACAACCGCATCATCGGCACCGTGCTGTTCGGCGAGACGGGCGACGGCGCCTGGTTCAACGACCTCAAGAAGAAGGCGACCGACATCTCCGAGATGCGCGACACGCTGATCTTCGGCCAGGCGTTCCAGGGAGGCGTTTCCTCGGACCCTTTGGCGGCCGTTGCGGCACTGGCGGATGATGCGGAAATCTGCGGCTGCAACGGCGTCTGCAAGGGCAAGATCACCGGCGCGATCACCGGCAAGGGCCTGACCGGGCTCGACGACGTGCGCGCTCACACCAAGGCCTCGGCCTCGTGCGGCTCGTGCACCGGCCTCGTCGAGCAACTGCTGAAGCTCACGCTGGGCGAAGCCTACAATCCGGCGGCTGTGCAGCCGATGTGCGGCTGCACGAGCCTCGGCCATGACGATGTGCGGCGCCTGATCAAGGCGAAGAGCCTGAAGACAATTCCGGCCGTCATGCAGGAGCTCGAATGGAAGACCTCCTGCGGCTGCGCCAAATGCAGGCCGGCGCTCAACTACTATCTGGTCTGCGATTGGCCTGACCAATATGCCGACGACTATCAGTCGCGCTTCATCAACGAGCGCGTGCACGCCAACATCCAGAAGGACGGCACCTATTCGGTCGTGCCGCGCATGTGGGGCGGGGTGACCAGCGCCGACGAGCTGCGCGCCATCGCCGACGTGGTCGACAAGTTCGAGATCCCGATGGTCAAGGTGACCGGCGGCCAGCGCATCGACATGCTGGGCATCCGCAAGGAAGACCTGCCCGCGGTGTGGGCCGATCTCGGCAAGGCCGGTTTCGTCTCCGGCCATGCCTATGCCAAGGGCCTGCGCACGGTAAAGACCTGCGTCGGCACCGACTGGTGCCGGTTCGGCACGCAGGATTCGACCGGGCTCGGCATCCGCATCGAAAAATTCATGTGGGGGTCGTGGACGCCGGCCAAGGTAAAGATGGCGGTGTCGGGGTGCCCACGCAATTGCGCAGAGGCGACCTGCAAGGATGTCGGCGTGGTGTGCGTCGACTCCGGCTACGAGATCCATTTCGCGGGCGCTGCCGGCCTCGACATCAAGGGCACCGAGGTGCTGGGTCTGGTGAAGACCGAGGACGAGGCCCTGGAGGTGATCGTGGCGCTCGTCCAGATGTATCGCGAGCAGGCGCGCTATCTCGAGCGCATCTACAAATGGGCCAAGCGGATCGGCACCGCCGAGATCAAAAAGCAGATCCTGGACGACGCCGAGAAGCGCAAGGTCTACTACCAGCGCTTCGTCTTTTCCCAGAAATTCGCCCAGGTGGATCCGTGGTCGGAGCGCGTCTCCGGCAAGGACAAGCATGAGTTCCGACCGATGGCCTCGGTCGGGTTCGCGGAGGCGGCGGAGTGACGAATATGAACTGGATCGCCATCGGCTGCATCGCCGACATCCCGCCGCGCGGCGCTCGTTGCGTCGCCACACCGCAAGGCAAGATCGCGGTCTTCCGCACCGCGGACGACCAGATCTTCGCCATAGACGACCACTGCCCGCACAAGGGCGGGCCGCTCAGCCAGGGCATCGTCCACGGCGCGGCGGTCACCTGCCCGCTGCACAATTGGGTGATCTCGCTGGAGACGGGCAAGGCGCTCGGCGCGGACGAAGGCTCGGTCAGGACTATCCCGGTCAGGGTCGAGGGCGAGCGGCTGTTCATCGCGCTCGAAGCGCTGGCCTCGAAAGCGGCCTGAGGCATGGAGGAAGCGCGCGAGGTGAGGACCACCTGCCCCTATTGCGGGGTGGGCTGCGGCGTGCTGGCCAAGGTCGCCGCGGACGACAAGACGACCGTCCGCGGCGATCCCGACCATCCGGCCAATTTCGGCAAGCTGTGCTCGAAGGGGGCGGCGCTCGGCGAGACGCTCGGGCTCGAAGGCCGTCTGCTCCAGCCGGAAATCCGAGGCAAGCCGGTAAGCTGGGATGAAGCGCTCGACCTCGTGGCCGAGAAATTCTCGCGCGCGATTGCCGAGCATGGACCGGACTCGGTTGCCTTCTACGTCTCCGGCCAGTTGCTCACCGAGGATTATTACGTCGCCAACAAGCTGATGAAGGGGTTTGTCGGCTCGGCCAATATCGATACCAATTCGCGGCTCTGCATGGCGTCGTCCGTCGCCGGCCACCGCCGCGCCTTCGGCGAGGACATCGTTCCTGGCGTCTATGACGATTTCGAGTGCGCCGATCTCATCGTGCTCACCGGCTCCAACACCGCATGGTGCCATCCCGTGCTCTACCAGCGCATGCTGGCGGCGCGCCGAGAGCGTGGGACGAAAATCGTCGTCATCGATCCGCGCCGCACCGCTACGACCGACGAATGCGACCTGCATCTGGCGCTCGATCCGGGCACGGATGTGCTGTTGTTCAACGGGTTGCTCGCGCATCTCGTCCAGACCGGAAAGATCGATCCGGATTTCATCCGTGAGCATACATCGGGCTTCGATGCCTCGGCCGCGCTGGCTTGCGCCGACGCGCCGTCGATCGCGCGTGTCGCGAAAGGCTGCGGATTGGCGGCCACGGGCGTCGGGGCCTTCTACGATCTCTTCGCAGGGACAGAGCGGACCGTCATCGTCTACAGCCAGGGCGTCAATCAGTCGGCGCATGGAACCGACAAGGTCAACGCCATCATCAATTGCCATCTCGCCACCGGCCGCATCGGCAAGCCCGGCACGGGGCCGTTCTCAGTCACTGGGCAGCCGAACGCCATGGGCGGCCGCGAGGTGGGCGGCCTGGCCAACCAGCTTGCCGCGCATATGGACTTCGCGGACGAGGCCAACATCGACCGCGTGTCCCGCTTCTGGAAGGCGCCCGACATCGCGCGGCGCGGTGGCCTGAAAGCCGTGGACATGTTCCAGGCAGTTGCCGAAGGCCGTATCAAGGCCCTGTGGGTCATGGGCACCAATCCCGCCGTCAGTATGCCGGATGCAGCGCGGGTACGGGCCGCACTGTCCAAATGCGATTTCGTCGTCGTCTCGGACGTGACCCGCACCGACACCACGCGCTATGCCGACGTGCTGCTGCCGGCCGCCGCCTGGGGCGAGAAGGACGGCACGGTCACCAATTCGGAGCGACGCCTCTCGCGCCAGCGGTCTTTCCTGCCGGCGCCGGGCGAGGCGAAAGCCGACTGGCGCATCGTCTGCGATGTCGCCGCCCGCATGGGCTTTGGCGATGCCTTCGCCTACAAGACGCCGGTAGAGATATTCCGCGAGCACGCCGCGCTGTCTGCTTTCGAGAATAGCGGCGCGCGGCTGTTCGACCTTGGCGGGCTGACCGGCCTTAGCGACACGGATTACGATACCTTCGCGCCGCGCCATTGGCCTGCGCCGGAGCAGCGCAAGAAGCAGACAAGATTGTTCGCCGACGGCCGTTTTCCGACACCCGACGGCCGCGCGCGTTTCGTGCCGGTGCGGCAAGAGGCAACGGCCTTCACCGTCGACGCCGACTATCCGCTTGCCCTCAACACCGGCCGGCTGCGCGACCAGTGGCACACCATGACGCGCACCGGCAACGTGCCGCGTTTGACGGCGAACGCGCCGGAGCCGGCGGTCGACATCAACCCGGGGGATGCGGCCGCGCACCGTCTCAAGGATGGCGATCTCGCCCATCTCTCGACGCGCTTCGGCTTCGTCCGTGCGAGGGTGCGGGTGTCGGAAGCACAGCGGCGCGGCCAGGCCTTCCTGCCCATGCATTGGAGCGGGCAGTTCGCGGCCAAGGCCGCGGCTGGCCTCTTATCCTCACCGGTGACCGATCCGCATTCCGGCCAGCCGGAACTCAAGCATGTTCCGGTGAGGATCGTGCGCGAGAACACCGGCTGGGCCGGCTTGCTCATCACCCGCCGTGATCTCAGGCCAACGGGTTTCGTCCACTGGAGCCGGCATGCGGTCGAGGGCGGCTGGGTCTACGAGCTGACCGGAACCGAACCGCCGGACCAGGGCATTCTCCTGGCGCGCAAGCTGCTCGCTGTCCAGCGGCAGGATCAGCTTCTGGAATACACCGATCGCCGCGGGCTCTCCTATCGCGCTGCAGCCATCGACGATGGGGGCGCCATGGCCGAGGCTCTGCTGGTCGCCGCCCCGGGGCAGTTGCCGGCGCGCGACTGGCTGGTGTCGCTGCTCGCCACTCGCCAGCCGCTATCGCCCACCGATCGTCATGCGCTTTTGTCGGGACGGTCGCCTGTGCCGATGCCCGCCATCGGGCGGGTCGTGTGCGCCTGCTTCCATGTCGGCGCCAACCAGCTTGCGTCAGCGGTCGCGGCCGGATGCGGCAGCCTCGAAGCCATCGGCTCGACGCTGCGCGCCGGCACCAATTGCGGCTCGTGCCGCTCCGAGATCAGGGCGATCATCGATGCCCGTCATGTGCAGGCGGCGGAGTGAGCCGTCCGCCAGCCCTACCGATCCTCGACGATCCGCAGATAGGCCGCCGTCACGAACAGCACGATGAAACCGAACAGGATGCGGCGGCCGCCTTCGGGCATCTGCAGGATGGTGAGCAGCGTCGTCAGCACGGTCAGGATCAGCGCACCGATAATGGTGCCCATGTAGCCGCCGCGGCCGCCGAAGATCGAGGTGCCGCCAATGACGGCGGCGGCCACCGAAGGCAGCACCAGCGGTTCGGCGAGCGACAGCGAGGGCGCCTTGATCAGGCCGATATAGAGCAGGCCGGTGATGCCGGCGAGCAGGCTGGAGAGGATGTAGAGCGCGGTGATCACCTGCCAGTAGCGGACGCCGGACAGGCGTGCGGCGCGCTCATTGTCGCCGACGGCGTAGAGCAGGCGGCCGAAGCCGGTGCGGTTCAGCATGAAGACGATCAGCACCGCCACCGGTACGAACAGCAGAAGCGCATTGGGAAAACCGTAGGTGACGCCGGTGCCCAGCCAGTTGAGGAAATCCGGGATCTTCGCGCCGGACGCGATCACGGTGCGCTGGTAGACCTGCAGGAAGCCGGTGCCGATCAGGCTGGTGCCGAGCGTCATGATCAGCGGATGCACCCGGAACACGCCGACGCCGATGCCGTTGACGAGGCCGATCAGCACGGCGGGCAGCATGGCCAGCAGGAACGCCACCGTCGGATCCTGATTGACGATCTGGGTCGCCATGATGAAGGCGCTCATCGTAGCCACTGTGCCGACGGAAAGGTCGATGCCGCCGGTCAGCATGGTCATGGTCTGGCAGCCGGCGAGGATCGCCAGCGGAATGGCGAATTTCGCCGTGTTGGCGAGCCAGCGCTCGTTGACGATGCCGGGGCGCAGGATCTGCAGGATCACCACGAGGATGATCAAAAGGATGATCAGAGGAATCAGCGGCCGGTCCGCCATGAAGCGCTTCAGGCGGCGGCCGAACGAAACGGGCCGGGGCATGGTCGCGATGTCGGTCATGGCGTTGCTCCTGCCGGGCGGCTCCGCATGGTGATGAAGGCGCCGAACATCACGACCGCGACCATGATTGCGCCTTCGATGATCGCGGTGACATTCGGATCGATGGCCAGAAGCGTCAGGTCCGTGCGCACCAGCCTCAGCACGAAGACGGCGATGATCGGCCCGAGCAGGCCGCCCTTGCCGCCCCCGAGCGCGACGCCGCCCAACACCACCGCGGCGACGCTGGCGAGCAGGTAAGGCCCGGGTATCGGCGCGCCGATGCCGGTGCTGATGGTGAGCGACAGGCCGCCGAGCGCGGCGAACAGGCCGGAGAGCGCATAGGCGATGATCCTGGTGCGGGCCACCGGCACGCCGCTGCGGAAGGCGGCGAGCTCGTTGCTGCCAATGGCGTAGATGGAAAGCCCAAGGCGTGAGCGCCTGAGCGGAATCCACACGATGCAGAGGCAGACGACGAGCAGCACCAGCGCCTTCGGCACCCAGGCATCGGCCCAGTCCGGCAGGCCGGGAATCGGCACGGTGCCGATGACGCTTGCCTTCAGCCATTCGGCGGCCGCGCCTCCGGGAGCGCCGAGCACGAGGAGCGCCGCGCCCTGCAGCACGAACAGCATGGCCAGGGTGACGACGATGTCGGGCACCCGGGTGACGACGATGAGGATACCGTTCAGCGCGCCGAGGACCAGCCCCATGGCCAGCACGAAGGGCACGACGAAGAGCGCATATTCCTCGCTGGCGCCGTTCATCATCGAGGCCGCGGTCACGCTGGTCAGCGCCATCATGGCGGCGACCGAAAGGTCGATGCCGCCGGCGATAACGACGACCGTCTGCGCCGCGACCGCGAAGGCATAGGGTAAGACTGCCCGCGCGAGCGAACCGAAGTCGCCGCTGCCATATCCGGGCTGGATCAGCTTGGTGATGACGAAGAGGAAGATCAGCAGGGCGAACAGGCCGGCGACCCAGCCCTGGTTGCGGAAGAAGCGGCTCATGACGCGGCCTCCGCATCGGAAGCGGGTTTGACCTCGGCAAGGATGCCGACATCCGCCTTGGCGCCGCGCGGCAGGCCGTAGGCGGCCCGCATCAGCGTCGGCTCGTCGGCCTCCTCGACCGAAAAAGTGTCGACGACGCGGCCGCCGAAGATGACGATGACGCGGTCGCAGACGCGCTGCACCTCTTCCATTTCGGAGGTGTAGAACAGCACAGACTTGCCCTGGCCGGCGAGCTCGCGCAGCAGCTTGTAGATTTCCTGCTTGGTGCCGACATCGATGCCGCGCGTCGGGTCGAAGCAAAGGATGGTGCGGGCGTTGGCCGCGATCCAGCGGGCGATGGTCACCTTCTGCTGGTTGCCGCCGGAAAGCCGCTGCACCTCGCCCTGGGCGCGGGTGTCGATCTGCAATCTGCCGATCACGCCGGAAACCACCACCTGCTCGCGGCGCATGCGGATCGGCCCCCATTTGCGCAGCCCGGCGCTGAAGGGCAGCGCGATGTTCTCGCGCACCGAGCGCTGCATGGCCAAAGCATCGGTGCGGTCGCCCGGCACATAGGCGATGCCGGCCTGGATGGCGTCGCTCGGATGCGAGAACTTCACCGGCGCACCGTCGACGTCGATCGTGCCGCCGGTCGGACGGATCGAGCCGGCAAGTGCTGCGAAGAGCTCGTCCTGCCCCTGGCCCTCGAGCGCGAAGACGCCGACGACCTCGCCATTGGCGAGATCGAAGGAGACGTCGTTGAGCTTGGTGCCGAGCTGCAGGTTGCGGACCGACAGGCGCGGACGGCCGCCGGCCGCAACCGCCACCTCATTCGCCGCGCGCGCGGCGACGCGCGTTTTCTCGATGCGGGTGCCGAGCATCATCTCGACTATTCTTTCCTCGACGCCCGGCTCGATGTCGACGACACCGACCGTGGAGCCGTCACGCAAAACGGTGGCGCGGTCGCAGAGCGCGGAGATCTCGACGAAACGGTGCGAGATGAAGATGACGGAGCGGCCGGCGTCGCCCTGGCGGCGCACGACTTCCAGCACTTTCTCGGCGAGGTTTGCCGGCAGTGCCGCGGTCATCTCGTCGAGCAGAAGCACGTCGGGCTCAACGGCCAGAGCGCGGGCCAGGTCGAGCACGCGCAGGATGGCCAGGGGGATATGGCGCGCGGTGTCGCGGATGTCGAGGTTCGGAATGCCGAGCTCGCGCACCCAGGCGCGGAAGGGCTCAACCGGCGTGCCGGTCAACCGCAAATTGGACAGGACATCGAGGTCGGGGATGAGCGACGGTTCCTGATAGACCGGCAGCAGGCCGGCGCGGCGGGCGGCGGCGGGCGAACGGACATCGAGCTGCTTGCCGCGGATCAGGATGCGGCCGGCATCCGCCTTGATGGCGCCGGTCAGGATCTTCACCAGCGTCGACTTGCCGGCGCCGTTGGCGCCCATCAGCGCATGGACCTCGCCCGGCAACACGGACAGCGAAGCGTCGCGAAGTGCTGCAACCGCGCCGTAGTTCTTCGCCACGCCGGTGGCGTCGAGGAGAGGATTGGTGGTCAAAGCGTTCTCGGGTCTGGAGCGTTTCACCGTTTCATGGAAACGGCGAACCGCTCTATCTTTTGTTTTTACGCAATTCCGGACGGAACACCGCTCGCACTTTTCCTGGAATTGCTCGAAGGCTCAAACTATGCGTGACAAATCAAATGGCAAGGACGCCGGACCTTGGTCGGGCGTCCTCGCGCTTCAGTTCAGATCAGGTGCTTACTCGCCCGGACCCTTGCAGGCGACGATCTGGTCCTTGGTGTAGGTCGTCCAGTCCGGGATAGAGATCGAGACCGGCCATTCGGGGCTGAGCGACGGATCGGCGGCGGACTTCAGCTTGGCTTTGCCTTCGTTGGTGGCGTTTTCCCATAGCTGCGGCTCGACCAGCACGGTCTGCTGCGCCGGCTTCTTGCCGTCGAGGATCTGCAGCGCCAGCGTCACGCCGGCGCCGCCGATCGAGCCGGGGTTGGTGACGGCAGCGCCGACCAGGCCCTTGACCGTGTTCAACTGGCCGACGAAACCGGCATTGTCGGCGCCGACGACCGGCACCATGGGCGCCTGCTGCTCGACCAGCGCGTCGACGATGACGTTGTCGATGCCGGAGGTCCAGATGCCGTTGATCGGTGTGCCGGTGGCGAGGAAGGAGAGGATCTGCTGCTTGGCCTGATCCTGCTGCCAGCCGGTGAAGACCTCCTGCGCTACCTTCACGTCCGGGAATTCGGCCAGCGCCTTCTTGAAGCCTTTGTCGCGGTCGCTGTCAGCCGAGGCGCCGGCGGCGCCGCGCATATAGAACACCTCGCCCTTGCCGCCCATCTGCTGGAACAGCCACTTGGCGCCGAGATAGGCATATTGTTCCTGGTTGTTGGAGATGATGTAGGCGGACGGCTCGGTCACCGCCTGGTCGACGGCGACGACGACGATGCCGGCCTTGGTGGCTTCTTCCAGACCTGCCGTGATGCCGGCCGGATCGGCCGGGTTGACGACGATGGCGTCGACCTTGGCGCTGATCAGGTTGCGGATGTCCTCGAGCTGGCCGGCGGCGTCGGTGTTGCGGTGGGCGATGTTGAGCTTCGCCACCTCGCCGGAAGCGAGCGCCTGTGCCTTCATCGCGCAGATCATTTCCTCGCGCCAGCCATTGCCCTGCACAGTGTTGGAAATGCCGATCGTGTACTTGCCGGCGGCGGCCGAGACGCCCACCGAGGCAAGCAAGGCGGCGCCGGCAAGAAGCGAGGCCACGGTCAGATGTTTCTTCATGTCAGTACTCCTCCACATTGATCTTTTCAGTTCAGTCGATTGTTCAGTTCAGTTCCAGGGCGCCGACATGGTCGGCGCCGGGCTTTCGTCATTTGATGAAGGGGCGCAGCACGTCGCGGGCAAGCAGGAAGCCGCGCTTGACCTTTTCATCCGTCCCCTCGAAGCGCCGGTCCTCATGCTCGATGATGACCGGCCCGTCATAACCGGCCCGGTAGAGGCCCGAAAAAATCCTGCTCCAATCGATGTCCCCAAGCCCCGGCATGCGCGGCACCTGCCAGCCTATGCCAGCGGAAAGGATTCCGCGCTCGTACAAACCATCATGATCAATCATCAGGTCCTTGGCATGCACATGCAGCATGCTCTTGCCGAACTCGCGGATGAAGCGCTCCTTGTCGATCATCTGCCAGACGAGATGCGACGGGTCGAAATTCATGCCGACATCGCCGCCCCAGGCTTCGAGGATGCGGCGCCAGACGTAAGGCGAGTAGGCGATGTTGTGCCCGCCCGGCCATTCGTCATAGCTGAAGATCATCGGGCAATTCTCGAAGGCGAGTTTTACACCGTGTTCGCGGGCGTGGGCGATGATCGCCGGCCAGACCTTTTGCGCGTCCTCCCAGTTGGCGTCGACATGCTTCGAGGCGTCGCCGCCGCAGAATGTGTTGACCAGCGAAACACCCATGCGGCTCGCCAGCACGATCACCTTCTTCAGGTGATCGATCACCGCCTCGCGATGCGCCCGGTCGGGATGGAGCGGATTGGGGTAGAAGCCGAGGCCGGAGATGGCGAGGCCCTTGCCGGCAAGCCCGGCGGCAATGTCCTTGGCTTCAGCGGCCGAGATGTCCACATCGATATGGCTGGTGCCGGCATAGCGGCGGCTGGCTCCGGAAGTCTTCGGCCAGCAGGCGATTTCCAGCGCCTCGAAACCGGCCGAGCTCGCCCAGTCGGCGACGTCGCCGAGGGCAGTATCCGGAAATGGTGCCGTGAGCAGTCCAAGTTTCATGATGCCTCCCAATACCAAACTATGCAGATCGAGCCGGCTGCTTCAACGGCGCATCTGTTGGCCCAGAACTGACTTGTTTGACAAAGCCCATCGGATCATTCGAGAGCAGGCCGTCGAGACCGGCGACGACATGCGCTCGGAACGTCGCGTTGGCGGCCAAGGACGGGTCGAAGACAGCGTCGATTGCCAAGATCGCGTCGGCGAGCAGTTTGCTGTCCCAACCAATGCGGTCGGCGATTGCCGCGATCCTGTCGGCAAAGGGATCCGACACCTGCCAGGCGCGGCCGAAGCGCGCCGACGCCTTGATCAGATAGGCCATCCAGCCGGCCACGGGAACCGAAAGAAGCTCGATGCTCCCGCCCTTCGCCAGGCGGTCGCGGATAGGGTTGAGCAGGCGTTGCACGATCTTCTGCGAGCCGTCGGTGGCGATCTGGTGGTTGCGATGGCGGATCGCAGTGTTGGTGAGGCGCGACAGGCTCTGCTCGACATAGGCTGTGGGCGAGATCCCGGGCACGGGCATCAGCGTCGGCAGTGTTTCCTCGGTCAGCATGCGGCGGACGACTCCTGCCAGAAGCGGGTCGGCTATCGTCTCGAATGTGTGCTCGAAACCGCCCAAAACCCCGAGATAGCTGAGCGTCGTCTGGGCGCCGTTCAGCACCCGCATCTTGAGATGCTCGAATGGCGTGACGTCATCGACGAAGCTGGCGCCGACAAGGTCCCAACGCGGCACGCGGCCGGCGAAGCGGTCCTCGATCACCCATTGACGGAAACGCTCGCCGACGACGACGGCGGCATCGCGGTAGCCGAAGCGCTGCTCAACCGTGTCGATGTCGGCCGCGGTCGTCGCCGGCGCGATGCGGTCGACCATGGCCGAAGGGAAGGCGACATTGGCATCGATCCAGTCCGCAAGCTTCCGGCCGCGCCGCTCGGCGAATGTGCGCACGACATTGCTAAGGATGATGCCGTTGGTTGGGATGTTGTCGCAGGAGAGCAGCGTCACCGGCCTGCCATGCGAAGCCATGCGCAGTTCCACCGCCCTTGCCAATATGCCGGGCATGCTGCGCGGCCTCTCGGGATTGGCGAGGTCGTGGACGATGTCGGGGTGGTCGAGGTCGAGCGCGCCGCTCGAGGGGATGTGGCAATAGCCTTTTTCGGTCACCGTCATGGTGACCATCTCGATCTCGGGCGAGGCGAGCACGTCCAGCGCCGGCGCGGCACTCTCCTGACTGTCGACGATGCGCACGATGCTGCCGATGATGTGCGCTTCGACTTCGTCATTCTGACGGATCAGCCGCGTGTAAAGACCGTCCTGTTTCCCAAGCGTCTCGGCAAGCAAAGGCGGCCGGATGTTGATGCCGACCAGTCCCCAGCGGTCGAAATCCTTCGCCAGAAGATCGTCGGTGTATTCTGCCTGATGGCAGCGATGAAAGGCGCCAACGCCGATATGGGCGATGCCGGGCCTCAGCGCGGCGCGATCGTAAGCCGGCTTGCGGACCTCTGACGGCAATCGGCCGAGCAACGCGGGGCCGAGGTTCTCGGCGCTCACCGGTTGGCTCCGATCACCCATTGCTCCTGGTCGACCAGCGTGCCGGTCATCGGGCCGGCCGCGTCGGAGAGCAGGAAGACGGCGAGATTGGCGATGTCGGTGACGGAGAACAGCCGGCCGAAGGGCTGCGTCGCATTGGCGGCATCGAGCCAGCCCGGACCGTGGCCGAGCGTCTCGGCCTGCATGATGCGTTCGGCCGGGGTGTCGGTCCAGCCGACATTGATGCCGTTGACGCGGATGCGGTCGAAGCGGTGGGCGTTGGCGGCGTTCTTGGTCAGCGTCGCCAGCGCGCCCTTGGTGGCGGAATAGACGGCAAGCTCCGGCGCGCCGCAATGCGCGTTGATCGACAGGATGTTGACGACCGCGCCGCCCTGTCCGCGCTTCTTCATGTCGGCGATCGCCGCCTGCATGAGGAAGAAGGGCGCGCGGGCGTTGACGGCAAACAGCGACGCCCAATCGTCGAGCGTGGCATCGACGAAGGAGGCGCGATCGGTGAGGCCGGCGGCGTTGACGAGACCGTCGATGCGGCCGAAGCGTTTGATGCAGGCTTCGGCCAACCGCGCCGGGGCTTCGGGATCGCCGAGGTCGGCGGCAGCGAAAGCGGTGGCGGCACCCATGGCCGTGAGTTCGGCGGCAACAGCGTCGCCGCGCTTTTGGTCCCGGCCGGTTATCAGCAGTCCGGCAGCGCCCGAGCGCGCAAGCGTCTCGGCAACCGCCCGGCCGATGCCTTGCGTTGCGCCGGTGACCAGCACCACCTTGCCGTCGAGACGAACCTCCATTCCTCCTCCGGGAACAAAGTTTCCATTTTTTAGAATATGGAATGATAGTTCCCTTTAGTCAACCGCGCTAGAGCGGTTCACCGTTTTCTTGGAACCGGTGAACCGCTCTATCTCCTTGTCTTGCGCAATTCCGGACGGAAAACCGCTCCACACTTTTCCTGGAATTGCTCTTGTCAGCCTGTCCGGCGCGCGACGACGCCGTGGACCAGGGCCATGCCGACCGCGAGCGAGGCGGCTAGGGAACGGAAGCCGCCAAAATCCTGCTCGACCACCTCCAGCCAGGTGTCGGAGAGCTTCACCAGCGGCGAAAAAGTGCTGTCGGTGATGGTGAGGATGCGCGCCCTGCGCTCATGCGCGACCGCGACGAGATCGGGCGTGATCGAATTGTAGGGGCTGAAGGAGACAGCGAGCGCCGCATCGCGCGGCGTGATGCAGCCGACCTGGTCGAGCGCGGTCGAGCCGACATTGTCGACCAGCACATTGCGCACACCCTGCTGCGACAGCGTCAGCGACAGGTAGGTGGTGACGGGAAAGGCGCGCTTGCTGCCGATGACATAGATCAGCTCGGCCGCCGCCAGATGGTCGATCATCGTCTCGAAAGCGGCGATATCGAAATTGTTGCTAATGCGGCCGAGCGAGGCCTGGCAGGCGCCGACCATGCCGTTGAGGAAATGCAGGTCGGCATTCGGCTCCTCGGGCCTGTCCGGGCCGCCTTGCGCATCCGGCCAGGAGCCCTTCATGCGATCCTTGAACAGGAGCTGGAAATCGGAAAAGCCCGAATAGCCGAAGATCTGCGCGAAGCGCACCAGGGTCGACGGCTGCACGCCGGCCTGGTCCGCCACCTGCGCGATCGTGCCCAGCGCCACTTCGCTCGGATGCTGCCAGAGGAAGATCGCCACCTGGCGAAGCCGTTTCGGGAAATGCAAGGTTCCCGACGCAAGCACCGCCCGCAGCTCTTCATAGGTTTGTGGCTTGGTGTAGCCCAGTGCTGCCAGCGAACGGCTTCGCTTTCTCGCAGCCGTTTCAATGCTGTGCGCAAACGGTTCGTCGGCCGTTCGGCGATGGCCGCTCATACGACGTACCCAAAGACGGTTTGAGACACCCGAACCCTCCTCCGGAGGCGGCCCACCAATTGGGCCACGAGAAACGCTAGCGCGGCACGATCGTTTTACAAAACAAAAAATAGAAATATCATTCGAAAAATGACGGTGGACTGCCTATGTCCGCACCACGGCGATACATCGCTGCAACCGGGAGGATAATCTCAATCATGGTCTACGCAACCGCGGACGGAACCACACGCCAACGCCTTCGGGTCGGGATGGTCGGCGGCGGCCGCAATGCCTTTATCGGCGCCGTGCATCGCCTTGCCATGCGGCTCGACGACCAGATCGCGCTGGTCGCCGGCGCGTTGTCTTCGGATCCGGAAAACGCCGCGGCCTCCGCCGCGGAAATCGGCATCGCGACCGAGCGCAGCTATGCCGATTACCATGAGATGGCGAAGGCCGAAGCGGCACGGCCGGACGGCATCGAGGCGGTGGTCATCGTCACGCCCAATCATCTGCATGCGCCGATCGCGACGGCTTTTCTCGAGGCCGGCATCGATGTCATCTGCGACAAGCCGCTGTCGTCGACGCTTGGCGAGGCCGAAGCCTTGGTGGCGTTGACGAAAGCGAGGAAGCGTCGCTTCGTCGTCACGCTCAACAACACCGGCTACGCCATGGTGCGCCAGGCGCGCGAAATGGTGGCGGCGGGCGAGCTCGGCCGCATCGTGTCGGTGCATGGCGCCTATATCCAGGACTGGCTGACCAAGCCGATCGACGCCGAAGGCCAGAAGCAGGCGGAGTGGCGCACCGATCCGGCGCGCGCCGGGCAGTCGGCGGTGCTTGCCGATATCGGCGTGCATGCCTTCAACCTGGCAAGCTTCGTCTCCGGCTTCGAGGCCGAGGCGGTTTCGGCCGACCTGTTCACCGCCGTGCCGGGACGGCGGCTCGACGACAATGCCCATGTGCTCATGCGCTGGTCGGGCGGGGCGCGCGGCACGATCCTCGCCAGCCAGACCTCGCCCGGCCATTACAACGACCTCTCGGTGCGCATCTATGGCGATAAGGCCGGGCTCGAATGGTTCGGATCGCGACCCGAGGAACTGCGCTTCTCGCCCTATGGCGAGGAAACCCGCACGCTGGTGCGCGGCGGCCACGGCGCGACGGCGGAAGCCCGGCGCGTCTCGCGCATGCCAGCAGCGCACCCCGAAGGCTATATCGAGGCCTTCGCCAATTTCTATCGCGACGCCGCCGACATCATCCGCGCGCATCGATCGGGCGGTGCGGTCGATGCCGCGCGGGCAGCACAGGTACCCGATGTGGTCGACGGTGCGCGCGGCGTGAAGTTCGTCGAGGCGGCGGTGGAGTCGAATGCGGCGGGCGGGGCTTGGACGGCGGCGAGGTTTGGGTGAGGCACGCGAAGCATTCTGCGATAAGACGCAAGCCAGGATCTCGATCAATGGCTAGCTTGCGACGCGCAACCGACGAGCTCGAACGAAGCTTCTCAGCGCGTCGGAATCCATCGCATGCCCGAATGCGTAGCCTTGGAGAATGTCGCAGCCAAGGCCTTTGAGCAGACGTGCGTGCTTCATCGTCTCGACGCCTTCGGCAATGATTTCGATGCCCAGGGATTTGCCGATTTCGATGATTGATGAGACGACCTGCCGTTGCGCGGGTGAGTTTACGATAGGATCCACCAACTGGCGATCTATCTTGAGGCGGCGAGGTTGCAATTTGAGCAAGCTGACAATGGATGCATAACCGGTGCCGAAATCGTCGATTTCGATGTCGATGCCTAGTTGCTTGATTTGCTCGACGTTCCACGTGACCAGATCGTCATTGTTGTCGAGGAAGATCGACTCGACGAGTTCAAAGGAGACAGTCCCCTTCCTGATGTTAAGGTCCCGCAGACTCTTCAGCAGTTCCTCATCCTGAAGTCGCCGCGCCGAAACGTTGACCGAAACGCGCGGAATGCCAATTTTCTCCGCTGACCAAACGTCGAAGTCCAAAAGCGATTGCTGGAGGACTTTCCGATCTATCACCGAGACGACGTTCAGTTCTTCTGCGGTCTTCAGAAACACATCGGGTGCCAGAATGCCCTTCTCTGGATGCCTCCACCGCGCCAGCGCCTCAACGCCCACAATCTCCAGCGTCTTGGCGTCAAATTGAGGCTGGTAGAACACGATGAATTCGTTGCGCTCGAGACCAGCTAGAATCTCGTCGGCAATCCGCTTTGTGTTGACGATTTCGCTTTGCAGCTCTCCGCTGAAGAATTCATGCCGGTTGCGGCCCCGCCTCTTTGCCCGGTAGAGGGCAATATCGGCGTTGACCAGCAACTGCTTGGCATCGGCAACCCGGCCATTGTCGATGGCAATTCCGACGCTGACGCCAAAGCGGCATTGATGACCGTGGTAGTAAACCGGTCTGCGCATCTGTTCGATAATGCGGTTCGCGAGCACGGCCGCTTGGTCGACATCCTCATGCACCGTGCAGAGCACGATGAATTCATCGCCGCCGACCCGGGCGACGAAACCGCGGTCGCCGACGTTGGACTGGAGAACGGAGGATGCATGCACCAGCATTGCATCGCCCGCCGCGTGGCCGAGCGTATCGTTGATGTGCTTGAAGCGGTCCAGATCAACGTGAAGCAACGCTGCGTAGCCTCCGCTCAGCCTGGCTTTTGCTGCATAATCCTCCAGCACCTGGTCCAGGTAACGGCGATTGGGCAAATCCGTCAGCGAATCGTGCAGCGCGATGTGCTCTATGCGCGCCTTGGCGGACTCAAGTTCCGTATTTTTCGACTCGGTCAGCTGCTTTGCGCGAACCAGATCGGTGTTCAGCAGAACGTCCGCAGTCACGTCCCACTCGGCACCGACCATTCGAGGGGAATTGTTTGCAGTCTGGTAGAAGATCGCCCTGGAGCGGACGTGGCGAATTTCGCCGTCCGGGCGAACGATCCGGTATTCCGACGAATAGGTGCTGCGCCCGGCCGCGGCATTGTCGAAGTCTGCAAGCGCGCCAGGCAGATCGGCGGGATGAATAGCTCCGGCCCAATCCGAATATCCGGGCGGTCCGCCATCGGGGTCTCTGCCGTATATTTCGTTGACGCGGTCATCCCAGGTCAGATCGTTGGTTTCGAGGTCGTGCTCCCACACTCCGATGGTCGACGCCTCCAAAGCGAGTTCCAGTCGCCGCGACAGCCGATGCAGTTCCCAGTAATTGCGCTGCCTTTCACCAATCAGGCGGCCCGCCGCCAGGAAAGGGATCAAGATCAGTGCCGCCGCCGCCGCCATGATCGCCCGGAGCTGCCATGCGTTGCCGGGCGTGTCGGGCCAACCGCTAGTGGGGACCGCAGCGATCCGCCAGGAGCCCGACGGGACCAGAACGTCGGCCGTCACCGGATTGCTTTTGACGACCCGTTCGTCGCCGAAGAACTGGATTCCGTTTGTGCCAAGGGCATCATTGCCGATGAGTGCGATGTCGATTCCGAGATCCTTGTCGAGAAGACCGCTCGCCTTGTAGAGGCGCTGCACGTCGACGACCGCTGAAACGATGCCCCAGAACCGGTCGGTGTTGCCCGCGCTTTTGACGAAAACCGGAAAGCGGCCGATGAAGGCCCGCCCACCCTGCGCCAGATCGACCGGGCCGGCGAGAATGAGCTTGCGCTCGTCACGCGCACGCAAGGCAGCGGCACGCTGCTGATCGTTCTTGCGGTAATCGAGACCGATGGCCTTCTCATTGCCAGCCATCGGATACATCAAGGAAATCACCAGATCCGGCGCGCCGGCAATGTTGCGAAGCTGGGACTCTTCGCTGAACAGCCTGCTGGCAAGCTCCGCGAAGCGCTGCTGGCCCATATAGGGTTCGGTCGTGACCGCCGCGACCAGTCCCCGCACCAGCTGGAGGTTGCCGTTGATGTTGCCTTCGAGCTTGGCGCGAATGACATTGACCTTGGCCAGGACCTCCGCGCGAGAGGCCTGGTCCGAAACGATCTTGTTCTGATGATCAGCGAATATTGCGCAAACGGCCATGACCACGACCGCGATCGCCGCCGGTATCCTTGCCGGTGAAAGGACGGCTCCCCTCATGCGGCTGTACATGTTGGCAAAAAGAGCCAATAAAGCGAGAATCCCTGTGGCTGTCAGGCTCTCCGGGTGAGCCTCATCAAGGGAATATTAGTTCGCAATAAATTAATTTTAGCCTTCACAGTCTTTAAAATTTTTGTGCCTTCGGACGCTGATACGCGGCAATCGCACGGGAAACTCACCGCGTGATCGAGCTAGTGGCGATCGACCTTCTTCTGGACGATCCGATACGTCCCAACACCGCGCTTGGTCGCACCAATTGAATAGGCCATCGGGATCTTGGGGGCGTTCTCGGGCAGGCCATACATGTCCTTGCCGGCCCGCACCGCGAACGAAAAATGCTTCCAGGAAACCGTGTCGTGCTCGTTGAGAAAATCGAGCGTCAGCCCCGCGGCAATCAGCGCGTTCACCACGTCGCTGATCGGATGGATCCATTCATAATATCGAGGATGCTCTAAGGTTCGTTCATCGCCAGTATAGGTCCGCTGCTCATTCCAGACGAGCGGTCGCGCCACCGGCGTTCGCCAGTCGTCCTTCAATTCGAGGGCGGCAGCCTTGCGATTGCACTGGAACATCAAGGGATGGCCCTCGGCCATGTAGAGCCTACCGCCTGGCCGCAGAAGATCGGCGACCACCCGTGCCCAACGAAATACGTCGTCAAGCCAGTTCACCGACCCCCAGGTGACGTAGACGATATCAAAGGTCCGGTCGAGCGCTTCGACAGCTTCGTATAGCGGCGCTTCGACGAAGCGAACGTCGCTGCCTGCCTTGGACGCGAAATCCCGCGCCGCCGCGATCGCCCTTGGTGAAAAGTCCAGGCCGGTCACGCTGCCCGCGCCGAGATTCCTCAAGCTGATCGTGTCGAGCCCGATGTGGCATTGCAGATGGACGATGTCCTTGCCGAAAATGTCTCCGACCTCACGCGTTTCCAACTCATAGAGATTGGATCCGCCAGCCAGCACATTCTCGATGCGGTAACTACCCGTTTTGTCGGTAGCGTGCAGTTCGGCCCGATCATCCCAATTCAGGAGGTTCGCGTCCAAAAACGGTTCCAAATCGCCCCCCACCTCGATCTCAGCCGCAAGGTTAACAGCTGGTTAACAACCATTGCAGCGTGAGGGCAGGCGCGTCAATCCGCAACGTCGCATTGGCGTGGCGAATGAAAGGCGCGGGAGGCGGGTCCGCCGCCTCCTAGGAGCCTTCAAGGTTGGCGCCGCCTGGGCGTGGAATGCTTGGGCGGCGCGTCGTTCTCATCGGGATTGGGGACCGGCTCCTCATCGGGAAGCCGATCCGGATCCGGCTCGCGCATCGGCTTCGGTTCCGGTATGGGCGGAGGCGTGGGCACCGGCGTTGGAGACGGGTCCGGATTGGGGAGAATTGCCATCGCTTTTTCCTTCCGCTCGGCGCCTTGGCAGGCTCTGCGCGATCCCGACAAGCGGGATGTCCTGCCCGACCTGAAATGATGGAGGCGATCGCCGCGTTCAGACGTTTCGTCGGGGGCGATCGGCGGCGCAAGCTGGCAGAACGGCCGCGCCAGCGGATGGTTCCCACACGATCGCGCCGCGAGATTGCGACAGGTGACGATCAAATGATTCCGCGCGTCCGTTTCGGCTCTTGCCGGCGCCGGTCGGCGCCTTAATTCCCATTGCGGGCGGGTGATTGTCTGTCGATACAGGAGACGGCCGTGAAGCACCAAACCCTTGACCAAATCAACGCCGTTGCCGACGTTCATGCCGAAGCACCGGCTCTCATCGCCAATCGGGGCCAGCGCCTTGAGCGCTGGGCGCAACTTCTCGAACAAAGCCCCAGCCGCCGCCTCACGGCGTTGGCGGGCACCGAATACGCTCCACCCGACGTGCGTGAAAGAATGCGCACCGACGGATCGGCGATCACCGTCGCATTCGAAGATCCGATCTTCCGTGCGCAGGGGCTGCAGGATGACACTTACGGCGAAGCCAAGCGCTTCTTCGAGATGAGCGACTGGCAACTGCATGAGGTTGTCTGCCATTGCCATGTCGGCGCCAACATGCCGGCACGCTGGGCGGCGTCGCGCGTGCGCGCGGCGGTCTCTCCGGGGGCAGGCATTCTTGCGTGGCTGAGAGCTGTGTTCATGCATTGAGGCGGTTCCGCCGGCGGGATCGTTCCGGACTCGACGGTTGATGGAAGAGACGGGGAGGCGCCGGGCTCTCCTCCCCTGTCGGCGATCGGATCTCGTCAGCGATCGATCTCGCCGAAGACGATGTCGAGCGAGCCGATGATCGCCGCGACGTCCGCCACCATGTGCCCGCGCGACAGGAAGTCCATCGCCTGGAGATGGGCGAAGGACGGCGCGCGTATCTTGCAGCGATAGGGAATGTTGCTGCCGTCGGAGACCAGATAGACGCCGAACTCGCCCTTCGGTGCCTCAACCGCGGCATAAACCTCGCCACGCGGCACGCGGTGGCCTTCGGTATAAAGCTTGAAATGATGGATGGTCGCTTCCATGGAGCGCTTCATGGTGGCGCGCGGCGGCGGCGTGATCTTCTGATTGGGCACCGCGACCGGGCCCTGGCCATCGGCTGAGCGCAGCTTCTCCAGGCACTGCCGCATGATGCGCACCGACTGGCGCATCTCTTCCATGCGCACCAGGTAGCGGTCGTAGCAGTCGCCGTTCTTGCCGACCGGGATATCGAACTCCATCTCGGGATAGCATTCATAGGGTTGTGCCTTGCGCAGGTCCCAGGCGGCGCCCGAGCCGCGCACCATGGGGCCGGAGAAACCCAGAGCCCAGGCGTGGTCGAGCGAAATCGCGCCGATATCGACGTTGCGCTGCTTGAAAATGCGGTTGTCGGTAAGCAGGCCTTCGAGATTGTCGCAGACCTTCAGGAACGGATCGCAGAAATCCCAGATGTCGTCCAGGAGCTGGTCCGGCAGATCCTGGTGCACGCCGCCGACGCGGAAGTAATTGGCGTGCATGCGGGCGCCGGATGCGCGTTCATAAAAAACCATCAGCTTCTCGCGTTCGGCGAAACCCCAGAGCGGCGGGGTCAGCGCGCCGATATCCATGGCCTGCGTGGTGACGTTGAGAAGATGCGAGAGCAACCGGCCGATCTCGCAGAACAGCACGCGGATGAGTTGCCCGCGCCGGGGAACCGATATTTCCAGCAGCTTTTCGGCGGCAAGGCAGAAGGCATGCTCCTGGTTCATCGGCGCGACATAATCGAGCCGGTCGAAATAGGGCAGCGCCTGCAGGTAGTTCTTGTATTCGATCAGCTTCTCGGTGCCGCGATGGAGCAGGCCGATATGCGGATCGGCGCGATCGACGATCTCGCCGTCCAATTCCAGCACCAGCCTGAGCACGCCATGCGCCGAGGGGTGCTGCGGCCCGAAATTCAGGGTGAAGTTGCGAACTGCGGCTTCGGTCATGGCGACCTCCGCATGAGTGAGGATCGAAGGACGCGGTCGCTTGGCCGCTGGCCGGTCAGGCCGTCGTCTGGATGATCAGCGTCAGTGTGCCGTCACCGTCGATGTTGGCGGCGACGACCTGCGAGGAATTCAGCCCGTTCGCCTGCAGGACCGACGTCGCCTCGGGCGAAGCATCGACCGAGTTCTGCAGCTTGGCCAACTCCTTGGCGGTCGTCCTGGTGACGATGGCCTCCGCCTGCGCTTTCACTTCCGAAGGCAGGTCCTCGATCGCGACCACGACGATGTTGGTGACGTTCTGGGCGGCATCGTCCTGGCCAGGCTGCGGCTGGTCCGGGACGGGCTCCTGAGCAGGAGGCGGGGCTTGCGGCGGCTGCGGATCGGCGCGTTGAGCAGAAGCGGGCTGCGCCAATGCCATTGCCGACAGCGTCAGGACCATCGTCAGGGTGCGCATCGTCTTTCCTTTCGATCTCGAAATCTGACGACACAACCCCGGGGGCCGGGTGATGGTTCCCCCATCGCAGTCCTCTTACGCCCTGCGCGCAAAGTGCGCGCTGCGCCGCCTGGATAAGAGGGATACCGCGCGGTCGATTGCGAAATCCTCCAGCATCTATCGCCGCGGTGCCAACCGCGTTTGTCGGAAGCGTTTACATTAGCGCTATAATAGGGATACTATGTATCCTTAATATGCGGTGATCGATCGTTCCCGGAAAAAGACCTATGATTTTGAAAAGCCAGGTTGAATGGGCGCTGCATTGCTGCGCCATTCTCTCCGGTCTGCCGGAGGGGCGCTATCTGTCCACCAAGGCGCTGGCGGAACTCCATGGACTTCCGAAGGAATATCTCTCCAAGGCATTGCAGAGCCTGTCACAGGCGGGGCTCGTCGATACGACCCTGGGTCCATCGGGCGGATACCGCCTTGCGAAGCCGCCGGAGCAGGTGACTTTCCTGGACATCGTTGAGGCGGTGGAAGGCGAGACGCGCACCTTCGTGTGCAACAATATCCGTACGAACAATCCGTGCCTGCCTGACGGCTATTGCTACAGCGGTCCGTGCGCCGTCGCGCGCGTCATGTGGGAAGCCGACGAAGCCTGGCGTGAAAAACTGCGAACCGTCACACTGGCGAATCTCGGACGCATGCTCGTGCGGGAAACGCCGGCAAAGCTCTGGAAGGACACTTTCGCTTGGGTGTTAGACCGCGCTGGATGAGCGTGCATCGATACCCTGAGCCGTCGCAGCCAGGCCGAAGACGAGGCTTCCGGCCGGTGCGGCGAACGAAAGGCCCTTTGCCTTGCAGTGGCTGTAGAGGAGGCCGATGATCTCATTGCGGGCCGCTGCCCAATCGGCGGGGTCTGTGATGCGGAACAGCAGGTCGACATCGATCGCAGCCGCATCGATCGTCTTCAAAACGACAATCGGTAGCGGGTCCTTGACGATCCGTGTGCTGCCATCCAGCACGGACCACATCACCTGTTCGACAAAAGTCGGTGTTGCGAGAGCGACGCGCACGCCCAACGTGATCTGGCGCGTGTCGTCGGGACGGCTGAAATTGGTCACCGCTTGTCTGGCCAGCACGCTGTTCGGCACCACCACGACATTATACTGTGCGGTGAGCAGTTTGGCGGAGCGCCAGTTGGTTTCGATGACACGGCCTTCCGCGCCATCCTTCAACTGGATCCAGTCGCCTATCGCATAAGTCCTGCCAAGCGTCAGCGCGATGCCCGAAAAGACATCGCCCAAAGTGTTTTGCAGGGCGAGGCCGAACACGATCGCGACGATGCCCGAGGTTGCGACCAGAGTGCCGACCGGCACGCCGAAAACGAAGCCTATGATGGATAGCGCCACGCCGGGATAGATGACGCCGACGGCCATATCCTGGACGAGATGCGCTTCCCGCGGCCCACGCTTGAGCATGAGCAAGAAGTGGACCAGGCCGATGGTCGTCCATGCCAGGTGCGTCCACCACAGGATCATGGCCGATTTGACGAGCAGCGCGGCGAAGCCCCGCAGATCGGTGTCGTCGATGTGCTGCGGAGAGATGCCGCCAAGATAGAGCACCGAACTCATCCCGACAAAGAAAATTATCTGGACGATCAGCCGGCCTGTCGGGCGACTTCTGCCCTGGAGGTGCCACACGACGATACCGGCGATTCCGAGGATGTTGGTCAGGACAAGCGGCATCGAACCCTCTGCTGAAGCTGCTCAAGCTCGAAGCGCGTCGCTCATCTCGGAGGGGCTTTACAGCTCGGCAATTACGGATATTATCTATCCTTAAGGATAGCTGATATCCTTAATAAAGGGAAGGCTGGTTTGTGGTCGGCCAATCAAGCCGCTCGACCCGACGAACTATCGAACAAGGAGCGTGCCGCAAGAGCGGCGCAAAAGGAGACATCACATGAAAATCGTCATCATAGGGGGAACCGGCCTGATCGGTTCGAAAACCGCAGAACGCCTGCGCAAGCGCGGTCACGAGGTGATCGCGGCCTCCCCCAACACCGGCGTCAACACGATCACCGGTGAGGGGCTGGCAGCTGTGTTGGCGGGGGCTGAGGTGGTCATCGACCTGGCAAATTCCCCTTCCTTCGAGGACAAGGCCGTGCTCGAATTCTTCCAGACGTCTGGGCGGAATCTGATTGCCGCGGAGAAGGCCGCCGGCGTCAAGCACCACGTCGCGCTGTCCATCATCGGGACGGATCGGTTGCCGGACAGCGGCTATCTTCGCGCCAAGGTCGCCCAGGAAAAGATCATCCAGGAAGGCGGCATTCCCTATACGATCGTGCGCTCCACCCAGTTCTTCGAATTTCTCGGCGGCATCGCCAAGGAAGGCACGGTCGGCGATACGACGCGCCTGTCGACGGGCTATCTTCAACCGATCGCTTCGGACGACGTCGCGGACTTCGTGACGGACGCCGCTCTTGCGGTGCCGGTCAACGGCATCGTCGAGATCTCCGGTCCGGAACGCCTGCGCCTGTGCGATTTCGTCGCCCGCTACCTCAAGGCGATCGGCGACACGCGCACCGTCATAGCCGATCCGGAGGCGCGGTATTTCGGAACCAGACTGCAAGACGGTTCGCTCGTTTCCGACGACCATCCCCGCATCGGCCGCGTCGGTTTCGATCAGTGGTTCGCCGCCCAGCCAAAAAAATGACCGCCCCCCGCCCTTCATCCGGCGGCGCCCAACCCGTGAAAGGAAAATCGAAATGATCAAGTCACTCGCCGCCGCCGCAATTCTCACGGCGTTTCTGCCCGCTTCAGCTTTCGCCGACGACACCCCCGGCGGTGGTAAAGGCGCAAAGGTCGCCCTGGTCTACGACCATGAACTGCCGAATGCGCCCGGCAAAAGCATGAAAGGCGTTCTCGTCGAATATGCTCCCGGCGGCTTCTCCGAGGGCCACACGCATCCCCAGTCCGCCTTCATCTACGCCACCGTGCTGGAAGGCGAGATCCGCAGCCAGGTCAATGACGGTCCCGTTACAGTCTACAAGGCCGGCGAGAGCTTTTCGGAAATGCCCGGCGACCGCCACGGTGTCAGCGAAAATGCCAGCAAGGCGAAACCGGCAAAGCTGCTGGCCGTCTTCGTCGTCGACACTTCTCAACAGGAACTGACGTTTCCGATCAGGAAATAAGGGCCGACGCGGTTCATCGCTTCAGTGAAACGGTGAGCCGCTCCCTATCTGTTTTTTGGCGCGATAGCGGATCATCTGGACGCCTGGCCCTTCAGCCGACGCGCATGGTCCGGAAGGTGACGGAGTAGCGGTGTTGTTCGACGGGCGGGATGGAGTGTTCCCACTCGTTCCGCGCCGGGCCGGCCATGAGATAGACGGACCTTGGCTCGACCTCGATCGTTTCACGGTCCCATGCCGCGCCGCTCTTGCGGCGCAGCCGGAAGCTGCAGGACGCCAGCAGGGAAACGCCGGCGACTAGCTCGAAATGCGGCTTATCCTTGTGCCAGCCTATGCCGGCGCCCGGGCGATATTCGTTGATCAGCAACTGCGCGAATTCGCTTGCCGCGATGCCCGCGAATTCGGCGACCTTGGCGCGCAGCGGCAGCATGAAATCCGGAATGGGCGGCGCTTCGAGCAGCTGGCGGCGCTCATAGTCATAGCGCAGGCCGAAGCCGACGACCTGCCTGTTGGCAAGATAGCCGTGAAAGTCGAACGGCTTGAAAGGCAGGTCCTGGATGTTGCTGACCAGTTCGCGCTCTTCGTCGCGGGTGGTCAGGTCCGGCTGGTAGGAGAAGCCTTCGGGCAGGCTTGCGGGCAGCGCAGGCCCGGGCGCACGAAAGAGGTCGCCCTGGCGGGCGCTCTCCTTGGTCGGGCGTTTGGCTGATGACATGCGGGCTCAGATAGGCGATCGGAGCAGGTGTGCAAGGCCACTCCTGCGGAACCTGGCGATGCGTGAAGGGTTGGGTTGGGAACAGGATGCCGGCCATGCCTTCCACCGCAATCCAGAACATTCACTACGATCCATCGAGGCGAGTCCTTTCGGTATGGTTCGTTCCGAGCGGCGACCGCTACGACTATGAGGATGTGGACCCCGAGATCTACATGGCCTTCAAGGCAGCTTTCTCAAAAGGCCAATTCTTCAACGAATTCGTGCGCGATCGCTTCAGATACCACCTCGTGGGAGGTGGACGCCGGCATTGAGCGCCAGGGCGCCGCGTCTTGACGCTGCGGCGCCGTCAGCCCGTCTTGGGCGCGACGATGCACATCACGTGTTCGGCAATCGCCAGGCTGGCAGTCAGGCCGGGGCTTTCGATGCCGAACAAGTTGACGAGGCCGTCGATGCCATGCGTTGCGGCATCCTGGATGACGAAATCGCTGTTGGGGTCGCCTGGACCGGAGAGCTTCGGCCGGATGCCGCTATAGGCCGCCTGCAGGCTGCCATCGGGCAGATCGGGCCAATATTTGCGGATCGCGGCATAGAAGCGCTCGCCGCGCGCCGGATCGACACGGTAGTCGAGCGTGTCCGTCCACTCGACGTCGGGCCCGAAGCGTGCGGCGCTCGCAAGATCGAGCGTAAGATGGACCCCGAGCCCGCCGGGCTCAGGCACGGGATAGACAAGATGTGAAAAGGGCGCGCGCCCGGCAACCGAGAAGTAATTGCCCTTGGCGAAGCGAAGCGCCGGCAGGAACTGCCGGCCAAACCCTTTGAGCGAGCCTGCCAAGGCGACGGCGCCCAGGCCGGCCGCGTTGATGAGGCGCGGTGCGGCGATCTCGAACTGCGCGCCGCTTGCCGCGTCCATCGTCCGCACCACGATCCTGCTCGGCTCGACGCGGCCTGAGACGATGCGGGTGTTGAGCGACAGCGTCGCGCCGTTGTCCTCGGCGTCGCCGAGCAGGCCGAGCATGAGCGCGTGGCTGTCGATGATGCCAGTGGAAGGCGAAAGCAGCGCCTTGGTGCAGTGAAGCGCCGGCTCCAGGGCCTGCGCTTCGGCGGCGGAGACGAAGCGCAAATCGTCAACGCCGCAGGCAGCGGCGCCAGCCTGGATCGAGGCAAGCACGGGGTCCTGGGCCTCGTCGGTCGCGACGATCAGCTTGCCTGCGCGGCGATGCGGGATCGCGCGTTCCGCACAGTAGCGGTACAGCATGTCGCGGCCAGCGACGCAGAGCCGGGCCTTCAGCGACCCTTGCGGATAGTATATCCCGGCATGGATGACTTCCGAATTGCGCGAGCTTGTCTCGGTGCCGATCGCATCCGCAGCTTCGAGGACCAGCGTGTCGAGACCTTGGGCGGCCACGGCGCGCGCGACCGCCAGGCCAATCACGCCTGCGCCCGCGACGATGCAATCGACTTGTTCCATGCTCCAACCCTGCTGCGCCATTAGTTCCGCGACGGTCGCGGCTTGTTGGCGCTATCGATCCCGGCTTCGCGGCTCTTGCGAGCAGCCTTCGCGATGAGGCATCAGCCGCGACAATGCAACGCGGAATTTTTGGATTTCTCAGCGAGGAAGCTCGTCCTATTTCCGCTTTGGACCCCCAAGACAGGACCCACCATGATGGACGCCCGACCGAATTCCCCCGAAGCCCGCGATATCCGCTACCATCTGCATGGCTACACGAATGCCCGCAAGCATCAGGAAACGGGGCCGCTGGTGATCGAAAAGGGCGACGGCGTCTATGTCGAGGACATTGCCGGCAATCGTTACCTCGAGGCGATGGCGGGCTTGTGGAGCGTCGCCGTCGGCTTCTCAGAAAAGCGGCTGGTCGAAGCGGCAACGCGGCAGATGTCCAAGCTGCCTTTCTATCACGACTTTGGCTCGAAGGCGCATTCGCCGCTGATCGACCTGGCCGAGAAGCTGGTGCAGATGGCGCCGGTGCCGATGAGCAAGGCCTATTTCACCAATTCCGGCTCCGAGGCCAACGATACCGCGATCAAGATGATCTGGTACCGCTCGAATGCGCTTGGACAACCGGCGCGCAAGAAGATCATCAGCCGCAAGCGCGGCTATCATGGCGTCACCATCGCCTCGGCGAGCCTGACCGGCCTGCCCAACAACCATCTCTCCTTCGATCTGCCGATCGCCAATATTCTGCACACGTCGACGCCGCATCACTGGCGAGACGCCCAGCCCGGCGAGAGTGAGGAGCAGTTCTCCGCCAGGCTCGCGGACGAGTTGGAGAAGCTGATCCTTGCCGAGGGGCCTGAAACGATTGCCGCCTTCATCGGCGAGCCGATCATGGGCGCCGGCGGCGTCGTCGTGCCGCCCGCCGGCTATTGGGAAAAGATCCAGGCGGTGCTGTCGAAATATGGCATCCTGCTGGTGGCCGACGAGGTGATTTGCGGTTTTGGCAGGACTGGCGAGATGTTCGGCTCGCAGACCTTCGGCATCAAGCCCGACATCATGGTGCTGTCCAAGCAGATTTCCTCCTCCTACCTGCCGATCTCGGCGCTGCTCATCAACGACAAGGTGTTCGAGCCGATCGCCGACGAGAGCGACCGCATCGGCACCTTCGGTCATGGCTTCACGGGCGGCGGCCATCCGGTCGCCGCGGCCGTGGCGCTGGAAAACATCAAGCTGATCGAGGAGCGCGATCTCGTCGGCAATGCGCGCAAGGTCGGCGCACATCTGCAGGCACGGCTGCGCAAGCTCGCCTCACATCCGCTGGTGGGCGAGGTGCGCGGGGTCGGTCTCATCGCCGCCGTCGAACTCGTCGCCGACAAGGCATCCAAGGCGCCCTGGGGCAAGCCGGCGGCGCTCGGCGCGCTGGTCAACGGCTTCCTGCAGCAGAATGGCGTGATCTCGCGCAACATGGGCGACGCGATCGCCTTCTGTCCGCCGCTGATCATCACCGAGGCACAGATCGACGTGCTGGTCGATGCTTTCGAGCGGTCGCTCGACGCCGCCCTGCCGCAAGTTCATCCGCAGGGCTGAAAAGACGATCGGGGACGGCGCCCGATGTCTTGGCGCCCCTGTTGATCGCCAAGCTGCTTATGCGCGTCTCGCCGTCAGTATCCATAATCTGTTCGATCCATGGAAAAATTGTTCGGCGGCGAGCCCTCCAAGGGTCGACGGTTCCTTCTAAGGCGGGTCGGAGTCTATAAAAATTATAGACATTGGACTCTGGTCGTCGACCTACCGAGAAAGTGCCACAGCATGCCCAATCCAACTGTCGTCGGTTTCTCCGGAAATTTCACCCGGCCGTCGAAGACGCGCGGCTTCGTCGAGCATGTCGTCAGGGATATCGCGGTCCGCAACAATCTGTCGGCGAGCACCTATGACATCGAGGATGTCGGAGCCTCGCTCGGCAGCGCCAAATGGGCGCGCGATCTCGATCAGCAGGGCCGCGACGTCCTTGACAAGGTCGTCAACGCCGATGTGCTGGTGGTCGGATCACCGACCTACAAGGGCAGCTACACGGGCCTGTTCAAGCACTTCTTCGATCTGCTCGATCCGACGGCGCTGAGAGGCAAGCCGGTGCTGTTGCTTGCCACCGGCGGCGGCGAGCGGCACGCGCTGATCGTCGAGCACCAGCTTCGGCCGCTGTTCGGGTTCTTCGAGGCGCTTGCCTTGCCGACGGGAGTCTATGCGACGGACAAGGATTTCGCCGACGGCGTGCTTGTGTCCGAAGCGATCCGCAAACGCGCCGCGCAGGCGGTCGAGGAAGCGGGATACGCGCTGTTGCGCCGCGCGGGCGGTCAGCGGGTTGCGGCCGAATAGCCGAAGCCTCTGGCCGCAGGACGTTTCCCGACGGGTGAGGCATAGCCAATAGGCGGCCACCACTGGAACCGCGCCTTGCTCGTGCGAGTAGATCGTGACCTGCTGGCCTTTGGGCATATGACGATCTCGCCCGGTCCTGCGGTGATGCTGCCTGACACCGCAGGTAAAGGCTACTGGAGATCATATGTTGCCAAGATATCAGCTCCCGACAATGCGGATTTTGCTGTAGCCATCGCGGTCGGCAATTCAACTGTGATGAAATAGCGGGCCTCACTTTCAGTGGCACCGCCTTGCGCAAGAGCCGCGCTCTCCGCCAGATATCCCCCGGCAATGACTGCGGCCAAGGCGCGGAGGAGTGGCATTGCGGCCGCCAGCGACTGGACGCTGTCGGGCGCTTTGGATAGCGTCTGCGCCAGTTCCGATATTTCAGACACAATACGGCTTGCGAGCGGTTCGCCGGCAACGATCGCCAGTCCCTCCCGGCTGGATTTCAGGGCGTCAAACAGCGTCTCGCCGTCTTCGAGACGTAGCTTTCGCGAGACAAGGTCAATGGCCTGTATGCCATTGGTGCCTTCGTAGATCGGCAGAATACGAGCGTCGCGATAAAGCTGCGCAACGCCCGTCTCCTCAATGTATCCCATTCCGCCGTGGATCTGAATTGCAGTTGACGTTACCTCAACCGCTATCTCCGTCGAGTAGGCTTTGGCCAACGGTGTCAATAGAGAGGCCCTTGCATGCGCAAGCCGTCTTTCATCAGCCGATCTTGCTCTCAGGCTGCCGTCGATCCAAGAGGCGGTGGCCATGCAGAGCAGACGTGCAGCAGCCGTCTTGGCCCGCATTTCAAGGAGCATTCGTTTGACGTCAGGATGACGAATTATTGCGCTCGCGCCTGCTCGCTGATCCGGAACGCTTCCCTGGCGCCGTTCCCTTGCATAGGCGACCGACATCTGCGTGGCCCGCTCGGCAAGCGCAACTCCCTGGACGCCCACAAGAAGCCTCGCGTTGTTCATCATCGTGAACATGCAATTGAGGCCGCGGTTCTCTTCTCCGATCAGCCATCCTCTCGCGCCGCCGTTGTCACCATAGGTCATGGCGCAGGTCGGTGAACCGTGTATGCCGAGCTTATGCTCGAGCGAATGGCAGCGCAGGTCGTTGCGTGTTCCGTCAGGCAGAAATTTGGGGACGAGAAACAGGGAAATTCCGCGCGTACCAGCAGGCGCATCGGCAAGTCGCGCCAAGACCAGATGCACGATGTTGGACGCGCAATCGTGCTCGCCATACGTTATGAAAATCTTGCTACCGGTGATGGCGTAGGTGCCGTCGCCCAACCGTTCCGCCCGGCAGCGTAGATTCGAAAGATCGGAGCCAGCCTGCGGTTCCGTGAGGTTCATGGTGCCGGTCCATTCTCCGGACACGAGCTTGGGCAGGTAGAAATCCTTGAGGTCCTGGCTGGCATGCGCCGCAATCGCTTCGATGGCACCTGCCGTCAGAAGCGGGCAGAGAGCGAAGGCCATGGAAGCCGAGTTCCAGAGTTCGGTGCATCCCACGGCCATCAGCATGGGAAGGCCTTGCCCGCCATGGTCGGCGGGGCCCACTAAGCCGTTCCAGCCAGCCGCGCACCAGTCCCGATAGGTTGCACGCCAGCCCGGAGGTGTTGTGACCTGCCCGTCTTTGATTGATGCAGGAAGCCGATCGCCCACCTGGTTCAAGGGGGCGATACGTTCGGCGGCAAAACGCCCGGCCTCGGAAATGATGGCTTGCGCATCATCGAGAGAGAGGTCGGCATAATGAGGGGCGTCGAACTTCCCGGCGCTCTGCATCGCCAAAAGAATCTGGGACACAGGCGGTTGATAGGTCATCTGTCACCTGGTGCCTGGTTCGAGACGCTCGGTCTTCTTGGAAAAGAAGGCCTCGAGCCGTTCCCTGATATCCGGATTGGTTTGCACGGCTGCGGCAAGCAGGCCTTCCGCAAACAGGCCGTCCGTGGTGGACATGTCATTGATGCGGGATATGCCTGTCACGATGGCAAAATTGGTGGTTGGGGGATTGGAGGCAATCTGCGCAGCCAGCATCTTGGCGCGGGCGAGCGCCTGACCGTCGCCAACCACTTCATGGCATAGGCCAAGATCCAGCCCGCGTCGGGCGTCGTAGGTTCTTGCCGACAGCATCATGTCGATCATGCGCGCCGGCGTGATGATGCGGGCCACGCGTACCGTGGCGCCGCCGCCCGTGAAGATCCCGCGCTGGCCTTCCGGAAGCGCAAAGAAGGCACTCTCCTCCGCCACGCGGACATGGGCCGCCGCCGCCAGCTCGAGGCCGCCGCCCACGACTGCCCCCTTGAGCGCGGCGACCACAGGGATGCCGCTGAATTGAATGAGGTCGAAGGTTCGGTGCCAGCCTTGGCACATGGTCATGAATTCGACTGGAGAGCGGTCCTTCTCATAGTGCTCCCGCAGATCCAGCCCGGCGCAGAAATGCGCGCCCCTGGCCGAAAGCACGAAACACCGAGTGCCGCGGGGTGGCGCCCGAAACACGTTTTCGATCTCCATCAGCATGTCTTCGCTAATGGCATTGCGCCTATCCTCGCGTGCCAGCGTCACGACGGTTACAGCGCCTTCCGTCTCGATGGTGATGTATTGTTGTTTCATCATGGAAAAGCCTTGGCCCGTTCACGTAACTTGTACTTCTCGATCTTTCCCGTCGAAGTCTTGGGCAAAGTCTCAAAGATATAATGCTTTGGAACCTTGAAGCCGGGGAGATGTTGGCGGCAGAACTGGTTCAGTTCATCCGTGGTGGCGTTTGCACCAGGCTTGAGCTCCACGAAGGCGCAGGGTGTTTCGCCCCACTTGGCATCATGCTTGGCCACGACAGCGGCGGCGCTGACGGCCGGATGCCGGTATAGAACAGACTCCACCTCGATCGAGGAAATGTTCTCCCCGCCAGAGATGATGATGTCCTTGATGCGGTCCTTGATTTCGAGAAAACCGTCCGGATGCTGCACGGCGACATCGCCAGTGTGGAAGGCTCCGCCCGCAAAGGCAGCTTCCGTGGCCGCTTCATCCTTGTGATAGCCTTTCATGATAGTGTTGCCGCGCAGCACGATCTCGCCCATCGCGCTGCCGTCCTGGGGCAGGCGCGTTCCGGATTGGGCGTCCCAAATCTCGGCCGATTCCGTTGTGGGAAAGCGCACGCCCTGGCGCGCTTTGATCATCGCGCGGCTCGTGAAATCCACGCCGTCCCATGCCTGGTCCCAAATGGATTGGACGACATGGCCGTAGGTTTCGGTGAGGCCGTATACTTGCATCACATCGAAGCCCAAGGCTTCGACTTTCTCGAGAATGGCCGCAGGCGGCGGCGCTCCGGCCGTCATGACCCGAACGGCATGCGGGAGTGTAAAAGGTTCTGCTTCGGCGGCCTCTACCAGCATGCCGAGCACGACGGGCGCCCCGCCAAAATGGGTGACACCGAAAGTCTCGATGGCCCCGACGATTGCTTGCGCCGAGATCTGCCTGCAACAGACGATCGTCGCGGCAAGCGCGGTCATGGTCCACGCATGCCCCCAGCCGTTGCAGTGGAACATGGGCACTGTGTAAAGATAGGTCGGATGGCCCGAGAGGCCCCAGCCCGCGACGGTGCCCAACGCCATGAGATAGGCGCCGCGGTGATGGTAGAGCACGCCTTTGGGCCGCCCGCTGGTGCCGGATGTGTAGTTCAGGCACAGGGTCTGCCATTCGTCGGCCGGCAGCAGCGGCGCGAAGGCTGCGGCTTCGGAATGAAGCAAATCCGCGTGGCGGATGCATCCGGCCACGGCCTGTCCCGGCCCGCCAAGGTCGATGACCAGAGGTTTCAGCCGATTGAGGCGCGCCAGCGCCACTTCTGCCAACGGCGCGCTTTGCCTAAGCCGATCAAGGCGTGCCAGTGCCTCCTCCGCCAGGGGGGTCAATTGCCGATCCACCATCAGCACTCGGGTTTCGGCATGCTCAAGAATATAGGCCACGGTTTCGGCATCGAGGCGGATATTGATGGTGTTGAGGACCGCGCCGGCCATCGCGACGGCGAAGTGTGCCTCGAACATTTCAGCCGTGTTGGGAGCAAGGACCGAAACGACGTCTCCTGGCTTAACACCCAAGCGGATCAAGCCCGCCGCCAGAGCCTCGCAGCGCCGGCGCACTTCCAGCCAGGTGAAGCGACGCTCCTCATCGATGATTGCCACGCGATCAGGGTAAAGATCAGCCGTACGGTAGAGGAATGAGATCGGGGTCAACGGCACGTGGTTGGCGGCCCGAGGTTGGAGATAAGGCGCCTCGTCAATCATAGGAAAGGAAGCTCCACCAGCCGCGCGGCCATCGAACCGTTCGCGCGATTGACGCTGACCGTCGCTCCGGCCTTCACGTCGGTCGATATCAAGGCATACCCGATGTTGGCCTTCATTCGGGGCGACCATGTGCAATGCGTCATCACGCCGACCTTGGCGCCGTCGAAGGTGATGTCCTCACGCTTGGCGCCAAACGGCACCGGCATCGAGGCATCGAAAATGAGACCCAGTTGATGCCGCTTCGGTCCCTCGGCTTCAATCTTTCGGAGTGCTCCGATCCCAACAACATCGTCGGGAACGTCGAGATCGACATACTTGCCGAGCCGAACTTCGAAGGGATTGGTTTCGTCGTCGGTGTCGCCTCCCACCGACACAAGTCCGCTCTCGGTGCGTTCCGCAGTTGCCGGTGCGCCAGGGCCGATACCCCAGGGCTTGCCTGCTTCCTTGAAGATGTTCCAGAGCTTCGTGCCCTGCGTCCCATCCCTCAGATAGATCTCAAATCCGCCTTGTTTGGACCACCCAGATCGCTGCACCGCTATCGGAATGCCGTCGATCTCGGTTTCCTTGAACCAGAAGTACTTCAGCGCGCGCACCCAATCGCCCAGAACATGGGCCACAACATCCTCGGCCTTGGGTCCCTGCAGGGCCATGGGCGAGACGTCGGGTTCGGTAATCTCGACATTCAGCCCGCGTTCCGCCGCAATGGCACTGGCCCAAAGCCAGATGTCGCTGTCCGCAATCGAGAGCCAATAGAGGTCGTCGGAGAGCTTCAACAAGATCGGGTCATTGATGATCGTGCCGCGATGGTTGCAAAGCGGCACATATTTTCCTTGGCCAATCTTGCAGGTCGAGAGATCGCGCGGTGACAGGATTTGTGCCAGCCGGCCTGCGTCCGGTCCCTTAAGCTGCACCTGGCGTTCCACACCGACATCCCATTGCGAGACGCCGTTGATCAGCCGCCAGTATTCTCCCTCCGGGTCGCCGAACGATGTCGGCATGATCATGCGGTTGTAGACATTCGCAGCCACCATGCCTTCCGCGACGGCGGCTTCAAAGAAGGGCGATGGACGAACGCGGGCAGTTGGGAAGAACGAGAACATTGGATCCCTCGGGCTGCATTATCGGCGGTACCTGCCGCCTTCCTCATCAGGGACGGCTCTGAGCTTCGGAAGTGGAGGCTCACTTGGTCCCGCCGGCGCAGGTGAGCCTTGAATGTCTCGGCAACGCGTATTGCGTCAAACAACCGTTTCGCAGACAATGACCCTGTTTCTGTTATACATAGGTTGGAGATGACTAGATGCAGCTCGATCTGCCGCCTCTCATTTGGCTGCGAGCCTTCGAAGCCGCAGCGCGCCACCTCAGCTTCACCGATGCTGCCAAGGAGCTAAATCTCACTCAGGCTGCCATCTCCAAGCACGTCAAATCGCTCGAGTTCAGCCTGCGGCATCAGCTCTTCATCCGCCACCCCCGCAGCCTGCAACTGACCAAGACCGGGGAGGCCTACCTACCGAAGGTGCGCGACGCATTCGAGCGTCTGGCTGTCGGTACCCGTGAGGTGTTCGGTGGGCGCCGAGCGAAGGAGCTGACAGTGCGATGCGCGGTGTCGTTCGCGGTCAATTGGCTGGCGCCCCGTCTCCCGGAATTTCTGGACTGCAATCCCGACAAGAATATCCGGATTATCTCGAGTGTCTGGAACGATGCCTTCGATACTGACGTCTTTGATCTTGACATTCAGTACGGCACTGGCGGTTGGAGCAACGTGCGGAGTCACCGTTTGACATGGGAGACCATTACGCCCCTCTGCGCCCCTGGCCTCATCGCGAAACGACCACTGAACCGGCCCGACGATCTGGGGGAACACCGGTTACTGCATGTGCTCGGATACCAGGAAGGCTGGGGGATCTGGCTGAATGCCGCCAAGGCAAAAATGGTCGACCCGGGACAAGGCTTGCAACTCGACACCTCCTTGACGGCCTTCGAGATCGCGGCAGAAGGTGGCGGCGTGGCACTCGGGCGGTTGTCTGTTGCCAACCGAGAACGGACGTCTGGCAGGCTGTTCGCACCATTCGATCTCGAAGTTCCGATTGACGAGGCCTTTCACCTGTTGGAGCCCCTCGGAAGGGATCCGCATCCCGACGCCGCGCTTTTCGTCGACTGGCTGCTGGAAGCCGCGGCTCGGAGTTAGCTAACTATTTGAAGCAATTGATTTATTAAAAAGTTATGGCGGAGAGAGCGTCTTTCGATTTTATGCCTATAACATTGAAATTGTTGATTTTTTCTGCTCATTGTTACGCAGTTTGTTACACAGAAACGTTCAGTGTGGATATGTTACAAATAGAATCCCACCCTCACGACCCGATTGATGGGCGATAAACTCTCCTGCGCAACCTCGATCACGTCTGGTGAACAGAGGTGATTGTGCCCCGGAGGCGGAATCCAAGCGCAAGAAATTCCGCTTTGTTTCCAGGCTGTTGACTGGCAATCCCAGGCAACAAAGCCAACAAAGATGCCCCGAAATATTTCTGTGGATCGCTTCGGTTCACGAATCGTTTTGCGCGTGAAGGCGACTTGCAGTGTTTCGGTCGCGAGGGGAGTCGTTGGGGCGAACCGATACCGGGTTTCTCCGCTGAAGCGCCAAACGCCTCCAGCCGCGCGCTCGAACCGTCGAGGAACATTCTTCTCTCCGCGCTCTTCGGTGGACGTTTTCTCGGGATCGCGACATGTCGATACTTGGATGGATTCTCGGCCGCCGGCTGGCCAATCAGGAACAGTCGCAGCGCAAGATCGGCGTCTTCGAAGGCGTGCCGGCCATGGGCCTCGATGGGCTGGGTTCCTCGGCCTACGGCCCGGAAGCGGCACTCACCGTCCTGATCCCGCTCGGCGCGGCGGGCCTCGGCTATATCGGCCCGATCATGGGCGCTATCGTCGGCCTGCTCGCGGTCCTCTATCTTTCCTGCCGCCAGACCATCGCGGCCTATCCCAGCAATGGCGGTGCCTACATCGTTTCGCGCGAGAACCTTGGCCGCAATGCCAGCCTGCTCGCCGCCTCCGCGCTGATGGTCGACTACGTGCTCAATGTCGCCGTCGGCATCTCCGCAGGCGTCGGCGCGCTGGTTTCGGCGCTGCCCTCGCTGCACCCCTACACGCTGTGGCTTTGCCTTGGCATCCTTCTTCTGGTGACCGTCGTCAACCTGCGCGGCACGCTCGATGCCGGCCGGCTGTTCGCCTTGCCCACCTACCTCTTCGTGGCGAGCTTTCTGGCGATCCTTGCGATCGGCGTCTGGAAGGCGAGCCTATCGGGCGGGCAGCCGTCGCCGGCAATTCCGCCGCCGCCGCTGCCGCAGCCGACCGCGAGTGTGAGCCTGCTGCTTTTGATGCACGCCTTCGCCAGCGGCTGCACTGCGATGACCGGCATCGAGGCGGTCAGCAACGGCATGACCGCCTTCAAGGATCCGGCGGTGAAGCACGGCCGCCGCACATTGGCGGCGATTTGCCTGGTCCTGGGGCTTCTGCTCGGCGGTATCGCCTTCCTTTCGGCACGCTATCGCATTGGCGCGATGGACCAGGAGAAGGACGGCTATCAGAGCGTGCTTTCGCAGCTTGCGCATGCCGTGGTGGGCGACGGTATTTTCTATTACGTCGCCATCGGCAGCCTGCTCTGCGTGCTCGCGCTTTCAGCCAACACCAGCTTCGTCGATTTTCCCCGCCTTTGCCGCATGGTGGCTGAAGACGGGTATCTTCCCAGGCCCTTTGCAATGGTCGGCCGCCGGCTGGTTTTCTCTGTCGGCATACTCTACCTCGGTTTTGCCACGGGGCTGCTGCTGGTGGTGTTTGGCGGCATCACCGACCATTTGATCCCGCTCTTCGCCATCGGCGCCTTTCTGACCTTCACGCTGTCGCAGACCGGCATGGTGCTGCATTGGGTGAGAGCGCGGCGCACGGAGAAGGGTCCGGAGCACGCAGGTCATCGTATGCATCTGGCGGTCAATGCGCTCGGCGGCGCCATCACCGCCCTGGCGCTCGTCGTGATCGTCATCGCCAAATTCAGGGAAGGGGCCTGGATAACGGTGATCGTCATTCCTCTGGTGATCGTCCTCCTGCGGCTGGTGCGGCGCTATTACGACCACCTCGAGGCCGGTTTGCGCGAGCCCGGAGAGCTCAGTCTCAGCAACACGCAACCGCCTGTGGTTCTCGTCGTGACCCAGCAGTGGAACAGGATGGCCGACAAGGCGCTCAGCTTTGCCTATCAGTTGTCGAAAGATGTCATTGCCGTCCATGTCGCGCGCCTGTCGGGCGAAGAGAGCGATGAAGAGCGAGCAATTCGCGGGAGGTGGTCGAAGGATGTGGAGGCGCCGGTGAAGGCCGCTGGCCTGCGCCCACCCCGCCTGGTTCTCCTCAATGCCGACTACCGGCTGATGTCCGAGCCGTTGCTGAAGGAGATCAGGGTGTTGCGAGTCGAGTTCGGTGGCCGCACCATTGCGGTGCTGCTCCCGGAGGTCGTGCCGCCCAATTGGTGGCAGTACATCCTGCACACCCATCGCGCTCGCCGACTGCACGCCAAACTGCTCGAGTTTGGCGGATCGGACATCGTGATCATTTCCATGCCTTGGTATATCGAGGAGCCGAGGATCGAAGCGACCCACTGAATGTTGCCGCTTCCTCCGATCGAGCCGCTTAGCCAAAAGTTTCGGCCGAGCGATGGAAAACAGGAACGTTCCTTTTTCTCAGGCATTCTCCCTAGTCTGCATCTCATCCACTCCTGCTTGCTAGGCCCGCAAAATTGTCACCCAGAGAGCCTAATTTGTCGAACCCTGACGCCGGTGAGATCTCCATCGTCGATCTCATTCCTGCCTTGCGGGCTTTTGCCCGAACGTTCTGCCGGGTGCCCGACGACGCCGACGATCTCGTGCAGGAGACATTGACCAAGGGGCTTGCCAACCTGGACAAGTTCGAGCCGGGCACGCGGCTGAAGTCCTGGCTCTTCACGATCATGCGCAACACGCACTACACGCGTGTCAAGGCAGCCGCCAGGGAGGCGCCCGGGCTGCTTGACTGCGCCTCCAGCCGACCGATCTCGGAGCCATCCCAGGATTGGTCCGTGCAGAGCAGGGAAGTGCATCAAGCCATCCAGAAGCTCCCGTCCCATCAGCGTGAGGTTTTGATGCTGATCGGCGTGCTGGGCGTAAGCTACGAAGAAACCGCTGAGATATGCGGTTGCGCTGTCGGCACTGTCAAAAGCCGTCTCAATCGTGCCCGTGCCGGTGTGTTGGAGTTTCTCGGGGAAAGCTCGCCGCAGGCACTGATCGAGCGACGACGTCAATTTTCGGACGACCATTGGGATACCGAAGGCGCAAGGCGCTAAAGCCAGCCTACCGGCGCTGAGTTGCTTGCAGGACTTTCGCCTCTCTCATCAACGAAGCCCAATTCAAGCCGAGCAAGGCAACAAGTTCAAGCGCCTGCGTTTCGGTGATGCCCGTCGTTGCGACAAGCCGCCGAACGAGTTCGTCCACTTCCGGAGTTCTGCCATCCTGCGCCATCGGGATGACTCCTAACCGGCTACAACGATTCACATATGTTAAGGTTCCATCGATCAAGTTGGCCAGCGACAGCAGGCCCTGCCAATGCCCTTCGGCCGGTCTCGGAGGAATGCCGCATCCTTGCCGCGACACCTTCAACCGCGCTCAGTCGTCATATCGCCTTTGCGCTTTTCGATCAGTGCGTTCTGCAGTTCGAGTGCAAGCCTAGTCAGCCGGTCAGGGACCTTCTCCCGCTCGATGGCGGTCAACAGGGACGCGATCTCCTGATCCAGGCTCTGGATTGCCTGGGCGCATAGATCGCGCTGGCTCCGGCGAGACATCGCATTCTCTTAACAATAGAGGCCCCTTCAGATCTCACTGAGGCATACCCGACCGGCCTTTGCAAGGCGCCCGCCGCAAGCTGTGGGATTTCCGGATCGCAGTCTTCGGACTCGGGGCAAAAGGCGATCCACGAGCATGCACTCATTCCTTAGGCAGACGGTTCGCCGCGTGGTCCTGGTACTGATCGGATTTGATTCGGTTGCCGTCGAGGCCGCGTTCCTCCGTATGCTGCTTCTTGTCCCGGTTGGACAGGACCTCGTTCTCGCCGACCATGTTCTTTGCGAGCGTCGTCTTCGCTCCGGTGCCGGAACCCTTGCCCTGACTGCCGCGGCCCATATGCTTCTTGCCGCCAGTCGCCATTGTTCTTCTCCCTGGTCTGCTTGCGTGAAAGCTGCCTGCGTGAAACTGCTCGGCGACCGAACTGCCGCCCGCCCGTTATGTTCCGCCGCCACGCCGGATAAGGAAGGCCGTGCCGTCCCAACTGCCGAAAGGCATTTCGCCGTCCACCAAGATGTCCATGCCATATGCATGGGCAAGACGGTTGATATCGCTGGAATCGATGTCCGGCGATGTCCGATAGGAATAGTTGAGGATTGCCGCCATTCCTCCCGGCCGCAGCACGCGCGCGATCTCGCCGAAATGCCGCTCGGCAACAGCGGCAAGCACTAGGTAAGGAAAACTGTCGAGGGCCACCACGCCGTCGAAGCTTTGATCGGCAAAGTCACCGAGATCCAGGCCCGAGGTCAGGCGGAATTCCACATTGGCGACGCCGGCGCATCGTTGGCGCGCGATGGCGATCATCCCTGGCGAGATATCGATGCCGACGACAAATCCCGCCATGGCGCAAAGCGCATGTTCGAGGCGTCCGATGCCGCAGCCGATGTCCAATATGCGTTCGCGGGTGCCGAGCATGCCTTGCCGTTCCAGCCACAACGCAATCTCGCCGGTTGTGGCCGACAGCCTGTCCTCGTCGCCCAGCGACGACAGCTGCACGCTGGCGGCCGGAGATATGGCGGCCGCCCGATCGAATCCGCCGGCCAGCCGCTCGACGGTCAGGGCGGGTGTTTCGCCGTTGGCGCGGTCATGCGACACGCAGGCAGCGACCCTGCGGACGGCGTCGAAGGCGTCGGCCTTGTCACGCAGCATCGTGGCGATCTCCTGCAGCCAGCATCGCCCGGGGCTATGGCTCGGGCGCATGTCCACTGCGACATCGGCCAATTGCGCCGCGCTGATCGTCTTGTCGATATGGATGGCCAATCTCGCCAGCGCGTTGTCGACGGATAGGCCGTCGGCCTTGCAATCCCGTAGCAGGCGTCTGGCGATCACGTCGGTTTGCCTCGCGATCGTCACCGCGGCGCGCTCCGGGTCCAGACCTTCTGTGCCGTCCAGCGGTCTTTTGCACCCCAGCCATATTTGTAACCTTCCCGGCCGCGCAGGAAATCGAACTCGCGCGCGCCTTCGTTGGTAGCTTCCGATATAGCGTGGCCGATCAGAATCGCGCCGGGGCTTTCCTCGGCATAGGCTGGATCGAAACCGCCGAGATAAGCATAGGCCCGGTCGCGGTGATGGAATCCGTAATAGGCACCCACGACGGCATCGCCGATCTCGATCGTCAGGCAGCGCGCCATGCCGCTACCGGCAAGCCGCGGCAGAGCCCTGCGATGAAATTCCACAGCGATGTCGGACAGCACGCCCCCGCCACGGCTGGCCCAGCGCGCGCCATGCAGCCGGATCAGCCCGTCGAGAAACATCTGCGGCTCCGGCTCCCTGCGGCTGATCACAACGGCGCCTCTTCGCCGGGCAGCCCGCTCGGCGCGGCGCAACTGGCGTCTTCGTCTCCCGGGAACCGAGCAGGCCAGGGTTCGATCGCCGTCGAGCGGCAGCACGGGACAGGCGGCGTGCGCCATCGACCGGCACTCTTGCGCATTCGGCAGCTCAAGACTCAGCGACATGGCATCGGCCGGGAGGTCGGGCAGGATCCATTGCGACCATTCGAGCGAGAGCACCGCGTCGGCAACGGCGGCGCCAGCCTCCGCCTCCAGTTCCGGCACGCACAAGATGTCGAGGTAGTCGCTCAGGGAAATGCCGACGGGGAGCAGGCGCTGGCCGCGATCATGGCTTTCGACATAGAGCGGTGCCAGGCCGGCGAGGGCGTCTCCATTCCACACGGCAATGGCCGCAAGGTCGCCGGGCGCGAATGTCCGCCACCACGGAATGAGCCAGGCGGGAGACTGGAACGGCGTGGCCGAGATGCTCCGCCGCCAGAGTCGCCACCAATGCGGCTCCAGGTCCTCGAATGCTGTCGCGTCACGAATGATCTCGGTGCGCAGACCGCCCATCAGCCGGTTCCCAGCAAGGCGCGACGGCTGCCGAGCTTTGCCAGCGCTGCGTAGGCATCCATGTAGGATGCGATCATGCGCTCAAGCGAGAAGCGGCGACGCGTCTCGGCCCGGCAGGCCTCGTGGTCCAGGGCTCCGGAAGCGACAATGGCCTTCGCCATCTCCTCGACGTCATTGACCAGGAAACCGGTCCTGCCGTGCTGGACGACATCGGGAAGGGCGCCGTTCGGGAAAGCGACGACCGGTGTGCCGCAGGCAAGCGCCTCCATCGCGACAAGTGAGCTTGTTTCGGGGGCAAGGCTGGGAATGACAAGGCAGCGGGCGGCATTGAGCAGCCGCCGCTTGGCCAGAAAGCCCAGTGGTCCAAGAAAGCGCCGCTGTCGATCGAGCCGAGGGCGGACCTCGTCGGCGAAATAGCGCAGATGGGTCTCGTATGGATAGACCTGGCCGGCGATCGCCAGAGGCATGCCAGCGCGCTTGGCGGCCTCTATTGCGAGATGGATGCCCTTTTCGGGACAGATGCGGCTGAGCAGCAGCGCGAAATTGCGCCGCGACCGGGGCTGGTTCAGCGCCTCGATATCAACACCGTTTGGAATAGGCTTCGCAAGCCTCGACCCTGTCGGCGCCGTCCAGTGCTGCGCCTGCGAGACTGCATGCAGCCACAAGTCCTCGCGTGACGGCGCCAGCACCTCGGGCGGGTACCAGTCGAGTGGTAGGTGCAGTGTCACCAGGGTAGGGCCGTCGGAAGGCAGATAGGCATCGAAGTCGATCCCGTGGAGATGAACGACATCGATGGGCCAGCGCGCCCGGGCGGCCGCGATCGCATCGCGATGCGCTTGATGAGCTCGGTCCTTCGCCGCCTCGTCGAGCACACCTGTTTCGGCTTGTGTCTCCACCAGGACGCCGGCCGTGCTCGAGCCGTGGCAGGCGACGACAATCGAACGGTGGCCTTTCTCGACCAGCGCCCGATCCAACGCCGACAGCACCTGCTCGGCGCCGCCGACCGCATCCGGCCCGACGGGCGCGAGGGGATAGGCGACGTTGAGGACAGTCAGTGTCATCGCTGATCGAGCCGGGCCTCACCACGCCGCCGACACACGTTGCGCTGCTGCCATATCGTCGCCGATCGCGGGAGCGTAGCGCCGGATCATCGCCGCGCAGAACTCGGCGAATTCCTCGGGGATCTGAGGCGGGCTGGTGTGATGAGGCTGCAGACCGCGATGTTCCGGCGTGAAGCAGAAGGTGACGGTGACGTTGAAGTCGGCCAGCGCTTCCATCTGGCGGTCGAACCAGTCCAGCGCATTCGGTCGAAAGCTGTCGGCCCAGGACAGGCCTGTGCGCAGATGGGTGACACCGAGACGTTCCATCCAGGCAACAGCGTCGTCCAGCCGAGGATCCTCGTAATGGAACCACTGCACCAAGCCCATTTGCGGGGTGTGGCGCACGAATTCCTCGAGGGCCGGCTTGGGCGTGCCGTCCTCGCGAAGCAGGCCCATGTAGAAATGCCTGTAATAGGACGAACCTTCCGCTTCCCGATGGCGCGTCGTCGCCTCCCACGAACGCGGCAGGTCATAGAGGCTGTACCACTGCACGCGTGGCGCAAGTCCGAGCAAAAGCTCCGCCGTCCGGCGCAAACCCCAGACTTGCACCTCCTCGGCACCGAAGGTCGAGACACCGACTTCGCTGACCCACACCGGAATGTCGGCGACTGTCGCGATCTCTCCGAGCTTGTGGGGCCACTCGTGAATTTGCCAAAGGTTCCAGTCGAGCGGGAAGCCATGCACCGCGACTGCGTCGACATGGTCCAGGACACCGAATTCCTTCATCCGCGTCATGAAGCCGGCATCGATCGGCGAAATGCCGCCGAGCACTCTTGTGATGGCAGGATTTTCCCGGCCGATCGCATCGGCCGCCAGAGTCGCCATTGTGGCAAACCGGCTCCAGTCCGGATCGAGGTCGGGGTCCCAGTGCGATTTGTTGTTGGGCTCGTTCCAGATCATGGCGGCTTCAATCATTGGTCTCTCCTGTCGAAGGATAGACGGCGGCGCTGCCGGTCGGTTCGCCTGACGCGCGGCAGAAATAGACCTCGTCTTCCGGGTGGAGCAGGATGTCGAAACCGGCGCTGCGCAGCATCGCTTCGGTGCAGGCACGGTTCGGAATCCACCAGTTGGTCGGGTCATCCGCATAGCGATGCTCGATGAAGTGCAGTTTCGGAAATTCGGGCTGATCGAAGAGGTCGCGTGTCCAGAAATGGTAGTTCTGTTCGAGCGGCAGGACTTCGTTGCTGCCCCGCTGCATCGACTGGAAGATCATCAGGTCGCTCGCGACATGCGCGCGGATCAGGTCGAGCGCCAGCAGCGGGTGGCGCAGGTGGTAAAGCACGCCCATGAACAGCACGATGTCGAAGCGCTCGCCGAGCGAGGCGACGTCGTAGACCGACAGTTCCCTGAACTCGATCTCGCAGTCGGCGATCTCGGCGGCGAAGCGGGCCTGAGCCAGATAGGCTTGGTCGAAGTCTATCCCAAGCACGCGATCGGCGCCGCGTTTCTTCATTTCGATCGAGTAGAAGCCGGCGTTGCAGCCGATATCGAGCACCGACTTGCCCGAAAGATCGGTCGGAATGGCATCCGCGAATTTGCGCCATTTCATCATCGGGTAGTTGCCGAGGAAATGATCCGGAGCGGTCTCCACGCCCGCAAGCTCCATATTGTGAAACCACGGCCCCAATGCGTCGATGCGGCGGCGTATTTCCGTGCTGGAATGCAGCATGGCTAAGCTCCTTCGCCTGGAACGGTTGGCATTGGCGAGCGATCCTGCGATGCGAATGTCGGCAGGGGCCCGTCATCGATGGCGTCGTTGCCTTCGAGCAGCCTGAGCGCCGTGCGATAGCCGTTGAAGGTACCGACATCGACATAGGCCGTCCCCGCCTTGATGCCGTAAGCTTCGCCTCCGCCGGCGAGATAGGCGTTGACCAGCGTGCCGAAATACTCGTCGACGCCGTCGCGCTGGCGCCACAGGGCCGCCAGTTGATGGAAGATACGGCCCGGCATCTTGAAGGCGCCCCAGACCCAGTTCGTTGCGGCGTCAGCTTGCTTGACCTGGATCTGCTCGACCCGCCCGTTCCCATCGAGGACGACGGCGTCGAACAGTTCCGGGCGATCGACCGGAAACATCAGGAAGGACAGCCGGTCGTCGGCCAGGCGGCAGAAGCCATCTTCGGGGAACCAGATCGTATCCGGCAGGCCGACCAGGACCGTTTCTTCCGGCGTCACGAGCGGTGCGGCGCGGAAGATCGCGTCACAGAGTCCAACTGGGGAAGGCTGCGCCACGAAGATCGCTGCGGCATTGTCGTAGCCGGCGGCGTAATATTCGAGGATGTCCGACTTGCCCGAACCGATGATGAAGCAGATGCGGTCGACACCGTTGCGGACCATCCGCCGCACCAGATATTCGCTCACCGCGCATGGACGCTCGGTCTGGCCGTCGAGCCGGCTGCCGACCGGCAGCAACTCCTTGGAGAAACCCAGCGGCTGAATGCGGCTGCCGCGGCCCGCGGCAGGCACGATGCCCAACATCAGACAGCTTCCTCCATTGTGCCCCTCGACATGGACGCGAAAGCGTCGTTCAGGATGCGGTCGAGTTCGGCGGCGCGATGCGCGGACGTATGCTCGTCGAGAACGCGCTCCCGGGCGCGGCGGCCGAGAGTCGCGATCTCGTTCTCCGACAGGTCAAGCGCGGCAACGACGTCGCCGGTGCTGTGCGCCAACAGAATCTCGCTGCCGGGCGTGAAGAAGCTATCGAGGCCGGCCCAGTCGTCGGAGATGATGGCGGCGCCGCACGCCGCCGCCTCGAACAGACGGCCTGACGGGCACCAGCCCTGTCGCGCCATTGCCTCGCGGGTGACATTGAGCGTCAGGCGCGAGGAGGAAAAGAAGGCCGGGTGGTCGGCGGGGGGCAGGTGCCTGACGAAATAGATGTTGCTGCTCCAGGGGAAGTCCTGCGGGTACTGCGCCCCGCCTATGACGAAACGGCGGTTCGGCAGTCTGGCCGCTGGAGCGACGAACAGCCGTTCCACGGCCGCCTGCCGGTCCTCGGCATAGGTCCCGAGATAAGACAGGTCGGCGGCAAACTCCGACCTTGGCTGCGCCGGCCGGTGCCGGTTGGGGTCGACATGGCCGTAAAGCGGTAGAACATGGCGCGCGCCCAGAATGCGCTTCAGTGTGTCGATCGCCGGCCCTCCGGTATAACTCAGGACCAGATCGAAATCGCGCAATTCTTCCGGCTCGAAATAGGCCGGGTAATCACCTCGCTCGATGTTGGCCAGCGTCACCGGTGTATCGAGGTCGTAGAACACTTTCAGGCCGCGACAGCCGTCGTTGGCGAGCCGCGAGGCCTCCACGGCATCAGGACAATAGGAGGTGACGATGACCACGTCGGCCTGCCCTATGGCGGTCTCGGCCTCTTGGCGGATATCCTCCCAATCCGGGTAGAGAACGACATCGCCGCCGCTCAAGCGGTCGATGTCCCTGGCGCCGGCGTAGTAGGGCGTATCGCGCTCGAAGAAGCTGATCGACCAGCCAAGCGGCGCCAGAGCGCCAATCAGCCCGCGCCAGAGTGTGGCATGCCCGTTGCCCCACGAGGATGTAACGGTGAGGCCGAAAATGACCATGCGCATCGGTTACCGCTCCCGTCAGGCGATTTCATTCAAGCGGATCAGCTTGGAACCCCAGTCGCCGTGGACGACCGTTGTGATGGAGGCCGGCGCGATGTCGAAGCGGAAGCAATCGCCGAGCGGCAGGCCGAGGATCGCGCAGACGGCCGCCTTGATGACATCGGCATGGCTGACAAGCGCGATGCACTGACCTTGTCCATTCTCGCGCAGCGCGTCCATCAGGCCGATCATCCTGTGCTGCACGTCCAGCATGGTCTCGCCGCTCGGCGTCCGGGCGCTCTGGCGCTGGTCGTTCCAGAGCCGCCAGCTTGCGTCGCCGTTCAGTTCTTCGAAAGTCTTGCCGGACCATTCGCCGAAGTCGATCTCGTCGAGTTCCTTGCAGATCGCGATCTTCTCAATCTCGCAAGCGATGGCGATCGGCTTCGCTGTTTCCAGCGTGCGTTCGCGCGGACTGCTCAAGATCGCGGCGAGCGGCTCCCGCGCCATCCGCCGCGCGAGATGCAGCGCTTGCGCCTGGCCGGCTTCGCCCAGGCGAACGCCCTCGAGCCGCCCGGCCAGGTACGAGCCGACATGATCATGCGCCGCGTGGCGGATGAGAAAGAAGGTGGTGGTCATTCGGCGGCGTCCAGCATCGGCTCGTCATTGCCGGCGATGAAGGCGAGCGTGCGCAGGCGCGCTTCTGCGTCGGTGAACTGCTCTGGGGGCGACTTCATGAAGTAGCTGCTGGGGCCGGTGAGCGCGCCGGCAATACCGCGGTCGAGGGCAAGCTTCGCGCAGCGGACGGCGTCGATGACGACGCCTGCCGAATTGGGCGAATCCCAAACCTCCAGCTTGAGCTCGGCATTGAGCGGCACGCCGCCGAAGGTGGTGCCTTCGACGCGGATATAGGCCCATTTGCGATCGGTCAGCCACGGGACGTGGTCGCTGGGTCCGACATGGATGTTGCCGGCTTCAAGCGGGACGTCGATCTGGCTGGTGACGGACTGCGTCTTCGAGATCTTCTTCGATTCCAGCCGCTCGCGCTCGAGCATGTTGAGGAAGTCGGTGTTGCCGCCGAAGTTGAGCTGATAGGTGCGGTCGATGCGCACGCCGCGCTCGCGGAAGAGATTGGCGAGCAGCCGGTGCACGATGGTTGCGCCGACCTGGCTCTTGATGTCGTCGCCGACCAGGGGAAGGCCGCGTTCCTCGAAGCGCCGGCGCCATTCCGGCCTCGAAGCGATGAAGACAGGGATGCAATTGACGAAGGCGCAGCCGGCATCGAGTGCGCATTCTGCATAGAAATGCGCGGCCTCTTCGGAGCCGACCGGAAGATAGCATATGAGCACCTCGGTCGCGCTTTCCTTGAGCCGTGCGGTTACGTCTGCGACCGGTTCGTCCGACTCTTCGATCGTATCGCGGAGATATTTGCCGATGCCGTCGAGCGTCGGGCCGCGATCCACGTGGACCCCGGTCGGTGCGACGTCGGCGAAACGGAAGGTGTTGTTGGGCGCGGTGTAGATCGCTTCCGCCACATCGCGCCCAACCTTGTTTTCCGCAACATCGAAGGCGCAGACCACCTCGATATCATCGACATGATAGCCGCCGAGATCGGCATGCATCAGTCCGGGGATCGGCTCGTTGCCGTTGGCGTGGCGATAGTAGGAGAGACCTTGCACAAGGGATGATGCGCAATTGCCTACGCCGACGATGCCGATACGAACTTTCTTCGATGTCACGAAACCACGGCCTCTTTGGTTGGAGGTAAGTTCCTCGGCGCCGAACCGGGAGCGGCCTCGAATGTTCCTTCGCGCCGCGAAAAATTGCTGAGCCTGATGCGGATCAAACAGTCGCCGCTTCGCGTTGGCGGCCAGACAGCCAGGCAGGAGCCGTATGATCGTCTTCGGCGACCACAAGCGAACGCATAGCGCAGAACAGCTCCGGGAGGCTGTCTTGGCCGCGGCTCAAGCAATTGGCGATCTGCCTGCGGGCCTCGAACGTCACGCCGCTCTAGTCGATCTTTTCGTCACCGCCTCTGAACTCTTCCAGGGCCTTGCCGATGCGGAATTCGACACGAGAGGCGTCGATACCAGTTCGTCGGGGCAGAAGCTGGGCTCGGAAATCCTCGTCGACTTGTCGCTGGAAGTGCTGCGGTCCTGGCAACAAGGATTTGCCCGAAGCGGAGAGCTCGATGCGTCGTTGCTTGCAAAGCTTGCCGCCAGCGACTGCGGCAGCGCAATAACCACCGGCCCGGCCGAAGGCTATGCGTTGTACGCCCTCTACCCGGAAACCTATCTGCTTGCGGCGTTGCGGTCGGGCCTGGACGCAAACACATGCGTCATCGGCATCCGCAGCATCGGTCTCGGCCTGGCGGCGATGGTCGCCGCCGCCCTGCATGCGCCTCCGCCTATCAGCGTACGGCCGATCGGCCATCCTTTTTCCCGACACATTAGCGCCGCGCCCGAACTCCTCGGCTCTTGGCGCGACAGACCGCAAGCCAAATTTGCTGTCGTCGATGAGGGCCCGGGTCTCTCCGGTAGCTCATTTCATGCCGTCATTGCCTGGCTTCGCCGGAACGGGATCGACCAGGAGCGCATTCATCTCTTCCCGAGCCACCGCGGGGGGCCGGGCGCGCAGGCTGCTGCCGAAACCGTCGCTGCCTTGTCGCAGTGCCAAAGCCACGTCGCGGGGTTCGAAGATGCCTTCGACGGCGCGGTCGCCCCCCGGCTGCGGGACTGGATAAGACATCTGCTTGGCAAGACCGATGTTGAGCTTCATGAGATTTCCGGCGGGGCGTGGCGCGAATGTCTCTCTGTGCCGACAGGCGCCTGGCCGCCTGCATTTCCGGCGTTCGAGCGGCGCAAATTCATCGCTTCGTCCGGCGGCGAACGCTGGCTGGTCAAGTTCGCGGGCCTTGGCGAGACTGGACGTCGCAAGCTGCGCACGGCCAAGGCACTCCACGAAGCCGGCTTCGGCGCCCAGCCTGCCGGCCTCTGCCACGGTTTTCTGGTCGAGCGCTGGATCGATGCCGGCAGGCTGGACCGGGCAGGGCCGGCAAGGGATTTGCTGATCGAATGGCTTGGGCATTACCTCGGCTGGCGCGCTGCCAGGCTGCAGACCGACGAGGCAGGCGCGTCGTTGGACCAGCTCGCACACATGGCGGTGCAAAACTGCGAGGAAGCGCTGGGGGAAAAGTTTGCGCACGCCTTGCAGAACTGGTTTGCCTGCCAGCCATCACCGCGTCCAACGCGCCGGGTCGAGATCGATGGACGGCTGCACCCTTGGGAGTTTCTGGTCCTTCCCGGTGGATCCCTGGTCAAGACGGACGCGCTCGATCATTGCCGCTCGCATGATCTTGTCGGCTGCGAGGGCATAGAATGGGACATCGCGGGCGCGCGGGTCGAACACGACCTGTCCGCCGCCGAGCTTTCTAAGCTGGTAATCTGCATCGAGCAGGCGACATCGATCGACAGGGCCTTGGTCGACCATTTCGAGCCTTGCTATCTCGCGTTTCAGCTTGGTCTCTGGACGATTGCTGGGCAATCGGCCGACGAGCGGGAGCGGATGCGTGCCACGCACATAGTCGAACGTTACAAAGCCGGGCTTGTCCGGCTTCTGGGCTGTTGAAGGCAAAGCCTGGACTCAGTCCAGCCTGCGCAGCATGTCGGCTTCCTGCTCCAGGATGCTTGCTACTTCCTCCCGTCGCAGATGCGTCATCATCAGGCTGACGCAGCACTCGAGATAAGTGATGGAAGCTCTTCGCAGGAATGCGGCGGTTTCCGCCGCCGCCATCTGCTCGATGTCGTTGACTGATCGCTTCGGCTGCACAGCTCTTCCTCCATCGCGGTTGTCATTCCCAACCGCGGTATCGATTGGTTGTTCCGCCCAGGTGAAAAGATGCCGCTGCTTCAGAGCTGCAAGTTCTGGAGCTTTCCCGGACCCGCTGTATCGATCGCGGCGACGCGCGCGATCGCCAGATCGTCCATCCCGGAAAAGTAGAGGATCGTCTGCAGCAGGCCTTGCCTGAGAGGCACCTTGGGCGACCAGCCGAGAAGCGCCTTTGCGCGGCCTATGTCGGGGCGCCGCCGGCGCGGATCGTCCTCAGGCAGCGGCAGGAACTTCACGGGCGATCTGGTGCCGGTCAGCTCGCGTACCAGTCTTGCCAGTTCGAGGATCGAGAACTCCCCCGGATTGCCGAGATTGACCGGTTGGCGGGGGTTGGGATCGACATCCATCAGGCGTCGCAATCCCTCGACCAGATCTGTGACATAGCAGAAGGAGCGGGTCTGTCGGCCGTCGCCGAATATGGTCAGCGGCCGTTTCTCGATCGCCTGCATGACCAGATTGGAGACAATGCGGCCATCGGCGGGGTCCATCCTGGGTCCATAGGTGTTGAAGATTCGGGCGACGCGAATATCGGCCATCTCGGCGCGCAGATAGTCGAAGCATAGTGTTTCAGCGGCGCGCTTGCCCTCGTCGTAGCAGGCTCGCGGTCCGGTGCAGTTGACGTGACCGACATAGTCCTCGCGCTGCGGATGCTGTTCCGGATCGCCATAGACTTCGCTTGTCGATGCCTGCAGGAAGCGGGCGCCGTTGCTGGCAGCGAGCTCCAAAAGGTTGAGGGTCCCGATGACACAGGTGCGCGTGGTATGGATCGGGTCGGCCTGATAGCGAGGCGGCGATGCCGCGCAGGCGAGGTTGAAAACGCGATCGACAGGTTCACCGAGTTCTAGCGGGACGCAAACATCCTGCTCGATCAGTCGAAAGCGCGCTTGGCCAACCAGCGAACTGATATTCTCCATTCTACCGGTAAGGAAATTGTCGACGCAGATCACGCGATAGCCGTTATGTAGCAGCGCCTCGCATAAATGCGAACCGAGGAAACCGGCACCGCCGGCCACAAGCGCCGTCCGTGTTTGTTCAACCCTTTTCGATCGCCGCATCTCGATGGTCTCCTGTCTGCCGCTCATGCTGCACTTTCGACGTCCAGATCGACCGCCGGACGCGTCCCGACGGACGGCGTCAGCGCCGAAACGAATTCACGTGCCCTTGCCATGGCGGTATGTCTTGAAAGCACCGCCTCGCGCGCCAGTCTGGCCATGTTGAGCCTTGCCCGCTCGGATTTGGCGGTGAGGATCTCTTCTACATCTCCAGCGCTGGCCGCCGTCTCGACCGCCGGTCCGGGGAAGAAATCGTCAAGCCCAGGCCAGCGGTCGCTTATGATGGGCGTGCCGCAGGCAGCGGCCTCGAAAAGCCGCACGCTGGGCGACCATCCGGCCGCGATCATCGACGCCCGCGTAAGGTTTAATGTGTATCGCTGGCGGCTGTAGAAGGCGGCATGCTCGGAAGGCGGCAGGTGCTCGATGCGCTCGACATTGTCCGGCCAGGCGATGTCGGAGGGATATTGCGAGCCGGCCACGACGAAGCGGCGGTCAGGCAGGCGCCGCGCAGGCTCCAGAAGCAGCGCTTCCAATGAGGGCTGCCGATCCGCGCTATAGGTGCCAAGGTAACCAAGGTCCCATTCGACGGCGTGTCTGGTGCGACGATGCCGCGTTGGATCGACGGAGCAATAGAGCGCCTCCGCCCGGCGCGCGCCGAACTCGGACTTTAGCCGCTCCAGCGTCGGTCCGCCGGTGAAGGAGAAATAGACGTCGAAATAGGGAATCTGCCGGCGGGCAAGATAGTCGCAGTCGTCCTCGGCAACCCGCGCCAGCGTCACCGGCGTATCGATGTCATAGAAGCAGAATTGCCCTGTGCACAGCGAAGCAAGGTCGTCGATGATCGCCCTGCCTTCAGGCACGAAGGAACCTATCACCACCGCGTCGGCGCGCTGCAGCTCCTGCCTGTGGTTGCGGCGCAGCTCCGAGACCGTCTCGTAGTAGCGCAAGTCGCAGAAATCGGGGTCGCGCAGGTCCCGGTGATGCGCGTACCAGGAGACGTCGCGTTCGAAGAAGGTGACGCGATGGCCGAGCTGGTCAAGCGCACGCAGCAGTCCCCTGAAAGTCGTCGCATGGCCGTTGCCCCAGGACGAAGACAGGGAAAGTCCGAGGAAAACGATGTCGAGCGGTTTCGTCATTCCGCAGCCTCCATTGCGCGGCGCTCGAAATGCGCCTTGAAGATGTCGTCCACCAGCCGAGCCCTCAGCGTGTAGGTATGCTCCGCCAGAACGCGCCGCAGCGCTGCCGCGCCGATCGCCTGCGCCAGTTGCGGCGTCAGCGTCCGCATGATTTCGGCGACATCGGCGCCGTCACGCGCGACCAGGATCTCTTCGCCAGGGGTCAGGAACAACTCGATGCCGAGCCAGGCGTCGGTCAGCAGGCACGCGCCGGCCCCAGCCGCCTCAAAGACGCGTGTCGCGGGCGAAAACCCGTTGGCCGCCATGCTGTCGCGGCTGATGTTGAGCACGGCCTTCGGCGTGACGTTGAAGGCGTTGTGATCGCTGGTGCCGACATGCCCCAGCCATGAAACATTCGCCGGCAGCGGCTTGTCGTCCCAGCCGGAGCCGCCAAGCAGGAAGCGCTGGCCGCCGAGCCTGCGGGCCGGGTCGAGGAAGAAGGCGTCGACGCGCGCCTCGCGGTCGGGCAGCCGATTGCCGAGGAAGGCCAGGTCGCAGGCGAAGCGCGGATTTGCTGCGACGGGATGATGCGTCTCAGGATCGAGCGCATTGTAGATCGGCACGCATTCCGCGGCGCCGAGCGCACGATAATCCCAGACGACCGGGTCGCCGCCGCCATAAGTCAGCACGATGCCGATTCGCTTCAGGGCCTCATGCAACGGGTGGTCGGCGTCGTTGCGCAATTCGCTTAGCGTCGCCGGCGCATCGACATCCCAGAACACGGTCAGCGCCTCTGGGCGGGCATTGTCGAGGACTGCCTGCAGCAGCGCATCGTCTTCGAAGCCGACACCGCTTGTCTTGACAACGATGTCTGCCTGCGCGGCGCGCGAGGCGACCTGCATCAGCGCATGCGCTGTCGGCTCGTAGACCACGACGCTGCACCAGTCCGGCGCCTCGATGTCACGATGCTTCTGCCGGTCATAGACGTCGGGCTCATAGAAGACGATGTCATAGCCGCGCTGCGACAGGGCCTTGAGCAGGCCCCGATAATAAGTGGCCGCGCCGTTCCAGTAGGACGACAGGAGGCTCGATCCGTAAAAGGCTATTTTCATGCGGCGGCCTCCGTTGCAGTTTTGATTTCAGTCGCGTCGCGATTGCCGCATGCGGCGAGGATGGCGAACAATTCGTCGGCGCGGTGTCGGCATGTGTGCCGCGCACGGATGGTCTCCAGGCCCGATGCAGCCAGCGCTTCCGCAAGCTCGCGATCGCTCAGCAGGTCGCGGAGGTGACCTCGCATCTCGGCGCCGTTTCGGGCGAAGAGGAAATCCGTTCCGGCGCGGAACAGCCCTTCGACATCCGCCCATGGCGCAGACACAAGCGGAATGCCGCAGGCCAACGCCTCGAACATGCGAATGGTGGGAATGCCCGGCAGGCTCTCCCGGTAGGGCCTGCGCGGGATGTGCATAGTGACGCGATGCCGGGCGAAGGCCTTCGGCACATCGGCATTTGCGATCCAGCCTTCATAGTGCAGGCCGGTATCCGCGAGCGCGGTGATTGCATCCGGCGGATAGCGCACGCCGTGCACGGTTCCCGACAGTCCAAGCGCTCTCGCCGGCTCGATCAGGAACTCGGCGATCTCGGCACTGCGTTCGTCGTCGCCCCAATTGCCGATCCAGACGAGATCGGACTCACGGTCGATCTCGGGCAACGGCTTGAACAGCCGGTCGTCCGCGGCCTCATGCCAGGTGAAGACCCGTCTGCCCCAGCCGGCGCGGAGATAGCTTTCCCGCAGCACTTCGCCGAAGACCAGAACCCCGTCATAATGCTCGAGCTGAAGCGCCGCGATCGCCTCGGTCGCCGATACGGCGCGGTGATGGGTGTCATGGAACAGGAGTGTGAAATTGCAGTAGGCTCGCGCCCGTCCGATACGCGCGACAAGGTCTTTGTCCGTCCATTCGTGGACGATAACGACATCCGCGCCGGCGAGCCACGCTTCGTGCTCAAAGCCGGGATCGTAGGCGGCCACCATTAGTTCCGGGAAATCCTTGCGAAAGCGCTCGACGGCGAAGGGGCCTTGCTCGGCGAGCAGGTTCGACCGGCTCCAGCCGTCGGCGGGCTCCAGCGCGGCCACCCCATGACCACGCGCGACGAGCTCGCGCATGATGCCGCGCTGGAAATGCGCGTTGCCGTGGTTCCAGTCGGAAACCGCCGAATGGGTGTAGAACAGAAAACGCATGGTCAACGCCCCGCTGCGGTCAGCGCCGCCCGGTTGTAGATGTCGCGCATCATCCTCACCTGCTTGCCCAGCGAGAATTTGCGTGCCTGCCGCGCGGCGCGCCTGCCGAGCTTGCGCCGCAAGCTTTCGTCGCGGGACAGGTTCTCGATGCAACCGGCCAGCGCATGTGGATCGCGCGCATTGAAGAACATGGCCGCGCCATCCCAGATCTCGCGGTAGGTCGCGATATCGGCGAGCACCAGCGGCGTGGCCGAAAGCGCGGCCTCTAGGGCGGCCAGCCCGAAAGGCTCGTAGATGGAAGTTGAAACGAAGATGCCAGCTCGCCTCATCAGGCGGCGAACCTCGCGGTGGTCGATTGAACCGAGCGAGACGCAGTTGTCGAAACGGGCGCGCTGTCCGTCGGGGCCGGCGAGCGGACCGGCGGCCTGAACGGGCCAGTCGCAGAGCGCGGCGGCGGCGTCGAGCGATGCCGCATCCTTGCCCTCGTCCCACCAGCGTGCGGCAGCGAAGACGAAAGGCTCGCGGGGTCCCGGCCTCGGGCCGGGCAGGGCGCCATTATGGACGAGGCCCAACCCAGCGATCGCGCCGTAGCAAGCTTGGAGCATCTCGGCATGGCTTCGGCTCGGAGCGACAACGACGTCGGCGCGATCGAATCCGGCCCTGTTGCGATCTCGCTGCCAGGACCAACCGTCCGCCGGCGCCTGCCCACGCACCGCGTGCAGCCATGTCGCCACGCATGAATGCGAGACCGCGACGATGGGACGTGCCAGATCGAGCCCGGCCGCTTGCGTCGGCGCATTGAGATGGACGAGATCGATCGCATAGGTCTCGGCAAGGGTCTGCAACTCGCCGGGCAACCGGCGGAGATCGTCTTCGTCGCGCGTCATCCAGTCCGGCGGGCATTTCAGCCAAACCAGCGTGGCGAAAGACCGCGCCTCCCGCGCCTGCTCCGGAGAAGGCTCCGGCCCCAGCCCGGCAAGCACGATGCTGTCGCCGCCGGCCGCCAGCTCGCGCGCCAGGTCGAGGCAATAGCGCCAGACGCCACCGACGGCGTCGGTCGTCATCAGGATGCGCCGCGGACGATGGATCAATGATTGCAGCATGAGGACTCCAACTCAGCCAGTGCATGCGGGCGCTGGTCCTGGATGTCGCTGAAGGAGCGGAAGGAGGCGAGGTAGTGCTCATGCGCGCGCTCCCAGGCGAGGTCGTCGGGTTCGCCCCAGAGTTCGCGGTAGCTGGGAGAGCTCGGATAAGGATAGAGCGGCACGGGCTCGTTGGCCCAGACGCCGTGATCGATGAGGTGCTTGCGCCAATAATCCACCAGCGCCGGATCGTCCTCGACCACGCCGATCAGATTGGCCTGGACGAAAGGCACGTTGCGGCGGGCGTCGATGAGAAGCGCAGCGAGATCCTCGGTGTCCAGCCGGCAGCGCTTGGCAAGCATCGCACGGCCCTCGACGGTCAGGCTTTCGAGGCCGGCCTCGATCGACACGCAGCCGGCCGCGCCGAGCAGTTCCAGCAATTCCGGCTTCCACAGGTCGATGCGCGTCTGGACGCCGAACTGGACGTCGCGATCGACCAGCGCCTCCAGCAGCGCTTTCTGCGGCAAGAAGATCTCGTCGATGAAATAGATGTAGCCGACCCGTTGTGCGATCAGCCCGTCGATCTCGGCGACGATGGCATCGTGTTTCCTGCGCCTATAGGCATCGCGAAAATCGATCTTGGCGCAGAAGCTGCAATTGTAGGGGCAGCCGCGCGAGGCCTCCACCTCGGCGCCGGCGCCCTTCTGGACGGCATCGAACCTGTGGTGGTGGTGGCCGTGCGCCGCGATCCAGTCGGACGGCCAGGTGAGCGCCGGATGATCGACGAACGAACTGGCATGCACGCCGCTATTGCAGGCGAGACCGTTGCCTTGGAGGCAGGCCGTATGCGCAACCTTGCTCCAGTCGCTTTGCCGTGCGAGCTCCGCCACGACCTCCTCGCATTCGCCGCGCACGACGACATCGACGCCGAGCTTGCGCAGGGTGGGGGCTGGCGTCGCCGAGCCATGCGGTCCGACCGCCACCGTGCGCCCGCCGCGCCCGGCGAGATGGTTGAGGAATTCCCCAGGCACGCGCAATTCCGGTGGCGCGCAGCGCCAGAACAGATAGGTCGGCGCGGTGGTTACGACGGTCATATCCGGCGCGAATGACGCCACACGCTCAGCGAGCGCCGCGTTGTCGAGGTTCTGCAATTGTCCGTCCAGCATCAGGACATCGTGTCCTTCGGCTTCCAGCATTGCCTTCGAATAGCCGAGCTCCAGCGGCAGATGCGGCTGGCGGCAACCGAAATAGATGCTGTGCTCATAGGTCCAGAACGGATTGACCAAGGCTACCTTCATGCGACGTACCTCGTAGCTTGCGGGCGCGATTGGAGCCGATGCCGCAGCAACCAACTGGCGAGATCGCAGACGCCTTCGCGCCAGGCGACCTGCGGCTGCCAGCCGATCGCGGCCTGCAGCTTGCGCGTGTCGGCGACGAAGAAGGGCTGATCGCCAACGCGCTCGCGATCGTGGCGGATCGCGATGTCGCTGCCGGTCATGTCGGCGATCTCGGCCAGCAGCACGCGCAAGCTGACCGCGTTGCGCGGGCCGCCGCCCAGGTTGAACGCCTGGCCCTTGAGGTCTTCGATCCTTGCGAGCAGGCCGCGATAGGCGGCCACGGCATCGGACACGTGCAGGATGTCGCGCACCTGCTTGCCGTCGCCGTAAATGGTTATCGGCTGGCCGGACAGCGCGCTGAGAAGAAAATGCGCAACCCAGCCCTGATCCTCGGTGCCGAACTGGCGCGGCCCGTAGATGCAGCTCATACGCAGCACCGCCGTCGGCAAGCCATAGGACTTGGAATAGTCGAGCACATACTGATCGGCCGCGCCCTTCGAGCAGCCATAGGGCGTGCAGAAATCAAGGCCGACCTTCTCATCGACACCGCTCGTACGCACCTCCTCGTCGAACGGTTCATAGCGATCGTCGGCTTGCCGCACCGTGACCTGGGGCAGGCTGCCATAGACCTTGTTGGTGCTGGCGAAGACCACGGGAGTTCCGCTGCCGCGAGCCGCTTCCAGCACGTTGAACGTGCCCTTGAGATTGACGTCGAAGTCTTCAGCGGGATCGGTCAGGCTGGTCGTCACTGCGGTCTGAGCAGCCAGATGGAAAATCGCTTTGGCCGGCGCCAAGGCCGCGGCCAGCGCGCTGGCGTCGCGAATGTCGACGATGTCCACACTCAGCCGCTCGCCATGTTTTTGCGCCAGCCAGTCGAGATTCTGATCGACACCCGGACGGCTGAGATTGTCGACGACCAGCACTGTTTCCCCGTCAGACAGCAGGCTGTCGGCGAGATTGGAGCCGATGAAACCGCTGCCGCCGATAACGGCCACGGGCGCCTTGCGAGCGTGACGGTGCGTCCGGGTCATGAGACCAATCCCCGCTCTTCCAGCTCGCGCCGCATGTCGGCGCCTCGATCGATGACGACGCTGTTGCGAACCCAGGCGGCGAATTCGCCGAGCGAATTTTCCAGACGATGCCTGGGCTCGAAGCCGAGCAGCTCGCGCGCCTTGGCAATGTCGGCGAAGCAGTTGCGGATGTCGCCGGAGCGCGCCTTGCCCAGGATTTCAGGCGGGCGCTTGGGGACGCCCATCGCCTTGGCAAGAACACGGGCCACTTCGCTGATCGAATAAGCGTGGCCACTGCCGATATTGATGGCATGCCCGGCGGCCTGGCGTTGCTCGAGCGCCAGCCGGAACGCGGTGGCGACATCGCGCACATGCACGAAGTCGCGCTTCTGCTCGCCGTCCTCGAAGATCGTCGGCCGCTTGCCGTTGGCGAGGCGCGAGGCGAAGTTGGCGAGAACGCCGGTATAGGGATTGGAAAGTGCCTGTCCGGCGCCGAAGACGTTGAAGAGGCGCAACGCCACGGCGTCGATGCCATAGGCCTGGCCGAAGATCAGCACGGCGCGCTCCTGCGCGTATTTGGTCAGCGCGTAGATCGAGGCGAGATCCGGCCGCTTCTCCTCGTCGGTCGCAACCGGCGACAGGGTTTCGCCCGACGCCGATCTGAGATCCCACAGGCCGTCCTTGATGTCGGTGGGCTTGCGGCGCGCATTGTCGATCCGCTCGCCTTCCGCGGTACGGTAGAGGCCTTCGCCATAGATGCTCATGGAGGACGCGACGACGATCCGTTCGACCGGATGCTTGATGAGTGCCTCGAGCAGCACCGCCGTGCCGAGGTCGTTGGTGCCGACATAGCGGGCGATCTCGTACATTGACTGGCCGACGCCGACCTCGGCCGCCAGGTGGATGACCGCGTCCATATCCGAAACCGCCTCGGCGACCGCGTCGCGATCGCGCACGTCGCCCTTGATCAGCTCGGCTCCGGTCGGAAGATTGATGGCTTCGGCGCCGTGCACCTGATCGACGAGCGCGTCGAGCAGGCGCACCTGATAGCCATGGTTAGTGAGTTCCTGGGCGACGTGGCGGCCGATGAAGCCGCAACCTCCCGTAACCAATACGCGTTTCACGATGACTCCCTTGCGGATTTTGCTTCGGCGCCCCGAACTGCGCGGTAAAAGGTTTGTTCCCTGCTTCAACAAAGTTCCCGCCGCCGGAGGTCACGCAGCTCGGACGTGGGCTGCGCAACCCGCTGGAACATTGCCTGTTGGCTGCTGTTAGGACCGCTCACCAATCCCCGCTGCGAGAAAGGGAAATCCATGTCCGAGGCCAAGACGACCACCAATCACGACGAGATCCGGAAATGGGTGGAAGAACGGGATGGCCGGCCGGCCGTCGTTCGCACGAAAGGCAAGGGCGGCATTCTGCGCATCGATTTCGGCGAGCCCGAAGACACGCTGGAACCGATCGAGTGGGACGAATTCTTCCGCATTTTCGACGAGAACGATCTCGCCTTCCTGCATCAGGATGAAGCCGGCAAAGGCGGAACGAGCCGCTTCAACAAATTCGTCGAGCGCAACCAGAAGAACTAGCTGCTCGAAAAGCTGGTGTCATGGCGCCGTTGGAGAGAGATGGCCCCTGCAACGGCGCCGCGGCAGGCGGTCAGACTGCCGATATGTTCGTGCGGCTCAATCGAGCGGCTTATCCGTTGGCTTGGGCGTCGGCCCGGCCTCGCGCCGGCGGCCGGCATTTCGGTTTGCAACACGGCTGTCGAGGGGCGAGGCCGGGGGCTCCGGGCCGCCGGCGGTCTTCGGGGTCGTTGGCTTCGCGCCCGCATCGCTGTCTTGCGCATCTCGGCGCGGATGCGGGAGCCCTTCGGGGTCGGGCGACTTCACTGCGGGCTTGGAGGAGGTGTCTTTCGGTCGAGCCATTGCGAACCTCTATGTTTGACGCGATTCAGCCGTGTGGGCGCATCACCACCTTGATGCAGCCGTCCTGCTTGTCGCGAAATGTCTTGTAGAGCTCAGGTCCTTCCTCCAGACCGGCGCGGTGGGTGATGACGAAGGACGGGTCGATCTCGCCGCTTAGCACCTTCTGCAGCAGCGGCTCGAGATAGCGGTGGGTGTGGGTCTGGCCCATGCGGAATGTCAGCCCCTTGTTCATCGCCGCGCCGAACGGAATGTGATCCACCAGGCCGATATAGACGCCGGGCACCGAGATCGTGCCGCCCTTGCGGCAGCAATAGATCGCCTCTCGCAGCACATGCGGCCGGTCGGTGCCGAGATACACGGTGGCCTTGGCCTTATCGAGGATGGAATCGGACGTGGCGGTGGCATCGGCCTCGGTGCCGACGCAATCGATGCAGCTGTCAGGGCCGCGACCGCCGGTCATTGCCATGAGGGCATCGTAAATATCGGAGTTGCTGAAATCGAGCGTCTCCGCCTTGCCGTAGTCGCGCGCCATGGCGAGCCGTTCCGGCACCTTGTCGATGGCGATGACGCGGCCGGCGCCGAGCATCCAGGCGCTCTGGATTGCAAACTGGCCGACCGGCCCGCAGCCCCAGATCGCGACAGTGTCTCCTTCCTGGATGCCGGCGTTCTCGGCCGCCATGTAGCCGGTGGGAAAGATATCGGAGAGGAACAGCACCTGCTCGTCATCGATGCCGTCAGGCACCCTGATGGGACCCACATCGGCAAAGGGCACGCGCAGGTATTCCGCTTGACCGCCCCAATAGCCCCCGACCAGATGCGAATAGCCGAACAGGCCCGCGGGCGACTGGCCCATGACCTTGGCGGCCTGCTCGGCGTTGGGATTCGACCGGTCGCAGAGCGAGAACAGGCCGTTCCGGCAGAACCAGCACTCGCCGCATGATATGTTGAAGGGCACGACGACGCGATCGCCCTTCTTGAACTTCGTGTGAGCGCGACCGACCTCCACCACCTCGCCCATCGTCTCGTGGCCCAGCACGTCGCCCGATTTCATCGTCGGCATGTAGCCGTCCATCAGATGCAGGTCGGAGCCGCAGATGGCACAGCAGGTCACCTTGATCATGATATCGCGGTCGTTCTCGATCGCTGGATCAGCGACCTCGTCGCAACGAATGTCGCCTTTGCCGTGCCATGTCAGGGCTTTCATCGGGATTGTTCCTATGAATTGTGGGTGCCAAGAGGTCGGGCCGAACTGACGCTGAGCTGGAATGTTCCCGGATCAGAGCCCGCGTTTTTAGCCATTCTTCGCCGAACCCGGTTCGGCCATGTTGCGGTGCTGTTCGGCCAGCGTGCCGGCCGGCGTGACATGGGCGGCGGCAACCTGCATCTTGTTCTTCCAGCCGCTGACCACTTGCTCCTCGCCGGCCATCATGGCGTCGTAGCCGTCCCTGGCCACATCGGCGGGATTGTCTTTTTCCTGCACGCCGATCTCGGTGTCCATCATGTCGGCGCGCTCGAAGAAGCGCGTCTGCGTCGCGCCCGGCATCAGCACGGTCACACTCACGCCGCTGTCCTTTAGCTCGTGGCGCAGCGCGATGGCGAAGGAATCGATGAAGGCCTTGGTTCCGTTGTAGACGGCCTGGAACGTGCCCGGCATGAAGCCGGCGATGGAGCCGGTGAACAGGATCCGGCCGCGACCGCGCTCCATCATCTTGCGGCCGAGCTTGTGGGCGAGGTAGACGGTGCCTGTGATGTTGGTGTCGATGACGCGGCGCGCCTCGGCCCAATCCTGGTTGACAAAGCCCCGGCCCAGGCCGCGCCCCGCATTGAGGAAAAGAAGATCGATGTCGCGAGCGCCGATCTTGGCGATCAATTTGTCGGCGCCGTCCTCGCTTGCAAGGTCGGCCTCCACCGCGTCGACCGAGACGCCATGCGATCGGAGCGCCTCGGCGGCCTGCTCGATGGCCGGCTCATCGGCGGCGACGACCAGATCGTAGCCGTCCTTGGCGCAGAGTTTCGCGGGCTCCTTGCCGATGCCGCTCGATGCGCCGGTGACGGCTGCCAGTTTGCCGTTTTCCATTTCGATCCTCCTGCGTGGTTCGGCCGAACATCCGGTTGGACCGAATGTTCCTCGCGCAGCGAGGATTCGGTGCGGCCGATTGCAATGCGGTTGCCTGGGGAACCGCGCGGGCGCTCGGCTGTTGGATCGGCAAAGGAGCAATGGCGATGGGACTCTTTTCCGACCTGAACAAGAGGCTGACCGAAAACGTCTATGCCCATGGAAGCTATCTGAGCGATCCGAGCGCCGACCTGCCGCGACGGGTGGAGGAAACGGTCGATCTGCTGATGCCGTTCGTGAAGCCCGAAGCGCGAGAAACGGTGAAGCTGCAGATCCTGGGCATCATCCACGAGCATATCTTTGACGAGGATTGACTCCGGCGATCGCTCGATCCTCCGGAGACACTAACCGTGAGCATGCTTTGTCATTCCGACCGCCGGGATCCGTGTTGCTTCTCGGCTTCGCGCAGCACCCGCACAATGGCGTCCACTGGAGAGGGGTGCGTCGTAGGCTGTGCTTTCCAGCGCCACAGATGGCGAAACAGACTTCTCAAGCTCGGCATCGCGATAACCTCCTTTAATCTCCTTGAACCTCCTTGGGCTGTCAAACCTGGGACGGCGAATGATGTTCCTTCCTAGCGGAAGGATGCGGCGAACAGAAAGGCGACTGCGGCCACGACGACCAGCGCCACGATGACCAGGACCGGCCCGTTCCTGTGCGGCTCAAGGTCGGGCGCGTTCTCCGGAGGTCGCATCGCGTTGGCAAAGCTCGCCTGGTTGGTGAAGTTCGGTTTGCGCGTCGCCGCCGGCGTAGCGGAGGTCGGGACATCACCCGCCTCGGCGTCTGCTTCCTGCGGTGCTGCCGCCGGGTCGAACCCTGGGGTCTTGTCCTGCGTCCTGCCGGCCTGGATTTCGCCGCGCGCCTCGGCCGGTGTGCGTGGGTTGGGTGACATTCGGCGCCTCCTTTGTTCCCAAACCTTCATGCGGCCCCGCTGTTCCAACCGGGCCTTCAATGAAGGAATGGATTCATGCAGCCGCCTTCGCATGCCTAGCGGATGCTGCGCGAGCGGCCGGTCTGGCTTCGGAATTCGATTCCTGAACTCGGACGGAACTTTCGGGATCAGGGGAGCTTTCTATCCTCGATACCAGGACACAGAGGCAGCAATGCAAGTTCTCGACACGACGATCCATGCAAGTCCCAAAGGCGCGACAGTCGAGTTTGTTGGCGAGGGCGGGGAGAATATCGCTGTCACCATGGTCGTGTCCGACCCGTTGCTCGGCGATGCCGCCCTTGTCGATCGCGCCAGGGAGATGATGCTTCAGTGCGCGGCGTTCGGTTACCCGGCAGAAGGAGAGGGGTCGGACGGAAAGGCGGACGCGGGACGGCCTGCCGACGAGCGGCCAGACGATACAGGCCAGGGTCCGTATACATTCGAATATCGCGAGGATGGCAGTGTGAGGCGGCTCGAGGGCGTCGAGTTGCCCGACCTCGAAGCTGTTCGTCACGAAGCGCTGCGCTCGGCGATCGATCTGCTCGACGATGCGGCCGAACCCGGTCAGGACGGCTGGGCGGTCCGGGTTCGTGGCGGCGACGGCGCTGTCGTCGTGTCCGTCGATTTCGAAGAAGCAAGGCAGGAAAGGGCAACCGCCGCGATGTGAGGGAGGCGGCATCTGTGAAAGGTAATATGATGCATTCCCTCATGTCACTGCATGCGCTTGCAAGTTCACGAGGCGACGGGCTGAGACCTGAGTTTCTTCGTCTGCTTCAGGCCCGCGCGCCCCTGTCCCACCCCGACGTGATCGGGCTTCATCAGGAGACGGGCTTGAACCAGGCCGGTCCTAATCCTGTTGGGGACCCCGAAACCGCTTCGAAGCAAAGCGTGGTGCGTTTCCCTGGCCGGCGGCGTATGATCAGCCGTGGGTCCGGAAGGGATGCGCCTGTCAGAGGAGGTCGCCATGGCAGCGCCCCTGGCACTGATCATTGAAGACGAGTACCTGATCGCGTCGGACGTGGCGAATGGCCTGAAGGAGCGCGGTTTCGAGGTGGCCTGCGTGGCGTCCGAGCGGGCCGCCGCGGCTTGGCTTGACGACAACAAGCCGGACCTGGCCATCATCGACATCCAGCTGCTCGACGGCCAGCGCGGCGCCGCAGCCGCCCGCCTCAAGGAAGCGGGCGTGCCTTTCCTCGTCCATTCGGGCTATGATCCGGAATTCCAGTCGCCGATCTTCCACGGCGCGCCTTATGTGCCGAAACCGGCGCCGATCCGGCATCTGATCGAACTGGCGAGCCAACTGGTAGGGAATCGCGCCGGACCATAGACGAGCTCAATTCAACGAGCCCATTCAGCCTGGCGCGGCGTCACCCTTGCGGAACCGCGACACCGCCTCGATCAGCAGACCGTAGTCGACCGGCTTGGTCAGCTTCGGCGTGTCGCGAAACCTGTCGGGAAAAACTGTGGCGCTGTCGTAGCCGGTGAGGAAAATGAAAGGCACGCCATCGCGCGCCAGATGCTCGGCCAAAGGAAAGCTTCGCTCGCCGCGAAGATTCACATCCAGCAAGGCGCCATCCAAGGCAATGCCGTCGATTTGATCCAGCGCTTGTCGAACGGTAGGCGCTGGTCCCACAACGGTACATCCGGCTTCCGCCAACTGGTCGGCAAGATCTTGTGCGAGCATAAACACATCCTCGACCACAAGGACATTGAGACCCGACAAGGGTGTATTTGTGTTCATTCCTAACACGCAGCGAGAATGCTATCTGCCGGCGGCTGACGCCAACGGAATTTCTATATCGCATTCCAGTCCCGAGGGTTCAAATCTCAGTGCGACCTTGCCTCCCAGCTCATATTCTAAACTTTGCTGGATGAAGCTTGTTCCGAAATTCCGCTGCGGCGGCTCCTTGACGGCAGGACCTTCGACTTCCCGCCAGTGGATGGACAGGACGCCAGCTTTGTCAGTGTTCCACGCCACCTCGACCCGGCCCTCCTCGGTCGAGAGCGCGCCATATTTCGCCGCATTGCTGGCGAGCTCGAAGACCACCATGCCGAGCGTCGCGGCCACGCTTGCGCCGAGCTGCAAAGGCTTTCCACGAATGACGATATTGCTGCGCGATTTGCTGGCGTAGGGCGACAGGACCGCCCGCAGCAACTGCTCGAGATCGGCATCGGTCCAGTTGTAGGAAGACAGCACTTCGTGGGTCCGGCCCATCGCCTGCAGCCGCTGCTGGAACGAGGTCGAGAAATCGCTCACCGAGCCCGCCGTGCGCACCATGCGCGATGTCAGCGCGGTGACGGTGGCGAGAATGTTCTTCACGCGGTGCTGCAGTTCATGCAGCAGCCTTTCCTGACTGCGCTCGGCCTCCTTGTGGCTTGAGACGTCGACCAGCGCCGCGATCGCGCCGCGCACCTTGCCGGTTTCGTCGAACAGCGGGTTGGCCGACATCATCACGTCGATGCCAGAGCCATCCTCGCGCAGAATCCGCGCTTCATAGCCCGGAATAGCCCTGCCCGTGCGCATTGCCTTCATCAGAGGCTGCTCGTCGGCGTCGACCTTGGCGCCATTGAGTGTCAGCGGCAGGACGGCGGGGACGGAGATCAGCTTGTCGCCGGTGGCGCGTTGCCCCGCGAGCTCCACCGCGCGGCGGTTGGCGCGGATCTCCGCGCCGTCGCCGTCTTCGGCAATGAAGATGCCGACCGGCACCAGATCGAGCAGGGTCTCGAGGCTTTCGACGCGGTTGCGCAGGTCGTGCGAGAGCACGCCGATCTTTTCCTCCGCCCGGGCTATTTGGGTGACGTCCACGAAAGTGACCACGACGCCGGCAATCACATTGTCGACGGTGCGATAGGGCAGCACGCGCATGATGTAGCGCCGGCCGCTGTCGGTACCCTCGACCTGACGCTCGATCGTGCCCAGCCTCAGCAGCACCTGTTCCATGTCAGCCTGCAGCCCGTCGGCGGGGAAGCGCGGTCGCACATGCGCCAGCGGCCGGCCGACGTCGCTTTCGACCAGGCGGAAAAGGTCGCGGGCGGTCGGCGTGAAGCTCTTGATGCAGAGGTCGCGGTCGAGGAACACGGTGGCGATCTGCGTGCTTTCGAGCAAATTCGCCATGTCGTTGTTGGCGCGGCTGAGCTCGTCGACGCGTATGTTGAGCTCGGCATTGACCGTCTGCAGTTCCTCGTTGATCGACTGCAGCTCTTCCTTCGAGGTTTCCAATTCCTCGTTGGACGACTGCAACTCCTCATTGATGGAGGACAATTCCTCGTTGGAGGATTTCAGCTCCTCATTGGAGGATTCGAGCTCCTCGGTCGTGATCTGCAGCCGCTCCTTGGTTTCTCTCAACTCCCTTTCAAGCTGGCTGACATTGGCGCTTTCGACATCGTCGGTAGTATGGACGGGCTCGTCTTCCGACTCCGCCTTGATGCCGCCGATGTCGCGGAAGACGAGCATATAGAGCGGGTCCGCCGAGCCGTCGGAGGGCAACGGCTGCACGGCCAGGCTTATCGTCTGTCGGCCGCCATTGGTGCCGATGCTGATCTTGTTTTGGATCGCCACCTGGCCGGTGCTGGCCGCCTTGTGGAGCGCGGCGCGCAGATCCATGCGCAACCCCCGTCTTGCCATGGAAAAGACGTTGTGGTCGGGAGCGCCCGCGGCGAGCTCGAGATATTTTCCAGTGCCGCCCGAACTGTGCATCAGCTCGCCGGCCGCGTTGGTCACCACATAGGCCGGCGCATAGCGCTCGACGATGACACGCTCGGCCACCTCCTGCAAAGTTCCGTTCGTCGCCCGCTGGCGCGCATTCGGCGCTATCTGCCTGGCTGCGGCAGCGAGGGGGAATTCCGGCAGGCGGTGCGGAGTGACCCCGCCGCGCTTCTGGAAGATGCGGCTCGTCTTGTCGACGGTGGAGAACAGGCGAGCGTGCCGCGTGACGTTCTCCGAGGATCCGAGGAAGAGATAGCCGTTGTTGCGCAGGGCGTAGTGGAAGATCGGAACGATCTTTTCCTGCAACTCCGGGCCCATATAGATCAGAAGGTTGCGGCAGGCGACCAGGTCGAGCTTGGAGAAGGGCGGGTCGCGCAACAGATTGTGCGAGGAAAACAGGCAGACTTCGCGCAGGTCGGCCGAAACGCGGTAGGTGCCGTCCTCGCGCGAGAAGAACTCCTTGAGCCGCTTCGGCGTAATGTCCGTCGCGATCGTCGCCGGATAGCGGCCGGCGCGTGCCACCTCCAGCGCGCGTTCGTCGATATCGGTGGCGAAGATCTGCAGATTGGGCGAGGCGGCGCCGCGGGGCGCGCTCTCCTTCAACAGCATGGCGATTGAATAAGCCTCCTCGCCCGTGGCGCAGCCCGGCACCCATACTCGGATCGTCTCGTCGGGCTTGCGGCTCTCGAACAGCCGGGGAATGACCAGCCTTTCCAGGACATCGAAGGCGTGCTCGTCGCGGAAGAAGCTGGTGACGCCGATCAGCAGGTCCTGGAACAACAGATCGACCTGCTGCGGTTCGTCGCGCAGGCGCTCGTAGAAGGCGGCCGGGTCGTCGATCTGCAGCACCTGCATACGGCGCTGGATGCGGCGCAGGATCGTGTTGTCCTTGTAACCGCTGAAATCGTGGCCCGTCCGCACGCGCAGCAGCGCCGCGATGCGCGAAAGCTGTTCGGCGACATCGCGCTTGCGGCGGTCACGCTCGCTTTCGGTGTGATTGGAGTGGCGGAAATAGCTGATCACCTTGGCCGCCATTTCCTCGGCGGGAAGCACCATGTCGACCAGGCCGCTCTGGACGGCGCTGCGCATCATGCCGTCATATTCGGCACTTTCCTGCGCCAGGGTAAGGCCGCCGCGCTCCTTGATGGCCCTGAGCCCGATCGTGCCGTCGCTGCCCGTCCCGGACAGGATGATGCCTGCCGCATTCTCCGCCTGCTCCTGTGCCAACGAGGTGAAGAAATCGTCGATCGGCGTCCGCCTGGCGCGTGTCGCGGCCATCTTGGCTATGTGGAAGCGCTGGTCACGTATGGCGACCGATACGCCCGGGGGCGTGACGTAGATTTTGTCGGGCTCGATCTCCATGCCCTCGGCGGCGGTTTGGGTTTCGATCGCGGTGGAGCGCTGGATGATGCTGGCAAGCACGCTTTCGTGCTCGGCGTCGAGATGCTGGATCACCACATAGGCAAAGCCGCTGTCGGCCGGCACCTCGGGGAAGAATTTCTGCAGCGCCGCGATGCCGCCCGCCGATGCGCCAATGCCGACCAAGGGAAAGGGCGCGGGCTGTTTCGCAACTTCGCGCGAACTAGCCCTTGCCTTGCGTGTGTTTCCGTTCCGCCCCGCCTTCGCCATTGCCCGTTACCTGAACCCGTCTGCTTTCGAGGATCCGCTCGATCACGGCGGCATCCGCTTCATAGTCCTTAGCCCGCTTGCCTATTTCGGCGGCGAGTTCGGAGCGGTGCCTTGCCCGCTCCCGATCCGCCATCCGCCTGGCAAACGCCGCCCGTTGCTGGTGCGAGCGGAGCAGGCTCCACAGAATCTCGTCCGCTTCGATCGCCTGCGCCTCCATCACGGCGTCGGCGGTGAAGGCATGCCCGGTATGGCACCGATAACGCAGCATGTCACCGTCTTCGATCTCCCACAACGGCCCGTGGCATTCCGGGCATGTAAACACCGACAACTCGCCAAGTCGATCCGCATCTTTCATGGTCGAATGCTCCTGCGCTGCGATGGCCGCCTCCAGTCTGACCGCCGATGGGGCTGCGAACGTTTCGCCGGCGGGCTCAGCCGCGAGCTTTGCCAGCAAAGCCCCGAGCTTCGCCGCCGGCAGGCAGTGGTCGACCTCGACAAAATGCAGCGCGCTTTCAACCATCGCCGGCACCAGCGCATCGTTGGGGTCCTGGACGACCGCCAGCCCGCCGACGGCCTTGACGGCCCTCAACCCGGCGGTGCCGTCGGAAAGCGAGCCCGACAGCAGCACGCCGATGACGCTGGCGCCGTAGCTCAGCGCCGCCGAACGGAACAAGGGGTCGATGGCCGGCCGGGCGAGGTTTTCGCGTGGACCGCGCCGCAGCATCATATGGCCGTCATGCAGGAGAAGGTGGAAGCCGGGTGGCGCCACATAGATGCAGCCCATCCTGAACGCCGCGCCGTTCCTGGCCGGCTGCGCTTCAAGCGTGCCCGCGCGGTCGAGGATCTCTGCCATATAGCTGACCTGGCCGACATGCACCACGACGAACACGGCCGCCGGCAGGTTGGCGGGCAGATCGGCGACGAGGCGCTTCAACGGCTCGATACCGCCGGCCGACGCGCCGATGACGATGATGTTGTGGTTTTTCGCTGGGCTTGTGGAACGGGCCATTCCGCGACGAGCCTCCAGATTGGGCTGTAAGAACCGTTCCGTTGCGGTGATGGCGCCATCGCGGTTCAGCGACCGGTCAGGTGTTTAACAATGCAATCCGCGCGAATGTTCCATTGCTGCTGCTTCTCGTGCCTGTGAGTCGTTCGGCGATGCAGCCGTTCGCCGGCTTTTCCAGTGTGTCGGCCGGGTTTCTTTTGGAACAAACACCAGCATGCGCGCTTAGGGCGCTGCGGTCATGTCCGCTCCAGGTGTCCGTGCGAGGACCCGTCGCTGCTTCGTCCCCCGGCGACGGGTCTTTCTTTGCGTGATGTAAACACATGTTAAGGCGAGCGGGGAAACAATCCTTGACCTTCCGCCGTTCCGGCAGCGGCGGTCGCTGCCCTCGCGAGAACGGCAGATGCATAGACTCGGCCATCCCATCGCCCCTGAGAAAGCGGTGACTTTGGCGGAAGCCGGTGCCGAATGGCACGTGATGATCGAAGAACCGGGCCATGTCACCGTGGTCCGGTCTTTCGACTGCGAAGCCGATGCTGAGAGCTACGCCGAAACACAGAAGACGCGGCTTGGCCTCGACAAGGTGACCAGGATTTAGCCCATGGATAAGAAATACGCGGCAAGCGAAGCAGCTATTGCACGGGCAAACAGCCTGCGGGCAGAGAGCGACCGAATCAGGACTACTTTGAGGCATGAGTCAGCCCGCGCGCGGCGGCTCATAACGTCTCGAACCTTCTGCGGCACGCCAAGGAAACGGGCGACGAACGGCGGCGCTAATTCCGCTGTGACATTTCTCGTAAAGAGCTGGCCGGGCCGGGCGCGCGATCTTGTCGACTGATCGGGCGGTGCGAGCTCACACCTTCGCGCTGGGCTCGGCTGCTCAGGAGACCCAGCCGATGGCCTCAACCTCGTCATCCGGCTCCCTGGGCCAGAATGGCTGGAACATAGGAGATCGCTGGCAGTTCGGGTTCGCCTCAGACGCCGTTCCAAGGCGTTTGGTGAAGACGGGTGGGCAACAGCTGGTCGGCCCACGCCTGTCCCTCGCAGGCGTGGGCTTCAGGCCCCGGCAGGACCTGCCGCGCCGCCGTGCAGATGTCGCCGCCACAACCACAGGAGACAGCAATGAAGCATCAGACCTCATACGAACTTCAATCGGTGGCAGTCGTCGACCGGCTCGGCTTGATTCCCCTTGCGACGAGAAGGCAGCGCATCGAGCGGTGGGCGGAACTGCTCGACCGCAATCCTCAGCGCTGCCTCTCGGCGCTGACCGGCACCGAATATGTCGATCCCGGCGTCCGTGAACGGGTGCGGGCGGATGGCTCGGCGCTCGCGGTTGCCTTCGATGATCCGCTGCTGCGAGCGGCCGGGTTGCAATCGGACACCTATGGCGAGGCGAAGCGCTTTTTCGAACTGTCCGATTGGCAATTGCATGACGTCGTCTGCAGCTGCCATGCCGGCGCGACGATGCAGGCCAGCTGGGCCGCCGCGCGGGTGCGCCGGATCGTGAGAGGCAGCCGGATCCTCGCCTGGCTCAGAAGCCGATTCACGCATTGAGACGCGCTGGTCGCCCGGCGAGCGCAGGTCGCCGGCGGCTCGGCTGCCCGGCGATCAGTGCAGAGATGATCAGTGCAGAAGAGAAGCTCCGCGCCACTGCGCCATCCTGCGCATGATGGCGTTCAGCCAGTCCGCGATGGACGAGTCCTCGGGCCTTTTGTCGATGTCCTCAAGCGCCTGTTCCAGAGTGTGCTCGACAAGGCGGTCGGAGGCCCCGGCATCGTCCAGCAGCAGGCGCGCGGTGAGCCGGAGCTTGGGCAGCAGCGCGACGACGTCCTCCGCCGCGGACATCGGCTGCGCGACGGTCGCTGGCTCTGCAGAGGGCTCCGGCGGGAACAGCGCATCGACCAGGGTGACGCGGTTCGAGGACTTGCTCAGGCTGCTCGCGAAACGCAAATGCTCGGGGATGGCGATGTCGTCATATCCGCTGAAGAACACGAAGGGCACGTTGCGCAGCATCAGTTCGTCCGCCACCGGAAAAATCTTGCGGCCGTGCAGGTCGATGTCCAGGATCGCGGCCTCGGCTGCTTTGGCATGCCGTCCGGCCTGCTCCACCGTCGCCACCGGTCCCAGGATGATCGCGCCCATGTCTGCGAAGAAGGTCGCCAGATCGCTGGCGAGCAGCCACTCGTCCTCGGCGATCAAGAGGTGAAGTCCCCTGAGGTTTCGCACACGAGCTCCTTCAGTTCGCATAACCGCAACCTAAGGCAAGGCGCGCCGACATCGGCGCGCATGACAATGAGGCAGCAGGGAAGCCAGATGTTAGAACGCAGCGACGGGTGAACCGTTCCGGCCGTTCGCCGCATGCGCTTCGATGCGATCCGGCAGGCATGGAACCATTCCGCCGGCCTGCGGTTCGGCACGAGGCGGGACTTGGCCGGGAACCAGGACCATGACATCGCAAGGCGAAGCCTCCAAGGACGACCACGAGCGTGAGAATGCCGAACGTGTCCGCGACCTCGCGGAAAGAGCGGGAATTCCAAGCGGGTTGGCGCTGGCGCTGATCCTGAAATACGGAAACGATCCGAACGTGCTCGATCGCGAGGCGGCAAAGCTGAAGCGGGACGCGGACAATGGCGATAGATAGGGGGGCAGTCGTGCTTGACGATCCGATGGTCCTCATCCTGATGTATTTCGTCTTGCCGGTCTGGCTAATCGCGGGTTTTGCCGACTGGCTCTGCCACCGTGCGACCCATATAGAATCCACCACCGGCGCGAAGGAATCGCTCATCCATCTGCTGATGTTCGCCGAGGTCGGGATCCCGCTGCTTGCGGCAATGTTCCTCGAGGTGAATGCCCTGGTCATCGCCGTGATGATCGTCACCTTTTTCGTCCATGAAGCGACAGCGATGTGGGACGTGCGCTACGCGACCACGGCGCGCACGGTCAGCCCGATCGAGCAGCATGTGCACAGCTTCCTGGAGATGATCCCGCTGATGGGCCTGGTCATCGTGGTGGCGCTGCATTGGGGGCAATTCCTGGCGCTGTTTGGCGCCGGAACGGAAAGAGCTCGCTTCGACCTGACCTGGAAGCAGGAGCAACTGCCGGTGGCATATGTCGCCATCGTCATGGTCGTCATCGCGCTGTTTGAACTGCTGCCCTATGTGGAGGAGTTCCTCAGAGGCTTGCGCGCCAATTCGGGCCGGCTCGTGCCCGCCAAGGCCAGGCGGCACGAGCCCGGCGATACCACGGTGCGATGAGGCGAGCCGTCCTCTGCTTAATGCATGTCGCCCAAAAGTGCGCAGCGGTTTTGGGAGAACGACATGCATCAAAACAAAGACTTAAAGCGCGTCGCGCGAATCCGTTTCGACGCGACGCGCTTTAGCCGTTCTGGTCGATCGCGTGCGGCGAGGGCTGCTGGGCACCGCCAGCCGGGCGCCCGTCATTCTGGCCAACCCAAACCCAGATGGCGATCAGAATGACCAACAGAACGCCGAGCGCAATTGTGATATGACGCATCCGCAACCTCAGCCGCCTGGCCTGTTGGCGGCTGGGTCCGAGCCGATCCCAACAGGGGGATCGGGCGCCACCGGACCGCGCTCGGCCTCCGAACCTTCCGACTCGATCTCCTGGACGGCCTGATCCCAGTGTTCCTGCTGGCGTCCCTCGGGGCGGCCTTCCCGCTCCCAGATCTCGTGGGCGCGTTGCCTGATGCGTTCTTCCCTGTCCATGACGAGCCTCCTTCGCGCCTCATCTGGCTGCCCGCGCCTAATTGATTGCCGAAAGCTTTGTTCCGTCCGACTCGAAACTTAGGTGCCGTGTACGGTGCCGGGTCGGGAACGTCGCCTTCGCGCCGGTGTTACTTCTCCATTGAGAAAATGGAGACCAGCCATGAACAATCAGAACCGCCGCGAGACAGGCGCCACAAAATATCCGGCGAACGCCGATCCGGATCCGAGCGACCAATTTTCCCAGGACGCCGCCGGCAACGAAAGACCTCACGTCGATCCGGGCCTCAGCCGCAAACAGGGCGAGGTCGAGGACAAGACCCATCAGTCGGAAGGCCGCAATCCGCCGCGCCAGCCGACGCCAAGCCCGGCCATCGAAAAGAGCTCAGGCGCTGGCCCGGCAGTCGCAGAGCGTTCCAAGGACGCCAAGGCGCCCAGGAGCGGCCGTCAGCCCGGCGCCTATGTGAAGGAATGAACCGCGCCGCGGACCTCTGTGGAACATAGCTATGACTTCTAAGTTCGGGGACTGCCGCCGGCGACGACCCGGCGGCGGATTGTGAGGCTCTGGAGCCGTCCGGAGCATCCGAACCACGACGGATCGGCTATGAACCAGACAGCGTCGAGGAAACATCTGCGGGAACGGACATCGAGCGATAGGCTACATTCGCTTCGACGGCGCGCATTGCTCCCTCTGACCGCATGCGTCCTGGGGAGCCTCCTCTGTGTCCCGGCATCGGCGCACCAGGCGCCGGCGGGCTGGCAGTATGACCCTTCCTGCTGCGCTGGGGTGGATTGTTATCAGGCACCGCCTTCGGATGTGAAAGAGACGAAAAACGGTTACCAGCTGTCGACCGGCGAGTTGATCCCCTATAGCGACCATCGCATCAAGCGATCGCGTGACGAACATTTCCACGAATGCAAGCCGGGGGGCGACAACAGATCCCCGCGCTCTTTCTGCCTTTACGTTCCGGACCGCGGGATGTGATCTGTAGCGGCTTGACCGAAAGGGAGAAAGATAAAAAGCCCGCCCTCACAAAGGCGGGCCTTCGAGGCCGTGCAAGAGGCCGATAGCTTACTTGTTGCAATTCTGCACGTTGGACGTCGTGTTGCCGCTGGCTGTGTTGTTGTCGATGTCGTTGCCGGCGGCGTCCTTGCACCGGTCGTTTGCGCCGTTGGACTTGGTGCCGTTCGTGCTGTTGGTGGCGTTTGGATCGACCGTGCCGTTGCCGTTGGTGTTGCCCGTGCCTGTTGTGGCCCCGGTGCCAGTGGTGCCTGTGGTAGCGCCGGTGCCGTTGGTGCCGTTGCCCGAGCCGCTCGTTTGCGCCATCGCGGAAGTCGCCAGGACAACTGCAAGAACCGATGCGGAAAGAAGTTTTATCATGGTAAGTATCTCCTGTTGATCGCCTGATTGCGATATAATTCAACAAGAAATTAAACCGGATGTTCCGATGAAATTCGTAGAAAACGCCGACCTTTTTATAAATTTCGCCTCTGACAAAGAAGATGCACAAAGCGGTTTGTGAGATTTGTTGCTGTGGCCTGAGAAATTTACTTGTTCGTTCGGATCTTCTGGCGAGGGTTGATGCCACCTGCGTCGCTGGTGTCGTTCTCGACATCACCTTCGATTGTGTTCTCGCCATGCTCCAGCTCGTCGCCTTCCTTGATGGTGCCCTTGGAGGTTCCGATGCCGGGATCATTGCTCATATCTGCATCGCTAGGTTTTTTCGATTTCGGGTGCTGGTTTCCGCTCATGGTCGTTCCTCGTTATCTCCTTCGAACCGGAAGCGGCGCAGAATGTTCCGGCGTCAGACGCCGAACGGATAAGTTTCCGGCATGCCTTCAGCGGCGTGTTCTGGTCCGAGCGGCGTGACCGCGCTGGTCTCATCGAACCAGACAAAGGCATCGAACTGACGCGCCAGCGAAGCGTCGGCATAGTGGCTGTGCAGTTCGGTTTCCGGCCGGTAGATCACGCCGATGAACCGCTCCAGGCGGCGCTCGGTCAGCCGGTCGCGCAGCTTCGGATCGCGTGCGAGATCAAGCAGGAACCGCTCGATGCCGGCTTCGTGGCAGAGCCGCTCGTAGCTGTCCTCGCGCGATGGCCGCACCGGCTTAACTTCCATCTCGCCGTCCCAGTCGGTCGCCGCGGCGACCGTGCCGGTGTGCGTGCCGAAACCGATGAGCGCCGCGGCATCGCCAAAGCGCTGCCGGCAGAGCTGGCCGATATTCACTTCCTCGCGCGAGATTCCCATTTCGGTGTAACGCGCATCGCCGATGTGGGAGTTGTGCGCCCACACGATGGCTTTCGCACTCGGGCCGCGTGCACCCAGAATATGTTCGAGCGTCTCGAACATATGCGTGTCGCGCAGATTCCAGGATTGCGGTCCGCCATAATACATGACGCGGTAATACCGCTCCGCCGAAGCGATGAGCCGGGCATTCTGCGCGGCGTCGAACAGTTCCTCGCCGTCCCGGCCGGCATGATCGAGTTGCCTCGCCAGCATGTCGCGGCACTGCTCGAGGACCGCTTTCTCGCATTCGCGGTAGCCCTTGGTCAGCGCGGCACGACCGTAGGTCGACGGTTCGGTCTGCCATGGCGTCAGGCAGCCATAGCGCTCCCGCGCAACCCTTGCCGCTTCCGGGTCGACGCGGTCGAGATACTCCAGGACGGCGGCGATCGAACCGCGCATGTTGTAGATGTCGAGGCCATAAAAGCCTGCCTCAGGCTGCAGCGCCTTGACCTTGTCATTGTGCTCGCGCAGCCATTCCACGAATGCTGCGACATCGGTGTTGCGCCACATCCAGGTTGGAAAGCGCCGGAACGGCTGGTCGGCGCCAGGCGAGGCGCCTCGGCCGCGGACATAGCGGTCGATGGCCGCTGCATCGGGCCAGTCGGCCTCGACCGCGACGATGGTGAAGCCGTGCCTCTCGATCAGCCTTTTGGTGATTGCAGCGCGCGCCCGGTAGAATTCGGAGGTGCCGTGGCTGGATTCGCCGAGCAGGACGATCCGCCGGTCCGCGAAACGGTCGAACGGTTCGGCAAACGCAGGGTCGTCGAAGTCGGAAAGCGGCTCGGCGGCCGCCGCGATCATCTCCGGCAGGCTGCGCGTGCGCGCCAGTGGAACCGCGCGGATAGTCGTCGGACGGCTTTCCTCTCGCCAGCCCTGTTCGCCGATGAGCGGGACGAAGCGCACCCCGCCGAAATCCTCCTCGCTGTAAGTCGATGCGCCCGTGCGGGTCACCTTGAGCAGGCGCTGCTCGTCAGGATCGTCGCCCACCGGAATGACCAGCCTGCCGCCGACGTCGAGCTGCTGCTGCAAGGCCAGCGGCGCGCCCGGTCCGCTCGCGGCCACCACGATGGCGTCGAAGGGTGCGGCTTCGGGCCAGCCTCTGGTGCCGTCGCCGATCCGAACTTCGATGTTGCCGTAGCCTAGTTTTTGGAAGCGCCGCCGTGCGGTCTCGGCAAGCGGCGCATGGCGTTCGATCGTGTAGACATGGTCGACGATGCGGCTCATCACGGCGGCCGCATAGCCCGATCCTGTGCCGACCTCGAGCACATGATCGCCTGGGCCGATCTCCGCCATCTCCAGCATGAAGGCAACGATGTAAGGCTGCGATATCGTCTGTCCTTCCGCGATCGGCAGCGGTCCGTCCTCATAGGCGAATTCCTCGTAGCCTGGGTCCACGAAGACTTCCCGCGGAACCTCTCGCATCGCTGCCAGGATTTCCCGATCATGGATGCCGCGCCGGCTGAGATGCACATCGACCATCCGACGACGCTCGCGGGAAAGATCAAGCATCGGAATCCCCTCTATTCGCCTGCGTCCATCATCGCCTTGGTCGGCTGGCGGGAGACGTTTTCCTCAATAAGGTCGCGGCCCGGAGTCTGCGGCAGCGCCTTGCGGAAGTTCTTGGCGTAATCGGACGGCATTTTCGGCGGCATCATCGGCTCATAGGCGTCGACGAGCGCCTCGATGATCACCGGCCCACTGGTGGCGAAAGCCTGGTCGAGCACGCGCTCGACCTCCTCCGCCCGCTCGATGCTGAAACCTTTTCCGCCCATCGCCTCGGCGGCCTTGGCGAAATCGATCGGCTGCAATTCGCAGCCGAACTGGGGATTGCCGAGGAACATCATCTGCTCCCAGGCGATCTGGTTCAGCATGTTGTTCTTGATGACCAGGACTTTCAGCGGGATCCCGTAACGCACCGCCGTGGAAAACTCGCCGAGCTGCATGGCAAGCCCGCCATCGCCGACGATCGCCGCGACCGGACGACCGGGAAAGGCAATGCCGGCCGCGATCGCATAGCTCAAACCGCAGGACATGGAGGCGAGCGCGCCGGAAACGCCGAAGGCCTGTCCCGCGCGGAGATCGACATGGCGCGCGGCAAGTTCCGTGTTCTGGCCGGAATCGGTCGCCAGCACCGTATTCTCGGCAAGGCGCTCGCCGAAGGCGCGCGCGACGCGTTGCGGCTTGAGCGGATGGGCCAAGCCATCTTCGGACTGGCGCATCATCTCGCGCCATTTCTGCATCGAACTCTGTGCAGTTGCCAGGAAAGCACCGTCGCCCTTCTGCTGCAGCCGTTGGTTCAGGGCGCGCAAGGTCTCGGCCGCGTCGCCAACCAGACCGGCCTCGACGGGGAAGCGCAGGCCGATGCGCTGCGCGTCACAATCGATCTGCACGCCACGCGCTTTGCCCGGCTGCGGATAATACTCGATGTAAGGGAAGGTCGAGCCGACGATGAGGACGGCGTCGCACGTCTCCATCGCCTCTTGCGAAGGCAAGGTGCCCAGAATGCCGATGCCGCCCGTAGTGTAGGGATGATCGTCCGGCAGCACGGCTTTGCCAAGCAGCGCCTTGGCGATCGGCGCATGCAACAGCCGCGCAGTTTCCTCGAGTTCAGCCGCCGCCCCGATCGCTCCGCGTCCCGCAAGGATCGCCACGCGCCCGGCGTCGTTGAGGATGGCCGCGGCCTTGTCCAACTCCGCATCCTGCGCGACGCAGTGGGGGGCGAACATGTCCTGCGGCGTGTGCGCCGGGCGGTTGCGCTTGGATCGCTTGGCCGCGTCGGCGGGCTGTTCCTGGATATCGCTGGCGATCGAAAGATGCGCGACGCCCTTGCGGGCGAGCGCCGTGCGGCAGGCGAGGCTCGCCACGTTCTCCATATGCGCCGCGTCCGAGACCTGGGCGTTGTAGACGCTGACGTCGTTGAAGACGCGGGTGAGATCGACATCCTGCTGGGTGAAAGTCTCGATCAGGTCATGGAACTGCATGCCGGTGATCGCCAGCACCGGCGCTTGGTCGAGCCTTGCGTCGTAGAGACCGGTGAGAAGGTGAGTACCGCCGGGCCCGGACGTCGCGAGGCATACGCCGAGCCTGCCTGTCCATTTCGCGTAGGCGCAAGCCATGAACGCGGCCGACTCCTCGTGCCGCACTTGAACGAAAGAAATTTTGTCCTGGTTCTTGCGCAGCGCCTCCATGACGCCGTTGATGCCGTCGCCGGGCAATCCGAACACGACTTCGACGTTCCAGGCAATCAGGGTCTCGACGAGGATTTCGGCTGCATTAGGCATGGCGAGGCTCCGCTGTTGGGTCCCGAACCAGCGAGGCTGCGGTTGGTTCCCTCGCCGGATCGAAGCGGGCTCTCATGGCGAAACGGAACAAACCCGATTGCGCCGGGTTGGGCGGCCACTGCAATGTGGTGCCCGTGAGGAGGCGTCCATGGAAGAACCTGTCTTCTGCGATACTTCGCTTTTGCGCGTCGCCTATCGGAGCGGTGGATCCGAGGACGGCCCGCCTGTGCTGCTCCTCCATGGCTGGCCGGATGACCCGACGACGTTTGCGGATGTGGCGCCATCGCTTCAGGCTGCGGGCTTCCGAACCTTCGCGCCATGGCTACGCGGATTTGGGAAGACCTCGTTCCACTCCGATGAAACGATGCGCTCAGGCGAGATCGCCGCCATGGCGCAGGACGCGCTCGACTTTGCCGACGCCATCGGCCTCGAACGGTTCGCGGTTGTCGGCCATGACTGGGGCGCGCGTATCGCCTAACTGCTCGCCTCCGTCTTTCCACAGCGCATAACATGCTGCGCGGCGCTTTCGCTGGGGTGGCAGCCCGGCCCGCCTCCGACGCCGCCCTTGGAGCAGACGAAAGCTTTCTGGTATCAGTGGTTCATGGCGACCGGGCGCGGCGAGGAGTTCGTGCGACAGCACGGTCGCTCCTTCGCGCGGTTCCAGTGGGACAGCTGGAGCCCGCCAGGCTGGTTCGACGACGATCTGTTTGAGCGTGTGGCCAAGTCTTTCGCAAATCCGGACTGGCCGGATGTGACGCTGCATTCCTATCGCGTGCGCTGGGGGGAGGCGGATCCCGACCCGCGCTATGCTGAACTCGCGCGCAAACAAATTGAGGCGGAGATCATCTCGGTGCCGGCATTGGTCCTTCATGGCGATGACGATCGCGTCGTTCTGCCGGATTCGTCCAAAGGCAAGGAGCCGTATTTTACCGGCGGTTATGAGCGCGTGCTGCTGCCGGGTGTCGGTCATTTCCCAACTCGCGAAGCGCCCGCACAGGTTCGGGAGGGATTGGAGAGATTTCTGCTCGAGTTCGGCAGGCAATAAGCGAAAGCAGCGTTGAAGGAAGTTCGCCGTTCCAGCGGACGGGCGCAGCAGGAACTTTTTCTCCATCAGTGGGTTAGTGGGGAGGCATTAACCCATGTTAGGGTCCGGCCGTGGCACGGAAGCTTCGTGAAGCACTGACATCGGAACAGGAATTCTCCGAGGCGACAACGCCGGAACGCGAGACGACCGTGGCGTTGGAGGCGCTGACAGTCGAGGACGCGCCTTCCCGAATGCTCGAACTGGCGCGAAAGCTCGACGCCGCCATCGCGTTGCGAGCGCGCAAGTCCCGTCCGAATTGATTTTCACCGACGACATCGCGCCGACCCGGAACAATTGGGGCTGGCATCTGTTCGCCTGTGAAACCTTCCATGGGCAATCGGATGAAGAGCCTTATTCAAAGCCTGATGGCTGAGTTCCTGCCGCGCTGGTGGCGCCGAAAATCTCGCATCCCGGCACCGAGAGACATGCTCGCTCGTGCATCCTCGCGAGTAACGCCGGACCGTTCCGAGTCAAGCGGAGCAGAGGAAGGATCGGACGCCGTTCCAAGATAGCTCAAGCCGGGACATGCCCCGCTGTACCGGCTGGAACATTCGCCCCGATTGCTCGTTCGGCAACATCATTTCAGCGAGCACAAGGGACAACGACAATGCCGAAGAAAGCTTCCCCGGCCGACGCTACAGCCGTGGCTGAGATTCATGACCAGGAACTTGTCCGCGGCAGTGGCGGCGAGCTGCATCAGGTGGCCGAAGGCGAGGTCGAGGTGCAGACGACGGCGCTTGGCGCGCCGATCGCTGATGACCACAACACGTTGAAGATCGGCGAGCGTGGTCCCACGCTGATCGAGGATTTTCATTTCCGCGAAAAGATCTTCCATTTCGATCATGAGCGCATCCCCGAGCGCGTGGTCCACGCGCGCGGCTACGGAGTCCATGGCTTCTTCGAGACCTACGAGTCACTCGCCAAGTACACCAAAGCCGATATCTTCCAGCGGCCCGGCGAAAAGACACCCGCGTTCGTTCGTTTCTCGACCGTCGCCGGCAGCAAAGGGTCTTTCGACCTGGCGCGGGATGTGCGGGGTTTCGCCGTGAAGCTCTACACCAAGGAGGGCAATTGGGACCTCGTCGGCAACAACATTCCGGTCTTCTTCATCCAGGATGCGATCAGGTTTCCGGATATGGTCCATGCCGTGAAGGAGGAACCGGACAGGGCGTTCCCGCAGGCCCAATCCGCGCATGACAATTTCTGGGATTTTATCTCGCTCACGCCGGAATCGATGCACATGATCATGTGGATCATGTCCGACCGCGCTATTCCCCGGTCGTTCCGGTTCATGCAGGGCTTCGGCGTGCACACGTTCCGTCTCGTCAACGCCAAGGATGAATCGACCTTCGTCAAATTCATCTGGAAGCCGAAGCTGGGCATGCAGTCGGTGGTCTGGAACGAGGCCGTGAAGATCAACGGCGCCGATCCCGATTTCCACCGCCGCGACCTCTGGAACGCCGTCCAGTCCGGCGATTTTCCGGAGTGGGAGCTGTGCGTGCAGCTCTTCGACCAGGATTTCGCCGACAGTTTCGACTTCGACATCCTCGATCCGACCAAGATCATTCCCGAGGAGATCATCGAGCCGATCCCGGTCGGGCGGCTTGTCCTCGATCGCATGCCTGAGAACTTTTTCGCCGAGACCGAGCAGGTTGCCTTCATGACGCAGAACGTGCCGCCAGGCATCGACTTTTCCAACGATCCCCTGCTGCAGGGACGCAACTTCTCCTATCTCGACACGCAGCTCAAACGCCTCGGCAGCCCCAACTTCACCCACCTTCCCATCAACGCGCCGAAATGCCCGTTCCATCATTTCCAGCAGGACGGCCACATGGCGATGCGCAATCCGGCCGGCCGCGCCAACTATCAGCCGAACTCCTGGGGCGAGGGGCCGCGTGAGTCGCCTAGCCAAGGCTTCCGCTCCTTTGCCGATGCGGAGGAGGGGCAGAAGGTCCGGCTAAGGGCGGAGAGCTTCGCCGATCACTACAGCCAGGCCCGCCAATTCTTCATCAGCCAGACCGAGCCCGAGCAGCGTCACATCGCAATGGCTTTGACGTTCGAACTGAGCAAGGTCGAGACGCCGGTCATCCGCGAGCGGATGATCTCCCATCTGCTCAACATCGACGAGACGCTGGCGACCACGGTTGCCGACAAGCTCGGCATCAAGACCATGCCGGCGCCTGCCGACGCGGCCGTGCCGACGCGCGATGACCTCGACCCGTCGCCCGCGCTCAGCATCGTCAACAACGGGCCGGACAGCTTCAAGGGCCGCAAGATCGGCGTGCTCGTCAGCGACGGCATCGATTCCGGCCTTCTGCAAGCGATACGGGATGCGGCGCAAGCGGAAGGCGCCAAGGTGGAAATCGTGGCGCGCCGGGTGGGCGGTGTCGAAGCCGGCGATGGCAGCTGGATCGGAGCCAACCACATGATCGACGGCGGACCGTCGGTTCTTTTCGATGCGGTGGTGCTGCTCGTTTCCCAGGAAGGCGCCGAGATGCTGTCCCGGGATGCTGCGGCAAAGGACTTCGTGTCCGACGCCTTTGCGCACCTGAAGTTCATTGGCTTCGTCGCGGACGCCGGACCTCTGCTGTCAAGCGCCGGGGTAGCGGCCGATGCGGACGAGGGGCTCATCGAGCTCACAGGCGGCAGTTCCGCGCGTCCGTTCGTCGAGGCTTGCCGCAAGCTGCGGCTTTGGGCGAGGGAAGGCGCCGTCAAACTCTGAGGTGTTCATCCGACCAGCTAGAAACAAAGGACTTTTGACGGAACATTTTGAACGCCTGCCTGTTCGAGAGAAGATCGCCCTCCCTCCAGCGATCCGGGGTCCCATCAAGACCCATCAAGGCCCGTTGCCACATGCAGGCAGCGGGCCTTTCTTCGTCTGGGGATATTCCGCGCGCTGGAACCCCCCGGGAACAAGCGGGATATCTTCGGGGTTCCTTTCGAGAGAGGGGAACCGTCAAACAGGAGGCCGCAATGAGCGAGGCTATGACGACCTCAAATCACGAAGTGATCCGAGCGTGGATCGAGGCGCGCCATGGCAGGCCTGCCGTCGTCGCGGCGCCGGGCAAGGCCGCGACGCTGCGGGTCGATTTCGGCGAGGGCGATGAGGATCTTAGGCCGATCGAATGGGAAGATTTCTTCAAAGTCCTGGACGACAACAACCTGGCGTTCGTCCACCAGGACATGACCGCGGAGGGCAGCCCCAGCCGCTTCAACGAATTCGTCCCGCGTAGTGATCCGGGAACTGAGGACATCGCCGGTTACTGAACGCGCGGCATCTTGCTGGCATCCTGAGGGTTCTTCGTGATGCCGGCTGCTGGCGAGGTATCCTGCGGCGCATTCCCGCCCTGGTTTTGTTCGGATGTGCGTTTCCATGGCGCCGAAGATGAGCCGCTGCCGACTTCAACGAAGGCCCAGTAGCAAAGCGCCATGACCACCAGCAACAGTAGCAGCGGCAAAAGCACCCGTTTCATGCCGAACTCCTGACGGGCTTTGCCGTTGCGCCGCAGGCGCTGACGACGCTCATGCTTGCCGCCGTCGCGCGGCCTCGCGCTCGACCTCGTCGGCCGAATAGTCCCCGGCAGCCGGATCGAATTCTGCCCACCCGTCCGCTTGGTATTCGCTGCGGCGGTCGGCGATGTTGACCGACGCGGAGCTGCGGAGAACTTCATCGGCTTCAGCGGCGAGGTCGTCCTCGACACGCGCCGTCACCAGCGTGCCGCCACGGCGGACGCCTTCGGCATAGACATGCGCGTCTTGCTCCGGCACGCCGGCGTCGGTCAGGCTGCCGACGATGCCGCCGGCGGCGCCGCCCACGATCGCTCCGGCGACGGCGCCCGCGGCTGTCGCCGCCAGCCAGCCGGCCGCGACCACCGGCCCCACGCCCGGTATCGCCATGGCGCCCAGGCCCGTCGCCAGGCCGCCGGCGCCGCCCACGACCGCGCCGATTCCGGCGCCGCTGGCGGCATCCTCGGCTGCGGGCGATTGCGTGTTCCGGTACCAGCCGCGGGCATTGTTGGCCATGATGCTGATGTCCGACGTCGGAACGCCGATGGACTCCAGCGCGCCCACGGCGTCAGCGGCTTCGTCATAGTCGTCGAACAGCGCGGTGATCGTTTGCATGTCGGTTCTCCTGTCTATTGTTGGCCGGCAAAGACGTTGCCCTGGTAGTCGAGGGCAACCGAGGTGCCCTTGCCGTCCTTCGTCGCCTGGCCGCGCCAGATGCCCTGCTCGTCCTTGGCGAGGGCGGAGACGTCCGCATAGCCGGCATCCTGGATGCGCGTCTTCGCCTGCGCTTCCGTGAAGCTGTTCGCGCCGGGGACCGGAGCAGGTGGCTTGGGCGTCGATGCCGATTTGACCGCCGGCATGCTCGCGCTGGCGGCGGCGATCTTCTCGATCATGTCCTGATGCATCTTCAGTGTCGGCAACGTCTCCGCCGCGAAGGATTTGAGAGCGGGATTATCTCCCTCCTTGGCGTAAGCCTCGAACAGGCCGACCGCATCCGCATGCGCCTTGCGCTGCATCTCGACATAAGGCTGGTCCAGCGAGGCTGTCGTGCTCTGCAGCCGTTCCAGATCGCTCTTATGCTCGGCATCGGATTGCGTGGGCACCTTCAGCTTCTGCTCGCCGGCGATCTTCTGCAATTTGGCGTTCGCCGCGCCGTGATCGGCAATCATGCGCTTGGCGAAATCCTTGATCTGCTGATCCTTCGCATTGTCCTGCGCGATCTTGCTCGAATCCACTTCGAACATCCCGCCGATTGCAGCCTTGTTGACGAAGGTCTGGGCGTCATCGGCCGCGAGGGCCGGAAGGGCGAGCATCAATAAGGCAGTCGCCGATGGGATAAGGGATATCCGCATGCTCATGGGGCAAGGCTCCTTTGTCTTGGTGGCACCGAACCACCATTCCGGCCCTTTGTTCCCCAAGGACCTCGTTTCCTTGGCCCGATAGAAATCGCCCGGCCGGCCAGGCGGATTTGGATTGAATCCGCTCGGCGGGAAGTTGCCTGGACGGCAAATCAGCCAGCGTCGGCCGCCACGTGGCTCTGGCTCCGGCGAGCTTGGAGAGGGGGGCGTCGTCTTATCCTTGTCCACGATCTCCCCCTTCTTGATGATGCCGGTAATGGCAACAAACCTTGTAGCGGGCGAAACGTTCAAAGAATTTTGCCGCGGAGCGGCCAAAAAACATCATTTGTTATTGTGTCTTGTCAAATCGAGGCCGGCCAGCGCGAGCGCTTTTCGAAAAGCACGGCAAGCGCTTACCTTGATGGAACGGAGGACTTTAATCGGAGTTTAGCGGCAGACAATGCGATGGAGAAATCCAACATGGAATACACTGCCGAAAATCTTTGTCCTGAAATCGCCGAACGCGAACGATGCGCGGCGCTCGCCGAGGCGGAAGCGAGGGAGTTCGAACGCATCAAGATGTATCCCGTCGCACGCGCAATGCGTGCCCTGGCATGTCGCATCAAAGAGTCCAGCCTGACGCAGGAATTCGACACGCGAACTGCATCTGGCAATATCGAATGCGCCGCGGTGTGATGGCCTTGACCGCACTCTCACCGATCTCGGCGAAAGCCGTCCACATTTGCGTGGACATGCAGCAGATGTTCATGCCGCCCATGCCTTGGGCTGTCGAATGGCTGCCCGTGATCCTGCCACAAGTTCAGAGGCTGGTCCGCAAGCGACCCGAAGCCACGATCTTCACCAGGTTCATCCCCGCGCGGAATCCCGGCGAGGGTCATGGCCGATGGAGACAATACTATGAGCACTGGGCGGACATGACGATTGCAAGGGCGGGCAAGGAGATGGTCGAACTTCTGCCCGAGCTTGCCGTCCATGTTCCGCCGGCGCGCGTGTTCGACAAGCCGATCTATTCGCCGTGGCTGAGCGGCGAACTGGCTGGCGTGCTTCAGTCCGAAGGCGTCGAGGAGGTCATCGTCAGCGGCGGTGAGGCCGATATGTGCGTTTTGGCGACCCTGCTTGGCTCCATCGATCTGGGCTATCGAACGATCCTCGCGGAGGACGCCATCTGCAGCGCATCCGATGAGGCCTACGAAAACATCCTGAAGCTCTTCACCAAGCGGTACTCCCACCATGTCGAGGTCGCGCCGGTTGATGCCATCCTCGAGTGCTGGCGATAGCGGAGAGGCGGCGCCCCCGACCAGCGCACTGCTTTCGTTCGGAACATCTCGCTATTTTCTTAGTTCGGTCGGCGCCGGTGCGTTCCTCGTCCCGAATGCGCCGCCTTGGGCGTCAGGCGTCCTATCGAAAGGCTCGCCCGTTCACCCCCTTTTGCGGGCGAGCCTTCCGTCGGTCCAAGATTTGCGAGCCGTGATGGCGTTCGCGTCAGGCCCTGAGTTTAACAGCTGATTGAAAGACGTAGTTCAGGCGGAACGAAAGCGAGATCCGGGAATTAGGTACAAGCATTCGAACATTACTTGCAGGAGGACGAAATGGGACGAGGTATTCTGCTCTGGCTGCTTGGCGTTCCAATTCCGATCATCATCCTTTTGATGCTTTTCGCACGTTAGGAGCCGACGATGACCGACGCCTATTCGACAATGGACGAACCCGCAACGATTGAGACATCATCCTCCGCCGTCAATTGGGGACCAATCGTGGCCGGCGCTTTTGCGGCGGCCACTTTGACCGTCATCCTCATGCTTGTCGGTTCCGGACTCGGTTTGGCGATGATGTCGCCATGGGGTAGCCCTACCCTGACGACATTTGCGGTGTCGACCGCGGTCTGGCTGGTCGTCGTGCAATGGCTGTCATCTGCGTTGGGCGGCTACGTCGCCGGGCGGCTTCGCACGAAGTGGGTCAACGTGCACACCGACGAGGTGTATTTCCGCGACACCGCGCATGGATTCCTGGCCTGGGCCCTGGCTACGCTGCTCGTGGCCACGGTCCTCGGCTCGGCGGTCTCCGGAATCGCGGGGACGGGCGTCCAGGCGACGACTGGTTTGCTGAGCGGCGCGGCCGCCGGTGCGGCTTCGCAGGCTTCTTCGGCGCAAACTCCGTCCGCTAACGATCTCGCCGGCTATTTCGTGGACGCACTCTTCCGGCCGGCCGGCAACACGGCCGCGCCTACAGCGGCGGCAACGCCCCAGAACAACGCGGACCCCGCAGCGCAGGCAGCACGCATACTGACAATCAGCGCTGCGAACGGCGAAATGAGCCCGGAAGACAAGGCGTATCTAGCCCAACTCGTCGCATCCCGCACTGGCCTCCCTCAGGCTGAGGCGCAGAAGCGGGTCGACCAGGTTCTGGCGCAGGTCGAGGATGCCAAGAACAAAGCCAAGGCCGCCGCCGACAAAGCTCGCAAGGCGAGCGCTACCGCTGCACTGGTTGGCGCGCTGTCGCTGGTGATCGGTGCGTTCATTGCTGCAGTCGCCGGAGTGCTTGGGGGCCGCCAAAGAGACGAGGACGAGGCGGGCTATTTGCGGAGCAACTCCCGGCCGGTTACGACCGCCGTCGGCTAAAGCATGTCTCCCGAAAGAGAGAACCGGTTTCGGGATAAAGACATGCGTAAATCAAAAAACCTAAGCGCATGGGGCGAATCTGACAGGTTGCGACCCGCTTTAGAGTGGTCCGCCGCTTCACGGAACCGGCGAACCCACTCTATCTCTGTCTTTTGACGCAATTTCCAGCGGAAGCCGCTCACACTTTTCCTGAAATTGCTCTAAGGGCCCGAAGCGGGACGGCAGCCTTGAAATTGAGACCGCTCGGAGCGAACCGCAAGTCCACCGTCGCTCCGAGCTCGTAAGGTAAGGTCCGCTCAAGCACCTCGAATCCGAAGCCGCGCCGTTCGGTCTGTCTTAGATCGTCAACACCGCTCTCAGCCCACACGAAGCGGAGCAGGTCTTCCTCCAAACGCCATTCGATGTCGATGCGGCCAGTCCGGCTCGAGCTTGCAAGCGCTCCGTATTTCAATGCGTTCGTTGCCAATTCGTGGATGGCTAGGCCCATCGTCTCGGCGGCCCTGGGGGCGAGCGTCAGCGGCGGGCCCTCGATCGTCAGGTTGTCGCCCTCGCGGCCCCCGGCGGCGCGCAATTCGTCGGCGACTATCGATGCAAGGTTGATCTCGATCGACGGATGGCGTGTGATCGCCGCCTGCACGCGGGCGAAAGCGTTGATGCGACCTTCCAGGTGAGCCGCGGCTTCGTCAAGGGATTCGCTTTTCTCCATCGTACGCCGCACGATCGAGCGGATCACGGCCAGCGTGTTGCGCATATGATGCTGCAATCCGGCGAAGCGAGCCTGCTGCTGTTCCTCGGCTTGCTTGTGGTGCGTGATGTCCTGGCCGACGCCACCGATATGAGCGAGCTTTCCCGCCTCATCGCAGATCGGAAAGCCGGAATCGCGCAGCCAGCGTATCTCGTTGTCGGCCGGCCGGCATATTCGGTATTCGAAGGTTGCGCGTTCGCCGTCGCGTATGCACTCGATCTGGCTGAGCACATGCTCGCGATCCTCGGGCACGATAAGGTCGATCCAGGTGGCGAAGTTGTCGCCGGCCAAGGCCTTTTGGCGGCTCATCCCGTAGATGGCGTCGAAGGCGGGCGCCAGGTATTCCCACTGCAGCGTGTCTGCATTGCGGACCCAGAGCACGTCGGAAGTGGCATCCGCGAAACCGCGCAGGATCTCTCCGCTTTCGCTCCGGCGGTCCTCGGCACGCGGATGCCCGCGCAGTGCTGCTTTGACATCTGCCGGACCGGGTTCAAGCGGCTTGTTGGGCGGGCCCTTGGACATCACTCCTCGTTGGCATCGAGATGCCTGCCTTCGCGATCGAGATGCAGATAGTTGGGATTGAACAGCGCGACATCCTGCAGGGCCTGAAGATTTGGAATGGTCAGCGTCCTGTCCTTCAGCACGATCAGGTTCGAGGCACGCAATTCCTGCAGCGTGCGATTGACGTGAACCGTCGACATGCCCAGCGTCTCGCCCAGTTCCGTCTGCGTCAACGGGAATTCGCAACTGCTGTCGCTTGTGCAGCCGGCGGCGTCCAGCCGGATGAACAGTTCGCACAGCAGATGCGCCATCCGCTCAAGCGCATCGCGCTGGCCGAGATTGACCGTCCATTCGCGCTGGATCGCCGCCGCGACCAGCGATTCCCACCACAGCGCCTGAGTGATGCGCGGATGTCCGATCATCATCTCGTCGAAGGCAGCGCGCGAAATCTCCGAGACCGAGACCGGCGTGATCGCACCGATCGAATGATCCATTTCCTTGAGGATGAAGACGTTGAGATCGCACAGATCGCCGGGGAGGAAGAAAGCAATGATCTGCCGCCGCCCGTCTTCGAGGGTCTTGTAGCGGCAGGCCCAGCCCTCGTTGATCAGATTGATGAATTCAGGCTTTTCGCCTTCGTGGATGATGTCTTCTCGCGCGGCGAAGCGTCGGACACGTTGCGCCGCAATTCTGACCAGCATCTCCTTGTCGGCCCGCGAAAGCCGCGTGAATTTCTCAAGCTTGCGGATCAGAGGTCGCCTCATCCCAGTCCTCTTGACCCCGTGATACACACAATGATGCGGAAGCGACCTTACCTATGTTAATGTCGGACTGCGTAAGACGTATCAAATGGCTGCCTTCGGGAGGCTTGCCATGGATGAGAAAGTCGCCGGCGCTCGTGTTCTGATCATGGAAGACGAGTATTTTCTGGCTGAGGATATCACAAAAGCCGTCTCGGGGCTTGGTCTGACGGTCATCGGTCCCTTCGCGACCAGCGATCAGGCCTTGCATTCCCTAGACCTGGATCACGTCGACGCCGCCATACTTGATCTTGATCTGGCTGGCGCCATCGACTTTGCCGTGGCCGACGCGCTATTGGCCAGGCGGCTTCCATTTGTGTTCGCCACCGGCTACGACGCCGCCGCCATTCCGCCACGCTTTGCCGAGATCCGCAGTTTCGAAAAACCTTGCGACGCAACGGAACTGGCGCGCCACCTTCTGGAGTTGACGCGCAAGTCACTGCCGATCCTTGGCGGTCGATGATGGGTTTGGTACCGGACTAAGCCATCAAATCGAAGCTTACGGCGTGGCCATGCCTGACGGCCGATCGCGCGATCATGTTGCTCAACTGCGGCCTCTCGACTAAGCAGTCCGGCATCACTGTCAGGATTGCTCTGGTCGCCGCGGCCACAGACACCGGCGATCGGTGAGGGGAACGCGTTTCCATATAATGGTCGATGAGTTCGTTGAGCCGCACAGGATGATATTTGATCACGCCGCAACCTCCCTTAGCCGCGCTTTTGTTGGCTTCGCAGCCGACAATTGCGCCCCGCCTCGCGGCCACGCATTAACCCATGAAAACAGGTGGAAATTTTTTTGAGCTTCGGAGCGGTCAGGACCCGATCGCAAGAAAGGGCCCGCCTCGCCTGGGGGTAGAGTTAGGCGGGCCCTCCGGCTCTCTTTGGTTGCTACCACCTTGTAAGCCAGGGCCGAAATTTATCCGAGCCTGGAAAGAGTCGCTTTAACCTGCGTTATTGTCGGGGACCTGCGCCGGGCGCAGATATCTTGAGCGTCGCCCGGCGGACCCGCTTGAATGGCGCCTGGGTCGCCCGCGAGGCGCTCAGCCAAGCGATAAGAAGAGCCGAAATGGTAACCGCTCCCAATGGCTATGACTTTTCCGACATCAAGGCTGTTGCGCGCGAGCTCTTGCAGTCCGATCCGTCCGTGCCGATAGAGGACATAGTCCGGTCGCTTTACGAAGATCTGTACGAAGGCGAACCCTGCCCACCGGCGTTGATTGAAGCCGTCAAGCAAGCGTTGCAGCACCCGGCCAGCGGGCAAACAGAAAACCATTAGCCGTGATAGCTGTCTTGCTGCGTTCTGAGCACACGATCGCTCCGCTGACCATTTCGCCCAAAACAGGAGCGCGCAATTGCCGCTGCCATCAGCAACCCATGTTAAGGTAGCGGCGCCATCCTTGTGCAACATAGGTTGGCCTTTGTCCCCTCACTTAGGCTAGGCCCGGCCTGCACTCCTGTGTCTCGGACGAAATCGCAGGCCGGGCTTTGCTATGCGGCCGGCAGGATCCTACAGAGTGAAACGCCGATCCTCATAGCGATCGAGCAATCCGGAGTGGATCGGATCAGCAAGGCTGCGAGATTTCATGTAGGCAAATGCCAGCGTGCCTGGCCCGCCCGCGAGAGGTTCGACCTCGACCAGAATGCGAAAGTTCCCCGGCTTGCCAACGGACTCAATGCTATCGAGCTTCGCCAGAGCGCGTTCATCCAGGGCATAAAGCTCGCCGCTGACATGAAGGCCGCTTCCGGGCTCATTGAACATCATTGGAGCGAAGCGCGGCCCTGCAATCAGCATCGGATATCGCTGTTTGGTCCGGCGCGGGCCGATGAATTGCGCGCTCGATAAGCCTTCATCGTGGAGCGGAAAGCCTCTTTTCAAAGTGCCGAACACGAACACGTTCTCAGCCAATGATCGACTCGACGTTCTCAACGGACGGGTTTTGACGGTGGACTCGGCCTTGATCTTGCTTTGATCTCCAACCCTTGCGCCACCACTATGTTCCAGCGCCGCAGAACATGGCGTCAGGGTTCCGAGCTTGGTCGATATGGCCTGCCGATCCGGCCCTAGCCGCCGACACCCCCCGAGGTAACGCCGTTCCGACAGCGGAACATTTGACCCTTTCACCGGTTAGAGCACCACCGGCGACACTGCTTGCGGAAGCACAGCCTTCGATCCGGGAAGGAAGATCAATGTCAGGCACCGTCTTGTGGTTCATCGTCGTCGCGGGCGGTCCGCTCATTCTCTTGCTCGTGATTGTCTACGTTCTTCTCACCCGCCGTCGCCGCGGACCGGCGGAACGGCGCGAGAGCGACCGGGCGGTCGAACGCCTGTACCGGGAGGAAGGCGACTAGCGCCTCTGTCCTGGCGAAGCTCGTCACAAAAAGCGTGACGTAGAGCGCGGAACAACGCCGGATTACCGCTGTTTATCGAAACATGTGAATGAGGATCAAAAGCCGGAGCAAACGGTTGATGGCCAACGACGAGTTGCCGGGAGTGCTGGCGACGCTGCCGGTGATCGATGCAAAGGCGGAGCCGACGCTGAAGAGTGCGGAGGCGGAGGCATTCTACACGCATGCGATCCGCGAGCTCGCCGCCACCGACATTCCTTTTCTGGTTGCCGGCACCTATGCGGTAAGTGCCTATACGGGCGTCGTGCGCCAGACCAAGGACCTCGACATCTTCTGCAAGCCCGGCGATTGCCCACGCATCCTCGCCCATTTCAAGGATATCGGCTACGCCGTCGAGATCGAGGACGACCGCTGGCTGGGCAAGGTCTTCGAGGGCCCGCATTTCTTCGACGTGATCTTTGCTTCCGCCAATGGGACCATGCAGGTCGACGACCGATGGCTGGAGCATGCCCGCCAGATCGAGCTGCTGGGCAGCCGGGTCAGGATCATCGGTCCGACCGAGCTTATCTGGTCGAAATGCTTCATCCAGGACAGGGGCCGGCATGACGGCGCCGACATCGCCCATACCATCCTCAAGGCGCATGAGCAGATCGACTGGCAAAGATTGCTGTCCTATCTCGACACCCACTGGGAGGTGCTCTTGATGCAGTTGCTGAATTTCAGATGGATCTATCCCAGCGAACGCGACCACATCCCCGACTGGTTGCTTGACGATCTGCTCGACCGCCTCGCCAGGCAGCGGCGATTGCCTTCGCCGCGGATGAAGATCTGCCGCGGCCGGCTTTTGTCGCAGGTCGACTACGAGATCGACGTCAAGGAATGGGGCTTCGCCGGCGTCGGCGGCGTTGGAGAATTCCGCGATGGCTGAACAAAGCAGAACAGGCCGCGCGAGCGGCAACGGCAAGGTCAAGATCGCCGCGATGGGCGATCTGCATGTTCAGGAAGATGCGCAGACGTCCTACCGTGACCTGTTCGGCGAGGTTTCCCGAGAAGCAGACGTCCTGGTGCTCACCGGCGATCTCACCAATCTCGGCAGGCCGAAGGAGGCCGAACTCCTCGCGGAGGATTTGCGCGCCTGCTCCATTCCCGTGGTAGCGGTGCTCGGCAATCACGATTACGAATCCGGGTGCGTCGACCAGGTCGCGGCGACGCTCCGTCAGGCAGGCGTCTATCTCCTCGATGGGCAAGCGACGGAGCTGATGGAAGTCGGCTTTGTCGGCGTCAAGGGTTTTGTCGGCGGCTTCGGCTCGAGGATGCTTGGCTCTTTCGGCGAGCCGGCGATCAAGGCCATGGTGGCCGAGAGCGTCAACGAGGCGATGCGGCTCGAGAATGCCATGCGGCAGGTCCGCGCCAAGCGCACGCTGGTGGTGCTTCACTATGCGCCGATCGCGGAGACGGTCGCCGGCGAGCCGCCGGAAATCTTTCCGTTCCTCGGATCGTCGCGGCTTGCCGAAACGATCGACCGGTTCAAGGTGAGCGCGGTCGTGCACGGCCATGCCCATCGCGGCACTTTCGAAGGCCTGACCCCCGGCGGCGCCAAAGTCTACAACGTCGCCATGCACATCACGAAGCCGACGGGCCGGCCCTACGCGCTGCTCGAAATCTGAACGTTAGACCTCGTCGAACCGGCTGCCTTCCTTGGAAGGGTCCTTCGACAGGACGCGTTCTTCTTCGTCATCGGGCAAGGCTTCATCGCTGTCCTGGAAGGGGTTGTCGTCATCCTCTTCCGGAAGGTCGCCTTCCGCTTCGGCATCGTCCTGCGGATCACCGTTCACCGCGACGCTGTCAGGCAGGATTCTGCCTCCCTCCAGAGCGTCCCAGTCCTGCTGCTCGATGGTCGGCGCTTCGGTTTCGTCGGTCTTTGCAGGCCGCTGTTTGTCGCGCGGGTCCATGACGTTCTCCATTTCTGAGCTTCAAGTGAAGAACCTCTCGCCGAAACAGTTGTTCCGCTTCATATCCAATCACGGATGGTCGGCCCGGGAACAGCACTGCGCCTTGTGACTTATCGTGCCGAACCGGGAACTTTCATGCCTCGCCAGCTCGATCTCAGAAGCGGCAAACCTGTCTGGTCTGCCTATCGCTCGCCCGCGGTGCCGGTGGAACGCCTGACCCGGGATGCAAAGACCGATGTCCTGATCGTCGGCATGGGCATCAGCGGCGCGATGATGGCCGAAGCTTTGACACGCGACGGCCATTGCGTGATTTGCATCGACAGGCGCGCGCCGCTGAAAGGGTCGACGGCCGCGACGACGGCGCTCGTCCAGTTCGAGATCGATCAGCCGCTCATTAGGCTGTCCAGGATGATCGGGGGCGATGCCTCCCGACAGGCCTGGCGGCGCTCGCGGCTGTCGCTGCTCAACCTGCGCGGGCGCATCGCGGAACTCGATATCCGCTGCCGATCGGCGGAGACGCCGTCGCTTTATCTGGCCGGCGATCGGCTCCACGCATCGGAGCTGCGCCGCGAGGCTGAAGCGCGTCGTGAGGCGGGCATCGGAGCGTCCTTCCTGCCACGCAAGAAGCTGAGAGAAGATTTCGGGATAGAGCGCGCCGCAGCGATTCTGAGCCATGGCAATCTGGCGCTCGATCCACGCAAATTGACGTCCGGACTGCTGATGAGGGCGCTGCTAGGCAAAGCGCGGTTCTATGCGCCGGCGGAAGCGACGGCGATCGAAGATACCCGCCTCGGCGTGACGGTGGCGACGCGCCAGGGTCCGAGGATCCATGCTCGCCATCTTGTCCTTGCGACCGGCTACGAGCTGCTCGATATCGTGCCGAAGATACGCCATCGCATCATCTCGACATGGGCGATTGCCACCCGGCCGCAGCCGGAGAAGATCTGGCCGCTCGCCGCCCTGATCTGGGAAGCTTCGGACCCTTATCTCTATCTCAGGGCGACATCCGATGGTCGCGTGATCTGCGGCGGCGAAGACGAGGAGTTCACCGACGAGAAACGGCGCGACGCTCTGATCGCGCAAAAGACGGACCGCCTTGAGGCGAAACTCGGAAAGATCTTCCCGCGACTCGACACGGCTGCGGAATTCGCCTGGACCGGCTCGTTCGGAGCCACCGACACCGGACTCCCGATCATCGGCAGCGTGCCCGGCCACCCGCGCGTTCAGGCGGTGATGGGCTACGGCGGAAACGGAATCACGTTTTCACAGATCGCGTCCGAGATCATCTCGGCCTCCATCGCCGGCAAGGAGGATGCGGATGCAAGCCTCTTCGCGTTCAAGAGATGATCATCCATGCTATCTTCGATAGATTAGGCTACGCGATCTGCTCGAACGTGCACTGCCGCGGCGCCTTGTCCGGCCGCCAGCGCAGCAACCTTGTGCCATGCCGGAAGCGCTCACCGGTGACATGGTCGAAACGAACCTCGACGACCAGGTCCGGCTTCACCGGCTCCCATTCACCGCTGCGCTCTGTGCTCCAGCGGCTCGGACCGCCCGGCGCCTTGCCGGTGAAGCCCGGCCCTCCGCGCAAGGCCTCGAGCTTCACCGTGAGCGCCGCGCGGTCTTCATTGGCGATGGTCGATGTGAAGCCGACATGATCGAGCTGCCCATTGTCGTTGTAAAGGCCGAGCAGAAGCGATCCGACCTGCCGTTTGCCGTTCAGATAGCGGAAGCCACCGACCACGCAGTCGGCGGTGCGCAGCCGCTTGACCTTGACCATCGCGCGCTCGCCCGGCCGATATGGCTCGTCGAGCATCTTGGCGACGACACCATCGGTCGAACCGCCGGCGCCTTGCAGCCATTGCCTGGCGGTGGCGACATTGGTGGTCGATGGCGACAGCTGGAGGTCGGGATTGGCCGCCTTGGACAGAAAGGCCTCCAAAGCCTCGCGCCGGGCCCGCAGGGGTCGTTCGAGTATGATCTTGCCTTCCGGGGCGACCAGCATGTCGAACAGTGTCAGCCGCGCCGGCGTCTCGATGCTCAGCTTGCGGATACGGCTTTCCGCGGGGTGCAGCCGCATCTGCAGCGCGTCGAAGGAAGCGCGGCCGTCGACCTCGATGACGATCTCGCCGTCAACGACGAAGTTCTTGGCGTCGAGGCTTTGCATCGTTGTTATCAGTTCGGGAAAGTAGCGGCCAAGCGGCTTTCCGGATTTCGCCCTGAGATCGACAGCCTTGCCGTTCTTGAAGGCAAGGCAGCGGAAGCCATCCCATTTCGGCTCGTATTGCCAGGAACCATTTCCCTCCGGTAACGCTTCCGCCGTTCGCGCTTCCATCGGCGGCGTTTCCAACGGCAACGGGAAGTCGCTCCGGTGAGCCGCTACCATCGTTCTTCCGTGTCATGGTGCGGCAGGTCAATGCCGCAGCAAACCCACCCGAGCCGCTGCGAGGAACCGTAATTGTGTCGCGGCTCAAGCCCGGACGGATCGTCAAAGGTCCCGATATGCATCGCGACCTCGTATGGGTTGGCGTCATAGGCAAGGGTAAGCGGCGTGCCGCAAGACTGGCAGAAGCTTCTCCGCGCAATCGGCGAGGAGCGGCGACAGGCTGGTTCCATCGTCAGCCATGAGAGGCTGGCGACAGGCGCCCAGCCAAGCACGGCGAAGGCGCTCCCCGTTGCGCGCCGGCACATATCGCAATGGCAGTAATGCACGCGCGGCTCGCTCGTCAGGCGATAACGGATATTGCCGCACAGGCATCCGCCATATCGCTCGACAGCTTCGTTTCGCGTATCGACGTCCGGTTCGTCCATCAAGCTTGAACGCTTGATCGAAGATGCGGTTTCAGCAGCGCAGATTTCACGCGTCGAGATCGATCAGGGCGATGCCGAGGCCCGGTCGTTTCGTGCGCCGCAGATGAACGGGCGATTCTGTCACGGTGACCTCGAGTGTCGGCTTCACCACGCCTTCCAGCAGGTGCCCGCCGCGGGTGGATCCGTCGCTCAGGCCCAGCACCGCATGCAGATGCAGACTTGGCTTGCCGCTGTCGTCGACGGCGATGTCGCCGATGGCGCTCAGCACCTCACACTGCTCGTCGACCGGTAGCTTGCGGTAGGATTTCGAGCCGAAATCGAACCAGCCGACCGTTGCTCTTTCGAAAGCGCCGATTGCCGTCAGTGAGGCGCCGGTAATCCCCTTCTGCCCCGCGAAAGCGGTGAGGGACGTGAAGGCTTCCTCGCCCGGATCGAGCACGACCACGAATATTCTTTGTCCCGGGGTTTCAGTGACCAGCTTCGATTTCATGATGCCCTTCGCATGCAGCAGCGGTTCCTGCGCAAAACTCACGGGCGGGACGCATGTTCCAACCTGCGGCGGAACCGGGAGATCGATCCGTTTCAGGATAGCGAAGTCACGCTTCGGTGAAATGGCGAAGTCTTTGGCTGGCAATTTGGAACATTGGCTCTGTTGAGAGGTTAGCGCACGAAACCAGCCAGCCAGGAGAGAGCCATGTCACAGCCCTCAGCCCTGTCCACCAATGGTCTCAGCCGAAGAAAGTTCATGGCAGGCACGGTCTCGGCGGCCGCGGCTGCGCCATTGCTGGCTTCACGGGCCGAGGCCGCGACGCCGGTCGCAGCTGAGCCGAAACTGAGGCAGCCGGTCGTAACGTCGCTCAGGATCAACGAGCAGCCGTATGAACTTTCGCTCGACACCCGAACCAGCCTGCTCGACGCCCTCCGCGACCACGCCGGCCTTACCGGCACCAAAAAGGGCTGCGACCACGGCCAGTGCGGCGCCTGCACGGTGCTGGTCGACGGCAAGCGGGTGCTGTCTTGCCTGAGCTTCGCCGTGATGAACGAAGGCAAGGACATCACGACGGTCGAAGGGCTCGCCTCCAGCGACGGCAAGCTGCATCCGATGCAGCAGGCCTTCATCGACCACGATGCCTTCCAGTGCGGCTATTGCACGCCGGGCCAGATCCTGTCGGCGATAGGTTGCGTCAATGAAGGTCACGCCGAATCCGAGAATGACATCCGCGAATATATGAGCGGCAATATCTGCCGCTGCGCCGCCTATCCCAACATCGTCGCCGCCATCCTGCAGGCGCGCGACGAGACGAAGGGAGCCTGACATGCGTCCGTTCGTCTATGAACAGCCTGCCGACATCTCCGCGGCGGTCGCGATCGCGTCCCGGTTCACGACCAACGACGATCAACCCACGCGAGCGAATGCGCAGTTCATCGCGGGGGGTACCAACCTTGCCGACTACATGAAACTCGGCGTGGCGGAACCCAACCGCCTGCTTGATCTCAACCGGCTCAAGGAGTCTGGACTGAGGCAAATCCGGGTAACCGATGACGGCATCCGCTTCGGCGCCCTGGTGCGTATGGGCGAGGCTGCCGACCACGCCGAAGTGAAGCGCCGCTACCCGGTCATTGCCGACAGCTTGCGGCTGGCCGCGAGCGGCCAGATCCGCAACATGGCAAGCCTTGCCGGAAACATCCTGCAACGCACGCGCTGCGAATATTTTCGCGAGACGTCCTGGCAATGCAACAAGCGTGTGCCTGGGTCCGGCTGCGCGGCGATGGAAGGCTTCAACCGGCAGCATGCGGTTCTGGGGGGCAGCGATGCGTGCATCGCCACCTACCATGGCGACTTTGCCCAGGCGTTGATCGCACTCGATGCCGTGGTCCATGCCGAGGGATCGCGCGGGGCGCGCAGCATACCGTTCGCCAAACTGCATCGGCAGCCCGGCGACACGCCACATATCGAGACTGATCTCGCCGCCGACGAGATCATCACTGCTATCGCAGTGCCCGCCGTTCCGTGGGCCCGGCGCTCGCTTTACCTGAAAATCCGTGACCGTGAATCCTATGCCTTCGCGCTGGCTTCGGCGGCCGTCGCGCTCGACCTGGACGGCGAGACTGTGCGCGAAGCACGCATTGCGCTCGGCGGTGTGGCGACCGTGCCCTGGCGTGCCGGCGCGGCCGAACAAAGCCTGCAAGGCAAGAAGCTCGACGAGACATCGGCAGAAGCAGCGGCCGACGCCGCCTTCGCCCAAGCCCAACCGCGCCAGCACAACGCATTCAAGATCGAGCTTGGAAAACGAACGCTGGTGCGGGCACTGCTTGAAACCCGAGACATGAAGGCGTGACCATGGACGCTGCCGCTCCCAGACCCAAGGAGAACATGGGCGAACCGCTGCCGCGCGTCGATGCACGGTTGAAAGTCACCGGACAAGCCCACTACCCCGCCGATCTGCCCATCGCCAACATTGCTTATGGCGCGCTGGCCACCAGCAGCATTGCCAAGGGCAAAGTGACGAAGCTTCGTCTCGACGACGCCCGCGCGGTGCCCGGCCTGCTCGACATCGTCACCTATGGCGACATGGACAAGGTCGACAAACCGAAATTCGGCAATTCCGGCGCGACTTCTATCGGACCGCTGCACGACAGGACGATCTTCCATGACGGTCAGATCGTCGCGCTCGCGGTTGCCGAGACATTCGAGGCGGCCGAAGAAGCGGCGCGGCTGATCCGCGCCGAGTACGAGGAAGAGAAGCCGACTGCGACTTTCGACAGCCCGGGGACGGCGACCATCCCTGCCGCCGGAAAGAGCCCTCTGTTCAAGGAAGATGTGAAGGCGGGCGACTTCGATGCGGCCTATGCCGATGCCGCGGTCAAGATCGACCAGCGCTATTCGACACCCACGCAGCATCACAACCCGATCGAGCTGTTTTCAACGACGGCCTTCTGGGAAGGCGACCAGCTGACCGTACACGAGCCGTCGCAGAACGTGACCGGCTGGAAGGTCGAACTGGCCAGGCAGTTGAAGATCGATCCTGCGAAGGTACGCATCGTCAGCCCGTTCATCGGCGGAGCCTTCGGCTCGAAAGGGCCGATGACACCACGCACGGCAATCGTCGCGGTGGCCGCCAAGCGCCTCGGACGTCCGGTGCGCTGCGTGACCAGTCGCATGCAGGCATTCGGCACGCAGACCTACCGGGCCGAAACCCGGCACCGCATCCGCATCGGCGCCGGCAGAGACGGCCACATCACCGCCTTCGCGCATGAAGGCTGGGAAGTGACGTCGCGTCCGGACCCCTATGTCGTCGGCGGCACTTCGGCCACCGGCCGCATGTATGATTATGGCTCGGTTCTGACCCATGTCTCGCTGGTGCAGGCGGACCGCAACACGCCGGGTTACATGCGTTCGCCGCCCGAGACGCCTTATGTCTATGCGCTTGAAAACGCAATGGACGAGATGGCGGTGGCGCTCGGCATGGACCCGGTCGAGTTCCGCCGCATCAATGAACCTAAGACGGAGCCGATCGGCAAGAAGCCGTTCTCCAGTCGTTCGCTGATCCGGTGCTACGACGAGGCGGCGGAGGCCTTCGGATGGGCCAAGCGCGATCCGAAAATCGGCGCGATGCGCGACGGCGAGTGGCTGGTCGGCATGGGCTGCGCGACGGCGATTTACCCCACTGCCGTCGCGCCATGCGCGGCGCGCGTGCGCCTGACGGTCGACGGCGACGTGCGGCTGCAATGCGGTTCGCACGAGATCGGCACAGGCGTTCGCACGGTGGCCGGCCAGATGGCGTCGGAGCGTCTCGGCGTCAGCATCGACAGGATCAGCGTCGAAATGGGCGACAGCAGCCTGCCTCCGGCTCCGGTCTCGGGCGGGTCGATCTCCACGGCAAGCGTTTGTTCTGCGGTGCTCATGGCCTGCGACGCCATCCGTACCAAGCTTTACGCCGCGGCGACCGCGGAAGGCGGTCCGCTGGCCGGCTCCCATAATGAAGAACTCGAGCTTGCCGGCGGAAAGATCGTCGCGAAGAGCGGCGCATCGGCAAAGGTGGAGGACGTTCTGAAAGCAATGCAGGTCGGCGCGATCGAGGAATATGCCGAGTTCGCTCCCAAGGGCGCGACGCCGGATGCGCTGAAGAAACTCTATGCCGGCACGCCCGAATTCCACGGCGGCGACCAGGACGAGGATTCGGTGAAATACGCCTTCGGCGCCGAGTTCGTGGAAGTGCGCATCAACCGCCACACCAGGGAAATCCGCGTGCCGCGCATTGTCGGGGCGTTCGCGGCCGGCCGCATCATGAACACGCGCACCGCGCGCAGCCAGCTGATGGGCGGCATGATCTGGGGCATCGGTCAGGCGCTGCAAGAGGCGACCGAGATCGACAGGCGCTATGCGCGCTATGTAAATCGTGACCTGCAGGACTACCTTGTGCCGGTCAATGCCGACATCAAGGACCTGCAGGTGATCCTGGTTCCGGAAGTGGACCCTGCGGTCAACCCGGCCGGCGTGAAAGGGCTTGGTGAACTCGGCAATGTCGGCACCGCCGCCGCCGTCGCCAGCGCGGTGTACCACGCCACCGGCAAGCGTATCCGCGATCTGCCGATCAGGATCGAGCAGTTGCTCGTTTGAGCGTGGGCCCATCCCCAGGCGAGGTTGCCGGTGGTAGCGCCATAGCCGCGCACGCCATCCATCGGGCGATAAGCGAGCGATATCAATCGCCGGCAGGGACACCGACATAGTTCTGCGTCTTGAAGAGCCCGGCCAGATGGGCAGCGTTGGAGGCCGCCATCTTGATCATGCTGACGACTTTCTCCGGTGTCCCGGGAAGGTCGACGAAGTTGACGTCACCCATCGCTTCTCCGACCCAGTACACGCCGCCATTGGCGGGAACGGTGAACCCGACATCGTTGAGCGCCTGATAGCATTCGGCGTGGCAGTGATGTGCGCCATCCTCATTGCCGACGATCGCGACCAGCGCGACCTTGCCGGCGGCCGGCATGCGTCCGCTGTCGTCGGTCTCGGACAGGAAAGCGTCCATCCGCTCCATCACGCGCTTGGCAACGCTAGACGGCTGTCCCATCCAGATTGGCAAGCCAAGGACAAAGATGTCGGCGGCCAGGATCTTTTGCCGCAGCTTCGGCCAGTCGTCGCCTTCCCCCATATCGGAGAGCACGCCAGGCTTGATGTTGTGGGCGAGCGCACGTGTCGTTTGGCATTCGACGTCATGTGCCGCCAAGGCCTTGGTCAACTCAGCGAGCATCCGATCGGTCGAGGACTCGTCATCGTCCTGAGGCATCTTGAGTGTGCAATTCAAGGCAAAAGCGGTTAGCGGCATCGGACCTTCCCGGCTGAACATGATGACCAACGCGGAGGGCAGACACTGGTTGCCTCTTTCTGCGCAACAGCCAGCCGGAAAGAGTCAGGTGTTTTCATTGGCAAGGTGGGGCGTGGCCAGAATGCCGTTGCGACCTCATGCGCCTCGGGCGTCGGTTCGGTTCCGGTTGGTGGAGTCGAGTTTAGTTGCAGGTTAAGCTATTGAAGATACTAATGAAAACCAAAATGCTGAGGTGTCACAGGCGGCATCCAAGTAAAGAAAATCCTATTTTGCTTTCAGATGCTTAGGGGGTAGGCCAACCGCAGCTGCTACCAACAGAAATACCAGCAAACTATTTCAGTGGATAGGTTCGGTTTCCGAGCAGGGACTGTCGAGATCAAACAACTGCATCTTAGGTAGGACGTGTGGATCGAGCCAGAGGTCTGCTACCTCCTCGATCCTTCGAGGCAGCGCATCGGAGATTGAAACCCTGATCATTTCGGAACTGGCCGAGAGAGCGTCTTTCGAATTAGCGCTAAAGCATTGAATCTATTCTGATTTCTTATCCCTTGTTACCAGTTTGTTACACAGCCGCGGATGACCGCTATGCCTCCCGTCCGCCTATGCGCCCGCTAACCCAAGTCTGCAGAAAAGATGACATGGCGGCGGTCTTTTTTCCTCATCGAGATCGAAAGCAAGGAACTTAATCGACTGGGCTCTGTTCGGGCGCTTCACGCACCCCGGAGAAGCCGAATGACCAAAGACCATCCGCATTCATTGTCACGACGCGAAGTCATGGCTGCAGCAGGAGTCGGAATAGCGGCCGGCGTCGCAGGTCCGGCCAATGCCCAGCAAGCAAGCACCAAACCTCTAGAGAATGGACCCGCCATGCAAGATCCTCGCACCAAGTATCCGAAGCCGCCCTTCGAAGCGCAAACCCAGCCTTGGCCCGGTTTGGCACGAGATATGAAACCCAAACCCGACCATGGGGAAACCAGCTACAAGGGATCGGGTCGGCTTGCCGGAAGAAAGGCCCTGATCACAGGCGGCGATTCCGGAATGGGCCGCGCTGCTGCCATCGCCTATGCACGCGAGGGAGCGGATGTCGCTATCAATTACGATCCTTCCGAAGAGCCTGACGCGAGCGAGGTGATTCAGCTTATCCGCGATGCTGGCAGAACCGGCGTGGCGCTTCCAGGCGATCTCCGTGACGAGGGCTTTTGCCAGAGGCTCGTCGCTGACGCCGTGCAGCAGCTCGGTGGCCTCGATATCGTCGTCTGCAATGCTGGAAGACAGCAGGCGAAGCCATCCATCCTCGACGTCACGAGCGAGGATTTCGATGCCACGATGAAGACCAACATCTACGCGCCGTTCTGGATCATCAAGGCGGCGCTGCCGCATCTGAAGCCTGGTTCCTGTATAATCGGCACGACGTCGGAACAGGCCTACGATCCTTCGCCCGAGCTTTACGACTATGCCCAGACCAAGGCCGCGACAATGAACTACGTCAAGTCGCTGGCGAAGCAGCTCGGCTCCAAGGGCATCCGCGTCAACGGTGTGGCGCCTGGCCCGGTCTGGACGCCGTTGCAGATCAGCGGCGGAGCGTCCGAGGAGAAGTACAAGAAATTTGGCAGCACCACCGCGCTGGAGCGACCGGGCCAGCCGGTGGAACTGGCCTCGATCTACGTGCAGTTGGCCGCCGATGACGCAAGCTTCGCAACCGGAAACATCTACGGGTCGGGCGGAGGTCAGGGACAACCGTAGGCAGATAAACGGGCGGCGCCGAGTTCAGCGCCGCCCAAATCGACGGGCAAGGAGGACCGGGCCATTCCCGGGGCGGGCATCGCGTGTTTGCAATCCCGACGCATCCGGGTTGCGCACCTATGCCTGCGTCCCCGCCCGCCCTATCAGGGCGCCTTCGGAGCGCAATTTCGCGTCCTGTTCATGAGCGGCATCCTGGCCGGTTGGGTCGTGCGACGATATCCGGCCCGATCGCCATATTCGATCGTAACGAACTTTGGCATCGTGAGGACTCCTTTCAGGGTTTGACATAAGGCTTGGGCGACCGCTGCCAAGCAGGCTATCTGCAACTGCGACAGCGCAAAAGGTTCAGCCGATCTCGACCCAGGCGGGGGCGTGATCGCTTGGCTTTTCCCACCCACGAGTCTCGACATCGACACCTGCGGCCAGAATGCCCTTCGCAAGAGACGGGCTTACGAGCAGATGGTCCATCCGCAGGCCGGAGCTTCGGTCGTAGCCGCCGCGATAGGAAAAGTTCCAGTAGGTGTATATGCCCTTGTCCGGATGGATACGGCGCATCGCATCCACCCAGCCCAAGCTCAGCATGTGCGCATAAGCTTTCCTGCTTTCGGGGAAGAAGACAGCATCGCCCAGCCAACGCCTGGGTACTGCAGCATCTATCTCAGTGGGCACGACGTTGTAGTCACCACAAAGCACCGTGCGCTCGCCCAACAGCGATCGGCTGTAGGTGATGAGACGCTCGAACCAGCGGAGCTTGTAATCGAACTTGGGCCCTGGCGCGGGATTGCCATTGGGCAGATAGATGCAGCCGACGATGAGACCGTCGATCTCTGCCTCCAGATAGCGGCTGTGCGTGTCATCGGGATCGCCAGGCAAGCCACGGCGGCGTCCGACCGGATCCTTTCCGCGCACCAATATCGCCACCCCGTTGTAGGATTTCTGGCCGTGCCAGATAGCGCCGAAGCCGGCGTCCCGTATTGCCTCGATGGGAAAATTCTCGTCGGACGTTTTCAGCTCCTGGAGGCAGACAACGTCATAATCGGTTTCGCGAAGCCACTTCAGGAGCACGGGGAGTCGGCCGTTCACACCATTGACGTTGAAGGTCGCGATCCGGGTCATCTCCTCAGCTCCGACGTGGGCAATCCAATTGCCGGCGCCTCGCTCGCCCGGCAAAAAAAGACCCCGCCGAGAGTTCGACGGGGCCGCATTTCTTAGAGCGGTGTGGTTCGCCGAACACGATCTCGTTCAGCCTCAATGTCATCATAGGGCTCCGCGGCAGCGTCAAATCCTGTCCATCCCCCGGCCTCGTAAGCGCTACGCCGCTCGTCAAGATTGACGGCACGCTCTCCACGCAGGATCCGTTCAGCCTCGCCGGCAAGCCGATCATCCACTCTGGCAGTCACGAGACTGCCGCCACGGCGCACGCCCTCAGCATAGACATGCGCATCGCGTTCCGAGACGCCGGATTCGGTCAGCGCACCGACGATGCCGCCAGCGGCTCCGCCGACCAGAGCGCCGCCGACCGCGCCGGCAGCCGTCGCAGCGAGCCAACCTGCCGCCACGACGGGCCCGACACCCGGGATGGCCATGATCCCAAGCCCGGTAAGGAGCCCGCCGGCGCCGCCGACGAGCGCTCCCAGGCCAGCGCCGGCGGCGGCATCTTCACCGGCGTCTGAAGTCTCATCCTGTCGATACCGATTGTCGGCATTGTTCGCCACGATGCTGATGTCGTCTCGCGGCACGCCGATCGCTTCCAACTCGCTTACGGCGTTGGCAGCGTCCTGATAGTCATCGAAAAGTCCGGTGACAGTCGTCATTTTTCACTCCATTCGTAATCTTGGTTATTGAGCCCCGGCAACAACGTTGCCTTTGAAATCAAGCGCGACGGCTACCTGCTTTCCGTCTTTCTCGGCGGTGCCGCGCCAGATACCCTGGTCGTCCTTCGTCAGCGCGCTGACATTCGAGAAGCCGGCATCCTGAATGCGCGATTTCGCCTGCGTTTCAGTGAAGCTATTGGCTCCGGGCACCGGGGCGGATGCGTTCTGATCGGTGCCTGTGGCCGCGGGGGCGGTGCTGGTGGTTGTGGTATCGTCGGTTTTGCCGGAGGCGATCTTTTCGACCATCTCCTGATGCATTTTGAGCGTCGGCAGCGTCTGCTGCGCGAATGCCTTGAGATCGGCGTTGTCGCCGTCGGCCGCATAGTCCTGGAACAGTTTGACCGCGTCGGCATGCGCGTCTTGCTGCATCTTCACGTAGGACTGGTCGACCGATCCGTTCGCGGACTTCAGCGCCTCGAGGTCGCTCTTGTGCTTCGCATCGGTGTCCGCGGGAACCTGTAGTTTCTGCTCGCCGGCGATCGACTGCAGCTTGGCGTTAGCCGCGCCATGATCGGTTATCATTTTCTGGGCGAAGTCGTTGACGGCCTGGTCTTTCGCCTTGCCCTGGACGATCTTGCTTGACTCGACTTCGAAGATCCCGCCTTCGGCTGCCTTGTTAACGAAATCCTGTGCCTTCTCGGCGCTGAGCGCCGGCTGGGCAAAACCCAGCGCGACGGCCGTGCAGAGCCCGGCCGATAGCAAACGAAGTTTCATAGATGATGTCCTCCAACGCACTGAATTGTGCCTGGAGGCAAACAGAGGGGCGAAGCGTTTGTTCCAACGCCAATTCGATTTGGTGCTAAGCCGCTGAGCTTCGCATCTACGTCGCGCCTAAGGGGCTGGGAAGATTTCGGTACCGACGGACTCCTGCGCTCACGGGCGCAGAACGCGCAGCTCAATTTTCCGCGACGAAGGTTACGGCCTCGACATTGTGCCCATCCGGGTCGAGCAAGAAAGCTGCAAAGTAATCCGGCGCGTATTGGGTGCGAATGCCAGGCGCGCCGTTATCGCGACCTCCGGAGGCAAGGCCTGCCTCGTAGAACGCGTGTACCATTCCCCGAGAGCCGGCGCGGAACGCCATGTGGATGGGTCCAGGAGGAGGACCGAATGCCCCGATCCAGAGACGACCGGAGTAGCCGCCCAACATGGCCCAGCCCTCGCCAGATTCCAGCACGCCAAGACCGAGAGGTGCCAGCACTGCTTTGTAAAAGGCGAGCGATTTCTCTAAATTCCCGACGTTGAAGCCGATGTGGTCGAACATGCGCCTATCCTCTGATTAGCCCAACTCAGTAACGTTTAGCTTTTGGTGATCTGTCACTCGGGCGGCTGACGGTCGGACACCTCTTCGATCTTGTCCAAGACTGCCTCCGGCGCCACATCGCGCTTGAGTTCCTTGATCTCGTGATCCGCGTCGGTATCTATGTTGAGACGCTTGGCAATCTCCTCCACCAGCTTGATGAGCTTGGTGGTTTCGTGCTCGTTAAGCAGGCTGACCTGCAGATCGAGGTCTGCCCTGGAATTATCCTCCGCGGCCATTCGGTTCTGATTGATGAGCACGAAGGTCGAGAGGAAGATGGCCTCGACCGAGGCGAACATGGCCAGGATGACCAGTGATGGGTCCCAAGGTCTTACGGAGCTCAGGATGCCCACATTGAGGGCGATCCAACCGCCGAAGAAGGCGACGTGTAAGTAGACGAAGACCATGCTTCCGGCGAAGCCGCTGATCGCTGCGGCTGCGCGCTCCTCCAGCGTTGCGGCTTTGGCTTCGCGTTTTCGCCTCTCGATCAGCGCCTCAATGTTTCGCGCCAGGGCAGGGGCGAGGCCTTCTGGCGCCGGCTTGGTTGGCGTGAAATATCTGTTCCTTTTCGACGCGGCCATCCGTCCAATCCAGTCTCTTCGGTCTAGCCAGCCTAACTCGCCGATTGACAATTCGCTCCACGGAGCCTTCTCAGATGGCCGAATGTGGCGAGAATGCTCTTGCTTGCGATCACAGGCGCCGCGCCACACCGGATTGCCTCTCGAACCGGCGTTGTGCTGGGCCCAACCCGGCCTATTTATCCGATATGCCCGGGCGCCAAAAAACCGAACCGACCGCCAAGTTGATCGCTGAGTGGCCGCTTTTGCCTGCGGCGACTTTGGGATCGTCCATGCGGGCGAGGGGCATTTTCCTCGAGATCCGCGCGCGCCTTCCCGCGCCGCTGAGAAAGCTGCTCCACATCGAATCCCGTGTGCTTACTTTGCGGCTCCCAGATGGCTCGGATGCCGACCCTGACGCGGCAAGGGCGATCGTATCCAAAGCCATGCGCGACATCGAAGATCTGCCGGTCATCCCTCGCGAGGTCGAGGATATCCTGACGATCTCGTCCGGCGAGCGGCACCGCTGGCTAAAGGACGGTCGGCTTCAGAGCGCCGGGACGCGAACCGTGAAACTTCGCGGCCGGGCGAGGAAGATCACTTTCCACGTGTTTGACCCGCGCCACATCGAGGATGTGCTCGACCGAGATCTGGTCACTGTCTGGCGTGATGAAGACGCGGCGACAGCTGCCGAGAACCGGAGACGCGCCGCCGCAAGGGCAGCTCTGAAGCGCTCCCAAAAGAATCGCGGCGGGGCCGCAAGTAACACCGACGAGAGTCGGAACGATGCGCCCCGCCTGAGAGGTTGGGAAGATTTCGATATCGACGGCCTTTTACGCTGAGGGAATTGCCCGCCAACGTGCTTCCAAGCGACGCGTATATCATTGGCCGAGATGGACCGTCGCTTCTAGTGCGTTTCACCGTTTCATAGAAACGGCGAAACGCCCTATCTATTTGTTTTTACGCAATTCCGGGCGGAAAACCGCGCACACTTTTCCTGGAATTGCTCTAGCCGAAGCCGGGCCCCTATCGGCGGCGATTGTTGCCACCGTCAAAGTTACGTCCTATCCGGCGATACATGAAAGCATCGTCGCCGGCGGTATTGCTGCGCCGCGTTTCATCGACCAAGGTGGCCATACGGGCGTGTGCTGTCGACTTGATGCAGGCTGGATCTGTTGCGGCGGCATCGCCGACAATCGCCAATGCCTGACAGCGGCAGCCACCCCAATCGACCTCGCGGCGCTCGCAGCTTCGACACGGCTCCCGCATCCACTCGGTGCCGCGGAAGGCGTTGAATGCCGGTGAATCGGTCCAGATTTCGGCGAGGCTGCGGTCTCCGAAGCGCTCGAAGCGCAGCGAGGGGATCGTCTGGGCGGCGTGGCACGGCAACACGGTGCCGTCGGGAGTCACCATGAAGGCGTCGCGCGCCCAGCCGCCCATGCATGGCTTGGGGTAGATGGCGAAGTAATCCGGTGTGACGAAATCGATGTTCATGATGCCGGCTAGCTGTTCCTGGGCAGCCGCGACGATGTCGGCCTGCCGGTCGACGGCGGCACGGTCGGGCATCAGCAAATCGCGATTGGCGAGCGCCCAGCCGGAATATTGGACATTGGCGATCTCGAGCCGCTCCGCATCCAAGGAGAGGGCAAGGTCGATGAATTCCGGCACCTCCTCGATATTGTGGCGATGGACCGGCGCATTGATGGTGAGAGGCAGCCCGGCCGCGCGGGCGCGGTGCGCCGTCTCCAACTTCTTCTCATGGCTGCCTTGGTGGTTGCCGATACGGTCGGTGGTCGCCGGACGGGCGCCCTGGAAGCTCAGTTGCAGGTGGTCGAGACCGGCTTCGGCAAAGGCCTCGATGCGACCTTCGGCAATGCCGACGCCGGCGGTAATGAGGTTGGTGTAGACGCCAAGCGCCGAACACGCTGCGATCAGCTGTTCGAGGTCGCGGCGCAGCGTCGGTTCGCCACCGGAAAGATGCACCTGCAGGACACCGAGATCGGCGGCCTGTGAGAAGAGATCGAGCCAGGTCTGCGTGTCGAGTTCGCGGTTGGCCTTCAGCAGTTCGAGCGGATTGGAGCAATAGGGGCACCGCAGCGGGCAGCGATGCGTCAGTTCCGCCAGCATGCCGATCGGAGGCAGAAGTGCCTCGCTCACAGCTTCACCAAAAGCTTGTCCGACCACTCCTGCAGGAAGGCGACAACATCGTCCGCTACGTCCTGCGGATCGGCGTCGTAGTCCGCCGCAAGATCGGCGATGATGCGCTCGACGGTGGATTGCCCGTCGCAGCGGCGTAGTATGTCGAGGCTGATGTCGTTCGGCCAGAACACCTTCTCCGGCGAAAGCACGGCGAAGGCCAGTCGCACGGGATCGTACTGGATGCGCACATGCCTGGGCAGCGATGGCGCCGACCGCAACGACACGATGGCTCTTTCGCACAGCGCCGTCATGAGGCCGCCTCGGAGCGGAAGGCGCCGGGCGGTATGTTTCCCGGCGCGCCATAGGCATGCTGGAGCGCATCGAGCATGGCCCAGAGTATGTCGCATTTGAGCACCAGCGCATCGATAGCCTGCTGCTGGCGCTCGGGCGTGTCGGCGTGGGCGAGCACATAGGCGAGAGCGAAGTCGGCGTCGCGCGCTGCCTGTTCGGGCCGCCGGCTGAAATAGACCAGCGTATCCTCGGTGATGTAATCATATTTGGCCAGCATCGCCGGCACCCGCTCGCCGATGATGCTCGGCGAGAACATTTCCGTCAGCGACGACGCGACCGCCTCGAGCAGCGTACGGTCGGTGCAGAAAGAAAGGTAGGCGCCGACGGCGAAGCGGGTCGCCGGCAGCGCCAGCCTTTCGCTCTTGACGGATTCGGCATCGAGCCCAAGCGAGGTCGCCAGATGCAGCCAGCGCGCCATGCCGCCGCTCCAGCCGTCCTCGCCGTCGTGATCCTCGATGCGCTTGCGCCAGGCGGCGCGGAACGCCGGATCCTCGGCGCGCGCCAGGATCATTGCGTCCTTGCGCGGAATCACGGCTTGGTAGCAATAGCGGTTCAGCGCCCAGGCCTGCATCTCGGCCTTCGACAGGGCGCCGACGGTCATTCTGTGATGGAAAGGATGGCGGTTGTGATAGCGCTCGTCGCCGATCCGCCGCAGCACGGCCTCGAGCTCGCTCTTCGACAGTCCGTCTCGCGCCGCGTCGTGGAAATCGCTCAAAATTCCATCTCCATGCCATCGGCGGCGACTTCCCAGCCAGCCGCCTTGACCGCCGAGTGCTCGGCGGAATTCTCGTCCAGAACGGGATTGGTGTTGTTGACGTGGATGAAGATACGGCGACCGATCTTCACATCGGCGAGAGCGGCGATCGAACCCGCTTCTCCCGACATTGCGATATGCCCCATGCGTGCACCGGTTTTCTGGCCGACGCCGGCCGTGATCATCTCGTCGTCCGTGTAGACGGTACCGTCGAACAGAAGGCAGGCGGCTCCGGCGAGGCGCTCGCGCAGCGCGGCATCGATACGCGCGCAGCCCGGAACGTAGAAGACGGCGCCGCGACCGTCGGCCCCGCTGATGCGGACGCCGATCGTGTCGCCCGTGCCGGAGCTGAAATCGGCGGCGGGGTCACTTCTTTGCTCGAGATAGAGCGCGACCTTGCCGGGCACCGGAAAGCTGCCGACGACCACGCCGGTCGGGTGGCCGTCCGCGCCGCAGATCGCCATCTCTTGCGTCGGCGCCAGCAGGCGCCGTGGTACGATTGCCGGATCGAGGACATTGAAAATCGAATTAGCCTTCAGCGTCGCCAGCACCTGCGCCGTGGCATAGATCGCGAAAGGCTGTCGCTCACGCAGGCTGAGCAGGCCGGCGACATGGTCCACGTCGGCATTGGTCAGCACCACAGCGCGGATGGGCGTCGAACGCAGAGGTGCGTCGGCCGCGGGATGCAGCTCAGGCGTTTGCGCAATCTGCTGGCGGATGTCGGGCGATGCGTTGAACAGAACCCATCCTGTCCCGTCAGCCGACGCGGCAACGGATGATTGGGTTCGCGACTGCACGCCGGGCATGCAGGTGCGAGCCGCGCGGCTCAGGCGGTAATTGCAGTTCCATTGCGGAAAGCCGCCTCCCGCCGCCGATCCGATGATCTTCACGCGCATGGCAGTGCATGCCCAGCGGTCAACTGACCGGCACCACGTTTGCGACTGCGATCGATTTGCGTCCGCGTCTCCTGATATCGCAAAGAATTGCATGCCCCGTTGAGGGGGCATGCAATTCACGAGCTACTTTTTCGGCCGGATTTCAGCAGGCAGGTACCGCGAAATCTCGAAGCCCGCAGCCACCTGACACATGGTTGGTTTTTTCCAGGTCTTCTTCATCGAGTTCTCCTTCTGCAACCATAGGACCGAGGGCCGCCGTTCGGACCAAGTGGTCCACTTAGGCCGCCTGCAAGGCACGTTGATTGGCGTCGTTCTCACCAAGAGCGTTGAGCGCCTCGTCGGTTGCCGACTCTTCCTTCAAAGTCTGCCGGAGCAGCGGAAGAGCATCCTTGAGACCGAGCTGTTCGGCCCATGCGATCAGCGTGCCGTAGCGCGCGATTTCATAATGCTCGACCGCTTGGGCGGCACCAACCAGCCCTGCGTCAAGCGCCGGCTCGTCCTTGTACTCTTCGAGGATTTCCGAGCCCTCCTCGATGATGCCGTCAATGGCCGGGCAGGTCTTGCCCCTGGCCGGCTTGCCGAGCATGTCGAAGACTTGCTCCAGGCGATCCACCTGGTCTTCAGTTTCCTTGAGGTGCTTTTCGAAAGCGGCGCCTATCTTTTCGGACTGAGCTGCTTTCGCCAGCTTTGGCAAAGCCTTCAGGATCTTCTTTTCCGCGTAGTAGAGGTCTTTTAGTCCGTCCAGGAACAAGCTTTCCAAGCCGTTCGAGGTCGCGGTCGAAGCTTTCTTCGGCATTTTTTGGATCCTCCTTGGGTGTAGGGATGTGCCTGCGGCACTCTCCCTAATCCGCTCGACGACCCGAAGTTCCGACAAGATCGCGGTGTTGCGTCAGCGCGGTCGCGGTGGCCGACGCAAACAGGCTCGTCACTTCAAGAGTGTCATCATTGCTAACAACGTGCTCACAACGACTTAGCTCCGAAGGCAGTCCGATTAAGGAGACGTCAACTTCCGCCTCGTCCGACATCGCGCATCCGCTCGATTTCCTCCGGCTCCTTGTCGTCCATTCCGGCGATCTCGTTGCGAGCCTTGTCGTTCGCCTTGATCAGCTCATCGAGCTTCGCCTGCAGGGCTTGGGTGTCGCGATGCTCTGCCCTTTGAATAAACAGCGTCATCGCCCAGGTGATCAGCGTGGCGGCGCCGTGCCAGTCAAGTGTCTCCCGCTCGAAGACGAACCAAGCGACGGTGTAGCCGCCCAAAATCAAAAAGGCCGCCGGTCGGGACATAAGTGTGCCGACCTTGGTCAGCGCTTCTCGAGTCTGCAATGTTGCCATGTCTGCGAACGGCTGAGAACAATCCGGGTTCCCGCTGGATATATTGGGCCGGAACCTAGCTCGGGGCGGGAACGTCCCGCTCGTGTCAAGCGCTCTCGCCGTGGAAAGCCATCGAGTGTCTCGCCTTGGTGTTCAAGCTTTCCACCGTGCAGCGATCCGTTCATTCCCCGCCTTTTCGGAATTTACGGGAACATCGGCGTCATCGTCCGGTTATCTCGCGTCGAGGATGAGGTACTCCATGAACGCGACGAAGGAATTTCTGCGCAGCTGGCTCGAAGAGAATGTCGGCAACTTGCCAACCGACACAGAGATCAGCGTTCCGATGCTGGCGCAGCAATTCGAGCAGGATGCCGACGCCGCCGGCTACGGTCGCGAGGTGCGCGGGCAGGAGGTCGGCAACATTGAAGACGCCATCCAACGCGCGCTGGACAAAACCGGCGAGGAAAACAGAGGGTCCGAATCCAGTCCCGATGAAGAGAATTCGCTGGCGCCTGTGATCGATGCCCTGGAAGCCGTTGAGCCTGAACAGGGTGATGCCGAGGGGTCCGGCCGGCCGGCCGACTAGTCTAGCGGGTCTCCTTGGTCAGCGCCGCGATTACCGCGTCCAGAACCGCCTTTGGGCAGGTCTCTCCTTCGCGCAGCGCTTCGAACAACGAGGTTACCACGCCTTCCAGCGTTCCGCCGTGATCCTTTGCTAGTTTCGACGCTGCCTGCGTGAGCGCTTCGAATTCCAAAAGACTGAGTGGAGAGTGGCGCGTCATGGTTCCTCCGTCGCGAGACGGACGCAGAACGCAACCGGCCGCTTGCCGCAGTCGTAGAAGGGCAGCGGTTCAGCCTCAACCACATTTGTTGCAGTAAGCAGCCGTTGGTTCTGCCCGGTTGCGGAGCGGTGGCGAGGCCGGTCGCGCCGCGCACGGAACAAAGGGCGGCCACAGAGGTTTGGCCCTGCTTCCAACCTGCCCGGAAGCCAGCAGACATCCGACCAAAGCGGAGAAGTTCCTCAATGACGAAATCGCGCCAAAACGACGATCCTGTGCGATCCACTCCAGGCAGTGACAGGACCGGCCGGCAAGCAGGAGCGGACAGGGGCTCGCCGCAAGAAGATCCGGCTGAAGGCTCGCGCAAGGTTGTGGATCGCGAGCTCGCCCGGCAAAAGCCGCCGGCCGGGGCTGGTAAGGACGAGGCCGAGCAGAGTCTGCGCGACCAAATCGAGGAAGAGACCGAGCTGCCTCAGAAGGGGTCGGCCTGATAGGCAGCGCACCACTGCAAAGTCGCCTGTTTTCGCCACCCCCGCCTTGATTTGCGACCATGACGGCAAAGTCCAGGAAGAACCTGCTTTTGTTGCTTGCGGCGACCACGGCTGGCTTGGCGCTCTACAACAATCTCCTCGCGAGACGGGCATTGGATGCACGCCTGCTCGGGCGCTTCATCGATCTCGGCGGAACGAAGCTGCATTTCCTGGAGGCGGGCAATGGGCAACCGCTTCTGCTGTTGCACGGCAATGGCGCCTCCGCGGAAGACTTCACGACAAGCGGCATTTTTGACAGAGCCGCCGCCAGATATCGCGTACTTGCCTTCGACAGGCCCGGCTTCGGCATGAGCACACGCCCGGCAGGCAGACCTTGGACTGCAGCCGCCCAGGCCGACCTCATCGATGCCGCGGTCGCGAAACTCGGCATCGAGCGCTACATGGTTGTCGGCCATTCCTGGGGGGCAGCGGTGGCGCTTGAGATGGCGCGCCGGCATCCCCGGTCGGTTGCCGGCGTCGTTGTCGTCGCCGGCTATCATTACCCGTCGCCAAGATTGGCGCTTGCCATCTCCGCGCTGCCGGCGGTTCCGCTGATCGGGACTGTGCTGCGCCACGCGGTGCTTCCTTCGCTGGTCAGGCTGAACTGGCGCTGGGCGATGAGGAAGATTTTTCATCCGGCAACGATCGCGATCCCTTTCGCGACAACGACAAGAGGGTTGGCGAGCCGGCCCTCGCAGCTGCGATCCATCTCCGCTGAATCCTTCCTGATGCTGGCATCGGCACTTTTCCCAAATCGCAGATATGCCGACATCGCCGTCCCTGTCGGGATAATTGCCGGCGCCGGTGATCAGCTGTTCGATGCCAAGGCCGAGGCGCTGCGGCTGCAATCCGAGATAAGCCATTCACTTCTGGATATCGTCCCGGATGCCGGACATATGGTGCATCAAAGCAGTCCGGCGGCGATCCTGGCGATGATCGACAAGGTTGCGGCTCTTGCCAATATTGGTGACATGACGAAGCATGATTAAGTCCCCGGCGAGCGGAACAAAGTAACACGCCGAGTTTCGGCTGGCTTCCTACGGAGAACCAGCCACGTATTTTACCGACAAGAAAACTGCAATTCCCGGCCAGGATGGAAAAGCCGAACCCTGTCTTCGCGCACGCCCTGCAGCAGGCAATCGGTGGCGCAAATCCCCAACACGGAGGAACTTTCCTGTGGGTGCGGCTTTATCATCGTGATTTCAAGCAATTGCAACGAGTGAAAGATGTTGCGCACCGTTGCCCGGCCGTGCCGGGTCTTCCTGCCTCTACTGGCGCTGGCGCTTGCCTCCTGCTCCTCGTCTGAAACCGTCGGCCAGCAATCAAAGCTTGCAGCATCGACGGCCCAGGCGGCGGTGCTGGTGAGCGATGCCTGGCTCGCCGGCGCCGCGCCGTCCCGCTACGCATCGTCTGCCTTGCAATCCTTCGCCGAGACACTTGCCGACGCCGGGCGGCAAGTGGAATCGGTGTCTCCGTCCGACGAGGCAAAGCGGGATGAACTGGCAAAGGCTCTCAGCCGGCTGTCGAACGCGGCAAAGCAGGCCAAGAACGCGATAGAGGCCGAACAGCATCCACAGGCCGCCCAGGCGCAACAGGAGCTTCGCGCCGCGCAAGGCGATCTCGCCACTGCCTATCGGCAGTATTTCTCGCCGGGCCGATGAAGAAGCTGCTGGAGATATCGCTCGGTGTGGTGACCAGCGTCGGCGGCTTCCTGGAGGTCGGGTCGATGGCGACGGCGGCACAGGCCGGCGCGCTGTTCGGCTTCCAGCTCATCTGGGCGATCGTGCTCGGCACGATCTGCATCATCTTCCTGGTCGAAATGGCGGGCCGTTTCGCTGCGGTCAGTCATCACACCATCGCCGACGGCATCCGCGAGAGGTTCGGCTTCAACGCGTTCATCTGGCCGCTGCTTGCAGTCTTGCTGGTCAACTTCCTGGTGCTTTCCGCCGAGATCGGCGGTGTTGCCATTGCCGCCGAGCTTGCCACGGGAATCGGCTTCCAATGGTGGGCCTTGCCGGTCGCCTTCCTGGCGTGGCTGCTGCTGTGGAAAGGCACGTTCGGCCTCATCGAGAAGGGGGTGTCGATGCTTGGCCTGGTCACCCTCTGCTTCGTCGAAGCGGCCGTGATGCTGCGGCCCGAATGGAAAGAGGTGGCTGTCGGCGCCGTGCCCAGCCTGCCGCACCACGACACGGCGAAATACTGGTTCATGGCCGTCAGCATTCTCGGCGCCTCGATCTCGCCCTACCTTTTCATGTTCTATTCCTCGGGCGCGATCGAGGATCAGTGGGACAAGAGCTATCTTGGCACCAATCGGGCGATCGCCGGTCTCGGTATGAGTTTCGGTGGCACGATCTCCGTCGGCGTTCTGATCGTGGCCGCGCTCGTGCTTGGCGCTCATGGCGTTAACGAGGTGGACGACTACAACCAGCTTCCGCTGATGCTGATCCCGATATTCGGCTTCTGGGGCTTCGTCCTTTTTGTTGCTTCGCTGGCAATCGCCTGCTTCGGCGCCGCGCTCGAAGTGGCCTTGCAGCAGGCCTATCTCGTCGCACAAGGGTTCGGCTGGAACTGGGGCGAGGATCTCAAGCCCCGCGACGATCCCGGTTTCAGCCTGGTCTACACGCTGACGCTCTTCCTTGCCGCCGTTCCGATCACGCTCGGTCTCGACCCGTTGAAGCTCACCATCTTCTCGATGGCGCTGACCGCGGCGAGCCTGCCGCTGACGGTCGTGCCCTTCCTTTTTCTGCTGAATGACGACCGCTATGTCGGCGAGCACCGCAATGGCGTCGTTTCGAACGCGGCCGTGATCTTCGTCATCGCGCTCGGCTTCGTGCTGGCGGTGGTGTCCATTCCACTGCAGATATTCGGAGGCACGTGATGCAGTTGCTGCGCGACATACTGGACAAGCAGGTCGTCGATCGCGAGCAGATCAAGATCGGGAAGGTGGATAGCATTGTCGCCGAGCTGAAGCCGGGCAAGCCGCCCAGGGTAAGCGCCGTTGAACTCGGCTCGATTGCGCTGGCGCGACGGCTTGGCTCGACGCCCGCAAGATGGACCGCGAAGCTCGCGGCAAGGCTGAGCGGCAGGCGTCAGGCACGGCCGCACCGGATCGCGTGGAACAAGGTGCGCGATATCGGCGTCGATATCGAGTTCGACATCGACGTGCGCCGGACCAGGATCTTCGCCTGGCAGGACTGGCTGCGCGAACATGTTGTCTGCCGAATCCCCGGAGCGTGAGCATGACGACTGTGCACCTCGATCATCTTGCGGGCAGGGGCGTGTTCTCGGAGCACGGCAGGAGCATCGGCTATATCGAGGAGATCATCGCCGAGCAGGACGGCAGCGACCTTATCGTTACCGAATTCCATGTCGGGATCTTCGCTGCGTTCGAGCGCTTGTCCGCTTCGACCATCGGCACCGCCTTGCTCGACTTCTTCGCGTTGCGGCGGCGTGAAGGCCTTTATCGCATTCCCTGGGACAAGCTCGATATTTCCGATCCGACACGCCCCAGACTGCTCTGCCCCGACCAGGAGCTTGTCGCTTTCAAGGCGCAGCCCGAGGGCAAATGACGATTTGCTAAAAAGCTGTGCGTGCGGGGGAACATAGCAGCCGGCGCGAAGTTCGGATTGGCATGGAGGAGGCTGCGCCATGAACAGTGTCATCTATCTCATCGGTCTGATCGTCGTCGTGCTCGCGGTGCTTTCCTTCCTCGGTTTTCACTAGGAGGCACCATGCAGCGCGAGAACGATCGGGGCCGCGAGCCCGCCGACTTTGCTAGGGCAAAGGACGAACTTTCCGACAGGATCCAGGAAGAAACGCAAAGCGCCGGCGAAGCGCTCCACGATGCCCGTGACGAGGTCGCCCGCAGGGCCGGCGCGTATGCGGGCGAAGCCCAGCAGGCCGCCGCCGAAAAAGCCGAGCAGGCGCAGCGCGATATCGGATCGAGCCTGTCCGCTTTCGGCGGCGCCCTGCGTGCCGCGAGCGATCACCTGGCCGAGAGCGATCAGAGCGCGGCCTCGCAATTCATGCAGGAGGCGGCGAGCGGGCTGGAACGGCTGTCCTCCTCGTTGAAGGAGAAGCCGTTCGGACAAGTCCTCGAAGACGTCCAGTCCTTTGGCCGTCAGAATCCTGGAGCGCTTCTTGCCGGTTCGGTTCTGGCGGGACTGGCGCTTGGCCGATTCATCAAGGCTTCGCCGCCCGGAAACCACCGCCAGACGCAGGGCGCGGCCACGCCTGAGTATCCCAGCCAAACCGGCACGGAAACGAGTGCCGGCCGCAGTCAACCTCCGGTCAACTGGGGTTCCGACGGCGGCATACCGGGGAACGCAGCGGAGCTGAAGAAATGAGCACTCAGGATAATCCAAGTCTCGGCACATTGGTCGCCGATCTGGCGCAACAGGTAAGCAGGCTCGTGCAAACGGAGGCCAGGCTCCTAAGGGCGGAAATCTCGGAGAGCGCGACCAAGGCCGGGGCAGGCGCCGTCGAGGTGCTGGGCGGCGCGATATGCCTGCTCGCGGCGCTTTTGGTCTTGTTGCAGGCGCTGGTCATCGCCCTGGCTCGGCTTGGCCTGGGCGCCGGGTGGTCCTCCTTGCTCGTCGGCGTGGTGGTTGCCGTTCTGGGCGTGATCCTATTGCGGACGGGCATGGCAAGCATGGCGCCCTCCGAGCTCGCGCCGGACCGTACACAAGAACAGCTCAAGCGTGACGTGAACGTGATCAAGGAACAAGCGAGATGACTGACAAATCCGCAGCCGAGCTCGAACGCGAGGCGGAAGCCACGCGCGCAAGAGTGGTGGCAACCGCCGACTCCATTCGCGACAAGATGACCCCCGGGCAGCTCTTCGACGAGTTCACCGGGCTTTTCAGGAATGGCGCGGGCTCCGACATGCTCCACAACCTGAAGGTCCAGGTGCGGGACAATCCGTTGCCGCTGACCGTGATCGGCGCGGGCCTGGCTTGGCTGATGTTGGGCAGCGGCGCTTCGGCCGCGTCGGCTGGTACCGACGGTGTGACACGGCGCGGTCCCGGGCTCGACCATGGAGCATTCGGCGCTGGAATGGGTTCGAGGGTCTCGGATGCGGCAGGCTCTGTCGCCGATGCGGCCAGCGGAGCGACCGCAACTGTTTCGGGGATGGCAAGCGAAGCAGCCGGCACAGTGTCGGACATGGCAAACAGCGCGGCGGACACACTCGCGAGCTCGGCGGCAGCTACGGCCGATATGGCGACGAGCGCCGGCCGTTCCGCGCACAATCTGCTTCAGGACCAGCCTCTCGCCGCGGCCGCCGTCGGCCTCGCCATCGGAGCTGCGATCGGCGCCATGCTGCCCCACACGGAACTCGAGGACGAGCAATTGGGCGGCTACCGCGAGAAGCTTCGGGAAAGCGCCGAAGAGACTTTGAAAGAAGGCCTCGACGCCGCAAAGCAGGTCGCGGCCGAAGCCTACCAGACGGCGAGCGACGAAGCCGGACGGCTGGCGTCAAGCGAGGGGACGCTGGCCGATAAAGTCGGCGGTGTCGTCAAGGCCGCGGCCGACAAGACTGATGAGTCGGTGCGCCAGAGGCTCTCCGATTCCGATCCGTTCTCCTCGCGGGAATCGTAATCGGAACTCACGTTCAAGGAACAATGCACGCCGCCGACGGTTCGGGCGGCGTCAGATCGATGGAGACACTGAAATGGCAGAATCGCGCGAATGGCTTGTCCAATGGTTGAGGGACGCTCACGCCATGGAGGAGCAGGCAGAGACGATGCTGTCGGGACAATTGAGCCGGATTGAGAGCTACCCTCAGCTCAGTGACCGAATTCGCACTCATCTGGAAGAGACGAAAGAGCAGGCAAGGCGGCTGAAGAGCTGCCTGGACCGCCTCGACGAAGGATCGTCCATGCTGAAGGATGCAGGCGGCAAGCTGACTGCCACGGCACAATCGATCAGCGGCGTGTTCGCCGGCGACGAAGTCATGAAAGGCTCACTGGCGAGCTACACTTTCGAACACATGGAAATCGCCTCCTACACGATCCTCATCGCTGTGGCCAATGCCGCGGGCGAGGCCGAAATTGCCCGCGTGTGCGGACAGAACCTGCGTGAGGAGGAAGCTATGGCCGAGTGGCTGAAGAGCAACCTGCCGCAGGTCACAGAACAGTTCTTGGCGCGGGCAGACATGGACAGCGACAGCGCGAAACGCTGAGTTTGGAAGCAGGAACAATCGGAGGTTCCACGAGTCCAGGAACATTCCTTGCTGAAAATCATTAGGGTCGCTGCGGTCCTGGAGTTCCCGTGGCGATTTCGAACATCCAACTTGGCTTGCTCGACCTGAGTCGGACGACGCTGGCGCTGGCGTTTGTCGGTCTGCTCGCCGTCGCCGTCCCCGCGCTTGCCGGGCCGCAGACGATGGTGATCGGCTATCTCGGCGAACAGCGCAAACTGCCTCTATCTCTTGGGCCGTTGGACGAGGCCGTCACCGATGATGGTCTGCAAGGTGCCAGGCTGGGCATTGCCGACGACGCCGGCACGGGCCGCTTTCTCGGCCAGCAATTTCGTCTGCAAGAAAAGGTTCTCAAGCCGGGCGAAGCGCCTGCCGAAGCTGTCAACGCGTTCGCAGCCGCCGGCATCAGCTTCATTGTTGCCGATCTCGATGCCGCGCAATTGCTGCAGGCGAGCGCAGCGTCTGGTGCCCAGCGGATGACGCTGTTCAACAGCCGCGACCCTGATGACGGCCTGCGTCAGGAGAACTGCCGAAGAAACATTCTGCACACCATTCCGAGCCGCGCCATGCTGGCCGACGCCTTGGCGCAATACCTGGTCTGGAAAGGCTGGCAGCACTGGTTCCTGCTGACTGGTCCGCATCCCGACGACTTGGCCATGGCGGCGGCCTTTCGACGGGCAGCGACGCGTTTCGGGGCGCAGATCACCATCGACAAACCTTGGACGTTTCGGCCCGCCAACGGCCGCGCCGACACTGGACATGTCACGCTGCAGACCGAGATCCCTGCCGCAACGCAGGTTGGCGACTATGATGTTCTGGTCGTCGCCGATGAAGCCGACGAATTCGGCGCCTATCTCGAGGGGCGCACCGCCTTGCCGAGGACGGTGGCCGGGACGCAAGGGCTTGTCGCGACCGGCTGGAGCGCGGTCGACCAAGAATGGGGCGCCACGCAGCTCCAGGACCGCTTTCACAAGCAGGCCGGACGCTGGATGCTGCCCAGCGATTACGCTGCCTGGCTGGCGGTCAGAAGCATCGGCGAGGCGGCAACGCGGCTGCACAGCCTCGATCCGACTGCGATAGCAAAGTATCTGCGCGGCGACGATTTCCTGCTCGCCGGCTTCAAGGGGCAAGGGCTGAGTTTCCGTCCGTGGGACGGGCAGATGCGCCAGCCCATTCTGATCGCAGGCCCGCGGCTGCTCGTTTCCAGTTCGCCACAACCGGGTTTTCTGCATCAGCGCACGCCGCTCGACACTCTGGGCATCGACCTGGAGGAGAGCACATGCAGATTCTGATCACGCTCGTTCTGATGCTAATCCTTGTCCCTCCCGCGGCGGCCGAGACGATTTACGTCTCCAACGAGCAGGACAACACCGTCGCGGTCGTCGACGGTGCGACCATGACACTGCAGGCGGCGATCGACGTCGGTCGGCGCCCGCGCGGAATGGCGCTTTCGGTTGACAAGAAGACGCTGTTCGTTGCCGAAGGCGACGACAACCGCATCGACGTGGTCGATCTCGCCAAGCGGCAGGTCGTCGGTCAACTGCCTTCGGGCGCCGATCCGGAATTCTTTGTCGTGCACCCGGACGGCAAGCGGCTCTTCGTCGCCAATGAGAACGACAACCAGGTCTCGGTGGTGGATATAGCTGGCGCCAAAATCATCGGCACAGTCGATGTCGGCGTCGAGCCGGAGGGGATGGCGGTCAGCGCCGATGGCCGAGCCGTTGCCTGCACGTCGGAGACAACGAGCATGGTCCATCTCATCGATGCCGCTACGCTCGAACTCATCGACAATCTGCTCGTCGACACGCGCCCGCGCGCCGTGGCGTTCTCGGTGGACGGCAAGCAATTATGGGTGTCGTCCGAAATCCGAGGCACCGTCACCGTCTTCGACACCGCGACACGCGCTCAAACGGGCAAGATCGAGTTCGAGGTGCCGGGTATCCGGCGTGAGGGCGTGCAAGCGGTCGGCATCGAGATGTCACGCGACGGCGCGACTGCCTATGTCGCGCTCGGCCCGGCCAACAGGATTGCCGAGGTCGACACGAAGACATTCACGGTCAGGCGCCTCTATCTCGTCGGCCAGCGACCCTGGCATGTCGCGCTCTCTGACGACCAGAAGCAACTGATCAGCGCCAACGGCAACTCCGGCGACATCTCCTTCATCGACCTGGAGAATCAGGAGGTCGTGAAATCGCTGCCGGTGGGGCGCGGTCCATGGGGCGTCGTGATCGGCCCATGAACGCCCTGGCCGTCGAGAATCTGAGCCACAATTTCGGAACCCGCCAGGTTCTTCAGAATGTCTCGTTCACTGTGGCTGAAGGCAGAATGTGTATCCTGCTTGGCCGTAACGGCGCCGGTAAGACGACGTTGTTCTCGCTGGTGACCGGTCTCTATTACGCGCGCACCGGGCTGGTGCGCGTCTTCGATATGGCGATGCAGGCGAACCCTTCCGCCGCGCTCGCGCAAATGGGCGTCGTCTTCCAGTTGCCGACGCTCGATCTCGATCTGACGGCGGGCGAGAACCTGCGCTACCACGCCGCGCTGCACGGACTTCCGATGGAACTGAGCAAGGCGCGCTCACGGGAGGAATTGAGCCGCCTCGAAGTGCTGGACAGGATCGACGATCGGACCCGCGCGCTATCCGGCGGCCAGCGCCGGCGCGTGGAGATTGCGCGGGCGCTGATGCACCGCCCGCGCCTGCTGCTGCTCGACGAGCCGACCACCGGGCTTGACGTGCCGGGACGGCGCGCGCTCGAGCAGCATGTAAGGGACCTTTGCCGCGAGCGTGGCATTGCCGTGCTGTGGGCGACGCATTTCCTTGAAGAGGTGGCGGCCGACGATGATGTCGTGGTGCTGGATCGGGGGAGGGTGTGCTGGACCGGCCTCGCGGACCGCATCGTGCCCGAGCTCGGCGTAGGAAGCGTCGCTGAAGCATTCGCCTTGCTGACGGGTTCGCCATGAAAGTCGATCACGCATTACGGGCACTCGACGGCATCTTGCGGCGGGAAATGCTGCGCTCGCTCCGGCAGCGCGCGCGCCTTTTCTCCGCAATGGTGAGGCCGCTGGTCTGGCTGGCGATTTTCGCGGCCGGCTTCCGCTCCGTTCTCGGCCTGTCGATCACGCCGCCCTACCAGACCTATGTTCTTTACGAGGTCTATGTAGTGCCTGGGCTGGCGGCCATGATGCTGCTGTTCCATGCCATGGCGAGCTCGTTGGCCATGGTCTATGACCGCGAGATGGGCAGCATGCGCCTGTTGCTGACGGCCCCGCTGCCGCGCTGGTACCTGCTTGCCGCGCGCCTGCTGGCTAGCGTGATTGTCGGCCTGCCGCTCGTCTATCTGTTTCTTTTCGTGTCGCGCTTCTGGGACGTGCGGCCGCCGATCCTGGGCTATGTCGCCGTGTTCCCGGCGCTCGTGCTGTCGGGCTTGATGCTCGGCGCGTTCGGTCTGTTGGTCTCCTCGATGTCCACTCAGATGGAAAACTTCGCCGGCGTGATGAACTTCGTCATCTTCCCGATGTTCTTCGCCTCGACAGCACTTTATCCGATCTGGCGCCTCGCTGAAGCCGGTCCGGTGCTGGCGACGATCGCCGCCTGGAATCCGTTCAGCTCGGCGGTCGAGTTGATCCGCTTCGCGCTCTACTTGCGCTTCGACATGGTTTCCATGCTCGTCGTTGTCGCCTGTCTCGTGGCATTCTTCCTCGCGGCGGTGGCCGGCTATGATCCCGGCCGCGGCCTGTGGTCCCGGCGCGGCGGCGAGGGCTGATCATCTGAGGGCATAGAGATAGGCCGCGATGTCGCGCGCCTGCTGCTCGGTGATCCTTGTCGAGGGCATGGCGGTGTGCGGGTTGATTTCCCGTGCCGAGCGGATCCAGCGGATCAGGTTCTCCGGGTTGTTCGCCAGCACACCGCCGATATAGACGCGCCCGGCAAGGCTGCCGTCGAGCTGCGGCCCGACCTGGCCTTGCGCCCCCGGCACGCCGGGAATCGTATGGCAGCCTGAGCAGCCATTCGCTGTCATGATCGGAATGGCCCGCGCGCCCACCCCGCCGGTCGCCACATCCGCCTCGTGTTGGACACGCTCGCGCCGGTCGAACCACAAGGTCGTCGCCGCGATTACGACCACCAGAAGCACGATCGCGACGAGGACGCCCCCGAGCAGCCTAGCCAGGTCGGAGCGCATGCGCCGCCTCCCTCGTTGCGCTGTTGCTTATCCAGAGGCCGGCGAGCAGCAAAGCGGCTCCGCCGTAGATCAACCCGGCGGGAACCCACATCACCAGCCCCGCCAGTTGCTGGTCCTCGAGCGGGCTAAGCCCCCAAAGCGCTGCGCCGGAACCATTCTCTGGGTACCAGAGTCTTGGCGAGACCAGCAGCAGGACGCCGAGCAAGCCGGTGTGAAGCGAGGTGAAGAACAGATGCATGACGGAAATGCCATAGGTCTGCTGGCGCCCGGAGCGCGGCAGGAGCACCCACCAGAACAGCAAGGCGGTGCCGAGGAAGCTCGCATGCTGCGCATAATGCAGCGCCCCCTGCTGCAGCGCTGCCTCGAACAGCACCGGGACATGCCAGATCCAGATTGCTATCCCATGAAGGATCGTCGCGCTGAGCGGGCGAGCGGCGAAGACCCAGAGCGCCTGCAGCACCTTGCCATGGGTGAACTTTCCCGTCCCTCGGCGCAGTGTGGCCGGCAATGCCCACATCAAGGGCGCGCCGGGGCAAGCGGCGACAAGCAGCGGCGCCGCCACGGCCATCAGAAATTCGTGCTCGATCATATGGGCAGAAAACACCCGCTCGCCGAGCGCATGGATGGGGCTCACCAGCGCAACGGCCAGCACGCCCCAGCCGGCCGCGAACAGCAGAGCTTGCCGCAGCCGTTCGGGACGGCCGCGGCCGCTGCGACGCCATAGACGGCCCGCGCCGATCCCGTAGATCAGAGCGATCGCCGCCAAGGGAAGCGTGATGGGAAACGCCAATGTCCATCCGGCGTCCGGCGCGCCGGCGCCGTAGCATATCGAGGTCGAGAAGAAGGTGTCGAAGCTCATCGCAGGCACTCGTCGAGGATGAGCGCGGCGCTGCCCTGCATGATGATGACGAGGGCGAACAGCAATGCGGCGAGAATGCCGAGATTGGCGACGAAACGCTCGGTGTCTCGCGTGCGCTCCGGTTTGAATGCCGCGCCGCCTTGCCGCTTAGCCCGCCATGACAGCGCGCCGCCAAGCAGGGAAAAGACCGCGAGCAGCAGCGCCACCGGTAGCACCACCTGGACCTGGCGATTGCACTGCCAATGCACGAGGGCGTAGTTCACCTGCGTCGAGATTGCCCAGGCCAAAGGGCCCGACAACAAACCTCCCCATGACGTGCCCAGCCGCAGCGCGCGCATCTCAGCCTAACCTCGGCAGCCAGTAGATGAGCAGGTAAATCGGAATCCAGGTGAGGACCACGAAATCCCAATAGAAGGCATTGTCGCCGACATCGCCAAAGCGACGGCCGCTATAGCCATGGTGCGTGAACATCAGCACCGTCAGGACAATCGTGTCGCCAACATCGGTGATCAGATGCGTGGTGTGGAGACCAAGCAGCACCCAGAGCATCGAGCCGTAGGCGTTCGTGTCCCAATAGATATTCAGGGCGGGGAACTCGAACCAGCGTACGACAAGAGGCGCGAGACCGAGCAGCGACATCACCACCATGCCGATCCTCACCGGCCCCATGGCGCATTGCTTGGCATAGCGGTTGAGCAGGTGGTTGGGCACCAGGCTGACGACGAGAAGCAGCGTCACGATGGTTCCCGGCCAATGATTGGGCACCGGTGCGCTCAGGCGCCAGTTGGGCCACAAGGTGACGAGGTAGAGGTAGGCGCCGGCGGCCAGCGCGAAGCCCATGCCTTCCAGCGCCATGAAACCGAGCGTGCCCCACCAGGTCGGGCTGCGCGGGCCATGCCCAAAGGTCGGGAGGCCGGCAAGATCGAGAGCAGGACTCTGGTTCATTCCTCGTCCTCCGGATCGCCCTTGGGCCAAAACCATCCGACCAGGGTGACGGCGATCGGCGCGGCGCCCCAGACGATCGCCCACGGCGTGAAGATCGAATAGAGGAAGGTGGCCCCGACCGCGATCGCCGCGAAAAGCGGCCAGATCGACGGCGTCGCCGATTTTTCGCGGATGTCGGGATAGGCTTCCGCCACGGTGGAGACGAGCAATTCGCGAACGTCGACGCGAAGCCCGGTCGCGACGGGAAGCGCCCCACGTTCGGCCCAGAGCGGCTCGACATTGGTCACGACCGGAATGCGCGCGAAATTATAGCTGGGCGGCGGCGAGGAGGTCGCCCATTCAAGCGTGCCCGCGTCCCAGGGATTGTCGCCCGCGGGCGCGCCCCTTAGCGCGCCATGGACCAAGTTGAAGGCGAACAGCACGAAGCTCAGGAAGAAGAGCACCGCGCCGGCGCTGATGAAGAGATTGATGTTTCCCCAGCCGAGCTCGGCCGGATAGGTATAGACCCTGCGCGGCATGCCCCACAGGCCGACGATGTGCATGGGGAAGAATGCCGCGTTGAAGCCGATCATCGCCAGCCAGAAATGCCAGCGCCCGAGGCGCTCGCTCATCATGCGGCCGGTGATCTTGGGGAACCAGAAATAGGCGGCTGCGAGCAGCGGGAAGACCGAGCCGCCGATCAGCACATAGTGGAAGTGAGCGACGACGAAATAGGTGTCGTGCACCTGCAGGTCGAGCGGCACGGAGGCGAGCATGACGCCGGTGAGGCCGCCGATGACGAAGGTGAAGAAGAAGCCGAAGACGAACAGCACCGGCGTGCGGATCACCGGCCTGCCGTCCCAGAGAGTGGCCAGCCAGCAGAAGATCTGAACGCCGTTGGGGATGGCGATCAGCATGCTGGACGCGGTGAAGAAGCTGGCGCCGAGCTTCGGCAGCCCGATCGCGAACATGTGGTGGACCCAGAGGCCGAACGACAGGAAACCGACCGCGATCAGCGACAGGACCAGCCCGAGATGGCCGAAGGCCGGGCGGCGGGCGAAAGCGGGAATGATCGCCGAGACCATGCCCGTCGCCGGCAGGAAGATGATGTAGACTTCGGGATGGCCGAAGAACCAGAACAGGTGCTGGAACAGCAGCGCGTCGCCGCCCTCGGCCGGGTTGAAGATATGCGTGCCGACGAGCCGGTCGAGGATCAGGAACGTCGAGGTGATCATCACCGCAGGCATCGCGAAGACGACGACGAAGGACGTGACCAGGAGGGCCCAGACATAGAGCGGGATCTTGTCCAACGACATGCCTGGCGCGCGTTGCTTGAACACGGTCACGATGGTCGCAACCGCGACTGCCAATGAGGACACTTCGGTATAGGTGATCATCTGCGCCCAGACGTCGGCGCGCTTGCCTGGACCGTATTCCGGTCCGGACAGCGGTACATAGGCAAACCAGCCGACATCCGGCGCCATCGCGAGGGCGAAGGACACCCAGGCGAAGAGGCCGCCTGAAACATAGATCCAATAGCTGAAGGCGTTGAGGCGGGGAAATGCGATGTTGCGGGTGCCAACCATCAACGGCACCAGATAGATGCCGGTCGCCTGTACGATGGGCACGGCGAACAGGAACATCATGGTGACGCCGTGCATCGTGAACAGCTGATTGTAGAGATCCGGGCCGACGAGCCCGCGCCGCGGGCCTGAGAGCTGGACGCGCATGACGACGGCGTTGAGCCCGCCCAGACACAGAAACAGGAAGGCGGTGATCAGATAGCGGCGTGCGATGACCTTGTGATCGACGCTCGACAGCGCGCCGATGATGCCGGGGGGCGTGCGCCATGTGCGCGCCAGCCAGCGATGCAGGCTGGCATCGTCCATGCCTGTGTCGCGCGGTCCGTCACGCTCTGGCGCTATATCGCCTTTGGCGGACGTTTCGCGCTCTGGCGTCAGATCGCGTTCGCTGGTGAGATCCGCGCTGCTCATTTCAGCCCCTCAAGATAGGCGACAATGGCATTGAGTTCGTCGCCGCTCAGATCGACCACCGGCATGTGCGAGCCGGGCTTCACGCCCTGTGGGTCGGCGATCCAGGTGGCGAGATTGCCCCGGCTCATCATCAATGTCCCGGCCGCGAGCGTCTGCCGGCTGGCGACATGGGTGAGATCGGGCGCGACCGTTCCGCCGGCAGGCGTGCCGCCGATCTTGTGACACATCACGCAGGGGCGTTTCAGGAAGAGCTCCCCGCCGGCTTTTGCCTCGTCGCTCGTTGGAGCAGCGGCCGGCTGCAACTGGTCGTTCCACCAGGCGTCGAATTTTGCGCGCGGCTCGGCGATGATGAAGGTGCCCATATTCGCGTGCTGCGCGCCGCAAAACTCGGCGCATTGGCCCCGGTAGATGCCGGGCTTGTCGGCTTTGATATCGAGCACATTCATTCGGCCGGGAATGAGGTCTAGCTTGCCGGACAGGCTTGGAACCCAGAAGGAGTGGATAACGTCGGTCGAGGTGAGAAGAAGCCGCACAGGTTCGCCGGCGGGAATATGGATCTCGTTCGCCGTGGTCAGGATGCGGCTCGGCGTGGCATCTTCGTAGCGCACCTCCCACCACCATTGATGGCCGGTGACGCGAATGGTCAGCGCGGCGTCCGAGCCGATCGCCGCAAGCGTCCTGTTGGCGAAGAAGCTGAGCAAGGTCAGTCCGACCAGGATCACGGCGGTCAGCCCGACGGCAATCATCACCACGCGCAGCTTGCGATTGTCGGCGCCGGCGTCGAGCACGAGCGGGTCGGCATGCAGCCGCGAGCGCATCAACAACGGCATGGCAAGGGCGATCATCACCAGCACCCACACCACCGCGCAGAGGCCGGTGAAGAACCAGATCAGCCATGCGAGCTCGCTCGCCGCCGGGCCTTTGGGGTCGAGCGCCGATTGCCAGCCTGCGCATCCCTGAAGAAGCAGGGCGATTGCCGTGGCGAACGCAATCGAGGCGCGGTGTTTCACGGCGACTTCCCCAGCGTGGCGGCATCCGGCATGCGGTTTTCGGATGGATGCACCATCATGTCGTCATTGCGCGAGGGCGCGGCGGAGGAGGGCGCGTTGCCGCTCAAGGAGCGAACGAAGGCCGCAAGCTCCCAGATCTGGTCGTCCGGGATCTTGTCGCGGAAGCTCGGCATGCCGTTCGGACGGCCATCGCGGATCGTGGCATGGATGCTTTCCATCGAGTCGCCGTAGATCCACTTCTCATCCATCAAAGCCGGGCCCATGCCGCCGCCGCCATTGGCATGGCACCCCGAACAGTTGAACCAGCCGAACAGGCGCTTGCCTTCGCTCAGATGAAAGGCATTGGCCTCGAAGCTCGCCGCTTTGTTGTCCGTGGGGGATGGCCGCTGCCCACCAGGTTCCAGCGTCGTCACCGGCGTCGGCCGCTCGCCGGAGCCGAGCGCCGATTGCGGGCGCGTGTCCCGCTCTTCGCGCTGGCAGGCAGCAAGGGCCAGTGATGCGGACAGGAGCAGTGCGATGACCGGCCTCATCGCACCGGGCTCCCGGAGGCATCGAGGCGCGGCACGCCATATTGAGCCAGCAAGGCGTCTATCTCGGCCTTGTGCCTGGCCAAGGCGCCGTTCACATCGCCACGCAGCGCATCGTCCTCGCGGCGCACGCCCATGGAGATGTCGTAAATCATGGGCAGTTGCGGGCCGTCTATGCGCGGCGTGACCGGCGTGATGCGCAGCGGCACCTTCTGCTTCTGGGCGAAATAGCCGGCAAGCGGCCCCCATACCACTGCGAGATCGATCTCGCCGCTCGCCACCGCATCGACGATGCGCGCCGGCGGATTGGGAGCGGCGTAGTCGCCATAGACGGGGTAGCCGATGAGATGCCCGACGATGCCGCGGCGGCTAAGCGCCCGGACAGGAGGCGAGTTGGCACCGTCGTCGCCGATGAGCTGAACGCCGATACGCAGGCCTCGCAATCGCGGATCGTTGAAGGAGGTCACGTCCGGGCCGTCCTGGCGCGTAAGGAAGACATAGGACGACCGGTAGTAGGGCGTGGTGGTGCGCAGCATTTCGAGATTGGCGGGCGTGCCGGGCACGAGATCACAAAGCCCCGCCTTCAGCGTGTTGCGCACGAAGCCGCGGCGCTGCGCCCACCAAGTATAGGTCAGTTTGGCGCCGAGATCGTCGGCGATGATCTCGGCGATCCTGTTCTCGAAACCCTGACCGGCCGCGTTGGAGAAGGGCAAGTTGTTCGGGTCAGCGCAGACCCTGAGCTCGCGAGCGCTGGCGGTCGCCGGCAAGAGTAGCAAGGCGAGCGCGGCGATGCCGAGCGCGATCCGCGTGAGCAGCTTCTGGGCCACGCCGTGGATCAAGCCGAACACATCAGGGCAGACGGAACACATACAGCGTGCCTCCCGCCGTGGTCGCGTTCTTCAGGTCCTTCATAACATTGACGAAACCGAGCGCCGCGGTGGCGTCGCGCGGGTCGAGGTCGCCCGAAACGATGGCGCCGGCCCAGCCGCCGACGCCGGATAAGATGGCGACATATTGGTGGCCGTCCGGGCCGCGATAGGTGATGGGTTGGCCGATGATGCCGGACGAGGTCTTGAACTGCCAAAGCAGGTCGCCGGTCTTGGCGCTCACCGCCTTGAACCAGCCTTCCATCGTTCCGTAGAAGACCACGTCGCCGGCGGTCACGACCGCGCCGCTCCACACCGGGAAATTCTCTTTAAGGCTCCAGGCGGGTTTTTCGGCGGCGATATCCCAGGCCGTGAAGGCGCCGCGATTGCCGCCGGCCCGGGGATCATGCGGACGTTCATTCCGACATAGGGCGTGCCGGCGATGTAGTTCACCTCGACGCCCTCTTCGTCCATGCACAGATTGTTGTGCGGGATGTAGAGCAGGCCGGTCTTCGGCGAAAAGGCCGAAGGCTGCCAGTCCTTGAGGCCCGAGGCGGTCGGGCAGATGTCGCGGACAACCTTGCCGGTACCCGTCAGCTTGTCCGGGTTTTCTATCAGGCGGCCGGTCTTGAGGTCGACGCCCTTGCTGGAATTAACGGGGCCATAAGGTTTTGCGGACAGGACTTCGCCGGTCGTCCGGTCGAGGACGTAAAGATAGCCGTTGCGTTCCGGGCGGACGAGCACCTTGCGCGGCTTGCCCTGCCAATTCATGTCGAGCAGGACCTGCTCGTTGATGCCGTCATAATCGTGAAGATCGTGCGGGGTCCACTGGTAGAACCATTTCGCCGCTCCGGTATCGGCATCTCGGGCAAAGATGCCTGACGTCCATTTGTTGTCGCCGGGCCGCAAATCGGGATTCCAGGGGCCGGGATTACCGGTGCCGTGGAAGATCAGGTTGAGATCCGGATCGTAGGAAATCCAACCCCACATGTTGCCGCCACCGATCTTCCAGGCTTCCGGCGGCCATGTCGTGACGCCGAGGTCCTTGCCCTTGTCCATGTCGTAATGCGGCTTGAAGTCGGGTCCGATCAGCACCTCCTTGTCGGGACCGGTGTTGTAAGCCGTCCAGACGACATGACCGTCGCCGGCGTCGAGCGCCTTGACCCAGCCGCGCACGCCCATCTCGCCGCCGGAATTGCCGACGAGCACTTTGCCCTTCACCACCAGCGGCGCCATGGTGATGGTCTCGCCAATATTGATGTTGGCGATATGGGCGTTCCAGATCGGCTGGCCGGTGTTCGCGTCGAGCGCGATGGTGTGGCCGTCCAGCGTGTTGAAGAAGATGCGCCCGTCCGCGAAGGCCGCGCCACGGGTGACCACGTCGCAGCAGGCAACCCCTTGCGCGGCCGGCTCGGGGTTGGGCTCGTATTTCCATTTCATCGGCGCGCCGGGCTTGGAGAGGTCGAGCGCGTAGACGACGTTCGGAAATGGCGTCACGATATACATCGTGTTGCCGATCACCAGCGGCGCCGCTTCCTGGCCCTTGTTCACCCCGGTCGAGAAGGTGAAGGCGACCTGCAGGTTCTTGACGTTGCCTTCGTTGATTTCGGCAAGCTCGCTATAGCGGGTCGAGGCGTAGTTCTTGGCCGGCATCGTCCAATGCCCGTCATCGGGCGGTGCGGCCGTGGCAGGCGGAGAGATCGCAGGTGCTGGCGGGGTCTGTGAAGCAGCCGTCAGCAAGGGCGCGCAGACCAGCAGCGTGGCAGTAAGAACGCCAAAATGTTTTCGAAATGCCGGCGCGCGGTCCGTACATACCGGGTCACCGCAGAATGCTGCAAGTTGCGTTGCTTGCTTCATTTCGGCGTCGAACCTCCGACGCCGGAGCCGATTTCCGCCGCAATGTCGGCCTCGTGGCCGGCGCATAGCGGATGACCCCAGCCGGAGGCGCTTTTTCCGCCGGGGTCGAGATCGTAGATGATGGCGTCCTTGCGATTGGGATTAACACCCGCAGGAACCTTGTCCAACCCGAGGGCCGCGCGAACGCGCCAGGCGACATTATGGTCCGCGCAGGAGGAATCGCCGCTGACACCGAGGCCACCGACAATGGCCTTGCCGTCATACAGAGCCAGGCCTCCGCCGAACACGACAAGGCCTCCGATCGGTTTGCCGATCAGCGGGTCACTGGCGCTGCCGAACGTCTTCGGGTCGCCTGTGTAAGCCGCTGCCTGGTTGACGGGGTTTGTGGCCTGCAGGCCGAACAGCGGCCCACCGGGCTGCACCCCCGCGTAGAGATTGGCTGTCGAAAGCGCCATGTTCGCCAGGCTGAGCCCATTGGCCGTGTTCGCTTTCTCGGCCGCAATCAGCCGGCTGCCCGGCCACTGCGCATCGGCCGTCGGCCCGCTGAAGGCGACCGCGCAGACGGTGCCGTCGCGAGCTACGATCGCTGCCCATTCATTGGTCTCGAAGCCGCCATTCGCGGGGCCGCCGCTCGCCTTGACATTGGCCTTCAAGGCCGAGAGCAGCTTGTCGTGATCGGCCGGGCAGGGCGCCTGGGCCCGAGCAGTGCCTTGCTGCATCGAGCCAAATGCCAAGACAAGCAGGCCCAGAGCTAGTGACAAAAACCGACGATGAGCCATGACCCGAAAACGTTTGTTGATGTTACCGAACTGACAATCGGCCACTTTGTTCCTCGAACATCGCGAAGGGTTGCACTGGCGAGGTTGGCTGGCCGAGATGAGCGATCGGCGGCTCGGGGAGCTTGCGCTATCCGCTTCCCTGCGAGTCCGATACAGCAGGATTTCTGAACACAAGTCCGATCTGGGCGTTACAGGAGATGGTCGTCGGTATCCTGCAATTCGGCATCGGAACCCTTGTGGTCTGGTTCACGCTTCGCGATGTCTTTGATACCGTCGTTGTTCCGGGCGAGAGCCGGGCGTCCCTGCGTCTCGCAAGCCGTATGGTTTTCGCCGGCTTGTTCGGGCTGCGCCATACGCGCAGGCCCGGCGCCGCCATTCCGGCGGCCTTCGCGCCTTTCGTGCTGGTAGCGTCCTTCACCGGCTGGATGCTGCTTCTCATTTTCGGTTTCGGGCTGATGGTGGCTGCGCTGAGCGGTTGGTACCGGCCCGCGGTACCGACTTTCTCCCAGGCGGTATTCGTCGCGGGAAGCAGCCTGGTGACGGTCGGCCTTAGCGAAACGGACGCGACCGGTCCTGCCCGTTGGGTCAACATCGCGGCGGGATTTTGCGGCCTGTCGGTCATGACGATGGCCGTCACTTACCTGCTTCAGGTGCAGACCAGCATCGGCAGGCGTGACTCCGGCATCCTCAAGATCACCACCGCGTCAGGCGATCCGCCGTCCGCGATCGCGCTGCTGGAACGCTATGCTTCACTCGGTTGCAAGGATGAGCTGCAACAGGTGCTCGTAAAGGGCAGGGACTGGTGCGCCGAGGTGCTGCAGAGCCATGCATCGCACCCGTTCCTGATTTATTTCCGATCCCTGGAAACCGGTGCGGGGTGGCCTGCCACGCTCGCCGCGTTGTTGGACCTTGCTGCCGTTCTCGAAGCAATCGATGAGCCCAGCCTGCGCGGCAAGGCCATTCTGCTGCGTGAGGAAGGCACTCACCTTGCTGACGAGCTGAGCAAACTGCTGCGGCTCGACATCGACCACCCGGAAACCGATAGAGAGCCGCTGCAGCAGGTCTTGGAACGTGCGGCAAGGGCAGGCTACGGAAACCCAACACGGCGTAGTTTAGAGCGACTGGGATCGCTCAGAAAACGCTACGTCCCACCGGTCGAAGCCCTTTCGCGTCATCTGGGCAGTCCGCCTGCGCCGCTTCTGCCGAACGACCGCGGTTTGCCACGCGGAGAACTGGCGCAGCTTCCTTGACCCGTCCTCACATTTCGCTGTTGCCGATGATCCCGGCTTCGCCTTCGGCGAGATTGGTGACGTGCGGAGCCTTCGAAGCGTGCAATCGAACGACAGGCGTGCCGGAGCTGTCCTGTCCAAAGAACGCGACGCCGGCGGCCTGCAATACCTGGCGCATGGCAAGCAGTTTTTCCGCCGGAGGCATCCGGCCCCCGCGCTCGAATTCGCGAATGCTTGCTTCGCTCAAATCGCATTTTGCCCCAAGCCGTACCCGGGGCCAGTTCAACAAGGCCCTGGCTGCCATTACCTGCTCTGGCGTTAGAGGAGCCACCAAACATCTCCACTGCTTCTTGATCGTATATCGAACTGAAAGTTCAAGAACATGTTCCCTTGCCCCCAAAATCGCAGGCAACATGCCCCTCGGACCGCTGCCCCTTGGAACAATGATGATCACCTTTCGTTCGGTTGCGATGAAACAGCTTCTTTCAGATTTCGCGGCAATGGCGCAGCCGGGTTATTGGATTGCCCTCGGTCTTCTCTTCATCCCTTATGGAGTGGGCGCGTTTTTCCTCGTGAGGATTTGCCACTGTATGTAACTGCGCGCGTGATGCGATCATGAGCCCGGACGGTCGACGTTGTTCGGCGGGTTTTCTTTTTGCAACTCGGAACAAGCTGCAGTTTGCCCTGTTGAAAAGGTCTGCGACTGTCCCCCTCAAGCGGTCGCAGAATGGTGGAAACACCGGCCCGCGTCCTCGCCGAGGGGCGCGGGTTTCCTTTTCGGGGTACGCCGGAACCAACCGGGATGGTTGGCGGTTCCTTCCCCTCAAAACCGGAGAACGAGTACATGCTTAGATTTATGATCGCCCTCGGCGCGGTGTATGCTGCCTTCAGACTTGGCAGGGATGTCGGGCGCGGTGAGGCTCGGATGCTGTTCAGTGGCCCGGTGGACTACGAGCGGCGGTCATCAGCACGGAGCCGGGAGGAACTCGGCCTTTGGACAAAGTGAATCGGCATCTTATGGTTGGAGCAAGGCGCCGCCGTATTGTGCCCATAGCCGGTCGCAGTCCCATTTTCTCAGGCTCGGCTTTCCCTGCAATCCGTAGAGGACCATCGCACCGCGAACATCGTAGCCCAGCACTGACGCGTTAGCGACAAATTGGATAGCATGTCCCAAGCTGAGGGTGCTGAACCTGGCTTCGGTTTTGGTGGTGAGATCAATGACACCAAAGATTTCCGCATCCCTCCCTCTGCCGGCCAAAACAGCCGACGAGATCGCATCGTCCACGGCAAGGAGCATAGCAAAGTCCCCGTAAGCGCTTCCTAACTTTGGCGCGTGGAATTGGTTCCGCGTCCGGCACGGAATATCGTTTCAGGGAATGAATTGGCGAACCCCGCGATCGAAGACCGCACCAGATAGAAGGCGCTACCGTTGATGTTGCACAAGCAGCGTGGTGGTGAACGCTAACGAACCTCGCTTCTGCGGGTTCTTTCGGTCAATGGGCTGCCTTCTTTTTGGCTGGCGCCTTGGGCTGCCCCGACTTGCCCCTTGAGGCAGCGTCTTTCGAGTGGGCCGACATCGCCGGAGCAGCACCAGTCTTCTTGGCGGCTGACGATCCAGCAGACGCTCTTTTCGGAGCGTCACTCTTCGGCGCAGCTTTTCTTTCACGCGCCTTTTTCGGTTCTTTCTTCGACGAGAAAATGCCGGTGATGCTCTCAATGATGGACATTGGCTGGCCCTCTATTGAAACCGACCAACAATTCCGACCGTCCAGGAATTGTTCCATTGTTGATTCAGTTGCACCTAATGGAACAGAAATCACTCGGCGGGTTTTGGTGGATTGGCAACCAGCGATAGCGCGGGCCTCAGCCGGACCTGATCCGGATAGATCAGGTCCACTGCATACCTTCGGTTTCGGCTTGGCGGATTCTTGGCAATTTGTTACGCAGATGAAGGTCGCTTCGATCTTGAAGCACTTCGTGAATAATATAAGTATATGAAATCATTGGTTTATTAGGAAAATAGCTGGCGGAGAGAGCGGGATTCGAACCCGCGTTACGGTTTCCCGTAAACACACTTTCCAGGCGTGCGCCTTCAACCACTCGGCCACCTCTCCGTCCTTGACATCTCGCGCCGGCCGGTTTTGCCGCGCGGGTTGGGGAGATGCTCCCATGGGAAGTCCTTGACGGATATGTGGTGTGCCTTCAACCGGCGGGCAACCCTTCCCTGCGCCGCTAGCCGTCCAGGCAAACAGGCGCGGGGCTCATCTAGTCGATCCGAAAGCGAATGCCAAGCCATAATGGCGTTGCAAAGGCTTTTGGCCGTGGGTGGCCCCGAAGGCCGCCTCAACGACCGCGTGCCGCGCGTTCGCGTGATGTGTGTGCGCTGACCCGCAGGAGCCGTTCGCGCCTAAGCCGCAGCCTGGTTTCAGGGCGCGTGAGAGGCCGGACAGCCGATCTGCGGCCAATGTCGTGGAAGTCGACAAGGTAACCGCATTGGCGGGGGATGCTCCGCCGTAAGCTTGCGCACGGGTATTGAGCCGGATCAAATTCCCTGCAGCGGTCGCCTTGCTATGTTGCGCGCTTCCCGGGACAAGGTTGAATGCGCATCGCGATCCTGTCTGACATCCATGCCAACCGTGAGGCGTTCGACGCAGTCCTCGGTGTCGTTCGCAAGCAGGCGCCGGACCAGCTGGTTCTGCTTGGCGATCTGGTCGGCTACGGGCCCGATCCTGTCTATGTGGTCGAGAAGGCCGCCGATCTGGTGGAGGGCGGTGCGTTCTGCATCAAGGGCAACCACGATGAAGCGGCGGCTTTGGGCCGGACCGACATGACGGAGAATGCGCGGGTCGCCATCGAGTGGACCCGCGAACGGCTCGCCCGGGAGCATTTCGATTTTCTTGCGCAGTTGCCGCTTTCGCTCCGGTCCGAAGACCGGCTGTATGTTCACGCCAGCGCGGAGCGGCAGGAAAAATGGTTGTATATACGCGACGTCGACGCGGCGGAACGCTGCCTGTCCGCAAGCGATGCGCGCTTCATCTTCTGTGGTCATACCCACATTCCAGCCATTTATTATGCTTTGTCCGGCAGACGGCCGGTTCATTTTCGGCCGCTCGACAATGTCGCGGCACCCTTGTCCGAGCTCAGGCGGCATCTTGTCGTCGTCGGGGCGGTCGGCCAGCCGCGTGATGGCAACCCATCCGCCTGCTTCGCGCTTCTCGACACGGAGCGGCGCGAGGTGACGATGGTGCGCGTTCCTTACGATCATGAAGAAACCGCTCGCAAGATTCAGGCGTCAGGCTTGCCCGGGTGGCTTGGCATGCGCTTGAAGATCGGCCGCTAGAGCGTTTCACCGTTTCACGGAAACGGCGAACCGCTCTATCTCCTTGTTTTTACGCAATTCCGGACGGAAAAACCGCTCACACTTTTCCTGGAATTGCTCTAGTCAACCCGGAGGCGATGGATGCAGAAGTTCGAGGCAGGGGCAAGCATCGATGGGTTCGAGCTCGTCGAGCGGCTTCAATCCGGCGGCATGGCGACGCTGTGGCGGGCGAGAAATCCGAAATTCGATTTCCCGCTTCTGCTGAAGATCCCATTTCTCGACCCAGGCGGAGACGTTTCCGTCATTCTCGGCTTCGAAGCCGAGGAACTGATCCTCAAACGCCTGTCGGGTCCGCATGTGCCGCGCTTCGCGGCATCCGGCAGCCTGGCGAAGGTTCCCTATATTGCGATGGAGTTCGTCGCCGGCGTCGGTCTGGCGGAACTGACGAACGGCGCGCCACAACCGCCGGACGAGGTGGCAAGGATCGGCGCCGAGATTGCGAAGGCGCTCGCCGCCTTGCACCGCCAGAAGGTCGTCCACCTCGATCTCAAGCCTGAAAACATCATTCTGGCCGAGCGCGGCGCCGTGCTTTTGGACTTCGGCCTCGCCCGCCATGCAGAGCTTCCGGACCTTCTCGGCGAAGAGAGTTCCGTGCCGATGGGTACCGCAGCCTATATGTCGCCGGAACAGGTGCTGGGCGAGCGGTCCGACCCGGCAAGCGATATATTCGCGCTGGGCTGCATCCTCTATCAGCTCGCCACCGGCGAGGAGCCGTTCGGGCGTCCGGCCACCTTCGCGGGAATGAAGCGCAGGCTCTATCATGCGCCCAAGCCACCGCGAGACATCGACAAGGCCATACCGAGGTGGCTGGAGGCCGTCATTGTGCGATGCATGGAAGTCGACAGATCCAGGCGCTACGGCGAAGCGGCGCATGTTCTCTCGGATCTCAGGAACCCCGATCAGGTCGTGGTCGCCAGGAAGAGCACGCCATCGAACGAATGGGGCTGGGGCGCGATCAGGAACCTTTTCCGCAGGACGGACGAGAAGTCGCTGGTTGGCAAGGCTGCCAACTCCGCGGCGCGCGCCGGACCGCCGATCGTCTTGGCCGCGGTCGACCTTGCCAGCGGAAGCGATGCGCTGGCGGGCGAGGTTCGCAACGAAACCGCGCGTGTGCTTGCGGCACGCCAGGATTCCTGGCTCGCCTGCGTGACGGTGTTGAAGACCGAGATTGTCGGCACGACACCGGATGTCGATGAATCGGGGCGCCTGGTCTATCTGCAGCGGCTGGTCGCGCTGAAGGACTGGGCGCGCCCGCTGCATCTGCCGGAGGACCGCATAAGCTACCACGTGCTGGAGGCGGTCAGTCCGGCCGACGCGATCCTCAACTATGCCGAGCACAATGATGTCGGGCACATCGTCGTCGGCGCGCGATCCTCTTCGGCAATCCGCCGCCATCTCGGCAGCGTGTCGACCAAGGTGGTGGCGCGAGCCCTTTGCTCGGTATCGGTCGTGCGATTGAAAGCGGTCGAGGAGGAAAGCCGGCTGCGGCCGTGAGGTGGTCGGTGCCCTGCAGACCATCCGAGCTTGACTTCGGCCTTGCCTGCCTGTCGACTGCTCCCCAGAATTGCATTGGGCTTTGCGAGGGGCATTGTCCTGACATGGCGTCGATCGACCAGCAACCCGCAGGGCGGCCGGACAGCGGGCTTTCCTTCATCCCGGTGGCCTGGCTCGTCATCGTCATGGGTCTGTCGGCCTATGGCCTGATCTCGAACTGGCGGCTGATCGGCGACTTCAGCCTGCCGGATAACGTCCTCTTCCTGATCTATGGCGGCCTCGCCGGCGGCGTCATCACCATTCTGTGGGGGCTGTACCTGCTTGGTCTCGCCTTCAACCGATCCGCCCGTTTCCCGCGCCACTACACGATCTGGCAGATCGCCATCATCATCTGGATCCTCGTGCGCCAGGCCTATGTGCTGCTCGTGTCCGACTTCGTCTTCTCGGCCGAGGGGCTGGCCTTCACCGTCGCCGAGATCGCCATCGGCCTGCTCTGTATCTATCTCCTGCGCAACGGGGCCGGCGCCGAGACGGTCTACGCCAATCCGGAGACCGAGCGGCCGCCGGTCCTCGTCTCAATCCTTGCCGCGCTGCTCGGCATCATCCTTGGCGGCGCGATCGGCGCCTGCGCCGGATTCTTCGCCGGCTCGCTGATCGCGGACCTGACGCATATGAGCTGCTTCGAGGGCGCCTGCGGATTTTTCGCGGCTTTCATCGGGCTTGGAGGCCTGATCGTCGGAGCGATCGCCGGCGGCATTTTCGCCATCTGGCGGGTCAACCGGCGCAGGCTGGCGCGGGCTCGCTAATTTCACGGATCCGCGATTGCGCGGGAACCACGCACGCTCTATGTCGATGGCGGGGCAGACGGGAGCTTTCCCGGGGAGAGCGTCGATGTTGCGTTTCATCTTTCGGCTGGCAGCCATGGTCGCGCTGTCGATTGCCGTCATCATGGCGGTGATCGACACGACACGCTCGGTCGCCGCTTCCTCGCTGGTGATGACGCCGCTCAACGCAAGCTGGCTGGCGGTTTCGCCGGATACCCGTGCGGCCTTCGAGACTTTCGTGCGCGCCAAGGCAAGCCCGCTGGTGTGGGACGGCGCCGTCGCCTGGGTGCTGGCGCAGCCCGGTTTCGCCGTGTTCGCGGTGCTTGCCTTCCTGCTCTACGCCATCGGCTACCGGCGCAAACGCCGGGGCGCCGATTTCGCTCCCAGCCCCTGAAGGCTCTCGTTCCGACGCAATTCCGGACGGAAGGCTGCGGCGAACCGCCGAGCCTGACCTTTCACACTTTTCCCGGAATTGCTCGAAGAGCCACGCCGGACCGCCGGTAACCGCTTTTTCCAACAGGTCAAAAATCCACGTGAATTTTGTTTCGCGCCGTGCCAGATTGACCGCGAGCGGGAAGGGCAAACACTTCCTGCCTGGCATCGCAAGCCTGCCGGAGAACCGGGCAGGCAGGCGGTGCAAAACGGAAAAATAACCGACAGGGTGTGGATCACATGAAACGTATCGTTCTCGGCCTTCTGGCCGCAACCGCAATGGTTCTTCCGGCTTTCGCCGCGGACGTGCAGCCGGCCATCCTCTATGATCTGGGCGGCAAGTTCGACAAATCCTTCAACGAGGCCGCCTATCACGGAGCCGAGAAATTCAAGACCGAGACGGGCGTCGCCTATGTCGAGTTCGAAGTCTCGAATGCCTCGCAGCGCGAGCAGGCGCTGCGCCGCTTCGCCGAGGACGGCCGCAACCCGATCGTCATGGCCGGGTTTGCCTGGGAGGACGCGCTAAAAGCGGTCGCGAAAGATTATCCGGACCTGAACTTCGCCATCATCGACGACGCCGTCGACCTGCCCAACGTCCGCTCGCTGGTGTTCAAGGAGAACGAAGGCTCCTACCTCGTCGGCATCCTGGCGGCGATGGCGTCGAAGTCAAAGAAGGTCGGCTTCATCGGCGGCATGGACATCCCGCTGATCCGCAAGTTCGAATGCGGCTATGTCGGCGGCGCCAAGTCGGCGGGTGCTACCGACGTCATCCAGAACATGACCGGCGACACGCCGGCCGCCTGGAACGACCCGGCCAAGGGCGGTGAGATCGCCAAGACGCAGATCGACCAGGGCGCCGACGTGGTCTACGCCGCTGCCGGCGGCACCGGCGTCGGCGTGCTGCAGGCGGCGGCGGATGCCGGCAAGCTCGGCATCGGCGTCGATTCCAACCAGAACGGCCTGCAGCCGGGCAAGGTGCTGACCTCGATGATGAAGCGCGTCGACGTCGCCGTCTACAACGCCTTCATGGACGGCAAGAACGGCACCTTCAAGGGCGGCCTCCAGAATCTTGGCCTCAAGGAAGGCGGCGTCGACTACGCAATGGACGACAACAACAAGGCGCTGGTGACCGACGAGATGAAGGCCGCGGTCGAAAAGGCCAAGGCCGACATCATCGCCGGCAAGATCGAGGTGCACGACTACACCGCTGACAACAAGTGCCCCTATTGATCGGCAGTTGAAGCAGGGTTTGAACCGCCGGGCCAGTGCCCGGCGGTTTCATTTTTGAGAAGGGATCATGCGGCCGACGATCGAAGCCATGGCCGAAGGCGACGTTCTATAGCGTGCCGACGATATAGCCGAGCGCGAACGCTGCCAGCAGAGCGAGCGCAATGACAAAACCAAGCCTGCCGCCAAGCGAATGCAGACCGACGCCGTAGGGCTTGCGCTCGAGCCGGTGGATCATCACCGGCGGCGGTTCGGCCTCCGGAGCGGCATTGCCGGCGAGCCGCGCCTGCATCTGCGGCAGTTCGGCAAGCCGTTGCGTGACCAGCTCCCAGCGATTGCCGCGTGCCTCGGCTGCCGCGGGATCAAGCGCGCGCAAGCGCTCGGCGAGCCGCAGCACCGTGTCGCGAAAGGCGGGATCGATCTCGAGGTCGCGTTCGGCGCGGGCGCGTTCCCTGTCGTTCATCAAGCCGAAGACATAGTCGCCGGCCCGGGCGACACGTTCGCTTTCACTGGACATGGCCGTCTTTTCCCATGGCTCCTCACCAATGCGGCGGTTTGGTCACCGGCACGTCGGAGGCGGTCTGCTCCAACTCCAGGAACCGGTCGGTCAGGGCGGCAAGCTTGCGCTCCATACGCTCGATCACCTTCCACTGTTCGGCGATCTGGCCGGACAGTTCCTCGATGGTCTTTTCCTGCTCGGCGGCGCGGATTTCCAGCGTCGTCAGCCGATCGTCAGGCATGGCCATGCAAAACCTGGTCCTTGCGAATGTGAGAACTCTAGCCACGTTCGAAATTGACAAGGGCGCGGGGATTTGTCGAGAGTGAACAGCCGATTGGCATAAGCGGGGCATCATGCTAGGCATTTTGACCAAGCGATAAAAAAACTGAGTGGGACAGGCTGCATGGCGCAAGCCGCAATTGAGCTCATAGGCATCAACAAGAGCTTTGGCGCGGTACGCGCCAATCGCGACATTAACCTGGAGGTCGCGCGCGGCACCATCCACGGCATCGTCGGTGAGAACGGCGCCGGCAAGTCGACGCTGATGTCGATCCTCTACGGCTTCTACCAGGCCGACAGCGGGGAAATCCGCGTCGGCGGCAAGCCTGTTTCGATCCACACGTCCAACGACGCCATCGCGCTCGGCATCGGCATGGTCCACCAGCATTTCATGCTGGTCGACAATTTCACGGTGCTGGAAAATGTCATCCTCGGCGCCGAAAGCGATGCGTTGCTGAAGAGCAGCATAACCAAGGCGCGCTCGGAGCTTGACCGGCTGGAACGCGAATACGGCCTCGAGGTCGATCCCGACGCCGTCATCGAGGAACTGCCGGTCGGCCTGCAGCAGCGCGTCGAGATCCTCAAGGCGCTCTATCGCGGCGCCGAGATCCTGATCCTCGACGAGCCGACGGGCGTGTTGACGCCGGCCGAGGCCGATCACCTATTCCGCATCCTCAAGCAATTGAAGGACCAGGGCAAAACGATCGTGCTCATCACCCACAAGCTGCGCGAGATCATGGCGATCACCGACACGGTTTCGGTGATGCGCCAGGGAACCATGGTGGCGACCAGGACGACAAAGGAAACCACGGTCGGCGAATTGGCCGAGCTGATGGTCGGCCGGCGCGTGCTTCTGCGGGTCGAGAAGGGCCAGTCGGAAGCCGGCGCGGTGAAACTGTCGGTGAAGAACCTGACGGTGAAGGACCAGCGCGGCGTCACCATGGTCGACAACGTCTCCTTCGATGTGCGCGGCGGCGAGATCGTCGGCATCGCCGGCGTTGCCGGCAACGGCCAGTCCGAGCTGCTCGAGGCGATCTCCGGCATCAGGCATGCTGTCTCCGGCGAGGTGATGCTGGACGGCAAGCCGATCGACCTCACCGGCAAGGCCGATCCCGGCGAATTGCGCGACCGCGGGCTGGCCCACGTGCCGGAGGACCGCCACCATGTCGGGCTGGTTCTCGCCTTCGAGGAGAACGAGAATACCATCCTCGGCTATCACGACGACGAGCGCTATCTGAAAGGCCCGTTCCTCGACGTCGATGCCATCATGGCCGACGCCAAGGATAAGATCGAGAAATACGACATCCGCCCCGCCAATCCGCGGCTGAAGACGGCCAATTTCTCCGGCGGCAACCAGCAGAAGATCGTGCTGGCGCGGGAAATGGAACAGGACCCCGGCGTGCTGATCGTCGGCCAGCCGACGCGCGGCGTCGATGTCGGCGCCATCGAATTCATCCACAAGCGGCTGATCGCCATGCGCGACCAGGGCAAGGCCGTGCTGGTGGTGTCGGTCGAGCTCGACGAGATCCGCTCGCTCTCCGACCGCATCCTGGTGATGTTTGCCGGCCGTGTCGTCGGCGAGCGCGGCCCGGACGCGACCGAAGGCGAGCTCGGCCTGCTGATGGCCGGTGTCGAGCACCAGGAGGCCGCCGAATGAGCACGCCCTACGCCAAGCTGCCGGCCTGGGCCGATTACGGGCTGATCCCGCTGATCAACCTGTCGGTTGCCTTCATCGTCGCCGGTTTCGTCGTCATGCTGGTCGGCGAAAACCCATTCCGCGCCGCCGTCATCCTGGTCGAAGGCGCCTTCGGCAGGGGCACAGGCATCGCCTTCACGCTCTTCTATGCCACCACCTTCATCTTCACCGGACTGTCGGTGGCGGTGGCGGCGCATTGCAGCCTGTTCAACATCGGAACCGAGGGCCAGGCCTATATAGGCGGCCTGGGCATAGCGCTTGTGTGCCTGAGCTTCGACAGCGTGCTGCCCTGGTGGGTGATCTTTCCGATCGCGATCGTGGCCGCCGCGGCGTTCGGCGCGCTTTGGGGTCTGATCCCGGCCTATCTCCAGGCCAAGCGCGGCTCGCACATCGTCATCACCACCATCATGTTCAACTTCATCGCGGCCTCGACGATGGTCTATCTGCTGGTCGGCGCGCTGAAGCCGGCCGGCTCGCAGGCGCCGCAGACGCGCAATTTCCTTGCCGGCGCGGAACTGCCGAAGCTCAACTGGGTGATCGAATTGTTCGGCGCAAAGATCCGCTCGGCGCCGCTCAACATCTGTTTCCTGCTGGCGCTGGTCATGGCCTTCCTGGTCTGGCTTCTGATCTGGCGCACCAGGCTCGGCTATGAGATGCGCACCTATGGCCATAGCCCGAAGGCTGCGCGCTACGCGGGCATTTCGGAAACCCGCATCATCATCACGGCGATGATGATCTCGGGCGCGCTGGCCGGCATGATGGCGCTCAACCCCGTCATGGGCGACCAGCACAATGTCGCGATCGATTTCGTTTCCGGCGCCGGCTATGTCGGCATCGCGGTGGCGCTGATGGGCCGGCTGCATCCGGTCGGCATCGTGCTGGCGGCCATCCTGTTCGGCATGCTCTACCAGGGCGGCGCCGAGCTCGCCTTCGAGATGCCGGCGATCAGCCGCGACATGATCGTCATCATCCAGGGGCTGGTCATTCTCTTCGCCGGCGCTCTGGAACATATGTTCAGGCCTTACATCCAGGCGCTTTTCGCCTCGGTCAGTCCGAAGTCGGTCGGCATGCAGGCGGTCAAGGGGACAGGGGCCTGAGATGGACATGTTCAACGCAATCGTCCAGGTGCTGGACTCGACCATCCGCCTATCGGTGCCGCTGCTGCTCGCCTGCCTGGCGGGCCTTTATTCGGAACGGGCCGGCATCTTCGACATCGGGCTGGAAGGCAAGATGCTGGTCGGCGCCTTTGCCGGTGCTTCCGCCGCCGCCGTCTTCCATTCGGCGCTGATCGGCCTCGGCACGGCGATACTGATCTCGGTCGCTTTCGCCCTGGTGCACGGCTTCGCCTCGATCACGCATCGCGGCAACCAGATCGTTTCCGGCGTCGCCATCAACTTCATTGCCGCCGGATCGACCATCATCCTTGGCCAGGCCTGGTTCCAGCAGGGCGGGCGCACGCCGGCGCTGCAGCCGGGCGAACGTTTCGAGGCGATCACCTGGCCCGGCGCCGAGGCGATCAGGGATGTGCCGATCATCGGCCCGATCTATGCCGAGCTGATTTCCGGCCACTCGATCCTGGTCTATTTCGCCTTCGCCATGGTGCCGTTCACCTGGTGGGTGCTGTTTCGCACCCGCTTTGGGCTGAGGATGCGCGCCGTGGGCGAGAACCCGGCCGCCGTCGACACCGCCGGCATCTCGGTCGCGTGGCTGCGCTATCGCGCGCTGATCTGCACCGGTATCCTGACCGGCGTTGCCGGCGCCTATCTGTCGATGGTCCAAAATGGCGGCTTCGTGAAGGACATGACGGCGGGCAAAGGCTACATCGCGCTGGCAGCACTGATCTTCGCCAAGTGGAAGCCGGTCAACGCCATGTTCGCCTGCCTTTTGTTCGGCTTCCTCGACGCGGCCTCGATCCGCCTGCAGGGTTCGCCGCTGCCGCTTGTCGGCAAGGTGCCGGCGCAGTTCATGCAGGCGCTGCCCTATGTGCTGACCGTCATCCTGCTCGCCGGCTTCATCGGCAAGGCCATCCCGCCGCGCGCCGGCGGCGTGCCCTATGTCAAGGAACGTTGAGGTCGGGAACGCCGAGGCTGGATTTTCGTCCGCCGCGACCGGCATTTGAACAAGATCGTGGGAGAGAAGAACCGTATGTCGCATGATCTGTTCGAGGCGGCGAAGACGGCGATGGCCAAGGCCTATGCGCCCTATTCGAAATTCCCGGTGGGTGCCGCGCTTCGCACTGAGGACGGGCGTGTCTTCACCGGCGCCAATATCGAGGTGGCGTCCTATCCGGAAGGCTGGTGCGCCGAGACGACGGCGCTCGGCCACTACATCATGGGCGGCGGCGGCAGGATCGTCGAGATCGCGGTGATCGCCGAGCGCATGGCCAAATGCCCGCCCTGCGGCGGCTGCCGGCAGCGGCTGGCGGAATTCTGCCGGCCTGATACGAAGCTCTATCTCTGCGACGACACCGGCGTGGCCGAGACGGTCACCATGGGCGACATGCTGCCCTACGGCTTCAGGGGCGATATGTTGAAATGATGGAAGCGCTGGATCATCTGGTCGAGAAGTTGGACGGGTTGGCGCCCACGGCGGCGCTCGTGCTGGGCTCGGGTCTGGGAGGGCTGGTCGACCAGGTCAAGGATGCCAGGCGTATCTCCTATGCGGAGCTGCCCGGCTTCCCGCGCAGCGGTGTCTCAGGCCATGCCGGCGAGGTGGTTGCCGGGCATTTCGCCGGCACGCCGGTGCTGATGTTGTCCGGCCGCGCGCATTATTACGAGCATGGCAACGCAGCCGCGATGCGCCCGGCGCTGGAAGTGCTTGCCGGCATCGGCATCTCGCATTTGATCCTCACCAATGCCGCCGGCTCGGTCGATCCTGAAATGGGACCTGGGTCGGTGATGCTGATCACCGACCACATCAATTTTTCCGGCTCCAACCCGCTGATCGGCGAGCCGAGCGATCGCCGCTTCGTCGGCCTCACCGAGGCTTATGACGCCGGCCTGCGCGGCGCAATCGAGAAGGCGGCGAAGGCGACCGGCACGGCGCTGCACAAAGGCGTCTATATGTGGTTCTCCGGTCCCTGCTTCGAAACACCTGCCGAGATCCGCATGGCGCGCGTCATGGGGGCCAACGCGGTCGGCATGTCGACCGTGCCGGAGGTCATCCTCGCCCGCTTTCTCGGCCTTAAGGTCGCCGCCTGCTCGGTGATCACCAACCTGGCGGCCGGCATGACCGGAGCGGAGCTCTCGCACCAGGAAACCAAGGACATGGCGCCGGTCGGCGGCGCGCGGCTGGCGACGATCCTGCGGCGCGTCTTCCAGGACGGTTTGCCCGACTGATGCTGCCGCAGGAGATCATTCGCCGCAAGCGCGACGGCCACAGGCTCGCGGCCGAGGAGATCGCGGCCTTCATCGCCGGGCTGACGGCCGGCACTATCTCCGAGGGCCAGATCGGCGCTTTCGCCATGGCCGTGTTCCTCAACGGCATGAGCCGCGAGGAAGCGGTGGCGCTGACGATCGCCATGCGCGATTCCGGCGATGTGCTCGACTGGTCCGACCTGCCCGGCCCGGTCACCGACAAGCATTCTACCGGCGGCGTCGGCGACAATGTCTCGCTGATGCTGGCGCCGACCGTCGCCGCCTGCGGCGCCTATGTGCCGATGATCTCCGGGCGCGGCCTCGGCCACACCGGCGGCACGCTGGACAAGATGGATGCCATCCCGGGCTATGCCAGCCAGCCGGATGTGGCGCTTTTGCGCAAGACGGTGCTTGAAACGGGATGCGCCATCATTGGCCAGACCGCCGACCTGGCGCCTGCCGACCGCAGGCTCTACGCGATCCGCGACGTGACGGGCACGGTCGAATCGGTCCCGCTGATCACCGCTTCGATCCTGTCGAAGAAGCTTGCCGCGGGCTTGGGCTCGCTGGTGCTCGACGTCAAGGTCGGCAATGGCGCCTTCATGGAAAAGTCGCGCGATGCGGTGGCCCTGGCGAACAGCCTGGTCGAGGTCGCCAATGGCGCCGGCCTGAACGCTTCCGCGCTTGTGACGGGCATGAACGAACCGCTGGCTTCGGCTGCCGGCAACGCGGTCGAGGTGAAGAATGCGGTCGATTTCCTCACCGGCCGTTTTCGCGACAAGCGGCTGGAGGAGGTAACGCTGGCGCTGGCGGCCGAAATGCTGCAGTCGGCGGGGCTGGTTTCGTCGCAGCAAGATGGTCTCAGGCGCGCGACCGAAGCGCTTGTCGGGGGGCGTGCAGCAGCCGTCTTCGCGCGAATGGTGGCGGTGCTTGGCGGACCGGCCGATTTCATCGAGAAACCGGAAAAATATTTGCCGGCGGCGCCGGTCGAACTGGCCGTGAAAGCCGAACAGGCCGGCTTTGTGACCGGAATCGCCACGCGCGATATCGGGCTTGCCGTCGTGACGCTTGGCGGCGGGCGTTCTCGTCCGGACGACAAGATCGATCATGCGGTCGGTTTGACCCGACTGTTGCCGGTCGGCGCCGAGCTGCGCCCGGGGGAGGCGCTGGCGCTGGTCCATGCCCGTACCGACGCGGAGGCCGAGGCGGCAGCCGCGGCCGTGCGTGCCGCTTACACAATCGGGATTTCCAAGCCACCCGCCGAAAAGACGGTGCTCAGGCGAATATTGCCCCGATAGAGCAGGTCACCGTTTCCCGGAAACGATGACCTGCTCTATCTGTTTTGTTTGACGTAATTCCGGACGGAAAACCGCTGCACACTTTTCCTGGAATTGCTTATGACGCTTACTGGACGAGCAGCAACGCGCCGTCCTGGACCTGGTATTTCTGCAGCCGCTGCAGGAAGCTCATGCCGATCAGATTGGTCTGCAGCGCCCGGTCATCGAGCACCACCGCCTGGACGTTGTCGACCGAGATCCTGCCGATCTGCAAGCGGTCGACCGTCACGACGGCGGCCTTGATCGCCCCATTGGCGGTGTTCACCTGTTGATTGAAATCTGACGGGTTGAGCGAGATGCCGATCCTGCGCGCGGTCGAGCTGTTGATGGCGACCAGCGTCGCGCCGGTGTCGATCAAGCCGTCGATCTGCCGGCCGTTGAGCTTGAACTGCGATGTGAAATGGCCGCGGCCATCGGCATTGACCAGCACCTGGCGGCCAAGCGGCATCGGCGTGGCCGGCTTGGCCGGGACCGAGACGAGATTGACCTGGGGCTCGTCCTTCGGCGCCGCCGGCTGCGCGGCATCGGTCGATTTCAGCAGGCCGTCCACCAGATGCGGATTGGCCTGAAAGACGATCGGAATCGAGGCCGAGGTTCCGGCAAAGATGCCGAGGATGAGAAGCCTGCGCAGCATGGATGGCCCTTAGATCAAGGCCACATCCTAACGCCGACATGGTGTTTTCCGCTTTAACCTGCGCCGGAACCGCGCGTTTGTGTAAACGCGCGGTAAACGGATGCGCTCATTTTGTCCCGTACATGCGGTCGCCGGCGTCGCCAAGGCCAGGCATGATGTAGCCCTTGTCGTTCAGCTGGCGGTCGATCGAGGCGGTGAAGATCGGCACATCCGGATGCGCCTTGGTGAAGCGCTCGATGCCTTCCGGGGCGGCGAGCAGGCACAGGAACCGGATGTTGGTGGCGCCGCGTCCCTTCAGCTTGTCGATCGCGGCGATCGCCGAATTTGCGGTCGCCAGCATCGGATCGACGACGATCACCAGGCGGTCGGCAAGATCGCTCGGCGCCTTGAAGAAATATTCGACCGCTTCCAGGGTCTCATGGTCGCGGTAGAGGCCGATATGGGCGACGCGCGCGGCCGGCACCAGATCGAGCAGGCCTTCGAGCAGGCCGTTGCCGGCGCGCAGCACCGAGGCGAAGACCAGCTTCTTGCCTTCCAGCGTCGGCGCCTCCATCTCCTCGATCGGCGTCTCGATCATAGTGGTCGTCAGTTCGAGGTTGCGGGTCACCTCATAGCCGAGCAGCAGCGAGATCTCGCGCAGCAGCCGCCGGAAGCCGGCCGTCGAGGTCTCCTTCTTGCGCATGATGGTCAGCTTGTGCTGGACAAGGGGGTGGTCGACGACGGTGACGCCCTGCATCGTGATCTCCTGAAATTCCGGCTACTGGAAGCGACCCTACCGACAATGCGCCGGCCAAGGAACCGCCCGGCGGCTATCCACCACAGCTTTTGCCTTAAATCCAGAAGAAGAACGAATCCAGCAGAGAGTCAGCGGCCGCCGCCATTGACGCGCGCGAGTAGGGCGGCCTTGGTCTTCCTGTCGACGAAGGCCGCCTCGATGGCCGTCCTCGTGACGGCGGTAAGCGCCTTGTCATCCATGCGGAAATGCTCGGCTGCGATATCGTATTCGCGCTTCAGCGAGGTCCAGAAATAGGGCGGATCGTCGGAGTTGAGCGTCACCTTGCAGCCCGCCGCGCGCAGCGCCGGAAAAGGATGGTCGGCGAAGCTGTCGAACACTTTCAGCGCGATGTTGGAGCCCGGGCAGCATTCCAGCACCACGCCTTCGGCGGCGATGCGGCGGACGAGGTCCGGGTTCTCGATGGCGCGCACGCCATGGCCGATGCGTGAGGGACGGATGTGGTCGAGGGCCGCCTTGACGCTCTCCCAACCCATCAGCTCGCCGGCATGGATGGTGATGCCGAGGCCCGCCTCGCGCGCGATCTCGAAGGCGCGCACATAATCCTCGAAGTCGCCAATGCGCTCGTCGCCGGCGACGCCAAAACCGGTCACCAGCGGATGGCCGCAGCGCGCCGCGAAGCGTGCGGCCTGTTCGATCGCCTCGACCCCGACATGGCGCACGCCGGTGACGATCATGCGGCCTTCGATCCCTGTCTTGGCCTTGGCGCGGGCTATGCCTTCGCCCAGCGCATCCGTATAGGCTTTTGGCGAGAGGCCAGCCTTCTTCGCATGGTCCGGCGAGGTGAAGACCTCTGAATAGATGGCGCCGTCGCGGGCGAGGCTGGTCAGATAATAGTCCGCGAGGCGCGCATAATCGTCTTCCGTACGAAACAGGTCGGAAGCGAAATCATAAGCAGCGAGAAACGAGGTGAAATCGTGCCAGACGAAGGAGCCGTTCTGGATATAGGGCGAAGGGTCCTTGCCATATTTGCGGGCCTGGCTGACGACAAGCTCCGGTGCCGCCGCCCCTTCGATGTGGCAGTGCAACTCGGCCTTCAAAATCATGCGGTCATTCCGCCCGGCATGCTGTTCTCGCACGGAATCTGGTCGGAAAATCATGCGGGACCTTTCTCGACCGGGTTTTGCAAGCGCGGCCGAAAACCGCGCCTTGGACAATAGCGTCGGCACCATCGATCGGCTATGGTCCCGCCGGTTTTATGACGGATCAAAATAATGTCAGTTGAGAGAACCACGGCCGCGGGCGGCATGGAAACCTCCTATGGTTTCAGGAAGGTCGGGGCAGGCGAGAAGCAGCCCCTGGTCAACGACGTCTTCCACAAGGTGGCCAATCGATACGACCTGATGAACGATCTGATGTCGGCCGGGTTGCATCGCTTGTGGAAGGACGCGATGGTTGCCTGGCTGAACCCGCCGAAGCGGCCGGGCTGGAAGGTGCTCGATGTCGCCGGCGGTACCGGGGATATCGCCTTCCGCATCGTCGAGGCCAGCCAGCGCCAGGCCCACGCCACGGTGCTCGATATCAACGGTTCCATGCTTTCCGTCGGCCGCGACCGCGCCGAGAAGCTGGGCCTTGCGGCAAACACCGACTTCGTCGAGGCCAACGCCGAAGAGCTTCCTTTCGGGGACGACAGCTTCGATGCCTATACGATCGCATTCGGCATCCGTAACGTGCCGCGCATCGAGGTGGCGCTTGCCGAAGCCTATCGCGTGCTGAAGCGCGGCGGGCGGTTTCTGTGCCTTGAATTCTCGGAGGTCGAGATGCCGCTGCTCGACAAGGCCTATGAGGCCTGGTCGTTCAACGCGATCCCCAGGATCGGCAAGGTGGTGACCGGCGACGGCGAGCCCTATTCCTACCTCGTCGAATCCATCCGCAAGTTCCCCAACCAGCAGAATTTCGCGGCGATGATCGCGCGCGCCGGCTTCGATCGCGTCACCTTCCGCAACTATTCAGGCGGCATCGCCGCCCTTCATTCCGGCTGGAAGCTTTGAGGCCGGACCTTTGAAGCAGGCCCCCTTGAAACAGGCCCTCTTGAATCGGGTTGGCCAATGAGCAGCGTGGGCGCCGCCTTCAGGCTCGCCAGGGCCGGCTGGGTGCTGGTCCGCGAGGGCGTCGTCGCGGCGTTGCCGGGCGAAGAACTCTCCGGCATGCCGAAATTCGGCTGGAGCGTGGCGCGGCTCTTCACCCGCCGGCGGGCGCTGAGCTATCAGCGCGGCGACAGGCTGGCGCGCGCGGTGGTGCGGCTGGGGCCTTCCTATGTCAAGCTTGGCCAGTTCCTGGCGACGCGGCCCGATGTCGTCGGCAACGACATGGCGCTCGACCTCGCGCTGTTGCAGGACAAGATGCACACCTTTCCGAAGGCGGAGGCGGTCCACGCGATCGAGGCCTCGCTCGGACGCAGGATCGACGACCTCTATTCGAGCTTCGGCGAGCCGGTGGCGGCGGCCTCGATCGCGCAGGTGCACAGCGCCGAGGTCGTGCGCGAGGGTACTGCTTCGCGCGTGGCGGTGAAGGTCATCCGGCCAGGCGTGCGGCACCGCTTCTTCCAGGACCTCGAAAGCTACTTTCTCGCCGCCCACCTGCAGGAGAAATACATTCCATCGTCGCGTCGGCTGCGCCCGATCGAGGTGACGCAGACGCTGGCGCAGACCACCAGAATCGAGATGGATCTGAGGCTCGAGGCGGCCGCGCTTTCGGAACTCGGCGAGAACACCAAGGACGATCCGGGATTCCGCGTGCCCGCGGTCGACTGGGAACGGACCGGTCGCGACGTGCTCACCATGGAGTGGATCGACGGCGTCAAGATGAACGACATCGCCGGCCTCGCCGCCGCCGGGCACGACCTCAAGGCGATCGCTGCCAACCTCATCCAGTCGTTCCTCAGGCACACGCTGCGTGACGGCTTCTTCCATGCCGACATGCATCCGGGAAACCTGTTCGTCGAGGCAAACGGCACCATTGTCGCCGTCGATCTCGGCATTGCGGGGCGGCTCGGCAAGAAGGAGCGGCGCTTCCTGGCGGAAATCCTCTACGGCTTCATCGTGCGTGACTATCAGCGCGTCGCCGAAGTGCATTTCGAGGCGGGTTACGTGCCGCGCCAGCACAATGTCTCGGCCTTCGCGCAGGCGATCCGTGCCATCGGCGAGCCGATCCACGGCCAGTCGGCCGACACCATTTCGATGGCCAAGCTCCTGACCTTGCTGTTCGAGGTCACCGAGCTGTTCGACATGGCGACGCGGCCGGAGCTGATCCTGCTGCAGAAGACCATGGTGGTGGTGGAAGGTGTCGCGCGCACGCTCGATCCGGCCTTCAACATGTGGAAGACCTCGGAGCCGGTGGTGGGCGACTGGATCGCCGGCAATCTCGGCCCGCGCGGGCTGCTCACCGACGCGCGCGACGGCGCCAAGGCGCTGCTGGCACTGGCGCGCCAGGCGCCGGACCTTGCGGCCCGCACCGACCGGCTGTCGCGCGAGATCGACCTGATGGCCGAGAACGGCCTGCGCTTCGACGAGGCGACGGCGCGTGCTATCGGCAAGGCCGAAGCACGTCACACCCGCTCCGGCCGCGTGGCGCTGTGGGTGATCGCGCTGACGCTGATCTATGTCGCGTGGAAGTTGCTCTGACGCCGGTCGGCTTGCCGTCGTTTGATTGCATTGCTATCATTGCAAGCGCGTTTCTGAAAGCGAGTGCAATCACATGGCCAGCATCACGATCCGCAATCTCGATGACGAGGTCAAGGATCTGCTTCGGCAGCTCGCCGCCGAAAACGGCTGCTCGATGGAAGAGCAGGCGCGGGCGATGATCCGCGCCGCGGTCGAGGGCCGGGCGGGGCAGGCCGACCGCATCGGCCAGATCGAGGAGAAGCTGCGCGCGCTGACAGGCTCACACGAGCAGGCGGTGCAGGCTGTCGCCACGTCCGGTAAGCCGGTCCCGCGCGGCTCACTCTCCGGCAAGCGCATCCTGCTGATCATCGGCGGCGGCATCGCCGCCTACAAATCGCTCGACCTGATCCGGCGGCTGCGCGAGCGCGGCGCTTCCGTGCGGGTGGTCATGACATCGGCCGCGCAGGAATTCGTAACCACTTTGTCGGTCGGCGCGCTTTCGGCCGACCACGTCTTCACCGAGCTGTTCGACCGCAAGGACGAGCACGATGTCGGCCATATCAGGCTGTCGCGCGAGGCCGACCTGCTGGTGGTGGCGCCGGCGACCGCCGACCTCATGGCGAAGCTTGCCAACGGCCATGCCAACGACCTTGCCTCGACGTTGCTTCTCGCCACCGACAAGAAGGTGGTGATGGCGCCGGCGATGAACCCGAAGATGTGGGCGCATCCAGCGACGCGGCGCAACCGGACAACCCTGCTGAAGGACGGCATTGTCTTCGTCGGTCCAGGCAAGGGCGAGATGGCGGAAAGCAACGAAGCGGGCGAGGGCCGCATGGCCGAACCGTTAGAGATCGTCGCCGCGATCGAGGCGATACTCGACGAGAGGCCGAAGCCGCTTGCCGGCCGCAGGATCATCGTCACCTCCGGACCGACGCATGAGCCGATCGACCCGGTGCGCTACATCGCCAACCGCTCGTCCGGCAAGCAGGGCCATGCCATCGCGGCCGCGTTGGCGAAGCTCGGCGCCGATGTGCGGCTGGTTTCCGGTCCGGTGAACATCCCCGATCCCACCGGCGTCGCGACCACGCATGTCGAAACGGCCGCCCAGATGAAGCAAGCGGTCGAGAGCCTGCTGCCGGCGGATGCCGCCATATTCGTCGCCGCGGTCGCCGACTGGCGCACGGCCAGTGCCGCCGGCGAGAAGATCAAGAAGGTGGCGGGCGAGGGACCGCCGTCGCTCAAGATGGTCGAGAACCCGGATATCCTTGCCGGCATCGGCCATCACAGCCAGCGGCCGGGCCTCGTCGTCGGCTTCGCCGCCGAGACGCAGGATTTGATCGCCAATGCCGAAGCCAAGCTCAAGAAAAAGGGCGCCGACTTCATCGTCGCCAACGACGTCTCGCATGAAAGCGGCATCGGGCCGTCCGGTGTGATGGGCGGCGACCGCAACAAGGTGCGCATCGTCTCCAGGACCGGCGTCGAGGAATGGCCGGAGATGGGCAAGGAGGAGGTTGCGGCGCGGCTCGCCGCGCTGATTGCCGAGCGGCTGCAAACCGTCGTCGTTTAGAACGGGGCTCAACCTTCCTCGAAGAGTTCAATGCAGTTGCCGGAAGGGTCCTGGATGACAAGTTGCGAGCCGCCGGGGCCAGTCCTCAGGGGCACGCGTATCTTGCAGCCGGCGGCCTCGATCGCCGGCAAACGGGATTTCAAATCCTCGGTGATCAGGACTATCCGGTTCCAGCCTCCGGCCGAAGGCGTCTCGCCCTCGGCGGTCGGTTGCGCGGCCGACGAGCGGGGACCGGCGAGCCACAATGTCAACGAGCCGTGCCTGACGATGGCCATCGCGGGTCCATATTGCGCTATGAGCTCGAACTCCAGGACATCCTTGTAGAAGGCAATCGCTTCCTGAACATCATGGACGAAGTACCGTACGGCGGACATCGGCTATCCTTGCTGCGGGGGTTTTCCACACAGTAGCCAATCCGCGGGCGAGCGGCAGCATCTAGTTATTAAAAAGCGACATCGATCCAGCTCGCCTGGATGCCGACGCCATCCCCAATAGCCTCATCGGCGGCGATACCTTGACGGTTCGTGTTCACGGTGGCTTCGATCGACTGGGCAATGATCTTCAGACCGAGGTCCAAGTCCTCTTCGGAAATCGTCAGCGGCGGGGCGATGCGGAAGACGCCGCCCATGCCGGGAAGCTTCACGATGTTCATGCTGAGGCCGCCCCGGAACGCCTCAGCCGCGATCGCGGCGCCAAGCTGGTGGTCGGGAACCCTGCCGTCCTTGACGATCTCGACACCGAGCAGCAGGCCGCGGCCGCGCACGTCGCCGACACAGTCGTAGCGCTGCTTCAGCCGCGAGAGGCCGTCGAACAGTCGCGCGCCGAGATGCCGGGCGCGCTCGACCAGCTTTTCTTCTGCCACCACGTCGAGCACGGCGAGGCCGACTGCCGCCGGCAACGGGTCGGAGACGTGGGTGGTGTAGAAGAGGAAGCCTTTCACATGCGCTTCCTCCTCGATCTCGGCCGTCGTCATGACGGCCGACAGTGGCAGGCCGGCGCCGATCGTCTTGGAAAGCGTAAGGATATCCGGGGTGACGCCGTCCCGCTGGAAGGCGAACATATGTCCGGTGCGGCCGATGCCGGTCTGCGCCTCGTCGAGGATCAAAAGCATGCCGCGCTCGCGGCACTTCTTTTGCAGCGCCGCCAGATAGCCCTGCGGCAGCTCCAATATGCCGCCGCTCGACAGGATCGGTTCGGCGACGAAGGCCGCCAGGTTGCCCGTCGACTGGCTGTCGACCAGATCGAAAGCATCGTCGAGCTCGGTCTGCCAATCCAGTGAGCCGTCGGCATTCCTGAAACGCGGCCGAAAACTGTTCGGCGCCGGGATCGCGAGCGAGCCGACCGCTGCCGGTCCATAGCCCTTGCGGCCGGCGCTGTAGGTCGCCGATGCGGCGACACCGGTCATGCCGTGCCAGCTCTTCGAAAAGGCGACGATCTCATGCTTGCCGGTGACCAGCTTGGCCATGCGGATCGCGGCTTCGTTCGATTCTGCACCGGTCGACAGGAGCAGCACCCGGTCGAGCCCCGGCGCCAGCGCCGCCAGCCGCTCGGCGAGTTCGACCACCGGACGGGACAGCATGCCGCTGAACAGGTGCGCCACCTGCCCGACCTGGCGGCTCACCGTGGAGACGATGCGGGGATGGGAATGGCCGAGCAGCGCGCTCATCTGGCCGGAGGTGAAATCGAGGATCGGCCGGTCATCGGCGTCGTAGACGAACGATCCCGCCGCGCGCTCGATGATCGCCGGCTCGAAACTCCCACCATACCGGATGAGATGCTTTTGCGCCGCATTCCAAAAACCATGATCCTGGTTCTTCGACATCCTTCCAGCTCCACCGCATCGATTGGCAACAAATAGCGGTTGGCGTGTGTGCAGTAAAATTGATAGTGGTCAAATCCGGATATCAATGGATTTGATATGCAGGCTCCGCTCGATCTCAAGCTCTTGTCGACATTCGTGCGTGCGGCGCATTCCGGCACGCTGAGCGCAGTGGCGGTGCAGGTCGGGCGCACGCAATCGGCCGTGACCATGCAGATCCAGCGGCTGGAGGAAGCGCTTGGCCAAAGCCTTTTTCATCGCAGCGGCAGCGGCGTGCGGCTTACCGGCAGCGGCGAACGATTTCTGGCCTATGCCGAGCGTATCCTCAAAATCCACGACGAGGCGATCTCGGCCTTTTCCGACAAGGGGCTGCACGGCTCGATCATCTTCGGCAGCCCCGAGGATTATCTGAGCGCGTTCTTTCCGGCGCTCTTGAAGAGTTTCGGCACGGTGTATCCCGATGTCGAGATCAAGGTGGTCTCGGCGCCGACGGTCGAACTGCGCACGCTCATCAATGCGCGTCAGGTCGATCTGGCGCTCGTTTCCACGCCCAATCCAAGCGATGCGCCGGATGTGGTGCGCAGGGAGTCCCTGGTCTGGGTCGGCAGCCGGCCAACCCTGGAACTCTACGATTTCGGCGACACCGTTCCGCTCGCCCTGGCCGCGTCGAACGCCATCGATCACAAGGGCGCCTGCGAGGCCATGACCCGCGCCGGGCTGCGCTACAAGATAGCCTATGCCTCCAACAGCCTTGCCGGGCTGATCGCCGTTGCGCGCTCAGGCCTGGCGATCAGCGTGATGGCCGAGGGGGCGGTGCCGCCCGATCTTCATGTTCTCGGCGCTCCGCTTCCTCCGCTGCCCGGGCTCGGCATTGTGATCGTTTTCGCCGATGCGGAACGATCGCCCGCGGCCACGGCCTTTGCCGATCACATCCGCAACGTTCTGCCGTCGCTTTGAGGGTCTGCTGCCTTGCGGCTTCTGGATCAGCTCGCGGCCTGGACCGTCAGCCCGCGGCCATTTCCGGCCGGGTTGCCGTCAAAGACATCCTGAGCGCCGCCAGGCACCCGACGATCCCGAGCGGCACGAAAGCCAGGAACAGCCAGCCGGCGACAGTCGCGGCCGCCTCGCGGCTCAGCCCGTCGGAGAAGCCGCTGGCGTTGGCGATGATGCCGGCGACGGCCGCGCCGACCGCATAGCCGATGCGCTGCATCGTGGGCACTGCGGCGGAGGCGATGGTCTGTTCGCCCTCGCCCGCCGATGCGACGATGACGCGGGTCAGGAACGGCAAGGCGACGCCGAAGCCGCCGCCCTGCAAAAGGGCGCAGAGCAGGATCAGCGAGATCGAGCCAGCAGGGATCGTATAGGCGAAACCGGCGATGCCGCAGGCGATCATCAGCGCCCCGACGACGATGATCGACCGCTCGCGATGCAGTGGCGCGTTGGCGACGAGGATCGACAGGATCGACCATGAGATCGATTCGGCGGCGATGATATAGCCGGTGGTGAGAAGCGGGATCTGATGCAGCGTGGTGAGAAGAAGCGGCCCGTAGATGCCGAAGGAGCAGGTCGCCACCGAGAACGCCGCGACCATGGTCATGCCGTTGCCGACCGGCGAGCGCCACGAAAACAGATTTGACGGGAAGAGCCGCGAGCGGGGTCTGAGCCCATCGACCCGGACGAACAGCGCCAGGCCGATCAGGCCGAGGCAAAGGAGCAGTGTGGAGCGAAGCAGCGCGATATCGACGCCAGCGGTTGCGATCAGCACGACGGCGACGGCAAGGCAGCCGAGCGCGCCATAGGGGAAGGGCGGTGCCGCATCGCCCGAGGCCTGCGGCCGTGACGCGCCTGCGGTGTTGAGGACGGTGAGGCTGGCAAGCGCGACGGCGATGCCGCCCAGGGTGAAGATGCCGACCGCCCAGCGCCAGGACAGAAGCCCGACCATGATCGCCCCGATCATCGGACCGCTGAAGGCGGCGATGCCCCAGATCGCCGACATCACGCCGAAGAGCTGCGGCCAGATGTTGCGTGGAAACAGCCGCTCGACGGAGATGAACGCCAGCGACACCAGCGCGCCGCCACCGAGGCCCTCGATCAATCGTCCGGCGAGGAACTGGGTCATCGAGGGCGCTACGGCGCTTACCAGCGCCCCGGCGGCGTAAAGCAGGGCGGCCACCGTCATGTTGCTGCGCAGGCTGACATAGGTGACCAGCCGTCCGGCCGCGGCGCCCGCGGTGATGGCGCCAAGCTCGTAGATCGCCAGCGACCAGCCGACCAGTTGCACACCGTCCAGTTCGCCGACCATCGCCGGCATCACCGTCGCCACCATCGTCTCGTTGGTGGCGTAAAGCAGAATGCCGAGATTGATGAAGCAGAAGCGCGCCAGGTCGCCGCTCATCCACAGCGCCAGCCAGTCGACCTTGTTTTCCGATTCCCTATTCAAGACGCTCTCCCGATTTCATGTCGGGCATGTCTGTAGAACCTCAAGCGGACTTGAGCTCAAGCGGATTTTTTATGCCGTGATGGCGGCCAGTCAGTTCGCCGTGCTGCGCAGCTGGAACTGGCTGACGCCGATGGCGATGTTGAGGCCGGTCTGGGTCTGGATGCTGAGCGGCTGGAGGGTGAAGGCGTTGCCGGTGCCGCCGACCAGGAGATTGGCGCCGGCGCCGACCGCGGCGGTCACTTCGGCGCTGGCGCCGACATAGTCGCCGGCCAACGCGCCCGGAGCGTAGATGTTGTTCATGGGCGTCAGCACCAGCCAGCGCATCACGCTCTGGCTGGTGGTGCCGATGTCGAGGCCGTATTTGTTGACGGCGCCGAAATATGCTTCCGGCGCGAAGGTCTTGTCAGCCGGCGTGAAGGTGCAGCTCAGATCCTTGCTGGAGCCGAAGACGAAGCCGGTGCCGCCGCCGATGGCGCAATCCAGCACGCCGAGCTCGACGCCGCCGGTTTCCGCCCGAGCCTGTCCGGCCAGTGCAACAATCACGATCGCGGCTGCGGCGATGATCCTCGACATATGTCCCCCTCTTCTTTTTGACGCAATTCCGGACGGAAAACCGTGTCACACTTTTCCTGGAATTGCGCAAAAGCATGCGGCCCGGAACGGCTACAATGTCCTGTTCCGGGCCGCGCGTATAGGCGGATTTCGTTGGCGGCTGAGCGCCTATTTGTAGGAGTGGACCAGATCCAGCGATGCCACCGCGACGGCCAGGTTGACGCCGGTCTGCGCCTGGACGCTGAGCGGCTCGAGCATGAAGGCGCCGTCGAGGCCGCCGACCAGGAGATTGGCGCCGCCGCCGGTCACGACGGAGGCCTCGGCGTTGACGCCGTAATAGCTGCCGGCGAGGTCGCCCGCCTCATGATGGCGCGTGGCGCCGAGCACTGCCCAGACGAGCTGACCCTGATGCGTCTGGCCGATGTCGACGCCGAGCTTGGAGATCATGCCGGTGTACTGCTCGGCCGGACCGTGATGATAGGGACGGAAGGTGCAGGAGACGCCCTTGTTGGACGTGATGACATAGCCGACGCCGCCATCGATGGTGCAGTCGAGCGTGCCGAGCCGGAGCGTGCCGGCGCTGACCGGGGAAGCGAGGACCGTGGCGGCAAGCGCGGCAGCGGCACAGGCAAGGGATTTGATCATTGGAAAGGTCCTTTCGCGAAAATTTTGCCCCGGCTTAAACGAGCGAGGTGCGCCGAGCGTTCCGCCGAAAACTTGGCGCGAACATGGCAAAGATTAACGCACTGCCCTGAGCAGTTAACGGTTCGCTATCGGCGTCGCCGCGGCGCAACACCGCGGTCACCGGCGGCGACCCAGGCGATCGGGGACGACGCCCAAGCGTCGTGTAATAGACCTCTGTGGGCGTCAGCTTCCGATCAGCTGGCGTTGCCGCCCGTGCGCGACAGACCGTCCTTGGCCGGCTGGTAGTTCGGGTCGAGGTGGATCGCCTCGCGGTAGGACTTGGCGGCCCTGACCTTGTCGCCACGGCGCTCGTAGATCAGCGCCTGGTTGGCCCAGGCCTCGGCATTCTTGCCGTCGAGCTTGATGGCCATGTTGAAGTCGGAGAAGGCGTTGTCCTCGTCGCCTGTCGCCAGATAGGAGAGGCCACGACCGTTGTAGGGCTCGGCGGCGTCCGGCGCCAGCGAGATGGCGGTCGAGAAGTCCTCGATGGCGAATTTGTGCTGGCCCTGGCTCTGATAGATCAGGCCGCGATTGTGGTAGGCGCGCGCATCGGTCGTGTCGAGCTGGATCGCCTTCTGGAAGTCGTTGAAGGCATCCTGGGTGCGGCCCACCTTACGGTAGAGATTACCGCGGCCGATATAGGCGGCATCGTAATTGGCGTTGATCTGGATCGAGCGGTTGTAGTCGGCCAGAGCCGCTTCCTGGTTGCCGAGGAAACGCTGGATCAGCGCGCGGTTCGAATAGGCCTGGTAGAAGTTCGGATTGAGCTGGATGGCCTGGTTGAAGTCCTTCAGCGCCGCCTGGTACTGGCCGCCGCGGCCATAGGCCGAGCCGCGCACATTATAGCCCTCGGGATCCTGCGGATTGCGCTGGATGACCGCCGAGAGCGAGGAGATGTTCTCGCTCGAGCCCTGCGCCTTGTCGATCGAGTTGAACTCACCCGTCGGGGCCGTCTGGCATGCTGCAAGCATCAGACCCGAAAGCAGGGCCGCCGTCAGGGCGAAGCCGCGAAAAGCGGTTCCACGCTCCACGGTAATAGCGTTCATCTTTGTCCTCACTGCCGCAGCGCCGTCAGTCCGTTCCCTCTCCGAACCGGCTCGAATCTGTAAACAAAAAGGTGGCGGCGATTCCGCATCGCGCCACCTTCGGTATCCTTCGAAAAGGACGAAAAATAGGCGTTATGAGCGCGGCGAACGCGGCGCGCCACCAGCACCGGCCGGAGCCGGACGCGGGGTCATCGGCAGCAGGCCTTCGCGCTGGGCGCGCTTGCGGGCCAGCTTGCGGGCGCGGCGCACGGCTTCGGCCTTCTCGCGGGCACGCTTCTCGGACGGCTTCTCGTAGTGACCGCGCATCTTCATTTCGCGGAAAATACCTTCGCGCTGCATTTTCTTCTTCAGCGCGCGAAGCGCCTGATCAACGTTGTTGTCGCGGACGAGTACCTGCACGGGCAATCCTGTCTTCGGGTTTGAAATCGTTAGGCAATCGGCCATAGCCGGGATGCCTCCGCGGCGAGTTGCACCGCGAATTGTGGCGGCTGATAGCAGAATCAGGCTGGGATGTCCACCGCTGATTGCGGGAAAGCGCAATCAAAAACCGGAGCGGTCCGCCCCGCCGCGATTCAGCCTTCCACCGCCGCCAGATGGAGGCGTGCGAAATCCTCGAAAAACTCGCCATAATCGCAGGTGATTTCCTCGCCGGCGGCGATGTCGCGAATGGCGGTGGCGCCGCCATATTGCGAGAAATCCGTGTTCGGCCGCTCGGCATGGTTCATGAAGCGGCCATTATCGACCTCATAGACCATGAAGCCCGGCTTGTCCGGGCTCGGATAGGCATAGCGGTCGAGCAACTCCCTCAGATGCGGCGGCGCGGCCTCGTATTTTTCCATCGGGATCAGCCGGTCGAAATCGGGATCGAGTCGCCAGATCGACGCGCCTTTGCGGATCGGCTCGGCGGCGAAGACGCCGACGCCCTCGATGGCGCTCTGGGCAACATAGGTTCTGATCAGCAGCATCGTTCCAGCCCCGTTTCGACGGGAAACGAAAAATCGTCAAAACGGACCGGAATGCAAGGCCGTATCGCGAGATTTCAGCCGATGAGCAAGCCTGCTGTCCGCCAAACGGATCACGTCCGGTTGATCGAGGCGGCCGGCTTTGGCCGCGGCAAAGGCCGCTGTCGCCCTACTGCCTCAACAGCCAACCCAGCCTGTCCAGGGAGAAGGCGTAGCTGAGGGCGATCAGCAGAGCCATGGCCAGGCCCGCGGCCGCATGACCTGCCAGATAGAACCCGGCGGAGCCGCCGAACAGTATGGCGAGTTCCAGCGCCAACCGCGCCGCGCCCGGCACAGGAACCGGCGCGCGGCCTGACCGGCTTGGGTCGTCGGGAACCGCGAAGGTTCCCCACAGCGCTGCCGCAACAAGCGGCAAGGCCAAGGCGAGGAGCCAGCGCCACCAGCCTTCGGAAAGGCTCCAGCCTGCCATGCCGAGCCCAAGCAGCGCCGCAAGTTCGAGCAGAAAGCGCAGGGTCAGATTCCACCAGGCATTACCCATATCCATCCTCCAGGTTCCGGAGCGGTCGGTATGGCCGATCGCGGCCGCCGCTACCAGCCCGGACGCCATCCTTTCGGCATGGCGCAAAGCGGCAAGCGCCGTCGCAAACAGCGCAAGGATGACATCGCGGTTTCGCTAGTGATACTCCTCGCGTGACGGGCGGACGACATCCGCGATTTTTGGCGCGAGGCTACAACGTGAAGAAATATTCGGTATTCGCCATCGCCCGCGAGGCGATGCGCGGCCACAAGGGCTGGGAAGAGCAGTGGACCTCGCCCGAGCCGAAGAAGGAATACGACGTCATCATCGTCGGCGCCGGCGGGCACGGCCTGGCGACGGCCTATTACCTGGCGAGCGAGCACGGCATCACCAACATCGCGGTGCTGGAAAAGGGCTGGCTCGGCGGCGGCAACACCGGCCGCAACACCACCATCATCCGCTCCAACTACCTTTATGACGAAAGCGCCGGCATCTACGACCATGCGCTGAAGCTGTGGGATGGGCTCTCCCAGGAGCTCAACTACAACGTCATGTATTCGGCGCGCGGCGTCATGATGCTGGCGCACAATGTGCATGACGTGCAGGTGTTCAAGCGCCATATCCATGCGAACCGGCTCAACGGCATCGATAATGAATGGCTGACGCCGGAACAGGCGAAGGAATTCTGTCCGCCGCTCAACATCTCCAAGGAAGCGCGCTATCCGGTGATGGGGGCTGCGCTGCAGCGGCGCGGCGGCACGGCGCGGCACGACGCGGTCGCCTGGGGCTATGCGCGCGGCGCCTCGGCGCGCGGCGTACACATCATCCAGAATTGCGAGGTCACCGGCATCAAGCGCGCGGCCAACGGCGCGGTCAGCGGCGTCGAGACGACGCGCGGCTTCATCGGCGCCAAGAAGGTCGGCGTGGTCGCGGCCGGCCATTCCTCCGTCATCATGAACATGGCCGGCGTGCGCATGCCGCTCGAAAGCTATCCGCTGCAGGCGCTGGTGTCGGAGCCGGTCAAGCCGGTGGTGCCCTGCGTGGTGATGTCCAACACCGTGCACGCCTATATCTCCCAGTCCGACAAGGGCGAGCTGGTCATCGGCGCCGGCACTGACCAGTATGTCTCCTATTCGCAGACCGGCGGCCTGCACATCTTGCAGCACACGCTCGACGCCATCTGCGAGATGTTCCCGATCTTCACGCGCATGAAGATGCTGCGTTCCTGGGGCGGCATCGTCGACGTCACGCCGGACCGCTCGCCGATCCTGGCGAAAACGCCGGTCAAGGGCCTTTACGTCAATTGCGGCTGGGGCACGGGCGGCTTCAAGGCGACGCCCGGCTCGGGCAATGTCTTCGCGCATACGATCGCGAAGGACGAGCCGCACCCGATCAACGCGCCCTTCACGCTCGAGCGCTTCCGCACCGGCCGCCTCATCGACGAGGCCGCGGCGGCGGCGGTGGCGCACTGATGATGGCGCAAATGGCTGTCGCGATGCCGCTGGTGCTCGCCGGCGAACAGGGGTTGTTTCACCTGCCGACGCCTGGCGAAGTCCGTTTGCAGGCGATCAGCCGCGAGGACAACGAGATGGGCTGGCCGTTCTCCGTCGACGAAGGGATGTTGGCCTGCGTCTGGAGTGCAGGCCAAAAAGTGGTGATGTTCTTCGAGAACAGGCCGAAGGATCTGGATGAGAACGAGCCCTTCCAGCCGCGCGGCGTCATCGTCACCACCGACCCGATGCAGCTGACGCTCGGAAATATGGCAAACCGCGCGCTGTTCAAACCCTCGGTCAGCGTCGAGGAGCGCATGCGGCTCGTGGCGCCTTTCGCGGCGCTCGGCCAGAGGCTTTGCGATCAACCGGCCGGCGCCCGCGTCGGCCATGGCGAATTGTAGGATCCACCGAAAAATGCTTCTCATCCGCTGCCCCTATTGCGAGGAAGAGCGCCCGGAACTCGAGTTCCGCAATGCCGGCGAGGCGCATATCGCGCGCCCCACCAACATTGCCGCCGAGAGCGACGACGATTTCGAGAAATTCTTCTTCATCCGCGCGAATCCGAAGGGAGTCATCTATGAGCGCTGGCGGCACATCCATGGCTGCGCGCGCTTCTTCAACGCGGTGCGCGACACCGTCACCGACAAGTTCGTCATGACCTACAAGGCCGGCGAGCCGAAGCCCGCGAAGCTGCCTGGAGCCTCGAAATGACCGCCCTGTTCCGTATCTCCGGCGCCGGGCGCCTCAGCCAGGCGAAGACCGCCTCCTTCAGGTTCGACGGCAAATCCTATGCCGGCATCGAGGGCGATACGCTCGCCTCGGCGCTGCTGGCCAACGGCGTGCATCTGGTCGGCCGTTCGTTCAAGTACCACCGACCCCGCGGCGTCCTGTCCGCCGGCGCGGAGGAGCCCAACGCGCTGGTGCAGATCGTGCGCGACGATGCGCGCAAGACGCCGAATGTTCGCGCCACCGTGCAGGAGCTCTATGACGGGCTGACAGCCCATTCGCAGAACCGCTGGCCGTCGCTCGCCTTCGACGTCGGCGCCGTCAACGACGTCGCCTCGCCGCTGTTTTCGGCCGGCTTCTACTACAAGACCTTCATGTGGCCGAAATGGGCCTGGAAGGATCTCTACGAACCGAATATCCGCGCTGCGGCCGGCCTCGGCGTTTCGCCCGAGAAGCCGGACCCGGACCACTATGCCGCGCGCTACGCGCATTGCGAGGTGCTGGTGTTGGGCGGCGGCGCCGCCGGCATTGCAGCTGCCCTTGCCGCCGCCGAAACGGGCGTGCGGGTGATCCTCGCCGATGAGCAGGCCGAATTCGGCGGCAGCCTGCGCTTCGAGAGCGGCGCCAGGATCGACGGCCAGGACGGCTATGCGTGGGCTCAAGGCGCGATCGCGAAGCTCAAGGCAATGGACAATGTGCGGGTGCTCTCCCGCACCACGGCCTTTGGTTATTACGCGCAGAATTTCGTCGGCCTGGTCGAGCGGGTCAGCGACCATCTCAAGAGCCCGGGCCGCGAGCTTGCGCGCGAGCGCCTGTGGCAGGTCCGCGCCGGCCGCGTCGTCATCGCCACCGGCGCCATCGAGCGTCACATGGTCTTCGCCAACAACGACCGTCCCGGCGTGATGCTGGCGTCCGCGGCGCGCACCTATCTCAACCATTATGGCGTCGCGGTGGGCAGGAATGTCGGCGTCTATACGGCGAACGATTCCGCCTATGCCGCGGCGATCGATCTCAAGAAGGCCGGCGTCAACATCGCGGCCATCGTCGACCTGCGAGACAATCCGACCTGTCCGGTGATCGACGAAGCGAGGGCGCTCGGCATCGAGATCAATTTCGGCCGCGCGGTGGTGAGCGCCGGCGGCAAGCTGCGCGTGTCATCCATGACCGTGCAGCCGAAGAATGGCGGCGGCGAACGCACCATCCCGGTCGACGCGATCCTGATGTCGGCCGGCTGGACGCCGTCGGTGCATCTGTTCTCGCAGTCGCGCGGCAAGGTCGCCTTCAACGACGAGACCAAGCGCTTCGTGCCCGGCACCTACGCGCAGGATTGCGTCTCGGTCGGCGCCAGCAACGGCACCGACGGGCTGGACGCAACGGTCGACGAGGCCTATGCGGCCGGAGCCAAGGCGGCGAAGGATGCCGGCGGCAAGGCCGGGAAGGGCGCCAAGCCGAAAGTCGATGCCGGCGAGAGCTGGTCGCGCGGCATGCTGGGCGCCGCTCCCGGCGCCGGGCCGGGCACCACGGTCAAGGCCTTCGTCGATTTCCAGAACGACGTCACCGCCAAGGATATCCGCCAAGCGGTGCATGAAGGCATGCATTCGATCGAGCACGTCAAGCGCTTCACCACCAACGGCATGGCGACTGACCAAGGCAAGACGTCCAACATGCACGGCCTGGCGATCGCCGCCGAGGAGCTTGGCAAGCCGATCCCGCAGGTCGGCCTCACCACCTTCCGTGCGCCCTATACGCCGGTGACCTTCGGTTCGATCGTCGGGCACGCGCGCGGCGCGCTGTTCGACCCGACCCGGCGCACGGCGACGCATGGCTGGGCCGCTTCGCAAGGTGCGGTGTTCGAGGATGTCGGCCACTGGAAGCGCGCCTGGTATTTCCCCAAGGCGGGCGAGGACATGCATGCCGCCGTCAATCGCGAATGCGTGACGGTGCGAAAAGTGGGCGGGCTGTTCGACGCCTCGACGCTCGGCAAGATCGAGGTGGTCGGGCCGGACGCGGCGAAGTTCATGGAGCTGCTTTACACCAATCCGTGGGAGAAGCTGGAAACCGGCCGCTGCCGCTATGGCATCATGCTGCGCGAGGACGGCTTCATCTATGACGACGGCGTCGTCGGCAGGCTTGCGCCGGACCGTTTCCACGTGACGACGACCACGGGCGGCGCGCCGCGTGTCATGAATCATATGGAGGATTACCTCCAGACCGAGTTCCCGCATCTCAATGTCTGGCTGACCTCGATCACCGAGCAATGGGCGGTGATCGCGGTGCAGGGGCCGAAGTCGCGGGACATCATCGCGCCGCTGGTCGAAGGCATCGACATGTCGGACGAGGCGATGCCGCATATGTCGGTGCGCGAGGGCAAGATCTGCGGCGTGCCGACCAGGCTGTTCCGTATGTCCTTCACCGGCGAGCGCGGTTTTGAAGTCAACGTGCCGGCCGACTATGGCGAAGCGGTCTGGGAAGCGTTGTGGGCCGAGGGCCAGAAGCATGGTGCGACCGCCTACGGCACCGAGACGATGCACGTGCTGCGCGCCGAGAAGGGCTACATCATCGTCGGGCAGGACACGGACGGCACGGTGACGCCGAACGATGCCGGGCTAGACTGGGCGGTCGGTAAGAAAAAGACCGACTTCGTCGGCATCCGTGGCCTGACCCGCTCCGACCTGGTGGCCAAGGGCCGCAAGCAGCTTGTCGGGCTGAAGACCAAGGACCCGAAAGTCGTGCTGGAAGAGGGCGCGCAGATTGTCGCGGATCCGAAACAGCCGATCCCGATGAAGATGATCGGCCACGTCACCTCCAGCTACTGGTCGGAGAATTGCGGCCGTTCGATCGCGCTGGCGCTGGTTGCCGGCGGCCGCGACCGCATGGGGCAGACGCTCTATGTGCCGATGCCGAACGGCACGATCGAGGTGGAAGTCACCGGCATGGTGTTCGTCGACGAGAAGGGAGAACGCCTCAATGGCTAAGGCTGCTGCCAAGACAAAAGCCGCTGCATCCGCTTCCGTCGAGCGCCGCCCCGCGCTTGCCGGCCGCACACTGTCGGCGCCCGGCGTGAAGGTGGAGATGCTGCCGCCGGCCGAACGCATCTCGCTGCGCGCGCCGCAGGCTTCGCTTGCCGCGCTTTCCAAGGCGCTCGGCTTGACGCTGCCGGTCAAGCCGAAGACCTCGGCCATGAAGGACGGGCGCACCGCACTGTGGCTCGGCCCGGACGAATGGATGATCATCGACGAGGCCGGCAATGACCCGCTCGCCGACTGCGCCAAGGTCACCGCGCTGCATTCGGCGGTCGGCATCTCGCATCGGAATGTGGGGATTTCTGTCGCCGGACCAGCGGCCGCCGTGACGGTCAATTCAGGTTGTCCGCAAGACCTGTCGCTCGAGGCCTTCCCGGTCGGAGCGGCCTCGCGCACCATCCTTGGCAAATCCGAGATCGTGCTGCTGCGCACCGCGGAAGATAGCTTCCGCGTGGAATGCTGGCGTTCCTTCTCGGACTATGTCTTTACTCTGCTTTCGGAAGCGGCGAGCGACGCGGCGAACTGATCTTTCACGCTGCGGCCTCGGATAGCCGCGCAGCCGGAACCATTGCCGGCCCTGTCCGTTTCCGCAGCCTGCGAGGGAGATCGCCGATGCCGTCCAGAACCGCGCCGAAGTCGCCGAAGAAGACGGCGGCTGTCCGATCGCTGGAGCATGAAAGGCACGAGATCGAGGAAGAAGAACTCGAGGAAGGCCTCGAGGATACTTTTCCGGCCAGCGACCCCGTATCAATTACCAGTAGCGCCATTCCCGGCGCCCCGGCCAAGCCCGGCAAGGCCAAGACCGTGGCGGGAACGAAATCGCGCAAGAAATAGGCTTTACTCGAAGCGACAGACAAAACGAAAAGGGCGGCCAAGTGCCGCCCGTTTCGTTTGAAATCTTACCAGTAGCGCTTACAGGCCGGGCACGAACCACGGGTTGACGTCGATGCCAAGCTTCGGGCTCTTCGGCTGGGTCTTGGTGGTGTCCGCCTTCTCGACGGACCCGGTCGCGGTGCAATCGAGGGCCACGTTGGCGTTGGTCTGGTTGCAGGCAGCCGGCGCATGCTTGGCCGGCTGGCTCGCGCCGGCAAACGCGGCGCCCGAGAAAGCCAGGACGGCAGCGAGGGTGAGGATGGTCTTCTTCATTTTCCGTCTCCAGTTCGTACATGTACGATACAGCGTACAGATACGGTTAACGGAAGCTGAATTCAAGAGGCAATTTGTACGCGTACGACAACTTTTCTTGAACGTAAGAATTCGTCGCCGCGAATCCAAGCGATCGGCATCACGGAAAAGCGGCGCAAACGCCGGTCAGCAGTTGACAGGTGTTTCGGTGAGCGGGGGGATATCCTGCGCCGACAAAGAGGCCAGCATGAAATCGCACATCCGCTTCACATAGGCCTGGGGATCACCGAACGGATAGAAGGGGAAGGTGATCAGCAGCGAAATCGTGCCGTGACCGACGGTCCACAGCATGGTGGCAATGGCGCGCGGATCGCCCTTGAGCCTGCCCGCGGCAACACAGGCCTCGACACGTTTGATCAGCACCTTCATGGCGGGGTTGCCCTCTTCCATCTCCTCGTAACTGCGCCCCTCCGGCAGCTTGGTCTTCTCAGTCATGAAGACGGTGCGGTATTCGTTGGGATTGCCGAGCCCGAAGGCGGCGTATTCGGTCATTACCGCCTTGAGCGCCTCGACCGGGTCGTCGGCGGGGTGCTCCTCGATGCGGCGGGCGAGCGTTTCGAAGGCGTCCTCGGCGAGCGCGAACAGGATGTCTTGCTTGTCGGCGAAGTAGGAATAGACCGACATCGGCGCATAGCCGACGCGCTTGGCGAGCTTGCGGATGGTCAGGCCTTCGTAGCCTTCTTCCTGCACCAGCTTGTGAGCTGCCGCGACGAGTTCGGAGCGCAGCTCCGCCTTCTGTTTTTCGCGGCGTTTCTGAACGCTCAGCGTCAATGTCCGCTGCCTTTTGTCGTTGGTTGCCTGACGAAATTATATACGCTGTACGGAAACGGACAAGAGAGCAGGCTGGTTCCCTTGCGTGCGCTCCAAACGCAATTCCGGCCGGAAAACCGCAAAGCACTTTCCTGGAATTGCTCAGATCGCCCCGATGCCGCCGTCGAGCGCCAGGGCATGGCCGGTCATGAAGGAATTGGCCGGGTCGGCGAGGAACAGGATGCCGGTGGTGATCTCGTCGACCTCGCCGACACGCTTCATCGGCACGCCGCGCGTGAGCTCGGCAAGTGCTTCGGCTTCAGGCGCGCCGGTGAGGCGGACGAAGCCGTCGACCATCGCCGTGCGCGTATGCGCCGGGCAGACCGCGTTGATGCGAATGCCCTTGCTGGCGTATTCCACGGCCGCCGAGCGCGTCAGCCCGACGACGCCATGCTTGGCGGCGGCATAGACCGAAAGCTTGGGCGCGCCGGAGAGGCCGGCGACCGAAGCGATGTTGACGATGACGCCGCCCTTGCCGCTTTCCCTGAACTGGCGCCCCATCTGAGGGATCTGGTGCTTCATGGCATAGAAGACGCCGAGCAGGTCGACCTCGACCACGCGGCGCGCCTCCTCGGATGTGACCTGCGGCAGGCGCACGAAGCTGTGCACGATGCCGGCATTGTTGACGGCAATGTCGAGCCGGCCGAATTTTTCGACGGCCAGTTGCACAAGATCCTCCGAGAGCTTTTCATCGGCGATGTTGCCGGCAAGGATCGCCGTCTCGGCGTCGAGAGTAGCCGCGAAATCGGCAAGCGCGGCCTCGTTGAGGTCGGAAAGAACCAGCCGCGCGCCCTCGGCGGCAAAGGCCTTTGCCGCGCCGCTGCCGAGACCGCCCGTCGCGCCGGTGATGAGGACGGTCGCCCCGTTGAAACGGCCCATTTATCCGCTCTCCGCCTTAGCTCTTCTTGTCGATCAGTTCCACCGCCAGCGCCGCAAGCAGTTTGACGGCCTCTCCGTAGGTCCTGGCCTTCTCGGGATTGGAGGCATTGCCGTCGAGCGCGCGCCGATACACACCCTGGCAGATCGCCGCCAGACGGAAGAATGAGAAGGCCAGGAAGAAGGTCCAGTTGTCGATCTTCCCGATGCCGCGCCGCTTGCAATAGGCTGCGACATAGGCCTCCTCGGACGGCAGGCCGGCAGCGGCGCGATCGACGCCGCCGAGGCCGCGAAAGCCCGAGGCATGCGGCAACCGCCATTGCATGCATTGATAGGCGAGGTCGGCGAAGGGGTGGCCGATCGTCGACAGCTCCCAGTCGAGCACCGCGATGACTTTCGGCGCATCGAGCGCGAACATCATGTTGTCCAGCCGGTAGTCGCCATGGACAAGCGAGACGCGACCGTCATTGGCCGGCATATGAGTTTCGAGCCATGCAATCAGCCGATCCATGTCGGCGACGGTTTCGGTCTCGGAAGCGCGATACTGGCTCGTCCAGCGGGCGAACTGGCGCTCGAAATAGCTGCCGGGCTTGCCGAAATCGCCAAGGCCTGCGGCTTCCACGTCGACATCGTGCAGGGCTGCCAGCGTGGCGTTCATCGCGTCATAGATCGCGGCGCGCTCGCCACTGTCGGACGCATCGGGCAGGGACGGGTCCCAGAAGATGCGGCCGTCGAGATATTCCATGACGTAGAACATGCGGCCGATCGGCGATTCTTCGCCCGAAAGATGCAGCATGCGCGGCACCGGCACAGCCGTGCCGGCAAGCGCCCGCATCACCCGGAATTCGCGGTCGACCTGATGCGCGGATTTCAGCAATTGTCCCGGTGGCTTGGCGCGCAACACATAGCGGCCGCTGGCAGCGGTCAACAGATAGGTCGGATTGGACTGGCCGGACTTGAATTTCTCGATCGAAGCAAGGCCGGCAAAGCCCGGAATATGCGCCTCGAGATAGGGCGCAAGCACCGCCTTATCTATGGCGCCGGCCTCGCCGCTCATGCGTTCTCGGGCTGACGCTCGATCAGCGTCAAAGTCAGCCAGCGCGCCGTCAGGGCGGGCTTCTTCGAGCCTTCGATCTCAATGGTCACGTCATGCGCCGTCTGCACCCAGCCGGAGGGCCTCACCTTGACGTCGGCCAGCACGAAGCGGGTGCGGATGCGCGCGCCCGTCTTCACCGGCGCCAGGAAACGCAGCGTGTCGAAGCCGTGATTGACGCCCATCTTGGTGTTTTCCAGCGGCGGCATGGTCTCGAAGGTCATCGCCGACAAAAGCGAAAGCGACAGGAAACCATGCGCGATGGTGCCGCCGAACGGCGTCTCGCGCTCGGCGCGCTCCGGATCGCAGTGGATGAACTGGTGGTCGTCGGTCGCGTCGGCGAACTGGTCGATCATGCGCTGCGTCACCGTTCGCCAGGGCGAGACGCCGACCTCCTTGCCGACGCTTGCCAGAAGCGTATCGAGACTGATCGGTTCCACGCTGATGTCCTCCGCACCCCCGCCCGGATTCCTTGAACCGGGGTCTTATTCCTTGAACAACGTCATTCCATGCTGCACCGACTGGCCGCCGTCGATGGGCAGGATGGCGCCGGTGACATAGCTTCCGGCACGGCTGCACAAATAAAGCGTTGCGCCGGCAATGTCATCCGCCACGCCGATGCGGCCGAGCGGAACATGGTTACCAACATGTTTCGCCTGCTCCTCGGTCGCGGTGGCGAAGGCCGTCATGCGGCTCTGGAAAGGACCGGGCGCAAAGGCGTTGACGGTGATGCGGCGGGCGGCGAACTCGATTGCCAGCGTGCGCGTCAGATGATGCACCGCCGCTTTCGAGGCCGCGTAGGAATAGGCGTCGTCGGCCAGCGGCTGGGTGCCCATCACCGAGCCGAGATTGATCACGCGGGCCGGGTCCTCGTCGCTTGCCGCGGCATCGAGCAGCGGCAAGAGTTCCCTGGTCAGGTGGAAGACGGCGGTGACGTTGACGCCGAACACCTTGGCCCAGGCATGGTAGGGGAAATCCTGCAGCGGCGCGCCCCAGGAAATGCCGGCATTGTTGACCAGGATGTGCAGGCGCTCCGTGCGCGCCTTGACCTCGGCGACAAGTGCGGCGATGCCCGCTTCGCTGGACACGTCGCCGGCAAAGCCTTCGGCCTGGCCGGCGCCGCCGAGCGCGTTCAATTCGTTGGCGACCTTGGCGCAATCCTCGCCCTTGCGCGAGGCGATCATCACATGAGCACCGGCGCGCACCAGGCCGGTCGCCACCATGCGGCCGATGCCGGTCGCCGCGCCCGTCACCAGCGCGGTCTTGCCGGCGACCGAGAACAGCTTGTCCAGATAGCTCATCGCATTCCTCCCGCACCCTCGATCAAACCGGCGAGGGACTCGCGTTGACAAGGCTAGCCGAAGTACGGTCATCCTTGCCACGGGTAAAGATCTATCTGCGAAAGGGCCGGAAGCGATGGCGGACATGAATCTCGGCATGACCGAGCGGCTGAAGCCGATCCACCAGCGCGTGGCGGCGATGGTGCGCGACGAGATCGCGCCGCTGGGCGAGGAGTTTCTGGCCGAAATCGGCAAGGAGGGCGACCGCTGGGCCTACACCGCCAGGCAGACCGAGATCCTCGAAGGCTTGAAGACGAAGGCGCGGGAGCGCGGGTTGTGGAATTTCTGGCTGACCGATTCCAAACGCGGCTACGGTCTTTCCACCGTCGAATATGCCTATCTGGCGGAGGAGATGGGCAAGGCGCATCTCGGCGCCGAGACCTTCAACTGCTCGGCGCCCGACACCGGCAACATGGAGGTGCTGGAGCGTTACGGCTCGGAAGCGCACAAGCGCGATTGGCTGGAGCCGCTGCTCGAGGGCAGGATTCGTTCGGCCTATCTGATGACCGAGCCGGACGTGGCGTCGTCGGACGCCACCAACATTTCGATGCGCTGCGAGCGACGGGGCGGCGACTATGTGCTGAACGGCGAGAAATGGTGGGCGTCCGGCGCCGGAGATCCGCGCTGCGCCATCTATATCGTCATGGTCAGGACCGGCTCGGACCAGGAGCCGCAGCATCGCCGGCACTCGATGATCCTGGTGCCCGCCGACAGCACGGGCATCACCAAATTGCGGCCAATGCAGGTCTATGGCGACGACGACGCCCCGCATGGCCATATGCATCTGCGATTCGACAATGTGCGGGTGCCGGCGGCGAATTTGATCCTCGGCGAGGGCAGGGGCTTCGAGATCGCGCAGGGGCGGCTGGGGCCGGGCCGCATCCATCACTGCATGCGCGCCATCGGCCAGGCCGAGATGGCGCTGGAGATGCTGTGCCAGCGCTCGGTGCGGCGTGAGGCCTTCGGCCGGTCGCTGGCCAAGCTCGGCGCCAATTTCGACATCATCGCCGAATGCCGGATGGAGATCGAGATGGCGCGGCTCTTGTGCCTCAAGGCTGCGTGGATGATCGACCAGGGGGACGCGCGCGCGGCCGCGCCCTGGATCAGCCAGATCAAGGTCGTGGCGCCCCGCGTCGCGCTGAAGGTCACCGACGAGGCGGTGCAGATGTTCGGCGCGCAAGGCATCAGCCAGGATACGCCGCTTGCCCGCTCCTGGACACATTTGCGGACGCTGCGGCTGGCCGACGGGCCGGACGCCGTGCACCGGCGCCAGGTGGCGCGCACGGAACTGAAGAAATACACGCAGGAAAAGGTCTGACGCCATGACGCTTCCATCGCAAATGCGAGGTCTGCTGCTTGTCGGCGACGGCTATACAAAGACGCCTTCTGCGGCCGCGCTGGAGGCAATGGAGCCTTACCTTGAGCCCGGCAGCATAGCCGTGCCGGCCCCCGGTACGACACAGGCGCTGATCAAGGTCAGCCTCGCCTCGATCAACCCCTCCGACGTCGCCTTCATCAAGGGCCAGTACGGCCAGCCGCGGGTCAAGGGCCGTCCGGCGGGCTTCGAAGGCGTCGGCGTCGTCGTCGCCACCGGCGACGGCCCTACGCAAAAAGCCTTGCCGGCAAGCGCGTCGCCTTCGCCACCGGCGTGTCGAACTGGGGCGCCTGGGCGGACTATGCGGTTGCCGAGGCCGCGTCCTGCATCCCGCTCATCGACACGGTGCGCGACGAGGATGGGGCCGCGATGATCGTCAACCCGCTGACCGCCTTGGCCATGTTCGACATCGTCAGAGAGGAGGGCGAAAAGGCCTTCATCATGACCGCCGGCGCCAGCCAGCTCTGCAAGCTGATCATCGGGCTGGCGAAGGAGGAAGGCTTTCGCCCGATCGTCACCGTGCGCCGTGATGAGCAGATCCAGCTGCTGAAGAACCTCGGCGCCGCCCACGTGCTCAATGAGAAGGCGGCGGATTTCGAGGCCATGCTGCGCGAAACCATGAAGGCCGAGCAGCCGCGCATCTTCCTCGACGCGGTCACCGGCCCGCTGGCTTCGACTATTTTCAATGCCATGCCGAAACGCGCGCGCTGGATCGTCTATGGCCGGCTTGACGCTGAGCCGACGGTGATCCGCGAGCCGGGGCAGCTGATCTTCCAGCACAAACGCGTCGAGGGTTTCTGGCTGGCCGAATGGATGCGCCAGTTCCGCGACAGGCTGGGTCCGGCGGTGCTGGAGGCGCAGAAGCGCTTTTCCGACGGACGCTGGTCGACCGACGTCACGGCGGTCGTGCCGCTGGACGAGGCGATGGCACGGCTGCCGGCCGAGCTCGCCAAGCCCAATGGAAAGGTGTTCATAAAACCATGATATCGCCGGACGGCGGGCCGGCGGCGGCTATGCTCCGTTGTTTTGGCCATGATATGCCGCCATCAAAATGCCGGGACGGTGCTTGACTGATCCCGCTTCGAGCGTTGGGTGGGGGCATTCGATGATAATTTCCAAGCCAGTTTTCGACCGTTTGGGATTTTGGCTGTGGGTGGGGTCGTTTCTGGTCGTGCTCGGCCTGGTGCTATGGTCGCCCGAGACACGCTCGGTGATCCGTATCTATCGATATGGCAGTGAAGCTTTCCTGAACCGCCAACCTCTGTATCAGGTCCAAGTCGCCATGGGGTACCTATACGCTCCCGCCTTCGCCGTCCTCTACGTCCCCCTGCTGAAACTCGGGCCATATCTGGGTAACATCCTGTGGCACGCGCTGGGCTTCGGGGCGCTCACCTTTGCCGCGATGCGCCAGGTCCGCAAGGTGGGCGGCGAGGAGCAGACATGGCTCCTGTCCTTCGGTCTCTTCCTCGCCCTGCCGGTTTCGCTGGGAGCGCTTCGCAACGGCCAGGCGACGATCCTGCTGACCGGTGCGTGCTGGTTTCTGACGCTGTCGTCACTCGAGGGGCGCCGCGCCGAATGCTTCTTCTGGGCCATGCTTGCGATCATCGCCAAGCCGACGGCGATCATCATGCTGCTGCTGGTGGGCGCGCTGCGTCCCAGGCTGATACCGGTCCTGGCGCTGGCGGTGATTGTCGTGCTCGTCATCCCCTACGGTTTTGCACCCGCGGGCTACATCAACGCCCAGTATTACGATTTCTTCCGGATGCTCACTTCGATGACTGTTGACCCGACCGGCCCCTTCGTCCCGGCCGATTTCACGGCGCCCTTCACAAGGTTTGGGATGACGCTCCCGGACATTGACGCGACGAGCGTGCGCGTCGCCGCGGGCTTGCTTACGCTGTGGGTGGTGCTCCAGTTCGACCGCAAGCTGGACCCGAATGTCAGCGGTCTGGCCATTTTCCTCACCGCGGCGTTCTATATGTGCGTCTTCAATCCGCGGGTCGAGCAGAACACCTATGCCATGGTGGCGGTGCCGGCAGGCCTGTCCATTGCTTTGCTGTGGCGGGAGAAGGGACCCGTGATCATGCGATGGTCGCTGGCTGTGCTCCTCTTCGTCACTGGACTGACCAGCGTCGATACGCGGCTGCACGACCTTTTCCACCCGTGGTTCCGGCCAATCGGCATCAGCATTGTTGCATGCCTGCTGATCGGTTGGCTCTGGGCGCGAGGCAAACAGAAGATGCCGGCCACGGGAGCCGTCGCGCATGGCTGAGAGGCTCGACGTCATCGCGCCGTTCTTCAACGAGGCCGAATCCGCGATTGCCTTCGTCGGGCTGCTCGACAGGCTCGAGGCTGCCGTGGCGGAGCGCTTCGGCATGACCGTGCGCAAGATACTCGTCGATGACGGCAGCCATGACGGCAGCGCCGAGACATTCGCGGCGGCGCTGTCCGGCTCCTGGGAGATCGTGCGGCTCAGCCGTAATTTCGGCAAGGAAGCGGCGGTGCTCGCCGGCCTCGACCATTCCCGCGGCGACCTGGTCCTGATCATGGACTCCGACCTGCAGCATTCCATGGACATCAGCCTGAAGATGATCGGCGAGCTGGTCGACAACCCGAAGATCGATGTCGTCTATGCGCAGAACGACCGGCGCGAGGGGAGCTGGCGGCGCAGCCAGCTGGCGCGGCTTTTCTACAAGCTGATCAACAGCAGCCAGCGTTTCGATATCCCCGAAAATGCGGGAGACTTCCGCGTCATGCGCGGCGCGGTGGCGCGCGCCTTGACCAGCGTGCGCGACAAGCGTCGTTTCAACAAGGGCCTGTTCGCCTGGGCCGGCTTTCGCCAGAAGGCGGTGCTTTATTCGCCGGAAAGCCGCGCCGGCGGCACGTCGAAATGGAGCCGGTTCAACCTGATCGCGTTCTCGATCGAAGGGTTCACCTCGTTTTCCGTGATCCCGCTGCGCATCATCAGCCTTATCGGATTGCTGGCGGCATTTGCCGGTCTCGCCTATGGCGTGAAAGTGCTCTTCGAGGTGCTCTTCTACGGCATCGCCGTGCCTGGCTATCCAAGCATCATGGTCGCCGTCGTGTTGCTGGGCGGCCTCAACCTGGCACTGCTCGGCCTGATCGGCGAATATGTCTGGGTGACGCTCAGCGAAAGCAAGGACCGGCCCGTCTATATCGTGCGCGATGTCCTGCAGGGCAACGCCGCCGAGCAGGCCACCCCCGGCGAATGACCCGGTCGGTCCGCTTGATTGCCGACGATTACGGGCTGGCGCCGGGCGTGTCGGACGCGATCCTCGAGCTGATCGAGCGCGGCCGCCTGACCGGAACCGGCTGCATGACCGGTTTTCCCGAGTGGGAGGAGGCGGCGGCGCGCATCAGGCCGTTCCGCCGCCAGGCTGCCGTCGGGCTGCATCTGACCCTCACCGATCAGGTCGCCGCGACCGGACCGTCCAGCCTGGCGCCGGACGGCAAGCTGCCCGGGCTCGCATCCCTTGCGCTGCCGGTGCGGCGCGGGCGTATCGACGAGCGGGACGTTCATGCCGAGCTCGACGCGCAATACGACCGCTTCGTCGAAGCGCTGGGTGGCCCGCCCGACTATATCGACGGACACCAGCATGTGCATTTTCTTCCCATGGTGCGAAACTGGTTGCTCGCGCGGTTCGGGGCAAGCGCGCGCAAACCGGCGCTAAGAGGGGCGCCGGGACTTCCGGGCATGGATGCGGCGGCGCCCAAGATCGCGGCGGTCGCCGCCTTGGCCGCGGGGTTCAACGGATCGATGCGACGGGCCGGCTTTAACGTCATGACGCCGCTTTCCGGGATCTATGACTGGCGGCAGCCGGAGAGATTCGCCTCAACGCTGCGCGCCGCCGTCGATAGCTTGCCCGAACAAGGCGTGTTCATGTGCCATCCGGGCCATGTCGATGAGATTTTGCGCGCCCGAGACCCGATGCAGGCCGTGCGCGAGGTTGAGCACACGGTTCTTTCCTCGCGGGATTTCAGCGACATCCTCGACAAGGCCGGAGCCCGCGTCATGGACGGCAAGGCATGAGCGCCGGCCAGCCGCAGCGTTCGACCGGCAGCAAGATCCTTCGCTTCGCCTTGGTCGGGCTGGTCAACACCGGCATCGACCTCACCGCATTCTTCCTGCTGCTCAAGCTCGCAGCACCGGCTTTGGCTGCCAATGTCGGCGCCTGGTTCGTCGCGGTTCTCTTCTCCTTCGTGGCGAACCGCTTCTGGTCGTTCGAGCGGGACCCGGACATCCGGCTGCACCACTCCTTCCTGCGCTTCGTCTCGCTGGGAGCGCTGATTTCACTTGGTGTTTCCAGTCTCTCGATCGCGGCACTGGCAGGGGCCATCGGCGTGTGGCCGGCCAAGATCATCGGCGTCGTGGTGGCGGCCGTGCTGAACTTCCTGGCCGCGCGCTGGTCGATCGAGGGGCGACTGGTGAGATAAGCCGAGGCAGTTTCGCTATTCGGCGGCTCGATATCAGGACCTGATCCATGATCTGCTCATGCCGGAAGCGGGATGGCGATCCAACGAACCGTCATCCCGATCTATCGCAAGCTTTCGAGATCGCGGATGCGCTTGGCGCCGGCCGCTTCCAATTGCCTCGTTACCGCACCGATCAGTGTTTCGGCGACGACGAAGAGAGCGGCGGACGAATCCCAGGCCGAGGGCACGGCGGTACGCCCGGCGATCACATGGCGGGCGAAGCGGGCGATCGGCGACAGCCACTGGTCGGTGAAGAGAATGATCTGCACGCCGCGCTGATGCGCCTTCTCGGCGAAGCGGACGAGGCTTTCCTGGTAGCGGCGGATGTCGAAGATCACCAGCACGTCGCGCTTGCCCATGTCGATCAGGCGGTCGCGCCAAATGCTCTCCTGGCCGGCGAGGTGATAGACATCCGGCTGGATGATGGCGAGATGGGCGGCCATGTAGCGCGCCAGCGGATCGGTGAAGCGGCCGCCGATGAGGAAGGTCTTGCCACGCCGCTCGGCAAGCCGCGCCGCGATGTCGGCCAGTTGTTTATCGGTAAGGTGGCGGAACGTCTCGCGCAAATTGTCGAGCGTTGCCTCCAGCATCGGCGAGACGGCGCCGCCGGTCGAGCCTGGATTGAGCGTGCGCGAGGCGGGTGACTGCAATTGCGCGGCCAGTTCATCCTGCAGCGCCGACTGGAATTCGGGGTAGTTCTGGAAACCCAGCCTGGCGACGAAACGCAGGATCGTCGGCGAGGACACGCCGGCCGCGGCCGAGAATTCGGCGACCGTCTTCAGCCCGGTCAAAGGATAGTTGGCAATCAGCGTCTGGGCGGCGCGGCGCTCGCCGGCCGGCATCGCGCCGATACGGTCAGAGATCAGTTCGGCAATGCTGGAAATCATGGTTTTCCCCCACCCGTTGACCCGCGGCCGCCGTTTTCCCGAATTCGCGTTTGACAAAGCCGCTCAAACTGTATGAAATCATTCACAGGGACGCAATGAGACAAAATACGTAACATAAGATACAGCGCCCCGCAGGGGACGATATGGAGAAAGCTCGGCCCGCTAGCCTTGCCCCGTCTGAGACCGTAAGGGTGTCCAACCCCGACGGCTCAAGCCCCTTCGTCTTCACCTGCGATCACGCTTCCAATTTCCTCCCCGCCGAATTCGGAACGCTCGGTCTGCCGGCCGCGGACCTTTCGCGCCACATCGCATGGGACCCCGGCGCGCTGCCTGTCGCCAGCCGCATGGCCGAGGCGTTGGACGCTCCCTTGGTCGAAACCCGCGTCTCGCGCCTCGTCATCGACTGCAACCGTCCTCTCGACGCGCCGGACCTGGTGCCGCCGGTCAGCGAAACGACGGTCATTCCCGGTAATGCCGGTCTTTCGGAGAAGCAGCGCGCCGCCCGGGTCGACCTCGCCTGGCGTCCGTTCCACGACACGATCGCCGAGATAATCGAGCGGCGGCTGGCGCGTGGCCAGGAGACGCGGCTGGTGTCGGTGCACTCCTTCACGCCGGTCTACAAGGGCAAGAGCCGGCCCTGGCATATCGGCATCATCCATGATGAGGATCGCAGGCTGGCAGCGCCGTTGATCTCGGCGCTGCAACGGCTTGCCGGCGTCACCGTCGGCGTCAACGAACCCTATTCGCCGGCCGACCGCGTCTATTTCACGCTGGAGCGGCACGCGCGCTCGCGCGGCCTTGCCTGCGCGATGATCGAAATCCGCAACGACGAAATCGCCGGCGAGACCGGGCAGCGGAAATGGGCGGATCTGCTCACGGGCATATTTTCCAATCTGGAGCCCGAGGAGGCCAGGGGCTCCCGACAACGCGCAATGGGAAAGTCAGTACGAACGGCCAGCCAAGAACTATAAGGGGACTCCAACATGACAACGGATCACGCAGAGAAATCGGAGGACGTAAAAATCCTTCACAGCATGGGCTATGCCCAGGAATTGGCCCGCCGCATGAGCGGCTTCTCCAATTTCGCCATTTCCTTCTCGATCATTTGCATTCTGGCCGGCGGTATCACGTCGTTCCCGCTGGCCATGGGCACCGGCAGCGGTTTCGAGGCTACCGTCGGCTGGATCATCGGTGGTCTCTTTGCGCTTGTGGTCGCGGCTTCGCTCGGCCAGATCGGCTCGGCCTATCCCACCGCCGGCGGCCTCTACCACTGGTCCTCGATCCTTGGCGGGCGCGGCTGGGGTTGGGCGACGGCCTGGATCAATCTGCTCGGCCTGATCTTCGTCGTCGCTTCGGTGAATGTCGGCGTCTACCTGCTGTTTTCCGGGCTTGTCGCGGGACCGATTCTCGGCTGGGACACGTCAAGCTGGGGTTTCTGGCAGCAGACGACGGCGGTCGTTCTCATCACCGTCACCCAGGGCCTGTTCAACCATCTCGGCATTAAGACGACGACGATGCTGACCGACTTTTCGGGCTACCTCATCCTCGTTGTCGCGGTCGTGCTGACACTGACCTTCCTGATCTGGGGCGCGCATGGCTTCGAGCTGTCGCGGTTCACGACCTTCGTCAACACGACCGGCGATCTTGGCGGCGGCTATGTTCCGTCAGCCCGCACGGCATTCGTGGCCTTCCTGATCGGCCTCCTCTATCCGCTTTACACGATCACCGGCTTCGATGCCTCGGCGCATACCGCCGAGGAGACGCACAATGCGCGCGTCGCGGTGCCCAGGGGCATGATCCACGCGGTTCTGTGGTCTCTCGTCTTCGGCTTCGTCATGGCGGTTTCCTTCGTCGTCGCGAGCCCCGATCTCGTGGCGACCGCCAAGGACGGCGGCAATGCCTGGTTCAACCTGTTCAACAACCTGCCGGCGCCGACCTGGCTGAAGGATCTGCTCGGCATCGCCATCGTGGTGTCGAATTATCTGTGCGCGCTGGCCGGACTGACGTCGACCTCGCGCATGATCTTCGCCTTCTCGCGTGACGGAGGCCTGCCGGGGTCGTCCTTGTGGAAGCAGGTTTCGCCGACCTGGCGCACGCCGGTGCCTGCCATCTGGCTCGGCGTCGTGCTGTCGATCGCCGCCACGCTTTATTCGCCGGCTTTCGCAGCTTTGGCGGCGGGCTGCGCTCTCTTCCTCTATGTCTCCTACGCCATGCCGGTGGCGGCGGGCCTGCTGGCGGAAGGCAAGACCTGGACCGAATTCGGGCCGTTCCGTCTCGGCGTCTGGTCGAAGCCTTTCGCCATCGTTACCGTGCTCGGCGTCCTGGTGCTGATGTATGCCGGCATTCAACCGCCCTTCGACATCCTGATCAACTACGCCATCGGCCTGATCATTCTGCTTGTGGTCCTGTGGTTCGGTATTGAATCGCGGCGCTTCAAGGGTCCGCCTATCGGTGCCGACATCGCTCGTCGCGCCGCGGAGATAGCGGCGGCGGAAAAAGCCGTCGGTCAGACAGCGAGCTAAAGGCGACGCAATGCCGCCCGATCGGTCCAGGCCGATCGGGCATCGACGTGCAGCACCGGCCAGCCAAGAACCATAGGGGAATTCCGACATGACGACACCGGGCTATACCGAGTCAGACAAGGCGGAGGACGTAAAACACCTCCACAGCATGGGCTACGCCCAGGAGTTGGAGCGGCGGCTCAGCCGCTTCTCGAACTTCGCGGTTTCCTTCTCCATCATCTGCATCCTGTCCGGCGGCATCAACTCGCTGGCCCAGGCAACCTCCGGCGCCGGCGGTATCGGAATCGGCATCGGCTGGTTGGTCGGTTGCTTTGTGTCGCTGACCTTCGCGGTGGCCATGTCGCAGATCAGCTCGGCCTATCCCACGGCCGGTGGCCTCTATCACTGGGGGTCGATCCTCGGCAATCGCGGCACCGGCTGGGTGACGGCCTGGCTCAACCTGCTCGGCCTGATCACCGTGCTCGGCGCCATCAATGTCGGCACCTGGACGTTCTTCGTCGGCGCCTTCGGCCCGGCGCTGGGCATCGAGGGCACGCTGACCAACCAGATGATCTTCCTGGTCATCATCACCGGCGCCCAGGCGCTGATCAATCACCTCGGCATCAAGCTGACGGCGAAGCTCACCGACTTCTCCGGCTATCTGATCTTCTTCGGCTCGATCCTCATCGCGGTGGTCTGCCTGCTTTCGGCCGAGACCTGGGATTTCAGCCGTCTCTTCACCTTCCACAACTATTCCGGCGATGCCGGCGGCGGCGTGTGGCCGCAGGTGTCGAACGCCTGGGTCTTCGCGCTCGGCCTGCTGCTGCCGATCTATACGATCACCGGCTATGACGCCTCGGCGCATACGTCGGAGGAAACCATCAAGGCGGCCTCGTCGGTGCCGCGCGCGATGGTCATGTCCGTGATCTGGTCGGCTGTCTTCGGCTACCTGTTCCTCGCCGCTTTCGTCCTGATGATCCCGAACATGGACGACGCTGCCAAGCAGGGCTGGAACGTGTTCTTCTGGGCCTTCGACCAGCGCGTCGGCACCGGCGTTAAGGAGTTCGTCTACCTCGTGGTGTTCATCTCGCAGCTCCTGTGCGGCCTTGCCACGGTGACCTCTGCCTCGCGCATGATCTTCGCTTTCTCGCGCGACGGCGGCCTGCCAGGCTCGGCATCGCTTGCCAAGGTCAGCCCGACCTACCGCACGCCGGTGGCCGCGATCTGGACGGCCTCGATCCTGTCGGTGCTGTTCGTGTGGGGCTCGTCGGTCGTCTCGGTCGCCGGTACCTCGGCCTATACGATCGTGGTGTCCTGCACCGTCATCTTCCTGTTCCTTTCCTTCACCGTGCCGATCGTGCTCGGCATGATGGCCTGGGGCACGCCGAAGTGGGACAAGATGGGGCCGTGGAACATGGGCCGCGGCATCTTCATGCTGTTCGCCTTCCTGTCGATCGTGTCGATGATCCTGATCTTCGTCATCGGCATCCAGCCGCCGAACGACTGGGCGCTCTACATCACCGTCGGCTTCTTCATCCTGACAGCGATCGTCTGGTTCGCCTTCGAGCGCAACCGCTTCCAGGGTCCGCCGCTGGGCGACATCATCGCGGCGCGCCAGGCGGCGATCAAGGCGGCCGAACAGGCGGTCGGCGAGACCGGCCACTGATATGCGCATTGTGGACCATGGCCGGCCTTGTGCCGGCCATGGCTTCGTTTCTCCCTCTCAACGACCAAGCACTGGAGCGCCAAAGGAATGGCCGGGAATTTCTCGTTCGATCAGTTGAAGAAGGCGGTCTCGAATGGCGAGATCGACACGGTGCTGGCCTGCATAGTCGACATGCAGGGCCGCCTCTCGGGAAAACGCTTCCTGGCTCAGTATTTCGTCGATTCCGCGCATGGCGAGACGCATGGCTGCAACTATCTCTTGGCCTGCGACATCGATATGGAGCCGGTGCCGGGCTACAAGGCGGCGAGCTGGTCGAAGGGCTATGGCGACTTCGTCATGAAGCCGGACCTTTCGACGCTGCGGCGCATTCCATGGCTGGAAAAGACAGCGCTGGTCATCTGCGACGTGCTCGATCATCACACGCATGACGATCTCGCGCATTCGCCTCGCGCCATCCTGAAGAAGCAGGTCAAGCGTCTGCAGGAGCGTGGCTATATCGGCTATTTCGCCTCCGAGCTCGAATTCTATCTGTTCAACGAGACCTACGATTCGGCGCGCAAGAAGCACTGGCAGGGGCTCGATAGCGCTTCGCCTTATATCGGCGACTATCAGATAGGCATCACTTCCAAGGAAGAAGGCGTCATGCGCCGGCTTCGCAACGAGATGGAAGCCGCCGGTATCCCGATCGAGAATTCCAAGGGCGAATGGGGTCCGGGCCAGGAAGAGATCAATGTGCGCTACGCCGAGGCGCTCGACATGGCCGACCGCCACGTCATCCTGAAGAACGGCGCCAAGGAGATCGCCGATTCCGAAGGCAAGGCCATCTCCTTCATGGCCAAGTACAATTACGGGTTCGCCGGCAATTCCAGCCACATCCACAATTCGCTGTGGAGCGCCGACGGCAAGACGCCGCTGTTCTTCGACAAGAAGGCTGAGTGGACGCTGTCCACGCTTGGCCAGCAATGGGCGGCCGGCCAGCTCAAATACGCCAAGGAGTTCACCTGGTTCCTGGCGCCCTACATCAACTCCTACAAGCGCTTCCAGGCCGGCACTTTCGCGCCGACCAAGATCATGTGGAGCGAGGACAATCGCACCGCCGGCTTCCGGCTCTGCGGCGAGGGCACTAAGGGCATCCGCATGGAGTGCCGCATCGGCGGCGCCGATTTGAACCCCTATCTCGCCTTCGCCGCTTTGATCGCGTCCGGCCTCGCCGGCATCGACGAAAAGCTGGAGCTGCAGAAGCCTTTCGTCGGCGACGCCTATCAGGCCTCGCGGCTGCCGGAGATCCCGAAGACCTTGCGCGACGCCACCGAGACGCTGGCCAAGTCGAAGATGCTGAAGCAGGCCTTCGGCGACGACGTCATCGACCACTATGTGCACACCGCCCGCTGGGAGCAGTTCGAATACGACCGCCGCATTACGGATTGGGAACTGCATCGGGGTTTTGAACGGTATTAGGATGGATTGGAGCAAGCGCCGTCGCGGCTACGATATGTCGGCAGCAGAATGGGTTACGCTTGTTCCAAATGAACTGGATATCGATGCCGTCGGTCTGTGGCAGGTTATTCCCGTCGGCCGGCACGAATTCGGTCTTGATGGCGAGGACCTCGAGACTTTCACCCGGAAGGCGCTGAAGGGGCTCCTAGAAAAGGGAGCGATCTCGATAACCGGCCGGGGCCAAAGCTGGGTCGCGGAACACAAGTACGGAACAGGGCTGGAAGAGATAATCGAGACTGTCGTGAAGATTTGGCTATCGAAAGGCATGCGCGATCCGGACGTCGGAGACGTCTGGTTCGGCACGACAGCTGTCTTGGAAGAATGAACTTCAGGAGTGTGTAATTGGAAACCGTAAAACTGAAATCACCCATCGACGGATCGATCTACGCCGAGCGGCCGGTCGCGAGCGACCAGGCGATCAATGCGGCGGTCGAGCGCGCCAGGGCGGCGCAGGAGAAATGGGCCGAGACCCCGGTCGTCGAGCGCGGCAAATACATGCTGGCGATGCTCGAGGCGCTGGTCGCCATGACCGACGAGATCGTGCCAGAGATCGCCTGGCAGATGGGGCGGCCGGTGCGCTATGGCGGCGAGTTCGGCGGCGTCAAGGAACGCACCAACTACATGGTCGAGATCGCCGAAGCGGCGCTCAAGCCGGTCATGGCCTCCAATCCGAAGGACGGTTTTCGGCGCTATGTGAAGAAGGTGCCCCTCGGCGTCGTGCTGGTGATCGCGCCGTGGAACTATCCCTATCTCACGGCGGTCAACACCATCGTGCCGGCGCTGATGGCGGGCAGCGCCGTCATCCTCAAGCACGCGGCTCAAACCCTCTTAGTCGGCGAGCGCTTCCAGCAGGCTTTCGACAAGGCCGGCCTGCCGAAGGGGCTGTTCCAGAACCTGGTCATGAACCATGCCCAGACCGAGAAGCTGCTCGGCTCGGGCAAGATCGACCATGTCAACTTCACCGGATCGGTCGGCGGCGGCCGCGCGATCGAGAAGGCGGCGGCCGGCACCTTCATGACGCTCGGCCTCGAGCTCGGCGGCAAGGACCCGGCCTATGTGCTGCCCGACGCCAAGATGGATCATGCGGTTGCCAATCTGGTCGACGGCGCTTTCTTCAATTCCGGCCAGTGCTGCTGCGGCATCGAGCGCGTCTATGTGCATGAGAAGGTCTATGACGAGTTCGTCGAAGGCTTCATCGCCGAGACCAGGAACTATGTCGTCGGCAATCCGCTGGAGCAGGCGACCACCATGGGGCCGATGGCGCAGGCGCGCTTCGCCGACCTTATCCGCGAGCAGAAGGCCGAGGCGCTGCGCAAGGGCGCGACCGCACACATCAACATGAAGGTCGAGAACGACAAGCCGGGCTCGCCCTATCTGGCGCCGGAAGTGCTGACCAATGTCGATCACCAGATGAGCGTCATGCGCGAGGAAAGTTTCGGCCCGATCGTCGGCATCATGAGGGTGCGCAATGACGAGGAGGCGATCGCGCTGATGAATGACAGCCCCTATGGGCTGACGGCCTCGATCTGGACGCGCGACACCGAGCGTGCGGTTGCGATCGGCGACCGTGTCGAAACCGGAACGGTGTTCATGAACCGCTGCGACTATCTGGACCCGGCGCTGGTCTGGACCGGCGTCAAGGACACCGGCAAGGGCGCGGCGCTCTCGGCCATCGGCTACGACAATCTGACCCGGCCGAAATCCTATCACCTGCGCGAAACGATCTGACCTTTCGAAAGACAGAAAATGTCCAAGCTCATCTCCAAATGGAACTACCCCACCACCGTCCGCTTCGGCGCAGGGCGCATCAAGGAATTGCCTGATGTGCTCAATGCGACGGGCATCAAGCGGCCGCTCTTCGTCACCGATCCGGGCCTTGCGAAGCTGCCCGTCGTCGCCTCGACGCTGAAGATCCTCGACGATGCCAAGATCCCGTATGGGGTCTTCTCGGAGGTGAGGCCGAACCCGGTCGAGTCCAATCTCACCGCCGGCATCGCGGTGTTCAAGAAAGGCAAGCATGACGGCGTCATCGCCTTCGGCGGCGGCTCCGCGCTCGACCTCGGCAAGCTGATCGCCTTCCAGGCCGGGCAGACACGGCCTGTATGGGATTTCGAGGATGTGGGAGACTGGTGGACCCGGGCCAATTCGGACGTGATTGCGCCGATCATCGCGGTGCCGACCACGGCGGGCACGGGGTCCGAGGTCGGCCGCGCCGGCGTCATCACCAATGAGGAGACCCACACCAAGAAGGTCATCTTCCATCCGAAGCTTCTGCCGGCAATCGTCATTGCCGATCCGGAACTGTCGGTCGGCATGCCGCCCTTCATCACCGCCGGCACCGGCATGGACGCGCTTGCGCATTGCCTGGAGGCCTATTGCGCGCCGGGATATCATCCGATGGCCGACGGCATCGCGGTGGAAGGTATAAGGCTGGTGTTCGAGAACCTGCCGAAGGCCTTCGCCAATGGCAAGGACCTCGTCGCGCGCGCCCATATGATGAGCGCGGCGGCCATGGGCGCCACCGCCTTCCAGAAGGGGTTGGGGGCCATCCATTCGCTGTCGCATCCGATCGGCGCGCTCTACGACACCCATCACGGCATGACCAACGCGGTGTTCATGCCCTATGTGCTGGCCTTCAACCGCGAGGCGATCGAGGACCGCATCGCACGGCTAGCCGCCTATTGCGCGATCAAGGGCGGCTTCGACGGCTTCGCCAAGGCCATCATTAAGCTGCGCAAGGAACTCAAGGTGCCGCACGCGCTGCCCGGGCTGATCAAGGGGCTCGACATGGACAAGAAGCGCAAGACGCTGATCGCCGATATGGCGGTGGTCGATCCGACAGCCGGCGGCAATCCGGTCAAGCTGACCAAGAAAGCGGCGCTCACGCTGCTCGAAAATGCCATTGCCGGCTCCGTCTGAGAGCCGGCTTTCAATACCAAAATTGAAGAAGGGAACATTCAAGAAAAAAAGGAGGAGGGGCAAAAATCAAGACAGCTAACCATTAGCCGGAAAATTAAGTGCGGGCTAATTGCTACAGTCCGTTAAAAAGAGTTAACTTTTTTCGCTGTGGGGCTCCGGTTTCAAAAAGCCTTCATCTGGCTGTCACACGAAAACGATACCCGCATCGCAGGCGCTTAGCGCGCCAGTTCAACGGAGAGAACACATGTTCAAGTTCACGGGGAAAGTGCTTTCCCTCTCGGCCGCGGCGCTCTTCGCGTCGACGGTGATTTCGTCCGCCGCTTCGATGGACGATCTCGTCAAGGCCGCGAAGGCGGAAGGCCAGCTCACGGTCATCGCGCTTCCGCATGACTGGTGCGGCTACGGGGCAGTGATCGACGCTTTCAAGGCTAAGTATCCGGAAATCACCATCAACGAACTCAATCCCGACGCCGGTTCGGGCGATGAGGTCGAGGCGATCAAGGCCAACAAGGACAACAAGGGCCCGCAGGCCCCTGACGTCATCGACGTCGGCCTGTCCTTCGGCCCGACCGCCAAGAAAGACGGCCTGATCCAAGCTTACAAGGTCTCGACCTGGGATTCGATCCCGGACAGCGCCAAGGATGCCGATGGTTTTTGGACGGGCGACTATTACGGCGTGCTGTCGTTCTTGGTGAACAAGGATCTTGTGAAGGAAGCTCCGGCTGACTGGGCAGACCTGCTGAAGTCAGATTATGCCAACACCGTCGCCCTCGCCGGGGATCCGCGTGCCTCGAACCAAGCGATCCAGGCGGTCTACGCCGCCGGCCTGTCCGGTGGTGCCGCTGCTGGTGAAGCAGCCGGCACAGCAGGTCTCGACTTCTTCAAGAAGCTCAATGCCGCCGGCAATTTTGTGCCGGTCATCGGCAAGCCAGCCACGCTGGCCCAAGGTCAGACCCCGATCCTGGTCACCTGGGACTACAACGCGCTTGCTGGCCGCGACACGCTGAAGGGCAACCCGCCGGTCGACGTCGTCGTGCCGAAGACCGGCGTCGTCGCCGGCGTCTATGTGCAGGCGATCAGCGCTTATGCGCCGCATCCGAACGCCGCCAAGCTCTGGCTCGAGTACCTCTACTCCGACGAGGGTCAGATTGGCTGGCTGAAGGGTTACTGCCATCCGATCCGGTTCAACGACCTCGCCAAGAACGGCAAGCTTCCGGCCGATGTGATGGCCAAGCTGCCGCCGGCCGAAGCCTACGCGTCGGCCGTGTTCCCGACCCTTGACGAGCAGGGTAAGGCCAAGGAGGCGATCACCAAGAACTGGGACGCCACTGTCGGCGCCAACGTGAAGTAACGAAATGAAACGGCCGGGCGGCTCTGGCCGCCCGGCGCTTCTCCCAGACGGTAGCCCGCGCATGACCGACCTCTCGCTCTCCAACCAGACAATTGCGGGAAAGACCGCGCCGCCCAGCGAAGCGCGCGCGCTGCGGCTGCCGACGCAATGGATCGGCGTTGCGCCCTTCTTCATCTTCGCGGTCATGTTTCTCATCCTGCCCACGCTCTACCTGATGCTGGGCGCGTTCCAGAACGAGGCTGGTGAGTTTACGCTGGAAAATCTCATCGCCCTGTCGGAGCCAAATATCGTTGCCGCCTACTTGATTTCGATCAAGGTCAGCCTGGCATCGGCCCTCATCGGAGCGTTTGCCGGCCTGGCTATCGCCGTTGCCATCGTGCGGGGCGGCTTGCCCAATTGGATACGGTCGGCGACACTGACCTTTTCCGGGGTAGCCTCCAATTTTGCCGGTGTCCCTCTGGCATTTGCCTTCCTCGCAACGCTTGGACGCCTCGGCCTCGCCACGGTGATCCTCAACACCGTGTTTGGCCTCAACATCTACGCACATGGCTTCAACATCTTGTCGTTCTGGGGCCTCACGCTGACCTATGTCTATTTCCAGATTCCGCTGATGGTGGTCATTATCGTGCCAGCGATAGACGGACTGAAGAAGGAATGGGGCGAGGCTGCCGCGACACTTGGCGCGACGACGGCCCAGTACTGGCGCATGGTCGTCATCCCGGTGATCTGGCCGAGCTTCCTCGGCACCGTTATCCTGCTGTTCGCCAACGCCTTCGGAGCGATTGCCACCGCCTATGCGTTGACCGGCTCGTCGCTCAACATCGTGCCCATCCTCCTCTACGCCCAGATCCGCGGCGACGTGCTTCACAATGCGCATCTCGGTTATGCGATCGCCTTCGGCATGATTGTCATCACCGGCCTCGCCAATGTCTTTTACATCTGGTTCCGGACGCGCTCGGAGAGGTGGCTGAAATGAAGACCGGACGCTTCTGGGCCTGGGTCGTCTTCATCCTTGGCGCGGCCTATTTCTTTATCCCGCTGATCGCGACCGCGGAATTCTCGATGCGCATGCGTCGCGGCGCCTACTCGTTCGACGCCTACCAGATCGTGCTTGGCGACGCCCGCTTCCAGGCGACATTCATGTACTCGGTGGTTGCCGCCATATTCACCATCATCCTCGGCGTGCTGGTGGTGGTGCCGGCGGCTTATTGGATCCGGCTGCGCCTGCCGCAGCTCAGGCCGATCGTCGAGTTCATCACGCTGCTGCCGCTTGTCATCCCGGCAATCGTCATCGTCTTCGGCTACATCAGAATGTACGGCTCGAATTCGCCGCTGCCGTTCCTGGCAAACGATACGGCCACCAACGCCCTGCTGGTGATCGGCTACGCGACGTTGTCGCTGCCTTATATGTATCGGGCGGTGGATACAGGCCTTCGCACCATTGATGTGCGCACGCTGACGGAAGCGGCGCAGATCCTTGGCGCCGGCTGGTCCACGATCATTACTCGGGTGATTCTGCCAAACGTGCTGATCGCTGTGCTCTCCGGCGCCTTTCTGACTTTTGCCATCGTCATCGGCGAGTTCACGATGGCCAGCCTGCTCAATCGCCCGGCCTTCGGCCCCTATCTGCAGAACATCGGCGCCAACCGCGCCTATGAACCGGCGGCGCTTGCCATCATCGCCTTCGCCATTACCTGGGGCTGCATGTCGCTGATCCAGATCCTGTCCCGCTTCGCGCCGAAATCGGCGAACCGACCGAACTGAAAGCAATAGCCATGGCCGAGCCGTTCCTCTCCATCCAGCATGTGCGAAAATCCTTCGGTGCCACGACCGTGGTCGAGGATTTCAATCTTGATGTCGCACCGGGCGAATTCGTCTCCTTCCTCGGCCCGTCCGGCTGCGGCAAGACGACAGTGCTGCGCATGGTCGCCGGCTTCGAGGAACCTTCGGCCGGCAAAATCGTCGTCGGCGGCAAGGACATCACCCGGTTGAAGCCCAACCAGCGCAATGTCGGCATGGTGTTCCAGGCCTATGCGCTGTTCCCGAACCTGACGGTGGCGCAGAACATCGGCTTCGGGCTCAAGGTGGCGGGCATGTCGAAGCCGGCCATCGATTCCCGAGTCGCAGAGATGCTCGACATCATCAAGCTGCCGCAGATGGCCGACCGCTATCCCTATCAGCTCTCGGGCGGCCAGCAGCAGCGCATCGCGCTGGCGCGGGCGATTGCGCCGAAACCCAAACTGCTTTTGCTCGACGAGCCGCTGTCGGCGCTCGACGCCAAGGTGCGCGTGTCGCTGCGTGAGGAAATCCGCTCGATCCAGAAGAAGCTCGGCATCACCACGATCTTCGTCACGCATGACCAGGAAGAGGCGCTGTCGATCTCCGACCGCATCGCGGTGATGTATGGCGGCAGGGCCGAGCAGGTCGGCACGCCGTTCGAGATCTACAATCGGCCGGCGACCAAGTTCGTCGCCAATTTCGTCGGCACGCTCAATGTGCTGGAAGGCAAGGTAACCGACGCCGCCTCGGGCAAGGTGCAGGTCAACAGCCAGGAAGTCTCGCTCAAGGGCAAGCTCAATGGCTCTAAGTCCGGCGACACGCTGTCGCTCGCGCTGCGGCCGGAAGCGATCTCGCTGGGGCGGCAGCCCGGCCATGACGCAAGCCTGTCGGGCGAGATCGCCGAGGTGCATTTCCTCGGCTCCGTTATCCGCGTGCGCGTCGGCATCGGCGGCAACACGGTGTCGCTCGACACATTCAACAATTCGACGACGCCGCCGCCGGTCGTCGGCGACAAGGCGGACATTTCGTTCTCGTCGGGTGATATGCTGGTTCTGCATTAGGGAGAGAGTGAATGGTGAATGGTGAATGGTAGTCAGCGAAGAGAGCACTTTACGTGCTCGAATTCTTATGATGATGCCCATTCACCATTCACCATTCACCATTCACCATTCACCATTCACCATTCACTTTTGCAGTGCCAAACGCCTGGTTCCATCGCTACGATGAGCCATGGCCCTCTTCGAGCTCACCCTCATCCTGCTTCTGATCGCCGTCGCGCTGACGGCGCTGTCGCGCCGTCTTGAGATACCCTATCCGTCGCTGCTGGCGCTTGCAGGCGTTGCGCTGGCCTTCGTGCCGGGCGCACCAACGATCGAGATCGATCCGGAACTGGCGCTGGCGCTGTTCATCGCGCCGGTGCTGCTCGACGCCGCCTATGACACCTCGCTGCGCGACCTGAAACGCTACCGGCTGTCGCTGGTGCTTCTGGCGCTCGGCGCCGTCGTGTTCACCACCGTGGTGGTTGCCTTCGTCGGCTGGAAGATGGCCGGCCTTCCGATCGCGGCGGCGATCGCGCTAGGCGCCATCGTGGCTCCGCCCGACGCGGTCGCGGCGAGCGCCGTGCTCGGCCAATTCAAGGTACCGCACCGCATCACAGCCATCCTGCAGGGCGAGAGCCTGCTCAACGATGCCACAGCACTGTTGATCTATAGGATATCGGTTTCGGCGGCCATCGGCTCGGTCATGCTCAAGGACGCAGTGCCCGTCATCCTGCTTGCGACGGTCGGCAGCGTCGTCGCCGGCTATGTGTTCGGCCGAGTGTCGCTGCTCGCGCTGACGCGCATCGAGGATGCGGCAAGCAGCACCGTGGTGCAGTTCGCCGGAACCTTCGCCGTCTGGATCATTGCCGACAAGCTCGGTCTCTCCGCCATCATCACCATCGTCGTCTATGCGATCACCATCGCGCGGACCGCGCCACGCCGGATGTCGGCGAGGCGACGCGTCAGCACCTATTCGGTCTGGGAGTCGGCCGTCTTCGTGCTCAACGTGCTGGCCTTCGTGCTGATGGGCCTGCAGGCTCGATCGATCGTTGGCCGGCTCTCCGGCGACGGGCAAGGCGAGGCCTTTCTGTTCGCCGCGACGGTGCTGGCCGTCGTCATCGCGGCGCGTCTCGTATGGGTGATGAGCTACGTTGCGGTGATAAGGCAGTTTAAGCGTTTCGACGGCGAAGGGCAGAAGCGGGATGCGCCGACGTTTCGCGGCGCGGTGCTTGTCGGCTGGTGCGGTATGCGCGGGCTGGTGACGCTGGTGGTGGCCATCGCCTTGCCTGCCGACTTTCCCGGCCGCGACCCGATCGTGCTGGCGGCCTTCGCCGTCGTGCTCGGAACGCTCGTGCTGCAGGGCATGAGCTTGAAGCCGCTGCTGCGCCGGCTCAACTTCGAGCGGGATACCTCGATCGACCGCGAAGTGGCCGAGGCGCGGGTGGCTATCATGCAGGCGGCGCTCGATGTGCTGAGCGGCAAGACTTCGTCAGCTGCCGCCGTCGTGCGCGAACAATATGAGGCGCAACGCCGGATCGCCGAAAATCCGGACGATGCGCAAGCCGCCACGGAATACGACCGATTGCGTCTTTACGCCATCAAGCGGCAGCGTGACAGGCTGGAGGAGCTTCGCAGCAACGGCACGATCGGCGACGAGGCCTATCACCGGCTGGAAGAGGAGATCGACTGGTCGGAACTGGCGGCGGCCCCCGCCGGAAGCTTCCAGCCGCTCACCACCTGACGGATTTCAGCGAAGGCGTGGGCGGTTGCGGTCGGCGATTCACCGCAGTGCCTGCCCGGGTTTGCGTCAGCACAGGGAGATAGAGCGGTTCGCCTCCATGGGACGCCAAAACGGTGTGGCAAGCTTGGTTCGCAGGCACCATTGGACTATTCCGCTCGTCCTCGCGGTCCATTGAAACGCTGACGGTGAGGGGCTACTGCGATCGCTGGAAGTGAGCCGGTTAATCAATGAAGCTGATCAGCTACAACATCCAGTATGGCTACGGCAGCGACGGGCGCTACGATCTTTCACGTGCCGCCAGGCTGGTTGACGGCGCCGACATCATCGCGCTGCAGGAGGTCGAGCGGCATTGGCGGCGAACCAATGATGACGACCAGCCCGAGATCCTTTCCAGGCTGTTGCCCGACTATTACTGGGCCTATGGCCCCGCCTTCGACATGGACGCCAGCGAGAAGCGCGACGGTCGCGTCGTCAACCGCCGGCGGCAGTTCGGCACGATGGTGCTGTCGAAGCTGCCGATCGTCTGGTCGCGGCTGCATGCGCTGCCGATGCGCCGCACGCTGAGACCGCTCAACACCCGCAACGCGGCGCTGGAATGCATGATCCGCATGCCGGCCGGACCGGTGCGGGTGCTTTCTCTGCATCTGGCGCATATTGCGGCCGAGGAGCGGCTGGAGCAGATCGACTATCTCACTGCCGAGCATCGTCGCGCGCCATCCGACGGCGGCCCGTGGAGCGGCGCCGACGACGAGCCGCAGCGCAACTGGTCGAACGGCCAGGCGGAGCCCGAAAACCCCCGGGCGGCGATCTGGCTTGGCGATTTCAACATGGAGCCGGGCAGCGCCGAATACCGGCGCATAGTCGGCAATACGCCCTACCATCCCGGCGCTGCTTATATCGACGGGTTCGTCGATGCTGCTGCCGTCGTCAGGGAGCCCGGACCGGATTTCCACACGCATGAAAAGATCATCGACGGCAGGCTCGCAAAACGCCGGCTCGACCATTGCTTCATTGGCGGCGTGCTGGCCGGGCGCGTGCGTTCGGTAACAGCGGATATCGGCGCGGTGGCATCCGACCATTTTCCGCTAAGGGTCGATATCGACCTGGAAACGCCGGGCATCGCCTCGGGTCTGACGGGCAGATGAGGCGGGCATGACGTTGTTCGTCTTCTTGGCGGTGCTCTCGGCGGCGGCCATGCACGCGATCTGGAACGCGCTGGTCAAGGTGCATCTCGACCGCTTCCTGTCGATCACGCTGATGACGCTCGGCATGGGCGCCGCGGCGCTCGTGGTGCTGCCCTTTGTCGAGGTGCCGAAGGCCGAGGTCTGGCCATTCATCCTCGCCTCGGTCTTCTTCCACATGGGCTACCGGACATTCCTGATCGGTGCTTACAAGGCCGGCGATTTCGCCCAGACCTATCCGCTGGCGCGCGGCACCGCGCCGCTGCTCTCGGCGCTGGGCGGCATCGTGCTGGTCGGGGAGGTGCCTGCGCCGCTTGCCATCGTCGGCATCGTGCTGTTGTCGATCGGCACGCTGGTCATGTCGTTTCGCGGCGGCGCGCATCTGGAAAGGCTCAATCTGCGCGCCGTCGGCTTCGCGCTTGGCACATCGATCTTCATCGCCAGCTACACGCTTTCCGACGGCAGCGGCGCGCGGCTGGCGGCGACCGCGACGAGCTACGCCGCCTGGCTGTTCGTCTGCGATGCGACGTGGGCGCTGGTGCTGTGCGTCGCCTTTCGCGGGCCACAGTCGCTGCCCGTGCTGGCTCGCGACTGGAAGGCTGGGCTGTTCACCGGCGTGCTCAGCGGCGCGGCCTACTGGATCGTCATGTGGGCGATGACCAAGGCTCCCATCGCCTCGGTCGCGTCGCTGCGCGAAACCTCGATCCTGTTCGCCATGCTGATCTCGGTGCTGGCGCTGGGCGAGAAGATGACGGCCTGGCGCGCCACGGCCGCGCTCGGCATCGTCGCCGGCGTCGTCGCGCTGAGAATGGGTTGATGCCATTCAACCGAGCACGGTCATCACCTGGCCGCGCTTCTCGGGGCTGAAGCGGATGACGACGATGATGCAGACTGCAACCACGCCGGCAAACAGCGCCAGTGCATAACCGTAGCTGCCTCCCGGCGCTTCGGCGATGCCGGCCTGGTAGGGGCCGCCATAGGAAGCGGCCAGATTACCGGCCTGATAGATGAAGCCGGGCAGCGTCGCCCGCACCGAGCCCGGCGACAATTCGTTGAGATGCACGGGGATGACGCCCCAGGCGCCTTGCACGGCCACCTGCATGATGAAGGCGCCGATCGCCAGCATGAAGGGCGTGGTCGTATAGGCCCAGAGCGGAATCGCCGGCAGGGCGATCAGGCAAGCGAGCGTGATGGCGTTGATGCGGCCGATCTTCTCCGACAGCGCGCCGAAGGCGAGGCCGCCGACGATGGCGCCGATGTTGGCGACGATAGTGATCCAGCTCACCGTGTGCGGATCGAAGCCGTGCTGCTTCTTCAGGAAGGTAGGGTAGAGGTCCTGCGTGCCATGGCTGAAGAAGTTGAAGAACATCATCAGCACCACGGCATAGAGGGCGATGCCCCAGTGCTTCCGCAGCGTTTCGAGAAGACCGGGCCGCGCCGCCGAACGGCCTTCGATGAAAGCAGGCGATTCCGGCACATGCGAGCGGATGAACAGCACGATCAGCGCCGGCGCGAAGCTCAAGAGGAACATGGCGCGCCAGCCGATGGTGAAGTCGCCGATCTTCTGCCCGTAGAGCAGTCCGTAAGCGACGGCGGCCAGCAGGTAGCCGGCCGGATAGCCGCATTGCAGAATGCCCGAGACCATGCCGCGCGCGTTGGGGGGAATGGATTCCATGGCAAGCGAGCTGCCCAAGCCCCATTCGCCGCCCATGGCGATGCCGAACAGCGCGCGCAGCGCCAGGAATATGCCGAGATTAGGCGAGAAGGCGGCCAAGGCGCCGATCATCGAATAGCTGACGATATTCAGCATCAGCATAGGCTTGCGGCCATATCTGTCGGCAAGCATGCCGAAGAAGAACGCGCCGATGAAGCGCGTCGCCAGTGTCAGGAACAGTGCTTTGGAGACCGCCGGGACGTCGGTTTGGAATTCAGCGGCAATATCGGTGAGCAGGAAGGTCAGAAGGAAGAAATCGAAAGCGTCGAGCGTCCAGCCCAGGAAGGATGCGACTACGGTTTTCTTCTGCTCGAGGGTGAGGTTCAAGGCAGTGCTCCTTTTGAATTCCCCAAAAGGAGCGATATGTTCCACAGCGGGCAAAAGAGAACGGGACAACTGCCGGTTTTAAGCCGGCGAGCGGTCACATTTGCGTCACCTCGAGATCGATGACCATCAGCCCCTCGGTACCGCCTTCGAGGGCGGCGACAAGGCGCGCGCCGGCGCGCTGGTGCGCCTCGTGCACCAGATAGGCGTCGCGCGCGGCGGTATCGCGGAAATCGATGGTGAAGCCATGCGTGAAGCCGCGCGCGAAAGGCTCGGGGCTGACATTGGCGCTGAATTGCACCTTACCCATGCCATCGATGACGGCGCGCAAGGCTTCGAGATCGGCATGGATCGCTGCCCGTTCGGTTCCAGGAACGTCGTCGCGAAAGCGGACAAAGACGCAATGCCGGATCATCGTTGAGGCCTCATGCCGCCTGGTTGCCCCTGAACACGGCCGGCGGCAGCGGCTCGCGGCCGAGGATGAGATCGGCGCCCTTTTCGCCGACCATGATGGTCGGCGCATTGGTGTTGGAGGAAGGGACGCGCGGCATCACCGAGGCGTCGCAGACGCGCAAGCCCTCGATGCCGCGCAGCCTGAGATCCGGCGTCACCACGGCCATCGCGTCATGGCCCATGCGGCAGGTGCCGACAGGGTGATGATCGGTCTTGGAAGTGCGGCAGGCATAGTCGATGAGGTCGTCGTCGCTCTGCAGGCTCGGCCCCGGCAACACCTCGCGCAGCACGTAGGGTTGCAGCGCCTTCTGGCGCATGATCTCGCGCGCCAGCCTGAGGCCCTTGATCGACATGTCGCGATCATAAGGGTCGGACCAGTAGTTCGGGTCGATCAGCGGGTGGTCGGCCGGGTCGGCGCTCTTCAGCCGCACCGTGCCGCGCGAACGCGGACGCAGGAAGGCGGAGTTCAGCGTCACGCCCGGGTTCTTCAGCTTCTCGACGCCGGCCTCGATGCCGGAGCCGAGGCCGAGATGGAACTGGATGTCGGGCGAGGCGGCGGTCGGATCGGCGTACCAGAAGCCGCCGGTCTCGAAGAGGCTGGAGGCGACGGGTCCATTCTTGAACAAGAGGTACTGCAGCCCGGCCCACAGGGTGCGGTGCAGCTTGGCGTAGTTGTCGTAGGTATAGTCGCCGGTGCATTCGGCGATCACGAAGAGGTCGAGATGATCCTGCATGTTGGAGCCGACCCCGGGCAGGTCGTGGACAGGCGTCACGCCGACCGATTTCAAATGATCGGCGGGGCCGATGCCCGACTGCATCAGCAGCTTGGGCGAGCCGATGGCGCCGGACGACACGATCACCTCGAGCTCGGCGCGCAGGATGGTTTTTTCACCGCCTGGCCTGTCGACCACCTCGACGCCGATGGCGCGGCCTTTCTCGACGACGACCCGGGTGACCAGCACGTCGGTCCGGACCGTCAAATTCTTGCGCTCGCGGATCGGCTTCAAATAGGCGACGGAGGCCGACGAGCGCCGCGCGTTCTTTTGGGTGAGCTGGTAGTAGCCGACGCCTTCCTGGCTGGCGCCATTGAAGTCCGGATTGAACGGGATGCCCATCTCCTGGCCGGCGCGGAAATAGGCCTCGCAGATCGGCAGCGGCGAGATCGGGTTGGAGACGCCGAGCGGGCCTTGGTCGCCGTGAAAATCGTTGGCGAAGCGCTGGTTGTTCTCGGCGCGCTTGAAATAGGGCAGCACGTCGCGATAGCCCCAGCCGGTCAGCCCTTCCTCTTTCTCCCAGGCGTCGTAGTCACGGGCGTTGCCGCGCGTGTAGATCTGCGCGTTGATCGACGAGCCGCCGCCGACGACCTTGGCCTGGGTGTACCAGAAGACCCGGTCCTTCATGTTCTTCTGCGGCACAGTCGACCAGCCCCAGGAGGCGATGCCCTTGGTCATCTTGGCGAAGCCCGCCGGCATGTGGATGAGCGGATGCCAGTCCTTGCCACCGGCTTCCAGCAGCAGGACGGAATTGCCCGGATCCTCGCTCAGCCGGTTGGCGAGCACGCAGCCGGCCGGACCGGCGCCAACAATGATGTAGTCAGCCATTGTTCCTCACAAGCGTGGCACGGAGAGCGCGCCGTCGACATCGATGACCGATCCGGTCGAAAAGCCGAATTTGCCGGAGGCGAGCGCGGCCACGACGCCGCCGATGTCGGCGGCTTCGCCCCAGCGTTTTGCCGGCACCAGGCCGCCATCGATCAGCGCGTCATATTTGGCGGAGACGCCAGCGGTCATATCCGTGCGAATGATGCCCGGCCGCACCTCGAACACGCCGATCCCTTCGGCGGCGAGCCGCAGCGCCAGGTTCTTCACCCACATCGAAAGGCCGGCTTTCGAGACGCAGTAGTCGGCGCGCTCCGGCGAAGCCATTTCGGCGCTGACCGAAGTGATGGTGATGATCGACCGAGCTGATACCGCAGGTGTCGCCAGCATGGCCTTGGCGACCGCCTGGCTGAGGAACACCGTGCCCCGCAGGTTGATGTTCAAGGCGCGGTCAAAATTCTCCGGCTTCAGTTCCAACAAATCGCCGCGGACCACCGCGCCGATGCCAGCATTGTTGACCAGGCAATCGATGCGGCCGAAGGCGTTGATCGCGGCTTCGACCATTCTTTGATGAGCGGGAAGATCGGCAATGTCGCATTGGAAATAGGCGAATTTCGCGCTGCGAGCCGCAAAGTTGGTGGCGAGCTTGTCTGGCGCTTTTTCGGCAAGATCGGCGACAAGGATATCGAATCCGGCATCGGCAAGCGCCTCGGCGCAGGCGAGCCCTATGCTGCGCGCGCCGCCAGTGATGATGGCTGACGGGCGGGTCATGCGGCAAGCTCCGTCTTGCGGAGATAGTCAGCCACGCGCAGCGCCTGCGCCGCGATCGACAGCGCTGGATTGACGGCGGCCGATGTCGGCAGGAAGCCGCCATCGACGACGAACAGGTTCCGGTGATCCCAGGCGCGGCAGAAGGGGTCGAGCGGTGAGGTGGCGGGATCGTTGCCCATCTTCACCGTGCCGCATTGATGCGAGGGCGTGCGCTTGTCGAAAGGGCGCGACAGCACGATCGGATAGCCGCAGGCGCGCAGGTTCTCGCGCATCACCTTGGTCAGGCCTTCTAGCGACTGCATGTTGGAACGTCGCCATTGCATGACGATCTCCTTGCCGTCGACCATGATGCGGCTCTCAGGATCGGGCAGATCCTCGCACATCAGGTACCAGTCGACGGCGTGGCCGGCCAGGTAGTCGAACGCGAATTTCGGCATCGTCTTCACATTGGCCTTGAGCATGTTGCCGTCGATCTTGCCGAGCAGTTGCACATTGCCGAGCGGCTTGCCGCCCTTGCCGTCCGACAGATAGTAGTCGTTGAGCATCAGCGTCTTCTGGTAGACGCTATCATTGCGGCGGCGCGGGTCGATCGCCAGCATGGCGCTCGAATTGTGGTTCATGAAATTGCGCCCGACCTGGTCGGAACTGTTGGCGAGGCCTCTTCCGTTGGCCGAAGGCGAGCGCAGCAGGATGGCGGCCGAGTTGATGGCGCCGGCCGACAGGATCACCAGTTTCGGCGACAGCGTCTTTTGCGCGCCATCTTGCGTGTAGTGGATGGCAGCGATCGACTTGCCGTCCGGCGTGGTTTCGAGCCAGTCGACATGGGCGCTGGTTTCGAGACGGATATTCGGGTCCTTCAACGCGTCCGCCAGCGGCCCTGTCTGCGCATCGATCTTGCCAAGGCCGGTGTTGGGGAAGGCGTCCCAGCCGGTCCTGCCGTCCTTCAGCCAGGTCTCGATGTCGACGCCGAGCGGCAGCGAAGCGGGATGCAGGCCGAGGTTCTTGAGCTCGGCGCGGGCGCGTGCGATCGGCGGCTCGTCCGGCACCGGCTTGAAGGGATAGGGGATTGAATGGAACGGCTCGGTTGGGTCCTCGCCCAACGCGCCGCGCACGCGAAACAGCTGTTCGGCTTTGGAGTACCAGGGCTCGAACTCGTCATAGGAAAACGGCCAGGCCGGCGACACGCCGCCAAAATGCTCGAGCTCGGAGAAATCTTCCTTGCGGTAGCGGATCAGCACCGCGCCGAAGAATTTCGAATTGCCGCCGACATAATAATAGTTGCCGGGGTTGAAGGCCGCGCCGCCGGCCTCGCGCCACATCTCCTTCGGCCGGTAATGTTCGTCGATGAAGATCGATCGCGTCGAGCGCGCATGCGGCGTCGCGGGCAGCGGTTCGCCGCGCTCCAGGATCAGGATCGAGGCGCCTCTGCCGGCCAAGCCGGAGGCGATCGTGGCGCCGCCGATGCCGGAGCCGATGATGACGATATCCGGGTTCATGGTCGTTAGAGAATGCGCTTTTCGGTCGCCGGGTCGAAGAACACCGCCTTGCTCAGATTGAACGCAAGCGGCGTGCTGGTGCCGGGCTGGATTCTGGCGTCGGCTCTCAGCCGCGCCACCACGCCCTTGCCGCCGAGATTGGTGACGGCGAAGGTGTCGGAGCCCGCCGGCTCCACCACCTCGATGTGGCAGTCGGCGGTGGCGATCTCGGATCCGTTACGCTCGGCACCTTCCGGATCGGTCAGCGCTTCCGGGCGGACACCGAAGATGACCTGCTTGTCCTTGAAGGCCGCAAGGCCGGCGGGGGCGCCGGGCATCGGCAGCACAATCGGCTGGCGCGACTCGCGGTCGAGCACCACCGACAGCCCGCTGCCATTGCCGTCGATCTTGGCCGGGATCAGGTTCATCGCGGGCGAACCCATGAAGTCGGCGACGAAGATGTTGGTCGGGTTGTTGTAGATCTCGGCCGGCGTGCCGAACTGCTGCACCTCGCCGTCGCGCATGACGGCGATCTTGGTTGCCAGCGTCATCGCCTCGATCTGGTCGTGCGTGACATAGACGATCGTCGTGCCGGTGGTGGCATGCAGACGCTTGATCTCGATGCGCATGTCGACGCGCAGCTTGGCGTCGAGATTGGAGAGCGGCTCATCGAACAGGAAGAGCTTCGGGTCGCGCACCAGCGCCCGGCCCATGGCGACGCGCTGGCGCTGGCCGCCGGAAAGCTGGCTGGGCTTGCGCTGCAGGAGATGGCCGATCTGCAGGATCTTGGCCACCTTGTCGATCGCCGCCTGGCGCTCCGCTGCCGGCACGCCCCGCATCTCCATGCCGAAGGCGATGTTTCCGGCCACCGTCATGTTCGGGTAGAGCGCGTAGCTCTGGAACACCATGGCGATGTCGCGCTTCGAAGGATGCAGGTCATTGATGGCGCGGCCGTCGACGCGGATCTCGCCCTCCGTGATCTGCTCCAGCCCAGCGATGGTGTTGAGCAAGGTGGACTTGCCGCAGCCGGACGGGCCGACCAGCACCAGGAAGCCGCCTTTTTCGAGCTCGACATTGATGCCCTTCAGGATCTCGACACTCCCGAAGCGCTTCTTCAGCCCATCAATTTCCAGAAAAGCCATGGTCGTTCCTTCAGAAAATAGGGTCAGCCCTTGACCGCGCCAGCCATCAGCCCGCGCACGAAGTAGCGCCCGGCGACGACATAGACGATCAGGGTAGGGAGCGCGGCGATCATCGCCGCGGCCATGTTGACGTTGTATTCGACGACGCCGGTCGAGGTGTTGACGACATTGTTCAGCGCCACCGTCATCGGCATCACGTCGCCGGAGCCGGCATAGGCGGAAGCGAACAGGAAGTCGTTCCAGATGTTGGTGAACTGGTAGATCACCGTCACAACGATGATCGGCAGCGAATTGGGCAGCATGATGCGGCGGAAAATCTGAAAGAAGGAGGCGCCGTCGACCTGTGCCGCCTTGATCAACTCGGTCGGGAAAGCTTCGTAATAGTTGCGGAAAAAAAGCGTGGTGAAGCCAAGGCCGTAGACCACGTGGACGAAGACGAGATTGACGGTCGAATTGCCAAGGCCAAAATTGAAGCCGGTGGCGTTCTGCAAGGTGACGCCGAAGCGTCCGAGGCTGCCGAGAATGGTTGCCATCGGCAACAGCACCGACTGGAACGGGATAAAACAAGCAAACAGCATCATCGCGAAGACCAGCGTGTGGCCGCGGAAGCGCCATTTGGTCAGCACGTAGCCATTCAGCGCGCCAAGCAGCGTCGAGATCAGCACCGCCGGCACGACCATCTTGATGGAGTTCCAGAAATAGCCCTTCATGCCGACGCAGGTCAGGCCCGAGCAAACTTCGCTCCAGGCCTTTACCCATGGTGCGAAAGTCGGCGCATGCGGCAGCGACAGCATGTTGCCGTTCTGGATCTCGTCCATGGTCTTGAACGAGGTGACCAGCATGACGAAGAGCGGCATCAGGTAGAAGATCGCGAACAGCGCGAGCAGGCCGTAGATGACGATGCGGTTTATCGTCCTGGCGTGCATGCCGCTCGAAGCCTGGCGGGCGGGTGAAGTGATGGCGCTCATCGCGACTTCTCCCTGAGCTCGGAATAGAGATACGGAACAATGATGGCCGTGATGGTCATCAGCATGATCACCGCGCTCGCCGATCCGACCGCCATCTCGTTGCGCTTGAAGGTGAACTCATACATGAAGTTCGACGGCAGCCATGCCGAGCCGCCGGGGCCACCGCTGGTCAGCGCCACGACCAGGTCATAGGACTTGATGGCGAGGTGCGCGAGCACGATGAAGGCCGACAGGAATACGGGCCGCAGCATCGGAATGACGATGCGGCGGTAAAGCTGGAAGGTGGAAGCGCCGTCGATCTGCGCCGCCTTCATGATCTCGCCGTCGATGCCGCGCAGGCCGGCCAGGAACATCGCCATGATGAAGCCGGAAGCCTGCCAGACGCCGGCGATCACCACCGTGTAGATGACGAAATCCTTGTTCTTGATCCAGTCGAAATGGAAGCTCGTCCAGCCCCATTGGTGCAGCGTCTGCTCCAGCCCTAGGCCGGGGTCGAGGAACCATTTCCAGGCAACGCCGGTGACGATGAAGGACAGCGCCATCGGGTAGAGATAGATCGGCCGCAGCATGCCTTCGCCGCGGATCTTCTGGTCGAGCAGGATGGCCAGGAAAAGGCCGAGCGCCAGGCAGATCAGGATGTAGAGGAAGCCGAAAATACCCATATTGGTGATCGAGGTGTACCAGCTCGACGGCGGGTCGCTCTCGAACGTCCATCGCCACAGCCGCTGATAGGCGCGGGCGCCGGTGATGGCATAAGACGGGAAGGTCTTGGAGTTGGTGAAGGACAGATAGATCGTCCAAAGGATGAAGCCGTAGACGAAGACGATCGTCGCCGCGAAGCTCGGCGCCAGGACGATCTTCGGCAGCAGATCCTGCAACCGCGAACGGACCGTCGCGCCGGGACGGGCGTCATGCTCCGGTGTCAGCTTGATCTGGGTTTCGGCAACTGTGCTCATCGGCTTGTCCAGTTCCGGTTGGTCGGAAACCGCCCGGCGCGAAAACGCACCAGGGTTGTCCCACACCTTTCATCGACAGGAGACCTCCCCCGCCGAAGCGGGGGAGACCTGCGTTCAAGCGAAGCTTACTTGGCGTCGTCGATCGCCTTGACCAGCTCGGTCACGGCCTCGTCGGAGGTCTTGATCTGGCCATGGACGAACTTCGACACAACATCCTTGTAGGCGTTGGCGACGGCCGGCGGGGCACCGTAGCCCTGGGCCAGCGAGCCGAACAGCGTGCCGCCTTCATTAGCCTTCTTCAGGTCGGCGATGCCCTTCTTGCCGCAAGCGTCGAAGTCGGTATCCGGCACGTCGGTGCGGGCCGGGACCGAACCCTTCACCACGTTGAAGGCCGACTGGAAGCTCTTCGACAGGGTGGCGGTGGCAAGCGCCACCTGGGCGGCCTTGCGGTCCTCCGGCACGTTGAACATACCGAACATGTCGGAGTTGTAGACCACGGAGCCGTCGGTGCCCGGGAAGCGGTAGCAGAGGAAGTCGGTGCCAGGGGTCTTGTTGGCGGCGTGGAACTCGCCCTTGGCCCAGTCGCCCATGACCTGAACCAGCGCATCGCCCTTGATGACCATGGCGGTGGCGAGGTTCCAGTCGCGGCCCGAGAAGTTCGGGTCGACATAGGTGACCAGCTTGGCGAGGTTGTCGAACGACTTCTTCATCGTGTCGGACTTGAGCGAGTCCTCATCGAGGTCGTTCATCGCCTTCTTGTAGAATTCCGGCCCGCCAGTCGACAGCACGACGGAGTCGAACATGGTGGCTTCCTGCCAGTTCTGGCCGCCCAGAGCGAGCGGGATGACGCCGGCAGCCTTGGCCTTGTCGAGCAATGCGATGAAGTCGTCGAAGGTCTTCGGCTCGGTGCCGCCGATCTTGTCCATCACCGCCTTGTTGATCCACAGCCAGTTGACGGAGTGGACGTTGACCGGAGCGGCCACCCACTTGCCGTCATAGACGGAGAACTTCTGCAGGGCGGCCGGAACCGACTTGTCCCAACCTTCCTTCTTGGCGGTTTCGGTCAGGTCGCCCATGACGCCGGCGGCGGCATAGTCGAGCACGGTGTAGCCCAGCATCTGCGATGCGGTCGGATAGTTGCCGGCCGCGACCATGGCCTTCAGCGCGGTCATGGCGGCGTCGCCGCCGCCGCCGGCCACCGGCACGTCCTTCCAGGCATAGCCTTCCTTGGCCAGATCCTGCTTCAGCACGTTCAGAGCGGCCGCTTCGCCGCCCGACGTCCACCAATGCAGCATCTGCACTTCCTTGACGTCCGCGGCATGCGCCGAGAACGCGAAGCTCGTCGCAAGAGCCGTTCCGATAAAGAATTTGCGCAACATGTACTACCTCCCTTGTTGCATTCACATAACCGGCGGGTGTCCGCCGGCGTCTCCCAACTCAGCCGACCCACCAACCGGTGCGCTGGCCGCGATGAAACTGGATAGTCTTTTCCTCGGTATAATCCTCGACGGCGCGTTTGCCGAGTTCGCGTCCCAGACCGGACTGCTTGTAGCCCCCGAAAGGCAGCTCGGGGTAACCTTCCATGAACGTGTTCACCCAAACCGTCCCCGAACGCACACCGCGCGCCACCGACATGCAGGTGTCGATGCTGGCGCTCCACACCCCTGCAGACAAACCATAGGGCGTGTTGTTGGCAATGTGCAATGCCTTCTCAATCGTTTCAAAAGTGAGCACGGACAGCACCGGGCCGAACACTTCCTCACGCGCGATCGCCATATCCTCGGTGACGTTGCGGATGATCGTCGGATCGAGATATTGGCCGGCGTTGGATGCAAGCCGGGTGCCGCCGGCGAAAACGCTGCCGCCGTCGGTTTTCGCCGCCGTTACATAGCCGGTTACCTTTTCCATGTGGTCGGCCGAGATCATCGCGCCGACCTTGGTGCGGTCGTCGAGCGGATCGCCGACGCGGACTTTCTGGGACAGCGTCTTGACCGCGTTGAGGAAATCGTCGGCGATCGCCTCATGCACGATGAGGCGGCTGCCGGCATTGCAGCATTCGCCGGCATTGAAGAAACCGCCGAACACAGCGGCATCCGCAGCCGCTTCGAGGTCGGCATCGGGGAAGACGATCTGGCCGTTCTTGCCGCCGAGCTCCATCGAGACTTTCTTCAGCGAATTGGACGCCGTGGCCATGGTCATCTTGCCGACGTGGGTCGAGCCGGTGAAGGAGACCATCTCGACCAGCGGATGGCTGACCATCGGCGCGCCGACATCGGCGCCGTAGCCGGCGAGGATGTTGACGACACCGGCCGGCAGCCCGGCTTCGAGCAGGATGTCGCCAAGCACGAAAGTCGAGGCCGACGTCATCTCGCTGGGCTTCACCACCGCCGTGCAGCCGGCGGCGAGCGCGAAAGGCAGCTTCTGGCTGACGATCAGGAAGGGGAAATTCCACGGCGTGATGATCGAGACGACGCCGATCGGTTCGCGCAGCACCACCCCCAGCATATCGTCGCCGAGATTGGCATAGCTCTCGCCATGCAGCGTTCGGGCGAGCGAGGCGGCGTAGCGCCAGATGTCGATCGCGCCGCCGATCTCGCCGCGCGCCTGGGCGATCGGCTTGCCGGACTCCAGCGCATCGAGGCGGGCGATCTCCTCCAGGCGGGTCTCGATCAGGTCGGCCGTCTTCAGCAGAATCGCCGCGCGTTCCGACGCCTTCATGCGCGGCCATGGGCCGGTTTCGAAAGCCTTATGCGCGGCCTGCACGGCAGCTTCCACTTCAGCCGCATTTGCCTGGGCGTAGCGCGAGACGACAAAACCGTGGCCGGGGCTGGCGCGCTCGATGCTGCGGCCGTCACGGGCTTCGACATGCTTGCCGTCGATCAGGAGCTTGTAAGCCTTCGGCGCTTGGGACGCCTCTTTCGGCATGGAGATGTTGAGCGGTGCGTTCATCATGTCTTCTCTAGGATCTCGAAAAGGCCGGCTTCTGCTTGGCCTTGAAGGCGCCGACGCCGGCTTTGAGGTCGCCCGTCAGCGCAATGAAGCCGCTGGCCAGCGCCTCGGTCGCGGCTGCGTCTTCCTCGCCCTCGGCAACGCCGATCATCAGCTTGGCGGCCTCGGTCGCCAGCGGGCCGCGCTCGGCGATCTTTTCGGCCCAGGCTTTGGCTTCGTCGAACGCCTTGCCCGTTTCGACAACGCGGTCGACGACACCGTGCGCGAGCGCGTCGGCCGCCAGGAAAATCTCGCCGCCAATCGCCATGCGGCGCACGATCTGCGCACCGAACCGGCGCACGGCGCGCTGCGTGCCCGACCATCCGGGAACGACGCCGATGGAGGTTTCGGGGAAGCCTAGTTTTATCTGCGTTTCGGCGACGCGGAAGTCACAGGCCGCGGCCAGCTCCAGCCCACCGCCCAGCGCATGGCCGGACAGAACCGCGATGGTCGGTTGCCGCAGCCGCGCCAGTCGGTCGAAGACGCGGTGTCCGTAGCGCACCCATTGCACCTGGAAATCAGCGGCACTCATCGCGCCCCAGGCCTCGACGTCGCCGCCGGCGCAAAAGCCCTTGCCTTCGCCACGGACGAGCACGACGCGGACGCCCTCGGCCAGTTCCGCCTCGTCGAGCGCTGCTTCCAGCGCACGCAGCATCGGGATGTCGAGCGCGTTGAACTTTTCCGGCCGGCGCAGCGTGACGATGCCGATGGCGCCGTCCTTTTCGAAGGTGACAAGCTCAGCCATGCGCGCCTCCGAGCGAAGCGCCGCCGTTGAGCGACAGGCCGATCGGCCGGTCTTGGTAAAGCGCCGCAGGCGTGACCTTGAGGTCGTTGGCGACGCCAAGCGGGATCTCGGCCTGCGCCAGCACATCGCGTTCGAGGTCCACGCCCGGAGCCAGTTCCGTGACCATCAAACCGTCCGGCGTCAGCTTCATGACGCAGCGCTCGGTGACATAGGTGATGTCCTGCCCTTGAGCGACCGCGCGTTTTCCCGAGAAGGAGATGTGCTCGACCTGTTCGACCACCTTCTTGACCTTGCCTTCCTGGTCGATGCGGATCGCGCCATCGGCCAGCGAGAGTTTCGCGCCGGCATTGAAGAAGCCGGAGAAGACGATCTTCTTCGCCCGCGACGTGATGTCGACGAAGCCGCCGGCGCCGGCCGTAACATGCGGCCGCGCCGAAAGCTTCGAGACATTGACCGAACCGTGGCGGTCGATCTGCAGGAAGGAGAGTAGCGAGGCGTCGAAGCCGCCGGCCTGGAAATAGATGAACTGGTGCGGTGAGGGCATGATTGCCTCGGCGTTGGACGCGCAGCCGAACTTGAAGTCGAGCAGCGGCACGCCGCCGACCGCGCCCTGCTCGATCACCCAGGTGACCTTGCCGTGCTGGCCTTCCTCCAGAAGGATGCGCGGCACGTTGGCGGAGATGCCGAAGCCGATGTTGACGGCCATGCCGTCGCGCAACTCCATGGCGACGCGCCGCGCGATGACCTTCTGGATGTTCATCTCGGGCGTGCGGAAACTCGACAGCGGGCGAAAAATCTCGCCCGAGATCGCCGGATCGTAGGGGGTCTGCGTCGTCTGCAACTGATCGGGCGCCACGACGATATGGTCGACCAGCACGCCGGGAACGCGCACGTCATGCGGCTTCAGCGTGCCGTTTTCGACGACGCGCTTCACCTGCGCGATGACGATGCCGCCATTGTTGCGGGCCGCAAGCGCCTGCTCCAGCCCGCCGAGATAGGCGCCTTCATGCTCGTAGGTCAGGTTGCCGCGCTCATCGGCCGTGGTGGCGCGGATGATCGAGATGCTGGGCACGATCGAACGGAAATAGAGCCATTCCTCGCCGTCGAACTGCTGCACCGACACGATTGGCTCGCTGGCCGCCGCGTTCATGGCGCAGCCCTGGTGACGCGGATCGGCGAAGGTGTCGAGGCCGACCTTGGTCAGCACGCCAGGACGCTTGGCGGCGGCCTCGCGGTGCATGTCGAACAGGATGCCGGAGGGCACGTTGTAGGCGGCGACCGAATTGTCGCCGATCATCTTCCAGATCTGCGGCGGCTCGGCGGAGGAGGGGCCGGACGGGTAGGAGCCGCAGAGCGTGCGCTTCAACAGGCCGGGCTTTGCGAGATGGTCGATGCCCTTGATACCGTACATGTCGCCGGCGGCGATCGGGTGCAGCGTGGTGATATTCTTCGGATGGCCTTCCGCGTCGAAGCGCTCGCCGATCGCGGCAAGCACGGCGTCCGGGCAGCCAAGGCCGCTCGACGACGACACCGAGACGACCATGCCGTCCTTGATCAGGCTTGCCGCCTGCGCTGCGGAAACGACCTTGCTCAATTCATGCTCCCGAGTTTCGGGTCGATCTTGACGGCTTTGCCTGATTTGGCCGACTGCAATGCCGCTTCGGCCGAAGCCAGCGACCAGATGCCGTCCTCGCCAGTGGCCGATGGCTGACCTTCGCCGCGGATCGCGGCATGGAACTGGCGCAGCGAGCGGGTGTAGAGGTCCTCGCGGTCGAAGCTCAGCTCTTCCTCGCCGGAAGCTGTGCGCAGCAGCACCGAGCCGATCGGCTTCTGCGTCATGACGTTGGTGGCGATGAGCGAACCTTCTGAACCGTGCACCTCGAAGCCGGTGCCGGCGTATTTGGTGGTGAAGCCCTCATGCGATTGGGCGATGACCCCGGACTTGAAGCGCCAGATGCACATGGCGCCATCCTCCAGCCCGCTGCCGGCCATGCCGGCCGATTGCGTGAAGGCCGAGATCTCGACCGGATCGTCGCCGAGCACAAAGCGCAGCGTGTCGGCGTCATGCACGGTGATGTCGAGCACCACGCCGCCGCCGGCTTCAGGCCTGGCGATGCGCCAGCCCTGCAGGTTTTCCGGCAGGTAGACGGAATGGAAGACGCGGGCTGCGACCGGCTTGCCAATACGGCCGTCAGCAATCGCCTTGCGCATGGCGCGGTGCGCGCCGGCATTGCGCAGATGGTGATTGGTGCCGAACACGATGCCGGCTTCTCTGGCCGCCGCAACCATCTTGCGCGCATCGGCGCTGGTCAGGGCCAGCGGCTTCTCGCACAGCACATGCTTGCCGGCCTTGATCGCCGCCAAGCCCTGTTCGAGATGCAGTTCGTTGGTGGTGGAGATGTAGACGGCGTCGACATCCCTGTTGAGCAGCGCATCGAGGGTCGAGACGGCGGCAGGAATGCCATTTTCGCGGGCATAAGCCTCTGCGCGCTCGGCGCTGGAGCTCATCACGGCAGTGATCTCGCCATCGGCCTGCGCGCGGATGGCATTGATCATGAATTGCTTGGCGATCGTGCTGGCGCCGATCAGTCCCCATCGCACGCTCATGCCGCGTCTCCCACTTGGCTGTTGCGGTCCGGGCCGCTGCTTTCCCGCACGACGAGGCTGACGGCGCCGATATGGTCCTCGGCGCGCGTGGTGCGCGACTGGATCATCTTCAGCATGACATGGGCGGCGCGCTCGCCGAGGCCCGCGGTGTCGACGGCAACGCTGGTCAGCGCCGGGCTGTAATGCTCGGCCTCGGCGACGTCGTCGAAGCCAACGACGGCGAAGTCCGTTCCCGCCTCGAGGCCGCGCTTACGCAATGCCAGCATGACGCCGAAGGCAACCGCGTCGTTGAAACAAAGGGCCGCTGTCGGCGGTTCGGAAATGGCCAGCGCTGTCTCCAGGCAGGCCATGCCGCCCTTGCGGCTGGTCTCGCCCTCGACGATCGTCCGGTCGGCAACCGGAATGGCGAACGCGTCGCAGGCTTCGAGGAAACCGCCCAGACGCTCCTGATAGACGACAAGGTCGGACGAGCCGCCGAAGAAAGCGAGGCGGCGATGGCCCTTGCGGATCAGATGCTCGGTGGCGAGACAGGCGCCGCGACGATTGTCGGGCGCGATTGCCGGTATGCGGCTCTCGGGCAGCCTGCGCATGGCGAACACCACGGGCACGCCCGCCGCTTCGATGCGCCGGAAAGCGCCGGGCGTCGTGCCGCGCGCCGGCGAGACGATCAGGCCGGCGACGCCCTGTTCCATCATCGACTTCAGCACCTCTTCCTGGCGCACCGGGTTCTCCGCCGTGTTGGCGATGAAGGGGACGACGCCGGCCGCCTGGAAGACGCGCTCCATGCCGACCGCAAGCTCGGCGAAGAAGGGGTTGGTGAGGTCGTTGATCACCATGCCGATGACGTTGGAATGGGCCTTGCGCAGGTTGGCGGCGCCGCGGTTGTAGACATAGCCGACATCCTCGATCGCCTTGCGCACCTTGACCGCGGTTTCAGGCCGGATCAGCCCGCTGCCTTGCAGCACGAGCGACACCGTCGATTTGGACACGCCGGCCTCCCGGGCAATGTCCAGGATCGTCGCCTTGGCCCGGCTGGCCATCCTCGTCCCGTCCTCCACGCTTTTGAACAATTTTATTGGAACGTTCTAATCACTGTCCGAAATCAGAGTCAATCGTGATTCTTGTGACAAGGCCAAAATTGATTGGAGCGGTTCAAATCTTTCGACGACGCAAGGGTTTCGCATCGCGGTGCAGCAGCCGACCGGCTCGGATCTCTTGAATCATAAAGCTTCTTGATTTATTGGAACGTTCCATTTATAGGAGCCGCGACGGGAGAGTTCGATGGACATCATCTTGCCTGCGGAGAACGGCGACCGGGTCAGCTACCGGCTCGTCGGCAAACCGGTTGCGCCGAGTGAAGGCGCGCGTTTTTCGCGCATCGCCTATGCCGCCGCCCATGTCGTCGCCGACCCCATCGCCATGACCAATCCGTGGTCGCGGCCGGCGGTCGACTGGGACAGGACCATGGCGTTCCGCCATCATCTGTGGCGGCTCGGCTTCCGCATCGCCGAGGCCATGGACACCTCTCAGCGCGGCATGGGCTTCGACTGGACGAGCGCCAGGGAACTGATCCGCCGTTCGATCGCCGAGGCCAGGACAGTGCCGGGCGCCGACCTCGCTTCAGGGGCGGGGACCGATCACTTGGCTCCTGCCGCGGCCAAGACGCCCGACGACGTCACCCGCGCCTATGAAGAGCAATTCGCCTTCATTGAAGGCGAGGGCGGCAAGGCGATCATGATGGCGAGCCGCGCGCTGGCGGCGGTGGCAAAAGGGCCTGACGATTATACTCGGGTCTACGACCGCATCCTTTCGCAGGCCTCCGGCAAGGTGATCCTGCACTGGCTGGGCGACATGTTCGATCCGGCGCTCAGGGGCTATTGGGGCAGCAACGATTTCGACGTTGCGCTCGACACGGTCGTCGCCATCATCGAGCGGCATGCGGACAAGGTCGAGGGCATCAAGATATCGCTGCTCGATGCCGGCAAGGAGGTGCAGCTGCGCGACCGGCTGCCCGAGGGCGTTGTGATGTTCACCGGCGACGATTTCAACTATCCCCAACTGATCGCCGGCGACGGCAGGCGGCATTCGCATGCGCTGCTCGGCATCTTCGACGCCATCGCGCCGGTCGCCAACGCTGCGCTGGCGAAGCTGGCCGATGGCGATCGTGCCGGCTACGACGCGCTGATGGCCCCGACCGTGCCGCTGTCGCGAAAAATCTTCGAGGCGCCGACCGAATACTACAAGGCCGGCATCGTCTTCATGGCCTGGCTGAACGGGCATCAGGACCATTTCACCATGGTCGGCGGCATGCAGTCGGCGCGCGGCATATGCCACTATGCGGACGTGTTCCGCCTCGCCGATCAGGCCGGCCTGCTGGCCGACCCCGATCTTGCCTCTGCCAGGATGAAGATCCTGCTGGCGACGGCCGGAATCTGAGCCGGTCCCCGCACGGGGAATTGCGTTCCGCCGGGAAATCGTATTCGCTTGCCGGAAATTAGCGCGGACGAATAAGGCAATGGCGGAAGGCTGCCGGGTGGACCAGACCTTCGACCTCAAAGGAAAGCGCATTTTTGTCGCCGGTCATCGTGGCATGGTCGGCTCGGCGCTGGTGCGCCGCCTGGCAAGCGAGGATTGCGAGATCGTGACCGTCGCGCGCAGCGAGCTCGATCTTCTCGACCAGGCCGGCGTGCGCCGATGGATGCAGGACCGGCGGCCTGACGCGGTGATCATGGCTGCCGCCAAGGTCGGCGGCATCATGGCCAATGACAGCTTCCCGGTGGATTTTCTTTACGAAAACCTTGTCGTGCAGACCAACGTGATCGAAGCTGCCTTTCGCAGCGAGGTGCAGAAACTCTTGTTCCTCGGCTCGTCCTGCATCTATCCGAAACTCGCGCCGCAGCCGATCCCGGAAGACGCCCTGCTCACCGGTCCGCTCGAACCCACCAATGAATGGTACGCCGTCGCCAAGATCGCCGGATTGAAGCTCTGCCAGGCTTACCGGCGGCAATATGGCATCAACTACGTCTCGGCCATGCCGACCAATCTCTACGGTCCGGGCGACAATTTCGACCTGGGCAGCAGCCATGTCATTCCGGCGCTGATGCGCAAGGCGCATGAGGCGAAGCGCACCGGCCAAAAGACCCTGCCGGTGTGGGGGTCGGGCCGGCCGATGCGGGAATTCCTGCATGTCGACGATGCCGCCGACGCCTTTATCTGGCTTTTGAAGACCTATGCGGACGATGGCCACGTCAATGTCGGGAGCGGCGAGGACGTCACCATCGCGGAGCTCGCCAGCACTGTCGTTTCGGTCGTCGGCGCCGCCGCCTCGATCGAACTCGATCCGACGAAGCCCGACGGCACGCCGCGCAAGCTGATGGATGTGTCGCGCCTGTTCGCAACCGGCTGGAGACCGGCATATTCGCTTCGACGTGGATTGGAACAGACCTATGCGTGGTTCCTTGAACATGTCGAGGGAGGCGACATCCGTCTTGGCCCGGCATGATCCTCAGTCGAAACTCATAGCTGCGACCAGGGAGGACGGTCTGGGCGGCCGCCTTCTGGCCATGGTCAACGCCAAGGCCCTTGCCGACACGCTTGGCTATCGCTTCGGCTTTACCTGGTGGCCGATGCATGACGACGAATTTCACTCGGTCGAGAAGGTCGACAAGATATTCTCCGCCGATTTTATCGAGAAGCACTGGCTGGGGGAGAGGGTCGAACCAACGGGTTTCGATGTTCTCAAGGAGGTGGCCTTTACCCGTGCCAGTCTCGATGCCGCGGCGGGACGGCGAAGTCTTCGCGGCTGGATCTGCAACGAGTTCAAGATACTGGATTTTTTTCGCGGCGGACCCGAACTCGTCCGGCGATCGGAGACATTGCGAGGTTTCGGCTTTTCCCAGGCCGTGAATCAGGCGTTCGATGCCGCCGACAGGCGCCCCTTTCCTGGGCCGACCGCGGCTTTGCATCTTCGCAGCGGCGACATTGTCCGCGGCAAATATCGCTTCATGCTGGATTTCAGCGACAAGGTGGTAGCCTCGGCCCTGGTCAAGTCCATCGCCTCGGAGCTTTCGTCGAAAGGCCTGACAACCCTTTTGATCGGCCAGGATCGCGCGACGCTCGAATATCTGCGGTCGCAAACCGGCGCATTGCTGAGCGATGATCTGGGATCGGCGGAATTCGAGGATGAGACGCTCAGGGCATTCTTCGAAATGAGGCTGATGGCGCGCTGCCGGACAATCTATGCAGGCAGCAGCGTCTATGCGTCCGTGGCATCGACGATGGGCGATATCGCCCTCGTCCACCCGAAAACCTTGTTCGGCGGTTCGAAAGCCGCGGAAATGATCCTGGGCGAACTGAGCCGTCATCAGAGCGACTACCACCCGCTCGAGGCCGCTTTCGGCTATCAAAGCGCATTTCTCGACCTCGAAGGCCAGATCAGCCCGACGCGGGCAAAAAACATCCTCGGAAAGGCTTACGCGCTGGATCCCGAGAACGACATCTATCCGCTCAAAATCGCGGTAGCGTTCTTTCGCGACCGTGATTACCGGTCCGGCGAGGCCGTTTTGAAGGCGCTCATGACCAGGCAGTTCGAAGCCTCTTCCGCAATGCCGTTGCGTGCGATTGGCGTTCTGGTCGGCAGGTCGTGGCTCGGCCATGTGATGTCGAAGGATTTCGAATTCTTCTTCGCGGCGGCCGCCGATGGGCATCCCTATGCGGCAGCATGCTCGGCGCATATCCTCCATGTCGTGTTCGGAAAGCTGGAACCGGCCCGCCGGATGATTGCGATGTCGCTGGAGGCGGAACCGGACAATGCCCTGTTCAAGAGGATCAAACGCCACATACGGCCATTGGTGACGCCTCAGTCCGGTCTTCTGGCGAAAGCGCGGCTGCGGCTGTGGAAAGCCGGGATCCGAATCTAGGGGGCTGCGGCCATGACCGGGTGCCCGCGGTTGCTGGACACGGACAGGAACGCGGCATGGCGCCCGGATCGCAAGGAAACCTACGAGCATGGAAAAGCCGCGTGCCGCTGAGGACGCTGGGACCCGCCGAGGACGTCGCCAATGCCTGCCTCTATCTCGCATCGGACATGGGCAAGTTCGTCATTTGTTGCACGTCAACGGCGGCGCGTTCATGGTGTAGGACCGCAATCGGCAAGGGAGCGCTTCAGCGTGAAGGGATACTGGCTCATCGTCGGAACCGAGATTTCGGACCAGGAGGCGCAGGCAGAATACGCCCGGCTTTGGAAGCCGATCGGCGAAAAATACCAGGCACGCACCAACACGACGAAACAGCCGCCTCTGCTCGTCGAGGCGCGTGACGCCAAGCGCATGGTGCTTGTGGAGTTTCCGTCGCTGGAAATCGCCAAGACCTGCTATGCCGACCCGGCCTATGCGCAAGCCATGCGCTTCGCGCTGAAGGCGTCTAATCGCACGCTTGTGATGTTCGAAGGGGATCTCGGGTAGGAGATATCGACGGTGCGCGTCAGCACTCGGAGAATCGTCGCAGAGCCAGCCGGCTCGGCGAGGCGCTCTATCTGTATGGCTTCAATGTGGCCAGGGCGTTCAGGAGGTCCTGGTCCGCAAAGAGAGTGAGGCACCATTTCTTCAGTTGGCCATGGATGGCTTCAACTTGCTCGTCCTCGGTGGCTGCATCCGATATCACTTCCCCAAGGGACCTTCTGATCAGGATGAGCGTGTGCTTGTTGTTGTTGCCTGGTTGATTTTTCGTATGAACCACAGCGCCCTGTCTCCGAAGCTCGGCAGCACGCAGTTCCAACAGTTCAAGCACTTTGGTTGGCGAAGGATTGGCAGCTGGGTCAGCGTGGATTCGAATTGCCAGATCGATCCCTTTTTCGGGTTTGAGCAGTTGAACGCCATGGTCCGTAGGGTCGTACAAGAAGCCGATCGCTATTGCCGGCTTCCAGGAACTCTCTGAGAAGACAATGGCTGTGCGCCCCCAGGCGTCGGTGATTTTGGGCGCGTAATGGAATTTTTGGGGAACAGAGCTCCAGTCGTACTCGTTCAGCAGGCGCTGGCAGTATCTGTCCAATTGCCGCTTGAACCCACGCGAGGCGAGGAAAGCTTGCATTTCTTGGATCGTGATCGCCTTTCCTGGGGCCAAACCTTCCTTTTTCATAAAATCCAGGAACTCCTCGAGCGTGCGATCTTTTGATTCGATGGCAAACAGGACGCGATATACGTCGCGCCAAAGAACGGTCTTGTATGACAGGCCATCAAATTCCGCTTTCGGGAATTTGTCGGCGACCCTCTTCTCTTGTGCGCTCACACAGACAAACGCCAAAAAGCGCCGTTCGCCTGTTCCCTTAAGCTTTGCGTATCTCTTAAGCTGAGGCAGGCTGCAGGGCGAATCCCACTTGTGCTCAACGACCAGGTTGAAGGTTTTCTCTCCGGCGTCGCATCCGGAAACGTGTACATCCGGGTAGATCGATGAGTGGTTTTCGCCATCGATGTGCGTCAGGCGTGTGTTTATTTCAGCAGAACTTGTTGAGATTTCTCCGCTGGTCAGCAGTTTCACCCATTCGCGCATCGCGACAGGATTCTTCTTCAGCGTGTAAACCAGAGCCTCCGTCAGGAAGTTTTCCTTGGGCGAATGCCCGTCGCGTACCCTGAAGGAAAAAAGCGCTTTGAACAGGTTTAGTTCGTCAGGAGAAGGAATCGAAATTGCGCTGCCTGGTTCGGCAGTTTCAAAATTCATGGCTTAAAGCACCGGACCAGTTTCATATCATTGCTATAAGCGTATCCACGATGCCTGCCTATCGTCGACACCCGTCCGCTTTTGGTGGTTTGTCGCCGCAACGAAGCGTTTGCTGTGACCGGAGTGTGATCGGCAGCGAACTGAAGCGCTTTCAAGTGAGGCTTGAGCCTGATTTTCTCAGATAGATCGAAGGAAGGATGGTGGGCGTGACAAGGATTGAACTTGTGACCCCTGCAATGTCAATGCAGTGCTCTCCCGCTGAGCTACACGCCCATCCGACGCCGCGCATACACCACTTTTGATCCGGCACGTCAATAGCGGGAATGTGGAAAGACGGCTTCCGTTTGTCGCATCGGCGAAGTGCCTGCCGATGCACGGCCCGATACGGGCCGGAGGCGGCTAAAGCGCGTCGCGATCTTTCAGATTCGCTCCATGCGCTTTAGCTTTTTTGATTTTGCGCATGTCTTCGTCCCGAAACCGGTTACCACTTTCGGGAGACATGCTTTAGGCCGCCTGCAGCATCTTCTCGACCTCGTTGACGAGATCGCGCAGGTGGAAGGGCTTCGACAGCACCTTGGCGTCCTTGGGCGCCTTCGAATCAGGATTGAGCGCGACAGCGGCGAAGCCGGTGATGAACATCACCTTGAGGTCGGGATCGATCTCGGTGGCGCGGCGGGCGAGCTCGATGCCGTCCATTTCCGGCATGACGATATCGGTCAAGAGCAGCGAAAAGGGTTCTTCGCGCAGCCGCTCATAGGCGCTGGCGCCATTGTCGAAATCGCTTACCTGGTAGCCGGCGCGTTCCAGCGCCTTGACGAGGAAGCGGCGCATATCATCATCGTCTTCCGCCAGCAGAATGCGTGCCATCATATCCCGTCCGAATCACCCGCCCCAAGCCTGCCGCCGGGCAAGGCCGTTAACCATCCTGTATATGAGGTGGAGCCGGTAAACATCAAGTGAATGAAGGGCATCCAAGATGCGGTTCGCAGCACCGTTTTGCTGCCTGAAATGCTGGACATGCCGCACGCAAGGTGGCAAGTTTTACGTCATGATGCAGTGCTGTTTCCTGGTTCGCACAAATTGAAGACGGCAGCCGAGGATTTTTCGGTCGTTCCACCCTTCGAAATCCGATCGGGCGCCGAGCAGCGCGTCCCCTTCCTGTTCAACTCACCGCATAGCGGCCGCCATTATCCGGAGCGGTTCCTGGCCATGGCGCGGCTCGACCGCAACGCCATCCGCCGGTCGGAGGACTGCTATGTCGAGGAACTCTTCGGCGGCGCCGTGCCGCTCGGCGCGCCGTTGCTGGCGGCGAACTTTCCGCGTGCCTATCTCGACGTCAACCGCGAGCCCTGGGAGCTCGATCCGCGCATGTTCGCGGAGCCGGTGCCGTCCTTCTGCAACATCCGCTCGGCGCGCGTCGCCGGCGGGTTGGGCACGGTGCCCAAGCTGGTCGGCGAAGGGCTGGATATCTATCCCGGCCGGCTGCCTTTGGCCGAGGCAGTGGGACGCATCGAGGCGGTATACAAACCTTATCACGAGACGCTGAAGCGGCTCCTGACCAGGACGCATGCCAGGTTCGGCTATGCCGTGCTGATCGACTGCCACTCGATGCCGGCCTCGATCCGCGTCGGCGACAATGGCGCGCGGCCCGACTTCATCATCGGCGACCGGTTCGGCATCTCGGCCTCGCCGGCGCTCACCGAGATGGCGATCAGCCTGCTTGTCGGCATGGGGTATACGGTCGCGCACAACAAGCCCTATGCCGGCGGGTTCATCACCGAGCATTACGGCCGACCGGCGCGGCATCTGCATGCGCTGCAGATCGAGGTCAATCGCGGGCTTTACATGGATGAGCGGACATTCCAGAAATCGGCCGGTTTCGACGCCCTGGCCTGCGACCTGACCCGCTTCTCGGCCGACCTGATGTCGATGCCCGACTATCATTTCGTCGATTTGCCGCTCGCGGCGGAATGACGGCGCGGTCGGCGCGCCTGAGTTCTTAATAAACGCAATTCCAGACGGAAAACGCTTCACGCTTTTTCGGGAATTGCCCGAAAAAAAGACCGCATCGTTTTCACGACACGGTCGAAGTCTAGGGAGGAAACGCCCAAGGAGGGCATGGACAGGAAAACCTGTCCGATGACAAAATTATTGTGCGGCGCACAAATGTCAATCGACAGCAGGATTTTTTAATTCAATATGATGTGGAAATTCCGCTTCGACGGTTCAGATGTGACATTAGGGCAACAGAAAACGGGCGCCTGACCATCGTCAGCGCGCCTGTTCTACCGAGAAAGAGCGGCTGGCAAAGGCCGCGACGGGGAGAGTGAATTGGATATCAGCACCGATTTCATGCGGCGCATAGCGCATGCCGCCGCCGCGGAAACCTTGCCGCGCTTCCGCAGCCAGGGGGCGGTCGCCAACAAGGAGGCGGGAAGCTTCGACCCGGTCACGGAGGCCGATCGCGAAGCCGAGCGTGCGATCCGGGCGCTGATCTCCGCCGAATATCCCGAGCACGGCATCCTCGGCGAAGAGCATGGCAGCCAGAACATCACCAACCGGCATGTCTGGGTGATCGACCCGATCGACGGCACCCGCGCCTTCATTTCCGGCCTTCCGGTCTGGGGAACGCTGGTCGGGTTGACCGCCGACGGCGACGCGGTCGCCGGCATGATGTCGCAACCCTTCACCGGCGAGCTGTTCTATGCCAACGCCTCCGGCTCGCACTACGAAGGACCGGGCGGGCCGCGCAGGCTCTCGACCCGCAAGACGACCGAGCTCTCGCAAGCGACGCTGTTCACGACCACGCCCGCCCTGTTCAAGGGCGAAGCGCGCAAGCGCTACGACCAGTTCGAGACGAAGGTCCAGCTCGCCCGCTACGGAACCGACTGCTACGCCTTCGCCATGGTGGCCGCGGGCTGTGTCGACATCGTCGCCGATCCGGGCTTGAAGCCCTACGACATCGTCGCGCTGATCCCGATCATCGAGAAGGCCGGCGGCGTCGTCACCACTTTCGAAGGCGGCCCGGCGGAGAAGGGCGGCGATATATTGGCCGCGGCGACACCGGAGCTGCACGCCGCGGCAATGGCGGCGCTGCGCGGTTGATCCGCCGCGGCCTGGTTGCGATCGCGATCAGGGAGCGTCGCCGGTGCCCGGAATGAAGGCATCGAAGGCGGCGAGCAGCTGCTCGCGATAGATGTCCTTCTCCTGCAGGAGTTCGTGCTCAGCGCCGTCGATCATCAACAGCGAGCCGACGCGCAGTTTCCTGGCATAGGCCTCCACGGCCTTGGTCGAGACCACCCGGTCGGCGCCGGCGGCCACGATCAGCGTCGGCACCCGGACCCTTGCCATGAAATCCGGATCGCTGACGGCTTGCGCGGCGGCGGCCGCGGCCTTCAGCCAGCGGATGGTCGGACCGCCGAGCGCGAGCTGCGGCCAGGCTTCATAGATTCCGACATTGCGGCGGTAACGCGCCGGGTCCGAGGTCACCTTGTTCACCTCGAAAGGCGGCGGCACTTTCGGTCGCGGACCGATCGCCGCGTAGAGCCAGCCGAGGCCAAGCGCGCAGAAGATCGCGCAGACGCGCCGCACCGTGGCTATCGAGACCGGCATGTCCGGCACCTCCAGAAAAGGCGCCAGCAGCACCATGCGCCGCACCCGATTGACCATGGACGGCGAGGCAAGCAGCGCAATCACCGCCCCGGTCGAGTGGGCGAGGATGTAATAGGGGCCGCGGCAGTCGGGCAGCACGATCTCTTCGAAAAATTGCTCCAAGTCGCGCGTATAGTCGCGGAAGCTGCGGACATGGCCGCGCTGACGGTCGCGCAGCAGACGGCTGGAATCGCCCTGGCCCCGCCAGTCGAGGATCGCGACGCCGAAGCCGCGATCGGCGAGGTCGCGGATGGTCTCGAAATATTTCTCGATGCACTCGTTGCGTCCGGTCAGCAGAACCACCGTGCCCAGCAGCGGGCGGGCGACCGCTGCGAAGACGCCGTAGCGGATCTTCTTGCCGTCACGCGTGGTGAAGAAGCCGCCCGCCGCGTTCTGCGGCGCGGGATTGTCCTCGGTCAGATGGAAAAGATCCGTCATTCGGCGCGTCGTTGCCTGTTCTTTGCCCGGACGGGCGAGGCGTTGGCATGGTGATAGACGGCCGGGCGGCAAAAGCAAAGGCGTCGCGAGGCGTTACGCGGCAACTCGCAAAGGGAAGGCCGGAAGTGCCTGCGGCGCACTTCCGGCCTCTGTCGATCCGGGAGGAAGGGACGTTGCACCCGGTTCGGCCTCGTCGCGGTGCCGGGATCAAGGCGCCGCTTGTCTCTTTGTCTTGACGCAATTCTGCGCAAAGCGCCTCGCGCTTTTCCCGAATTGCCTGACTTGACCGAAACCTAACAAAGCCCGGGTGAACGGATGCCGAAGCCTGAGTTCATCCGCCGTTCATCAACATGGCGGTTTTGCGTCGATCAAAAAGCCTTGAAATGGCTTTCTCCGCTTCCCAAATGAAGTTTGCGGCCGCCGATGTCGGGGCCGCTGGCCTATCCGGAACGCCTTTCGAGGGTTTCGCACCAGGTCATACGCAAACCATGTTGCTCAACAGGAGAACACCTCATGCGTCACGTTGATTTTTCCCCGCTTTATCGTTCGACCGTCGGCTTCGACCGGCTGTTCACCATGCTCGATTCGCTCGGCCAGCCCGAGACCGCGCAGACCTACCCGCCCTATAACATCGAGCGCACCGGCGAGAACGCCTATCGCATCTCGATGGCCGTTGCCGGCTTCTCGGAAGACGAGATTTCGATCGAAGCTCACCGCAACGTGCTGACCGTCAAGGGCGAGCGCAAGGAAGAGGGCAATGGCGAGGGTTCCGAGCTGCTCTATCGCGGCATTGCCTCGCGCGCCTTCGAGCGCCGCTTCCAGCTCGCCGACCACGTCGAAGTGGAAGGCGCCACGCTGAAGAACGGCCTGCTCTTCGTCGACCTCAAGCGCAACATTCCCGAGGAGCTGAAGCCGCGCAAGATCGCGATCACCTCGTCCTCGGACAAGGCCAAGCAGATCGAAGCCAAGGCCGCCGCGTAATCCGCGGGCTCCATCACAGACAACGTCTCCCCCCGAGACGGAAGCGGCGCCGAGAGGCGCCGCTTTTCGTTGTGCCAACCGGCAACGACCGTTCTGGCACATTACCGGCGCTTTGCCGCGACAACGGCCTCCACGTTCTGTCGGTGCACGGGTTCATAAGGCGCAAAATATTCAACCGCCGTCGTTGAAAACATGTCGGCGCCGAAGGTCTTCAGATCCTGTTTCGCCAAATCGGGGTCTTGCCGGCAGGCAAGCAGCTTTCGCACATAGGCTTCCGTCGCCGTGATGAAGCTTCTGTCATAGCCACCGGCCTTGATTGTCTCGAAGGAACCATGATTGGGCAGGATCCGATCGAATCCCCAACCGGACATGCGCTCGAGGTCGATCAAGTGCTCCTCCAGACGCTCTGGCTCAGAGACATAGGTGATGGAATCCTCCAGCGTGTCGCCGGCCAGCAGCAAGCCGGCATCGGGCATCAGCAGCACCGTGCCGTCATGGCTGTGGATTTCCACCTGGCGCAGTTCGATCGCGATCGTTCCGACCCGCAGGCTCAGGCTGTTGTCGAATATCCTGTTGGGCAGCACGAGCGGCTTGATCGGCGGATTGCCGCCCTCGATCTCGGCGCGGCCGCGTTCAAGCGCCGATGCGGTGAGGCTATTGGCGATGATCTCGCAGTCCTGGAACACTTCGTTGCCGGCGATATGGTCGTCATGCCAGTGGCTGAGCACGACGCGTATCGACGTCACACCCATCTCTTCAAGCGTGCGCCGGATGAAGCGGGCATGGGCGAGCGAGATATGCGTGTCATAGACAAGCGCCTGCGATCCATCGACGATCGCATAGGTGCAGATGCCGAGCGTGTAGGCGCCGTCGTCGAGCCAATTCGGCTCGTCCGACCGGATACGAACCCCGTCGACGCGGCCGTCGTAGAAGCCCAGCACGTTCGGCGCCGGACGAACCAGCCGCATGGTCGAGCCGAGAGGCGGCCTGGTCATCGGCTCACCTCAACTCAAGCCAGTAGCTTACCGAGGCGTTCGATCTCCTCGGTCGCGGTCGCGAAGCTGGCGACGAAGCGGTAGATCGCTTCATTGTCGCCGAGGTGCCCGTCGAACCCCGAAGGCACGCCCCATTCGTAGAATTTGGCGCCTGCCGTCCGCAGCTTCTCGGCTGTCTCGCGGTTGAGGATCGCGAACACCTCATTGGCCTGCGGCAGCCAGGCGAGCCTGCCTGCCGGCGCATCCTCGACGGTCTCGGCCAGGTGCGCGGCCATCTGATTGGCGTGGCCTGCCATCCGCAGCCACAGATCGTCGTTGAAATAGGCTTCGAACTGGGCCGAGATGAAGCGCGCCTTGGAAAAAGTCTGCCCGGCGCGCTGGCGCAACAGGCGCAATTCCTTGCCGACATCCGGATTGAGGATCACCACCGCGTCGGCCATCCAGCAGCCGTTCTTGGTGGCGCCGAAGGAGATGAGGTCGACGCCGCTCTTCCAGGTCATCTCGGCCGGGCTGACACCGGTCGCCGCGATCGCATTGGCAAAGCGCGCGCCGTCCATGTGGAGCGGCAGCTTGTGGCGGCGGCTGACCTCAGCGATCGCCTTGACGTCGTCGACGCTGTAGACCGTGCCGACCTCGGTCGCCTGGGTGAGGGTGACCGCCATCGGCTGGCCGGCGGGAGCAAGGTCCTGCGAATAGCGCCTGATGGCGCGGTCGAGCGCCTCCGGGTTCATGCGCCCCAGCGGTCCGGACACCGGCGCCGTGCGCGCGCCGCCGGTGTAGGAACCCATCGCGCCGAACTCGTCGACATTCATATGCGCTTCGGAGTGGCAAAGCGCGATGCCGCCGATGCGGTTCAGCCCGGCCATCGAAAGCGCATTAGCCGCGGTGCCGGTCGCGACGAAGAAGACCTGAACCTCGCGCTCGAAGATCTCGTTGAAGCGGCGATAGACGGCGCGGTCCAGATCGCCGTCGCCATAGGCGGTGGCCGTGCCGGCGGCGTGGCGGGAGAGATTGGCCGAAATGTCGGGATGCACGCCCGCCCAGTTGTCGGATGCAAAGAACATCGAGAGGTCCGTATTGTGGTTGCCAAAAGCGGCGGGACTTGACCGCTTCGGCGGAAGAAGCGCAAGGGCCAATCGCCGGCAAAGCGGTGAAGCCAGCGCATCACCTCAAAAGAGCCGGACCAAAGCTTGCGTTTGCAGCGTTCGTCACGAAATTTTGTGTCGCGGCGCGCCCAAGTTTTTTGTGAATCGGTCTTGTGTAGGTCCCTGATTTCTGCCATAAAAAATTTAGGACAGTAGTGCTGTCTTATTTTGTCGCACAAAACAGGCTGGACTGGCGTATCATTGCTGCCATTCCGGCCATTGTCGCGAGCGGCGGGTAGACGGCCCGGCTCTAGCCTGTACGATACCGGATGCGAACCGGGCGTATAGCCGTATGGTTCGGTAGATTTCGCGAGACGTGCAGCAGGACGAAGGGGAAGCCTTGTGCTTCCCAAGGCAAACCAGCGCCCTCAGACAGTCAGGGCCAAGGTGGAGAACGGAGGATAGGACGATGACGGAACTGACGCCATCTGCGATCTACGGCCAGGCCGCGCAGACGAAAGCGGCAGCCGTTAAAAATACCGTCCTGACCAAAGCCGGCCGAATCACCAACGGCCCTGCCGCCCAGGGCCTCTATGATCCGCGCAACGAGCATGACGCCTGCGGCGTCGGCTTCATCGCCAACATGAAGGGCGTGAAGTCGCACCGGATCGTCGAGGACGGTCTGGCGATGCTGGAAAACCTCACCCATCGCGGCGCCGTCGGCGCCGACCCGCTGGTCGGCGACGGCGCAGGCGTGCTGGTGCAGATCCCGGACGCCTTCTTCCGCGAGGAAATGGCCGCCAAGGGCGTCGAGCTGCCGCCGGCCGGCCAGTACGGCGTCGGCCACTGGTTCATGCCGCAGGACGCGGCGCTTCGCGCGCATATCGAAGAGATCATCGCCGAATCGGCGCAGTCGGAAGGGCTGCCGCTCATCGGCTTCCGCGACGTGCCGGTCGACAATTCGTCGCTGTCCAAGGCGCCCGATATCGTGGCTTCCGAGCCTTTCCACCGGCAGGTGTTCATCGGCCGCACGGCCGACATTCCGGATGACGAGGAATATGAGGCGCGGCTTTATCTGCTGCGCAAGGTGATCTCTGGCCGCATCTACGCCGAGAACGACAACAAGGACATCGGCGCCTATTGCGTGTCGCTCTCGGCGCGCACCCTTGTCTACAAGGGCATGTTCCTCGCCTACCAGGTCGGCGCCTACTACAAGGACCTCAAGGATCCGCGCTTCGAAACGGCGCTGATCCTCGTTCACCAGCGCTTCTCGACCAACACTTTCCCGTCGTGGAAGCTGGCGCATCCCTACCGCATGGTCGCGCACAACGGCGAGATCAACACCGTGCGCGGCAACAACAACTGGATGGCGGCACGCCAGGCCTCGGTCGATTCCGAGCTGTTCGGCAACAACATCTCGAAGCTGTGGCCCATCTCCTATGAGGGCCAGTCGGACACGGCGTGCTTCGACAACGCGCTCGAGTTCCTGTTCCAGGGCGGCTATTCGCTCACCCACGCCATGATGATGCTGATCCCGGAAGCCTGGGCCGGCAACAAGCTCATGGACGCCGACCGCAAGGCTTTCTACGAGTACCATGCGGCGCTGATGGAGCCGTGGGACGGACCGGCGGCGGTGGTGTTCACCGACGGCCGCCAGATCGGCGCCACGCTCGACCGCAACGGCCTGCGCCCGGCGCGCTATATCGTCACCGACGACGACCGCGTGATCATGGCGTCGGAAGCCGGCGCGCTGCCGGTGCCGGAGGAGAAGATCGTGCAGAAGTGGCGGCTGCAGCCCGGCCGCATGCTGCTGATCGATCTTGCCAAGGGCCGCATCGTTTCCGACGAGGAGATCAAGTCGGAGATCGCGACCAGGCATCCCTACAAGACCTGGCTCGCCAACACGCAGCTGATCCTGGAAGACCTCAAGCCGGTAGAGCCGCGCGCGCTGCGCAAGGATGTCAGCCTGCTCGATCGCCAGCAGTCCTTCGGCTACACGCAGGAGGACACCAAGCTCCTGATGGCGCCGATGGCGACCACGGGCCAGGAAGCCGTCGGCTCGATGGGCACCGACACGCCGATCTCGGCGATGTCGGACAAGTCGAAGCTGCTCTATACCTATTTCAAGCAGAACTTCGCCCAGGTCACCAACCCGCCGATCGACCCGATCCGCGAGGAGCTGGTGATGAGCCTGGTGTCCTTCATCGGGCCGCGGCCGAACATCTTCGACCTGGTCGGCACGTCGCGGCGCAAGCGGCTCGAAGTGCGCCAGCCGATCCTGACCAATGGCGATCTGGAAAAGATCCGCTCGATCGGCCACACCGAGGACCGTTTCGATACCAAGACGATCGACATCACATACGGCTCGAACGAGGGCGCTGCCGGCATGCAGGGCGCCATCGACCGGCTCTGCGAGCGGGCCGAGGCGGCGGTCGCTGGTGGCTACAACATCATCATCCTGTCCGACCGTCAGGTCGGGCCCGACCGCATCGCCATTCCAGCCCTTCTGGCCACGGCGGCGGTGCACCATCACCTGATCCGCAAGGGGTTGCGCACGTCGGTCGGCCTCGTCGTCGAATCCGGCGAGCCGCGCGAAGTGCATCATTTCTGCTGCCTCGCTGGGTATGGCGCCGAGGCGATCAATCCTTATCTTGCCTTCGACACGCTGCTCGACATGCACAAGCGCGGCGAGCTGCCGGCCGAGGTCGACGAATACGAGGTGGTCTCGCGCTATATCAAGTCGATCGGCAAGGGCATCCTCAAGGTGATGTCCAAGATGGGCATCTCGACCTACCAGTCCTATTGCGGCGCGCAGATCTTCGACGCCATCGGGCTGAAGTCCGATTTCGTCGAGAAGTATTTCACCGGCACGGCGACGCTGATCGAGGGCGTCGGCCTGGACGAGATCGCCACCGAGACGCTCAGCCGCCACTCGGACGCCTTCGGCAGCGATCCGGTGCTGCGCAACAGCCTCGAGGTTGGCGGCGAATACATGTTCCGCATGCGCGGCGAGGCGCATATGTGGTCGCCGGATGCGGTCGCTACCTTGCAGCATGCCGTGCGGCAGGGCTCCTGGGACACGTTCAAGGCCTATTCGGCTCAGATCGACAGCGCGACCGCGCGGGCACAAACCATCCGCGGCCTGTTCAAGATCAAGCTGGCCGAAGAAACCGGCCGCAAGAAGGTCGCGCTCGAGGACGTCATGCCGGCGGCCGAGATCGTCAAGCGCTTCTCGACCGGGGCGATGTCGTTCGGCTCGATCTCCAGGGAAGCGCACACCACGCTGGCGCGCGCCATGAACCAGATCGGCGGCAAGTCGAACACCGGCGAGGGTGGCGAAGAGGCCGACCGTTATCTGCCGCTGCCCGGCGGCGGCAAGAACCCGGAACGCTCGGCGATCAAGCAGGTCGCTTCGGGGCGCTTCGGCGTCACGGCGGAATATCTGGTCAATTCCGACGTCATGCAGATCAAGGTGGCCCAGGGCGCCAAGCCCGGCGAGGGCGGCCAGCTGCCCGGCCACAAGGTCGACGCCACCATCGCCAAGGTCAGGCACTCGACGCCCGGCGTCGGCCTGATCTCGCCGCCGCCGCATCACGACATCTACTCGATCGAGGATCTGGCGCAGCTGATCTACGACCTGAAGAACGTCAATCCGGCGGCCGATGTCTCGGTCAAGCTGGTGTCGGAAGTCGGCGTCGGCACGGTCGCGGCGGGCGTCGCCAAGGCGCGCGCCGACCACATCACCATCTCCGGCTATGACGGCGGCACCGGCGCTTCGCCGCTGACCTCGCTCAAGCATGCCGGCAGCCCGTGGGAAATGGGCCTGGCCGAGACGCACCAGACGCTGGTGCTCAACGGCCTGCGCTCCCGCGTCGCGTTGCAGGTCGATGGCGGGTTGCGCACCGGGCGCGACGTCATCATCGGCGCGCTGCTCGGCGCCGACGAGTTCGGCTTCTCGACCGCGCCGCTGATCGCGGCCGGCTGCATCATGATGCGCAAGTGCCATCTGAACACCTGCCCGGTGGGCGTGGCGACGCAGGATCCGGTGCTGCGCAAGCGCTTCAAGGGCACGCCGGAGCACGTCATCAACTTCTTCTTCTATGTGGCGGAAGAGGTGCGGGCGTTGCTTGCCGAAATGGGCTTCACCCATCTCGACCAGATCATCGGCGACAGCGACCTCCTGGAAAAGCGCGACGTGATCCAGCACTGGAAGGCGCGCGGGCTCGACTTCTCGAAGATGTTCTTCAAGCCCGACGCGCCGCATGAGGCGCTGCACTGGACCGAGCGGCAGAAGCATCCGATCGACGACGTGCTCGACCGCAAGCTGATCGAGCTGGCCAAGCCGGCGCTCGACGCCAAGCAGCCCGTCACCATCGAGCTGCCGATCCGCAACGTCGACCGCTCTGCCGGCGCGATGCTGTCGGGCGAGGTGGCCAAACGCTTCAAGCACAAGGGCCTGCGGGAGGACACCATCCAGGTGAAGCTGACCGGCACGGCCGGCCAGTCCTTCGGCGCGTTTCTCGCGCGCGGCGTGTCGTTCGAGCTGGTCGGCGCCGGCAACGACTATGTCGGCAAGGGCCTGTCGGGCGGCCGCATCGTCATCCGCCCGCCGGAAGAAGCCAAGATCGTGGCTGCCGACTCGATCATCGTCGGCAACACGGTGCTCTATGGCGCCACCGAGGGCGAGGCTTACTTCGCGGGTGTCGCCGGCGAGCGCTTCGCCGTGCGCAATTCGGGCGTGGCGGCTGTCGTCGAGGGCGTCGGCGACCATGGCTGCGAATACATGACCGGCGGCATCGTGGTCGTGCTCGGCAAGACCGGGCGCAACTTCGCGGCCGGCATGTCGGGCGGCGTCGCCTATGTGCTGGACGAGAAGGGCGATTTCGCCGAGCGCTGCAACATGGCGATGGTCGAGCTCGAGCCGGTTCCGGAAGAGGACGATTTGATGGAGAAGCTGCTCCATCACGGCGGCGACCTCGACCACAAGGGCCGCGTCGACGTGTCGGGCGACATGACCAGCCATGACGAGGAACGGCTCTACCAGCTGATCTCGAACCACGTGCATTACACCGGCTCGGTGCGCGGCCGCGAGATCTTGGACGACTGGCAGAACTTCCGGCCGAAATTCCGCAAGATCATGCCGGTGGAATATCGCCGCGCCTTGATCGAGATGGAACGCATGCGCATGAGCGTGGCTGCGGAATAAGCATCGGGCATGGCCGGAAAGATGACTTTCCGGCCGGCATCCTCACCAACAATCCTGACCCCGAGAGCATGATCCCGAAAAGTGGGAACTCGGCGAAGGCCATGCTCCAACAAGGTGCGGTTGCCATGGCGGCCTTATGGGGTTAACGGGTGCGCGACAAAGGCGTGCCTTCGGACAGCAGGGACTGGACTATGGGCAAGGTAACAGGCTTTCTCGAGATCGACCGGCAGGTGCACAAGTACCAGCCTGCCTCGGACCGCATCAGGCATTTCCGCGAATTCACGCTGCCGATGTCGGACAAGGAGGTCGAGAAACAGGCCGCGCGCTGCATGGATTGCGGCATTCCGTTCTGCCATGGGCCGACCGGCTGCCCGATCCACAACCAGATCCCGGACTGGAACGACCTCGTCTACAATGGCGACTGGGACAGCGCGATCCGCAACCTGCATTCGACCAACAATTTCCCGGAATTCACCGGCCGGATCTGCCCGGCGCCCTGCGAGGAAGCCTGCACGCTGAACCTCGAGGACATTCCGGTCGCCATCAAGACGGTCGAGCAGGCGATCGCCGACAAGGCCTATGAAACCGGCCATATCCGACCCTATCCGCCGGAGAAGAAGACCGGCAAGCGGGTTGCCGTCATCGGCTCCGGACCGTCCGGCATGGCGGCCGCCCAGCAGCTTGGCCGCGCCGGCCATGACGTGCATGTCTATGAGCGCGAGAGCCGCCCCGGCGGCCTCATGCGCTACGGCATCCCCGACTTCAAGATCGAGAAGCACTATATCGACCGGCGCATCGAGCAGATGCAGGGTGAGGGCGTGACCTTCCATTGCGGCGTCAATGTCGGCGTCGACATGAAGGCGGCCGAGCTCATCGATGAATTCGACGCCGTGCTCTATTGCGGCGGCTCGGAAACGCCGCGTCCGGCCGGCATTCCGGGGGCCGATCTCAGCGGCGTCTACGACGCGATGCCTTATCTGGTGCAGCAGAACCGCCGCGTCGGCGGCGAGCCGATCCAGTCGGTGGCCTGGCCCTCGCATCCGATCATCGCCGGCGGCCAGCATGTCGTGGTGGTCGGCGGCGGCGACACCGCGTCCGATTGTATCGGCACCGCCTTCCGCCAGGGCGCGGTGCGCGTGACGCAGCTCGACATCCGTCCGCAGCCGCCCGAGAAGGAAGACAAGCTCTCCGTATGGCCCTATTGGGCGACCAAGATGCGCACGTCCTCCTCGCAGGCCGAGGGCGCCGAGCGCGAATTCCAGGTGGCGACGCTCGAATTCATCGGCGAGGACGGCCAGCTGACCGGCGTGCGCTGCTGCGAGGTGGACGAGAAGCGCAAGCCGATCGCCGGCAGCGAATTCGTCATCCGCGCCGACCTCGCCTTCATCGCCATCGGCTTTGCCGGCCCGGCGGGCGACAGCCTGATGAAGGAGCTGGACGGCAAGATCAAGGTCGTCACCGACAGCCGCCGCTCTCGGAATGTCGAGGCCAACGATCGCGACTACAGGACCAGCGTCGACAAGCTCTATGCCGCGGGCGACGTGCGCCGCGGCCAGTCGCTGGTGGTCTGGGCGATCCGCGAAGGCCGCCAGGCGGCGCGCTCGATCGATGAGGCATTGATGGGGTCGACGGTACTGCCGCGCTGAGACCGTTTAGAAATTCTACTCCTGCGGCCAGCTGATGGCGTTTTCTGCGCTTCCGGTGCTCACGTACGACAACGTACGCTCCGCTCCGGTTCTCGAAAACACCACCATCTGACTCACAGGAGCGAATTTCTGAAACGGTCTCCGAGCCGATGAGCTACTGATTGATGCCCGTCGTCGTATCGGGCTGAGAGGCGGCGGTCGGCTTCGGCGGCCAGGAAAAATCGTCGGCGCGCCCGGGCGAGGCGGCGGGAGCCTTGCCTTCCAGGATCAGCTTTTCGCCGGGCAGATTCGGATCGGCCTTGGCCGGCTGCGCGGCACCCAGCAGTTCGGTGCCTCCGTCGAGCGCCGGGTCGCCGAGCAGCATCGGCGCGGTGCGGTCGACGATGATGGGCGCGGCGGCGGGCTTCGGCGCCTCGACCGGAGCGCCGGCCGGCGCCGACACGGTGGTGATGCTTCCCGGCGCCGCCAGGCCGAGGATCTTTGCCAACGGCTTTTCCGTGTAGAAAGCGAGCTTGCGCTTGCCGGCCTTGGTGACGTTGATGCCGTCGTCGGAGCGCAGGCGCACCGGCTGGCCGTTGATGTCCGGGCCTGTGGTGACGAACGCGCCGTTCTCGTCAACGAAGCCGTCCCAGACATCGACGAACTCGCCGCCATGGCTTTGGGCGGCCGAGTGATAGATGTCGTTGAAGGCGAGCATGTCGGAGTTCATCTTCGACACACCGAAAGCCGGCATGCCGACCCACAGGAACGGCACCTTGGTCTCCTGAAGGGCCTTGCCTAGCGCATCGGTGCGGCGCTCATATTCCTTGGTCCAGTTCTCCGAGCGCGGCTGCTCGCGCACGTCGCCGACCTTCATCTGCTGCCGGTCGTTGGAACCCAGCATGATGATCACAGCCGCCGGTTTCTCGGTTTCGATCAGCGATTTTATCTGGGCTGGCCAATTGTAGACGTCGTCGCGAACGAAACCGGAGGAACCGTTGGAGCGGGCGACGATCCTGACGGCGGGATTGTCGGCAAAGGCCGTGTCCAAGCCCTCCGCCAGCCCGCCCGCCAGAAAATCGCCGACCACCAGCACGACGCGGGCGTCGTTCGTCTTCTCGACGATCGGCGTCTCGGGCTCCGTCGGCGGGCGCGGCTTGGGCTTCTTCTTGGGTTTCGACCTTGGCTGCACTTCGATGGGCGGTTCGATGCGTTCGCTGCGGCGCGGAAACAGAAGGTCGCGCAGCGACCAGCCACGGCTTTCCTCCTGCGCGAACGCAGGGGCGTGGAAAGCGCCGGCGGCGGTGACGACAAGCACGGCAAGGGCAAGAATCAGGACGGGCGCCCGGCGAATGCTCTGCCTGATACGCGCAACCGACACCAAACAACTCTCCATCCCTTGGCGCATGACCAGGCAGACGCGGGAAAGTCATGCGCAAGCCGAAGCGCTACAGCATCCTTGCCGTCTTTGAAAGGATGCCTGGCGATTCCGCGAGTTCTACTGCTTGCGGAGCCATTTGAGCACTTCAAGGCTCGGATAGCCATCCTGCGTCAAGCCAACCTTGGCCTGATAGGCCATGATGGCGGCCCTCGAGCTGTCGCCGATCTTGCCGTCGAATTTGCCCTCATAATAGCCGTGCTCGGAAAGCCGCTTCTGCAGCTCCTGCCGCTCCTCGAAGCTGAGCTTGGTGAAGGGGCGTTGCCAGTCCTGCACCAGGCCGGTGCCGCCGGCGATCTCGTCGGCGAGCAGGCCGACGGCCAAGGCGTATTTGTCGGCATTGTTGTAGGCCTTGATGACCGAGAAATTCCGGATCATCAGGAAGGCGGGGCCGCCCCGGCCGTCCGGCACTTTCAGTGTCGCCTTGTCGGTCAGGTTCTTGAACGGCTTACCGCTGGCCCTGACGACCCCCAGAGCCTGCCACTGGGCGATTGTCTTTGCGCCGCCGGGCAGCTTGCCGTCCGGAATGGTCACCTCGTAGCCCCAGGTCTTGCCTGCCTGCCAGCCATTCTTCATGAGCAGATTGGCGGAGGTCGCCAGCGCATCTGGGATCGAGTTCCAGATATCGCGCCTGCCGTTGCCGTCCATGTCGACGGCATAGCGCTGATAGCTGGTCGGGATGAACTGGGTCTGGCCCATCGCGCCGGCCCAGGAGCCCATCAGATGGCTCTCGTCGATGTCGCCGGTCTGCAGGATCTTCAGCGCCGCGATCAGCTGCGTGCGGGCATATTTCGAGCGCTTCGCGTCGCCATAGGCGAGGGTGGAAAGCGAACGGATGACATTGCGCATGATGTCGTCGCGCTTGAGGATCTCGCCATAGTTCGATTCCATCGACCAGATGGCCAAAAGGATGTTGCGGTCGACACCGAACCGCGCCTCGATGCGATCGAGCCAAGGCTTCCATTTCTTCGCCATGGCGCGGCCGTTGGCCACCGACTGGTCATGCACGCGATTGTCGAAATAATCCCAGGCGGGGGCGGTGAATTCCGGCTGGGTGCGGGCCTTTTCCAGCACGACCGGATCGGGCTCGATACCTCTCATGGCCTGATCGTAGACAGCGCCCGAAACGCCGCCTGCCATCGCGGTGGCGCGGAAGCCGGCAACCCACTGGCGGAACCCGGCATCGGCGAAAGCGGGTCCGGCGGGCACCAGCAGGGCCAATGTCAGGCCGGCTGCGGTCGCCAGTGCCGTCAGGCGCCTCGCGGTGTTGCGAACGGACATCATTTCCTCCTTCGTCAAATCAGGAAGGATCATTCAACGCCGAACCGGGTTAGTATTTAGTTTACCATAGGTGCCGCCGGGAACGAAAAGAGGTGTCGCGGCTTTTAGCTCACATTCAACCTGGCCGTTCGGTAGCCCACCATTCCGGCGTGAAAATGATTCCGGCGTGAAAATGTTTGGGGGGATTGCGGAGCGTGCCGCCGAGCGGATAATTGGCGAAAAGCAGGGGTGTCAGCATGAAGCGCGTTCGCAAGGCAGTTTTCCCGGTCGCCGGCCTCGGCACGCGGTTCCTCCCGGCCACCAAGGCCATTCCGAAGGAAATGCTGACCGTCGTCGACCGGCCGGTCATCCAGTATGTGGTCGACGAGGCGCGCGAGGCCGGCATCGAGCATTTCATCTTCGTGACAGGGCGCAACAAGGCGGTCATCGAGGACCATTTCGACGTCCAGTTCGAGCTCTATGACACGCTCGCCCAGCGCGGCAAGGACGACCAGCTCGCCCGCCTGCAGCGGCTGCAGCCGGCGCCGGGTCAGACGAGCTTCACGCGCCAGCAGGTGCCGATGGGTCTCGGCCACGCCGTCTGGTGCGCCCGCGAGCTGGTCGGCGACGAGCCCTTCGCGCTGCTTCTGCCGGACATGATCATGCAGTCGGAAAAGAGCTGCATGAAGGACATGGTCGAGCTCTATGCCGAGACCGGCAACAACATTATCGCGGTGCAGGAATGCGACCCGGCCGAGGCGCATAAATACGGCATTGTCGGCCGCGGCGAGGACACCCATCACGGCTTTCGCATCACTGGCATGGTGGAGAAGCCGAAACAGGGCACAGCACCCTCCAATCTTTACATCAACGGCCGCTATATCCTGCAGCCGGAAATCTTCGGCATCCTGGAGAGCCAGGAACGCGGCGCCGGCAACGAGATCCAGCTGACCGACGCGATGCTGAAGCTGGAGAAGAAGCAGCCCTTCTATGGCTACCATTATAAGGGACGCACCTTCGACTGCGGCTCGCCGGAAGGTTTCGTCGAGGCCAATGTCGCCTTCGCGCTGTGGCGCAGCGACATGAACGCAAGCATGGCCGGCGTCATCCGCACGCTGCTGGATGAAGTGCGGCCGGTCGAGCGCCGCGAGGTCGCTTCCTAGGTGGTGTGGGCAAATTCCGCATACCACCGTAGCCCCGAGCGCCCCTTGGGGCCGGCAGGGAGCAGGGCGCGAGGCCGACGACGGAGTGGACTCAAGGCTTCGCAATGACGCGAGGGCCGCTGCTTCGATAGGGCCTTGGCCGACGAATTTTCGAGGAGGGTTTGAGCTTCTTGTTCGTTCCTTCGTCACGACGCCGAAACCCAAACCCTCCTCAATTCACAACCCGAAATGTTTACCATAGACGATGATGGACGAGAGATGTCGTCAAGACCTGATGAACGAGAGCAGGTCGGGGTTGAGGACATCCGCATGCGTGGTGAGCATGCCGTGGGGATAGCCGGGATAAGTCTTCAGCGACCCGTTCTTCAGCAGGTTGACCGCACGCGGCACTGAACTTGCGAACGGGACGACTTGATCGGCCTCGCCGTGCATCACCAGCACCGGCACGGTGATCTTCTTGAGGTCTTCGGTATAGTCTTCGAGCCAGGAGTCGACAGTCGCGTAGTGAGCGAGGGCACCGCCGGCCATGCCTTGGCGCCACCAGTTCGCAATGATTGCCTCCGAAGGCTTGGCCCCATCTAGGTTGTAGCCGTAGAACGGATTCTCAGGAACGAAACGGTAGAACTCCGCCCGGTTGGCCAGCACGCCTGCCCGGATCGCTTCGAACCACTCCGGCGGTTGACCGGCCGGGTTGTCCTCGCTCCGGTACATGTTCGGCGTCAGTGAAGCGACCAGCACCGCCTTCGCGACGCGCTCCTGGTGGCGAGCGACATAGCGCGCCACCTCACCGCCACCTGTCGAGTGCCCGATATGGATCGCGTCGCGCAGGTTGAGGTGTTCAGTCAGGGCCGCGAGGTCGGCAACCCAGTGGTCCATGTCGTTGCCGGTGCTGGGCTGGTCGGACCGGCCGTGGCCGCGCCGGTCGTGGGCGATCACCCGATACCCGTGATGAAGGAAGAACGTCATCTGGGCATCCCAGTCGTCCGCTGTCAGCGGCCAACCGTGGCTGAAGACGATCGGCTGACCCGAGCCCCAGTCCTTGTAGAAGATGTTCACGCCGTCTGTAGTGGTGATCGTAGGCATTGTTCAGTTCCTTTCGATTGGCCGCGGATGAGAGTCATCGCTCGCTGGCGCGGCGTTCCAGCGATGATCCAGCGACTTAAGATGACCAGTCGTCTATTAATTGCCCAAAATGCTTAAGTCAGCAAAGAGGGCAAAACAAAGCGCTCGAAGCTGTCGAAGGGCGCCCGGCTACGTTCGACCTTGGCCCGCATGACCGCCCCTTCGAACGTGTCGATCAGCGCGACGGCAAGCTGCCCTGGATCCTTTCCGGCCGACAATTCCCCATTCTCCTGCGCCTCCCGCAGGCATGAGGCAAGCGCGGCCGACCACTCGCGATAGATCGCCGCAAGCTTGATCCGCACATCCTCGCTCGTCGGCGTGACCTCCAGCGCCATATTCCCGATCAGGCAGCCGACCGCATAGCGGCGGCGCTCGTGAAACTCGGCAAGCCCGGCGAAATAGCGCGTGATGCGCGACAAGGGCGGCGTTTGGCCTTGATTCAAAATGGCCCCAAACTCAGCGACAACCGCCTCCCAATATTCGGTCAGTACCGCGACGGCGAAGGCTTCCTTGCTGTCGAAGTAATTATAGAACGAACCCTTGGGCACGCCGGCTGCCGCGGTGATCTCCTGCACGCCGGTGGCGTTGAAGCCGCGGGTGCTCACAAGGTCTCCCCCTTTTTCCAGGAGGCGCGATCGCGTTTCGGGATTGGCTGGTCTAGGCATGGATTAATATATGACCGGTCGTCTTATTATCGTCAAGCGGTTTTTTTGGCGCTTTCGGTGCTCACGTATCTTAAGTACGCTCCGCTCCGGTTATCGGAAGCCGTTGCTCTCGACTCGGCCTGACCTGAATCTCGGCATGGGCTTGGCCTTCGCTACCGCTCAGCGCTGGACCTTCAGACCGAGATAGACGCTGTTGGCCGTGTAGTCGCGGCCGACCAGGTTGCTGGTCAGCTTCTCGGTCCTGACGCGGGTGGTAAGCCCGGCATAGCGGTTGAGCCACCAGGTCAGTCCGGCTTCGGCGCTCAGGATCAGGTCGTGGCCGTCGGAGCCGGTATAGTCGCGCCAGTCGAGGCCGAGCGCGGTGTTCGCCGTCAGGTTGGCGCGGATTTGGCGCTCGCCGGTCAGACGGCCGGAGTAGAGGATATCGCCGCTCTCGCCGGCGTTCGTTGTCGTCTCCACGCTGGTCTTGCCGGTTAGCCCGATCGTGGTGCCGCGCTCGGGTGACCATTTGAGGTCGGCGTTGATGCTTGGGCCGGCCACCGCCGGCAGGCGGCTGTCATCGATCGCTTCGCGCAGCCAGCCGACGGAGAATTCGCCGGACAGCTTCTCGCCCATGTCGAGCTCGAGGCCGGCGCGCGCGCCAAGCCTGGTCGAGGACCTTTGGAAGCCGTCGGTGTCGGTGCGCAGGTCATAGACGCGCCGCCCGGCCTCGACTTCCGTGAAGGGCGTCAGCGCGGGCGAGACCTCGTAACCAGCGCGCAAGGTCGCGGTGTAGAGCGTGGAGTCGCGATCCTTCTGCGACACGGTGGTGCCGTTGGAGAGCTCGGCATCGCCGTAGAAATCATGCGAAATCGCCCCGGTCAGCGCATAGCGCATCTTGCCGACAGTCTTTTCGAGACCGAGGCTGCCGTCCACGGTCTGGCGCAGCGGCTGCGAGGTGACGCCGGCGATCGCATCCGGCGAGGAAGCCGATTCGGGCGCCGCCTCGTAACCTAGCTTGGCGATGGCGCGCAGCTCGTTGTCGAGATCGACATTGAGCTGGCCTTCGATGCGGCCCTGCGCGTCGTTGATCTTTTGGCCCGAGACGGTGTTGCGGAACTGGCCGTAACCGGTGATCAAAGCCGAATTCTCGCGCCAGTCGGAGGTCGCGGTGAAACGCAGCGCAGTCTCCGACAGGACGGCCGATTTGCCGGTGCTGCTGGAATCGGCATTGGATGTCGCGGTGAAGCCTTGCTCGAGCGTCGGCCGGAACAGAAACGTGCCGATCCTGACGCCGGGAGCAGCGAACGGATCTTCCTCCGGCTTGACCTTCTGTCCATCGATCGATCCGGTACGCTCCTGGCCCGGGTCGAGCTTTTGCTTGTCGACGCTGTCGATGGTGACGGCGCGGCGGTTGCTGCTGTCGTCGTCGGCCGCTGCCGCATCAGCCTTGTCGCCTGCGGAAGCGGTCGCGGCAGTGGTGGTGCTGTCAGTGGCCTCGCCCGCTTTCTTCTTAGCCTTCTTCTTGTCAGCGGTCTTGGTGTTCGCCTTGGTGTCGGTCTTGGCGTCCTGAGCGCGCTGCCTTGCCGTCGAAGGCCGGCGCGGCTTTGTCGGCGCTGTCGTGTCGGCCAGCGGATCGGTGGCTGCCTGCGGCTGGTCGAAGATGCTGTCCGACGCACCCGCCGTCTGGCCGTCATCGGGAACGGCGCCGGGGCTTGCCGGTTGGTAGGTCGTCGGCGCCGTGTCCTGGACGGCCGCGGCGGGAGCGTTCTGATCCTGCGACCCTTGCGCCCGCAATTGCCTGGCCTTGCGCTGCTGGTCGGCAAGTATCGCCGACTCGGAAACCTCGCCGCGCAGCTCGGTTTCCTGCGAAAATGCCGGCGCCGGACGCAGCAAGGCAAGCGCGCTCGCCGTCAGCAGCAGTGCTGCGACGGCAATGCCCCTCCGACCGATTTTCGCTTCAGGCTGGCCCCCGGACATCGTCACCACTGCTTGCGCGGCGCGGTTGCGCCATACTTACCGAACCGTAAATGCGGATGGTTAACGGAGGGTTGAGAGAGCCCCCTCGGAAGCCTTCCGAGGGGCGGCTCAAGGCAATTCTGTTGGACAATTCTGTTGGACAGGGGCGCGGCAAAGCGCTAATCGCTTCGCCCATGCATGCGGGGTCCCCAGAAAGAAAGCAGCCCAACAGGCAGGCTGCGATCGAATCGGCGCTGAGAACGGTGGCGACGGAGCAGGCCGGCATGGCGGCCCTGGCCGCCGGGCTCGCAAACGGACTGGCCGAGCCCTTTGCGGCGGCCATCGACCTGATTTCGCGGATCGACGGCCGCGTCATCGTCACCGGCGTCGGCAAGAGCGGCCATATCGGCTCCAAGATCGCCGCCACGCTGGCCTCGACCGGCACGCCAGCCTTTTTTGTCCATCCGGCGGAGGCCAATCACGGCGATCTCGGCATGATCGCCCGGGACGACGCCATCATTGCCATGTCCTGGTCGGGCGAGAGCAAGGAATTGATGGGCATCGTCGCCTATTCCAGGCGCTTTTCCATCCCGCTGATCGCCATCACGTCGGGCGAGAGCTCGGCGCTGGCTCGGGCCGCCGATGTCGTGCTGCTGCTGCCGCCCGTGCCCGAGGCCTGTCCGCACGGGCTGGCCCCCACAACCTCCGCCCTGCTGCAGCTCGTCATGGGGGATGCCTTGGCGATCGCGCTGCTCGAGGCGCGCGGTTTCACGCCGGACCATTTCCGCACCTTCCATCCTGGCGGACAGCTCGGCGCCAATCTGACCCAGCTGCGCGAGATCATGCATGTCGGCGAAAGGCTGCCGTTGGTGCCTTCAGGCACCGGCATGCAGGAGGCGATCCTGGAATTGTCGCGCAAGGGTTTCGGCTGCGTGGCGATCACCGGCGCCGACGGCGCGCTGGTCGGCATCGTCACCGACGGCGACATCCGCCGCCACATTGCAAGCGACCTCCTGACGATGAGCGTCGATCAGGTGATGACCAGGAAGCCGAAGACGGCCAGCCCGGACACGCTGGTGGCGACGGCGCTGCAGACCATCAACACATCCGAAATCACCAGCCTCATGGTCGTCGAAGGCGGACGCCCGGTCGGACTGGTGCATCTGCATGATCTGCTGCGCATCGGCGCCGCCTAGGATTCATTGATATTCAGGTGAGACCGGCCTGCAAATGGCGGCTTCCTGCGCTTCCGGTGCTCACGTACTTAAGTATGTTCCGCTCCGGTTCTCGGAAACCGCCATTTTCGGCACGGCCTGACCTGAATCTCAATGCACCCTTGGAAGCTCGGCTCAGATAGCCTCCACGGTCAGCTCCAGATCGGTGTCCGCCGCCCCGGTCACACGCACCTGCGTGCCGACCGGCAGGTCGGGTCCGGAGACGCGCCACAGCGTGTCTCCAAGCCGGATGCGGCCGCGGCCGTTCTTGATCGGCTCGGACAGCGTCGCCGTCCGGCCGACCATCTGCGCGCCGCGGCGGTTGAGCAGCGGCTGGTCGACGCTGCCCTGTCGGCCAACGGCGATCTGCCTGCCGACATAGGCCGAGACAACGGCCAGCACGAGGAAGGCCAGGACCTGGACCTGCCAGGTCCAGAAGGCGGCGTCCCAGATCGCCAGCGACACCGCGCCGATGATCAGCGCCGCGATGCCGATCCACAGCATGAACACGCCGGGCGCCACGACTTCCATCACCAGGAGCACGATGCCGAGAACCATCCAGTTCCACGGGCCGAGTTCCGAAACGATGCGGTCGATCATTGATGTTCTCCCACCCCAGACGGCGTCACATCAGTTGTCGCCGGGCTTGACGACCGGCGGGCGGGATGCCTGCCGCTGCGTGCCGGACGAGCCGTCGCCCTTGAAAACTTCGCGGGCAATCTCGCCGATGCCGCCCAGCGTGCCGATGAGGGATGACGCCTCAAGCGGCATCAGAACGATCTTGCTATTCGTGGCCGAGCCGATCTTGGTCAGCGCCTCGGTGTATTTCTGGGCGACGAAATAATTGAGCGCCTGAACGTCGCCCTTGGCGATGGCCTCCGATACCACCTGTGTGGCCTTGGCTTCGGCTTCGGCGGAACGCTCGCGCGCCTCGGCGTCGCGGAAGGCGGCTTCCCGGCGGCCCTCGGCCTCGAGGATCTGCGATTGCTTCAAGCCCTCGGCAGCCAGGATCTGGGCGCGCTTGTTGCGCTCGGCCGTCATCTGGCGGCCCATCGATTCAATAAGGTTGGCCGGCGGGTTGATGTCCTTGATCTCGACGCGCGTGATCTTGATGCCCCAGGGGTGCGCCGCCTCGTCGACGACGCGCAAAAGGCGCTCGTTGATGGCGTCGCGATTGGAGAGCAATTCGTCGAGGTCCATCGAGCCCATGACGGTACGGATGTTGGTCATGGTGAGGTTGAGGATGGCGTTCTGCAGGCCTGAGACCTGGTAGGCGGCCTGCGCGGCATTGAGGATCTGAAAGAAGGCGATGCCGTCGACGCCGACGATGGCGTTGTCACGGGTGATGATCTCCTGCGTCGGGACATCGAGCACCTGTTCCATCATGTTCATCTTGGCGCCGATGCGCTCGACTATCGGGTTGAGGATGTTCAGGCCGGGGGTCAGTGTCTTGGTGTACCGCCCGAAGCGTTCCACTGTGTAGTTGTAGCCCTGCGGCACCGTCTTGATGCCCTTGAAAAGGAGGATGACGACAAAGAAAACAAGAACAATGATCGAGATGCTGAAACCGCTAAAGCCCATTTCGTTTCTCCCTCAAAAGGCGGCGACCTCACGGAATCACTTAAGTGTGTTTCCGTAGCGTTACAATCAGGTGATCGCCAATATTGGTTAGCGGCGGGTTTTGCGCACCGCTTTCGAGCTGTCGATGAAGCCGGTCACACCCAGCCGGAAAGCTCACGCCGCACCAGCGCCTCGATGACCGCCATGCCCTCGGCGCTGTCATTGAGACAGGGGATATGGGCGAAGTTCTTGCCGCCGGCGTGATGGAAGGTCTCGGCTGCCTCGCGGCCGATCTCGTCCAGCGTCTCGATGCAGTCGACGGAAAAGCCCGGATTGACGACGGCGATCGACTTGATGCCGTCCTTGGCCAGTTTCTCGACCGTGACGTCGGTATAGGGCTGCAGCCATTCCTGCGCGCCGAAACGCGACTGGAAGGTGGTGATGAGCTTGTTCTCGTCCCAGCCGAGCCTTGCCCGCAATAACCGGGTCGTCTCCAGGCAATGCGTCTGGTAGGGGTCGCCCTTGTCGGAATAGGGTTTCGGGATGCCGTGATAGGAGGTGATCACCACTTCCGGCACGAAATCGAGCGCTGCGATATGCTGCTCGATCGAGCGGGCGAGCGCTTCGATATAGATCGGTTCGTCATAATAGGGCGGCACGCTGCGGATCGCCGGCGCGTTTCTGATCTTCATCAGCGCGCGGAACAATTGGTCGTTGGCGGTCGCCGTCGTCGTTGCGGAATATTGCGGATAGAGCGGGAAGGTGAGGATGCGCTCGCAGCCCTGCTCGACCAGTCTTTGCGCGACGCTTGCGGTCGAGGGATTGCCGTAGCGCATCGCCCAATCGACCACCACATCGGGCAGGTCGGCAAGCGCTGCGGCCAATTTCTGTCCTTGAGCGCGGGTGAAGGTGCGCAGCGGCGACTCGTTCTTCTCCCGGTTCCAGATCCTGGCATAGTTGGCGCCGGATTTCTTCGGCCGGGTGGTCAGCACCAGTCCGTAGAGGATCGGATACCAGATCGCCTTGTTGAGCTCGATGACGCGCGGGTCGGAGAGGAATTCCCTCAGATATCGCCACATTGGCTTGAAGTCGGTGCCGTCCGGCGTGCCGAGGTTGACCAGTATGATGCCGATCCTGCCCGGCCTGACGGGCGCGCCGTCGGCGGACAACGGACCGACAGCCTTGGCGGCTTTGGCATCGGTGGGGCTGGCAAGCGTCATGAACGGTCTCCGGTAGCGCCGCGGAAATTAGCGATGCCCCGCCGGTTTTCAATGCTGCGTCTGGCCGCACCTTATCGTGTCTGGCAGCGGAAAAGGAACACCCGCCCGCTTCCGGGCGGGTGTCGTGAATTTCGGGCGGCCGCTTATTTCGCGGCCGGCGGGATGGTCAGCGTCGCGCCGAGCGGCAGGCGGCGCGGCTTGAAGTCCTTATTGGCCTCGGAGATGAGCTTCCATTTGGTCGCGTCGCCATAGGCTTTCCTGGCCAGGTCCCAATAGGTATCGCCGGCGGCGACGGTGTGGCTGGCTTCCGCCGGCTTGGTTTCAGCGGGCTTTGCCGGCTCGGCGGCGGGAGCAGGGGTCGCCAGGGCTGCATCGGCGGGAGCGGCCGGGGCGGTTTCAGCCGGAACGGCCGGTGGTGTGCCGGCTATGTCGCTGGAACCGGAAGGCATGGCCGGCATTGCAGGCTCGGCCGCGGGCGCCTGGGTGGCGGTCTCGGCGGGCTTCGCCGGTTCCACAGGCTTGGCCGGCTCAGCCGCTGCAGTCGTTGCCGCAATCTCGGTGATGCGGCCGTCAAGCTTCGGCGTGTATGGGCGATGGGCGCCGAGATAGTCGGCCACGACCTGCTCCAGGCCTGGGCCGTAGTCATAGGCGTCCGTGGCCTTCTCGGCGAAGACCTTGTAGCCGTCGCCGCCCTGGCGGACATAGTTGTTGGTGGCGACGAGATACTGCTTGTCCGGATTGATCGGCGCCCAGGCGCCGTTCTCCATCACCTCGACCGATTTGACGCGGCCGGCATTGGGCGCTGCCGATTTGTCGAAAGAGTATTTCAGGCCGGCAACCTGCGGGAAACGGCCGGCGCCGTCCTCGACCTGGCTGAGACCGTTTTCGAGGCCCGCGACCAGGTCCTTGCCCGAGATCTTGAAGGTCGCCAGCGTGTTCTGGAACGGCAGCACGGTCAGCACCTCGCCCATGGTCACCGTGCCCTGGTCGATCGAGGCGCGCAGGCCGCCGCCGTTCGAGATGACGATCTCGACGCCCTGGCCCTTGGTGCGGTCGAGGATGGCATCGGAAACGAGATCGCCCATCTCGCATTCGCGCGCGCGGCAGTTCTCGCGGCTGCCGTCGATCGCCTTGGTGGTCTCGGCCACCTCCTTGTTCTTCAGCGCCTCGATCGGCGCGCCGAGTTCCTTGATGCGGGCGAGCACGGCGGGATCGGGCGTGATCGACTTGTCGAGATAGATCGGGGCGCCGCTGGCTTCCTTGACGACACCATTGTCGTCGAACACGACCTTGAACTCGCCGAGATATTTCGAATAGGACGCGGCCTGCACGACCGGCACCTTGGAGCCGTCGGGGTTGTCGACCATCGTCGGATACGGCCCCTCGGCCTTCGGATCGGTGTTCGACAGGAGCGTGTGGCTGTGGCCGCCGACCACCACGTCGATGCCCGGGATCTTGGCGATCACGTCGCGTTCGCGCCTGTAGCCGATATGAGTGACCGCGATGATCTTGTTGATACCTTGCGCCTTGAGCTTCTCGACCTCGGCCGTGATCGATTTTAGGTCGTCGGCGATGGCGATGTTCGGGCCGGGCGAGGCGAGTTCCGGCGTGTCGTTGGTGACGGCGCCGATGATGCCGATCTTCTGGCCGCCGACCTCGACGACGATCGATGGCTTGAACTTGCCGGCGGCGCCGGACTTGTCGTTGGGCACGACATTGGCGCTGACGACCGGGAACTTCGCCTTGTCGAGGAAAGGCACCAGTGCTGTCTCGCCGTCATCGAATTCATGATTGCCGAGCGTCACCGCGTCAGGCTTGATCTGGTTGAGGAATTCCTCTTCCACGGCGCCCTTGTAGGTGGTGTAGAACAGCGAGCCCTGAAAACTGTCGCCTGCATTGAGCAAGAGCACGTTCTGCCCTTCGAGCTTCTTACGCTCCTCAGCGATTGCGGTGATCAGCCGGCCGGCGCCGCCGATGCATTCGCCCTTGGTCTCCTCTTCGGCGGAACAGGTCGACTCGTATTTGTTGTTGCCTTCGATGCGGCTGTGCCAGTCGTTGAAATGAAGGATGTTCAGCGTGTAGTCGGCAAAGGACACGCCGGCCGACAGGCCAAGCGTCGAAGCGGAAAGGGCTAGGATGGCGGCAATCTTCTTCATCTTCGTCTCCCGGTAAATTGACTTCGACAGTGCTTAACGCCTTCGCTTGACTGGAAAATAACAGTCAGCCTCGGTCATGTTCACATCGGGTCCCGGTCGATGCAAGCACAAATCGGGGAGATATTTGCCGGCACAAAAAAGGACGGCGGCTCGCGCCGCCATCCTGTCGGATTGATGTCTGCGAGCCTCAGGCCCGGCGCGTCAGCACGAAATTCTGGCCGCTGGCGCTGGTGCAGTTGAGCTGGCTGATTGAGACCATCAGGCAGTTGAAGCTGACCGGCGTCTGGCGGATCAGCGAGGTGCCGTGGATCTCGACCGAGGTCGGTCCGGTCATGGTGTAGCTGCCTTCCGACAGCTTCTGGCCGGTGTCGGTGGCGACCGTGGTGAAGTTGCCGGCCGCGAAGGTCGACAGGCCCGTGCCCTTGGCGTCGATCCAGTTGCCCTCGACGCCCTTCGGCGCGGCGGAGGCCGGTGGTTCCGATGGGCCGGTGGTTGTGCAGGCGGCGGCGGCCAAAAGGCTTGCCGCGGCGCCCAGCGAAAGCAGTTTGCGCGCAATGGTCATTCTTGAAAATCCTCTCCTCGGTCCGCTCCCTTCAATCGCCCGATTTCCGGGCGATTGCAAGGCGGTGAGGGTCGTCAAGCCGCCTGCTATCGGACCAGAATGTTGCGGAACTGCCACGGGTCGTCCTTGTCCAGGTCCTCGGGGAAGAGTCCCGGCCGGTTATCCAGCGGCGTCCAGTCGGTGTAGTATCCCCTGACCGGCCCGAGATAAGGCAACTGCACTTCGAGGCAGCGCCGGTAGTCCATCTCGTCGGCTTCCACGATGCCTGCCGCCGGGTTCTCCAGCGCCCAGACCATGCCGGCGAGCACCGCCGAGGTGACCTGCAGGCCGGTGGCGTTCTGGTAGGGGGCGAGCTTGCGCGCCTCGGCCAGAGACAATTGCGAGCCGTACCAGTAGGCATTCTTGTCGTGGCCGTAGAGCAGCACGCCGAGCTCGTCGACGCCGTCGACCAACTCGTTCTCGTCAAGCACGTGGTGGACCGGCTGCGGCTTGCCGGCGGCGCCGAACATCTCGTCCAGCGACAGCAAGGCGTCGTTGCAGGGATGGTAGGCGTAGTGGCAGGTCGGGCGGTATTGGACCTTGCCCTTCTTCGAGCGCACGGTGAAGAAGTCGGCGATCGAGATCGACTCGTTATGGGTCACCAGGAGGCCGTATTGCGCGCCCGGCGTCGGGCACCAGCTGCGCACGCGCGTGTTGGCGCCGGGCTGCTCCAGATAGATCGCCGCCTTGGAGCCGTGCTTGTGCTTCTTGCCGTTCTTCGGCATCCAGCTTTCATGCGTGCCCCAGCCGAGCTCGGCCGGCTGCAGGCCTTCCGAGATGAAGCCTTCGACCGACCAGGTGTTCCAGAACACATTCATCGGCTTCGGCTTCTTGGTGCGCTGGGTGTCGCGCTCGGCGATATGGATACCCTTGACGCCGGCCTTCCTCATCAGCTTGGCCCAGCCCTCGCGGTCTTCCTGCGCGGGTTCCGAAAACTCGAGGCCAAGGTCGGTGGCGAGGTTGACCAGCGCCTTCTTAACGAACCACGAGACCATGCCGGGATTGGCGCCGCAGGTGGAGACCGCCGTCGGGCCGCCGGGCTTGTCCTGCTTTTCCTTGATCATCGCCTCGCGCAGCGCGTAGTTGGAGCGGCTGGCATTGTCGGCCTCGGGGTCGAAATAGAAGCCCAGCCACGGCTCGACGACGGTGTCGATGTAAAGCACGCCGAGCTTGCGGCACAATTTCATCAGGTCCACCGAACCCGTGTCGACCGACAGGTTGACGCAAAAGCCCTGGCCGCCGCCATTGGTCAGAAGCGGCGTGAGCAGCTTCTTGTAATTCTTCTCGGTCACAGCGTCCTGCTTGAAAGCGATGCCGCGCTCGTCGAGCAGCTTGCGGTCGGTGTCGAGCGGGTCGATGACCGTCATGCGCGACTTGTCGAACTTGAAATGGCGCTCGATCAGCGGCAGCGTTCCCCGCCCGATCGAGCCGAAGCCGATCATCACGACGGGACCGGTGATTTCACCGTAAACGGGCCAGTTTTCATTCGCCATTTTTTCGCACACTCCTTCAAACACGCGCAAAACCGGGCGCTTTTGGCCCGACGGCCAAGCGCTACACCACAGATCATTGTCATAAACCAGCGAAAAGCGCCAACCGCCGGCTAAGCCGTTCTGGGTGTGTGGTTAAGCCGATCCGGCCATGCGGCCGAGGAATGCAACCAGCCGGTCGCGGTCGGCGGTCAGGCCCTTGTAGTCGAGCTGTTGCTGGTCGAGGGCCAGGAGCTGCTCCGCGAATGAGGCCGCCAGTGCCGGCCGGTCCGGATGCGCATCAAGCGCCTTGAGCGGATCGAGGTGGATGCGGATGGTGAAGAGGATGTCGCGCGAAGCGGGCAGCTTGCGCAGCGTCTGGCGTTCGACGCGGATGAAGGCATGGGCGTTGACGTCGCCGTCGGGGAAGCGGCTCGGACGGTTGGTGGCGCGGTCGATGCGCTCGACGTTGGAGAGTGGATGATAGAGCCTGTCATTCGCCTGGATCGACCAGTTGAAGCGCTCGACCGCCTGGCCCTGCAGTCCGTCGAACATGCGGTTGATGAGCTCGGCCGGCCGCGTGCCGGGGCCGAAGCCCGGCACCGGCTGGTGGATCTCCTGCAGCGGCTTGCCGAATTTCTCCCGCAGCGACCAGGATGAAGGAAAGCACAGCGAGCCGGCGGCGAGCCGCCAGCCGCGCTCGTCGCGGCGCATCAGGATCAGGTCCTCCTGAACGAGCAGCGAGGCCTTTGCCAGCGGCGCCTCGCGCAAGGCGGGGGGCAGTCTGTCGCTTGCCCTATCGAAACCGACCGGCTCGAGATCGGCTCCGTTGCGGCGGTGCGTGTCGGGATGCGCGGCTTCGAGATGGGCGACGAGCAGGTCGAGCACTTCGCGCTGAGCGTCGCTTGTACCGTCTTCCTCGACAAAGACCCTTTCCGGGATTTCCGTGTAGAGCCGCTGCTTTTCGGCCAGATGCGGCAGCAGGAACTCGTCGACCTCGATCCAGCGGTCGAAATCGAGCGGCTTCAACCCGATGGTGAAGAGCTTCGAGGATCCGTCATAGGGCGTATGGGTCGGGTGGCAGACGGTCATGCCTGTTTGATTGTTATCCAGTTTATGTCTCCAGCCCGGTCAGCCAAGCCGCGCCGGGATCAGCCCGCGCAGCGAGTTGCCGACGAAGATCGCCTTCGCCGCCTTCAAGTCGTCGAAGCTGTAGATCGCTTCCACGGCGCGGCCTTCGTCCAGAAGCTCGCCGCGCAATATTCCAGGCAAAAGGCCGCAGTCGAGGCGGGGCGTGGCGAGCGGACCGTCGCCGAAATCGGCAAAGAGATTGGTGATCGTGCCCTCGCAGAGCTCGCCGCGCTCGTTGGCCAAAAGCACTTCCTCGGCGCGCGTGGCGAGATATTCCGCGCGGGCATGCGTGTAGACCTGACGCAGGCTGGTCTTGTGGCGCAGCAGCATGTTGGCGGAATCGAGCCGGATGCGCGCCAGCTGCAGCCGCCAGACTTTGTCGGCGGGCAGCGGTTCATAGGCTTGAGCGGCGGCCGTCGCTTCGCCGTTGTGCTGCAAGGCAAGGCGCACGCGCAAGGCAATAAGGTGTCCGTCGACGGCGTTCCAAAGCACTTCGCCGATCCGTTCGGAATCGCAGGCGAAGCCGAGTTCGGCGGCGGACGCATAAAGCCTGGCAAGGTGGCGCTCGAAGCGCAGGAAGCCGGAACCAGGCTCCCAGCGCATGGTCTCGATCAGCTCGAAGCCGGCACCGTTCCCGTCGCGAAGCGCGCTTTCAACAGACACTCCCGATACTCCTCCTCGGCGGTAGAATCGAAGACGACGCCGCCGCCGACATTGTAGACCGCCTCGCCGTCGGCAAAGAGCGAGATGGTGCGGATCGCCACCGAAAAACGCATCCTGCCGCCCGGCGCGATCCAGCCGATGGCGCCGCAATAGACGTCGCGCGGCGCGCCTTCCAACTCGTGCAGGATTTCCATGGCACGGATCTTCGGCGCACCGGTGATCGAGCCGCAAGGGAAGAGCGCGGCGAAGACCTGGCGGATGCCGATGTCCGGCAGAAGCTTCGCCCGCACGCGGCTGACCATCTGGTGCACGGTCGGATAGGACTCGATGCGGAACAATTCCGGCACGTCCAGCGTGCCGACTTCGCTGATCAGCGAGATGTCGTTGCGCAACAAGTCGACGATCATCCGGTTCTCGGCCTGGTTTTTCTCGTCGTGGCGCAGGAAGGCTTTCAGCCGGGCATCCTCGGCCTTGGTCGCACCGCGCGGCGCGGTGCCCTTCATCGGATGCGTCTCGATCATGCCGTCGGCGTCGATCTCGAAGAACAGTTCGGGCGAGCGCGACAGGACGATCGGATCGCCGAGCGAGACCAGCGCGCCATATTTCACTGGCTGGCGTTCGGTCAGCGCGTCGAAGGCCGCAAGCGGATCGCCGGACCATTGCGCGCGGACCGGGAAGGTAAGGTTGCCCTGGTAGCAGTCACCCTTGCGGATGTGGTTGTGAAGGCGCGCGAAGCGGCCGGCATAGTCCTCGGCGGACCACGTTGCCCTTGCATCGAAAATCGGGCCATTGCTGGCGGATCCCGCATTTTGCGGCACGGCCTGTTCGACGGGCGCGTCGAAGATGCCGAGGCAGACCAGCGGCGCGCGGCGGCCTTCGGGCAGCAGCGGCACCAGTTTCGGCTCGAGCAGGTAGCCGGCCTCGTAGGAGAAATAACCCGCCAGCCATTTGCCGGAGTCGGAGGCGGCCTGGGCTCGCTCGAGCGCCGGCACGAACTCCTCCGCAGTGCGCGCGAGAATGATCTCGTGCGGCCGGTCGAACACCAGCTGACGCGCGCTCTCGTCGTTGCGGAAAATGGCTGCGGGCAGGGACATGAGCCTTGAAAGCGGACAATTCAGTCGATCGCTCTATATGGGGGACCGGCGAGGCGCAATCGAGGGAGCGGCGTCGGGCGGCGCAAAGGCGTCCGGCCCCAAAACAAAGACGGCGCCCGTGTGGGCGCCGCCTGCGGCCAATAGGATCGTTCATCACGTGTTATTGGCGGTTCCAGCCGTCGGGAACAGCCTGGCGAACTCGGCCTCGTCGCCGGCGGCCAGCAATTTTGCCTGCTCGATCCATTTCTCGCGCGCGATGCGGCCGTCGAAATTGAGCACCTCCTCGACGCGTTTGACGTCGGCGCCGGTCCAGGCGGCGATCTGGGCATAGGTGGTGACGCCCAGGCCCTTGAGCAGCCTTTCGTTGACCGGGCCGATGCCGATGAGGCGGCGCAGATTGTCGGCCTTGGCTGTCGCGGCGTTCGGCGCGGCGGTTTTCTTGGCGGGAGCTGCCTTCTTCGGCGCGGCTGCCTTGGCTGCGGGCTTCGCTGCTGCAGTTTTCGTGGCTGCCGGCTTCTTCGCGGCGGCCGGCTTCGCCGGCGCGGCCTTTGCCGAAGTCGCGGCCGTCGGTGTCGAGACCAGCGCCGCCGGGGCCGGCGTGGCGGCCTTGGCGGCGACTGCCTTGGCGGCAGGCGCTCCGCTTAGCCGGCTTTCGAGATCGGCGCGGGCACGGCCGCAGGCATCGAGCTCGCTCTTCAGCCGGTCGCTGTCGGCCTTCAGCCTGTCGCGTTCGCTTCGCGTGCGATCGAGATCGCCGCGCAGACTGTCGAGCTCGCCGCGCAGGCGGCCCCAGATGAACCAGCCAACCAGGATACCCACAACGAACGCCAGGAGCATGTAGAAGAAAGTGCTCATTTCCCTCTCCAGTCCGATCCGTCGGCCGCGGCTGGGAGGGCACGCTTGCCGCCAATGATCGTCAAAGGTTCCGTGGTCGGTGGAACCGCCGGCTTCAATCGAGCCATCGGCGTTCGGCCTTGTCCGGACCGACGGCCATCATCGCATTCGCCGTGGCGGAGCGACAGGCATCTCTGGCCTGCGCGATGCGTCCGGCTGAGCTTGAGGCCGGACGCTATCATATGGCTTGTCGAAAGCCAGTTGAAAATGCGCCGGAGAGTTATTCAAGAACAGCTATTTAGGGCAAGAATAGAGTCCGGCTAATATGCGTCTCGGCTAAACTATAGCTATCGATGCACGCTTCGTTGCTGTTCACTTGTCCAGCGTCTCCAACTCGTCGATCAGCGAACCGATCACGCCAAGGCCGATCTGCCAGAACGCGGGATCGGTGGCGTCGAGGCCGAAGGGCGCCAGGAGTTCGGAGTGATGCTTCGTGCCGCCGGCGCGCAGCATCTCGAAATACTTCTCCTGAAAGCCGCGCTCGGCATTCTGGTAGACGGCGTAGAGCGAGTTCACCAGGCAATCGCCGAAGGCATAGGCATAGACGTAGAAAGGCGAGTGGATGAAGTGGGGGATATAGGTCCAGAAGACCTCATAGCCCTCGCGCAGCTTGATCGCCGGTCCCAGGCTCTCGGCCTGCACCTCCAGCCAGAATTCGCCCAACCTGTCCGAGGTCAGCTCGCCGTTCTTGCGCTCGGTATGGACCTTGCGCTCGAACTCGTAGAAGGCGATCTGGCGCACGACCGTGTTGATCATATCCTCGACCTTCTGAGCGAGCATGGCTTTGCGCTCGCGTCTGTCACTGGTCTGCTCCAGCAGGGAGCGGAAGGTCAGCATCTCACCGAAGACGGAGGCAGTCTCGGCCAGCGTCAGCGGCGTCGAGGCCATCAGCGCGCCTTGGCCGGCGGCCAGCACCTGATGCACGCCATGGCCGAGCTCATGCGCCAGCGTCATCACATCGCGCGGCTTGCCCATATAGTTGAGCAGCACATAAGGATGCGCCGACGGCACGGTCGGATGGGCGAAGGCGCCGGGCGATTTGCCCGGCCGCACCGGCGCGTCGATCCATCTGCGATCGAAGAAACCGCGCGCGATTTCGGCCATGTCGGGTGAGAAGCGTTGATAGGCGGAGAGCACCGTGTCCCTGGCGTCATCCCAGCGGATCACCGCCTTCGGCGTCTCCGGCAGCGGCGCGTTGCGGTCCCAGTGGTTCATCACCTCCATGCCGAGCCAGCGCGCCTTCATCGCGTAGTAGCGGTGCGACAGCCTGGGATAGGCCTCGCGCACGGCCGCCGCCAGCGCGTCGACCACGTCGCGCTCGACACGGTTGGCGAGGTGGCGCGAGTCGGCGATATCCTGGAAGCCGCGCCAGCGGTCCGAGATTTCCTTGTCCTTGGCTAAAGTGTTGGTGATGAGGGTGAAGGTGCGCAGGTTCTTGCGGAACGTGGCGGCCAGCGCCTCGGAAGCGCGGCGGCGCACATCGCCATTCGAATCCTGCAGCCGGTTGAGCGCCGGCTCAAGCGTCAGCTCCTCGCCGTCGACGTCGAAGCGCAGGTCGGTCATCGTCTCGTCGAACAGGCGGTTCCAGGCGCCGCGCCCGGTGACCGACTTTTCGTGGAACAATTGCTCGACGCGATCCTCGAGCTGGTAGGGTTTGTCCTTCCTGAGGTCGAGCACCCAGGGCCGGTAATGGCCGAAGGCCTTGTCGGCGGCCAGAGCGCTTTCGATCGCCGCATCATCGATGAGGTTGAGCTCGAGAGCGAAGAACAGAAGATGGGCGCTCGCGTCCGTCATCTTTTCCTGGACGTCGCCGTAGAGCTTGGCGCGCTGCGGATCGGCGGTGTTGCCGGCGTAGACGAGGCCGGCATAGGAGACGATGCGGCCGATCAGTTCCTCGAGCGCCTCGTAGGCTTGCAGCGCCTCGCCCAGCCGGCCGGCGCCGCCGCGCCCGGCTTCCGCGGCCAGCGTGCCTTTCCAGCGGGTCTCGAAGGCGACGGCGTCGCTGGCCGCCTTGGCGATGTCGCGCTTCAATTCGGGCGCTTCCATGCCGAAATAGAGATCGGCGAGATTCCACTCCGGCAGATCGCCAAGCTCCGCCGCGCCGTGTCCGGACGCTGGCGCCGCAAGCCGATGACCAAATTCCATGCGCATCAGCAATACCTTCTTTGAATCGATGCCAAATCAGAGGGAAGGAGGAAGCCGGTCAAATCCTAAGGAATTCGTTCACCGGGTTTTTTGAAACCTTATTTAGAACCCTGTGCCAAGATGATCCATGGGGATTTCCTCGGGCGGACAACTCGAACAGTCATGACAGGTTCCATACTCATAGTCGATGACGATCCGGTGCAGCGCAGGCTGGTCGAGGCCGCGCTGACAAAGTTCGGCCACACCGCGATTGTCACGGATGGCGGCGAGGCTGGGCTCGACGTGCTCGACGGGCCGAACGCGCGCGAGGTCTCCGTCGTCATTCTCGACCTCGTCATGCCCGGCCTCGACGGCATCGGCGTGCTGAAGGCTATGCGCGAGCGCGCCATCAACATTCCCGTCATCGTACAGACTGCCCAGGGCGGCATCGAGACGGTCGTCTCGGCAATGCGGCACGGCGCCTTCGACTTCGTCGTCAAGCCGGCGTCGCCCGACAGGCTGCAGACCGCGATCTCCAACGCGCTCAAGGTGGAAGCCGTCGAAGACGAGATAAAGCGCGCGTCGCGACGTCGCGGCGGCGGCCATCTCACCTTCAAGGACATGATCACGCGCAGCCCGGCAATGGACCGGGTGATACGCCTCGGACAGAAAGCGGCGGCCTCCAACATCCCGATCCTGATCGAGGGCGAATCCGGCGTCGGCAAGGAACTGGTGGCGCGCGCCATCCAGGGCAGCGGCGATCGCCGTTCGAAGCCGTTCGTCACCGTCAATTGCGGCGCCATTCCGGACAATCTCGTCGAATCGATCCTGTTCGGCCACGAGAAGGGCTCCTTCACCGGCGCCACCGAGAAGCACACCGGCAAATTCGTCGAGGCGAATTCCGGCACGCTGTTCCTCGACGAGATCGGAGATCTGCCGCTCGACGTCCAGGTCAAGCTGCTGCGCGCCGTGCAGGAGGGCGAGGTCGATCCGGTCGGCGGCCGCTCGACCGTCAAGGTCGATATCCGCCTGATCTCGGCCACGCACCGGAACCTTCTGCAGCAGGTCAAGGATGGCAAGTTCCGCGAAGACCTGTTCTACCGCCTGAATGTCTACCCGATCTTCGTGCCGCCGCTGCGCGATCGCCGCGACGACATTCCCTATCTGGTCCGGCATTTCATGGAAAAGGTGGCGCCGGCCGATCCGCGCCGCCGCCTTGCCGGCATATCGGCGCCAGCGCTTGCGATGCTGCAAGCCTATGACTGGCCGGGCAACATTCGCCAATTGGAGAATGCGGTCTTCCGCGCGTCGGTGCTTGCCGAGGGCGACGTGCTGACCGAGGAGGAGTTCCCGCAAATCCGGGCCCAGGTGGAAGGCACGGTCAATCTGGGAGCGGAAACGGCATCCGCCACAGCCGAAACGGTTGCGGACGGGGCAGGGCAAGCGGACGAGGCGGCTGCAGAGACAACGAGATCTGTCCTGTCGGACGACGAAACGTCGGCCAGGCCGCAGCCACGGTTCGGAACGCTTCGTGCTCTCGACGAGCGCGGCAATGTGCGGGCGCTGGCCGATGTCGAGCTGGAGATGATCAAGCTGGCGATCGACCATTACAATGGCCAGATGAGCGAAGTCGCGCGCCGTTTGGGCATCGGCCGCTCGACTCTCTACCGCAAGTTGAAGGAATATGGCATTGATCCCGAAGCTGGTCGCGTCGACCGGCTTGCCTCATGACAGGCAAGCCTCGAACTAGCTTGCGCGCCTAAAATCCGAGTCAAATTGTCGCTTTTGACGTGAAAACGCAGGGTTTTCAGCGGTTAACGTTGCCGAGGATCACGCATTAACGCTAACGGTAACAGATCGTGTTCTGGCGGAGGCCGGATTCTTGATCTAAACCAGCGGTTTACCACGAAATGCTGTGCATCATTTTTGACGGGATATCGCCACGGTGTTACCGCATTTCGGCTTCAATAAACGATGATTAACCATTAGGATCGATATTCGGATGTGAGAACCACGCATCCGTTTGGTCAAATCCGGGGACAAACGGCAGCCTGAAAGCCATTTGATTTGAACAAAGTCGAACGACATACAAACGGGCGGCATTTTCACATGAGCGTCTGGCCGAGGTGGCTGACGTTTGTGATTTTGGCTGTCGGGTTTTTGTCCGCGGCAATGTCGGGCGCCAGGGCTGAGGTTCGTACGCTCAAGCTCTATCACCTGCACACGCATGAGAAGGCCGAGATCGTCTACAAGCGCAATGGCCGCTACGATCCGGAAGGCCTGCGCAAGATCAACATCATCCTTCGCGACTGGCGCCGCAACGAGCCGACCAAGATGGATCCGCGGCTGCTCGACCTCGTCTGGGAAGCTTATCGCGAAGCCGGCGCGACCGACTATATCCAGGTCGTCTGCGGCTATCGTTCGCCGTCGACCAACGCGATGCTGCGTTCGCGCAGCCGCGGCGTCGCCGAGAAGAGCCAGCACATGCTGGGCAAGGCGATGGATTTCTACATCCCCGGCGTGCCGCTGAAGAAGCTGCGCAACATCGGCCTCAAGATGCAGGGCGGCGGTGTCGGCTACTATCCGACCTCCGGCTCGCCCTTCGTGCACATGGATGTCGGCAATGTGCGTCATTGGCCGGGCATCAGCCGCCAGGAACTGGTCAGCCTGTTCCCGAACGGCAAGACGCTGCATGTGCCTAGCGACGGCAGGCCGCTGCCCGGCTATGAGCAGGCGCTGGCCGCCTATCAGTCGCGCAAGGGCGCGGGCACCCCGAACATCGAACTGGCCAGCGCCGGCGGCTCGAGCAAGAGGTCGGGCGGATTGCTTGCCGCCTTGTTCGGCGGTGGTGCCGATGAGGCTGACGATGATGCCGATACCGGTGACGGCGGCGGTGCGCCCCAGGCGAATGCTGTGAAGCAGGTTCAGGTCGCTACGGCGCGCAGCAGCAACCTTCCGGGTATCGCGGTCGTCTCGCCGAAGGATGCCAAGCGCGCCAACATCCCGCAGATCGCGGATGACAGCGCCGACGATTCGCAGCAACCGCAGCAGGATACGCCGGAGACGATCATCGCCGCCCTGCCGCCCAAGGAAATCCCGCTGCCCGATTTCGCGCCGCGTCCGAAGGTCGATGTCGGCCAGCAGACGCCGCAAAACGTGCCGTTCGCCATGGCGGATGCCTCGGCGACGACCGAGCAGGCGGTTTCGACGGCGCAGGCGCCCTTGCCTGACAAGGTTCCGTTCGGCGCTGCCAGCGCGGCCGAGGCCGCGGGCACCGATCCGGCGCAGGTGGCGGTCAACAACATTCCGCTTCCGACCTGGCGCCCCGATCGCTCGACGCCGGCCGAGCTGGCGTCGAAGGATAAGAACGTGCTTCTGGCGCTGGCCGAAACGTCTTCGCAGGACAAGAGCGCGACCGACGCGTTCTCCGTGCTGCCGACCGCCCGGCCGCAGCCCGGCAAGCAGGATGAGGTCAGAGCCGTTCTCGAACAGGCCAACGCGACCGTCGAGGCCGGCGGCGCCGGCGCCGAATACCAGCTTGCGTCGCTGACGCAACCGGAGCCGCGTTCGGCGTTCAACGATCCCTCGGATGCGGATGCGGATGCGGCCTCGCCGCGCAAGGCCATCGCCGCCCTTCCGGCAGGGACCGATCCTTCGCAGGCGATCGGCGGCAGTGTAAAGACGACAGCCAAGGAAGCCAGGGCGTCCGCCCACGATCTGAAGCCGGGACCGAAGGCCATGGTGGTGGCGGCAGCGCCGCAAGCCGCGCGTTGGGCGCTGGGCAGCGGCGTGAACATTGCTTCGGTTTCCGATCCGACCACGGCTCCGCGCTATGCCTATAACATCGTGCATACGCCGCCGAGCGAGGTGTACACCGCCGGCTTCCAGACGGATGGCGGGATGCAAGATGCCAGCCGTTTCAGCGGCAACGCGGTCAAGTTCTTGTCGGTCGCCCGTTTCCAGACGAAATAGCGATCCCGCCAGACACCGGAGAAGCCGCGTTGCAGGACAACGCGGCTTTCGTTTTCCCTGAAGGCCTGTTCGATCGCCGGGTCTTCCCGCTTCGTCTAATGGTAGGACAGCGCCCTTTGAAGGCGTGAATCGTGGTTCGAATCCATGAGCGGGAACCATAATTTCAAGGACTTAAGCACAACATTGTCATTTCTGTCCAACATGTGTCCAATATAGATGGATCTCGGCGCAAGCCTTCCGACTGATCGCATCATCCGGCACCTGAGCCCGACGACCTCATGGCCTTTTCGCGTTCGAAAATGGCCCCGAAGCATTAATGATGCAGAGACATCACAAGCGTCCATCGCAGGCTGGTCATTGAGACTTCTCTGCGCGAGTTCGCCGCGACGCCGCTGTTGATCGCTATCGAGGAACCAGGGGCCAAAATAGTGCCTTCTATGAGCCAGTCGGCAAGAAGGTGCAACTTGCCGAAGTTACCCATTTACGGCGGCCGCGCGGCGGCCCGACGGTCGAATTGCCCGCCGGCGCAACAATTCCGAATGTGGGAATCGTTGCGGGCATTATTGGCGCGAGGTAAAGGTTTGCCGTTCCATTCGACTCTAATCTTCGAACCCAGTGGATTCCGCCTTGAACTTAAGCTGTTTCGCGTTGTCGCGGACGACGCTCACCTCGCTGTCGGGAAATCCCCCAGTGGCTTCTGCTTCGATCTCCAGGGTGAGTTTCACCTTCGCCCCCTGCGTCCGCTGCAGTTCCATCACGACGGCGTTGAGGATCGCGTCGAAGGACTTCACCGGTCGCACCATGTCGATCTCGACAGACCCGTAGAAACGAGTCGGCTGTTGCGAACCGGGTGCGGGCGCTGGCGTTTCAGGTCCGCTGATGCCGGGTGCGGTTGCGGTGGTCGGGCCGCCACTGGACAATCCAGCAGTCGTCGGACCAGGTCCGCTTGGCGCCTTTTGAGCATGGGCCGCTGCCACGTCCTTTCGGACAATCACTGCACCGGGTGAAAAGCTTGTCGGTGCAAGCTTGGCATAGACCAGCCCGTCGTATTGCCCGGTTGCCTCGTCATATCCGTCGGCATAGCCGAAGAGCGGGTCGGCGCTTGAAACGCCTTCTGCGATCGCGCTTTCGAGCACGGCCGGATCACGCAGCTTCGGCAGATAGACGTAGGACGCGAACCATTCCCGCAAGTCGGCGATCGCAAGATGCGGCTTCTCGACCGGCCAAAGACTGTCCAGCTTCGCCATCAGCATCTTCGGGCCGAGGGTGTCCTTGACGATGCTATCGCCGCGCGGGGAGATCTTCTCGTAGATCGACGCGGCGATGGACGGTCGGTCCTTCGCCATCAACGTCGTCTGCTCGATTTCGAACGGCCTGCCGTCGAGCCTGGCCTCGTGCTTTTCGGCATAGAGGATGTGTGTCCAGGCCGACCGCACAGCCTTTTCCGCGGCCTCGTGGTGCGACCTCGCCTTCTCCTTCACGTCGGCGGCCTGCGCCTGCGTCAACTGCCCCTGTATATTCCTATCGTCGTTGATGGACGCCCAGGCCAGCGCCTTCCGCACCACTTCCCGAGCGGTCGCGAGCAACGCCTCGTCTGGTGCCGCAAAGATCAGCGTGTTGCGATAGCGCCGTTGAGAGGTCCGGCAGCGAGTCAGCGCATCGGCCGCGGCATCGATCGCGGGCGAACTCTTTGCTGCCCTCGCGTGCGTGGACGCGGGACCGAGGAGCACGAGGGAGAGGGCTGCGGCTTCGTCGACAGTGGCCGGATCGTCAGGTGCGGCATGCACGCGCGCGAAGTTCCCCTTGCTGCCGGCTTCGGTCATCAGGACGCGCAGGATCTCGGCGTCGACTTCGTGGGCCGGCAAGGCGGCGGCGCGTTCGTCGGCGAGCCGGTTCAGGGTCGGCTGGGTGGAAAACCAATAACGCCCCGCTTCCTCATACAGGTAGGTCGCGCGCTCATGCAACTCACGAAGCGCCTCGCCGAATATGGCGATCTGGTCGCCGGGCTCGGCGGCGGCAAGGCGGACCGCTTGACCCGTGACGCCGGCATGCGGCTGGCCGACCGTGGGCGCGGAGCAGAGGAAGATCGAGCGGGTGGTCCGCGTCGCCGCCCGAGCTTGCGACAGGCGCCGAGACGGATTGGCTTCCATCCGGGCAGGCAGCGATCCGTCGCCGTCGACCTCGCTGTCGACGACCGCCGAATAAGCGGAGTCCAGTGGATAGATCACGCTCGCCTTGATGCGCTCGTCGGCGATCGGCACACGCCCCGGCAGGATCAACGGGTCGCGCGCTCTCGCCTGCCACAGCACGCTGACGACATTCGCCATGAACCTCAGCACACCGCGCGTGCGCTGGAAATTCGGCAGCGTCGACCAGTCCTTCGACAGGCGCTCGAAGAGTTCGGGGTGGATCGGATAGGAAAGGCGCAGCAACTCCGCATAGCGCGCTTCCTTGGTATGGGGCGGGAACTCGGCAGCGTTCTTCCTGTAAAGCTCATGGAACGCCTTCACGGTCTCGTCGCGTGCCTTCTCGCCTTCCGCGTCGAGTTGCTGGAACAGGCGGCGGCGGACGATCTCATAGGTCTCGTTGCCATGCGCGGCGAGCCAGGGCGAGCCGGTGCGGCCAAACACCTTTTCGAGCCGCTGCAGCGCCGCGACGCCCTTCTCGCCGCCGGCCTCCAGTTTGCTTTCCGGAAGCGAGCCAACCAGCAAAACGTTCGGAACCATCTTGACGGCTTCGGTCAACGACTGGATGAACGACAGGAAGGCCTCGAACCGGTCGTCGGGAAGCTGGCGCGCGAACGCCACGACCTCGTCGAGCAAGATCACGCTCGGCCCAGCTTTACGAAAGACCTCGACCATGAGTTCGGAGCCCGGATTGGTGCCGCCGGCCTCTGCTTCGCGCACGAGTTCCAGCCCTTCCTTGCCCGCCAGTCGCCAGGCGATATATCCCCAGAGCGTTCGCACCTTCGGGCCGTCTCTCAGCACCAAAGCGGAATCGACACCCTTGGCAGTGCCGACGAAGATCGCCGTCTTGACCGGTTTCCAGTCGTCGATGCTGAGCGTGTCGGAGATGTCAGAGACGCCCGCGAGCACTGCAGGATTGGTAGCATGGGCGAGGTGATAGAGCGCAAGCATTGTGTGCGTCTTGCCGCCGCCGAACGAGGTCTGAAGCCCGAGCACCGGATCGCCGCCCCTGCCGGTGAGACGTTCGAGCGCGGTGCGAAGCACCCGCTGCAGACCCTCGGTCAGGAAGGTGATGCGGAAGAAATTCTCCGGCGTAGCGTAGTCGTCGCTCGCCTGGCCCATGTCGACCGCGGCGAGATCGGCGGCGAATTCCGACTGCTTGTAGCGGTTGGCGAGAACATCCGGATGCGGAAAGGCAATTTCGATCCAGGGCCGCAATCCGCCCGGCGGCGTCTCCGCATCGTCCAGGCCGAGCGACAATGTGCCGGGTTTTTCCGGCACCGGCGCCGGCGTGGCCGGTGCGGTGCCTGCATCCCCTTTGGCACCGTCGTCACGGCGCTGCTCAGCATAGAGTTTTTCGATCTCCTCGACGTCCTTCTTCGGCCCCTTCACCGCGCGTGCGAGGCAGACCATCGCATCGAGATAGCGCAAAGCCTCGGCGTCGGTCAGCGGCAGCGCCAGATGCGAGGTGGCGTTGCGGGCATCGAATGCGGTCGAGAGAAAATTGCGGACCTTGAACTTTTCGTTGCGGGCAAAGGCATCGTCGAAGACATCGCGCCACTGGTCGATCATGGTTTTGAGCAGGCCGTAGCCGTCGAGCGGGTCGAGCGGGCCTGAACCCTGAGCGCGGCTCGCGAACATGATCCAGCGCTTGCCGAGCTTCGCTTCCATCCGCTCGGCGACAAAGGGCTGGATCGCCTTCTGCAGATGGAACAGCCCGTCCTGGACGCGCCGCAGCGTTTCTTTTTCCTTCGTCATGCCCGCGTCTCCTCACCAAATGCGTTCAGCCGAACAAATCCCCTGTGGTCGCCTGCCTCAGTTCGCCGGAGATGTTCGCCGAGCGGTCGAGCAGATGTGGCCACTCTTCTGCAAGCTGGTTGTAAACCAGCGCTTCGGGCGCCCAGCCCTTGTCGGTGGCGATCTTGAAGAGCCGATCGAGCAGAGCGCGGGCGTCGGCGGCCTTCGGCCCCATTTCGGCGATCAGACGAGCCGCAGCCTGGGCGCCGCCGGCCGGATCGTTCAATGTGCGGGCGACATGCTGCACGCATTCCCAGATCGTCAGCGTCCTGTCGCTCGACGGCGACCAGTTCTCCGGCAGTTCCTCTCGCGGCATCAGCGCCGACTTGCCCTTTAGGTCCTTGAAGACACCTGAAGCGTACAGTCCATTTGTCGCCGTGTCCTTCGCGGTCGCCAGGCCGATCAGTTCCCCAGAGGCGCGCGCATCGAAACCATAGGAGCCGAACCAGGTGAGCGCGACCTGGGTCTCGGGGTCGAAACTAGCGACGATCTCGTTGTCGATCTCTTCCCAGACGCGGTTGATGACCGACAGCGAGGTCTTTACAGTCATTGCGCTGTCGTCGTCCTCCAGCACCTCGACAAAGCGCGTAAATACTCCCATGCCAGGGCCAATGACAGCTTGCTGCATGTCGACCGGCCCGACGCCTGCGGCGCGGATCTTGGCGATCGCGTCCGGCATCTCGCGCTTCAGGGCGCGGATGAACTCGGAACGTGTTGCGACGGTGGCTGCCGGACTGCGCTTGCGGCAGACGAGGACGATGGAGGAAGCAAGTGCGTTGGTGCCCACACCGATGGTTCGTGCCTGACGTTCGGTGCGGATTGGCCAAGTGCCGTCAACCGCAAGGCCGGAGTCGACCACCGCCTGGAGGAAGGAGGCCCAGCCGGCGGAGGTGGTGCCGTCTTCTGCGGCTTCTGCCTGCTTAAAGGCATAGTAGATTGCAAGAGGCTCCCCGTCGGCCGCTGCGTTGCGCATTGCAGTCAACGCTTCACCCATTCCGTTCATGAAGAAGGCTTCTGCTTGTGCCTTGCCCCCGTGACGATATGGCGTAGCGACGAGTTCTGCTTCTTTGGGAACTGTCAGCCGTCGATAGAGATCGGGCCAGACATTGCTTAGCGTTCGCCGATGCCACACGTAAAAGAAATCTGATAAATCGGCGTAACCGATATTGTCGTAGTATGGCGGATCAGTTGAGATCAAGACGGGACTCACAGGATAATTGTTATTCTGTGCGGTTATTTGGTGGATTTCCCCGGGGCTTGCCGCACTTGCTCGTGTAAGAGCCAAGCAAGTCCATTCAATACCATTGTTGAAATTACCCGTAGATGCGCTGAACGGATTGCATTCCGAAAAGTCCCACACCATTGGCAAAGCTTGGCGAGCAAAGGTGTTCCGAATGAACTCTCCAGTCGAGGCCCATGAAGTGATCGAACTCCACGCATCAGTGCATCGGCCAACGATCAGCCCCAAATACGTCGCTATCGCATCGGCATAGGCTCCCGCGCCCATACCGCCGGAATGGAGCGGCGCGCCGTCCCTCGGAACATCGCTCGATGACGGGCGCTGGCCAACCCCGGCTGCGCGAGCATCCGCTAAAGCCTTTTCACGCGCCTCGTAAGCCAGGTCGGAGAAAGTCGTCAACGCCACGAGTTGGCGGGAGGTGAAGAGGTCTACGTAGCGTGTCATCCCATAACCAGGGGGCGAAAACCATCGCGGATTTTCGGGCATCTCAACTTCGATCGCCGAGGTGTCGCCGGGCCGCGCTTCAGCCGCGATCGCTTCATGCTCGTGGCTGGGGGAAAGATAGACGCGAGAACGGTCGCCTTCGGCCACTATCGCCATGAGCCGCTTGCCGAGCCGTCCAGCCAAGCCCTCTTCGCGGGTGTAGTCAGGCGAAATAGAGGAACCGGTTAGCACGCATGCGAAATTCGTTCCGCGGCCGGTCTTCGTGCCTTTCTTCTTCTCGTCTTCATCCGCCTTGGTCAGCTTCCCCGACTTCACATGAAACCGCCACCCGTCGGCGGCCGAGGCGTCGATGACCGGTTCGACCCAGGTCTTCTTGCCGTCCTTGGTGGACAGCATGAAGGAAGTGACGAGCGGCACCTTCGCGCCCTTTGCCGCCGGATCAGGCGAACGCACCGTTCGCGCCCACAACCAAGCGATTACCGTGGCATCCGATCCATCCTCCAGCGTGGCATTCGGATAAAGATGGCCGATCCGTCTTTCGGCCTCGTCGCGCATCCACTGGCCGTAATAGCGCACGTCCTCAGCGAGTCCCTCAGCACCTTTGCTGTTCCAGCGGCCGCCGCGTTTCAGTTCGGCCTGTGACTTCGGGTTCACCGGCGGCAGGCCGGCGAACTTCGGTGGAATCTCGACTAGCGCCTTGCCGATCAGCACCGCGACCGGATTGAGGTCGGAACCATAGGCGCGCAGCCCCAGCCGCTGTGCTTCGAGCGGAATCGAGCCCCCGCCGGAAAATGGATCGTAAACGGGCGGCGCCTTTGTCTGGAGATAGTCGAGGATCGCCTTGCCGTCGCCCTTGGCCGGAGGTTCTTCGCCAAGGCCCCATGCGACCGAACGTGCGATCTCGAAACGCGCCGCATTCAAGATCGTCTCGTCGTTGGACGCCTCCCACGGCACCATGTCCTCAATGACCTTGTGCAGCCGTCTTCGCTCGGCCTCCTGCGTTTCTTCGGTTGGAAACCGCTCAGGCCAGCTCGACGGATCGTCGACGAGTTGCGCGAACACCACCGCCCGGCACGCCGCCAGCGGCCGTCTTGCCCACCACAGATGCAGCGTCGAGGGATGGCCGTGCCGGATCGACTTCTCCCGCGCCGACGCCTTGTTGATGGCCTCCAGCGGGATTGAGACTTCGATAAGCTTTTTGCGGGGCATCGTCACGGTGCCTTCAGGCATCTTCGACCTTTGTGATTTCATATCTGTATGGCGAGACCCCGGCGATCCGGACCGCATCGCCGTCTTTCATCCCGGAGCGGGCAAAGAAATCCGCTACCGGAGAACGCGCTCGCAGGATGCGCTTAGTTCCATCAATGTCGGTCTCGACCGTCTGGCCGGGAACGAACCTTACTGCGATTGTCCTCGCTGCGAGTTCGGATTGGTTGCTGCCGCCGATCGCATCTTTCGGAAAAAAATCGAGCGGGAGGTAGATATGGTTGTTGCGGAGATTGCCGCCGGTCACTCGAACCACTCGCACGGCGCCGCGCTGCTCGCGATCCAGGTGAGAATGCACTTGAGGGCTCGGTGAACTCGCGGCCAGGGGATGTTGGATCGCAGCCACGGACCCAGTGCCGGTCGCCGGCCCATCAGCCGTTTCGCGGGACTGGATCGCCGCAATCACATCGTTATCGAGATTAACCCAGATCACCGCGCCGTAAGGGTGCTTGTAGGGAACTGGCTTCGGCAACGCCTGTGCATTGCTCAGTACCCACGGCGTCCGCCAACCGTCATCGAACGCGGTCCCTTGTCGAGCAAAGGGAATACGGTGGTGGCGCTCCGCCGCGGAGTAGGCCTCTCGCGTTTCGATGGCAGGCAACGATTCTATTACTTTGGCCGTTCCGACCACCGCCCCGCTACCTTTCCTGATGAGGGCAACCGGTCCACGGTGATGGCAAGCCGTTTTTCGCATCTCCCAGATCTTCTCACCCTTGAGGATCAGGCCGATCCAAGGTTCGTCGATGATCAAACCCTTCATTTACTCTCCCCGTAATCTGCACGGAGGCTTAGAGGGCCTCGCACGCAAAGTCCAATGGCTTCCGAAGAATTCTGCCTAGCCAGGTCCCGACCCAAGGCTGACAAGATCCGCGATGTCGAATACAACGGCCGTTTCTGCAAAGCCCATTTCTCGCTTGAAAAATTGCCGCACGTAGATGGGGTCAAGCGCAAAGCCATCCTCTACCTGCACGATCGCCAGAATGAATGCCTCGGGAGCATTGAGCGACGACAGGATCTCGTTCTTGGTCAAGATCACGTCACGGCCTTCCGCATGTCGCCCCTTCACCTCAATGAAGCGGAGGCGGGCTGCTCGTGGGTCGCGACTTTCGATGTCGTAGCCTTTCTTCTCTGCGGATACGTCCCGTGGTTCGTTACCGAGCATTCGCTCAGCGGCCATCACCGCTTCCATCGCGAGCTTTTCGATCACCGCTCGGGCGACTGGGTCTTCCGCAAAACCGTCGGGCTTCGCCTCAATTGTGGGAGTTGCACTTGTTCTCGCCTTCAAAAGGCCCCCCGGGATCACCAGCGCGGCTCCCTTCAGGACGGGCGGCAGCGCCGAGATCTGGCGCTCGCGTTCGAGCTCCGATTGCCGACGATACAATCGTTCGACCAAGCGCGCTGCCGTCGCTTCCGCGTTCTGGGCGTTGATGCGCTGTTCCTTGCCCGCGCGCTCCTCTTCCCGAAGCCGTGCGGCGCGCGCATCCCAGTAATTGATCTCGCGATTGAGCCTTGCCCGCACCTCGCGCTCGACTTTGTCGATCTCCGCGATCCGGCGCGTCCGCACTTCATTCAAATGCTGCGGCACCAGCATCCGCACGGCACAGCCTAGCGCCTCCGCCTCGACGTCACCCGACAGCCAGTGGGCCGAGATCACGTCGGCGACGGTCGCTCGTTCCTCGACCGTGATCGGTCGGCAATCGAGATAGGGCGCCGGGCCGCCATCGGTCGCAGTGCCGTCTTCCTTCAGGAACAGGAATTGAAGCCGCTGTGAAATCGCGCGGGGTTCGCCGGAGCGCCCGGTTCGTCCATCACGGACGGCGTGTTCGAGATAAACAAGAAGGCGCGGCTGTTCGCGCTTGTCTGCCTCGTCCACCAGCACGCCGCCTTGCGACAGAAGAGGCTGGAACCGTTCAAGGATCACGTCGACCAGAGCTTCCAGAAGCGGGTGGCCGGGCGCCACGAGTTCGGCCTGCGGCTGACCAACGATCAGGGATTTCTCGAAGGTGACGCGCGCGTATCGATCAAGCACGGGATCGGACCGGCCGATCAGCCGGTCGCGCTCCTTGAGGATCGAGGGAACGCGCAGGATTTCGAAGCGGCCATGTTCGCGCTCGGCGATACGTCCGCCGAGCATCGTGAAGGCTTCGCGAAAAAACGCGCCAATGAAATGCGGTTGCAGACGGCGGGCGGCCGCCCGCTCCATCTGTTCGCGTATCTCGGCGACCGAGTTTGGACTCATGCCCTCGGACGTGAGTTTCCGTTCGGCCACCAGCCTCTCGATGATGTCGACATCGACTGCACCGTCGACCTTGCGGAAAAGCTCGGCCTTCGTCTCCGGTCGGTCGCCGTAGCGGATCGCGTCGACCAGAAGATCACGCAGGGCGTGGCCCTCGAACAGCTCGCCGAGCACGTCGTAGACCTTGCCGCCGAGCGCGGCGCGGGCCTCTTCGAGCTTTTCGAGGAGGCGGCGATAAACCTCGCCCTCCCGAGTGTTCGTCGCACATAGGTTCCAGAGGTGGCAAACTTCGGTCTGCCCTATGCGGTGGATGCGGCCGAAGCGTTGTTCGAGACGGTTCGGGTTCCAGGGCAGGTCGTAGTTGACCATTAGATGCGCGCCACGCTGTAGGTTGACGCCTTCACCGGCCGCGTCGTTCGCAATCATCACACGAACGAGCGGGTCGGAGTTGAACGCGGCGATCGCAGCGCGCCTTGCCTCACGCGCGATGCCGCCATGGATCACGACCACCGCGGCCGGATCACCGACGCGGGCAGCGATCTTCTGCTGCAGGTATTCGAGTGTGTCCCTCGGCTCGGTGAAGATCAGCACCTTACGCCTGAGGCCGGTAGCAGCGTCCATCATCAGCGGCTCGTCGAGGACCGATTCGAGTTCTCGCCATTTTGCGTCCTGCCCTGAGAGCTTGAGCCGCAGCGCGCGCTCCTCCAGGTCTTTCAGTATCATGATCTCGGCTTCGAGCTCGGCAAGCGTTGCGGCGGCGGTCGCCTGATCGACGATCTGCTCTTCGGCGGCTTCAGCTTCGTCACCTGGAACGTCGTCAAGGTCGTCGGGGTCGTAGCTGGGCAGCACGGGCGCGCTGCTCAAAGGCGCCCAGCCCGTGTGCCGCATCAGCCTCTCTTCACGTAGCCGGTCTTCGAGGCGCTTGCGTCTTCGTTCCAGCGAGCGGTGGATCGCCGCAGGCGAAGAGGCGAGGCGGCGCTGCAATATCTGTAAAGCAAAGCCGACACTCGAGCGACGTTTGTCATCGCCAGTACGATCGGCGCGGTTCATCTCCTCGCGCACGTAGGTCGTCGCTGCCTGGTAGAGATCGGCTTCGGCTGGAGATAGCTGATAGCTTGCGGTGTAGGCCCGGCGCTCGGGAAACAATTTGGTGCCGTCAAACCGGTAGAGCTCCTCCTTAGTGAGCCTGCGCATCATGTCGGACACGTCGGCCTTGTGAACACCCTCGCGGAAGCGACCCTCGAACCGGTCGGCGTCGAGCAGTCCCATGAAAAGCTGGAAATCGGCCTCCTTGCCATTGTGCGGCGTGGCCGATATCAGCAGGAAGTTTCGCGTCCGCGTGCCGAGCAATTTGCCGAGCTTGTGCCGGCGGGTCTCCTTGACCTCACCGCCAAAATACGAAGCAGCCATGCGGTGCGCCTCGTCACAGATGATCAGATCCCAATCGCCGGCCGCTTCCAGCTTCGCCTTCAACTCGTCCGAGCGCGCCGCCATGTCCAAGCGCATGATCAGCCGGTTCTTCTCGACGAAGGGATTGCCTGTGACGGATGCTTCGATCTGGTCGCGGGTCAGTAGATCGAAGTGCAGGCCGAACTTCTCAGCCATTTCCTCCTGCCATTGTTCGACGAGGCCGCCGGGCGCGACGATCAGACAGCGCTCCAGGTCGCCGCGAATCAGAAGCTCCTTGATGAGCAGCCCTGCCATGATCGTCTTGCCCGCGCCGGGATCGTCGGCGAGCAGGAAACGGAGCGGCTGGCGGGACAACATCTCGCCATAGACGGCCGTGATCTGGTGCGGAAGGGCCTCGATCTGCGAAGCGCTTACGGCCAGGTACGGATCGAACAGATGGGCAAGCCGGATGCGATAGGCTTCCGAAGCCAGGCGTAAGAGGCCGCCGTCCGCGTCGAAGGCGTAGCGCCGACCCGATTCGACGAACTCGAAACTGCTCTCCTCGCCACGGTAGACAAGACGCTCCGCAATCTTGCCGTTCGCCCTGAAAACCAGATTAAGGGCGTCAGCTCCGAAGCGCGAAACCGATACGATTTCCGCCGGCCCAGATGCATCGAGGCCCCGGATCCGGGCTCCCGGCTTAATGTCTTCGAAAGTGCTCATACCACGCCTTTACAGGATGGATCGGCGAAAAAAAGGTCAGATGAATAACGGTAGCTCGTTTTCAGTCCCTCCATGTTCAGGAAGCGCTCACTCGAGTTGACGGCCACTAGTGGTCGAAGCGTTAGGGCGCGTTCCGCTTCTTAAGTGGATTAAGATTATTCGTCCAACGCCACTAGGCGGTGTCCTCGAAGATCGCGCGCAAGCGGTGCCAGCTTTCCTCCGGAAGGAGTTGGGTCACGCGTACAAGAGCGGTATCACCGCTATTGAGCACCATCTCGCGGACCCTGGGTGCGATGCGCTCGCCTGCTCGGACAGCGTCCTCGTCGATTTCCATGCCGCGCACGATTGCGCCCGTGCGCAGTGCCTCATCCAGGGTGAGGGTGAAGGCATGGCCAAGGCCCGTACCACAATGCTGGCATACCTGCGCACCAGCGAGGTTTAGGGCGCCGCAATCCGGGCAGGCATTGAACCTGCCGACACGAGGCGGAAACTCATGACCGCAGGCTGAGCATTCGCTCGCACCCAGCGAATTTTCCTCTGAACAAACAATGCAGCGCTTGGTGCGCACCGGCGTATCGCGCCGGGCGTCAGCCGACATCTCTTCCTCGACGCGGCGGGCATATGCTTCAAGCCTCTCGAAACTCGGCATGACGACATAGGCGCGGGTATCGTCACTAGGACCGTCGGTGCGTACTACCCGCCCGATCGCCTGGCGGAAGGCGAGTTCGGTCAAAGCGTGGGGCAGATAGACGAGAACGCGAAGTCGCCGAATGTCGACTCCCTCCGAGATCATCGCGACCGAGACAATCCACCGCCGCTCGGTATTGCGGAACGCCGCGATGCGGTTCTCCGCGCCAGGCATCTGGCTGTGGACGATCATCGGGCGCTCGCCCTCCAGTCCCTCTATTAGCTCGACGAAATACTCCGCCATCTCGATCGACGGTGCGATTACCAGCCCCCCAGCGAGCGGCATGCGCTGGCGCAGGTCGCTCAGCTTTGCGCTAGCCCATTCGACCATCGATGCCTGATAGCCAGTTGCCAACGGCACCCGCCCGCCAGGCTCATACTGCGGCACACAGGCAAGGCGATAGAAGTTGAGCGCGCGCTGGAGCGCGGGAATGCGGGCAAGCTTGCCGGTGATCGCGGCCTTTTCACGGCTTGACACCCGCACTGCCTCACCATCTTCGAGATCGACAGTGAAACGGCCTTCATGACGATGGAAGGTCACCGGCCGGCAATACCCAAGGTCCACCGCCTCGCCATAGGTGAGCGTGTAGGTGCCCTCGGCTGGGTGGTCGATCGCTCCGCAATCGTCATAAGCGAGCCACACGGACTGAGCGCCGTCCGAACGGATCGGCGTCCCGGTGAGGACGATTACATATCGAGCGTCAGTGAAGGCATTGTCCGCGCCATCGCCCCATGCCGCTCTGACCGCGGCATGGTGATGTTCGTCGCATACTACGAGGACGCGTTTGTCACGGCAGATCGCCTGAAAGGCGTCCTGAAGGCCCGCGACGGCGCTCCAAGTTGCGCACACATCGAGTCCCAGAGCGTGAAGCTCGCGGTCGGCTCCAGTCGCCTTGTTCATATGACGACCGGTGACGCGGGCGAAGTCGGCCGCCCACTGACTAACTACCTCGGTGCGCGGCGCTATCACGACGACGCGGTCGATCTCGTCCCTTTCGAACAGCGTAGCGGCGATCGCGCAGGTTGCGAGCGTCTTGCCGGCACCTGGAGCAGCGTTGATCAGGAAGTGACGGTCAGCGCGCGTTTCGGTGAGCCAGGTGATCGCCTGGTCATGGGCTTCGCGCTGCCAGGGGCGGAGCTTAAGCATGGTATTTGAACCTTTCGAAAGATTGCACGTGCCGCAGACGGCGTCCGCGTTGGCGAGGATGGTGGGGCCATGCCTGATAAAGGGCTGCCGATGATCGACATGGAAGGAGGGCGGCAGCGGACCACCGCAGAGGCGACAGCGCCCGGCAGCTATCATGGCGGCTACCCGGCGCTGTCGGCGGGTGAACCGGCGCCTCATCTGCTGACCCAATAGTCGGTAAGCGTGATTTCCTTGACCGGCAGGTTGGCCGGCGGGTGGAGCACAGCGTGACGGTTGACACGACTGACGGCAGCGACGTACGAGACCTGGCGAGTGTGGATGATGAACCCCTCGTGGCGCAGGTCGCTGATGAGCTTGGTCAAGTCTGGCACGCCGAATAGGATAATCGCCTCGAGGCGGGTCATCGGCTCACCCGACAGAAGGTGCTCGCGCGCCGCGACGACGCCGCTGTGGCGAAAACTCTTCATGCCCAATTCTCCATCATCTGCGCCGCCCGTCGGCCAGGGGGACAGGAATAGTCTCCGGAATCGTCATCGCCCAAGAGGCCGCTAGCGTAGACCTCATGGAGCAGCGCCCAGCCGCCATCTTCGAAGGCGCGGTCAAGTGGCACGCAACCCGGTGCGATAACTTCGGCGGCGCCGCGCAGGTCTATTACCTTGCGGTAATTAGCCAGATTGGTGAGCCGCTGCGCGATCTCAAGTACCACACTTGCGCCCACCTCGTGGCCGAGCGCACGGCGGAGCTCTGCGTAAACCATCACCAACTGTGTTGAGCGCCTCATCCGATTCCTCCCTGTTGTCCTGCCAGGGAGATTGCAAAGACCGTGCCAATCCTCAGAGTGGCGGAAAACCGCCTTTTTTGACGATTTCGTCGTGGGATAGAAAATAAATTCTATTATGTTTTCATACAATGTATTATTGTGATGTAATGAACATCCTGCTTGCCTGGGTAGGCCGAGCCGACCTCGATGCGGAAAAAAGGGATTGGGAGGGACCCATCCTGGGTGCGCTGCTGCGCCGACCCTTCCACGAAGCCTGGCTCCTGACTAACTGGGACGAAGCAGAAGTTGTGCCCTATCTCGCCTGGCTCGGAATCAAGGCTCCCAATGTGCGGATCCACCACCGTCCGGTACCTCTCAGTCAGCCCAATGCCTTCGCCGAGATCTATCGCCATGCCTCGGCTACTATAGCCGAAGCCGTCAAGGCAGCCCCGAGGCCACCCAAGCTAACCTTCCATTTGAGCCCGGGCACTCCAGTAATGGCTTCGGTCTGGCTGTTGCTGGCAACCTCGCGCTTTCCGGCAGAACTGATCGAGTCCTCAGCTGGCAGGCTCAACACCGTCGAAAAGCCATTCAATCTGCCAGCGCAGGTTCTCCCAGACCTGCTGCGCGATCCTGACCGCCGGCTGACCGAAGCAACGGCCGAGCGGCCGATGGCGGCGAGCAGCTTTGGCGAAATCACCTATCAAAGCGAGAGGATGCGGCGCGTAATCAGCCTTGCCAAGAAGGCTGCACCGCGCAACGTGCCACTTCTGATCGAAGGCGAGTCCGGCACCGGCAAGGAATTGCTCGCTCAGGCGGTTCATCGTGCGAGTCCGCGCGCGGCCAAGGACATGGTGGTGGTCAATTGCGGCGCGATTCCTCCTAATCTACTGGAATCGCGGTTGTTCGGGCATATCAAAGGTGCATTCACCGGAGCCCATGCAGATCAGGTCGGCTGCTTTGAAGCGGCCAATGGCGGCACATTGTTTCTAGACGAGATTGGCGAACTGCCGCTGCCGGCGCAGGTGACGCTGCTCCGCGTTTTACAGGAGGGAGAGGTTACGCGAATAGGCGAAAATAAGGTACGAAAGGTCGATGTGCGGTTGATCGCCGCCACCAACCGTGACCTGTTCGTCGAGACACGAGAGGGTCGCTTCCGCGAGGATCTGTTCTACCGGCTCGCCGTTCTTCTCATTAAGCTGCCGGCGCTACGCGAACGCGGCGCGGATCTCGAACCGCTGATCGACAGCGCGCTCAAGCGAATCAATGAAGAGATGAAGGAGGATCCACTCTACACGCCGAAGTCGCTCGATGCCGATGCTCGCCAAGTTCTGCTCGCCCAGACCTGGCGGGGAAATGTCCGGGAATTGCAAAATACGCTGCGCAGAGCGCTGGTCTGGTCTGATTCGGAAGTATTAGACGCAACCGATATTGAAGGTGCATTGTTTCCAGAAACGCCAAATGAAGTAAACGGCATTCTCGACCAACCTCTCGGCTTCGGTTGCAACCTTGACGCAATACTTGATCGGGTTTCAGAACATTATATTAAGCGCGCATTACAAGCGGCCAACGGCAACAAGACTCGCGCCGCCGCACTGATTGGGTTTGCAAGCTATCAGCGGCTGGACACCCAACGCGCGAGGCTTGGCATATAAAATTTCCACGTTTTCGTCAGCATCGGTCTAGAAAATTCGATCATAGTTGCGCACAAAGGGCGATGCAGACCGAATTTGACTGGACATTTGTCAAAGAGTTCCACCCTCTTCCCAATCGTGACCGGCGCCTTTTGCTCAAAGCAATGCGCGTCACGGGCATCTCATGCCTCGACGAGCGGCAATTTTATGGTTGGCTGGCCGAGCGCTATCGACTCGGCGACGGTCCGTTAGTCGACGCCGCGATTCAGAAGACATCAAGCAAGCATGACGAGCGCGGCTTAGGGGCGAGACTCTATGAATGGCTGATCAAGCGCGCACCAGTCCCGCACCCTCAAGGTAACGACCGAGCTGGCCTCATCCAAAGCATGGTGAACCACGTCATAGAAAAAGGCGGGCGCGATGCGTTATTACTGCGTGCGCTTGCGGCGAACTATCCTTGGCTAAAGTTTGGCTCGGAACCTCCGGATGAGGCGCTGGGCGCCGAACAAGTCCGTGAAAGCGCTCAACGCCAGGATACACGGGTCGAAACTGCAATGTCATCCTCGGTCGGAGATGCGAATGCCACTCTCGAGCGCTTGATCGGAGCGATCACGGCGCTGCGGGAATGGCCAGATCCGACGCTATTGGAACGGGCGGCAGCGCTTGCCGACGCGATTGAATTGCACGCGACTGCGGCGATCCATGCTGAGCGGACAAATGCAGAGCTCGCGCAACAGCGCGAAGCGCTGATGAAGAAGTTCGAGGCCCTCGACGCTAACTTGCCCGTCCACTTGGATGCCCCATCATTTGAGTTGCTGACTCTCGAAGCGGTTGAGCGGATCGAAGCATCCCTCCTCAATCTTGATGACGCGAACTTGGAATTCACCAAGGCACGCGACCATGCGCGCTTTGCGATCGATGCCAGCAAGGCAGAGCGAGCTTTGGCGAACGAAGCATTAGATCGGGCGGAGGTGGCGCGTGACAGCGCCATTGCTCATCTCGCAAACGAGATCGAGCAGTGCAAGGTGCAGCAGGCAGACGTTCAATCTGTAGCGAAGAGCGCGACAATCAGCTTCTTGCCACAGGCAATAGGCCTGAGTGGGTCCTTCCACGCCGTACCCCCTCAGGTGTCGTCGTCCAATGGCGGCGCAACTGAGATAGCGCCACGCACTCACCCTTCCAATACCGGTGTTTCTGACGATGTGCGCCAGGAAGGTGTCTTCGATGCCGTGGCAGCGCAAAGAAGACTGGAACCTTTGATCGTCGAGCCTTCCCCAAGGGCTGAATCGGGATCAGCAAAACCGTCTCAGGTGTCGGCAGTGGCATTTCCAGCTGACTCAGATGAGCCGGATCCGCCGGATGCGCCGATGACGTTGTTTCCGACTTGGGATGGCTGGATTGCATCGGCGCTTAGTGCTGGTCGCTACGGGCTCGCGTTGCATCTCGCCAACGGCCGGCATAAGGCCGGCGCCGACTCAGTCGAAAGCATCGCACCAGGGGTCCTGGAGGGATTGCTCCGCGGCGGCGCGGTTCAGGCTGCCTATGGTCGCGGGTGGGCAGCTTACGAGGATCTCAAGGAGCCATTGCTAGAAGCAACGCATGCGACAAGAACGATCCAGCTTGAGACTGATTTGCTTCTGTTCGCCGGCGCAATTCGCCCTGCCTTGGTGCAATCGACAACCGGACTTGCCGTGCTCGCTGCGATCGAAGGGGAGATCGCAGCGGCCTTAAAACCGCTGAGGAATGTCATTGAGCGTGTGGCCGCGCTGCGGCTTGGCGCAATTGCCGAAATTGCTGCCACGTCCGATCGAGAGGCAACTCGACGGCGGGCAAGTGAACTCCGCGCGGCCCTTGCCAAATGGGGGGAGAACGCGCCGGCACGGAAGATGAACTATCAGCCTGCGACATTGGTGTGGCAGGAATTGCTTACGCCGCACGGACCGCTTGGTCGTGCACTTGATTTTGCGCTCACCGGCAAGCCAGAAGCGATCGCCGCAGTTCGCGCCTTGGTCAGCCAGCTCGATGAGGAAAGCGACAAGGCGATCGATGACGCACACGCCAACGTTTCCAGGGGTGTTCGCAAAGATGCGATCGAGGGCATGGCGCGCAAGCACCTCAACGGTCACATAGCCAATGCAACCGAACTGTTACGTAGGTGGGCAGATGCGGAGGAAGAGCTAGGACCGCGTGAAGACCGATTTCATAGTTATCGCGACACTCTGCTGACCGCGCTGGTCGAAGCGCGTGGCCGCATCCGAGCGTTGACAGATGCGGACGCCGGTCTGGAGGGGGCTGCCAAGGTGTTCAATACGGTTACGGAAAGCGTCGAAACGCAACTTCGTGGCACGGTCGCAGCTGTTCCAAATGCAGACGAAGCCCTCGACTGGGAGATCGCACTCCTCCCGCGGTTTCCGCTGAATGCCCGTATAGGACTGCGCATCGAAGCGGACGATGTTGAAGACTTGGCGGCAGCGGCCGCTGATGCCATCCGTGGGGCAATCTTGTCGCCTGAGAGCGCTTTTGCCCAAGCGCTCGCTCTTGGAGCCGCAAGTTCTGCGGGGCGACTAGTAGACTATCTAGGAGGGCAGCAATCAGATGGTGCCACTGAGGCACTGACTCGGACGATCGCACAAGCGCGGGCAGATTTGTTGGCTCGTAAGCGGGCATTGAGGCGGCTGCTCGATGATCTGCAGATAGCGACGACAGCGGGAAGCGGTGAGTTAGATGAGCTAGAACGTTCGCTGACAAGCTTCGAGCGTCTGAATATCGCCGAATTGCCGCGAGACGTGGGCGAACGTGGCTCAATTGCCGATTTTCCATTGGCAAACGAAGAGCTCGATCGTCTGGAACGATTGATCGAGAAAGTACGCTATCCGCAGCGCGCGAACCTTGAAACGCGCATCACGGCCCTCGAGACGCTGCACAACACGACGTTGGACGATTGTCGCGCCCAGTTGGCGCGGGGCGATCTTGGCACTTTGTCCGAGGAAGTCGATCAGATCGAGAAACACGGGCTTGCTGGCCCCGCAGACACGGCACCACTTGTCTTGCTAAGCAAGTTCACCGAGCTCTTGGGAAGGCTTGGCGAAAAACCCGGGTTTCCCTTTGGCAATTTGCCGCGCGCAGCGCGCGACGGCGTTGCAATTGGCGAGTTCGATTTTCGGTTGCTCACAAGCCTCGATCGAGATCGCGCTGAAACCTTGCTTGAGTCCTGGGTTGCATTGCGCCGTGCTTTCCAACAGCAAGCTCGCAAGATTGATCCTACACAGAAGGTGCGGGAGTCTGCAGGGAAGGTAATGGCCGCAATTGGTTGGACTGACGTTCAGGTCAAGGAATGCGAGCGCGATACTAATTGGTACAAGCTTTCGATATCAACTGTGGCACTCCGCTCGCGCGACGACTGCCCAGTACCAATATTCGGGAGCGAGCGCGTACCAAGCAATACGGTTAAGGCACAATACGCGCTGGTGGTGGCTGGGCCTGACGACGTTGATGCATGTATCGGCTCACTTGAGCGTTTGCCAAATCCGGCTCTCCTGTTCATTACGGAGGCTCTGAACAGTCGGCAGCGCCGTGAACTCCAGCGCAAGACGCGGCGCGGTACGCTCTCAATTGCGGTGGCGGATGCGGTGACGATCGCGATGCTGGCTATGACCCCAGATGCGCGCACGCGTCAGTTTTTCGACCTTGCCATCCCTATGGGCGGTGCCCAACCTTATGCTGACAAAGGTTCCGAGACGGCAATCGAGAATTTCTTCGGGCGCGAGCGCGAACTCAAGACTTTGCTGGATCCGCGTGGAGACTCCTTCGTTTACGGCGGCCGGCAGCTCGGCAAGACCGCACTGCTCAAGCAGATCGAGCTTCGTCAACGAGATAATTCCGACCAGATCGCCGTCTATTGTTTCATCAAGGAAGCCGGCGATAGCCAAACTGTTTGGGAGGAAATCCATAGCAAGCTCACGGCCCGCGGACTTATGCTTCCCAAGGCCGCCACCGTGCCCGAGCAACTCAAGTTGTGGGTGGAGCAAAAGCCGGGCCGCTATCTGTTGATAATGCTCGACGAGGCCGACGCCTTCCTCGAAAGTGAGATTGCCGCCAATTTCCCGACTATTGAACAAATGAAGTCTCTGATGGCGGATACTCAGCGAGGCGTGAAGTTCGTTTTCGCTGGCCTCCACAATGTCCAGCGCTTCTACAGGGCGCCTAACAGTCCGTTATTGCACCTAGGCGTGCCAGTGAACGTCGGTCCGCTTTTAGGTGCAGACCGCCGAGCCGCACGGCAGATGGCGCTTGAGCCGATGGCGGCTTTGGGATTTGCATTTGAAGACAAGATCGACGCTTATCACATGCTATCTCTGATCGGTTTCTATCCCTCCCTTATGCAGAGCTTCGGGAAGTCCGTTGTTACGGCTATGAATGAAAGGCTTGGTCGTTCGGGGGAGCCGGATAAGATGCCGATCGTCATCAAACGCGACATCATCGATGCGTGTTTCAACGAGCAGACCTTTCGCCAAGGCGTGCTCAACCGTTTCCAGCAGACGCTTCAGCTGGATGAGCGCTACGAACTCATTACCTACGCTGTCTGGGACAGGATGCAGGACGATAGTCAGGGTGGACGCTCGACTGCTCTCGGCTACACCGCCGCGGAGATTTCCAAGCTTGCGCGCGAATGGTGGTCCGCAGGCTTTGCCGAGACCGACTCGCTTGAGAGCTTCACCGCAATCCTCGACGAGATGGAAGAGATGGGAGTACTGGCGCGCAAAGGCGACCTTTATGCGCTGCGTTCGCAGCGCATTGCCGCGATGCTCGGCGGCCGAAACGAGATCGGCACCGGGCTTGAGGCGCTAATCGACCGCGCTCCGCGCAGGCGGCCAGACCCTTTAACGAGCCATCGGCGGATCGCCAAGAGATGGTCGCCACTGACGTTGCGGCAAGAAGCTTCTTTGCAAAAACTGCTGGCCGACCCTGCAGGACCTAAAATCGTTTTGCTCGGTGCGACTGAGGGCTCGGGCCTTGCTCATTTGCGCGAGGCGATCGATGTTCTGGTGACGGCGCCGAATGTGGGATGGCCCAAACCCAGGCAGCTCAAATCATCGTTCTCCTCCCGTATTGCGGAGGTTGCGGCTACCTTGCGACGCGATGCGATCGCAGATGCGCCGGGCCTGGTGGTTGTCGAAGGTGTGTGGCCCAACCCCGAAGAGCTCCATGCCCTGCGCAAGGATCGCACATTCCGCGAAGCGGCGCGACCGGTGCGACTGATCCTTTGCGGCGTCCCGACGGCTGAGGTGCTGGCCATGCCAAAGGTGCCAGAGCTGCTGACCGTGCTGGTCGGTCCATTATCGATGGAAACTCTGGCGCATTGGATGACACGAGAGCAATTTGGCTTTGCGGACGATGCGCAAGTTCAGGCGGCTTTGCGCGACGCGAGCGGAGGCTGGCTCGAGTGCCTTGAGGCCATGTCGCTGACTGCAGCGGTGCGAAAGGCGGGCTCTGACGCGCTTATCGAAGCAGCCCGGGCAAGTGCTGCGAAGCTTACGCTTAAAGACATCGGCCTTACAGGGGATATAGCCAGTTTCGCACGAGACTTGCTACGCGAACAAGGCGGCAAACCAGTAAGCGAAAACGAGATGCAGGAATGGGCTACGATTCTTGGCGACGAGCCGGATTGTCAGCGGTTGCACCTCCTTAGGGCGCTTGGCGTTATCGAAATCGTTCCGATGCATAGGGGCGATGCAATGCTCTCGTTCAACCCCGTCGCTGCACGCTTATTGTCGTGAAAGGAAGCTTCCTAGATGCGCTCGTCGACTCCAGGCTCGACGACGCGCTGATGCAGGCGCTTGGTGGCCGGCCACTGATCACACGTGCACGGCGGCCCAACACGGTGAAGCGACTCTTTGCCCGAGCCGCCGAAGGCCAAGCGATGCTCGAGACGGTGCCGATCGACGTCAGTCCTACCCGCAGCGCCCAACATGCTTTGCTCGAGGCTGTCGCCGACATCGCGCCCATTGCAACCAATCTTGGCGCACTCTGCACCTGTCGGCAGCTCAGCTACAAATTGTTAATTGCGGATCTGCGAGGCTATGATGCCGCGCCGTGGCTGATGTTGGCGGGAACCTTCGCATCAGAACGTGCAAAGGCGGAGGACGGTCCCGCACTAGCATTGATAGTCGACAGCGCAATTGTTCCGGGCGGTTGCGATTTGCTCGACGACGGTGTCTTTGTAGGCCCTCCTGAGGCGGCGGTTTTCGCCCGTGAGCGCCGACAAGCGCCGGGTCTAATAGCCGAGTGCGGCGACGCGGCCGCTATCGAGGTGTCACGGGGCGACCTCACCCAGTTGGGCGCGATGCTGGACCTTAGCGATCGCGATCGATTCGACCCCTCAGGCTGGGTCCGTCAACAGCTTAACATCGACGCGGCAAAGCTGCCTTGGCGGGGAAAGGAAGAAGTCTGTGCAACTTGGCTCGCCAAAAACGCCCCTGCACGCTTAACTCACCGGGTTTGGCGTGGCCACGTCTCGGTGATGTTCCCATGGCTTGCCGAGGCTCTCAGCGCCTTTCTTCACAAACATGCATCGGAGCTTCCTACGACAGTTCCCGACAAACACGCCGGAAACCCTATTCGCCGGGAAGACTTCGAGTGGGGAGACATTGTCTATGCACTAAGCGGTCGGCATCAAACCCAAGCTGACCGCGCCCACCGCATCCGGCTCGTCCGCAATTCCCTGGCACATCGCCGTCCACTTAGCTGGCAGGACGCTTGCCGTGCCAAACAGGATGTCGAGGCACTACTCGCCTGGACGTAGCCGGAGATGCGCTCGCCACGATGCGCGTAGCCCAAGCGTGCCGGCGGATCGCTGATGAGTTCTGGTTGAATCGCGACGATAACCAGATCCGTCGCCCCTAACCGATATTTCCGTCGTCGACTAGCCCACATCCAATACCCAACTTCTTCATGTCGGCCCAAAATTCATGGTGGCGATTACGTCCTGGATGGGCCACCCGCGTCACAGATACGCCCATTCGGCCTAGCGCCTTTGCAGATACATCGCCAATCGCGATAATGCGCCTTGGCTTGAAAGTGTCGAGGACTAGCGTCAGGGAATCACGGCAAATGTCGTGATGCTCACGGGTCGTTTCTGCATTTCTGATTTGACCGCTCTTCACTTTGAAGGGATGCAGCATGACGACGTTCCATAGCAAGGGCACCGGCTTTGGGAGAATTTTCCAGATCGCTGCTGAGGTTCGGCTTGCGCTGCTTTCTGGATTGCGTGTCGGCACTGCGAACGCGTCACGCATGCCCAGCATCTCGCCCATTTCTTTCAGCTTACCTTGATGGGTGAAGGGCACACCTGACCAGCGCGCGCCATAACGCGAAGGCGCCTCGGCTATCCACAAATCGGCACTTGGTCGCTCGATAAAGCTCCGAAGATAGAGGCCAAGATTGTGCCGGCGTAATTTCGGCGCATCCGCATCCTCGCGAGCGGATTCATAGCTTTCATAGTGATTGAATAGGCCTGGCCCAGAAGGTATGCGCCGGATTGCGTCAACAATTACCTCCGCGGGGTCCATAAGGAACCTCCTAGCTTACGCTCGATCGTACCCACCGAAGAACAGATCAAAGGCTGACTCCGGCGGACGCGTCATGCTGACATTGTGGGCAATCAAACGGCAAGCGATGATCGATGCACGGAAGAGCCGCTGAGGCCGGATTCAATGGCGTCCGAAATGCGATAGCGGACGTTCGACACGGTGCGGCCAAGGTCAGAAGCTAACCCAATAGCAGCCAAGGGGCGCGATAGACTCCACACCTGAGGGGCCAAACAATCCGCACGACTTCATTCGCTCTAGGTCAGCGCATTGCCAATGGCCAAAGAACGCGGTCAGCGCACCCTTGCCGCCATCCTCGCGGCCGATGTGGTCGGCGAAATTGGACTATGGCTGGCGCGATGGCGCCCAATCGAGGCGCTGCGCGCCGTAATCCCAGGCCGGATGCGTGCATACTTTGGCCGAGCTGGCTGCCCGATCCGCGGAGGGATTAGTCTAGTAGAACTTTGCTGCCACTGACGCGTCCACCGGGGCTCCCGGCGCGCGTGCTACGAAGACGGCGCCTGGGAAGGTTTCGTTGCCGACTCGAAGTTTCTTTGACAAACCGCCCTCCAACTGCCATCCGATTTCGGCCGCGACGTCCGTGAAGGTGAGGAAGTGTGTTTGAGAAGAGATACGAAAAACTCCGATCAAGTATGCACCATCATGGGCCGCCTGTCGCAGACCGGATAGCATCCCGGCGTACCCTGATGCTACCGTCCGCCGATACCCAGGCATTATCCCCTTTCCCTGGGTCATCATGAGGTCTTCAAAACTTGGCTCCGGCAGGTATGGCTGTTCAATGCCGCACGCTGAAACGACCACGTCAAATTTCCCGACACTTGACAGGCGAGACATATTGATCGCTTCGAACTGAACGTTAGAGGGATTGCTCGCCGCCTTCGCCGCAGTAACGAGATTGGCCGCTTTGTCGATCCCCCACACTCTTGTTGAGGGATGGGATTGGGCGATAAGGCGAGACAAGGTTCCGGTCGCGCATCCTACATCTGCAATCGCTTTCGCTTGCGGCGGTATCGATGCCAGAATCCATTCGAACGATTGTGCGATACGTTCGCGGTCATGGCTGAACAGCAGATGAGCTTGCTTTAGCGTTTTCGGGAAAGAATAGAGCCTTTCTAGCCGTAGGCCCTCATTCCGCGTCGCCCAAGCCTTCTCCAGTCGCCGTGCTTGAATTGGGTCGCAAGCCGCAAGCAGCCGCTCGTCCAAGCGGCTCGACGACGAAACCAAGTCATAGTCTTCGGCTTCGAGAAATCTTGCTATTTCGGCCCTGGTAGGGGCGTTCCGTTCGGAGGCAGGTAGAAAGCTTTCAGTCTGGCTCATCCAACCAAGTATCCTGTCGTCTCATCGCCTTCTGTAGCTACGGCCAGCCGGCTTGGCTACCGAGAATTTCGCGTGGGCTAAGACTTTATCCTCCCCCTTATAGACCGAGACTGTCCATGACAGGGGTTCCCAAGGTGCGTAAATCAGTTTCGAGATGCTGGTTGGGCGAAGGACGTGGCGTGGATAGCCGGCCATATTCGACGATCTTCGGGAGCGGGTTGTTGCTTCGGTTGAGCAGGAGGGAGCTGACGGCGGCGGCCGGCAGCGGTTCTATTATGTCGGCATTAGCACGATGATCCGGTGGGCTGGGCTTTCACGTTACCTCGCTGAGAATTTCAGCTACGCTTGGCCTTGAAGAAGGACTTACGGTCCTTCACCGGCGAACGTGCGTCAGAGCCTGAGACCAATGACGTGTAGTCGTCTTGTCAGCATCGGCGACATTCCTTTTGAAGTCGCAACGTGGGAAGGTACTGCAGCCATCGAATCCACCATACTTCCCGACGCGAAGTTTGAGGGTCCCGATCCTGCATTTCGGGCAGGTCTCTAGCATCTCGCCGTCAAAGGCTTCGATCTTCAAGCGACCATTGGTGACGAGTTCGGTGACGAAACGAGAGGGGGTCTGCAAGCTTGTATAAATTCGAACTTGTCGTTTTGCGCGGGTCAGTCCCACGTAGAACAGACGTCGCTCCTCAGCCATCGGATACGGGTCCGGCGCCGGCATTGGGATCTGCAGTATCGGATCGTCTTCAATTTGGCTTGGAAAACCACGTAAGCCTTCTACGACGTTCAGCAGCATCACGTAGTCAGCCTCCAATCCCTTCGATGAATGGATTGTCTTGAAAGAAATATCGAGCAGATCGCCGAATTTGCGTTGCCACATCTTCAGCTGACCCGGTGCGTCACTTCGGTAACGTCCAAGAAGAAGGATTGTGACTCGGTCTCCGCGGCTGGGCTTGAGCCTTCCTTGCTTGATATATCGGCGCATCAGCTCGAACTGTTCGCCCAAGTGCGCCCGAGCGTTGGTCATGTCATTGAAGCCGAATGCCAGGACGGACGCATTTGAATAGGTGCTCGTTGTTTTTACTGTCTTTCTTATTTGGACAGGGTTCGCCTGGATAAACGCGCTGGAGACGTCGCACAGCGATTGCGGACACCGAAATGTCGTCCCCAATGTCAGCCGGGTTGCATAGGGAAAGATTTTCTCAAACTCAGTCATCACAGATATGTCGGCACCGGCGAATCTGTTGATGCCTTGCCAGTCATCTCCGACGACGCACAGATGTACATCGCCATTCTTTGCGTCGGACAGTGCCTTCAGAAGGCGAATTCGGGCACGGGAGGAATCCTGGAACTCGTCAGCGAGCACCATCTTGTAGGGGCTCTGATATGTGCGGGCCTCGATATGCTCTCCGGCCTGAACTAGCATATCCTCGAAGTCGATCCAGCCTCCTTCCCTCAGCAGTCGTTCCCACTCATGGGAGATTCGGTAGAACAGCTTTACGAAGAGAAGGATGCGGGCAGGATGACCGTCATTCAGCTGGCTGGTGATCGCTTCCTTCATTTGTGTCGGCGTCAGACCATTGCTCTTAACGTGCTGCTGAAACACTCGAACCGTACGAGCCAGTTCCTTGTTGCTGATCGGCTGGAGACCTTCGCCTTTGCGATCTGGATCGAAACGAATTGTCTGTCCGCGCTTTTTGAGCTCCCTTTCCAGGTTTGATAGCGCAGCTCCTGTCGAAATCTGGTGCGACGTGGTCTCGAAGAGCGCAGTACCCTTTTCCGCATGCAGCGATCTCTTCCATTTCACTCCTTCGACGTAATTAGGACCGAAGTGGTCTGGAGCGTTTCCATCCGGCCCGAGAGCGAAATGCTCGTGGTAAAGTTGGATGTCGGGGTAATAGAAGTCCGGCTGATATTGTCGATGAGTTTCGGTCGCGGTTCCGTGCTCATAGTCCCGCTCGTAGACGTAGGGCACGTTGTGATAGAATAGCCAATCCGCTATCAGCCGTTCTTCCTTACTTTTAACCACATCCCCGTTGGCAGTTCGGTGACCACGCCGACCATTTTCGTAGGCGTCGGGCTCAGATGGAGCACCTCGGCGACCGATATGGCGGCCGTAAATGACACGGAAAATATTCCAGTCGTTGTTAAATTGTGGATCCTTGTCAGCGAGTTCTTTGATGATCTTCGCTATCATCTCGACATCTTGACCCGAGCCTTCGAGCCAAGGTGCCAGCCGGGGCTTCTCACCGCTTGCTGATGCGATCACATGCAGGCCGAAGCCGTGAAATGTATCTACATTGATTTCATCGACGCCTTTCTGGTCTGCAAGGCGTGCCTTCACACGATCTCTCAATTGCTGTGCTGCATCAGAGTTGAATGCGAGAATAAGAATCTGCCTTCCTTTAAACAATTTCTGATGCAGGGCGTAGCCTGCCTTCGCCACCATCGTCGACGTCTTCCCGGATCCGGCAGCCGCTACGATTTGAACGCTGCTATCCATGCAGATGCAGGCGCTGACTTGCTCTTCCGTCAGCGGGTTCTTTTCGACGGAATCGAAGAACGGTTTCAGGAGCTTTTTCTGCACGACCTGAAACATGTCATTGCTGTCTTTGAAATCCGCCTTCAACTCCTCAAGAGTCGGATTCCCCTGGCTGAGAAGCCCGGCAATGGCAGAACCGCTCGACCTGCTCGGGGCAGGGAACTTCTCCAGAATTCTCTCGGCCGTGCCCGAAGGTATCCACCTCGCGCGGTTAACGAGCGGTTCCCATTGCGCACGCCAGTCACGAACGCGCTCGTGATAATCATCCGTGCTGAGAGGCGGGAAAACAGTCGCTTTGTTGGTCGCAGCAAGGTGTTTATTGCTATCCCGAATCAGTCCCAATTTGGTCAAGATAGAATGCCCAATCGCAAACACCATGACCAAGACAAACAACTCAAACATTTCCACCCCAAATCCGGAACTGCTGCTGTACTATCGCGCAGAAGGGTAATTTCAACGTCAAAGCCGACGCTCGAGGCTTGCGGCGCCAAACCGTGCTAGTGAGAAAATAATTCATCGTTTATGTGTTAAGTGGGATGCGTCTGACAAGCCTGACGATTAAAAGGATGTCGGGTCCTTTAGGGGGGGCGCTGATCGTCCCGTTTCTTATCCCCGACGGCACGCTGCTTGTTGGCTATCGCTGCGAAAGCACCCAATATCGCCTGCTGCATTGCCACCTGCACAGGCCCAGTCGCGGCGTGACCTTGAAGCATGGTTATTGATCCACTTCGTCAAGTGTGCATTCTGGGGTGCTGTTGGGGGCAGGATGGCGAAATCAAAACACAAGAAGTCAGCAGCAGATCGAGTACGCGCTCGAGCCGCGAAAAATTCAGCGAGAATTCAGAAGGCGCCGAAGATCAAGTTGGCCGTCCCGCTTGGCCCGGCCGCGAGGAGACGGGTGCGCGTCGCCACCGCCCTCATGGACTACATCGCCGCCATCAACGAAGGGCAGGGAAAGGTCACCATTCCTGCTGACCGGATCATCGCAAAGAATGCGGAGGGTCAGAACGCGGCGGTCACCCTGGAGGAGATCGGCTCATTCATAGAACGGATGACCCAGGCCGGAAAGCTAACCAACGTCGAGGTGATGCCTGACTCCTACGCCTTTAGAATCGTCCGCAAGCCTCTCACCATGAGATCTCATGCGAAGGCAGGGACTTCACAGTCACCAGGGATAGGGCAAATAATGCGCGTCGTGTTGGCTGCCGTTGACGCAGGCGCGAAGCATCATGCGGCGGTTCGATCCGCGGTGTCCAAGGCGCTGGCTCTTCCAGTAAGGACGACGGCGAGGCATGTGTCGGAACACAGTTTCGAGGACCGTTTAGCTCTCTGCATCGAGCAGCATAAATCGCTGGGATACATCCAACGCGAAGGACGTGCGATCTCGATCCTGCCGCGAGGCCATGCCCGGCTTCAGGACAACAGGCCCTTCGAGGGCGACGAAATCCCGAAGAAGTACAGGCGTCCGGATAAGGGACCCAATACTGTTAGGCAGCTCCCCGCAGTGAATGCTCGCGACGCGAACAGACTTCTGCAAACGATTCCGACCCTCCCTCCGGAAAGGCTGATAGTTCTTTGGTCGAACGCCGTGAAAGTTCTATCCGTCGCCTCCGGGACGGCGGAGCACGAGCGCGCGCGCAAGGTATTAGATGCGGTCGAGACGGCGTGGGACGCGCTCGATAAAAAGAGGGACGACGAATTCGCCTGGCCGTCCACAGAGGTGCGGGGGCATTCCGGAACTTTGACAGTGCCGGCATTTCGATCCGAAGGCATGCTTTCCTATCTTGAGTACCGGGTAGGGAAGACCGCGAGCCTTCCCGCCGTCCTACGGCAGTCGATCCTTGCACGCGTGTTCGAAGGGAGACTGCCGCGCGTCTTCGATGCCGAGTACATGCGAGCATGGGGAAGCCCCGCGAGTGCCCAGCGGCTCCGTAAGATGGCCGAGTCCTTGGCTGCATTTGCCCGGAACGGTAAGAGGAGCGGCGTTGAGCGGCTCGAAGAAGCCATTAGGCAATGGGAACAGGACTTGGAATTCCTTTATGAGAGGTACTACGTCGGGCGCTTCGGCTTTGGCTGGCCGACGACTTCCATCAATGATCCAGGTCGGATGCTGGTTCATCGGTAACGGCCCCATCGGACGACCCTTTTTGGCGGCAAGGTCCCGTCTTGGCGTTCCTCGTCCAGAATAGGCGCGATAAGAGATGTCTGGAAATGGACGCTCTATGCGACATCGAAAAGTGTCCGGCAACCATGTCCGGTTTGCCGGAAATCAAGCATAGCGTAAAGCCTAGAGGGTTCCGTCCTCAAAATCACTGCATCGGAGCTAAAGCCGACGGAGAAACAAAGCCAATACGCTTCCCCTCGCGAGCAACCTCCACCCTCGCCGCTTCGGTGCGTACGACCCTGACCAAGGTGCCAGGTTGAAGGGAATCTCCCACGACGCTCCCGCGTTCATCAGTGACAGCCGCAACTGCGATGACGACATGCGTTGGCTGAATCGGCACGAAATCTTCGGACGGATTAGCCAGTGTATTGACCGTCCTCCCGACAGCGAAGTCCTCACCGATTAGCTTCATCTGGGGAACCTGGCGTATCCCGAATTTGCCAAAAGACAAATCGGGCACTCGGGCGCCAACATAAGATGCCAATGCCGTCACTTGTATCAAGCCGGTTCTGTTAGGGTCTGCCGCACCAAGCCCTTCCATCACCGAGTAGGCAAAAACACCGTGACCTTGGAAGCCCTCGAGCGCCGGACCATCATCGCTAGACGCGGCTAGCACCGACCGTCCTGTTGCTCGTGTGAGACGGTCAAGGGCAGCTAGACGATCAAAGCCACGGGTAGTGCGCTCTAGCGTCAGCGTACCGCTCTCACAAGTGTCAAACATGAGAAGGGATTTCCGAGTTGCGACACGGGTCAGCCAATGTTGCCAGTCGTCTTGGTTGATGCCTTGTTCCGAGAATGAGCCAGCGTCAGAATACTTGAAATCATAGGGTATGAAATAATAGCGCCCGTCCTCAGTCTTGCCATGGCCAGCGACAAAGAGAACGAACACATCCGTAGAGCGTATTTGTTTGGCGATCTCGTCAAACGCCAAATCGATTCCGCCCCTTGTCGCCTTTTGATCGGTGACCAGCCAGGTTTTCACACCGTCGAAGAAATCGGCACCGGCAACCTCGAAGGAATGGATCAAATCAGCAGCATCATTCGCGGCGAACTTAAGAGTGAGCCTGCTGTCCCAGTAATCATTGATCCCGACGGCTAGCACAAAAAGCCGTGGTGAGACTGAGGCACCAGTTGCCGCCCAACTGATGTTCGAAGTGGCAGGACTTGAGGCAATTCCGTTGGATGAGTTGAAAACGCTTAACTCCAGGACGTTCTTCCCCGGCTCAAGTAGAAGGCTGTCTTCTATTTCGACCGATTCGCCCTCACCAGTTACCGAGGGAGGCAACGTGCGAGCAACACGTACGATCCCGTTCACCCGCCACTCTATACGACCGATGCCTCCGGTCGAGGCTGTTACAGTTGCCTTGGCAACAATCGTTTCCTTGTCCGCCACGCTGTCACCCGCCGGGGATACAATCGTGACAGTGGGTGGCAGCCCACCCTTTAGAAGTGTACTTATCGTGGGACCTTCGCCTACCTTCTGTTCACCAATGCCTCCTGAAGCAACAGCGGCCACTAGATCGGGTCTGTAAAGCGTATTGAAAAAGCTGTCGATTGTGACCGTTTCGTTCAAACTAGGCGCGAGGAAGAGGTTTTCCGCAGCCTCTCTCGTTCCGCCAAAATAGCCGCCCTCAATGCGGGTCAACCAGTTTCCATTTTCGCTGAGGACGGTTCTTAAGATTGGTTCCGGCTTGCCAACGTCATACAGCAGAAAGTCACCAACATCAGTTATCGCTAGAAAACGTCCTTGCCTCTGTTGCGCCAGTGCGAGCACGTTCGCCCCCGCGACATCGTGCTCGGAACTGTAATTGTCCGCGCCAACAACCGCGGTTACTGGCTTGTTACCCTTTAGGCTCACAAGGCGGTTACCACCGAGGCGGCTGGCTCTAGATGCCTGCGCGGTCTCATCAGCTGACTTTTTGCCAGCAGCCAGTTGTCCCGAAAGCAGCGTAAACTTCCCGCTCTCGTATTTGTAAATCAGGCCGCCGGAACCACCGACACCGAGCAGTGCCGCATCACTGGGGGTGTCGGGAATTATCCATTTTACTACCCCCCAATACCATCGCGTTCTGTTGCCAGACCTCGTCGTTTCCAGCTTGAGCTCTTGTCGAGATACAGCCCTCCCGGTAGCCAGGCTTTGAACGATAGCAAAATGGTCGAGACCATAAAGAATGCTGCTCCCCCCGTCGACAAAGTTAAATGCAGCCAGCCAGCCTGAGAAAGTTTTCTTTAGGACAATTCTTCCGGTAGTAGCTTCCGCCACCAGTAGCGTATTCGTTGTTTTCGGACTGTATTCAGAATACCTAGCCGCTATATACCGACCATCCGGAGACACCCTTATATCCTTGGCCTGCTCCTTAGGGAAATCTGCAATTAGTCTAACTTTACCATTTGTGAGATCAAGTTCTCTTATAGAGCCATCATCACAGGCCATGGCTACGTGTTCGTCTTCGATAAAATCTGCCAATTCAACTGCAGCGGAGAGCTCCCCAGATTTGCTGACGTTACAGTCTTCGAAATGCAAGGTCCGCATTTGCCCGGTTTGGGTATCGAGAACGTAGGCGGCCCTGCCAGCGATACCTATTGCCACACTCCCATCGAGGCTGACTGCCCCAGCATCCAGGGCCAGTCGGCGTACCGCCGTCCGAGGTATTAGAGGCTCCCCAGTTGTCAGCCGGTACCTAAACACACCGTCGCTCCCGACGGTGTAAATCTCACCTCGCTCCTCGTCGATCCGCAACTCGGTACCCGTGGACGGAAAATGCGAAATATTCCGCACTTCCCCAGTCTCGAAATCCCATTGAAAAATCGAACTGACACTACCGGAATTATTAACAAAATGAAGAGATTTATCACCTGAGCTAAATGCGACTTGTTCGTACGGCGCTTCGCCATCTTCAAATTCCTTCGTAAAAACGATATTCCCAGATCTGGAATCATGGATCTCCGACGCTTTTTTTGTCAGAACGTAGTAATATCGGCCGTCGCGAGATAAGCTGAACGTACTGAAATATTCTGTAGTCCCGGTCAGACGGCGCCCCGAAGATGCATCATAGACCCTTATCTCGTCGCGATGTCTCTCTAGATCGAGGAATGAAACCGCTACTATTGAGCCGTCAGCAGATACGAACAGTTCTCCCGGCATTATTTTCTGGGTAATTCGGTCCAGCTCACGAACATCGCGTGTCGCGAGGTCAACGGACCACACTCCGCCGTCTGAAAGAACCCAGACGACGGAATTGACAGGCACGGACGCGATCTTGCCAAATGTAAAATCCGACATGCCGGGAATTCTAACGTAGTCGTTAGAAATCCCGGATGTAGAATCTACAACATGGACCCCTTTGTTTTGGCCGGACCATGTCGCAAGACAAGCGATCTTTTTACTAAAACTGTTGTATGTAAAGTGCTGTCCGGATATCTGCATAAAGCTCTTAAGTGGCATGCCGGAATCTAGTCTAAATCGTGCAATATTATTGCAGTCTCCTGCCAAGACGATATTGTCATTGTAAGATATTTCTAAGTTAGAGATTAAATCGTTAGAGAATGATGGCCGGTCAAATGGTTGTGCATTGTCGTATGGGCCGACAGCCTCGTGGATTTTCTCTTTGATTGATTGGTCAAGGAGGCCAACGGCGTCTTCCTCTGTGGTGAAAGTCTTGCCGTGGTCTGACATAAAGCGCGCTATATCATCTCGCAGTGCGCGACTATCTCTGCCGTCAAGCTCTTCGCTAGAGAGTCCAAGTACCCATAATTTTCTTTGGATCTCGCGCGTCTCGTCGGACGCAAACGCAGATCTCCCAAAACTGGAGGCGACCAGGGCTACGACCAACCAAACGAGCAAACGCGGAGCGATGCCTTGGAATGCCGGAACCCTTATCATCGCAATCCCCTGCGCTATTTGTGTGTGTCATCCGCACTCAAATTCACGACTTGCACCCGTCTGTTGACCTGATCATCGGGTCTGTTCGGATCATAAAGTTCTGTTTTCCCGTATCCCTTCACGTCCAGGCGAGACGCGCTGATACTAAAATTCGAGATGAGGTAGTTCGCTACGGCCTCTGCGCGGCGCACAGAGAGCTTTTGATTGTATTCATCGGTGCCGCGAGCGTCGGTGTGGCCAGCTATAAGGAAGCGAGACGATGTGAGGCTGGGATCTGTCAGAGCTTTCCCAAGTGCATCCAGGGTTATGATGGAATCGTTCAGAAGATCGGCGGAATCGTATGCGAACGTCACGTAGAGATTGACCGCGTTGGGCTTGTCCGAAACCACGGTGGGATCGACTAGTACCCCCCTTTTGCCGAAGGGTAACGCTCTGTAACCAGGCTTAGGACAAGTTGGGTCGAGCCGACAACGTATCTCCTCAGAACTCAGGGTTTGAGCGGGGCAAGCAGTGGCAGCATAAAACAGTGCCATCAAAGCTGCGGCAATGGGCGTTCTCATGGTGTCGCCTTCGTTTCGAAATCTACGAGTGCTGCCGCTATCACTCGCTCAGGCAGATCGGTTCGCGGCCGATAGATCAAAGCCTTCCGCAACAGACTCAGATAGTCTCTGGCCGATTGACTGGTCGGAAGCCTGTTTTCAAACAATGGACTCCTTGATGTCACCACAACCATCAACTCTCGCCCGAGAGGGGGTGCTATCGTGAATTTCGGGCGGCCTTGCTGGCCGTCACCGAAGTGTAGTTCGCGGTTAGGCTCCGTTTGGCCTGCTGGGCCGTTTGGTTGCACCAAATGAACAACGGTTTGATCAGCTTGAATGTACGATATGTAGACGTAGCTAAAATGCCCCGGGGTATGGACGGTCACGTTGAGCAAACGTCCCGGAGAGAGATGATCCTGATCTACGACAGAAATTATTGGCTTTTCGGGCTCTTCTGTCGCCCTAGCCAGCATCTGTTTGAGCTCGCATTGAGGCCAAGGTGCGGTTGCGACCGAGACGACCTTGATATCCGGATTCTTTGAGGCCAACTCTTCAAGTCGCCGGCGATCATCGTCGCTTCCTACAAACCCAGATACGACAACCGTTTTGCCGTCTTGACGGAATGTTACGTTAGCGCAAGTCCTCGTATTGATGTCGGCGATGAGCTGTGACAACTCAGAGGTGTCTAGAGGTTGGACCGGTGGGTTAGGTTTGAAACCCGCCACACGCAACACCACTGCTTCCTCTGCCATTTGGGCGTAGGCGTCGTAAGACAGCCACATCAGCCCGTGCTCACCCCATTTTCGGCCCCATGAATTGATAACACGAAGCGCCTGCTTGTGATCATCGTAACCGGTAGCCACAACCGCGTGATAGCCTTCCGCGTTGTTGCTGGTCTTATCAACGTGATAAACCCCCCCACGGTAATCGTCGAAGCTAGGCCACAACTGCAGGGCGAGAATGACGGGCTCCCCTTGCGCCAGCCTGCCTCTCACATCATCGATTCTGGTCGCGTCTAACCTAAATAGACCCTGAACCTTGAACTCAGTAGCGCCACTGATCTCCTCGGTCGAAATCGTTTCGCACTTGTCGATGTAGGGATGTTGGGCGAGCGATACCGCTCCGTCCTTTAGTGCGTATACATTGTCTGATAAACTTGATCCACCGTCACAACCGCGTGGTCGCGCACGATTGAAGAGGTAGCTTGGGCTTACAATTGAGGCGGGATCAAGTACCTTTCCCTCAACCGTTGATGTATAATAGCTTCGAGCAGCATATCCTACGGCCCATGAGGAGCAGGAGCCGAGCCTGCCTTGATCTCCGGCACGTGGAAATTTCGATGACAAGTCAGCGGTGTCTGGCAAAAAGGCTCTAAATGTCGGTAGTTCCGGGAGACTCCGCATCTCGGCAACCGGCATTAGGTTAAGCCCTGTTGCATAGCGAGTTCCTGGGGGGTCGGGCTCAACGGGTTCTTCAGAGGACGACTGGGCTACAGCACCCCCCGCGACAAGAAGGCCAACGGTACAAATTGAGGTGACGCCTAGGACGCGCGACCGACTTTGGGCTGTTCGGTGCATAAGCTCTCAATCCCGAGGTAATATTAGAGATTCATCATAATAAACGCCACCACGCAATCCCGATCGCCATTCTGTCACATCGATTTGTTCGAATGCTCTAGGCGTTGCGAATGCCCGGCGGCCCTGACTGCGGGCATGTTTGGACCTGAATATTGCTTTTCCGTTGGACAAACTATCACGGAGCAATCAGCCGGTCATTGTTTTGGATGATTTTTCCACATGCCGATACACCCAAGTTTACGCCTTATTGGGGCGTGGTCATGCTGCTTAGAGGCCGTGGGGTCGCCCGGAAAAAATGTTTGGCATTCACCAATTGCTTCGCGGGTCGTCGAGGGGGAGCGAACCGTCGACGCCGCCGTCGGCGTCTTGCCAATCCGGCGCGACATCGTGGTCGTTGACACCAGACAGATACTCGTCTGCGGGGCGCCGGTGTTCAGGGTGATCTGCGGGCCGCACAGAGGCGTCGGGCGCTGATAAGGGCTTGCCAGAGGCGCTGTTTGTCTCTGCAGGCTCGTCAGCGGCCCGCAGCGCCTCCTCGATAAGCTGTCTCAGCGCCCTGGCGTTCTCACGGACTGCCGCACGCTCGGCCGCCTCTGCAGCCTCGATTGAGCGCCGCTCGGCCGCGCGCCGCTCGGCCACTTCCGCCCGTCGCTTGTCCAAAGCCGCCACTCGCTTGGCGATGCCGCGGTCGAGGGCTTCCCGGAAATCAGGGTAGGTCAATGCCCAGCGCGAAAGGGTTCGGTTCGTGACGCCGAGCTTGGCTGCGATCTCTGGCTGCGCGATCCCGGTCTCGGCCAACCGGATGGCCTTCCTGGCCTGGTAGGTCGGCGGCCGGCCCATCAGCAGCCACCGCGTGGCGCCTCGCGCGCGAGGGCGCGCGCGCGTTTTAGGGGGTCTCGTGGGATTTTGATTTGTATAGACATAAAGCCTCGCCGTCTTCTGCCGTTGTCGTTGCCCTATTCTTTCGACGATTTGCGACGCAACTGCCTCTCGATCTCGTCGAGTTGCTTGAGAAAGCCAAGCTTGCGGGTTTGCTCCGCTTCCGCTGCGGCACGGTCCGGTGGTGGCTTGGCGGCAGGCGATTGCCGCAGACGCCGCTCAACCTCTTCAAGAGATCGTCTTAGGTCTTCTTCCGACATCGCGCCGCTCAACCTGAGATCGCCTTTGGCGGCGGCTCTGGTGGGTCGGCGTAGCAAAGGATGACGCGCTGTACGGCAGCAGCCAGACTTTCGCGCTGCGAGCGCGAAGGCCGGTCATTCGCGCACAGCTCTTTCAAAAGCTGCTGCTCGTCGTCGGTCAGCATCACCGCCCGCTCTTCATGAGCAACCCGATCAAGCAGGTCAGCCGGCTGAAACCGGCCGTACCGCGCTAGCCAGCCCAGAACAAGCGCGCGCTCTACGTCGATGATCCCGACTAGCCCGTTATCAGGTAGCGCCGGGTCGCGGCGGCGGCGCCATGCGTCTGGGTAGACAACGTTGTCATCGTTGACCATTTTCAACTCTCCTTTCGTTTCAATCCCGCTTGCGGGGGTTGCGTAGGGGTGCGGGGGTCGTTTGAGCCACCTCTACGTAACTGTCATACTCGTATGTCATCTAACAACACTGACAGTTTGCTGCGCTTGAGCAAAAGGAACTCTGCAACACCCGCAACCCCCCGCAAAATTGACCATTGCCGAGGCCGTTATTCACGCACGCGGCTCCGTTTCGCTCAGCCAGTACACGTTGACTTTTGAGTGCTTGTCCCGCTCGCCCAAGAGCTTCACGCCGTCAACGATCTGCCCGAAGCGCTCCCCGAGCCACTTCCCCAGCCGTAGCACGCTGATTTCGCCGCGGCCGGGAGGCGCTGCAATCGCGACGAGCGCCGCGTGCAGTTCCATGTGCTTGGGTTCGAACATGCCGATATTGGTCTTCTCTTCAGCCAACTTTTTCAATTCCGTGGCGGTCAGTGGGTGATCGGTGCCGGAGGCCTCCCGCCACCCGGCAACGAACTGTCGAAACAGGTTCTTGCTCGGGTCGTCTCTGCGCGCGGCTTCCTGCGTCGCGACCGGGTCGGCCCGGCCAAGCCAGACGAGCGCCGAGCGGACCAGCCTCGACCAATCTTCGAAAGAGGCGAGCGCTGGCAGCGTGTCAGGGCATCCCGCCACGACGTAGGCGCGCACGACGACCAGCGCGGCGGCGATGTAGCGGCCACGGTCGGCGATCACGAGATCGAAGGGCTTGGCCTTGAACTGGCGCTGCTCCGGCCGTTCCATGTTCGCATCTAGCGAGCACAGCACCGTGCGCCGGACGACGTCCTCGACAAGCTTGATGTTGTTGCCGTTGGCGAAAAAGGTTGCCCGGTTCTCGACGCGCACATTCTTGGACTGCCCTAGCACGCGGACGTCGACCACGGGCCTTTCAACCGCTTGGCAGACGCTAGAGCCGCCAAGCTCGCCGTTGAGGTTGTCTATCGAGACCAGCGCCTGCCCAGTCATGAGCGCGGCGCCGATGCGCTTATCCGTCTCTTCGCCTGTGTGCCCGGCCGCGAACACAGGGCAGCGCTGCCCGCTCACGATTGCGGAAGCGATATCGACGATGTAGCTCTTGCCGGTGCCCGCCTCGGGAGCGGTGTTGACGTGCAGCGGAGCAGCCGCGATGGCGCCGCGAACGACGGGTGTAATCAGTTCCGACAGCGCCACCGACCGGCTGGCGTCGTCCACGAACGGGAACTCGGCGAGCAACTGGTCGAGGGTGTCGAGCGCGGCGAGCGCGTCATCACGGCTCGGAACTTCAGGGATCGGCGGTAGTGTCGGCGGCTCGACGAGCAGCAGCCGGGTCTCGGGGTCGTAGCCCGGCTCGCTCATTATGGTCCCGTCGCGCCGAAGCGTTGGCGTGGTGATCACGCCAGCGACAGGCGGAAATTTCCACTCGCCCACGCGCGAAAGCAGCGTTGCGGCGACGTCGCGCGGCGGGTCGGTCGGCACAAGCTTTTTCGCCCGCGCGTCGTACTTTTCCCAGTTTGCCACACGGCTGAAGTGATCGCGCAGCATGTCGGCCGTGGCGGGCGTGAGCCGAGCGACCTTGGTTTCGCGTCCGCGGGATGCTTCGACGTCGTCGATTACCGGCCGCTTGATCGTGTCGCCGTGCACGTAAAAGGGCGCGCCCGCCTCTATCAACGCCTGTTCGGCTTCGGTTGCCAGTTCAGGCAGTACGCCGGCCTTGACCTGTATCGTACGAGGCGTGAGACCCTTCTCCTTTAGCTTCCTGGCCATCTCCGCCACCCTAGCAGGCGCGGCCGTTACAGGCATGTGGGTGCCGGTCGTGAACTCATGGACAAAGACCTCACCGGCGTGGTCGAGCCCGAGCAGACAGCGGTCAGTCTTTTTCGCCGTCGGACCTTCGAGCCATGCCGCCGAACACCGGAGGCCTTTTATGCCTTCACCAAGCGCCTGCAATTCCGCAAGCGTGCGGCTTACGCCATCGGCGCAGTCGAACTGCATCTCGTCTGTGAGATCGTAGATTGGCCTGCCGGAACTTTCGCCTTTGGTGCTTTTCTGAACGACCTGCCAGCCTGCCGCTTCGAGGATGGCGTCTGTGATGTCGATGAGCTTAAAGAAGTTATTCTTAGGCAGCTCGATCAATTCTGCTTTGCGGGTGTCGGCTGGTGAGCGGTCCTGCCAGCGGTACTCAGTCTCGACGCTGCCATCCTTGGCGAAGCTCCTCGGGCCAAAGGACCCGAATTGCCGACCCGACGCACTGCCGAAGATTTCGACTTTGTGGGCCCCGTCGTCGGCCGTCTCGCCAGGCTTCACCCAGCACCGCGAGCGAATGCATCCGAACGGCTCATTGGTTCGGACAAAGAGGGCGAGCTTAGCGCCGCCGCCATGGCGGATCAGAAGCGGCAGATCGGGATTGCCGAGCGTGTCGGGAAACGCATCATAGAACGCGTTCAGTATCCGGCTGACCTGCGTTTCGTCATCGATGTCGATGTCGATCACGGCGAGGTCACCATCGAGGCGTATGCCCGTAGTGGTGTATTTGAGCATACGGTTCCAGCGCTTGGTTATAAGCTCGCTTGTAACCTTTTCTGTTGGCCATCCCGGCAGGTAGCAAGGCTTTCCTTCGTTAGGCGTTGGCGTGAAGCCGTTCTGTAGCAACAGCGTGCGCAGGTCGGTTATGCGTTGAGTGATGGTCATGCTGTGATTTCCTTTTTGGGCGCGGTCGGTGCGGTCCAGGAACCGAAGCCAGGTGCCGGGCCGATCCTCGGCATGAGTAGCAGCCGCCTGCCGCGCAGATGGTCGCACCAATCCCGGACTGAGCCTTTGCCGTACAGCCCCTGCAGGCGTGCAGCTTCAGCGTCGAGCGCCGCGATTTGCTCGTCGTCCGGGGTCATGACGAGGATCGCGCTGCCTTTCCATGGAGGGTAGCTGTCGTCGACCTCGACACGCAGAAGGTAGCGCCGACGCAGCTCCGCGAGCAGACGTTCGTTGACGTAGTAAGGCTGCGCCACAATCGCGGCCGGCCGGCCGCCTGCGCGGTACCATGTGGGGTGGTCGATTAGCGCTCCGTATTCGATGACACCGGCCTGCTCGCCTCGGCGCGTCTGATTGGAGCGCCGTTCCAGCTGGCCAAGGCAGAACGTGGCACGCGAGCGGTACCAGCCGCGCTTGTAGCCGTAGTCGTCGGCTAAAAGGCAGGCCGCTTGCCGCCGGCGCCAGCCATCGCGGCGCCCCCGCGCCGCAAATTCAGCTAGCGTGTTCTCTCGTTCGAGTTCGGAAAGCGGCGGCACCAGAGCGCGCTTGACGAGACTGTACACCACGTAGACGGTCCTTTCGGACCGGTCGCAGAGGGGCTTGCCTTGGCGAGGGTAATAGGACTATATTCCTAGTTGTTGACGTAGTCCTATTCCTCGCCGGTCGTGCGCCCTCGCGCGGCCGGCGTTTTCGTTCTTATGCTTCTGTGTTCGCTGCGCGGCGAGCATCGCCGTCGGCTTCGCGGGCTTTGACCCAGTCGGCCTCGGCTTCAGGTGAAATCCGCACCAATTTGCCGATGACGTACTCGCGTGGGGCCAGCCCCGCTGTCTTCAAATTGTAATAGCTGGAGCGACTGATCTTTTGCCGGCGACAGAAGCCGGGAATGGACCGGTCGGTGTGGTCGATTGAGAGATCGCGCAAAAGGTCGCGAAAAGACGGGTCGTTGACTGCGGCGCTGACGACGGCGTTCATGGGCTACATCCTCTTTCTGGACCCGGTTGGGCACAACCAGGTTTGCTGATGAGCCATTTCTCGTCGAGCGGGCTGCGGTTGGGTAGGATGAAACCCTACGATAAAACAGGAGGCTTTCGTTCGGATACCACACGGGCAGCGGCGCGCTTTATCTGCCGATCCAAGTCAGGTGTGTCGCCACCATTGCCGCGGGCAGCGAGATAAAAAGCACGAGCGAAGTCAGCGAATTTGCCAGTCGACGTGCCGCTGATCTCATAAGGTGAATGGCGCACCCAGAACTCGGTGGCGCGATCAACCGCATGCTGCTTCCGATGCTCGGTGGGCCGACCTTGTTGCTCGAAACGCGCCTGCGCCGCTGCGCTAGAGATCATCTCAACGGTCCGTATCACGACGTCTCTCGCGGGCTCATCAACTTGATCGTCTGGCTCGTGATCGTCTTTATTGTCGACGAACGATGGAGAGCGCCAGAAGGCCGAGTTCGCGTGGTGATGGTATTGCAGTTTTTCGAGCTGCCCCAGCAGCGCGTCGGCGCGCTTCTTCAATTCGTCCAAAGGCGCGTTCCAATCAGATGGTAGGGGTCGGTGGACGGTTTCGGGGTCGTAGTCCGAGGTCGTTGCCTTTAGCGCTGTTTCCAGCCGCCAACGCGCGTCGCTGTCGTTGACGTCGGCGCCAGCGAGTTCCATGAGGTCATCAAGCTTCTTTGCATTCATCACCGCGTTCCAATCTGAACGACCTTGCCGCTCTCGACCGGCGGCAACAGCGGAACAATCGCCGCCCGCGCCATTTCTTCCAAGCCCGAGGTGATCCACTTGGCATAGTGCTTTTCGATCATCGCGACCGACGTGTCGTGCGCGGCGGCGACGAGCCGGATCGGCAGATTTTGCCGAATGCCGCGAACGATGGATGAGTGCCGCAATGCATAGGCGATGACGCCGGGCATCTCGGCCCGCGCACGGATAGCCTTCCAAGGCCGAGCAAGGTCGCTGGCGGTTTGCCACGGCCCGCGCGTCGTGCGCTCCCAGCGAATGGCGCCAGATATGCGACGATGGTTCCAGCGCTCAAGCAATGACGCATCACTGCTGCGACCCGTCACCACCGGACGTAGGAGGTCAACGACGGCAGGTTCGACCGGAATTGTGATCGCACCAGACTTGCCGCCACCGCGGCCTTTGCGGCTGCTGGGCACCAGGAGGCGGGCCTTGTCCAGCTGACAGTCTCGGACCTTCATGCGGACGATCTGGCTAAACCGCGCGCCCGTGGCGCTCAGAACCGCCACCAGCCGGAAAAGATCACCGTCATATCCGAGATCGGCGTCGACTTGGCGCGTGGCCACCAGCAATCGCATCAGCTGCGCGTCGCTCAAAATCTGGTTGTCGCGCGCGACGGGCTCGGCGTCGTCGGCCGCATCGCCCTTCAGCCCGGAGCCGATTGCCAGCGAGGCGGGCAAGAGCTTGGCGCGAGAATTAAGCGCGGCTTTCAGGTCATTGACCAGCCTGCGCTTGGTCGTCTCCTTCAACGCTGAGGGTAGGCCAGCGCGCCATTTGACGAGGTCATCCTCGCTCAGCGCCGTCATCGCTACGCCAGCCAGGGGCGCCGCTGGCACCCCTTCCTGCTTGCCGCGCTTGTCCTGCCCGAGCACGTAGCGGCCCAGACGGCGCGCGGCGTCCGAGCGCACCTCTCGACCTTGTCGGCGGTTGTCACGAGCATCACGCATCGCGACGTAGTCCTTCACGACCTGCCCGACAGTCACGGGCGCGGCCGGCTCGGCCGGCGCATGCAGCTTGGCATGCAGCTCGCGCGCCCTGTCCTGCGCCTGGTTGAAAGTCAGAACGGTCTTACCGTTGGCGTCGAGCTTGTCGTCGGCATCGGCAAACGTCTCGACTTGATAATCGCGTTCACCTCTATAGAGGCGAGCGACCCAGCGGCCGCCGGTCTTGCCTTTCCGGTAGCCGAGATGCAGGCCGCCGCCGATCTCCCGATAATAGGGCTTGCCTTGGACTTTCAGCTTCTCGCGCGCCGTGCGGCTTCCAAGCTGCGCATCCTTCACCTGCCTTGCCATGATCGCTCCGTTTGTCCAACATTTTGTCCAATATATAGGCTTGGACTGAGTTGGACAAGGATGCACTTGACCGGCTGAAATCCCACGAAAGCGTCGGTTTTAGTGATTCAGACTGGACCAGGATGGACTGGTTACAAGCCCTTTGAAGGCGTGAATCGTGGTTCGAATCCATGAGCGGGAACCAGTCCTCGGTTGGCGTTGTTTGGCATTGCGCGAGCTGATCGGCTTGAACTTTCCCTGAGGAGGTCGGAACCAGGCGGCCGGCTTTTACTGTTCAGTCGACCTCCAGCGCAGCCGCTTCACCCTTGGCCAGCAGTCGTGCGGCGTCGCGCGCGGGCGGCAGGCCGAATTGGCGCGCATATTCGCGGCTGAACTGGGAAGCGCTTTCATAGCCGACGGTGAAAGCAACCTGCGCGGCGTTGCCCGGTTGCGCGATCAAGAGGTGGCGGGCCTCCAGCAGGCGGAGCTGCTTCTGATACTGGATCGGGCTCATCGCCGTCGCGGCCTTGAAGTGGCGATGAAAAGCGGCATTGCTCATATGCGACAGCGCGGCCAGTTCGCTCACATCGATCGGTTCGTTGTAATGCGCCCGGATCCAAGCCGTGGCGCGGCGGATCCGCGACAGGCGGCCATCGGCGAGCGCGAGCTGGCGCAGCTTTTCGCCCTGCGGGCCCTGCAAGAGCCTGAAGGCGATCTCCCGTTCGAGCATGGGCGCGAGAACCGGTATCTCGGCCGGCTTGTCGAGCAGCCGCAACATCCGGCGCCAGGCGTCGAGCAGCAAGTCACCGACCTGATTGGTCGCGAAGCTATCGCCGTCGATCGCCGGCTTGTGGTCGATGAGCAGGCCGGCGATCAGCTCGGTATCGAGCGAGAGGGCGATGGCCGTGTAAGGCTGCGCAACGCTGGCCTCGATCAGCTGGCTGGTTGCTGGTGTCTCGACCGCATAGACGAAATAACTGCCTGCGCTATAGGCGAGCGTGCGGTCTCCCAGCAGCACCGTTTTGGTTCCCTGCAGGACGAACAGCGTGGTCGGCTGGCAAAGCTCCGGCAGCGGCGGCGTTGGAACCTCGCTGCGGCCGATCGTGACGCGTGGAATGGCCGTCTTCGTGCGCCGTCCGCGCGCATGGCGGCCGGCGATGGCGATCAATTCCCGAAGCGCTTCGTTCATCGTTTCAGCATTGCCGATCCATCGCGGCCAAGCAACCAAGCGAGGCGCTGACGCGCCCGGAAAGACGCGCACCTGGGTGACGCGAAGACGCGCACCTGAGAGGATCAGGCAAGAGGTTGAGAGCTTTTGGCGCGCGAAGCGAGCCGGTTCACCTCATGTCTAGGTCACCGAACAGGAGACATGGATATGACGACGCGAAAGAACGCGCTGGTGACCGGCGCCAACAAGGGCATCGGCCGTGAGACGGCCCGCCGGCTGGCGGCGCTGGATTACAAGGTGTGGCTCGGCGCGCGCGACGCCGTGCGTGGCGAGACCGCTGCTCACGCGTTGCGCGGCGAGGGGCTGGACGTCGAGTGGCTCGCGCTCGACGTCGCCAGCGACGACAGCGTGGCGGCCGCGGCCAAAGCCGTCGCGGCGCGGGCGCCCGGCCTGGACATTCTGGTCAACAATGCGGGCATCGCCCCCGGCTATGTCGAGGCGCTCGGCCCGGACGGCCGCTATGAACGGCCGCCGAGCCGCGAGAGTCTCGCTGACATGAAAGCGACCTATGACGTCAATGTCTTTGGTCCGGTGCGGGTCACGCAGGCATTCCTGCCGCTGCTCCTGGCATCGCCCGCTTCACGCATCGTCATGGTGAGCAGCTATCTCGGATCGCTGGCGCGCGCGGCCGGCAACAGCCAGTCGCCCAATGTCATGGGCTATGGCAGCTCGAAGACCGCGCTCAACGCCGTCACGCTCGCCTTCGCCAGGGAACTCGCGCCACACGGCATCATGGTCAATGCCGCCGCTCCCGGCTACACCGCGACGGATCTCAACGCGCACAGGGGCGGCCGCACGGTGCAGCAGGCGGCCGAGATCATCGTGCGCCTGGCGACGCTGGAGCCAGGCGGGCCGACGGGCGGCTATTTCGATGAGAACGGCGCGCTGCCCTGGTGAAAGCGCTGATTACGTCTTGAGCTTGCTCGCTTCGCGCGCCAGCGCTTCGATCTCGTCCCACTTGCCGGCCTTGATGAGATCGTCGGGCGCCACCCAGGAGCCGCCGACGCAGATGACGTTGGGCAAGCTGAGATAGTCCGCGGCGTTCCTGGCCGTTATGCCGCCGGTCGGGCAGAATTTCACGTCGGCGAGCGGCGAGGCGAATGCCTTCAATGACGCGATGCCGCCGGACTGCTCGGCCGGGAAGAATTTCAGGAAGCGCAGGCCGGCTTCGCGCGCGGCCATGATTTCGCCGGGCGTGATGGCGCCCGGCAGCAGCGGTACGGGGCTGTCCTTGGCCGCGTCGAGAAGCTGGCTGGTGATGCCCGGGCTGACGATGAATTTCGAGCCGGCGCGGGCTGCTTCGTCGAACTGCCTGGCATCGAGAATTGTGCCGGCGCCGACGACCGCGTCCTCGACTTCGGCTGCCACGCGACGGATCGCTTCCAGCGCGTCGGCGGTGCGCAGCGTGATCTCGATGGCCCGCAACCCGCCGCGCGACAAAGCACGGGCAAGCGGCACGGCATCGGCGACATTGGCGATCTTGAGCACCGGGATAACCGGCTGACCGTTGAGGAGCGACAGGAGCTTTTCGGTCTTGCTGGTCATGTGCTGATCTCCATTTCGATCGTTTTAAACCGATTAGCAGAAGGAATATGCCAAGTCCACGAAGGGTGGCGTTTCGTGATGCCGCGTGGCCAGTTGCATATTGGCTCCCTTGAAAGCGCTTTCAGCACGGTCTAGTGGCATTGCCATGACAATAGCCACGGAAATCCACCCAATCCGCGTCGCCGCACTCTACAAATTCGCGCGGCTCGACGGATACGAGGCCCTTCGCGCGCCACTCGCCGCTTTCTGTTGCGGGCGCGGCATCAAGGGCACGCTGCTTCTGGCGCATGAAGGCATCAACGGTACCGTCGCCGGCAGCGAGGAGGCGATTGCCACGCTCATTGGCCATCTGCAGGCCATCGAAGGCCTTGCCGGGCTGGAAGTCAAATACAGCAGCTCCGCCGAGATGCCGTTCCACCGCATGAAGGTGCGGTTGAAGCGAGAGATCGTCACCATGGGCGTCGAGGACATCGATCCGGCAACCAGCGCCGGCGCCTATGTCGCGCCGGCCGACTGGAACGCGCTGATCTCAGATGCCGACACCGTCGTCATCGACACGCGCAACGCCTATGAAGTCTCGCTCGGCACGTTCAAGGGCGCGGTCGACCCGAGGACCTCCAGCTTCCGCGAGTTCCCGGCCTGGGTGGAAGAGCACCGTGAAGAGCTCGAGGGCCGCAAGGTGGCGATGTTCTGCACCGGCGGCATTCGCTGCGAGAAAGCGACGGCCTATGTGAGGTCGCTTGGCCTCAAAAATGTCTTCCATCTCAAGGGCGGTATCCTGAAATATCTCGAAGAGGTGCCGGCCGAAGAGAGCCTGTGGCAGGGCGAGTGTTTTGTGTTCGACGAGCGGGTGTCCGTCTCGCACGGGTTGGCCGAGGGCGAGGCGGAGCTCTGCCGCGCCTGCCGGCATCCGCTTACGGTCGAGGACCGGCTGTCGCCGAAATACGCAATCGGCGTCTCCTGCCCGCATTGTTTTGGAACGCGCTCCGACGAAGATCGAGCGCGCTACGCCGAACGGCATCGCCAGGTGGAACTGGCGCAGGCGCGCGGCGGCAAGCGCCATATCGGCAGCTAGAGCCTCACGCAAAACCCGCTCCGTCATTGTAATGTTAAAGCGCGGGGCCTACCTCTTGCCGGTCCGAAACCTTGCCCGCGCGCATTCGGCCGGGCCAATTCTGGAGGCATTGATGCTCGACCCCAAGAAGCTGCTCGACGACCTTCTCGGCTCGCAAGTTCCCGGTACGGGCTCGACCGTCCGCGACAAGGCGGGGCAAGCGGTGCAGATGGCGAAGGACAATCCGCTGGCTGCCGGAGCGCTTGCCGCCGTGCTGCTCGGCACAGGCACCGGCCGGCAGGTGACGGGCGCGGCCATCAAGCTCGGCGGCCTGGCGGCGATCGGCGGCCTCGCTTACAAGGCCTATCAGAATTACAAGGCCGGCAACGAGCCGGCGCAGGCGCCCGCGTCCGGCGAGCCTGAACTGCTCCCGCCGCCAGCCGATACCGCTTTCGATCCCGCGCAGGCGCCGCAGGGCGAGGCCGAGTTCACGCTGACGCTGGTCCGGGCGATGATCTCCGCGGCGAAGGCCGACGGCCATGTCGACGACGAAGAGCGCAAGAAAATCGCCGACAAGCTCAAGCTCGCCGGCATCGGCGCGGAAGCCGAAAAATTCCTGCTTGCCGAACTCGACAGACCGCTCGATCTCGACACGCTGGTCGCCGGCGCCAAGACGGATGCGCAGAAGCTCGAGCTCTACACCGCCTCGCGTCTGACCATCGATCCCGACACGCGCGCCGAGCGCGGCTATCTCGACCTGCTTGCCGGCCGGCTTGGCCTGCCGGATGCCCTGGTCGATCATGTCGAAGCGACGGTTTCGGCGGCCAAGGTGCCGGCCGGGAGCGCGCCCGGTTCGCCGTGGTGAATAAGCCTTGGTAAACGCTATCCGGCCACGCCTCGCCGGTCATTAATCTCTCGTTAACCCAGCAAGCGCATCATTCTAATCAGTCGGACCGGCTTTTCCTCCTCCCAAGCGCGGTTCAGATCGGGGCGGTCGCCAATGGCCGCCCTTTTTGTTGGCCCTTTCTTTATCGCCAATAGCGGCTTGCCTTGATCCCTGGCATTTGCGATGCCACGTCTTTCCATGCATGACCGGGAGGACGGCGATGACCGCCATAGCAGAGAAGACCGCTATCGTGACCGGCGCCGGCACCGGCATCGGCAAGAGCGTCGCCACGGCGCTGCTCCAGGCGGGCTGGAACACGGTGTTCTGCGGCCGCCGCAAGACGGTGCTGCAAGAGGCGATCGCCGATGCCGGCAAGACGCAGGCCAAGGCATTGGCCGTCGCCTGCGACATCAGCAAGGCGGCAGAAGTCGACGACATGTTCGAGACGGTGCTCGAGGCCTTCGGCCGCGTCGACCTGCTCTTCAACAATGCCGGCATGGGCTACAAATCGACACTGATCGACGAGATCCCGGTCGAGGTCTGGAACGACGTCGTCGGCGTCAACCTCACCGGCTCGTTCCTGTGTGCTCGCGCCGCTTTCGGCGCCATGCGCCGGCAAAAGCCGATGGGCGGCCGTATCATCAACAACGGCTCGGTGTCGGCCTATGCGCCGCGGCCGGGCTCCGTGCCCTACACGGCGACCAAGCATGCGATCACCGGATTGACCAAGACGCTGGCGCTCGACGGCCGGCCCTTCGATATCGCCTGCGGCCAGGTCGACATCGGCAATGCGCTGACCGAGATGGCGCAGCCGATGACGGTCGGCGTGCCGCAGGCCAACGGCTCGATTGCCGCCGAGGCGGTGATGGATGTGCAGCGCGTCGCCGACGCGGTGCTGCATATGGCCAGCCTGCCGCTCGAAGCCAACGTGCTGTTCATGACGGTGATGGCGACGAAGATGCCGTTTGTCGGGCGAGGTTAGAGAAGAGTCCCCCTCACCCGGATTGCCAACCGAATTGCGAAGGGCAATTCGGAGCAATCCGACCTCTCCCCGAGGGGAGAGGAGATCGCCGACGCCGGCGCCAACCTGTTCTCCTCACCGGGGAGAAGATGGCCGCGAAGCAGCCGGACGAGCGGGGTCACTTCGTCAGAAACGCCTCGATCCGTTCCAGCGCGCGCAGGATGTTTTCCTCGGAATTGGCGTAGGAAAGCCGGATATAGCCTTCGCCAAGCACGCCGAAATCCGGGCCGCCGATCAGCGCCACGCCGGCTTCCTCCAACAGCGCCGAGGCAAGCTTCTTCGCCTTCCAGCCGGTCTTCGACACATTGGGGAAGGCGTAGAAGGCGCCCTTCGGCGTAATGCAGGAAATGCCGGGCAGCGCGTTCAGCCCCTCGACCACGATCTTCCTGCGGTTGTCGAAGGCGCGCATCATCTTGTCGACATCGTCCTGCGGGCCGTCGATCGCGGCGATCCCGGCAAACTGGCTGGGCGCATTGACACAGGACCAGCAATTCACCGCCAGCTTGCGCACCTTGTCGTAGAGATGGGCGCCCTTGTCGCCATTCGGGCAGATCGACCAGCCCATGCGCCAGCCGGTCATCGCCCAGGTCTTCGACCAGCCGTTGAGCACGATCAGCCGGTCGCGGATTTCGGGGAAGTTGAGCAGCGAGAAATGAGTCTCGCCGTCGTAAGTCATCACGTCGTAGATCTCGTCCGACATGATGGCGACGTCAGGGTGCTTCTCCAGGCCCTTGACCAGCTTCTCGATCTCGGCGCGCGGCGTGACGCCGCCGGTCGGATTGGCGGGCGAGTTGAGGATCAGCAGCCTGGTCTTCGGCGTGATCAGCGCCAGCGTCTCGTCGGCCGAGAAGGCAAAGCCGTTCTCCTCGCGGATCGGCACCGGCACCGGCGTCGCGCCGGTGAACTCGATCATCGAGCGGTAGATCGGAAAGCCGGGATCCGGATAGAGGATCTCGGCGCCGGGTTCGCCGAACATCAGGATCGCGGCGAACATGGTCGGCTTGCCGCCGGGCAGGATCATCACATTCTCGGGCGACACCTCGACGCCGGTGGTGGTCAGCGTACGGCGCACGACGGCCTCGCGTGTGGCGAGCAGGCCGTTGGCCGGCGTGTAGCCGTGGTGGCCGTCGCGTAGCGCCTTGATCGCGGCCTCAACGATGTGCTGCGGCGTCTTGAAGTCGGGCTGGCCGATGCCGAGATTGATGATGTCGCGACCCTGATGGGCAAGCGCGGTGGCCCTCGCCAGCACCGCGAAGGCATTTTCCTCGCCGAGACGATCGAAGGCGGCGATGGTGTGGAGCATTTTTCCCGTCCCTGTGGTTCTTTCTATGAGCGAGCGTTTTTGTGACCGTCCGCTGGGAAAAGTCAACGGATTGGAGTGGCCGGTGTCGGAAGATCTGAAGAATTGGCAGCCGCGCCCACGGCCGGAACGCAAGGCGATCGATGGACGCACAGTCAGGCTCGAGCCGCTGAGCGCGGCAAAGCACGGTGACGGCCTCTACGAGGCCTCGTCGGTTTCGGATGTCGGCGGACGTTTCGCCTGGCTGCCCGACTACCCGCCGGAGACCCGCGCCGCCTTCCAGCCGTGGCTCGACAAGGCGGAAGCGAGCGAGGATCCGCTGTTCTTTACCGTCATCGACAAGGCCAGCGGCAAGATCGCCGGGCGCCAGACGCTGATGCGTATCGACGCCGCCAACGGCGTCGGGGAAATCGGCAACATCTATTGGGGTCCGCTGATCTCGCGCAAGCCGGCGGCCACCGAGGCGCAGTTCCTGTTTGCGAAATATCTTTTCGACGATCTCGGCTACCGCCGCTACGAATGGAAATGCAACAACCGCAACGAGCCCTCGAAGCGCGCCGCCGAGCGCTTCGGTTTCAAGTTCGAAGGCATCTTCCGCCAGCATCTTGTGGTGAAGGGTGAAAACCGCGATACGGCGTGGTATTCGATCATCGACAAGGAATGGCCGGCCTTGCGCAAAGCCTATGAGGGCTGGCTCGACCCGGCGAATTTCGATGGCGAAGGCGTCCAGAAGCGGCGGCTGGAGGATTTCCGCTCCGACTTTGGCGCGTAAAGGAGTTCCGCGATGGCGCATGACCACGGTTCGCATGGGCACAACCATAGCGCCGGCCATGTGCATGGCTCGACCGACAAGAAACGGGTGCTGACGGCCACTTGCCTGACGGCCGGCTTCATGGTCGCCGAGGCCCTCGGCGGCTGGCTCACCGGATCGCTGGCGCTTGTCGCCGATGCCGGCCACATGCTGGCCGACGCCATCGCGCTCGGCCTTGCCTGGTATGCCTTCCATCTCGCCGGACGCCCGGCAACGGGCCGTCTGACCTATGGCTTCGGCCGGGTGAAGACGCTGGTCGCCTACACCAACGGCATCGCCATTTTCGTCATCGCGCTGTGGATCGTCTACGAAGCCTGGGGACGGCTGATGCACCCGGCGCCCGTGCTCGGCGGGCCGATGCTGGTCGTGGCGGTGGCAGGCCTGCTGGTCAATATCGCCTCCTTCTTCGTGCTGCATGGCGGCGACCGAGAGAGCCTCAACATGCGCGGCGCCATCCTGCATGTGCTGGGCGACCTGCTGGGCTCGGCCGCGGCCATTATCGCCGCCATCATCATCCTGGCGACGGGCTGGACTCCGATCGATCCAATCCTGTCGGTGCTGGTGTCGCTGCTGATCCTTTCGACGGCATGGTCGCTGATGCGCGAGGCCGCGCATGTGCTGCTCGAAGGCGTGCCGGCGAGCCTCGATCGCGACCTGATCGCCAAGGACATCGAAGGCGCGGTCAAGGGCGTGCGCGAGGTGCACCACATGCATGTCTGGTCGCTCGACGGGACCTCCAACATGGCGACGTTGCATGCCTGCCTGAACGACGGCGTGGATGCGTTTGTAGCGGTGAGCGCCATCAAGAAACGGCTTGCCGCAAAGCATGGTATCGATCATGCCACGGTCGAACCGGAATTCGGGCAATGCGCCGACAGCCATGACATGCACGACCACCACCACGATCACGCGCATGGCGCGCCCGCCGATCGCCGGCACTACCACTGATCACCATTATGCCTAACAGCGTCGAAGCCAGGAAATCCTGCTGATGGATCGTGACACACGCAACGCGGCGATCGCCGCGGCTGTGATACTGCTCGTGTTCGGTCTCGCCGCCTATTTCCTGCCGGCCATCATGCTGGCCGCGGGCAAGGTGTCGACGGTGCTGGCGGCCGTCATCGCGGTGGTCTTCATGGTCGGGCTGTTCGTCGTCCTGTGGCTGCGCGGACGCAGCCAGCACAAGAAAGGTCTCTGAAGATGAGAATTCTGATCACAGGCGCGGCCGGAATGGTGGGCCGCAAGCTTATCGCGCGGCTGGCGAGGGACGGCGCCTTGCGCGGGCGCAAGATAACGGCGCTCGACCTGCATGACATCGTCGCGCCGCAGGCGCCGGCGCTCGCGGGCGTCGATGTGTCGATCCATACCGGCGACCTTTCCGCGCCCGGCGCCATGGCGGCTCTCGTGGCTCCGCGCCCGGATGTGATCTTCCACCTGGCGGGCATCGTCTCGGGCGAGGCGGAAGCCAATTTCGATCTCGGCTACCGGGTCAATCTCGACGGCACGCGGGCGCTGTTCGACGCGGTGCGGCTGGCGGCCTTCGCGCCGCGCCTTGTGTTCACCTCGTCGATCGCCGTGTTCGGCGCGCCGTTCCCGGATGTCATTCCGGACGAATTCCATCCGACGCCGCTCACCTCATACGGCACGCAGAAGCAGATGAGCGAAGCGCTGCTCGCCGATTACACACGGCGCGGCTTCTTCGACGGCATCGGTATAAGGCTGCCGACGATCTGCGTGCGCCCCGGCAAGCCGAACAAGGCGGCCTCCAGCTTCTTCTCCGGCATCATCCGCGAGCCGCTCGCCGGGCAGGAGGCGATCCTGCCGGTGCCGCGCTCGGTGCTGCACACCCATGCCAGCCCGCGCTCGGCGGTGAATTTCCTCATCCATGCGGCCGAGATCGACGGCGACAAGGTCGGACCGCGCCGCAACCTCACAATGCCTGGCGTCGCCGTCACCGTCGGCGAGCAGATCGAGGCGCTGGAGCGCATTGCCGGCGCCGCGGTCGCGAAGCGGATCCGCGAGCAGCCCGACGAGACCATCTGGGCGATCGTCAAAGGCTGGCCGACACGGTTCGAGGCAAGCAGGGCACGGGAGCTCGGCTTTGCCGCCGAGAGCAGCTTTGACGAGATCATTCGAGCGCATATCGAGGACGAGCTCGGCGGGAAGATAGCGTAGGGCTATTCGGCGCTGGGCGGCGAAAATTCGGGCGGTCAGGCGCCGCCCGACAGGCTGGCCGACAGCAGCAGCAGGCCGACAAGGAAGATGAAGGCGGCGCCGCCGACCTCTACGATGGAATGGATGCGGTTGCCGATACGTCCTTCGCCGGCGAAATAGACCGCCCAGTTCTTGGCCAGCACGGCGATCGTGGCCAGCGCCGAGACGGTGATCGCGGTGCCGATCGACATCGCCAGCACCGACAGCAGCCCGCCTAACCAAAGTCCGTTGAGCAGCGCGAAGCTCAGCACGATTAGCGCGCCGGAGCAGGGGCGGATGCCGACGGCGGCCACAGCCGACCAGGCGGTCTTCCAGTCGAAGCGGTCGCCCGAGAGCATCGCCGGATCCGGCGCATGCGAATGGCCGCAGGTCTCGCAGACTTCGCCCGGGCCGTGGTCGTGATGCTGATGTTCATGACTGCGACTGTGCGCGGCATGGTCCTGATGATGGAGATCATGCGCGCCGTGATCATGGCTATGTGTATGGTCATGGTCATCATCGTCATGCACATGCAGCGCGTGGGCATGCGCATGGGAATGGCCGGCATGGGAATGCGCGTGAGCGTGAGCGTGGGAATGCCCGCCATGCGAATGGCTGGAATGGGCGGCCGACAGGCTGTAGGCGGGCGTCCTGCCGAAGAGGCGCAGTACCGATGGGCCGAGCTTGCGCCAAAGCAGCCAGGCGCCGAACAAGGTGACCAGCACAAAGCTGGAAATTTCGAGGAACCAGGCGGCGTCGGTCATCGAGATCGCGGTGCCGCGCAGCACGAAATAGGCAAGCATCATGACCACCACCGCCGTCAGGCCCTGCAGCAGCGCCGAGACGAAGGAGAGCATGATGCCGCGCCTCAGCGCCACTTCATTGGCGACCATGTAGGAGGAGATCACCGCCTTGCCGTGGCCGGGGCCGGCGGCATGGAAGATGCCATAGGCGAAGGACAGGCCGATCAGCAGCCAGAGCTTGCTGCCGTCCTGGCGCATCGCCTTCATGGCCGCCGCCAGCGAATGGTAGAATTCCTGCTGCCTGAGATTGATCCACATCAGGATGTGGGCGAACGGGCCCGTGGTGGTCGGCGCCATGCCGTCATTGGTGCCGATGCCGAGCGAGCTTTGCGCATGCGCGGCGCCGGGCAGGTGGGCGATCACCAAGGTGGCGGCCAGCAGGCCAAGCGCCAGGCGCATATTCGTGGGATGCCCCACGAATGTGCGCCTGGATTCCCTTGTCTGTCGCAGGTTCCGATCGCAAAACCGTGGGACACTTTTGCGGAACCTGCTTGCGCGCAACGACGGTTTCATCACCAAATCATCCTTCCGGCGGGCAGTCCAATTCGAGCTTGGTGGCGAAGATCTTGCTCATGTCGGTGCCTGTCGGATCGTTGAAGAACGCGTCCGTCAGGGTCTTCTGGTTTTCCTTGATCGCCTCGTCCGGATCCGGACGGATGACCTTCTTGGCGCAGGTCGAGGGCAGGCCTTCGACGGTGAGGTTGGCGTCGTCGGTGAAGTCGATCGCGGTGTAGAAGGTTGGATCGTAGACACCGATGTCGATCTTGCCGGCAAGCTTGATCGGCGTCTTGGGCTGCGACTCGAAGAGGATGATCAACTGGTCGTTGTCGAAATTCGCCATCAGATGCGGCGGCGGCACCATGGGCACGTCCTTGCCGTCCTGGGTGACGAGCTGGAAGTAGTTGAACTCGGCCAGCGAGGAATGGACGGTGTCGGCCACTTCCTTGAGCTCTTTGTCGTCAAGCTTCAGATCGGAGTTCTTGTCGAACTCCATCATCACTGTACTCGAAAACAGGTCGTCGAAGCGCCAAAGGTGGCGTAGCGCCGTCACACTTTGGTGATCCTGGCTGAGGATGACGTCGAGCCGGGCTTCGGCGAAGACATGCGGGTGGACTTCAGCCTGCTCGACCGAGGCCAATGTGGCCGCAAGGGCCGAAGCCAGCATGGTTGCTTGCCGTTTCAGATGCATTCCGTGCCGCGATTCCATTGACTTCTAGGGCGAGCCCGAGAGTTAGCAGAAAGGGGGCGAAATTGGGACGCTTGTTCAGGCGCCCGTGTCGCGCGTCCGGAACCAGTGCACCAGGAAGTCGACGAAGACCCTTACCTTGGCCGGCAGGTAGCGGCGGTGCGGGTAGACGGCGAAGATGCCGGTGCCGGCCAGGAGCCGATCGTCGAGCGCTGTGACCAGCTTGCCGGACGCGACGTCGGGGGCGGCGATGAAATCGGGCAGCATGGCGAAGCCCAGGCCGGAGAGCGCGGCGGCTCTCGCCACGATCGGGCTGTTGACCTCGATAGGCCCGGAAACGGCGACGCTCATGGATTCCTCGCCTTCGCCCTTGAAGCGCCAGTTGGCCAGCGAGCGGCCGTTGGTGTCGACGATGCAGGGCAGGTTGGCGAGATCCTGCGGCCTGGTCGGCGCGCCATGCTTGGCGATCAGCTCCGGCGACGCGCAAAGCCTGACCGAGAACGGCGCCAGCCGCCTGGCGATCAGCGAAGAGTTCTCCAGCCGCGAGATGCGCACGGCAAGGTCGAAACCTTCCTCGACAAGGTCGACAAAACGGTCGTCGAGATGGATGTCGAGCACGATGTCGGGATGCTGCCTGGTGAAATCGATCAGCGATTGGCCGATCGGCGCGTCGGCGAAGGTGCGGGCGGCCGACAGCTTGATCCTGCCGCGGACGTCGCCGGAAGACTGGCGCACCGTCTCGGCCAGGCTGTCGACCTCGCGCACGATCTCCGAGGCGCGCTGATAGTAGGTGTGGCCGGCTTCGGTCAGCGAGAACTGGCGCGTGGTGCGGTTCAAGAGCAGCGCGCCGAGCTCGTCCTCCAGCTCGCGCACATATTTCGACAAAAGCGCCTTGGAGCGGCCGATCTTGCGCGCTGCGGCCGAAAAGCCTTCCGCCTCGACCACGTCGATGAAGGCGCGCATGCGGGTCAATGTATCCATGGTCAGACCTTCCGTGCCGCGTCGAGAATTCTGCGGCCGAGCCGTATCAGGGCAACGTCGCTGCCGGAAGGGCCGAGCAGCGAAAGGCCGAAGGGTGCGCCGTCGACGGAACCGATCGGCAAGGTGATCTGCGGAAAGCCCGAAAGGCCTGAAAGGCACAAGAGATGCAGCGCCCTTTCGCGATAGGCCTGGAACTGTTCCGGTGTGCTGGCGGCGAGCGGTGCCGCGCCGGGAACGGTGGGCAGGACCAGAAAGCCGTTGTTGCCGAGCAGGGCGCCAAGCTCGGCCCGGAACGCCAGCCGCCGCGCCGCTTCGGCGGCGGTGGTCTTGGCATCTATGGTGCGGCCGAAGGCAAAACGCTCCTCGACGCCCGGGCTGAGGCGGCCGCCGGCCGAAATCCACGGGCCATGCTCGCGCCAGGCCTCGAAGGCCTGCAGGCGGCGAAAGCACCAGTAAAGCTCGTCGGGGAATGAGGCGAAGGCGTATTCGGTCTCCACCGGCTGGCCGATGACGGAGGCGGCCAGCGCCTTCATGCGCGCATATTGCACGGCCTCCGCCTGACCCATGACGAAGGCGTCCAGCCAGCGGATCGACAGCGGGCGGCTGAGCGGGTGCTGGTGCGGGTCGCGACCGAGCAGAAGCTTGCCGACCGTCTCGTAGGTCTCGATGTCGTCGGCGAACCAGCCGAAAGTGTCGAAGCTCGATGCCAGCTTCATCGCGCCGTCGAGGGAGATGCGGCCATGGGTGGTGCGCAGCCCGATCAGGCCGCAGAAGCTCGCCGGGGCGCGGATCGAGCCGCCGGTGTCGGAGCCGGTGGCGATGTTCGCCAGCCCACCCGCAACGGCGGCCGCCGAGCCGGAGGAGGAGCCGCCTGTGACGCGATCGGGCGCGGCGGGATTGACCGGGTAGGGGAAATGCGCGTTCTGGCCGAACAGCGAGAAGGCCAATTCGTCGGTCTGGGTCTTGCCGACGAATCGCGCGCCGGCATCGAGGATCGCCTGCACCGCTTCGGCCGTGCGCGAGGCGGCATGCGCCTCCTCGTATTTCTGCGGGTTGCCGCAGCCGGTGCGGTAGCCGGCGACGTCATAGATGTCCTTGACCGCGAGGCGCAGGCCGGCGAGCGGGCCCAATTCCGCATGCGCCACAGGCATCTGGCGCAGATCGAGGAAGGCGTTCAGCGGTCCTTGAGTTCCTGGCATCGTTCGATTTCCGGATACGGTGCGACAAACATTGTTCGATGCCAGAAATTTTACAACCTGGGCTTACGATTTTTATTGATTGTGAAACCCTTCGCCCCTATATCGCGCTTGCCCAAAGTCGCACGTGCCTGTGGGTGTCCGCCGATCCTCGAATGGTGAGGGCAATCGGTAAGGTAACTGGAGCCAACCACTCCAGTCGGTCAGTGGCCAACCACAAGATCGAGGACACCTTGAAGCAACGACGGTGCGGGCCTTTCTGGTTCTCTTCCGGTCGTCCAAAGACCGGGGTTACTAAAGAGGCACACCTTCATTGCCGGCAGTGCGGACGGGGTCTCCCATCCAAGCCAAGGCAGACAAAGCGAACCGAGGCCGGGCAAGGCCAAGGTTCATCGCCGCGAGACGGCATTTCATGGTTCCGGGGTCTCCACCGGCTGGTTCCATGAATTTGACGTCCCGCCTTTGTTTGACCGCGAGTTCGCGAGGCTGAGCGCCCGCGTTCGCAGCCTTTGTGCGCGCCGAAAGGCGTTATGGAGAGACCCGATGGCCACCCAGCGCATCCTTGACTTCCTCGCCACCCGACGTCCGAACGGCCCCTGCCTCGTCGTCGACCTCGATGTGGTGCGCGACAATTTCCGCGCCTTCGAGAAGGCGTTGCCCGATTCCAAGATCTATTATGCGGTGAAAGCGAACCCGGCGCCGGAAATCCTGCGCCTCCTTGCTGCGATGGGCTCGTCCTTCGACACCGCATCGGTTGCCGAGGTCGAGATGGCGATGGACGCGGGCGCGCCTGCGGACCGCATTTCCTTCGGCAACACCATCAAGAAGGAGCGTGACATCGCACGCGCCTATCAGCTCGGCATTCGCCTGTTCGCCGTGGACTGCGTCGAGGAGGTCGAGAAGATCGCTCGCGTCGCGCCCGGCTCGCGCGTGTTCTGCCGTGTGCTCACCGACGGCGAAGGCGCCGAGTGGCCGCTGTCGCGCAAGTTCGGCTGCGTGCCGGCGATGGCCGTCGACGTGCTGCGCCATGCCAAGGGCCTCGGACTCGACGCCTATGGCGTGTCGTTCCATGTCGGCTCGCAGCAAACGGATCTCACGGCCTGGGACCGCGCGCTGGGCGACGCCAAGAAGGTGTTCGCGACGCTGGCCGACGAAGGCATCGTCTTGAAGATGGTCAATATGGGCGGCGGCTTCCCGACCCGTTACCTGAAGGACGTGCCCGCCGCGCAGGCCTATGGCCAGGCGATCTTCTCGGCGCTGCGCAAGCATTTCGGCAACGCGCTGCCCGAGACGATCATCGAGCCGGGCCGCGGCATGGTCGGCAATGCCGGCGTCATCAAGTCGGAAGTCGTGCTGATCTCCAAAAAGGCCGACAACGACAATGTGCGCTGGGTGTTCCTCGACATCGGCAAGTTCGGCGGTCTCGCCGAGACGATGGACGAGGCGATCCGCTATCCGCTGGTCACCCGCCATGACGGCTCGGAGACCGCGCCTTGCGTGCTCGCCGGCCCGACCTGCGATTCGGCCGACGTGATGTACGAGAAGACGCCTTATCCGCTGCCTTTGTCGCTGACCATCGGCGACGAGGTGCTGATCGAAGGCACCGGAGCCTACACGACCACCTATTCGGCGGTCGCCTTCAACGGCTTCGAGCCTCTCCGATCCTACGTGATCTGAGCCGTTCGCAAGGACAGCTCAGATCGACCGGCGCGGGCGATGTCCATCGCCCGTCCGGGCTCGCTTGTGGAACAGATCTCCGCTCGTGAAGGATCGCGGACATGGAATACCTGATCAAATCGGCCATTGCGGCCACCGAAATTGCCCCCTCGTCCGGACCGTCGGCTGAGCTTTTCTCCGCGGGGGAGAAGAGTCTTTCGGCGGCGCTGGCGCCCTCCCTTGCCCACCGGGCACAGGCTGGCTCGCGCGGCGCGCCGGACGAGGGGGCCGCCCAGGCGCCGGCCTTTGTCATCGTGGGCGAAGGCGCCGGCGACGCCGCGGCGCGCGAAATGCTGCTCGACCGCGCCATGGGGCCGAAGCGCAAGAAGAAGTCGTCCGAGAAGCTGCGGCGCGGCCGCCGGCCGTCGGAGGGACTGGCCTTCGTCGCCCGCGATGCGTCGGGCGTCGTCGTCGGCACGGTGCGGCTTTGGGATGTGAGGCTGGGCGAGGGCGGTCCTGCAGCGCTTCTGCTTGGGCCGCTCGCGGTCGAGCCTGGCTTGAAGAGCGGCGGCATCGGCTCGGCACTGATGCGGCATGCGGTCGCCGAGGCCGCGCGGCTCGGCCATGGCGCGATCCTGCTCGTCGGCGACGCTCCCTATTACGGACGGTTCGGCTTCTCGGCCGATCGCACCGGAGCGCTTGCCATGCCTGGCCCCTATGAGCGGCACCGGCTTCTGGCGCTGGAGCTGAAGGACGGCGCGCTGGATGGCGCCAAGGGCACGATCAAGGCCGCCGGCCGCAAGATCAAGGGACAGGCCCAGGGCTTCGTCGCCTGAAGGCTTTGTTTTCACGCTATTCCGGACGGAAAACCGCTACGCACTTTTCCTGGAATTGCTCTAAGTTCGACAAAAAACAACGCCGCCCGATGGGCGGCGTTGTTTTTTGCGAATGATCAGCCGAGCAGCTGGCTGAGCGCCATGGCGACGGTCATGTCGCCCTCGACCTTGAGCTTGCCGGCCATGAAGGCCATGGTCGGGTTGAGGTCGCCGGCAATCAGCGAGTCCAGATCGTCAAGCGAGAGCTTGACGGTGCAGTCGGTTGGCGCATCAGTCGTCGAGACGGTCGCGCCGTCGATGACGATGACGCCGTCGCTGCCGGTGTCGAACTTGACCGAATGTTCGAAGCCGGCGCTTGCCACGCGCGACTTGATCCTGTCGGCAATCTCCTGAACGCCCATGGCTGTTCTCCTCGTTTGTTGCGTTGACGCGCACCGGCTTGTCGAGCCGCTGGGCGAGGCGCCGCGCCCTTGCGCGGCCACCTGTCACCGGCGCATATAGCTTTGAGTTGACGTTAACGTCAACGCGGTCACCATGCGTCAAGTCGCATCACGGGGAAGCTGGCTCAGGCATCCATGCCGAACCTTGGCCGGACAATCAATGCTCCGGCGCGGTCTTGAACGCCTTGGTCATCGCCGCCGCGGTTTCACCGGCACCCCTGCGGCGGCGCAGCGCGTTGTCGCGGATATCGTCCTTGGAGAGGAAGTTAACCTGGTCGATCAGCACGTCGTGCACCAGCTCGACGCCAATGCGGGCGTTGATGGTGTCGCGGACCGACTTGCGGAAGGCGTCGAGATCGATCGATTCCTTCTTGGTGAAATCGATCTGCGGATTGGAGTAGAGATAGGAATAGACCTGGTCGGTCATCAGCGCCTGCGCCGGGACCGACAGCTTCTTCATCTGTTCCGGCTCTATCGTGTAGACGAGCTTGGTGAGGAAATAGCCGTCGATCGTGCCATCGCGCAGCAGCGGCACCGAGATCATGTCGGTCTTGACGTAGTCGAGGCCGCCCAGCATCGGCTTCGGCGGTTCGGCCGCGCCGCGTTGGCTGGCCGCCTGGAAGGAATAGAAGACCGCGCCGAGCGTCACGGCGCAAATCCACAGCGCGGCGGCGATGAATTTTATCACCGAATCTGCCCTCGCGCCGTGATCATCGTCGTCAGGCCCTGGCCATTCCGAACTCGCCGGCCGAATAGGTGCCGTCGGCGTCGGCGCGCTGGATGGCGTTCCTCAGAAGCGTGGCGACCTCGTTGACGGCGTTGAGATGGGCAAGGATCGCCGCCTCGTTCTTGGCCAGTTTCTGGCGCAGCCGCAAAAGGCCTTCGCGATGCTGCTCGAGGAATTCGATCTCGTTGGCGCCCTTGAGCGCCCGGTTCAGCTCGTAGAGATACCGGCTCTTGCGCGCGTTCGAGGCCTTGAGGTCATAGGCTGTTCCACTGCGGATGCCGGCGGTCTCCTCGTCCACGACTTCCTCGATGCGGCCGATGATGGCGGCGAGGTTGCCGGGTCGTGCGGCGGCGGGCGCTTCCAATGCATTGGCGCGCGCGGGAAGGCTGGAAAGGTCCGTCTGGTCGGCCATGTAGGTCCCTAGATCTTGATGTCCGTTTTTATGGTTGTGTCGTCGCCGGTCATAGACCGTGCGGCCTTGCGCTCAAGCTCCTCGACCATCGAGGTCGAAAGCCTGGTCTGCTGGTCGATCTCCGCCTTCTGGGGTCCCCCGGCAACGGGGCCGACCGGCACCTTGTGCTTGCCGTCGAGATAGTGGTCGGCGAGCATGGATCGGGCGATGCCGATGCCGCCATGCGCGGCCATGACATCGGCAACCTTTTCGGCGAGCTGTGACTTCCACATGTCGCCGGCCAGGCCCTTGCCGTAAACGCCCTCGGTGTCCTTGGGCATCATGTTCTGGATGAAGGTCGTCAGCACCATCGCCTCGAAGCGCTGGAACTTCTTCGCGGGATTGGCGGCTTCCGCCTTGTCGGCGGTCGCACGCGAGAGCACGGAGCCGGCATCGACGGTCGCGGATGGGTCGACCGAGAAGGCGCCAGGCGCACCACCCGCGCGCCTGAGGAGCGCCGCGCGAGCGGCCTCGACATCGGCCGGCTCCGCTGCGCGGGCAACGTCCATGACGATGTCGCTGGGTGGGGAAATGGCCAAGAAAGTCCGCCCTTTGCCGGTTTTGTTATCCGCACAATGACTGAACAAGCTTGTGGCAGGCTTGCGGGAACGGAGGCGGAATGCGGATGTATGGGTCGGCTGTCTGCTTCGCGCCAAAGGACTTTCGCGGCGTCCAGGCAGGCGTCGGCGAAGTCATCGCATGGCGCAACACCTTCCATGCGCTCGGCGACGCCATGGTCAAATCGCCGGTTCCATGGGACGGTACCGACGGGTACAACCTCCCCAACCTCAATGCCGGGCTTGCTTACCGCGTGCTGGCACCGGTGGCTTACCCCAGGATCAAGGAGCTTATCGAACGGCACGTCGCCAGCGGGCTGATCTACCTGCCGTCGAGTTCGGCCGATTTCGAGAGCGAGGCGATCCGGCCCTATCTCGACCGCTTCGTGCGCGGTTCGAACGGTTACGCAGCGCTCGACCGCGTCAAGCTGCTGAAACTGCTTTGGGACGCCATCGGAACCGAATTCGGCGGACGACACGAACTTTATGAACGAAACTATGCCGGCAACTATGAGAACCTGAGGCTTGAAACGCTGAACGCCGCTGCCGCGACCGGAGATCTGGCTTCGATGCAATCGATCGTGAAGGACTGCATGAGCGAATATGATCTTTCCGGCTGGACGAGTTCAGACCTCATCAATCCGGACGACATCAGCCTCGTCGGCCGGGGCACCGTTCAGGCGGCGTAGGATGATGGGACCGTTCCCTCGTGGAGTAGCGGTCCCAACCCTCCTCTCAGCAGTCCGGAATCGACCGATGCTTTGATCGCGAATGGGAATGTGTTGGCGCCGTCCGTGCCAATCTTTTCCGGCGAAAACAGTGGTTCGTCCTTGAGCATCTTGCGGAAGAAGCGTTCACGCTGATCATGGATGCTTTCGATCAGTCTGCAAAACGAAAGCCACATCTGGTCGAAGTTACCGTCAGACCGGAACTTATTCGGCCCTTCGAGAGCACCGAAGATGGGGCGCCGACCACCGCGCGTCTGAAATTCAGTTCCTCATGGTCCGCGAAAGCCCGGGAGTGGGAAATGAGGGACGCCGGCAGCGATGATCGCCTTGGTGCGCAGCGCAGAGGCTAACGCGCGACCCAGTCCGCCAGTTGAGCCGGTGATGAGGATCGTGCGATCGTTGAGGTCAAAAGTCACGCGGAAATCCATTCATCCGTTGGCCGTGGCTCCTGTATGGCAGGCACCCGCGAGCGAGCAGGCTGTTGCGCTTCCAGCTCGCGCAATAGTTCCTGGAAGCGCGCGTGCCGCCGCAAGTGCCAATCCATCACGGCGTTGAACACGCCACGCAGCAAATTGATGGGCGCCCAGCGGCCCGGCGCGATGATGCGGGGACTGCGCGACTCGATTCCCTTCACGATCGCCCGCGCCATCTGTTCAGGCTGGATGGGGCGACGCAGAGGGCTGGGGAGCACAACCTCGCTCATCCGTGTGGCGAGAGCGTTTCCGCCGAAAGCGGGCTTGGCGATCGCCGTCGCGGTCCAGCCCGGATAGACAACGCTGGCCGTAGCCGTGGTGCCGCCGAGTTCGACCCGCAGCGATCGCGTCAGCATCTCCACCGCGGCTTTCGAGGCGGCATAGGGTGCATTGGCAACGCCGTTGAGGAAGGCGTAGACGGAAGAGGTTACCAAGATCTGGCCTTCGTTGCGAACAACCTCCGGCAGCGCGGCTCGGATGGTGCGCCACACGCCGAATAGGTCCACCTCCACGATGTGTTCGAACTCCTGCTCATCGCAGCCCATGATGGTGCCGGGCGTGCCGCGCCAGGAAATTCCTGCATTGGCAAGGGCGACATCGAGATGCCCGAATTTCTCGATGGTCTTGCGCACGACTGCCTTCGTCGCGCCGGCATCGGTGACATCCAGCGCCAGCGGCAACACGCGCGCGCCATCGAACTCTTGGGCGAGGCAGTCGACTGCCGACTGCTGCATGTCGGTAAGCACCAGGGACGCGCCCCTCGCGTAGAGCTGCCGTGCGGTGGCCGAGCCGATGCCGCCGGCGGCGCCAGTTATTAAAACCACTTTTCGGTTGAGGTCGTACGTCATTCGTGGGCACCTGGTTGGTGGCGTTTCGGAAAGTAGTTCGTGGGAACGGTGCGGCGTAGAAAGTCCAGTTGGTCACGGACCACTCGTTCGAAAGCCTTCCCCACGTAGATGTCGAAGTGACCGTCGACATACCGCTTGATTTCATGTCGGGGCGCGCGGCTGGCGTGGCGCAGCGTGGTTTTCGCCGGTGCGACCGAATCGGTGTCGCAAACGCAGAACAGGATCGGGCTGCGTATCTGCGGCGTCCGGCGACCCGGAAAGTAGCGGATTATGTCGAGCGCAAAACGCGCCGCGACATGGTTGGGGACGCCGCCGTCGGGTGGCATAATTCCGAGATACCCGTCGTAGGCGTCCGGCGCATTCATTAGGGCCGTCGTGCCCGGTCGGCCTGCCGTCGCGACCATTACCGGCCTGGCGCACAGCCACGACCCGATGCGGTCGCGCAGCGCCAGGACTGTGAGCTTCAGCAAGGTGACGGGATTCATGGCGAGGCTCGACGCGACACCGTCGGTGAAGGGACATTGGCAAATGACGGCCGCCAGCCTGGGGTCGTCGGCGGCGGTTGACAGAACATGGCCGCCGCCGAACGAGGAACCCCAGAGAATGATTTTCGCGGGGTCCACGTCATCGAGACTGCGTGCGTAGGCGACCGCGGCCTTCCAGTCTTCGAGCTCACGCCCGATGTCGAGTAGCTGGCGAGGCTCGCCCTCGCTGTCGCCGAAATTCCGATAGTCGAAGACAAGGCAGGCGTAACCGGCGGCCGCGAACTGCTCGGCGAACGCCGGCAGCCGCATCCGTTTCGTACCGCCGAGGCCGTGGCCCATCACAATGACGGGAAATGGCCCGTCGCCCAAAGGGCGATACAGCCAGGCGCTGCAGCTCAGGCCGCCCGAGGTGAACTGAACATCGGTCGGCTCCAGGATTTGTCTGGATTGCTGAGACATCGCGCTCCCCATCGAGTCGTCGGACCACAATTCTCGATGAGGCAGGCGGTGTAGTCTTGACACTACCCGACAACTCGCTTGACACTTTGCGCCACGATGACAATGCCAATCGGAATGGGAAAACCGTTGCACCGACGGGTGGTGCCCGAGACGTACGCCCAACTTCTCTACGAGTACCTGGAGGCTCACGGACATACCCCCGAGTCAGTGCTTGGGGAGCCCTGGCCGGAGCATGATCCGACCGGCCTGGGTGGAGTGGACGTGGATCGCTGGGAGCGGATGTTGGCGTGCGCCGAGCAGCACCTGGGCGACCCGCTACTGGGCCTGCATGTCGGCCAAACGATCACGGCCCGGCATCTTGGCATCCTTGGGCCGGTGCTGCTCGCCTGCGACAATCTCGGCGCTGCGCTTCAGCGGCTGGAACGCTATCAGCGGCTGATCTTCGATGTGGTTCCGATGTCCCAGCGGGCTGGCCCCGGTTGGGTTGACGTTGTTTGGGACATCAGCCGGTACCGTCCTGGGCGGTTGGTCACCGAGACGGGGTTCGCGGTTTTTACGCAGTTTTGCCGCAGCATAGTGCGCGGCGTCGCAAATCTGTCGGCGGTGGAGTTTGCGCACCTCGAGCCAACTGACATCCGACCCTACGAGGACTTTTTCGGGTGCCCTGTCAAATTCGAGCGACCTGAACCTGTCATTCGCGTCGGCCTCGACTTCCTAGCGTCGCCACTGAAGAGTCCCGACCCAGGCCTGATTCTGGTTCTCGAACAGCATGCAGACCGCCTGTTGTCACAGCTTCCGCAGGAGGCGGAAGTCATCGAACAGGTTCGCAAAGCGATCGCCCACCTGCTGCTCGAGGGAGAGCCGGATATCGAGAAGGTTAGCGTGAAGCTCTGTTGCTCCTCTCGAACCCTGCAGCGTCGCCTGAGGACCGCCGGCACCGGCTTTCGCGACGAGCTCAATTTCGTGCGATATCAGCTTGCCACGTCATATCTGCGGGATCCCCGGCTGCAGATCGTCGATGTTGCTTTGCTCCTCGGATACTCCGAGCACAGCGCCTTCACTCGTGCGTTCAGGGAGTGGGTAGGCAAAACGCCGCAGCAAGTGCGAGAGGAATCACCGCAACGTCGCAGCAAGTCATAGTGTTCCGGGTTCCGGTGGTAACAGTTCGGTTGGAAAGACCCGATGACGCGTGAGCCCGGAATCCCTCCTCGCCGTGATAGGTTCCCATTCAGCAGGGACGGCCGCCAGATTCCGCTCGACCAGATTGGCCATTCCGAGATCCGCCTGGAAGAGCCGATCCTGAAGGGTCGCGACCGGACGCCGGTTATCTTGGCCTCTCGCGAACAAATGTCTACAAGCATCTCGGACTATGATCAGCGCCGCCGTCTGCTTAGGGGAGCGAGTGAGTTTGCTTGTACGACCGACATGGGGCGCATAGCGGTCGTGGTGTCGCCCGTAAATCACCTTCGGGTTGCTACCGAGCTACTCCTCGGCGCGCTTCTGCATGATCAGGTCGAGCCGCTCGCGGTCGGAGCGCTCGCGTTCGTCGCGGCGGCGCACGTCCTTATAGGCGCGCTCGACCATGTTGGTGCGCGCCGTCGCGGTGGCGATCAGCGCGGCTTCCTTACTTGCATCTTCCAGGTTCTGTTTCTGGCGGCCGAGCGCGTCGGTGATGCGCTTGTGGTAGAGCGCGGGAAAGAGGCCTGCCAGCGATTTGTCCGTGTCGAAATGCTCGATCAGTTCCCTGGCCTCCGCTTCCGCCTTGACGGCGGCGGCCAGGAAGCCGGCATGGCGGGTCTCGTGCAACGCCTTCAACTGCTCCTGCACCTTGACCAGTTTCTTCAGGCGGTCTTTTCGTGCCGTCATGGCGCCTATCTCGCCAAGGTGAGGTCGACGAAGCCGTCGACGAAGAGCGACAGCAAGGTGCCGACGGCGAAGTAGAAGATGATCATGCCGCCGGCGATGACGAAGGGCAGCGAGATGAAATAGACCGGGATCTGCGGCGTCAGCTTGTTGACGAAGCCGATCGTCAGATTGACCAGGATGGCATAGGCGACGAACGGGCTGCCAAGGCGAATGACCAGGAAGAAGGCGTCCGACACCGTGTCGGTGACGTCGACCAGCGCTGCCTGGGGATTGAAGAACACGTTGACCGGCGCGACCTGGTACGAGGCGACGAGCGCCTTGACGATCTCGTGGTCGAAGTCGAAGACGAAGAGCAGAAGCAGCGCCGAGAACGAGATGATGGCGGCAAGGGCCGCCTGCGGTTCCGGCTCCTCGATCGCCGGCCCGCCGGAGCCGCCATAGCCGATCAGCGTGGCGATGGCCGAGCCCATGAAGCGCAGCGCTTCCATGTAGAGCCTGGTCATGGCTCCGATCAGTCCGCCCACGAGAAGCTCGGAGACGATCATCGGCGCGAGCACCTGCGGGCGCGGATCGACGAAGGGGTAGATGCGGTCCCACAGGAAGGCGAGCAGGCCGCCGGTCGCGGCGACCGACACGAACAGGCGGACCTGCAGCGGCACGCGGGCGCTGGACAGGCCGGGCATCAGCATGAAGCAGGCGCCGATGCGGCAGATAGCGAGGAAGGCGGCGATGACGACGCCTTGCGAGAGCGCGTTCACGAGATGGTTCCGAGCACCTTGATCTCGACGCCCTTGGCGATCTCGACATGGCTGAGCACGGGAAGCGTCGTGAACAGCCGCTCGATGATCATGCGCACATAGGGCCGCGCGTCGGGCGCGGTGACGAGAACGAAGCGCTCGCCGGCCTCGAGATGCTTGCGGATCGCCTTGGTGGCGTCCTGGCCGAATTCCTCGAGCTGGCGCGGATCGATGTCGAACTCGCGCACCTCGCCCTTGGCGTCGCGCTTGAGGCTCTGGTGGAAGGCGAGGTCCCAGCGGTTGCCGAGGCGCAGCACCTTGAGCGTGCCGCCTTCCGACAGATCGCCGCAGATCTGCTGCGCCATGCGGATGCGCACATGCTCGACGATCTGCTCGGTGCGGCGCACATGCGGCGCGATCTCGGCGATGGCCTCGATGATCAGATGCAAATTGCGGATCGAGACACGCTCGGCGAGCAGCAGCTTCAGCACCGCCTGCAGGCCCGGATAGGAGATATGCGACGTGCAGATCTCGTCGGCGAGCTTGCGGTATTCCGGGTCGAGCCGCTCCAGCAGCGCCTTCATGTCCTTGTAGGAGAGAAGCTGCGGCAGGTTGTTGCGGATCACCTCGGACAGGTGGGTGAGCAGCACCGACATATTGTCGGCGAAGGTGAAGTTCTCGCGCCTCAGATCCTCGGCGAAGGTTTCCAGCACCGAATAGGCGCGCATGCCGAAGGCCGGCTCGCGGATCTCCTCGCCGGGGATGTCCGGCACGCCGCGCGTGCCGAGCAGCACCATGATCTCGCCGACGCGCATCTGGTATTCGGCGACGACCGTGCCGTGCACCTTGATCTGGTAGCTCTTCGGTGGAATGGCGAAGTCGTCGGCGACGCGCACTTCCGGCACGACGAAGCCGTATTGCTGGGCGAATTTCTTGCGCATCTTCGACATGCGGAAGACCAGTTCCTGATGCGCCACCATCAGCCGGGTCGACAGCTGCTTGCCGATCAGAAGCTCGATCTCGGCGGTGACCAGCGAGGCCTTGACCGAGTTCTTCTCTTCCTCGACCTTGTTCGCCTTCTCCTGCGTCTTCAGGGCTTCGGCGGCGGCAAGCGCGCGGTGCTGGCGCAGCGGGATGATGTAGCCTAGGCCGGCCATGCCGCCGGCGAGCGCGAAGAAGGGGAACAGCGGCAGGCCGGGCATCAGGCCGAGGATGACCAGCAGCGAGGCTGCGACATAGAGCGCGCGCGGATGCGCGCCGAGCTGGCCGAACACCGCCTGGTTGGCCGAGCCGCGCGTGCCGCCCTTGGAGACAAGCATGCCGGCGGCGAGCGAGACGATGAGCGCGGGGATCTGGGTGACGAGGCCGTCGCCGACCGATAGCTTGATGAAGACGTCGGCCGCCTGGCCGAGGCCCATGCCGTGGCGCAGATAGCCGATGGCGATGCCGCCGACGATGTTGATGGCGGTGATGATCAGGCCGGCGATGGCGTCGCCGCGCACGAATTTCGAGGCGCCGTCCATCGAGCCGAAGAAGGAAGATTCCTCCTCCAGCTCGCGGCGGCGCAGCTGCGCCGTCTTGTCGTCGATCATGCCGGCGGAAAGGTCGGCGTCGATCGACATCTGCTTGCCGGGGATGGCGTCGAGGGTGAAGCGCGCGCCGACCTCGGCGATACGGGTGGCGCCCTTGGTGATGACGATGAAGTTCACCACGATCAGGATCATGAAGACGATGAGGCCGATGACGAAGTCGCTCGACATCACCAGCTTCGAGAAGCCGGAGATGACATAGCCGGCTGCATGCGTGCCCTCATTGCCGTGCGACAGGATCATGCGCGTGGTGGCGATGTTGAGCGACAGCCTAAGCATCGTGGCGATAAGCAGCACGGTCGGGAAGGACGAGAAATCGAGCGGCCGCTGGATCCACAGCGCCACCATCAGGATCAGCACCGAGAGCGCGATCGAGAAGGCAAGGCCGATATCGATGAGGAAGGCGGGGATCGGCAGGAACAGCACCGCCAGGATGACGACGATGCCGAGCGCGAAGAAGACGTCGCGGCCGTTCTTCGCCGCCAGGCCGGACGGGAGTGTTTCGCTGATCGCCATGTCGTCCCCAAATCAAGAACCGCCACGCACAAGGCAGGCCCTCGACCGTAACCCTCCAAGCTTGCGCGAAGGTGGGAGAGTGGCTACGGGACCTTGCCTCGGTCTTGCGAAAGGATGGCAAATGCTTCTGATCACCGGCACGATCCGGCTATCAGCCGACAGGCTCGAACGGGCAAGGCCGGCGATGCAACGCATGATCCTGGCAAGCCGCGCCGAGCCGGGCTGCCTTCACTATTCCTACGCGCAGGATGTGCTGGACGCCGGGCTCATCCATGTTTCGGAAGCCTGGAGCGACCGCGCCGCGCTCGAAGCGCATTTCAAATCGGCGCATATCGCCGAATGGCGCGCGAGCTGGGCGGAACTCGGCATCGGCGATCGCAGGCTCATGCTTTACGAAACGGCCGGCGGCGCGCCGACCTGAACGTCCGAGGCATTAAGACTAATTCACGCAACGCCAAATTGGCGCCATAAGCGGTCGGCATTGCGGTTGCCACGCATAGCCGCCGCGCGTATCAGGCACGACAGTTCTTTTCTTCCGCATACCGGCGAGCCGTTCCGTTGCCTGCCAGAAACGACCCACAAGTCTACGCCCGCCGGCTTCGCGCGGTGCTGATCAGCTCGATCCCCGTGCTCGAGGCACGCGGCATCGTGATCGTGCTGATGGCCGGCATGGTCGGCGTCATCGCGGGCGCGCTGGTCACCGGCATGAGCGCGCTGGTGCAAGGCATGCATTATGTGCTGTTCGATGTGCAGCCGGGCGGCCGGCTGTCGGCGATGTTCTCGCTCGCCGATCCGGTGCAGGCAATGTTCCCAGCCATCGGCGGTCTTTTGCTCGGCCTTTCTGTGATCTGGCTCAGACGGTACAAATTCCGCACGCCTGTCGACCCGATCGAGGCCAACGCGCTCTATGGCGGGCGCATGTCGCTGACTGACACCTTCATCATCGTGGCGCAGACGATGATTTCCTCGGGCTTCGGCGCCTCGGTCGGATTGGAAGCCGGCTACACGCAGATCGGCTCCGGCATCGCTTCCCGGCTGGCGCGAGCCTTCCGGCTGCGCCGCAACGACGTGCGCATCCTGGTCGGCTGTGGCGCGGCCGGCGCGATCGCGGCCGCTTTCGACGCGCCGCTGACCGGCGCCTTCTACGGGTTCGAGCTGATCATCGGCATCTACTCCGTCGCCAATGTGGCGCCGGTGATGGCGGCGGCGATCTCAGCCTCGCTGACGGCGGAAATGTTCGGCGGCGTGCCGTTTCCGCTGGAATTGTCGGGTCTGCCGAATTTGACCGCCGGCGAGTATGTGCCGTTCCTCCTGCTGGGCCTGCTCGGCGGCGCGGCCTCGATCGCGATCATGCATCTGGTGAGCATCGTCGAGAGCATCTTCGTGCGGCTGTCGATCGACGCCTCGGTCAGGCCCTTCATCGGCGGCATCTTCGTCGGTCTGCTCGGGCTGGTCACGCCGCAGGTGCTTTCCAGCGGGCATGGCGCGCTGCACCGCGAGTTCGCCATGAATTACGCGCTTCCGGTGGTGGCGAGCGTCTTCGTGATGAAGCTGGCAGCTTCGGCCATCTCGCTCGGCTCCGGCTTTCGTGGCGGCCTGTTCTTCGCTTCATTGTTCCTGGGCGCTTTGCTCGGCAAGGTCTTTGCCGGCGTCATGGCGATGACCGCGCCGTCGGCCGGCATCGACCCGGCGGTCGCCGCCGTCGTCGGCATGACCTCGCTTGCGGTCGGCGTCGTCGGCGGTCCGCTGACCATGACGTTCCTGGCGTTGGAATCGACCCGTGACCTGACGCTCACCGGCGTGGTGCTGGCGGCCTCGATCATGTCGGCGATCCTGGTGCGCGAAACCTTCGGCTACTCCTTCTCGACCTGGCGCTTCCATCTGCGCGGCGAGACGATCCGCAGCGCGCATGACGTCGGCTGGATGCGCAGCCTCACCGTCGGCTCGATGATGCGCAAGGACGTCCGCACCATTCCCGCCTCGACCACGCTCGCCGAATTCCGCAAGGAGGTCCCGCTCGGCTCGGCGCAGCGCGTCATCGCCGTCGAGCAGGCCGACCAATATGTCGGCATGCTGCTGGTGCCGGAACTGCACAGCGACCGCTCTGACGACGAGACGCCGGTGAGCGCGCTGGCCCAGTTCAAGGATGCGGTGCTGGTGCCTTCGATGAACGTCCAGACCGCGGCCGAGACCTTCCAGCGCACCGGGGCCGAAGAACTGGCGGTGGTCGAGGATTTCGACGAGCGCATCGTTCTCGGCCTGCTGACCGAAAGCCATCTGATGCGCCGCTACGCCGAGGAGCTCGACAAGGCGCGGCGCGACCTGTCAGGCGAAGGTTGACCACTATCGACAGCCCAGCCAATAAGAGACCGTTGGAAAATCCACTCCGGCGGCCATCTGGTGGCGTTTTCTGCGCTTCCGGTGCTCACGGACCTGAATGTCCGCTCCGCTCCGGTTCTCGAAACCGCCATCATATGACTCGCCGGAGCGAATTTCGAAACGGTCTCTAAGACGATCACCCCTGGAAGCCACCCATGCAAGTCAAGCGCAACGGCGATATCTCGTTCTGGTATGCGGATCTGGGCGCCATCCCCGCGCCGCGTCCGCCTTTGCCGGGCGACATCGAGGCGGATGTCGCGATCGTCGGCGCCGGCTATACGGGGCTGTGGACGGCCTATTATCTGAAGAAGGTCAGGCCCTCGCTGCGCATCGTGCTCATCGAACGCGAGTTCGCCGGCTTCGGCGCCTCAGGGCGCAATGGCGGCTGGCTGTCGGGCGGCTTCGGCTGGTCACGCGAGAAATATCTGAAGAATTCGACACGGCAAGGCGTCACCGCCATGCAGAAGGCGATGGCCGGCTGTGTCGACGAGGTGATCCGGGTGGCGACGGAAGAGGGCATCGATGCCGACATCCGCCGCGTCGATAATCTGACGGTCGCCACCAATCCGGCGCAGTTGGAGCGGGTGCGCGAGGAATGGGAGACGACCCGCTCCTGGGATGCCGATCCCGAACGGATCGAGCTGCTTGACGCCGAGGCGACGCGGGCGCGCATCAAGATCAAAAATGTCATGGGCGGCTTCGTCATCCACGGCCAGGCGCGCGTGCAGCCGGCAAAGCTGGTGCGCGGGCTGGCGGCGGCGGTCGAGCGCCTCGGCGTTTCCATCTACGAGAAGACGACGGTGACTGCGATCGCCAAGAGCGTCGTGGCAACGGATCGCGGTACGGTGCGGGCCGAAACCATCATCCGCGCGACGGAAGGGTTCACTGCCGGCATCCCGGGCGAGGAGCGCACCTGGCTGGCGCTCAACAGCGCGCAGATCGTCACCGAGCCGCTTTCGGAAGAGCTCTGGCGCCAGATCGGGTGGGAGGGCCATGAGCTTCTCGGCAATGCCGCGCATGCCTATTGCTATGCGCAGCGCACACGGGAAGGACGCGTCACCATGGGCGGGCGCGGCGTGCCCTATCGCTATGGCTCGCGCACCGACGTCAACGGGCAGACGCAGCAGGCAACGATCGACCAGCTGCACACGATCCTGACGACGCTCCTGCCGCAGACAGCCGCATGCCGCATCGACCACGCCTGGTGCGGCGTGCTCGGCGTGCCACGCGACTGGTGCACGACGGTGGGCCTCGATCCCGCGACACGCATAGGCTGGGCCGGCGGCTATGTCGGGCTCGGCGTGTCGAGTTCAAACCTTTCCGGGCGCACGCTGACCGATCTCGTGCTCGGCCAGGATACGGAGTTGACGCGGCTGCCCTGGGTTAACCGCAAGGTGCGGCCCTGGGAGCCGGAGCCGTTCCGCTGGCTGGGCGTCCATTCGATGTATCAGCTCTACCGCGTCGCCGACGAGCGCGAGGCGGCTGGGCTCGGCCACACTTCAAGGCTGGCCGCCCTTGCCGACAGCATCACAGGCCACTGATCGGCCGGAAGATCAGTGATCGATCGGGCCCTTGGGCGACACAAGCGTCGTGCCTGCCGTGGTCGGGCGCTCGATCATGCGGCGCACGCGCGGCGGGTTCTCGCCGCTGTGCAGCGCGCGGATGCGTTCGCCGACCACGGCATCGGCATGGGTGGCGCGCCGGTTGTGGCGGATATACTCGACCCAGGTCGGCGTGTGGTAGTGCTCGATCCAGATGCCGGGATTTTCGAGATCCCGCGCGAGCGTCCAGTTGCGCGCGCCGTCACGGCGGCGGATACGACCGCGCTCGGCCATGGTTGCCAGGAACTCCGGGACGTCCTCCTCGCGGATGATGTACTCTATCATGATGGCGATCGGGCCGCTGCGCGGCTTAAGGTCGAGCGAAAGCATCGGCTCCTTGAAGCGGTTGAGCGGATCGAGGTTGAGCACCGTCTGCTTCGGCAATGGCAGGACGAAGCCGATCGCCGCGCCGGCAAGCATGGCGACCGCCGCCGCGATCAGCGCGATCTCGGCGCCATGTGCGTCGGCGACAACGCCCCAGATCCAGCTGCCCAGCGCGATGCCGCCGAAGGTCGCCGTCTGGTAGATCGACAGCACGCGGCCGACCACCCAGCGCGGCGTCGACATCTGCACTGTGACGTTGAAATGCGAGAGCGCGATCACCCAGCAGGCGCCGCCGATGAGCAGGCCCGCCGACGTCTGCCAGGCATTGTGGCTGACGGCGGCGTTGAAGGCGCAGAGCGCGAAGCCGGCAAACGCCATGCGCACCATCACCTCGCTCGACAGCAATTGCCGCAGCCGCACGCTGATCAGCGCGCCGCCGACCGCGCCGATGCCGAAGGCGCCGAGCATGATGCCGTAGGTCAGCGCATCGCCCTTGACGACGTCACGCGCCACCAGCGGCAGCAGCGCCAGCACCGCGCCGGCGCTGAAGCCGAAGGCGGAACCGCGCACCAGCACCTTGGCGATGTTGGGCGACATGGCGACATAGCGCAGGCCGGCGCCCATTGCCGCGCCCAGCGACTCGCGCGGCAAGGTCTGCTCGGGCAGCGCCGGCTTCCAGCGGGCGAGCACGACGATCAGGCCGATATAGCTGACGGCGTTGGCGGCAAAGGCAGCGGCAGCACCCGCGGCGGCGACGATGACGCCGCCAATTGCCGGACCGATGCTGCGGGTGATGTTGAAGCCCAGCGAATTGAGCGCGACCGCCGCCGGCACCTTAGCGCGCGGCACCATGTCGCCTACCGATGCCTGCCATGACGGGCTGTTCAGCGCCGTGCCGCTGTCGATCAGGAAGGTGAAGGCAAGCAGCGTCCAGGGCGTCATCCAGCCTTGCCAGGTGAACAAGGTGAGCAGCGCCGAGACGACCAGCATGAAGGTCTGCGCCACCAGCATCACCTTGCGGCGGTTAAAGCTGTCGGCGATGGCGCCGGCGACGAGTGCGAACAGCATGATCGGCAAGGTGGTCGAGGCCTGGACCAGCGCCACCTGATAGGACGAGGTGGCGATCGTGGTCATCATCCAAGCGGCGCCGACGCCCTGGATCAGACCGCCGAAATTCGACACCAGGCTGGCCGCCCAGACTGCGCGGAAGATGCCGTGCCGGAACGGCGCCAGCGCGGAGACGCGTTCGCTTTCCGGCTCGTCGTCGATCATGGTTGGGCCTTCGTCCGCTATTTGAGGCTCGCCGCGCCCAGAAGGGAGGGCGACTCGTCAAAGAGTGCGACCCAACAACAGGATGGCAAAGGCGAAAATGCGTCGGCGAAGCTTTAAACCAAGCATCTTGCCGGTCTGGACCAACCCCTGGCTATTTCTCGCCTCTCGTTTCGGCGTGCAGGGCTTCGGTCAGGTCGCCCGTCGTGTCGCCACCGACGTAGAGCCTGAGCAGCATTTCCATGCCGACGAGACGCAGGCGCGACGATTCCTGGCCCCTTGCCAAGTCGATGAGGTCATCCAACTCGGAAGAAGACCATTTCATCGCGTCGCGGAGCAGACCGCCGCGCAGCAGCCCTTGCGTGCCGGCCGAAAAAGCATCGGCCATGTCGAAGCCGATCTTTGCCGCACGAATGTTTTCGCGCGGCAGATGGTGTTCGGCGACTTTCTTCAGCAGCCACTTGCCGGTTCCGTCGCGGTATTTCTGCCGGCGCGGCAGGTGAAGGGCGAAGTCGATGAGCCGGTTCTCGAGGAACGGCACCCTGAGCTCGACGGAAGCCGCCATGCTCAGCCGGTCATGCCTGTGCAGCAGGTCCTGCAGATGCGAGTAGAGGTCGTAGAAGCAGCTTGCCAGGAAGGCGCGGTCGTCGAGGGGCGTGACGCCGTCCAGCCTGTCGAACAGCTTCGTCTGCAGGAAATTCAACTCGGGCGACAGGGCTCTGAGCGCCATGCTGCGCTCGGAGGGCGAGCCGCGGCCGATCGAGTTGCGGAACGGTGCGCGGCGTAGTTCGGCGAATTTGCGGTCGCGTCTGGCCTTCGAGCGGAACAGGCGCTGCAGCCAGGAGTGGCGCCAGAGCCGCATTGTCGATGCCTGCCATTTGTAGCCGCCGAAAAGCTCATCGGAGCCCTCGCCGGTGAGCAGCACCTTGACGCCATCGGCGCGGCATTGCTCGGCCAGCGCCAGCAGCGCCGCATGGCTGGCATGCCAGCCGTCGGTTTCGAGATACCAGACCGCACGCGGCCAAAGCTCAAGGAACCGGTCCCTGTCGAAGGGTACCCGGCGCAGGCCGACACCGACATGGCGGCCGGTGCGCTCGGCGTCCGATGCTTCGCTGCGGCCGAGTTTCTGGTCGACGACGTAACCGTGCAGCTCCGGCCTGAAGCGCTTGGCGAGCGCGGTGATCAGGCCGGAATCGACACCGCCGCTGCAGGCGGTGGCAAGGCTGGTGTCGGCGATGCAGTGCAGCTCGACACTTTCCTCCAGCAACGTTTGAAGCGTCGCCATGTGTTCGGCGTCGGATGTCTTGTCGCCGGCGATGCGCGCCGTCTCGATTACATCGAGGACATGCCAGAAGCGGCGCTTCTCGATTCCATCTCCGGTGATCCGCCACAGGCCGGCCGGCGGCAGCCGCTCGATGCCGTCGAAGACGCTGTAGCTCGAATCGCGACTCTGCCAGGCCAGCCGCAATGTCAGCTCGCGCGTGTCGATACGGCGCGCAAAGTCATGGCAAGCGAGGATCGCCTTGTCCTCGGAGGCGAACAGCAAGCGGTCGCCGGCATCGGCGACCGACAATGGCTTGATGCCAAGCCTGTCCCTGGCAAGCCACAAGGTGCCGTCGCGGGCATCGAAATAGGCGAAGGAGAACATGCCGTCGAACAACGGCACCGCTTTTTGCGGGCCCCAGTGATGCAAGGCCTGAAGCACCACCTCGGTATCGGACACCGTGCGGAACGTCAGGCCTTCCGCCTCCAGCGTCTTGCGTAGCGCGCGAAAATTATAGACCTCGCCATTGTAGCACAGCACACCGTCCCCGGATGCGGTCAGCATCGGCTCGCGCGCGGCGGGTGAGGGGTCGATGATGGTCAGCCGGCGATGCCCGAGCGCCAGTCGGGCGTTGTTCCAGTTGCCGTGATCGTCGGGACCGCGATGCGCCAATGCCTGCATCATGCGGGCCACATCGGAAAGATCGCCGCTGCCGATCGGATCGCGCTTTCGCCAGACGCCGGCTATTCCGCACATGGCCCGCCGGCCGTTCTTGCCTGATGCATCGCTTCCTGAAAATCGCGTGAGACAACGACTTGCAATCTAGCTGCAACTAAAGTCGCCGCAAGCGATCTTACGGCCTGCAGAAAGCGCGTGACGCTCGCTTAACGCTTTGCGTCAGAAGCCGTGCTCGATGCGCTCGAAGATGACGTTGGTGAAGGCCGAGATCTGGCTGCCGATGAACGGGCCGGTCAGCGCCACCACGAGCATGATGGCGACGATCTTCGGCACGAAGGTCAGCGTGATTTCCTGGATTTGGGTCAGCGCCTGGATGAGCGCGATGCCGATACCGACCACCATCGCCACCAGCACCACGGGGGCTGAGGCGGTGAGAACCGTCCACACCGCGTACTGGACGATATCGAGGGCATCGGCCTCATTCATGCGGGCACACCCCCAGCGGTCAGACTAAAGCGCGTCGCGATCCTTCGGATTCGCTCCATGCGCTTTAGGTCTTTGGTTTTACGCATGTCTTTATCCCGAAGCCGGTTCCCACTTTCGGGAGACATGCTTTAGCTGGCCGGCTTGATCGATACGCCGGCGCCGACCGGAACCTTGGTGCCATCCTGCAGCACGGCGATCAGGCCGTTGCTGGAGAGCGTCACCGAGGCCACCGTGCCGGTGGTCTTGCCGTCGGCCGAGGTGATCGAGCGGCCGATCAGCGCATCGGCTTGCGAGAGCGCCGAGGATTGCATGATCTGGTCGAGCTTGGTGTTGGTCTGCACCGACTGCTCGACCTGAGAGAAGGTGGCGAGCTGCGCGACATATTGCGTCGAATCCATCGGCTTGGTCGGATCCTGGTTCTTCATCTCGGCGATCAACAGCTTCAGGAACGACTGGTAGTCCACCGCCGTCTTCGAGGTCTTCTGGCTGGCTTGGTTGGCGCCAACCGGGATCGTTGTCGTCATGTCGACGGCCATCTTATGCTCCTACAGCCAGTGCGCGGGGCGTCTCGGGAATGTCGTCATTGCCTTCGAGCGCCTTGCGCTCGAGTGGATAGAGCGCGCGGATCGCCTTCAGCGCCTCGTAGATCTCGTCCTCACCGACCATGCGGTCGATCTGCTTCAGGCTGTTGCAGATGTCCTGGTTGTCGAAGCTTGCGATCAACATCGGCAGCGAGCGGCGGAACATGTCGCGAGCTTCCGCGGCGCCAGCGGGATTGATCAGCATGATCTGCACGATGAAATAGAGCTGCCTGAGCGGCGTCGAGGCCTGGTCGGCCTGGATGACATGGCTTTCGAGCAGGAACTGCACATCGTTCATCAGCTCGATGGTGACCTTGCGATCGACGCGGATGACAGCGCCGTTGATGTAGATCTTCTCGTTGGGCTTCAGCGAGATCTTCAGCGTGTTGGTCATTGGATGCCGTCTCGGATGATCTGAGAAACCTCGATCAATCCTTCGAAATTGTTGGTGCGGCCCTGGCGGATGTCCTCTGTCTCGCGCAGCAGCCACAAGCCGATGGAGATCAGGTTGGCGCGCAGCTCCTTGGGGAGCGCGTTGTCACTGGAGCCGAGATCCTCGACGAAGGTGGTCCAGATGCGGTTGGTGAAGTGCAGCGCCTCGACCGCCTCCATGGAGTCGGTGCCGACCGCGGCCGCCGCCGCCAGCATGTCGATCGAGCGCGTGAGCAACTGCCGCTCCCGGTCCTTGGCGTCGGCGACGGAGTCGGTCTGGATGTCGGCGTAGGAGAATTGATACATCGTCGGCGCTCTGGCGTTCCGGTTTACGTGTTCAAGTCAGATAGTTGAGCAGGCTGAGCTGCTGCAGACGCGCGGTCAAGGCAAAGGATGTCTCGATATGCTGTGTCAGGTCGGCCACGCGGGTCGCCGCTTCCGCGGGATCGACCCCTTCAAGATCAACGATGTGCTTCTCGAAGAGGTCGACCTGGGTCTTCATGCGGTCGCTGGCATCGGACACGCGCTGCTGCGCAATGCCGGTCTCGGCCCGTATTTGGGTGATACCGCCGATGGCTTCGCCGACCAGCGCCTGCGCGCGGCCGACGACAGCGTTCTGCGCGGCCTCGCTGAAGCTGCCGGTCATCAGGCTGCTGACCATGGCGGCCGCCATGGCGAGCTTGCGGATGCCTAGGTCGTTGGCGCTGACCGAGGTCTGGGTGGTCTCGTTGAGCGAAATGCGGCTGGTGATCTGTTCGTCGGTGGCGCTCGACCAGTTGGCCTGCCAGCCGGAGCCCAGGAATTGCGGCTCGACCTGCGTGGTGATGAAGTTGTCCATCTGCGCGGCGGTGATGTTGGCTGCCGCCGGGGCTGTCTGGGAAAAGCCGAAATAGCTGGTAAAGGCGGCGTCGAACGCCGCCTTGGCCGGCGAGCCGGCGGCGTTGAAGTCGTCGATCGGCTTGACGTCGGTGTTGGTGCCGGCAAACAGATATTCGCCGTTGACGCTGGTGTTCAGGATGCCGGTCATCTGCTGCAGCGCCGAGGCGCCGGCGGTCCGCAGGATGCTGGTCGAAGAGTCGCCCGACACGCCGCTGGTCAGCGCCGACAGGAAGCTCTGCGCGCTGTTGGCGATCTGGCCGAGGGAATCCTGGGTCGATTTCAGGCGCGCCGTCACGAGCGCGTTGGAATCGACAATGCCGTTCAGCCGGTCGAGATCGCGCTGGAAGGTGACGGCCTGGGTCGTGCGGCTGCCAAGCGCCAGGCCGATATCGGCGACCGTGCCGGTCTGTGATTCTTTCGTCGCCTTGACGAGGTCGGCCTGCATCCTCGCCTGCTGGTAGCGCAGCGCGTTGGAAATGGCAGCTGAGGAAACGCCTGTCGCTTTCATGAATTATCCCACCGCGGCCAACAGGGAGTCCAGCATGTCGCCCACCGTTTTCATCATATGCGCGGATGCCTGATAGGTGTGCTCGAGGTCGAGAAGCAGGGACATCTCCTGGTCGACATTGACCCCGGTGTCGTTGGACAGCGCCTCGGCCGTGCGTGCCGCCAGCGCCTGTTTGCTATCGGCATTGGTCGAGGCCTGCTGGCGCACGCCTTCGAACCAGCCGATGGCATTGGCCGCGTAGTCGGAGACGCCCGAACTGACGGCGATGCCGGTGGAAGTATCGAAGGCCATCGGCTGATCAAGCTTGTTGCCGTAACTGATCAATAGGTCCGCATAGGATGCGCCGCCGGTGTTGACGACATAGGCCGCACCGTTGGCGCCGCCGTCGCGCAACAGCGCCGGGTTGCCGCCGGCGCTCGGATCGAAGGCGGCGTTGACGCTGATCGAGCCGGCGAGGCCATCGACCAGGGTGCCCGCTGCCGGAATTGCCGGCGCGCCGGACCATGTGAACAGGCCGGTCGCATTGGGTTGCGACGGCGCGGTCTCGGCAAATGCCGTGATCAGGCCGCGCGCGATTTCGTCGAGCTGGCTTTGCATGGTCGAGGCGACGCCGTCGCGCAGCTTCAACAGGCCCGCAAGCTTGCCATCGGCCGTGGTGTTGTCGCCGGTGCCGGCGGAAACCGGCACGTTGTCGATGTAGACCGTGTTGCCGGGCGTGCCGGCCGAATAGCCGGACGATGGCGTGAAGGTCACCGAACGCGGCACGGTCTCGAACAGCGTCGAGCCGTCCCTGGTGGTGATGACCATGTCGTTGTCGCCGCGCGTGAAGGTCGAGATCGGGACATATTCCGATATCTTCTTCAAAAGCGCGTCGCGCTGGTCGAGCGCGTCGGACACGTCCGTGCCCGAGCGGGTGCCCGAGATAACGGCCCTGTTGGCGTCCTGGAACTGGCTCAGCAGCGAGTTGAGATCGTTGACGGCCGTGGCGATCTGGCTGTCCGCCTGGGTGCGGAAATCCTGGATCGCCTTGGTGCCGCTGTTCAGCGAATTCACCACCTGCTTGGCGGCGTCGACGACGCTGGTGCCAAGGTTCTGGTTCGACGGCGTTGTGGCGTAGAGCTGCAGGGCTTTCTGCAGGTTGGCGATTGCCGTCGAGGGCGACGACGCATTGTCGACCCCGTTGACCGACAGATCGAGCTGATCCATGCCGTCGTAAAGCGCGCTTTGGCCGCTCCATGCCGACAGCGCCGAAAGGTTCTGGCGGAACAGAAGGTCATTCGCGGTACGCTGGATTTCCACCGCCCTGGCGCCGGGCGCCGTGCTGGTCACCACGGCGATGCGACGGGTGTAGTCCGGGTTCGACGCATCGGCCACATTGCGCGATACGACGCTGGTTTGCTTGGACGTGGCCAGAAGCGCCGACTGGGCAATGCTTAGTGCGGAGGAAAGCGACATGCTGATCTTTCACGGGACGGCGCCCGTCGTTTATCTCTTCAGGTTGACGAGGACGTCCATCAGGTCCGAGCCGGTCTGGAAGACCTTGGAATTGGCGGTGTAGCTGCGCTGCGCCGCAATCATGTTGGTCAGTTCCTCGGCGATATCGACATTTGAGTTTTCAAGCGCGCCGGAGACGATGGAGCCGAGCTTGCCCTCATTGGCAAAGCCGATATGGACCGCGCCGGAATCGGTGCTCTCCACATAGACGTTGCCGGGCATGGCGGTGAGGTTGTCTGGGCTCTGAACGTCGGCCAGCGGGATCTTGTAAAGCGCCTTGGTCGAGCCGTCGGCGAACTGCGCGTAGATGATGCCGTCCTGGCCGATCTGGACCTTCTGGATGGAGCTCGGCGCGTTGCCGTTGACCTTGGCGTCGGCGACGGTGAAGCCGGTACCGAGCTGGGTCAGCTTGGAGAGATCGAGGTTGAGGCTCTGGCCGCCTGGAACGGTGAAGGAGACGCCCGTGGTCGCGCCGGTGAGCTTGCCGGTGGTGGTGTCGAAGGTGAGGTTGGCCGTACCCAGCGCGCCGCCCGTATAGGGGAAGGAGGTGCCCGGCGTTGCCTTCGACTGGTCGAAGACAGCGACCTGCCAGGTGCCGGCGCCGGTGTTGGTGAAGTAGACGTCGAGCAGCTTCTTGTTGCCGAGATTGTCGTAGGCGACCAGCGAGGTTTTCGACGTGTATTGGGCAGTCGCGCTATTGGTGGAGGGTAGGCTGCCGGCCGCGACCGGAGTGGCGCCTGCCGGCAGGTTGCCGCTGAAGATGCCTTGCGTGCTTGGCGTCGCCGTCATTTCCTGATCGGAGATCTGCACCGGCACGAGGCCTTCGAAGCCGTTGGCGGTCGCGGCCGGATCGCCATTGGCGTAGTCGTAGGCCATCAGCTGGTAGCCCGCGGCATTGACCAGCCGGCCCTGCGCATCCGGGACGAAGGAGCCGGCGCGGGTCAGATAGGGCGTGCCGCTGGCATCCTGCACGACGAAGAAGCCATCGCCGTTGACGGCAAGATCCGACACCGAAGTGGTGTAGGTCATGACGCCTTGCGTGCTGATGGCCGAGCGGATCGTCGTCGTCACGCCGCCGGAATTATAGGCTCCGCCGGTGCCAGGCATGATCAGTGACGAGAACTCGGCCGAAGAGCGCTTGTAGCCGGTGGTATCGGAGTTGGCGATGTTGTCGGCCACCGTGGACAAGCGGTTGGCCTGCGCGTTCATACCGGAAACGCCGGTCCGCATCATTCCGTAGAGGCTCATCGATTGATCTCCGCAATGCCTGGGTAGGAGGCCACAAAACTATGCCTCGTGTCTTGCGCGAAGCTGGCGCGGGATGTGCCTTGGACGGCCATCAAAACACCAGCCGGTAGCCGAGGAACCGCTTGGAATCGATCGGGTCGTGGCCGAGCTTCTCGCGCAGCTTCTTGCGCAGCTTCGAGATGTGGCTCTCCACCACGTTCTCCTCGACCTCCTCGTCGAAGATGCCGTAGATGGCGTTGAAGACCTGCGTCTTGGTCACGCGCCGGCCGCGGTTGCTGGCCAGATATTCCAGGATGCGCCGCTCGCGCCGTGGCAGCGGCAGCGGCTCGCCGTCGATCTCCGGATCGCGGCCATCCATGAAGATGCGCATCGAGCCGACTTCGGTGTAGGCAGCCTCTTCGGAGCCGCGGCGGCGAATGGCGGTGATGCGCGCAAGGATCTCGCGGATATGGACTGGCTTGCGGACGACATCGTCGACGCCGCTTTCGAAAAGCCGCAACGTATGTTCGAGCGAGTGATGCTCGCTGAGCGCAATGACCGGCGCGCCGGTCCGGTCGCGGATCTGGCGCGGCGATACCGCGCCCTCGCGGCAGTCGCCGATGAGAAAGGCCCTGACGGATCTGAGATCGGTGTCGGCGGCGGAACTCACCCACTCGCCGAATTCACCTGGCGCGAAACCGGCCGTGGCCACGCCCTCGCGATCGAAAAGTGAAGAGTAGCCCTCAGTCACGAGCTCTCGCTCGTCAACGATAACGATCATCGGCCCGCCCTCCGAATCAATTCATTTGCCCCGTGGGGAAAGGGGTAGCCGGGTCGACGAATCCTGAAAAACCATCATTTCTTGTAGCTATTTTCTTGGGAGTTTTTTTGGGAGCCGTAATAAAAGCGGTTGTGCAGGTGTATTCGCACCCATTTTTGGCCGATGAATATTGGCGCCGGCGGACAGGCCGGCGCGGGCCGATCGGCACTCAGGAAGGAGCAACTATTGGTTGCAGAATGCGCTGGCATTCGGCGTCCATTTGCCGAAGCCGGTGGCGACCATGTTGGCGATGACGCGGCAGACATAGACCTTCTGCGCGGGGTCGTTGTCGGGGCCGGCATGGTAGCGGGCGACCGCCATCGACCAGGTCATATGCCGGGCGTGCAGGGCGGCCAGGAAGCGTGCGGCGTAGTCGACATTCTGATGCGGGTCGAGCATGTCGTCGACGCTGCGGAAATGGTCGCCATGATAGTGCTGGTTGATCTGCATGCAGCCGAGGTCGATCAGCACCTTGCCTTCGCGGCGGGCGTTCTCGAAGGTGGCTAGCGCTTCATCCCGGCTGCGCGGAAAGATCGCTTTTCCCTCTATATTCAAAGCATTAGGCTGAAGGCTGCCTTTCTTTCCGGTCTCTGTCAGCCCGACCGCATAGAGTATGCCGGCCGGCACGCCGTAGCGATCTGCGGCGCGCAGGATCTCCGGCTCGCAGGGATTTGTAGCGGCGCTCGCGCCGCCGGCCGCCAAGCTAGATATACATATCGTCGCCAGCGCGCTCGCGAAGAGGCGAAGCCGGGCGAGCGAATTCCTGTGCGCCATTGCCGTCGTTCCTTCCCGGTTGCCGGCCGCCGCCCGCGCCGTTGCCGCCCGAGTTCCCGGGCTGGAACGAAGGCTGGTGGCGACCTGTCGACATCGGCATGGCGCTGTTGGCGTCGGCGCGGCTCGCCGCATGCGCTGCTATCGAAGGTTGCAGGATGGTGACCTTGTCGACGTCGAAGCCGAGGCTGCGCATCGACTTGACGATGGCATCGCTGTCGGTGGTGAGACGGCGATATGCCTCGTGCGTCTCGGGCTTCATCTCAATCGAAAGTTGCTCGCCCGATAGCCGCAAGCTGGCCGTGACCGCCCCGAGCTCCGCAGGGTGGAGCTCGATCTTGAGCACGTGTGTCGGAACGGCAACAGAATTGGTCGTCTGGGAGCCTGCCGAGGCGCTTGCGAAAGCCTGCTGAACGCCTTTGTCGGAGGCAAGCGCCTCAACCAGCGCAGATGCCGTCTGGCCGATCGGGTTTTGCGCCGGCGCAGGGAAGCTCTGCTGGCTGACGACTTCCACGCGTGTGGCGGAAGAAGATGGCTTGGCCGGTGTCTGCTGCGCGGTTGGCTGCGATTGTTGGGAGACCTTGGAGGTCGAAGCTGGCCGCCAGCCCTGCGGCGGCACAGGGCTGTCGGGCTGCGGTTCATTCCCCCGCGTCTGCAAGATTCTGGTTTCGCCGCGGCCGGGCATGTCGAGAGCCATGTCCGCCTTCACCGGCTTCTGCCCGAAGTCAGGCCCGGAAGCTTCAGCCGCCATCGAACGGGCGGATCGCGACTGCGGCTCGGCGGAATTGCCGACCGTCGCGCGCTTGCCCATGCGCAGTTGCAGCTCCAGTGCTTCGTGCTCGCTGGCGCCTTCTCCATTGGCAGCGGAATCCTTCCCGCCCGCGCCCGATGATTGCGCGAAGTGTTTCATGTCGCTCAACGCCATCAGCAACGGCAAGCGGTCCTGCAGCGGCGTGGAATCGTTGGCTTGCGCCGTGGCATCTTTGCCGGTCGTCGGCTTCGCCTCATCGGCCCGGGTGGCCGTGGTCCTCGTGGACTTTCCCGCGGCTTTCTGCGAGCCGGTTTTCCCTTGTGGATCCTGGTCCGGCTCCTGCTTGCCGTTGTCGGCCGCCGAGCGCTTTGCAAGATGCGCGTCCGGCAATACGGTCACGTGCTTGTCCTGCGGCCGATCGGGCTTTTCCGTCCCGTGCACCATCTCGCCGAAACCCTGATCCTTGTCCTTGCCGCCGGCGGCGTGCTGCCGGGGCTGGGTCGAAGCGAAGCCCGGCAGGGTCTGGTTGACGCTGGTCATTTGGGGGCTGCTCCGAGGAGTTGGTCGATCTGGTCGAGCTGGCGGCGCGTGCTGGCCACCGCGGCGTCGATGGGGTCTTGCGCATTCGAGGCCGTCGGCGCGGAGGCCTGAACCACCGGCGCGGCGTCAGCTTGCATCGGAGCGGCGGCCGGCGTTTCATCCGTTGTCCGCGCCGGTGGCCGGGCAGAGGGCGGCGAAGCCGCGGGTGGAGTGTCCTTCGCCGGATCGCCCAACGCGACCGGCGGATCGCCCAACGCGACCGGCGGATCGCTCGATGCGACCGGCGGATCGCTTGCCGCGACCGCTGGCTGGTCGGGCATCGCTCCTTCCACCGGAGGCAGGTCCGCATTGGCCGGATCGGCAGAGGCCTCGGCCGCCGCGTTCGCCTCGTTTCCCTTCGCTGCGGCCGGCGCGGCTTCCGCCTTGGCGGGCGTCTTTACCGGCGCCACCACTTCGCCCGCCACAGCCTGCGCGGCATCAAGCAGGTCGCGGTCGCTTTGCGAAAGCTTGCCGCGATCGATCTTGCCGAGCTTGGCACGCACTTCATCGACGCTGGCCGATGTCATGGTGGAAAGGCTCGAATAGAGTTGGCTGCGCGGGTCGTCCTGGCTGCTGCCGCCGTTGCGGCCCAGTTCCGCCTTGGCCGCGGCAAAAGCCGAGAGCTCCGTCATCCCGTCGATCGCGGCGCGGCGCGCGATGCGCAGATAGATCACCTTCTCGCGCTCGGGATCCATCATCGAGGTGATGTCGGCGATCTTGTCCTGGCTGATCGCCATATGCAGCGTGATGACGCCGGAAACAAAGGCATCGGCGAACTGGCTGGCGTAAGGCGAATAGAGATAGGACGCGACATACTGGGTCGAGGCCAACGCGAAGCGGGCGGCGTCGCCCTGCGCGGCGGCGATGCCGACGGAGCGGCGAAGCGCCGCCTCCTCGACCAGCGTGCCGGGGCTGAGCAAACGCGCCTCGTCCAGCAGGGCAAGCGCCTGGGCAGGGTCATCGGCCGCAAGCAGCGAACCCTTGACCAGCGCCAGAAAGGCGCCGATGTCCGGGGGCACGCTCATCGGATCGATAGGCTTCAGCATTTCGATCGCATTGGCCGGCCGGCCGTTCAGATAGGCGACGACGCCCTTGGCGATGGCGAGGCTTTGCGGGTCGACCGACGCGCGCGAAGCCGCCGCCGCGACCGTCACCGGATTGCCGCCGCTCATGCCGTAGACCAGCAAGGCGCGGAAATTCTTCGGCTCCTTGAAATCCTCGGCGTTGGCATCGCGCATCCGGGCGTCGATCATTTCGAGGAGCTTCGCCTGCATCGGCAGAGCGGCATGATCACCGCCGGCAATGCGGTCCTGGATCAGCTGCAGCGAACGCACCAGCTGATAAGGCTGCAGCGCGTCCTGTGCCAAGGCCGCCGGTGGCGACCCCGCCGCAAGCGATAGCAGCGCGATCGCGCCGCCGATGACGCTCCTGCCCTTCATCCGCCGGCCGTCATCAGGATTTCGATGCGGCGGTTCGCGGCCGCCATCGGATCGGAGGCGATCTTGGGCTGCCGGTCGGCGAAGCCCGCGACCTCGGTGATGCGGCTTTCGTCGACGCCGCCGCGTACCAGCATGTAGTAGGCCGCATGGGCACGCGCGGTGGACAGCCGCCAGTTGTCGTAGGTGTCGCTGCGGAACGGCCGCGCGTCGGTGTGGCCGCTGATGGTGATGGTGCCCTTCTTCTCGTTGATGATGTGGCCGATCTTTTCCATCGCCAGCACCAGCTCGCGGCGCGGCATAGCCGAGCCGATCTCGAACATGCCGAAATCGAGCTGGTCGGTGATCGAAATGACGACGCCCTTGTCGGTAGCCTCGACCGAGACGCCGTCGGCGAGCTTCTCGCCCGGCAGGAATGCCTTGGCGAGTTCCTTCTTGATGTCCGCGGCTTGCTGGAGGGCGGCCTTGCTTGGCGCCTTGTCGCCCTTGTCGGCGGTCTGATCGGGTTCAGTTTTCTCGGCCGTCGTCGCTTCGGCCTTGGCGTTGCCGGACGCGGCCTCGCGCTTGTCGGTTTCGGCTTTCCCGCCTTGTGCTTTCTCGGTCTTGTTGCCTTCACCCGACGGCTTCTCGGCCTCGGCCTGCGCGGCTTTCTGCCCGCTCCTGGCTTCGGTTTTTTCCGAGGTTGCCAGCGGCTCCAGCGGCGCGGCCGTCAGCGGAGGGGCCGCCGGAACGGCCTTCACCTTCGGCACCGCGGCCGTTGCGACCTTCTCGCCGGGCTTGGCCGGGTCGCCCTCGATCCTGGCGCGTTCGGCCGTGGCCTCGGCGCCTGGGGCCGCCACCTGCTGCGACCAGAAATCGGGCGCGAAGGGGTCGCGATAGGATTCACCGCCGGAAGCGCCGGTCGCCGGGCCGGCCGTCTGGGCGCCGCCTTCGCCCTTGGCGCTGACGTTCTGCAGCACCCCGGTATCGGCGGCGATTTCCGCCAGCACCGCATAGGGATCGGCAAACAGCTTTTCGTCGGACAGCTGGGCATCCTGCGCGCCGGTCTTGGTCTGCCGGCGTTCGGACGAGCCGGCGCCGCCCTTGCCGTCCTCGCCCGCTTTGGTCGCGCCCTGCTGCGGATTGTCCGCGGTCAATCCGACCTTGCTCGGGCCGTCGCCGAGGTCCTCGAGGCCCTTGCGGCTGGAATTGCGGTCGATCAGCTCGACCGGATTGAAGTAGCTGGCGACGGCCGCCTTGGTCTGCTCGTTGGCGGCGTTGATCAGCCACATGACGAGGAAGAAGCACATCATCGCCGTCATGAAATCAGCGAAGGCGATCTTCCACACGCCACCATGGTGATCATCGTCATGCCCGTCTTGATTGCGCTTGACGATGATGATCTCGTGCCGGAGTTCGGCATGGTCGATGGCGCTCATGACAGAACCTCGGACAAGGACGCAGACCACTCGGCGATACGCGTCTCGAACACCGTTTCGTCGATGCTGACGGTCAGGTCGAAGCCCGGCGCCTCGGCGAAGTCGAGATTCGCGGCGCGGGATCCAAGCGCCGCCTTCAGGGGCTCGAACAGCGAAAGGGGTCCCCGAACACCGATCCGGACGGCTTCGTTGTCGGCGACCGCGGCGCCGATGGCGCGTGAAAGGGCCTGCAGCGAACGTTCCTGCAGGTCGTCGCTGAGAAGGCCGCCGATGACGCGGGCAACAGTCGAGCCGGTAAGCTCGGCAACGCGCTGCTCCATGGCCTCGATGCGCGTGGCGACAGCGGCGCCGAGGTCGCCGCCGAAGCTTTCCAGAAAGGCTCTCGCGGCATCGTCGCTGGCCTGGCGCTCGGCGTCGAGCGCGGCCTGATGGGCAAGCGCGAGGCGCGCCTCGAGCGTGGCCTCCGCGTCGGCCACCGCCTCGGCGATCAGCGCGCCGATATCGGCCTGCGGGGCCTGTGCGGCCGGCGCGGCTGGCATATGTCCGGCGTCGCGCGGGGTCGCGGCGTGGCTGGCATGCGGGGCCTGCGAGCCGAAATCGGGCAGGAGATCGAAGAGGGCTGCCGAGACCATGGCCTAACCCACGGCTTCCGGGGCGGCCGCCCATTTGCGCAGAATCTGCGCGGTGCGCTCCTCATTGAGGTCGACCATGCGGGCAAGCCGCTCCTGCGGCGCCGGCCGGATCTTCTGGCGCAGATCATCGAGCGGGGTTGCGCCGGCGCGCGCCCCGGGCAGGGGGCCGGCCGGGGTCTCGGCGGTGATCGCGGCAACCGGCGCGTCTGGCGTCGGCAGCGAGCGTTGCACGTCGTCGAAGCTTGGGCCGGCAATGGCCGCGGGCTTTGCCGATGCCGTCAGCGCGGTGGCCATCGGCTTCAGGCCGAAGAAGGCAACCAGGAAAACGACGACAATGAAGGCGCCGGCATTGATGAGCGTGCCGGTATAGGTGCCGATCGAGGCGAGGATGCCAGGCTGGTCGATCGGCTCGCCGTCGAGGCCGTTGATGAACTCGACCGCCGACACATCGATGACGTCGCCGCGCTTGTCGTCGAAGCCGGTCGCCGAGGCCACCATCTTCTGGATATCGGCGACGCGCTTGGCGATCTGCTCCGGCGTGGCGTCCTTGCCAAGGATGGTCTTCAGGCGATCCTGGTTGACGACCACCGCGATCGACATCTTGTTGACAGTGTAGCCGTTGGAGACGGTGGCGATCTTCTTCGAGTTGATCTCGTAGTTGGTGATCTCTTCCTTGCGATCGTTCTGCGAGGAGGATTGCGGTCCCTCCGTGCTGGTGGTCTGCGTCTCGGGCAGATTCTGCTCGACACTGGTCGGGGTCGAGGCCTGCTTCTGGTTGCTGGCCTCGTTGGTCTTCACCGACTGCACCGAACGCTCGACGCGCGAGTTCGGATCGAAGATCGTTTCCTCGGTCTGGCGGCTGTCGGTGTTGACGTCGGCCTTGACGCTGGCGCGGAAATTGTCGGGGCCGAGATAAGGGGTGAGCGCACGGCGGATGTTGTCGCCGATCTGCGCCTCGACCGTCTGCTCGACGCCCAGCGTGCGTGCGGCGCTCGTGTTGGAAGGATCGTCGCCGGCGGCCAGCAGATTGCCGTTGGAATCGAGCACGGTGACCTTGTCGGCCGAGAGGCCGGGAACCGCCGCCGCAACCAGGTGGCGGATCGACATGGCGCTCTTCTCGGCATCGTTGCCGGCGTAGCGGATCACCACCGAAGCGGAAGGCTGCTGCTCGTCGCGCCGGAAATTGGCGCGCTCGGACATGACGATATGGACGCGCGCGGCCTTGACGCCGGAAATCGACTGGATCGTGCGCGCGATCTCGCCTTCCAGCGCGCGCACACGGGTGATCTGCTGCATGAAGGAGGTGAGGCCGAGCGAGCCGACATTGTCGAACAGCTCGTAGCCGGCGTTGGCGCTGGTCGGCAGGCCTTTCTCGGCAAGCAGCATGCGCGCCTGCGCGGTGGTGCCGGCAGGCACCAGCACCGAGGTTCCGTCGGAGCCGACATCGAAGCCGATGCCGGCATCGGCCAGCACCAGGCCGATCTGGTTCACGTCGGAACGCTCGAGGCCGACATAGAGCGTCTCATAGGCCGGGCGATTGAGATAGACGGAGGCGATGCCGATGACGGCCATGACCAGGACCGCGATGCCACCCATGAGCGCCAGACGCCTCACGCCGAAGCTCTTGAAATTCGCGATGATGCTCTGGATCTGTTCCGGCACGATTCAACGGCTCCCAGCACGACTGTCCGCCGGAAGACTAGACCGTGAAGCTTGTGCGAGGATGATAGGGTGTGCTGCCGAGGAACCAGAAAACTACCGAACCGCCGGGTTTTTCCGACCAACGAAAAAGGCCGCGCCCGAAGCGCGGCCCTTTTTCGTTGATCGGGGTTGGTTGGCTTAGCCGTTCTTGAACAGCTGCAGGATCGACTGCGAGGAACTGTTGGCGATCGACAGGGACTGGATGCCGAGCTGCTGCTGGACCTGCAGGGCCTGGAGGCGGGTCGATTCCTTGTTCATGTCGGCATCGACGAGCTGGCCGACGCCGCGATCGATGGAGTCCATCAGGCTCTGGGTGAAGGTCTTCTGCAGGTCGATCGAGCTCTTGGCGGCGCCGAGCACGGTGGCGGCGTCGGTAAGTTGACTCATGACGTTGTCGATCTTGGTGACCATCTGCGTGATGATGTCGTCGGTCACGCCAGCCGCGGTGATGTCGAGATTGAAGGCGGAGACGTTGTCGATCTTGACGGGCGTGCCCGACACCGCGGCCTGGCCGGCGGTGTTGGCGGCGATGTCGGTGGCGCCGCCGGCGATCGCGGTGGCATAGGCGGCGTCATACGCCGACTGGTCCGCGGCGGTGGAATAGATCGAGGTCTTGCGGTCGAGAATGCCCTGGTTCTTGACGGCGGTGGAGAGGCCGGAATCGAACAATTTGGTGCTCTCGACATTGATGTCGATGGTGCCGAGCGAGATGGCGCCGGACGAAGAGCGGTTGAAGGACGAGACGATCTTGGCGTCCTGCTGGACGCCATCATTGGGGGCCGCCACTTGCGTGGATGTCACCGAAAGATAATTCGAGCCGGAGAAGGTGGCGGCGTCGGCGAAGGATTTCATCTGCGCCTGCAGCGAGGTGATTTCGGTTTGGGTCTTTGCCTTGTTGGCTGCCGACTGGCCGACGGCCGACAAAAGCTTGGTCTTGATCTGGCCGATCGTCGAAAGGACGTTGTTCATGCCGGTATAGGCGGTGTCGACCTTCGAGGCGCCGAGGCCGAGCGCATCCTGCACGGTCGACAGCGCCGAGTTATCGGAGCGCATGGTGGTGGCGATCGACCAGTAGGCGGCGTTGTCGGAGGCCTCGGAGACCCTGTAGCCGGTCGAGATCCGAGCCTGCGTCTGCTCGAGCGATTTGTTGGTGGCGTTGAGGCTTTGAAGTGCAGTCAACGCCGCAGCGTTCGTCATGATGCTCGCCAAGAAACTCGCTCCTTCTCAAAAGCCGGCATGCCACAGGCCGGGCTTGGCCTGCCATTGATCGCGATCGTGCCGGATAGGCCGATACGGCAATCTAAGTCATTGGTTAACCATACCTAGCGCGATATGGTTAATGGCATGTTAAAAATAGGCTTTGGAGAAGTTAAGAAACGAGGGTTGCGCGAGCCTTGAGCAAAGCAATTCCAGGAAAAGTGTGAAACGGTTTTCCGTCCGGAATTGCTTCAAAGCAAATAGAGATGGAGCGGTTCACCGTTTCCGTGAAACGGCGAGCCGCTCCAATGAAAAATCGGGCCGCGCTTTTGGCGCGGCCCGATGCTTTAGCGCGGTCAGTATAGAGCGATCAGCCGCGGAAGAGCGACAGGATCGACTGCGACGAGCCGTTGGCGATCGACAGCGCCTGGACGCCGAGCTGCTGCTGAACCTGCAGGGCCTGGAGGCGGGTCGATTCCTTGTTCATGTCGGCATCGACGAGCTGGCCGACGCCGCGATCGATGGAGTCCATCAGGCTCGAGGTGAAGGTCTTCTGCAGGTCGATCGAGCTCTTGGCGGCGCCGAGCTTGGTCGCGGCGGTCGTCATGTCCTTCAGCGCGGCGTCGACGACCTTCATCATGTCCGCGATCTGGGTATCGCTGGCAGCCGTGGTGCCGGAGAAGATCTTCAGAGTCGCGACCGAATAGGTGTCGCCCGCTGCAGCGGCCGCACCCAGGGTCGGGTTCTGCGCGGTAGCGGTGACAGCGCCGGTCGCGCCGACGCGGTCGGCGTCGAGGATGCCCTTCGACACGCCCGCCGCAGTGCCGGCCTCATACAGCTTGATGCTGTCCACCTTGACGTCGATCGTCGAGATCGAAACCACGCCGGTGGAGCTGCGGTTGAAAGCCGAAACGATCTTGACGTCGGCAGCAGCCGTGGCGGTGGCGCCGCTGTTGACCGACAGCATGTTGGTGCCGGAGAAGGTGGCGCCGTCGGCATAGGCCTTCAGCTGGTCCTGAAGAGCCTTGATTTCAACCTGGGTCTTTTCCTTGGAAGCGTCGGTCTGGCCGTAGGATGCGGTCAGCTTCTGCTGGATCTGGTTGATGGTCTTGATCGCGCTGTCCATGCCGGTGTAGGCGGTGTCGACCTTCGAGGCGCCGAGGCCGAGCGCGTCCGAAACGGTGGACATGGCCTGGTTGTCGGAGCGCATCGTGGTGGCGATCGACCAGTAAGCGGCGTTGTCGGAAGCCTGGGAGACGCGATAGCCCGTCGAGATGCGGGACTGCGTGGTGTCGAGGGCTTTCTGGGTGGCGTTCAAGCTCTGCAGAGCGGTCAACGCCGAGGCGTTGGTCATGATACTGGCCATGGTACTCGTACCCTATTTTTACACGGATTTTTTTGACATACCGGCATGTCCGGTATGACGGTGCGGCATCATGCCAATGATCTGTGAAACCCGATCACCCGCCATCTGCGAGCAATATGCGGGCCAGTCCCTACCAAAGCGCTAAATCGCAGGGTTAATCGAAAATATATTGCCTAAAATTCGAGCGCGTATCCGGCGCCGGCCTCTGGTTTCAGGTGAAGGATCGCACCAGGCTGCCGACGAGAAGGTTCCAGCCGTCGATCAAAACGAAGAACAGGATCTTGAACGGTAGCGACACCACCGTCGGCGGCAGCATCATCATGCCCATGGCCATGGTCACGGTGGCGACGATCAGGTCGATGACGAGGAACGGCAGGACAATGAGAAAGCCGATCTCGAAGCCGCGCCGGATTTCCGAGATCATGAAGGCCGGCACCAGGATGCGCAGATCGACGGTCTCGCGCGAGACGGTCTGGCCGCGCTCGCGGGCGAGGTCGGCGAAAAGGTCGAAGTCCTTGTCGCGCACATTGTGCAGCATGAAATCGCGGAACGGACCGGAAATCTTCTCGAACGCCTCGGCCTGGGTGATCTGGTTGTCCATCAGCGGCTTGACGCCGGTGTTCCAGGCCTGATCGAAGGTCGGCGCCATGACATAGAAGGTCATGAACAGCGACAGCGAGATCAGGATCAGGTTTGCCGGCGTCGACTGCAGGCCGATGCCGGCACGCAGGATCGAGAAGGCGATGACGAAGCGGGTGAAACTCGTCACCATGATGAGCAGGCCCGGTGCCACCGAAAGCACGGTCAGCAGGCCGAACATCTGGATCAGGTAGCCAACGGTCGTGCCGTCGGCCTTGCCGATGCCGCCAAGATCGAGCTGCTGGGCCGCGGCGACGGAAGTGGTGATGGCGATGAGCGCCGTGGCTATGAGGAACTTTCTCATTCGAGCAGCATCGTCCTGACGAGAACCTGTTTGACGTGGCCGCCGCTGCGCAGCGCCGCGCGCTCATCGAGATCGGCCTTGAGATGCTGGTAGCCGCTGGCGCCTTCGATCTGATGCAGCTTGATCGTGCGCACGAAGGCAAGCAGATCCTGGTGGATCTGCTCGGTCACTTCCGGCGGCTGCGGGGCATCATAGAGTACCGATACCTCCAGCCGGATCCAAACGTCCGACGGCGAGGCGAGATTGGTGGTGATCGGCGCCAACTGAGCCAGCGTTGGCCCGGCGGCCGCTTTGCCGGCTTCGCCGGGCTTCTCCGCCTTGCCGGCATTCTCCGACGCCGCGGGCACCGGCGCCGGCGTTTCACCCTGCTTGAGATAGCCGCCGGAAACCCAGCCCATGCCGATGGCCGCGCCTGTCATGACCAGCAGCATGGCGAGCTGGATCACCAGGGAAGGTCCCTTCTTGGGCTGGACCTGCTCGACATTGGCCACGGCCGCGCTCTCCCGGTCCTAGAAAGGAAGAACCTGGTCCAGCACCTGCTGGCCATAGGCCGGCTGCTGGACCTCGCTCACACGGCCGCGGCCGCCATAGGAGATGCGCGCCTCGGCGATGCGCTCGTAGGGGATGGTGTTTTCCGCGCCGATGTCGGACGGACGAACCATGCCGGCGATGGTGAGCACCCGCAGCTCGTAGTTGACGCGGACCTCCTGCGAACCCCTGATCATCAGATTGCCGTTGGGCAGCACCTCCGTCACCACAGCCGCTACATTGAGCGCGATATCTTCCGAGCGCTTGATCTCGCCGTCGGCATTGGTCTCGGTGCTGGAGCTCAAGCCGGCGTCACCCTTGCCGCTGGTGCTCGCCGTTTCCCAGCCGAGATTGACGTCGTAGCCGAGCTTGCGCGCGGCGGTGCGGCTGCGATCGTTCTGGTTCTTGAAATTGGCCCGATCGTTGAGCCTGATGTTGACGGTCAGAATGTCGCCGGCGCGCAGCGCGCGCGGATCGGTGAAGAGCCGGCTCTGGCGATCGTCCCACAGCGAGAATTTCTTCGGCCGCGAAGCGGGCGGCTCAGGGTAGCTGTATGGACCGGAGCCGCCCTCGCCGATGCCGGACCCGACCGGCGACAAAGCGGGCTCCCTGTTGATTTCCCTGGGATCGGTGCCGCAGCCGGCCAGGCCGGCCAGGGCGATCAGGGCGAGCAATTTCAACTTCATGACGGATCAACCCTTCGCGCCGCGCTGGCCATGATGCCGGTGAGCGTCGCCGCCGCCTTCTGGTCCATTTCATTCAGGATGACGCCGGCCTTGCGCGAATCGAGCTTCATCAGGATGGCCGCCGCGAGCTCGGCATTGACCATCGCCAGCCGTTCGGCGGCGGCGTCCGGCTTCATGCCGGCATAGATCTTGACGACGCCGTCCTCGGCGCGCGCCAGGAAAACTTCGCGGCGCTTCAGCCACTCTTCATATTCGGCTTTCTTTGCCTCCAGCGCTTTCATGCGCTCGTCGATGCCGGCCTGCAGCTGCTTCAGCTGCTCCGCCTGCAGGGCGTAGCGGCGGTCGCGCGCGGCATCCGCGATGTTGGAGCAGAAGCGCTGGATCTCGCTTTCGTCAGGCGCTTTCCCGCCCGCAAGTCCAACCGGTTGGGCCGATGCCGTCTCGCGCGTGAGCTGGGCCGGCTGAGCCGGCGCCTGACCGCCAGGCAATACCTGGCGCACTTCATCCGCGCGGACCGCGCCGCCCGCCAGCGCGACGATCGCGCCAATGGCGAGGAGGCCGCTCGCGGAGTGAAGCCTTGGGCGGCGATGCAGTATCGAGGAGAGGAGCGCGATCATCGGTGTGCCTATTGGAGAACCAGGTCGGCCTGCAGGGCGCCGGCCGACTTGATGCCTTGCAGGATGGCGATGATGCCGTCGGGCTTCACGCCGAGGCGGTTGAGGCCGGAGACAAGCGTTTCGAGATCGGGGCCGTCGAGCACGGCGACGCGTGCGTTGGGCCGGCTCGCATCAATGGCCGTGGACGGTTCCACCGCGGTCTCGCCCCTGGAGAAGGGTTCAGGCTGGACGACCCGCGGCGCCTCGGTGATGCGCACGGTGAGTGTGCCATGGCTGATCGCCACGCGCGAGATCCTGACATTGCTGCCGATGACGATGGTTCCGGTGCGCTCGTCTATGACGACGCGGGCAGGGGCATCCGACTCGACGACGAGGTTCTCGATCTCGGCATAGAAGCGAGCTGCGGAGACGTTCTTCGGTCGCCTGATCTGCACGGTTCGGGCATCGCGCTCGGCGGCGACCCGCATGCCGAAGCGCTGCGAGGTGTAGTCGTTGACGGCATCGGCGATGCGGATGGCGGTCGAGAAGTCGGGATTGCGCAATTGCAGCGTCAACACGCCCTGATCGTCGAACTCGGCCGGGACGGCGCGCTCGACGATGGCACCGTTCGGCACGCGGCCGGCGGTCGGCACGCCTTGCGTCAACTGCTCCGCCTGGCCCTGGGCGGTGAAGCCGCCGACGATCACCGAGCCTTGCCCGACGGCGTAGATCTCGCCATCGGCGGCCTTCAGCGGCGTCATCACCAGCGTGCCGCCGGCGAGCGAGGTGGCGTCGCCCATCGAGGAGACGTCGATGTCGATGCGGGCGCCCGACTGGACGAAGGGCGGCATGTTGGCGGTGACGATGACGGCGGCCACGTTCTTGGCACGCGCGCTGCCGCCTTCGGTGGCGATGCCGAGATTCTCCAGCATGGCGCGGATCGACTGTTCGGTGAAGGGCGAATTGCGCAGGCTGTCGCCGGTGCCCGCGAGGCCGATGACCAGGCCGTAGCCGACGAGCTGGTTGTCGCGCGCGCTTTGCAGCTGGGCGATGTCCTTGATGCGCGCGGCGACCTGGCCGGGCGGCAGCGTGCTTGGCCCGGTGGAAACGCGGAACATGCGCTGGGTCGTGGCCGGATCATATTCCGGATCGTCGTAGACGCCGCCATTTTTCTGCGCCAGCTCGCGCTTGGCCTTCGGCGTCAGCCCGTCCGCCAGCACCGGCTGGAGGCCGATGGCCATGCTCATCAGAACGACGAAGGCGCGCATCACGAAGCGCCGACCTTGATGGTGCCGTCGGTCATTACCGTGCCGGAGATGATCTTGCCGCTGTCGGTGTTGCGGATCTTGATCTGGTCGCCGGCAGCACCCGGTTCGAGCGTGATGCCGGCGGCCGAAATGGTGAGCGCGCCAGCGGTGAAATAGACCTGCACGGAAGCGCCCTGCTCGACCAGCCAGGCCTCGCGGATAGCGGTGACCGGGATATAGCGGCCGGGCAGAAGCGTGCGTTTGGCGACCTTGCCCTGGAGTTCCTCGGAGCGCGTCGCCATGCCGTCAGGCTTGTGCTTGCCGGGGATGAGCGTGACCTGCTTGAGCGAGGCGGCCTCGATGGTCTCGCCGGGATAGATGACCCGGTTGGGGATCAGCACGGCTTCGCCGGCGGGCTGGCCGGCCGCTATCTGGTTCGCCGACTGGCCGGTGGCGTCCTGCGCGATAGCCGGCGTGCCGGCGGCCAACAGGGCGGTGGCCAGCACGGCCCGTCGGAGTGCGAAGGAGATCGGCCCGGCCATCACCCGTTACCTGATGTTCTTGGAGACAACCGAGGCCATGTCGTCGGCGGCCTGGATGACCTTGGAGTTCATTTCATAGGCGCGCTGCGCTGAGATCAACTCGGTGATTTCCTTGACCGGATCGACGTTGGAGGATTCCAGGTAACCCTGCTGGATCGTGGCGAAGCCGGGATCCCCTGGAACGCCGACATTGGCCGGGCCTGAGGCGGCCGTTTCCTGGAAGAGGTTGTCGCCCAGCGGGGCCAGGCCCGCCTCGTTGGCGAAATTGGCGATCTGGAGCTGTCCGAGAAGCTGGAGGTTGGTCTGGCCGTCCAAACGGGCAAAGACCTGGCCGGTCTTGTTGACGATAACCTCGATGGCATCGGTCGGCACGGTGATAGCCGGAATGACCTCGGCGCCGTCGACGGTCACCAACTGCCCGGTGGCATTGGTGTTGAAGGCGCCGGCGCGCGAGTAGAGCGTGCCGCCGTCGGCGCCCTGGATCTGGAACCAGCCCCTGCCGGTCAACGCCAGGTCGAAGCTGTTGCCGGTGCTGGCCAGTTCGCCCTGGGTGTGGACGTTGCGCACCGCCGTCGTCTTGACGCCAAGGCCGATCGAAACGCCTTCCGGCACCAGCGAGGTATTGGAGCGGTTGGGCACGCCTTGCGTGCGGTCGACCTGGTAGAGCAGGTCGGAGAATTCCGCCCGCGCCCGCTTGTAGCCGGTGGTGTTGATGTTGGCGATGTTGTTGGCGATGACTTCCAGGTTGGTCTGCTGGGCGTTCATGCCGGTCGCGGCGATGGCGAGTGCTTTCATGACGCGGTTCCTAGATACTCATGCGACTGATTTCGAGGTAAGCCGAGACGACCTTGTCGCGGATGGCGATGGTCGTCTGCAGCGCCTGCTGGGCGCTCAGCACCGCATCGACAACCTGACGGGTGTCGGCGTCGCCCTTGAGCGCCTGTATCGACATCTGCTCGGCACCCTGCAGCGTGTTGACGGTCTTCGTCGCGGCCTGGCTGAGGACGTCGGCGAAGCTGCTGCCCACGCTTTCGCTGGCCTGCGTTCCGACGCCGCCCTGCAAAAGGTTTGGTGACGCCGACTCCGCTCCGTCAACCGCCGTCTTGAACTGTATTGCCCCGATACCGCCGATCATTACTGGTTCCTCATCAGGTCGATGGTCATGGAAATCAGATCGCGAGCCTGCTTGATGACCTGCAGGTTGGCTTCATAGGAGCGGTTCGCCTCGCTCATGTCGGCCATTTCGACCAATGTGTTGACGTTGGGCATCTTGACGTACCCTTTGGCGTCGGCGGCTTCGTTGCCGGGCTGGAATTCGATCGGAAAGTCCGAAGGATCGCGATTGATGGCGCTGACTTCCACCAGCGAACCGCCGGTCGCGCGGTCGACCTCGGACTGGAAGGTGATCGTCTTGCGGCGATAAGGATCGGCGCCGGGCGTGCTGCCCGTCGACTGGGCGTTGGCGAGGTTTTCCGACACCACGCGCAGGCGCTCCGACTGGGCGCCGAGACCGGATGCCGCGACTTTGAGGGCTGCGGTGAGGGCGTCCATGGTCAGCTCTTCACCACCATCGTCATCATCGAATGGAAGGCCTTGACGATCGCCGTGTTGAGCTCGAAGGAGCGGCGGACCTCGCCGGCCTTCATCAACTCCTGCTCGAGAACGACGGTGTTCTTCGACGGCATGATCGCGCCGTCAGGGTCCTCCGGCTTGACGTTGAAACCGGCATTGGTGGTTTCGGCACCAAGATGGCCCGTCTGCGTGGCAGCCAGCGTCACCGCGGTGCGGTCGAGGACCTTTTCGAACGGCTCGACATCATTGGCCGTATAGCCCGGCGTGTTGGCATTGGCGATGTTGGAAGCAATCGCCGACTGACGCACGGCCAGCCATTGCGACTGCCGCGTGGCAAGATCGAAAAGATTTACGGGTTCCATGGGAATCTCCCGGACAAGCACGCACAAGACTAGGCGGCCAGTCTTGCGCGGACCTTGCGCGGGGGCGGGCTGTACGGCCCGGCTCCGTTACTTCGAGAGCGGGATCACCTTGTCCGTGCTGGTGACGATCACCCACTTGCCGCCGCGCTGCTCGATCGAGGCGACACGGCTCGAATCCGGTAGGATGGAGCCGCGCTGAACGACCCACAGACCCGTGTCATCCTCGATCATGGCGCGGCCGTTGGCGACATGCACCATCTTGAATTCGGAAGCGGCGGCCGGGAAAGGCTGGTCGGCGGGCGGCGGGGCGGGGTCATCCTCAACCGTTCCGGTGGCAAAGAGGTCGATATCGGGATTGGGAACGTCCTTGGCCGTCAGCGGTCCGCTGCGTTGAGCCACAACGCCGCCGCCCTCGCGTCCGGAATTGCTGCCGCTGCCGCCGAACTTGATGGCCTGGACGCCGAACTGCTCCTGATTGAAGAAGATGTACCAGGGAAACAACGCGCAGATCAGGCCGAGCGTGATGCCCAGCGCGGCGATGACGAAATCGCTTCGTCGGTCGGCGCTCCTGTCGGCAAGGCGCGGGAACTGAGCTTTCGGCGGCTCCGGCCATTCGGCGCGCGGGAAAAGCCCGTCGATCAATGAATCGCGGCTGGCCTGTGCCGCATCGGCTCCCTTGGCGATGGGCACCCTCGAAGGATGCGGCCTGTCAGCTCTGGTCAGCAGTGCCGCCGCCTTCTCCGTCCTGGCGCGCGCGGCTTGATCCTTGGCAATCCTCGCTTTGTCGGCCTCGGCCCGCTCCGCCGCCTCGGCCTCGGCGAGCATGTCGCGCAGCATGCGCTCGGTATATTGGAGCTCAGTCTCCTTGATCGCCATTCAGCTTCCCCTTGAGATGGCGGGCGAGGTCGGCAAACGGATCGACCGACGCGCGGTCCCTCGGCGATTGCGTGAGCGCATCGTAGATCAGCGGCACCTGGCGCACCGCGTTGTCGAGCTCGGCATCGGCGCCGCTTTGGTAAGCGCCCAAAAGACGGATGTCCCGCGTGTCCTCGAAGCGCGCGATCATCGATTTCAGCCTTGTCACCAGCACACGCTGTTCCGGGCTCCAGGCCTTGTCGGCAAGGCGCGAGATGGACGACAGCGGATTGACCGGCGGATAGCGGCCCTGCTCGGCCAGGGCGCGGTCGAGCACGACATGGCCGTCGAGGATGCCGCGCACCGAATCGGCGACCGGATCGTTGTGGTCGTCGCCGTCGACCAGCACGGAAATGATGGCGGTGATCGAGCCTTTTCCCTCGGCGCCAGGGCCGGCGCGTTCGAGCAGCTTCGGCAGGTCGGTGAAGACCGAGGCCGGATAGCCGCGCGCGACCGGCGGCTCGCCGGTTCCTGTCGCAACCTCGCGCAGCGCATGCGCGAAGCGGGTAATGGAATCCAGCACCAGGAGCACGCGATGGCCCTGGTCGCGGAAATGCTCGGCCACGCACATGGCGGTGTCGGGCGCGCGGCGCCGCATCATGGCGCTTTCGTCGCTGGTGGCGACGACGGCGACGGTCTTGGCCATGCTCTCGGCGCCGATCGTATCCTCGAGGAACTCACGCACCTCGCGGCCGCGCTCGCCGATCAAAGCCACGACCACCGTATCGAAGGCTTCGGCGCCGGCGAGCATGGCAAGCAGCGTCGACTTGCCGACGCCGGAACCGGCGAAGATGCCGAGCCGCTGGCCGAAGCAGAGCGGGGTGAAGATGTCGATCACCCGCACGCCGGTAAGGAAGCCGGTGCCGACGCGCTGGCGCGACAAGGCGCCCGGTGTCGCGCCATGCGTGACATCGGTGGCATTCGGCCGGATCAGCGGAGGACCGCCGTCAATGGGACGGGTCAAGGCATCGATGGCGCGCCCGCGCCAGGAGACATGCGGCGTGACCGCGAGCGGGCCGCGGCGAAAGACGACGTCGCCGATACCGGCATCGGCGCTGCGCTCGAAAGGCGCGATCACGACCTCGTCGCTGCCGATCTTGACGATCTCGCCGCGTCGCGCGCCGGCCTTGCCGCGCTGCTCCACGATGTCGCCCAGCCTGGCGATCCCGGACAGGCCGCGGACCTTGTAATGCGTGGGCGATATCTCGGCGACACGGCCGCCGCGCGCAAGCAGCGCCTGCGGAACGTCGAACCGCCGCCAGACGCGTTCGAGCGCGGCCAGCCGGTCCGTCCTTCCGGAATCGGCAGTGCTCTCGGAAGCGCGCAACAGGGACGGGCCGGTCGTCATGCCGCTACTTCGAGCCGAGCGTCTTGATCGCGTCCTCGGTCGAGGAATCGGTCTGCCGCATCAGCGCCGCCGTGTTCTCGAAAGCACGCTGCACCTGGATCAGCCGGGTCATCTCCAGCACCGGGTTGACGTTCGACTCTTCCAGAAATCCTTGCGCGATGCCGATGTCGGAGCGATCGGTGACGGGTTCGGGCGTGCGCGCCGGAACGATGCCTGAATTGCCATAGCGGACGAAATTCTCTCCGGGATCGAAATTGTAGAGGCCGATGGCGCCGACCAACTGGTCATTCTGCCTGAGCGAGCCGTCGGCGCCTGCCTTGGGCGGGCCGTTGCGCGGATCGAGCTGGATCGGAGCGCCGCCGCTGTCCAGCACCGGATAGCCTTCGATCGACATCAGTTCGCCGTTCTCGTTCATGGAGAAACGGCCGTCGCGCGTCATCACGGTGCCGGCGGGCGTGTCGATGGCGAACCAGGCATCGCCCTGGACGGCGAAGTCGAACGGGTTGCCGGTTTCGGTCAGCGCGCCATGCGCGCCGGAAAGATAGGTATTGCCGGAGGAGGCAAAGGAAACCGACCTCGGCCCCGTGCCGGAGACGACGTCCTCGAACTTCACGCCGGTGGCGCGAAAGCCGATAGTCGAGGCATTGGCGACGTTGTCAGCGATGGTGTCGAGACGGCGCTCGAGCGCTATCTGAGAGGAAAGGGCGACGTAAAGACTGTCCTGCATGATCGTCTCAGAACTTCAATTGCTGCATGGCCATCATCAGATCGGTGGAGATGCCGACTGTGGTCGGCTGCGCGAAAAGCACGCTGACCGACGTCACTGCCGTCGAGGTCGGGTGAGCGATCTCGTACATGCTGGTGAAGCGGGTCAGGAACTTGCCGAGCTTGTCGGGGTCGGTGAAGTCCTTGATGTCGAGCTTCTGCTCGAACAGCTGCGCCTGCTTGTCGATGTCGGCCGTGGCAAAGGAATCGGGCAGGCCGAGCGCGGTGCGCACCACGCTGGCCAAAGCGGTGTCGGCCAGCACGTCGTACCAGCTGGTGATGTCGGGGGCCTTGCGCTGGAAATAGAGCGCCAGCCGCACGCCTTCATTCGTCTTGCCGGCGTCTTCCTCGAGTGTCTGGCGCATGTACATGTCGACGGTCGGCTGCTGGGCCTGAACATAGGTGGTGGCGTTTTCGCCGTATTGCTCGAAGTTGAAGGCCGAGGCGAGCCCGGCATAGGCCTTGTTTGTCTGCTTGTTGGCGACACTTTCGGGATCGCGCACGCCGCCTTGCAGGACCGACTTGATCAGGTCCTTGTCCTCTGTCGCCGAATCCAGGCCGTACGCGGCAAGCGCGTAGGTGTAGAGCCGGTTGTTCGACATCAGATCGTCGACCGATTTCACCTTGGTGATGTTGGCGAGATAGTAGGTCGTCTCGCCCTTCACATAGTCCGAATTCGGGTCGAGGCCGGCGATCTCGGCCTGGATGGCGTAGTTCTTCGTCACCAGCTGCTGCGCTGGGTTGTAGACGGTCGCATTGGCGCCATCCGCCGCGAAATTGAAAGCCTTGACGAACTGGGCGTAGCGCTTGTCGGTCAGCTTGTTGGCGAAACTGTCGGGGTCGGAAACGCCTTCCTTCAGTGCCTTGACCATGAAGGCTTTGGCATAGTCCATGTTCTCCAGCCCGTAGGCCTTCATGGCATATTTGAACAGGCGGTCATTGTTGACGAAATCGTCGATCGATTTCACCTTGGTGATGTTGGCCAGATAATATTGGGTATCGCGATCGACCATCGGCTGTTTTTCAATCCGGTCGATCGACTTGCTGATGTCTTTGGCAATCAACTGATAGCTGGTGTAGGTATTGAGCAAGGACACGCCTCCGGCCGAAGCTATCCCCGGACAATAACTTCACTTCCTTGCGCGAAGCTGAATCGCGTCCGCTGCCCTCGATTCAAGCCTCACACAAGGCACGGGGACTATCCCTGATCCACGACGTGACATGCGGAAGGACCTGTCGTGGGCATTCTGATTGGACTTGTGGTGACGCTCGGCTGCGTTCTCGGCGGCTTCATGGCCATGGGCGGCCATCTGCACGTGCTGCTGCAGCCCTGGGAAGCGGTGGTCATCTGCGGCGCGGCGCTCGGCACCTTCCTCGTCGCCAATCCGATGAAGACGGTCAAGGACACCGGCAAGGGCATTCTCGAAGCCTTCAAGCAGGCGGTGCCGAAGGAGCGAGATTATCTCGAGACGCTCGGCGTCCTGCACAGCCTGATGCGCGAATTGCGCTCGAAGTCGCGCAGCGAGGTCGAGGCGCATATCGACAATCCGGAAGAGTCGGCGATCTTCCAGGCCTTCCCGACCGTGCTGAAGAACCACGACCTGACGCATTTCATCTGCGACTATTGCCGCATCATCATCATCGGCAATGCCCGCTCGCACGAGATCGAGGCGCTGATGGATGAAGAGATCCAGACGATCCGCAGCGACAAGCTGAAGGCTTACCACGCGATGGTGGCGGTCGGCGACGGCCTGCCGGCGCTGGGCATCGTGGCCGCCGTGCTCGGCGTGGTGAAGGCGATGGGCGCGCTGGACCAGTCGCCGGAAATCCTCGGCGGCCTGATCGGCGCCGCACTCGTCGGAACTTTCCTCGGCATCTTCCTGTCCTATGCGGTGGTCGGTCCGGTCGCCACCAAGATCAAGACGGTGCGCGAAAAAAAGAACCGCCTCTACATCATCGTCAAGCAGACGCTGCTTGCGTATATGAACGGCGCCCTGCCGCAGGTGGCGATCGAATTCGGCCGCAAGACGATCTCCTCCTATGAGCGTCCGACGATCGATGCCGTCGAGCAGAGCACCATGAACGCCGGCTCCGCCGAGAAGAAGGCGGCCTGAGCATGCAGCATCCGAGACAGGGCCGCCTGCCGCCATGACCAGTCCGGCCAGTCCGTCAGAAACGCGGGCCTTGATCATCGAGCGGCTCGTCGGCGACAGCGGCGAGGCGGCGCAGGTGATCGGCGCCGGCCGCGGCATGGCCGAGCGGGCGCTGCCGGTGCTGCAAAAGGCGCTTACCGGCGAGCTCGGCGCGCCTGTGACCGTCGACCTGCAGGCGGTAGAGGTCGGCCGCGTTCCCGAAGCGCGTTCGCGCGCCGGCGATGCCTTCGCGCTGACCGTCGTTTCCTCGCCTTCCTCGGCTGATGCCATGACGCTGGTGATGGATGCGCAGGCGGTCGCCGTCATGGTGAGCGCGCTGTTTGGCGGCGATCCCGACCAGCCGGTCGCGCCGATCGAGCGCGACCTGTCGCAGATCGAAGCCGATGTCGCGACGACCGTGTTCCAGGAGGTCGCGACGGCGCTCAACGGATCCGGCAAACGCTCGCTCGACCTGCGCCTGCCGGTGCCGAGGGCCATGGCCGGCAACGAGGCGAGGCGGCGCGTGCTGCGCGACGGCGCTGCCGTGCGCATCGTCTTTGGCCTTTCCACGCCGTGCGACAGCGGCACGCTCACGGTGATGATCCCGCAGCGCCTGCTGCTTATCTCGCGCGACGGCGCAGCCGCCGCGGGCAAGGATGGCGAGGCCACGGAATTCGACTGGCGGGCCCGCTTCTCCGAAGAGGTGATGCGCTCGACCGTCCGGCTCGAGGCGACCATGCCGCTCGCCAGGCTGACGCTCGGCGACCTTGCCGCGTTTGCGCCCGGCCAAGTGATCGAGTTCGAGGAGAAAGCGCAGCTCAACGCCAGGCTCAGCGCCCGCGACAAGACATTGTTTGTCTGCGAGTTCGGCAAGCTCGGACAGAACTACACCGTCCGCATCAGCCATCCGCATGATGCCGGGCAGGATTTCATCGACGGACTGATGCCGGGCTGACGCCAGGCCCGGGATTTATGGAGACGAAGTATGGCAGCGACAAATGTGGAAGCCGAGGCCGAAACGGAAACCGGCCAACCCAACGAGCAGCTGGATCGCGCTATCGAAGAACTGCGTGGCGTGCTCCGTGAAGAGGAGGGCCGTCCAGATGCCGCGCTTCGGTCGGGGGCCAATTCGTCGATCATCATGACCATTCCGGTCGACGTGCAGATCATCCTCGGCAGCACCGAGATGCCGGTCTCGGAGCTGATGGCGCTGCAGAAAGGCTCCACGGTCGCGCTCAACCGCCGTATCGGCGAGCCGGTCGACGTGGTCGTCAACGGCCGCAAGATTGCGCGCGGCGAGATCACGGTGCTGGAGAGCGATCCGACACGCTTCGGCATCAGGCTCACCGAGATCATCGCCGCGACGAAGAGGGCGTGAGCATGGTCGGCGGGCGGACCAATCGGCAGCGAGGGCAACACGCATGACGACGGCATTGGCGCTCACACGTCCGCAAAAGGCGGCGGCCATACTGGTGGCCATGGGCAAGCCCGCGGCCAGCCGGCTGCTCAAATTCTTCAAGCAGGATGAGCTGAAGGCACTGATCGAGGGCGCGCGTCTCTTACGCACCATCCCGCAGGCCGATCTGGAGCGCATCGTCGCCGAGTTCGAGGCCGAGTTCACCGAGGGCGCGGGCTTGCTCGATTCGGCCGACCGGATGGATACGATCCTCAACGAATCGCTGTCGCCCGAAGAGATGAGCGCCATCATGGGCGAGAGGAAGTTCGAGCCGGTCGCGGAAGGGCCCGCGCCGATCTGGCCGGACCTCGAAAAGCTCGAACCGGCACGGCTGGGCGCCTTCCTTTCCGGCGAGCATCCGCAGACGTCCGCGATGGTGCTTTCGAAGCTGGCGCCGCAGGCTGCCGCCAATATTCTGCTCACCATGGAAAAGCCGATGCGCAGCCAGATCATCAAGCGCATGGTGACGATGGCCAACATCCCGGATTCGGCCTCCCGAATCGTCGAGAACCAGCTGCGCGTGAGCGTGCTGTCGCAAAAGGCCAGCAGAGACACCACGGCCGGGCAGGAACGCGTCGCCAGCATGCTCAACGAGATGGCGAAGCCGGAACTGGACGACCTGATGCAGGACCTGGAGGAAGCCGGCACGCCCGATCTCGCCGGCGTCAAGTCGCGGCTGTTCGCGTTCGACGATCTGCCGCTGCTGCCGCAGAAGGCCCGTGTCCTCCTGTTCGATGGGCTGTCGACCGAACTCGTCACGCTGGCGCTTCGCGGCGCGTCGCCGGAACTGGCCGAATCGGCACTGTCGGCGATCGGCGCGCGCTCGCGCCGCATGATCGAATCCGAACTTGGACAGGGATCGGAAGGCATTGCGCTTGCCGACATCATGGCGGCACGCAAGAGCATATCAAGCGCCGCGATCCGGCTGTCGCGCGAAGGTGCTTTCGAGCTGCCCTCGATGCAGACCGCCACCGCCGCCGAAGCCGCCTGACGATAGTAACCCGGTCAGGACGCCATGGCTGAAGCGGTCGACAAGGACTCCAAAACCGAGGAAGCCACAGAAAAGAAGATCCGCGACACGATCGAACAGGGCAAGCTGCCCCATTCGCGTGAGACCGCGATCTTTGCATCCTTCCTCGCCATCCTGGTTTTCGCGGTCTTCTACGCCAAGGACGCGATCGTCGATCTCGGCATGTTTCTGTCGACATTCCTGGAAAAACCGGAAGCCTGGCCGATGGACACCGAGACCGACGTCATCTCGCTCTACCGGCAGGTGATGACCGAGATCGGCCGCGCCGTGGTCAGCCTGCTGGTGCTCCTGACGGTTGCCGGCATCGGCGCCTCGGTGTTCCAGAACCTGCCGCAGATCGTTGGCGAGCGGATCAGGCCGCAGCTGTCGCGCATCTCGATCGCCAAGGGCTGGAGCCGGATGTTCGGCGTGCAGGGCTGGGTCGAGTTCCTGAAGTCGCTTGCCAAGCTTGGCTTCGCCATCGCGGTGCTGAGCTTCACGCTTTCGCAAGATCATCGCAAGCTGCTTGCCGGCATGATCACCAACCCGATGTCCTTCGGCATGGTTATCCGCGGTATCTTCGTCGACATTTTGGTGGCGATCGTGTTTGTCATGGGCCTGATCGCGGTGGTCGACATCGTCTGGTCGCGTTTCCACTGGCGGCGCGACCTGCGCATGACCAAGCAGGAAGTCAAGGACGAGCTGAAGCAGTCGGAAGGCGATCCGATCGTCAAGTCGCGGCTGCGCTCGCTGGCGCGCGACCGGGCGCGCAAACGCATGATGACGGCGGTGCCGCGCGCGACGCTGGTGATCGCCAACCCGACGCACTTTTCGATCGCGCTGAAATATGTGCGCGGGGAGGATTCCGCTCCCATCGTGCTCGCCAAGGGGCAGGATCTGGTGGCGCTCAAGATCCGCGAGATAGCCAGGGAGAACAACATCCCGATCTTCGAGGACGTGGCGCTCGCGCGCTCCATGTACAAGCAAGTTTCGGTTGATAGCGTGATCCCGTCGCAATTCTACCAGGCGGTCGCCGAATTGGTGCGGATCGTCTACTCGAAGAAGTCCGCCCGCAAGGCAACCCAATGAACGGACGCCGCTAATCCATGGACCGGCAACCACACGCCAATTCCCGCGAGCTGATCGTCGCCAGCGCCATCGAGCCTGTTGTGGGCGAGTTGAGGCTCATCGACGTTGCCGACTATATCGCCTTCATCCGGCTCGAGCATTTCGCCTGCCTGTCGGACCTGGTGGACTCGGCCGCCGAGCTTTACTTCCGGCCGGGCACGCTGCGGCTCGGCCATGGCGGCGAGGCGCATGTCGACTGGAGCGGCAGTCCGCGTATCGTGCTCGATCTCGAGCTGCGGCCGCGCGGCGTGACGGTCTATTTCCAATTGACGCTGACCGAGTGCGGGCCTTCCGTGGTGGTCAACTACGTGTCGTTCGAAAAGCCCGGCGAGACGCCCGAGCACAACACAGCCTTGCTCGAGGACGCCGTAGAGGAGGCCCGCATCCGCAGGACCGAGCCGCTGGCATTTCCCTGATGATTTGATTGTGGCGAGCCGAGCTCGCCGCGTCACCTTTAGCGCTGCATGCGTGACATCACTCGATCAGGCCGAGCCGCAACGCCTTGGCGACCGCCTGGTTGCGGTTGACCGCGTTGAGCTTCTGCGTCGACTGGGTGAGATACTGGTTGGCAGTGTGCACAGAGAGCTTGAGAAGCTTGGCGATCTCTTCGCTGGTGTTGCCGTTGGCGGTCAGCTTCAGGCATTCGAGCTCGCGCTTGGAGATCGAGCGCATCCGGCCGCTGTCGCTGGGGCGGATGCGGGCGACCGCCGCGAACAGCGCGAAGGAGCGCGCGTGGATTTCGCACAACGTGTCGTCGGACAATGCCATCTCGGAGCCCAGGAAGACGACCAGGCCGCATTGACCGCGGTCGGCATGCACGGGAAGGGCGATGCCGTTTGTGCCGGGCGCCAGCGGCGCGGTCGGCTCGGCCCAAGCGAGCGACTGGAAGACCTGGCGCGATCCGGCGATGCCGTCGTCGGCCCACCAGCGCGGCGCGGTCGAGATGCGGCTGTGGCGCACCACATCCTCGCCATTGGCGCCGGAGATGAATTTGGTTGCGACCGCGGTGCTCGGATAGTCGGAATCGAAGCACGCGACGAGGCGAGCGCGTTCCGCCGACGGGCTGACGAAATAGAGCCCGAAGGCCGAGGCATTGATGTCGACCGCGATCCAGCGGCAACGGCGCACGGCATCCGGAATGGTGGCCGCATGATGCGTCTCCGAGCCCAGCGAGAAGGCGCCGAAGGGGTTGCGCTGATCGTTGAAAAGGGCGGCGGCCGCCTCTTTGACCTGTGCGTGCTTCAAATGATGCCGCTCCTGATCGCCGTCGCGATCGCCATCGCGCGGTTCGAGGCCGCGAATTTCTGGATGGCGTGCGTGATGTAGCTGTTGACGGTGTTGGACGAGACGCCGAGGATGAGGGCCACCTCGTCGGTGGTCTTGCCTTCCGAGACCCAGAACAGGCATTCGCGTTCGCGGTCCGACAGCGGGTCCTGCATGGATGCCGCCGCGATAAGCTGCGGAATGCTGGAAAGCGCATAGCAGCATTTGAGCTGTGCCTTCATCAAGGCGGTCAGGTCGATCTTGCCTGCCTCGGCGGCCGAGAACAGCACGAACAGGCGCTGCCGGCCGACATTGAGCCGCAACGAGTAGATTTCGGCATGGCCGAGCACGTCGAGCAGGCGGGCCTCTTCGCCGGTCAGCAATGCGCCGGCGTCGGGCGCGTGCGCCGCAACCAACGGCTTGGGGCGCACTCCGGGCGCCACGGTGAGAGGGCCGAGCGCCAGATTGGCGATCAACCTTTTGCCGATCAGCTCTATGGCGTCGAAGATCCAGTTCGAGGAGACGATGCGCGCGTCGTTGCGGTCCTGGTCATGCACAATGGCGACCAGCATGTAGCTGTCGGCGCCGATGTCGGCCGCTAGCTGCATGAAAAAACCGGTGAGATCGCCGCGGGACGTCAGGTGCGGGCCTGAAGCATCGGGTTGGAGAAGCGCGGCGGGACTGCTCATTTTAATTCTTGGATTCTTGCCGGAATCGATCCTTGTGCCCGGTGCTGGCGAAGCCAGCGGCCGGACCCCGAAACGCGTCACGTTTACGAAGACACACTCACGGGCGCGAACGGCGCCCAACCGCGCCGAATCCCTCTAGGGAACGCGAAACCGTCCGCGTCTGGTGCCGGCCTGGCGCCGGAACTTGAGACTTTGGGTGGTCGCCGCGCCCCCCATGGACCGGCTGATTCGGGTCTAATCTACCCGCAGATGAATCCGACATCAAACGCGATTTGACAAAATCGAATCCGATGGACTCGCGTTGCGACTCAGCGGCCGATCTTCGCGTTGCTTGGCGATGATCTCAAAGTCGAATTGAGCCGATGATTTCCCGGCCGGGTCGCAAAAAAAGACGCCCCCGGTTGCATTCGGGGGCGTCTGCCTTTCGGTCGAATTGCGCTTTAGCGATCCTCGAATCCGGTCAACACACCGACGGCGTTGATGCCGATCTCTTCCACGGCATAGCCGCCTTCCATGACGAAGAGCGTCGGTAGACCGAGCTTGGCGACGCGACGGCCGATCTTGGGGTAATCCTCGCTCTTCAGCTTGAACTGGCTGATCGGGTCCTTCTCGAAGGTGTCGACGCCGAGCGACACGATGACGATGTCGGGCGCGTAGGCCGCGAGCCTGGCGCAGGCATCCTCCAGCGATGCGCTCCAGCCGTCCCAGTTGGTGCCGAAGGGCATTGGATAGTTGACGTTGAAACCCTCGCCTTCGCCTTCGCCGCGCTCGTCAGCGTGGCCGAGGAAGAAGGGATACTCGACCATCGGGTCGCCATGCAGGTTGAGGACCTGGATGTCGCCGCGGCGATAGAAGATCTCCTGCGTGCCGTTGCCGTGATGGTAGTCGACATCGAGGATCGACACGCGCCTGGCGCCCTGGTCGCGGAACCATTGCGCGGCAACGGCGGCGTTGTTGATGAAGCAATAGCCGCCCATGAAGGCGGCACCCGCATGATGGCCTGGCGGCCGGCAAAGCGCGAAGGCGGTGCGCTCGCCGCCCTTGACGAGGGCGGCGGCGGTCAGGGCGACGTCATAGGAGGACTTGATCGCCGCCCAGGTGCCCTCGACGAAGGTGGCGCCGGCATCGAAAGAGTAATAGCCGAGCAAGGCATCGATGCGCTTCGGCGGCACGTCGCCGCGCAGGCCGCGCGTCGGCCAGGTGAAGCCCATGGCCGAGCCTGTGAAACCGGCGGCGACCCATTCCGGCCAGACCGTCGGCAGGAAATCGATGTAGCGGGCGTCATGCACGCGCTTGGCGGCGCCGAGGTCGTGCTCGACCGGCGCAATGATGGGCCCGAGCTTCTCGCTCTCCACCCGTGCCTTGATGAATTCGGCCCGCGACGGTTTCTCGAAGCCGGGCACGATGGCCGATGTGACCAGTTCCATCTGGCCTGAATGACCGGCGTGAAGTGGCGAAAAGACAGTCTTCATGGAATTCCCCTGGAGTGCGAATCGGTTGGAGGTGCGAAGTCAATCGAGGTTGAGATAGGGGGTCACGAGAGCCAGCCACATGGCTTCCACATCGTCCTCGATGAGGTCGAATGTCTTGCGATCCCGCTTCAGTCCAACAAGCCTGCAGGCGTGCCCGACCTCCATCATCACCAGGCCCAGCCGCTTGGCGGTCTTTTCCTCAAGCGCCGGGTTCACATGCTGCAGCCAGGCTGCGTAGAGGGCGATGATGTCCTTGTCGTATCCGTCCTGGATCGGCCTCAGGTCGGCGTTGCCGGAAATGGCCTCGATCACCGGCATCAGGGTCGCGTTTTCGAGATAGATCCGCGACGTGTCGATAAAGAGCTTGCGCACTTCGCGGCGAAACTCTTCGCGGTTGGTGGGTGGGGCGACTTTGATGCGCTTGGCGATCACCTCGGGAAAGGACGACAGCCAGCGCCTGCCGAGTTCGAGAAGGATGGCTTCCTTGTTGGGGAAATATTGGTAGACCGAACCGACTGACAGGCCCGCGCGCTGCGCGATGGCGAGCGTCGTCGGGGTCTTGGTTCCTTGCTCGCGGGTCAGGATCAGCGCTGCGTCGAGAATCCTGTCGACCACCTTGCTCGACCGTTGCTGCCGCGGCTGCTTGCGCGGTTCGAGCGCTATTTTGGTCTTGCGGTCGAGACTGCGCTTCACTGCCCGTTGCCCCCGTTCCCCGCTCGGCCTCACCATCGGCGCGCGGTGCAGTCCACTATACATGCCAAATTCCGGCTGTTGACAAACGCGAATAAACAGTCGCATTCTTTATCCACGCTGTCTTCAACGATAACAAGGGGAATTTCGGAGACGGCGCATCGGCATCGACTTTCGTCCATGGCGTCGCACCGAGTGGAGCGGCTGCTCGTCGGGCATGGCGTTGTCGGTCCCTCAGCAAAATGTGGAGTCGCGATGTCGGTTGGTGGTGCGGATCTGATTGTCGTCAACGGCCGTGTGCTGACCATGGACGACGACAATCCCGCCGCTGAGGCTGTTGCCGTCAAGGACGGCGTCATCATCGCCATCGGCAACCGGGCTTCCATCGAAGAACTCAAAGGACCGGCGACAAAGGTTGTCGACGCCCAGGGCGGCTCGGTGCTGCCGGGTTTCATCGAGGCGCATATGCACCTCTTCGGCGGCGCGGCCGAGCTCGACAACCTGCATCTGGCGGGCGTGCATGGCTTCGACGCGCTGCGCGACGCGATCCAGGATTTCGCCGCGAAGCGTCCGGACGCCAGGCTGCTTATAGGCGCCGGCGTCGACTACGCCATCCTACCGGAGCCGGTGACGCGCCACGATCTCGACCGCATCATTCCCGACCGGCCTTTCGTCATGTCGGCGTCCGACCATCACACGATGTGGGCGAACACCAAGGCGCTGGAAGAGGCCGGCCTGCTCAATGGCAGGCAAGTCGGGCAAGGCAACGAGGTCGTCATGGGCGCCGACGGACTTGCCGCCGGCGAGCTGCGCGAGGGCGAGGCCTTCGGGCCGGTCCTCGATCACTACGGAGCGAACCGGACACGGCTTGGCCTCGAAGGCGCCGAACCGGATCCTTATCCTTCCGCGGAGGAGCTGGCGGCCGATCGCGACCTGATGCATCGTGGCCTTGAATGGTGCGCCAAGTACGGCATCACCTCGATCCAGAACATGGACGGCAACCTCTACCAGCTTGAGCTGCTGGCCGGTCTGGAGAACGAGGGAAGGTTGCTTTGCCGTACCAAAATCCCGTTCCACTTCAAGAACTTCATGAAGCTGGACATGCTGGAAAAAGCCTCGAGCATGGCCGCGACCTACAAGTCCGAATGGCTGTCGTCGGGTATGGTCAAGGTCTTCTATGACGGCGTGCTGGACTCCTGGACGGCGGTGATGGTCGACGACTATGCCGACCGTCCCGGCTGGCGCGGCGAGCCGCTGTTTTCGCCTGAGCATTTCGCCGAGGTCGCGGTCGAGGCCGACAGGCGCGGCCTGCAGATCGCCGTGCATTCGATCGGCGATGGCGCCGTGCGCGCGGTGCTCGATGGCTATCAGGCGGCGGCGAAGAGGAACGGCAGGCGCGACAGCCGCCACCGCATCGAGCATATCGAGGTGATCACGGCCCCCGACGTGCCGCGCTTCGCCGAACTTGGCGTTCTGGCTTCGATGCAGCCGGCGCATCCGCCGGGCGCGCTGAATTTCCCGATGGAGCCGACAATCTCGCGCATCGGCCGTGACAAGTGGCCGCTAAGCTATGCCTGGCGCACGCTGAAAAATGCCGGCGCGCGCGTGGTGTTCGCGTCCGACTGGCCGGTCTCGCCGATCGATCCGATCCTGTCCATCCAGGCGGCGGTCATGCGCAAACCTTGGGCAGAAGGGATGCCGGACCAGAGCTTCTCCCTGCATGAAGCAATAGAGGGCTACACGGTCGAGGGCGCCTATGCGGAGTTCATGGAAGATCGCAAAGGTCGGCTGAAAACCGGCTACCTCGGCGATATCGTCGTCTTGTCGGCCGATATCGAGGCGACGGCGCCGGAAGCGCTGCACACGGTGCGCCCGGTCGCCACCATTTGTGGCGGCAAGATCACCTACCAGGCCTGAGGTGTGGCATGGGAATTGCGTTTGAAAATCAGGTAGCAGCTCCGCAGTTGCCAAGCCGCCCGGCTTATGGTGACAATCAAACAGGAACACACCTGCCGGAAAGAGCAGGCTCTCTCAATGGGGTAATCGTGCCGGAACAACCGGGTAAGAACGCGATCGAAGTTCGCGGTGTTCGCAAGGTCTTCGGAACCGGCGAAAACCAGGTAGCCGCCCTCGACACGGTGTCGGTGTCGATCCGCGAGAACGAATTTTTCACACTGCTCGGCCCGTCTGGATGCGGAAAGACGACGCTGCTGAGATTGATCGCCGGCTTCGATTTCCCGACCGCCGGCGAGATCCTGCTACACCGCCAGGACATCGCGCCGCTGCCACCCTTCAAACGCCCGGTCAACACCGTCTTCCAGAGCTATGCGCTGTTCCCGCATATGACCGTGGCGCAGAATATCGGCTTCGGCCTGGAAATGCTCGGCAAGCCGAAAGCCGAGATCGAGGCCCGCGTCGCCCAGATGCTGAAGCTGGTCAAGATGGAGGCGTTGAAGGCGCGCCGCACCAGCCAGATTTCCGGCGGCCAGCAGCAGCGCGTGGCACTGGCCCGCGCGCTGGCGCCGCAGCCGAAGGTGCTTCTGCTCGACGAGCCGCTGTCGGCGCTCGACTACAAGCTGCGCAAGGAAATGCAGATCGAGTTGAAGCGGCTGCAGCACGAGACCGGCATCACCTTCATCTTCGTCACCCACGACCAGGAAGAAGCGCTGACCATGTCCGACCGCATCGCGGTGATGTCGGCCGGCAAGATCCTGCAGGTCGGCACGCCGCGCGACATCTATGACCGGCCGGCCGAACGCTTCGTCGCCGACTTCATCGGCGAGACGAACTTTCTGCCGGGCACGGTGGTGTCGAAGCAGGCCGGCGTGGCGACGGTCAAATTCGCCGGCGACGCGACGATCAGCGCCGGTTATCCGGAAGGCTTCGATCCGACCGGCGAGGTGACGCTGGTGGTGCGTCCCGAGCATGCCGACCTGGTGCCCGATCCGGCCAAGGGAACGATCGCCGGCACGCTCGCCAACATCGTCTATTTCGGCACCGACACCCACTATCATGTGAAGTTGGATGGCGGCGGCGAGAACTTCATCGTGCGCCATCAGAACAGCCGCTCGTCGCCGGTGACCTTTGCCACGGGCGCCAAGGTCGGCATCCAGTTCGAGGAGGACGCCGCCCGCGTCCTGAAAGACTGATGACGACAGCCGCGCTCTCCCCGACCATGATCTCCAAGGCCGCGCTGTTCGAAGCCCAGGCCGTGAAGACCAGCGCACGACGGAACCGGCTCCTGTCGCTGCCGGCGCTGATCATCATCGGCATATTCGGCGTGCTGCCGCTGATCATCATCTGCGTCTATTCGTTCCTCGTCGCCGCGCCCTATGGCGGCGTGCAGTGGCAGTTCTCGACCGACGCCTATCTGAACTTCCTGTTCCAGCGCGACATTTTCGACGACACGCTGCAGTTCACGCCGGACTTCCTGATCATCTACCTGCGCTCGTTCCTGTTCGCGGTGGTGACAACGGTGATCTGCCTGCTGCTCGGTTTTCCGACCGCCTATTTCATGGCGACGCGGCCGCCGGCGCAGCGCAACTGGTGGGTGCTTCTGATCACTATCCCGTTCTGGTCGAACCTTCTGGTCCGCACGCTGGCGATCATGTTCATCATCCGTGACGAGGGCCTGATCAACAACGCGCTGATCGGGCTCGGCGTGATCGATAAGCCGATCACCATGCTCTACACCAACTTCGCCATCCAGCTCGGCCTGCTCTACGCCTTCCTGCCGTTCATGGTGCTGCCGCTCTATTCGAGCCTGGAGAAACTCGATTTCCGGTTGATCGAAGCAGCCTATGACCTCTATGCGACGCGCCGGCAAGTGCTGTGGCGGGTGATCATTCCGCTGTCCAAGCCCGGCATCATCGCCGGATGCCTGCTCGTCTTCATCCCGGCGCTCGGCGCCTATGTGACGCCACTCATCCTCGGCGGCGGCATCCACCTGATGATCGGCGACCTGATCGCGCAGCAATTCGGATCGGGGCGCAACTGGCCGCTCGGCTGCGCGCAGGCGCTGATCCTCATGGCCGCCGTGCTGGTCGCGCTCTACTTCTATGTCCGCAACACGTCGGGCAAGGTGCAGCATGGCTGAGCCCCGCGTCATGGATATCAAGGACCAGCCGGGCTTCCGCACGATCGCCGTCATCTGCCTGCTGGTGCTCTATGTGCCGGTGCTGATCCTGATGATCTTCTCGCTCAACAGCGGCTCGCTGGTCACGCATTGGGAAGGCGTCACGCTCGGCTGGTACGGCACCGCGTTCCTCAACGAGGAATTCCATGCCGCGGCGAGGAACACGCTGATCATCTCGGTGACCGCGACGATCGTCTCGACGATCTGCGCAACGCTGGCGGCGATCGGAATGACCCGGGTGAAGCCGTGGCGCGGGCTGGCGGCGGCCTTCATGGTCATCAACCTGCCGCTGATGGTGCCCGAGATCATCACGGCGGTGGCGACGCTCTCCTTCTTCGCGTTGATAGCCGGTGCGTTCGGGCTGAACTTCGGCATCGGCAATCTGATCCTCGCCCATACCGTTTTCTGCATTCCCTTCGCCTATATGCCGATTCGGGCGCGGCTGGAGGACATGGACCTGACGCTGGAATATGCGGCGGCCGATCTTTACGCCACGCCGTGGAACGCCTTCAGACGCATCACGCTGCCGCTGTTGGTTCCCGGCATCATGTCGGGCGCAGCACTCGCCTTCATCGTGTCCTTCGACGATTTCACCATCACACAGCTCGTCGCCGGTCCCGGCCAGACGACGCTGCCCCTCTATATCTGGAACCAGATCCGGCGGCCGATGACGCCCGAGATCAACGCCATCTCCACCATTCTGCTCATGGTGTCGATCCTGTTCGTCTCGGTCTCGTTCCTGATTGCGCGCCGACGCGCCAAATGAGCTCCAACACACAACAATGGGAAGGCAAGGAGAACATAAAATGTCTGCAAAACTGATGGCGGCCGTTTCCGCGGCCGTGCTTTTATGGGCAGTGCCGGCGCTGGCCGACGGCGAACTGCACATCTACAATTGGGGCGACTACACCAACCCCAAGCTGATCGAGAAGTTCGAGAAGCAGTACAACATCAAGGTTACGCTGGACGATTACGATTCCAACGAAACCATGCTGTCCAAGGTGCGCGCGGGTAATTCCGGCTACGACATCGTGGTGCCGTCCGACTACACCGTGAAGATCATGGTCGAAGAGGGCCTGCTCGAAAAGACCGAGCCCAACGCGATGCCGAACGGCAAGAACATCGATCCGCGCTTCGTCGACATCTACTGGGACAAGGGGCGCCACTACACCGCGCCGTGGCAGTTCGGCACGACAACGTTCTCGGTCAATACCGACAAGTTCAAGGGCGATATCGACACGCTGGCGATCCTGTTTAGCCCGCCGGATGAGCTCAAGGGCCAGATCAACGTGCTCGACGACGTGAACACCGTCATGCATGCAGCGGAGCGTTATGCCGGCGTGCCGCGCTGCGGCGCCGACAAGGCCAATCTGAAGAAGGTCAACGACATCCTGGTGGCTGCCAAGCCGTCGTGGAAGACGTTCAGCTACGACACCATCACCAAGATCACCTCGGGCGACGTGATCGTCACCGAGCAATGGAATGGCGCGGCCTATCGTTCGCGCCAGAAGATCCCGGCAATCAAATATGCCTATCCGAAGGAAGGCATTGAAGGCTGGATGGACAATGTCGCGGTGCTGAAGGGCGCCAAGAACCTGGAGAATGCCAAGCTGTTCCAGGACTTCGTCATGGCGCCTGAGAACGCGGCGCTGATCTCGGACTTCGCGGGCTACGACAACGGCATTGCCGGCAGCCACAAATTCCTGACGCCGGACTTCGCCAACTCGCCGGAACTCAATCCGCCGGCAGGCGCGCCGACGCCGGAATTCGTGCCGCCGTGCCCGCCCGAAGTGGTGGAGATCTACAACAAGATCTGGACCAACCTGCGCAAGTAATTTCACAGGTAGGCATGAAAGGGGGGAGGCTCCGGCCTCCCTTTCTTGCGACTATTCCGTGCATGTCGTTCTCGAGGGCACCGCGCGCTTTGGGCGACCCTGCACGAGGGAGGAAGCCTTGTCGTCTTATCGCAACTCCGATCCGCGGCCGCCGATCATGCAGGGCTCGCCGCCCAAGCTGGTGCCGCCGAAGCTCGATTGGGACAGGCCACCCTGGAACCGGTGGGCCTTCCACCATATCCGCGAATTCCTGCCGACGGTCGAGGTGTGGCGCGGCAGCGGCCATCGCCATCGCCTGGAGCGGGCGGAGGTCGATCTCGACGAATTGCCGGTGGTGGACAGCAAGGGTGCTCCAACGACGCTCGCCGGCCTGCTCGACGAAACCTATGCCGACGGCTTCCTGGTGCTGAAGGACGGCAAAGTCGCCTATGAGCGCTATTTCAACGGCATGAACGAGCGCACGCTGCATCTGTCGCAGTCGATGGCGAAGTCGGTCACCGGGTCGGTGTGCGGCATCCTCGTCGGGCGCGGCCTGATCGATCCGGCGAAGCTCGTCACCGACTATCTTCCGGAACTCGGCGAGACCGGCTGGGCCGGCGCCACCGTGCAGCACGTACTCGACATGACGACGGGCGTGCGCTTTTCCGAGGAATACACCGACCGCTATTCCGAGATCGGCCAGGTCGATGTTGCAACCGGCTGGAAGCCAATCCCGCCGGGTAGCGATCCGGACTTTGCGTGGCCCTCGCACATGTTCGAGCTGATCCTGCGGCTGAAGGACAGGGTGCGCCCGCATGGCGAGGCTTTCGAATACCGCTCGATCGAGACCGACGTGCTCGCCTTCATCATGGAACGCGTGAGCGGCAAGCGCCTGGCGCAGCTCGTCTCGGAAGAGCTCTGGCAAAAGCTCGGCGCCGATGAGAGCGCCTGCTTCACCGTCGACAGCGCCGGCTATGCGCTGGCTGATGGCGGCTTCAACGCGACGCTGCGCGATTATGGCCGTTTCGGGCAATTGATCCTCGACAATGGCGGCGGGGTGATCCCGGCCGACTGGATCGAGGCGACGCGCAGCGGCAGGCATGGGTCGGATTTCAGCCCGAGCCTTCCGGACGGCAGCTATCGCAACCAGTTCTGGATCGAGGATTCGCGCTCGCGATCGCTGATGTGCCGCGGCGTGTTCGGCCAATTGATCCATATGAGCTGGGAACACAGGATGGTTGTGGTGAAGCTTTCGACCTATCCGGATTTCCTCAACGCCGCCTATTCGGTGGCGACGCTGAAGGCGGTGCACGCCATCGCCGCCGCATTGGCCTGAGCACCCCAAGATAGCAACCGCGAGAACATCATGACCGGCAAAACCGCGTTCCAGACCCAGTATGGCTTTGCCCGCAAGGATGTGCGGCTTGAGACCTGGCGGCTTTCGCCGTTCAACCGATGGTCGTTCCAGAATGTCGGCGAGCTGGTGCCGAGCGCGCATGTCGCGGCGGCGCCCGGCGGCGAGGAGCAGGCGAAATCGCTAGGAGCACTGCTTTCGGAGAACATCCCGTTCGCCGGCGGCAGCGAAACCGTCGAAAGCTTCTTGAAGCGTTCCGACACGGACGGGCTGACGATCCTGAAGGCCGGCAAGCTTGTCGGCGACTGGTCGGCGCCGCATATGCCGTTCGGCTCCCGCCACATCATCTTTTCGATCAGCAAGTCGGTGACCGCCATTCTTGCCGGCATATTGGAAGGCGAGGGGCTGTTCGATCCCAACGCGCCGGTGACGCACTACATCCCCGAGGCCAAGGGCTCGGCCTATGGCGATGCGAGTGTGCGCCACGTGCTCGACATGACGGTCAGCCTCGATTTCGAGGAAGCCTATCTCGATCCGGAAAGCGCGTTTGCCCGTTATCGCCGTTCGACCTTGTGGAATCCGGGCGGCGGGTCGGAAAGCCTTGCAGCATTCCTGCTGACGCTGCAGCGTCTCGCTGAGCCGCACGGGCAGACTTATCGCTATCGATCGCCTAATTCGGACATGCTTGGCATCTTGGTGGAGCGGGCGTCGGGTATGCGCGTCACCGAGTTGCTCGCCGAAAAACTGTGGCTGCCGCTGGGTGCCGCGAGCGACATGTCGGTGACGGTCGACATGGAAGGCACGGCGCGCACCGCCGGCGGCATGTCGATGACGCCGCGCGACCTCGCCCGCATCGGCGAGATGATGCGGCAGGGCGGCATGGCGAACGGCCGCCGCATCGTGTCGGAAGCCTGGGTGCGCGACACGGTTGCCACCGGCGGCAGCTTTGAGGCCTGGCAGCGCGGCACGATGGCGTTCCAGTTCCCAAAGGGGCGCTACCGCAACAAATGGTACCAGACCGGCCATGACAGCGCCGCCTTCTGCGGCATCGGCATTCACGGCCAGTGGCTCTACGTCAATCCGAGGACGGAAGTGGTCATCGCCAAGATGTCGTCGCAGCCGGAACCGGTGGATGACAGGCTGGACGAGCAGGTTGTTGCCTTCTTCGAAGCTTTGAGCGGAATGGTTTGAGCCGGTCGTTGCTTCTCTCGTTCGGCTGTTTCCTGTGGACCTTTGGCGCCGATTGAAACCGGCGCGGTTGGCGTAGCGGCTCTCCCGGCCTATGGTCGCCGCTCTTTTCGACGGGGATCGCATGGCATCGAACATCAAGCGCATCGCAGCAATCATCGCGACCGAGATCGGCGCGCGACCGGAGCAGGCGGCCGCTGCGATCGGGCTGCTGGATGAGGGCGCGACGGTGCCTTTCGTGGCGCGCTACCGTAAGGAAGTCACCGGCGGGCTCGACGACACGCAATTGCGCGACCTTTCCGAGCGGCTCGCCTATCTGCGCGAGCTTGATGCGCGGCGCGAGACGATCGTCAACTCCATCCGCGAGCAGGGCAAGCTGACTGAGGAGTTGGAAGCCAAGATCGCCGCGGCAAGCACCAAGGCGGAGCTGGAAGACATCTACCTTCCCTACAAGCCGAAGCGTCGCACCAAGGCCGAGATCGCGAGGGAGCGCGGGCTCGGGCCGCTCGCCGAGGCGATCCTGGCCGACCGCTCGAAAGTGCCGGCCGAACTGGCGCTCGCCTATGTCACCGAAGAGGTGGCCGACGCCAAGGCGGCGCTCGAAGGCGCGCGCGACATCCTATCGGAGCATTTCGCCGAGAACGCCGACCTGGTCGGCAAGCTGCGCGCCTATCTGAAGGAACGCGCCTTCCTGCGTGCGAAAGTCGTCGACGGAAAGCAGGAGGCCGGCGCGAAATTCTCGGACTATTTCGATCATGTCGAACGCTGGGCGGGCGTGCCCAGCCACCGCGCGCTTGCCATGCTGCGCGGCCGCAACGAAGAGGTGCTGTCGCTCGATATCGAGGTCGATACAGACGACGCCTCGCCGGTAAAGCCGGTGGAGCGCATGATCGCCAATGCCTATGCGATCGGCAGCAGCCTGCCCGGTGACAAATGGCTGATGGAAGTGGCCGGCTGGACCTGGCGGATCAAACTGTCGCTGCATCTGACGCTCGATCTGATGCGCGATCTGCGCGAGCGGGCCGAGGAAGAGGCGATCCACGTCTTTGCCCGTAACCTGAAGGATCTGCTGCTCGCGGCTCCCGCCGGCTCGCGGCCGACCATGGGGCTCGATCCTGGCATCCGCACCGGCGTCAAGGTCGCGGTGGTCGACGGCACCGGCAAGCTGGTGGCGACCACGACCGTCTATCCGTTCCCGCCGAAGAACGACGTGCGCGGCACGCAGGCCGAACTCGCCGCGCTCATCTGCCAGCACAAGGTGGAGCTGATCTCGATCGGCAACGGCACCGGCAGCCGCGAGACCGAAAAGCTGGTCGCCGACATGCTGTCGGACCTGCCGGCCGGCAGCGGGCCGAAGCCGCTCAAGGTGATCGTCAGCGAGGCTGGCGCCTCGGTCTATTCCGCGTCGGCCACGGCAGCGGCTGAATTCCCCGGCCTGGATGTCTCGCTGCGCGGTGCGGTGTCGATCGCACGACGCCTGCAGGATCCGCTGGCCGAACTGGTCAAGATCGAGCCGAAGTCGATCGGCGTCGGCCAGTACCAGCATGACGTCGACCAGTACCGGCTCGGCCGATCGCTGGAAGCGGTGGTAGAGGACGCGGTGAACGCCGTCGGCGTCGACCTCAACACGGCGTCGGCGCCGCTCTTGGCGCGGGTTTCGGGACTGGGGCCGTCGCTCGCCGAGGCGATCGTCGCGCATCGCGATGCGGCCGGGCCGTTTGCCAGCCGCAAGGACCTGCTCAAGGTGGCGCGGCTCGGGCCGCGCGCCTTCGAGCAAAGCGCGGGTTTTCTGCGCATTCCGAATGGCGCGGAGCCGCTCGATGCGTCCTCGGTGCATCCCGAAGCTTATGGCGTGGCGAAGAAGATCGTTGCCGCTTGCGGCCGCAACGTGCGCGCGCTGATGGGCGACAGCGCCGCGCTCAAGGCGCTCGATCCGCGCGTCTTCGTCGACGAGCGTTTCGGCCTGCCGACGGTGCGCGACATCATCGCCGAGCTGGAAAAGCCCGGACGCGACCCGCGCCCCGGCTTCAAGACCGCGACTTTTGCCGAGGGCGTCGACGACATCAAGGATCTGAAACCCGGCATGCTGCTCGAAGGCACCGTCACCAATGTCGCCGCCTTCGGCGCCTTCGTCGATATCGGCGTGCACCAGGACGGGCTGGTGCATGTCTCGCGGCTTGCCGACCGCTTCATCAAGGATGCGCATGAAGTGGTGAAGGCGGGCGATGTGGTGAAGGTGCGCGTCGTCGATGTTGACATCAAGCGCAAGCGTATCGGCTTGTCGATGCGCAAGGATGGCGGCGAGGGTGGTGCGCCGAGAGGCCCGCGCGACAATGGCGGTGGCAAGCCGATGCCGCGCTCGCCGGCGCCGCAACGCCAGCCGGAACGGCCATCGCAGGGCGCGTTCGGCGCGGCGCTCGCCGAGGCGATGAAGCGCAAGTAGCTACCAGGCCAGCACTGCTGGCTCTTTGCCGATCTGGCCCAGCAGCCAGTCGCGAAAACTTGCGACCGGCGGGTGGCTGCGCTTGTCATGCGGTACGACCAGGTAATAGGCGCTGCGGCTCTGCATCGGTTGGCCCGGCGCGGGCACCAATTGGCCGCGCTGCAATTCCCCGGCAATCAGGATTTCCGGCAGCAGCGCCACGCCGAGGCCCGCCATGCAGGCCTGCGCGACCGTGCCGAACTGCTCGAACTGCATGCCGGGCCCGGTCGGCGCCTCCAGCCCCTGATACTCAAACCATTCGCTCCAGGCGCCGGGGCGGGTTGCCATATGCAGCAACGGCAGACGACTGATATCGGATGCCGCGACGATGGCGCGGGTGGCCAGGAATTCGGGCGAAACCACCGGCATCACAGTTTCGCGCATCAAAAGCGTGCAGTCGGCGTCCGGCCAGTCGGGCAAGCCGTGATGGATGGCGGCGTCCAGCCGCTCGCGGGCGAAGTCGAACCGTCCGATGCGGGTGGCGAAATTGATGGTGATGTCCGGGTGCCGGGCGACGAAATCCGGGATCAGCGGCATCAGCCAGCGCGTGCCGAAGGTCGGCAGGATCGCAAGGTTGAGGACGCCGCTATGCCGATTGCTCATCAATCCAAGCGCGGCGTCGCGCAACTGGCCGAGCGCCGAGCGCACCGCTTCGGCATAGATCTCGCCGGCGGCTGACAGTCTGACATTGCGGCTGTCGCGTTCGAACAGCCGCCGGCCGAACTGCTCTTCCAACAGGTTGATCTGGCGGCTGACGGCGCCTTGGGTCAAATCGAGCTCGCGCGCGGCGGCGGTAAAGGAGCCGAGGCGCGCTACCGCCTCGAAGGCGGCAAGGGCGGCGGTGTTCGGCAAGAGGCGGCGCTGAACGTTCATGATCCATTACTACTCCTCATTGATCCGTGATGCAATTTCGTTTGATTTTTCGCGTGCGCAGGCGGATAAGCCGGGCACATCAAAAAATACTGGGAGCCCGAGGCCATGGCCGCCGAGAAGAACGCCTTCGTCTGGAACGATCCTTTTCTCATCGAGGACCAGCTCTCCGAGGATGAGCGCATGGTGCGCGACGGCGCAGCCGCCTTCGCCGCCGATAAGCTGGCGCCGCGCATCGAGGAAGCCTATGCCGACGAGAAGACCGATCCGTCGATCTTTCGCGAGATGGGCCAGGCGGGCCTGCTCGGCATCACCATTCCGGAGGAATATGGCGGGCTGGGCGCCGGATATGTGACCTATGGGCTGGTGGCGCGGGAAGTCGAGCGCATCGATTCCGGCTATCGCTCGATGATGAGCGTGCAGTCGTCGCTGGTCATGTATCCGATCCATGCCTACGGCTCGGAAGCGCAGCGCAAGAAATATTTGCCGAAGCTGGCGTCGGGGGAATGGATCGGCTGCTTCGGCCTGACCGAGCCGGATGCCGGCTCCGATCCGGGCGGCATGAAGACCCGCGCCGAGAAGACCGCCAACGGCTACAGGCTCTCCGGCTCCAAGATGTGGATCTCCAACGCGCCGATAGCCGACGTTTTCGTCGTGTGGGCGAAGTCGGCCGCGCATGACAACCAGATCCGCGGGTTCATTCTGGAGAAAGGCATGAAGGGGCTTTCGGCGCCGAAGATCGGCGGCAAGCTGTCGCTGCGCGCGTCGATCACCGGCGAGGTGGTGCTGGAAGGGGTCGAGGTCGGCGAGGAGGCGCTATTGCCCAATGTCTCTGGCCTGAAAGGTCCGTTCGGCTGTCTCAACCGCGCGCGCTACGGCATCTCCTGGGGCGCCATGGGCGCGGCGGAGGATTGCTGGCACCGGGCGCGGCAATATGGTCTCGACCGCAAACAGTTCGGCAAGCCGCTTGCCGGCACGCAGCTCTTCCAGAAGAAGCTCGCCGACATGCAGACTGAGATCGCGCTTGGCCTGCAGGGCTCATTGCGCGTCGGCCGGCTGATGGACGAAGGCAAGATGGCGCCGGAGATGATCTCGATCGTCAAGCGCAACAACTGCGGCAAGGCGCTCGACATCGCCCGCCAGGCGCGCGACATGCATGGCGGCAACGGCATCCAGATCGGCTACCACGTCATGCGCCACGCGCAGAACCTGGAGACGGTGAACACCTATGAAGGCACGCATGACGTGCATGCGCTGATCCTCGGACGGGCGCAAACGGGCATTCAGGCGTTTTTCTAAGGTATGCCGATATTCAGGTGAGGCCGGCCTGCAAACAGCGGTTTCCTGCGCTTCCGGTGCTCACGTACTGAAATGTACGCTCCGCTCCGGTTCTCGCAAACCTCTGTTTTCGGCTCGGCCTGACCTGAATTTCGACACACCTTAGCCGGCAACGCTGCTTAATTTAGTTGCAGCGCAACATCTCTGCTTGGAGAATGGCCAGCATTTATGTCAGGGTTCGGCGACTGAAACGCCGAACTCTGGGGTACCATGGCAATTCTGGCAGCTGTTCATCACCTGACCCATTACAAATACGACCGGCCGGTGGTGCTTGGTCCCCAGGTGATCAGGCTGCAGCCGGCGCCGCATTCGCGCACCAAGGTGCTCAGCCATTCGCTGAAGGTCGAGCCGAAGAACCACTTCGTCAATCTGCAGCAGGACCCCTACGGCAATTTCCTCGCCCGCTTCGTCTTCCCGGAGCCGGTGACCGAACTCAAGATCGAGGTCGACCTCGTCGCCGACATGACGGTCTACAATCCGTTCGATTTCTTCGTTGAGGAATCGGCCGAGAATTTTCCGTTCGATTACCCGGAGGAGATCAGGGAAGACCTCGCCATCCACCGGAAACCGGAGCCGGTCGGGCCGCTCCTGTCCAAATTCCTTGACAGCATCGACCGCAGCCCGACCAACACCGTCAATTTCCTCGTCGACCTCAATGCCAGGCTGCAGCGCGAGATCGCCTATATCGTGCGCATGGAGACCGGCGTCTTCTCGCCGGAGGAGACGCTCGCCGCGGCCAAGGGTTCGTGCCGAGATTCCAGCTGGCTGCTGGTGCAGATCCTGCGCAATCTGGGCATCGCCGCGCGTTTCGTCTCCGGTTATCTGATCCAGCTGAAGCCGGATCTGATTTCGCTCGACGGGCCGCCCGGAACGTCGGTCGATTTCACCGATCTGCATGCCTGGTGCGAGGTCTATCTTCCAGGCGCCGGCTGGATCGGCTTCGACCCGACCTCGGGCCTGCTGACCGGCGAGAGCCATGTGCCGCTGGCCGCGACGCCCCACTATCGCAATGCAGCACCTATCTCAGGCATGGCAAGCTTCGCCAATGTCGATTTCGGCTTCGACATGCGGGTCGACAGGATCGCCGAGCATCCGCGCATCACCAAGCCGTTCTCGGATGAAAGCTGGGAGGCGCTCGATCAACTGGGCGAAAAGGTCGACGCGGCGCTGAGAGATGGTGATGTGCGGCTCACCATGGGCGGCGAGCCGACCTTCGTATCGATCGACGATTTCGAGTCCGCGGAATGGAACACGGCGGCCGTCGGTCCGACCAAGCGCGACAAGGCGGACCAGCTCATCCGCCGGCTGCGCGAGCGCTTCGCGCCGGGCGGTTTCCTGCATTACGGCCAGGGCAAGTGGTATCCCGGCGAAAGCCTGCCGCGCTGGACGTTCTCGCTCTACTGGCGCACCGACGGCGAGCCGGTCTGGCGCGACCCGTCATTGATCGCGCGGGAGAAGGGCAATGCCGCGGTCGGACCCGAGCAGGCCGAAAGCCTGCTCACGGCGATCGCTGGCGAGCTCGGCATCGACAAGGCGATGGTCAGCGAGGCCTATGAGGATCCGGCCGAATGGCTGCTCAAGGAAGGCAAGCTGCCGGACAATGTCGATCCGTCGAATTCGAAGCTGGAAGACCCGGAGGAGCGCAGCCGCATGGCGCGTGTCTTCGAGCGCGGGTTGACCAAGCCATCGGGTTATGTGCTGCCGGTGCAGCGCTGGAACAGCCAGGCCGCCGGACAGCGCTGGCGCTCGGAGAAATGGAAGACAAGGCGCGGAAGGTTGTTCCTGGTGCCCGGCGATTCCCCGGTCGGCTATCGCCTGCCGCTGGGGACGCTACCCTACGTGCCGCCGGCACAGTTCCCTTACATCGTGCCGGTCGATCCTTCGGTGCCGCGTGGCCCGCTACCGACGCGCGCCGAAATCCTGTCGGAAGCCACTCCAGCAGAGCCTGAAGGCGCCGATGAAATGGCGCGTCGCCAGCAGGCGGTGTCCTTCACGGCCGCGACCGGCCAGCAGGACCGTGTCGAGCAGGAGATCACGGAGATCGGCGGCGCGGTGCGAACCGCGCTCACCGTCGAGCCGCGCGATGGGCGACTCTGCGTGTTCATGCCGCCGGTCGAGGCCCTGGAAGACTATCTCGAACTGGTGGCCGCAGCCGAGAACGCGGCGAAGGCCATCGGCCTGCCGGTGCATATCGAAGGCTACGCCCCGCCGCACGATCCGCGCCTCAACGTCATCCGCGTGGCGCCGGATCCCGGCGTCATCGAGGTGAACATCCACCCGGCCGCCAACTGGAACGAATGCGTCGCCACCACCACGGCGATCTACGAAGAAGCACGGCAGTCGCGGCTCGGCACCGACAAGTTCATGATCGATGGCCGCCATACCGGCACCGGCGGCGGCAACCACGTCGTGGTCGGCGGCGCGACGCCCAATGACAGCCCGTTCCTGCGCCGGCCCGACCTGTTGAAGAGCCTGGTGCTGCAATGGCAGCGGCATCCGTCGCTGTCCTACCTGTTCTCCGGCCTGTTCATCGGTCCGACCAGCCAGGCGCCGCGCTTCGACGAGGCGCGTCACGATTCCCTATACGAGCTGGAGATCGCGCTGGCGCAGGTGCCGCATCCGGACAAGGGCGCGGCACCTTTGCCCTGGCTGGTCGACCGGCTGTTCCGCAACCTCCTGACAGACGTCACCGGCAACACGCATCGGTCGGAGATCTGCATCGACAAGCTGTTCTCGCCGGACGGCCCGACCGGCCGGCTGGGGCTGGTGGAGTTCCGCGGCTTCGAAATGCCGCCCAATGCGCGTATGAGCCTCGCCCAGCAATTGCTGGTCCGTGCGATCATCGCTCGCGCCTGGAAGAACCCGCTGGACGGACGCTTCGTGCGCTGGGGCACCTCGCTGCATGACCGCTTCATGCTGCCGCATCATGTCTGGGCGGATTTCCTCGACGTGCTGGAGGATCTGAAGCTCAACGGCTTCAACTTCCGCCCCGAATGGTTCGCGCCCCAGCTCGAATTCCGCTTCCCCTTCTGCGGCGAGGTTCAGCATGCCGGCGTCAAGCTGGAATTGAGGCAGGCGCTGGAGCCCTGGCATGTGATGGGCGAGCAGGGCGCCATCGGCGGCACGGTCCGCTTCGTCGATTCCTCGGTCGAGCGGCTGCAAGTGCGGACCGAGGGGCTCAACCCGGAGCGTCACGCCATCGTCTGCAACGGCCGCATCGTGCCGATGAAGGTCACCGACAACCGCGAGGTCGCGGTGGCCGGGGTGCGCTTCAAGGCCTGGCAGCCGGCCTCGGGCCTGCATCCGGCTCTGCCGGTCAACACGCCGCTGGTCTTCGACATCTATGACCGCTGGTCGGGCCGCTCGGTCGGCGGCTGCGTCTACCATGTCGCGCATCCGGGCGGCCGCAACTACGATACCTTCCCCGTCAACGGCAACGAGGCCGAGGCCCGGCGCCTCGCCCGCTTCGAACCGCGCGGTCACACGCCCGGCGGCTATGTGTTGCGTGACGAAGAAGTCTCTGAAGAGTTCCCGATGACCCTTGACCTCAGGCGGCCGGCGAGACTCTGATCGACAATGGCCAAGGGGAATCAGAAACGGGCGGGCGGCAGGCCGCGGGCACAAAGCCTGCTGGAACGCTATCGGCCGATTGAAGGCGTCGTCGACGAAATGGTCGACGCGTCGGGCAGCCCGCGTCCGGCCTGGCGCTCCTTCATCGACGCGCTCGACGGTTTGGGGGCGGAGCGGCTTGGGCAGCGTTTTGCCCGCGCCGACCAGTATCTGCGCGATGCCGGTGTCTATTACCGCGTCTACGACAAGGCAGGCGCCAATGAGCGGGAATGGCCGCTCGCCTACGTCCCGCTGCTGATCGACGAGAAGGAATGGGCTGAGATCAGCGCCGGACTGGTCCAGCGCGCAGACCTGTTCGAGGCGATCCTGGCCGACATATATGGGCCGAACCGGCTGATCGAGAAGGGCATCCTGCCGGCCGGGCTGATCGCGGCGAGCCCGGAATATCTGCGCCCCATCGCCGGCATCAGGCCGGCCAGCGGGCATTTCCTGCATATGGTCGCCTTCGAGCTCGGCCGCGGACCGGATGGCCGCTGGTGGGTGCTGGGCGACCGCACCCAGGCGCCGTCGGGCGCCGGCTTCGCGCTGGAGAACCGTGTCGCCACCACGCGCGCGCTGTCGGATATCTATGGCGAGATGCATGTGCACCGCCTTGCCGGCTTCTTCCGCCGTTTCCGCGACGCGTTGAACGGCATGGCGAAGGAGTCGGGCGGTCGTGTCGCCATTCTGACGCCGGGGCCGCTCAACGAAACCTACTACGAGCACGCCTATATCGCCCGCTATCTCGGCACCATGCTGCTCGAGGGCGAGGACCTGACCGTGTCCGGCGGCAGGCTTATGGTGCGCACCGTTTCCGGCCTGATGCCGATCGGCGTCTTGTGGCGGCGGCTCGATGCCGCTTTTGCCGACCCGTTGGAACTCAAGCCGGACTCGCAGATCGGCACGCCAGGGCTTGTCGAGGCGATCCGGCGCGGCACGGTGTCGGCCGTCAATGCGCTGGGCTCAGGTCTGATGGAGACGCGGGCGCTGCTGTCCTTCCTGCCCAGGATCGCGCGGGAACTGCAGGCTGACGATCTCAAGCTGCCGAACATCGCCACCTGGTGGTGCGGGCAGGAGACCGAGCGCGCCCATGTGCTCGCCAACATCGATCGCATGGTGGTCGGCCCGGCGCTGTCGACCCGGCTCGCCTTCGAGGACGACGGCGCGACCCGGCTCGGATCATCCCTGTCGGCCGGCGAGCGAGCCGAGCTCGTCGCGCAGATCGAAGCGGACGGCACTGGTTTCGTCGGCCAGGAAGCGGTGACGCTGTCGACCACGCCGGTGTTTGTCGGCGGTTTGCTGGAACCACGGCCCGCCAGCCTGCGCGTCTATCTGGCGCGCACGCCGAAAGGCTGGACGGTGATGCCCGGCGGCTTCGCCCGCGTCGGCTTCTCGCTCGACCCGACGGCGATCGCCATGCAGCGCGGGGGCCAGGCCGCGGATGTCTGGGTGGTCAGCGACAAGCCGGTCGAGCGCGAGACGCTGCTGCCTCAGGAACATGACGGCTTCACCCGCACCATGCCGGGCAGCCTGCCCAGCCGCGCGGCCGAGAACCTGACCTGGCTCGGGCGCTATATAGAGCGTTCGGAAGACACGTTGCGCGTGCTGCGCGCCTATCACGTGCGGCTTGCCGAGACGTCCGATCCGGATATGCCGCTGCTTGCCGATATCAGGGACTATCTTGAGCCGTATGGCATCGACGTCGAAACGGCGATACCGCTGGGATTGATCGGCACGTTGGACAGCGCGGTCTATAGCGCTGGCCAGATACGCGACCGCTTTTCGCCCGACGGCTGGCTGGCGCTCAAGGATCTGTCAAAGACTGTTCACAAGTTCGCGCAGACGGTCGCGCCGGGAGATGATGCGACACGGGCGATGACTGTCCTTTTGCGCAAGCTCGCCGGCTTTTCGGGCCTGCTGCACGAGAATATGTATCGCTTCACCGGCTGGCGGTTCCTGGAGATCGGCCGCAGGCTGGAACGTGGCATCCAGATCGCCCGCACGCTCAGCCGGCTGACAAGGAAGGGGGCGCCGGAAGGCGCGCTCGACATGATGCTGGAGATCGGCGACAGCGTCATGACCCACCGCCGGCAATATCCGGTGCAGGCCGGGCGCCGCACGGTCATCGACCTGCTGGCGCTCGACCCGCTCAATCCGCGCTCGGTCCTGTTCCAGCTCGAGCGGCTGAAAACCGAGATCGGCATGCTGCCTTCGATCGGCGGCGAGGGGCATATGTCGACGGCCGCCAAGGAAATCCTGCAGCTCAACACTGCAATCGCAGTGAGGGAACCATCGGACATGACGGCGGATGTGCTTGATGATCTCGCGACTGAGATCGGCAATCTCTACAACAGCCTCGCTAAAGCCTATTTCGGTTAGCATGCTGTACGATATCAGGCTTCACCTCAGCTACGACTATGACGCCGCGGCCGGTGGCAGCCGGCATCAGGTGCGGGTGCTGCCGCCGACGATTGCGGGCTTGCAGCGCGTCGTCGTCGCCTCGCTGTCTTTCGTGCCAAACCCATCTGAACGCACGGATTTTTCCGATTTCTTCGGCAACAACGTCACCTCGATCGCCTTTCGCGATGTCCACGACGGCCTCGATATCAAGATGACCGCGCGGGTGTCGGTGTCGCGTCCGGAGCCCGGCCTTGACGTCTCGCCGGATCTGCAGCGGCTCAAAGAGGAACTCGGCTCGGTCCGCTCCCTGTCGCCATCCGCGCCGCATCATTTCCTCGCCGCCAGCGATCATGTCGGCATCGATGCCGCGATCACGGCCTATGCGCAGGAAAGCCTGGCCGGCTCGACGGTGGCCACCGCGGTCGATCTCTGCAACCGCATCCATCGCGATTTCACCTATGACGGTAAGGCGACGACCGTCCAGACGCGGGCGGGCGACGCCTTCGCGCTGAAACGCGGCGTCTGCCAGGATTTTTCCCATATCATGATCGCCGGCTTGCGCGGGCTGGGTATTCCGGCCGGCTATGTCAGCGGCTTCCTGCGCACCATTCCGCCGAAGGGCAAGCCAAGACTCGAAGGCGCGGATGCCATGCATGCCTGGGTCAAGGTCTGGTGCGGGCGCGATGCCGGCTGGCAGGAATTCGACCCGACCAACGGTATGCGGGCGAGCAACGACCATATCACCGTAGGCTATGGCCGCGACTATTCCGACGTGGCGCCGATCGTAGGCGTGCTGAAGACGACGGGCGGCCAGGTCGGCGAGCAGGCGGTCGACGTCATTCCGGTCGCCATGGAAAAGGTGTAATGGCAATCCCGATTGCCCGATAGACGCTTCTCAAGCACGGGCGCGGCCGATATCGTGAGCATTGGATCGACGGGGATCGCGGCCGTTTGCGGATCGGTTGCGGCGCGGAGACAGGTTTGGAAGCAGTCAGCATCATCATTCCGGCACACGATGCGGCCCGGACGATTGCCCGGACGCTCGCCTCGCTGGCATCGGAAAAAGCGATTATCGGCGAGGTGCTTCTGGTCGACGATTCATCGTCCGACGACACCGCCGCCGTCGCGGTGGAAGCGGCGTTGCGGCTTGCCTTGCCCCTGCGTGTGATCAAGTCGAGCTGCCGCGACGCCGGCGGCTCCAGGAATCTGGCGCTGGAGCAAGCCCGCTTTCCCTGGATCTACATGATCGACGCTGACGATCTTCATCTGGAAGGCGGCTTGCGTATGTTGCTGGCGACCGCCACCAAGGCGCAACCCAGGGCCGACATGGCTGTCGGCGCCTACCGCCGGAGGGTCGATGGCGGGGAGCGGTCGACCAAGCTGCCGGGCGACTACACGGCAAGCGGACCGGCCAATGCCTGCGCCTATCTCGAAGGACGGATACGGTCGATCGCGGTCGGCAGCGCGCTGGTGTCGAGGCGGCTGATAGGCGAGACGAGATTTGCGACAGGTCTTGCCTACGACGAGGACACCCTGTTCTGGGCGCGCGTGATGGCCAGGGCTTCGCTTGCGATCGTGACGCAACCGATATTCATCTATTTCGTGTCGGCGGAGCGCTCCGACGATCGTTTCACGGTCAGATCTGCCGCGCGCTTTCTGGAATGGCGCCTGGCGTTGCGCCGGCTCCGGTCCTGCGGCATCGCGGAGCGGTCGCTGAAGATCAGGGAAGGCCTCGTCGCCTTGAAGATCGCGCGCGTTCATTACGCGCGCGGCGATTTCGACAAGGCGGCAAGATTCCTTACGGTGGCCGAAGCCGCGCCACGGGCCGCCGCGGACGTCTGGCGTTGCATACGCTATCGATTGAAGATCTCTCTACGGCGTCGGTTCTCGGCGCCGGCCATCCAACCGCAACGCGCCTGATGGCCGAGTGGCCGGACCTTGCCGTCGTGGTGATTGGTTTCCAGGCGCCTGCCGAACTGGCGGACTCGGTAAGATCGGTCCTCGACCAGAATATTCCGCTTGAGGTCGTGGTGGTGAATTCCGGCGGCGGCGACGCCAAGGCGCTTCTTGCCAATGCCGGCATCGAGGTGAGGGTCATCGATGTCGAGGAGCGGCTGTTTGCCGGCGCTGCTCGAAATCGCGGCGTTGCGGCCACCAAGGCTCCTTTTATTGCCTTTCTCGCGGATGATTGTCTGGCTTGCCCGGGATGGGCGGAAACCAGGCTGCAATGCCATCGTTTGGGCATCCCGGCGGTGGCGAGCGCAGTGGTGAACAGCCACCCGCGCAATCCGGTCGCTTGCGCGGCGTATCTCGTCACCTACATGCGACGACTGCCCGGTCTTCCGGCCGAGAAGGCGCAACGCTACGGCGTTTCGTTCGACCGGACGCTGTTCGAGCGATATGGGGCGTTCGACGAGCGGATGAGGTCGGGAGAAGACACCGAATTCATGGCCAGGCTGCCGGAAGCTCTGCGACCCGTCTGGGAGCCGCGGGTCCTGACGATCCATCGCAATGAGACGAGCCTGTTCAAGCTGCTTGCCGACCAGTATCGGCGTGGGCGCCGCTACGGCGCCTATCTCGGATCCGTCGAAGGCGGAAAACCCGCGCGTCCGTTCCGGAAGGTTTTTCGGGACTGGCGCAATGTCGGCAAGCTGGGCAAGGAGGGCCTGTCCTGCAAGGAAATGATTTTCGCAAGGCTGTCGATGCCGATCGTGTGGATGGCATTGTTCGCCAAATCGCTGGGAGCCTCCACCGGCGCCCGGCATGGCGACAGGACAGGCTGTCGCCGATGATCACGGTCGAGATGAAGCCGACACGCCGGCGGCGAGGCCGATGGTTTTGGTCGCGGCGAAAAATCGTCGCCGTGTTCAGCTATCGCTACGATCAGCATCTCGTGCCCGATCTGATCGCCAACCTCAACCCAATTGTCGACGGCTGGATCGCCTATGATGACCGCGCCTCGGACGGAATTTTCAGCAACGAGCCGCGAAGGCGGCGCGCACTTGTTGCCGCAGCCTACGAGGCGGGCGCCGATTGGGTTCTGGCCATGGATCCCGACGAAAGGCTGGAAAACGCTGTCGCCGATCGTATAGGCCAACTGACGGGCAGATCCAGGCGCATCGCCTGGGGATTCCGCTGCCGGGAGATGTATACGCCGGCCAGCTACCGGGTCGACGGTCCTTGGGGCCGGAAGATGCAGCACAGGCTTTTCGGCGCCTATCACCCCAACCGCTACCGCGCGCAGGATCTGCACGGCGCCTGGTTTCCCGACGATATCGGCTTCAGTCTCATGGACAGCGGTCTCAACCTTTATCATCTGAAGATGATCGAGCCAAAGCGGCGCGTGGCGCGCCGCGACCTCTACAATCGTCTCGATCCGGACCGCCGCCTGCAGCAGATCGGCTACGACTATCTGGCGGACGAGGCGGGAATGATCCTCGAAACCATACCGCCCCGACGAGGTTACTTTCCCGCCCATGCCGACGACGGCGGGCTCTGGATGGCGGATTTATCGCTCGACCACCAGGGCTGACGCCCTTCTGGAACAAGTCACCGGCGCGCGCCTTTATCTACGGATCATTTCGCGGAGCCGGCATGTTGCAGCATTCACAAGCGTCATCGGACCGTTCGGCGCGGGACGAGGAAACCCGGAGGAACGGCGCCCGCGGCTCGGCCGGGAGCACGTCGCTCAACTATGTAACGGATGCCGATCCCGGCATCCGCAGATTGAGGAAAGGCACGGGATTCACCTATATCGAGGCCGGTGGTGGAATTGTCGACAAAGCGACGCTCGCCCGCATCAAGGCGATCGTTATCCCGCCGGCCTGGACGGATGTGTGGATCTCGCCCGATCCGGACGGCCATATCCAAGCGACCGGCAGGGACCAGCGCGGCCGCAAGCAGTACCGTTACCATCCGCAATGGACCGAGGAACGCGACGGCGTCAAATATTCCAGCCTCGTCGCCTTCGCGGAAAGCCTGCCTGCGCTCAGGCGGCAGATCGATGCCGACCTGCGCCGGCGCGGGCTGCCACTGGAGCGCGTCGTCGCCTCGGTGGTCTGGCTGCTCGACAACACCATGATCCGCATCGGCAATGCGGCCTATGCGCGCGACAACAAAAGTTTCGGGCTGACCACGCTGCGCGACCGCCATGTCGAGATCAACGGCTCCAGCCTGCGCTTCGCCTTCAAGGGCAAGTCGGGCAAGGAATGGAAGCTGAAGCTGGTCGACCGCCGGATCGCCAAGGTGGTGCGCGGCGCCCAGGATCTGCCTGGGCAGAAGCTGTTCCAATATCTCGACGAGGATGGCGAACGGCGGCCGGTGCGCTCGGAGGACGTCAACCGCTATATCCGCGAAGCATCCGGCGCCGAATTCAGCTCAAAGCATTTCCGCACCTGGGGCGGCACCATCCATGCCGCGTCGCTGTTTGCCGGGACCGAGCTGCCGGAAAGCAAGACGCAGCAAAAGCGTGTGATCAACAGCGTCGTCGACAAGGTTGCCGAGCGGTTGGGCAATACCCGCGCCGTCTGCCGCAAATGCTACATCCACCCGCTGGTGTTCGAGGCGTGGAGCGAAGGGCGCCTGCTTGACGAAATGGCCGAGGCCAACAAGCGCAAGCGCCTGATACCCGGCCTCGACGAGGAAGAAACGCTGGTGCTCAGATGGCTGCAGGCGCATGGCGCGTGACGGCCAGGCGCGAGGGGCAACCGAGCCCGTGATTGCCCGCCGAATTTTTTTATCGACCTTGTGTCGGGAAGGGTCCTAGTGTCGCGTCCTTTGATACGGAAAGGACCTGCCATGCTCTACGCCATCCTCTGCTACGCATCCGAAGACGTCGTCTGCTCCTGGAGCAAGGAACAGGATGACGAGGTCATGGCGAAGCTCCTCAACGTGCAGGACAAATACGCCAAAGCCGGCCGGCTCGGCCCGGTGGCGCGCCTTCTGCCGACGACCGCCGCGACGACGCTGAGAAAGGTCAAGGGCGAAGCGATCGTGCTCGACGGCCCGTTCGCCGAGACCAAGGAGCAATTCCTCGGCTTCTACACGCTCGAATGCCGCGACCTCGACGAGGCGGTCGAATTCGCCCGCGAGCTTTCCGAGGTCAATCCGAGCGGCGGCTCCTACGAGATCCGGCCGGTCTCGCTCTTCAACCCGACAAAGGTCGCGGTATGACCGACCTTGCCTGGATAAGCACGGCGATCAGCAACGCCCGTCCGCAGGCGATGGGCGCGCTGCTGCGCTACTTCCGCGATCTCGACGCCGCGGAAGAGGCTTTCCAGGACGCGTGCCTGAGGGCACTCAAGAACTGGCCGAAGAACGGGCCGCCGCGCGATCCGGCGGCCTGGCTGATCTTCGTCGGCCGCAACAGCGGCATCGACGCGGTGCGCAAGCGCGCCAAGCAAGCGCCGATGCCGGAAGAGGACCAGATCTCCGATCTGGAGGATGCCGAGGGCGACATGGCCGAGCGGCTCGACGGCGCGCATTATCGCGACGACATCCTGCGGCTTCTGTTCATCTGCTGCCATCCGGATCTGCCGGCAACGCAGCAGATCGCGGTGGCGCTGCGCATCGTCTCGGGCCTCACCGTCAAGCAGATCGCGCGCGCTTTCCTGGTCGGCGAGAGCGCCATGGAACAGCGCATCACCCGCGCCAAGGCGCGCATCGCGGACGCCGGCGTGCCGTTCGAGACGCCGGGCGCCGTCGAGCGCTCGGAGCGGCTCGCCGCCGTCGCGGCGATGGTCTATCTGATCTTCAACGAAGGCTATTCGAGCAATGGCGGCGAGGCGCCGGCCCGTGCGCCGCTGTGCGAAGAGGCGATCCGGCTCGCCCGGCTGCTGCTCAGGCTGTTCCAGGCCGAACCGGAGATCATGGGGCTGACCGCGCTGCTTTTGCTGCAGCACGCGCGAGCACCGGCGCGGTTCGACGACAATGGCGAGATCGTCCTGCTCGAGGATCAGGACCGCTCGCTGTGGAGCCGCAAGATGATCGACGAGGGCCTGGCACTGGTCGACAAGGCGCTGCGCCATCGCAAGCCCGGCCCCTACCAAGTGCAGGCGGCGATCGCGGCGCTGCATGCGCGGGCGGCTGTCGCCGAGGACACCGACTGGACCGAAATCGACCTGCTTTACGGCCTGTTGGAGCAGATGCAGCCGTCGCCGGTGGTGACGCTGAACCGCGCCGTCGCGGTCAGCAAGGTGCGCGGCCCGGAGGCAGCGCTTGCCATGATCGAGCCGCTGGAGGAGCGGTTGTCGGGCTATTTCCACTTCTTCGGCCTGAGGGGCGGGCTGCTTATGCAGCTTGGCCGCAACGAAGAGGCGCGCGTCGCCTTCGACCGCGCCATCGCCTTGGCCAATACGGCCGCCGAGGCGGCGCATATCCGCATGCATATCGATCGGCTGATCAAGGAAAGCAGCGAGAAGTCGATCCAGAAGGCGCGTTGAGGCATGTTGATATTCAGGTGAGGCCGGCCTGCAAATGGCGGCTTCCTGCGCTTCCGGTGCTCACGTACCTTAAGTACGCTCCGCTCCGGTTCTCGGAACCCACCCAGTTTGGTCGCTTCGCGCCCGTCTTCGACTCCGGCTCTGCCTGACCTGAATCTCAACACGCCTTCCCAGTCCTCGCGGTCTGGCCCAATTTCGCAGCCGGGCCTTGGACCATGCCGGGGTGGCGGTTTTTCCCTGAAACGAGTAATGCCACGCCATCAAAGCGCCCAGGCGTGCCCGACGGCACGCCAAAGAGATGGCGCATGGCTCCATTCCCGCCCCATGAGAGGCGGGATCTGAAAGGAACAAAAATGACATTGGCGAAGGAAACGGCCTCACTTCTTGAGAAACTCGGCGTCGCCAAGGAGGCGCTGTCAGGCGGCGATCTCATCGTGCGCAGCCCGGTGACGGGCGAGCAGATCGCGGCGCTGAATCAGATTTCGGCCGCCGACGCTGGCAAGGCCATCGATGCCGCTCACAAGGCCTTCCAAGCCTGGCGGCTGGTGCCGGGTCCGAAGCGCGGCGAGTTGGTGCGCCTGCTCGGCGAGGAATTGCGCGCGCATAAGGACGAGCTCGGCCGGCTGGTGTCGATCGAGGTCGGCAAAATCCCGTCCGAGGGTCTGGGCGAAGTGCAGGAAATGATCGACATCTGCGATTTCGCCGTCGGCCTTTCCCGCCAGCTCTACGGCCTCACCCTCGCCACCGAGCGTCCCGGGCATCGCATGATGGAGACCTGGCATCCGCTCGGCGTCGTCGGCGTGATCTCGGCCTTCAACTTCCCGGTCGCGGTGTGGTCGTGGAATGCGGCGCTCGCCTTCGTCTGCGGCGATGCGGTGGTGTGGAAGCCGTCGGAAAAGACGCCGCTGACTGCGCTTGCCTGCGAGGCGATCTTCAAGCGCGCCGCAAAGCGTTTTGGCGCCGATGCGCCGGCAGGTCTGCTGCAGGTGCTGATCGGCGACCGCGTTGCCGGCGAGGTGCTGGTCGACCATCCGAAGGTGCCGCTGGTCTCGGCCACCGGCTCAACCCGCATGGGCCGCGAGGTCGGTCCGAGACTCGCCAAGCGCTTCGCCCGCGCGGTGCTGGAGCTCGGCGGCAACAATGCAGGCATCGTGACGCCCACCGCCGATCTCGATATGGCGCTGCGCGCCATCGCCTTCGGCGCCATGGGCACCGCCGGCCAGCGCTGCACCACGCTTCGGCGCCTGTTCGTGCACGACAGCGTCTACGACGCGCTGCTGCCGCGGCTAAAGAAGGCCTATCAGAGCGTCTCGGTCGGCAATCCGCTGGAAGGCAAGGCGCTGGTCGGTCCGCTGATCGACAAGGCCGCCTTCGACAACATGCAGAAGGCGCTGAAGGAGGCTGAGGCGCATGGCGGCAAGGTGACCGGCGGCGCGCGCGTCGAAAACGGTCATCCGGACGCCTACTATGTGCATCCGGCGCTGGTCGAGATGCCTAGCCAAGTCTCGCCGGTGACGGAAGAGACCTTCGCGCCGATCCTTTATGTGATGAAATATTCCGATTTCGACGAGGCGCTAGAATTGCACAATGCGGTCGGCGCCGGCCTGTCGTCGTCTATCTTCACCCGCGACCTGCAGGAATCGGAACGCTTCCTCGGCGTCGACGGCTCGGATTGCGGCATCGCCAACGTCAATATCGGCACCTCCGGCGCGGAGATCGGCGGGGCGTTCGGCGGCGAGAAAGAAACCGGCGGCGGCCGCGAGAGCGGTTCGGACGCCTGGAAGGCCTATATGCGCCGCGCCACCAACACGGTGAATTTTTCCAAGGCGCTGCCGCTCGCGCAAGGCGTGTCGTTCGACATCGATTGAAACAATTGAGCGGTTCGGCTTGGAGAAGCCGAACCGCTCGCTATTGCTCCTCAGAAAGCCTTGCCGGTCGCCGGGTCGAACAGGCGCAGCGCGTCTTCGTCGAACACAAACGCGCATGGCTGGCCCTTCTCAACGCGGGCCTGCGGCGGCAGGGCTGCCGTCAGCCTTTGCGCGCCGATCCGGGCGGTGGTGACCTGTTCGGGACCGGTCAGTTCGACGACGTCGATCTCGACTGGCAGCGACAGGTCGGCGCCGCTGCCGGGCCCAAGGCGGAGCGCTTCCGGCCTCACGCCGACAATGACCTGGGCGCCGTCACCGGCTGCGCCTGTGAAGCGTGCCGGCAGCGCCAGACGCGCATCCGTGCCGGCGATGGCGAGCGTGCCGTCCTCGACGGTGGCTTCCAGCATGTTCATCGCCGGCGCGCCGACGAAACCGGCGACATAGAGCGTTGCCGGCTGGTTGTAGATCTCCTGCGGCGTGCCCAGCTGTTCGATGCGGCCGTCGCGCATGACGGCGATGCGGGTCGCCAGCGTCATCGCCTCGATCTGGTCATGGGTGACATAGACGACCGTGGTCTTGAGCATCTCATGCAGGCGCTTCAGCTCGGTGCGCATTTCCAGGCGCAGCTTGGCGTCCAGATTGGAGAGCGGTTCGTCAAACAGGAAGACCTGCGGCTTGCGCACCAGCGCCCGGCCGATGGCGACCCGCTGGCGCTGGCCGCCCGAGAGCTGGCCGGGCTTGCGGTCGAGCAGAGTCTCGATCTGCAGAAGCTTCGCCGCCTCGCGCACCGCCTTGTCGCGCTCGGCGGCGGGCACCTTGCGCATCTCCAGGCCGAAGCCGATGTTGCGGCTGACGGTCAGGTTTGGGTAGAGCGCGTAGGATTGGAAGACCATGGCGATGTCGCGGTTCTTCGGATGCACGCCGAGCACCGACCGGCCGCCGATCAGCACGTCGCCGCTGGTTGCCTCGGCAAGACCCGCGATGATGTTGAGCAAGGTGGACTTGCCGCAGCCGGACGAGCCGAGCAGCACCAGGAACTCGCCGTTTTCGAGCGCGATGTCGATGCCTTTCAGCGTCTCGACGCTGCCGTAACTTTTGCGGACATCGCGGATTTCAAGCGCGCTCATGGTCGGCATCCTCGAATTGGATCTGCCCGCCATAGTCGCGGGGCAAGGTTGAGATGGCGCGCGACGCCACGCGGATGGCGGTGGACAGGCACTTTTCAAGGGAGCGCCCCTGTGCCAGGGCGGCTAGGAAGGCGGCGTTGAAGACATCGCCGGCGCCGATCGTATCGACCACCGTCACGCGGGGGGCCGACACTTCGATGAGCTCGCCGTCGGCACCGATGGCAATCGCGCCGTCCGGCCCGCGTTTGACCACGACGATTGCCTCGTCCTTCATACCGTCGCGGATTTTGCGCGCGGCGGCCACTGGACTAGCCAGGCCGGCCAGTGTCGTCGTCTCGACCTCGTTGAACAGGGCCAGTTCGCAGCGCGACAGCCAGCAGCGCGCCGCCGCGCAGTTCGTCTCCGTCCAGCCTTCGATCGGCCAACCGGTGTCGAGCGCGACTGATATCCGGTGCGCTTCGGCCCAGTCGAAAAAGGCGCTGTAGTCGCGGGTGAGATCGTCGGTCAGAAAGGAGCCGCTGAGCAGCGCATAGCCGCCGGCGAGCCGGTTGCCGTCGAGCACCGAAAGCACATCGTCCAGGCTGAAGCCGGGCAGGTGGCCGCGCGTGGTGAAGAAGGTGCGCTCGCCATCGGGATGGGTCATGCCGACCGACAGCGTCGTGCCTTCTGGTCGAACCGGCCAATTTTGCGCGCGGTGCCCGAACGCCTCACGCAGCCAGCGACCGAACTGGTCGTCGCCAACATTGGCGGCGATCTCGAAGTCGATGCCCAGCGCCTGCCAGGCAAGCGCGGTATTGCCGGCCTGGCCGCCGACGCGCAGGTCGTCGTGGTCGACGACGGTCTCGGTGCCGGCCTTCGGCCAGGGCGCGACCGGACCGACGATCAGGTCGACATTGACGTTGCCGATCACCGCGAGCGGCCGCATCATTCGCTCCTGGTGATCTTGGTGGTGCGCACCGGCGTTCCGGCATTCTCGACACGGCTGTCGGCGAAGGCGATCATCAGGCGCTGCGCCACCGGCAGCATGGCAAAGACCGCTGCCAGCCCGGAGGCAGGCTTGAACCTCAATGTAACGGCGCCCGCAATCGGCGGCATGCCCGAGGCGTCGAAGACGATCAGCGGCGCGCCGGTCTCGACGACGGACAGGGCCATCGCGGTGACGAGGTCGGCGGTCGGGTCGTCGCCGCGGAAGAGGACGACGCCGATCTTCGGCCCGAGCATCTCCATCGGCCCATGGCGCAGCTGGCCGCCTTCGAGAGAAAAACAAGGCAGGCGCGACAGTTCGGTGAGGCCGAGCGCCAGGGCTTCAGCTACGCCTTGCAGGCTGCGGCCGGAGGTGACCACGGTCGCGACCTTGCTCAACGCTGCCAAGGCGGCGTCGATCTCAACCTCCTCGGGCGCCTTGAGTGCGGCCAGCGCCGCTGCGGGATCGTCGCCAAGCGCGGCCAGGATGGCGAGATGCAAGGCGAAGGTCACGGTCAGGCTGCGGGTCGCGGCAAAGGCGAGTTCGGTGCCGCCGGCACCGACGAGGCAGGGCACCGTGCGCCCGAGGAAAGAGCCGGCCTCCAGCGTCAGGCCGAAGGTCCCCGTGCGATCGCCAGTCTTGGCGAACCAGCGCAACACCTCGGCGCTTTCGCCGGACTGCGAGGTGACGATCACGGTCTTGCCGGCCAGCGGCAGTGGCTGTCCGAGCTGTTCCGACAGCGGCAGCGCGATGGCATCGATGCCGTGCGCGCGATAGAGCGGCTCGACGGCGCGGGCGACGGCATGCGAGGCGCCCATGCCGAGCAGGAGGAGCCGTCCGGTCTTCCTGATGGAGGCGGCGACCCTGGCGGCCACCTCCTGATTGCTCTCGAACGAGGCAAGCGCATCCTCATGCTGACGCGCCATTTCGCGGTCGATTGCGACGAGACCTGCCGGGCGTTTCTTCTCTTCAGTCATCATTATCCTTTCACGCCGCCGCTGGTGAGGCCCGAGATCAGCGCGCGTTGCATGACGAGGCCGATCAGCACCGGCGGCAGGGCCGCGAGCACGCCGGCGGTGGCGATCAATCCGTAGTCGGACACGCGGCCGCCGGCGAGGTCGGCGATGGCGACCGTCAGCGTCTTCGCCCGCTGGTCCGAGGTAAAAAGCAGGGCATAGAAGAATTCGTCCCAGGCGAGCAGCACGGCAAACAGCGCCGATGTCGCCACCACGGGCGCCGCAAGCGGCAAGGTGATGATGCGCCAGGTCTGAAACAGGCCGGCGCCGTCGATCATGGCCGCGGCCTCGATCTCGCGCGGGATGGAATCGAAACCCGATTTCATCAGCCAGGTGGTGAATGGCGCCAGGATCGTCAGATAGATCAGCGCCAGGCCAAAGACGTTGTTGAGCAGGCCGAGATGGGAGAGGCCCATATAGAGCGGCACCGAGAGCGCCACGGGCGGCAGCATGTAGGTGGCGATCACCATCGACAGCGACCAGCCGACCGAAGGCGTGCGCGAGACCGCCCAGCCCGCGGGCACGGCAAGCAGGATCGCGGCAAGCGTCGCCATGCCGGCGACCTCCAGACTGTTGCGCAGCGATGCGGTGAAGGCCGCGCCGGCGCTGTTTTGAGCCGTCGACAGAAGCTGCCCGTAACGGGAGAAGTCGGCCGCCTGCGGCCACCAGCGCAGCGGCTTGGCGGCGAGATCGGCGGCCGGCGATATGCTCATGACAAAAAGCCAGGCAAGCGGTGCCAGGATGACGGCGGCGAGCAGGATGGCGCAGGCGTAGACGAAGGCGGTGAAGACGGGGCTCTTGCGTTCCATCAGGCAGCGCTCCCCGCTGTCTTTCTCACCAGCGCCGCATAGGCGACGGCGAGCACGGTGACGAGCAAGGTGACGATCAGCGCCAGCGATGCGCCGGAGCCGGCGCGCTGGAAGGAGAAGGCTTCCTGGTAGACCAGGATCGACAGCGAGCGCGTGCTGTTGGCCGGGCCGCCGCGGGTCATCACCCAGATGATGTCGAAGACCTTGAAGGCCTCGATGGTGCGCAGCACCAGTGCCACCATCAGCGGGCCGGCAAGATAGGGCAGGATGACGAAGCGGAAGCGATTGAACGGCCCGGCGCCGTCGACAAGCGCCGCGGCGGTGATGTCGCGCGGCACGGCTTGCAGGGCGGCCAGCGCGATCAGCGCGACAAGCGGAAAATTCTTCCAGCAGTCGGCGACGATTAGCGCCGCAAGCGCCGTGCCCGGCTCGCCCAGCCAGGAGCGGTAGTCATCGATGAGATGGAGCTGCGTCAGCGCCGCATTCAGCGCGCCATATTCTGGATTATAGATCAGCCGCCAAAGCGTGGCGTTGACGACGGTGGGCAGCGCCCAGGGCAGGATCATCAGTCCGCGCAGCACGGCGCGGCCGCGGAATTCCTGATTGAGCAGGAGGGCCGCGAGCACGCCGAGCACCATTTCGGCGGCGACCGAGACAACCGCGAACCAGGTGGTGGTCGAGAGCGTGCGGGTGAAGTTCGAGCTTGTCAGCATCTTGGTGTAGTTGTCGAAGCCGACGTAATTGCCCGCCGTGCCGACCAGTTGGGCGTCGGTGAAGGAAAGCCTGACCGTATCGACCAATGGCCAGCCGATGACGGCGACCATGATCACCAGCAGCGGCAGCATCAACAGCCACGCGCGAGTCGTCATCCAGGTGCCTGACATCGGAGGCGCCTCTTTCCCTTCATTCGGTCAGAAACAGCACGGGCGGCACTCTTCCCATGAGGCCGCCCGCGTCGAGGAACGTCAGATCAGAGGCCGCTGTTTTCGGCGGCGGTCTTGAGCGCGTCTTCCGGCGTCGTCTGGCCGAGCAGCGATTCCTGGATGGCCTGCTGCAGAGCGGTCGACAGCTGCTGGTATTTCGGTGTGGTCGGGCGCGGGTACATGGCGGCGAGGCCGAGCTTGGCGGTGGCGATCAGCTCTTCCTGGCCCTTAGTGACGGCCGGGTCGTCGTAGGACGAGGCCCAGATCGGCAGCGAGAGCTTGGCATACTGGTTCTGCGTCGCCTGCGAGGTCATGAACTCGATGTACTTCCAGGCCTCGTCCGGATGCTTCGAGACAGCGGTGACGCCGAGGCCCATCGAACCGTTGACGGCCGAGACCTCGCTGGTGCCGGCAACGCCCGGCGCCGGCACGACGCCGACCTTGCCGGCGACCTTCGAGTCCTTCGGATCGTTGGCCATGTTGTACATGTAGGTCCAGTTCAGCGCGAAGGCGGCGTCGCCGTTCTCGAACACCTTGCGGACATCCTCTTCGAGGAATTCCTTGGAGTTCGGATTGGTGAGGCCGGACTTGTAGCTGTCGACCATGTATTTCAGCGCCGATGCGCCGCCGCCATTCTGGAAGTCCGGCTTGCCGTCCTTGAGGAAGTCGCCGCCATAGGCGCTGACCAGCGTGGTGTAGTCGCAGATCACGGCTTCGGCCTGTGCCCAGCTCCAGGCGATCGGCGTCTTCAACAAGCCTTTGTCCTGGATGATCTTGGCCTGCTCGCCAAGCTCTTCCCAGGTCTTCGGCGGCGCCTTGATGCCTGCCTTCTCCAGGATCTCCTTGTTGTAGAACAGATATTTGGTGTCGAGGATCCACGGCATCCCGTAGTACTTGCCGTCATACTGGACGGTGGTCCAGGCGCCCGGCAGCACGCCCTTCTTCATGTCGTCGGTGATCTTCGAGGAGACGTCGACCAGCACCTTGTTGGTCGCATATTCGGCCGGCCAGATGACGTCGAACAGCACCACGTCATAGCCGCCGCCCGACCCTTGAGCGAGGACGGTCTTGTCGTGCAAGCCTTCATAGGGAACGAATTCAAGGTTCACCTTGATGTCCGGATTGGCCTTGGTGAAGGCCTCGGTCATGGCGCGCACATCCGCCTCGCTATAGGCGGCCTGGGCCATGAAAAGCGCGTTCAGCGTGGTTTCGGCGAAGGCGTGCGGGACGAACAGTCCGCCAACGAACACCGCGCCCAGAAGTGTCGTACCGATCGATTTCAGCATTTGTCTTTCTCCCATTTTCGACAGCAGCGAGCAGGCGGCAGAGGCTTTACCGCTTCCTCGAATGTGCATCGCGCGTGACCGGATCTGCCGGAACGGTGGGGCGGCGAGGGCTTTGAGCCATGCCGTCTTTTTCTCGAAACCGTCCGAACATCACCATTAAGTCAATTCGCTTGACTTAATTAGTCGATCAATCCTTTAATGGAGTCAAGAGGGGAAACGACGGTGCACGACATCAACCCGATCCGGGCCAAGAGCGGTACCAACCAGGAAGGTACCAGCGCGCACAACCGCCGCGTCATGATCGAGGCGCTGCGGCTCAACGGCGCGCTGTCGCGTGCCGACCTGGCGCGGGCAACACAGCTCACCAAGCAGGCGGTTTCCAACATCATCGAGGATCTCGAGCGGGACGGCTTGGTCGTGGCGCTGGATGCGGTGCGCAAGGGCAGGGGCCAGCCTTTCACGCCCTACCGGCTGGTGCCCGAAGGCGCCTTTGCCATCGGGTTGCAGATAGACCGGCATCTGACGCGCGTCGTGGTGGTCGACCTCGTGGGCAAGGTCATCGCGCGCGCCGAGGCAGGTCTGCCGCTCGACGAGCCGTCAGCCGGCGTCAAGATCATCCTCGGCCTGGTCGATCGCGTCAGGCGCGAGCTGGCTTCCTCTTTCGCACAGTCCGAACGGCGGCTGGTCGGCCTTGGCGTCGCGATGCCAGGGCCGTTCGGGCTGAAGGAATCCGACGACAAATGGATGATGCCTGCCTGGCAGCAATTCCCGCTGCTCGAGACGCTTGCCGCCGGCACCGGACTGAATGTCGGGATGCAGAACGACGCGGCGGCCTGTGCAACGGCGGAGCGCATCGTCGGCGCCGCGCATGGCGTCGATCACGCCGTCTGCCTTTATGTCGGCTACGGCATCGCCGCCGGGCTGATTCTCAACGGCGAGCTCTACAATGGCGGCAACGGCAATGCCGGCGAGATCGGCAGGGCGCTGCTGTCGCCGGCCGGTCCAGGCTCGATGCCGTTGGAGCATCGCGCCTCGCTCGCCTCGCTCTACCAGCATCTCGGCCTCGACCCCGCCGAGAGGGGGCTTTGCGAGACGCTTGGCGCGCTGGCGCTGCAGCGAGACCCGCGGGTCATGAGCTGGGTCGAAAGAGCCGCGTCCGACCTGCGCTGGAGCGTGCATCTGATCGAAACGATCTTCGATCCGCAAACCGTCATCCTCACCAGCACCGCGCCCGAGGCGCTGGCCCGGCTTCTGCTTCAGGCCATGCACCCGCTGCTGCCGTCGATCGCGGACCGGCCCACCCGCCGCCTGCCGCGGCTGCAGCTCGGCACCACCGATCCCTGGGCGATCGCCGTGGGCGCCGCGGCCGAGCCGATCAGCCGGGCCTTCGATCCGCGCTTTTCAGCCATCCTGAAGGCCGGATAGAAAGCGGAATACGCTCAACTGGCCGTGCTCGCGGCGAAGGCCGCGTCGATGATGGCAAGCTTGACCGCCTGCGCGGTGATGTATTCGCCGTAGAATTCCTTCGAGATCCACATGACGGAATGACCGCGCTGCCCGAGCCAGCCGACGCTGCCGAGCGCCTCGGCGTCGCGCAGCTTGCGCGCAAGATGGGTACGCGACAGCTTCAGCCATCTAGCGAAATCGCCGATCGACAGCACGCCGGTCGGGATGCGCTCCTGGCCGGCATTCAGCGGGTCGACGCCGGCGATCAGCCAATCCATGACGACGCCGCCATTGTTGAGCCATGTGAACAGCGAAAAAGTCTGTTGCGGCTCCCGCACCGGCACCGAGGAGATCAGCCCGTCCGCGATCAGCGGCTGCAACCGCGCCAGCATTTGCGGCCTTGCCTGGAACGTTTCCAGCCGGTTCGCGCCGTCAAGAGCATCAAGCGTGCTCAGATGCATATGGATCCAGCCGATCAACGGCTCCAGGGTTATGGCGGGCAGGTGCAGGGGGCGAATGCGGCCGTCGTCGGCCATTGGCCCGACTCCGATGAAATTATAGTGCTGCATTTCCTTGATGAAGGCATGGGCGGTGTTTCGGCTTGCCACCGCATGCTGGACGGTGACGTCGACGAAACGCGCGGCGGTCAGTTCCTTCCGGTAGTCGCTGGGATCCCTGCGGAAATGCAGGGCAAGACCGATATGCGCCATCAACCAGCGCTGCTGGGTGGCAAAGACCGAGGACGCGCGCGGGTTTCCTTCATAGGCCTGCTGCATCGCCCGGGCCTGTGCCTGGACGGCGGCATTCAGCGCCGGATGACCGACAATGTCTTCGAAGTTCAGCGCCATCCCCCCAGACTCGGCCAAATATCGCAATATGCGATGCGGATAGCAGTTTTGGCCGGCGCCTGCCAGCGCAACCAGCGGTATTTGTCGGCTGGGTCCGGGAAGCGACCGTTGCGCCGTCAGCTCTCGTCCGCCTGGGACAAACTACCCTCGAAAGCCATGTCGACGACGGCGAGCTTGGACGCCTGCACCGCCATGTACTCGTCGAAGAACTGGCGTGAAACCCACATGACGGAATGACCGCGCTGGCCGACCCAGCCGATGCTGCCAAGCGCCTCGCCATCTTTGAGTTTCCGCGCCAAGTGGGTGCGCGACAGCTTCAGCCAGTGCGCGAATTCACTGACCGAGATGACGCTGGTCGGTATCCTGTCGAGATGAACGTCCTCCGGATCGATACCGGACATCAGCCAGTCCATGACGATGCCGCCATTGTTGAGCCAGATAAACAACGAGAAAGTCCGCCCAGGCTCCCGCACGCCGTCGCTGGCCAGCAGTCCGTCGGCGATGAGCGGCTGCAGCCTGGACAGCATCCCGGGTCGATCGAGGAAAGTCGTCAGGCGGTTTCCGCCGTCTATCCGGTCGAGCGTCCTCAGATGCGCGTGGATCCAGCCGGTGAAGGTTTCGATGGTGCCCTCGGTGACCCGCATGGGGTGGGCGCGGCCGTCACCGCTGGCCGAAATATACTCGGCGATGTTGTAGCGCAGCATCTCCTTGACGAAGGCCTCGGCGGTATTGCGGCTGGCCACGGAATGGCGTCGCACGACTTCGATGAACCGCGCCATTGTCATTTCGGTGCGGCGGTCATTGGGGTCGCGCCGGAAATGCAGAGCCAGGCCGACATGAGCGAGCAGCCAGCGCTGCTGGGTGGCGAAGACGGTGGCCAGCCGCGGGGTCGTTTCGTAGACATGGATGAGTGCGCGCGACTGTTCCTGCACACTGCCAAGCGCTGCCGGATGACGGACGATCTCTGCGGCACTCAGCGGCATTCCTGCGGTACTCCATGCGATTCCACGCAACGACAAATGAAGATTCCCGATCTTCGCCGGTTGTGTCCAGTTGCCTATTGGAACAACGAACGATCATGCGGCGCGTTTGTTGCTAACTCTTTGCATCGGTTCGTTAAACCCGTCCCAATAATAGTCCGGCCCGCAGCCCTGCGTTGAATTGACGAGTCCCGTCAAGCAGGCATAGGTTCCGCGCCATCGGGGGTGCGGGGAGCGCTTTCCCGGAAAGAAGAAACAAGGACAGGGTCTGGCGCCGATGCGCGGCATCGGCGGTGACACTGAAGTTCTCGTGTGGACTTTGCAGCGTGGAAGCGGCTACCTATCCTGATGCCTTGACGCCGTTTGCCGAGGCCGCCCGGGTGAAATGATGCCGAGAACAATCCGGACACTGACCGCCAGTGAAGTGGAAACGCTCGTCGACTGGGCGGTTGGAGAGGGCTGGAATCCAGGCATCGGCGATGCCGCGGCGTTCAGGACAGCCGATCCGGACGGTTTCATCGGCGCTTTCGTCGGCCAAGAGATGGTGGCCGGCATTTCGGCCGTCGCATACGGCCCGGGTTTCGGCTTCATCGGCCTCTATATCTGCCGGCCCGACCGGCGTGGCGAAGGCCACGGCAAGGCGGTCTGGGATGCCGGCATGGCACGCCTCGGCAACCGCATCATCGGTCTCGACGGGGTGGCCGAGCAGCGGGCCAACTACCAGCGCATGGGCTTCGTGCCCGTCTATGAGACCGTCCGCTACAGCGGTCCCGCCGCCGGTTTGCCAGGGGGTGGCGACATACGGCCAGCGACGGCCGGCGACATGGCAGGGATACTTGCCTATGATCGCCAGTGCTTCCCGGCGCCCCGGGAAGCCTTCCTCCGGACGTGGCTGCGGCAGCCCCGGATTGCGCTGCTTTGTGGCGGCTCGGCCGGCATTGCCGGCTACGGCGCGGCCCGCCGATGCCGGGAAGGCTTCAAGGTCGGGCCGCTGTTCGCCGACAGGACGGACCTTGCCTTGGCATTGCTGGCGGACCTCGCGGGCCGGATCGGCAACGAGGTACTGTATATCGACGTACCGGCCAGCCAGGTTCAATTCACCGCCATGCTTCAGGCCGTCGGCATGATGCCGGGCTTTGCGACGACACGCATGTACAAGGGCGGCAAACCCGGCAATGCCCCGTCGACGGTTTTCGGCATCACGACGCTCGAGTTGGGATGATCGGGGGGGCCGGCGGAACTGCTGAGGTCATTGTTTTGCCTGGCTGGTCCATGCGACAGGGCCCCATGACGTGATTTAGGAACATGGTTTGCCTTTGCCGGGCGCTGCGTGGCGTGGAGGTTTATCGAATGGCTGGCAGGACGGTTCTGATCGCCGGTGGCGCCGGGGGCATGGGTCTTGCGACCGGACTGCGCCTCGCGGCCGACGGCGAGCGGATCGCGCTTGCCGATCTTCCCGGCGCCAAGCTCGACGCAGCCGTGGCCAAGATTGTCGCGACCGGAGCGGATGCGGTCGGCTTGCCGCTCGACATCCGTTCCGTCGCTGCCTGCCGCGACGTGGTGGCCAAGGCCAGGGACTGGGGCGGCGCCATAGACATCCTCGTCAACGCCGCCGGCGTCTGGCTCGAGGGGCCGGCGAGCGGGGTCGAGGAAGATCAGTGGGACCTGGTGCTGGACGTCAATCTCAAGGGAGCGTTCTTCCTGATCTCGGCGGCTGTCCCCCATCTGTCGGCGGCGCAAGGCGTGATCGTCAACATCGCGTCCGACGCCGGCCTCGTCGGCAACAATGGCGCGGCCGTCTATTGCGCCTCGAAGGGCGGGCTGGTTCTGCTGACCAAGGCTCTCGCCCTGGAACTCGCCCCGCAAGGCATCAGGATCAACGCCGTTTGCCCCGGCGATACGGCGACGCCGATGATCGAATATCAGGCCAGGACCTATGGGGGGGACGATCCCGACGGCTACAAGCGCCGGCTTCTCGGGCACTATCCGCAAGGGGACAAAGCAAGGTTCATTCAGGTAGAAGAGATTGCATCCTTCATCCACTATCTGTGCCAGCCGGGCGCGGCGCCGATCACCGGGGCCGCGCTTTCGATCGATTTCGGCGTCAGCGCCGGCTATTGAAAAAAGCCTGGGCGGTTTCATCGCGGGTATGATTGCCCGCGTCGGCATGCCGGCATTCCAATCGTGGAGAGGAAATGATCGTGTTCCGCAAGTCTCGCAGGGCGCTGGTGACCGGCGCCGGCGCCGCCGACGGCATCGGCATCGCGACCGCGCGGGCGCTGGGCGAGGCCGGCCTTTCGGTCGTCATCACCGCTTCGTCCGCGCGCGTCGAGCAGCGGGCCGGGGAACTGCGGGCGGAAGGGTTCGACGTCCGCGCCGTTGTGGCCGACCTGACGCTTTCGGGCGATGTCGAGCGCTTGTGCTCGCAGGCCGGCGAGATCGACGTCCTCGTCAACAATGCCGGGATGGGAACTGTCGGCCAGCCGGCGCTGCAGCGGCGGTTTCTCGACCTCAGCGAAAGCGACTGGGACCGCGGCATCGACGTCAGCCTGAAAACCGCGTTCTTGAGCACGCGCGGATTCCTGGCCGGCATGGTGCGGCGCGGCCATGGGCGCGTCGTCAACATGGCCTCAGTGACAGGACCTTACGTCTCCAATGAGGGCGAGACCGCCTATTCCGCGGCCAAGGCCGGCATGATCGGGCTGACGCACGCGCTCGCCCTGGAGGTTGGCCGCAGCGGCGTCACCGTCAATGCCGTGGCGCCGGGCTGGATCGCGACCGGCGCATCGACGCCGGAGGAACTCGCTGCTGCCCGCAACACGCCGCTTGGGCGCGCCGGCAGTCCGGGGGAGGTCGCCGCCGCCGTGTTGTTTCTAGCGTCCGACGGAGCCAGCTATGTCAACGGCGCCGTTCTCGTCGTCGATGGTGGCAACATCCTGCAGGAACGCAAGGGATAAGCGCGGGAACGCGAAAGCTAGAAACGTGGGGCGATGTTAGCGGGGGTGCTACCGACTTTCCCCACACCGATCAGATCGAGGGTTCCGCTCAGCTGTCGATCTTGGGCTTCGGTAATCACGCAGTCACCGCCCGGTTGCGGGCCACGATTTCGTCGTGGCTCAGCTTACCGCTGGCTGCCATGAATTCCCTGAGAAGGGCGTCGCGATTACTGGCAGCGCGAGACCGCTTCGCCGACTGCAGCGCCGATCTCAGCTCGTCTGCCGTCAGCTCCGTGCGAATAGGCCGGAGTGCCGGGTTGCTGGCGCGAACCAATACCCTCTCACACGGGCAGCCCGAGCTGCTTTCGCAGGCTTTTGTCAAACGCGGATGCGGGGACGAAACGGCGAAGGAAGCTGACCTGGCGCGCCATTTTTCCCGCCGCATAGCGCCTCTTCGGAGTGGGATCGGTCGCAGCCGCCAAAACGGTGTTGGCTACGACTTCGGGCGTATCGCCTTTTTCCATAGCCTTCCGCACGGCTGCATTCATGCTTGCGCGTGCAGTGTCATAGATATCACGCAGCCGGTCCGGCTTGGCGAGATTGTCTTCGAACGACGTACGGGTATAAGCCGGCTCGACCAACGCGACGCGAATTCCGAACGGTCTCAGTTCGTGGTCAAGCGATTCGGAATAGCCTTCGACGGCATGTTTGGTCGACGAATAAAGCGCGAAATAAGGAGCTGGGATGAACCCCTGCACCGAGCTCAAGTTTATGATTCTTCCGCTCCGTTGACGGCGCATTGTCGGCAGTACCGCGTTGATCATCTGGATGACGCCGAACACGTTCACGTCGAACAAAGCCTGAGCCTGCGCGGTCGAGGATTCCTCCGCGCCGCCAAGCAGGCCCATGCCGGCATTGTTGACGAGCAGGTCGATGTGCCCCGCCTCGGCCAGCACCTCGTCGACCAGCTTCGCCACGGACGCGTCGTCGGTCACGTCGCAGGTCAGCATGGTAATGCCATCGGATTTCTTGGAAGCTGCGCGGCGAGTGGTTCCGAACACACGAAAGCCCGCATTCTGCAGGACCTTGGCGGTCACATGCCCGATGCCGGAGGATGCTCCTGTAACGATGGCGACGCCCGGATCGGTCTTGTTCATGGAGATCACATTCTCTGGTTTTGGTTGGAGAAGCAGGAAGTCCGGAGGGAAGCGTCAGTCATGAGCGACTCGACCGTTCACGCCGCTGCGTCCCAGCGGCGAAACAGCGCGCTGGCGTTGACGCCTCCGAAGCCGAAGCCGTTGGCGATCGCGTAATCCATCTCCATCGGCCGCGCCCGATTGGCGACGAAATCTATCCCGTCGCCTGCCGGATCTGGGGCGCTCAGATTGAGGGTAGGCGGTGCCACCTGATTCCTGAGCGCCAGGATCGTGAAGATCGCGCCAAGCCCGCCGGCGGCGCCGAGCAGGTGTCCGGTCGCCGATTTCGTTCCGCTGACGGCTATCGAGAAATCCGTGCCGAACACGCTCTTGATCGCTTCGATTTCTCCTAGGTCGCCCACCGGCGTGGAGGTTGCATGGGCATTGAGATGACGGACCTCGCGCGGCGAAATCCCTGCCTGGGCGATTGCGATCTCCATGGCCCGGCGCGCGCCATCGCCGTCCTCGGGACCGGAAGTGACGTGGTGCGCATCCGCCGTCGTTCCGTAGCTGACGACCTCGGCGAGCGGTGTGGCGCCGCGCGCAAGCGCATGGCTCAATTCCTCGATGACCAGGATGCCGGCGCCTTCGCCCATGACGAAGCCGTCGCGCGACATGTCGAACGGACGGGAGGCCTGATCCGGACGGTGGTTGAAGGAGGTCGAAAGCGAGCGTGCAGCAGCAAAGCCGCCCAGACTGACCACGTTCATGCAAGCTTCAGTGCCGCCGCACACCGCGATGTCGGCTTCATCGGCGCGGATGATGCGAGCGGCATCGCCGATTGCCTGAATGCCGGCGGCGCACGCCGTCACCGGTGCGCCGATCTGGCCTTTGAAGCCATAACGAATCGATATGTGGCCGGCCGCGAGATTCACCAGGAACGAGGGCACCGTGAACGGCGAAAGACGCCGAACACCGCGCTGGTCGACTGTCCGCACCGCCTCGGTTATGGCCGGAAAACCACCGACACCTGAAGCGATAATCGTCGCGGTGCGAACCCGATCGCTCTCCGAGCCTGGCTTCCATCTCGCCTGGGCCAGCGCCTCTTCCGCCGCCGCCAAAGCGAAGAGAATGAACCGGTCGATCCTGCGCTGGTCCTTCGGAGCCACGAAGGCATTGGCGTCGAGACCGGCCTCGGGATCGTCTTCCAGAGAGGGAACTACGCCGCCGATCTTCGCGGGCAAATCTCCCACGACCTCGTCGGTAAGCCTCCGGATGCCCGAGCGGCCGGCCAGAAGGCGCGACCAGGACGTTTCGACATTGGCGGCAAGGGGCGTGACCGCCCCCATGCCCGTAACAACAATCCGCCGCATCTATTGCCCTTTCGATTCCAGCACTCCTCCGATGCCAACCGGCGTGGCTCGGGGCTGGCGCGGCGCCGGCATCCAGCCGAGCTGGATGACCGTTTCGTCGCTCAGAGTGAAAACGACCGAAAAGTCCGAAGTCGAAAATGTGAGCGTCACGGCTGCCTCGCCCTTATGCGCAACTCGGAGACTTGCGCTTCGAGACCCCTGACGCGCCTTTCGAGGAGATCCAGTTCGGTGGTCTCGATCGCTTCCTCAAACCGGTGCAGTTCTTCCAGCCAGTGGCGCCAAGACGCGCGAGAAAATAGCCACCGAAAATTCGGTCGAATCCCTCGTCTCTTGGTTGGGGAAGCCATCGTCATTGGGGCATTTCCCATTGGCGATCAGCGGCCAGCCCTGCGTGTATGCTCTCGGCTGCCGCTTGCAGAAACTGCTTCGACAGTTGCTTGTCGTTGACGGCTCGCGAAAGGACGACCGCACCGACCATCGTCGAGAGAATGGCCATGGCCGCTCCGCCGGGATCCTCGCCGTGGGCATCGCCAACCCACCCACAGAGCAGCCCGAGGTATTCCCTGATCCCGGCTTCGAAAGATGCTTTCACGTCGCTGCCCTGCCTGGCAGCATCCGAGCCCAGCGCCACGACCGGGCAGCCGTCCATCCTTTCTTCGCGATGTCCGACGCTGAGGTAGAACGCGATCACAGCACCAAGCGGGTCCTTGGGACTTTTCGCGGCCGCGTCCGACCATCGACGGAATGCGTGCTGAAGTGCCCGTCTGGACGCCAGTGCCTCCAAGTCCTCCTTTGACGCGAATTGCTTGTAAAAGGCGCCCTGGGTCAGCCCGGCGCCTTTCATCAGATCCTTGAGGCCGATGCCATCAAAGCCGTGTTCCCGGAAAAGGCGGCTTGCCACATCGATCACCGTCTCCCGGTTTTCCGCAGCCTGAGTGCGACTTACGCGCATCATCGATCTCCGTTTTAGATTTCATCCGTAATCTATATCGAGTATAGAGTTCGAACGCAATCTATTTCGACGTGAGGGTATAGGCATGAAAAAGAGACCCGTAATTGTGCTGAGCATTCTGATCGCAGGGTCAGGGCGCTGGCATTCGTGACACTTTGGCAGCCGCCGTCATGCGAATCGACGAGACCGATCTCGGCAAAGCGCAACGTCTACGGCGCCGTCCTCGTCGTGGATGGCGGTAACGGCGGGCGCGAACAATGGTCAGGAGCGGTTCTGTCGACTATACAAGCCTTTTTTCGAGCCTGATCGCCGTTCCGTGAACCCTGCCGCCCGCCTGCAAGCCACAATCGAACTTATGCATGAAGTCGACAGCGTCGCGCGTCCGGCGGATGCTGTCGTCTCGGCCTGGTTTCGATCCCGGCGCTATATCCACGACAGCGACCGTGGTCGGATTTTAGAGTTGCTCTATGCGCTTCTGCGACACCATGCACGGCTCGGCTGGTGGCTGGCGAGGCATGGGCGCGAGGACAGGCCCCGCAACCGCCTGCTCGCGTGGCTGACGCTGACGGAAGGCGGCACGCCCGATCAGGTCAAACGCCTGTTCAATGGCGCGAAATTCGCGCCTGCCATGCTGACGGATCACGAGCACGCGCTGCTGGTCAAATTGCAGGGAGGCACAATCGACAATCCCGGCATGCCGGAAGAGGTGCGCCTTGAATGTCCGTCCTGGGCGGCCGATCCGCTGCGGCGCCGTTTCAAGGAAGCGTTCGGCCAGGAGATGTCCGCGCTTCTGACTCCGGCGCCGCTTGACCTGCGCGTCAATCCGATCAAGTCGACGCGTGAGGCCATGCTTGGCGCGTTGAAGGATCTCGGCTTGCGGGCGCAACCGTCAGCCTTGGCTCCTTACGGCATTCGTGTGCATGAGCGCCCGTCGCTGGCGACCCTGCCGATGCTGAAAAACGGTGAGGTCGAGATCCAGGACGAGGGCTCGCAGCTTGTCGCCATGCTGGTCGATGCCCGGCCGGGCGAGCGCGTGGTCGATTTCTGCGCCGGAGCCGGCGGCAAGACGCTGGCCATTGCCGCGCAGATGAACAACAAGGGCCATGTTGTCGCCTGCGACGTCGTGGAAGGCCGATTGAAGCGCGGCGCCGAGCGCTTCCGGCAGGCAGGGTTGCACAATATCGAGACGCGGCTCCTGGCCGGCGAAACGGATCGCTGGATCAAGCGCCACAAGGGCGGTTTCGATCGCGTGCTGGTGGATGCGCCATGCAGCGGCACCGGCACATGGCGCCGCAATCCCGATGCACGCTGGCGCGCGCAGGAGGAACAGGGTCTGGACAAGCTCGTGTCGTTGCAAGCCCGGATTCTGGCGAGCGCGGCGCGCCTGGTGAAGCCCGGCGGACGGCTGGTCTACGCAACATGCTCCCTAATGTCCGAGGAGAATGAGGACCAGGTGGCCGCTTTCCTCGCGGCGCATCCCGCTTTTCGTGCTGTGCCGCTGCGCGAGGCCGCGCCGCACCTGACGAATTCAGCCCATGCCGACTATCTGTCGCTGACGCCCGCGCGCCACGACACCGACGGCTTCTTTGCCGCCGTGATGCAGCGAGAAGGCCTGCTCCCAGGCGGGGCCGCCCATAGCCATTCGCGATCCATTTCCTGAATGACCCATTCGAATGGGGCCGATAGCGGGTCGGCGGCTTTGAGGCATAATAGCCAGAAGCGGACGATGGGGCACCCCGCTTGCCTACCTATGAACTGACCCAAAGCGGTCAGGCGCAGGTCGATCGGTCCGCGAAGTCTTCAGACAGTTGCCACCGGCATCGCAACCAGGACCGAGCCGCCTTCCAACTTCGCAAGATAGGTCCGCAGATTTATGCAGGGCGGCAGGCGCTTGGCGGCACCGGTGCGGTAGTCGAAGGCGCCGGCATGTTTCGGGCATTCGACCTCGTAGTCCATTACTAGCCCATCGGCGATATGCACGGCCTCATGCGTGCACAAGCCGTCGGTGCAGAACACCTCGTCGTCGGGCGACCGGAAGACGGCGTAGGTCCGGCCCTCGTGGTCGAAACGTCGGGCACCCTCCTGTTCGATGTCATCGAGGCTGCAAGCCCTGATCCAATTGGTCATTTTTTCCCATCCGTCAAATTCGATCGAGGCGCAGCTCCGCATAGCCTTCTTAGCCGCCCGGGCCTCGCACGCGGCTGTGCGTGCAGATGTCATTTGATGGCCGCCGCGTTGGCGCGTGCCTTCTTCCTCTCGTAGCGGGCCTGCATGCGGGCCTCGCCTTCCTTGCTGCCGTCGTGGAAGGTGCCGAACCAGCGGTCGAACGGAATCAAGCCGTCGCCGTAGTTCACCTCGAAATATCTGTGGTGGAGGTAATGGATATAGGCGTGGCTATCGATGCCGGCGCCTTCGGTAAGCTCGATCTTGTCGAAGCCGACATGGCCGGGAATGGCGCCGAAGCCGGCATAATGGAGCTGGTAGAGCGCCAGGAGCGGGTTCGACGGGATGATCAGGTGCCAGAAAGCGACGCCGAGATAGCCGAGCTGCTCCACCGGGTGCATCGACAGCGACGACCAGGGGGACGGGTTGACCGAATTGTGGTGCACCGAATGCACCCATTTGTAGAGGGGGCCCCAATGGATCGCCCGGTGCAGCAGGAAGAAATGCGTCTCGTGGATGATCGGCACCACCAGCGCCAGGCAGAACAGGTAAACCGGATGCTCTGCGAAGGTCAGCCACGGCACATAGCCATTGGCGTAAGCGTAGAGGATCGCCACTTCGATCGCCGTCCAGATCGGCATGCCGGTGCCGAAGGTGCGCAGCATGTTGTCGATATTCTGGTTCTCGAAGAAGAAGGCCTTGTTCTTCTGCTCCGAGGGCCATTTGCCGTTGTATTTGAAACGGCTGCCCTGGGCTCTCACAATGTAGAGTCGAAGCTCGAAGGCGCCGAAGAAGACGAGCAGCGCCACGCAGTTGACGATGAACAGACGCAGGATCCAGCCGGCGGAGAGCGTCTTCATCACCTCGACGTCGGGCAACACGTAGCGCCACCAGACGACGGCCGTGAGCGCGAAGAGCAGATTGTAGGGCAGGAAATAGCTCGGCAGCCATTTCAGCACCGCCAGCGGGCGCGGCGGGAAGACGAAGAGCGGCGCGGTGCCGGCCGGTTCGTTCGGAGCCCAATCACCCCTTTTGTTGCGCGTGCCGTATTGCAGGTCGTCCATGGTCTATCTCACAAAGACTGAGCGAGGGTGAGGAAGCGGTCATAGGCGGCATCGTCCATCTCCACCTGGTGCTTCGCTTCCGGATAGGTTCCGCCGGCAACGTCGCGGCCGAAGGCGCGGAAGGCGGCGACGCGCTTTTCCTGTAGCTCGGCTTCCAAGGTGACGAAGTCGGCGTAGCGCTTGGCGTGGCGCGGATAGTGGCCGGTGTGGGTACCCAGCACATCGCAGGAGAACAGGTATTGTGTGTCGCAGGCGCTGCCGCAGCCCATGCCCATGGTGATCAGCGGCGTCGAGCGGGTGATGTGGTCGGCAAGACGCACCGGCACGACTTCCACCTCGATGCAGGCGGCGCCGGCATTCTCGAGATCCTTTGCCGCGCGCAGCACCCTGAAGGCTTCCTCCGCACTGCGGCCGATGGCGCGAAAATTTGTCCAGGTGGCGCGATTCGGCACCAGGCCGACATGGCCGGTGACGGGAATGCCTTCCGCCGCCATGGCCTCGATGAAGCGCGGCGAGTGTGATGAATAGACCGCATCGGCGCCGCGCTTCATCATGGCGAAGCCCAGCCGCACCGCCTCCTCGGGCGACGCAACCGCGCCATGCGGCATGCCCACGGAGAGGAACGCATAGGGTGCCGCCTGGCGGATGGCTTCCAGATTGTGATCGGGCTCGCAGGAGAGGATGACGATGTCGCATGCCGCTGCGGCAGCGGCTTCAGCCGGCGTGTCGACATGGAGCTGCAGCCATTTGCGGCTGCCTTTGGCGCTCTGCAGGTCGTATGTCGTCAGTCGCCTTGCCACTGGTCATCCTCCCGTTTCGCAAGGGGATAACACCGCGCCCCGGCGGGCGCCGCTTGTTCCTTGATCAAATCAGATCAAAGGTTCTCGGCGGTGAAGGTGATGAAGCGGATCGGCGGATTGTCGACAGGCAGGTCATGCAAGTTGAGCGCGGCGAGCACCAGGTCAATGGCGCGGCGCGCCTGCGCCTCCGGCGCCTGATCGAGCACGACATCCATCGTGCCCTCGCGCAAGGCCTTGGTGCTGCGCTCGGTGAGCTCATGGCCGACGAAGAAGATATCGCGGCCTCTGCCGTGCCTGCGCAGCACCTCGTTCAGTGCGGTGTTGCCGCCGCCGGCATTGTAGAGGCCGGCGAGGTCAGGCCAGCGCTTCAACGCCTCGTGCAACTGCTCGGCATTGCGGTCGCCGTCGTCGAAGCCGAACAAAGCAGCGATCGGCTCGAGGTCCCGCCCCTCCTCGATCAGATAGTCGAAGAAGCCGCGCACGCGGTCGCGGTGCACGCGGTAGATCTGACTATGGCAGATCGCGATCACCTTGCCCGGCCGCCGCTGCATCTTGGCCATGAGCAGCCCGGCCATGCGGCCAGCGGCGTAATTGTCGATGCCGACATAGGTGCTTTTGGTCCGGGAAATCTGGGTGACGATCTGCACCGTCGGGATGTTCTCCGCCTCGAGTTTCCGCAAGGCGTCGCTGACCAGCGGATGGTCGGGCACGGCGAGAATGAGCGCTGCGCGCCGCAGATCGGGTTCCAGGATGCGTTTGGCGATCGCCACCGGCTTCGCCTCGTCGAGAAAGGTACGGTGCACGGCGATCGAGCGGTCGAGCGTCGCGGCGATGCGCTCGAAGGCACCGGAAAGACGGGCGAAGAAGGTCGCGTCCGGCCTGACCAGGATCACCTCGATGCGAATGACGCCGCGATGCGCCTCCGGCAGCCGGCGCGGATAATCGAGCGAACGCGCCGCCGCCACCACCTTCTCGACGGTCTGCGGCCGAACCCCACCCCTGCCGTTCAGCACGCGCTCGACCGTGGCCGTGCCGACACCGGCGCGGCGCGCAATCTCTAGGAAGGTGGGCTTAGGAATGTTGATCCTCCGTTGGCTGTACGCCGGAGCCTAGCCGGCTGCACATGCATTTTCCAAGACATGTGCCTGCCTACGGCATCGAATGCGCATGTGCGACCCCCGGGCACAGTCAGCCAAAACGTCGGCTTTCGGGGGTAACGGCCGCCTCGGTGGCCAAAATTGAGGCGCCAAGCTGTCGGCGAAATCGGATCTGCCTGTGGCTCGGATCGCTATCCGGCAGGCCAGCTATGCTGACGGTGCGCTACAGAGAGACTATCGGCCCCTAGGCTCACTTCTTTGGAAACGGCACGCCCTTAGTGGTGAAGCGCTGCCCTCTGCCGATCGGGCGCATGGGGCGCTTCGTGGCGGCGGCCTTGCCGGTTCCGGGCGGCTGGTGAGCGGGCACGAGCTGGTCGGGGCGGGGGCCGATCAGGTCGGCGCGGCCCATCTCCTTCAAGGCATCGCGCAGCAACGGCCAATTGTCGGGGTCGTGGTAGCGCAGGAACGCCTTGTGCAGCCGGCGCTGCCGCCCGCCGCGAACGGTCTCGACCTTGTCGGTCACGCCGCGCCGGACGCCCTTCAGCGTGTTGACGCCGGTGTGGTACATGGCCGTCGCCGTGGCCATGGGCGAAGGCAGGAAGGTCTGCACCTGGTCGGCGCGGTAGCGGTTCTTCTTCAGCCAGAGCGCCAGCTGCAGCATGTCCTCATCGGTCGTGCCGGGATGGGCGGCGATGAAATACGGAATGAGATAGTATTTCTTGCCGGCTTCCTTGGCGGCGGCGTCGAACATCTCCTTGAAGCGGTCATAGGTGCCGATGCCGGGCTTCATCATCTTGTCGAGCGGTCCGCGCTCGGTGTGCTCGGGCGCGATCTTGAGATAGCCGCCGACGTGATGGGTCACCAGTTCTTTGACATATTCGGGACTCTTGACGGCGAGGTCGTAACGAACGCCGGAGGCGACCATCACCTTCTTGACGCCCTTGACCTCGCGCACCTTGCGATAGAGCCGGATCAGGTCGTCATGCGAGGTGTTGAGGTTGGGGCAGATGTCGGGAAACACGCAGGACGGCAGGCGGCAGGCCGCCTCGATCTTCGGGTCCTTGCAGGCCATCCGGTACATATTGGCGGTCGGCCCGCCGATATCGGAGATCACGCCGGTGAAGCCCGGGGTCTTGTCGCGGATCTTCTCGATCTCGCGCAGGATCGAGCCCTCGGAGCGGTTCTGGATGATGCGGCCTTCGTGCTCGGTGATCGAGCAGAAGGTGCAGCCGCCGAAGCAGCCGCGCATCACCGTCACCGAGAACTTGATCATATCCCAGGCAGGAATTTTGGCATCTCCATAGGATGGGTGAGGGGCGCGCGCATAGGGCAGATCGTAGACGGCGTCCATCTCCTCGGAGGTCAGCGGGATGGGCGGCGGGTTGAGCCACAGGTCGCGATCGCCATGGCGCTGGACGAGCGGGCGTGCGTTGCCGGGGTTGGCCTCGCGGTGCAGCACGCGCGAGGCGCGGGCATAGGCATCGCGATCGCCCTCGACCTGCTCGAAGGATGGCAGCCGGATCACGATGTCGCCGGGCTTGCGGCTCGCGCCCTCGTCGGCGGAATCGAGATCGTCGGCGTGCAGTTCGGTAAAATGCTCGGGCACGCGGCGGAACAGGGCGACGCCCCTGATGGTGTCGAGCTGGCGCGGCGTGTCGCCGGCGGCAAGCCGGTTCGCCACCTCGACCACGGCGCGCTCGGCATTGCCGTAGATCAGAAGGTCGGCCTTGGCGTCGGCCAGGATCGAACGGCGCACCTTGTCGGACCAGTAGTCGTAATGGGCGATGCGGCGCAGCGAGGCTTCGATGCCGCCCAGCACCACCGGCACGTCCTTGTAGGCCTCGCGGCAGCGCTGCGTATAGACGATCGTACAGCGGTCCGGCCGCTTGCCGCCCTCGCCACCCGCCGTATAGGCGTCGTCATGGCGCAGCTTGCGGTCCGAGGTATAGCGGTTGACCATGGAATCGAGGTTGCCGCCGGTGACGCCGAAGAACAGCCGCGGCCGGCCCAGCGCCTTGAACGGCTCCGCCGACTGCCAGTCGGGCTGCGAGATGATGCCGACCCGAAAACCCTGAGATTCGAGGAGGCGCCCAATGATCGCCATGCCGAAGCTCGGATGATCGACATAGGCGTCGCCCGTGACCAGCACGATGTCGCATTCATCCCAGCCGAGCGCCGCCATCTCGGCGCGGCTCATCGGCAAGAACGGCGCTGCCCGTCCGGAATGAGGCGCGCGGACGGACAGCGGAATGATGTTTTTCTGGGCGCTGGCTATGGTTTCCATGGCCTCGACGTATAGGCCGCCGCCCAAGCGAATTCAATTGAGCTCGATCCTGGGCTGCGGAAGGGATGCGGTGCGACGTGTCAGGACACAGCGCTTAGCCGCCCATCGGTTTCATTAAATTCTTTGGATGCCCTGGAGAGGGTTGGTAGCGGGAGAGCGCTACTTCGCGAGACTCACTATCGAAGGGCGTTCTGTTACTATCGAAGGGGCATTCTTTTGCTATCGGAGGCACGCGGCTTAGTCAAAATTTTCCAATTCTGGGTACAGAGGTCAGCCGATACCCTCCGTGAACCGCTTGAGCATAGTGGGACGGTGATGCGCTAAGGATGTGCGTTACCGAGCATCGCACGGAGTCCAGAGTCGTTCTGGCGGAGACGTTCCTCGATCCATTGCGCCGTGCGGTGGTAGGCGTCCGAAAACAACTCGGAATGCCGACTCCAATCCATGAAGGTGCCCGAAACCTGCGGACAGACCAAGACATCCTCATCGCCGACAGCAAGGTCCTGCGGCCCGTGTGCCAGCATACTCGCGGCAATAACCTGAAGCATGCTCGGAACCTGCGGCAAGCGCGCACGGCCGAAAGGGTTCAGCAGGGCGGCCGCCAGTTCCGATCTGCCGGGGATGCGGTCATAGTCGATGTGGTATTTTTGCGGTCCGCTGGTCCCAAAGCTCACGATGACATTGGGGCCGGTCTTGAGTTCCCTCATCTGTTCCAGCGGCAAATTGTTCATGATGGCGCCATCCACCAGCATATCGCCGTCAGCCGTAAAGAAAGGCGGCAGGACACCCGGGAGCGAGCCTGATGCCCGAACGGCTTGCCAGAGTTTTCCACGACGGTGGACATGAGGCTGACGGCTGCTCAGATTGGTCGAAAGCGCGAAGAACGGAAGCCAGAGATCTTCGATCAGAACATCGCCGTATTCCTCCCGAAGGGCCCGATCGAATGCTTTGTGATCTAGAAGCGCGAAACGCGGCAAGGTGGGGCGCCGAAACGCCCGACTCTTGACAAACACGTTATGCGTGCCGCGGTCGATCTGCTCCGCGTCCAACCCTCTTGCGAAGCCGGCCATCATCGCCGCTCCGGAACTCGTCCCGCCGAGATAGTCGAAGCGCCCGCCCGCCTCGACGAAGGCTTTGTAGACGCCCACATGGGCGCTGCCCAGGGACCCACCCCCCGCCGCCACGAAGCCACGTGCCTTGCGGGAAATAAATCGGACCAAGCGCTGGATATCAGACATATCCTCCAGCGCAACATGATGATGCTGGCCGATATGGGGACGCTCATCGAGCCACGCCGAGGTTCCGGTGACCGCAGCCGAGCGACTGTCGTGAATTAGGACAAGCCGACCGGTCGACGGTGGATGGACCGATAGGGCCAATTCCTCGGACGTGTTCAAGTGAGGCGAGGAGGACGCGTCCGCTAACAACAGGACGGTATCGGCTTGGCGAATGCAGACTCGTGTCCATTCATTAGGTTCTTCATCGGCCACGTAGACAACGAATTCAGCTTGCGCCTCCAGTTCGTTCAACCAGTTAAGGACCGGCTGGTCGTCGATCGGACGACCTGCGAACTTCGCGTGGACGTCAAGCCGGGAAACGAACTGAGCGCGCGTGACCGCGCCGAACTCTTGCTGTAGGTGCGCGATGAAAACCGGTGAGATGCGACTTCCGCCGGCTGCAATGATGGCAAGCGTTCGGATCTTGGCGGGTTTCTGGAGACGTGACAAAATCGGAGATTCCGAGGCGAACCGGCGCGCCAGAGATATTGTGACGGCCTCTCTCAGGTTCGGCAAAGCCTTGGCCGCCTTCTCGAAATTATTACGGCTGATTTCAAGGACGATCGAATCGCGCGCTGCAAGGACAGTGGCCGTACGGGGCAGCCCTGCAAAGAAACCAATTTCGCCGACTAGTTCGCCCTGTGCGATCTCGGCGACCGAGCCAATCGGATCTCCTTTGTGCACCGTAAAGCGACCGGACAGCACAACGAAGAACCTGTCCGATGGATCGCCTTCGCGAACCAGGACCTCACCGCGCCTCAGGACCCGACGATCGGATTCGGCAGCCAAAGCCTCGAGCGCCAGCAACGACGCCCGATCGAACATCAATGTCGCCGACAATAATCTCGCGGCGAGAGAATCGATGGAGGACATTTGAGCCATCCCGGGGACGCATTCGCTCCGGCAATTGTATCCCTTACCGGTCGTGTTTGCAGCGTCGCACGGCGCGATCCGAGCCGAACCGCAACGTTGCCGGCTGGAGCCTGTCTATGGATCAAAATTCTGATGTGCCGACCTCTCGGCATTCGATGGTTTGCGAACCTCCATCCAGCAAGTCGCAGGCAAGGTCTATGCGCGCCACCGCCGCGACTCCTACACTTTGACCGCCGCCGATTTCAGGTAGCGGCATCCGCTTGCGATCAAGGCGGGTGAACAATCGACCCGCCGCGCTCGTCTTTCCATGCAATTGGGCGTAGGGTGCACAATGGCTGGCAAAAAATTCCGGGTTCCCGTGGTTGTCTATGTCGCCGGCCCGATCGGCTTCACTCTGATTGAGTCAGTCGCACAGGCTTCGGATTTCCTGTTTGACCATTGGCCAGGAAACGACAGCGTGGCTTGGACCGACGCGATGAAACGCTGCGCCGAAGACGGCGCTGCCGATGACGCGAGTGCTGCATTCCTCACCGCACTTCAGGAGGCGGGGATCGGCTACGACCGCACAGTTGATTTACTGAGCTTGACGGCGACTGTGCGGTTTGAAGCCGCGCGCTGGCCGGATTGCGATCCTCAGCCAGCATTCGGCCTGGCGGATCCACCAGACGGGGAGAGTTCGAATGGCGATGAAGCCGAACTATCGATACGAGCGCAGTCAACGGGACAAGGCCAAGGCGGCCAAGAAAGAAGCCAAGCTTGCGGGGAAAGCCGCGAAGGAGAAACCATTATCCATAGAGCAGAAAGAACAGCGAGAGCCCGCTGCTGACGAAAGCTGAGGCATGGCGATGACGCAGCGCGAGACGGACAGCTTCGAAATCGACGTGGAATGTCCCCGTTGCCATCATCAGGCAAAGACGCTCGTCGGTTGGATTCGTACTCACACCCAGATGGAATGCGCGAACTGCGGCGACATCATCGACATTGAGAGCAAGAACTTCAGGTGCCATGAACAGCGCTGAGGAAAAGACCACGATGCCGCCAGAGCCGCGCTCGCCACGCCTTGCCGTTCTCATCGATGCCGACAACGCCTCGGCCAAGATCGCCGATGGGCTGTTCGAGGAGATCGCCAAGATCGGCGAGGCCAGCGTGCGTCGCATCTATGGCGATTTTTCCAGCTCGCGCTCGAAAGCGTGGGCCGACGTCCTTTCGAAGCACGCAATCATACCCCAGCAGCAGTTCGCCTACACGACAGGCAAGAACGCCTCGGACATCACGCTCGTCATCGACGCGATGGATCTGCTGCACAGCGGCCGGTTCGACGGTTTCTGCCTGGTTTCCTCCGACAGCGATTTCACCCGGCTCGCGGCCCGTATTCGCGAGCAGGGCATCGACGTTTTCGGCTTCGGCGAGCAGAAGACGCCTGAGAGTTTCCGCCAGGCATGCCGGCGATTCGTCTATACCGAGAACCTGCTGCCGTCCGCGCCAGCAAACGAGCCTGAAGCCTTATCGACTGTGAAGCCGCTGCAGCCGCCTTCCGCGGCCGTGCCGATCATCCGCAAAACCATCGCGCAGATGGAAAGCGAGGATGGCTGGGTTCCGCTCGGTGCCGTCGGCACGCAGCTTGCAAATCTGGCTTCCGACTTCGATCCGCGCACCTTCGGCTTTCGCAAGCTGAGCGATCTCGTCCGCAAGACGAACGCGTTCGAAATCGACCGCCCCGAGGGCGGAACGCTCCGCATCAGAATAAAACCAGAGGCCGCGCGAGGGCGAAAGCGCCAGAAGTGATCGCTACGGGGCCACGTATACCGGCGTCTTTTCGGAGGAGACAATTCCCATGAAAGCAATCGTTGCAACGGACCGGACTGCGGGAACGGCCGGCATGACACTGGTGGAGCGGCCCGAACCACAGGCAGCAATAAACGACGTTGTCGTTCAGGTTCATGCGGCGGGATTCGTCAACACGGAACTGGAGTGGCCTTCGACTTGGGCGGATCGGGCCTTCCGTGACCGGACGCCGTCGATTCTCGGCCATGAATTGGCTGGTGTGGTCACGGCGCTTGGCTACGGTACCACGGGGCTGTCAATCGGTCAGCGCGTGTTCGGCCTGTCGGACTGGCATCGCGACGGCACCCTTGCTGAGTACGTCGCCATGGAAGCACGCAATCTCGCACCATTGCCTGGCGATATCGACTTCGCGGTGGGCGCGAGTCTGCCGATCTCGGGCCTCACCGCATGGCAGGGCCTGTTTCAGCACGGCCGGCTTCAGGCAGGACAGAGCGTGCTGGCGCATGGCGCGGCGGGCGCCGTCGGTTCGGTCGTGACGCAGCTTGCGCGGGAAGCCGGCGCCTATGTCATCGGCACTGGACGCGCCGCGGACCGCGAGAAGGCGCTCGACTTCGGTGTGAATGAATTCGTCGACCTCGGGAACGATAGCCTGGGGGACGTCGGCGGCGTCGACCTGGTATTCGATGTCATCGGCGGTGACATTCAGAAGCGGTCCGCAGCGTTGATCCGGGCCGGAGGAACGCTGGTGACCGTCGTCGGCCCGGCCGAGGCGCGGCCCGCAGACGGGCTGGCGGTTGACTTCGTTGTCGAATCCGATCGCGCCCAACTGAGTGAGATCGTCCAGCGGGTGCGGGACGGACGACTGCGGACGAACATCGGCAGAGTTTCGGCCCTCGACGCGGCCGTTGCAACCTTCAACGCAAGCGAGCGACGCACGGGAAAGACGGTCATCCGCGTTCGTCCGTAAGAAGCTGGGGAGAGAGGGCGGTTTCACTCTCCTCGATTATCGTCTACGCCTCACCGGGCCGCCTGGTGAGCGATGTGACGACGACTGGCCGTTCGAAGATCGGCTGCGACGCAGAGGAGCGCTACAAGCGCTCCCCACCGCGAACAAAACCCACACAGGTGTGTTGGGATCGATGGTAGCGGGAGGCCGCTACATCCCGACACCCACTATTGAAGGGGCATTCTTTTGCTATCGGAGGCACGCCGCTTAGTCGGAGTTTTCAGGGCAGAAGTTGACCGCTGCCCTCCGAAGGCAGAGGTCACAAGTTCGAATCTTGTCGGGTGCGCCACTCCACCAATTGTGGAGTGGAATGATGGCCATCATTCAGCTTGGCCACCAACAGTCACGTATCGCTTCGCTACCCACTCGATGAAAACCCGTACACGCAAGCTGAGCTGGCGACTGCGCGGGTACATCGCATACATCGGTGTTGCAGAGGGCGGTGTTTCTGGCAAGCACTCCACCAAAACTCCGTTAGCGATGTCATCCTCTACCCCGTAACGCGGCACTTGGATGAGGCCCAAGCCCTGGCGAGCAGCTGCGGTATAGGTGTCGGCACCGTTGACCGACAGAGTGGAGGGCAAAGTGACGTGCTTGAGCACGCCCTTGACCTTGAATTCTAGCGGTAGCACTCCGCCAGTAGCCGAAGATCTAAAAGCGACCATGCGATGCCCCTCCAGCGCATCCCAGCTTGTCGGCACACCGAACTGTTCAATGTAGATTTTCGACGCCACCGTCACCTCAGGCAGCGTAACCAGCTTGCGCGCAATAAGGTCACTTTCCTTGGGTTCGCCTGCGTGAAGGACACAGTCGATGCCCTCGCCAACGAGGTCGACGAGCCGATCTCCTTCACCCATGTAGAGTTCAAGATCAGGATACTGCGCGAAAAAATCTGGTAGGCCCGGCAAAATAAAGCGCCGGGCTTGGGTCCCTTGCACGTCGACGCGGAGCAACCCTCGCGGTTTCGCGCTGCTGAAGATTGTTTCGGCTTCCTCGATTTCATCGAGAATTGTCAGGCACCGCCGGTAGTAAGCCTCCCCGTCTAATGTAGGGACCGCTTGCCGGGTCGTCCGTTGAACCAATCTGACCCCGAGCCGCCGTTCAAGCTGCTGAATCGCATCGCTGACCGTCGACGGTGGAAACCCAAGGTCTTCCGCCGCCCGCACGAAGCTCCGCCTCTCCATAACGCGCGCAAACACGCGCATCGCATCGATCCGGTCCATTATCCGAAATCCCGTATAATGAAACCGAATAATGCATGATTATCGGAAAGTAGCAAAGGTTCAAAAGGAGGGGGTGCCGAAGCTGTTCGGTGATTGAAACCAACGGAGCTTTCCGATGTCGAACGAAACAAAAATCGCTTTGGTCACCGGCGCTAGCCGCGGCCTAGGCCGCAGTATGGCCATCGCTCTCGCCACGAAGGGCGTGGACGTGATCGGCACGTATCACAGCAACAAGGTGGAAGCGGATGCGGTGACCAAGATTATCGAGGGACTGGGCCGGAAGGCGACCATGCTCCAACTCGACACCGGCAAGACGCCGACCTTTGCTGCATTCGCCGTCAGCCTGAAGCAGGCTTTGGCAGACACCTGGAGCCGCACGAACTTCGACTATTTGGTCAACAACGCCGGCATCGGCGTCTACGCTCCTTTCGCCACCACCAGCGAAGACGATTTCGATCGGGTCATGAACATCAACCTGAAAGGGCCATTCTTCCTGACCCAGACGGTATTGCCGCTGCTCGCCGACGGCGGGCGTATCGTAAACCTTTCGAGCGGTCTCGCCCGCTTTAGCACTCCTGGCTTCTCCGCTTACGCGATGATGAAGGGCGGCATCGAGGTGCTGACCCGCTACCTCGCAGTGGAACTCGGTGCGCGGCAGATCGCCGTAAACTCCGTTGCACCTGGCGCCATCGAAACCGACTTCGGTGGCGGCGTCATTCGCGACAATCCGGACGCTAACAAGACGGTCGCCGAACATACGGCATTGGGGCGCGCCGGTTTACCGGATGATATCGGCCCAGCCGTGGCGTCCCTCCTGTCGGACGACAATCGCTGGGTCAATGCTCAGCGCATCGAGGTCTCCGGCGGCATGTTCCTCTGATTCTTCGAGTGTGCCCCGAAACCTCGAAGTAGCAGCGCAGTCCGGGCTGCTACTCGCCATCGATCTCAACTTACTCGCTGGCCGAGCAGCGGCGGAATTCGGACCTGCTCATAGCGCTCGCGCGGTATCGATCACAGGAGGATGTCATGACTACACTCGACGGAAAAGTCGCCCTGGTAACGGGGTCCGCCCGTGGTATCGGCAAGGCCATTAGCGAACGCCTCGGTTCGCTCGGGGCTAAAGTCGTTATCAACTATTCGGCTGATGAGGCCGGTGCGCAGGCCACCGTCGCCGCGATCAAGGCAGCCGGCAGCGAAGCAATCGGCATCAAGGGCGATATGACGCGCGTCGCCGACATCGATGCGCTCTTTACGAATGCGTTGCAGGCCTATGGCAAGCTCGACATCATTGTCGTCAATGCCGGTGTCGAACTGATCGATACGCCCGCGCTCGATTTTACCGAAGAACAGTTCGACCGGCTGTTTTCGATCAATGCCAAGGGCGCAATCTTCACCTTGCAGCGCGCTGGCCGTCACGTCGTCGACAACGGGCGCATTATCTACATCGGCTCCAGCTCGACCGAGCAGCCGGTCCCTGGAACGGCCATCTACTCCGCCAGCAAGATGGGCGCGCGGTTCATGGTCGAACACCTCGCTCAGGAGCTCGGCCATCGCGGCGTGGCTGTCAATTCGATCATTCCTACGACTGTCGATAACGCCGGCGTGTTTACCGGCGGTGCTGACAAACGGATCAAGGACTGGGTCGCCGGGTTCCGTCCGATGCCGCGCATGGCCACAGTCGAAGACGTCGCCAATGCGGCCGAATATCTTGCCGGAGACCTGTCAGCGTTTGTTAGCGGTCAACATCTGCTGCTCGCTGGCGGCGCCAAGACCTGATAGCCGCGCCGGCTTCACTCGGCCTTCACAAACCTAACTTGCCCGAAGAAAAATCAAGGAGATTCCAATGTTTGCAATTCTTGGAGCCACCGGCAATGTCGGCTCTGCCGCCGCAAAGGCACTCCGCGAAAAAGGCGCAGCCGTGCGGGCCATTGTGCACGATGAAAAGAAGGCGGGCGCACTCCGCGACGCCGGCTGCGAGGTCGTTATGGCTGACCTGCAGGATACCTCTTCGCTGACAGCGGCTATCGAAGGCGCCGACGCGGTGCAGGCGATCGTCCCGCTGCGGCCGTCACCGGAGCCGCGCGATGACATGCGCCGAACCATGCAAAGCTTAGTCAGCGCGTTTAACCTCGCAAAACCGAAGCGCCTTCTCGTGATCTCCGACTATGGCGCCCACGTGGAGCACGACATCGGTATGCCGAGCATGTTTCACGACTTCGAGGCAATGCTACAGCAGCTCGACGGTCACAAGATCATCCTTCGATCCGCCGAGTACATGCACAACTGGGGTCGCGGCATCCCAACCGCGATCACGTCTGGTGTTCTGCCGAGTTTCCAAATTCCGGTCACCATGCTGCAGCCGACAATCGCGGCTCAGGACACCGGTCGCATCGCGTCCGACTTGTTGATGCAGGCCGACAGGGGAGCGGACTTCGTGGTGGTTCATGCCGAAGGACCGCGTCGCTACAGCGCCGACGATGTTGCAGCGGCCGTTAGCCAACTCTCGGGCAAGAGCATAAAGGCGCAGGCCGTACCTCGCTCGGAATGGAATGGCGCGTTTGCAAACATGCCCCCGAGCCTCGCAGACCTATTGGTCAAGGCCAACGACGCAAAGAACGCGGGCGGTCTGGTTGACGCGGCGCCTGGCGGTGTCGTGCGTCTTGGGTTGACGGAACTTATCGACGGGCTTCGTCCATTTGTGCCGGCGCCGTGACACGGAACCGGAACATGGCCAGCTTTCCGCAGGCGATCGTATCGATGCGCGATGCGATTAACCGGGGTGACTGGGCAGGCTTTATTGCCTGCTTCGGTCCCGACCCTGTCATCACTGACAACGGTAGCCGCTATGCGGGTCTGGTCGCGATCAAACGCTGGAGCGATCGGGAACTGATCGGTGCGAAGGGCACCCTAATGCTCACGCAGCTGATCGAGGCAGACGAGCACAAGGTGGTCTTCGATACCGAGTGGAATAGTAGCTTCTAACATCCGGCGGCGCCGCAAGCGGCCAACGCATACTTGGGGTTGGGGTCCCGTACATGAAAGCGTCGGCCGCCAGTGTTGGGCGGGGGCGCGTCTCAATTGACGCAGGTCCAGATTAGGCGCGCTGTTTGCACCTTCAAATAGGATGTCCTGATATGGTGAACGAGACATTACTACCCACAGGGCTATTTGAAGGCGTACTTATACACTGTCCGGCTGCTCTCCTCCGTGACACGAACCCATAGCCGTTCATCGGTTCGGCCCTTGACCTCCTTCCTGGTTCCGATCGTCGCTGCTTCCCACGGCGTGTTGGCGATCACAGTGTGGTGGGAGACCGGCGTGTCGCCGGCCATCTCTTCAACCAGGTAGGTTTTCATGCTTGGCGCCCCGATACGGTCACCGATCCAACGATGAGCGCCAAGCCTTGTTCCGGCTCAGGGGCGCACAGCGGCCGTTTAACCGGTGATCCCGTCCTTTGGCGGCTACATCAAATGCAATAGACAGTCTGGGCGGGAACCGCCAAGGTGCGCTGGTCGGCGGCTATGTTATGGGCTCCGCTGCTTGAGAGCGACCAACGCACTCTCGCCCCAACGGGAACAGAGAGATGCAACGGTACCTGCTAACTAATGCCTTTTATCCAGAAGACCTCGACGTGCTGAAGCGCGTGTTTGACGTGGTGTGCCGCGTGCGAGGATGCCAACCAGGTTCGCCGGACGCCGAGGCAACCGCCTTGCTGCTGGTTAACATGTTCGAGAGCGGCCGGAGAACGGAAGAAGAGCTGCTTGAGGCGGTTCAGACCACGCAGGCCTACCGTCGGGCGAGCTAGGCGCACCCTGGTTGTTTACGGGCTTCCCCCCAGAGCAGCAGTCAGCCCCGGGGCCTTGATGAGGGGGGAACTTACGTCTTTATGCTCGGCGCTGGAGGGATATGTCGGGGCTCAAAACTCAGCCGCTCCACGGTGGCGACAATCGCCACGGACAGTGCCTCGGCTTCGTCGAGCAGCGTCGGCCCATAAAGGCCGTTCACCTGGTCCTCGCTCATCAGCACGCCTGGAGGGCGTGCTCTTCGATCGTCGCGCGGATCAGGCGTAGCGCTGCCCGGCACTCGGCGATGTCGATCGTCTCCATGACGAACAAACATTCGCTTTAGCTAAAATGTTCCGCAGAAGTTCTGGAACCGTTTTGAAGCCGGCGAGTTTCGACGATGAGCGGTTCATCTCCCCTCCGGACCGCTCACCTTGTAGTCCCCTAATTCAGCCCGTCGCTTGTGTGTCATTGGCGACGGGCTTTTTCTATGGATGTCTTCCGCTTCGGCGGCACATGGCTCGTGACGAGCCGCACGGCACTGCGCTTGACTGTTATTCCGAGATCCTTGCCGCCGACGGTCACCGTGTCGTCATCCACGCGAACCACTTCGCCGGTTAGCCCGATCTTCTGCCCGCTGCTGACGTGAGGTGTGGTGTCGACGATCGAACGAGGCTGGCTATAGGTTGGGATCAGCACGCTGACCCGATCCTCCGTGATGCGCTTGCGCACCGTCGCGGTAATGGCAACCTCATCGCCAACCTTGAATGAACCCTTCGCCATGCCAATGACTCCGGCGCTACAACTTGCCTCGTCAAGCGGTTGCCACTGACGTGCCTTTTTAGACGAGCTATCCTCGATCGGCGTCACTGGCTTTGATCTGCATTATCTGATGGCCGCCGGCATCGCGGACGGTACAGATAAGGTCCGTCGGCTTCACCTCGGCCATCAGCTTGCGTACTATATCGAATGCGCCTTCCATGGCCTCGCGCTGGCTCTTGAGAGAGGTGCCGTGCGCATCATGATAGACGTCCCCGCCGTAGGAGATGTCGAAGAAAAATCTGGCCATGCTTTGCCTAACACCCGGGGACCCACCACCGGTCACACTTACGCGTGAGCCCCAATCAGTACCATTCAAAAAGTGCACGATTGATGGCTGATACGTGAACGCTACTGCAACATATGTGATTGACCGGGACGGAGCACACGCCTGCCGGATTGTGGTCACATGCAGGCGGAAACTGAGCGGTGCGGGCCGCCAGAGCAGCTTAATGCGTGCCCCGAGCGAGCCGCCCATGCGCCGGGGTTATCAAGAGAGCGCTAATGGAACATTGCGTCAGCGACCTTGTTGGGTTTGGCTGCGCAGTTCGTGCCGAGGTCCAACGCAGCCGATGTGGCCGAACTGGTGCGCCGGCTCGGGCCGGACCACGGCTGCATGCATTGCGACTTGGGGAAGGTGCTGTACTGCCACGAATGCCGTGCCGCCGGCCTAGACGATCGGAGTTTGCAATTCAAGCGCCGAGGCGGCCCAATGCCTGAGGTAAAAAGTGGATCCAGCAATCGCCGAGATGGTTGTCAAATCCGGAGTTTTCTCGGTCTGTGCCATTGTCGTTGTCATTACCCTCAGCGCGTGGGTCAGCCGACCATCAGCCGCGAAGAAGGACTCGGTCCGGTTCTTGCCCCTCTTTATGATAGCCTATCTCTTCCTCGTATTGAGCTTAGGTGTCCCCATCGCGAACTTGGCCAGGAGCGTTGGAGGGCCGACGCTGGGAAGGATTTTCGGTCCATTGGGTTTTCTTAGCGGGATTTGGCTCGCTGCAATTATGATCCAGGTTGCGCAGAACGTTGGCTATCGATTGGTTGGCGCTCCCACCTACAAGCTTCGATGGTACAGAAGTTGGAAGAAAGCATCAAAGCGAAAGAAATCTAGCTAGTGTCTCAGTTGACCTCGGCGATAATGTTGCTAACTGCGGCCGCAATCTGGACGTTCGTCGCATGGTGGCGCGCAAGGCGGCAGATATCGTTCCACGAAGCATACAAGCGAGGGTTTTTCTTGTTTTTCACTCTGTTCCTCAAACTATTCGCCGCCTGTCTTGTCGGCATCATTCTTCTCGACGCGATCTTATTTATCGGGACTGCTTTGACACACAGGTGACTGTTGCCGAGGGCTGTCGCGATAGTTCAAACCCGGTCTTGGGTTAGAACGGCACCTCACGATCGCGATCCCACCCAAACAGTGGCCCTAAAACACCGCTTACGATTCGTATTGTCGGGCGGCGTATTGCGCGAACCCCAAATCCTAGTAGTACCACGGGGGGCGGGTGGGTTCAGGCGGAGTGCCTTTTCGACCTGTTCAATCGCGATGGCAGGCTTACCGCTCAACACCGAAAGTCTGACAAGTCCGCCCATGCACCGGCATAATTCGGGTCAATTTCAAGCGCCGCCGCGAACTCCGCATCCGACTCGGGTCAGCGCCGTTCATATGCCAGCAAGTGACCAAGCAAGAAGCGGCAGCGGCGTCGTTTGGACCGAGCTTCGGGATTGGTGATCTGGTCCTCGCGCGATTTCAGTCCAATTTCAGCTCCGCATCATGATAATCCGCCGGCCTCGGGCATCATGATCGAAAACGTGGAAAGGCATCATGACTGATATGCAAGGCGCACAGCAATGGACCGAGAGCAATTCTCGCAGCTTTCTCGACTACGGGCGCTATTTCGTTCCAGAACGCGAGCGCCAGATCGACATGATCGCCGACTTAATTCCGGCGGCGCCGCGTAGCTTGCTGGTCGAACTCTGCCCCGGCGAGGGGCTGCTTAGCCAAACCTTGCTGGGACGATTTCCCGACAGCCGGCTGCTAGCGCTCGACGGATCGGATCGGATGCTCGAACAGACGCGAGCGACCTGCCGCGATCATGCCGACCGATTGAACACAGCGACATTCGAGCTGGCCGATCGCGGCTGGCGAAGCTTTTCCGAGCCGCCGCATGCGTTTGTCTCATCCCTCGCCATCCACCACCTCGACGGCCGGCAGAAGCAGATCCTGTATGCCGACCTCGCGGCGGCGCTCCGCCCTGGCGGTGTCTTAGTGGTGGCCGACATCGTGCGGCCGCCTAGCGCCAGCGGCCTCGCCATCGCAGCACGGCAGTGGGACGAGGCGGTGCGTTCACGCTCGCTCGCAATTGACGGAGACCTGGCTGCCTTCGCCGAGTTCAACCGGCTGGGCTGGAACTACTTCCGCAATCCCGACGGCGAGCCGATCGACAAGCCTTCCTCGCTGGCTGAGCAGCTTGCCTGGTTAACCGAAGCCGGGTTCAGCGCGGTCGACTGCATATGGCTCTTCGCCGGCCATGCAATCTTCAGCGGACGCAAGTCTTGATGTCGAAGGACAGTCGTGATGTCTCCGAGGTTGCTAGGATTTTGGTCGACGACTGAAGCAATTTCAGAAAAGGTGTATAGCAATTTTCCGTGCGGAATTGCGTGAAGCCGTCTAACCGTCACGTGAAGGCCGAAACTGTTTGACGTCTCCTCGAGGGGCGACATGACGACGTTCGAATTCTCCGGGTACAAGCTCGATCTGCGCAAGGGAAGGCTGCAGAGGGGCGGACAAGATGTTGACCTCCGAGCCAAATCGCTTTCGCTGCTCACATATCTGCTGGAGAACGCCGGCCGCGTAATCGGCAAGGACGAGTTGGTCAATGCCGTTTGGCCCAACATCGCCGTCTCCGACGATTCCCTCACCCAATGCATCAAAGATATTCGCAAGGCCCTCGGCGCGGATGCGCAAGGCCTGATCCGCACCGTGCTGCGGCGCGGCTATGTGATCGACGAGGATCGTGTTCACCGCGTCGGAGGGCCCGCCGTGTCGGCCGCCGGGGCGGGCGAGGGCGTCAGCGACGCGCCGTCGATCGCCGTGCTGCCCTTCGAGAATCTCAGCGGCGACCCAGCGCAGGACTATTTCGCCGATGGCATGGTCGCCGAGATCATCACCGCGCTCTCGCGAATCCGATGGCTGTTCGTCATCGCCCGCAATTCGAGCTTCGCCTACAAGGGGCAGGCTGACGGGGTTAAACGGGCCGGTGCGGAACTCGGCGTGCGCTACGTGCTGACCGGCAGCGTTCGCAAGGCCGGCGACCATGTTCGCCTCACGGGGCAGCTCATCGATCAGTCGTCCGGCAAGACGGTCTGGGCCAACCGTTATGACGGCACCATGGCCGACGTGTTCGACCTGCAGGACCGCTTTGCCGAGAGTGTCGTCGGCGCCATCCAGCCTTCCATCCTGTCGGCCGAGATCGAGCGCTCGCGGCGCAAACGTCCGGAAAGTCTCGCCGCCTACGACTTCGTGCTGCGTGCCTTTCCGCTCACCTGGTCCCTAGAGCGGGCGCAGAACGAGGAGGCCGGGACGCTGCTTGATCGTGCGATCGCGATCGAGCCGGATTATCCGCTGGCGCTTTCGCTGCTTGCCTGGTGCCATCTGCAGCGCGCGGGCTATCGCTGGACCGAAAAGCCGGCAGCTTCCCGAGAGGAAGGCCTGCGCCTGGCGAAGAAGGGCGCGGCGCTCTCCGGCGACGACCCGATGGTGCTGGCCGTGCTCGGCGCCGCTCATTCCTTCGCCCGCGACTACGATGTCGCCGACATGCATCTCGCGCGGGCGCGCGCGCTCGATCCGAATTCCGCCTGGGCCTGGCTGCGCAGCGCCTGGCTTGACGTCTATCGCGAGCGGCCCGATGCGGCGATTGAGAAGTTCGAGCATTTCGAACGGCTGAGCCCGCGCGACCCGATGCGCTACATGGCCGAGATCGGCATCGGCGCGGCGCATTCGTCGCCGCGCGCTATGACGAGGCGGTGGCGCTGACGCAGCGCGGCCTTAGCCAGCAGCCTGGCGCCTGGTGGGGACTGCGCCTGCTGGTCACGGCGCTGGTTCATGCCGGTCGCAAAGACGAGGCACGGCTCGCTTGCCGCAGGCTCATGGAAACCTACCCGGGCCTCACCATTGCCAGGGTTGGCGACGCCTCGCCCTTCGACGTGGGCACGAGTGAACGGATCGCCTTTGGATTGCGCGAGGCCGGCCTGCCGGAGTGAATTGATAGCCTGCCGACCGACGCTTTCGGACGCCTCAGCATTCACCGTGATGGCGGCGGTCGTCGATGATTGGCCAATGTTGCGGTCGGGTCGCAGTCGACGGGCAGCGCGAGCGCGTTTTCAATATCCAAAGCGGTGAGGCCGATGTCGCGACGCCCGCACTCGCTCATTGAGCCAGGGCAGCGAGCTTGCTGCGCGCCCGCCAGAAGCGCGGCAGCCACAACAGCCCCGCCGTCGCGGCGGCCAGCAGCCGGAAAGGGCGGGAGGGGGAAGCAAGCGAGGCACGACCGGCTGCGACGCCGATGAAGGGAACCGTCGTGATCATGATCATGGTCTCCATCCTTGAGCCGTTCCTTAGCGACAGCAACGATGAGGGTAGTTGGTGCGAGGCGAAGATCGTGAGGCGGCGGCGAAGCTTCAGGGAAATTGCGCTGAAATTAACCGCCGGCAACGAGGCGCAGTTGTCCGGTGAGTTGCATTTGGATGAGTGCAGCATCGCATTGATCCGACCTATCGCCGCGCGCATGCGCTATAGCTCGGTGCCACGCTCGAATGCCGCGTATTTGTGGGCCGACCGAGCTAGAAAATGGCGCTGACGGCGGTTGAGGCCCCCCAGCTTTAGGCTGGAGACCGTGCATGCGTTCGTTTAAGAGGGCTGATAGAGGGACACAAACCCGAAACCAACCTTCTCCTCTGAACGGCGTTGCGAATTGAAGTCAGTCCACGTTTCCCAAGGCGAATAGCGGCTTTGCGCCCAATCGCGGCCGTAGCGACCAGGCCGCGGACGTCCTGAAACCTGACATCGTCGGTGAGCAGCGCGACGATTGCGGTCCCAAGGTCATTTCGCTTACCCCTTTCACGCACGCGTCGTCAGCGTCGACAGTTGGTCGGTGTCGTAGCGGTTTCGCAGATCGGCGAGCGCTTTTGGATCTGGCGCCCCACGCGCCGCGAGCGCGGCCAGCTCTTCAAAATAATGCTCGTGGCCAGGCGGAGAGACGGTCATCAGCACGCGCGCAGGCTTCTCTCTGACATTGGTGATGTTGTGCGACACTCCCGGCGGGATGAACAGAAAGGTTCCCGGCGTTGCACGGATCGTCCTGTCGCCGACATGCCATACACACTCGCCTTCGAGCAGATAGAAGGTCTCCTCCTGCACCCGGTGAACATGCCGCCCAGTGGCGAATTCCGGCGGGATCGTCCAGTCGAACATACTCGTATGCCTGGTATTTTCATCGGTGACGAGGAACGCCATCGGATAGCCCCGCAACATGACGCCCTTCTTCTCGTCAGGCATGCGGATGACGGCAGCAGCGCTCATATGATCCTCCTCTGACAGGGCGCTTGTTTCTCGCAAGCGTTCGCGCAACATCGGCCGATCGCGCCGGAAAGTCGTGAATCCGTTGCCAAAAATTTGCTAAAAGGCTCCAATGACAGTCAGGGGCGACGTCTACCGCTTTGGCCCTTTTCGCCTCGATCCGGAGGTGGGCATCCTCTTTTACGGAGATGAGCCGACTATGCTCGGGCAGCGCGCCGTCGCGCTGCTGCGCCTGCTGATCCAGAACGCCGGCCAACCTGTGTCCAAAGACGCGCTGATCGACGCCGGCTGGGGCGGATCGGCGGTTGCCGACAACAATCTGACGGTTCAGATCGCAGCCTTGCGCCGGACATTGGCCGATGCGGCTGATGTCGCGAAATGGATCGAAACATTGCCGCGCCGTGGCTACCGCTACGTCGGACCTGCCGTCGACACCAATGTTCCCGATACCTTGGCCGCCCGCGCCACGTCGGGACCGAGCTTGCCTGAGAAGCCGTCCGTCGCGGTCCTGCCATTCTCGAATTTGAGCGGCGATCCCCAGCAAGAATATTTTGCCGATGGGATGGTGGACGATATCATCACAGGCCTAGCACGCATCAAATGGCTGTTCGTCATCGCGCGAAACTCGACCTTCTCCTACAAGGATCGCGCCGTCGACGTGAAGCAGGTCGGCCGCGAGCTTGGCGTTCGCTATGTGCTCGAAGGCAGTGTGCGCAAGGCCGGCCGTAGCGTGCGGGTTACCGCGCAGATGATCGATGCTTCGACCGGCGCCCATGTCTGGGCCGAGCGCTATGACCGCAGCTCCGACGACATCTTCGCGCTTCAAGACGAGATCGCGCTGGCAGCAGTGGGCGCGATTGCGCCAAGCGTGCGGAAGGCCGAAATTGAACGTGTCAGGCGCAAACGCCCCGATAGCCTCGATGCCTACGATCTCGTGCTGCAGGCCCAGCCTGATGTCGATTCAGGCATGCCGGAGCAAGTGACCAGAGCGCTGGTCCTTCTCGAGCGTGCGATCGCGCTCGAACCTACCTATGCGCTGGCGCATGGCAACGCGGCGATGTGCCATCACTGCCTGTTCCTTCGCGCCGGCCTGCAGGAGATCAATCGTGCGTCTTCGATCCGGCACGCGCGGTCGGCCATCGTCCACGGACAGGATGATGCTCTCGCCCTGACATGGGCGGGCTTTTCCATCGCAATGGATGCACATGATCGTGCCGCTGCGTTCGCGGCATTGGAAGCCGCCCTCGCCATCAGCCCGTCATCGGCTCTGACCTACATACTTGGCAGCGTCATTCTCGGATGGAGCGGTGAAGCGGAGCGAGCGATAGAATGGAGCAAGCAGGGTTTGCGGCTGAGCCCCTTCGATTCCTGGGCCTGGGCCGCATTTGACGCGCAGGCGATGAGCCATTTGCTGCGCGGACGTTATGAAGAAGCTTGCCGTGCTGCCTACAAGTCCGTCCAAGCCAATCCGGCACACAGCATCACCTATATGCAATTGGCCGCCGCGCTGGCCAAGCTTGGCCGGTTGGACGAGGCGAGGGCGGCCGCGGCTCGCGTGCTCGAATTGCAGCCGGGCTTTCGCTACAGCCGCCAGTTTGCAGGGGTGAATTGCGCCCCCGCGCTTGCGAAGGCTCTTGGCAACGCGCTGCGGGAAGCCGGACTGCCGGGATAGCTGACAAACTGCACGAGCTCGCCGGGCGGTTCGAGGGAAGCTCGATATGCAATGGATCGGATGCGTCGTTGCGACGCCTACGCTGCGCATTGGTCGCGCGGAGCCAGCCTTGCGCGCGCCATTGCTATGGCCTTCCGCGCTCTGCTGGGCAGGCACTCGCCTAGGGCGACAAGCATTGACCGTGATGACCGCCGGCTGAACCTTTCCGCTGCTGGGCAGTTATAACCCGCCATGCCCAGATTCTTTTTCGAACTCTCCCGTAATGGGAGGTCTATCAAGACGCACGTGGGACCAGCTTAAAAAGCCCACTTGAGGCTCAGGACCGCGCCTTCGAAATCGTGCGCAGGTTCGTGGCCGTACCGACCGCCCACGGTGAGAGCCGCGATATAGTCTGCACAGTTCGCGATATCGGCGGACACGAGGTCATGAAGGTCACAGTTGTATCTGGCACTCCGGTTATCATTGACCCTCGACTTTCAAACCGACCCGCTACCATCTCGACACGCTGACGCGAACTTTGTCTGCGCCGTGCTATACTGACCGAGCCAACCTGCACTGCGGCGCAGTGAGCGAAATGCCTCACCGCTGCGGACAGACAAAACGTTGACCTGGAGAGTCGCCAGTCTGGCTCAGAAATAAAACGACGGGAGGATGATGTGTCACTCGACGCCAATGACTTCGATCAAGCGGTTGAAAAATACCACCTGGCTCTGCGTGAGTTCATGAGAGGAGACCACACGTCCGCGAAGAAGCTCTACTCCGAACGAGACGATGTAACGCTGGGCAATCCCTTTGGCCCTTTCGCGCATGGATGGAAGCAGGTCGTTGAGACGATGGAGAAAGCGGCATCGCATTACAGGGACGGCGACGCTGCCGGCTTCGATTGCATAGTGAAGTGTGTGACGCCTGAGCTGGCATACCTCGTCGAAGTAGAACGGCTCAGGTCCAAGGTCGGCGGCCGGAGCGATGTCGCGCCTCTGGCGTTGCGCGTGACGACCGTCTTTCGCCCAGAAGATGGTGTCTGGAAGATTGTGCATCGGCATGCCGATCCGATAACGACGGCTCAGCCGGCAGATTCGGTACTCCGCCAATAAACGCGGTTGTGATTTGGGGAAGCGATTCGATCTCGCAAGCGCTTGCTGCAGCAGGGTTGCCAGTCAAGCAGGATCGTACCGAAGGTACTGTTTGCGGTCCGATGGTCTCGCTGCCAGATCCGACAAAATCTCCAAGCACAGCAGGGCATCGCCCATCCCGACATCATCACGTCCTATCGATACCTCGCCGCCTGGTCGGCGATAAACGGCGATCTGGAGACGGCACGCTGGGCCGCACAAAAGCTCACGGCCGCCCAGCCGAGTTTCACGATCGAGCGATTCCGGTCGTTGCCTGTCTTTCACAACACCCCGGAATGGGCAAACCAGGTGGCCGAAGGCTTGAAGTTGGCGGGACTGCCCGAGCGCTGATCGCAAGGAGCGATCGCGGGCGCGGCCACGTTCCGTGGCTGAAGGACGCTACCTCGACCACAGCAGGAACCCGCTGAGCAGGCACCTGAGCCGCCGACAACGCCGGATATTTCGGCCTCGCCGACGTCGGTCCTCCGTTCGGAGAAGCCTCAAACATTGCAGTTTCTTTTCTTTTCCATCACGCGCTTCCAGAATGTATCGAAATCAACGATTGATCTTTCGTGCGTCCCTTCGCTGATAAGACCGGCCTCATCCGAGCATCGGACCAGGAAGCGAAGTTTTGTTCCTTCGACCGAACTCAACTCGACGTCGGCCGTGACGGTCATGCCGACGGCGGTGGCCGCCACGTGGCTGACATCGACATGGGTGCCTACAGTGCGTTCTTCGGCCGCGAGGCATGGACGCAACGCTTCGATGCAGGTCTGCTCGATAAAGCCGATCATTATGGCCGTGGCGAGCACCTCCGGCATGTCACGGAAGCCGGGCCATCCTCCATCGATTTCCGGAACGGTGTGTTGGGGCGCCACGACAAGCTGTTCACTGTGGCGTAGTCCAGGTCGCAGGGGAGAGCGGATAGCGCTGTGGCTCACAGGCGGCCTAGCCTCATGTTGACGGGCCAGATTACGGGCTGCTCGCCTTCTCCCCAGTGTCGGGACAGATCGGTGACGAAGCTTTCGAGGATATCTTCCCGGCCGGCTTCGATGACGCGCCGCGTCGCTGACCACGTGGATATGTAGCCGAGGAAATCGCGCAGTTCCCAACTGCGGTCGATGAACAATTGCGGAGGCGGAAGCTCGGAGAACGGGAACGGAATTGTCGCATAGCCCGTGTCCACGAGCTTGCGCTCCGGCGGCCAATAAGGCCCTATCTCCCGCCTGTAGAATTGGTTGAACCGCTCGTTGAGCTCAGGGGAGCCGAGTTGCAGAACGCCGTAGCTGATCAATGCAATCAACGCATTGTCGCAACTGATCCGACGCACCTCTTCATAGAAGTGCGGCAGGTCGAACCAGTGAGCCGCCTGCGCGGCAGTTATGACGTCGGCGCTGCGATCGGGCAGGGGGATGTTCTCAGCTGGTGCGCAGATATAGCGGACGCGCTGATGGATCGTGACGTTTGCAATCTGGTCGGCGCTGGGATCGAGCCCAATTACCTCATCGAAATGGTCAGCCAGTTGGGTCGTAAGCTGTCCATTGCCGCAGCCTGCATCCACCGCTCGGCGGCGAGTGGGCGCTGCCTCGGCAAGAAACCGCGCAATTGCCGAGGGATATTCCGGCCTGAAGCGCGCATAATCGCGACCGCCCTGATCGAACCAGTTCCTTGATACTTTCGTTTCAGTCGCCATCGACAGGCTCCTCTGTGTGGCGTTTAACACCGGCGGCCCTCAGGCGAGCGGCGAAGTCCTGTCGCTCGAGTGCGAGCGCGGCGTCCTCCAGAACGCGAAGCAGTGGATGGCCGATTTCCTTTTCTAATTGGTCGATGGCCTTGAAGGTGCAAAGCCATAGCGGTTCGAGTGTCTCCAACAATTCCTCCCCGCGGCCAGTGAGGTGAACGCCGCTTTTCCGGCCATCTTCGAGGCTATGCCTGGCAACGATCCCGTCGGCCACCATCAGACCTATGGTCTGGCTGATTGCGCCTTGGGTTAGACGGGTTCGGGCCGTGATGTCGGTGACGCTTTCCGCGCCAGCCCTGACTGCGCGTAGCACCGGCGTATACCTTGCGCGATAGTTGAGATTGAGGGCGCGGTATTGCGCCTCGGCGCCCTGATCGACCAGTTCGCCGACAAAGCGGAGCAATTCTCCCAAACCTGGCTTAATGCGTAGGGTCATGATCGCAAATTACATTAGCGCTAATGTAATTTCAAGTGGGCTGCGAGCGCCAAACGGAGACGCCATGGCACAACATGCCCGAAACAAATGCCTGGCGCGAAGGAAACCGACATTCACGTGATCACCGGGCTTGAGATCCTCGGCCGACTTGATTTCACCGGGCAGCAAGTAACCGGCAAGGTTCTTTACCGTCACGCGCCATCTCTCCTCGCACCCTTGCCCGTTCCTGACGTTCGAGCCACAGTCGTACTCAAACTCAACGACCGTGGTCCGCGCTTGCCCATTGTTCCCGCCAAGGTGGGCACTGCAATTCTGCAGGTTTGATCAAGCTTCGCTTTAACTTGAATCTGACCATCAAAGCGACGTTCTCGTTGAAATATCGCGCAGCCGCGGCGGGACGCGCGGCAGGTGGTCTGGCATTCCTTTTTGGAGCATGAGCGGCTGACAATCGATGCTGGGGCGCCTCGCTTGCCTCAAGTCGGCGCATCGTCGCCACTCGGCCGAAGGATGCAGAGCCCCAAAAGAACTGGCAACCGACGGCCGGGCTGGGGGGCGGGTGCGAGCTGTCGGTTACCGAGTGTGGGAGGCCTTCGAATCAGAAAAAAGCATTGGCCCTGCCACGGATTGTGCCAGCACGCGCCGCTGGTGGGAACTCATTCCGCCTCGTTTCGAACCGAAAAAGCTGGCATTAACCCCACTGAAGGGCTCGGAACCTCACTTTGGAGCCGTCGATGAAAACCGACCTAAATCCGCTTAGCCAAAAGCACTCGCAATTCCGGCCGAGGCGCACCGAGTCGAAAGCTTGCAAGAACCCAGGCCGGGGCGTTGCAGTTTGCGAGTGTGGGCATCAAGGACACGTTCGTAGTCATCGAACGTGCGCGATGGATCACCATCTTGTCACCCGGCGGGCTCGAAGGCTTTTTCCGGCGGTCGCCGCGGAGGGACTGAAGATTCCGCGCGATCTCGCCGAAATAAAAGCGATCGCGGCCCAGTTCGACATGGAGATTACCGGGCCACCCGTGGTCATCGCTGGACCTCAGGCGTCGCGTCGATATTATACGATTAAGGAAATATCGAGCTTCCCCTCGAATCGCTTTGCGGGCGGGTTGGGGACCAAAGCAGTCGGTGGCCTGAGACCGAGGGGTCATATCTCTTGGGGGCCTCGGCCCTTCCATGAGAACCAGGATCCCAACTTCACGTTCCCCATCTCGCGGAGAAAACGCCGGCCACATTAGGAGCCCGGACCGACAAACGTCGCGTAACCGGTCAGCTATTCAGAAGCCGGATAAAACGAACCACGGGCTGGAACTGTAGCCCAATCGCGGCCCCAGCGCATTTTGGGACCCATCCGATCCTTGCACAACCGTCCCTGTCGACTTGCAATCAAGTTTCGGGGTGACCGAACCGTTTGCGCTTGTGGAACACAGGCTCGCACCCTGCTTTAGGGCCACCTTCTTTTCTTTCGCAACGGAAGCACCAGTCATTGTCAGTACGATAGCTGCGCCAATAGAAATAACGAACCTCATGAACATGCCCCTTCACCCTGCACACCCGAAATGGATGCGCAGTGTTGACGTTACGGTAACCATAAATTTCCAGCAAACTACCTTGGACCTATGCGCGGCATTTTGGGACCTCAGTCGCTCAACGGGTCGGTCAGGCGAAGCAACCCGGCCAAATAGCAGCCGGGCCAAATTCAATACGCCATTGGGTTTCAGAGCCCTTGCCCGCCCTTGCCGGTCGCGACCGGATCAATCCCGCATCCCCAACTGGCGCATGCCGCCGGCGACGCGCTCGCATGGCGTCGTCGAAAGGCTTTTGGTCCCTTGTGGTGGCGACGGTCCGCCCGGATGATTTTCCAGCAGTCGGAAGCAAACGCGAATGGGAGGGCAGGTCATGTGGCCTCGCGGGGATGAAGGCAGGCTGGGCGGCTGGACAGTGTCGAGCCTCCGTGAGTCTGGCGATTTCTGCTTCGCTTCTGCAGCGACGGCCCGCACAAACTCTTAAGCATCGTGCGACAGGTCTCGAACTGAGGCAGGGCCGCGTTTCCGTGGCCCTGGCGGCGTAGACCCGCGTCAGCACCCGATGCGCCGCCTCTACGACCGGCTTTAGTAGTGATAGCTAAAATTGTTAATGTCGAGAGATCAACGCTGGCGCATAATGCGGGTCTGCCCCGCACTTCAACCGGGGTAAGGGCCCGGCCTGTCCGCCCGAAGTCCCCCCGACTCCCCCGCAGGCCGGGCATCGTTTGTCCGCGGGACCGGCTAGTTCAGCCTCGGTGCCTTGTCGGCAATAAACGGCGCCAGTGCCTCGGCAACGCGCTGTAAAAACGGGACCAGATCGAGCACTACGCCGTTCGGCTCAACAAAGATGTGTTCGTCTTCCTGCCGCCGGGGATGGTCAAGCGTCACGATAAACGTATAATCCGGCATGGCAGCCGATAGAGCGGCCTCCATCTGCGCCCGATATGATGCGCTTTCGTATCGGGATTCCTTGGGCGGCACTACCAGAAATTCTTTGGCGGACATGCCCGTATTCATGCGCTCAAGCCATTGCATGATCTTCGCCCCGCGAAATCCCCGCCTTGAAAATTCCAGCAACCTACGCATCTGGATTATTGAAGCGACGGTTGCCAATATTGGGCGCGGGGCGCGTCTCAAAGGACGCAGGTCCAAATTAGGCGCACTGTATTTGTCTTCAATCAGAATGCCGCCACATCGTGAACGCGGGCTTACCGTCCACAGGCACCTGGGATTGAACCAGGACGCAACTGCAGGCGATGCAATTGAGAGGACCGCGGAACCTTCACATCGGGTCAGGTCGATGCAGCGGACCATGAGATGCGCTATGGTTCTTCCCTGCCCAGCAAGCAGACGTTCCGCCTCCGCTCCTGAAGCGGGTGCTGGTCAGAGTCGGCAGCGTAGAGACTGCGGCTCGATTGCCGCGATCACACTGAGAGTGAACTCGTCCTGCACCACAAAAATTATCGGAGGCGGGGGGCGGTCGTAGCGCTCCGCCCAAATGTGGTTGCCGCTAGCCGCGTCGACAAGCTGCCCGGTTACCCGTAACCGCTCGCCTGATTTCCGGACGTAGCTAGGAGCTCACCAATACTGGTGCGATGACGCCAATGGTGACACTCTCGGGCTAATCACGCCATATTGCCCGCGTGGGCGGTGAGCAGGCCATGAGCAAAACCTTGAGAGGTGTGGAATGGTGACTGGGGTCAATGAAACTGCCGTTGCTGACCATTACACCGTAGAGGGCCTTGGAACACTGATTCTCGACGCACTGAAGGTTTCTGGCAAACTGAACACGCTGTCTCCGATCGATCTTGCTCCTGTTGACGAGTTCCACATGGGTGGACGAGCAGCGACGCAACACGTCATCGGAATGATGAGCCTGCCAAAAAATGCTCACGTCCTCGATGTTGGTTGCGGCTTGGGTGGCGTCGCCCGATATCTCGCGGCCGAATGTGGATGCCGCGCAACGGGGATCGACCTGACCGATGAATATGTGCGGGTTGGAACGATGCTGACCGAGCGGACTGGACTTGCCGATAAGGTGGATCTCCATGTCGGCAGCGCTCTCGCCCTGCCCTGGCCGGAAGCGACATTTGATGCCGCGGTAACGTTTCACGTTGCGATGAATATCGCCGACCGACCGCGCCTGTATGCTGAAATCGCGCGCGTGCTGAAACCGGGGGGCATGCTTGCAATCTATGACGTGATGAAGGGACCACGGGAGGGTCTGTTGTTTCCGCTACCGTGGGCCGAGACGGAGGAGACGAGTTTTCTTGTGACCGCGGGAGAAATGCGCAATCTTCTCGACAATGCGGGCTTTGAGATTATCCGCGAGGAAGATCGGCGTGAGATTGCGCTAGGGCATCATCGGGACAGGCTGGCGGCGCAATCGGCAGCTGGCGGCCCGTCGCCGCTCGGTCTGCATCTGTTGCAGGGACAGACAGCAAGCCTCAAGTCGCGCAACATGGTGAGAATGCTCGAGGCTAACCAAATTACGCTCGGAGCCATTGTCGCTCGTCGCCGCGCGTGAGTGAAGGTCGCTGCTGCGCTAAGCGAATTACGGCATCGCTATTGGTAGCCGCGCAGACCGAAGAAGACTCTGCCTCCCGCCGCCTCCGTGACAACGCTAGACGATGCGGCTATCCTCAGACCGGGCGCGAGGAATGCGATGGAGATCACATCACATGGGGCTGAAAGTTAGCAGACCCTCAGATGTCGGTCGCGCCTTTGCCGACGCCTGGAATCGACACGATATGGATGACTTCGCGTCCTTGTTCTGCGAGGACGCCAATTTCGTCAATGTCGTGGGCATGTGGTGGAGAAATCGCAGCGAGATCGAAGCGGCCCACCGTGCAACTCATGAAACTATGTTCCGCGACAGCCAGTTAGAGGGTGTCGTCTCGTCGGTCATCGAACTATCTCCGGGCATTGCATCGGTGCACTATACCTGGACTCTGACCGGTGCATCCGCTCCGGACGGCTCACCAGCCGGACCGCGGAAAGGCATCCTGCTTCTGATTGTTAAGGAGGAACAGTCCGGCTGGCTGATCAAGGTGGCGCAGAACACCGACATAGTTCCAGGCGCAATTGCTCCCCCCTCCAAAACGAGGTGAGGACGGCAACAGGTATCTAGCGCCCAAGCGGCAACTTAGATACTGACAACAGTTCAGCCTCATCCGTGATCCCTGCCAGGTAGTTTGCCAGCAGACGAGATGCGAGGGCTTCACGTCGCTCTGGGGATTGATGTTCGTCCTTCAGTTTGTCGAACACGCGTCCGAGCAGCGCGACTTCGGATGAACTGAAAATGCCACTTTCCTCGGCTCTTTGGTAAATCGGCATGAGGATCTTCCCGGCACTCCGAGCTAAATCCCATTCGAGATTTTAGGCAAGAAAAAAGCCCGTCCGCCGAAGCAGACGGGCTTTTTCTTCAAGAACGTCGTGCGCCCCATCTTTTCCCGAGCGGTCCGCCGAACCCGGGCTGTAACCCCACACAACTCTCTCCTAATGCAGCGTAAACCCCATGGCTGTAGCTCGGAGGCAACAGGGGACGCTTTTGAGACAGCTGGTCGCATCACCTCTCGTTTTGAACAACCGCATCCACCCAGAGCGGCACATGTTCCAGGCAAATTTGGCTCAGTGGATCCGGCCTGGACGATGCTCGCCCATGAGGTGGCATCGCCTGCGCGGGCTCAACTGTTGGGAGACCGCCCGCTTTACGATGTTTTGCAGATGGGCAAGGGCCGCTATTCGACCACTGCGACCGACTGCGCTGCCGGGATGGTCTTCATGCCGAGGCTCGAGCAGTCCTGGTTGATGGTCGAGTTGCCCGACCACTGGATGGTGTCGGCGACGACCTGCGTGCAGCCGTTCACGCCTGAGAAGTTGCCGAGATAATTGACCTGCTGCCTGGGAAAATAGATTGCGCCGGTCAACAGCGAGGTCGCAGTGCCGTTGAAGGTGCTTTGCGCCGCGATACCCGTCCTGTCGCCGTAAAACAGCACGCCGGAATAGGTGCCCGAGGTCGGTGCGCTCAGCGTCACCGTGGCATTGCCGTTCATGCTGACGGTGTTGCTGCCGGACATGTAGATGGTTACGCCGTCGCCCTGGATCACCGCACCGGCGTTGATCTTCAAATTGCCCTGGACGACATAGACGCCGGGAGAAAGCGTGACATTGCCGTTGAGGTTCATACCATTGCAATAAGTTCCGGGCTGGATTGTTTGCGTCGACTTGCCGCCGTTGACATTCTGGCAGGAGCCGCTGGCCGAAGGCGCCGGCAGGCTACCGAACGGATCGGACGCCGGAAGGGCCTGGGTTATCGGGGCTTTGCAGACCGAAGGGTCCATGGTCACCACGTTGTTCAGCACAACGCCACCGGCGGTAATCAGGCAATCGGTCTGCAACCCTGCCGAGCCCTGCACCTTGATTGAGTCACCGGCGATCGAATCCGACATGACCGAACAGCCGGTAAACTTGACGCTCGTGCTGCCGGAAAACAGCGCCGCCTGCGAGGCGGAGGGGTTTAGCGCCAGCACGCAGGCCTTTGAAGCGTCGGTGATCAGCGCCACCGCCCTCGCCTGTTCCGGCACCTTTGTCTGGGTGAAGATGGCGGTGAACAACCGGTCGAGGTTCTGGTTGAGGATCACCTCCACCGCCTTCTTGGCCGTGTTCGGTCCCGAGGTGGGCGGCGTGTTGACGACGATGGTGCCGCCGCCCAGCCCGTTCGAGGTCGCCGATGACGTGGCAGCCGCGGTGATGGCGGCCGTGTCGGACCCCTGGATCTTTTCGAGCGCGCCAGCATAGGCGGCCGCGTCCGCGATCGCCTGCAGCTTCAGGCTCGAATAGTACCAGTACGACGTCTCGACACCCAGCCCCGCGCCGCCGACGACTACCGGCAGGGTGAACGCGACGATGGTCGCGACATTGCCGCCCTTGCCTTCGCAAAAGCGCCGAAAGAAGCGCCGGAAAGAATGATGTCTGAAGAACCGACCTGAAGAGCCCATGGCCGAGCGCGCCTAAGATATCCCAGACATCACGTTCAGCACCCCCGATAAACGAATGGATAATTTTTTCGCTCGATTTGCGCCGGTCAGACCTTAGAGGCGAATTAGCGCCCGTTCGGCGATCACGGATCGAGACCTTAGTCTGAGCAGCGTTCAAGAGCCTGTTCGCCTGGTTTATTAGGACACCGGCGTGATGGCTGTGTGATTAGCAAGGCCGGGCAAAATGAAATTTATAAGTGAGAAACTGGTGATGTGATTTATAAGTATAGTCACAAAAACCAAGAGTTTAGCTATGACTAAAGTACCTTATGCTAAAGGATTGCTTCCCGATCAGAATCCAAGAGATGGCACTCGGAAGGAAGCCAAGGACAGGATGACGCGAGAAGACTGGAGGGAAAGGCACGAGGCCTTTGAGCAGGATCTCGCAACCATAATGGACAAGGCTACCGACGATATCGCCGCCATCCTAAGCGCCGGAGACAAGTTCCTTGTCGACCTCCGCATAGGGGTTTGGATGTGCTTCGCGGTTTTGTGCGTGATCGCCTGGCGCGTCTGGTGATCAACACCCTCCTCCCGAAAGTCCAACGCATGGCGAAACTTGCAGCGTCGGTGAAAAGCCTCGCTACGGGCCTTGCGATCGGCATAGCCTTCGCCATCGTCCACGTCTTTGCTGGCTAGACAGCCCCGCCAATGACGCGGGGATGATCAGGTACAAAACCGCTCTTGAATGTCGCGGACAAGCGGCGCAAGGCCACCGTGAACGATCTGGGCCGGATCGTGCTTGGCGCACAGCCCTCTATAGGTAGGTGTGAGGTTGTTTCCCAATTGTTGCTAGAGCTGTTGGCTTGTCCGCTGCTTCTGGGATCACATCTGAAAATGACACGCATCGCCACCGCCTAGGCCGCTCTCGGCCAGAACATCCACGTCAACGAGACCGCCGAGACGATCCAGACCAATATCATAAATGCCAGACCGGCTTTGCTGACCGGCTTCGCTTGGCTGGCTGCCTTCTCCCGGAACTCTTCCATCAACGCCACAGGGATCATTTGAACAGCGGCCATTATACCGAGCGGCACGATGACAAGATCGTCAAGATAGCCAATGATCGGAATGAAGTCCGGGATGACGTCGATGGGGCTAAGGGCATAGGCAGCAACCGCCCCCGCGGTAGCCTTCGCATACCACGGTACGCGCGGATCACGCGCGGCAATCCAGAGCGCCACGACATCGCGCTTTACGGTGCGCGCCCATCGTTTTGCAGAAGCCAGAAACGACATGTTCCATACATAGGCATGCTACGGACGAGCGTCACTGCCTAAAGGGTTCCTGTGCCGCAGCTCGTCGGGTTGGAGGCAGGTGTTTTGGGCCTCGCAGGGCGGGTTTCAGCGGGCGCCGGTTAACCTATTCAGTCGAATCCAGCGTACGCGAACTTGCGTGTGCTATGAACCTGCGCGATTTTATCCTTGGGGGTGGTGGCTTGGGGAAGCACCACGATGACTTTTGTCAACTATTACGAGCTGTTGGAAATCAGTCCGAGAGCGACGTCTGAAACTATCGAGCGAATCTTCCGCTACTTCGCCAAACGATACCATCCCGATAACGGGGAAACTGGCGATGAACGGCGCTTTAGCGACCTTGTAGAGGCGCACAACACGCTGAGAGATCCTGCCGCCCGCGCCCAATACGACATCCTCTACGGAGAGTACTTGGGCCACCAGCGTGAGACGGCTCAGGAAGCTAGCGACCCCCGCGTGGTTGAGAAGGACACGATCGTCCAGGCAAGAGTGCTCGCACTGCTCTGTGCGAAGCGGCGGCAAGACGTCAACAATCCGGGCATCGGCGACGAAGAGCTCGAGCGCCTGTCGGGCTGCCCTCGCGAGCACCTAGAATTCCACCTCTGGTACCTTAAGGCGAAGGGTTTCATCGGCAGGACAGAGAACGGGACATTCGCGATCACGGTGCAAGGCATTGATCGCGCCTATTCGGAACGTCAGGACGCTAGGCCGGTCGCTACAAGACTGCTAGAGAGCACGGCCAGCTAACATTCAACGAACAAGGCCCTTGGCCAGTCCGCTCGGTCAACTCCTGGTCACGCTTATCTCGCGGATCGCATAAGCGAGGCTTATCGGCAAGCGTCATGCTCTCAAGCCCTTTGAAGCCGCGGGAGAGAGTGAATCCCAGTCGGTGCCGATGCACTTGGTCCAGTTCGCTGGCCTGGCCTTCCGAGAGCCTGCTTCCCGTGCGAACCGGGCCGTCAGGAATCATGGAGCTTTTCGTCGGCCAAGGGTGCCTCGGCGGCGCTGCACTGCCGCCGCGATAACCTCGAAGTCGCTGCCGGCTTCCTCGTAGATCTCAATGCCCTCCCGGTCCGCAGCTTTCATCGCTTAGTCGGTCAGATGCTTATCGCGGCGGGGTCATCCGTCCCCGCTCCAGGCAGATGGTCTGCCATCCCACGGTCGAGGAAACTGGCGCCGCGCGTGTTCATCTTTCGATAAGCATGAGCCGCATATTAAACTAGGTTCCGCTGATCTTAGTTGTGACTCTTGAACCTTCTCTTTCGGGGAGCGCACCCGACGCGCTGCCGCGTAGCGCGGGAACCGGGTGACGAGGCACGGCGTTCAGACCTGGAAGGGACGGCCCCGTCTTTGACGCTGTTGGCCTTCCGAACGAACTAGGTCGCGCATCGGACGGGCAATCATCGGAGAACCCAGATGCGAACATTTATCCTCATAGCGGCCGTATCGCTGCTCGCCGGACCCGCGTCGGCAGCCGATCACCTTTTTACCGCCACGGCGGCAGGCGGTTTGACGACCGACAGCCAACCATTCCAGAACGGCATAAACAATAAGGCTCCTACAGCCGAGGACGTGCCTGGCGGCGGCAGTCCGCTGTCGGGCGAAGACCATACTGTCCCAGCCACTGACACACAGACGGGTGCCGCGACCCGCGACATGCCGGCGGCCACTCAGGGCAAGACCGCCCCATCAGCCAATGCCCACTGACAATCGCGGATCTTCGTATAAAAGGCGGACACCAGGGGTCCGCCTTCGTGGTCGGCCGGAGAGAACAGTTAGCCACCCATCTTCTTGGCCATAGCGCAGAAGTCAGCATGCGCCTTGTTGAGCGTGGCGTCGCCGCAGTCTTTCAGCACCGCGGTTCGTTCGTCCGGTTTCATCGCCATCCAGGCCGTTTTGAAATCGGCTTCCGACCTTAGAGTCTTCATCCCGGCGTCGGTGAAGAACGGCGACATCTTGGCTGGGTCGTCCAGCGCAGACGTGGACCCAGCCATTGCTGCACCACTCATCATCGCGAGCGCAAGGGCGCCCATTGTGAACATCTTGATATTCATCGGACCTACCTCCTTAAGATAATAATCCTAGAAGGAAACGTGCGCTTACCGACAGAGGTTCCAATCGCCGCCTCAGGCAATCCGCTAGCGCGAGCGGCCGCTCCGTCTGCTGCTTTGGGGTGACCTAATGATGGAAAGCGTCACAAGGCCAGGGTCAGGGTGTAGACAACCTGGCCGCGCTCGTCGCGGACGGAAATGCTGTAATTGCGGTTGCCGCCTTCGGCGCTATGGTCTTGAAGCGCTTAGGCCGGCAATGTCGCGACGGCAGCCCTTCGAAACTGAATTTTTGAGGAAAACGGAAGCCCGACCTCATCGTGTGTGATCGCCGGTCGAAGAAGTAGTTCGCCGCCCGCCGTGCAATAACCTTGGTTACGTCTCGCTCGGGTACTTTCACAGAAAGAGCCCGCTCTGCTGGGGCCGGCTCTTTGTCGGGGTCAAGCATCCTCACTCCCGTCGACGCGACAGCCTTCGCCTCAACGCGGCGTTGAAACATCCAACTTGCGACAAACCCTAATGTTTCACCGGGTTCGCCAAAATTGTCTTTGGCCGTTACGGCTTCCTAACGATCCATTCCAGCGTGTCGGGATCAACTTCCCTCTGCCCGGTGTACAACTGGATCAGTTGCAGAGCGATTTCCCGCCACTGACTCTCTGGCGCTTTGCTCTCGCGAAGTTCTTTCAGGAAGGCAGATCGTATGATGTCGGCATCCATTGCCGACAGAGTTGATTTCGCCATGGGTCCCTCACATGAGCGGGGGCGAAAACCATTCCCCGCGCAGCGGCGAAATATATATCTCTGCACGACCAATTTCGCGAGTCCTGATGAATGCCGGCAGTGTCTCATTTTGAAGCTGGCGGGCCCGCCAGCTTCTGTTCGGCTTCCTCAGTCGGGAAGCCCTTGGCCTTGCACTCTTCGAATTATCTGATATTGGCGCGCGATGTGCTCACGTCCTCGCTGGATGTGCCGCTGCACCATTTCCAATTCGGTTTCGTCACGCTGAATAGCGCCAAGCTATAGCAGCTTTCTCGCGCATTTCGTACGGCCTGCGCTTCCCCGGCCTCGGCGCAACGGGGTCCCATCTTGTCGCAAAGTCTTTCGCATCGACCAGAGAGCTCGCCACGCCAGCGGCCAGAGCCGGTCGAAGCGAGGCTGCCTTCGCACGGTCGGCGGCTACAAAAAGCCCGCTGGCCAAAGCCAACGGGCATAGTTTTGCTGGCCTGCTGATGTGTGAATTTCCTGCCTTGGCTACAGTCCTGTTGACGCTTTCGCACCATCTTGTCGCCTTGGATGAACGAGGTTGTTGTTGTCCGGGTGTGACCAAACGACTGCTTAGAGGGTGCCCAGCGCTCCCCAAACATTGCTAGGTTAGACTTCCCCTTTGCTCTTGCGCAGTTCCGCGTCCAATGCCTGCTTCCCCCTCACGGCCCAAATGTTGCGCGCATGCTCACCTTCATGGCTCTGGAGCTTCGCGGCGACCCAAAGCATAGCTCCATAGATGATGGCGCGATCGTCGTTGATCAGTTCGACGATGCCTGCCTTGACGACGAGACCACCGAGTTCAATTAGATGTCGAGTGCGCTTGCGACGCTCGATTTGCCAGGTGCGCATGTCATTGCGAGCCCGAGCCGCCTGCCGGCGATTGTGGGCTGCCCGGTTGCGCTGGAGCGCCGCGCAGGTTGCGCTGAGTTGCCGGAGCAGTTCGCCGAGATCCGCTTTCGAAAAACATCACCCCACGCTTAGCCCATGCCTCACGCTTTCCGGTGTCCTTCGTTTCGGCAATTGCGACCAACGCGCCGGCCAGTTCGTCTGTGCTGAGTTGATCGGCGCCGGTGGCGATCACCAGTTCACCGAGCTGCTGTACCTTCCGCGTTTTGAGCTCTCGCGCCTTGTCTTCTAGTGCTTTCAGTTCGGTGTCGAAGTCCCGTGGTTTGCGCATGTGCTGTCTCCATCGATTGTCGATGCGGTGATGATAAGGGACGGCCTTCCGGAAGGCTTCAGGGTTGCCGAGACAGCCCGGGACGGGCTGGTCCATCCCGAGAATTTTTCGAGGGAGGGCGCGCTTATACGTCGTGCCGACGTGCACTTTGCCGTGCAAATGATCTGGTCGCGATGGCGATCTATCATCTTCACGTCAAGGTCATTGGCCGCAAGGCTGGCTCCAGCGCTGTGGCGTCGGCCGCCTACCGCTCGGCCTCGCGGCTGCGTGACGAGCGGATCGAACGCAGCCATGACTTCTCGGCCAAGCGCGGCGTTGTCCATTCCGAGATCTTGCTGCCGGAGGACGCACCCGAAGCCTGGAGCGACCGCGAGCGGCTGTGGAACGCCGTCGAAGCGTTCGAGGTTCGCAAGGATGCGCAGCTCGCCCGCGAGGTGGAATTTGCCCTTCCGCGTGAACTCAGCCAGGCGCAGGGCATCGAGCTGGCGCGCGACTTCGTGCAGGCGGAGTTTGTCAGCCGAGGCATGGTCGCGGATCTCAATGTGCATTGGGACAGAGCGGAGGATGGCAGTCCTAAGCCTCATGCCCATGTCATGCTCACCATGCGCTCCGTCGATGAGAACGGTTTTGGGGCGAAGGTGCGCGACTGGAACGCTACCCAGATGGTCGAGCGCTGGCGCGAGCGATGGGCGGAGCTTGCCAATGAACGCTTGGCTGAACTCGATATCGACGCCCGCATCGATCATCGCAGCCTGGAAGCGCAGGGCATTGCGTTGGAGCCGCAAACCCAGATTGGCGCGCCGGCTCAACGCATTGAGGGCAGCGGCCTTGACACTGCCGACAGCGAAGCCGATCGCGCCGAACTGCACCGAGAGATCGCGCGTAACAATGGCGCGCGCATCATCGCGGATCCATCCGTGGCACTGGATGCCATAACCCATCAGCAATCGACCTTTACCCGAAAGGACATCGCGAAGTTCTCGCATCGGCACAGCGACGGACTGGAGCAGTTCAACGCGGTGATGCGTGCCATCAGCAAAGCGCCCGACCTTGTCGAACTCGGCAAGGATGGACGCGGAGAAGATCGCTTCACCACGCGGCAAATGATCGAGACAGAACAGTGCCTGTATCGTGCGGCGGAACGCATGGCTGCAGAGGGACAGCATGCGGTGAGTGAGTCGGTTCGTGCGACGGCTGTGGCGCATGCCAGGCAGCGTGGCCTCGTTCTGTCAGGCGAGCAGAGCGATGCGCTGGAGCACATCACGGACGGCCGCGGTCTTGGTGTCGTTGTCGGTTTTGCCGGCACGGGCAAGAGCGCAATGCTGGGTGTCGCGCGTCAGGCTTGGGCAGCAGCAGGCTATGAGGTTAAAGGCGCCGCACTTTCCGGCATTGCGGCCGAGAATCTCGAAAGCGGATCAGGAATTGCTTCGCGCACCATCGCCAGCGTGGAACATGGCTGGGGACAGGGCCGCGATCTGCTCACAGCGCGCGATGTCCTGGTGATCGACGAGGCCGGCATGGTCGGCACGCGCCAGTTGGAGCGCGTGCTCTCCCATGCGGCGGAGGTCGGCGCCAAGATCGTGCTTGTCGGCGATCCGCAGCAGTTGCAGGCGATCGAAGCCGGCGCCGCGTTCCGCTCCATCCATGAGCGTCATGGCGGCGTCGAGATCGGCCAGGTGCGCCGGCAACGCGAGGACTGGCAGCGCGACGCGACACGCGATCTGGCAACCGGCAGGATCGACGCTGCGATCGACGCCTATGACGTACAAGGCATGGTGCATCAGGCTAGCTCGCGCGACGAGGCGCGCAGCGATCTGGTCGAGCGTTGGGATCGCGACAGGCAGGCAGAGCCAGACGCAAGCCGGATCATTCTCACCCACACAAACGACGAGGTGCGCGCCCTTAACACTGCAGCGCGCGAGCGCATGCGCGCTGCCGGCCATCTCGGCGACGATGTTCAGGTGGATGTCGAGCGCGGTGCACGAAACTTCGCAAACGGCGACCGGGTCATGTTCCTGCGCAACGAGCGGTCGCTCAGTGTCAAGAATGGCACGCTCGGTGTGATCGAAGAGGTCAGCGCGCAAACCATGACGGTTCAAACCGACGACGGCAGGTCTGTGCGCTTTGACCTGAAAGACTATTCCCACATCGACCACGGCTATGCCGTGACCATCCACAAGGCCCAAGGCATGACGGTCGACCGCACCCATGTGCTGGCGACGCCAGGCATGGATGCCCATGGCAGCTACGTTGCCCTGTCGCGTCATCGCGACGGGATGGACCTTCATTACGGCAGCGATGACTTTTCGACTCGCGAACGCCTCGTCCGGACGCTGTCACGCGACCGCGCCAAGGACATGGCGTCCGACTACGGGCAGATCGATCCGGCGCAGAGCTATGCCGAACGGCGTGGCATCACCTTCCGCGAGCGTGTGGTCGAGATCGTGCGCCGGATCGTTCCAGAGAAGCTTCGCGACAGGATCGACGGGCTGCTCGACGGGTTGCGCTCGCCTGCAGACGCCGAGCCCGGACAAGACCGTGGACATCAGCCGGGAAGGGAAGACGGTCGAGTGCAAAACGGCGATGCCGCGCCTGTAAGAGATGCCTCGGTCAGGGGAGCGCAGCGCGAGGCGGATGCGCCGGTGGATCCGGAAGCGGCGTTGCGCAACGCTCGCACGAAGGCGCTTGTGCGCCACGCGCGCGCGCTCAACTCGATTCTCAGCACTGGAAACGCGGAAGGGCAGGGCAGCCCCGAACAGATGCGCGAATTGAGAGATGCGCGCATCGCTTTCGAGGAGGTTCGGCCCTATGGCTGGCGCGATGCCGAAGCGGCCTATGTCAAGAACCCCGAGCTGGCGCGCGAAGCCGGAGCCGGTCGCGTCAACCGCATCGTGCGCGCGCTCCAGCTTGAAACAGAAATCCGCACCGATCCAGGCCGCCGGGCCGACCGTTTCGTGGAAGACTGGCAAAAGCTGAAAAGGACAAGCCAGCGCCAATACGAGGCCGGCGATATGTCCGGTTACAGGTCAACGCGCTCGGCCATGTCCGACATGGCCAAGAGTCTCGAGCGCGATCCGCAACTGGAATCGCTGCTTGCCAATCATAAGAAGGCGCTTGGCATCCAGGTCGAATCCGGCCGGCGCCTGGGTGTGGAACTCGCATTCAGCCACGGCATTGGCATCGGGCGTGGCATGGGCATCTAACCCACCGATTTGCCGCCGTTCCAACGCCCCAGGTCGAGGAGATGCCGAATCCGATTGCACGCCAGCTTGGGTTGTCCTGTCTGGTTCCAGCAGATGCCAAATGTACTCAGCGAAAGGCGAGGCAGCCATGCCTGAACCGGATCGTATCATTCGCCTTAGGACCGTTCTCGCGCGGACCGGTCTGTCCCGCTCAACCCTCTATCGCAAGATTGCCGAAGGCACGTTCCCGGCTCAGATCAAGATCAGCGTCAACGGGGCGGGATGGAGGGAATCCGATGTCAATCGGTGGATCGCTGACCCAGTTTTGTGGTGCGCCAGGTCGGACAGAACAATAGCGACTAAGGGCAATCGATCGGCGGGTACATAGCTGCCATCAGCATAGGTTCACCTTTGTCAAATCCGGTGGCCGATAAGGGACCGATGAACGAACCCGCTGCTCGTGAGGTCGGGAGCGGTTGAGGTAGGGATCAAGAACCGGTCGTTGCGCCCGCGTTGAGCGGGTTCGGCAGCGGCAGAGCATCACGGGCTTCTTCATCAAGGAGCCCGACCATGACCTATCCTGTTCTCGATGCACAATCAGTCCGCTGCGTCAGCGGCTGATCGACAAGATGAACACGCGGCGTTCTCGAGGGAGACCCGAGCTGGCTCGTAGCGACCTTGGTTGTCCGAACACAGCTAATACTCGCTGAAGATCTGGCGAGCGACCTCCGACGTGGTGCAGGCCACCGAAGGGTTTCGGCTTCGAACTCCCCACTGCTAGGCCCCAATCAAAGAGAATATGTCACCCATTGGGCGGCGATCATCACATTCACAATTTCTAAAAATGTTTCTCAATGCGTAACACATATTGCGCGCGGCCGATGGCCTGTGCTATCGGGGCTTGTCGCTAACGCGACTCAACAGGCCAACCCAGGAGGTTCTGATGGCCAAGACCACGTTGAACGTTACGGTCGTCTATCCGGCTGCTGGGCGGCCGTTCCACGACCACGATGCCAGCGCAACGGAGACGCTCTTGTCGCTCTGGAACCGCGTGCTCGCTGCATTCGGGCTTAAGGAAGGCGAGGAGAACGGAAACCAGGTTACTTACCCGCTGTTCAAAGGTAAGGACCGCCTGACGGACATGTCGGTCACGCTCGGCGCCATCGCCGGCAACGCCGGCGCCCTGTCGCTGCAGCTCAGCCAGCAGATCGTCCAGGGCTAATGTCCGAGCTCGCCAAACTCGCGCTCGACGAAGATTTCGAGGAAGCCGTCAAGGCGGCAGACTCGAATCGGTGGAGCCTCGCAAGGAAGGGTGACCTGGAAGTTTGGGTCACCCTTTCACCAGAAGGCCATTCCACCGAGACATTCACTGCGCGACTGTTCTGGCTGAACTATCCCGGCGATCTTCCGCCGTCGGTGCGGTTTGTAGAACCCGAGACCGGCCGATTGGGCGTGCCGACCGCATGGCCGACTGGTCCAGGGTTTCGCCCGCCCAACGACATCTGCGCGAACTGGTGCAGCGAGGGCTACGACACGCACCCGGAGTGGCGAACCGACAGCGCTATCCGCTTGAAGATTCGGGGTAACGCGCTGCTGATGATCGTGCGCCTCCTGAAGCAGGAACTTGACGTCAATTTCACCGGGAGGCATCGCCCATGATGACGGCACCTATTGTTTGGCGACTACCCAAGGCCGCCATGACCGCGTCAATCAGCGAGATGGCACCGGACGGGGCCCGTGGTTGCGAGGGAGTTGCGCTTTGGCTGGGCCGCCGGTTTGCCGGCATCGTGACCGTCACACATGTCGTGGCGTTGCGGGGGCCGGGCATCACCAAACGCCCTGATCACCTGTCCATATCCCCCGAGCTGCTGAACGAGGTCACGATGCTTGCCATTCGCGCAGGTGTCTATCTGGTCGGGCAGATTCACTCGCACCCAAGCGCTTGGGTGGACTTGTCGGAGGCGGACAAGCGCTACGGAATTCGCGTGCCTGGCTACCTCTCGGTGGTTGCTCCGGATTTTGCCCGTCGCCCGAACACCACGCTGGCGGAGTGCGGAGTGCATATTTTCGACCGCGGCGCCTGGCGCCGCCTCGGCGCTATCGAACGGATGTGTCGTGTGGTCGCCGGAGCTGGAGGCGTTTCCGTCGAGCAGGTGGGAGTCATGCGATGATTGGTGATCTTCACCGCAGTCGTATCAATGCTACCGTCCGCGGTCTTTCGGGGATTTCGGCGCCGCCCGATAGGTTTACCGATCAGCGCGTTCTTCTGACCGGTACGCCTGAAGTTCTTGCCTCTCGCAACGGTGCCGAGATGATGCGGTCGGCCGTGCTGCTTCTGATGCGCATGACTACAGACCTGACGGTGGCCATCCCCGGCGGTTTCGATGAGCTCGCGGAAGGTCTGGCCAAGACCGCGCGGGGCCAGGCGTGGGAGCGCGCGCCGGCATTCGCAACCATGCCACTGGCCGAAGAGGGCTACGCGGCAATCCTGTCGGTCGGAGGCGAAGCGTCAGCCGCGTTGCCGTTGACGGTCATCACAAGCAACGGGTGGCTCGCTCGAGTGAGTTCTGGCTCCATGGCCATCTCGCAGCGCTGCAACCAGTGGAATCCAGTTGGGGCGGTTGCTGCGGCCTCGCTTGGAGCGGGCGAGGTCTTCAAGCGGCTGCTGCGCCTGAAGCCCGAACACGGGCAGCTCCTCGATGGTATCAGTTTCTCGCTTTGGGACTACGGGTTGAGCAATGATCCCGGCCCTCACCTGCCGACCGAGATGGAGACAGACCTTCTCGTCGCCGGCGCTGGCGCCATTGGAAACGGTGTCGTTCATCTGCTCTCGCAGTTGCCGTTGAAGGGACGGCGACGGGTCCTGGACGTCCAAACGTACGGAGATGAGAACTGGGGCACCTGCCTGCGGCTGACGCCGACCGCTGCGGCGGCCCGCGACGAGAAGGCCACCTACCTGGCGACGATCTGGGGCAAAGGGGTGGAGCCGGTTGTCGGGAGGATCGAAGACGCCGAGGCGGACGCGAACTGGCGGGCGCCAAAGGTCGTCCTCAGCGGGTTTGACAATGTCGAGGCCCGGTACGCGGTCCAGGATCTGTGGCCGGACCTCGTGATCGATGGCGCAATTGGGCCCAGGCTCGAGTGCCAGGTCAGCGCTCATCCATGGAGCGGTGAGATCGCCTGTCTTCGCTGCATCTTCGAATTGGAGCATGGGGAGCCGGCCGAGAATGTGCAACGGAGGCTCACCGGCCTCTCGGTCGCGGCACTTCGGCAGGCGAGCCGAGCTCTGTCTCGACAGGACGTCGCAGACGCCGAGCCCGAAAAGCGGAATTGGCTGATCGGCCAGATCGGCAAGCCGATTTGCTCGGTGTTCGAGGCAGCCCGGCAGTTTGCCGGTGGCGATGTAGCGGCGGACTTTCGGCCATCGGTGCCTTTTGTCGCGACCATGAGCGCCAGCATGATGGTCACCGAGCTGGTTCGTTACCTCACGACCGGCAATGTCGGGGTCGAGCCGCGCTTCTTCTTCAGTGTTCTCTGGGGACCGCAACAGGGCGCCCATTACCCTGAGGACCGTCACGACGACTGCCAATGCAGCATGCGCGCCCACCTCATTGAGCGGGTCAGGGCAGGAAGGTGGTATTAAACCCGGCGGCAGACTTGTTGTTTGCCGCTCGCTGGTGTTTCCTAAAAGGAAACGATTCGGCGCGGTTTGGGCGGCGCAACTGTGGAGATCTCATTCTCTGATGCCCGATTGTGCACCATCTTCAACAGCATCGATCGCCTCGGCGAGCGGTACGGGAAGGAGGTTGCTCAGTCGATTGCGGTGCGAATGGCGGTGCTGGCCGGCGCCCCTGCGCTGTCGCATGTCCCCCGAAAGCCTCCCATCGGCCTCAAGGTGGACGGACGATCTTTCACCGTCGATCTGCGCAACAACTATCGTCTCCGTTTTGAGCCAGCTACTCCAACAGTCCGTCGAAAGCTCGAAGCAGCGGACGTCACTGGCATCACCATCCTGGGAGTTGAACCTTGAAGCACCCGTCTTCGTTGCGTCGCCATGTCTGACATTAGGTATGGCTACCAGCCCAACTACGCTGCCCCGCCAGGGTCACTGATTGAAGAGCAACTGAGCGGCCTCGATATTTCGGCTCGAGAACTTGCCCGTCGTTGTGGCCGTTCGCCGAAACTCATCGCGGAGATCATCTCCGGGAAGGCTCCGATCGAACCCGAAACAGCACTTCAACTCGAACGTGTGCTGGAAACTTCGGCCGCGATCTGGTTGGGGATGGAGGCCAACTATCGCCTATTCCTCGCTCGATCGAAGGAAGAAGTAAGTCTGGCAAAGCACATCAACTGGGCCAAGCAGTTCCCACTGGCCGAACTTTCGAAGCGAGGCCTGCTTTCGCTGGAGAAAGAATCTGCTGCTCAGGTGCGTGAGCTGCTACGGTTCTTCGGTTGCGGAAGCGTGGAGGCGTGCCAGGAACGCTTCGACGAACTTAGCGCCGTCGCCTACCGGCACTCCCCTTCCTTCGAAAGCGCAGAGGCATCGCTGCTGGCGTGGCTTCGTATCGGTGACCTGAGAGCCGAACAGATTGAAGCGGCGGACTTTGACAGGACTGCCTTTCTAGCAGCGCTCAAGGAGATCCGAGGACTCACAACCGAATCAATCGAAGTCTTTCTTCCTGAAGTGAAGCGACTCTGTGCATCGGCCGGCGTCGTATTCGTTCTTGAGCGCTCGTTGTCAAAGGTAGCCTTGAGCGGCGTCTCTCGTTGGTTGTCCCCGCGCCGAGCGTTGATTCAGCAGACGGCGCGCCATCTCTCGAACGACCATTTCTGGTTCACGTTCTTTCATGAGTGCGCTCATTTGCTTCTCCATAGTCGGAAGTCGATTTTTCTTGACGGGAAGGGACTTTCGAATGTTGCCGCGGAGCTGGAGGCGGAGGCAGACGACTGGGCATCTGAGTTCCTCGTTCCCGCTCTAGCGCTAACGCGATTTATAACAAGGTTCACCTACGACGAGGACGAAGTAGTGGAGTTTGCTGCTCGTCAAGGCATCGATCCAGGCATCGTTGTCGGACAACTTCAATACCGCAAGGTCTTGAGCTTCTCTCAGATGAACCACTTGAAGCAACGTTACGAGTGGGCGAAGTAGGTTCGGTTGGCGCAAAACGACCTATGGCCTCTTGGCGCAGGTGTTCCAATTCCGCCAGCTACTCTTATGTCCGCTTCAGGTCGGCGGCAATGTTAGGTACAACGATCGAGATGAGGCGCAAAGCCGCCGCTCGCTCGGTGCGGCGCGGTTTGAGACGCGCTCGCGCTCCTAATCTAAATGACCGCTCTTCGATTTACGAATGAGTGCTTCCGGCTCCATTCCGAACGCGTCGGTGATGCGTCCGGGAACCGTCACACTGGCCGAAAATGTCAAGCTCACTAACGCTCTTCGATTTGTCCTCGGTCAGGGTCGCCGCAATCTGACGCCGGGATGATTGCCGTTCGTGAATTCCACACCCTCTGCCTCAAGAACGGCACGGATTTTGTCCTGGGTTTCAGCAGATACCGCCGCGACGCGCTCGCTGTCGCTCTCACAGCGTTTTACAGTAGGAATAGAAACGCTAGCGCGCTTGGCAAGCGCCGATTGTGATATGCCGATCAAGGCTCGGGCTGCGCGCATTTGTGCTGCTGTCACCAATTTCTGTTTGATCCCTTTAGATCATTGCGCTATGATCCAAAGGTATCAGTGGATACCCTTGGCCTGTTGTCGGGGGTGCGGCTAGACGCAGTGTTGACGCACCATGCCTAGCCTGACCACGCCAAAGCTGTCTGGAGCTCGGATCATGGCTGATTCCGACAATACCACGACTTTGCCTTTCGTCATCGGTCGGCAAGGGGATAAGCAGAACGTTCCCGAACGGCAAGCTATTGACCCGGCTTCAGGCCTCTGGAGCGAGTGGCAAAAAGCTCGATATACCTCGTTGCTATTGTGTCGGGTGCAGCAGCGTTTGGAGGGACGAATGATGGCCAATACCGGAATTCCGGTATTGACCTCAGGCGAATCCGCGTCTTGGCGGATGTCGGTGACCGCGTCGGAGGCGAGCGCCGAATATGCGGTGGCTCGCGAGGCGGAGGTGTTTGCCATGACCGAGGCACTCAAGTTTCAAGATGCTATCCCCAGTGTTGCTTCTCTGTCGCTCGCTGGGATCATCGCGAAGCTGGACATGATTGTTGGCGCCGACCGGGACATCGGCGATCCGACGGATTTCCCATGGCCGCACATTGCGTCCGTACTGCGCGACCTCAAGGCACTTGCGGGCGATCTGCCAGCCTATCGACCGGACCGCACCGCTACCCGTGCTGACGTGGAGAGATATTGGAACAAAGCCATCAAGCTCGTGACGGCGCTTTCGGAGGATTCCCAGCGGAATGCGCCTGTCTTGTGACCTTCTAGCAGCCGCCGTAGGCGCGGGCTCGCAGCCACGGAGCACCTCTGTCGTAAGGAATGATGCGAATCGGAGCAGGTTGGAAAGTTCGGCGACGCCCTGCGACGAGCTTCGTGACATACGCACCGGCGAAATCACGTCGCGATCTAGCCTCGTTAAGTTGACCCCTGTCCGATTTCTACGCTGCGGCGTGCCAATTGCACGATTGATGGGACGCGTCTCTTTGCTCGTCGCTGGTCGTCGCGATGCTAGCTTTCGTGAAGCCGGCACCAGACACAGGCAATGGTTCTTCCCTCATCGAAACCGCCGCTGCGGTAGCGCCGGAAGAGCTTCGCAAAGCCATGCTTGAGTTCGTCGAAGCGCTCGCCGTCGCTGATGCTAGGCGCGATCATCTCAGTGCTATCGACCCTTCGATTGACCGAAGCGCCGCGATTGATTCACGTCATGCCCAGAAGGCTCCCAGGATATGATACGAGCCGCTATCTACGCTCGTTTCTCGACGGAGCTCCAAAACGAAAAGTCCACCGAAGACCAAATTGCTCTTTGCCGCGCTTATGCAGCTCGCAACGGTCTAAACGTCGTTGCCGTCTATGAGGACAAGGCGCGCTCAGGAGCGTCGCTATTGGGTCGCGACGGGCTCCTGACCTTGATGAAGGCGGCAGGCCAAAAAACCTTTGATACCATAGTCGTGGAAGCGCTTGACCGTCTGTCGCGCGATATGGCGGATCTCTCGGGTCTTCACAAACGGCTCTCCTTTCTCGGTATCGAAATCCAAGCTGTTCACGATGGCATCGCCGATGCTGTCCTCATTGGTATTCGTGGGCTGGTCGGCCAAATGCAGAGGGAGGATGGCGCCAAGAAGGTGCGAAGGGGCATGGCTGGCGTTGTCCGTGATGGACGTCACGCCGGAGGCCGGGCCTATGGCTATCGACCTATCTTGGGTCGCCCTGGCGAACTTGAAGTCGTCGAACGGGAGGCGGAAGTTGTCCGGCGCATTTTTGACGCCTACTCTGCCGGTCGAACCCCACGAGACCTAGCTGGCGACCTCAATCGCGATGGGATAGCGCCGCCGCGAGGGACACGCTGGAACGGCTCCACCATCAACGGAAATGCCCAACGAGGGGTGGGTCTGCTCTTTAACGAACTCTACGTTGGTCGGATCATTTGGAACAAGGTCCGAATGGTGAAGAACCCCGATACTGGCAAGCGCGTCTCAAGGCCAAATCCGAAGGACCAGTGGCAGATGAAGGAGGTTCCGCATCTTCGCATTGTCGACGACGACGTTTGGCAAAAGGCACAGGCACTCAAAGTGGCTCGGGTGAACGCATCCTCTAGTTTCAAGCGTCGCCCGGCGCACCTCTTGTCCGGTCTACTTCGTTGCGGAATCTGCGCATCCGGCATGTCGGTTCACGATCGTGACAAGACGGGCAAAACGCGTGTCAGGTGCTCCGCCGTTCGTGAAAGCGGGAGCTGCTCCAATCGGCGCATTATTTACCTGCCCGAGATCGAGAGGGCAGTCCTCGATAGCATGCGCGAGCAGCTGAGAGCGCCGGACCTGATCGAGGCATACATCCGCAAATATAACCAAGAGCGCCGAGAATTGGCGGCACGGGCGAACTCGATGCGCTCAGCGCTAGAAGGCAAGCGCGATCGGGTAAAAGGCGAACTTCAGCGCACGATCGACCTTGTGATCAGGGGCGTGATTGCTGAAGAGGATGCCAAGCAGCGGATCGCAGAACTCAAGACACAGCTTTCTCTGATTGAGGGGCAATTCGATCGTCTCGATGAGCCACCATCAACCGTGGCTCTCCACCCGGCCACCTTGCAGCGGTATGTCAAAACCGTCGATGATCTTTCAACCGCGTTGGCCGACCACGCGACTGCTCCAGATGATCGTGGCCCGCTCATCCGAAATTTTCGGCAGCTTGTTCACAGCGTTACGTTGCACCCGAAACCTGCACGCGAAGGCTTCGAGATCGAGGTCAAGGGCAAGCTTGCCGCCCTTATTGGCGGAGCAGCGTTCCCTTCCGCGCGGCACGCCTCATTAGGCGGCCGTTTCGGTGCGGCCGTCGGAAACGATAGTGGGTGTGAAGTGGTAGCGGGAGAGGGACTTGAACCCCCGACCCCAGGATTATGATTCCCGTGCTCTAACCAACTGAGCTACCCCGCCAGGGTGGCAAATGGCCCGGAAAACCGTCCTGGATGGACGGGCGTCGCGAGGCGTTCGCCAAGGTCGCGCGGATATAAGGTTGGGAGGGTGAGCCTGTCAAGCTTGGATGAGGCCGACATGCCGGCATAATCCAGCCCGCATATTCTCGTCCCAGAAAAGCTTTGCCGGACAGCCACTCAGGGCATGTCCCGGGGTTGAGTTCGGCGGGGCACGTCGCTATGTCTCGGCCATGAAATTCTAGAGTTTGAACGAATGAAGCCGCGCATCGCCGTCCTCGGTTGCGGATACTGGGGCAGCAACCATATCCGCACCCTCAAGGCGCTTGGCGCGCTCTATGCCGTTTCCGACGTCAACCGCGCTCGTGCCGAAGGTTTCGCCAGCGAGCAGGATTGCCTGGCGATCGAGCCGGACAAACTGTTCGAGCGCAACGACATCGACGCCATCGTCATGGCGCTGCCGCCGCAATACCATGCCGATACCGCGGTGCGCGCCGTCGAAAGCGGCAAGGACGTGCTGGTGGAAAAGCCGATCGCGCTGACCGTCGCCGATGCCGAGCGCGCGGTGAAGGCGGCAAAGGACAATGGCCGCGTTTTCATGGTCGGCCATGTGCTGCGCTTCCATCCAGCCTTCGAGACGCTGAAGGGCCTGATCGACAATGGCGAGCTCGGCGACGTGCGCTATATCCATTCGCACCGGCTCGGCCTCGGCAAGTTCCACACCGAGAACGACGCGCTCTGGGACCTTGCGCCGCATGACCTGTCGATGATCCTGGCCATCACCGGCACCGAGCCGATCGAGGTGAGGGGCGAGGGAGCGGCGCTGCTCGACAATCTCAGCGACTTCGCGCATTTGCATATGCGCTTCCCGAACGGCCTGCGCAGCCATCTCTTCGCCTCGCGCCTCAATCCCTATCGCGAGCGGCGGCTAACGGTCGTCGGCACCAAGGCGATGGCGGTGTTCGACGACGTCGAGCCCTGGGAGCGCAAGCTTGCCGTTTACCGCCACGCGGTCTGGCAGGACAGCGGCCAATGGGCGTTCACGGCCAACGAGCCTTCCTACGTGCCGGTCGGCGAGGGCATGCCGCTGACGCGCGAGCTTGCCCATTTCATGCAATGCATCGAGACACGCGCCGAGCCGCGCACCGACGGCGAGGAAGCGATCCGGGTGCTGCGCATCCTGACTGCAGGTACGGTGATCCATATGGGCTCGCCCGCCTGAGCCGTCCTGAAGCGGCAATAAGGCTCAAAGTTGGGTCGCCTTGAAAGTCGGCTGACCCAAAGCCGGGATTTTATTCGGCGGGAATCTGCGCCGGTCTGGCGGCTAGCCTGGACAGCATGGCCTCGGCCTCGGCGCCGCGCTCGGAACGCTCGATGAAACCGCCGCCGAACACCCGCGCCTCGTTGCCGTCATCGGAATAGAGCACGCAGGCCTGTCCGGGCGCGATGCCGGACTCGCCGTCGGCCAGCTCGACCGAAGTCACCCCATTGCGATGATGCAGCACGGCCGGACGCGGCGGCCTGGTCGAGCGGACTTTTGCGAAGAGCTCTATACCGCCGGCCGGAATATCCGATAGCGGCCCGTCGCCCATCCAGTTGATGGCGCGCAGATAGATCTTGTGCGTCTCCAGCGCCTCGCGCGGGCCGACGATGACGCGCGCCCGGTCGGCATCCAGATGGACGACATAGAGCGGCTCGCCGGAGGCGATGCCGATGCCGCGGCGCTGGCCGATCGTGTAGCGCAGGATGCCTTCGTGGCGGCCGAGCACGCGGCCGTCGATATGGACGATGTCACCTGGATTGGCGGCGGCCGGCTTCAGCTTGGCGATGATGTCGGAATATTTGCCCTGCGGCACGAAGCAGATGTCCTGGCTGTCCTGCTTGGCGGCGACGGTCAGCCCCATCTCCTCGGCGATGGCGCGCACCTGCGGCTTCGACAGGCCGCCGAGCGGGAAGCGCAGGTAATCGATCTGCGCCTGCGTGGTGGCGAACAGGAAATAGCTCTGGTCGCGGTCGGCGTCGACCGGCCGGTAGAGCGCGCGATGCACGCCATTGGCGCGCGAGCGGATATAGTGGCCGGTGGCCAAGGCATCGGCGCCGAGGTCCTGCGCGGTCGCGAGCAGATCGGCGAACTTCACCGTCTGATTGCACGATACGCAGGGGATCGGCGTCTCGCCGGCGACGTAGCTCTCGGCAAAGGGATCGATGACCGCCTTGCGGAAGCGCTCTTCATAGTCGAGGACATAATGCGGGATGCCAAGCGTCTCGGAAACGCGGCGGGCATCGTCTATGTCCTGGCCTGCGCAGCATGAGCCGGCGCGATGTGTGGCCGCGCCATGATCGTAGAGCTGCAGCGTCACGCCGACGACGTCATAGCCTTCGCGCTTCAGGATGCCCGCGACCACAGAGGAATCGACACCGCCCGACATCGCGACGACGACGCGGGTTTCTTCGGGGCGGCGAGGGAGATCGAGGCTGTTCATGGTGCTTTCACTGTGCGGCGCTCAAATGCCAATGGCCGGAATATAGGTCAAGCGCCCCGTCTACGCCAGCTTGCGGCGCGGGACGAGATTACCGGCAATTTCAGGGTCCGGAGGCCGGTGTTTCAAATTCTAAACGATATCCTAACCGGGCGTTCACGATCCTTACCTAGTGATTAGGGTTCGCTTAGGCAATTTTTAAAGCTGTGGCGGTACTGTGGCGGGGATTGGGTCTTTGAGTTTTTAGTAGAGAGTACGATGACCGATCTGGTTAGACCTAGAGTCAAGTATGTTATTGGGCCCGACGGCAGCCCTCTTACGATCGCCGATCTGCCCCCGACGAACACGCGGCGCTGGGTTATCCGGCGCAAGGCGGAAGTGGTCGCAGCCGTGCGCGGCGGCCTGCTTAGCCTTGAAGAAGCCTGCCAGCGCTACAAGCTCACCACCGAAGAATTTCTCTCCTGGCAGGCATCGATCGACGAATATGGCCTTGCCGGGCTGCGCACAACCCGCATCCAGCAATATCGGCACTAGGCTGGACAGATATAAAACGAAAAGGGCGCGGTGCTCCGCGCCCTTTTCGCTTCTGTAAAACCTCAGACCGTCAGCACAATCTTGCCGATCGGCCGCGTGGCCAGAAAGGCATGGGCTGCTCCCGCCTGTTCGAGCGGGAAGGTCTTCGCCACATGGGGCGAGAGCTTGCCTGCATCCACCAGCCTGGCAAGTTCGACCAGGCCATCGCGGTCGGGCACCACGGACATGCGCTCGACGCGGATACCGCGCGCGCTGGCCTTCGCCCGGGTGGCATCGTGAACGTTGAGCAGCGAGACCAGAACGCCGCCGTCACGCAAGACTTCCAGCGATTGGTCGGCATGGTCGCCGCCGATCGGATCCAGCACCAGATCGACATTGCCGGCCTTCCTCGTGAAATCTTCCCTGGTGTAGTCGATCACCTCGTCGGCGCCGATCGCGCGGACGAAATCCGTTTTGTCCGGGCTCGCGGTGGTGATGACGTAGGCGCCGCGCGCCTTGGCGATCTGTACCGCCAGATGGCCGACGCCACCGGCGCCGGCATGAATCAGCGCGCGTTGCCCCGCCTGCAGGCCGCCATGGCGGACGAGGCCTTGCCAAGCCGTCAGCCCAGCCAAAGGCAGCGCGGCGGCGCGCGCATGGTCGATGGCGGCAGGTTTGGCGGTAATCTCGTCCACCGGCGCCGTTGCAAGCTCGGCATAGGCACCGGCCTGTTTGGGGAAGTGGGGCATGCCGAACACGTCGTCGCCGACTTTGAACTCGTGCACGCCGGCGCCGAGCGCCGCGACGGTCCCTGAAATGTCCCAGCCCAGTGTGAATGGCGGCTCGCCGAGCAGCGGGTAGAAACCGCCGCGCACGGCGCCATCAACTGGATTGATACCCGCCGCCTTGACGCGGACGAGCACTTCACCGGGTTTGGGCGAGGGGCCGGGCTGCTCGGCGACGAAAAGGACGTCGGGTCCGCCGACGGCATTCTGGATAACGGCACGCATGGAAGCCTCCTGCTCGATTGGTGCGCCGCTATCATTTGGATAGTGATATTCTGTTGTCTAGTATGTACCTTTTCTATATATAGGCACCTCATGGATAGTGAAGACGGCTCCCCACTCGGCTACGACGCGTTCCGGCGCACCTGCCCGTCGCATACCGTGCTCGAGATGTTGGCCAGCAAATGGGTTTATCTTACCGTCTGCGCATTGCGGCGCGGCCGGCTGCGCAATGGCGAGCTGGCGCGCAAGATGGAAGGCATTACGCCCAAAATGCTGACGCAGACTCTGCGCGTGCTGGAACGCGACGGTCTTGTACGGCGTGAGGTGTTTCCCGTCATTCCGCCGCGCGTGGAGTATGAGCTTACGGAGCTTGGCCAGAACCTAGCGGGGCTGCTCAGCCAAATCCGATCCTGGGCCGAAGAGCATACGCCGGAAATCAAGGAAGCCCGCGGCCGGGCATCGGCTGATCATGATGAGATGGCCGCTGCGTCCTGAAGCAGGCGGCGAGGCCGATTCGACCGGTTGGCGGTGCTGAAGCCGCGTGCCGGCATGCCTCCGGCTCCACATGTCTCCCGCAAGGACTGCAAACATGCCGGCGATCAGCCGATCATGGCGCTGCGGCCGCCTATTTCGGCGTCGCGGATCTTGGTGTCGCGCGATTCCAGCATCTCCGCCTTGGAAAGCTCCGCTTCAGCTTCGCCGAGTAATGATTCGGCGGTGCTTCGCTGCTGGGCGAGGTCGCTTTGTGAATTTCTAAGGTTGTCACGGCGAAGGCGGGCCGCTTTGGCGAAGGTCGGATAGGCGAAATGGTTGATGTCGGTGATGCCGGCTTTTTTCTCCTCGGCGATGATCTGCGCTTCCAGCTCGACGGCCATGCGTTCGAACTCGGCGATCATCATGTCCAGCTGCAAGAGCTGCCGCCGCTTCTCATTCACCTGAAATTGCTTCAGCCGAACGAGGTTTTCACGTGACTTCATGACTCGATACTCCGCAAACGCACACCCTGCAATACCGTCCAGTCCGCCCGGAACGACCCAAGCGCTGCCCGTTTCCCCCGGCTTTCCCTGGGCTATAGGAAACAAAGCCCTAAAGATTTTTGCCGGCGGTAACCATTCGTTTACGGGCATTGTTAATCATACGGGCGAGGACTTAAGGCCGGGTAAAAATTCCGGCTCTCGGCGAAAGCCCGGGCCAGCGAGTCCCTGGAGTCACTTAGGCTGACTTTTTGATGTGGTGCATTAACGGTTTGCGTCTGTGATTCATTATTAGATTCAAGTGGGTGTAGAAAGGGGTTAAAAAATCTGGTATCGTGGACGACACGAAATTAGGATTTGTTAACCAGTCGGTGGCACCTTCTGTTCAGGCAATCACTGCTCCGGGTCCCGGACGGGTCGCGGCACGGCCCGGCAGCAGAAAAGGGGAATGAAATGCGTGTTCTGCTGATTGAAGATGACAGTGCAACCGCACAGAGCATCGAATTGATGCTGAAATCGGAGAGCTTCAACGTCTATACGACCGATCTCGGCGAAGAAGGTGTCGACCTCGGCAAGCTCTACGATTATGACATCATCCTTCTGGATCTCAATCTCCCCGACATGTCGGGTTATGAAGTCCTGCGCACGCTGCGCCTCTCCAAGGTCAAGACGCCGATCCTGATCCTGTCCGGCATGGCCGGCATCGAGGACAAGGTGCGCGGCCTCGGCTTCGGCGCCGACGATTATATGACCAAGCCCTTCCACAAGGACGAACTGGTGGCGCGCATCCATGCCATCGTGCGCCGCTCCAAGGGTCACGCCCAGTCGGTCATCACCACGGGCGACCTGGTGGTCAATCTCGACGCCAAGACGGTCGAGGTCGGCGGTCAGCGCGTGCACCTGACCGGCAAGGAATATCAGATGCTGGAGCTGCTCTCGCTGCGCAAGGGCACCACGCTCACCAAGGAAATGTTCCTCAACCATCTCTATGGCGGTATGGACGAGCCGGAGCTGAAGATCATCGACGTCTTCATCTGCAAGCTGCGCAAGAAGCTGGACGCGGCGTCCGGCGGCCAGAACTACATCGAGACGGTGTGGGGCCGCGGCTATGTGCTGCGCGAACCGGAAGATATCCGCGTCAGCGCCTGAGCGATCACAGTGCCTTAAGACAAAAACCCGGCTCAGGCCGGGTTTTTGTTTGGAGCCGGTCCCTGCGAATCAGGCGGCGATCTTCAGGAAACGGAAGCTTTCGAGCAGTTGCGCACGGTTGAAGGGCTTCAGCAGATAGCCCTGAGCGCCGGCTCGCTTGGCGCGCATGATCGCCGCGGCATCGACCTCGATCAGCGAGACCAGGATCTGCGGCTTGATGGGAGCTTCGATGGCGCGGATGCGGCGAATGAGGTCCACGGCCTGTACGTCGGCCAGCCCGCCGTCGATGACGATGACATCCGGCATGTCGTCGGCGCAGATTTCGGTAGCCTCGACCCCGGTCGACGCCTCGACGACAATCATGTCCGAGCCGCCAAGAATACGTTTTGCGACCTTCCTGATGACGCTCGAATCGTCGACGAACAGGCAGCGCTTCATGTCCGGATCCTCTTTGCCATCTGCCGAACCGGCAGCCTCCGGGTAACAGGGCAGCACTATAGGCCAATCTGGTAAAGAAGCCGAAAAGCCGTTAGGTAAAGTTTTTCCAAAGAGGCGTTTCATGCCATCCCGAACCGTGGCGCGGCTGTCGCAACGGATGCAAAACATTGCTGCGCCTGCACTGCGGGCGCAAGTATCATGGATGAGCGATACTGCAGCGTTTCTTGATATTATTCGGCTCTGAGCACGATCTCGTCGGCGGTCGCGTGGATCGAGATCGTCATGTTGGCCTCGCGCGCCAGAAGCAGCGTGTAGTAAGGCTGGACCGAATGTGCGTCGATCGGCTCCTCGGGCTTATGGCCGGAATGCAGTTCGAGGAATTTCGGCGGCACGCGCAGCATCGGACCACTGGCCGACAGCGAAAAGCGCGGTTCGGTTTCGAGATTTTCCAGCGTGATCACCAGCTTGCCGCCGCGCGGGATCGCCGCATGGGCGACAAGAATGAGGTTGAGCAGCAGCTTGACCTTGTTCTTGGGCAGCAGCGCGCGCGAGCCGTTCCATACCAGTTCCGGTTTTTCGTTCTTCAAGAAGGCGATGGCCACGGCCTCGGCATCACCGGTGTCGATCATCATGCCGGCGGAACCCGCGGCGCCGAAGGCGATGCGGGCAAACTGCAGCCGCGCCGAGGCGTTCTTGGCGCTCTGGCGAATGAGCTTCATGGCGTCTTCGTCGGCGCCGCCTTCGTCGAGCAGTTCGAGGCCGTTGTTGATTGCGCCGACTGGCGAAATGATGTCGTGGCAGACGCGGCTGCAAAGCAGCGCCGCCAGATCGGGCGCGGAAAGGGTGAAGAGCTCGGCCATCGGTGAAATCCCTGCTTAAGTCACTGGTTCATGGCCGAGCGACCGTTTTCGCGCCCGCCCACACGAATCACGTGCCTCCCCAACGCTTTCTGAATACACAGCGCCTGAGCGCGCAGCAACAAATCCACAATTGCCGAGCGCGAAAATGGTGCGTTCACAAGGGGAAAACCGGTGGTCGCCGCTAAAGCTCAGCCTTCGAACCGCCATCTTCGTGTGGGAGCTTAATGGTTGAAAAAGGATTACGGCATAGTTTGCCTGTGATAGCCACCCTGAACGGCCGCCAAGAGCCGCAGGGGTGCGAGGCGTCGGCGAAAGTGCTCCCTGACGGAGATTGGAAGCATGTTTTCCCGATACTACGACCGGACATTCGTCCGTGTCCTCACCATGACCATCACACTCCTGGGGGCTTTGGTCCTTTCGACCGCGGCATCGCGGGCCCAACAGTACACAGCGCAGGAAATCATCGATTCCGGTCATAAATTCTTCGGCGAGACATCCGGTGGCCTGGCCACCGTCGTCGAGAAGATATTCGCGTCCTACGGCCTGCCGAACGGCTACCTGCTGGGCGAGGAGGGATCCGGGGCCCTCATCGGCGGCCTGACCTATGGCGAGGGGACGCTCTACACCAAGAACGCCGGCGACCATAAGGTGTTCTGGCAAGGGCCGTCGCTCGGCTGGGACTTCGGCGGCGAGGGCTCTCGGGTGATGATGCTGGTCTATAACCTCGACGACATCAGCAGCCTCTACAACCGCTTCGGCGGCGTGGCCGGGTCCGCTTATGTCATAGCCGGCGTGGGCTTCAACGTGCTGCAGAGCAACCGCGTGCTGATCGTGCCGATCCGCACCGGCGTCGGCGCTCGCCTCGGCGTCAATCTCGGCTATCTGAAGCTCACCGAAAGGCCGACCTGGAACCCCTTCTGATCGGGTTCTGCCCATTACAATCGCTCGGACCGTGCTCACCACGCCGCGGCAAGGTCTTGCCGCGGCGTTGAATTTCCGCCATGCCAGGTGGCACAATCCAGCGATTGCCGCTCCGTAAAGTGGATAGCTCGCCTTGGTCCAGTCGGTCCTGTTCTTCGCACTCGGTTTCCTTTGCGCCGCTTTTCTGGTGTCGCTGATCGCGCCGGCGGTCTGGCGGCGGGCCGTCGTGCTGACGCGCAGGCGCCTGGAGGCGTCGCTGCCGCTGACGCCTGCCGAGATCCAGGCGGACAAGGACCGGGTCCGGGCGGAGTATGCAATGATGACGCGCCGCCTGGAGATAACCGTCAAGACCTTGCGGGAGAAGGTGGCCGAGCAGGTGGTGGAGATCGCTCGCGGGCACGAGGCCTTGAAAGGGCTCGCGGTCGAAAAGAAGGACAAGAACCAGGCGCTCTCCGATCTGCAGGCCAAGAATGCGGAGCTCAGGCAGCGCGAGGAGGATATTCACCGCCTGTCGGAAAAGCTCGCACAGACCGAGCGGGCGTTGGAGAAGCGTGCGTTGGAGCTGCAGAAGCTCGAGCAGATGTATGATGACGCCAGCTTCTCGTCCTCGAACCGCCAGATCGAGCTGGTTGCGCGCGAAACCGAGCTGGAAAAGCTCGCCAGCGACATTGCGTTGCTCAAAGGCCAGCGCAAGGAGGCGGACAAGCGCAACCAGGAGATCGTCTCGGAAAGCAAGGCTGCGCGCGAAGCATTGAAGGCGGAGAAGAGGAAGACGGCCGAGCTCGAGAAGAAGGTGGGGCGCCTGCTCGCCACGCTTGCCGACCGTGAGGAGAAGCTGGACCGGCGCGAGAAGGAGCTCGCTCGAATGCGCGAACGGTCAAAGGAGACCGCCGCCGTAAACGGCGTGGCGCGGCTTTCTGCGGGCGCCGATACGAAAAGCGACGATGTCGACAAGGCAATCGCCAGGTTGGAGGGCGACCGCGAACGACTGGAGGCGAGGCTGACGGCACTGGCGCGCGAGAACAAGCGGCTGAAAACCGACCTTGCCGACTCTGGAGCGGCGAAACCCGAATCGACGGGAGATCCACGCTCCGGCGCCGGCCTTCGCGAGCAGATGAACGAACTGGCGGCCGAGGTCGTCAATCTGACGATGAAACTCGACGGGCCGGACTCCCCTATCGCCAAGGCCCTGGCGAGTGACGGGCAGCAAAATGGGATCGGCATCAGCCTTGCCGACCGCGTGAGGGCTTTGCAGAAGGCCGGCTCGTCCAACTGAGGAGACGATCGCGGGGCGTCCCCCAGGGATCGTTCCGTGGACTGCTATCGGGCGGAAAAGTGATGCAGGGCGATCGCCGAAGCCGCCGCGACGTTTAGGCTGTCGAACCCTTCTGCCATGGCAATCCTTACCGTGTGCAGGCGGGTAAGCAAATCCGGCGGCAGGCCTTCGCCTTCAGTGCCGAGATAGAGTGCCAGTCTGGCGGAATGCTGCGCGACCCGGATGTCGGTGGTGCCGCGCGGCGAGAGCGCGAACTGGCTGAAGCCAAGCCGGTCGAGCATGGCGGTGAAGGCCGCCGTATCGTCGAAGGACGCGAAGGGAACCTTCAGCGCCGCGCCGACGGAAACGCGGATTGCCTTGCGGTAAAGCGGATCGCAGCAGGTCCGGTCGAGCAGCACCGCGTCCGCGCCGAAGGCCGCGGCATTGCGGAAGATCGCCCCCATATTGTCGTGATTGGATATGCCGACCAGGACGACGGCTAAGGCGTGCCGAGGCAGGCCTTCCAACAGAAGCTCGGCGGGCGCTGGATCGCCGCGCATGCCGATCGCCAGGATGCCGCGATGCATGTGGAAGCCGGCTATCCGGTCCATGACCTCGCCGGCTGCGACATAGACCGGGAAATCCGAAGGCGCCTTGCGCAGGATTTCCTGCACACCGGCCAGCCTGTTTTCGAGGATGAGGGCAGACTCCGCGGGGAAGCGCCCTGTCGACAGCAAGAGGTCCAGCACCACCTTGCCCTCGGCGATGAAACGGCCACGCCTGCCGATGAGATCGCGCTCGCGGATGTCGAGATAGGCGGAGACGCGCGGGTCCCGAGGGTCGTCGATGGGGATGAGGTTCATACAGGCCTCGCCGAAGATTGGTCAGCGAGGTAATGAGCGACTGGAGCCGCGGGTCAAGCCCCGGCGCGGCGCAACCGATAGGCCATCTGGGAGAGATCGCCGTCGCCGAAAATACCTTCCAGCATACGCAGCAATTCGCGCACCGCTTCGGATTTGCAGGAGTAGTAGATCATCTGGCGGTCGCGCCGCGTCTCGACAAGATTGAGCGCCCTCAGCTTGGCGAGATGCTGCGACAGCGCGGACTGGCTGAGTTGCACCTTTTCGGCGATGGCGCCGACCGACATTTCGCCATCGATCAGATAGGCCACGATCAGCAAACGCTTTTCGTTGCCCATGAGAGTGAGAAACGCGGCGGCCGATTCCGCATTGGCGATTAGTTTGTTTGAGATCATAGATCCCCCAAGGGTCCTGGCTCATCCTGGCGCCAGGGGGCAATGGCGCCTGATTCCACAATGTTCAGATGTCGACAGGCGCTGCTGAATCAGCGCCATAACAAAGGTAGATCATTTCGTTTAACTATCAAGCGTTGCTTTCGCCGGCGTGCGATCAACTAACGTCTTGCTCTGCCGCGCGTCCCGCCTTCGCCATCTCGACGAGCACCGAACGCAATTCGCGCGCCGCTTGCAAAGGCTGGGGAAAGAAGATCCTCCAGGTTGCGTCCGGGGCGGCGAGATCCATGCCGTCGGCATCGAAGCCGGTGACGATCCAGCCGTCGCCCGAGGCGCCGCCGAAGTGACGGGCATAGAGGGCAATCGCGTCGCGATGGTCGGCATTCATGTGATCGAGTGCTGCCTGCTCGCTGCCGGCCAGTTCCTCGACAAGGGCGCCGCCGGTGATGAAATCGTCGCGCTCGAGAAGATAGGCCTTGCCGAAGCCGCCATTCAGGCTGGCGCGTCCAGGCTCGAGCCGGAAGAACGAGAAATCGCCGAGTCCGGCATAAAGCTTGGCCTTCGGATTGCGATTGAGGTAGCGGCGTTCGGCTCGGACCTGGTCGGCCGATCCCCGCTCCAGCCGCACGGCCCGGCATGACAGGCTGATGCGCGGATACGCCAGCGGATCGCCCTTGCCGGGCTCGCCGAGCAGCAGCGAGCAGCGCGGATCGGCGACGAGCGCGCCGGTGTGCGCGGACAGCATCGAGATCAGGATAAGCGGCGCGCCGTCGATGTCGGTGGCGACGCCGACCCTGCTTGCCAGCGGCGCGCCGGTGCCGGGCTCGATAACCGCGAGCGCGCCGAAACGCGCTGCGCGGATCAAGGTTTTCGCCAACCTGATCGCTTCGGCGTCGGTCTGGCGAATGACATCTTTTTTCGGTTCGGTCATAAGCTCACCCGAGATAAGTTGATTTCTATTCTCCGGTTATCGGCCGATTACACCCGCCTTTGCAAGGGCTGCGATTTCCTCCTGGCTGAAGCCAAAACGGGCCAATATGCTTGCGCTTTCGCGATCGGCGGCGGCCGGTGCTGCCACAGCCGCTGCCGGGGCATGCGAGAAACGCGGCGCCGGCGCTGGGCGCTCGAGCCCGCCAGACGTCACAAAGCTTTGCCTGGCGCGATTGTGCGGGTGGTTCCTGGCTTCGACCAGCGACAGCACGGGCGCGACACAGGCATCGGACCTGGCGAAAAGCTCGACCCATTCGTCGCGCGTTTTCTCCCTGACCCGGGCGGCAATCGCGACGCGCATCGCGGGCCACGATGACTTGTCATATTGGCTGCCGACAAAATGCCCGGCGAGCGGCAGCAGCCTGGCGAATTCGCCGAAGAAGCGCGGTTCGAGGCAGCCAACGGCAATGTGCCTTGCGTCCGCCGTCTCATAGGTGTCGTAAAATGGCGCGCCGGAATCGAGCAGGTTCTCGCCGCGCCTGTCGCTCCACAGACCCGCCGCCATGTAAGCGTGAATCGGCGCCGCGAGCATCGAGGCCCCCTCGATCATCGAGGCATCGACCACCTGGCCCTTTCCGGTCAGCGAACGCTGGAAAAGGGCGGCGAGCACGCCGGCAATAAGCATCATGGCGCCGCCACCTTGATCCGCGATGAGATTGAGCGGCGGCACGGGCGGCGCGTCCTTCCTGCCGATAGCATGCAGCAGGCCCGCATAAGCGAGATAGGTGATGTCGTGCCCCGCTCGCCCGGACAGCGGTCCGTCTTGGCCGAACCCGGTCAGGCGGCCATAGATCAGCGCCGGATTGCGTTGAAGCAGCACATCGGGCCCGAGGCCGAGGCGCTCCATCACACCGGGGCGGAAGCCTTCGACAAGCAAGTCTGCCCATGCCGCGAGCCGCAGCAAGAGCTCTGGGCCCGCCGGATGTTTGAGGTCGAGCTTGAGGATGGAACGGCCGTGGCGGTCGAGGTCGTATTCTTCCGGTAGGTCCAGAAGCGGCTGGCCGGCATCGGCGCGTTCGATGCGCAACACATCGGCGCCCATCTCGGCCAGCATCAGGGCGGCAAGCGGCACCGGGCCGAGCCCGGCCATTTCGATGACTTTTAAGCCGGCGAGCGGGCCGGTCTTTTCGGTGGAAGCACCGGCGCCTGTCGGCGAGCCAGTCATCTCGGCTTATTTCGGCGCCATGCGGATGGCGCCGTCGAGCCGGATGGTTTCGCCGTTGAGCATCTGGTTCTCGACGATGTGCAGCGCAAGGGCCGCATATTCCGACGGCTCGCCGAGCCGCGGCGGGAAGGGCACCGCGGCGCCGAGCGAATCCTGCACTTCCTGCGGCATGCCGGCCATCATCGGCGTCTTGAAGATGCCGGGCGCGATGGTGCAGACGCGAATGCCGGAGCGCGCCAGATCGCGCGCCACCGGCAGCGTCATGCCAACGACGCCGCCCTTGGAAGCAGAATAGGCGGCCTGCCCGATCTGACCGTCATAGGCGGCAACGGAGGCGGTGTTGACGATGACGCCGCGCTCGCCCCCGGCAAGCGGATCGAGCTTCGCCGTGCGATCGGCAACGAGGCGGATCATGTTGAACGTGCCGATCAGGTTGATCTCGATAACCTTGCGGTACTGGTCGAGCGGATGCGGTCCGTCCTTGCCGATCGTCTTCACGCCGATGGCTATGCCGGCGCAATTGACCAGGATGCGCGGTTCACCGAGCTTTCCAGTCACTTCGGCGATCGCGGCCGTGGCGCTGTCGCCGCTAGAGACATTGCATTGGACGGCAATGCCGCCGAGGTCGGCTGCGACCTTCGCCGCGCGCTCGATGCCCACATCGAGGATGGCGACGCGGGCGCCCTTGGCGGCAAGCGCGCGCGCCGTCGCCTCTCCCAGGCCGGATCCCCCGCCGGTGACGATCGCGATCTGGCCGTTCGGGTTCATGCAAGCCTCCCAGGGTTTCGAATTATGCTACGAGGCGCGCAGGGGAGGCGCAACCGCAATGGCCGGCTCGATCGACAACTGCGCATTGCTAACCGGCCGCGCCAGGGCCGGGGCAAATTCCGCAACCCTTGCCGTGTTGGCGTGGCAGACTTCACCGGCAAAGCGAGCGACGGCTCCGGACTTGATCTCGTGATGCAGCAGCCGGTCGAGATCGACCGGGCGCGGCATGGTTATCTGCCCGCGCGGGAAGCGCTTGAAGCCGAGCGGCCCATAATATGGCTCGTCGCCGACCAGGATGACGGCAGGCGCGCCGGCCTTCCTGGCCGCCTCCAGCGCGATCGCGACCAGCTTGCGGCCGATGCCGAGATTCTTGAAGGCGGGGCGCACCGCAAGCGGGCCGAGCATCATGGCGCGTCCCGCGCCCGCGGCCACGCGCGTCATGCGCACCGAGGCGATCACCGTGTCGTCCTTGACGGCGACATAGGACATCGAGCGGTCATGCCCGCCCGACTCGCGGATCTTGTAGGCGGCAAGCACGAAGCGGCCCGGGCCGAAGGCCTCGTCGTTGATGGCTTCGATTTCAGCATCATGCGCCGGGGTTTCCGGCAGGTATTTCACGTCGGCAAGGCTCATGGTCTTTGCGTTCCGGTATGCGAGGAAGGTTTGCTGCAAGCGGCAGCGTTCGCCAGTCAGCGCTTGTTAAGCGCGGGCGCCCTTTCGTCGTCGGTCGAACCGGATCGAGGCAAAGTCGAACATGGGCGCCTCCGCTAGCACCAATTTTGTGCCGCTGCAATCGGCGCTTTTTGTCTTTCTTTGTGTCATTTGACGAACTGGTTCGTCATTTGACGAACTGTTCAGCGCCGAGGGGCTTCGCCAACCCGGCTATCGGCCTAGATTATTGCGAACCGCAGGGAGATTTCCGCATGGGATTGCTGATCGAAGGCAAATGGCAGGACCGCCCGTTCGAGACCGACAGCGGCGGACGGTTCATTCGGAGAGAGTCGCAATGGCGCGACTGGATCACGCGTGACGGTAGTCCGGCGCAAGGCAGCAGGCGCGGCTTCAAGGCGGAACCCGGCCGCTATCACCTCTATGTCTCGCTTGCCTGCCCCTGGGCACACCGCACCCTGATCTTCCGTGCCCTGAAGAAGCTCGACGGCATCATCTCCGTATCGGTGGTGCACCACTTCATGGGCGAAAACGGCTGGACGTTCAAAGCCGAGGACGGCGCCACCGGGGACACGCTCTACGGCCTCGATTTCCTGCACCAGATCTACGCCAAAGCCGATCCGGCCTATTCAGGCCGCGTGACGGTGCCGGTGCTGTGGGACAAGCGGGAACAGACCATCGTCAACAACGAGTCCTCCGAGATCATCCGTATGCTCAATTCCGCCTTCGACGAATGGGGCGATGCGGGTCTCGACTTCTATCCGGCGGCGCTGCGCGCGGAGATCGACAGGATCAATGCGCAGGTCTACCCGGCAATCAACAACGGCGTTTATCGCGCCGGTTTCGCCACCACGCAGAAAGCCTACGAGGAAGCTTTCGGTGAATTGTTCCAGGCTCTCGACATGATCGAGGAGAGGCTGTCGCGACAGCGCTACCTGGCCGGCGAACACATCACCGAGGCCGATTGGCGGCTGTTCACGACGCTGGTTCGTTTCGATCCGGTCTATGTCGGCCACTTCAAATGCAACTTGCGCCGCATCGCCGACTATCCGAACCTGTCGAATTATCTGCGCGATCTCTATCAGGTGCCCGGCGTCTCCGGCACGGTCAACCTGCACCACATCAAGTCGCATTATTACGGCAGCCACAGATCGATCAATCCGACGGGGATCGTTCCGGTGGGGCCAGAGCTCGATTATGCGGCTCCGCATGACCGGGGTAGGTTCAGGAAGGCGGCGTGACTACCAATATGGTGAGATGCGCTCACCGCCGAAAACCTCCGCTATCCGCCGCAATGTCGCCGGGGTCGTGCCCTCCGGCAAATGATCGAGCGGGAAGAAGCCCGCTTCGGCGATCTCATGGTCGGGCCGTTTCGGAGCCGTCTGGCTGAAGGCTTCGATCAGATAAAGGCCGACATGGTCGCGCTTGCTGGAGCGGCGATTGAAATGCATCGACTTCAGCACCGGCGGCGCGGTCAGCGCGATGTTGCCTTCTTCGGCAAGCTCGCGCGCCAGCGCATCCTCAAGCGTCTCGCCGGGCTCGACGCCTCCGCCGGGCAATTGCCAGCCCGGCACATAGGTGTGTCGGATAAGGAAGACTGAATTGGATGCGCGGTCATGGACCAGGCCGCGCACGCCGAGAGTCATCGGGCGGCGCAGCAGGAAATAGAAGTGGAAAAGCCTCGCGCGCAGCCCAGGCCAGCCGGTCTGGCGGAAGGCCTCTTCCGGATCGGCGCGGACGTTCATGCTACCATCCTAAGGCGAACAGCAAAGGGTGAGTGGAAAGCCTCGCCGGCGTCGCTTAAGAAGGGGCCATGTTCAGGCTCGCGCATATTTCCGATGCTCATCTGGGACCGCTGCCCGATGTAACCTATCGCGACCTCGCGTCCAAGCGCGTGCTGGGCTATGTCAACTGGCAGCGCAACCGACGCCGCCATATGCATGACGCTGTCATCGACACGATCGTCGCCGACATCAAGGCGAGCGCGCCGGACCATCTCGCCGTCACCGGAGACCTCGTCAACCTGGCGCTCGACGGCGAGATCGAGATGGCCAAGCACTGGCTGGAGACGCTCGGATCGCCGCACGACGTTTCCGTGGTTCCCGGCAACCACGACGCCTATGTGCCGGGCGCCTTCGACAAGGTCTGCCGGGCATGGGCTCCCTGGATGACGGGCGACGGCGTCAACAGTCCGGTCGACCGCGATTCCTTTCCGTATCTGCGCGTGCGTGGCAATGTCGCGCTGATCGGCGTCACCACGGCGCGCGCCACCGCACCCTTCATGGCCAACGGCTTCTTCATGGAAGGGCAGGCCGAACGGCTCGGCAAGGTCCTCGATGATACCGCGAAACGGGGGCTCTTCCGGATCATCATGATCCACCACCCGCCGGTGCGCGGCGCGGTCCCGCAGCACAAGCGTCTGTTCGGCATTGCCCGTTTTCACAAGGTCGTTCGCCGGCATGGCGCGGAACTCGTCCTGCACGGCCACTCGCACCTGCCGTCCTTGTTCACCATCGGCGCACGCGGCGCCAAGGTGCCGGTGGTCGGTGTTGCCGCCGCCGGCCAGGCGCCGGGTGGCAACCATCCGGCGGCGCAGTACAACATGTTCGAAATCGATGGTGAAAGGGGCAACTGGCGCCTGCGCCTGACCAGGCGCGGCCTGACCGGACCGGCCATGCCGCCTTCGGACCTCCAGACCATGGACCTCGACGTGCCGGCAGACGGGCGCCAACTCGTCAGAAGCTGATCTTCATCTGCATGATGCGGTCCCAGAACAACGCCAGCGAAACCGCCAGGCCGACAAGGGCGCCGGCGGCGATCAGGCCAAGGCCGGCGAAGAAGGTTGTCCAGCCGTTGCGGCCCGTTTCGGATCGGATAGGCGGCTCCGCTTCCTGCACCACGTGTCGATGCAGGCCGGGAACGGCGCTTTCCATGCCGCCCTCCATCATGCGCTGCCGCTCGACGACGCGTTCGGCCACGTAGCGCGTGACAGCGTCGGCGACGGCTTTCATCTCGGTCGATTCAGCCAGCACCACACGGCCGACGCGCGTGTCCTTGAGGAAGCGGTAGGTTCGGCGGTCGCGTCCCATTGCGACGTGGCTTACCGCGTCGATCCATAGCCGCGGCTGCAGGCCCGACGAGACGGCGAAGTCGAAGCTGTCGATGTCGGCCGGGACATCGGCAAAGACGGGGGCGAGCTCAACTGCCAGCAGATCGAGCCGCATGCGGTGAGCCTCGCGCATGTCGACAACCACGTCATCGCGGTCGGCGAAGGCGTTCTTGACGTCGCGTATGGCATCCGAAAGCTTTCGCGATGGCTCGATCGGGGTGATTATGTCGCCTGCATCCTTCATGGGCGGCCGCCTCGCTGCTGGTTAACAGCGAGTTAACACAGTCGCCGGCAAAATGCACGCCGATGACATAGCGGGCCGCAGCCTCGGTCCAGGCGGAAATTCGTTTCGAATCTTTTCGGCTGGTCTGGGGGCCAACCCCGGCAGGGACATCGCCCCGCGATCAACTGGCCGCGGCGCCCAGCGCCGGACGCAACCGCCTGGCGCGCCGTCGCGTGTTGCGGCGCACGATCTCGGCGATCAGATCCGGGGCCTCCTCGACCAGCATGTGACCCGCGTCAAGGACATGGTGCAGATGGAAATGCGACGGCAGAGCTTCGGCCTGCTCGACAGGCAGGAGCGGATCCTCCGCTCCCCAGACAACAATCACCGGCATGTCGAGCCCCTCGAGCTGCGCTCGAGGGATGACCCCTTGCCGGTCATCCTTGGTCATCGCCGCCGCCATATCGATCAAGGTCTGCAACTGGCCGGGCTGTTTGCGCATGAGGGAGAGGGCGTCCACCACGTGGTCGGGCGGCAAGCTGCGCGGGGCCGACATGGCCGCAAGGCTGGCGCGGATCTGCCTCCTGCCGGAAGCCGCCGCATAGCGGCGCAGCAGGGCTGCGTTTATCTCCGGACCGAAGCCGCCGGGCGCCAACAGCGTGAGCGAAGCCACGATGCCAGGATCGGCTAGCGCCATCAACGTGGCGATCGCGCCGCCCATGGAATGACCGACGAGATGGACCTTGGTCAGCTGGCGGGCGGCGAGATCGGCGAGGATGGCTCGCGCGGCCGGCTTGGCGCCTCCCATGCCTTCGCATTGCAGCGAACGACCATGGCCCGGCAGGTCGTAGGCCAACACTCGAGCCTCCGCCGCCAGCGGCGCCATGACGTCGCGCCAGATCTCACGGCAAGCTCCGAAGCCGTGCAGAAGGACGATCGTCTTCGGACCGGCGCCGCCCTCGACGGCATAAGGGAAGGGAAGCATGAAAAATGGAGCTGTGAACAAGGCAGGCTGCAATTGGAAATTGTGGCTGAATTGCTCCCGATCCAGAGGGATAGCCAGTAAAATTTTCGCGACCGAAGCGGCCTGTCAGGCGCTCGACGCGCAAGCGCGTCCTAATAGGTTTCGGATCACAGCGTGATACTTCCGCACTGCGGCCATCGGCTGGCACAAACACGGGCGGAAGGTGTGCCTATGTCCTTGTCTTGCTGCAATTCCGGCACGAAGGCTGCGGCGTGGCCGCCGAACCCAACCGCCCACGCTTTTCCGGCAAGTTCTTTAGCTCGGATTGCCGATCCCGGCGGCACGCAAGGATTGCACCAGCCGATCGGTGAGATCCGCCGGATATTTGCGGTCGACGAATGTCGCGCGCGGGTCGGCGGCGAATTTCGGGAATTCGGTGGTGAGCTCGTTGGCAAGCTCGCCCGCCAGCTTGTCCCGACCCGAAATCTTGGCGCCGATCAGGCGCGCGGCCAGATAATGCGACTTGGATGCCGTCGTGCGCAGCGACTCGCTGGCGATGGCGGCCTTTTTCATGTCGCCCTGCATGAAGGCGCCGACGAACAGGCCATAGTCCCACCAGGTCGGATGGCCGCTGAAGGCCTCGACCGCGTGGCCCAGGATCGGCGTTCCCTCATCATATTTGCCGGCGAAGATCAGCCCGTAGCCATAGGCGGCGGCCATGCCGAGATCATACGGGTTGAGTTCGTAGGCCTTGCGCGTCAAGCGGATCGCTTCGTCCGCGTTGCCGAGGCGCGAGTTGAGGTAGCCGAGGGCGCGATGCGCGTGCGGGTTCATAGGCCCCATCTGGACGGCGCGATGCGCAAGCGACATGGCCTTTTCGAGCGTCGCATCGGGTGGATAGGGATAGTGGACGGTGACGGCCTCCCCATGAAGCGCGGCCAGCTCCGCGTAGACAAGCGACGATTTGGTGCCTTCGCTGGTGAGCTTCTCCAGGCAGCGATAGGCAGCTTCGTGCGTCTTGGCGTTCATGTCGAGATAGTAGTGGTCGTCGAGCACCAGGCATCCGATCTGGCTCGTGCGGATGTCGCTCTGGTCGATGTAGCTGTAGATCGCGCCGGAAGCGGGAACGGTCGACGTGAGGAGGCTGGCGATGTTGCTTTCAACCACACCAGGCGCGGTTTCGGCCGATGTCAGGTTGCGCGACAGCAGGACCCGGCCGGTCGCGACGCTCTGCAATTCCACCGTGACGTCGCCGGCGGCGGGCCCGGGGACAATATCGAAGACGAAACTAATCGGGTCGGCCGATTGATCGCGCGTTGAATCCGCGTCGCGCCCGATGAAGTCGATGGTGTCGAAACCGGCAAGGCCGGCGCGCAGCGACGACGCGACGCGAGCCGCCTCCGCTCCATCGGCTTTCGTGGCAAGGTAGATGAGCGGCAAGGAGTCGAATATCGGCTGAGCGGCGGTGCCGGCAGCGCCCGCCGTTGCGGCCGTCGCCGCCGTGTCGCCGCCGCCAAGGAAGGCATTGCCCTGGCGAAGGATGAGCAGGCCTAGCATGGCAATGACCAGAACCATGGCAGCCCAGAAGAACCGCAACTGCCGCGTCAGTGATTGTGCAGGTGCGGCTGATGCAATGGGGGCCGCAGGCTCGCCCGGCGTCGGGCTGTCGAGATATTCGGCCGCGGCCGGGGCGGCTTCGGCCGACGCCTGGGGTAGGCGCGCGATGTTGCCGGTCGCGGATTTTGCGTCGCCGGGCAGGCGGATTGCGTTCAGTTCATAGGAAGGAACATAACCGCCGCGCGGGATCGCGATGCGAACCGGCTCGGCGACGCCTTCATTGGCGAAGTATTGGTCCAGAAGCTCGCGCAAGCGGCCGGCCTGGACCCTGACCACGGCATCGGTGGAGGCATCGAAATCGCCGTCCTTGCCGAAGACGTCCATGGCGATGGAAACGCCCTTCAGCCTGTCCGCCTCGCCGGCCTGCTCGCGTTCGACGAGATAGCGTAACAGCCTGCGTGCACGCTCGGAGCGTCCGAACGTCTCGCTGGCAAGCAGTCGCTCCAATGTCTCGCGCACTGCGGGGGCGGCAGGCGGGGCATGCTCCAAGTGTCGATCCTTTCGAACTCGGCACAGGTTAGGTCGTGATAATATAGCGCTCGCGCCGGCACACAAGGACGCTTGTGTTATGCTTTCGCGTAAGCCACCGGAAATTCCCCCGCCGGTTAACGAGCGACGGGGAAATTGCGTCTGTTTTGCAACACGGTTAGGGAGCCTGGCTGGTCAGCCGGCCTTCCCACCGATGATGCGGTTGGCGGCCGAAACGACGGCCTCCAGCGAGGCGGCGACGATGTTGGTGTTGATGCCGGCGCCGAACAGCTTGCCGCCCGGATATTCCATCTCGACATAGGAGATGGCCGACGCGTTGGAGCCGCGCTGCAAGGAATGCTCCGAATAGTCGAGCACCGACATGTCGACGCCGACATGGCGCGAGAGCGCATCGACGAAGCCGTCGATCGGGCCGGTGCCCGAGCCGGTGATCGTCAGTTCCTTGCCGTTGTCGGTTATATCCGCCTCCACGATGCGCCGCCCCTTCACCTCGGTGTCGGGGAAGGTGCGGTGGTCGAGGAACTTCAGCCGTGCGCCGGGCTGGTCGACATAGGTTTCGAGGAAGCGTTCATGGATGCGCTTGGCCGGCACCTCCTTGCCTTCCGCATCGGTGATCGCCTGGATCGCCTGGCTGAACTCGATCTGCAGATTGCGCGGCAGATTGAGGCCGTAATCGGCCTGCAGCACATAGGCGATGCCGCCTTTGCCCGACTGCGAGTTGATGCGGATGATCGCCTCATAGGTGCGGCCGACATCGGCCGGGTCGATTGGCAGATAAGGCACTTCCCAGAGCGGCGTGTTGGCCTTCTTCAGCGCCTTCATGCCCTTGTTGATGGCATCCTGATGCGAGCCGGAGAAAGCCGTGTAGACCAGTTCGCCGACATAAGGATGGCGTTCCGGGATCTTCAACTGGTTCGAATATTCATAGACATCCTTCATCCGGTTGATGTCGGAGCAGTCGAGCTCCGGATCGACGCCCTGGGTGAACATGTTGAGCGCCAGCGTCACGATATCGACATTGCCGGTGCGCTCGCCATTGCCAAACAGCGTGCCTTCGACGCGGTCGGCCCCGGCCATCAGGCCGAGCTCGGTGGTGGCGATGCCGGTGCCGCGGTCGTTATGCGGATGCAGCGAGATGATCAGGTTCTCGCGGTTGTCGAGATTGCGGCACATCCACTCGATGCGGTCGGCATAGACGTTGGGCGTCGACATCTCGACCGTCGAGGGCAGGTTGATGATCAGCTTGTTGTCGGCCGTCGGCTTCACGATCTCGGTGACGGCGTTGCAGATCTCCAGCGCGACCTCGAGCTCGGTGCCGGTGAAGCTTTCGGGGGAGTATTCGAAGCGATAGCCGCCGCCGGCCTTGGCTGCCATGTCGGTGATCATCTTGGCGGCGTCGGTGGCGATGCGCTTGATGCCCGCGACATCCTTTTCGAAGACGACGCGGCGCTGCAGCTCGCTGGTCGAATTGTAGAAATGCACGATCGGGCGGCGCGCGCCCTTCAGCGCCTCGAAAGTGCGCGTGATCAGTTCCGGCCGGCACTGCACCAGCACCTGGAGCGACACGTCGGCGGGCACGCCGCCTTCCTCGATGCACCAGCGGGCGAAGTCGAAATCCGTTTGCGAGGCCGAGGGAAAGCCGATCTCGATTTCCTTGAAGCCCATGTCGAGGAGCAGCGCGAACATGCGCGCCTTGCGTTCATGACCCATGGGGTCGATCAGCGCCTGGTTGCCGTCGCGCAGGTCGACCGAACACCAGATCGGCGCCTTGTCGATCACCTTGTTCGGCCAGGTTCGGTCGGTCAGGCCGACGGTGGGGTAAGACTGGTACTTGCGGGCTGCATCCGGCATGTGGCCGGCCGCGCGCGTTCCGGCTTCAGCCTCGCCGGCGCGGATTTCTTCTCGTGCGTTCATCGTCTCTTCTCCGGGCGGCTCGCATGTTCGCCTTGGGCGTATTGATGGCGAGCGTCGCCTCTACCAGAATTTCATTCGCTTGATTATGACTTTGCCAAGGAGCATGCGCCTGAGACGGCGGGTATCGACCGCCGGGCGCTCCTTCAGCGAACCCGGCGATCGCCGATAAGGCCGAGAAGAAGCAGGGTCGAAGCGAGCGCGCGCGCGGTCTCGCCGGCAAAGCCGGGGCGAGAAGAAGCGACGGAGCGAACGCGCGTGGTCATGGCGGTTCTCTTACAGGAGCGGCCCGTCAGAGGCAAGCGGGACGCAGGAACGATTGCGCCTCGCCCGGTCTCTTCGCGGCGCCGACGTCTTCCCCGCGCCTCGTAAATGCGCCAGACTTGGTTTCGAACGCTTGGCTACCGAGCGAAGCTCCGGGGAGGGGTCGCCCATGAATTTCGTGTTCTTCTCGCCGCATTTTCCGGCCAACGGAGCCGATTTCTGCGACCGGCTGAAGAAGGCCGGCGCCACCGTGCTCGGCATTGGTGACGCGCCTTACGAGACCCTGAACGGCAAGCTGAAGGCCGCGCTTTCGGAATATTACCGCATCGCCGACATGGAGGATTACGACGCGGTGTTCCGGGCGATGGGCCATTTCATCCACAAATGGGGCCGCATCGACCGCTTTGAATCGCTCAACGAGCATTGGCTGGAGCTCGAGGCGAATATCCGCACCGATTTCAACATCTATGGCACCAAGCTCGACTTCGTGAAGAATTTGAAGCGCAAGAGCCGCATGCGCGCCTTCTTCCGCAAGAGCGGCGTCGAGACCATTCCGCAGCGCAAATGCTCCGACCGCGCCGGCGCCATGACCTTCATCCGGCGTGTCGGCTATCCGGTCGTGGTCAAGCCGGATTCAGGTTCCGGCGCCTCCAACACCTTCAAGATCTCCAATGCCAGGGAACTTGACCAGTTCTTCCGGGACAAGCCGGAGGACGTCACCTTCGTCATGGAGCAGTTCATCGAGGGGCTGGTGGTGACCTTCGACGGGCTGGTCAACCGCGACGGCGAGGTGGTGCTGGCAGCCAGCCACCGCTACGACCAGAGCATCATGGACGCGGTCAACAAGGACCGCCATATGAGCTACACCTGCTTTCCCGAGATCACGCCGGCGGTAGAGGAGGCGGGCCGCAAGATCCTGAAGGCGTTCGACGTGCGCGAACGCTTCTTCCACATCGAGCTGTTCGAGACCAAGGACAAGCGCATCATCGCGCTCGAGGTCAATATGCGCCCGCCCGGCGCCTGGATGACCGACGCTATCAACTACACATTCGACATCGACGTCTATGCCGCATGGGCCGAGATGGTGGTCAAGGATGCGGCCGGCGGCCCTTACAAGGGCAAGTATTTCACCGCCTATGCCAGCCGCAAACGCCATATCGACTATTTGCACAGCCATGCGGACGTGCTAGCCGCGCACGGCGACAAGATCGTCCACCACCAGGCCATCGAAGAGGTCTTCAGCCGCGCCATGGGCAATTACGCCTACCAGATGCGTTCGAAGGATCCGAAGGCGCTGCGCCAGGCGGTCGACTATATCCACGCGGAAAAGGCCTGAGCCGATGGACGTCTCCTATCACAAGGGCCATGCCCGCAATCTCGGCCGCGACATGGAATACAAGCGCTACGGCCATGCCGGGCGCCCGGTGGTGGTGTTCCCGACCTCGCAAGGGCGCTTCTACCAGTTCGAGGATTCGGGCGGGGTCGCGGCGCTTGCCGAGTTCATCGATACCGGCCGCATTCAGCTCTTCACGCTCGACGGCATCGATTCGGAATCCTTCTTCAACAAGCATGCCGATGCGGCGCATCGCATCGCGCGGCACGAGGCCTATTTCCGCTATGTGCGCGAAGAGGCGCTGCCGGAGCTGCAGGCGGCCGCCGCCAAGTCCAATGGCGGGCGCAATCTCAAGCCGCTGTTCAGCGGCTGCTCGATGGGCGGCTACCATTCGTCGAACTTCGTGTTCCGCTTCCCGGAACTGGCAAGCGGCGTCATCTCGCTGTCCGGCGTCTATTCGGCCAGCGATTTTTTCGGCCGGGCGCTGGAAGGCAACATCTATTTCAATTCGCCGCTCGATTACCTGCCGGGCATCGTCGACCAGAAGCTGCTCGGGCGGCTCAGGGCGCTCAGGCTGATCTTCTGCTGCGGCCAGGGCGCCTGGGAAGAGCGCATGCTGGTCGAGACGCGCGAGCTGGAACAGGTGCTGCGCGACAAGTCCATCCCGGCCTGGGTGGACTATTGGGGCGGCGACGTCAGCCATGACTGGCCGTGGTGGCACAAGCAACTGGTCTATTTCTTCGGCCGCTGGCTGGATGACGATCTGATGCACAGGCTGGATTGATGACCACGCCCGATCCGATCCGCCGCTTTGTCGAGGCCACCAATGCCGGCGATAGCGAAGCGTTTCTCGACACGTTCACCGAGAAGGCTTTCCTGAGCGACTGGGGCCGCGATTTCCACGGACGCGACGGGCTCGCGCGGTGGAACCAGTCGGACAATATCGGCGCGCAGTCCAATCTTCGCATCGTCCGCATCACGCGGCGCGACGGCGTCTACCATGCCCGCGTTGCGGTGACGGGCAATGGTTTCAACGGCGAGGGCGACATGGCCTTCACGCTGGACGGCGACCGGATCGCAAGCTTGGTCATCAGCTGAAGCATGACGCGTCAAGCAGGGCGTCCGGCGCAGAAGCCGGATGACCTGCCTTGGCTGGTGGCGTCAGCCTTCCTGGCATGCCGGGACAGGAGCGACGTCCTGCTCGGGCGCCGATCCGCGACGCAGGCCGACGAAGACGACGACGGCCGTCAGCACCGTGATGGTCGCCAGCACGACGAGCAGCCGGTCGAAAGCGGTCTCATAGGCCCGGATGAGGACTGTGACGCCAGCCATCGGCAGGTGTTGCGTCGTTCCGCCGAGGTTGCCGGTCACCAGCAGTTGCGCGGCCGATGCCGCATCGGCGGGCGAAGCCAGCCCTTGAGCGCCGAGCTGCGTGGCGGTGAAGCCCGACAGGACCGCCATGACGACCGCCAGGGCCACGCCCTCGCTGGCGACGCGGGTGGTGTTGAAGATGCCGACCGCCATGCCGGCGCGCTCCTTCGGCACGACGCTGACCGCAAGTCCGTCCATCAAACCCCAGGGCAGGGCGATGCCGATGCCGATCAGGACCAGCGGGGCCACCAGTGCGCTGTCCGCCGCGGGCACACGGCTGAGCCAGACAAGGCCGGCGGCGGCGATCAGCAGGCCAACGCCGCAGATCGTGGCCGGGGCAATCCAGCGTGCCGCCTGGCCCGCCAGCAGCGGCAAGATCAGCAGCGGCCCGGAGAGGCATATCATCAATTGCCCCGCTTTGATCTCGCTCATCCCCTCGATGCCGATGAAGCGGATCGGCAAGAGCACGAGCAGGACGACGAAAGCATAAGCGGGTGCCGCGGCCAGGAACTGGACACCGACGAAACGCGGGAAGCGGAACAGTGTCAGATCCAGCATCGGCCGGCCCACGCGCCGCTCGACTATGACGAAGGCGGCAAAGCAGACGGCAGCCACGCCAAGGAGCGCGAGAACGAAGGGATTGGCCCAGCCGCTCTGCGGCGCCTGCAGCACGCCATAAGTCAGCGCGGCAAGCGCGATGGTGAAGGTGCCGGCTCCCGCCCAATCGAGCCCGGTTGCATCCGGGTCGTGCGATTCGGCGACGGTGCCCAGGCCGAGCGCGCCTGCGGCAACGCCAAGCGCCGCCACGAGGAGAAAGATCGCGCGCCAGCCGAATGTATCGATGAGCAGGCCGGAGGCGACAGGGCCGAAGGCGAGCCCGATGCCGAAGCTGGTGCCGAGGAAACTGAAGGCGCGCAGCCGCGATTGCCCGTCGAATTCCTGGGCAAGTCCTGAGGCACCGCCGGCGAAGGCGGCAGCGCCGCCTATGCCTTGCAAGGCACGGAACATGTCGAACCAGACGATGTCCGGCGCCAGCATGCAGCCCAGCGCGGCAAGGATATAGGTGGCGAGGCCGGTGAGGAAGACCCGCTTGCGGCCATGGTTGTCGGCCAATGCTCCGGCCGCCATCAGGCCGGCGCCGAAGGTCAGCATGAAGGCATTGGTCACCCAGTTGAGCGCGAGCGGACTGCCCTCGAGATCGGCGGCAATGCGGGACAGCGCCACGGCCGGCCCGGTGAAGCTCAACGGCATCGTCATGGCGGCGAGGCAGACCGACAGCAGCACAAGCCATCTGCCGGCGGGGCCGGTTCCGGTCATCAAAGTCATGGATTTTCCTATCCGAGGCGGGGTTGCCGGCGTGCCGCGGACTGGCGGCGCCGATCGCAACCGCAAGATAGGGCAGGGACATTTCCGGCAAAATAGTATCAAATCTCCATTCATACCGGAATGAAGCGCTCGAATGGATTCAAGCGATGGATCGTCTCAACGGCCTTCTTGCCTTTGCACGCACCGCCGAGTTCGGCAGTTTTGTCAGCGCGGGGCGAGCGCTCGGCATCTCCGCTTCCGCCGTCGGCAAGAGCGTCGCCCGGCTCGAGCAGGAACTCGGCGTGCGGCTCCTGCAGCGCAGCACGCGGCGCATCGGCCTGACCGAGGAAGGCAAGCTGTTCAACGAGCGGGTACGCCGCATTCTCGACGACATCGACGATGCCGAGGCGATGCTGTCGCGGACACGCGAGACGCCGCACGGGCGGCTGCGGATCTCCACCCCGATCGTCACCTATCACCTGCTGTTGCCGGTGCTGTCGGAATTCATGGCGCGATACCCGGAAATCGAGCTCGATATCGATTTCAACGACCGCGTCGTGGACGTCATCGAAGAGGGTATCGACGTCGCGATCCGCAGCGGCGAGCTGCCCGATTCACGACTGGTGTCGAGGCCGGTCGCGCCCTTTCGCATGATCCTGTGCGCGGCCGCTTCCTACCTCGACCGCCATGGCACGCCCGGAACGCCGGCGGACCTTTCGGCGCATTTCGGCATACATTTCCGCTTTCTCAACAGCGGCAGGCTGCTCCATTGGCCGTTCATCACCGGGAGCGCCGCGCCGCAGATACGCTCCATGCTGACCTGCAACAACATGGAGGCATTGAAGGGCGCGACGCTTGCCGGGCTCGGCATCGCCTGCATGCCCGATTTCCTGGTGCGGGAGGCGCTGCACGACGGAAGGCTGCGCACCGTGCTCGACGACCATGTCGACGGCCGCGGCCAGTTTCGCATGCTGTGGCCATCCAATCGCCACCTCTCGCCCAAGGTGCGCGTCTTCGTCGATTTCCTGCCCGAGCGGCTTGCTGTCGGGCGATAGATTCCGCCCCGGGCCGCCTGTGATCAATAGGTCGTGCGCCCGCCGGAGAGATCGAACGTCGCGCCGGTGGTGAAGGAGTTCTCGTCCGACAGCATGAAGGCGATCATGGCGGCCGCCTCCTCGACCTCGACGAAACGGCCGCGCGGCACCTTGCCCAGCATGTAGGCGACCTGGGCCTCGGTGAGCTGCTCCAGAATGCGGGTGCGGGCAGGCGAGGGCGTGAGCGCGTTGACGGCTATGTCGTATCCGGCGAGCTCCTTGCCGAGCGATTTGGTCAGCGCCAGCACGCCGGCCTTGGCGGCCGAATAGGCAGCGGCGTTGGGATTGCCCTCCTTGCCGGCCACCGAGGAGATGTTGACGATGCGGCCATAGTTGCGCGCGACCATGCCGGGCACCAGGCGCTTGCAGCAATAGAAGACGCCGTTGAGGTCGATATCGACGATCTGGCGCCAGGCGGCGGGATCGTAGTCCACCACGGTCGCCGCCGGCCCGGCAATGCCGGCATTGTTGACGAGAAGATCGACGGGGCCAAGCGTCCGCTCGGTCTGGGCGGCGGCGCGATCGACGGCCTCGATCTGCGACTGGTCGCAAAGGATGGCCTCGACGCGGCCGAACGAAGCGAGTTCGGCTACGGCCTTGGCCATTGCGGCCTGGTCGATGTCCCAGATGGCCACGCTGACGCCCGACGACAACAAGCGTCGCGCGACCGCAAGGCCGATGCCTTGCGCGCCGCCGGTCACCACGGCGACGCGGCCGGAAAGATCGACGGCATTCACACGACGGTTCATGGGCATTTTCCTCGCTCCCACCTTGCAATAGCGTGGATCAGGCCCTGACGTTTCGCGCCACCAGCCTGGCTACGCTTGGCCCAATGAGCAGCACGACCAGGAAGCGTGCCGACTGCAAGGCCATGACGAAGGAGATGTCGACGTTGCGCGCCGCGGCGGCGATGATTGCGACGCTGTCCATGCCGCCGGGGCTGGTCGCCAGATAGGCGGTCAGCGGATCGATGCCGAGCAGGCGGCTGATGACGAAGGCCATGCCGCCGCAAAAGGCGATCAGCGCGACGATCGAGCCGATGATCTGCGGCAGGGCGCGCGCCGCGTGGCGCAGGATCGGGCGCGTGAAGTTCAGCCCGATCGACCAGCCGACCATGGCGTAGCTGATCGCCAGCAGCCAAGGCGGCAATTGCATCGGCGCGCCGAGGCCGAGATGGATCAGCGCGCCGAAAATGAAGGTGCCGAGAAAGTACGGCGAGGGCAGCCTGACCAGCTTTCCGGCCAAGCCGCCGACGATCGCGATGCCGATGGTGACGGCAAAGGCGAAGGCATCGATCGGCGGAAACCAGACGATCGGCGGAACCTCGACGCCGGATGTGTCGACCCACATCCTGGCGACGAGCGCGGCCGTCATCGAGACGAAGATGACGCGCAGATACTGCATGAAGGCGACGAGACGCTGGTCGGCGCCAAAGGCGCCGGCCATCAGCACCATGGCCGTGGCGGCGCCGGGCGAGGAGCCCCAGACCGCCGTGGTGCCGGGCAGGATGCGCCAGCGGCTGATAAGCCAGCCGAGCAGGCTGGAGGCGGTAACGGTTGCCATCACCACACCGAGGAAGAGCGGCCATTCCTTGTAGAAGGCCGCAAAGATGTCGGCGGAGATCGAATTCGCCACCAGGCAGCCGACGATCGCCTGGGCCGAGCCGAACAGGAGGCGCGGCACGCGCACCGTGGCGCCGTTGGTGCCGGAGAGGATCGCGGCAAGCATAGGGCCGATCAGCAGCGCCGCCGGTAGTGCAGCGAGCTCCAGCGCGCCGGCGAAGAGCAGGGAAAACACAAGCAGCACCAGCCATTGCCGCGGCTGGCGCAATCGCGCCATGCGTTCAATGGGCGCTTGGTTCGGGGCTGGCTGCTCCGGCGAAGAGTCCATATCCGGCTCTTAGACCTGATGCAGACAAATGCGAACCCGCTTTTCGCGGACAATCCGTGTCGAGGCGGTCAGCCGGCCTTTTCGGGCGCGGGGAGGCCGACGCCGCCGACCGGATGAGTCTCGATCTGGAATTCGAAGCCGGCGATGAAGGGACGCGCCCTGGCGATCGCGGCCTGGACTTCCGGCAGCTGCAGCGAGGCCTTGTGGCTCGCCTGGTCGGTCCATACTTCGGTGACCCAGATGGCATCTGCGTCGGCCGGATCGGTGGCGATGATGTAGCTCAGGCAGCCGGGGAGCGCGGCGGTGCTTTCGCGCAGCACGTCCATGACCGCATCGCGCTGGCCGCGCGCCGCCCGCATCTTGCCGATCAGTCCGTACATGCGTTGATCTCCCTCCAGGTTGCACGCGGCATCAAGTATGCAATCGCCGGGTCACGGCATCAACTGGCCGCCATTCACCTCGATCACCTGGCCGATGATGTAACCGCTCAGCAGATCGGACGACAGGAACAGATAGGCGCCGACGCAATCCTCGGCCGTTCCGGCGCGTCCCTGCGGAATGGTCGCGACCATCGCCTTGATCTGCTCGGCGCTCGAATAGCGTTCGTGGAACGGCGTCAGGATCGTGCCCGGCGCGACCGCGTTGACGCGGATGCCGAAGCCGATCAGCTCCTTGGCCATGCCGCGCGTCACGTTGGAGACAAAAGCCTTGGACGAACCATAGAGGCCGGCGCCGCCGCCGGCGCCGTTGCGGGCGGCGATCGAGGTGGTGTTGATGATGAAGCCGCCCTGGCGCTTCAGCCACGGGATCGCCTTGCGCGAGGCGGTCAGCACGGAGCGGGCGTTGAGGTCCATGACCGCGTCGTAATGCGCTTCGTCCTGATCGGCATAGGCGACGCGGCCGAGCATGCCGCCGGCATTGTTGACCAGGCCGTCGAGCCGGCCGAAATGGTTTGCGCTCTCGTCGACCACACGCTCGACGTCGGCAGGTATCGAAAAATCGCCCTGAACCAGAAACACCTCACCGCCATCATCGCGGATGGATTCGGCCACGGCTTCGGCGGGTGCGCGGCTCGCATTGTAATGCAGCGCGACGCGGCATTTCTGCGCCGCGTAGGCACGGGCAAGTGCTGCGCCGATGCCGGTAGAAGCGCCGGTGACCAGCACCGCCTTGCCGGCAAGATCAGGGATGGCAAGTGTCGTCATGTCGGCTAGCCTCCTGGTTGCCGTCTTTCGTAGGCCATTGCGGGGCTTGCCTTCAAGTGTTGGCGTTCAAGTGCGGGCGCGTTCAGGGCCTCAGATAGACATAGCCCTGCCGCTGCAGTTCGGCGAGTTTTACGACGCCCCCCTTCTCGGCAAGCTGGAAGCCCGGCAGCAGGTCCGTCAGCGTGATCTCCATGCCGTGCAGGGTGTTGCCGCAGGCCTGCGGGACGAGCCCCTGCTGGACGAGGCCGGCAAAGCGGCTGGAAACAGCGCCGGAAGCGCCCTTGGATTTGAAGGCGGCAAGAGCCGGACCGTGCACCACAAGCACGATGTCGACATCGCCGCCGGTGCCTTCATAGTGGTTCTTGATGTTGCCGAGGACGAAATTGACCTTGTCCGCGTCGCTGAGGTGATAGGCCACTTTCAGCTTCTCCTCAGTCGCCGCCGCGTTTGCCCGGCTCAGGCCGAATAGGCTTGCGGCACCGGCAAGACCGGCGCGAAAGATGTCACGGCGCAGCATCGTATCCTCCTTGTCTTGCCGCCTCGCATGATTTTGCATGGTCCGGGCGGCACTCCTGGACTAGCATACTCCAGTCCGGTCGGTGGGAGGAGGATCACATGACATCGAGGACCATGGTAGCGAGGACCACGGCTGGCGCGCTGCTTTGCGCTGCCCTTGCCGTTTTCGCCGGTTCGGCGCGCGCCGACAACACTCTCAGCCTCAAAGAGCTGAGCCCCAACGGCGCCGATGCCTGCTTCGGCCGCATCTATGACGCCGCCCATCTCAAGGCGCATCCGCACCAGAAAGTGGCGCGCATCTTCTTCTTCTACGGCCATGATCCGGTCAGCCGGCCGAACGAAGAGCCCCCCGCCAACCAGGATAACTCCTACAACGGCTTCCTCACCACCACGGTGCGCGACGGCAAGAAACCCGAATGGGCGAGCAGCTGGTGCAACAAGAACGACCCGAGCGATCCGTCGAGCGGCATCCGCTGCGGCATGGATTGCGACCGCACGCTGGCTTCGCTGAAGGTGGACGACAAGGGGAAGCTTCTTCTGTCCGCCCTATCGCAGGACGTCTATCTCGATCCCGACGCGTCGGAGTCGATGAGCAAGGCCGAATACAACAAGCAGGCGCTGGGCAGCGAGGACGACAATTTCAAGCTGGTTCCGATGCCGGCGGAGACCTGCAAGGCGGAGTTCGCGCGCATCGACCCCATCGATCCGGCGCTGGGCGACCCGCTGCGCGTACGGCTGAAGCCCGATCAGCCCTTCTGCTTCGGGCGCGACTATGACGACGCGCATCTGAAATCGCATCCCAAGCAGCTGACGCAATCGATCCGCGTCTTCCGCGGGCCGGTCGAGCTTGCCTCCTTCGCCGCCGGCGGCCATGCCGCGAACTGGCCGGACGGGGCGGATATCGCCGTGTCGGTGACGACGCGGCAGAAAGGCAAAAAGGTCACGCAGACCTATTCCTGCCAGGGCGAGGGAGACCAGTGGCGCTGCTCGGCCAGCTCGAAGATGAGCGATTTTGCCTGCGACATTTCGCAGAAGGAGATCTTCCTCAAGCGCGGCGCCAACGGCACGATGATGCTGGCCAACCCCAACAATGCGGTGGCTGTCCTCGATCTCTGCTCGAAGGCGGCGAATGGCAAAACGAAATCGGACGACAAAATCTATCGGCTGCAGCCTATGCCGCAGTCGGCCTGCGCTCCGTAATCAGCGCTTCGTCATTCTATGGCGGAGCAAGGAGCGAAGCGACGCGGCGCAGACCATAGACTCCATGCCGTGACGCTAACGCGTTGAAACGGTGCAGAATTCTACTCCGTTGCACGCCTTGGCAAAGGTAACGGCATGGATTCTAGGGTCTTCGCCACGGAGCTTCGCTCCTGCTTCGCCCTAGAATGACGAAGTTGGGAGGCCCCGGCTAACTTCCAAAGTGATGATTCGCTTTAGGCGAACGGCACCGCCGTGGTGCCTTTCGGCAGCTTGGCCTCGTCGTCCGGCTCGACATGGATGGTGACGCGTACCGAGGGGATCTCGGCCTTCAGCGCGTCCTCGATGCGGTCGCAGATGACATGGCTGGCGCCGACCGTCATGTCGGCGTCGACGACGAGGTGGAACTCGATGAAGGTGGCGCGTCCGGCAATGCGCGTCTTCAGGTCATGCACCTCGAGCGCGCCTTTCGAATTGGCCGAGATGATGTCGCGGATCTGCATGTTCTCCTGGCTGTCGACGGCGCGATCCATCAGGCCGCTCATCGACGAGCCGATGACATGCCAGCCTTGCCACAGGATGTTGAGCGCGACGATCACGGCCAATGCCGGATCAAGGATCTGCCAGCCGGTCAGCACGGCGCCGACAAGGCCGCCGAGCACGCCGACGGACGTCACGACGTCGGTCATGATGTGCTGGCCATCGGCGGTCAGGGCTGGCGATTTCGCGTTCTGCCCGGCGCTGATCAACATCCAGGCCCAGATGGCGTTGATGACAGTCGCGACGCCGTTGATGGCAAGGCCCCGCCAAGGCTGCTCGAGCGGCGCCGGCTGCTGCCAGGATCGCCACACCTCGCTGATGATCAGGAGCGCCGCGACGACGATCAGCACCCCTTCGAGCACGGCCGAAAAGTACTCGGCCTTGTGATGGCCGAAGGGATGATCCTGGTCGGCGGGCTTGTAACTGATCTGGATCGCCCAGAAAGCGGCGATTGAGGCAATCACGTTGACGATTGATTCCGCCGCGTCCGAGTAGAGCGCGACCGAGCCGGTGATGTACCAGGCGACGACCTTGAGGACGAACACGACGCCGGCGACGACGATCGACCAGAACGCAAGGCTGGCGACCTTTTGCCTGGTCGCCGCCTTTGCTTGCGTCATCGTCATTGCCGCATTCATCCCGACGCGCCGCCTTCAGGCGGCCTTTTCCTTGGCCTTGCGCGGCAGATGCGCGACGATGTTCTCGATGATGCGCATGCCGGCATTGTGGCCGAGCGTCATGATCGATTCCGGATGGAACTGCACCGCGGCGATAGGCTCCTTGCGGTGCTCGAAAGCCATGATGATGCCGTCCTCGGTCTCAGCCGTGACGACGAAACCGTCTGGCAGCCGCACCGGATCGGCGAAGATCGAATGATAGCGGCCGACGGTCACTTCCTTGGGAAGCCCCGAGAAGATGATGCCGGGCTTGGAGACGCGGATGCGCGAGGGCTTGCCATGCATGGGGATGTGCAACTGCCTCAATTCGCCGCCATAGGCTTCGGCCAGCGCCTGCAGGCCGAGGCAGACGCCGAAGATCGGCAGGTCGCGGCTGCGCGCCCTTTTAATGGTGGCGGCGCAGTCAAAATCCTTTGGCGTGCCCGGTCCGGGCGACAGCACGACGAGGTCGGGCTTCAGCCGCTCGAAAACCTCTTCCGGCACCGGAGTGCGCACGGTGGAGACGTTGGCTCCGGTCTGGCGGAAGTAGTTGGCCAGCGTGTGGACGAAAGAGTCCTCGTGGTCGACGAGCAGGATGTTGACGCCGTCGCCGACGCGCGCGGCGGCGCGCTCGGCGCCTGCGGCGTTGCCGGTCTTGGCGTCGCGGATGGCGGAGAGCATGGCGGATGCCTTCAGTTCGGTTTCGGCTTCTTCTTCCTCGGGCACGCTGTCGAAGAGCAGCGTGGCGCCGGCACGCACCTCGGCGATGCCGTCCTTGATGCGGATGGTGCGCAGCGTCAGCCCGGTGTTCATGTCGCCGTTGAAATTGACCATGCCGATCGCGCCACCATACCAGGCGCGCGGGCTCTTCTCGTTCTGCTCGATGAAGCGCATGGCCCACAGCTTCGGCGCGCCGGTAACCGTGACCGCCCAGGCGTGGGAGAGAAACGCGTCGAAAGCGTCCATGCCTTCGCGCAGCCGCCCCTCGATGTGGTCGACGGTGTGGATCAGGCGCGAATACATCTCGATCTGGCGGCGGCCGATGACGCGCACCGAGCCCGGCTCGCAGACGCGCGACTTATCGTTGCGGTCGACATCCGAGCACATGGTCAGCTCGGACTCGTCCTTCTTGGAGTTGAGCAGCTTGAGGATCTGCTCGCTGTCGGAAATGGCGTCGTCGCCGCGCTTGATGGTGCCCGAGATCGGGCAGGTCTCGACGCGGCGGCCGTTGACGCGCACGAACATCTCCGGCGAGGCGCCGATCAGATATTCGTTTTCGCCGAGATTGATGAAGAAGGAATAGGGTGAGGGGTTGATCGATTTCAGCTTGCGCGAGATGTCGGAGGGCTGGGTCTCGCAGCGCTCGTAAAACATCTGTCCAGGCACGACCTCGAACAGGTCGCCGCGCTTGAAGCTTTCCATCGCCCGGCGCACGAGGTTCGCGTATTCGCCCGGCTCATGGTCGCCACGCGGCGGGATGCGGTCGGCGGTCTTGAACGGCTCGACATGGGCATCGCGGGCCAGACCTTCGGTCGAGAAGCCGTCGCCGGAATAGTCGTAGCGGTCGGTCCAGGCCTTGGTCGAATAATGGTCGACGACGAGGATCTCGTCGGGCAGGAACAGCACCAGATCGCGCTGGCTCTCCTTGCGCTCGAGCTTGTAGTCGACCGGATCGAACTGGAAGGCGAGGTCGTAGCCGAAGGCGCCGTAAAGACCGAGATTGGCGTCCTCGGCGGTCTTGAACAAAGCGGTGATGGCGCGCAGCACGGTGAAGACGGACGGAACGCGGCTGCGCTCCTCTTCGGTGAAGACGCGGCCGGGTTTTGCCACATCGAGGCGGATGAGCGTCTTCGAGGTCTCCGCGATCGTCACTTCGCTCAGCGCGCCAAGCGCCTTTCCGATCACGGGCAGGAGCACTTCGCCGCGTTTGTTCAGCGCTTCGATGCGCATGGCGCGACCGCGCGCGGAGATCACCAGCGGCGGATCTATGATGGCGGTATCCCAGCGCGTGTAGCGGCCCGGATACTCGTAGTTCGACGAAAACACCGCGCCGCGGCGTGAATTCAGGCCGTCGACATAGGCGTCGATCGCGCCTTCATAGGGCCTGTCGTGCCGTTCGCGGGTGATCGTCACGCCGCCGGCGGTGACGAAGCGCTCGGCCCCGTTGTCCAGAACTTTAGTCGTCATTGCCGTCTCCATCAGCGTTTTGGGCAACGGACCCGGGAATGGCTCTAAAAAACAAATGGCCGCCCGGACATTCCGCTGCGGCCACCCTTACTTTCACGCGCACACGCACGAACCGGCCGCTGTCAGCGAGCCCACCACCAAACGGTCTTGTTCGAACGCATGTTCATGGCGACTCCCATAGCGGCGAATGGAGGTCGGTGCAACTGGATTTCACCCGGATGGTGAAGACCGCCGTCCTCAATCCTCCAGCGTGCCCGAGCGCGCGTCGCTGCTCCTGCCGTCGCCGGCGAGCTTGAGAAGATCCTCGCCGGCGCGGATGATGCGGCGCGCGCGGCGGGTCAGGATGAAGCCCGACTGCGGAGCAAACACTTCCGTGCGGCCGCCGGCCTCGCCGGGCGCGTGCACGATCGTCGCCAGCCTGTCGCCCTTCTTGACGCGGTCGCCGGGCTTGACGTCGTAGAGGATCGCGCCGGCCCTGGGCGAGGGCATCATGTCGATGTTCTCGAGCGGTACGACCGGTCCTGAGAATTTCTCGAATTTCGGCAGGGACGGGTCCTGAACGACGCCGCGTGTCACCAGCAGGCGATAGAGGCCCCCGGCATCGGAAGCGGCCAGTGCGCCATCGACGTCGAGCATGCCGCGATATTCGACCGTGGTGACGACGCGACACTCGAAGCGCGCGACGCTCGCGGGCACATTCTGGTAGGGCATGATCGAGGCGCCCTCGAAGGTGCCGGTGCTGTCCTCACTCCACAAAAGGACAGCTTCGGCGCCCATGGCAGCGACGCAGTCGGCCATATGCGGCCACAGGCTGGTGTGGATGTAGAGATAGGCGAGGCCTTCGTCATCGCAGTGGAGGTCGAGCACGATATCGCTGCCGAGCGAGAGCTGGACGAGCCGATTCTTCAGCCGGCGGTCGGCGCCACCAAGGCTGACATCCGGCAGAAGCCTGGCGTCGGGCGCCGCAAGCAAAGGGAAGGAGCGGTTGAAGTTGGTGCGGGTGCCGAGATTGAAGCGGCCCTGATGCTCGCCGAAATGATATTGCGCGCGGCCGATCGGGTTGGCCCAGGGCACAATGGTGATCGGACCCCTGATCCGACCCTCGGTGTCGGCCCTGGCAAGCATCGGCATCAGCGCGTCGATGGCGACGACGCCCGGCAGCTCGCCGGCGTGAAGAGCGGCCTGCAGATAGGCGGAAGGGGCCGCCTTGTCCTTGCCTTCGAAGCGGAAGACCGGGAATTCGTAAATCGTGCCTTCGGCGTCGCCGGCGATGCGCTCGATCGTCTTCTGCATGAGGCCTCCAAATGAAGAGGCCACCCAAATGCCTGTTCGCGATTGGGATGTCGAGTGGTCCAGGCCGCGCTACGCCGTATGGCAACAGCCAGCTACGGCGAGGCGCCGAGCCCGCTACGGCGAAAACGCCGAGCCTGCTACGGCGAAGACGCCGAGCATTATTCAGCGGGCTGCGGCTCCAGGATCGCGCGGCGGTCAAGCGACTGCGACAGCACCGCCACCGCGACGGCCAGAAGCGCAAGCGCCGCGCCTACCAGCGGCAGGTTCGCGTAGGAGACGCCCCAGGAGATGGCGAGCCCGCCGATCCAGGCGCCGCCGGCATTGCCGACATTGAAGGCGCCCTGGTTCAGCGTGGCTGCAAGGTTCGGTCCTTCGGCAGCCGCCTCGACGACGCGGATCTGCAAAGGCGGCACGACGATGAAGATCAGCATGCCCCACAAGAAGACAATCGCCACAGCGACGCTTGCGATGGCGCCGAGCTTGGCGAAGACGACGAACAGCAGGGCCATGGCAAGCAGCGTGCCGATCACGGTCGGCATCAGCTTCCAGTCCGCCAGCCTGCCGCCGATGATGTTGCCGATGGTCATGCCGGCGCCGAAGAGCAGCAGCACCCAGGTCACGGTCGCCGTCGGCAGGCCGGAGACGTCGGTCAGATACGGCTTGATGTAGGTGAAGACGGCGAACAGGCTGGCGGAGGCGAGCGAGGCGATCAGCATCGCCAGCCACACCTGGAGCTTGCCGAGCACGCGCAGCTCACCCATCAGGCCGCCGCCGCTGGGCTCCGCGACATCCGACGGCACCAGCCAGGCGATGGCCGCGACCGAGACGAGGCCGATGCCGACGACGGCGAGGAAAGTGGCGCGCCAGCCGAAGGCTTCGCCCAGCGCCGTGCCGGCGGGAACGCCGAGGATGTTGGACAGCGTCAGGCCGGCGAACATCAGCGCGATCGCGCTTGCCCGCTTGTTGCGCGGAACGAGACTGGCGGCAACGACGGAGCCGATGCCGAAGAAGGCGCCGTGGCCGAAAGCGGTGAAGACGCGTGCTGCCATCAGCAGCCAGTAGTTCGGGGCGATGGCGCAGAAGAGATTGCCGATGACGAACAGCGTGGCGAGGCCGACCAGCACCGGCTTGCGTGGCAGGCGCGCGGTCGCCATGGCGACGATCGGCGCGCCGAACACGACGCCCAGCGCATAGCCGGTGACCAGAAGGCCAGCCGAAGGGATCGAGACACCAAGGTCGGCCGCGACCTCCGGCAGCAGGCCCATGATGACGAATTCGGTGGTGCCGATGCAGAAGGAGGCAATGGCAAGCGCTAGGATCGGCAGCGGCATGGAATGTCCAGACTGAATCGGTTCAAAATCGAGACTGACTTTGGATATGCTCAGCGCGCAACCGCCATTGTTGCAACGCAGCAATGCAGAAAGACGAGATCGGCTTTGCGGAGATCTTCTTTTTTTGCGCGAATTCAGATGGGAGGCTACGGCGAAGGCGCCAAGCCTTAACCGGTCACACTTTTCCTGGAATGCTCTAAGCCAGCGGCTTCAGCTCCTGGGCGATCGTCGGCAGCAGTTCCGAGACGTTGGGGTGGATGTGCATGGCGCGCGCCAGCGTCGAGATCGGCGCCTTGGCATACATGAGGTCGAGCACGCAATGGATCGCCTCGTCGCCGCCTGGCCCGAGCACGGTGCAGCCGAGGATCTCGCCGGTGTCAGCATCGGCGAGTATCTTCATGAAGCCTTGCGTTTCGCCCTTCTCGACCGCGCGGCCGACACGCGTCATCGGCCGCTGGCCGACCAGCGCGCGGCGGCCGGATTTCTTCACCGCGGCTTCCGTCATGCCGCAGCGCCCAAGCGGGGGGTCGATATAGAGCGCATAGGCCTCGATGCGGTCGCTGACCTTGCGCGGATCATTGTCGAGCAGGTTGGCGGCGACGATCTCGAAGTCGTTGTAGGAGGTGTGGGTGAAGGCGCCCTTGCCGTTGCAGTCGCCCATCGCCCAGATGCCGGGCACGCTGGTGCGCAACTGGTCGTCGACGACGATGAAGCCGCGCTGGTCGACGGCGACGCCGGCCTTTTCTAGGCCGAGATCGTCGGTGTTGGGGACGCGGCCGAGCGCCAGCAGCACATGCGAGCCGACAGCCGGCGGCTTGCCAGCGGAGAAGGTGACGGCGATCTCGTTGCCTTTCCTGGCGAACGCGATGTCGCCGGCGCCGACATGGACGGTGATGCCTTCATTTTCGAGAATAGACTGGATGGCGGCGGACGTTTCCTCGTCCTCGCGGCCGGTCAGCCGCGGCGCTTTCTCGATCACCGTGACCTCGGAGCCGAAGCGGCGGAACATCTGCGCGAATTCGAGCGAGATGTAGCTGCCGCCGACGACGATCAGATGGCTGGGCAGCACATCGAGATCCATCATCGAGGAATTGGTGAGATAGGGGATGTCGTGGACGCCGGGCAGGTCGGGCACCGATGCGCGGCCGCCGGTGTTGAGGAAGATCCTTGGCGCGGTGAACAGATCCTCGCCGACGCGCACGGTGTTGGTCGATTCAAGGCGCGCGTGGCCGCGATAGAGCGTGCACTTCTCCATGCCTGCGATCCAGGTCTCGAGCTCTGTGCGGGAAGCGCCCGACACCTTGTCCTTGCGCGCCTTGATCGCCTTGTAGTCGACGCCGACGGGACCGGAAACCGTCACGCCATAGTCGGCGGCGCGGCGGGCGAGATGGGCGGCATAGGCGCTCGCCACCATCGTCTTGGTCGGGATGCAGCCGGTGTTGACGCAGGTTCCGCCGATGAGCTTGCGCTCGATCAGCGCCACACTCATGCCGGCCGCGTTGAGCCGGCCGGCGAGCGGCGTGCCGGCCTGGCCGGCTCCGATGACTATGGCGTCGAAGGCTTTGGCGCTCATGCGACCGCCGCCACGATCAGCAGGCCGCCGATGATGGCCACCGCATCCTCGATGAAGGCGGCGGGCGGATCCTTGCCGAAGGCGGCGGCCAGCCGGCCACGCACCTCGGCTCCGCCCAGCGTGCCGATCACCGCGCCGATGGCTCCGGCGATGAGCCCGCCGATGGTGGCGCCGCCGGTCGCGCCAATCACCGCGCCGGTAAAGGCGCCTAGGACGATACGGGCGCCGAATTGCTGCGGCACCTTCCGGCTCGGTGTCGACGGCAACTGGTCGGTGACCAATTCGACGATCGCCAGGATGGTGAAGATGCCGACGGCGATCCAGTGGCCCATGAAGCTCGCCCAGGTGCCGGCGACCGGCAGCCAGCCGAGATAAGAACCCCAGGCGACGGCGGCCGGCGCTGTCATGGCGCGCAGGCCGGCAACGACACCTATCAGCAGTGCAAGCAGGTAAAGCATGATCGACCCCCTCAAAATCGGAACCTCGCACGGTTCCATGAAGGCAGGCTAGCATAGGCCGGGCGTTTGGCCACGGGCTTTTGTCCGACAATCGGTTGTGCTTGGCAGCAGACGAAATCGAGAGGTGTCGCCATGACGGCAAGTGAGCGCATGAAGATGGCGGCGGGCGAATGGTACACCTGCATAGACGATGAGCTCGAGGCGCTGCGCTTCGCCGCGCGCGATGCGGTGTTCGAGCACAACGGCCTGCCGCCCCGGCAGCGCGGCAATATAGGGCCTGCCTTGCAGGCGCTGCTTGGCGGCGCGGGCGAGGGGGCTCGCATCGAGGCGCCGTTCCATTGCGCTTACGGCTTCAATCTGTTTCTCGGCGATGGCACGTTCCTCAATGCCGGCTGCACCATTCTCGATACCGCGCCGGTGCGCATCGGCAAGGGCACGCTGCTTGGCCCTAGTGTGCAGATCTACTGCGCCGAGCATCACCGCGAAGCCACTGGACGGTTGGCCGGGCTGGAGATCGCAAAACCAGTAACGATCGGCGACAATGCCTGGATCGGTGGCGCCGCCATCATCCTCGGCGGCGTCAGCATAGGCGAGGGCGCGATCGTCGGCGCCGGCGCGGTGGTGACCCGCGATGTGGCGGCGAACACGACGGTGGTCGGCAACCCGGCGCGGGTGGTCACGCCGCGCTGAGCGCGCCAGCGGTCTTGGAAAACTCCCGCCTGTATTGCATAGGCGAGGTTTTCAGCCGCGCGGCAAAATGCTGGCGCAGCGAGGTTGCGCTGCCGAAACCGGCTTCGAAGGCGACCATGTCCATCGATTTGTCCGTCTGCTCCAGCAGTCTTTGCGCCAGCGCGACGCGCTGGTCGGCCAGCCAGTCGCCGAAACTGGTGCCGGTGGTTTTCTGGAAGCGGCGCGTGAAGGTGCGGCGGGTAAGGCCGGCCGCGTCTGCGACGCTGTCGAGACTGTGCGCCTCGCCGAGCGTCGCGCGCACGTCATCGAGGGCCTTGGCGAACCGGTCGGCGTTCGGTGTCGGCGCAAGCGGCCGCTCGATGAACTGCGCCTGCCCGCCCTGCCGGTGTGGCGAGAGCACGACATGGCGGGCAAGCCGAAGCGCGGCCTCCGCGCCATAGCGGGCGCGCACGATGTGCAGGCAGCAGTCGAGCCCCGCGGCGACACCCGCGGAAGTGATGATGTCGCCTTCGTCGACATAGAGCACGTCGGCATCGATCGAGATATCTGGATGAAGCGCCTGGAGCTGATCTGTATAGGCCCAGTGGGTCGTTGCCTTACGCCCGGCCAGCAATCCGGCGCCGGCAATAGCGAAGGTGCCGAGGCACAAGCCCACGATCAGCGCGCCGCGCCGATGCGCGCCTTGCAGTGCCTCCTTGAACGGCGCGGCCAGAGGGGCATCGAGGTCCTTCCAACTCGGGATGATGACGATATCGGCCTCGTCGAGCGCCGAAAGATCATGCGGCACGACGATGCTCAGCCCTGCATCGGAACGAATGGGTCCCTCCTCCATCGCGCAGACGCGGAAGTCGAAGCGCGGCAGTCCAAGCTTGGTTCGATCGGCGCCGAATACAAGGCAGGGCACGGAGAGATGAAACGGGCTGATGCCGTCGAAAGCGACAGCGGCGATGATCGGGTTCTTCATGGCTGACATCGTTGCGTTGGTTGGCGAATGTCCCAATTCTTTCTAACGATGTCAATCGGGCCACTTCCTGCGTGCGGATGTTCGGCCTAGCTTTGCGCCATCAACCCGGTCGAAAGGAAAACCGCCATGTCAGCACCAGCCACCCAGCCGCACCGCGCGCTTGTCGTCGTCGATGTCCAGAACGACTACAATGGCGGCAATCTAGCCATCCAGCATCCGCCCTTCGCCGAGACCGTCGTCAATGTGGCGCGCGCCATGGATGCCGCCGCGGCGGCCGGCATCAAGGTCGTCGTCATCAAGCAGATGGCGCCCGAGACCTCGCCGATCTTCGCCAAGGGCAGCCATGGCGGCGAGCTGCATCCCGAGATCGCCCGACGCGCCCGCGACCATTATGTCGAAAAGACGCTGCCATCGGCCTTCACCGGCACGGATCTCGAGGGCTGGCTGCGCGCCAACGCCATCGATACGATCGCGGTCGTCGGCTACATGACCCACAATTGCGATCTGTCGACCATCATCCACGCGGTGCATATGGGTTTCGCCGTCGAGTTCCTCTCGGATGCCAGCGGCTCGGTGCCTTACGCCAACAGCGCCGGCTATGCCTCTGCCGAAGACATCCACCGGGTGGTGAGCGTGGTTCTGCAGTCGCGCTTCGCCGCGGTGCTGAAGACCGCCGAATGGATCGACTGCCTGAAGACCGGGAAGCTGCCCGAACGCGACACGATCTACGCATCGAACCAGCAGGCCTTGCAGCGGAACGCCGCCTAGTCCGGCAAGCAAAAAGGGCGCCGCAACAAAGCGACGCCCTCGATTCATTTCCGGTGTGAAGGCTGCTTAGAACAGGCCCTCGATCTGCCCCTGCTCGTTGAGGAAGATCTTTTCCGAGGACGGCGCCTTGGGCAGGCCGGGCATGGTCATGACCTCGCCGCAGATGATGACGACAAAGCCGGCGCCGGCCGAGAGCCTGACCTCGCGCACCGGCACGGTGTGGCCAGTCGGCGCGCCGCGCAGGTTCGGGTCGGTCGAGAAGGAGTACTGGGTCTTGGCCATGCAGACCGGCAGGTTGCCGTAGCCGGCCTGTTCCCAGGCATGCAGCTGGTCGCGGATCGACTTGTCGGCGATCGCCTCGTCGCCGCGGTAGATGCGCTTGACGATGGTGTTGACCTTCTCGAACAGCGGCATCTCGTCCGGATAGAGCGGCGAGAACTGCGAGGCGCCGGATTCGGCGATCTCGACGACCTTTTTCGCAAGGTCCTCGATGCCGGCAGAGCCCTGCGCCCAGTGCTTGCACAGGATCGCCTCGGCGCCCTGCGCCTTGACGAAGTCCTTCATGGCCTGGATCTCGGCCTCGGTGTCGGTGGTGAAGTGGTTGATCGCCACCACCGCCGGCACGCCGAACTGCTTCACGTTCTCGATGTGGCGGCCGAGGTTGAGGCAGCCCTTCTTGACCGCCTCGATGTTTTCCTTGCCGAGATCTTCCTTCTTGATGCCGCCGTTCATCTTCATCGCGCGCACGGTGGCGACGATGACGGCCGCCGACGGCTTCAAGCCGGCCTTGCGGCACTTGATGTCGAAGAATTTTTCAGCGCCGAGATCGGCGCCGAAGCCGGCTTCGGTGACGACATAGTCGGCGAGCTTGAGCGCCGTCGTGGTGGCGACGACCGAGTTGCAGCCATGCGCGATGTTGGCGAACGGGCCGCCATGGACGAAGGCCGGGTTGTTCTCCAGCGTTTGCACCAGGTTGGGCTGCATGGCGTCCTTGAGCAGAACCGCCATCGCGCCGTCGGCCTTGAGGTCGCGGGCATAGACCGGCGACTTGTCGCGGCGGTAGGCGACGATGATGTCGCCGAGGCGCTTTTCCAGGTCCTTGAGGTCGGTGGCGAGGCACAGGATCGCCATCACTTCCGAGGCGACGGTGATGTCGAAGCCGGCTTCACGCGGGTAACCGTTGGCGACGCCGCCCAGCGAACAGATGATCTCGCGCAGTGCGCGGTCGTTCATGTCCATGACGCGGCGCCAGGCGACGCGGCGGGTGTCGATGCCGAGCTCGTTGCCCCAGTAGATGTGGTTGTCGATCAGCGCCGACAGCAAATTATGCGCGGTGGTGATGGCGTGGAAGTCGCCGGTGAAGTGGAGGTTCATGTCCTCCATCGGCACCACCTGGGCAAGGCCGCCGCCGGCGGCACCGCCCTTGACGCCGAAATTCGGGCCGAGCGAGGCCTCGCGGATGCAGATGATCGCCTTCTTGCCGATGCGGTTCAGGCCGTCGCCGAGGCCGACCGTGGTGGTCGTCTTGCCTTCGCCGGCGGGCGTCGGGTTGATGGCGGTGACGAGGATCAGCTTGCCGTCCTTGTTGCCCTTCACCGACCTGATGAACTCGGCCGAGACTTTCGCCTTGTCGTGACCATAGGGCAGCAGATGCTCGGTCGGGATGCCGATCCTGGCGCCGATCTCCTGGATCGGTTTCTTCTTGGCGGCGCGCGCGATCTCGATGTCGGACTTCACTTCGGCCATGACGGCTTTCCTCTGGAGTAGGCGGTGGAGGGGAGGGGTTCGATCATTCGTGCATGGTCGAAACGCCACCCGGACGCAAGGACATGTTCTAACCCTGTCGCTGGCGCGGCGTCAACTTCCATGCAACTATGTTTCCTGTTAAGAAAGAGTGTTCCTGCCGCCGGGCCTCTTGAAGGCAGTCGTTTCGGGTCCGGTCGTTGCGCCGTATAGAAGCCAGAGCGGGGGCCGTTTCGCCGTCTCAAAACAGCCGCCTAATGCGCGAAAAGCGACAGGGGTGAAGGCGCAAATCCGCCATCGCCCCTGACCACTGAGAGCCGGGCTACAGCAATTCCAGGAAAAGTGTGTAACGGTTTTCCGTCCGGAATTGCGCAAGAACAAACAAATAGAGCGGTCCTCCGTTTCCGTGAAACGGAGAACCGCTCTATTGGGTCAGGACGTTGCTGATCTCGACCATGTTGGAGCGCACGCGCAGGATGTAGAAGCCCATCGTCGTCAGATGCGTCGGCAACAGCCAGCCATCCTCGCGGCCGTTGGCGATGATGAAGGGCTGGATGCGCAGCGCCGAGACGAACTGCGAATCCATCGTGTCCCACAGGCTCTGCAGGTGCTTTTCCTTGAGCACGTCCTCGAAGTCGGCCTGTGCGCCCTTCATGAGGCCGTAATAGGCATAGAGCTGGCCATAGGCGAACCAGAAGCGGTCGTCGGCGCGGGTATCGAACCAGCCATTGTTGTGGTTCTCGGCGCGCTCCTTGAGGATCGCCGAGGTCGAGCCGATATCCGAGGCGATGCGGTCGATATATTGCTTGAGATTGTCGGCGCGCGCGTCGAACGTCGCCTGGCAGGTGGCGAGACGCGCATTGAAGGAACGCAGCTTGCGCACCGCGTCGCGATAATAGCTCGGCGTCGGCGTCTTGGGGCCGAAGGGGTTCAGGCCGAAATACCAGGTGTACTCGTCGAACTGCAGATTGCCGCGAGCGTCCTGCAGGTCGGCATCGATCTGCGAGGTTGTGCGCACGCGGCCGAGATTATCGGCAAGCTCTGTCGCGGTGCGCCGCACGGCCTGATTGATGCCGCGCTGGAAGGATGCCTTGTTGTCCATCCACGGCGTGTTGTCCCAGTCGATGCCGAACAGGCCGAGCTTGTAGAGGATCATCGACGAGATCCAGGCATTCTGGTTGACGTTGAAGTCGGTCAGATCGGCCGCGACCTGGGCGATCGCGGAGTTGCCGCAGGTTTTTGCCGTGTCGGTGCCGGCGCCGGCGGAAACCTGCTCGCCGGCGGAAACGTTGCGCTTCTCGAACGTGTAGGTGGCGGGATAATTCGGGTTGAAATTGTTCCACCACTGCGTGGCGTAGAAGAAATTGGCGTAAAGGCCGATCAACACCACAAGGGCAAGGCCGACCACGGCCTTCAGGATCCAGCCGCGCTGTCCGTACCAGCGACCAACCCACATGAACGGCCAAAGGATAATGCCGATAACGAAGCCGATACCGCGGCCGATCCACTGGAATATCCGGGTGAAGAAGTTCACGATCGGGTCGAGCATGGCTGTGGCACCCCCTTAGAGCATTTCACCGTTTCAAGGGAAACGGCGATCTGCCTAACCCTTTGTTTTGGCGCACATTCCGGACGGAAACCGCCCAGACCTTCTAGTCAGTCAAGCCGTAAAGGCGTGCGCGGAACGCCGCCTTGTCCTTCAAATATGTGGTTTTCAGAACGTCCACAACATGGCTTCGCCAGGCGTCGCTCAAGCCGTCATAGTCCTTGTAGAAGCCGGGCTTGTTGAAGACGTAACGCGAAACGAAGTCCTGCGGCACGAAATCCGAGATCAGCTGGTTGGTCAGCCATGCATCGGGGTGTTCGGGCTTGGCGCGCACGACCAGGAAGCGCTGGCGCGGCGGCACGTCCTCGATCTTGAGATGACCGAGTTGGGCGATTTCGCGCTTGGCGGCGTTGAGGAAGGGAAAGTTCCCGTCGCTTGCGATCAGGTCGGCATGGCCGAGAATCCAGGTCTGCAGCCAGACCTTGTCGACATCGGTCAGGTTGCGGTTGGGCTCGGCATCGCGGATCAGCGCGCGCACGATCATCTCGGCGCGATGCTCTAGATAGCCGGAGGCCTCGATCCACGAGGCGCGCGGCAGGTCGACGCGGCCGGTGGCGGCAAGGAAGCGGAACACCTTGTCGGCGTCGTTGATCGACAGGTAGCTGACCTGCCAGGGGCGCGAGCGGCGGAAGCCGGGAGCGGCCGGATCGCAGATCACCGTCGTCATATCGGGATCGACGAAGACGTAGAGGCCGCCGAAATGGCTGGTCCAGTAGGCATTGTGGCGGAAGATCACCTGGTCGGGGACCAACGCGTTCTCACGGATGTCGCCGCAGACCTTGGCGAGATCGACCATGCGCTGGAGCATGGCGCTGTCGCGCCAGGCGTCCGGCTCCTGCTTCAGCCGGTCGACCAGCTTGCCGAGTTCGGCCGCCTTGCCCAGCACATCCTCGGCCGACAGCACCTTGAACTCGACCTGGTTGATCGACAGCAGGTCCTCGATGTCGTTGACCTTGGGAACCGAGTCCTCGATCTCGCCGTAGATCACGTCCTTGATGGTCAGCGCGTCGATGGCGCGCTGGTTCTTCGACATGAACTCGAACATCAGCTGCGAGGTGTTGGAGAAGGCGGTGTGCACCACGGGCAGGTCGATCTGCGACGGCGTCAGGATGATGAAGCGGCGGTTGACCTCGTTGGGATCGAGATAGTCGAAATCGCCGCACTCTTCAGCGATTTCGGGCGAGAAGCCGGTGCGGTCGATCTGGAAGCTCTTCAGCTTGGTCGGCTCGAGGCCGAAGGCGACAAGAGCCTTGTTGTAGCGCTGGATGAGATGCGGCTCGTCGACAGTGAGCAGACGGCCGTAGATCAGCTCATTGTCGCGCAGGAGGTCGGGTTTTTTGGCGGCCTTCATCTTTCCTTCTCCCCGTTCACGGGGAGAAGGTGCCCGAAGGGCGGATGAGGGGCAGCGCCGGCGCTCATCGTTTTAGTTCCGACTTCGCAGCCGGCAGAAATTTCGCGTCGATACCAATCATCTTCCGATCCAACCGACCATCCAACGCCGCAACAATCGTCTCGAGCACACCCACGGCTGGTCAGAACATCCGCATGCCAAACTCTCAATACCGACCAACCATTTCCGTTCATCGTCTCGTCTCTGTATCGATCCCTAGATCGGCCCGCGTGCTGGCTGCCGTCGACTTCGACGACCAGGTTGGCTTCGCGGCAAGCGAAGTCCGCGAAATAGGGCCCAATCGGTAGCTGACGTACAAACTTATGGCCATTCAATCGCCGTCCGCGCAGTTCATGCCAAAGCCTTTCCTCGGCATCGTTCTCAGTCTTCCGTAGCTCACGGGCTCTTGCTATTTTCTGCTTATTTCTGCCACGCATGGCGCCGCCCCTCATCCGCCCTTCGGGCACCTTCTCCCCGTGAACGGAGAGAAGGAAAAGATCACCACGCCCCCTTCTTCTTCAACTCCTCCATCTCGCGCGCCGCGCGCTCGCGTAGCCTTGCGTCACGCAGCAGCTTTTCCACCGCGGCGTCGTCGGACTTGTCGGAATAGCGGAATTCGGAATCGGCGTAGCGGTTGATCTCCTGCATGACCATGTCCATCGAAAATGGTCCGCGCAGTTCTTCGATCATCGCCTTCTTGTCGTCGTAGCTCTTGTGCATGAAGGCTTCCGGCTTCTCGAACCAGTCGTCCGGCAGCTCGATATCCATGGCGCGCATTTTTATCGCGTCGGTGACGTTCTTGATGGCGCGGCCGGTGAAGCGCGGTTCGGCGTCCTTGATCATGTGCAGATAGGTGCCGATATCGGCCATGGTCTTGGGCGCGCCATTTTCCTTCATGTAGCGCTCATAGACCTTCATCAGCCCATCTTCCTGCGGCTTCTCGTGCTCTTCATAGGCTTCGGCCACGGCACGCTGGATCTCCTGCGCGGCATAGAGCTCGTGGTCCCCAAGCGGGATCTTGTGGTTCTTGCCGGCGAGCAGCACGAAGATGTCGATATAGTCGTCGCGGGTCTGCGGGCCGTCGACCAGCCAGCGGGCGCCGGCGCGCTGGCGCAGCGCATCGTCGACGTTTTCGGGGTAGTTGGAGAACATGCCGAAGGAGCAGTTGCCGCGCACGACCGTCGAGGCGCCGGCGAAAGCGTCCATCAGCACGCCGGTGATCTCCTGCTGCCCGGCCGACGCGCGGTCGTCTGAGCGGCGCGCGGCCACCTGGTCGATGTCGTCGATGGTGCCGAAGCCGATGACGCGCGGATTGAGCACGTTGTTGATGAACTGGCGGCAGTTCTGACCTGACTTGCCCTGATAGGACGAGATCTGGTCGACGCCGAAATTCTCGTAAGCAAAAGGATAGCCGGCGACCTGGCAGTAGCCGTTGACGAGGCCGGCGATCATCTGGATCAGCGTCGTCTTGCCGGTGCCCGGCGCGCCGTCGCCGATGAAGGTGAAGAGGAAGCCGCCGAGCTCGACGAAGGGGTTCAACTCACGCTCGAAGTCGTAAGCCATCAGCATCTTGGCCAGCCTGACCGACTGGAATTTGGCGATGTGGTTGCCGACGACCTCTTCCGGTTTCTTGAAGGTCATCACCAGCGGCTTGGAACGCTTGCCGGGCGCGACGTCGAAACCGTCGAGGGTGAAGTCGTCGACATCGATGCGGATATGCGCGTTCTCGAATGGGCCGATGCCGTCGAAGCGGTCTTTGCGCGCGAGCAGCCCGTCGATGGCGACACGGGCAAATGCCCGCGCCCGTGTCGTCAGGTCCGCGTCATCCTTCGAGCCGGCGATCGCCTTGTCCAGGCCGGCGACGATCGATTTCACCGCGTCCTGCGGCGTGTCGAACAGGAAATCGGGCTCGGCGGTGTCGTTCGGCGCCTCGCCGTCGCTGTCGATCAGCTGGAACAGATAGGAGGCAAAGCTGAAAGCGGAGACGTAAGCCGACGCCGAGAGAAGCTTCTTGAAGGTGGCCGCCTCGTCTCCTTCCAGCGGAGCGCGCGTGTTTTTCGCCTGCAAGCTTTCAAGGTCGGAGCCTTCGGCGAAGACATCGGAAATGGCGAGCGCGATCGCCAGGCCACGGCGGGCACGGTAGAGCAGCGTGTGCTGCGGGATCGTCATCAACTGGTCGTCGGGATGGATCGCTGCGACCGTCTTTGTGAGCTCGACCTCGCGCGTGCGGCGCACCGAACCGACCGAAACGGTCGAGACGAAGCGGCGGTTGGTGCCGGCAAGCGCGGTGCCGGACTCGCGCGCCGGATCCTCCAGCACGACGATACGGGTGATGAAGCTCTGCGCAATGGCGCGGTGCTTTTCGATTGCGGCTTCCGAGATCGTGGTCAGGCCGGTGTCCATGAAGGATGCTCCGCGGTTTGACGATCATACATCGCTGATGACCTGTCCGTTGGACAGGATGTGGACCTTGTAGCCGGAAAAGATCTTCTGCGCCTCGCCCGCGGCGTAGAGCGCCTGGTAGGCCTCATGCGGGATCAGCGCGTGGTTCTCATAGCTCGAGACGCCCTGGCGCGCCGCTTCGAGATCGTCGGTGTTGATAAAGAATTCCTGGGTCGTCTTCTCGCTGGAGAACAGCCCCTTGCGGCCGGGCTTCTCGCTCCTGGAAAAGACCTCCTGGATTGTCCAGGTGAGCAGCCAGGCATTCTCGGGCTTGCGCACTTTGGAGAGCACCTCGGCCACGGTCGAATTGTTGTCGGTGATGCCGGCCGAGTAGAAGGGCCCGAGCACGACGCGCCGCAACTGCTTGGGATGCAGCGGCTCGAAATCCTTGTCGAGATTGACCGCGATCGTTGCCGGCGAGAGCGTGTAGGCGGAATTCTTCTCGGTGAAGTCGTCGAAGCGGTGCGCAAGCTCGGGATTGAGCAGGCCGTCGACGGGAAGGGGAATGTCGACACGCTCGTTCAGCTTGCCGGTGCTGTCGTCGACCAGCTGGCGAACCATGCTTTCCGAGGAATCCTCGACCGTCACCATGTAGATCAGCGGCAGGTTGGCGCTGCCGTCGAACGTGGCCCAGTGGACGAGATAATAGGGCCGCATGGTCTTCGGGTTGACCGAAACCTTCGCCGTCTGCGCCAGCGTGAAGGGGCCGAAGGTCGCCTCGCTCTTGACGTCCTCCAGATAGAGCCGCTCGGCCATCGACTTCTGCAGCGCCTCGGGAAATTCCTTGTGGCGCAGGATGAAGTCGGCCATCTCCTCGCGCAGCTCGCCGGCCTGCGGGATGTTGGCCAGGCGCGCATCGGCCTGCTGGCGGTCGTTCTCCAATTCGAGCAGGTTCTGGAAAACGGGATAGCCGCTGTCGGCGCGCGATATACGGAAGGTGTCCATGAAGCCCAGCCGGTTGCGCCAGCAGGCAAAGGATTTGTCCAGTCGCGTGATATATTCCGCGACGATCTTGGCGACGATGCCGTGCCGGTAAAGCGGCGAGCGGTCGTCGCGCATGAACACTTCCAGTCCGCCCAGCGCCGCCGTGATGGCGGAGAAATAGCGTGCCGCCGCGTCGTTCTCAGGTGTCATGGGGCTGCCGTGGAGATGAGATCAGCCGCACCGCCCAAGCAGCTATTCGTGGGATGCCCCACGAATAGCTGCTTGGGTTCCTTTGTTTTTCGCAGGTTCTGACCGCAAAACCGTGGAACACTTTTGCGGAACCTGCTTAGGACTGCACGTAGTTGGCGGAATTGTGCTTCTTCATCACCTCGTCGAAGCGGCGCGCGAAAGCGTCGTCAGCAAGCTTCTTGCGCCGCTGGATGTCGGCTGAAGCCACCATGTTCTTCTCATGCATTTCAAGCAGGTCGCCGATATGCTTCTGCGAGGCGGCGCCGATGCCGGCCATGGTCTCTTCCGCCGTGTTGTCGACCTGGCTACCCAGCGTGTTGATCTTGTGGGCGACGTCCTGCTGGGCGGCCGTCTTCAGCGAATCTTCCAGGGCCTTGTAGAGGACGATGCGCTGCTCGGTGTCGATGGTCAGCTTGTTGATCAGCGTCGACTGCGCGGCGATCTGGTTGTTGAGCGAATCGACGAAGGTCTGGAACATCGAGGTGTAGCGCTCCAGCGTCTGGCTTTCGGCGAGCAGTTCCTGTTCCTTGGCCTGCTTTTCGTTGTACTCGGTCGCCATTTTGGAGCGCTCGCCCTCGAGCTCGGTGCGCTCCTTCTGGGTCGTGGACGCGGCGATCTTGTTCTCGATGTCGAGCAGCAGGGGGTTCAATTCCTCGATGCGCTTCTGCACCGTTTCCAGATTGGTCATGGTCGTCTTGCGGCGCTCGATCACCTGCGACAGGCTGGTCTCGGAAGTCTTGTAGCGCTGGTCGAGGACCTGCTTCTGCGCCTTCAGGATGCCGACGATGGTGTCCGACTTCGCCAAAAGCTCCTGCAGGTTGCCGGCCAAGGACATGTTGCGGACGCGGTCGGTGCGCATGCGCTGCTTGCGCTGCGCCGAAAAGACGCCGACGAAGTTTTCCCAGCCGGTATAGTTCTTCATGCTCTCGAATTCGGCGCCGAAGACGTTGGTGGCGTCTTCAAGCCCGATGATCAGGTCGGCGATGTTGCCTTCCATGACCTTCTGCTGCTTGAGCACGTCCTCGATGCGGGCGTTCTCGATGTCGAAATTGGCGTCGCCGATCTTCTTATCGGCCTGAGCGAGCGTGTCGAGCACCGTGCCGGACTGCTCGATCTTGGTGCGCATGTCCTGCACGACCTGCTTGGTCTTGGCAATTTCGGCATCGAAATTCTGCAATGTCGCCATTGGGGCCTCCCGCTTCGGCATCCGTTTCCATGTCGTGGCGGCGAATATATGTGGGGCTTCAAGGGATTGAAAGAAGGAAGACAAGGAGAGACGTCAAAACAAAAGAACTGGTCAGGTCCTTGAAAGACAAGGCAAGCATGCGTAAGGCGCCCAGTAACGCGCGCCGGGTTTAAACAGCTTTAGCTGATATGCCTTAAGCTCTTGTTTTTGCGAACAGCCAAGGTGATGAAACAGCGTCGGCGAATCTGTTGCGGCGGGCGATGACGAAATCAATGGTTCAACGGCCAGCCTTTCGCGCGACGGTTGGGCGATGCCGGTTTCTTCCGCGCCGATCAGGGTTTCGGATCGGCCTTGAGATAGGCAATCACATTGGCGATGTCGTCGTCGCTGGTCAGGCCGGTAAAGGCCATCCTGTTGCCGGGAACCTTCTGCCTGGGCGCCTTGAGATATTCGGTGAGATTGGCTTCGTCCCAGACGAGGCCCGCGGCGCCGGCATCCTTCATGGCTTGCGAATAATGGCCGGCAAAGCTCTCCGCCGAGCCGGCCTTGCGGCCGACGACACCCAGCAGATGCGGACCGACCTTGTCGCGATCCGTCTCCGCCTCGTGGCAGGCGATGCAACGATTGAAGACCTTCTTGCCCAGCGCTGCATCGCCGCCGGCATGCGCGGCAAGGCCGCTGGCAAGCAGGAAAAGCGCGGCGGACGAAATGGCTCGAAGCATGGCTGACCCCGGAGAGTTCTGGCTGCCGGCCTTATACGGCGAAGCCCTGGCAAACGCCACACCCGGGGCCGCGAGCGATCTGCGCGGCTCAGGCCTGCTGCGCCAGGTCGCGGCGCAGGAAATCATGCAGACGATCGACCGCCGGCGTCGCCGACAAAGGGTTGCGCAGGATACCGATCTCGAGGTCCGGCAACACCGGCAGCCCCTCATTGGCGCCGATGATGCGCAGCGACGGCGGCACGCTTCGCTGGGCAAGGCCGGCGACCGCGAGCCCGGCCTGGACGACCGCGACCAGCCCGAGCAGGGAGGCGCTGGAATAGGTGCAGCGGTAGGATCGGTCGGCACCGCCAAGTGCCTGCAGGACATTCATTCGTGCCGCGCAGCCAGGCTCGAAAAGGGCGACGGGCAGAGGATCGGTCTGCCAGGCGACGTGGTTGGGCGAGGCGACCCAGACAAAGCGCTCCAGCCTGATCACGTCGAGCGGCTGATCCGGCAGCCGGGTGACGATCGCCAGGTCGAGCCGTCCCTCCGCCAGGGTCTTCACCAGCGCGGTCGACTGCTCGCAGACGAGCTCGACGGTGACCAGAGGATGATCCTCGGCAAAGCGTGACAGCACGGGCGGCAGGAGGAAGGCCGCGTAGTCATCCGGCACGCCAAGGCGAACGCTGCCTGTCTCCTTCGGCCGGGTGACGCTCGCCCATGCCTCGTCGGATAGTTTCAGCAGCCGGCGCGCATAGATGAGGAAGTCCTCGCCGGCCGCATTGGGAGTGACCGTTCTAGGACCCCGCACCAGAAGCTGATTGCCCGCCATATCCTCCAGCCTTTGCATCTGCATGCTGACCGCCGACTGGCTGCGGCCGACGCGAGGCGCCGCATTGGACAGGCTGCCGCTCTCGACGACGGCGACGAAGGTTTTCAAGAGGTTGAGGTCGAGCGGAGCGGCCATGGTGCTATCAGCATATCGAATAGGTGCTCACAAATCTATTCGCTTGATTGACATCGCTCCGGCTGGCCAGATGATCTTCGACCCGTCTGGAGAGCCAAGTGATGAGGGATATATCGATCGCCCGCTTCCCCGCCGCGAGCCTCGCTCTGGCGATGGTGATTGCCGGCACGGTCGGCGCCTTCGTCACGGAGTCGGGACAACATCCCGTCACCGTCGTCTTCTGGCGATGCGTGTTCGGCTCGCTGTTCCTGGCCGCGTGGTGCCTGTTGCGCGGCTACCTGCCGGACCGGACGCTGTCGCCATCCCGGCTTGCGCTGGCCGCTCTCGGCGGCGCTTGCATGGTGCTGAGCTGGACGGCCTTCTTCGCCGGCTTCGGCATGACATCGATCGCAACGACGACCATCGTCTACCATGTGCAGCCGTTCTTCGTGGTGCTGATCGGCGTTGTCTTCCTTAAGGAACGCATCTCGCTCGACCAGCTGCTATGGATGCTTGGGGCATTCGTCGGCGTCGCGCTGGCCGCCGGCCTGGTTGCCACACACGGCCATGCCGACGCGAAATGGGCGTTGGGCATCGCGCTGACGCTCGGCGCCGCCCTGCTTTACGCGGTGGCGACGATTCTCGCCAAGGGCCTCGGACAACAGCGCGCGGAGATCACTGTGCTTTGCCAGACGCTGGTCGGGATCGTGTTGCTCGCTCCGTTCGCCGACATCGGCCATCCCATTGCGCCGGCATCGTGGGGCTGGCTGGCCGGGATCGGGGTCCTGCATACCGGCATCGCCTATGTGCTGATGAATAGCGCCTTTCCGCGCCTGACGACGCCGGTGATCGGCATCCTCACCTTCATCTATCCTGTCGTCGCCATCATCATCGACTGGGCTTTGTACGGCCATCCACTCGGACCAGCGCAGGCTGCCGGCATGGCGCTGATTGCCCTGGCAACCCTCGGCGTGCGGCTTGGCTGGCGGTTTCCGATGCGGCGTGTCTCGGCCGCTTGAACTTGGGTCAGCTGTTGGTGAAGCCAATGAAATCGTCGGGGGCAGCCCTGCCCATCTCCTCCTCCCAATGGCGGCGGCAGAGCGAGACATAGACGTCCTTGCCGATAGCGACCTGCTGGCCCTGCTTGGCCACCTTGCCGTCGGAGCCGAGCCTGACCACCATCGTGGCCTTGCGGCCGCAGCGGCAGATGGTACGCACCTCGCGCAGGTCGTCGGCGATGGCGAGCAGCGCGCGCGAGCCGGAAAACAGCTTGCCCTGGAAATCGGTGCGCAGACCGTAGCACATGACCGGGATGTTCAGCCGATCGGCGATGCGCGCGAGCTGCCAGACCTGCTCCTCCTCGAGGAACTGAGCCTCGTCGACGAACACGCAATGCACCGTCGTATGTTCGTTATGCTCGGCGACCCTGGCGAAGAGGTCGTCGCCGTCGCGGAACATCTCGGCCTCGGATTCGAGACCGATGCGCGACGAGATGAGCCCGCTGTCGCCCTTGCGATAGTGGCCGGCGACGAACAGCATCGTCGACATGCCGCGTTCGCGATAATTGTAGGACGCCTGCAAGAGCATCGTCGTCTTGCCGGCGTTCATCGTCGCGTAGTGGAAGTAGAGCTTGGCCATGCCATCCTTCTAAGCTCACATGTCGGCGCTCGGGGAGGGGGGCCGAGGCTCCGTCCACCAAAAACCTCCCTGCAGTCTAAAATCCGATGTCGGTCAAAAACCCGTCATGTCGTTTACTGGCCAGTGCGCGCCGTTCATCGTGACGTTGAACCGCTTGAAACAACTTCAAAATGGTGTTTGGCTGACGAAACAAGGCGGGCGCAAGAACCGTGACTTCGCATCGCCAAAGAAATTGCAATGGGAGAAAGTTCATGTCGCGTATGAAATCTATCGTCGCAGGCGTCGGCCTTGCGGCGCTTCTGACCACGACGGCCGCTTATGCCGGCGATCCGGCGAGCTGCAAGGCGGTTCGCCTGTCCGATGTCGGCTGGACCGACATCCAGGCCACGACGGGGCTGGCTTCGGTGCTGCTCACCGCGCTCGGCTACGAGCCGCAGACGATCCAGCTCTCGGTGCCGGTGACCATGGCTTCGCTGAAGAACAAGGACCTCGACGTCTTCCTCGGCAACTGGATGCCGTCGATGACCAACGACATCAAGGACTACACCGCCGACGGCTCGGTCGAGACGATCAGCACCAACCTGACCGGCGCCGGCTACGGCATCGTCGTGCCGACCTATGTCGCGGATGCCGGCGTCAAGACGCTGACCGATCTCGGCAAGTTCAAGGACAAGTTCAGCGGCAAGATCTACGGCATCGAGGCCGGCAATGACGGCAACCGCATCATCCTCGACATGATCAAGAACCCGAAGGACAATCTCGAGGGCTTCGAACTGGTCGAGTCGTCGGAAGCCGGCATGCTGACGCAGGCCGAGCAGTCGATGAAGAACAATGAGTGGATCGCCTTCCTCGGCTGGACGCCGCATCCGGTGATGGGCGCCATGAAGATCACCTATCTCGACGGCATGGGCGACAGCGGCTTCGGCGCCGCCACCGTCTACACCAACGTGCGCAAGGGCTACACCACCGAATGCCCGAACGCCGGCAAGTTCATCGCCAACCTGAAGTTCAATCTCGACATGGAAGGCGAGATGATGGACGCGATCCTGAAGGGCGGCGATGCCCAGACGGTGGCGAAAGACTGGCTGAAGAAGCATCCCGACGCCGTTGCGCCGTGGATTGCCGGCGTCACCACCTTTGATGGCGGCGACGCGGCTGCCGCCGTCAAGACCGCGCTCGGGAGCTGAGCCGGCTTTGGGTCCGGAATGATCATCCGGAAGAGGGCAGCCAGTAGAAAAGGCTGCCCTTTTTCTTAAAGCGCGTTGCGCTTTAAGTCTCTGTTTTTACGCATGTCATTTTCCCAAACCCGCCGCATATTTTTGGGTGACATGCGTTATCCTATGAGAAGGTGACCGTACGGCAAGTGCGGCGCAGCCGAGAGGGGAAAGATGGATCCGATTTCGAAATTCCTGACCGACTACAAAATCCCCATCGGGCCGTGGGGCAAGGCGTTCTTCGGCTTCCTGACCGACAATTTCGACACGATCTTCCGGGCGTTTTCAAACGGGCTGAATTTCATCCTCGACGGGGCGGTGAATCTCCTGCTGATGGTGCCGCCGGTGCTTCTGGCGCTGGTCATCGCGATCGTCGCCTGGCTGCTGCAGCGGTCGCGGCCGCTCGCCATCGGTGTCTTCCTCGGCCTGATCTTCATCATCAACCAGAACCTGTGGAAGCAGACGGTGCAGACGCTGGTGCTGGTTGTTGCTGCCGCGGCCATGGCGATGGCGATCGGCGTGCCGCTCGGCATCTGGGCCGCGCACAAGCCGAAGGTCTACCGCTTCATGCTGCCGGTGCTCGACCTGATGCAAACGCTGCCGACCTTCGTCTACCTGATCCCGGTGCTCACCCTGTTCGGGCTCGGCAACGCGCCCGGTCTCATCGTCACTATCATCTTCGTCATCCCGACGGCAGTCAGGCTCACCCATCTCGGCGTGGTCTCGGTGCCCAAGGCGATCATCGAAGCGGGCGAAGCGTTCGGCGCCACCAAGCGCCAGCTTCTGTGGAAGGTGGAGCTGCCCTCGGCGCTGCCGACCATCATGGCGGGCCTGACGCAGTCGATCATGCTGTCGCTGTCGATGGTGGTGTTCGCCGCCCTGATCGGCGCCGGCGGCCTCGGCACGGAAATCAACCGCGCGCTCGGCTCGCGCCGCATCGATCTCGGGCTTGAGGCGGGCCTAGCCATCGTGGTGCTCGCCATCGTGCTCGACCGCATGACCCGCATCGGCGTTGGAGGCAAGAAATGACCGTCGCGGTTGATTTCAAGAACGTAGACATCGTCTTTGGCGCCGATCAGGCCGGTTCGCTGGCGCTGATCGACCAGGGCGCCACGCGTGCCGAGATCCTGGAAAAGACCGGCAATGTGCTGGGTTGCGCCGGCGCCAGCCTCACCGTGCATGAAGGCGAGATCTCGGTGCTGATGGGCCTGTCCGGCTCCGGCAAGTCGACCCTGCTCAGAGCCGTCAACCGGCTGAACGTCGTGTCGCGCGGCCAGGTGCTGGTCAAGGACGGCGACCGCACCGTCGATGTCGTCACCTGCGACGAGGCGACTTTGCGGCGGCTGCGGCAGAAGCAGGTGGCCATGGTGTTCCAGCAGTTCGGGCTGCTGCCCTGGCGCACCGTCGAGGAAAATGTCGGCTTCGGCCTCGAGCTTGCCGGCGTGCCGGAAGCCGAGCGCAAGGCGCGGGTGCGGAAGCAGCTGCAGCTCGTCCATCTCGACCAGTGGTCGAAGAAATACGCGCATGAGCTTTCGGGCGGCATGCAGCAGCGCGTCGGCCTGGCGCGCGCCTTCGCCACCGAGGCGCCGATCCTGTTGATGGACGAGCCGTTCTCGGCGCTCGACCCGCTGATCCGCACCAAGCTGCAAGACGAACTGCTGCAGCTCCAGGCCGAGCTCAAGAAGACCATCATCTTCGTCAGCCACGACCTCGAGGAGGCGCTGAAGATCGGCAGCCACATCACGATCATGGAAGGCGGCCGCATCGTGCAGACCGGCGCGCCGGAAGACATCGTTCTCCGACCCGCCAACGACTATGTCCGCGACTTCATCGCCAATGTTAACCCGCTGTCGGTGCTGACGGCGTGGAACGTGATGCGCGACCGCCGCGACCTGGAGCAAGGCGACAATGGCTGGGTGTGGCTCGACCGGCGCAAGACGACGCGCTTCAAGATCGACGAGCATGGCCTGGTGGCCGCGGCCGAGCGCGACGGCAAGCCGGCGGTATGGGTTTCCTGCGCCGATGTCGAGCGCCAGCCGGAGGAGGGGGCCCAGGTGTTCTGGGCCAATCCCGGCACGCCACTGAAAACGGTGATGCTCGCCATGCACCGCTCGCAGACGGCGCCGGTGGCGCTGTTCGACGAAGGCTCGCGCTTCGTCGGCGCGATCGGCATCCGGGATGTGCTCAGCGCAGTGCTGAGGCGATAGGCTTCTTTCGCGGGCACGCCGGATCTCCGGTCCGCGCGCAGCCCGCGGCTTGTCTTTCGCTTCCTTCGGGCGCAGAATCCACCTGCTGCGTGGCCATGCGCCAGAGGGGTGATGCCGACGTCGCGCATACGGGTTCCAGGCGCGATAGCGCTGTCGATTGTCGTGGGCGTCTCGCTTGGAAGCGGCGCGGCGTTCGCCCAAGATTTTGTCATCGGCAATGGCGTCATCGCCGGTCAGCAGACGATGAATGATGCCGGCGACACCGGCATCGTGCAGGCGAATGGAGCGATCGAAACATTCGGCGCCGGCGTCGATGCCGTGCGGATGTTCAATTCGGGTCAGCGGCTGACCAATTACGGGCTAATCGCAACATTGGGCGGCGGTGCCGCCAATGCGCATTCGCAAGGGCTCGACGCGACCATCCTCAACAACGGAGCGATCCTGGCGATCGGCGATGGCTCAATCGGCGTTTTGTCGGAAGGCGGCAATGCGCGTATCGTGAACAACGGCTCAATAGAAACGCTTGGCATCGCCACATACGGCATCATCAGCGATGCCCCGGGCGGGCATGTGGACAACCATGGCTTCATCGGCGTTTCCGGCACGGCTGCCGCAGGCATAATCGGCGATGGGCCGGACCTGACGGTGGACAACAGCGGATCCATCGAGGCCTATGGCACCGCGGCCGGCGGGATTCTCTGGCAGAGCGACGGGCTGCGAGTCGACAATTCCGGGTCGATCGTTGTGTCGGGCCTTGCTTCCATCGGCATCGGCGCCAGCGGCAATGACATCGCGATCGCCAACAGCGGCACGGTCGATGTCTTCGGGACAGCTTCGACGGGTATCACTACGCTGTTCGGCAACGCCACGATCACCAATTCCGGTTTGGTGATCGTAGAGGGTCTGGGCGGTGTCGGCATTGCGGCCCAGGGCGGCAACTCCGTCATCACCAATTCCGGTCGCGTCTTCAGCGACCAGAGCGTGGCGATCTATTTCGGCGCGCCCGGCGCCACGCTGAACCTGTTGGGCGGGACCGCCATTCAGGGGCCGATCGTCTTTTCCGGCGGCGGCAATACGGTCACATTCGGCCCGGGGTTGAATGCCGTCATGAGTTTTTCGGGAAGCGGCCTGCCGCAGACCGTGCTGACTGGCGGCAGACCGTTCGTGACGAGCGGCGACAGCGTGGCGGTGGTCGACATCAGCGGGTTTGCGAGCAACGCGCCGCTGCTCGAAGACCTTGTCGACGGCATAGCCGGCGCAGTCGAGGCGCGCATGCCCGCTTCAAGCGACGATTTGCCTGCGCCGCATAAAGGTCCAGACGTCTGGATCGCGACATTCGGCGGGCTACGCTCCGAGGGGAGCTCCGGCGCATCGACCGGGTTCAGCGAGGCGCTGGGCGGCGTGATCGCCGGCGCGGAAAGGCGCTCGGGTGACGGCTTCCTTGGTGGCTTGTTCCTCGGCGGCGCCGTGGGATCGACCGAGGTCGACGATGACGCGCAGGAGATCGTCCATCGCGGCGCGTTTGCGGGTGGCTACCTCGGCTATGACGGAGCTGCGCATTTCGTCGAGGCGGCATTCGTCGCCGGCGTGCTGCAGGAGCGTAGCCGCCGTCATGTCGCGAACAATCTGGTGCTCGGCGGCATCGAGACGGCGCGGGCTGATTTCAACGGCGTCTTCCTCAGCCCGTCGGTCACGCTCGGCATGCGGCTGCCGGTCGGAGCCGGCACGCTGATCCCTAGCGTGCGGCTGCGCTATGCGGGGCTCTTCATCGACGACTACGCGGAGACCGGCTCGGACAGCGATCTTGCGGTATCGCGGCGTGACGTCAACGTCTTCGAGGCGCGTGGTCAGCTCGCGCTGGCTTTGACGCCTGTCAGCACGCCAACGCAGGCTTGGCAAACCACGCTTCGCGCCGGGGTCGACGCGATCGCGCAAAGCAGTGGCGACGTTTCGGCGACGCTGCTCGGGCAGGACATCTCATTTCCCGCGGGCGGCAGAAAATTTGTCTTGCGCGGCTTTGCCGGCGCGGACGTCGCGGCGGAGGTGGGCGCCGGCCTGACGCTCAATGCCGGCTTCGAGGCCGGTTACGGGACCGACAACGCCTTCACTGTCCGAGGCCTGGCTCGCCTCAGCAAGGCTTTTTGAGGGTTCTGATCGACCAGCCCGTACCGCATTCGAGGGCCGATATCCCGCAGCTGCGGGGAAGGCCGTCTACCGGCATATATATTTTTCGAAATCCATTCTGATTCCAGAGGCCTATGCAGTAGAATATTGCTACGGCCGCGAGGGCGATGCCCGGCGGTGAAAATGCAGCGGGGTACGCGACGATGATTTTCCGCCAGCTCTTCGATTCCGTCTCGGGCACCTACTCCTATCTGCTCGCCAGCCGGCGCGGCGGCGAGGCGCTGATCATCGATCCGGTGCTGGAGAAGGTCGAGCGCTATCTGCAACTGGTCAACGAACTCGATCTCAGGCTGGTCAAGGCGGTGGACACGCATCTCCATGCCGACCATATCACCGGTCTCGGCGCGCTGCGCGACAGGACGCATTGCGTGACCGTGATGGGCGAGCAGACCAAGGCCGACGTGGTATCGATGCGGCTTGCCGACGGCGACAAGCTCGGCATCGAAGGGCTGGCGCTCGACGTCATCTACACGCCCGGCCACACCGACGATTCCTACAGCTTCGTCCTGCCCGATCGTGTCTTCACCGGCGATACGCTGCTCATTCGCGGCACCGGCCGCACCGACTTCCAGAATGGCGATCCGCGCCAGCAGTATGAATCGATCTTCGGCCGCCTGCTCAAGCTCCCCGACGAGACGCTGATCTTCCCGGCGCATGACTACAAGGGCGAGACCGTATCGACGATCGGCGAGGAGAAGGCTTTCAATCCGCGCCTGCAGGTGAAGTCGGTCGACGAATATGTGAACATCATGAACAATCTCAATCTGTCCAACCCGAAGATGATGGATGTTGCCGTGCCCGCCAACATGCGCGTCGGATTGCATCAGGACGACATCGCCAGGCGCGGCTGGGCGGTGAGCGCCGAGCAGGCGCTGGCGCTGGTCGGGCGGCCCGACGTGGCGTTGATCGACCTGCGCGAGCAGTCGGAGCGCGAGCGCCACGGCGTCATCCCCGGCGCCATCCATCTGCCCTATGCGCGGCTGCAGGAGAACATCATGGCCGGCGGCATGCTGCATGAGCTGGCCAAATCGACAGCCAAGCAGTTGCTGTTCTACTGCGCCTTCGGCGAGCGTTCGGCGATGGCGGTGCAAGCAGCGCAGGACGTCGGGATTTCCAGCGCCCGCCACATCCAGGGCGGCATCGACGCCTGGCGGAAGGCCAGCGGCCCGCTCGTGCATTAGCAGTGGCCTAATTCAGCCCGATCAGCTTGGCGCCGTTGCGAAACAGAGCTTCCCCGTCCCGGTCGAAGCGGAAGGTGGCGATGAAATCGTCGGCGCGATAGTTCGGCAAGGTGCTGCGGATCGTGGCGGCGAAGGTCCTCGCCTCGTCCTGCCGGCCAGCCAGCGCCAGGCAATGCGCGGCGATCGCCAGGATGATGACATGGGCGTTTGGCCTCGCGGCTGCCTTCAGCGCCCATTCGGCCGCCGCTTCGAATTCGCCGAGCCGCGCGTGGGCCATGGCGCGTGCGCCCATCATGCCGAACAGCAGCGGATCGAAGGGGCTGAGGTGACGCGAATGGTCGGATGAGCCGATCGCCGATTGCGGGTCGCCCGACTGAGAATGGACGAAGGACAGCGCGTAGTGACCAAGCGCGAAATTGGGGCTGAGGTCGACGGCGCTCGCCAGTTCCAGCAGCGCGCCGTCCTGTTCGCCGCGCAGCCACAGCGCTCGGCCCATTGCCCAGTGGGCGGCGGGGTTGCGATCGTCCACCAGCAGGCTCTGGCCGGCGCTTTCGAAGGCAAGCGCTGTCTCGCGATCGCGGTCGCCCCAGCGTTGGAAAGCGTTCTGCCAGTGGGTGAAGGACATGCCGGCATAGGCGCGCGCGAAAGTGGGATCGAGCTTCAGCGCCTCGCCGAAGAAATGCTGCGCCAGCTCGTTTTCCTGGCGGGTGAAGCGATACATGTGCCAGAGGCCGCGATGGTAGGCCTCCCAGGCGTTGAGCGAATTGGGCGCCTTCAGCAATGCGCGGTTGCGCTCCACCGTCGCGATCTCCGCGGCGATGGAGGAAACGATGCTGTTGCCGATATCCTCGATGACGATGAAGATGTCGTCGGGCTTGTGCTCGAACGTCTCGGCCCAGACGATCCTTGCCGTGCGCACCTCGACAAGCTCGACCGACACGACGAAACGGCCCGGCAGGCTCCGCGCCGAGCCTGTCGCGACATAATCGACATTCAGCCTGCGCCCGGCGTCTTCCGGCGCGACGTTCTTTTCGGCGAGCGCGAAGACCGAGCCGCGGGCGATGACGAAGAAATCGCGAAGCTTGGCAAGCCGCGTGATGATGTCATGCGTGAGGCCGTCGGCAAGCCCGCCGCGGAAGCCGCCGGTGCCGGCGCTCTCCGCAAAAGGCATCACGGCGAGCGAAGCTCGGCGTGTCGCCGCGGATTCGGGCTCGATCGCGGCGACTGGCGATACCGGGAACGGGGAAGCAGGCTCGGATCTGGTGCCTGGCGTTGCCCTGGCATTGCGGGCTCTTATCTCCTGCCAGGCCTCGCGCAACGGCGTGAAATCCAGATCTTCCGAACGAAACAGCTCCGCTGCTGTCGCAATGTGCTCCTCGCCGGCGCCGAATTGCCGGCGGTGGGCCAGATTTTCCAGCAGCGCCACATGCGCGCGCCCGTCGAACGGCGCGAGCTCCAACCATTTGTCGATACAGGCGCCGGCCTCATCGGCTCCGGGCGGGAGAAGGCCGATGATGTGCTCCAGGACCGCGACATGGCATGCGCTAAAACGGCGGCGCTGCGCCGTCAGCCAGCTGCCGAAATGCGGGCTGCGATCGACCTCCAGCCCGTCGAGAAAGTCGCCGGCGAACAATTCCGCAAGCGTCCGCAGGCGGTCGAGGCCAAGCGTCTCGATCCCTTCCGCTATCGCGGCAGCAGCCTCGATCGCATCGACGCTCGTATCGCCGAGGCGAAGCGCCACAGTGTCGCCTTCGGTTTCGATGCGGTGCAGGCCCGGTTCGTCGAGCGCGGCACGCAGCTTGCTCAGGCACCAGCGCAGCTCGCCGCGCGGGTCGTTGGGGACGTCCCATAGAAGCTCGCAGAGCCGGCTGCGGCTGACGGGGTGGGGGGCCAGCGCCAGATAGGCGAGCAGCGCGCGTAATTTGCGGGATGAGGGCAGCGCGACCGGAACGTCGTCGCGGATAATCGCCAGCGGTCCGAGCAACCGGATCGACAGGCCGGCGGCATCGCCTTTCAGGGCCGGCCGAACGGATTCCACGTCCGTTTCCACGCTCGCTCCCACGCTGACGAGTTGGTCCATGTTCTATCACCAAACACGACAGGGCGCATCCGGCGGCGAATTTTCGAGCCGGATGCGGCCTTTGCCGATTTGCCGGCAAGTCACATGCAAATAACGCGGCAAGGTGTCGAAACCGCGCCGCCCAAGCCGCCGGTTTGTAACCGGCATGTGAGATTTCGAGGAGAAAGCCCATGCTGCATCAATTGAAAATCAGGACCACGGCCGGCCGCGGCCGGCTGTTCGACAGCATTCTCGACACGGTCGGCGACACGCCGGTCATCCGCATCAACAATCTCGGTCCGGGTCATGCGACGATCTATGTCAAGGCCGAGTTCTTCAACCCGGCGGCCTCGGTGAAGGACCGGCTGGCGCTCAACATCATCGAGGAAGGCGAGCGCAGCGGTAAGCTCAAGCCCGGCCAGACCGTGGTCGAGGCGACTAGCGGCAACACCGGTATCGGTCTTGCCATGGTCTGCGCGCAGAAGGGCTACCCGCTGGTGGTGACGATGGCCGACAGCTTCTCCATCGAGCGCCGCAAGCTGATGCGCATGCTGGGCGCCAAGGTGGTGCTGACGCCGCGCGCCCAGAAGGGTTTCGGCATGTACAAGAAGGCGGTCGAGCTTGCCGAGGCCAATGGCTGGTTCCTGGCGCGCCAGTTCGAGACCGAGGCCAATGCCGCTATCCACGAGGCGACCACGGGCCGCGAGATCATCAACGATTTCGCCGGTTCGAGGCTCGACGTCCTTGTCACCGGCTACGGTACCGGCGGCACGGTGACCGGCGTCGGCCGGGTCCTGCGCCAGGAACGGCCGGAAGTCAGGATCGTCCTTGCCGAGCCGGCGAACGCGCAGCTGATCGGCAGCGGCAAGGCCCAAGAGCGCGGCGCCGGTGGGGCGCCGGCAGCCAGCCATCCGGCTTTCGAGCCGCATCCGATCCAGGGCTGGACGCCGGACTTCATCCCCAATGTCCTGCAGGAAGCGATCGACCAGCGCTACTATGACGAGGTGGTGCCGATCCCCGGTCCCGAAGGCATCAAATGGGCGAAGGCGCTGGCGCAGCAGGAAGGCATCTTCACCGGCATTTCCGGTGGCGCCACCTTCGCCGTGGCGCGCCAGATCGCCGGCAAGGCCCCGGCCGGCTCGGTGATCCTGTGCATGCTGCCCGATACCGGCGAACGCTACATGTCGACGCCGCTCTTCGACGGCATCGAGGCCGAGATGGACGCCGAGGAAACCGCGCTCTCGCGATCGACGCCGAGCTGCCAGTTCGACGCCTGAAGATGGATTTCGCGACACCGCCGTTCGAACGGCGGCGTTGCCATCTTGCCTATATTATCCACATGCCGACGGGAGATAAGAATGGACAGCTTTCAGGAGACGGCGGTCGCGGACGAGACGCTCGATCCACCGGACTGGGCCGGTATGGGGACTCTGTCGCACCGGATCCTCGACGACGCCATCGCCTATCTCAAGGATGTGCGTGAGCGTCCGGTCTGGCGCGAGATGCCGGACGAGGTGCGCGCGTTCTTTGATGCGCCGATACCGCGCTCACCGGCGCCGGTGAGCGCGGTCTATGACGATGTCGCCCGCAACGTCATGGCCTATCCGATGGGCAACATCCATCCGCGCTTCTGGGCCTGGTATATGGGATCCAGCAACTTCACCGGCGCGCTCGGCGATTTCCTGGCGGCGATCCAGGGCTCAAATCTCGGCGGCGGCAACCATGCTGCCGGGCTGATGGACAGCCAGGTGGTCAACTGGCTGAAGGAGATGGTGGGCTTTCCGGCCTCGGCGAGCGGGACGCTGGTCAGCGGCGGCTCAATGGCCAACATCATCGGGCTGACGGTGGCGCGCAACGTCAAAGCGGGCGTCGACGTGCGCGAGCGTGGCGTCGGCGCAATGCCCAAGCCACTGCGCTATTACGCCTCGGACCAGGTCCATTCCTGCCACCGCAAGGGCATGGAGGCGCTTGGTCTCGGCAACCGGGCGCTGCGGCGGATACCGACCGATGCGGGCCTTCGCGTCGATATCGCGGCGCTGAAGGCGGCAATCGCCGAAGATAGAGAGGCGGGCTTCAAGCCGGCCTGCGTGATCGGCACCGCCGGCACCGTCAACACAGGCGCGATCGATGATCTTCAGGCGCTGGCGGAAGTCGCGGCCGAAGAAGACCTCTGGTTCCATGTCGACGGCTGCATCGGCGCGCTGATCGCAATCGCGCCCGAGAACAAGTCGCTCGTGGCCGGCATCGACCGAGCGGACTCGATCGCGCTCGATCCGCACAAATGGCTGCATGCACCGTTCGAGGCCGGCTGCGCGCTGGTGCGGGACGCATCCCAGCACCGCAACACTTTTGCCGTCACGCCGGAATATCTGGAATCGGCGCCGCGCGGCCTTGCCTCCGGAGAGTGGCTGCACGACTACGGGCTGCAGACCTCGCGTGGCTTCCGCGCGCTAAAAATCTGGATGGCTCTGAAGGAGCATGGCGTCGAAAAGTTCGGCCGGCTGATCGACCAGAACATCGCCCAGGCCCGCTGCCTCACCGGGCTGATCGAAGCGGAGCCGGCGCTCGAGCTGATGGCGCCGACCACCATCAACATCGTCAGCTTCCGACACCGGCTTCATGGCGGGTCCGAAGAGCGGCTCAAGGCGTTCAACACCGAGATCATGCTGAGACTGCAGGAAGAGGGGATCGCGGCTCTGTCCGACACCACCGTACACGGCCGGCACTGCCTGAGGGTGGCGATCGCCAATCACCGCACGCGCCGCGACGATCTCGACCTGCTGGTGCGCGAGATGCTTCGTGTTGGAAGAGAAATCGAAGCGACCATGTCACAGGCCTAGAAAGCACACGGCCACGGCTTGTCATTCGGGCAGGCCGGCCAACCGCAGGGCCTCGAAATATTTGACGAAATAGGCCGGCCTGATATGCCCCGCCACGTGTGTGAGGTTGGCAAGCGTCAGTTCGGGGTCGAGCGCCAGCGAGCGCGCGATATGCTTGCTCGCGGCATCCAGCCTGCCGGCCATGGCATTGCTGGCGGCCGCGACTCGCAGGCCGGTGAGATAATATGGCTGCGTGCGCGATGCCGCCTCCGCGAGTGGCCACGCGACGTCGTAGCGGCCGGCCACGAAATGGGCGAAGGCGGTGCAGGTCTGCATGAAGAAGGTCAGCGGATCGAGCGGACTCAGCCGTCTTGCCCGCGACAGGTGCTCGATGGCGATGTCCGGATCGTCGTGGCAAGCCTTGAGGCAACCGCTGGCGCTCCAGGCCGCGGCACAGTTCGGGTTTAGCGCGAGCGCACGATCGGCCAGTGACGAGCCGGCCTCGTAATCGCCGATGACATAGCCCAGCGCCAGGCCGCCAAAGGCCAGCGCAACCGCGTCGTCCTGGCCGGCAATGGCGACGTTGCCGACCAGCCGGGAGACCTCGGCCGTCTCTTTCTGTCTGTCGGTCATCCAGCCGTTCGCCATCCGCCAGAAATAGCACCAGGCGGTTGCGCCCTGTGCGGCGGCAAAATCGGGATCGAGCTCGATGGCCTTGTAGAATTGTGGCAGCGCTTCTTCCAACCCCTCCCGCGTCCATCGGTAGAGGCTGGCCATGCCGCGCAGATAGTGGTCGTAAGCGTCGAGACTTTCGGTGGGCTTGCGCTTGGCGCGTGCCATCTCGGCCTGTTCGAGCCGGGGCGAAATCGCGCCGATGACGCGGGAGGCGACGAGGTCCTGCAGTTCGAACACCTCCGAAACGTCACCTTCGAACCGGTCTGCCCACAGAGTCACCCCGGCCGCTGCCTCGACGAGTTGGCCTGCCACGCGCAGCCGGCTGCCGGCCCTGCGGACGCTGCCCTCCAGCACGTAGCGCACCCCGAGTTCGCGCGCGACGCGCGTGACGTCGACCGCCTGGCCCTTATAGGCGAAGGCGGAATTTCGCGCGATCACGAACAGCCAATTCACATGCGACAGCGCCGTCGTGATCTCCTCGACAACGCCGTCAGTGAAATATTCCTGCTCGGCGTCGCCACTCATGTTCTGGAACGGCAGGACAGCGATCGACGGTTTTTCCGGCACAGAGACGGCAGGACGTGCCGCCTTGGCTTCGAGGAGAGACAGTTCGGCCTGAGGCGGCCCGCGATCGGCTGCGGGCTCCCCCAGCTCCGCGGTCGCCTCGATCCGTTCGACCAGCGCCCGCGTCGCCTCTTCGGGTTCGACGTCGAACTCGCGCTTTAGCGCTTCCTTGCAGGCCAGGAACTGCCGGAAGGCATCGTTGGTCTTGCCGCGGCGGCGGAAGATGCGAATGAGGGCGCGATGAGCCTGCTCGGCACATGGATCGAGCGCCACTAATCTTTCGGCCAATGCTTTGCAGACCTCTTCCTCGCGCGGACCCAGCTCCGGCAAGAGGCTTAGCCGCTCGACCAGATCCAGCGCCTTACGAGTATAGTTCGCGCGAAGCGGCGCGAGCCAGTCGTCAATCTCGCCGGGGGACGACTGCCCGTCGAGGAGTTCGCTCCGGTAGAGGTCAGCCGCTGCCGCTAGGCTCGCGCCGTCATCGGCCCGGCACCCCCGGTCGAAAATCCAGATGTCGGCCTCGTCGGCATTCGCCGCCAGCCAGATTGTGTCGGCATTGCCTTCGATGCGAATGGCCTCGTCCCCCGTGGAGGGAAACAGCCGCCTTATGTCGACGAGAGCCTGACGCAAGCTGTTTCGCGCCTGCTGCTCGCCACTGCCAGCCCACAGCATCGCGGCGACCCTGTCGCGGCGAAGGCCCTTGGGGCCGGCCAGAACGAGGGCGGCAAAGAGCAGCGACGTCTTGCGCGTCGCGAAGTGCAGAGGTTGCCCGCCCGCGGAGACAACCTCGATGCCGCCAAGCAACCGGATATGCACCCCAGCCCCCGTGAAACAGCCATGGGCAGAATATCACGTCCTGCAGCCGACTTAACGCCGATTTAGCGCGGTTTTTGCCGCGCTTTCACGCCTGGATGAACATTGGCCAAGCGCGTCGATGGGACATTGCCTCGTAAATTCGAACGAAGGAGAATGGCAATGGCGTATATCAGCATCAGAGCCTTCCAGCCCACCACCCGCTTTGCCGGCACGCTTGCCACCAACATCGCGATGGTCTTCGCTGGGCTCCAGCATCGATATCAGGATGCAAGGCAGCGCCGGGCTTTGGCCGGCCTGTCGATTTCGGAACTGAAGGATTTCGGCTACCCGGTCGATGAGGCTCCTGCCGATGTCGCGGCCCGCGACCGCATCATCAGGCATCGCGCGCGCCAGTGAACCGCTCGCGAGTGGGCGGCGGCGGGAAAAGATCTCAACCGGCCGCCAGCGTTGCGCCGGGCAGATAGAGCATGATCGGCCGGATCTCGTAGACGGCGCTTGGGTTGACGCGCTTGAGGTCTCGCGCGGCGGCGATCGCTTCATCCTGGTTCGCGCAGTCGAGGACGTAGAGGCCGAGCAGTTGCTCCTTGGTTTCGGCGAAGGGACCGTCGATCACCATGCCGTCGCCCGGGCCGCGCAGCGTCACGGCCTTGGCCGTCGCGCCGAGCCTGGCAGCCGGGCCGAGCTTGCCCGCTCGGGTCAGCCTGTCGTTGACCTCGAGCAGGTCCTTCATCAGCGCCGCATCCTCGTCGGGCGTCCAGGACTGGACAGTGTCTTCGACGTGATAGGCAAGGATAGCGTAGAACATGATGCGGTTCCTCATCGCCGGGAGGGGCGGCACTATCACAAGGAAGAGCCGGCCGATCCAGTGGGGAATTGGGACCAGCAAGCCGCCTGCTGACTCAAGCTGCCACGGGCAGCCGCAGTTCGGTCAGCAAGCCGCCGCCCGGATGGTTGGAAAGATCGACCTCCCCACCGGCGCCGCGGGCGATGTTGCGGGCGATGGTGAGGCCGAGGCCGAGGCCGCCGGTTGTGCGGTTGCGCGATTCCTCCAGCCGCACGAAGGAGCCGAACACCGCGTCCAGCTTCGCTTGCGGGATGCCGGGGCCTTCGTCTCGGATCGAGAGCGTGATCGTGTCGCCTGTTCGCCGCACGCCGAGATGCGCTTTCTTGCCGTAGATCACCGCGTTCTGGATGAGATTGGTGATGCAGCGGCGCAGCGCCACCGGCCGCGCGATGCAGATCAGGCCGCGCGAAGGTGTGGCATCCTCGTCGAAGGATGCGTCCTCGAAAGAGTCCGCGACCGATTCCACCAACGACCAGAAATCGATCCGCTCGGCCTTTTCCTCGGTCACCTCGAATTTGGCGAAGTCGATGACGGAGCTGGCGATGCTTTCGATGTCGGCGAGGTCGTGCGCAAGCGCATCTCGCGCGGGCGACCTGCGCAACAGTTCGAGGCGGAGCCGCATGCGGGTCAGCGGCGTGCGCAGGTCATGAGCCAACGCCGCGGCAAGGTGCTCGCGGTCCTCGACATAATCGCGCAGCCGCATCTGCATGGCGTTGATCGCCTTTGCCGCGGCGCGGATCTCGCGACTGCCGCTCTCGGAGATCGGCGGGCTTTTTAGGTCGTTGCCGATCCGCGTCACCGCCGTTTCCATTATCCGGTAGGGCGCGGTCAGCCGGCGCAGCGACCAGATCGACATGATGACGATCAGACCGGCGATCAGCGAGTAGAGCGGCAGGCTGTCGAGGCTCAGAATCGGCCCCGCCGGCGTGATCGGTTCCGTGAAATTCAACCACTGCCCGTCGGAAAAACGCAACGACGCCGTCAGCTTGTCGCTCTGCGCGAAATCCGCGGCCAGGACCAGAAGGTCGCGCTCGACCTGGCCGACATCCTTGTTCACCGCCTGACCGTCCGGGACGTCGGCCTCCTGGGTGGCCGGATCGCGCCGCACGCGCGCGTCGGTGATGCCGAATTTCGACAGGCGCCCGACCAGGATGTCCTCCAACTCGGCCAGTTGATCATCGCCGGCGATCGAGGAGGTGACGGCGGGCGTGTCCGAAACCGTCAGCGCATAGGTCGAGTTGAACAGGCCCGACGCGGTCGCCTTGCGCTCTTCGGGCGTGGCGTCATGCATCAGTTGCACGAGCGAATAGGCGCGGTCGTTCAACCGGTAGAGATCGACGACACTGTTGGCCGCAGCGCGGTCACGCGCCACGATGTAAAGCGTCGCCACCTGGCTGAGCATGAGGCCGGCAATGACGATGAGCAGCACCCAGGCAGGCAGGGTCTGCGGCAGGAAGCGTCTCATTCGGACGTTGTCTCGGGCAGGAACTGATAGCCGCCGCTGCGCACCGTCAGGATCAATTTCGGCGTCTTCGGATCGTCCTCCATCTTGCGGCGCAGCCGGCTCACCAGAATGTCGACGCTGCGGTCGAAGCTGTAGCCGGTGTCGCCGCCGGAAAGCTCGATCAGCTGTTCGCGGGTAAGCACGCGCTGCGCGCTCTTGACGAAGGTCTGCAGCAGGTTGAACTCGGCCATGGTCAGCTCCACGCGGACGTCGTCGGGCGCCGTCAGGCGCCGCCGCGCGCAGTCCATCGTCCAGCCGGCGAAGCGATATATCTGCTTGGCGACGGGGCGGCGCGGCTCGGCGCTGCCGTTGCGTCTGAGCACGGCGCGGATGCGGGCCAGGAGCTCGCGCGGATCGAAGGGCTTGGGCACATAGTCGTCGGCGCCCATTTCGAGACCCACAACACGGTCGGTCGTCTCGGTGACCGCGGTCAGCATGATGATCGGCGTGGTGTAGTTGGCACGGATCTCGCGGCAAAGCTCGAGTCCGCTCTTTCCGGGCAGCATCACGTCGAGAACGATCAGGTCCACCGGCGTGCGGCGCAGGACCGCCTCCATCTCGGTGCCGTCGCCGGCCACCGTGGTGTGCAGCCCGCGCTTCTGGAAAAACTCCTGCAGCAGGTCGCGTATGCCCTTGTCATCGTCGACGATCAGTATGTGTGCGTCCGATTTCACTCGAAACCTATGATTCTGTTAGCCCGGCGTCCCTTCGGCGATCTCTCACACGATAGAATTCGGGCCACATCTTGGCCAGAGGTCGCGATCGGCGCCCCAGCCGGATTCCCAGAAACAATCCAGAAACAAAATTCTACAGTCGAGAAAAACTGGTGAAAAATTTCAAGGTCATAACCGGTGCCGTGGCGGTCAGGTCATCGGCTGCGACGCAAGTTTCCGGAGTAACGGACGAGACCAATGCAGAGGTTCTGGATCAGCGTGATGGGTGCTTTGCTCAGCATATCGCTCATCACCGCCGCGGCCGGCGCCTCAACCGCAAAGGTCGCGCCACCGCTCACCCGGACCGAGCGCTGCACCAATCTGAGCCGTCAGGTTGACGAAGCCCTCGAAACCCATGCCGCGGCAACGCAGGTCACCGCGGCGAAAGCACTGCAAAGAAAGGGAAACCGGTTCTGCGCCAACAAGAAGCAGGCACAGGGAATCCGGATGCTCGCAAACGCTTTGAAGCTGCTTGGAGTGACACCGATCGATCCCGCTCAGTGACGCTCACCTAGACCGCAAGAAAAAGGAAAATGAAGCCATGAAGAAGTCCATCCTCTCCGTCCTCGGCCTCGGTGTTGCTCTCGCTTTCGCGATGCCGGCTCTCGGCAATGCCGCCGCCACGACGACCGCTGCTCCGGCTGCCAGCACCACGACCACGACCGCTCCGGCCGCCATGGCTCCGGCGAAGGCTGCTCCGAAGAAGGTTGCCGCCAAGAAGACCTGCAAAGTGACCAAGACGCACAAGTGCCCGGTCAAGAAGGCCAAGAAGGCTCCGGCGAAGAAGTCGTAATCCAGGCTTTCAGTCCTGATCTTTCAAGACCGCTCCGGCCGGTTTCGGCTGGAGCGGTCTTCCGGCGGGCGAAGCGTGACATCGGCAGCTTCCGCCGCGCCCGTTCCGATCCTTAACCTGATTGCAACGCCGGTGCTGTAGGACAATCCGCATGAAGAAGCGGTTTTCGTCCCGGATGCGTTCGCTGACACTCGGCGGCCTGATCGTCACCGCGGCCGTGCGATCGTTGATCATCTTTACCGCAAGCCCCGTGCCGGATCCCGCCAGCGGCAGGACCGAGCCCGAGCTGTTCGCTCCGCTGATCTCCTCAAGCTTCGACTACATCACGCCGACGCAGTCCTGGGTCCTGATCGTGCTGACCGGCATAACCCTGGTCGGCTTCGCCGCCTGGATGATCACGGCATTCATGGAGCGCGGTTCCCGCACGAATGATGGCGGCTCGGGCAGGTCCGGCACAACAATGCGCCGGCAGGGCCGTTGAACCGCAACCAACGCTCTCCCACATAAGGCCGAGCGCTCGCCCGCCACCACGGCGGCAAATGGGTTAAAGCTCTGCACAATTGCGGACGGAGAACCGCGAGCACTCTTCCTGGAATTGCTTTGGTTCCCAACTGGCGGATGCCGATGCCTGAAACAGTCCTCAAACCGCGCACCAAGACACAGCCGAAAACAGAGCGGCCGAAGCTCTACAAGGTCATCCTGATCAATGACGATTTCACGCCGCGTGAGTTCGTGGTGACCGTGCTCAAGGGCGAATTCAAGCTCAGCGAGGACCAGGCGCATCGTGTGATGATCACGGCGCATACGCGCGGCGTCTGCGTGGTTGCGGTGTTCACCAAGGATGTCGCCGAAACCAAGGCGACGCGGGCTACCGACGCCGGCAAGGCCAAGGGCTATCCGCTGCTGTTCACCGTCGAGCCGGAAGAGTAGCGGCGGGCGCTTTTCCTTCTCCCCTTGCGGGAGAAGGTGTCGCCGAACGCGACGATGAGGGGTGTTCCAGCTTGGCGCCAAGCTTACCCCTCACCCGGATTGCCAGCCGATTTGTGAAAGACAAATCGGGGCAATCCGACCTCTCCCACAAGGGGAGAGGTAAGAACTCATCGCCCCTCGCGATACCACATCGAGCCGATGGCGAGCAGCAAAAGGCCGAGGCCGAGGAAGCCGCCGAACAGCGGCACGCGCGACACGGCCTTGAGCGTGCTGTCGTCGGTGGTGCGCAGGCCGATCCAGTCGTCACCCGAGGCCGCCGCCGAGGAGCGGACCGGCACGATCGAGGGCAGCGTCACGCCGCCGGCGAGATTGCCGAGCGTGGATGACGGGGCCAGCCGCCGCACGCTGCCGCCGGTCGCTTCGGCCGGTGCCTTCAGCCGATCCTCGGTCGAGATCGCGTCGGAGAACTCCGGCGCGTTGATCGGGCCAACATGGGCAAGCGCGGTCAAGTCGCCATTGCCGATCTGGTAAAGGCCGATCTCGCTGGTCCGCAGGCTGCCGGTGAAGATGCCGGGCTCGGCTTTATCGAGCTTCACCGTCACCGTCTTGCCGGACGGCGTGATCACCTGCGCGGGACCCGGATCGTCGCTCATCGTCTGGCGGCGGATCTCCAGCACCATGCCGCGGCCGTCGGCGGTCAGCCGTTCTTCTTCCAGTTCCGGTTCCTTCATCAGCCAATGGGCGATGCGCCGATAGAGCTGGACATGCGGGCCGCCGCCTTCGAAACCGCGCGCCCACAGCCATCCCTGGTCCGACAAGAGCATGCCGACGCGGCCTTCGCCCTTGCGGTCGAGCAGGAGCAGAGGCCGGTCGTCGGCGCCTTTCATCACCACTTCGCCTTCCGGATTCTTAACGCCGATGGTGCGGAACCAGCGGCTCCAATGCGGCGGCTCGCTTGCCGAGCCGTCGAGCCCACGCGTCACCGGATGGCGCTGGCCGAGATCGGTCAGGCGCGGATAGAAGGCCTTGTCCACCACCTCGCCTGTCGGCATGGCCGGCAGCGCGGCGTTGAGCGGCGTGCGGGCGATGGAGTTCTCGCCGGCATATTCGGGACCGGCGGCAATCAGCAGCGCGCCGCCCTTTTCGACATATTCGGAGATGTAGTCGTAATAGAGGATCGGCAGCACGTCGCGGTGCTGGTAGCGGTCGAAGATGATCAGGTCGAAATCCTTGATCTTCTCGACGAACAGCTCGCGCGTCGGGAAAGCGATCAGCGACAGCTCGTTGATCGGCGTGCCGTCCTGCTTTTCCGGCGGGCGCAGAATGGTGAAGTGGACGAGATCGACCGACGCGTCCGACTTCAAAAGGTTGCGCCAGGTGCGCTCGCCGGCATGCGGCTCGCCGGAGACCAGGAGCACGCGCAGATTCTCGCGGATGCCGTCGACCAGGGCGATCGCCCGGTTGTTGGCGTCCGTCAGCTCGCCGGGCTCGCGGTCGATGCCGAGCTGGACGATGTTGCGGCCGGCATTGGGAATGGTGACAGAGAGCTTCATCGGCTGGCCGACGGTCGCGTGCTCGACCGAGACCTGCTCGCCATTGACCGAGACCCGTACATCCACCGGGCCGCCGTTGCCTTCCGTCGAAATGACGCGGTAGGTCATGTCGAGCGGCTTGCCGACAAGAGCGAAGCGCGGCGCGTTCTCGAAACGGATGCGGCGGTCCTTCTCATGCTCGCTGCCGGTGATCAGCGCATGCAGCGGCGCGTTGAATTCCGGCGCTCCGCCGGGTGCGTCATGTACCTCGCCGTCGGTGATCATGATGGCGCCGCCGATGCGCGACGGCGGCACGTCGCGGAAGGTGCCCTCCAACGCGCTGAACAGCTTGGTTTCGGTGCGTTCGTCGGCGGCTTCCGACTTGCCGGCCTCGACTACGCGGACATCGAATTGCTTGAAGCGGCCGAGACGCTCCTGCATCCCGGCCAGCGCCTCGTCGGTCTGCCTGGTGCGGTCGCCGATATCCTGGCTTTGGCTGCGGTCGACGATCAGCGCAACGACGCTCTTCAGCGCCTCGCGCTCCTCGGCGAGGAACACCGGGTTGAGCAGTGCCGCGGCAAGGGCGAGCAGCGCGATGCAACGCAATGCCGAGCCGCGCTGGCGGAACCACAGGCCGACCAGCGCCAGCAAAAGCAACGGCACGAAGAGCAGGCCGAAGAGCGGCCAGGAGACGAGCGGTTCGAAGGAGACCGACCAGTTCATGAGCTACTGCCCCAGCCGTTCGAGCAGCACGGGCACATGCACCTGATCGGATTTGTAGTTGCCGGTCAGCATGTACATCATGATGTTGACGCCGGCGCGCAGCGCGTAGACGCGCTGCATCGGGTCCGGCGGCACGGTCGGCAGCATCGGATCGCCGTTCTCGTCGACCGCCCAGGCGCCGGCGAAATCATTGGCGGTGATCATGATCGGCGAGACACCGTCGCCGGTGCGCACGGGTCGGTTCTCGGTGTTGCTGGCGTCGAGCGAGGCCTCGACCCAGAGCGGGCTGCCGCTGAAGCGGCCAGGGAACTCCGGAAGGATGAAGAAGGATTTGGTCAGCACGTGGTCCGACGGCACCGGTTCCAGCGGCGGCACGTTGAGGTTGGCGAGGATGTCGCGCAGCCGTTCGGTCGCCGGGCTCGCCGAGCCGGCGCCGATGCCGTTGGAGAACTGGTCGCGCGTGTCGAACAGGACCGTGCCGCCCTGCTGCATATAGGCGTCGATGCGGGCGATCGCCGCCTGGCTGGGCATCGGCGCCGAGGCGTCGATCGGCCAATAGATCAGCGGAAAGAAGGACAGCTCGTCCTTGGCGATGTCGACGCCGGCCGGCGGGCCGGGCTCGAGCGCGGTCTTCTCGATCAGGAAACGGGTGAGGCCTTCAAGGCCGGCGCGGCTGATCGAATCGACGCCGGGCTCGCCGGTGATGACATAGGCGATGCGGGTTTTCGAAATGTCGTCGATCGCCTGGGCGTCGCCTGGCTTCGAATCGTCGGCGCGGGCGTAATCGGCGTGGCCGAAGAGGCCGCCCAGCACGACCAGAACAGCGGCTGTGGTCGCCACGGCCGCGCGACGCGGCCGGCGCGCCAATAGGCCGCCCATCCAGAACACGGCCAAGGTGTCGAGCGCCATCAGCAGGAGCGCGACGGCGACCAGCGGCCCCTTGAGGTTCTCCGATTCGTCGAAGGCATAGGGGATGGCGCTCACCGGTAGCGAAACCTGCGGACGGACCAGCGGCGCAAAGGTGCTCGACGCATCGAGAAGATTATGCGCGAAGACGCCCGTCTCGGAGCCGTAAAGGCCGGGCGGGTTCTCCAGCGTCACCGGCAGCGGGCCGGAGCCGGGCACCAGCGGCCGGGCATCGGGCGAGGGCGGTGTGAGCATGCCGTCGGCGCCGATCATGCGGTAGGGTGCCAGCGACGCGGCGGTGGCTTCGGCATTGGCAATCGCCGCGCCCTGGTTGCGCGACAGCTGCACGACGCGCCGCAGCATCTCGACAAAGGTGCCGGAGATCGGCAGGTTCGACCAGGTCGCCTCCGGCGTGACATGGAAGAGCACCAGCGTGCCCTTGTCCTTTTTCATGCCCGTCACCAACGGCGTGCCGTCGGCAAGCGTGGCCCAGGTGCGCTCGACGATGTCGGGCGTCGGCTCGGCCAGAACCTGCCGGCTGACCGTCACCTCGGAGGGCGGGGAAAGGTCGGCGAAGGGACCGTTCTTCGGGAATTCGGTGACCGCCTGCGGCGTCGTCCAGGACAGCGCGCCGCCGAGCGCGCGCTCGCCGCTGCGCAGCCGGACCGGCAGGAGGTCATCGTCATTGCCGGCCGCGGCAAGGCGAGGTCCGGCAAAACGCACCAGGGTGCCGCCCTTGTCGACCCAGTCGACCAGCCGCTGCTTGACCTGCTCCGGGATGGTGCCGACATCGGCCATGATGATCATCGCCGGCTTCTGGTCGAGAAGCTGCGGAATGGCGTCGGCGAGGTCGGCGCTCGACGGCTCGACCAGATCGGCAAAAGGCTGGAGGGCGCGGCGGATATAGTAGAGCGGCGACAGAAGCGGCTGCGCCTGGTCGGCCTCGGTCTGCGACAGAAGGCCGACGCGGCGGCGTTTGGAGCTCTCGTCCAGGACCCGCACGGCGCCGGCTTGATGCTCGCCGTCGAGCGCGATCGAGGCGAAGTCGTTGCGCAGTTCGAAGGGGACCGCCATCGTGGCCGTGGCGGTGGCTTCGCCGGGCGCAAAGGTCAGTGTCGCATCGGCGATACGGCGGCCCTTGTCGTCGAAGGCGCCGGCGCTGACCTGCGCCGGCGCCGGGTCGCCCGGCGCGCGGATGGCGGTCAAGGCGAAGCCGTCGACCTGGTTGTCGGTGCCAATCAGGCCGGTCAGGGAGAGCCGGTCGGACGTGGCCCAGACCAGCCGCTTCGCGTTCTTTTCGAGCAGCGTCTTGAACGCGGCGTCGTCGCCTTTGGCGGCAAGGCCATCGGCCAGCACGGCAACGCTGGCACCGGGCAGGCGCTCCAGCGCGGCGGCGACGCGGGCGTAGACGGCCGGACGGTCAGTCGGAACCGGCCGCGGCTTGGCGGCGCGCAGATGGTCGAGCGCGGCCGAGGCATCGAAGGGGCCGATCTCGGCATTGGGCTTCTCGGCGGTGAAGGCGATGACGATCGGCACGCCGTTCGATCCGGCGTCGGCGATCAGCCGCTCGGCGGTGGCGACGCGCTTGCCCCAGTCGGCGGCGCTTGCCCAGCTGTTGTCGATGACAAGCGCCAGGGCGGAACCTTCCGCCGGTAGCCTTTCGCGCGGATTGAAGACCGGCTCGGCCAGCGCCATCACGACAAGCGCCGCCATAAGCAGCCGCAGCAGCGTCAGCCACCACGGGCTTTGCTGCGGGGTTTCCTCGCGCCTCAGGACCCGGGCCAGGATTTTCAACGGCGGGAAAACTTCCGTCTGCGGCTTGGGCGGGGTGAGCCGGAGCAGCCACCAGATCACAGGCAGCGCCAAAAGGCCCCACAGAACCATCGGCGCCCCGAAGGAAAGCGGCAGCCAGCTCATGCGACCGCCTTTCCGGCTCGATTGGCAATCGACGCCGCATGACCGCCTTCCACGGTCAGCGCCATGTGGATGCGCACCAGCGCTTCGGAGGCGAGGCGGTCGGTGTGGTTGACGGTGTAGCTCCAGCCGAGACGCTTGCACCAGGCAGCCAGCTCCTCGCGGCGAGCCCGGTAAAGCAGGCGATATTCCTCGGCCAGCATCTCGGCGCGGCCGGCGGTCAGCTTGTCGCCGGTCTCCGGATCGGTGAACTCGGTGCGGCCGGCATAGGGGAAGGTTTCCTCGGCCGGGTCGGCGACCTCGATCAGATGCGCGCGCACGCCGTGGCGGGCGAGCACGTCGAGCCACGCCATGGTTTCCTCGACCGGGTCGAGGAAATCGCTGACGAGCACGATGTCGCAGAAGCGGCGGATCGCCGACAGGTCGGGCTTGGCCGGCAGCGCGGCGGCATGGCTCAGCTGGGCGGCGATGCGCTCGGCGCCGTTGCGGGCGGTGAACGGGTCGGTCAGGCCCGGCCAGGCGATGCGCTCGCCGCTGCGCGACAAAAGCTCGGCCAAGGCGAGCGCCAGCACCAGCGCGCGCGATTCCTTGGAAACGCCGGCGCCGGCGGATTTGTAGAGCATGGAAGGCGAGGGGTCGGCCCAGAGCCAGACGGTGTGCGCCGCTTCCCATTCGCGATCGCGCACATAGGTATGGTCGTCCCTGGCCGAGCGGCGCCAGTCGATGCGCGAGGAATCGCCTTCGACATAGGGCCGGAACTGCCAGAAATTCTCGCCGATGCCGCGCTTGCGGCGGCCGTGCCAGCCGGCGATCACCGTGTTGACGATACGGCGCGCTTCGACCAGCAGGTCCGGCACCAGTGAAGCCCGCAACCGGCCGCGGGCGAGCGCGTCGCGCGTCGCAACCGGTGCCTGGACCTCGCCTATTCGACCCATCAGATGCCTTTTGCCAGCTTCGCCACCACGTCGCGCACCGAAGTGCCTTCGGCGCGGGCGGCGAAAGTCAGCGCCATGCGGTGCTGCAGCACCGGTTCGGCCAGCGCGCGAACGTCGTCGACCGAGGGCGCCAACCTGCCATCATATAGGGCGCGGGCGCGGGCGCACAGGGTCAATGCCTGGCTGGCGCGCGGGCCTGGCCCCCAAGCGACGTGCTTGTCGGTCTCGGCATTGCCCTGGCCGGGCCGGGCCGAGCGCACCAGCTTTAGGATCGCCTCGACGACGCTTTCCGGCACAGGCATGCGGCGGATCAGCGTCTGGATTTCCTTCAGTCTCGCCGGCTGCAGCACCTTGTCGGCCTTGGCTTCGTCGATGCCGGTCGTTTCGAGCAGGATGCGGCGCTCCGCATCGATCTCCGGATAAAGGATGTCGACCTGCATCAGGAAGCGGTCGAGCTGAGCCTCGGGCAGCGGATAGGTGCCTTCCTGTTCCAGCGGGTTCTGCGTCGCCAGCACATGGAAAGGCGAGGGCAGGTCGTGGCGGACGCCGGCGATGGTGACGTGGTATTCCTGCATCGCCTGCAGCAGCGCCGATTGCGTGCGCGGCGAGGCGCGGTTGATCTCGTCGGCCATCAGCAGTTGCGTGAAGATCGGCCCGGAAATGAAGCGGAAGGAGCGCTTGCCGAACTCGTCCTGCTCCATCACCTCGGAGCCGAGGATGTCTGACGGCATCAGGTCGGGGGTGAACTGGACGCGGCGCGAATCGAGGCCGAGCACGATGCCCAGCGTCTCGACCAGCTTGGTCTTGGCAAGCCCAGGCACGCCAACCAGCAGCGCATGGCCGCCGGCCAGCAGCGCCACCAGCGTGCGTTCGACGACAGCCTCCTGGCCAAAAATCACCCGGCCGACCGCGTCGCGGACCCTGGAGATATCGGCCAGCGCCTTTTCGGCCTCCTCGATCATCGCTTTCTCGCTGATCGGGCTTTCCTTGATCATCACGCTCATGCCGTTCGATCCTTGTGGTTGGAGATACCGGCCTGCATTCTCAATGTCGCAGAATGCCGCGATTCGGCTTCGCCTGGCGCCTGCATTCGAACTTAAATCACAGACTTGGGCGGACAAGGCTGACAATCGGGACAACAGTGACTATTTCGTGACCATGGCCGAACGCAGCGAACATCGTCAACAAAGCCCGAGCGCACAGAGCTTGACGAGCGCTACCGAGGCGCGCGGACTTGAGGCGCTGGTTTCGCGTGCCGCCCGCGCGGGCAAGGGGCCGGCGCCGGTCGAGCGCTGGAATCCGGATTTCTGCGGCGACCTCGACATGGAGATCAAGGCGGACGGCACCTGGTTCTATCTCGGCACGCCGATTGGCCGCATGCCGCTGGTGCAGCTCTTTTCCAGCGTGCTGCGCAAGGATTTGGACGGAAAGACCTATCTTGTGACCCCGGTCGAGCGGGTCGGAATCCGCGTCGTCGACGCGCCCTTCATCGCCGTCGAAATGAATGTGTCCGGGAGCGGCGACGAACAAGTCATCACCTTCCGCACCAATGTCGGCGATGTGGTGGCCGCCGGGCCCGGCCATCCGCTGCGTTTCGTCGACGAGGACGAAACCGGCGGGCTGAAACCCTATGTGCTGGTGCGCGGACGGCTGGAGGCGCTGGTGGCGCGGGCGGTGATGTATGAGCTGGTCGGGCATGGCGAGGAGATCGATATCGACGGCAAGACGATGTTCGCCGTCCGCTCGGGCGGCGAGATCTATCCGATCATGCCGGCCGAGAAGCTGAAACGGCTGAGCGCGTGATGGACCAGGTGACGCGGGCGCCGTTTTCGATCGCGGATTTCCGGGCGCGGGCCGCAGCGCAGGCCGCGATCACCCCTGGCGAGGATTTCGGCGATCATCGCTTCAATCCCGATCACCCCAGGCTCCAGCACGTCAAGCCGCTGCGGGACGCGGCCGTGCTCATCCCGGTCGTCGACCGCGCCGAGGGCGCGATGGTGCTGCTCACCAAGCGCGCCGAGAAGCTGCGCAGCCATTCCGGCCAGGTGGCGTTTCCAGGCGGCACCATCGATCCGACCGACCCCGGCCCCGAGGCGACCGCGCTGCGCGAGACCTTCGAGGAGATCGGTCTCGATCGCGACCATATCGAGATCATCGGCCGCATGCCGGATTATGTGTCAGGCAGCGGTTACCGCATCGTGCCGGTGCTTGCCGTGGTGCGGCCGGGCTTTTCGCTGACGCTCAATACCGACGAGGTCGACGCTGCCTTCGAGGTTCCCCTGAGTTTCCTGATGGACCCGGCCAACCACACGCGCGAGAGCCGCATGTGGAACGATCTCGAATGGTTCTTTTACGATATGCCCTATGGCGACCAGCGCATCTGGGGCGTCACCGCCGGCATCATCCGCACGCTGTATGAAAGGCTTTATGCGTGAGCGTCGAGGTGTCTCTCTCCGGCAGCGCCGATTGGCTGGCCGACAAGCATCTGCAGAAGCTGCTTGCGGCGCTGAAGCAGGGCGGCGAGGAAGCGCGTGTCGCCGGCGGCGCGGTGCGCAATGCGCTGCTTGGCCAACCGGTGGCCGATATCGACATCGCCGCGACGACACTGCCCGAAGAGACCATCCGGCGCGCGGAGGCGGCCGGCTTCAAGACGGCGCCGACCGGGATCGAACACGGCACCATCACCGTGATTGCGGGCGGCAAGCCCTATGAAGTCACCACGCTGCGCGCTGATGTCGAGACCGACGGCCGCCGGGCGAAAGTGACTTTCGGGCGCGACTGGAAGCTTGATGCCGAGCGGCGCGACTTCACCATCAACGCGCTCTATGCCGAAGCCGACGGCACGGTCGTCGACCTTGTCGGCGGCATTGCCGATATCGAGGCGCGGCGGCTGCGTTTCATCGGCGACGCGGAGGCACGCATCCGCGAGGACTATCTGCGCATCCTGCGCTTTTTCCGCTTCTTCGCCTGGTATGGCGACGGCCGGCCCGATGCCGAAGGCTTGAAGGCCTGCGCCAGGCTGAAGGAGGGGCTTGCCCAGCTTTCGGCCGAACGCGTCTGGTCCGAGCTGAAGAAGCTGCTGTCCGCTCCGGATCCTTCGCGCGCCCTGCTCTGGATGCGCCAGGCAGGCGTGCTGTCGGCCGTGCTCCCGGAGAGCGAGAAATGGGGCATCGACGCCATCCACGGCCTGGCCAGGACCGGAAAGGATCTCGGCTGGACCGCCGATCCGATGCTGCGGCTCGAGGCAATCGTCCCGCCCGATGCCGCGCGCATGAAGACGCTTGGCGAACGGCTGCGGCTTTCGAATGACGAGGCCGCTCGCCTGCGGCATTGGGCGCTGACCATCGCTCCGGACGCGAAGATGACCGAGACCGAGCTGGCCAAGAAACTCTACTACGGCGACCGCGACGGCTATCTCGATCGTATTCGGCTGGCGCTTGCCGCCGCGCGGACGCGTGCCGTCGAGGACAATCAGGCGATGATGGAGGCGGGCGGTTTTTCGCGTCTGCTCAATTTCGCGCTGAGATGGGAAAAGCCGGTGTTTCCGATCAAGGGCGCCGACCTGACCGAACTTGGCGCGTCACCGGGGCCGAAGCTCGGCGCGACCCTGAAGAATCTCGAAAGGGAATGGGTCGGGTCGGGCTTCATGCTGGAACGCGACGCGCTGATGGAACGCGCCGCGCAGGCTCTGGAAATTTAGTTTCCAGCGGGAGCGGACGCCGCCTGTCAATGGATCGCCACAGGAGCCAGCGCCCGCGAGAGACTTGCCTCGCCCTTGCCGTAGATGGACGGGTCGTAGTTCGCCAGCGTATCGGTGCGGGCCGTGTTGAGAAGGTCATTGGTGATCTGCACCGGCGTCGCCTTGGTGAACTTGCTACCGATGATCGCGGCGTAGCCCGAGATGATCGGCGCGGCGAACGACGTTCCGTAAAGACCGGTCTTGTCGCCTTCGACGCCGACCACCAGGAAGTGGCTCTGCACCTGCGTATCGGTGCCCGCGTAGTCGGAATACCAGGCAAGCTGAGCCTTGTTGGCCGTCGTGCCGTTCGTCGATAGCGCGCCGACGAAGATCGCCGTCGATTTGCCGATCAAGGCGAGGTCGAGATAGTCCTGCTGGCCGTTGATGGCCGCGCCGACGGCGACGGCGTCGTTGCCGGCCGCCTTGGAGACGACGGCCGTTCCCCTGGTCGCATAGTTGATGATCGAGGCCTCTTCCGGAGCCCACCAGATCTGATTCACACTATAGCCCGCGGTGGTGTACATGCCGTAGCTGAGGTTCAGCACGTTGAGACCGCGTGCCAGCGAGACGGCCGAACCCGTCGAGAAATCCTTGGAGCGGATGGTCGCCGATGGGGCGATCATGCTCGCCTCCTCGCGCGTCCATTCACCGTGCCGCTGCGTCTGCACGCCAATGCCGAAATTGCCGGAAAAGCGATCTGAACTGCTGAAGTCGTCGACCATGGTGATGGTGACGCCTCTGCCCTTGTAGCCGGCTGCCCAAGCGGCGCCGACGTCGGGGCTCATCCAGTTCTGCACGGCCTGCGTCGTGCCCGCGACCGGGATCTTGGCGCTCACGCATATGGACTGAACGCCGTGGCACAGCACAGCCGTCTCGTCCGCGTCGGGCACTTCCTGCGCCGATGCCATGGACGCCGGCAGCAGGACCAGAGCCGCGGCAATGCCGAACTTCCAGAAATTACCAGACATGATCTTACTCCCGGTCAAACAAGAAGGCGGATGAATTTACGAAATTTGGGCGCCGGAACACTTTCCATCGAAGGCCTTCCGGCGATCAGAACGTAACGCGGTAGTTGAGCCACAGATGCAGCCTCTCGGGTGAAGCGTTGACCAGATGCGTCAGCGTCTCCTCGGGTGATGCCTCGCCCGCTGCCAGCCGGCAATTGACGCTGTAGCTGCCCAGGTCGCCGTAGTCGGCCACGCAGGGCTTTTCGGTCAGGGCGCCGCCGATGGTCGAGGTGACCGACAGGGACAGGGTGCTGTTCGGATTCGGATGGGTCTGGGTGAGAAAACCGAATTTCAGGCTGGGCGCGATGCTGTATTTCTCGGCTTGCTCGCCGGTGCCGAACCCCCAGAGAAAGCCCGTATCGGGCGTGATCTGCGTGAGGAAGTCGACATGCATGTCGACCCAGCTCGCGTGATACCAATGGCTGAAGGAGACCCAGCTTCCGCCCTGCAATTCATAGCCGCCATTGCCGAGGCCCCTGGCCTTGTCGCTGAGCGGAGAGCCCTGATGGATATCGACGAGCGAGGTCGTCCATTCCTGGGCCATTGCCGTGGACGCAAAGGAAAGAGCGCACAACAGGAGCGCCGCCGCGCAGAGACCGACTCCGATGTTGGACCGCTCGCGCATGCGCGAAGCACCTCGCCCCACCACTCCGGCCAGCGCCTTGATGGCGAAGGGCTCCTCGGGCAGCCGCCTCTGGCCGGATCATATGCGGCAGAGTCGCACGCGGACCGTTACCGGGAAGTTATCCAAGCTGCTACGAATATAAGAATTTGCTTGAATTATGCGGAAAAATGCCTCCGCCGGCGATCCAAAGAACCGCCCGCGGAGAGGGCATGCCGGAACCAACGTTGGCTCTTGCCTGTCGGCTTGCGTGGTCCGAATTCGGCGATGTAGCCGCTTAGGCGGCGTCGCGGACCTTCTGGATGCGCGAGCGGATCGCCTCGATCATCGTCTCGCGGATGATGGTCTCGCCATGCGTTTCACGCATATGCTCGACAGCGCGGCGCATGACCTCCGCTTCTTCCTCAGCGCGCGTATGCCAGTCACAGCCGGGAACCAGCGATCCACATTGAAATTCCTTCATGGGGATTTTCCTTTCCTCGCGACGGGGCTGCTCAGCCAGAGCGCTCCAGCCATTTGTCTTTATGCAATCCCGCCCAAAGCCGATGCGCGTTTTCGCAGGATTGCCCGGATGGATATCAATAACACACGCCGCCGCTTTCGGTTGCACGAAGAAGTGGCCGGGGGCGGTCGGCGCGGTAAAAGCATGAAACGAAGGGCGAAGCACTGGTGCTTCGCCCTTCGCGCCGCCTGAGCCTGCTATGCCTCGCCGGGCGGTTTCCTGGAATTGCTCCAGCCGCTACTTCATGATCTTGACGGCTTCGGCAATTTTTTTCTTGCCGCTCATGTCCCAGGACACGCGAACCTTCTCACCGGCCTGAATGCCGGGATCCTTGAAGGCCTTGGACAGGGTGAAGGTCGATCCGTTGTCCAGAACAAGGCTCATGGCCGTCCCGTCAAAGCTCTTCACGGTTCCCGTAGTGTGCTTGACCGCCGCGAACGCGGCGCCACCGGAGGCGAGAAAAGCGACGGTTGCCGCCGTCACGATAAGCTTGCGCATGGCATGCTCTCCTGGAATGAAGGCGCCTGTTGGATCAGGCACCCCTCTTTGCTCAGGGCCGTCAAGTCGCGTCGAGTCGCGGTCGTGGGACGCGATGATCGCCACCTCTGCCGCCGGCGCTTCCCGGCCCCAACCTTAAATAACTCAATTTTTTCAAAAGGATATTAGACGAAAAAGATATCTGTCCGCCACATTGCCTGCCAAGATTCGGCGAATGGGACAGCAATGCGGCCGCCGCCGCGATCACCGGATCGTTACGGCCATTTTACCTCGGGCGGCAGGCTGGACAGGATCGAGTCGACATTGCCCCCGGTCTTCAGGCCGAAGATGGTGCCGCGATCGTGAAGCAAGTTGAATTCGACGTAGCGGCCGCGCCGGATCAGCTGTTCGTCGCGCTCGCCGTCGGTCCAGTTCTGGTTGAAGTTGCCCCGAACCAGATGTGCGTAGACGACGAGGAAGGAACGGCCGACATCCTGAACGAAATTCAGATCGGCGTTCCAGCTGCCCTTGTCCTCGTCCGAATGCAGCCAGTCGAAGAAGATACCGCCGATGCCGCGCGGCTCATTGCGGTGCGGCAGGAAGAAGTACTCGTCGCACCAGGCCTTGAATTTCGGGTAGTCGGCGACGGCGGCGTTCTTCTCGCAGGCGAACTGCATGGCGCGGTGGAAGGCGATCGTGTCGGGATCGTCCTGGGTGCGGCGGCGGTCGAGCACCGGCGTCAGATCGGCGCCGCCGCCGAACCACTGGCGCGTGGTGACGACCATGCGCGTGTTCATGTGCACGGCCGGCACGTTGGGGTTCCAGGGATGCGCGATAAGCGAAATGCCGCTGGCCCAGAAGCGCGGGTCCTCCTCGGCGCCGGGAATCTGCTTCCTGAATTCGGGCGAGAATTCGCCATGGACGGTCGAAGTGTGCACGCCGACCTTCTCGAAGACGCGGCCGCGCATCATCGACATCGTGCCGCCGCCACCGCGGCCTTCGTCGCGTTCCCAGGGAGTCTTTTCGAAATGGCCCGGCGACCATGACGCTTGCGGGCCGGTGAGTTCCTGCTCGATCTGCTCGAAGGTGGCGCAGATACGCTCGCGCAGCGCTTCGAACCAGAGGCGGGCCTTCATCTTCTTCTGTTCGATGTCGGCCGGCAGCCCCACCGGAAGGTCAGGTCGTTCCAATTCAGTCTCCAGCTATGGGCGCACTTGCCTGACAAATGACTCGTTTTTTCTGCGCGCGATCCCTAATCTCTTAAAGACAAGGGTCAAGTCCTGTCTGACCAAGGTGCAAAGGAGTTCCTTCGTGCGCACCCCGGCAAGACCGCCGCTGGATGGCTTGAAGAAGAGGCTGGAGCGCTCGCGCGGCGAGCGCGCAAACCTGCCGCGCGACGGTTTCCTGCGCGAGACCTTCGTGCTGCCGCGGCCGGCGGCGCGCCTCAAGGCCAAGGAATGGTTTGAGCGCTTCCCGAAGCAGGCCTATTGGACCGAGATCGAAAGCTGGTTCGAACGTCCGGGCGATGTGATCGAGTTCACCATGCGGCGGCTGCCGGCGGCGGATTGAGCATCAACCTACCACCAACCGCCTCGCGCCCGTTCCCTCCTTGGCCAGCCGGTCTTCCTTGTTCCTCAGCGGGCATTTGTCGATCGACATGCAGCCGCAGCCGATGCAGTCGGTCAGGCCGTCGCGCAATTTCTTCATCTGGGCGATCTTGTGGTCGAGCTCGTCGCGCCAGGCCGTCGAAAGCAGGTTCCAGTCCTCGCGCGTCGGGGTGCGTTCTTCGGGCAGGGACTGGAATGCTTGGGCGATGTCGGCAAGCGAGATCCCGACCTCCTGGGCGACGCGGATGATCGCCACGCGCCGCAGCACATCGCGGCCGTAGCGGCGCTGGTTGCCGGACGTGCGATGGCTGCGGATCAGCCCACGCGCCTCGTAGAAATGCAGCGCCGATACCGCGACGCCGCTGCGCATGGAGACCTGGCCGACCGTCAATTCCCTCACCGGAGCCATTTTCGAATTCCCGCTTGACCTTAAGTTAAGTTGAGCTTGTAGCGAAGGGAGGACGATATGGCAAACGCAGGAGAAGGCGATGTGCGCCTGGGTGAAAATGATGGCGGAAGGGACAGCCGTTCGGGATAGCGAGGAAACCCGACGCGTCCTAGCCGAGCTGGCGGAGCGCTTCGCCCGCGACCATGGCGACCGACAGCGCGACATTGATGCTGCGCGCGCCCGGCCGCATCGGAATGGTCAGTCGGGCATCCGCCGCTTGATGGACTTCTTCCGTGACGCCGGCGGACTCGCGGCCGAACAGAAGAATGTCGCCGGCGGCGAAAGCAAAGCCGGTATAGGCGGTCGCGGCCTTGGTGGTGAGCAGCACCAGGCGGCGCGCATGCGCTTTTCGCCATTCCTCGAAGGCGTGCCAGTCGGCATGGCGGGTGAGCGCCGCCATTTCGAGGTAGTCCATGCCGGCCCGTTTCAGCGCGCGGTCGGAGAGCGGGAAGCCGGCCGGCTCGATGATATCGACACCGATGTCGAGGCAGGCGGCGAAGCGCAGGATTGTCCCGGTGTTGCCGGCGATATCCGGCTGGTAGAGCGCGATGCGGAGACGATCGTTCATTTTCGCATCCTGCTAATAAGTGGCAGATCGGCCACAGGCATCTCCGGCTTTCGGCGATTTCTGGACTGGCGGGTGGCCATTTTCTGCGAAGTCGAGTATATGCCCACCATCGTCAACCCGAACCGAATGGAGGGGAATACATGATGACCATGCACATCCAGCGCCTCTCCTGGGCTCTCGTATGCCCAATGGCGGTTTCGGTACGACGATTCTTCTGACACTTTAAGTCTTCATCGCACCGATTCCCGCCGAACCCAGTTTTCGGCTCTCGAAGGAATCTTGCGATGTTTTTCAAACTGCCAAAGGGGCGCCGCGCCCCAGCCGAACGTGTCGAGAGCGACGCTTGCCGCGTCCCGATCGACGCTTGCCGTCCGGTCCCGGACGATTCGATCCGTGCCCTCGGTCGAATGCCGGTGATCGAGGCCGTGTCACCCTTTTTAACGCATTTGCATATGGAGGACGGACCAATGTTCGATCCCTACAAGATACCGGGGTCAAGAAGCCTGCATGAACGCAAGGCGGCGACCTGGGCGCTGCTGATCGGCGAGACCTATTCGTCGGCGGTGCATGCCGAGGAACGGCGCAGGCCGCATCGCGGCATGCTGCCGGATGTCGATTTCTCGCGCGCGGTGCCCGATCACAGCCGGCCCACGCTGGTGCGCCGGATCATCCGCTTGATCCGGCCGGGCGACAGGAACCGGGCAGGCTCCAGCTTTTCGTCGGGAGGCTCGGGGCCGTCAGGATCGTCGAGCGAGCCTGTCGGCGAAAAGCCGGCGAAACCCTATATTGCGCGAAGCAGGGCCGGCGATGCGGATGATTCCGTATCGCCGGCCCGTCGCGGCGCGCGGTCGAAAAGCCTTGCCCATCAATCCCGCGCCGCGTGAGCGCGCATAGCATTGTGAGTGCCTGGAAATGTTCCGCTGGTTTGAACAGAGGCTCGATCCGTTTCCCGCCGCGGAGCCGGTCGAGCCGCCGAAGACGCTGGTCGCGTTTTGCGTGCATTACACGCGCGGCGCATGGCCCTACATCATCCTCGATGCGGTGCTGGTGACGGCGATCGCCTTCACCGAAGTGTGGATGTTCGGCTTCCTCGGCCGCATCGTCGACTGGCTGTCGGCGCAGAACCGCGAAACCTTCCTGCAGACGGAGAGCTGGAAGCTCGCCGGCATGGCTTTCGTCGTGCTGTTCGCGCTGCCGGGCACGGTCTGGCTGCATTCGCTGCTCAACCAGCAGACGCTGATGGGCAATTATCCCATGCGCATCCGCTGGCAGGTGCATCGCTATCTGCTCAAGCAGTCGATGGCCTTCTACCAGGACGAGTTCGCCGGCCGCATCGCCACCAAGCTGATGCAGACGGCGCTTGCGGTGCGCGAATGCGTGATCAAGCTGATCGATGTCTTGAACTACGTCATCGTCTATTTCATCGGCATGCTGTTCATCGTCGGCTCGGCCGATTGGCGGTTGGCGGCGCCGCTTGCCGTCTGGCTGGTCGGCTATATCGGGCTCTTGCGCTTTTTCATCCCGAGACTGGGCAAGGTCGGCGAGGAGCAGGCCAATGCGCGCTCGACCATGACTGGGCGCGTCGTCGACAGCTACACCAACATCCAGACGGTGAAGCTGTTCAGCCACGCGCGCCGCGAGGCGACCTTTGCCAGGGAAGGCATGGCGAGCTTCCTTGACACCGTCTACCGCTCGATGCGGCTGGTGACGGTGCTCTATGGCCTGCTCTACATCCTGAACTCGCTGCTTTTGTTCTCCGTGACCGCGATCTCGCTTTGGCTGTGGCTCGGCCAGGCGGTGACGATCGGCGCCGTCGCCGTGGTCATCGGCCTGGTGCTCCGAATGTGGGGCATGTCGCAGTGGATCATGTGGGAAATGTCCGGGCTGTTCGAGAATATCGGCACAGTGCAGGACGGCATCCAGTCGATCTCGCTGCCGCGCCTGGTCGAGGACAAGCCGGGCGCCAAGGACATCGCCGTCAGCCAGGGTGAAATCCGTTTCGACGACATCCGCTTCCATTACGGCAAGCAGAAGGGCGTCATCGAGAACCTGTCGCTCACCGTGAAGCCTGGCGAGAAGGTCGGCATTGTCGGCCGTTCCGGCGCCGGCAAGTCGACGCTGGTCAATCTGCTGCTGCGCTTCTACGACCTCGAAAGCGGCAGGATCCTCGTCGACGGCCAGGAGATCGCGGCGGTGACGCAGGATTCGCTGCGTGCCCAGATCGGCATGGTGACGCAGGACACCTCGCTGCTGCACCGGTCGGTGAAGGAGAACATCCTCTACGGCCGGCCGGACGCGACCGACGAGATGCTGGTCGAAGCGGCGCGGCGGGCGGAGGCGCTCGATTTCATCGGCGGGCTTTCGGACCACAATGGCCGCAAGGGCTTCGACGCCCATGTCGGCGACCGCGGCGTCAAACTGTCCGGCGGCCAGCGGCAGCGCATCGCGATCGCCCGCGTCATGCTGAAGGACGCACCCATCCTGATCCTCGACGAGGCGACCTCGGCACTCGATTCGGAAGCCGAGGCGGCGATCCAGGAGAACCTCTACAAGCTGATGCAGGGCAAGACCGTCATCGCCATCGCGCACCGTCTGTCGACCATCGCGGCGATGGACAGGCTCGTCGTCATGGACAAGGGCCGCATCATCGAGGAAGGCTCGCATGAGGAACTCGTCGCGAGGGGCGGGCTCTATGCCCAGCTCTGGCAACGTCAGTCCGGCGGCTTCCTGCTCGATGAAGGGCCGGCCGAGTCCGACGCCAAGGCGACCGAGATAGCGGCGGAGTAACGCGATCGCGATTGACATCAAGGTTACGGCGATTGCCGGGAATCGATCCCGGGCGTAACCACGGCATGGCCAGAGGCCCTGCCTGGACCTGCTCAGAGGCCTGCCGGCGACCAGATCGGGCGCCGGCAGGTTTGTGGCCTCCACGAGAGAAAAATGTTCGACCGCATCTTCACCTGGTTCGAAAGCCGTTATTCGCCGGTGGCGCTGGCCGACGACCGGCAGCCGCCAATGGGGCTTTGGCGGTTCTACTGGTATTTCATAAGGCAGTTTCGCGCCGCCTATCGGCTGCGCATGATCATCGTTGCCGTGGCGGCGATCGTGGACGCGATGCTGCCGATTTTCGTCGGCCTGATCGTGGGCCTGCTCTCCAGCACCAAGCCGGGCGATTTCTTCGCCGCGCATGGGCCGCTGCTCTTGCTGATGGCCTTCGTCGTGCTGCTGCGTCCGCTGTCGATGGTCGTCGATGCGCTGATCCGCAACCACGCCATCGCGCCCAATCTCATCGACCTCATCCGCTGGCAGAGCCATTGGCATGTCGTGCGCCAGGACTGGTCCTTCTTCCAGAACGACTTTGCCGGCCGCATCGGAACCAAGGTCATGCAAAGCGGCGATTCGGTGGAGATGAGCGTCAACCTCACCGTCGACGCCGTCTGGTATGCGCTGGTCTTCGTCGCCGTCGCTATCGTGGTGCTGGCGCGGCTCGACCCGCTCCTCCTGGCTGTCGTGGCGGTGTGGCTGGTGTTCTATTGCCTGATCTTCTGGTCCGCGATGCCCAGGATCACGCAACGCTCGTCCCAATTGTCGGAGCGGTGGTCGCAGGTGAGCGGCCGCATGGTAGACAGCTACACCAACATCCTGACGTTGAAGACATTCTCGACCGGCGAGCACGAAGACAAATATGTCTCGCAGGCGGTAGTCGAGCACGCCGACACGTTCTACCGGCTGATGCGCGTTTTCACGCTGATGTGGTCGGCCCTGTTCGTGCTCAACGCGGCGCTGCTCATCGCCGTGAGCTGGCTGGCGCTTGCCGGCTGGAACGCCGGCGCCATGACCACCGCGGCCGTGGCGACGGCGATACCGTTCGCGCTGCAGATCGCCAACATCTCCGGCAGGATCCTCGATGTCGGCGCCAACGTCTTCCGGCAGATCGGCGTCGCCAGCAACTCGATGACGACGATCGCGCGGCCGATCGTCATGCAGGACCAGCCTGACGCGCCGGCCCTCGTCGTGACCGCCGGCGGCATCGAGTTCGACCGGGTGAACTTCAACTACTGGCGCAAGGACGGCAAAGGCGGCGTCATCGACGATCTGTCGCTGAAGATCGCGCCCGGCGAGCGGGTCGGCCTGATCGGCCGTTCGGGGGCCGGCAAGTCGACGCTGGTCAATCTCGTGTTGCGGCTGTTCGACGTGCAGGATGGCAAGGTGCTGATCGACGGGCAGGACATCCGCAACGTCTCGCAGGAGAGCGTTCGCGCGGCGATCGGCTTCGTCAACCAGGACACCTCGCTCTTGCACCGGTCGGTCCGCGAGAATCTCAAATATGGGCGCCAGTCGGCCAGCGACGAGGCGATGGTCAGCGCCGCCAAAGCCGCCCAGATCGACGATGTGATCGCCGGGCTCACCGATCCGCATGGACAGAGAGGCTATGAGGCGCTTGTCGGCGAGCGCGGCGTGAAGCTCTCAGGCGGCCAGCGGCAACGCATCGCGATTGCCCGCGTTATGCTGAAGGACGCGCCGATCCTCATTCTCGACGAGGCGACGTCCGCGCTCGATTCGGAAGTGGAGGCCGCCATCCAGGAGAACCTCTACAAGCTCATGCAGGGCAAGACCGTCATCGCCATTGCGCACCGGCTGTCGACCATCGCGGCGATGGACCGGCTCGTCGTCATGGACATGGGCCGCATCGTCGAGGACGGCTCGCATGAGGCGCTGATCGCCAAGGGCGGGCTCTACGCACAGCTCTGGCGGCGCCAGTCGGGTGGCTTCCTGCTGGAGGAAAAGCTCGTCGCCGACGATCTGCCGACGAAAGGTGAAGCCGCCGAATGATGCAGGCCATCTATCGTTGGTTCGAGCACTGGGTCTACCCGTTCCGCGAGCCCGCCAATTTGCGGCCGCCTGCCAGCGTCGGCGGCTTCCTCTGGCACTATGTCGGACAGGCGAAGCTCGCCTTCTTCGCCATGCTGATCATCGGCGGCATCGCGCCTCTGGTCGAGGCAGGCCTGTTCTATTTCGTCGGCAGGCTGGTCGACATCCTCGACCAGTTGCCCGGCGAACGCAGCTGGCATGCGCTTTGGGCCGCGGCCGGCCCCGAGCTCTTGTTCATGGGCGCGGTGGTGCTCGTCATCCGCACGGCCGTCGTCGGCCTGTCGGCGCTGGTCGACGAACAGACGATCACGCCAGGATTCTACAATCTGGTGCGCTGGCAGGCGCACCGGCATGTCTCGCGCCAGTCCTATGCCTTCTTCCAGAACGATTTCGCCGGCCGCATCGCGACAAAAGTCTGGCAGGCGGGGCAGGCGACGGGTGACCTGATGGAGAGCTTCATCGAGGTCATCTGGTTCATGATCATCTATACCGTGACGACGCTGGCGCTGGTCGCCGGCCTGGACCTCAGGCTGGCGGTTCTGGTGGTGGTCTGGATCGCCGTGTTCGGCTGGCTGGCCAAACTCTATCTGCCGCAGATCCGCAAGCATGCCGAGGCGACCGCCGAGGCCGGGTCGATGATCACCGGCCGCATCGTCGATTCCTACTCCAACATGCAGACGCTGAAGCTGTTCTCGGTGGATGGCGACGACCGCTACATCAGGAACGGTTTCGACATCTATCTCGACGCGCTGCGGCCGTTCACACGCCGTCTGACCGGCGTGCGCATGGCGCTGACGACGCTGTCGGGCGTCATGATCACCGTGATCGCCGGCTTCGCCATCTATCTGTGGGTCGAGGGTTCGATCACGGTCGGCGCTGTCGCCTTCACGCTTTCTCTCGTCCTCAGGCTCAACATGCTGCTCGGGCGGGTGATGATGCAGCTCAACGGCATTCTGAGAAACCTCGGTGTGCTGGAGAATTCCAAGGCGATGATCTCGCAGCCGCTTGGCCTCACCGACGCGCCGGATGCGAAGGAACTGGTGGTTGCCGGCGGCCGCATCGACATCAGCAACGTCACCTTCCATTACGGCAAGGGGGCAGGGGTGCTCGACGGCATCGACCTTGTCGTGCATCCGGGTGAGAAGGTCGGCCTTGTCGGCCCGTCCGGCGCCGGCAAGACGACGTTGGCCAATCTGATCCTGCGCCTGTACGACCTCGAAGGCGGCCGGATCCTGATCGACGGCCAGGACATCGCCGGGGTCACGCAGAACTCGCTGCGCGGCAATATCGGCGTCGTCAGCCAGGAAACGGCGCTGTTCCACCGCTCGCTGCGCGACAACATCAAGCTCGGCATGCCGGATGCCACCGACGCGCAGGTGATCGCCGCGGCAAAAAAGGCCGAGGCGCATGACTTCATCCTGGGGCTGCGCGACACCAGGGGCCGCGCCGGCTACGAGGCCTATGTCGGCGAGCGCGGCGTGAAACTCTCCGGCGGGCAGCGGCAGCGCGTGGCGATCGCACGCGTCTTCCTCAAGGATGCGCCGATCCTGATCCTCGACGAGGCGACCTCGGCGCTCGATTCGGATGTCGAGGCGGCGATCCAGGAGAATCTGACCCGGCTGATGGAGAACAAGACCGTGATCGCCATCGCGCACCGGCTGTCCACCATCGCGGCACTAGACCGGCTGGTGGTGCTCGACGGCGGGCGCATCGTAGAACAAGGCACGCATGACGAGCTGGTCGCGCTCGACGGGCTCTATGCGCGGCTCTGGAAACGGCAGTCCGGCGGCTTCCTGTTCAACGAGGAAAGCGCGCTGGCAGAGACGCGGCCGGCGGAGTAGAACGGCGTCATGTCGGTACGCATGCCCACCAATTTCGGACGCTCAAGCGCGCAGGAAAGCGCGCTCGACTTGCTCGGCCACGAAATCCTCGCCGAAAAGGCCGCTGCGCTCGGCCGCGCCGGACAGCGTGTGGAGGAAACCCTTGCCAGATTGCGCGAGGGTGGCGAAGGCGAGCATCACAACCGGCTGCTGAAGGAAGCTGCCGCGGCCGTGCACGCCTATTTCATCCAGCGCGAGCTTTGCGGTCTGCGAAAGCACGATGCGGTTATCAGGGAATACGACATTCCGAGAGCCGTGCTGGTCAGGCTCGGGGCCAGCTAGGAATCCGGCAAGCTACTCCAGCCATTCGGTGATGAAGTGGCCGTTCTCGTGGATGTCGGTGCTCTCGAGCGGACCGGGGCCGAGATTGGTGAATTTGTGCGGCGTGCCGGGCGGCACGATCAGGATCTGGCCGGCGGTGGCCTTGATCTCCTGGTCGCCGATGGTGAACAGGCCGGTGCCGGAGCGGATGACGAAGATCTCCGCATAGGGGTGCTTGTGCAGGCGCGGGCCGCCGCCGATCGTCGACTGATAGTTGAAGATCAGGCAGGAATTGGCGCCGAACTGGCCGCATTGCAGCTCGCCTTTCCAGCGGTCGGGGGCTTCGGCCCAGCTGTCGCGTTCAATGACATGCGCCATGGCGGCAGAATAGACCGGGCCAAGAGCCGATGTCGAGGCGAACGCGGACCCGATTTCGCCCGTGATTCCGCGGTGTTTCGCCCTGCCAAGCAGCCCAGCGAGGACACGCCGGCGACCGCCGCGGCGCAACCCCGCGACAATCTGCCCTTGTGGCCTCACCCCGCTGGACAAAAAGGGGCCGCACGCATAAACCGAAAATCCAAATGCCGGAGGAATTCGCTAGCCTGTTCGCCATGCGCTGTCGGGCAGGTGCGATTGAGCGGGGACAAGGCTCGGCCTCCGGTTAGGAAGAGGCGAAAGGATCAGGCACCCGTGAGCGCAACCGACATCCACGATCCCAACCGTCGCGATTTTCTCTACGTAGCCACCGGCATGGCCGCCGTTGTCGGCGCCGGAGCCGTCGCGTGGCCGTTCATCGATCAGATGCGCCCCGACGCCTCGACGCTGGCGCTGGCCTCGGTCGAGGTTGACGTCTCCTCCCTGCAGCCCGGCTCTTCGCTGATCGTCAAGTGGCGCGGCAAGCCGGTGGTGGTGCGCAACCGCACCGAAAAGGAAATGAAGGACGGCGAAGCCGTCAATCTCGCCGATCTCAAGGACCCGATCGCGCGCAACGCCAACCTGCCGTCCGATGCGCCGGCGACCGACGCCAACCGGACCACGCCCGGCAAGGAGGCCTGGATGGTGATGGTGCAGGTCTGCACCCATCTCGGCTGCATCCCGCTCGGCCAGGAAGGCGATTTCGGCGGCTGGTTCTGCCCGTGCCATGGTTCGCAATACGACACCGCCGGCCGCATCCGCAAAGGCCCGGCGCCGGAGAACATGGCGATCCCGGTATTCAAGTTCATTTCCGATACCAAAATCCTTATCGGTTGAGGCAGGGGACATTATCGATGAGCGAGGGACACTCGACCTATACGCCCAAGACCGGTATCGAGCGCTGGTTCGACGCGCGCATGCCGCTGCCGCGGCTGATCTATGACAGCTTCGTCGCCTATCCGGTGCCGCGCAACCTCAACTACATGTGGACGTTCGGCGGCATCCTGTCGATCATGCTGGTCTCGCAGATCCTGACCGGCATCGTGCTGGCGATGCACTACACGTCCGATACCAATCTCGCCTTCGATTCGGTCGAGAAGATCATGCGCGACGTGAATTCGGGATGGCTCCTGCGCTATCTGCATTCCAATGGCGCCTCGTTCTTCTTCGTCGCCGTCTACATCCATATCTTCCGCGGCCTGTTCTACGGCTCCTACAAGGCGCCGCGCGAGCTCTTGTGGATCCTCGGCTGCATCATCTACCTCCTGATGATGGCCACCGGCTTCATGGGTTATGTGCTGCCCTGGGGTCAGATGAGCTTTTGGGGCGCCACTGTCATCACCGGCTTCTTCAGCGCCATTCCGCTGGTCGGCAACTGGATCCAGCAGCTGCTGCTCGGCGGCTTCGCGGTCGACGATCCGACGCTGAACCGCTTCTTCGCGCTGCATTACCTTTTGCCGTTCATGATCGCCGGCGTCGTGGTGCTGCACATCTGGGCGCTGCATGTCGTGGGCCAGTCGAACCCGACAGGCATCGAGGTCAAGTCGAAAACCGACACCGTTGCCTTCACGCCCTATGCGACCATCAAGGACGCGTTCGGCATGATCGTGTTCCTGTTCTTCTTCGCCTATTTCGTGTTCTATCTGCCGAACTATCTCGGTCACCCGGACAATTACACGGTCGCCAACCCGCTGAAGACGCCGGCCCATATCGTTCCGGAATGGTACTTCCTGCCGTTCTACGCGATCCTGCGCGCCATCACCTTCAACATCGGCCCGATCAACTCCAAGCTCGGCGGCGTGCTGTGCATGTTCGGCGCCATCGCCATGCTGTTCCTGGTGCCGTGGCTCGACACCTCCAAGGTGCGCTCGGCGGTCTATCGTCCGTGGTACAAGCTGTTCTTCTGGCTGTTCGTGGCCGACGCCGTCCTGCTCGGATGGCTGGGCTCGCAGCCGGCGGAAGGCGCCTACGTGTTCATGGCGCAGATGGCGACGCTGTTCTACTTCGCCTTTTTCCTGGTCATCATGCCGGTGCTCGGCCTGATCGAGACGCCGCGCAGGCTGCCGAACTCGATCACCGAAGCGGTGCTGGAAAAGAACAAGGGCGGCAGCGGACATCCGGCAGGCGCGACCGCCGCGCCGGAAACCAAGGGCTGAGAATCTGAGGGGATTTTGGGTATGAAAAAGATTCTCACCTCGCTGGCGCTGCTCGGCCTGGTGGTCGCGGGTACCGCTGCCATCGCCGCCGAAGAGGAACACAACCCGGCCGCGCCGACGCATTTCCCGATCAACGAACCGAAGGAAATGAGCTGGAGCTTCGCTGGTCCGTTCGGCACCTATGACAAGGCGCAGCTGCAGCGCGGCCTCAAGGTCTACAAGGAAGTCTGCTCGGCCTGCCACTCGATGAACCTTGTAGCGTTCCGCACACTGGAAGGGCTTGGCTATTCGGAGGCGCAGATCAAGACGCTGGCCGCCGGATACACCATCCATGACGGCCCGAACGACGCCGGCGACATGTTCGACCGTCCCGGCAAGCCGTCGGATCACTTCCCGGCGCCGTTCCCGAACGAGCAGGCCGCGGCTGCCGCCAATGGCGGCGCCGCCCCGCCGGACATGTCGCTGCTCGCCAAGGCGCGCGGCGTCGAGCGCGGCTTCCCGCGCTTCATCTTCGATATCTTCACCCAGTATGCGCAGGGCGGCCCGGATTACATCCACTCGCTGCTCACCGGCTACGACCAGACGCCGCCGGCCGGCATGGTGATCCCGGAAGGCACGCACTACAATCCGTACTTCCTGTCCGGCGTGTCCTTGAAGATGCCGAAGCCGCTCTCGGACGGCCAGGTGACCTATGACGACGGCGCGCCGCAGACCGTCGACCAGTATGCCCGCGATGTCGCGGCGTTCCTGATGTTTGCCGCCGAGCCGCATCTGGAGGACCGCAAGAAGACCGGCTTCCGCGTCATGGTCTTCCTGCTGCTCTTCGGCGCGCTGGTCTACATGACCAAGCGCAGGGTGTGGGCCGACGTCGCGCACTGAGGCGCGACCAAATCGTAAAGCTTCAAAGGGCGCCCCTCAGGCGCCCTTTTGTATTTCGGGACCACGATGACGGCCCTGTCACATGGCCGTCATCGCGCGCGGCGATCCTGCCTTGCCCTCATCAAAGGATCGCACCCATGAAAAGATACGCATCCCTCGCGGCCGGTTTCCTGCTGCTCATCACCGGATACACTGCCCATGCCGACGAGGCTCAGCCTTTCGTCACCAACAAGGATATCGACCTGACGATGATCCTGCCGCCGCCGCCGGCGAACGACTCCGCCGAGACGAAGGCTGAGCTTGGCGAAGTGCTGACGCTGCAGATGACGCGTACGCCCGAGATGGAAAAGCGCGCCATCGCCGATGCCGAGGAGAATGTCTGGCGGTTCGCAGATGTCATGGGGCCGAAGTTCAACAAGGAAACGCTGCCGAAGTTCAGCGCCTTCTTCGATCGCGTGGTGGCCACGGAAGGCGCCGTCGTCGATCCGGCCAAGGATGTCTGGAGGCGTCCGCGCCCGCATCAGCTCAGCGATCTGGTCAAGCCGGTCGTCAAGCTGTCGAACTCCGGTTCCTGGCCGTCGGGCCATGCCACGGTCGGCACCATGATGGGCATTATCCTCGCCGACATGGTGCCGGAAAAGCGCGCCGAGATCATGGCCCGCGCGGCCGAATATGCGCATAACCGCGTGGTCGGAGGCATCCACTATCCGTCCGACATCGAGATGGGCAAGATTTCGGGCAGCGTGATTGCCGCGGTCCTGCTCAGCCGTCCCGATTTCAAGGCCGAGTTCGAAGTGGCGCGCTCCGAACTGCGTTCGGATCTCGGCATGTAGTTGCAAGGTAAGCGCCTGCTTTTCGAAGGGCGCTTTCGCGCGCGCCCTTTTTGTTATGGCGGAGGCCGGTCGGCACCGATGCTTTGCCGGATGTGCTTGTCTCTGGCGCGACATCGCGGTAGCCCTTGTCGGTCGCGTCGGGCAGCAATGGCCGACGCCGCCAAATCCGACAGCCGGACACGCGGAAAACCTCAATGAAATCCTCCCTCGAAGACACGCTGCTTGCGGCCATCCGCACCATTCCGGATTATCCCAAGCCCGGCATATTGTTTCGCGATATCACCACGCTGCTTGGCGATGCCCGCGCCTTCCGCCGCGCCATCGACGAGCTGGTGCATCCCTATGCCGGGCTGAAGATCGACAAGATCGCCGGCATCGAGGCGCGCGGCTTCATCCTCGGCGGCGCCGTGGCGCACCAGCTCTCGGCCGGCTTCGTGCCGATCCGCAAGAAGGGTAAGCTGCCCTACGAAACGGTGCGGGTGGCATACAGCCTCGAATACGGCCTGGACGAGATGGAGATGCATAAGGACGGCGTCTCGCCCGGCGAGAAGGTGATCGTGGTCGACGACCTGATCGCCACCGGCGGCACCGCGGAAGCAGCGGTCAGGCTGCTCAGGCAGATCGGCGCCGACATCGTCGCGGCCTGCTTCGTCATCGACCTGCCGGACCTCGGCGGCCGCAAGAAGCTGGAAGCGCTCGGCGTGCCGGTCAGGACGCTGATCGGGTATGAGGGGCATTAGTGAATAGTGAATAGTGAATAGTGAATAGTGAAGAGTGAAGAGTGAAGAGTGAAGAGTGAAGAGTGAAGAGTGAAGAGTGAAGAGTGAAGAGTGAAGAGTGAAGAGTGAAGAGTGAAGAGTGAAGAGTGAAGAGTGAAGAGTGAAGAGTGAAGGTAGGTTGTTCGAGCGCGAATCTATGCGGATCACTACTGACTAATCACTAATCACCATTCACCATTCACTACTCCACCTTCACCAGCACGGCGCTGTCGAATTCGATGACCTTGTCGCCGGTGGAGTCAAATCCTTCGGAGCGCAGCGTGAGCAGGTTCCAGCCGGGACGTCCGGTAAGCGGCCGGTGCGCCTGCGCGGTGCGCGTGAAGGTCACCGTCTCGCCGGCATAGACCGGCTTCAGCCATTTGAGGTTGCGGAAGCCGGGCGAGGGGCCGAATTCGGGCTGCGGGCCGGGGCCGGTCCAGCGCACGCCCTCGGTCTCCATGCGCTTTTCGAGGTTGTATTTCATCCAGGTGGCGGCGGTATGCCAGCCGGAAGCGCAAAGCCCGCCGAGCACGCTCTTCCTTGCCGCCTCCTCATCGACATGGAAGATTTGCGGGTCGTATTTCCTGGCAAACGCCTTGATCTCGTCGGCCTCGAATTTATGCGAGCCCAGCGTGACGGTTTCGCCGATCAGGAAGTATTCGTCGAGTGTCATGATTGGCCTTGAGCGGCATCACGCGCGAGGAACATACCGGTGTTCTCCAGCTCGAAGACGCATTCGCCGCGCTGGTTGAAGAGCTCGCTGCGCATGGTGATCAAGCCGAGCTGAGGCCTCGATTTGGACTGGCGCTTGGAAAGTATGGTGGCCTTCCCGGTCAGCCGGTCGCCTGCCAGAACCGGCTTCTTCCATTTCACATGCTCGATACCGGGCGAGCCTTGAGAGGTCGAATCGAGCAGGAAGGCGTCGCAAAGCATGCGCATGAACATCGCGCAGGTGTGCCAGCCCGAAGCCGAAAGCCCGCCGAGGATGCTCGCCTTGCCGGCTTCCTCATCGAGATGCATCGGCTGCGGGTCGAACTCCGAGGCGAATTCGATGATCTCGGCCGCACTTACGTCCTTGCTGCCGAGGTCGAGCGAGGCGCCCTCCGCGAAATCCTCATAGGCCCAGGTCTTTCCGGTCATGCTGGCAATCCGGTTGACGAATGCGTGGTCCCCAAATCGGGCATTTCCGGATGAAGGTCCAAGGCAATTTGGTCAAGTGATTTCTGGTAAGCCAGCCGTCGCCGGCCGACGCCGTCAGAGCCAGCCGCGGCGGCGGAAATACCAGAAGGGCAGGATGGCCGAGACCACCATCAGGCCGATGGCGAAGGGGTAGCCTAACTCCCATTTGAGCTCGGGGATGATGTCGAAGTTCATGCCGTAGATCGAGGCGACCAGCGTCGGCGGCAGGAAGATGACGGCGGCGACCGAGAAGATTTTGATGATGGCGTTCTGTTCGATCGAGATCATGCCGAGCGTTGCGTCGAGCAGGAAGGAGATCTTCTGCGACAGGAAGGTGGCATGGTCGGCGAGCGAGAGCACGTCGCGCGACAGCGTCTTGATGCGGGCGCGGACATCCTTGCTCATCTTGGTCTGGTCCGCGACATGGGCGAGGAAGCCGGCGAGGCGCTGCAACGAGATCAGGCTGTCGCGAACGGAAGAAGCGAGGTCCTCCTTGCGGCCGATGCCTTTCAGCAATTCCTGGAAATCGCGGTTGCGTTTGGAGGCCTTGGTCGAGCGCGCCTCAAAAATGTCGCGCGAGATCGCTTCGACGTCGCGGCCGGCGCGCTCAAGGATGTCGGCCAGACGGTCGACGATCGCTTCCAGCAAGCCGATCAGGATGGTGTCGCCGCTGGTGCAGCCGGTCGCCACCTTTTCGGCGCGCAGCGGGAAGGTCTTGAAGGCCTTCGGTTCGTGGTAGCGGATGGTGATCAGCCGGTTGCCGGCAAGCGCGAAGGTCACCGGCGACATCAGCGGATCGTCGGCCTCGGTCTGCGCCGGCAGCACGGCGGTCATGAAGTAGCCGCCGTCCTCGACGTAGAGGCGGCTCGAAATCTCGATCTCCTCCATCTCCTCGCGGGTCGGGATCGCTATCCCCAGCCAGCTCTCGATGCGCGCCTCTTCCTCCTTGGTCGGATTGAAGAGATCGGCCCAGACGACCCTGTCGCCATCCGCCGCAAGATCCTCGGTGAGGCGCAGGCGGTCATTGTCCACGACGAAGGTTTTTATCATCGCCGGGTCTCCCTGGAGATCAGGTGTTGAACTTGAACAGCATGATGTCGCCGTCCTGGACGACATAGTCCTTGCCTTCGTCACGCGCCTTGCCGGCTTCCTTGGCGGCCACTTCGCCTCCCAGCGTGACGAAGTCGTTGTAGGAGATGGTCTGGGCGCGGATGAAGCCGCGCTCGAAGTCGGTGTGGATGACGCCGGCCGCCTGCGGCGCCTTATCGCCCTTGTGGATCGTCCAGGCGCGCGTCTCCTTCGGCCCGACGGTGAAGTAGGTGATCAGATGCAAGAGTTCGTAGCCGGCGCGGATCACCTTGTTGAGGCCAGGCTCGTCGAGGCCGATCGAGGCAAGGAACTCCATTTCCTCCTCGTCGGAAAGCTGGGCGACTTCCGCCTCGATCGCCGCCGAGATCACCACCGTGCCGGCGCCCTGCGCGGCCGCCATCTTCTCCACCGCCCTGGTGTGTTCGTTGCCGGTGGCGGCGTCCGCCTCGGCGACGTTGCAGACATAGAGAACGGGATGCGAGGTGAGCAGGTTCAGCCCCTGCAGGATGCGCAGGTCCTCCGGCGCGATGCCTTTCAACAGGAAGCGCGTCGGCTTGCCGGCCTGCAGCAATTCGAGCGACGCCTCCATCATCGGCAGGACGGCCATGGCTTCCTTGTCCTTGCCTGCGGCGCGCTTGCGGACCTGGACGATGCGGCGTTCAAGGCTTTCGAGGTCCGCGAGCATCAGCTCGGTCTCGACGGTTTCGGCGTCGGCCACCGGGTCGATGCGGCCCTCGACATGGGTGATGTCATCATCCTCGAAGCAGCGCAGCACATGCACGATCGCGTCGACCTCGCGAATGTTGGCAAGGAACTGGTTGCCCAGCCCTTCGCCCTTGGAGGCGCCGCGCACCAGGCCGGCAATGTCGACGAAGGAGATGCGGGTCGGGATGATCTCCTTCGACTTGCCGATCGCCGCGATCTTCTGCAGGCGCGGATCCGGCACCGCCACCTCGCCGGTGTTCGGCTCGATGGTGCAGAAGGGATAGTTGGCGGCCTGCGCGGCCGCCGTCCTGGTCAGCGCGTTGAACAGCGTCGACTTGCCGACGTTGGGCAAGCCAACGATGCCACATTTGAAACCCATGTTCGTCCAGTCCTGTCGGAATTCAATTTGGTGAGGGCTATGGGCGATAGGGGCGACGAACGTCAAGCCCCGAGCATCGTTCCTTCGACGCTCACTCCTTGCCGAACAGCTTCTTCAGCATCGCGGCCATCGGGCCGCTTTCGGGGATTTTTGCCGCCGGCTGCTGCGGCCGCGCCTGGCGGACGTGGCTTTGCTGCTTCGGCGGTTTGGGCGGCGGGCGGTCATCATCGCCGGTCGGCACGAGTTTTTCACGCAAGGCGAGCGTGACGCGGTTCATGAAGGAGCTGTCGTCGCCCTTGGCGAGCAGCGCGGCGTTGTCGGAGATCGCGTCCAGCAGGACATCCAGCCATTCGCGGTCCGCCTTGGCGAAATCGCCGAGCACATGGCCGTGCACCATCTCCTTGACGCCGGGATGACCGACGCCGATGCGCACCCGGCGATAGGCGTTGCCGACATGCTGGTCGAGCGAGCGGATGCCGTTATGACCGCCGGAACCGCCGCCCACCTTGACCCGGAGCTTGCCGGCGGCAAGGTCGATCTCGTCGTAGAAGACAGTGAGCGCGGACGGCTCGAGCTTGTAGAAGCGCAGCGCCTCGCCGACCGACTGTCCGGACAGGTTCATGAAGGTTTGCGGCTTGATCAGCAGCACCTTCTCGCCGCCGAGCGTGCCTTCTGAGATCAGGCCCTGGAATTTTCGCGACCAGGGCGAAAAGGAATGGCGGCGGGCTATCGCGTCCGCCGCCATGAAGCCGACATTGTGCCGGTTGTTTTCGTATTTCGCGCCCGGATTGCCGAGGCCTGCAAAGACAAGCATCGCCGCCTCCGGGTGCAGAAATGATTATTTCTCTTCGGCCGCGGGGGCCGCAGGTTCGGCCGCAGCCACCTCGGTGGTGGCTTCTGCCTCCGGCTTCATTGCCGACGAGCCGGCAATGGTCGCGATGGTGAAGTCGCGATCGGAGATGACCGGCTTGACGCCGGCCGGCAGCTTGACCGCCGAGATATGGATCGAGTCGCCGATGTCGGTGCCGGCGAGATCGACGGTGATGAATTCCGGGATCGCGTTGGCCGGGCAGTGGAACTCGACTTCGTGGCGAACGATGTTGAGCACGCCGCCGCGCTTGATGCCGGGCGACTTGTCTTCATTGATGAAGTGGACGGGCACGTCGACATTGACCTCGGTGTCCTTGCCGATGCGCAGGAAGTCGACATGGACAGGGAAATCCTTGACCGGGTCGAGCTGGAAATCCTTCGGCAGGACCTGGATCTTCTTGCCGTCGACATCGATCGTGGCGACCGTGGTGAGGAACCCTCCGCCATGGATCTTGTAGAAGAGGTCCTTGTAGTTCAGCGCAATCGCCAGGGGAGGCTGCTTGTCGCCGTAGATGACTGCAGGCACTTTACCGTCGCGGCGAACTGCACGGGCGGACCCCTTACCGACCTGTTCGCGCGCTTCGGCCTTGAGCTCGTAAGTATCGTGGCTCATGGCATTTCCTTTCGCGTGTTATGGAGCGCTTGCGGCAGGCACGAGGCCAACCGTAAACGTCGAAAGCCGTCGCGGCCTTGCACGATCTGTCCGATGCGTTTGGCGATCCAAATGCGTCTGGGGATCATGCGAGGCCTGGCCGGCCTTCCTCCGCGTTGCCTCCAAGGGTGTCTACGCGGGTGGCGGCTCTATAGCGGAAGGCGGACGACGGCGCAAGCGGTTGGACTGGAAGGCTTGCAGGGTGTTTTCCAGCGCTGACAAGCATAAACCGGAAATCCCATTCGACAAATGTAGGATCGGGTGGTTCCCAGCCGTCCTGCGGCGTGCAACCAGCCCGTGGGGACCACTATGAAACTTCTGTTCAGCCGCAATCCAAATCCTCGCCTCGCTGTCGCGGCCGCGCGCTATCTCAAGGCGGAGATCGCCTTTGAATTCGCATCGCCGATGGCGCCGGGGCAGGCCGAGCGCTACCGCGCGCTCAACCCCAATCTGACCTTGCCGATATTGGTCGGCGTGGGATGGAGCCTGTGGGAGACGGACGCCATCGCCTGCCGGCTTTCGCGCGAGATGCGTTCGGATTTCTGGCGTGGTGGGGACGATGAGCCGGACATGATCCGCTGGATCAGCTGGGGCAAGGAACGCTTCGCCTTCGCCTGCGACATGGTGCATTTCGAGCGCGGCACCAAGCAGCGCTATGGGCTGGGTCCCATCGATCAGGCCCTGGTGGAGGAGGGGCTGAGGCAGTTCCACAAGGCCGCGGCGGCCCTCGAGCCTGAGCTTTCGTCGCGCGATTGGCTGGTCGGCAATTCCATCTCCTATGCGGATTTCCGCATGGCGACATTCCTGCCTTTTAACGATGCCGCTCGCTTGCCGCTCGACGACTATCCGTCGATCCGCCGTTGGTACGGCCGGCTGGAAGCGATCGACGCCTGGCGCGACCCGTTCCAGGGGCTCGAGGCGCCGCCGCTGCCGCCGGTTAAGGCGGAGGCGTAACCCGCATGGCTTTGCGCAATTCCGGACGGAAACGGCTAGGCTTTTTCCAGGAATTGCCTAGGCGGCGTCGACCGCCTGGCCGCCGCTCAGCGCATCGCGCAATTTCTGGATTTGCCGGTTCAGGGCATCGAGCTCGGCCAGCTTCATGCCTGAGCGCTCGATCAGCGTCTCGTTCAGGCAATTGCACCGGACGAGCAGGGCTCGTCCGCTAGGGGTCAGGTCGACCTGCACCTGGCGCTCGTCGGTCTGGCTGCGCTGGCGGGTGACGAGGCCGGCCTGTTCCATTCGCTTCACCAGCGGCGTGATCGTGCTCGATTCCAGGGCGAGCCGATGCGCGATGCTGCCCACCGACATACCGTCCGCCTCACCCAGCGCATTGAGCACGAGATATTGCGGATAGGTGATGCCCATTTCGTCCAGCATCGGTTTGTAGGTACGATTGATTGTCATGCTGGTCGCGTAAAGCGTGAAACAGAGCTGGTTGTCCAAGGGAAGAGGCACGGCACGATCCTTTTGCCGACTGAGCACCGATTATGTACCACGGAAAATGTTATCGTGATACATATTTCTATGGACAAGCCAGCTCGATGGCGGTACGCATATCGTTATCGTGATATTATTTATTGCGAAAATTACAAAGGAGATGGAGATGACTGAAGGTTCGCAGACCAAGATCGGCAGTGGCACGATCACCACCAAGGACGGCACGCAGATCTTCTACAAGGACTGGGGCACCGGTCAGCCGATCGTCTTCCACCATGGCTGGCCGCTGAGCAGCGACGACTGGGATGCCCAGATGCTGTTCTTCCTGTCGAAGGGCTACCGTGTCATAGCGCATGACCGCCGCGGCCACGGCCGTTCGACCCAGACTGACATCGGCAACGAGATGGACACCTATGCCGCCGACGTGGCAGCGCTCGTCGCGCATCTCGATCTTAAGAACGCAATTCATGTCGGCCATTCGACGGGTGGCGGCGAAGTGGCGCGCTACGTCGCGCAGTATGGCGGCGGCGGTCGCGTCGCCAAGGCCGTGCTGATCGGCGCCGTGCCCCCGATCATGCTCAAGACCGACGCCAATCCGGGCGGCCTGCCGCTCGAGGTGTTCGATGGCTTCCGTTCCGCCCAGGCCGCCAACCGCGCCCAGTTCTTCCGCGACGTTCCGGCTGGTCCGTTCTACGGCTTCAACCGTCCGGGCGCGGTGGTCTCGCAAGGCGTTGTCGACAATTGGTGGCGCCAGGGCATGATGGGCGGCACCAAGGCGCACTACGATTGCATCAAGGCCTTCTCGGAAACCGACTTCACCGAGGATTTGAAGAAGATCGACGTGCCGGTGCTGGTCATGCATGGCGACGACGATCAGATCGTCCCGATCGCGGACTCCGCCCTGCTTTCGATCAAGCTGCTCAAGAAGGGCGAGCTCAAGGTCTACAAGGGCTTCCCGCACGGCATGGCGACGACCCATGCGGATGTCATCAACGCGGATCTGCTGGCCTTCTTCAAGGCCTGAGTTCCGCGTTCGGAAAGCAGACAAGCACCCGCCGATCGGCGGGTGCTTGTGTTTTTTGGGCTCTTCGCGGCGTGGCCGGCAGTCAGGCTTTCCTTGCTTCCTTCATATTGGGCAGGAACACCGTCAGCAGGCCGAGGAGGGGAAGGTACGAGCAGACCTGGAAGACAAAATCGATGCCCTTCATGTCGGCGATCACGCCGAGCACGGCGGCGGCGATCCCGCCCATGCCGAAGGCGAAGCCGAAGAAGATGCCGGCGATCGTGCCGACCCGGCCCGGCACCAGCTCCTGCGCGAACACCACAATGTTGGAGAAGGCCGACGACAGGATCAGGCCGATCATCACGGTGAGCACCATCGTCCATTCCAGATTGGCGTAGGGCAGCGCCAGTGTGAAGGGCAGGACGCCGACGATCGAGAACCAGATCATCGCCTTCTGGCCGTAACGGTCGCCGAACGGGCCGCCAAGCAGGATGCCCAGCGCCGATGCGCCGAGGAACAGGAAGAGCATGACCTGGCTCGTCTGCACCGAGACGCCGAACTTATGGATGGAGTAGAAGGTGTAGTAGCTGGAGAGCGAGGCGATGTAGGCGTTCTTGGTCAGCACCAGCAGCGTCAGCACGGCGAGCGCGCCCATCACTTTTTTGCGCGGAAAGGGCGACACATGGGCAACCTGCTTGCGGGTGGCCTGCGCAGCGCGCATGCGGCTGTACCAGCCGCCGACCTGCCACAGCACGAAGATGCCGATCAGCGAGCCGATGGCGAACCAGGATATGCTGGCCTGGCCGAAGGGCACGACGATGAAGGCGGCAAGCAGCGGGCCCATCGACTGGCCGAAATTGCCGCCGACCTGGAACAGCGACTGCGCCAGGCCGAAGCGGCCGCCCGAGGCGAAGCGGGCGATGCGCGAGGATTCCGGATGGAAGATCGCCGAGCCGATACCGATCAGCGAGGCGCCGACCAGAAGCAGCACATAGTGGCCGGCATAAGCCAGCACGATCAGGCCGACCAGCGACGAAGCCATGCCCCAAGGCAAGGAATAGGGCATGGGCCGCTTGTCGGTGATCATGCCGATCACCGGCTGCAGCAACGAGGCCGTGACCTGGAAGGTGAAGGTCAGAAGGCCGATCTGCCAGAAATCGAGACCGTAATTCTCTTTGAGGAGCGGGTAGATCGCCGGCAGCAGTGACTGCATGATGTCGTTGATGCCGTGGCAGAAGCTCACCGAAAGGATGACGGCAAAGACCGTCGCTTGCGCCGAGGTGCTGCTTGCCGTCGCCGGCGCGGCGACGGAGTTGGCGGTCGTATCAGTCAAGGCAAATGCTCCGTAGTCTTTTTGGCGGCGGACCGCAGGCAGTCTCATGGGAGAGGACGCTGCCTTATAATCGGGTTGAATGACGACTTCTTTCGTGGTTTGGTCCAATAGTTTCGCAAGTGGGCCACATCCGATGCCGCATGGCCGGGAAATCTTCAGAGGCGACGCCGCCGAACTGGGCCGGCTGCATGAAAGCCGCTGGCAGTGGCTGGAGGAGGCGGTTGGACCGGCGGTGGCGCTGCCGACCGAATATCCGGACGGCTATCATGTGCCGCAGCACCGCCACAGCCGCAGCCAGCTGCTGCACGCGCTGGTCGGTGTGGTTCTGGTGACGACGAAACACGGCCGCTGGATGGTGCCGCCCGATCACGCGATGTGGATACCGGCCGGCACCGAGCATTCGGTCGAGATGCTGGGCGATGTCTCGATGCGCTCGGTCTATGTGATGCCGAACGCCATTGCCGGGCTGCCGGAGGGATTGCGCGTCGTCGGCATCACCGAGCTGATGCACAGCCTGATCGTTGAATCGGAGAAACTGCCGCAGGGCGGCGAGCTCGAAGGGCGCGCCGCGCTCGTCATGGGACTGCTGCTGCACGAGATCCCGAACCTGCCGGAACGGCCGCTCGGCCTGCCATTCCCATCCGACGCGAAGCTCGCGGCGCTTTGCCGGCGCTTCGTGGCGGTTCCTTCGCCGCATGCGACGATCGACGAATGGGCGGATGCCGCTGGCATGAGCCGCCGGTCCTTCACCCGTGCGTTCCATCGCCAGACAGGGCTGTCGCTGTCGACCTGGCGCCAGCAGGCCTGCCTGTTCGCCGCTCTGCCCAGGCTTGCCGATGGCGAGCCGATCACCAGGGTGGCGCTCGATCTCGGCTATGACAGCGTGCCGGCCTTCACCACCATGTTCAAGCGCATGCTCGGCGCTTCGCCGCGCGGCTATATGCGCGGCGCGCGCGATGCCGGTGAAAACCCGCGGCGCGCAGGCGGTCCGCTCGCCGCGTGAAGCTGCGCCGCGGCATCGGGCCGATGCGTTGCCGATTTGGACTCCATCCGGACTTCTGATTGCAATTTGCAATCAGCTATGATCCCTTTGCGGGAGGGCGAAATCGGAGGAACCCTATGGCGACGATCGTCTATGCCATGCTGACATCGCTGGATGGCTATATCGCCGGGCCGAGCGGAGGCATCGACCTGCCGGTTCCCGAAGAAGAATTGCACCGGCATTTCAACGACGAGATGAGGCGGACTTCGATCGTGCTCTGCGGACGCCGGATGTATGAGACCATGCGCTTCTGGGACAGCCCCGAACGGGAGATTGGCGCTGAAGACGTCGAGCGGGATTTTGCGCGCGCCTGGCGTGAAACGCCGAAGATCGTGTTTTCGACCACGCTCCGAGAAGTCGGGCCGAATGCCCGTCTGGTTAGAAGTGACGCGGAGGCGGTGGCAAAGTCGCTCAAGGGGGAAGCAACTGGCGAGATTTCCGTCTCCGGGGCCGAGTTAGCCTCCCATCTTGCGCGCGCGAGGCTGATCGACGAGTACCGGCTCTATGTGCATCCGGTCGTGCTGGGCGGCGGCAAGCCTTACTTCCAGTCCGGCCTGTCGCTGGCGCTGACGCCACTCGGCACGGAGCGTTTTACGCAAGGCGTTACGCTGCTGCGCTATGCACCAGCGCAGACCGACAATTAGTCGAACAGGCTCGAGACCGACTCTTCCGTTGCCGTGCGCGAGATCGCCTCGCCCATCAGATCGGCGATCGAAATGACCCGGATATTCGGCGCGTCGAGCACGGCCTGGCTCGGCTGGATGGAATCGGTGATCACCAATTCCTGCAGCTTCGAGCCGGCGATGCGGGCGACGGCGCCGCCCGACAGCACGCCATGGGTGATGTAGGCGGTGACGGAGGTCGCGCCGTTGGCAAGCAGCGCGTCGGCCGCGTTGCACAGCGTGCCGCCGGAATCGACGATGTCGTCGATCAGCAGGCAATCCTTGCCGGCGACCGCGCCGATGATGTTCATGACTTCCGATTCACCGGGGCGCTCGCGGCGCTTGTCGACGATGGCCAACTGCGCGTCGAAACGCTTGGCCAGCGCGCGCGCCCGCACCACGCCGCCGATGTCGGGCGACACGACGACGACATTGCCGAGCTGCTTGTACTTGGCCTTCACGTCGCGGGCCATCACCGGCACCGAGAACAGATTGTCGGTCGGGATGTCGAAGAAACCCTGGATCTGGCCGGCATGCAGGTCGAGCGTCAGCACGCGGTCGGCGCCGGCGCGGGTGATCATGTTGGCGACCAGCTTGGCCGAGATCGGCGTGCGGCCGGAGGCGCGGCGATCCTGCCTTGCATAGCCGAAATAGGGGATGACCGCCGTGATGCGCCGCGCCGAGGAGCGCATGAAAGCGTCCATCATGATGAGCAATTCCATCAGATGGTCGTTGGTCGGATAAGAGGTCGACTGCAGGATGAAGACATCCTCGCCGCGCACGTTTTCCTGGATCTCGACGAAGATTTCCTGGTCGGCGAAGCGCCTGACGCTGGCTTTCCCCAGCGGGACGTTGAGATAGCGAGCGACCGCTTCGGCCAGCACCCGGTTGGAATTGCCCGCGAAAAGCTTCATGCACCGTTCCTGGTGAAGGATGGAGAGGCTCAAGAGACTCTCAATGAGCCTTTTATGCGGGCTTTTAGCGGCCCGCGCCGGTATTGCAAGCCTCGTTGTGGGGAATCCTTCCGGCGACCGCAACAAACACGGAAAACATCGCAAGCCGGCAACAGTTTGGCCGGCAACAGTTCGGCCGGCATGGTCCGGTCAACCGGCGCCGCCGCTGCCGAGCCACGCGGCGAACTGGTCGATCGTCTGGTCGGCGATGGCCTGCATGGTCGCGGGCGCCACCGTCGGCCAGCCCTCGCCGCCGCCGACCGCGGGCGCCTTCTGCTGGCCATTGATGCGATGCAGACGGTTCCCCGAGGGGTCGTAAATGTCCCAGACATAGATGACGGTGGTGTCCTTGCCCTCGGACATCGTCGAGAAATAGCCTTTCAGCACGTGCGTCGCCGTCTGGTCGGTGCTGCCGACAAGCGTCAGGCCACGCTGTTTGGCGCGGGTCTGCAGTTCCGCCGTCAACGGTGCCGCCGCGTCCACCGATGCGCCGACGATCGGCGCCACCTGCAGGCGCGTCTTCGCGAGAGCCGCGGTCTGGGCCGGTGTCCTGGGTGTCGCGGACGACGCTGCGGCGGAAGGGGCGGGGGTAGGGGCAGGCGCGGTCGCGGTCGGGGTTGTGGCGGTCGTCGATGTGCCCTGAGGGGCGGCCGAGGACTGGGCCGAGCTCGCCGGCGGGGTGATGGCCGAAGGTTCCAGCACGTCCTTGGCGTTGGTGCAGGCGCCGAGCGCCAGCGCCGCAAGCAATGACACGGTCGTCATCCGCGATCGTCTCATTTGCTTGAAAACTCCCTACTGGCGAATGCCCCCGCGTGAACCAACCATTATGGATTCACTGCACGATCAAGTCGAGATCATGGCGCGACAGCGGCTTCGGCGCCGATTCCGTGGTGAGGTAGGTGCGACCGAGCGTCATCGCTGTCTCCGTCTCGGAGTCCATGATGATCATGTGCGCGAACAACGTCATATTGGGCGCGATCGGTTCCGGGTTGCCCTGATAAAACATCGGCATGTCCATCCAGGACGGCGTGAAGCGGGCGCCGACCGAGTATCCACAGGCGTTCAGCCGGTGCTTGGTCAGATTGTGAGCCTCGAGCGTGCGGGCATGCGCGTCGAAGACGTCGCCGAAGGTGTTGCCCGGGGTCATCGCCTTTTCGACAGCGAGCAGCGCGGCCCGGGAAGCGTCGAACAGTTCCTGATGGCGCTTCGACACCTTGCCCGTCAAAATGGTGCGCATCATGGGGGCATGATAATGGTGGAACACACCGGCCCATTCGAGCGTCAGTTGGTCGTTCTTGGTGAGCTTGCGGCGGCCGGCCTTGTAGCGGCAGAGCAAGGCATCGGCGCCGGAGCCGATGATATACTCGTTGGCGGGATAGTCGCCGCCGCCGGCAAAGACCGCGCCCTGCATGGCGGCGAGGATGAGCCCTTCGTCGCCGCCTTGCTTGATCAGCGGCAGCGCCGCGTCCAGCGCGTCGTCGGAAAGATTGGCGGCCTTTTCCGCCTTGGCGATCTCGGCCGGGCTCTTGAACAGGCGCAGCCGGCCGACGATGCCGGAGGCATCGGCGATCTGGCCGAAGGTCTGCAACTGCTCGTCGAGGCGGCGGCCGTTATAGGCGGTCAGGCCGTGGGTGTCGTATTCGACGCCGATGCGGGCGCCGAGCAGATCGAGGTCGTTGAGCAGGTTGCGCAGGTCGATCGCCGGATTGGCGCCCTGGCGATCGGTCCACAACAGGATGTTTTCTATGGTCGAGGTCTGGCGCGCTTGCCTCAAATCGGCCGAACGGGTGAGCAGCACCATCGAGCCGTCGGCTTTCACCACCAGGCACTGGAAGAAGCAGAAGCCGAACGTGTCGTAGCCGGTCAGCCAGTACATGCTCTCCTGCGCGAACAAGAGCACGGCGTCGAGCTTCTTTTCGGCCATCTCGATCAGCAGCCGGTCACGCCGCGCGTCGAATTCCGAACGTTCGAAATGCAGCGCCATTACTCTTTCTCCAGTACGATTGCCGAAACCTGGCGCCCGTAATCGGCTTCCTTGCGGTGGGTGGTGCGCCGGTAGGAATAGAAAAGATCTTCTTCCGCGTAAGTGCAGCGGCCAAGGCCCTCGGCGCTCACGCCCGCCTTGCGCAGCCGGTCGAGCGTATATTGGTTGAGGTCGAACATCGAGTGCCCGGCTGTCTTCGACGGCCTGAAATAGCGAGCATTGCCGGCGTCGACCTCGACGAAGCGGGCGACGAATTCAGGTCCGACCTCGTAATTGTCGGGGCCGATCGAGGGGCCAAGCACAGCGACGATGCGGTCGCGGCGGGCGCCGAGGCCTTCCATCGCCAAGACGGTGTTTTCGAGCACGCCGGTGAAGGCGCCCTTCCAGCCGGCATGGGCAGCGCCGATGACGCGCGCCTCGGCATCGGCGAACAACACCGGCCCACAATCGGCGGTCGATGCGCCGATGGCGATGCCCGGACGGTCGGTGACGATGGCGTCGGCTTTCGGGCGAGGACCGGCAAAGGGTTCCCTGGCGACAACGACATCCGGCGAATGGATCTGGTGCGCGGTCAGCAGATGGTCCGCGGGCACGCCCATCCAGTCGGCGACGCGCCGCCGGTTCTCGGCGACCAATGTCTGGTCGTCGCTGGAGCCCGTGCCGATGTTGAGGCCCCGATAGATGCCGTCCGAGACACCGCCGATGCGGGTGAAGTAGCCGTGGCGTATGCCTTGCGCCTTTTCGAGCTGCGGCGAGCGAACTGGATCGGGTCTGGTCTGATTCAGCATGGTTTGGGTTTGTCGTCCGCGCAAGGCGGTCTCGTCAAGGCGAAGTTCGGACGACAAGCAGGACCAGACGACGAGGCCGCCCGCCGATATCAGGCGGCTTTCGCCGCCGGCAGGACCTTCATCACCTTGAACAGCTCGCCCATCGCGTCGGGGCCGGCCAGGCGTTCGACCGCGTCCGAAATGGCCTGACGTGTTTCGGCGTCGGCATCGGCGCCCAGTGTGCCGGCGCGCTCGAGCAGGCCCATGCCGAGCAGGAATTCGCCCTGGGTCGACAATTGCACATCGAGACCGTGAGCGCGCGCGATGTCGGCAAGAGCGGCGAAATCGACATGGGCGGTGAGGTCGGCTTCGCCTGGATTGGCCAAAACGTCCTCGCGCTGGTGCCGGCGCAGCGCCTGGAAAGTGTCGCCGATCCCCGGCTCCAGATGGCCGTAGTCGATGAAGAGGCCGGCGCCGCCCCGGCCGGCTATGCGTTCAGCGATCCGCGCCATCAGCGCCGAACGGGCAGGCGCCACCTCGACGATGGCGCCTTGCGGCGCATCGGAGGCGGCGGCCGGCAGCAGTGCCGGGTCGACGGACCCCGCGCCAGCGAAGAAGTGCAGTTCGTCGGCGCCGTCGAGGCCGACCACGCGCTCGCGCCAGCCCGCGCCGACATAGACGAATTGCCGGATCGGCACCGCGTCGAACAATTCGTTGCCGACGATGAAGAGCGGCTGCCGCGGCAGCGTGTCGATGGTCTGGTGCCAGGCAAATACCGCGTTTTGACCGGCAAGCGTCTGTTTCTGGATTTCAGCCAGGCGCGGGCTGGTCTCGATCATGGCAAAGGAGGCGCCGGCTGCCAGCGCCGGGTCGAGGCGCGACCAAGTGCGCAGCATGTCCTTCATCAGTGTGCCGCGGCCCGGTCCGATCTCGGCAAAGGTCGAGGGTAGGGGCCGGCCGGCGCCCTGCCAGGCCTGGTAGAGCCAGACGGCAACGAGCTCGCCGAACATCTGGCTGATCTCAGGCGAGGTGATGAAGTCGCCGGCGGCGCCGAAGGGCTCGCGCGTCGTGTAATAGCCCTCGTCGGGATCGAACAGGCAGAGCGCCATATATTCGCTGACCGGGATCGGCCCCGTTGCGCCGATCAGGCCTGTGATGCGCTCCTTCAGCCGGGTCATGCCGCCCGCGGCTGTGGCGTCGGCTTTGCCGTGACCATGGCCCAGATGCCGGCGAGAACCATCGGGGTAGACAGGATCATGCCCATGGTCAGCCAGTTGGTGCCGAGGAGATAGCCGAGCTGCTGGTCGGGCTCGCGGAAGAATTCGACGAAGATGCGCGACAGGCCGTAGCCGCAGATGAAGGCCCCGCCGACGAAACGCGGCGTCTTCAGCTTGAGCCGCGAATGGGTGAGGAAGCGCAGCACCAGGAACAGCACCAGGCCCTCGAGCAGCGCCTCGTAGAGCTGACTTGGGTGGCGGGCGAACGGGCCGCCATTGGGGAATTCGATCGCCCACGGCACGTCCGAGGGCCGGCCCCAAAGCTCCGAATTGATGAAGTTGGCGACACGCACGAGGCCGAGCCCGACAGGCACGCCCGCCGACACCACATCGAACAGTGTCCAGGTGGGAATGCTGCGCTTGAGCGAGAACAGCGTCATGGCGAGGATAACGCCGAGCAGGCCGCCATGGAACGACATGCCACCCTGCCAAACCGCGAAAATGTCGAGCGGATGCGCGATATAGCGCGGCAGGTCGTAGAAGAGCACGTAACCGGTGCGTCCACCGAGCACCACGCCGATCGCCGCCCAGACGATGAAGTCGTCGAGGTCCTCGGGCTTCATCGGCAGGTGGCCGTCCGGCCAGAGGCGGGTGTTGGTGACTAGCCGCTTGGCATACCACCAGGCAAAGAGGATGCCGACTATGTAGCCGACGCCGTACCAATGCACCGCCAGCGGCCCGATGTTGACGATGACCGGATCGATGTTGGGAAAGGGCAGGGAGGCCAGCGGCAAAAGGAAATATTCGCTCAACAGGATCTCCAGGGCGCGGTCACGTTCGGGCGCGGACCATGCGGCAGGGTTTTGGCGGGGTCAAGGCGGCGCCTGCGCGGCAAATCTGACTTCGGGAATAGCTAGTCGTGGCTATGTGGCCGTGCCAGCGCCTGGCCTTCGGCCAATTTTCTGTATTTGGCTTCTAAGCGGTCAAACACCTCTTCGGCAGGCATTGTCCGCTTTGCTTCGACGTCGCTGATGCCCTTGGCGAGCGCTGCGTCTAGCGCGGCAATGCGCTTGTCCGAATCCGCATTGATGGACATCTCACGCTCCCGTTCGAAATATCCCCCACACATAATAGCCCCAAATAGCGCCAATGTGGGCGCGGTCAGATCAGATCGTAACCGAGTTGAGCAGGCCGCAATACGCTTGCATTCCGCGCCGCGCGCCACTACGTCAAAACAGTAAAGCGAGGATCTGCCATGGCGACCGGACCGAACCGCATTCTCGACGAATTCGCAAAGATCATGACCGATGCCGCGGGTGCCGCGCAGGGCGTGCGGCGCGAGGTGGAGACGGCGTTCCGGGCGCAGGCCGAGCGCATGCTGAACTCCATGGATGTGGTGCAGCGCGAAGAGTTCGAGGCCGTGCGCGAGATGGCGGTCAAGGCCCGGGAAGACAACATCCAGCTGGCGACGCGCGTCGAGGCGCTCGAGGCCCGGCTCGCCGAACTCACCGGACAGACCGCACCTGCGGGTGCCGCGAAGCCCCGCGCAAAAAAATAATCGTTAAACTTTTCCACATAGCGCGATCCGAAAAATCGCTTTGCCGTGAATCGCTTACCGGCATTGCATGAATCTTTGTGACAGCCACCTTTCCACATGCGGATGACGCAGTGCGAAAAATTGGGCTGTTCACGCGACTCCCGATCAATAGACTGAATTTGTTGCATGATTCGAAGCAGGGTCATGCGCCGGGCGGTGGGGTCCGGTTGGGGTCTTTGCGTTGGAAAGTCCTGACCGTCCGAGTTCTAGACAAGATTGTTCGTCGTGTGTGCCCCGCGGAGCGTGTGGCGCTCCCCTGAACACAGGAAGCATTCATGGAACTCCTCGAACTCGAATTCTCCCGCGAAATCCACCCGGTGGATGTCATCGAGCAGGTGGCCCACAACAATGACTGGTCCTTCGAGCGCGCCGGCGACGACGAGATTTCGATTTCGGTGGCCGGCAGCTGGACCGACTACCATGTCTCCTTTTCCTGGATGGAAGATTTCGAGGCGCTGCATCTTGCCTGCGCTTTCGACATCAAGGTGCCGGAGACGCGCGCGCTGGAAGTGATGCGGCTGTTGTCGCTGATCAACGAGCAGATGCTGTTCGGGCATTTCGATCTGTGGGAGCAGGAAGGCGCGATCATGTTCCGGCAGTCGCTGCTGCTTGCCGGCGGGGTCGAGCCGTCGAGCCAGCAGGTCGAGGTGCTTCTGTCCTCGGCGCTAGAGGCCTGCGAATGCTATTTCCAGGCCTTCCAGTTCGTCGTCTGGTCGGGTACATCGGCCAAGGACGCGCTGTCCAGCGTGCTCTTCGAGACCCACGGAAACGCCTGAACCAAGCCAATATTGCCGATGAGTTCCAGCAGCGAGCGCAAGCCCGAGATCAGCTTTGCCGATTTCGATCGTGTCGACATCCGTGCCGGCACGATCGTCGAGGCCGAGCCGTTTCCGGAAGCCCGCAAGCCGGCGATCAAGCTGAAGATCGATTTCGGTCCGGCCATCGGAATTAAAAAGTCGTCGGCGCAAATCACCAAATATTACGCGCCGGAGACGCTGGTCGGCCGCCAGGTCTTCGCGGTAGTCAATTTCCCGCCGCGTCAGATCGGTCCGTTCATGTCCGAGGTGCTGACGCTTGGCTTTCCGGATGACGAGGGCGCCGTGGTGCTCGGCGCCATAGAGCGGAGGGTGCCGGATGGCGGGCGCCTATTCTAGGATGCGTCGATATTCAGGTGAGGCCGGCTTGCGAATGGCGGTCTCCTGCGCTTCCGGTGCTCACGTACTTCAAGTACGCTCCGCGCCGGTTCTCGGAGCCCACCATTCTCAGCTCGGCCTGACCTGAATCTCGGCGCATCCTAACCGCCACGTTGTATCAAGCTGCCAGTTTACGGGTCCTGCCCAGCGCTTCGTCGACCACGTCGAGGAACATTTCGGCGCAGGCCTTCCAGCTGTAGCGCATGGCGCGCTGACGCGCTTCGGCGCGATCGACGTGAAGCGCTTTCATCGCCGCCTCGCCCAGATTGTTCGATACGGCTCCGCCGACACCGTCGCCGACAATGTCGATCGGTCCGGTCACCGGAAAGGCGGCGACTGGAGTCCCGCTTGCCAGGGCCTCGATTATGACGTTGCCGAAAGTGTCGGTGCGGCTCGGGAAGACGAAGACGTCGGCCGACGCGTAGATCTCGGCCAGCTCGTCGTTCGGGCGGTGGCCGAGGAAATGCGCGTCGGGATAGCGCGCCTTGAGCTTCGCCAGTTCCGGCCCTTCGCCGACGATCACCTTGCTGCCGGGCAGGTCGAGGTCGAGGAAGGCGGTCAGGTTCTTCTCGATCGCGACGCGGCCGACACACAGGAAGACCGGGCGGGGAAATCCGGTTTCCTTGCGCTTGTCGGGCCGGAAGTGGTCGGTGTCGACGCCGCGCGTCCAGGGCCTGAGCTTATTGAAGCCGCGCGCCGCGAGATCGTCCGCGAGCGATTGTGTGGCGACAAGCGTGCCCTGTCCGGAATTGTGAAAGTCGCGCAGCCAGTTATAGGCCCAGCTCTCCGGAACCGGCAGGCGGGCGCTGAGATATTCGGGAAAGCGCGTGTGGTAGCTGGTGGTGAAGGGGCGACTGGCCTTGCGGCAATAGCGGCGCGCCATGATGCCCAGCGGACCCTCGGTGACGATGTGGATATGGTCGGCCTTGCGCGTTTCGATGAGGCTCGCCACACGACCTGGCGTGGTCAGCGCCAGCCGGATGTCGGGATAGGTCGGCATCGGCAAGGTGCGAAAGAGGTTCGGCGTCAGGAAGTCGAGCTCGACGTCGAAGGACTTCAGCGCCTCGGTGAGGCGTTCCAGCGTGTGCACCACGCCGTTGACCTGCGGCCGCCATGCGTCGGTGACCATCACGATGCGCATGGCGATCCCGATAGGCATGGCGATCCTTTGCGATAGGTCCTGAGCGCGCTGGCTCGGTGCCGGAACGGCAGCCAGGCGGCAGCTCGCGCCTCGCTCCAGCGCACCCGGGCAGGGGCGGGATCGAAGCGGGGCGGCAGGGCCGAATCAACAAGGGTCGCGCGCTTCATGCGCGCTCTTCACCATGATTTCATGACGGGCGGATGAAGCCTGTCTTGGCTCTGCTCACGCAGGTACCGTGATCACGGCGCGCAGGCCGCCGAGCGGGCTGTCCTCGAGGCTGATGTCGCCGCCATGGCTGCGGGCGATGTCGCGGGCGATCGACAGGCCAAGTCCGGTGCCGCTGGCATCCAGGTTGCGCGCCTCGTCCAGCCGCAGGAATGGCTTGAACACCTCTTCACGCTTGTCGGGCGCGATACCCGGCCCATTGTCGTCGATGGTGACGGTGAGCGAGCCACGGCCGTGGTCGGCGTGGACCTCGACGGTCTTGGCATAGCGGAAAGCATTGCCGATGACGTTCGAAAGCAAACGGGCAAAGGCGTTCGGCCGCACATGCACCGCCGGGTCGCCGGTCAGCGTCGTCGTGAGCTTGCAGCGACGCAATTGCGCTTCCTCGCCGAGCTTCTGGAAATAGGCCATGAGGTCGAAACGGCCGGTATCCTCCGCGGACTCGCCGCGGGCAAAAGCGAGATAGCCTTCCAGCATCGACTGCATGTCGTCAATGTCCTGGTTCAGCGCGGCCTTGGTTTCCGCCTTTCCGCCGGCCAGGGCCAGCTGCAGCTTGAAGCGGGTGAGGATGGTCCTGAGGTCGTGGCTGACGCCGGTCAGCATGGCGGTGCGCTGCTCGATCTGGCGCTCGATACGCTCACGCATCTGGATGAAGGCGAAGCCGGCGCGGCGAACCTCCTCGGCGCCGCGCGGGCGGAAATCGCGCGGCATCGGCCGGCCCTTGCCGAAGCTCTCGGCAGCCTCGGCGAGCGTCAGGATCGGCCTGATCTGATTGCGCAGGAAGGGAATGGCGATCATCAGCAGAACCAGCGAGGTGCCGACCATCCAGATCAGGAAGATATGCGTGTTCGAGGCATAGGCCTGGCTGCGCCGCACGAAGACGCGCAGCACCTTGCCTTCGAGTTGGACGCGGACCTCGACGACGTTCGAGTTGCCGACCGTGTCGATCCAGAACGGACGGTTGATCTGTCTCGTGATCTCCGACGACAGCGCCTCGTCGAGGATCGAGAAGAACGGCTTCGGGCCGGGCGGCGGCAACGGATCTGGCGGCAGCAGATCCACTTTCAACTGCATGCGGTCCTGGGCGATACGAATGATGTTGGCGTAGTCGGCGTCGTGCGGATAGGTCTCCATCATGTCGATGACGGCCGCAATGTCCGAGATCGTCGCCTGCGACAGGCGCTGGGTGACCGTCTGCCAGTGGCGTTCCATGAAAACGAAGGCGATCACCGACTGCAGCAGGATCATCGGCGCGATGACGATGATCAGCGAGCGGGCGTAGAGCCGCTTCGGCATGTAGAGCGCGATCAGGCGCCAGAACCGGTTCCAGGCGCGCGGCATCGCCCTCAGCGTCCGCAGCGCGAGATCGCGCAGGCCGCTCCCTTTCGGCTGTTCCAGTTGCGTGGTCGCCATTCGCCCTTCCGCTCGTCGATGGCCTGTTCAGCAAAGGGCCTTCGACGGTAACCTATTCGACGCTGAGCCGATACCCAATACCGCGCACCGTCTGCAGCCACACCGGATTGGACGGATCGCGCTCGATCTTGCGGCGCAGCCGGTTGATCTGCACGTCGATGGTGCGCTCGCCGACATCCGATTCATCGCCCACCAATTCATGGCGCGGTATGGTCTCGCCCGCTCGCGCGGCGAAGATCGCGAGGATCTCCTGCTCGCGGTCGGTCAGCTTAAGCGCCTCGCCGCCCCGCTTCAATTCGCGCTTGGCGATCTGGAACGTATAAGGTCCGAACACCAGCTGTTCCACCTTCGGCGTCGCGGCCGGGCCGCCACGGCGCAGGATGTTGTTGATGCGCAGGATCAGCTCGCGCGGATCGAACGGCTTCGGCAGGTAATCATCGGCGCCGGCTTCCAGCCCGGTAATGCGGCTGTCGGTCTCGGACAGCGCCGTCAGCATCAGGATCGGCACGTTCTTCTCGGCCCGCAGCGCCTTGGTGAGGTCGACGCCGGTTTCCCCCGGCATCATGACGTCGAGCACCAAAAGGTCGAAGTCGAGGCCGGCGAGCTTGCGCCTGGCTTCGCCGGAATTGCCGGCGACGGTGACGCGAAAACCGTTCTCGGACAGATACTGCTTGAGCAGGTTGCGAATACGCGTGTCGTCATCGACAACCAGAAGATGCGGCGCGTCATCGTCGGGCGCGGCCGGATGATCGACCTTCTCAATGGTCTCCATGGTTCTTCCCCGATGTTTGCGCAGGCACAATGTCGATCTGCGCTCTTAGTTCCGGATTGACCATCGCTTCCAGGAAACGCTCGATCGTGGCGCGCTCGGTGGCTCCGGAATCCTCCAATGCCGCACGGATGCGGCGCGACTGTGGCCGCGCCAGCGCCAAGGCCAGCGCGCGGCCCTTGGCGGTCGGGTAGAGCTCGCGCTGCCGGCGGTCGCGCGGACCCTGCACCTGGACGATATGATCGGTGTCGATCAGCTGCTTCAAGACCCGCGCAAGGCTCTGCTTGGTGATCTTCAGCACATCGAGCAGTTCTGCGACGGTGAGGCCCGGCCTGCGGTTGACGAAGTGCAGCACACGGTGATGGGCGCGGCCGAAGCCATAATCGGCAAGGATCTGGTCCGGGTCGGAGGTGAAATCGCGATAGGCGAAGAAGAACAGTTCGATGATGGCGAAGTCGATGCCGTCCTCATCGGCGATCGCCGTCCTGATCGGTTTTCCGGCTGCGGGGCTCGTCATCATTTCTCCATGCGAGGCGGGAATTATGTCAGTACTATTGACGTAATTTCCGAGCAATGATAATTTTTGACAAGCTTTTCGGCGGATTGCGAACGAAAAGGCAAGAGGGAGCCGTTTTTCCGGAACTTCCTGAGTTTGCCACGAATTGAATATCCGCCTACGCTTTCAAGCACCGGCCAGCGTTTCGGATCCTGTGACGAGGCCGGCATGAAGGCTATAAAACACAACGATTTGCGGGCGCCCGCCCGCGGGAGGTTTCCATGGCATCCGTTCCCTTCGATCAACTGGAAGGCTTCATCTGGATGAACGGCGAGTTCGTCAAATGGGCCGACGCCAAGGTCCATGTGCTGACCCATGGCTTGCACTATGCCAGCGCAGTCTTCGAGGGCGAGCGCGCCTATGGCGGCCAGATCTTCAAGCTGACCGAGCACAATGAGCGCCTGCATGAATCGGCGCGCCTGCTCGGTTTCAAGATTCCCTATACGGTCGCCGAGATCGACGAGGCCTGCCGCACGCTTTTGAAGAAGCAGGGTTTCCAGGATGCCTATGTGCGCCCGATCGCCTGGCGCGGCAGCGAGCAGATGGGTGTCTCGGCGCAGAACAACCGCATCAATTGCGCCATCGCCATCTGGCAATGGCCGAGCTATTTCGACCCCGCGCAGAAGCTCAAGGGCATCCGCCTCGATGTCGCCGAATGGCGCCGGCCGGATCCGCGCACCGCGCCGTCCAAGTCCAAGGCCGCCGGCCTCTACATGATCTGCACGCTGTCCAAGCATGCGGCCGAGGCCAAGGGCTATGCCGACGCCATGATGCTCGACTGGCGCGGCCAGGTGGCGGAAGCCACCGGCGCCAACATCTTCTTCGTCAAGGACGGCAAGATCCATACGCCGACGCCCGACTGCTTCCTCGACGGCATCACCCGCCGCACGGTGATCGGCCTGGCGAAGGACCGTGGTTTCGAAATGATCGAGCGCGCCATCATGCCGGAAGAGCTCGAAGGTTTCGAGCAATGCTTCCTGACCGGTACCGCGGCCGAGGTGACACCGGTTTCGGAGATCGGCCCACACCGATTCGAGGTCGGGGAGATCGTCAAGACGTTGATGAACGACTATTCTGCTGCAGTGCAACCAAAGCACGCGATCGCCGCAGAATAGCGATAGTCACAGCTTTTTTTTGCAAGAGGGGCGGTTTTCGGGCCGCCCTTTTTATTTAAGCTTTCATGCATTTGACTTTCGAACGGTTCGGCGTCTCATGATGGTGTCGGCCCTTGGAGGCAGGCGGCTATGGAGGGACTAGTTACATGGACAGCAACACGATTATTCAGATCGTTGTACAGGTAATTGCCGGCGTTATCGGCGGCCAGGCGGTTGGCGCGGCGCTGAAGCAAGCGGCGATGGGCCAGCTTACCAAAATCCTCAGCGGCGCGATCGGCGGCGTCGGCGGTGCGGCCATCCTTGGTAGCCTGTTGGGCGGCGGTGGTGTCGACGCGGCGGCCGCGGCGGGCGGAATCGGTAGCGCGCTCGACCTGAAGAACCTTCTCGGCGGCGTCGGCGGCGGCGCCATCCTGACCGGCATCATCGGCGCGGTCATGAACGCGATGAAGAAATAAGGCCTCTCGCTTCAAGTTTTCCGATGGGCGGCTTCGGCCGCCCATTTTCGTTTCCAGGATATTTGTGCTGGCCGGCGGTGGACGGCGGTAGGCCGCCTGTCTACATCAGGGCCACAACAGGAGCGGTTCAGACTTTTCCAGGAATTGCTCGAGAAAGGAAAGCCATGGGTCAGCTCAATGCCGGCATCGTGCCGGTCACGCCGTTCCAGCAGAACTGCACCGTATTGTTCGACATGGACGACAAGAACGGCGTTGTCGTCGATCCCGGCGGCGATATTGACCAGGTGCTCAAGGCGCTGAAGGACAATGCCATCAAGGCCGGCGCGATCTGGATCACGCATGGCCATATCGACCATGCCGGCGGCGCGATGGAACTGAAGGAGGCGCTCGGCATCGACATTATCGGCCCGCACGAAGCCGACAAGCCACTGCTTGCCAACCTCGAGAACCAGGCCAAGCGTTTCGGCCTGACTGATCCGGTGCGCAATTGCGTGCCGGACCGCTTCCTCACCGAAGGCGAGACGGTGTCCTTCGGCAATCACGTGTTCGAAGTGCTGCATTGCCCGGGGCACGCGCCGGGCCATGTCGTCTACTACAACCGCGCGGCCAAATTCGCGCATGTCGGCGACGTGCTGTTCCGTGGCTCGATCGGACGCACCGATCTGCCCGGCGGCGACCACGCCGCGCTGATCGCCTCGATCAAGGACAAGCTTTTGCCGCTTGGCGACGATATCGGTTTCATCTGCGGCCATGGGCCGGGCAGCCGCTTTGGCGATGAGCGGCGGAGCAATCCGTTCTTGACCTAGGTTATGCTGATATTCAGGTGATGCCGGCCTGCGAGCGGCAGTTTCCTGCGCTTCCGGTGCTCACGTACCCAAAAGTACGCTCCGCTCCGGTTCTCGGAACCTACCGCTCTCGACTCGGCTTGACCTGAATCTCAGCACGACCTGCCCAGTGGCGAGTGGCCGGGCCAGAAACAAAAAGCGCCGCTTGAGGCGGCGCTTTGCTTAGGGCAGGGAACCCTAAATATTAATTGGCGACGCAGAAATGCTGATCGCCGTCGCTGCCCGTGAAGGTGCCGGTCCGCGAATTGAAGGTGCGATAGCGGTCCGAGCAATATTCGTACCAGGCCCTGGTCCACGGCTCGGCATAGCGGTCGGCATAGACGACGCGCGGCTGCACGTAGTAGCGGCGCACCGGCCGGGCGACATAGTAGTCGTCACCATAGGCCGGTTCGTAATAGCGCGGTCCGGGGTTGCTGAGCGCGCTGCCGATCAGGGCGCCGGCCGCCAGACCGACAACGCCGGCGGCAAGAGCGTCGCCGCTATGATTGCGATGATGGTGCCAGCGCCAGTCATCGGCATTGGCCGCCGAGAAGGTGGCCAGGGTGGTCGCGGCAATGCCAACGCTCAGGATGGCGGTCTTGAGAAAACGGTTCATCTTCGGTCTCCTTCGCGCCGGCCCGCGCATTTTTGGGGGATGCGGACCGGCTTTAGCAAAGGTTAATAGAAGACCGTGGCTGAACGGAGGCTGAACGGAAATCCGCGCAATCGATTTTTTCGAGGCCGGTTATTCTTCGAAAGTCCAGGCACAACCCGTTCCGGGCGGGAGCGGTCCCGCCTGAAAAGCCTCCGTCGGATCCGTCGTGAGCCGGCTTAGCCGATCGACAGATTGACGGCCTTCGGACCCTTGCCGCGCTTGTCCGGCTCGGTGTCGAATGTCACTTTCTGCCCATCCTCAAGACCGGGAAGGCCCGACGCCTGCACAGCCGAAATGTGGACGAAGACATCCTTCGCGCCATCGTCGGGCGTGATGAAGCCGAAGCCCTTGGCATGGTTGAAGAATTTGACGGTGCCGGTCTGCGGCATGGGAAACTCCTTTGATCCCATCAAGTCAAGTCTCGGGCCGGCAAATTGCCCGAGAGGAAATTTGTCCTTTATTTTAGCGCTATCGGCAAGAGAAAGTTTTCGCCTGCCGATCCAAGGATTTGCGCGCAAAAAAGGCGCGACCGTTCGGTCGCGCCTTCGCAATTTCGAGCCTGTCCAAAAGCCCGTTTATGATCCTGCCGCATCATTGCATCCGCAAGGACAGGCGGTTGCGCGCCGATCAGGCGGCGCGCAGGTTGACCGCCTTCGGGCCTTTGCCCATGCGGTCCGGCTCGACGTCGAAGGTGACCTTCTGGCCGTCGACCAGCGTGCGCAGGCCAGATGCCTCGATCGCGGAAATATGGACGAACACGTCCTTGGCGCCGCCATCCGGCGTGATGAAGCCGAAGCCTTTGGTGGCGTTGAAGAACTTTACGGTACCGGTCTGGGCCATTGGGGAAACTCCTTCACCCGTGTCAGTCTTGTGGTTTGCCCGCTGCCTCGCGCCTTGGGCAAATCCCGGTGGTTGCTTCGGCGGTCATGCATTCGCGCATGGTCAAACCCCCCGCCGAAAAACGGGGCTGTCAGAGATTCACACTTATCGGGGAAAGGTCGTCCAAAACGTTCCGCTCTCCGGGTCGCAAATGCCCGAACGGGGAAATTTATTACACGGAAACGTGATGGTTGCAAGACGACGGTCGCGGGCGGCCCGCGGCGCGTCCAACGCTGGGCCTCGATAGACCCCGTGCCGGCACGGGTCATCGGCCAGAGAGGAGCCAAGCATGGGCCAGAGCGAGGCCGTCGGCCAAGGGCTTGGCGGCGCCACAAACGGTGGTTGCGTTCGTGACGGGGAATGCGAGGATGTCGCGAGTTGGCGCGGGGTGCCGGACGGAGGAGGACACATTGCGCTTGCTGGCGATCACTCGGCAGGGCCCGGTCATTTTCATTCTCGCGGCGCTGCTCGCGGCCTGTACCGTGGTGGTCGACGATGGGCCGCGCCCGCGCCCGCCCAGGCCGCACCCGCAGCTCTGCACCATGCAGTACCAGCCGGTCTGCGCCCGGCGGGGCGGCGACCGCCAGACTTTCGCCAACGCATGCTTGGCTGAGAGGGAAGGCTACCGCATCATGCGTGACGGCCCTTGCCGCGACGGCGGCGGCGAGCAGACATTCTGCACGCGCGAATACGCCCCGGTCTGCGCCAGGCGCCAAGGGCAAGTGCGCACCTTCCCGAACGCATGCGAGGCCCGCGCGGCGGACTACCGCGTCGTCGGCGACGGTCCGTGCTGAGAAGTAACGCGGTGTCCGCCTCAACAGGCGGGTATAGACAGCGCAACGCGCGTGGTGTTGCTTAGCCTTGAATCTCTTGCCCGCATGGCTTAGGTCCGGCGGACCAACGAACACGGCAGGTTTCCCATTAACAGAGATCAAAGAAGAGCGGCGAATGCGGGCGGCAAGCCGGGAACGGCCAGCCCGCTCGATCCCTATGTGCAGCGGGCGCTGCAGCTGCACCAGGCCGGGCGCCGTCAGGAAGCCGAGGCGCTCTATCGGCAGGTCCTGGGGCAGCAGCCGAACCATGCCGCCGCCTTGCACTTCCTCGGACTGCTGCTGCACCAGACCGGTCGCAGCGAGGAGGGGCTCGAGCTCATCGAACAGTCGGTGACGCTGCAGCCCGGGAACGCCGACTTCCTCAACAATATGGGCACGGTCATGCGCGACCTCGGTCGGGTCGCCGCCGCGGTCGATTTCTTTCGCGGCGCGGTGGATATCAAGCCGGACCAGCTGGCGGCGCGCGACAATCTCGGTTCGTCGCTGAAGCAGCTCGGCCAGTTCGACGTCGCCGAGGAGATCTATCGCGGCACGATCGGCCGCAACCCGTTCCATGTCCGTGCCCGCATCGGGCTTGCGGAAACGCTGCAGGAGGCCGGGCGGCTGGATGAGGCGATCGCCCTGTTTCGCGAGTCCTTGTCGATCCGGCCGAAGGACGCCGAGCTGCTTTACGGGCTCAGCGTGGCCATGATGGAGAAGGGCAAGCTCGGCGAAGCCGCCGATCTTGCCCGACAGGCGGTGGCGGTTGTTCCCGGTATGGCCAAAGCCTGGCTGCTTTTGACCCAGGTCAAGCGTCAGACCGAACGCGACAAGGAGCTTTCCGGCATGGAAGCCGAGCATGCCAAGGCACCGCAGGGCAGCCTGGCGCGCATGCAGCTTTCCTTCGGTCTCGGCAAGGTCCATGACGACCTCAAGGACTATGGCCGCGCTTTCGACTATTTCGCCGAGGGCAATGCCATCCGCCGCCAGGGTATCGACTACGATCCGGTCCGCACGCGCGACGAGTTCGAGGCAATGAAGGCCGCCTTCGACAAGGCCTTCTTCGAGAAGCACCGGACGAGCGATGTTTCCGACGATACGCCGATCTTCGTTGTCGGCATGCCGCGCTCCGGCACCACGCTGGTCGAGCAGATCATCGCCAGTCATCCGCAAGTCTATGGCGCCGGCGAGTTGAGCATCCTGAAGACGGCCGTTGGCAAGCAGTTTCCGATGAGCATGCCGGGCGGCTTTCCCGCCGGGATCGCCGATATGCCCGACAAGGCCTTCGCCGAAGCTGGTCAAGCCTATCTCGACATGCTGCATACCCGCTATCCGGGCTACCGCCATGTCACCGACAAGATGCCGGGCAACTTCATGCTGGTCGGCTTCCTGCACATGATGCTGCCGAAGGCCAAGATCGTGCATTGCGCCCGCGACGCGGCCGCCACCTGCCTGTCGATCTTCAAGGTGCATTTCCGCGGCGACAGCCACCGCTATGGCTACGATCTCGGCGAGCTCGCCGATTTCCATAACCTCTACACCGACATCATGGCGCATTGGCACAAGGTGCTGCCGGGCGTCGTGCACGACGTGCGCTATGAGGATTTCGTCGCCGACCAGGAAGGGCAAACGTGGGCGCTGATGGCGTATCTCGGCCTGCCCTGGGACGACAAGGTTCTGTCGTTCCACGAGACGGATCGGCCGGTGCGTACCGCTTCCGCCGCGCAGGTGCGCCAGCCGATGTATCAGGGCTCGGTCGATCTGTGGAAGCGCTATGGAGACCGGCTGAAGCCGCTGCTGGACAAGCTGGGCTGATATTGAGGTGAGGCCGGCCTGCGAACGGCGGTTCCCTGCGCTTCACCGTTTGATCGCGCTTCTCGCCTTCGTCATCCACGGGCGGAGCGGGAGCGAAGCGGGCGCGTAGACCCGAGGATCCATGCCGTGACCTCGCGCGAGGGGTAAGGCGGTGCAGAACAGAGATCGTTCTGCACCGCGGTGACACTCATAGGTAACGGAATGGATCCTCGGGTCTGCGCCGCGTCGCTTCGCTCCTTGCTCCGCCTGTGGATGACGATCTGACGAGCGTCTCGGCCAACCGCAAAGCATTGCGATCAGCCGACACTGGGGTTCAGTCAGCCCTCAAAGCTCGATAAATGGCTGGAAGCCGCCGAAGATCATGCGCTTGCCGTCGAACGGCATGGCGGACCAGTCCATCTTGAGGCGCTCATCGGCCATCACCTTGGCCATGACCGCGTCGCGGCTTTGTCTGGATTCGTAGACCACCCAGGCGAAGATGACGATCTCGTCGTCCTTGGCCTGAACGGCGCGCGGAAACGAGGTCAGCTCGCCATAGGGCACGTCGTCGCCGATGCATTCGACATAGGAGAGCGCGCCGTGCTCCATCCATATCGGGCCTGCAAGATTGGCGAGCTTCTTGTAGTCATCGAGATTTGCCTTCGGCACGGCAATCACGAAACCGTCGACATAGGACATGGTGAAACTCCTTTGCTAAAAAACAAGCGCCGGGTCGGCGGGGATACGACCCGGCGCGGGTGAGCGCGTCAGCCCTGCGGGCAACGCTGCTCGCTAGGAATTACTTCACCGGCGCGTTCATCGCCCAGGCTACGCCGAAGGGGTCCTTCACCTGGCCCCAGCGGTCGCCCCAGAACATCACCTGCAGCGGGGTGACGACCTCGCAGCCGGCGTCGACCGCGCGCTTCCACCAGGCATCGATGTCGTCGCTGCCGAGATGGAGCTGCAGAGTATAGCCTTGGGCCGCCTGATGCGGGTGGCCGTGTTCCGGATAGGCGTCGCCCAGCATCAGCGTCGAGCCGTTGACGTAGAGATGGATGTGCATGGTGCGGCCCTTGTCGTCCGGCGGATAGGCGAACACTTCCTCCGCGCCGAAAGCCTTCTTGTAGAATTCGGCGGCCTTGATGGCGCCGTCGACCTGCAGGTAGGGGGTCAATCCGCCAAGAACCTTGGCGCGGGGCGGGGTCTGGTCGTTCATATTCGTGTTCCTCTTCACGGAGTTTGACCTGGCTTGCGGCCCAAGGACGGACGAAGCGGCGGCGATCCTACATGCCTCCAGAAATTCTTTTTAAGCGCCTTGCGTTGCAGCCGCGCGGCCGCAAGACGATCGCATTGAAAGCATCATTTTATATGACCTTCGCGGAGAAGGTGCTGGCGCGGCGGCTTTCGCGCGTTTCGAAAATCTCCGGAAAGCCGATGTCCTTGCGCAGCTCTGCAGGCAGCGAGAGCAGGATGCGCTCGCTGCGGTGACGGGCACGCGCCTGGGCATACCGGTTGGCGAGGCGGCCGATGGACGACAGTACCGACATGATTGTTCTCCCTGGTTGATGCCGGCATCATCGTGTCGGCATCCCAAGGACGAGGCGGCAATCGGCGATCCGACAGATCGCCCCAATCTTTTTCAGAACACCGACGCCGCCAGCGCGGTGTCGTAATATTCCACCATCTCGATGATCTCGCCGTCGCGGACCGTCCAGAAATTGGCGGTGCGCATGACGAACTCCTGGCCGGTGGCGCGGCGCGTCATGTGGATCTCGACCTGCGCGGCAACCTTGTCGCCACCGTCGATGATCTCGACCGGGACAAAGTGGCGGTATTCGAAGTCATGATCGAGCGCCAGCAGCCTGGAGAGGAATTCCTGCTTGCCGTGCGCGGTGCCGGCATGACGCGATTGCCGGGGATCGGCAATCCAGCGGAAGACGACATCCTCGGCGCACCGCGCCAGGGCGCCCTCGATGTCGCGGTCCGCATAGGCTTTGTAGAGATTGCTGACGATTTCCACTGCACGCATGGCCCGTTCCCTCCATGGCTGAGCAATCCAAGATGCTCCTTTTTTAGCAGATGGAAAAGTATTGCCGGGCCGGCGGTGGCGGCCCGGCAGGTGTATCGCCTCTCAGTTCGGCGTTTCGGCGACGGAGCGAAAGAACGCTTCCGGGTCGTCGACTTCGGTCAGCCGCCGCTTCTCGATCAGCCAGAAGCGGTTGCCGACGGCGCGGATGAAGGAGCGGTCGTGCGAGGCAAGCAGACAGCTTGCCTGATGCTTCAGCAACTCGTCCTCCAATGCTTCCTGGCCATCGATGTCGAGATGGTTGGTCGGCTCGTCGAGCAGATAGAAATTGGGATGGATGAGCCGGAGTACCAACATCATCAGTCTCGACCGCTGCCCGCCCGACAAGGCGCCGATCTTTTTCTCCTGCATTTCGACGGCAACGCCGGCGCCGGCGAGCAGCGAACGCGCCCGCTGCTCGCCGACCTCGAAGCGGCGCGAGAGCATCGCCAGCGGCGTGTCGCTGGCATTGATGCCCGACAGCGCCTGGTCGCTGTAGCCGAGCACGGTCGACGGCGTCACCTTGATGTTCGCGATCGAGCCCGGTTCGGCGATGGCGTTGCGGATCATGGCGATGAAGCGCGTCTTGCCGACGCCGTTGCGGCCGAGCAGCACGATGCGATCGTCCTGGCAGATATGGCGCTTGCCGGTCTTGAACAGCAGCGCGCCGTCGGGCGTTTCGACCGCCGCGTCCTCCAGCGTGATCAGCACCTTGGCGTGGGTGCCGCGGTTCGCCAGCCTGATTGCGCCGGCCGAACGCTCGCGATGCGCTTGTATTGCGGCATCCTCGAGCTTCTCGGCCCGTTCCTTCAACTGCTTGGTTTTCACCGTCAAAAGGTCGCTGCCTGAATTGATGCCGATGTTGTTCAGCTTGGCGGCCTGCTTGCGCAGCTGCTGAGCAATCTTCATGTCGCGCTCGAATTTGCGCGCCGTTGCGGCGTCGAGCTCGTCGAGCGCTTGCCTGGCGCGCGAATAGGGCAGAGCGAACACCGGTGAGTCCTCCGGACGCAGGAACAGCGTGCGGTTGGTGGTGGCGTCGAGGAAGGCACGGTCGTGGCTGGCGACGATCACAGGCACGTCGCGCGGCAGTGCGTTGAGCCAGTCCTCCAACTGGCTGATCCTGGCGAGATCGAGATGATTGGTCGGCTCGTCGAGCAGAAGCACGTCCGGGTCGGTCACCCAGACGCGGGCAATCAACGCCAGCCGCTGCCAGCCGCCGCTCAGCGCGCGCATCGGCCGGCCGCGCATGTCTTCCCGCATGTCGAGCGAATCCAGCACCACGTCGACCCGCCACAGCTCGCTGTCGCGCTGCTCCGCCGGCAAGGCATCAGCGACGACGTCATGGAAGCTGCGGCCGAGCAGCGCGTCGGGAACGGATTGCTCGACATGGCCGACGCGCAGGCCGCGCGAGCGAGTGATGTCGCCGGCGGTGGGTTCGAATGCGCCCGCCAGACATTTGAGAAGTGTGGACTTGCCACGGCCATTGGCCGCGACGATGCCGAGCCGGTCGCTCGCGCCGATGGTGAGATCGAGATTGGAGAAGAGCGGCGCACCCATGGTGACGCCGAGGGATTTGAGGCTGATCAAGGCCATGTCGATTTCTCTGGTCTTGCCGGAAAGTCCGGCTGATGCACTTTGACGGTGCGCTGGCCGATCAACCGATCAGCTTAACGGCGCCACGAAGGGCAGACCAAAAATCGAAACGGGAAAACCCGGACCGTCCGGTCAGCCCTGCAAGCAAGCTCGCAGGGCGCAAATCGGGCCACGCTGACGATGGTGATCGATAAACACGCAGCCCTCCTTTCCGGATGTTCGAGTTGGGAGATTGGGTACACCGGGGGAAGGGCGGATTGCAAGAGGGCGGTGAAGTGCTTCCCTTCTCCCACAAGGGGAGAAGGAAAAAGGCGCTACTGCCCCGGCCGTCCAGTCTTGCCCGGACGCCGCTTCTGGCGGCGCTCGTCGGCCGGGTCCTCGTAGGAGCCGATGCCCGAACGCTGGCGGACGATCGGTTTGTCGTCGCGGCCTTCCGGCGTGGGGGAAATAGGCTTCGGCTTCGCCGGCGCTTTTCCCTCGACCGGCTTTTCCGTCCGCCGCACCGTCATCTCGTCGAGCGAGTTTTTCCTGAACAACGGCTTGGCGCGGTCGCCGGGGATACCGAAATCGGAGCCATGCGCTTCCTGCGCCGTCTGCTTCTTGAACAGCGAGCGCGACACCGCGCCCGCCGGGGTCGCCATGTCCGTACCGGGGCCCATGTCGTCGATCGAAGGCTTGGCGAAGAGCGGCTTCTTCACCGGCACGGCGCCGTCGGCGCCCATCTCGTCGAGATGCGGCTTGCGGAACAGGTTGGGCCGGGCCGCCTTGGCCGCCTCTTCGGCAGCGCGGGCTTCGTCGAGCCTGCGGAAACGCTCCTGCTCCTCGGCTGTGCGATGCCTGGCCACGCCCTTGTTATGCTTGCCCTTTTCGCGGCCCGATGCGGGACTTTGGCTTTCCACCTCGCGCGCCAGCGGGTCGTCGGAGATGGCAAGCTCCATCTCGCGCAGGCGCTTGATCTCGTCGCGAACGCGCGCGGCCTTCTCGAAATCGAGATTGGCGGCGGCATCGCGCATCTGCTTGTCCAGCGCCTCGAGATGGGTTTTCAGATTGTTGCCGATCATCGCGCCGGCGTCGTCGGTGAACTGCGAGATGTCGGCGCGGACGTGGTCCTTCTCGTAGACCGAATCGAGAATGTCGGCGATGCGCGACTTGACCGATTCCGGCGTGATGCCGTTGGCGGCGTTCCACTCCATCTGCTTCTCGCGGCGGCGGTTGGTTTCCGCCATCGCCCGCTCCATCGAACCGGTGATCTGGTCGGCATAGAGGATGACCTTGCCGTCGACATTGCGGGCGGCGCGCCCGATGGTCTGGATCAGCGAGGTTTCGGAACGCAGGAAGCCTTCCTTGTCGGCATCGAGAATGGCGACGAAGCCGCATTCGGGGATGTCGAGACCCTCGCGCAGCAGGTTGATGCCGACTAGCACGTCGAAGGCGCCGAGGCGGAGGTCGCGCAGGATCTCGATGCGTTCCAGCGTGTCTATGTCGGAATGCATGTAGCGGACGCGGATGCCGTTCTCATGCAGATATTCGGTCAGGTCCTCGGCCATGCGCTTGGTGAGAACGGTAACCAGCGTGCGATAGCCGAGCCTTGTCGTCTCGCGGATCTCGCCGACCACGTCGTCGACCTGGCTCTTGGCCGGGCGCACCTCGACCGGCGGATCGATCAGCCCGGTCGGGCGGATGACCTGCTCGGCGAAGACGCCGCCGGACTGCTCCAGTTCCCAGCCGCCGGGCGTCGCCGAAACCGCGACCGACAGCGGGCGCATGGCGTCCCATTCCTCGAAGCGCAGCGGCCGGTTGTCCATGCAGGAAGGCAGGCGGAAGCCGTACTCCGCCAGCGTCGCCTTGCGGCGGAAGTCGCCGCGATACATGCCGCCGATCTGCGGCACGGTCACGTGGCTCTCATCGATGAAGATCAACGCATTGTCCGGCACATATTCGAACAAAGTCGGCGGCGGCTCGCCCGGGGCGCGGCCGGTGAGATAGCGCGAATAGTTCTCGATGCCGGCGCAGGAGCCGGTCGCCTCCAGCATCTCCAGGTCGAAGCGCGTGCGCTGCTCCAGCCGCTGCGCCTCCAGCAAGCGTCCAGCCTTTTCAAGCTCTTGCAGGCGATGCTTGAGTTCTTCCTTGATCGACTTGATGGCTTGATTCAAGGTCGGGCGCGGAGTCACATAGTGCGAATTGGCGTAGATCTTGACGCTTTTCAGCTCGCCGGTCTTCTGGCCGGTCAGCGGATCGAATTCGGTGATGGACTCGATCTCGTCACCGAACATCGAGATGCGCCAGGCGCGGTCCTCGAGGTGGGCTGGAAAGATCTCGATCGTGTCGCCGCGCACGCGGAACGAGCCGCGCACGAAGTTGATGTCCTGCCGTTTGTACTGCTGGGCGACGAGGTCGGCGAGAAGCGAGCGCTGGTCGAGCCGGTCGCCGACCTGCATCTGGAAAGTCATCGCCGTATAGGTCTCGACCGAGCCGATACCATAAATGCAGGAGACGGAAGCGACGATGATGACGTCGTCGCGTTCGAGCAGCGAGCGCGTCGCCGAGTGGCGCATGCGGTCGATCTGCTCGTTGATCGAGGATTCTTTCTCGATATAGGTGTCGGTGCGCGGGACGTAGGCCTCCGGCTGGTAATAGTCGTAGTAGGAGACGAAATACTCGACCGCGTTCTCGGGGAAGAATTTCTTGAACTCGGCGTAGAGTTGCGCGGCCAGCGTCTTGTTGGGCGCCAGGATCAGGGCAGGGCGCTGCGTCTCCTCGATCACCTTGGCCATGGTGAAGGTCTTGCCGGAGCCGGTGACGCCGAGAAGCACCTGGGTGCGATCGTTCCGCTCGACGCCTTCGACGAGGTCTTTGATGGCGGTCGGCTGATCGCCGGCGGGCTCGAAGTCCGACACCATCTTGATGGCGATGCCGCCTTCCGACTTTTCCGGCCGGGCCGGACGGTGCGGCGTCCAGAGCTGGCCGTCCTTGTGCAGCGGATTGCCGGATTCGATCAGCGCCGACAGGGCAGCGACAGTCGCGGTGACACCGCTCGACGAAACCGTCTCGGCATCCTCCAGGCTGATGTCGAGGCCGGCGACCGGGTTGAGGCCGGCGGCGGCGCGTTCCTTGGCCGAAGCCGCGCCGCCCATCGAGGTGCCGCGCGCCGTACGCCCCGGCGCCGACGAGCGCTCGGGGATCTTCTTCGGTGCTTTCGCCTTCGGCTGCTTTTCCGCCTCGCGCTCGATCTGCCCGGCCCAATCGGAGATCGAGCCGGTCAGGGGCGCGCCGGAAAACTCGGCCTGCGGCGCCTCGGCGAAGCCGCCGGGGTTCAACGGCTCGGCGGCGTCGAGGAAGTCGGTCAGCGGGCTGCGCCGCTTCGGCGCGCCGTCTTGCGAAGGCGTCTTCTTGTCAGGATGTCTGGCCATGGGCCGAATATGGGTGGACTCGGCCGAAATGGAAAGGGCCGAGTGAAACGGCGCTGCCCAAGCGCGGACGCTGCTGACAGAAGGCTGTCAGGAGAGACGTCATGATCCGATGGGCGAGGCTAACGCCGACCCGATTCCTCGACCCGCCTCTGGCGGGAGAGGTGTCCGCGAAGCGGACGGAGAGGGGGCTTCGTAAGGCGAAAGCCCTTTTCATTTCGAGGCGCTTTCGCCGCCCAACCCGGCGCCCCCTCTCCGTCTCGGCTTCGTCGAGCCAGCTCTCCCCCACGTCCGTGGAGGCGAGGAACCCAAGACTCAATTGAACCACAGCGCGAATGTCAAAAACCCAGCGCCGCCAAACTCGCGCCGGATCTGGCCGAAATCGTCGCTGGTGAGGATCCTGCCGCTTTCCAGATAGGGCGCGATGCCGGGGCCGGTGATCGACAGAACGAGGTCGAAGGGTTTGGGCTCGTCGAAGAAACGCTTCATGTTGATGCCCTTGCCAGCGATGCGGAAATGCGGCAGCAGCACGCGGCCTTCGAGAAGGTCCTCGGCCATGGTCAGCGTGGCGAGCCAGGCCGTCACCTGCTCCTGGCCGACCGCGAGGCCGGTCAGAGGATTGGCGCCTTTCTGCTGCGGCCCCGGCAGCCATTCGCGGTCATTGTCGGTCTCGGCCAGGATCGCCTTCCAGTCCTCGCGCGACAGCCGGATCATCTCCAGCAGGTGGCGTCGCGCGGCCTGCCGGCGCTCCGGCTCGACCACCGGCCAGTTGACGAGATGCACCAGCGAGACGAAGTCGGCGAAGCGCCATTCCGAGGCGAAGACGCTGCCGCCCATGCCGCCATCCGGCGGCACCAGTGCATCCTGCAAAGGCAGCTTGGCGCGCGGGAACAGCATGTGGAAGGAGCCGTCGAACATGGCCCTGAAATCATGCGCCAGCCAGAAATCGGCCTGCGCCATCAGGAACTCGGCATAGCCTTGCAGCCAGAAACCATCGGCGCGATCGAAGCGGAAGGTGAGTGCAGGCGCGGCGTTGCCGGTGTCGATGCTGCCGTGGGCGAGCGAGGCCATGACGGCGGCGATGCTTTCGTCGGGCGCTATATTGCCATCCTCGTTGAGATCGATGCCGACGCGGGTGAGGTCGACCACCATGCCGATATCGGCATCGTTTGGCACGGAACCCAGCGTTGCGGCGGATTTTTCCAGCCGGTCGCGGAAGGCGACCAGGATGGCGCGGAATTCCTCATAGGTCAGCGGCTGCGGGTTCGGGTTGTCCGGCACGGGCAGCTGCATCAGCGGCAGCATGAAGGATTTCGGGCTCTCGAAGCCGTGGCGATGCAAACCGCCGGCGAGGAGCTCCAGCGCGGTGAAGAATTCGCCCGCGCCCGCAGCATAGGCCGATGCCGGGTCCTTGGCCGCCGCCTCCAGCGTCGACAGCGCCGTGTTCCGCTCGGCCACGCTCTTCGCCTCGAACAGGGACTTGGCTGCGTCCGGCATCTCCGCCCAGGCGAAGGACGCCGGCAGAAATGCAAACAAGGCTGCTGCAAGGATCGCTCTACGCATCGTCATCGCCCTCCACTGCGTCATGTTGTGAGCATACACGCATTTGGCCCAAGGCGTCCTCCGGTCCGTGCCGACCGGCGGGCGCGCTTTCGCAATGGCGTCCGGCTTCAACCAGCCGGACAGACAGTCTACAGAGGATAAAACTGGACCTGCCCGTGTCGAACTATCCACTTTCCTACAAGCTGTCATGGCTGCCGCGCCTGCTGAGACCCTCGCTTGGCGGCGACGGAAGCGGTTTCGCGGTGCCGGCGGCGAGCTTGATCGATCCGCCGCCGATGCGGACGGTGCGGCTGGCGTTCGTCGGCGACATCTCGGCGGTCGCCAATCGCGATGCCCCGGAATGCGATCCGGCGATCGCCGCGCTGCTTTCATCCGCCGACCTCGTGGTCGGCAATTGCGAAAGCCCGATCGTCGAGCGCCCACGCGCGGCGATGGGTACATGGCTCGGCACGCATCATGCGATGAGCGAGAATTTCCTGGCCAGTGCGCTCGCAGTCGCGGGCATCGCGCGCGACAGGCTCGTGCTGTCATTGGCCAACAACCATGTGCTCGACCAGGGGATTGCCGGTTTCGAGGAAACGGTCGCGGCGCTCGATCGGCTCGGGATCCGCACCATCGGCACGGTTGCCGGCGGACCTGTCCAGCGTCATGCCGTCGGATCGCTGACCATCGGCTTTGCTGCCTTCACGCTCTGGCGTAACACCGGCGCCGCGCCATTTGAGGAACGTATCTCCGTGCGTGCCGCCAAATGGTCGCGCGAGGGTGCTTCCGACATCGACCTGCTTTGCGCGGTGCCGCATTGGGATTGGGAGTTCCGGCATTTTCCGAGGCCGGCGACGCGGGCGTTGGCGAAGCGGCTGGCGGACTATGGCGCTGGGCTGATCGTCGGGCATCACGCCCATGTCGTGCAACCGGTCGAGCGTATCGGCGGCAGCGTGATCGCCTATGGCCTTGGCGATTTCCTCGGCACTGCCTTGGCCAGGCTGCCATGGCCGGCACGCATCGGCTCGATATTCGTGGTCGATGTCAGCGCCGATCCGGCCACGCGCGGCGCCATCGCCGCCTACAAGATGCATTTCTTCGTGCGGCTGCGGGCAGGCAACCATGAGCGACTGGTGCCGATCGAGGCTCTGGATGGCGCGCTCAAGCGGCAGGTGGCCGCCCGGCTGGAGGCGGTTTTTTCCACGGCGGAGGCATAGCCGCGGGCACAGGCGACTTTCGCGCAAAAGCCGCTATCATGAGCCGATCTCAGCGGCGGCCGGGGGTGGCCATGGAAGCAGCGGATTTCATGCCGAGCGAGGCGGTGATCGCGGGCATCAGGCGCGGCATCGAGGAGTATGAGGCGAAACGGGCGTCGGTTCAGAGACAGGTTCGCTGGCGGGTGCCGGTGTTCGTCGGCCTGGTCGTCGTCTTTGTCGCGCTGATAGCCTGGCTGTTCAACGCCGCCGCCGATCCGCACGAACAGTGGCTCTCGACGCCGCATGTCTTTCTCTATCTCGGCGGCGTGATCGTTGCGGTGGTGCTCTATTTCCAGGCGCTGCGGCCGGCGACCCGGCTGCAGCAGTCGTTCCGCGACACGCTGCTGCCGATGATCTTCGGCTTCGTGCGCGATGTCCGCTACCAGCATGGCGCGCGGCCGAACTCCTTCGACAGGATGCCGCGGGAAACGGTAGGCGCCTTCAACCGGCAGAGCTTCGACGACGTCATTTCCGGACGCTATGAGGATTTTCCCTTCGAGCTCTACGAGGCCAAGCTCTGGGAAGGCTCCGGCAAGAGCGAGACGACCGCTTTCAAGGGCGTCATCGTCGCCTTCGAGACCATCGAGCCGTTCCCGGGCACGCTGGTCGCGGCGCGCAAGGCCGGTAAGGTGGCGCATTTCTTCCGCGGCATGTTCGCTTCGAAGATGCAGGAACTGTCATCCGGCGTCGAAGACCTCGATGGCACCTACGAATTCCGCACCGACAATGTCGAGGCGGCGCGGCCGCTGGTCACCGGCCGGATGGCGCAGGCGCTGACCTGGCTGCGCGAGACATGGCCCCACGACCAGGCCAGGGTGGCGCTCAGCGGCAGCGACGGTTTTCTGCTGATGCCGCGCTCGAAGAACTTCTTCGAGCTGCCGCATATTTCGGAACCGATCGACTACAACAGGCACGTTGCGCCGATGATCACTGATCTCGGCGCCATGCTGGCGACGGCAGCGCTGGTGCGCAAGATAGGCGCAAGAGACGAAGCGCTGGATTAAGCTCAGCAGTCGAAGCCGAACCTGGTGCGCATGTCGTCGGCTTCCTCCTTCGACATCCTTTTGAACATCACGCAGGCGGTGAAGCTGCCGACCTGATGGCCGTTCCTGGTGTAGCCCCAGTCGGAAATGTCATCCCTGGTGAATTCGATGTTCTGGCCGAGCACGACGTTATGCACCTCGGCGGGCTGGTTCGACAGGATTCCGACGAATCCGGCTTCGGTGCGGCGGAAGGGCACGACCCAGAAATGCTCGGTGATATTGCCGTCCTTTACCTTCACCTTCAGCTTGAAGCGCGATGTGCCGGCTGGAGGGCTGTCGGCGAGCGCGAGGAACTCGTCGAGGCTGGCAAGCGCCTGCTTTGTCGCGGCTGCCATTTCCGGATCGCCGGGAGCGAATATGGTCACGTGGTCATCGTTCGGATCGGTAGCTTGAGCGCCGGCCGTCGCCGACCCCAACACAGAGACAAGACACAGTGCGGCGCGAACAGCCAAGGTCATCGAAGGGCCCCCAACTTCAGAAAGGCCTCTATCTTTCCGCATCGCGGGGACGTGATCAACCGGGTGGTTTGCAAAGTGGCCCACGTCAACCGTCATCGAAATGATAAGCGCTACATCGGAACCAGGGTCTGCTATTCATCACGCGCATCGGCGACCAGGACAATGCAGTTCTGGGAGACTCTCAAGATCAAGCTGTAAGGCGTTTCGATATTCAGGTGAGGCCGGCCTCACCCGAATCTCAACGCGCTTTGGATGGGCTTACAACCCGGTCAGACCGGCCAGCCAGCTTGCCGAGCGCTTCGCCGCGTCCACGGTCGCGCCGGCGGCGCGGCTGAGGTCGGTCTTGACCACGGCATAGCCGGCCTTGGTGCGGTAAAGCACGGCGCGGCCGCCATCGACCGATCCGTCGAAGGCGACGGGCTTTGCGGCTTCTGTTTCGCTGGCGGTCACCGTTCCGCCGACCGGAACGCTTGGGCGATGGTCGAGCTCGGGCGGCAGCGGGGCGATGGTTTCGCCGACGCGGTTCCTGGGCTTCAGATCCGGCCTGGAGGCTTTCGCCGCAAGCTCGGACGAAGAGGCCGAGCCCTTGACGCGGCAGATGCCCGAAACCAGCGGATAGTTGAAGTTGCGCTGATGCAGCATCTGGCTCTTCATCGCCGCTTCGCAGTCGGCGATCGTCGCCCATTTGGCCGGCGTCTCGCCGACATATTCGCACAGCTTGGCGTCGCAGTCGCAGCCGACGATGGTCATAGCGACAAGGGCGGTCTTGATCACGGTCTTGTCCCTTCGAATTCGCTACCCATTCCCCACTTGTATCAATCCGCGCCGAACAAGGCGGGATTTGGCCGCGATTGTGAAATGTGGATGACGGGGCGTTTCCGAAGGTTTGCTCAGGCGGCGACTGTGACAGAAATGCCTCAGGCAGGCCTGGCCATCCCAAAAGACAGTTGGCGCTGGGATTTCTCCCAGCGCCTCCCTGTCAGATCAGGAGCCGGTTGAGGCAGCAACTTCCCTAAAGTCGTCGCGCCAGGCCAGCCTTGATTTTGACGGTCCTGCCAGTCGCCACCCGAGGGCAGCGCCCGTTCCAGACCACGCCGATCTCCACCCTTGCGGGCTTCGCCCAGCGTGCCATCGAAGGTTTTTCCCGGCCTTCATGGCAGCATCGGTCCGCCGTCGGCGTTGGCACGCTTTCCGCGGCACCCGTAGGTCTCGGCATCCGTCCCTCCAACAGGCGAACCTGCTCTCGTTCTGGGCCGTACGGGCCTCAGGAAATCCGCCTTGCGCTTTTGCCTTTCGGCTGGGGCGTTCAGTGGCCGCCTGAGATGGGTTGAATGTACGCCGGGTAAGCGGTTTGCGGAATGCCCACCCGCCTGTGGATAGCGGGATTATCGGGGACCAAAGGCAAAAGCCTCGGAATTCGGCGGCCGAACCCCTTAGACAGCCTGCCCTGCTTTTTTAGCGACCTTGGATGCTGGAGCCTTGCTCCGCCGGCCGGTCCGAGTTTGAATGTCGGCAAAAGAGTTTGGGCGCCAGCATGAACTCCGCCGCGCATTTCGCGCGATGTGCCTCGGGGGAGGTCGGATTGAAGGTCGGGGTGGTTCTCAATCCGATTGCCGGAGGCGGTAGGCTCAAGCGGCATTGGGCGGAGGCCGCGGCATCGCTCAAGGCGAATTTCCGCGATTTCGATCTCCGCGAGACGCAAGCCAGCGGCGATGCCGAGCGGCTGGCGATCGACCTCGCCGCCAGCGGATGCGAGCTGGTGATTGCCGCCGGCGGCGACGGCACCGCCAGCGAGGTGGCCGACGGGCTTTTGCAGGCACAATCCGAGATCGGTCATGAAAGCGCGCTTGGACTTCTGCCTTGCGGCACCGGCATCGACTTCGCGCGCGGGCTTGGCCTGCCGCGCGGCATAGACGCCTCGGTCAAGCAAATCGCGGATGCCAAGGGCCGCAAAATCGACGCCGGCCGCGTCTGCTACATCGACGACCACGGCGCTCTGGCCAGCCGCCATTTCATCAACATTGCCAGCTTGGGCCTGTCCGGCGCCACCGACCGCGCCGTCAATGCCGACAAGCGCAAGGGCAGGGTCTCGGCCAAGGCGCTGTTCTTCTGGCGCACGGTGCTGGAGTTCGCCCGCTATCGCTTCCAGGACGTCCGGATCACCATCGACGACGGCGAGCCGGTCGAGGCGCGCATGGCCCTGGTGGCGGTGGCCAACGGCAAATTCTTCGGCGGCGGCATGATGATCGCCCCGGACGCCGAGCTCACCGATGGCCAGTTCGACATCGTCATCCTGCGCGCCGCCGGCAAGCTCGGGCTGATAAGGGACATCCGCCTGCTCTATGGCGGACGCCACCGCAACCATCCGGCCATCACCATCCTGCGTGGCCGAAAGGTGCTGGTCGAGCCTCTGGGCGATGCCGAGAAGAACGGCGCGCTGGTCGACATAGACGGGGAGTCGCCTGGCCGGATTCCGGCGACTTTTGAGATCCTGCCCGGCGCGCTGACCTTAAGAGGTTGAATCAACTGGCTGACGGTTTGATTCAACCGGCGCAGTCAGGCGATTGAAACAGCTGGCTAAATTTTAGCCGGATTGTAGTTCGAGCCTGGCCGGAAAGCCCGGCGCGCGAAGCTCCACGCCGACCGCATCCTCGAGCAGCTTGACGATCTGCGTCGACCAGGCGTCGCCGCCATAGGCGCGCTTGCCTTCCTCGAAGATCGCGTTGACGCGTGTCGCCAGATCGAGCGGCGCGCCGAAATCCCGGCCCATCGCGAGCGCGAAGCCAAGGTCCTTCAGCGCCAGGTCCATGGTGAAGCCGATATCGTAGGAGCCGTTGAGCACGAGCTGGCTTTCGGTCTCATGGACGAAGCTGTTGCCGGAGGAGGCGACGATGGCGTGGTAGGCCTGAGCAAGGTCGAGCCCGCCTTGCTTGGCCAGCATCAGCGCCTCGCCGGCAGCGACGAGATGGATGAAGGCCAGCATATTGGTGATGACCTTGATCACCGCCGCCGAGCCGATCGGGCCCATCAGGAAGGATTTCGCGCACATCGCCTCGATCGCCGGCCAGTGCTTCTCGTAGAGTGCGGGATCGCCACCGACGAGCGCGGTGATCCTGCCCGCCGCCGCCAGATGCACGCCGCCGGTGACCGGGCATTCCAGCGTCTCGATGCCCTTTGCCGAAGCGAGTGCGGCGAGCCGCAGAATCTCGTCGCGGCCATTGGTCGACATTTCGATCCAGGTACCGCCCGCGGGCAGACCCTCGAGCAATCCGTCCGGGCCGGCGAGCACCGCTTCGCTGACCTTCGGCGAGGGCAGGCAGGTGATCGCATTGCCGGCGCGAGCGGCGGCCTCGGCCGGCCTCGCCGCTGCCGTCGCTCCGAGCGCGACGAGGCGCTCGACCGCGGCCGGGTTGCGGTCGACCACGGTGACGGCGAAGCCGTGGCGCAGCAGGCTGGCGGCGAGGTTGCCGCCGAGATGGCCGAGGCCGATGAAGGCGTAAGCGGGGGTCACGGCATCAACGGCGTCTGCATCATCTGCAGATGCAGGTCCTTGCCGCTGTAGGGGTGCGCGTCGCAGACCGCCTCGTTGAGCTCGACGCCGAGGCCGGGCTCCTTCGACGGAATGACGTTGCCGTCCTGCCATTCGATCTTCTTCTTGAGCAGGGTGGCATGGAAACCGTCCCACTGCTTTAGCGATTCCAGGATGAGGAAGTTGGGCAGCGTGACGGCCAGCTGGATGTTCGCGGCGCCGACGATCGGGCCGCAATAGCAATGCGGCGCCACCTGGATGTGGTAGGCCTCGGCCATGGCGGCGATCTTCTTGGTTTCGAGGATGCCGCCGGAGCGGCCGAGATCCGGCTGCAGGATGGTCGCGGCGCGGTTTTCGATGACGCGGGCGAACTCGAATTTCGTGGTCAGCCGCTCGCCGGTGGCGATCGGGATCGAGGTCCCGCGTGCGACCTGCGCCATCACCTCCGGCATATCCGGCGGCACCGGCTCCTCGAACCACAGCGGATCGTAAGGCTCGATGGCGCGCGCCAGGCGCAGCGCGCCGGATGCGGTGAACTGGCCATGCGTGCCGAAAAGGATGTCGGCCCTGGTGCCGACAGCCTCACGGATCGCCTTGATCATGCGCGCCGAAAGGTCGATGTCGATCAGGCGCGGCTGGTGGCCGTCATAGGCGGTGTAGGGGCCGGCCGGGTCGAGCTTCACGGCGTTGAAGCCCTGCTCGACATATTCGAGCGCGCAGGCGGCAGCCATGTCGGGGTCGTTGTAGACATTCCGGCCGCGCGCATCTTCCGAATGGACGCTGCCGGTGTGCGGATAGAGATAGGTATAGGAGCGCAGCGTCTCGTGCACCTGGCCGCCAAGCAGCTTGTAGACCGGTTTGCCGGCCTCCTTGCCGATGATGTCCCAGCACGCCATTTCCAGCGCGGAAAAACAGCCCATGCCGGAGACGTCGGGGCGTTGCGTGAAGCCGGAGGAATAGATGCGGCGGAACAGGTTTTCGAGATCGTGCGGATCGCGACCGACGAGGTAGCGCTCGGCCATGTCTTCGATCATCTTGGCGGTAACATGCGCGGAGAAGGTCGCGTTGTAGGCCTCGCCATAGCCGACGACGCCGCCATTGGTGGTGAGCTTGACGAAGATGAAATATTTGCCGCCGATGCCGGGCGGCGGGTTGCCGACAACCCAGGTCTTTACGTCGGTGATTTTCATTTCTGATCCTCCAGAACCAGGTCGGCGCCTTTCCATCCGGTCAGGATCGAGGCGGCGTTGGTGTTGCCCGTGATGTTGTCGGGGAAAATCGAGGCGTCGATGACGCGCAAGCCGTCCAGCCCGTGCACCTTCAGCCGCGGATCGACGACGGCGCGCGCGGCGTTCGGCCCCATGCGGCAGGTCGAGACCGGGTGATAGACGGTGCCCGAGCGCTTCCTGAAATCCTGGATGAGGTCGGCGTCCGACCGGATCGACGGTCCAGGCAGCACCTCTTCCTCGATGATCTCGGCCATGGCCGGCATCGCGGCGATCTTGCGCACGAACTTCACCGCCGCCAGCATCTCGTCGACATCGGCATTGGTCGAATAGGCGTTGGGCGTGATCCTCGGATAGTCGCGCGGATTGCTCGAGCGGATCATGATCTCGCCGCGGCTCGACGGCCGGCAGTTGGACAGGCCGATGGAGAAACCCGGCCAGGGGTCGGGCGTCAGGATCGGCCGTTCGCCGCTCTTCGGAATGACGGTCGAGAAGGCCTGGAAATAGAGCTGCATGTTCGGCCGCGTCATCGACGGATCGGTGCGGAAGAAGCCGCCGGCATTGTTCATCGACAGCGACAGCGGACCGGAGCGCAAGAGGATGTATTGCATGCCGACGAGCAGCTTGCCCCACCAGGGCCGCAGGATCTGGTTCAGCGTCGGCAGCTTGCCTTTGAATGTGTAGTTGATGCCGACATGGTCCTGCAGATTGTTGCCGACATTGTCATTGGCATGGACGATCGGTATGCCGAGCTTGCCAAGCAGCGCCGAGGGGCCGACGCCGGACAGCTGCAGCAATTGCGGCGAGTTGATCGAGCCGCCCGAAAGGATCACCTCGCGGCCGGCGCGGACAGTCTTCCGCTCGCCGTTCTGCTCATATTCGACACCCACGGCGCGCTTGCCCTCGAACAGGATTCTTGTCGCCAGCGCGTTGGTCTCGACGCGAACGTTGCCGCGTTTCATCGCCGGCCGCAGGAAGGCGCGGGCGGCGGACATGCGGCGGCCGTTCTTGGTGGTGATCTGGTAGACGCCGACGCCTTCCTGGGAGGCGCCGTTGAAGTCCGGATTGAAGGGAAGGCCGGCCTGCTCGGCGGCCGCCAGATAGCGCTTGGTCAGCGGATGCACCGCGTTCGAGCAATCGGTGACGTGCAGGGGGCCGCCGACGCCGCGCCATTGGTCGGCGCCGGCCGCATTGTCCTCCATCGCCTTGAAGGAGGGGAGGAGGTCGTCATAGCTCCAGCCCGGATTGCCGGCGGCGGCCCAGGCATCGAAATCCTCGCGCGCGCCGCGGATGAAGACCATGGCGTTGATTGAACTCGAGCCGCCGAGCAGCTTGCCGCGGGGCCAGTGGTCGGCATTGCCCGCTAAGCCGGGATCCGGCTCGGTCTTGTAGTTCCAGTTGACGGCCGGGTCGAAGAAGGTCTTGCCGTAGCCGAGCGGCATCTGGACATAGAAGCGCCGATCGGTCCCGCCGGCTTCCAGCACCAGCACCGAAAAGCGGCCCGAGGCCGACAATTTGTCGGCAACGACCGAGCCGGCCGAGCCGGAGCCGACGATGATGAAGTCATAAGTCTGCATGATAGGCGGGCGCGCTCCGAAATTCTCGGCCTAGCCTAGACATTGCCGGTTCACGTCGTCGCCGGACCTTCCGGCATCGCTTGTGAAAAAAGCGACTGCTCCGGCGGCGTGGTTTTCGCTTTCAGCAGAGCTTGCGACATCGCAACCGCGTTGCTACGGGTTCAGGAAAGCAGCGGCTGAAGGACCTCCCAATGGTGCATTACGCGGACGGAAAACCCCTCGGCGATCTCACGCTGCGCACGCTCGCCATGCCCTCCGACGCCAATGCGGCCGGCGACATCTTCGGCGGCTGGGTTATGGCGCAGATGGACCTTGCCTGCGGCATCCGCGCGGCCGAGCGCGCCAAGGGGCGCGTTGTCACCGCCGCGGTCAAGGAGATGTCCTTCGCCAAGCCGATGAAGATCGGCGACACGCTCTGCATCTACACCCATGTCGAGCGTGTCGGCCGTACCTCGATGGTGCTCAAGGTCGAGGCCTGGGCGCAGCGCTACCTTTCCGACCTGATGGAAAAGGTCACCCATGCCGATTTCGTCATGGTGGCGCTCGACGGCGAAGGCAAACCGAAGCCGGTTCCGGCCGAGAGCTGACAGGTCTCCGATTCACGGTTTTGTAACAACGCCCGCGCGGGAGACGCGCTTCGCGACATCCAATGGTTGCCTTCGCGCCCCATCTTGAGGTCGCGAGGGGAAAACAATGCGTCAACACATGCTGAACGGCTGGCTCATGGCAGCCCTTGTCGCGCTGGTTTGCCTGCTCGGCATAACGGCCTATGTGGAAGTCAGGAAGGACCTTCCACGCGTCGCCTGCGTGAGGGACCCGAAGGCGATCGGCAAGAAGGCAGCGCAGCAGGAGAACTGCTCGACGGCGTGCTGCAACACTATAGCTGTGAGCGCCTGATTGGTGGTTGGCTAAAGACAGTCATGCTCGTCGAGACGGATGCACGCAGACACCTGAGAGGCTGGCTGCGGGGCCGCGGCAGGTCGGTCAAAGCCGGAAGGTACGACAGGGCCGGCGCCGAGTAGCACGAGTTCATCCAATGGTTCAGAAACCTTTGAACCACAAGGGTTTCAGGCCTGCTGGCTGTCAAATCTCGCCCGTGCCTCGCGGACCCGATTGGTGTTCTTGCGCGCCCATTCGCCGAGCGCCCCGACCGGCACGAGCAGCTCGTGGCCGAGCTCGGTCAGCTCGTAATCGACACGTGGCGGGATGGTCGGAAACACTTTTCGCGTGACGAAGCCGTCGCGTTCCAGACCGCGCAAGGTGGTGGTCAGCATCTTCTGCGAAATGCCGCCGACGGCGGCGCGCAATTCGTTGAAGCGCAGCGCGCCGTCGCCCAGCTTGCCGACCACGAGCACGGTCCATTTGTCGCCGACCCGTTGCAGGATTTCCGAGACGGCGCGGCAGTCCTCGGTGATATGCGGGTGCCTCAGTAACAAAAACGTGCCTCCTTGCGCGATAATTTGTCAGTATCACATATAGCGCCGGTATCCAAACGATACCAGAAATTCCCGCAAGGAGAGCCCCTTATGTCCAAGCCCAAAATCGCTATTGTCGTCGGTTCGACGCGCGCCGCCCGCTTCGCCGACGCGCCGACGCAGTGGATCGCCAAGATCGCCAAGTCGCACGCCGATATCGATGTCGAGATCGTCGATCTGCGTGATTGGCCGCTGCCCTTCTTCGACGAGGTCGCTTCCTCCGCCTGGGCGCCGTCGCAGAACGAAGTGGCGCAGCGCTGGCAGAGAAAGGTCGCCGAGTTCGACGGCTTCATCTTCACCGCCGCCGAGTACAATCACGCTCCGACCGGTGTCTTGAAGAACGCCATCGATTACGCCGCCAATGAATGGAACAAGAAGCCGGCTGGCTTTATCGGCTATGGCTCGGTCGGCGGCGCGCGCGCGGTCGAACAACTCCGCCTGATCGCGGTCGAGCTGCAGATGGCTCCGGTCAAGTCGGCCGTGCATATCGCCTGGGGCGATTACCTTGCCGTGCGCCAGGGCGACAAGAAGCTCGAGGACATCGAGCATCTGAACCAGGCCGCCGCCGCGCTGGTCAACGACGTCGCCTGGTGGGCGAAGGTGCTGAAGGCGGCGCGTGCCGCCGACGCGATCGCCGGCGAAGCCCAGGCTGCCTGAGCAGTCAATCGAGTTTGTCCTCCCAGTAAGAAGGGGCGGCGCCGGGCGCCGCCCCTTTTAATGTACTAGAACCAAAGCTGCCTATCTTGCTTGGGCCCAGCCTGGTCCCCTTAAGCGTCACACTGTCCCGCGTTTGGCCCCGATCACGTTTGCCGGTCACTTGATCGCTCGGAACAGCGCGTTAGATGCAGGCCCGAATCCCGCCGAAGACTAAGACGATATAGTCGTGGAGGAGCGAAATGCCTTGGCTTGGCAGATGGCGCAACCAGTGTGGGTCTGTGCTCGACATCACCGGCGAGGATGGCGGCCGGGTTGAAGGCACGTTTCGCACGGCGCTCGAAGACAGCAGCTTCTATGGGCAGACCGTGCCGATATTCGGCATCGCGCATGGCGACGTCATTGGCGTGACGGCCGCCGGCGAGGGTACGGCCGGCCCGGCCGCGGTGAGTTACACCGGCATATTGCGGGACGGCAAATTGGAGACGATGTGGCTGACGGTTGCGGGCAGCACCATCACCGGCAAGGAAGGCGAAATCGCTTCTCGCAAGCGGGTCGGAACCTGGCGCGCCTTTGGCACAAGCCTCGACACCTTCGTCCGAGAATAGCCAAACAGCCAGCAGGCACTGCGCGCCATTTTGATCGCCAGGAACGGCGCCATCGCCCGCGCTATACGCCCGGCCTGACCGTCTCTCCGCTTACCTCGACGCGATAAAATCTCACGCTTCTCTCCGGCAGCCCAGGAGGCGCCGTTCACGGCTTCGTGTTGGCTGTTTCCAACCCCGCGCCGCATGGTGACTTGCATTATGCAATCAACTCGACTATGTGGGACTTGCATATTGAAAGTGAGTCACGAAGATGGTCGCCAAGACAAGCTTCGAAACGCGCCCATGTCCCATCGCGCGCAGCCTCGACGAGGTTGGCGAGTGGTGGAGCATCCTGTTGCTGCGCGACGCTTTCCAGGGCCTGACGCGCTTCGACCAGTTCCAGAAGAGCCTGGATATCGCGCCCAACATCCTGACGCGGCGGCTGAACAGCCTGGTCGAGCGCGGGCTGTTCGAGAAGCGCGCCTACTGCGAGCGGCCGCTTCGCCATGAGTATGTGCTGACCGCCAAGGCTCGCGATTTCCGCCCGGTGCTGCTTACGCTGTTGGCCTGGGGCAACCGGCATCTGGCGCCCGAAGGCCCGAGCCTCGTTGTGGTGGACACGGCTGACGGGCGCTGGGCCGATCCCGTCCTGGTCGACAAGGAGACTGGCAGGGAGCTCGACAGCGGTGGCTTCACCCTGGCCACCGGACCGAGGGCCAGCGATCGCATGCGGCAACGCTATCGTTTCAGCAGCGAAGGCTCAGGCCTGCCGCTGGTCGAGAATGGTGGCCAAGAGGCGCGAAGCAGATGAACAAGACTCTTTCCCCGGCCGAGTTGCAGGCCGCGGTCGTCGATATCCCGAAGCCGGCCAGGAAGCGGCGCAAGCCACTGCTGCTCGGCGCTGCGCTGATCGCGATCGCTGCCGCCGGTTGGTATGGCTTCGAGTGGTGGCAGGCCAACCGCTTCATGGTGACGACCGACGATGCCTATGTCGGCGGCAATGTCACGCCGCTTGCGCCGCGCGTCGCCGGTCATATCGACCAGGTGCTCGTCGAGGACAACCAGCATGTCAGCGCCGGCCAGCCGATCATCCGCATCGACGACAGGCCGTTCAAGGCGGCGCTGGAACGCGCGCAGGCATCGGTTGAGCAGAAGCAGTCGGCGCTCGACAATCTGCGTGCCCAGATCTCGCTGCAGAACTCGCTGATCGAGCAGGCCAGCGCCGATCTCGAGGCCAAGAGCGCCGCTGCGGCGTTCACCGCGCAGGACGCCAAGCGCTACGCGGTTCTTGCCAGCGCCAGGACCGGCTCGCAGCAGGATGCCCAGAAAAGCGCTGCGGCCGACGGCCAGGCGCAGGCATCCGTCGCCGCCGCGCGGGCGGCGCTTGCGGCGTCGAGACAACAGCTCGACGTCCTCAACACCCAGATTTCGGAAGCGACCGCGGAAGTCGCGGCCGCCAAGGCGGATCTCGACACCGCGCAACTCGACCTCGGCTTCACGGAAATCCGCTCGCCGATCGACGGCGTCGTCGGCAACAGGCTGGCGCAGGTCGGCACCTATGTCTCACCGGGCAGCTACCTCTTGACCATCGTTCCTGCCTCGGGCCTGTGGGTCGACGCCAATTTCAAGGAAGACCAGTTGCGCGCGATGGCCGACGGACAGGCCGCGACGGTCTATGCCGATATCGCTCCCGACCAGCCGCTCAAGGGCCATGTCACCAGCCTGGGGCCGGCCACGGGAGCGATTTTCAGCGTCATCCCGCCGCAGAACGCGACCGGCAATTTTACCAAGATCGTGCAGCGTGTGCCGGTGAGGATCGCGATCGACGCCGACCAGGCGAGCAAGGTCGCGCTGCGGCCCGGCCTGTCCACTGTCGTCACCGTCGATACCGGGTCGCATTGAGGGCGCCATGTCAGCGCCGGCCGCCCCGCAATCTTTCCTCGCCAGCATCCTGCCGTTCATGGTGATGTGCGTGGGGATGTTCATCGCGCTGCTCGATATCCAGATCGTCGCCTCCTCGCTGCAGGATATCGGCGGCGGCCTGTCGGCCGCGCAGGACCAGATCGGCTGGGTCCAGACCTCCTACCTGGTGGCGGAAATCATCGTCATCCCGCTGTCGGGCTGGCTGACACGCGTCTTCTCGACGAGGTGGCTCTTCACCATCTCGGCGGCCGGCTTCACTTTGGCCAGCATGCTGTGCGGCTTCGCCTGGAACATCGAGAGCATGATCGTGTTCCGCGCGCTGCAGGGGCTGCTCGGTGCGTCGATGATCCCGACGGTATTCACCTCGTCCTTCCATTATTTCCAGGGCCCGAGGCGCGTCTATGCCGCCGCCGTCGTCGGCAGCATCGCCTCGATCGCGCCGACGTTGGGGCCCGTCATCGGCGGCTGGATCACCGACACGTTGAACTGGCACTGGCTGTTCTACGTCAATGTCATCCCCGGGGTGGTCATCACCATCCTCGTTGCGCTGCTGGTCAAGATCGACAAGGGCGATCTGTCGTTGCTGAAGGGCGCGGACTATATCGGCATGGCGCTGATGGCGGTCAGCCTCGGCACGGCGGAATATGTGCTGGAGGAAGGCTCGCGCTGGAACTGGTTCGATGACGCCACGATCCGCAACGGCGCCGTCATCGCCGTGGTTACGCTCATCCTGTTCGTCGTTCGCAGCCTGACCTATGCGCAGCCGGTGGTCGATTTCCGCGCCTTCGGCAACCGCAATTTCGCCATCGGCTGTTTTTTGTCCTTCATCACCGGCATCGGCATCTTCGCCACGATCTATCTGACGCCGCTGTTCCTCGGCTATGTGCGCGGCTACAACGCGTTCGAGACGGGGCTGGCGGTCTTCTCAACCGGCGTCGCCTCGATGGTGGGCGTGCCGGTCTACATCTTCCTTGCCAAGCGCTTCGACACGCGCTGGCTGATGATGTTCGGGCTGGCCTCCTTCGGCGCCTCGATGTGGAGTTTTTCCGCCATCACCAGCCAGTGGGGCTCGGCCGAGCTCCTCCTGCCGCAGATCTTTCGCGGTTTCCCGCAGGTCTTCGCCGTCGCGCCCAGCGTCAATCTCGGGCTCGGCAGCCTGCCGCCGGAACGGCTGAAATATGCCAGCGGCCTGTTCAACACCATGCGCAATCTCGGCGGCGCGGTCGGCATCGCCATCTGCGGCGCGATCCTCAACAACCGCACCAACTTCCATTTCCTGACGATCGCTTCGCATCTGACGCCGCAGAACGAGCCGGCCATGCACCTCCTCGACAACGTGGCGCAGCGCTACGGCCAGTTGCCCGGCGCCATCGAAGACGGCCACGCCGCCGCGCTGAAGCAGCTCTGGCAGCTCGCCTATCGCGAGGCTTCCACCATGGCCTATGCGGACGCGTTCCTGGTCATCATGGTGGCTTTCGTCATCGCCACCGCGCTGGTGCCGTTCCTGCGCAACGTGACGCCGAAGGCGCCGCCGCCGGACGCGCATTGAGGGGCGCGCAAGCGCCGCGAGCGACGCAGTTTACTGCGACCCCGCCCCAAACCAGCGGATAAAAGCAGCGTCCTTGCCGGTGATGTCCTTCACCGCTTTCAGCAATGCCTCGTGCAGGGTTTGCATCGAGCGGTAGTGATCGCATTGCGTCGATATCAACGGGGCCACAATACTGCGATGCAGCTCTCCCGCCGCCATCAGGAACCGGTCAAGCTCCGACTCCGATAATTGCTTTGCCTTGTTGCGACGAACCACCGCGACCTCCAGCGAGAATCGCCCCACCAAGGATTAAATTCCTATACGCATCGAAAAGTTTCCAGCGACTGCTGGTTGCCTTTTTCGGCCTATCGTCGTCAGCCTACCATTTCACGCTGAAGCCGACCGAGCCGCCGAAGGCACGGCTGTCGCCGAAATCCTCCAGGCTGGAGCGCGCCAGCAGCTCGCCATGGACGGAATAGCGATCGTCGGCCCAGCTCAGCGAGCCGCCGACGCCGAGGCCGCCCCAAAGCTGCTGCGGCTTGCTGGTCAGCCTGGTGCCGGAGACGTCGACATCGGTGCCGTCGAGGAAGTTGTAGTAGAGATTGGCGATGCCATAGACATGCGAGCGGCTCGTCTGCCCCGCGCTGCCTTTCCATTCGCTTTCATAGTCGGCGGAAAGGCCGAGGCGGCCGGTCAGGCTGTCGCTGCTGCCGTTGGAGACCAGCGCGCCATAGGGATCGGTGAAACTGTCGAAATCGACTGAGGCATAGGAGAGCTGCGCCTGCGGCGTCAGCGACCAGTTGCCATGAAGCGCGATCTTCTGCCCGGCCTCGATGCCGAGGCCGTAGCCGAAGCCGTTGTTGTCGTCGGCGAGCTTCCTGCCAAGTGTCGCGGAAGAAAGATCGCTGTCGAACCAGGTGAACTCGGCCTGGGTGTCGACATAAAAGCCGTTCTTGCCATACCAGGTGAGCGTGCCGCCAAAGCCATAGCCGGTTGCGTCGATCGAGCCGGTGCCGAAGGACGAGGAGACGTCCGATTTCACAGTGCCGTAGTGGACGGTGAGACCGCCGACCAGCATGCCGGAGGCGGTCTCGGAGAGCAGCATGTCGAGGCCGGCCTGCAGCCGCCACAGATCGGCGTCATAGTCGGTGCCGGTGGTGCTCGTGCCCGGTTCGAACTCGCTGTGCGAGGCCTCGATACGCCCCCAGATCGGGGTGCCGCCCTGGCTGGCGCTGCCTGTCGCCGACTGGTCGGCGACAGTCCATGAGCGGTTGCCGATGCGCTGCTGCAGCGTGCCGAGCTGGGTGAAGCTCTGCAGCACGCCGGCATAGGCTTCGTAGACCGGCACGGCCGGCGAATAGAGCGGTGTGGTCGGGCCGCCGGGATCGACCGGGTTAATCAGCGCCGAGCGCAGATACCAGTCGCCATCAGCCGGGGTGCTGACGCCGTTCGGGTAGAGCCGGTAGGCGTAAGCGCCTGCCACCACGGCCTGGTCGCCTTGGAAGATATAGTCGCCCTGCAGATTGAAGGTGCCGGCGGAGACGCCGCCGACATCGACGATCTTGATGCCGTCGACGGTCTGCGCGCCGGCGCCGCCAAGGCCTATCACCTTGATGTTGGCGGTGCCCGACGTGTCGCCGGTGATGACCAGCCTGTCGGTGGAAGAGGTGTCGCCGTCGAGGATCGCTTCGATTTCGACCGTGCCGCCGGCGCCGGTGAAATTGCCCTGGATGGTCAATTGGCCGATCGAGTTGCCGGGCGCGATGACGCCGCCGGTCTGCAGCGTCGTCGACCCCACGGTGCCGTTGCCGCCGAGCGCGCCGCCACTCAGAACAGTCACCGCGGAGTTGGCGAGGGAGCCGTTGACCGAAAGCTTGCTGGCCGCGATCGTGGTCGCCCCGTTGAGCGTGTTCGTACCGGTGAGATTGAGATTGCCGCTTCCCAACTTGGCCAGCGTGCCGGTGCCGGAGAGGGTGGCGGAGAAGGCGGCATCGGTCGGCTGGTCGAAAACCAAAGCCGCGTTATCAAGGATATCGCCGCTGCCGAAGCTCGTTGCCTGGCCGATCAGCGTGCCGGTCGAGATCGTCGTGCCGCCGCTGTAGGTGTTCGCGCCGGAAAGCACGAGCGTGCCGGAATCGGTCTTCACCAGACCGCCGCTTCCGGCAATCTCCACGGCGATGGTTGCCGTAACGCCGGCATCGGTCCTGATCGTCGTGGCGGCGGTGTCGGTGGTGAGCGTGTCGCCGTCGATCACATAGCCGTTGGTCATGAACTGCATGCCGGTGAAGCCGACCGCGCCGGCGGAATCATCGACCGTGACGGTGCCGGCCTGACCGGCGAACACCGCGAAATCCTGACCCCACTTGCCGTTGATCGCGCCATCGGCTTCCGTCCAGTTGCGGTTCGTCGCGTCCCACACGCCGTCACCGCCGTCGATCGCGCCGTTGTCATGCAGCCCCGTATTGCCGCCGTCCCAGAAGCCCAGCGTCACGCCGGCGCTGGAGATCAGGTTCACCTCACCGGCGATGCTGGTCTGGATGAAGAGATCGCTCGCGGAGACGGGCGTGGTCCCGAACTCAAGCCCGTTGTCCGTCAACGCGCCGCCGTAGTTTATGAGCCGGTAGACGCCGGGACCGAAGCCGCCGACATCGGTGATGTTCAGCGTGCCGTCGAGGGTGAGATCACCATTGACCACGATCAAGTCGTTGACGCCGTTGCCGACCGTCCCCGGAACGCCGAGCTCGTAGTCGAGATTCGCGCCTGCGTTGAGCGTCAGCGAACCGACCGTGAGCGTGCCGGGGCTGTCGCCCGGCGCGATTGTGCCATCAACCGTCACCGGCCCCGCGATTGTTCCCACGCCCGACAGGGTGCCGGAGCTGTTGACGCTGACGGCGGTATTTCCGAGCGAGCCGTCGACGCGCAACCTGCCTGCGTCGACCGTCGTCGCGCCGGTATAGGTGTTCGTGCCCGAGAGCGTGAGCGTGCCGGTGCCCAGCTTGGCAAGAGAGCCGCCGGCGCCCGAGATCGAGCCGGAGAACGCAGTGCTGGCATCGCCGCCGATCGTCAGTTTCCTGTCGCCGAGAGCGACATTGCCGGCGCCCGACAAGGAGCCGATCGTCTCGTCGTCGCTGTCAATGCCCGTGATGCTGGAGGAGATGGAGGGTCGCGCCAACGACAATGTGGCGCCGGCCGCCACCGTCACGGCCGACGCGTCGGGAATGGAGTCGATGCCCGAACCGACCGCATAGAGCGTCCCGCCCAGGATTTGTGTCGCGCCCTGATAGCTGTTGTTGCCGGCCAGAACCTGGCGGTAGGCGCCGTTCTTGACGAAGCCGCCGGTTCCGGTGATGCCGCCGTAGAACAGCGCGGTCGTGTTGGCGAAATTCGTGCTGGTCGTGAGGTCGCCGACAAGCTCCACCGTGCCGGCATCGCCCGAGAGCGTGCCGATGGTCTCGTCGCCGAGGACGCGGAACACACCGGCCTGGGCAATCACGGCAGACTGGTCGCCGATCGCGTTGCCGCCCTCGGCCTCCAGGATCCCGCCCAGAATTCGCGTGCCGCCGGTATAGCTGTTGTTGCCCAATAAGGTCAGCATGCCGGCGCCGGTCTTGGTGAAAAGGCCGCTGCCGCTGATGACGCCCGTCAGGACAAGGTCGGCATCGGTCTGGAACGTGCCGTTGTCGGTCAGGGCGACATTGCGGCTGCTGGTGAAGGCGGAGGTCGTCTGCAGCGTGCCGCCGTTGAATGTCAACGTGCCCGATGCCGCTCCCAAATTGGCGTCGGAGGAGACCGAAAGCGTGCCCCCGGTCAATGTCCATGGCGTGACTGCGGCCGTCGTTCCCGTCAGTGTCCAGGTGCTGCTGCCCGTCTTCTCGTAAAGGCCGAAGCCGTCATATTTGCCGCCAGGGCCGAGCTGCGAGACGTCGAACGAACCGTTCGTGCTGCCGCCGAGCTTGAAGGTATCGGCCGCGCTGAAAGCCTTCACATTGCCGGTGATGTCGGAGGTCGACCAGATTTCGAGCGAGTTGACGCCGCCGGTGAATTGGATCGCCTGACCGGCAAGGCCGCCGCCTGCACCGCCAGCGCCGCCAGTGATCGTGCCGGCATTGACGACAGCGATCCCGGCGCCTTTGATGCCGGCCCCGCCGTCGCCCGCCGCCAACTGCCCGGTGCCGCCGGCGCCGCCTTTGATTGTCCCGCCTGCTTCATTGACGACGGTGCCGCCCGAAAGTAGTTGCACGCCGGCACCGCCATCGCCGCCGGCGCCTCCGGAAGTCCCAAAACTGTTGCCGCCGACGCCACCGGTCAGGGTGCCGCTGTTAGTAACCGTGCCGCCTGCGGTCAGCACGATGGCCGCTGCGCCGCTACCGCCACCGCCGACGACGGTGATACCGCCCGCACCGCCGGTAACGCTGCCGCCGCTATCCACCACTGCGTTGGCGTTTGAGAATATGCCGACACCGCCACCACCTGCGCCACCGCTTCTGGAGGGGGATCCGGTGTTGCCGGGACCTCCTCCCGTGCCGCCTGTCACTACTCCGGTGCCCGCGATGGTGACATCGGCTGTCGCCGAGATGCCGACGCCGCCGCCGCCGTGCCCGCCAGGTGTGGTTGTTACACCGGCTTGGCCTAATCCGCCCGTGCCGCCACCGACTGTGCCCGAGACGATGGTGACTGTAGTGACCGTCTGACCCGTAGTGCCGGTGATGCCAGTGGCGCCTCTTGGCCTGCCGGCAGTGGTTACGCTCGCTCCGCCCGGGGCACCGTTGCCGGTGGTAAGGTCCACGCCGCCACCGCCGCCCCCTGTGCTGGCTGTGGCAGAGTTGGCATCCTGCCCCGTCGCTTGCGCAAGAGAACCGTCGGCGCCGCCCGTGCCAAACGCTCCGGTCGCGCCCTTGCCGTCTCCGCCATCGGCCCAGGCGGGCGCGCCGCCGACAGCCAAGGCGAGAAGCGCTGCCAGGGAAACGCCGGCACGAAGCGCCGCCGCGCTAGGCTTCCCTTTTCCGGCAGAAAGAATGGTACCGACGCCGCTGGCCTTCATCTGGCGATGCCCCTCGCAATTCACTCGCCAGCCCATGCCGGATTGCCTGGCGGCCTGGACAGCGCGCGCCGACCAGAACGCGAAGAGGTTAACTTGGTGTTTGATTCCTGTCTTGAAGTTGAATTGTCGATTATTGATTTTTTCTTGCCGTTACTTTAAAGCAACATTAGCTTCATTGAATATAAGCAATGTAAATATAAGCTTTGACTTGATTATGCGGATGGGAAACGCGATCGCCAGCGTTAAGGGGCGGGCGGAACCTGGGCGGTCCGGCCCGCTTATCATGGTGACACAGGATTTGCGGACCGGACCTTGCCCCCGCGGCTTGGCTGCCCGGGGCAACACGTGGTCAGCTTCGCCCATGGCGGCTGCCGTTGGCAATCGACAGTCCGTGCGCGCGCCGAGGCCAATCAAACGGAACCGCGATCAAGTTCCGCCACCTATTTCTTCTTCAGCAGCCGCGCTTCCCGAAGAAGCGAACTGGCGTCGATGCCGATCATGTCGACAAGGTCGCGGGCCTGGGACTCGGTGATCCCGGTCTCCTGCACGAGAAATCGGATCCGGAATTCCTTCTCCGCCTTCAGTCGCGCGTCGCGTTCTTGCTTGTCTTCGGCCATGGATTTTTCCCCATGACCTGAAACCGCAAGTTGACGCTAAGGTTCCGCTCAGCGCGCCACCGGGCGATGCCCGTCGGGCAGGCGGGTGGCGATCAGCTTGTCGATGCGGCGGCCGTCGAGGTCGACCACCTCGAAACGCCAGCCTTGCGCGTCGACGCACTCGCCGGTCGTCGGCAGATGGTGGAGATGCGACAGCACATAGCCGGCCACGGTCTCGTAGTCGCGGTTCTCCGGCAGGTCGATGCCCAGCACCTCGGCCATCTCGTCGGCCTGCATGTAGCCGGCGAGCAGCCATGAGCCGTCATCGCGCTTGACGGCATTTTCCTCTTCGCCGGCCTCGAGGTCGGAGCGGAACACGCCGGTGATCGCTTCCAGGATGTCGGCCGGCGTGACGATGCCTTCGAAATGGCCGTACTCGTCATGGACCAGCGCCATCGGCACGTCCGATTCCCTGAGCTTCTGGAGCACGTCGAGCGCGTCGGCCTGATCATGCACGATGGGTGCGGCGCGCACGTGCTGGCGCGGATCCAGAACCCTGCCGGCAAGAAGGGCGGCCAGCACGTCTCGCGTCTGGATGACGCCGACCATGGCGTCGACATTGCCGTCGCCGACCGGCAATCGCGAGTGCTGCGTTTCCATCAAGAGCTTTCGGGTCACCGTCTCGTCGGCCTGCAGGTTGAGCCAGTCGACCTCAGTGCGCGGCGTCATCACGGCGCGCACGGCGCGGTCGCCGAGGCGCATGACGCCGGCGATCATGCGGCGCTCGTCGGATTCGATTGTGCCGTGATGCTCGGCCTCGGCGACCAGCATCTTGATCTCTTCGTCGGTGACCTTCTCTTCCGCCTCGCCGGCCTGGCCGAGCAGCCACAGAATGGCGCGGCCGGAGAGATCGAGCAAGAAGACGAGCGGCGCCGAGACGGTCGCAAGGATGGTCATCGCCGGCGCGGCGCGGACCGCGACGCGCTCGGGATCGCGCAGCGCGATCTGCTTCGGCACCAGCTCGCCGACGATCAGCGAGGCATAGGTGATCAAAGCGACGACGATGCCGACGCCGACGGGGTCGGCGATGTTTTCGCGGATGCCGGTCGACGCCAGATATTGCGCCAGCCTTTCGCCGAGCGTCGCGCCCGAGAATGCGCCCGAGAGTACGCCGACCAGCGTGATGCCGATCTGCACCGAGGACAGGAACTTGCCGGGATTCGAGCCCAGCGCCAGCGCGCGGCCGGCGCCCTTGACGTTGCGGTCGATCATCGCCTTGAGGCGGGCGGGCCGCGACGAGACGATGGCAAGCTCCGACATCGACAAGAGGCCGTTCACCAAGATGAGGACGGCCACGACGGCGATTTCAACATAAAGCATGGGCGGTCAATAGCATTGCTGCAGCGCATTCGAAAATAGCCCGCCGGTATTTTTGGCAGATGACAGGCCGGAGCAAGGCAGGTGGCCTCGAGAGGCCATTCGGCGAACTTGGCATCGGCTTGGAGTTTGCAAACCGCACATCGGTACGAAAGGGCTCAATTCAGCGACAGCGCCTTATTAAAAATCAAAGGGATAGAGTGGAACCAATATCAAATGATATAGTTAGGATAGCTTGTTGGGGGTTGCCCATTGGCGCTCGAACCAAAACGTGGCCTTGTCCAGAGGCTTCTGGAAGAGACAGGCATTACCGAGACGCAGGCGCTGGAGTTGATCTCGCTGCTTGGATCGAATTGGTCGTCGCTGGTCAGGGAAGCGAAAGCCATAAGGGACAGCCTGAAGCCGCCGACCGGGCCTCCGTCCGCGTGACGGTCTGTGCCTCCGTTTGGCTTGGCCGTGCCGTCACTCCCGTGTGCTCAACACGCCGATCACGGCCATGCCGTCGGTGAAATAGGGGTCGCCGCCACCATTGCGTCCCGTCCTGGTGGCGCCGATCCCCGGTATCTCGCTGGTGGATGTGAGCAGGCCGGCGGCCTTCAGGTCGCCGATCAGGAAGTCGCGCTCGGCGTCGATGTCGGGGCCGATATGGTGGGTGACGGCGCCCGTGTCGTGGCTGAGGCCGACGCCGCGGTCGAAGCTCGCGGCGCCCAGCCAAAGCGGGCGGCCGTCATCGCCGGCCGCGTCCGTCAGCCAGAAGCGGACATGATGGCGCCGGTCGGCGCTGTCGCCGACCGGTTTTTCGAAGGCAAGGTCCTGGGCGCGGCCTTCGAACAGCAGGCGGCTCATCGGCGCATCGGGGTAGGGGCGGGAAAACAGCACACTTTCACCGATGTCGATCGCGGTCCTGAGGGTGACGGCATCAGCCGTGTCCCAGCCCGCGACCGCGAAGGCGTGGAGCACTTCCTTCTCGGTGCCGACAAGGCCGACATTGATCGGATCGCCGGGAATGCCCTGCGGCGTATGCGTCACCATCTCGAAGGGCTTTGTACGGAAGCCGCGCTCCCGCCATGTCCAGAATTCCGGCGCCGCGATATAGGCGAGCGCCAGATAGGAGACGCAAACCGTCGCCAGCCAGATCGCCGCGCGCCGCCTCAGGCTTCGCTTACTCACGACAAACCGCTCCAAAATCCACGCGCGACTACTTTACGCTGTGTCGGCCGTTTTTGGGCAGAGGCCTGTGGAGGATGAAGCGGGGCGCCTTGCGACCCCCAAAATCAGCGGCAGGCGCGGTAGCCGCTCTTGCGGTTCTTGATATCGAAATGGAAATGGTTGCGATGGTCGTAGTTGTAGCCCGGGCCGAGCACCGTGGTGAAATATTCGCAGCCGTCGGCGCGGACATTGTTGAGGAAGCCGCGCGTGCGGAAGGCGAACAGGCCGGGCTTGCGGACGTCGATGTCGTCGCCATTGTTGAGCTCGATGCTCATCACGTCGAGGGCGTTGCCCTTGCCGTGTTCGGACAACACGCCTTCGCCGGCGATATTGCGGCAGGAATAGCTCGAGCCCTGGTGGATCGCCTTGACGCCGGAGAAATAGCGCCAGCGGGCTGCCGGTTGCAGCTCGTTCTTGGTCCAGGCAGCGAAGGTCGCGGCCATGTTGCAGGTCAGCGTCGCTGCCGGCTTCATCGCGACGCTCCCGATCGCCGAGACCTTTACCGGGAAATCGATGCCGCACTGTCCCTCGTGGATCGGCTGGACGTCCTGATAGACGACGCCCATCCGCTTCAGCTCGTTGCGGCAGTCGATCTCGCTGGCCGGCATCTGCTCGAGCGGCGACATGGGCTCGTCCATGCGTGGATAGGCGGCCTGGGTCATGTAGGGATCGGACGGCACGAGACGCTGCATGCCGGAATATTGCGGCGCATCGGGCTGCGGCACGGCCGCCGTCTGGCTGCCGACATCGACGGCCGGCTGCAGCGCAAAGACATCACCGGTCGTGCAGGCCGATATCGTCGCGATGGCGGCGCCTGCGACCAACCCGACGGCCGCGACGCGCGCACGCTTGTTCCATCGCGCCGCCGCCAGCATAGCGCCAAGTCTTCGAACCATCGAAAGGCGTCCTTGTCCCCGAATGGCACAAGTTTATTGGGCAAGAGTAAAGGAAAGATCAGCGCCGGCATTCATGCATGAGGCGGAATTGCGGCGTTGTTGTTTGGTCAGAAGACTTCCGACTTGCCTATTGGCAGAACGTGCCGCCGTGGCGGCGGGGTTCGAGGTCCAGGTGGAAATGCAGCGCATGGTCGGGGTCGGCGCCCGGTCCAAGCACCGTCTTGAACGGGCCGCAGGCAGCCTTGCGCACCGCGTCGAGGAATTTCGCATCCTTCTCCGGGGGCACTGGACCGACCTCGATCTCGCTTCCGTCCGACAAGGTGAAGCTGGCGATGTCGAGCGCGTTGCCGAAGGCGTGTTCCGAAAGTTTGCGGGTGCCGTTGCGCGGGCGACAGACGAAGGCCGAGGCCTGGTTGACCGCCTTCAAATCGGCGCCGAGTTCGGCCTTTGCCGTGGGCTGGACGACATCGGCCATGAAGCGCGCCGCTGCCTCGGCCATCGGGCAGTTGAGCTCAGTGCCGGGGCTTACGCTGATGGATTTGCCGAGCGTCTTCAGAATTATCGGATAGGGGATAGAGCAGCCGATCTCGGGATCGTGCTCGGCCTTGTGCTCCTCGAATGCGACGCCCAGCGCCTTCAGCCGCTCGCGGCACGCGGTTTCCTCCGCCGGCATCTTGTCGGCCGGCATATCGGCCGAGCGGGGATCGGGAAGCATCTTTTCCTCGCCGGCATCGGCCGGCTTTTCCGGCGGTTGCGGCGCGGTTTCCGGCGACTCCGGCTCCAGTTCGGCGGGCTTCTCCGGTGGCGTCGGCACGACATCCGGCGTCTCAGGCTCGGATTGCGTCCGCGGCGCGGACTGAGCGCCCTTGGAGCGCGGCGGGCGGGCGTCCCATTTAGGATGCGACTTCTCCTGGTTGAGGAAATCGTCATTGCTGTCGAGGCGGCTTTTGCCTTGCCCCGACTTCTCAGTACCGTTCTCCATGTCCTGGGGACGCGACCCTGGAACCGGTGTCGCCGGGGGCGTTTCCGGTGCCGGAGCGGCGCTCTGGCTCGGTGGCGGCAGATGTCCTTTGTGCCGATGATGGTGTTTGGCCAGGGCCGGCGTAACCAGCAGGATCGCGGCCGCCACAGGCAGCGCCAGTCTGCAAAGTCGTGAGAGGCTCAGCGTCGCCATCGCCCCGAAACGGCGATCGTGTCGCGAAGTTGCCTGCACCGCGTGCCTTGCCGATCACAATCGGTTACCGGCGCGTTACGCGCCTATGGCTTCAAGGCCTTCCTCCAGCCAGTCGGCCAACATCGGCAGGCCGAGCAGATATTTGGCCGTCCGCTTCCTGGGACGCTCCCTGGCGGCTGCCACCGCGTCCGCCCATTCGGATGCGTCATAGTCGCCGCGCCCGACCCAGGCGAGCGCGATCAGTTCGGCCGCTTCGTCGATGTTGAGATCGTTGATCAGCTCGCGGAATTCTTCCTCGGTGAGGTCTTCCGAGGCTTCCTCGACAAGGCCGTCATGGTGGTGGCTGGCATGCGCGTCGCCGTCGAACTCGACCTCGTGCTCGGCGCCGTCGTCATAATCCTCGTTGACGGCAGCGCTCAGCGCCTTGGCCTTGAGGATGAACAGGCGCACCGTGTCCGGGTCGATGGAAAGCTCCCATTCTTTCTCGAGGCGCTGCTGCACGGTCCTTCTCCACGTGATGCGCTTGGCCCCGATGATAGCGGATTTGCAGCGCGCGTCACGTCCGGAGGTAAATGCTTCTTTCCGGCCGCTGAAAATAGTTAGGCATCCGCCCGCATTTCGGGATGAAACCGCAATGAGGTGGCGTTAATCTGCCATTGTCACCCTCAAGGAGGCTTCGATGCGCAGACGTTTGCTTGTTCAAGTCATGGCCATTGCGGCGCTGCCGCTGTTCGTTGCCCCGGCTTTTGCGGCCGGAGAAAGTGGCGGCGGAAGCGGTCAAACCACCACCCAGTGCAAGAAGGGCGAGGTCTGGGACAAGAAGAAGAACAAATGCGTAAAGCCGCAGTATGGCATGCTGGATGACGACAGCATCTACGAGGCCGGCCATGATCTGGCGATGGCCGGGCGTTATGACGAGGCGATCTCGGTGCTGACGCTCGCCGCCAACAAGCAGGATCCACGCATCCTCAACTATCTCGGCTATTCGCATCGCCATTCCGGCCGCGTCACGGTCGGCCTCGGCTATTACGAGGAAGCGCTGCGCATCGATCCGAACTACACGCTGGTGCGCGAATATCTCGGCGAAGCGCATCTGCAGATCGGCGATCTCGCCGGTGCTCAGGAACAGCTCAACGAAATCGAAAAGCGGACCGGCACGGGCTCGCGCGAATACGGCATGCTGTCCGAACAGATCGATCATTTCCTGCGGAGCTGATACGGTTCCGACACTGTTCAACCGGCTGCGAGCCGTCGCAGCCGGTTTTTTGTTGTCCGCAGCCGGCAAGGGGCTCGCGAAAGCGGTGATCAATTTGCCGAACTTCATTTTTGGGCGTGAAAACCGCGCAAAGATCGCTATATTCGGGGAAATTGTGGTGAAACGGCTCCGTTAGCCCGAGGCTGCCGGACCGTTTTCTTTTTGTACCCATTGACAAGGCCGCTCCCGAAATCGGGGGTGGCGGCAGGAAAGGTCAGGCATATGATCAAGGTCCCGATGACAGGCGAGGGGTTCGCGTCATTGAAGGAAGAACTGCGTTGGCGCCAGCAAGAGGAGCGGCCTCGTATCATCGAGGCGATCTCCGAAGCGCGCTCGCATGGCGACCTGTCTGAAAATGCCGAATATCACGCGGCCAAGGAGTCGCAGAGCCACAATGAAGGCCGCATCAACGAGCTCGAGGATCTGATCGCGCGCGCCGAGGTTATCGACGTCTCCAAGCTTTCCGGCGACAAGGTCAAGTTCGGCGCGACCGTCGTGCTGGTCGACGAGGACACCGAGGAAAAGAAGACCTACCAGATCGTCGGCGACCAGGAAGCGGACGTGAAGTCCGGCCGCATCTCGATCTCCTCGCCGATCGCGCGAGCGCTGATCGGCAAGGAAGTCGGCGACGCCATCGAGGTCAACGCTCCGGGCGGCGCCCGCGGGTATGAGATCGTCCAGGTGCAGTTTATTTAAAGATATTGAAAGCCGGGCCTTCAGCCTTGACTTCAATTTCTAAACGCCGGCGCTGCCCCTCATCTGGCTGCCGCCATCTTCTCCCCGTAAACGGGGAGAAGGCACCTGTCGGTGATGATTTCGCTAATTTTCGACGTTTGCAGATAGGCGCCGGCATCGCGACCAGCCGCTTTCTCCCCGTTCACGGGGAGAAATGCCCGGCAGGGCAATGAGGGGCGGCGCCGACGCCCGCTTGTTGAGCAACCAGCGTCAACCGGCCGCCTGATCGAGTGCCTGCCGCTGCATCAGCCGTTCAGCCTCTGCCACGACCTCCGCCGGCGTGACCTTGCCGCCGGCTGGCGCAAGCAGGGTCGATGCAAACTTGCCGCGCGGGCCGGTGAGACCGGGTTCCGTCGCCAGGAAGATGGCGACCGTCGGCAGGCCGAAGGCGCTGGCGAGATGCGTCAGGCCGGTGTCGGCGCCGATGACCAGCGCCGAGTGGCCGAGGATCGCGGCGACATCCGCGAGCGGCGATTTCGCAACCAGCACCGTCCCTGGCACGGCTCCGGCAATGGCTTCTGCGACAGATTTTTCAGCCTCATTCGACCAGGTGACCACCGGCGTGAAGTGTCGGTCGGCCAGCCCGCGCGCGGTTTCGATCCAATCCTCGGCCGGCCATTTCTTGTCCTCGCGACTGGTGCCGTGCAGCAGGAAGGCGGTTTTGCCTTCAACGCCGGGCAGCGCGCCCACCGGCGGCACGATGCCTGACTCGAGCGTCGACAGGTCGGGCTGATAGCCAAGCGCCAGTCCGAACAGCCGTCTGGTGCGTTCGATGGCGTGCAGGTCGCGCGGCACGGCGTATTTCCGCCGATAAAACAGCGTCGCCGAAGGCTCGCGGGCGCTGGCGCGATCGAAGCCGGCAATCGGCGCGCCGGCCTGCATGGCGACCAGGGCCGACTTCAACAAGCCCTGGGCGTCGATGACGAGATCGTAGTGAGAGGCGCGCAACGCTCTGCGCAAGCCTGCCATCTCGCGCCATGTTCCGCCGTCGAAAAGCGTCTTGCGCCAGCGCCGGACCGCCACCTTGTGGATCATTCCAATCGCCGGATGCAGTGCCACGATCCCGGCAAACGGCTCCTCCACGCACCAGTCGAAGCTGATATCGGGGCGATTGCGGATCGCGTCCTCGACGGCCGGAAACGTGTGGATGACATCGCCCATCGACGATGTCTTGACGATCAGCACTTTCATGCGGCGGCCGGAACCTTGAGCAGCCGGTCGGCCGCGGCGGAGACGCGCGCGACGTCGAGCGTCTTCAGGCAGTTGAGGTGCCCGAGCGGGCAGACCTTCTTGTGGCAGGGCGAGCAGGACAGATGCAGCCAGATCAGCTCGGAGTGCTCGCTGAGCGGCGGCGTGTTTTCCGGCGAGGTCGAACCGTAGACGGCGACGATCGGAGTGCCGACGGCGGCCGCGACATGCATCAGCCCGCTGTCGTTCGAGACCGCAAGCTTCGCCGCGGCGATCAGGTCGATGGCATCTTCCAGCCGCGTCTTGCCGGCAAGATCAATGGCGCCGGGCGCGAGCGCCGCTATCTCGCCGGTCACGCTGGCATCATTCTTCGAGCCGAGCAGCACGACGCCCAAACCCTTTGCCATCATGTCCCGGGCCAGCCCGGCATAGTGGTCACTCGGCCAGCGTTTTGCCGGGCCGAATTCGGCGCCGGGCATGAGCGCCACGAATTTCTTTCCCGTCAGCCCGAACCGCGCCAGCAGATCGGCCTGGTTGGGCTTGTCGACTGTGAGCCTCGGCGCGCGAAACGTGCCGCCGCGCGCGAGGCCGAAATAAGCGCGCGCCGTGCGCCGCTTCAGCGCTTCGGGCAACGGCACGATGTCGGTCAGCAGGCCGTAGCGCATCTCGCGCAGATTGCCGACACGAAGCGGGATGCGGGCAAAGAACGGGATCAGCGCCGATTTCCAGCTTCCCGGCAGCACATAGGCCATGTCGTAGCGGCCGCGCAGCAGGCGGCCGAAACGCCTGCGGCTGCGGAATTCGAGCGCCCCCGGCATCAGTGGAAAGTCGATCTGGCTGCGTATTTCGGGCATACGCCTGACCAAAGGCGCGGCCCAGGCTGGCGCCAGCACGTCGATCGCGGCATGCGGATGTTTTTCCTTCAGCGCCGCAAACAGGCACTGCGCCATGACCATGTCGCCCACCCAGCGTGGGCCGATCACGAGGATCGTTGGGCCTTCAGCCATTCGACATAGTCCCTGACGCCGGTTTCGACTGTGCGGAATTGGCCATTGTAGCCGGCCGCGCGCAAGCGGGACATATCAGCCTGCGTAAAACTCTGGTAACTCCCCTTGAGGTGGTCGGGGAAGGGGATGAATTCAATCTCGCCCTTGCCAAGCGTGTCGATCACCGTCTCGGCAATAGCGCGGAACGGCTGCGCGCGACCGGTGCCGCAGTTGAAGATGCCGCTCAAGCCGCGTTTCCAAAGCCACAGATTGACGTCGGCAACATCGCCGACATGGATGAAGTCGCGGCTCTGCTCGCCCGGGCCGAAGTCGCCATAAGCGCCGAAGAGTTTCGGGTTTTCGCCGCGCTCGACCTGGTTGAACAGATGGAAGGCGACCGAGGCCATGGCGCCCTTATGCGCCTCGCGCGGCCCGTAGACGTTGAAATAGCGCAGGCCCGCCACCTGCGAATGGTCGGTGTCGAAGACGTTGCGGCGGACGTAGTCGTCGAACAGCTTCTTCGAATAGGCATAGACGTTGAGCGGACGCTCGAAGTCGGGCTCCTCGCGAAACTCGCTGCCGCCCCCGTAAACCGAAGCCGATGAGGCATAGAGAAAGGGCACGCGCAGTTTCAGGCAGGCATGCAGGAGGCGCTTCGAATAGGCGTAGTTCACCTCCATCATGAACTTGCCGTTCCACTCGGTGGTGGTCGAGCAGGCGCCCTGATGGAAGACGGCCTCGATGCGGCCGAGCGAGCCATTCTCGAGCTGGGCGAGAAAATCGTCCTTGTCGAGATAGTCGGCGATGCGAAGGTCGGCCAGGTTGGCGATCTTGTGGCCGTCGGTGAGATCGTCGACGACGACGATGTCGTCATGGCCCTCGGCATTGAGAGCGGCGACGATGTTGGAGCCGATCATGCCGGCGCCGCCCGTGACGATGATCATTCTTTCTTCAGCCTTGCTCCGTTGCCGATTCCGGCCCTTATAGGGGAGGTGGGCTGGACTGTCGATAAAGCTCGCCGGCCGCGGCTACGACGAATGTAGGGATGGATCGTCGGAGGGGCCTTCGGGATAAGCTGCCTGCGAGCACCGCGGCGAGGGGCCAGGGTGCCGGTCCTTGCCCGTGGTGCAACCATGACGTTCGATTTAAAGCCTGGCCTTCGCCATCTTCAAACCCTGCGTGTGGACGACACCCTGACGGTGCCCGCCATGACTCCAGCCTTCTCGGGTTTTGGCGACATGCCGCCGGTTTTCGCCACCGCCTTCATGGTCGGCTTCATCGAATGGGCGTGCATCGAGGCATTGCGTCCGTTCCTTGGCAGCCACGAGAGAACGGTCGGCACCCATGTCGACGTCAGCCATGTCGCCGCCACGCCCATCGGCATGACTGTCACCGCCGATGTCGAGCTTGTCGCCGTGGAGGGAAGGAAGCTGCGATTCAAGGTGTCGTGCAGCGACGAAGGCGGACTGATCGGGGAAGGGTTCCACGAGCGCGCAGTGATCGACCATGACAAGTTCATGGCGCGCGTCCTGGCCAAATCAGGCCAGACCGGTTCCTCGCCACAGTGAGGCCGCAAAGCTTCCGCTTCAGTCAGCCTCCGCCATCTCTGGCGTAGCGTGAGGGACCAAGATGCCGTCGATGGAACTGCTCATCGCGTTTTTCGCCACCACGGCGATCTTCGCTTACATCCCCGGCCCCGCCATGCTTTACGCCGCCGCCCAGACCATGGCGCGGGGTCGCTGGTCGGGGCTGACGGCGGCTCTCGGCATCCATCTCGGCGGCTATGTGCATGTCTTCGCGGCCGCCGCCGGCCTGTCCGTCCTGTTCCATGCGGTGCCGCCGCTCTATCTGGCGGTCAAGCTCGGCGGCGCGCTTTATCTGATCTGGCTCGGCGTCTCCATGTTCCGCAAACGGGCGGACGGCAATACGGCTCTGCCCGCCATCGAGCGGAAATCGGCCCGACGCGCCTTTTTCGAAAGCATCGCTGTCGAAGTGCTCAATCCCAAGACAGCGATCTTCTTCATGGCGTTCCTGCCGCAATTCATCGATGTCTCGGCTGCGTTTCCGGTCTGGCTGCAGTTCGTCATCCTGGGAACCATCGTCAATCTGATGTTCTCCTCGGCCGACATCGTCTGCGTTTTCCTAGCAGGCGTTCTCATTGCACTGTTGCGGCGCTCGGGCCGGGCGCAGCGGCTGATGCAGCGCGCGGGCGGCGCCGTGCTGGTTGCCTCGGTGTCCACGTGGCCCTGCAAAGGAGCTGATTCCCAAGCTGTCTGCGGCTGGCGGCGCGCCGGGGCCTCCCGTTGCGCTCGCCCGAATTGCGGTATATCGGCATCGCTTTAAACAGCCCACGCCACAATTCCGGCGCTGAAACCTAATCAAGTCCGGCATTCTTCAGGCACACCGCGAGTGAGATGATCAAGCACAATCCGCCTTCTCCGGAACCTTTACATCGCACCATCGCCCGGTTCGGCGACGTCACCGTGCTGGTCGTGGGCGATTTCATCCTCGACCGTTTCGTCAGCGGCGTGATCGAGCGCATCTCGCCGGAAGCCCCGATCCCCGTGCTGCATGGACGGGGCGAGACGCTGAACATGGGCGGCGCCGGCAATGTCGTTTCCAACATCGTTTCGCTGGGCGCGGCTGCGATCCCCGTGTCGGTAATCGGCGCCGACCAGGCCGGCAACAATCTGATGCGGATGCTCAGCGAGATCGGCGTCGACACCGACGGGCTTGTGCAGCGCCAGGACCGCATGACCTCGTCGAAAAGCCGCTTCAGCGCCCTCAACCAGCAGGTGCTGCGGTTTGACGAGGAAGAGATCAAGCCGCTCACCTCCGCCGAGCGGGCGAAGCTCATCGATCATTTCCAGGCGACGCTTGGCCGCGCCGACATCGTCATCCTTTCCGACTACGGCAAGGGCATCCTGCTCGACGGCGTCGCCGGCGAGCTGATCGCGATCTGCCGCGACGCCGGCAAGCCGGTGCTGGTCGATCCGAAGGGGCGCGGCTACGCGCGCTATGCCGGCGCCACGGCAGTGACGCCGAACCGCAAGGAACTCGGCGAGGCGGTCGGGCGCAAGGTGTTCGGCGACGACGAAATCGTAGCCGCGGCGCGCGACCTGATCGCCGCGCATGACTTCGAATTCATCGTCGCCACGCGCAGCGAGAAGGGCATGAGCGTGGTCTCCGCCGAGGACGCTCGCCACATCTCCACCCAGGCGCGCGAAGTGTTCGACGTTTCCGGTGCCGGCGACACGGTCATTGCGAGCTTCGCGCTGTCGCTCGCCGCCGGCGCCGACCGCGTGCATGCCGCCGTCATCGCCAATGCGGCCGGCGGCGTCGTGGTGGGAAAACGCGGCACCGCACGATTGAACGTCGAGGAACTGTCCGGCGCGCTGTTCCGCTCGCATGGGCCGACGGCTCATACCGATGCCATTCTTGACGCCAATGCCGCGGCCAGGATGGTGGCGGCATGGAAGGAAGAGGGGCTTACCGTCGGCTTCACCAATGGCTGTTTCGATATCCTGCATGCCGGCCATGTCAGCCTGCTGCATGCCGCACGCAGCCAGTGCGACCGGCTGGTGCTCGGCCTCAACAGCGACGACTCGGTGCGCCGGCTGAAAGGGCCGGGGCGTCCCGTCAACAACCAGCATGACCGCGCCTGCGTGCTGGCAGCACTTGCATCGGTCGACGCCGTCGTCGTCTTCGAGGAGGATACGCCGCTCAAGCTGATCGAGGCGCTCCTGCCGGACATCCTGGTCAAGGGCGCGGACTACACGATCGAGACCGTGGTCGGCGCCGATGTGGTGCAGAAGGCGGGCGGGCGCGTGGTGCTGGTCGATCTCGTCGCCGGCAAGAGCACGACGAACACGATCGGCAAGCTGCGTGCCGCAAACTGAGGGTCTCATGTCCGATTTGAACGACTATCTGGTCCGCTCCGCGGCCGCGATCTCGGCGATGGTCGAGCGCGACCTGACCGGTGAGATGGAACGCGCGGTGACCACGGTCGTGACCGCGCTGTCACAAGGCAAGGCGCTCTTGATCTGCGGCAATGGCGGCTCGGCGAGCGATGCCATCCATATCGCCGGCGAGCTGGTTGGCCGCTTCCTGAAGGAACGCAAGGCCTACAACGTCATCGCGCTGCCGGCCAACGCCGCGGTGCTGACCGCCTGGGGCAATGATTACGGCTTCGACACCGTGTTCTCGCGTCAGGTCGAGGCGCATGGCTCGGAGGGTGCGGTGCTGCTGGCGATCTCGACCAGCGGCAATTCGCCGAGCATCCTTGCCGCCGCCGAGCAGGCGCGGGCGATGGGTATGACGGTGATCAGCCTGACAGGCGAGACCGGCGGCAAGCTCAAGCCGCTGACCGACATCCTGCTCAACGTGCCGTCGACCTCGACGCCGATCATCCAGCAGGGGCATCTGTGCCTCTATCACCATCTGTGCGAGGCGGTCGAAGCGCGTCTCAGCAATGGCTGAGAGCGAAGGCTTTCCGCTGGTCGAGCCGGGCCTTTGGGTCGAGCGGGTTGGTGACCGGAGCTTTCCAGCCGGCCGGCCGGCGCTGTTCCTCGATCGCGACGGCACGATCAATCTCGACACCGGCTATCCCGATGATCCGGCGCAGATGGCGCTGCGCGACGGCATCGCGCCCGTCATCGCGGCCGCGAACCAGCGCGGCATTCCGGTCGTTGTCGTCACCAACCAGTCCGGCATCGCGCGCGGCTATTTCGGCTGGGACGCGTTCGCCAGGGTCAACGAGCGGGTGGTCGATCTGCTGGGCGAAAAGAATGCCTTGGTCGACATGGTGCTTGCCTGCGGCTACCACGAGAAAGGCACGGGCGCGCTGGCGGTTGCCGACCATCCGATGCGCAAGCCCAATCCGGGCATGCTGCTGGAGGCGGGCCGGCGGCTTGGCCTCGACCTCAAGCGCTCGCTGATCGTCGGCGACAAGCCCGCCGATATGGAAGCCGGTCAGCGTGCCGGCCTCGAGCGCGGCTGGCTTGTCGAGGGCAAGGGTTCGACGATGGGCGGGCTTTCGGTGTTGCCGTTGCGCGACGCGGCGGACCTTGGTGGACTGCTCACTGCGATACGGTCGCTTTGATCGCAGCGTGATTCAAAACCGGGCGACAAACCGCTGTTTTTAGGCGGGTTCTTCTGAAGCCGGACATTAAGTCGGGAACGCCACCAGCCCTTCATCCTTGACCCGGCGGATGGTCAGCGCGGTGCGCACAGTGTCGACATTCGGGGCCGAAGCCAGTTGCTCGATGACGAAGGTCTGGAAGGTGCCGAGGTCGCTTGCCACGCAATGCAGCAGGAAGTCGGATTCGCCGGAGACCATCCAGGCGTCGCGCACGATCGGCCAGCCGCGGGTGCGCTCGGCGAAGGTTTTCAGCTCGGCATCGGCCTGGTGATGCAGGCCGATCAGGCAGAAGGCGACGACATCCATGCCGAGCGCCGGCGCGTTGAGGAGCGCGCGGTAGCCGCGGATGATGCCGGCCTCCTCCAGCCGCCTGACGCGGCGCAGGCAGGGCGGCGCCGAGATGCCGACCCGGCTCGACAATTCGACATTGGTCATGCGGCCGTCGCTCTGCAGCTCGCGCAGGATCTTCCAGTCGATGGCGTCGAGGTCGGCTTTGAGCGGCATGGCTGTCTCGGCTCTTGCGCAAGAATCTTTCGCAAATTTGTAATTAAACGACTTTTGTGTCCGCGCCAGCCCCTCTGCGAAGCGATTTTTCGGGCGTAACAAAAGTCGCGATTTTCGCGAATACCCTGTGGATCACAGCTTTCCGGGGACGACGGACCGTTCGTCTTGCTGCCGTGATTGGCAACCCTTACATTAACCGCGACAAACCACGGCCTTTGAGCCGCAGGGGACTTTTTTCATGAACATCAAGCACGCACCCGTTCTCATCATCGGTTCCGGCCCGGCCGGCTATACGGCGGCGGTCTATGCCGCCCGCGCCATGCTGAAGCCGATGCTGGTCGCCGGCCTGCAGCAAGGCGGCCAATTGATGATCACAACCGATGTCGAGAACTATCCGGGCTTCGCCGATCCGATCCAGGGCCCCTGGCTGATGGAGCAGATGCTGAAGCAGGCTGAGCATGTCGGCACCGACATCATCAACGACATCATCACCGAGGTCGACCTCAATGTGCGACCGTTCCGCGCCACCGGCGATTCCGGCACGGTCTACACGGCCGATGCGCTGATCATCGCCACCGGCGCGCAGGCCAAGTGGCTGGGCATCCCGTCGGAGCAGACCTTCATGGGCTTCGGCGTTTCGGCCTGTGCCACCTGCGACGGCTTCTTCTACCGCGGCAAGGACGTCGCTGTGATCGGCGGCGGCAATTCCGCGGTCGAGGAAGCGCTCTATCTGTCGAACCTTGCCAAGAGCGTCACCGTGATCCATCGGCGCAGCGATTTCCGCGCCGAGCGCATCCTGCGCGAGCGGCTGCTCGCGAAGGACAATGTCCGGGCCATTTGGGACACGGTGGTGGACGAGATCACCGGACGTCCAGGCAAGGCGCCGTTGCCGCCTTCCGTCGAAGGCCTGACGCTGCGCAGCGTCGTGACCGGCCAGGAATCGAAACTGCCGGTCGACGGTGTCTTCGTCGCGATCGGCCACGCGCCAGCGGTCGAGCTGTTCGTCGGCAAGCTGAAGCAGAAGCCGAACGGCTATCTGTGGACGGCGCCGGATTCGACCCGCACCGACGTGCCCGGCGTGTTCGCCGCCGGCGATGTGACCGACGATGTCTACCGCCAGGCAGTGACGGCCGCGGGACTTGGCTGCATGGCGGCGCTCGAGGCGGAAAAGTATCTGGCGGGCATCGAGGTCCACCGCGAAGCGGCGGAGTGACAAATCGGCCGAAAAAAGCCGTTTAAAAGCCTGATTTTTCATTCAGACGCCAAAGGCAACGCGAGGGGAATCATGGCGCTGGACTGGGACAAGCTACGCGTATTTCACGCAGCGGCGGAGGCTGGGTCGTTCACCCATGCCGCCGAGACGCTGCATCTGTCGCAATCGGCCATTTCGCGGCAGGTCAGCGCTCTGGAGCATGATGTCGGCGTAGCACTCTTCCACCGCCATGCGCGTGGCCTGGTGCTGACCGAGCAGGGCGAGATGCTGTTCCGCACTGCGCATGACGTGCTGATGAAGCTGGAAACCATCAAGACGCGGCTGACCGAGACCAAGGACCGGCCGTCGGGCGTGCTCAGGGTAACGACCACGGTCGGCCTGGGCGCCGGCTGGCTGACCGAGCGCGTGCAGGAATTCATCGAGCTCTATCCCGAGATCAGCCTGCAGCTGATCCTGGCCAACGAGGAGCTGGACCTCACCATGCGCCAGGCCGATTGCGCGATCCGGCTGCGCCAGCCGCAGCAGCCCGACCTTATCCAGCGGCGGCTGTTCACGGTGCATTTCCACCTCTACGCGGCGCCGTCCTACATCGCCAAGTTCGGCAGGCCGGCCTCGATCGCGGAGCTCAGGAACCATCGCATCGTCACTTTCGGCGTGCCGGTGCCTTCGCATCTGTCGGAGTTGAACTGGCTTGAGACGGTCGGCGATTTCGAGGGCGCGCAGCGGGTGCCGACGCTGCAGATCAACGACATCCTGTCGATCAAGCGGGCGGTGCAGGGCGGCGCGGGAATCGCCATGCTGCCGGACTATGTGATCAACAAGGACTCGAACCTGGTGCAGCTGCTGCCGGAGACCGAGGTGCCGTCTTTCGACACCTATTTCGCCTATCCCGACGCGATGAAGAACCAGGCGAAGCTGCACGTTTTTCGCGATTTTGTCATCGCGAAGGCACGCAGCTGGTCTTACTAGGGTGCGCCGATATTCAGGTGAGGCCGGCCTGCAAATGGCGGCATCCTGCGCTTCCGGTGCTCACGTACGAAAAGTACGCTCCGCTCCGGTTCTCGGAAACCACCATTTTCGACTCGGCCTGACCTGAATCTCGGCGCACCCTCAGCGCGGTTTATCCGCGCCATGGCGTCAGCCGAGGCAGCCAGCCGGGCACGGCGCGGCGGTAGGCCTCGTATTCTTCGCCATAGTGCTGGGCGAGCGTCGGCTCTTCATAGAGCTTGACGAAGGAGATCATCGCCGCGGCGGCGATCAGGCCGTAGACCAGGACCGCCCAGCTCGAAAAGATCAGTGCCTGGCCGAGGATGATCGCCAGCACGGCCAAGTACATGGGGTTGCGGACATGGCGGTAGATGCCGCCGACCACCAGCTTCTAGGTAGGCGCCACCGGCGCCGGCGTGCCCAGACCTTCAAGCGCGAAGCGGGCGAAGGCATGAAGCAGGATCGCGGTTGCCACGACCACCAGGATCGAGCCGGCAGCCGCGAAGCCCGGTACCATCGACAGTGGCGTGTGGAAGCCGTCGGTCAGCAGCCACGGCACCAGCCCGGCAACGACGCCCGGCGCGACGACCAGAAACAGCGCGCTGCCGGCGATTGCTGAAAAACTACGCATCCAGGGACCCCTGCCGCAAAAATAAACTTGGCCTGCCGAAGTCGGCATCATTTCGCTGATTTACGCGGTTCAGAGCAAAATTGGCTGCATTTTGCATTTCAGCAGTCACTTCTGATCCGAAAATACGGCGGAATCGCCCTATTTTTCTGGTCCTATGGCTTCCTCGAATAGGTTGGACCACAGCCTGCGTCTTTTTGCATGCGTGTGTTGCAAAATAGATGCTTGTTTCTTGGGCATGATGAGCACATATATAGTCACATCTCCGGGGCGCGTTCTCCTCCCATTAGCGCCCTTGAGTGTTCCCCTCTGGAGGTTAGCCCTAATCGGCACTTCCAATCAAACTCAGCCGGATCTTTATTGATCCGGCTTTTTTGTTGCCCGCACGCCTTCGAGCCGGCAAAAGCACGACCGAATCCGCCACGTAACAGTGACATGTAACATCGGGTAACATGTCGCAGACGCAGTCTATGGTTTAAGTAGATTATAGGACGCGGTTGGTCGGTTCGAGAGATGGGGGCATCACTCGAGATGGCCGGGCTCAGGCAGCTACCGCGTCCGAACCATTTTTTTCCGGATGCGGCGGACCAGCCGTTGCCTCCCAGGAAAACGGTCCGCAATAAAACGGCGTCCGGATCATCCGGACGCCGTTTTCATATCTTCAACAGTCAGGCAGGCCGACCTGCTCAGGCGGCCTTGCCATTCGCGTTCATCGCCTCGTCGGCGAGCCTGCCGGTGAGCTCGGCCATATGGTCGAAAGCGGCCTTGTAGCTGGCGACGCCGGCGGTCGCCGAGCGCAATTCGATGATCAAGTCACCGATTTCGGCCTGCGGCATGGTTGCCTCGACGACGTCCCAGCCGGGCCAGTCTGGCCTTGCATCGTAGCCGAGGATCTGGCCGCGCCGCTGCGGGATCAGCGCGATGATCTTCGAGGTCGCGTCGGAAGGCGTGACGATCTCGACCTTCATAATCGGCTCCAGCAGGACCGGCGAGCAGGCGGCCATCCCTTCCTTCATCGCCAGCTTCGCCGCCATCTGGAAGGCCATGTCGGAGGAGTCGACCGCATGGTAGGAGCCATCCGACAGGTTGACGGCAACGTCGACGACCGGGAAGCCGAGCGGGCCGGTCTTCAGATAGTCGCGGATGCCGGTCTCGACCGACTGGATATAAGTCTTCGGCACCACGCCGCCGGTGATGGTGTCGGAGAACTGGAAGCCGGAGCCGCGCGGCAGCGGCTTGATCTCGATCACCACATCGCCGAACTGGCCGTGGCCGCCGGACTGCTTCTTGTGGCGGCCGCGCTGTTGCGTTCCTTTGCGGATCGTCTCCCTGTAAGGCACCGCCGGGGCATGGCCCTCGATCGGAATCTGGTTCTTGCCCTCGAGGCGCTCGCGCACCACGCGCAGATGCATCTCGCCGTGGCCCGACAGGACGGTTTCGGCGGAGTCCTGGTTGTGACGCAGGCTGAGCGATGGGTCTTCCTCGGCCAGCCGCTGGATCGCCGCCGACATCTTGACCTCATCCTTGCGCTCCTTGGGGCGAAGCGCGAAGGCGAAGACGGGCTGCGGCGGGTCCAAAGTGACCAATGGCCGGATGCCGCCTTTGGCCGAACTCAGCGTCTGGCCGGTCTTGACGTTGTCGAGCTTGCCGAGCGCGACAGTGTCGCCCGCCTTGGCGGATGTCTGCTTGATCTGGTCCTTGCCGAGCATCTTGTAGATGCCGGATACCTTCGTCGTGTCGCCGTTGGAAAGGTAAAGCTCGGCGGCGTCGGCCATTTGGCCGGAAAGCACGCGCGACACTGAAAGCTTGCCGCCATGCGCGGTGTGGATGGTCTTCATCACCTGCACCACCGTCTGGCCTTCGGGCGCGCCGAGGCGCTTCCTCGTCGCCTCGACGTCCGGCGCGTCGTGGCGAATGGCTTTCAACAGGCGCAGCACGCCATTGCCCTTCTCGGCCGTGCCGATCAGCACCGGCGTCACCGCGCCGGCGCGCAGATCGGCCGAAAGATCGTCGAAGATCGCGTCCTTTGGCGGTTCGATCTCCTCCAGCAACTGCTCCATCAGGTGATCGTCGTGGTCGGCGAGCGTCTCCAGCATGGAGAAACGCGCTTCCAGCTCGCGCGCCTTGTCGTCGTTCGGGATCTCGGCAACCTGGCTTTCGGCGTACTCGCGATAGATGTAGGCGCGCTCCAGCGCCAGATCGATCGAGCCGATGACGATGCCGTCCTTGCGCACCGGGATCTGGCGTAAGAGCAACGGTACCGAACTTGCCGGCTGCAGCATCTTCAGCGTCTCGCGCACGCCCGCAATCGCCTTGTCGACCTTATTCAGGAACAGGATGCGCGGAATGGCGAGATCGTCGAGCTTGCGCATGATCAGCTGCAGCGCCGGGATCTTCTTCTCGTCGGCCTCGGCCACGACGACCGCAAGGTCGCAAGCGGCAAGCACGGGCTCGGCCTCGAAGGCGAATTCGATGGAGCCGGGGCAATCGACGAAGGTGATCTGCTCGCCCATGAAATCGGTGGTGGCGAAGGTCGCCTCGACGCTCATGGCGTGGGCGCGGGCCTCGGGCGAATGATCGGAAACGGTGTTGCCCGATGAAACGGGTGACTGGCGGGGAATGGCGCCCGTGCGGGCGAGGATCGCTTCGAGAAGTGTCGTCTTACCGCTTGCAAAGGGACCGACTATGGCGATGCATTTCGGTCCCGTGCGTCGTCCTCCGGCGCGAGTACCCATGGCTGACCTCCACTCAGGCGTTTCCCAAGAGAGCGATGAGCAAAAGTGGAAACCGATTTTTGCGTCCGATCGCACCCTGTGCAGAGCGGCGGCCGGCCTGTTCGGCCGTCGCGAGCGGGGTTTATCCACCCCTTCCCAAGGCCATCGTCACACGGGTTCGCCGGGAGGGCAAGAAAAATAGGATGTTCGCCGGCTTGGGTTTGTCAGGCCACGATTTCCTGTTCGTCAGCCGCTAGAAGCCAAGCTGGCGCCCCCCAATTGGGCCGTCGGCGCCACCCATTGATGATGTGGTGGTTGAGAAGCCAGAACCTGAGGATGTCAATAAAGGCTCAGCCGGCCTCGGTTCGGCGTACCGGCCTGGCTGCGCCTTGCTTCACTACCGTCTCGGCAAAGCGTGACAGCAGCGGATTGAACAGGTCCGGCTTTTCCCAGAATGGCGCATGGCCGGCGCCGGATATGACATGGCACCGTTCCCACAGCGAGGCGTAGGCCAGTGTCTCGAAGTAGCTCAGGCGCACGAGCGGGTCATGCTCTCCATTGATCACCGCGACCGGGAACGGAGCATTCTCAACCACCTGCTTCTGGTCGGCGCCCTTGCCGGCAAACATGCCGAACGCCACGCCCGAGCGCAGCCTGCCGTCGGTGCGCCTTATGGCTTCGCGGAAAGACGGACTTGCGCTGTCGCCGAAGCAAAACGCCTCAAAGCGCTCGATGTCGCGTTCGGAGTAAACCTTCTTGGAGGTGAGCAGCATGTCCCAGTTGGCATGAAAGCCACGCAACATGCCGAGCGGTCCCCTCGACACCGGCGGCGCCCCGGTCAACACAAGACCGCTCACCGCGTGATGGAAGCTGGCAAGTTCAATCGCTACATGGCCGCCAAGCGACCAGCCAAAGATGATGGCGTGGCCGATGTTCAGGGCATCGAGAAGGCGGGCTGTGGTCTGGGCGAGGCCGGTGATCGTATAGGTTGCGGCCGGGTCGCGAGCATCGGAGGAGTCGCCATGGCCGGGAAGGTCGAAAGCGATCAGCCGGTGGGCATCGGCGAGCGGACTGTCGAACTGACGCGCAAAGACCGCGCGCGAACTCCCCGAGCCGTGGATCATGACGATGGGCATGCCGGAACCAGAGGACTGGCTGAGGCGCAACTCGGCCTGCGGCGTGCGGATCGTGCGGTCAGTGACGCTCATGCTGTATTAAATCCTCGGATTTGGCTGGTGGCCAACATCGCATCCGGGGCTCTATATCTTCTTTAAGCATGTGGTTAAGAGAGGGTTCCTGGAAATGAACGGCCGGTGTGGCTACCGGCTGGATGGCAAGCACCTGCGGAAACCCCCTATGATGGAACCATTGCTCGATCTTCTCGTCTCGATATGCAGCATCGCGACCATTGGCCAATATGTCTGGTCGATGCGGGCGCATTTTCAATTGCAGGGCATGTCTCCAGGCGCCATGGCGATTTCGGCAGTGGTGATTGCCACGGCGCTTTTCTTTCTCGCCATCCTGTGGATCCAATCGCAGCCGGTTCCGGCAAAACTCGCCGGGCTCGCCGTCGAACTGGCAAGCTCTGTCCTCTTCTGGTGGGCGATCGTCACGTCGCGGAGGGCGCGGCTGCATTTCGCCTTCGCGCCCGATAATCCGCACAGCCTGCTGACCGATGGTCCCTACCGCTATATCCGCCACCCTTTCTACTCGTCATACATCATCTTCTGGATTGGATGGGGGATCGCGACCTGGTCGATCTGGGCGGTGGTACCGGTCGCCGGGATCACCGTCCTCTATGTGGTTGCGGCGCTGGGCGAAGAAAAGAAATTTTCGCGTACGCTGTTGGCGGGCGATTACCAGGCCTATCGCGGTCGAGCCGGCCTGTTCTGGCCGCGGCTGGGGTGGTAGCCGAGACAAGGCAGGGTTGCCCAACGGAAGGATTGCCAGATGAAGATCATTGCGTGCGGCAGTGTGCCGACGATCATCGCGCCGGGGACTTATTTCACCGGACGGGTGCTGCAGACGCCGATCATCGAGAAAGAAGCGCCGGCGCGGCTGAGGGCGACGCTGGTCAGTTTCGAGCCCGGCGCGCGCACTTACTGGCACACGCATCCGCTCGGGCAGACACTCTATGTCACGGCCGGCGCCGGACTTGCCCAGACCTGGGGCGAGCCGACCCAGACGATCAGGGCAGGAGACGTCATCTCCTTCGCGCCGGGCGAGAAACACTGGCACGGCGCCGGAGCGAAAACCGCCATGACCCATATCGCCATGCAGGAGGCGATGGACGGCGTCCACGCCGATTGGCTCGAGCAGGTTTCCGACGAGCAATATGGCGGTTAGGACGAACCCGACAAAAAACCCGGCGTGACGCCGGGTTCTTCGCGTTCGGTGCTTCCTGCGCCGTTCAAGTCAACGACGCGGTGAAGCGCTGGATGCGCGTGCAGGCTTCCTCGAGCAAGGTTTCCGACGTGGCATAGGAGATGCGGAAATTCGGACCGAGGCCGAAGGCCGAGCCGAACACCACCGCCACACCTTCGGCATCGAGCAGTTCCGAGCAGAAGGCTTCGTCGGTGTCGATCACCTTGCCGGCCTTGGTCTTCTTGCCGATCAGCTCGGCGCAGGACGGGTAGACGTAGAAGGCGCCTTCGGGCGAGGGGCAGGAGATGCCGCGCGCCTGGTTGAGCATCGAGACGACGAGGTCGCGCCTCCCTTGAAAGATCGCCTTGTTCCTGGCGATAAAGTCCTGCGGGCCGTTGAGCGCCTCGACGGATGCCCATTGCGCGATGGTGCAGGCGCCCGAGGTCTGCTGGCCCTGGATCATGTCCATCGCCTTGATCAGCGGCACAGGGCCGGCGGCATAGCCGATGCGCCAGCCGGTCATGGCATAGGCTTTCGACACGCCGTTCATCGTCAGCGTGCGCTCGTAGAGGTTCGGCTCGACCTCGGCGATGGTCTTGAAGACGAAGTCGCCATAGGTCAGATGCTCATACATGTCGTCGGTCAGCGTCCAGACATGCGGATGCTTGAGCAGAACATCGGCCAGCGCCCTGAGCTCGGCCTCCGTGTAGGCGGCGCCCGACGGGTTCGACGGCGAGTTCATCAGCAGCCATTTGGTCTTCGGCGTGATCGCCTTTTCGAGCACCTCCGCCGTTAGCTTGAAGCCGTTGTCGATCGAGGTGTCGGCGAAGACTGACGTGCCGCCGCAGATCGCCACCATTTCGGGGTAGCTCACCCAGTAGGGGCGGGGGATGATGACCTCGTCGCCGGGGTTCAGCGTTGCCATGAAGGCGTTGAACAGGATCTGCTTGCCGCCGGTGCCGACGATGGTCTGCTCGGGCCGGTAGTCGAGATTGTTTTCGCGCTTGAATTTCTTTGCGATCGCCTCGCGCAGCGGCACGATGCCCGACACCGGCGGGTACTTGGTCTCGCCACGGCGGATCGCCTCGATCGCCGCGTTCTTGATGTTGTCGGGCGTATCGAAGTCCGGCTCGCCGGCACCGAGGCCTATCACGTCACGGCCGGCATTTTTCAGCTCGCGCGCTTTCTGCGTCACCGCGATGGTCGCGGAAGGCTTAACGCGGGAAAGGGCGTCGGCGAGAAAGGCCATGACAAGAAGTCTCCTAGGAAAGGCGGCCAGGAGCGGCCGCGGCGCCTCTCATGTCGCATCATGGCGCGGAGCGCAAGCATTGTGCGATGAGCCAGAGGTCAAGGAGGCGTGACCAAAGTCCGCCTGCGTGAGCGGCAACGCTAAATTCATCAACGGCCGGTAAACCCTTGGCTGGCAGGATCGCAGATCGGATTGCGCCAATTCGCGGAGCGAGAAACCTTGTCGCGCAGCATCGGGCTTGCCCACATCATCCGTCATGATGACGGCACCTCGACCGGTGTCTGGGGCATCTATACGCTACAAAGCGCGTTTCAGCCGATCTTCGCCTTCAAGGAGGGCAAGCTTTCGGTCGCCGCCTTCGAGGGGCTGATCCGGCCGTTCCGCGACGGCGAGCCGCAGTCGCCGGCGGCGTTCTTCGGCACCTGCCCGGCGGCCGACCGGCTGCACATCGAGGCGCTGACGCGCACGCTGCATCTTCTGAACGCCGGTGCCTGCCTGCCGCAGGAGGCGTCCATCTTTATCAATTTCGACCCGTCCGTCTTCACCGATCGCGGCATTGCCGACAAGGCATTGCGCGATATGCGGCTGGTGCTGCACGAAGCCGGTATCGATCCGCGCCGCATCGTTTGCGAGGTTACCGAGCAGAAGTCGGCCTCGCAGGAAGCGCTCTATGATTTTGTCGAGGCGCTGAGGGCCAATGGCTTCCGCATCGCTGTGGACGACTATGGCGCCGATGAGTCCGACATCCACCGGATCAAGGAACTCAAGCCCGACATCGTCAAGTTCGATGCGCAGTGGATCACGCATCTGATGGAGTCCGGCGCCGGCTTCGCGTTGCTGACGGCCATGGTGAACGGCTTCGAAACCCAGGGTATCCACACCGTCTTTGAAGGTCTCGAGGAAGGCTGGCAACTGGAGCTTGCCGAGAAAGCCGGCGCTTCCATGGTGCAAGGCTATGTGCTTGCTCGGCCCGAACTTGCTCCCACCAGCTTTCGCGTCTTCGTGCAGCCTCCAGCCGAGAGCACGGTATCGGCTGCCGCAAGCCCTACGGCTCCGGCGACGCGGTCGCGGCCGGCAAGGGTATTCGGGCGCAAGGTCGCGCCATGAACGAAAGGCATGAGAGGCGGCGCAACGTCGCCAAGGCGATCTTCGCCGACGAGATCGGACTTCAGTTCGGCATCTATGGCGAATTCCGGCTGTGGAGCGCCTATCAGCCGATTTTCGCCCCGCAGGACAGGGTGCTCAGGCCGGTCGCCGTCGAGGGGCTGATCGAGCCGCGCCGCATCGCCGAGCCGGTGGCTCCATCGATCTTCTTCGGGGGCGTTCCCGCATCCGACCGGCTGTTTGTCGAAACGATGTGCCGGATGCTGCATCTCGGCAATTACCGCAACATCGGCCTCGAGGGGCTCACGCTGTTCTTCAACTACAATCCGATGATCAACGATCATCTCGGGCGGGCGCTGGCCGAAATCCGGCTCATGACCAGGCATCTCGGCGATTTCGAGCTGGAGCCGGGCCTGCTGGTCTGCGAGATCACCGAACAAGCGGCCGACGATCAGGTTCTTGCCAGCCTGGTGCGCGAAATGCGGCGCGACGGCATCCGCATCGCCATCGACGATTTCGGCACCGGACATTCCACCGAGGCGCGCATCAATCTGCTCGCGCCCGACATCGTCAAGATCGACGGCGCCTGGTTCGGCGCGCTCTGCCGCCACGCCGCCGCCGAGCGCTTCTTCCGGCCATTGGTGGGCATGCTGCAGGAGCGCGGCGCCAAAGTGCTGGTCGAGGGCATAGAGAATGCCCAGCACTTGCGCGTCGCGCTCGAGGGCGGCGCCGACCTGCTGCAAGGTTTCCATCTCGCCCGCCCGGCGCTCGCAGGCACGATCTTCAAGGAAGAGCCGCTTTCCGTCGACGCCCTGCTCGACGCCGGCGACAAGGTTGTGCCGCTGCACCAGCAACGCTGATGCTGGATCCGAAAGACACATCAGCATCGCTGATGGTTTTTCGCAAAAACAAATCACTGGATGGGGCTTGGCCGCGCGGGTTAGAGCGTTCCCAGGAAACTCGAGAGGGCAAGAGGCATGATCCTTTACGACATGGCCGACAGCGGCAATTGCTACAAACCGCGGCTGTTGATGGCCAAGCTCGGCATCCCCTTCACCCGGGTCGAGGTGAGCTCGCATACCGGCGAGACGCGCAAGCCCGACTACGTCGCCAAGAATCCGAACGCGATGGTGCCGATGCTGGAGCTCGACGACGGCAGGCGCATCGCCGAGAGCAACGCCATCCTGCTTTATCTTGCTCAGGGCACGCGCTTCCTGCCTGCCGACAAATACGAACGCGCGCTGGCTTACCAATGGCTGTTCTTCGAACAATACAGCCACGAGCCCTATATCGCGGTGCGCAAGGCGCTTTTGACTTTTCCGGAACGGGCGAAGGACGCCACGCCGGAACGGCTGGCGCAAACGCTGGAACGCGGTAACAAGGCGCTGGGCGTGATGAACCAGCATCTGGAGCAGAACGCATTCTTCGCGGGCAATTCCTACAGCGTCGCCGACATCGCGCTGTATGCCTACACACACACCGCCGAGAAGGGCGGCTTCCAGCTCGACGCCTATCCGGCGGTCGCCGCGTGGCTGAAACGGGTCGAGGCGGACAAGGGGCATGTGCCGATAGAGTGGGCGCCTGACTGACGCTGGCGGTCGGCGAAGGCCTAGGCGGACTGCGTCCTGCGCCAGCCTTTCCTGGTTGGGCAAAATGACAGTCCTGAAGCGTTGGCGCTGCCCCTCATCGCCCTGCCGGGCACTTCTCCCCGTGAACGGGGAGAAGGACGCCAATCGCCAAAATCCAGGCAACAAAAAAGGCGGGCAATGCCCGCCTTCCTGTGCCGGTAGCCTGATTGGGAGCGTCCGGCCCGGGCTGGCAGCTATCTGCTGTTCCAGCTTGTCGGTCTTTCCGCTCCGGCGCGCTTATCGCGCGACCGTCAGTACATCCGTGACTTGCCGCGCGCCCCGAACCTTCGTCCGGCGCGCGCCTTTACTCAATCGCACCTTCGCAGCACTAAGCGCTATGCTTTGCCGCAAAAATGCTTAAGCCAAATCAGGCTGCCTTGCTCAGAGACCCAGCAGCGGACTTGCCGGTGCGGCGGTCCTGCTCGATCTCGAAGTTGATCTTCTGGCCTTCAGCCAGGCTCGTCATGCCAGCGCGCTCGACGGCGGAGATGTGGACGAAAACGTCCGCGCCGCCGTTGTCAGGCTGGATGAAGCCGTAGCCCTTGGTGGCGTTGAACCACTTGACCGTACCAGTTGCCATATAGAAAGTCCTTCACATTTGCTTTTGTTTGACCGGACCAACGTCCGGCCGGCGGTATCGAAATTTTGGAGATAGACGTCAGCAAACGCGAAGATCGCGGCCCGATCGATCGGCCAAATTCAATGCCTCGGATATAGGATAGTTTTTGCAAGAAAACAAGACGTTCGCTTGCGCGCTGCCGGCGTGCAGTCTCGGGCTTTGGAAGCGGCGCACGGAAGTTTTGACACCGGTCCCACGTTGTGGAGAGATGAGATGCTTGCCGTTCCAGGGAGAGCAACCATGAAGACCATTCTGCTTGCCGCCTGCTTCCTGCATCTGGCCGCCGAGGCGCAGGCGGCGTCGCGCTACGATCCGACGCGCATGAGCTGCGACCGGGTGCAGGCGACGATCGCAAGGCAGGGCGCGGTCATCCTGCGCTACCAGTCGACGCGCGTGCCAGGGCTGCCGCTCTATGACCGCTATGTGCGCGACGAGCGCTTCTGCAACGCGGGCGAGGTGAGGGCGCGCGCCTATGTGCCGAGCGCCGACACTAGGTCCTGCATGGTCTATGTCTGCAAGCGGCCGGACTTCGACCATTTCCGGCGGCGATTTTTCCCCCATCGCCACTGATAATCCGGCGAGATCTCAGAACCCGAACGAAGCCTGCGCGGCCGGCGGCGGGCCGACGCGAACGCCTTCCATGGCCAGCATCTTTTCCTTGGTGGCGGAGCCGCCTGGCGCGGAGAAGCCGCCGATCTTGCCGCCGGCCGCCAGGATGCGGTGGCAGGGGATGACCAGTGGCACCGGGTTGGCGCCAAGGGCAGCACCCGTCTCGCGGGCGAGCCCGGCATGGCCGGCGCGCTTGGCCAGCTCGCCATAGGTGGTGGTCTGGCCGAAGCCGAGCTTGCGCGCGGCATCGTAGATGGCGAGGCGAAAATCGTCGACGCCGTCGAGATCGACCGGCACGTCGGAGAAATCGACGTCCTCGCCGGCCGCATAGGCCTTGATCGAGGCGATCAGTTCGACCACCCATTGCGGCTGGTCGGTCGAGGTCGAAACACCGGCGTGGCGAAACAGCCGGCGCTCGACCGCCTCGCGGCTGCGTTCGGGCAGGCAGAGCCTGATCAGGCCCTTCTCGTTCCAGGCGATGCCCATGAAGCCGATCACTGTTTCTAACACTGCGTGGCCGGCCGTGATCTCAGATGTGGGTTTCATGGCGTTTTCCTTCCGCAAAACCGCGAAAAACGAGTACATATCCAGAACAATATGGCATTTTTGCCCTGTTCCCGCCACCCGAAAACCGCCTGATGGCCCCGATTGCGGGGTGTGAATCGCTGGTGTAAGGACTCCTTAACAACAGACAAACCGGACCCTCACGGCTTGCCAGCTAAAATCATAATCACCGCGATCGGCGTGCTCGTTGCAGCAGCCGGTCTCAGCGGTTGCACCTCGACCTCGCAGATGAAGGCCGCGCCCGCGCTTGCCGAAGCCTCGACGCCTGTCGTGGCCGACGACGCGCCGACGGTCGCGCTGCCCGAAACGGTGGCCGTGTTGCCGGAGCCTTCCGGCCTCGCGCAGGTGCAGACCGCCGCGCTTACCGGCGACGTCGTCGCCATGGCGACCACGCCCGGCGCGCCGGCGACACAAAGCGCGCTTGCGACGCAAGGCGCGCTGGCGACGCAAGGCGCGCTTTTGCCGCCGCCTGTCCAGCCCGGGGCGGCGCTGGCTCAGCCCGCGGCTTTCGCCGGGGCGACGCCGATGGCCGGCCAGTTTCCGCCGCCGCCGGTGCTGACGGCCGGCGGCTCGCCGACCGGCCCAGGATCCATCAAACAGGCAGGATCCATCAAGCAAGCGGCGGTCTATACGACCGCGGGCGTCGCCATGCCGGTCACCGGCCAGTCGGCGAAAATCGCCCCGATGCCGGGCGTCCAGCAGGTTGCTTACGTGGCGCCGGACAACCCCGCTTTGCTGGCGGCACCCGGCCAGCCCGAGCAGCATGCCAGCGGCCCGCGCGGCGAGATCGAGCGGCTGATCGAGAAATATTCGGCGCTCTACGAAGTGCCGGTCGAGCTGGTGCGCCATGTCGTCAACCGCGAGAGCACCTTCAACCCGAAAGCGTATAATCACGGCCATTGGGGACTGATGCAGATCAAGCACGCGACGGCGCGCGGCATGGGCTATGACGGCCCGGCGACCGGCCTGTTCGACGCCGAGACCAATCTCAAATATGCCGTGAAATATCTGCGTGGCGCCTGGCTGGTCTCGGGCGGCAACGCCAAGCGGGCCGATACGCTCTACCAGACCGGCTATTACTACGACGCCAAGCGCAAGGGCCTGCTCGAGGCGACGGGACTTGGCGCCGACCGCAAGCGGCATCGCTTGCCACCCGACGCCTGAGCGGAACGGTCCGCGCGGCGTTTCGAGACAGCGCCATGCATGAGAACACGACGCCTCGTCCGTCGGCTCCCAACGACATCCGCCTGCGCAAGCTGCTCGACGATACGCTCGCCGCGCCGCATTGGCCGGAAGGCTTCGTCATGCGCGCTTTCGAACATCGTGATGCGCAGGCTTTGCACGCGCTGCTGGAAGAGGTGTTCGACGACGGCGCCGACGGGCCGTTCGACGACTGGTGGCCGCGCATTGCCGGCGACGCCGAGTTCGATCCCGCTCTCTGTTTCCTCGTCATCGACGGCAAGGGCCTGCTTGCGGGCGCGGCGCTGTGCTGGACATCCGGTTTCGTCAAGGATCTCGCCGTCCATCCGGAATCCAGAAGGCAGGGCATCGGCGAGGCGCTGATGCGGCACGTGTTCCTGACTTTTCGCGAGCGGGGCGCGGCCCATGTCGATCTCAAGACCCACACGGTGAAGAACACCGCGGCCTTCAGGCTCTACGAGCGGCTCGGCATGATCTCGGTCGGCTGGGAAGGCTGACGGGCAAAGCGCGGCGGACTGGATCGGGCTCCCGGCGCTGTGTTGCAACCACCTGCGCGCACGCATTGTGAACTCCTTCACATAGGCTGACGTTAGGGCATGCTAATGCGTCGTCGTGCCGGGCGGCCGATCGGCGGATCGACGCGGGCAAGGCGTCGGAGGCGGCTGTGCCGGCATGCGTCAGCCACTCCCAGACGGGCTCCGGGGCGGGGGTTTCGGAGCCCGTCCGCTTTCGTGAAAGCGGGTGAAGGAAGCAGGCCGCCGACGCGGTCGAGCCGACCGAGGCGGCTTCACCGACCTGTCGGCCTGAACCGGCGCCGCACCGTCGCATGGAACCCTACGCGCCATCGTGCATTCATCGCAGGGGCCTTGATGAGCCGCGACGCCGAGATGGCGCCGCCGGCCGCTGAGGGAGGCCCGCAATCCCGTGAAATTTGTTCCCGCGTTCCTAGCGTTGGCTGCCACCATCTTGCTGGCCACTGCTCAAGCGCGGGCTGTCGAGCTCTCGATCGTGTCGGGCGACACCGGCAACGGCATCAAGGTGCTGCGCGAGATCCTCGACCTCTATGAGAAAAAGAGCGGCAACAAGGTCGGCATCGTCGTCATCCCGCCCTCGACCACCGACCAGTTCGGCCAATACAGGCTGTGGCTTGCCGCCGGCAGCAGCGACATCGACGTCTACCAGACCGACGTCATCTGGGCGCCGCAACTGGCCAGCCAACTGGTCGACCTGACTGAGGCGACCAGGGATGTGGCGGGCGAGCATTTCCCGTCGATCATCCGGTCGCAGACCGTCGACGGCAGGCTGGTCGCGCTGCCGATCTTCACCGACGCGCCGGCGCTCTACTACCGCAAGGATCTGCTCGACAAATATGGCTTCAAGGTACCGTCCACCTGGCAGGAATTGCAGGACACCGCGAAGCGCGTCATGGATAGGGAGCGGGCGGCCGGCAACAAGGACCTCTGGGGCTATGTGTTCCAGGGCAACGCCTATGAAGGGCTGACCTGCAACGCGCTCGAATGGATCATGTCGAATGGCGGAGGCGGGATCATCGAGCCGGACGGCGGCATCTCCATCAACAACCCCAAAGCCGCTGCAACGCTCGAGATGGTCAAGGGCTGGATCGGCACGATCGCGCCGCCGGGCGTGCTTGCCTATCAGGAGGAGGAGTCGCGCGGCGTCTGGCAAACCGGCAACGCCGTCTTCATGCGCAACTGGCCCTATGCCTATGCGCTCGGCAACAGCGAGAATTCGCCGATCAAGGGCAAGTTCGACGTGGCGCCGCTGCCGGCCGGTGATGGCGGGCATCCGGTCGCGACGCTCGGCGGCTGGAACCTTGCGGTCTCCAAATATTCGAAGCACCCCGACGCGGCGATCGATCTGGTCAAGTTTATCGCCTCGCCCGAAATGCAGAAATACCGGACGCTGAAGACGGCCAACCTGCCGACCATCGCGGCGCTCTATGACGACCCCGACATCGCCAGGCAACAGCCGATCGTGCCGCGCTGGAAAGAGATATTCCTCAACGCGCAGCCGCGCCCCTCGGCAACCGCCAGGATCAAATACAATGAGGCCTCGAGCCAGTTCTGGACCGCGGTCCACAACACGATCTCCGGGAACGGCACCGCCGCCGACAATCTCGCCGATCTCGAGGCGCGGCTGACCAGGCTGAAAGGCAAGGGCTGGTGAGCGCGGCCAGCGTAAGGCCATCGCCGCTGGCGCGCCGGCGCGTGCGCACGGCCTGGCTGTTCCTGGCGCCGATGCTCTTCGTGCTCGCCGTCGTCGCCGGCTGGCCGTTCCTGCGCACGGTCTATTACAGCTTCACCGATGCTTCGCTGGCCGATCTCGACGCACGGCAATGGGTCGGCTTCGACAATTATTTCTCGGTGCTGCGCCTGCCGAGCGGGCGGCTGCTCTATGACGGGCTGCTCGTCGATCCGGTCTGGTGGCGGGCGGTGTGGAACACGGTGCGCTTCGCCGTTATCTCGGTGGCCTGCGAGACGGTGCTCGGCATGATTGTCGCGGCGGCGCTCAACGCCGAATTCAAGGGACGCGGCATCGTGCGAGCCGCGATCCTCATCCCCTGGGCGATCCCGACCATCGTCTCAGCCAAGATGTGGCAGTGGATGCTCAACGACCAGTTCGGCATCATCAATGTCGTGCTGCTCAATCTCGGCCTGGTCGACAGCAAGATCGCCTGGACCGCCAGCGCCGACACCGCGATGATCGCCGTGCTGATTGTCGATATCTGGAAGACGACGCCGTTCATGGCGCTGTTGATCCTCGCGGCGCTGCAAATGTTGCCGCGCGAGATCCTCGAAGTGGCGAAGCTCGACGGCGCGAATCCCTGGCAGATCTTCTGGCGGGTGACCCTGCCGCTGATCCGCCCGGCGGTGATGGTGGCGGTGATTTTTCGCGCGCTCGACGCGCTGCGCATCTTCGACCTGATCTATGTGCTGACGCCCAACAACGTCCAGACCAAGTCGATGTCGATCTTCACGCGCGAGAACCTGTTCGAGTTCGACAAGTTCGCCTATGGCTCGGCCGCCTCGACGCTGCTTTTCCTGATCATCGGCCTGCTCACCATCGCCTATATCCGGCTTGGACGGCTGAGTTTCGAGGGAGGGCGCTGAGGTGAAGATGCTGAGGCGCGCCGCCTTCTATCTGCTGCTTCTCGCGATCGTCTTCGTCGCGGTGTTTCCGTTCTATTACGCCATCGTCACAAGCCTGAAATCGGGCACCGAATTGTTCCAGGCGGGCCTTTGGCCGCGATCGTTCAGCCTTGCCAATTACCGCAATGTGCTGACCGAAGGGCCCTTCCTGCGCAATCTCGTCAACTCGCTCGTCGTTTCCGGCGCGGTCGTCGCGATCTCGCTGCTGCTCGGGGTCACCGCGGCCTATGCGCTGGCACGCATCCGTTTCCGCGGGCGCGCGGCGCTGATGCTCGCCATCCTGTCGGTGTCGATGTTTCCGCAGGTGGCGGCACTGGCCGGGCTGTTCGAGATCGTCCGGGCGCTGCATCTCTACAATTCGCTCTTGGCGCTCATCCTGTCCTATATGATCTTCACGCTGCCGTTCACGGTCTGGGTGCTCACCACTTTCGTGCGCGACCTGCCGGTCGAGGTCGAGGAGGCGGCGATCCTCGACGGCGCCGGGCCGTGGACCATCCTGACGCGCATCTTCCTGCCGCTGATGTGGCCGGCGCTCGCCACCACGGGCCTGCTCGCCTTCATCAGCGCCTGGAACGAGTTCCTCTTCGCGCTCACCTTCACCTCCACCAACACACAGCGCACCGTGCCGGTGGCGATCGCGCTTCTGTCCGGCAACTCGCAGTTCGAGATCCCCTGGGGCAACATCATGGCCGCCTCGGTGATCGTCACCGTGCCGCTGGTGGCGCTGGTGCTGATCTTCCAGCGCCGCATCGTCTCCGGCCTCACCGCCGGCGGGGTGAAGGGGTGAGGCTATTTGCCTGACGCAATTCCGGACGGAAAACCGCTGCACACTTTTCCTGGAATTGCTCTCAGATGTCGGGCGCGTTGCCGACCTTCTTCTTCATCTCGAGCGCCCAGGCGCGCCCTTCATCGCCGCCCCACAACAGCCAGGCGATATAGCCGGCCGTTGGATTGTCCTCGTTGCCGTAGTTCCTGCCCTTCTTGTCGACCTCGTGGCGAGCGAAATAGCTGACCATGCGCCGGATGGTGGAGGGCGACAGGTTCCGGCGGTTCTTGAGCTCGGTGGCGCGGGCGACACCAATCTCGGTGCCGCCGCGGCCGAACTGCTGGCGCAGCCTGAGGCCCTTGGCGGCGTTGTCGGCGACGACCTGTGGGCAGCGCAGGTCGATCTCGTCGCTGTCGGTCATTTTTTCTCCCCCGGTATTCCGAACGGTTTTAGCCACGCAAAAGAATGCCGCAAAGCGGGGCAGGTTCCGGTGATGAAAAAATGTCGGAACGCGTCCGGGCGGCGCGTCCTTGGGTCGTAGAGCAACCCGCGCCGGGACGCCGGCACGAAGGAGACGATCATGATCACCTTTCCCAATGAATCCGCTAAATATCGCACTGCCCGCGAAAAGCTGCTGCGCAAGGAAATCGAGCTGCGCCGCGCCATGGAGGCGGTGGCCGAAGCGCGACGCGCCCTGCCGCCGGGCGGGCTGGTGTCGCAGCACTATGTCTTTGACGCGCTGGATGCTGGGGGCCGGGCGACGAAAGTCAAGTTCCCGGACCTCTTCGCGCCCGGCAAGGATACGCTGATCCTCTACCAGATGATGTTCCCACGCCATCCGCAGGAAACGCGCGATGTGGCGGCGAGCGGCGAGACGGCAAAACTTGCCCGGCAGGACCAGCCATGCCCGTCCTGCACCGCGCTGCTCGACCAGTTCGACGGCGCGATCGGTCATCTCGAAGCGGCAGGCTTCAACTTCGCGGTGGTGGCGAAAACCGGGCTCGACAATCTGACCGCGCTCGCCCGCGACCGCGGCTGGAAAAACATGCGGCTCGTCTCGTCAGCCGGCAACAATTTCAAGCGCGACTACAATGCGGAAGACGCTGAGGGCGCGCAGCTTCCGCTGCTCTCGGTGTTCCACCGCGATGCCGACGGCATCCGCCATTTCTGGTCGTCGGAGCTTGGCTTCGCGCCGTCCGAGCCTGGGCAAGACCCCCGCGCGATCGGCACCTGCGAGATCCTGTGGAACCTGATGGATTTCACGCCCGAGGGCCGGCCGGACTGGGACGAGCAACTGCAATATGCCGGGCAGCCCGCCAGCGCACACTGCCACTGATGGCGATGCGGGCGGTCGGCCGCCCGCGTTCCCTTTCAAGCAAGCTTTAGGCAACCCCGTGGCCGGTGCCGCGTTGGGGAGGGCGGAGGGGCTATTCGGATCGGAGATCGAGATGAAAACGCTGCTGCCCCTGGTCGCCGTCGCGCTTCTTGCCGGCGCGCCCGCCGCGTTCGCCCAATCGAACGACACCAATACGGATGCCGTGGGACCGATGGTGACCGACAACAAGGTCGACACCCAGACCTTCGTCACAACGGTGCCGAATGCCAACATGTTCGAGATCGAGTCGAGCAGGCTGGCGCAGGAGAAGTCGGCGTCGGCCGACGTCAAGGCTTTCGCCGCCGATATGATCAAGGATCACACCAAGGCCGGCGACGACTTCAAGGAGGCGCTCAGCCAGGGCCAGACCACCGCGTCGACCAAGCCCGCCGGCCCGGCGCTGCAGCCGAAGGAGCAGCAGATGCTCGACGAATTGAAGGCTGCCAGCGGCAAGGATTTCGACGCCAAATACATCAAGATGCAGAGCGACGCGCACAGGGATGCCGTGGCGCTGTTTTCCACCTACGCCAATTCCGGCGACGACCCGGCGATGAAGGAATTCGCCAAGAAGACGCTGCCGGTGCTCAAGATGCATGAGAAGCATGTGAAGGACCTGGCGGTCGCGCATCAGTGAAGGTTTTGGGGGAAGCTAATCGGCCTGCGCCGGCGCGAGGCCCCCCTCTCTGTCCTGCCGGACATCTCCCCCTCAAGGGGGGAGATTGGCAGCTTCGGCGCCTCGCCTTTCCTGCAACGTTGGAGATTGGCGAAAGCCGGCGTGACGGCTGATCTCCCCCCTTGAGGGGAGATGTCCGGCAGGACAGAGAGGGGGGCGAAGGAACGCTACGTTGCGCGTTTTCCACCAGCCCTGGCAAAATGCCGAACAGCCCTGCACAAGGGGGGAAGGGAAGCCCCTGGCGTTCCCTCGCCGCCGCGATAAGCTCCCTTTGCCAATCAGGGAGGACCCCCATGGACAAGGAAGTCATCGAAGTGCCGGTGATGTCGGCAAAGGTGCGCGCGCTCGGCCTGCCGTGCTCGACGGCGGTGCGGGCCAACGGCTTCGTGTTCATTTCGGCGACGCCGCCGGTGGACATGGTGACCGGCGAGATGGTGCGCGGCGACATCGAGACCCAGACCGAGGCGTCGCTGAAGGCGCTGAAACACTGCCTGGAAGCGGCCGGCACCTCGCTGGACAAGGTGGTGATGGTGCGCATCTATGCCGTCAATTCCGGCTTCTACAACGCCATCAACCGGGTCTATGCGAGGTATTTCGCCACCAACCCGCCGGCGCGGAGTTTCGTGCCCGTGGCGTCTTGGCCGATGGAGTTTGATATCGAGATTGAGTGTGTGGCGGTGGCGTGATGACCAGCGCTTAGTGCTTGAACTGATGCCGGTCGGTTGCCAGCGAAACACCGCTCAGAGCTAGCGACCGCTACGGCGTGTTTTTAGAAGGCGGCAATATTTCAACTGCCAAAGGGCTCTGCAGTTCGATCCGCTGTGTCTGAATGCCCTTCTTCTCTGCCTTAGCGAAGAACAAAGCGACCAAAACACAAACGAGAATTGCAAATCCTCCGTAGTAGAATATTTGCAATCTGCGTGTGGAGTTTACCTTAAAGCCAAACAGTTCAACCCCTCGGCTTACCTCGGATACTGTTGATCCGAGCTTTATCGATGGCACATCGTCACCATAGAGTCTTTCAATTTCAGCCGCGTGGTTCACAGCCCCCTTCAAGAGCACATGGTACCAATATCGATCCATGAAGTAGAACCCGGCCCAAGCACAGATGGCTGCGGCCACAAGTACCGTTCCCGCAGGAAAGACAATCCCCCATATCTCGCTCGTTAAGCCGAGCTGATATGTGAAGCTCATCGAAGCGATAAGTGCGCCGACTACCGTAATGGCAAAGTTTCTAACTCTCATTTCAAGATCGTTGAAATGCTGTTGAACGTCCACGGTTTTCTTCCATGCGTCTACCGCTAAGTTCAGCTCGTCTTTGCGAGATAAAACCGTATTCTGCTCAGCGTCGGAAAACGAGACGAAGTCGCAGTGAGCAAAAATTTCAGAGAAGCTTTCATTTAAGATAGCTGTTGGCTTGAAATCGGCGCCTTGTTGGACGATTGCGCGTTCCCGTTCGACATCGTGTTGAGTCCAGTGAGATACGCTCCTCAAAAGGTCATATTCAGGCAGGCGCTGACTTTCCCCATACTTTGCATGAATATCAAATATCCGGGCGTCTCTTGCCATTGCCACATCTTTGTAGATGCTATCACCCACGTATGCGCATCTATCTGGCTGCGATCCGACTGACCTGATTATATCAAGTAGGACGCGAGGATTCGGCTTAAGCTCTCCAATTGGCGTATGCCTAGCCTCCGTTACTTGTAAATCATAAAAATCGTCAGGCAAGCTTCTGAGCTTCTCTATGGAAACTCCAACTGGAATATCATGATCTTGGGGATTAAAAAGTACGTCGATGACGCCGTCAAGGCCAACTCGTTTTAGCCTGTATGCCGAGTAGAAGGCCATAGACTCTGTATAAGCTACTATCTTTGTTCCGGAGTTTTTAATAGCTCACAGACTCCTAAAAACACCTGGGTATAGCTTGAGATTTTTATCTCTGGCCTGTTGAGATGCTCGTATAGATTCTTCAAATTTCTTTCTTATATCACCGCTCTGCCTTTGTTCTTGCAGTGCGTCGATTTCCTCAATTAAAAATGTGTATTCAGATGTTCGTCGCCGTTGATGTACGTCTCTGATTGACTTCTGAACATCCTCGACGCTCTTGCCGCTTGTCCTGATTATTTCTTCGTATATGGGATTAAACGACGAATACCAGATCGCGAACCAGTCATAGATAGTGTTGTCGAGGTCAATAATAAGTGTATCGACGATCTTCCTCTTCAAAGCAGATCTCCCACCCAAGATGATTCGCTCACCCAAAATACTCCTGCAGCGGCCGTACCTCCAAATTCCCCGCCCTCAACGCCGCAATCGCCTCGGCCACGGCCGCCGCGCCTGAAAGCGTCGTGTAATACGGCACCTTCTGCATCAGCGTCGCACGCCTTAGCGACTTCGAGTCCGACACCGCCTTCTGGCCGTCTGTCGTGTTGAAGACGATCTGGACCTGGCGGTTGCGGATGGCGTCTTCGATGTGGGGGCGGCCTTCGAGCACCTTGTTGATCTTCTCGGCGACCACGCCGTTCTCGGCGAGGAAGCGGGCGGTGCCCGAGGTGGCGAGCACCTTGAAGCCTTGGCCGGCCAGGCGTTTGACCGCCGGCAGGATGCCCTTCTTGTCCTCGTCGCGCACCGAGACGAACAGCGTGCCGGAGCGGGGCAGGTCGACATTGGCGCCGAGCTGGCTCTTGGCGAAGGCCAGCGCAAAGTCGCGGTCGAGGCCCATGACCTCGCCGGTCGAGCGCATTTCCGGGCCGAGCAGGATATCGACGCCGGGGAAGCGGGCGAAGGGGAAGACGGCTTCCTTGACCGCGATGTGGCCGGGATTGCGCGGGTCGGGCATGGCGCCGTAATGGGCGAAGGCGTTTTCCAGCGTCTCGCCGGCCATGATGCGCGCTGCGATCTTGGCGATGGGACGGCCGATGGTCTTGGCGACGAAGGGCACGGTGCGCGACGCGCGGGGGTTCACTTCCAGCACATAGACCGTGCCGTCTTGAATAGCGTATTGCACGTTCATCAGGCCGCCGACGTTGAGCGCGCGGGCGAGTGCCGCCGTCTGCCGCTCCAGCTCGTCGACGAGGTCGGACGGCAGCGAATGCGTCGGCAGCGAGCAGGCGCTGTCGCCAGAATGGATGCCGGCTTCCTCGATATGCTCCAGGATGCCGGAGACGAAGGTCTCCTTGCCGTCGCACAGGCAGTCGACATCGACCTCGATGGCGCCCTTCAGATAAGTGTCGAACAGAAGCGGGTTCTTGCCGAGCAGCGTGTTGATCTGGCCGGTCTTGTCGTTGGGGTATTTCTGCTTGATGTCCTCCGGCACCAGGCCGGGCACGGTGTCGAGCAGGTAGGTCTGCAGCATGCTTTCGTCATGGATGATCTGCATGGCGCGGCCGCCGAGCACATAGGAGGGGCGCACCACCAGCGGGAAGCCGAGCTCGCCGGCGACGAGGCGGGCCTGCTCGACCGAATAGGCGATGCCGTTCTTCGGCTGGGTGAGGTTGAGCTTGTGCAGCAGCTTCTGGAAGCGGTCGCGGTCCTCGGCGAGATCGATCATGTCGGGCGAGGTGCCGAGGATCGGGATGCCGGCCTTTTCCAGCGCATCGGCCAGCTTCAGCGGCGTCTGGCCGCCGAACTGGACGATGACGCCGACCAGCTCGCCCGAGGCCTGCTCGGCGCGCAGGATCTCCAGCACGTCCTCCGCCGTCAGCGGATCGAAATAGAGGCGGTCGGAAGTGTCGTAGTCGGTCGAGACCGTCTCCGGATTGCAGTTGACCATGATCGCTTCATAGCCGGCGTCGCGCAGCGCGAAGGCGGCGTGGCAGCAGCAATAGTCGAACTCGATACCCTGGCCGATGCGGTTCGGGCCGCCGCCGAGGATGACGACCTTCTTGCGCGCCGACACGCGCGCCTCGTTGGCGGGTTCGCCGACGAAAGGCACTTCATAGGTCGAGTACATGTAGGCGGTCGGCGAGGCGAACTCCGCGGCGCAGGTGTCGATGCGCTTGTAGACCGGATGAACGTCGAGCTTTTCGCGGGCCTTTTGGACGGCTTCGGCATCGGCCTTCGTCAGCGAGGCGAGGCGGGCGTCGGAAAAGCCCATCGCCTTCAGCATGCGCAGGTTGACGGCATCCTGCGGCAGGCCGTGCTCGCGGATGCGTTCTTCCATGGCAATGATGCCGGCGATCTGCTCGAGGAACCACGGGTCGATCTTGCACATGGCGTGCACGTCTTCCAGCGAAGTGCCCATGCGGATCGCCTGCGCCACCATGCGCAGCCGGTCGGGCGTCGGCGTGCCGAGCGCGGCGCGGATCGCGTTGCGGTCGTCGGTGTGGCTGGCGGGCGCGCTGCCATGGCCGAGGCCGGGGATCTCGATCTCATCGAGACCGGTCAGGCCGGTTTCCAGTCCGCGCAGGGCCTTCTGCAGCGATTCCTGGAAGGTGCGGCCGATGGCCATCACTTCGCCCACCGACTTCATGGCGGTGGTCAGCACCGGCTCGGCGCCGGGGAATTTCTCGAAGGCAAAGCGTGGGATTTTCGTGACCACGTAGTCGATCGTCGGCTCGAAGGAGGCCGGCGTCGCGCCGCCGGTGATGTCGTTCTCCAGCTCGTCCAGTGTGTAGCCGACGGCAAGCTTGGCGGCGACCTTGGCGATCGGGAAGCCGGTGGCCTTCGAAGCCAAGGCGGAGCTGCGCGAGACGCGCGGGTTCATCTCGATGACGACCAGGCGGCCGTCGGCCGGGTTGACGGCGAACTGGACGTTGGAGCCGCCGGTCTCGACGCCGATCTCGCGCAGCACCGCGATCGAGGCGTTGCGCATCATCTGGTATTCCTTGTCGGTCAGCGTCAGCGCCGGCGCGACGGTGATCGAGTCGCCCGTGTGCACGCCCATCGGATCGAGGTTCTCGATCGAGCAGATGATGATGCAGTTGTCCGCCTTGTCGCGGACGACCTCCATCTCATATTCCTTCCAGCCGAGCACGCTTTCCTCGATCAGCACCTCGGTGGTGGGCGAGGCGTCGAGGCCGGACTGGACGATGTCGTAGAATTCGGCGCGGTTGTAGGCGATGCCGCCGCCGGTGCCGCCCATGGTGAAGGAGGGGCGGATGATGGCCGGCAGGCCGACATGGTCGAGCGCCTGGGCGGCGATCGCCATGGCGTGGCTGATATAGCGCTGCTTGCGGTCGCCTTCGCCGAGGTTCCAGCGGGTTTCCAGCGCATCGAGCGCGGCGTCGAGGTTTTCCGGGTTCTCGGCCTTCAGCGCGGCGCGCTCGGCCTCATGCGTCTTGCGGTCGGCGTTCTTGACGTCGGTGGCGTTGGCCAGCATCGAGCGCGGCGTCTCGAGCCCGATCTTGCTCATCGCCTGGCGGAACAGCGCGCGGTCCTCGGCCTTGTCGATGGCATGCGCATCGGCGCCGATCATCTCGACATTGTAGCGGTCGAGCACGCCCATGCGGCGCAGCGAAAGCGCGGTGTTGAGCGCCGTCTGGCCGCCCATGGTGGGCAGCAGCGCGTCCGGCCGCTCCTTGGCGATGATCTTGGCTACCACTTCGGGCGTGATCGGCTCGATATAGGTGGCGTCGGCCAGCTCCGGATCGGTCATGATGGTGGCCGGATTGGAGTTGACCAGGATGACGCGGAAACCCTCTTCCTTCAGCGCCTTGCAGGCCTGGGTGCCGGAATAGTCGAACTCGCAAGCCTGGCCGATGACGATGGGGCCGGCCCCGATGATCAGGATCGACTTGATGTCGGTGCGTCTTGGCATAGTCGAAAAATCCGTTCGGCGAGCGGCTTGCACGAAAAACCGGGACGGGGGGAGGACCCGGCCGGTTGTGCTTGCGATTCTGGTATCAGGCTAGGAGGGCCTTATAGGGAAGAGTTTTGCGGGATGTAACCCCGAAAATGCGGGTTATTGGTTGGCCCGCTATTCCCCCAGCGCCAGCTCATCCGTGATCTCGAAGCGCTCTGAAACGCCGATCCGGATCATGTTGAGCGTGCCTTCGCGGGTGAAGCGGAATTTTTCGGACGAGTCCGAGCTGCTCGGCTGGCCGCCATGGAAGGTGATGATGCGCACACCGCCATCCGGCCAAGTCACCGTGACATCGCTGTCGCCATCCTTGCGCGCGACAGTCACCGCGCAGCGGGTCATCGGCTGGCCGATGTGGCGCGCGCAGGGAATGCCGCCGGCCGCGTCCGGGGCAGGGGCATCGGATTCGGTGCTCGCCGAGGTCACGAAAGCGAGACCGTAGGCGTCCAGCATGGCGGTCCTGACGATCTCGGTCGCGGAAGGCGGATCGGCCGGCTCGCCGCCCAGGCGCGCCGCCATGTCAGCCTGCGGCTCTTCGGGAGGAGGTGGCTGAGGCGCGGCAGCCGCAGCCGCCGGCGCGGCGCTGTCTTCAGGGGGCGACGCCGGGTTATTGGGGCTGAGATAGCGCGCCGGCGCCCATCCGGTGATGCGGGCGTCCTGCGTGTCCTCGACCTTGCACCATGGATTGTTGTTGACCGTCTTGCAGCCGTAATTTTTCACCGCCGCGCCGTTGGGCAGCCGGGCTTCAATCTTTCCGCCCGGTGAAGCGGTGGCGCGGATGTTGAGCAAATCATCCGGCGCGAGGCCGCCGATGATCGAGATGATTGTGCCTGGCGCATCCTGAGCCAGGGCCGGGAGGGCGGCCAGACACAAAGGAGCGGCGATCAGCAGCGTCGATCGGAGCGTAACTTTGCGCTTCATCCCTCGGCCATGCACTTCAAATCGTGGCGATCGATACGAGCCATGCTCAATCCTGGATATGAGGCGCGCTCAATCCTGGATATGAGCTTCGCTCAATCCTTCATAAAACCTGTCCGCAGCGCTTGCGCCCATTCCGGTCTTCCCGCTTGTTCGGCTTGCTTTGCGGCGGCTTCATGGTCGTAGTCGACGGCGATGGTCTCGAAGCGGCGGGGACGGCCGTCGGCGCCCAGCTCGACAATGCCGTAGCGGGCGTGCGGCGAGCCTTGTTCGGAGACATGCGCCGGCGGCGTGTCGTCGTCATAGGCCGGGCAACCGACGCTGCCGGGATTGAAAATGACCGGACCGCCGGGGATGCGGACCAGTTCGCTGCGATGGCTGTGGCCGCACAGCACCAGGCGGCAGGCCGGATCGAGCGGCTTAAGCCGGCGCCTGATGGCGGCCAGCGGCGCACGTACCAGCTGGCCGCCGACAATGGCGTCGGCAAGATATTTTTCGTCATGGTCCGGGCGGGCGTGGAAGGCGACGACGCCGGGCGCGATCTCCAATGTCAGCGGCAAGGCAAGCAAGGCCTCGCGTTGCGCTGATGTCAGCCTTTCCTTTGCATAGCGATCGGACGGCCACATGGTTTCGTCGGCCGGGTCTTGCGCGACACGGCGGTCGTGATTGCCACGCACCGTCGGCAGGTTCAGCGCCTGCAGCCGTTCCATCGTCTCGCGCGGCCAGAGCGGTCCGGAGACGCAGTCGCCGAGATTGACGGTGAGGTCGGCGCCACCACGCGACCCGAGATCGTCCAGCACCGCATCCAGTGCCAGCACATTGCCGTGGATGTCGGCGACAACCGCGATGCGCATGGATCAGGCCGAAACCTCGACTTCGGCGGTGCCGACCGCCGGCAGATCCTTGTCGCCATCAGCCGCGGCGATCACGCTGTCGAGCAGGCCCGGAAAACGCTTGTCGAGATCATCGCGGCGCAGCGTGATCAGCCGGCTGGTGCCGACCGCTTCGCTCCGGGTGACGCCCGCCTCGCGCAGCTTGGCGAGGTGGTAGCTGAGATTGGTCTTGGAGGCGAGGTCGAGGAACTTGCTGCAGTTCATCGGCACGCCTTCCTTGCGAGCCAGATAGCGCACGATGGAAAGCCGGGTCGGGTCGCCGAGCACGGCAAGCACGATCGGCAGGCTGATCTGGTCGGTGGTTGGATGGGGCAAGGTCATGATCCAGAATTAAGCACAAACTGAACGAACTTCAACGCGGCTCCTTTCCCTGCCGGTAGAGGCAGCCTCCTTCTTTCGGCCCCGTCCTGACACAGGGCTGTCAGCAGGGTTCAGCTATTTTGTCCCGGCTCGGTTGACATCATGCCCTGCTATGTCCAATTGTTCAATAACTTTTGAACTAAGGACAAATCCCATGGACAAGCGAATCTTCTGGCTGGCGCTCGGATCGTTTGCGATCTCGACCGAAGGCTTCGTCATTTCCAGCCTTCTTCCCGACATCGCATCCGACGCCGGCATTTCCGTGCCGCTCGCCGGCTCGCTGATCACCGCCTTCGCGCTCGCCTACGCAATCGGCGCGCCGGTGCTGGCGACGCTGACCGGCGAGTGGGACCGGCGGCGCGTCATCCTGTGGACGCTGGTGTTCTTTGTCATCGGCAACCTGGTGGCGGCGGTGAGTTCGTCCTTCGAGCTGCTTTTGATCGCGCGCATCGTCATGGCGCTGTCGTCCGGCCTGTTCGCGGCAACCGCGCAAGGTACGGCCGTGGCGCTGGTCGACGACCATCACCGGGCGCGCGCCATCGCCGTCGTCGTCGGCGGCACCACGGTGGCGGTGGCGGTCGGCGCGCCGCTTGGCGCGCTGGTCGCGGCGATCGCCGGATGGCGCGGCACGTTCTTCGCCATCGCCGCGCTCGGCGCGCTGTCGGGCGCGATCCTGTGGTGGCGCCTGCCGCGCGGCATCATCGGCACCAGGCTGCCGCTGAAGCGCAGGCTGGCGGCGGCGGTGCGCCCCGGTGTCATGCCGATCCTGCTGACGACGGTGCTTGCGCTGATCGGCGCCTTCACCGTCTTTGCCTTCATCGCGCCTTTGGCCATTCAGGGTGGCGGGCTCTCGCCGATCGCGCTGCCGGGCATGCTGCTCGCCTTCGGCGTCGGCGCCGTCATCGGCAACATCGCCGGCGGCCAGGCAGCCGACCGCTTCGGTGCGACCCGCACCGTCGCCTGGTCGCTGACGCTGTCGGCCGCGATGCTCGCCACCTTCTCGCTGATCCCGACCTTCCTGTCGCATTCAATCGCCGGGCCCGCGCTGATGGCCATGATGGTGCCGTGGGGCATTGTCGGCTGGGCCTTTCCGCCGGCGCAAGCGAGCCGCATCCTCAAGATCGCGCCCGACGCCGCGCCGATCGTTTTGTCGCTCAACGCTTCGGCGCTCTATTTCGGCGTGGCGCTGGGCGCGGTGGTCGGCGCCGCCGTGCTGCGCTTCGGCGCACCGGCCGATCTCGGCCTGATCGCCGCAGTATTCCCGATCCTGGGTCTGGGTATCGTGTTGGCTGGTCGTGTGTTCGCGCGCCCGGTCGCGATGCCAGCCGAATAACTGCTTTTAAATCCTGATCGGCGGCCGCTTCTTCAGTTCGAAGGAGCGGCCGCTGGCATTTCCAGATCGAGATCGGCCACCGCGTCCAGCGCCGCGCGCAGCTTTGCCGCCTGCTCCGCGCCGACCTTGTTCTCGAATTGCCGCTGCGCGACGCTCCAGAGCTTGAGCGCCTCGTCGAGCTTGGCCTGGCCTTGCGGCGTCAGCCGCACGCGCTTGACGCGGCGATCGTCCTTGTCGGGAAAGGTCTCGACATAACCGTCGCGGATCAGCGGCTTCAATGTATGGCCGAGCGCGGAAAGGTCCATGATCAGCGCCTCGGCGATGGTGCCCATCGCCGGCTCATCGCTGATGTGGATCTGGAAGAGCATACCGAACTGCGTGCTCTTCAGGCCTGTTGGCCCCAGCGCGTCGTCATAGAAGCGGCCGAGGCTGCGCGCGGCGCGGCGCAGCGTGGCGTTGTTGCAGTCGCTGAATCCGGGCTTCCGAGCTTCGGTCATGATCAACTCCTTGCCGGGCCAAAGACGCGCCAGCCTGCTGCAAAAATAGTTTTCGCGGCCGCCGTTGACAAGATCGTGGCATATACCTACTTCCCTGAAAGTGGCATATGCCACTAATGGAAATCAAGGCTCGGCCGGTGAAGCGATCATCGGCGCCCGGCCAAGCGAAGCGAACAAAGGAACAGGACAATGAGCACGAAGGACAACAAGGGCACGGCCGTGATTACCGGCGCATCGTCGGGCATCGGCGCGGTCTATGCCGACCGGCTGGCGGGGCAGGGCTACGATCTGGTGCTGGTGGCGCGCCGCGCCGACCGGTTGCAGGAGGTGGCGGACAGGCTCGCCTATGCCTATGGCCGCAAGGTCGAGACGATTGTCGCCGATCTCTCCGTCGATGCCGATCTGCGTCGCGTCGAGCAGGCGGTCGCGACGGACGACAGCGTGACGCTGCTGATCAACAATGCCGGCGTGGCCGGCCTGGAGACGATCGCAGACGCCGACGCCGACACGGCGGAGCGCATGATCAAGGTCAATGTCATCGCGCTGACAAGGCTGACCCGCGCGGTGCTGCCTGGCTTGCTTGCGCGTAATCGCGGCGGCATCATCAATATCGCCTCGGTCGTCGCCTATGGCATCGCCGTCGGCGGCATCTACAGCGGCACCAAGGCCTATGTGGCCAACTTCACCGAAGCGCTGCAGAAGGAAGTCGCCGGCACCAATGTGAAAGTCCAGTCCGTCGTGCCCGGGCCGATCCGCACCGAGTTGTGGGACGTCTCCGGCATCAGCCTCGACAGGATCAATCCGGACTGGATCATGAGCGCCGAGGATCTGGTCGACGCGGCGCTTGCCGGGTTCGCCCAGGGCGAGACCGTCACCGCGCCCGGCCTCGCCGATGCGGCCGGGCTGACGACCTATCTCGGCGCCAGGGACCAGTTCTTCGGCAGCCTGTTCTCCGGCAAGCCGGCGGCGCGCTACGCCGTCTGAGAGCAGGTTCCTCGCCCCCGCAAAGCGGGGGAGAGGTGACCGCGAAGCGGCCGGAGAGAGGGCCTTCGTCAGGCGAGTTCGTCGCCGGATCCCTTGGTCAAGGCGGCGCCAGTCCCCCTCTCCGTCTCGGCTTCGCCGAGCCACCTCTCCCCCACCTTCGTGGGGGCGTGGAACCAGCGTTAGGCGGGCCGCCACATCTGCAGGATCGAGGCGGCCAGCAGCAAGCCGAGCACGATGTTGAGCGCGCGCCACTGGCGCTCCGTCTTGAGGAGGCGGGCAAGCAAGGTTCCCGCCACGCACCACAAGGACAGCGAGAAGGCAGCGGCGAGGCCGAACACGGCGCCCAGCAGCAGCGCTAGCTGCAAGGGGCCGTCGGCGAGCGCCGCAAAGGATGCCGCAGCGCCCAGTCCCATCGCCCAACCCTTCGGGTTCATCCACTGGATGCCGGCGCCGCCGAAAAAGCTGTTCGGCCTGGCCATGCTGATATCGAGCTTGGGCGGACCGCTGCGGCCGATCTTGATCGCCAGCCAGATCAGATAGAGCGATCCAACAATTTTCATCGCGAGCTGCAAGGAAGGCACGGCGGCGAGCAGGCCGGCGAGGCCCGCCGCCCCCGCGGCGGCCACGGTCGCCAAACCGGCGGCGCTGCCGGCCATCAGCGGCACCGAACGGCGAAAGCCGAATTGCGCGCCGGAGGCGGTCGAGAGCGTTGTGGCGATGCCGGGCGTCGAGGTCGAGATCAGAGCGAACAGGACCAGCGGAATGATGGTTTCGGACATGCAGGCTTCCCGGTCTAAAGAGCCGGCATGCTTAGGCGCTTTGCGGCATCAGTAAATGCAATGTTTGATATGGTTTGCATTAGGAATTATAATGGAGCTCATGATCCGCGATCTCGATACGACCCTCATCCGCACCTTCGTCACCACCGCCGACAAGGCGAGCATGACGGCGGCCGCCAATGCGCTTCACCTGACGCAGGGTGCCGTCAGCCAGCAGGTGAAGCGGCTGGAAGAGGTGCTGGGGCAAAGCCTGTTCGAGCGCGATCGCCGCGGCCTGAAGCTGACGCGTTCCGGCGAGCGGCTGCTCGACAAGGCCAGGCGCCTGCTGCAGTTCAATGACGAGATCCTCACCGAGATCAAGGGCAGGGTGGTCGCCGGACAGGTGCGGATCGGCGTGCCTTACGATCTTGTCGGCACGCTGCTCGCGCCCGTGCTGAAAGCCTATGCCGAAGCCTATCCGCAGGTAGAGATCTCGCTGGTCTGCGCCTCTTCGCCGGAACTCGCGGCGGCCCTGGCGGCGGGCACCATCGACCTTGCCGTCATCGAGGAGCGCGTCGGTCCCAGCGCCGGCGAATGCCTGCTCGTCGACCGGCTGGTCTGGGTCGGCGCAAGGGGCGGCGCGGCACGCCTGAAGCGGCCGCTGCCGGTCTCGATCGTCGCCGACACCTGCGCCTTCCGGCCGGCGGTGCTCACCGCACTTGCCGAGCATGGGCTCGACTGGCGCACCGTGTTCGAAAACGGCAACATCGATGCCACGACCGCGACGGTTCGGTCGGACCTGGCGGTGACCACCTGGCTTGCCTCGACGGTGCCTGCCGATCTCGACATCCTGTCCGATGCGGGTCTTCCGGCGCTGCCGAATTTCTCCGTCAACCTGCATCTGCCGAAACATGCCACCGCGCCAGCCGCACAGGCTTTTGCCAGCCACATCCGCGAGGGTCTTTCGCGCTATCGCCAGGCGGCGTGACGCGGCCGTCGGTCAGCCATTCGCTGCCGCCATGGCGACCGCCAATTGCGCGTCGAAGGCGCGCTTGAAGGCCGGCCGCGCCTCGCCGCGGGCGACATAGGCGGCAAGGTTCGGGAATTCGTTCAGCAGCCCCGATCTCTGCAGCCGACGCAGCACCCCCACCATGACGAGGTCGCCGGCGCTGAAGTCGCCATCGAGCCAGTCGGAATCGCCGAGATGGCGGGAGAGTTCGCCCAGCCGCTTGCGGATCCGGTCGTCGACCAGAGGCAAGCGCTCATCGTGCCACGGCGCATCGCGCTCCAGGATCACGGCGGTTGCGCGCTCGAGGATCGGCGGCTCCACCGTGCTGTACGCGGCGAACATCCAGGCGACCGCGCGCGCCCGGGCGTTCGCGTCGTCGGGCATCAGGCCCGCGTGACGCACCGCGATGTGGAGGACGATGGCGCCCGACTCGAACAGAGCAAGGTCGCCTTCTTCGTAGGTCGGGATACTGCCGAAAGGGTTGAGCGCTAGATGCGCCGGCTGCTTCATCGCAGTGAACGAGACGAGACGAACGTCGTAAGCTTGTCCGACTTCCTCGAGCGCCCAGCGCACTTGCATGTCGCGCGCCAGTCCCCTGCCGCCATCGGGCGATCGTTCGAAGGCGGTTATGGTGGGTATCATCGGCAGGGTCCTTGTGATGGCGTCGAATGTCTCGTGGCTCTGGAAAAGGTCGCGGGCGAGGCGGCGGCGAGGCCGGCCCCGCCCGCATCTATAGCTACTTCCAGGTCCTGCGCCGTTCGAGCTCGGCTTGCGAAGCCTCCAGCTGGGCAAACGAGCCCGTGCGGATTTCGCCCGCGCGCGCATAGGTCGCCATGATGACGCCGGTGGTGGTAGCCTGGGACTTGACGAGCTTGAACGCCGCCGGGATAGCGTTGTCGCCGAACAGCCGCTTGCCCTTACCCAGCAGCAGCGGAAAGATCATCAGCCGGATCTCGTCGATCAGCCCGTTGGCGAGCAGGGTCTGGATCAGATTGCCCGAGCCCTGAATAAGCAGGTCAGGCCCGTCTTCCTGCTTGAGTTCCTTAAGCCGGGCGACGATGTCGGGCCCGAGCGACCGGGTGTTCTGCCAGGTCAGCGAATCCGGCCGGTGCGTCGCCACATATTTGGTCGCCGGGTTGAAGACATCCGCGATCGAATCTTTCTGATACGGCCAGTACGCGGCGAAGATGTCGTAGGTTCTGCGGCCGAGCAGCAGGTCGAAGGGTTTGGAGAACAGTTCCTCCATTGCCGTGCCCGCCACCTCGTCGAAGTAATGGAACGTCCAGCCGCCGAACTTGAAGCCGCCGACCGGATCCTCTTCCGGCCCGCCCGGCGCCTGCATGACCCCGTCGAGGCTGACGAAGGTGGCGGCGATGATCTTGCGCATGTGCTCTTCTCCTTTGCTGTTCCTCCGCCGTCACAGCGGCTTCAACGTAACGACGAACGAGCGAGCGGCTTCACGACATGCGCCATCAAATTTTTCCGGATTTAGGGCCCGTGATGCGGCGCGACGAGAACCAGATTTGCTCGAAGACGGCGGTCGCCGTGCGGTCCGGAGCCTTGTCCGCCATCAGCCAGACCGATCGCGTGCGCGCGGCGCGCTCGCGGGTCGGTATTTTCGCACCCGGCTCGACAGCGGAGGCGCCGACGCAAGGGATGAACCAGGAGCCCATGAAGGGCCGGCACGCGAAGCCGTTTCCCAGGCGGGTCATGAGGACCGCAAGGCCGACGGTTTCGGACGGGCGCCACGGGAAGATCATGCGACCGCCGGGCTTCAACGCCTTCAGCCACGCTGCGGGCGGGGCGACGACGCCGGCATTGACATAGATGATGTCGGAGGGCGGCAATGGATTGGCGACGGCGTCGGCCTGGACGATTTCGACGTTGTCGTAAGCTGCAAGGTTTGCTTTGGCGCGCGCGGCAAGGTCGGGCTCGATCTCGACGGCGGTGACGCTGCCGCCCGGCTCGACCAGTCTCGCCAGCAGCGCCGTGTAATAGCCGGTGCCGGCGCCGATATGTGTGACGGCCTCGCCCGGTTTCGGCTGGACCTTGCCGAGCCACATGGCGTGCAGGAGCGGCTCGCCATTGTTAATGCCCTTGTCGGCATCAAGCACGACGAGCACGTTCTGATAGATGTAGCCCGGATCGGCGCTCGGCGTCTCGAACCGGCCTTCGCCGGCAAACACCGTCCACGGTCCCGGGCCGAGAAAGGCCTCGCGCGGCACCGAGGCGAAGACCTCCTCGATGCGCGGATCGGCCGACCGCGCCTGCGCTGCCATCAGCCTGGCGTAGAATCTGCGGGCTTCGTCCGGTTCGGCCATAGCGCCAAGATAGCGCGTCCGGCCGGAATGTCGCGGTCAGCCGGCGAAGGTATCGTAGAGGAGCTTGACGTTGAGAACGAGGATGATCGCGGCCACTATCCATGCCAGCGCCGCAACGCCGCGCGGTATGGCGAAGCTGCCCATTTTCTTCTTGTCGGACACGAACTGCACCAGCGGGATGACCGCGAAGGGCAGTTGCATGGAGAGCACAACCTGGCTGAACACAAGAAGCTCGGCCGTGCCCTTCTCGCCATAGAGCGCGGTGACGATCACGACGGGGACGATGGCGATGCCGCGCGTCAGGAGCCGGCGTGCCCATTGCGGGATGCGCAGGCGTAAAAAGCCTTCCATCACGATCTGGCCGGCGAGCGTCGCCGTGACGGTCGAGTTGAGGCCGGAGGCCAGCAATGCGACGGCGAACAGGATCGAGGCGATGCTGAGGCCGAGAAGCGGCGACAGCAGCTCGAAGGCCTGGCCGATCTCGGCGACATGGTGATGACCGGTATCGTGGAAGGCGACCGCCGCGACGATCAGGATCGACGCGTTGACGAACAGCGCCAGGATCAGCGCAATGGTGGAATCCGCCGTCGCCCATTTGATGGCGTCGCGCTTGCCGGCATCGGTTCGCTCATAGGCGCGGGTCTGCACGATCGAGGAATGCAGATAGAGGTTATGCGGCATGACCGTCGCGCCGATGATGCCGATGGCGATGTAGAGCATCGCCGGATTGGTGACGATTTCGGATGACGGCACAAACATCGAGTGCAGGATGGTGCCGGCCGGCGGCGCGGCGACGAAGATCTGGATGGCAAAGCAGCCGAAGATGATGATCAGCAGCGCGACGACGAAGGCCTCGAGATAGCGGAAGCCCTTGTTCATCAGCAATAGCACCAGGAATGCGTCGAGCGCGGTGAGCATGGCGCCGCCGACCAACGGAATGCCGAACAGGAGCTGCAGCGCGATCGCCGTGCCGATCACCTCGGCGAGGTCGCAGGCGATGATCGCCAGCTCGCAGGCGATCCAGAGCATCAGATTGACGGGGCGCGGATAGTAGGCGCGGCAGGCCTGGGCGAGGTCGCGGCCGGTGGCGATGCCGAGGCGCGCGGCCAGCGCCTGCAGCAGGATCGCCATCAGGTTCGACAGCATGATGATGAAAAGCAGCGTGTAGCCGAACTGCGCGCCGCCGGCGAGGTCGGTCGCCCAGTTGCCCGGGTCCATATAGCCGACCGAAACCATGTAGCCCGGTCCCATGAAGGCGAACAGGCGGCGGAACCAGACGCCGGTCCGCGGCACCGCGATCGAGGCGTTCACCTCGCGCAGGCTGGGCTGCTCGTCGTCCGGCCTGTCGAATCGCCACGCGGGTCGGGCTACGGTTGCTGCATCGGCATCGGACATGGGATTTCCGCTGGAATTATCGAAACGTCTTTTACCTATGCCATGGCTCAACATTATGCAATAGGCTATATTTCATTGATCATGCTTTCGTGATCCGCGGGAGCAAGCTCCAGGGCGGGCGGCGGAAACGCCGGTTGCGCCCGCGCGGGAATGCAAATAAACGGCCGGATCATCAGGGGTTTCGTGCTATGGATGCGATCCCGATTCAGGAGGAGCGCATATTGGCGCTTAGGAACAAACCAGTTCGTCGCGAGGAGCCGCTTCCCGATGCCGAAATCCATTCGGAAGGATTCCGGCAGCAGCGCCAGGCGCGCCGCAGCGCGCTGGTCGAAGACTATGTCGAGCTGATCGCCGACCTGATCGAGGACGGCAACGAGGCGCGGCAGGTGGATATCGCGGCAAGGCTCGGCGTCGCGCAGCCGACGGTTGCCAAGATGCTGACCAGGTTGTGCGCCGACGGACTGGTCTCGCGAAAGCCCTATCGCGGCGTGTTCCTGACCGAGGCCGGCCGCAAGGTCGCCGAGGAAAGCCGCATCCGGCACCAGACTGTGGAGGCCTTCCTGCGCTCGCTGGGCGTCAGCGCCGAGACGGCGCGCATCGATGCCGAGGGCATCGAGCACCATGTCAGCGCCGAAACGCTGGACGCCTTCCGCCGGGCGATGACGCATCGCCAGGCGTAGACATTCGATCCATCCGACCGCGTTGAAGCGGAACCGACCGATCTTCGCCGCATTACTTCCCACATCGCGCGATCATCGCGCTTAGGGAGGAAGCAATGGGTATCGAACAGGCACCGACCGCCAAGGGGAAACAGGCGGCCAGGGGGTTGCGCCAGGCTGCCGCCAGGGACGAGCGCAAGACCGAGGCCGAGACCGGCCATCCGCTGAAGAAGGGCGCCGCGCGTTTCGAGGAACGTTCGAAAAGTTCGGACGGCAAAAGCGCCGGCGCGAAGCAGAAAAGCTAAGGTTTTCAGCCGGTTTATAGAAAGTTGAAATCAACCGGCCCGATGGAAGTTTCCTCCTGCCCGCGCATTGTTCGGGCGCAAGAAATTCTGTGACTTAGGCCAGCCGTTGCGATAATTGTCTGCAGGGGGTGGTCGCGGGCCAGTCCCTCCAGGACATTCGCGTTGCGAGGAGTTGCCATGCTTTGGAGAGGCCGTCGTCAGAGCGACAACATCGAGGATGACCGCAGCGACAGCGGTGGCGGCGGATTGGGTGGCGGCGGCCAGTTCCGCGTTCCGATCGGCGGCCGCACAGGCGGTGGCGGCAGCATCCTGCTGGTCATCCTGGTTGTGCTCGCGGGATGGTATTTCGGCTTCGACCCGTCGCAGATCCTGGGCGGCGGCGACGGCGGCCTGCTGCCCGGTGGCGGCGGCCAGATCACCGAGACACAGGACGAGGGCAACGCGCCCGCCAATGACGAGATGAAGCAGTTCGTCGCGACCGTGCTTGCCGATACCGAGGACACCTGGACCGGCATTTTCAAATCCCAAGGTCTGACCTACGAAGATCCCAAGCTGGTGCTGTTCAGCGGCCAGGTTCGTTCGGCCTGCGGCTTCGCTTCGGCGGCGGCCGGGCCGTTCTACTGCCCGGGCGATCACAAGGTCTATCTCGACATGACCTTCTTCCAGCAGCTTGACCAGCAGTTCGGCGCCTCAGGCGAGTTCGCGCGCGCCTATGTGGTGGCGCATGAGGTCGGCCATCACGTGCAGAACCTCACCGGCATCATGGGCAAGTTCAACCAGATGCGGCAGGGCATGAGCGAAGTCGACGCCAACCAGCTCTCGGTGCGCATCGAGCTTCAGGCCGATTGCTTCGCCGGGGTGTGGGCGCATTTCACCCAGCAGAAGGGTATTTTGGAGCAAGGTGACATCGAAAGCGCGCTCAATGCCGCCAAGCAGATCGGCGACGACACGCTGCAGAAGAAGATGCAAGGCTACGTCGTGCCGGAGAGCTTCAACCATGGCACCTCGCAGCAGCGGCAGACCTGGCTGGCGCGCGGCTTCAAGAGCGGCAAGCTGTCCGACTGCAACACGATGAGCGGTCCGATCTGAGGCGGCGCTGCCGCTCCTTTTCGGATGACGATCCGCGATCGGCGACAGCTGGCAAGTGATGTCAGCATAAGGCATTCGTGTTCGTTCGCGGATTGTTCCCGCAGCCAACCTCGCCTATAAGGTCCATCCCGCCGTGCCCCGGGTGGATGAGGAGCTTATCGTCATGATCGACCCTAAAACCGCCAAGCGGGGCCTTGCGCTGGTTTTCACGACGCTTTTGCTCGACATCATCGGCTTCGGCATCATCATGCCGGTGCTGCCGGCCTATCTTGAGGAACTGAGCGGCGTCAGCGTCAGCGAGGCCGCGATCGAGGGCGGCTGGCTGTTCTTCGTCTATGCGGCGATGCAGTTCTTCTTCGCGCCGATCATCGGCGGGTTGAGCGACCGCTTCGGGCGCCGGCCGGTCCTGCTTGCCTCAGTGCTGACCTTCTCGATCGACAATCTGATCTGCGCCATCGCCTGGTCCTATCCGATGCTGTTCATCGGCCGCGTGCTCGCGGGTATTTCCGGCGCCAGCTATTCGACGACGTCCGCTTTCGTAGCCGACATCTCAAACGACGAGAACCGGTCGAAGAATTTCGGTCTGCTCGGCATCGCCTTTGGCGTCGGCTTCGTCATCGGCCCGGTGCTGGGCGGGGTGCTCGGCACCTTCGGGCCGCGCGTGCCGTTCTATTTCGCCGCCGGGCTCGCTTTGGTCAATTTCCTGATCGCGATGGTCTTCCTCCCGGAGACGCTGGACGAAAAACACCGCCGCCGCTTCGACTGGAAGCGCGCCAATCCCGTCGGCACGCTCATGCAGATGCGCAATTATCCGGGCATCGGCTGGATCGGGCTGGTGTTCTTCCTGATGACGCTCGGCCACATGATGTATCCGGCGGTGTGGTCGTTCGTGTCCAATTACCGCTACGGCTGGAACCAGCAGCAGATCGGGTTCTCGCTCGGCGTTTTCGGACTGTGCGGAGCGATCGTCATGGCGACGGTGCTGCCCCGCGTCATCCCGAAGCTCGGCGAATGGAAGACGGCGGCGATCGGGCTGACCTTCACCGCGCTCAGCGCCTTCGGCTATGCGTTCTCGACGCAAGGCTGGATGATCTATGCGGTGATCGTAGCCGGCTGCCTGGAATCGCTGGCGGACCCGCCGCTCAGGAGCCTCGCCGCCGCCAAGGTGCCGCCTTCGGCGCAGGGCGAATTGCAGGGCGCGATGACCTCGATCTTCTCGATCACCTCGATCGTCACGCCGCTGCTCTACACGGCGATCTTTTCCTGGTTCACCGGACCGAGCGCGCCGGTCGTGTTCGGCGGCGCGCCCTATGTGCTCGGCGCGATTTTCCTGACGCTGGCGGTCATCGTCTTTGTGACGAAGGTAGCCAAGCCGACGCCGAAGGAAGTCGAGCGCATGCACGCGCAGGAAGCGGCGCATACGCAGGAAGCAGCAACCGACGCTGCTTGAAGCTTAGTGTGTTTCACCGTTTCGCGGAAACGGTGAAACACACTAACTCTTTGTTTTTACACAATTCCGGACGGAAAACCGCTCACACTTTTCCTGGAATTGCTCTAGGCTGGCTGCGGTTTGAGCTAGGCCCGTTCCGCCAGCGCTTCCTCGCCGCGCCGTTCGCGGATCAGGTTGACGAAGCGGCGGAAGAGGTAGTGCGAATCCTGTGGGCCGGGCGAGGCCTCGGGATGATGCTGGACCGAGAACACCGGACGGCCGGTCAGCGCGATGCCGCAGTTGGAGCCGTCGAAGAGCGAGACATGGGTTTCCTCGACGCCTTCGGGCAGCGAGTCGGCATCGACGGCGAAGCCGTGGTTCATCGAGACGATCTCGACCTTGCCGGTGGTGTGGTCCTTGACCGGATGATTGGCGCCGTGGTGGCCCTGATGCATCTTTTCGGTCTTGCCGCCGAGCGCCAGCGCCAGCATCTGATGGCCGAGGCAGATGCCGAACACCGGAATGTCGGTCTTCAAGAGGTTCTGGATCACCGGCACGGCATATTCGCCGGTCGCTTCCGGATCGCCGGGGCCGTTCGACAGGAAGATGCCATCGGGCTGCATGGCCAGGATCTCGTCGGCGTCGGTCTTGGCCGGGACGACGGTGACCTTGGCGCCGAGGCCAGCCAGCAGGCGCAGGATGTTGCGCTTGACGCCATAGTCGATGGCCACGACATGCATCGACGGCACGCCCCGCTCGCCATAGCCCTGGTTCCAGACCCAGGGCGTCTCGCGCCACACCGAGGACTGGCCGGACGTCACTTCCTTGGCGAGATCGAGGCCGATCAGGCCCGACCATGCCGCTGCCTGCCGCTTCAGCTCCTCGATGTCGAAAACGCCGTCGGGCGCATGCGCGATGACGGCATTGGGCATGCCCTTCTCGCGGATCAGCACGGTCAGCGCGCGGGTGTCGATGCCGGACAGCGCGACAATGCCGCGCCGCTTCAGCCACTGGTCGAGATGGCCGGCGGCGCGATAGTTTGACGGGTCGGTGACATTGGCCTTGAAGATGGCGCCGACGGCGCCCGCGCGGGCCGCCGGATGCAAGTCCTCGATGTCCTCGTCATTGGTGCCGACATTGCCGATATGCGGGAAGGTGAAGGTGACGATCTGGCCGGCGTAGGAGGGATCGGTGAGGATCTCCTCGTAACCGGTCAGCGCCGTGTTGAAGCACACTTCCGCGACGGCCGATCCGGTGGCGCCAAGACCGCGGCCCTCGATCACTGTGCCGTCGGCGAGCACCAGAAGGGCGGTCGGCTTTTCGGTGGCCCAGGGGGCGGTGGTCGTGGCCATGGCGGCACTCCTGTCAAGCGCTGCGACTGACCAACGGGACCACTCGCGCAGCAAAGCGCGCGAAGCAGGATTTCCCAGCCTCCGCGCGTCAACTCATTGTCTCATGCAGGACCGAGTACATAGGCGAAGGCACCCGAACGGTCAATGCGGACGCCGCCAGCCAGCCCTGTTTTCCATTCGTCCAGCAATATCAGCGGCTTGCCGGGATTTGCGTCACGCGGCCGGCAAAGCTATTGTCCGCCGCATTCGAAGGAGAAGCACGATGCGCGAGAAAATCGCCGAATCCATGAAGAGCGCGATGAAGGCGCAGGACAAGCACCGCCTGCCGACGCTGCGGCTGATTCAGGCCGCCATCCACGACCGCGATATCGCCAATCGCGGCGCCGGTAAGCCTCCAGCGAGCGAGGAGGAGATCCTGCAAATCCTCGCCAAGATGGTGAAGCAGCGCGAGGAATCGGCCAAGGCCTTCGAGGACGGCAAGCGGCCGGAACTGGCGGCGCAGGAACGCGGCGAGATGGAGATCATCCGCGAATTCCTGCCGACGCAGCTCGACGACGCGGCGATCACGGCCGCGGCGCGCGAGGCGATCGCGGCGACAGGCGCCGCCAGCCAGAAGGACATGGGCAAGGTGATCGGCGCGCTGAAGCAGAAATATGCGGGCCAGATGGACTTCGCCAAGGCGAGCGCCATCATTAAGGGGCTGCTGCAGTAAGCGGCAGCCTCACAACGTTTCGCCGTTTCAGGGAACCGGCGAACCGCTCTATCTCTCTGCTTTTTCGCTCTCTGTTTTTTCGCAATTCCGGACGGAAACCATTAGACACTTTTACTGGAATTGCCTCAGTCCTTGCAGATCGGCACCGGCTGCGGCGGTGGCGCCGGATGGTCCTTCTTGTATTGCGCGATGATCGGCTCCAGCATCTTCTTCGGCCAGAACTTTGGAGTGCCGATCTCCTTCAGGCAGGAGGCGTTCCAATAGGCTCCCGCGGCTGAGAGCGCCTGGCCGCCGGACTTGGCGCGCGCAACGGCGGCGATGTCGCGCGATTCCGGGTAGATGTAGAGCGTCGTCGGGCTGTTCTTCACCATCGGAATGATCTGCTCGGCATCGGCCGGCGACCAGCTGGTGCAGCCATTGCTGCGGCCGCCGGCATAATTCACCAGCTTGCCGTAGGGCACAAAGCCGTCGTGGTCGGCGTAAGAGCTTTGCGGGTTCTTGCGCATGCACAAGCTCTTCAGGATCGCCGCCGGATGCCCGCCGATGACGCGTTGCCTGGCGTTCGCCGTCTCGCCTTCGCCGTCGAACTGGATGAAGCTGCGCATGAACACGGCGTTCTGGGCGCCGACGCGATAATAGCCCTTGAACGAGGTCTTGGTCTCCGCCGTCATATAGGCGCCGCCCGCCGTCAGCTCGGAATCCATCGCGTTGCCGAAGTTCTTCGCGCAGCGCCTGCCGTTGGAGAAATCGGCGACGCCTTTCAGGTTGCGGCCGCCGCCATGGCCCGAGGAAACCGCGCGGAACAGCTGCTTGGCTTCGCAGATGATGTAGTAGCGCTGGCCGAGCACGCTGCTGCCCAAGTCGCCGGGGCGCGTCGCATCCATGGCGAAATAGCAGGGGTTGCTGACCGAACCGTCGCTGACTTTCTTCTGGTAGAGCGCGCGCGCCCGCTCCAGCACAACCTCAGAGATCTGGCCCTCGCCGTCGCCGACATGGCGCTGCAGCCAATCGGGAATGGTCGACGGCCGCAAGGCGGCAAATGAGCTGACCGATGCCGTCAGCGCGGCCAGGATTGCGACAAGGCAAAAGATGGCCACACCCGGCGGAACAGATCTCAACCGCACCGTTTTGCCCCTCCTGTCGAAATGTCTCGTACCCGTGAATCACGCTGGACTAATCATAGAAGGTCTCGCATCCATCGGCGAAACACTTCTAGTTTAGCGACGCCTTTTGGAGGTCGGATTTTCCGTCCGCTTCGATTGAGCTATCATCTGATTCCCGGCGCGCCCACGCCTCCTCCCTCCATCGGGAAGCATCGTTCATGCAGGGCAGTCCATCACCCAACCAACTGTTCGAGCGCCAGGCATAAGGAGGGGTTGTCGAGACTGCTCGCGGCAGGAGGTTTCTCGATGCGGCTTTCCGCACCCGTCTATCATCTGAAACGCCAGGCGAGGCTCCTGTCCCGCCGGGAAAATGTTCCCCTTCATGAGGCCCTTGACCGCATTGCCGCCAAGGAAGGCTTTGGCAACTGGAGCCTGCTTGCGGCCAAAGTCGCCGAAACCGCGCCCGGCGACAAGCTGCTGGAGCGGCTTGTGCCCGGCGATATGGTCCTCGTGGCGGCGCGGCCAGGCCAGGGCAAGACGCTGATGAGCCTCGAACTCGCGGTGGCGACGATGAGGCAAGGCAATCGCGCCGTGTTCTTCACCCTGGAATACACGCATGCCGACATCCTCGACCGGTTCCGGGACATCGGCGCCGACCCTGCCGGTTTCGACCACCTGTTCGAGTTCGACAATTCCGACGCCATCTGCGCGGCCTACATCATCGAGAGGTTGCAATTCGCGCCGCGCGGCACGCTGGCGGTCGTCGACTATCTACAATTGCTCGACCAGAAGCGGGACAATCCCGAGCTCATGGTCCAGATCGGCGCCTTGAGGTCGTTCGCTCGGAAACGTGAACTGGTGTTGGTATTCATCTCGCAGATCGACAGATCATACGATTCCGCCCGGAAGCCGTTCCCGGATACGGGCGATATCCGGCTGCCGAACCCGCTCGACCTGTCGCTGTTCGACAAGGCCTGTTTCCTCAACAAGGGCGAAATCCGGTTCCAGGCGACTTGAGGGCGATCCGCGCCGCCGTTATGCCGATCTCGACAGGAACGAACATGATCGAAATCGTCAAACCCGCGCTCGAACATTTGCCATCCTACAAGGTGGCGTTGGAGCGCGGCTGGTCGCCCGACAATGTGCGGCTTCTGGAAGCGACGCGCGAGCAGCTTGTGGCGATCGAGAAAGATCCCGTCGAATTTCTCGCCAGCCTAGACGACCCCGAGGCCAAGGGGCCGCCCATCACCTTGCCCGACGGCACGACCGTGCCGCGCCTGCCCGGCTTCCGGCGCTGGATTTGGGATGGCGAGGCTGCCGGCTCCATAGGGCTGCGCTGGCAAAGAGGCACATCGGCGCTGCCGCCGCACGTGCTTGGCCATATAGGCTATGCGGTGGTGCCGTGGAAAGAGGGGCGCGGTTACGCCACCGAAGCGTTGCGGCTGATGCTTGACGAGGCGAGGGCAGTGGGCCTGGACTATGTCGAGATCACCACGGACCTCGACAATCTTGCATCCCAGAAGGTAACCCTCGCCAATGGCGGCATCCTTGTCGGGCGCTTCATCAAGGTCGCCGCCTATGGTGGCGTGGAAAACCTCAAATATCGGATCGATCTTTAGATCGAAGCGGTTGGGCGGTCACTCGCCGGGCCTGGCCAGCCTTCCTTCTTCGGCCTTGTGGTAGAACTGGCTTGCCACGAGCCAGCCTTTGAGCGGCCTGAGCGGCGGGATGCAGGTAGCGAGAACGATCGGGATCGAAACGAAGGCGTGGAACCACATGGAGGGCTCGAACGTCACCTGCGCCCAGACGGCGAACAGCACCGAAGGCACACAGGCAAAGCAGATGACGAAGAAGGCCGGGCCATCGGCGGGATCGGCAAAGGAATAGTCGAGCCCGCAGACATCGCATTTCGGCGCCAGTTTCAGGAAACCGTCGAACAGGTGGCCTTCACCGCAACGCGGACAGCGGCCGCGGATTCCCACCTGCCAAGGCACCAGGGGTGGATAATGCGCATGGTCTTCCATGATCGTCGCTCCAGTGGATCTCGCGTGAGGCCAGACTGGCCTTGAGATCTCGGTTGCATACATATATCATTCTTGTATGCAGACAATGCGACAAAATGTATGGATAGGCGACAAGTGACCGGTGAAAGCGATATCAGCTGGTTTCCGGTTCTCGAGACAGGGCCGCGACCGGTCTATTTGAAGATCGTCGATGCCCTGGCGGATGCCCGCTCGAACGGCCGCTTGCAGCCGGGCGACAGGTTGCCGCCGCAACGGGAGCTTGCCCGGCTGCTCGGGGTCGACCTTACGACCGTCACGCGGGCGTTTTCCGAAGCCCGACGCAGGAACCTGATCGACGCGACGGCTGGCCGGGGCACCTTCGTCACGCCGGGCGAACCGGAAGAGCCCGTCCTCGATCTCAGCATGAACATCCCGCCGGCGCCCGCAGGCCTCAACCTGCCGGGACTGATCCGGACAGGTGTCGAAGGGCTGCTCAAGCGCTCCAGCGCGGAAGCGCTGCTTTCCTATCATCCCGGCCCGGGCTCGCCGGCGGAGCGCGCCGCCGGTTCATCATGGCTTGCCGCAGCGGGAGACAGGCTGCCGGTCGACAGGGTCGTTGTCGGCTCGGGCGCGCAGGCGCTGCTCACGGCCGTCGTGCTGGCAGAAACGCGCGAGGGCGACACGATCCTTGCCGATGCGCTGACCTATCCCGGGCTGATCGCGCTGGCCGGGACCACACGGCGCAAACTCGCCGCTGTCGGAAACGATGATGAAGGCATGCGGCCGGACGATCTCGAAGAGGCGGCGCGACGGCATGGCACCCGTGTCCTCTACCTCAACCCGACGCTGCAAAATCCGACCGCATCCGTCATGCCCGAAGGTAGGCGGCGGGAACTCGCCCGCATGGCCGACAAGCTCGGGCTGACCATCGTCGAGGACGATCCCTATAGAAGGCTGCTCGGCACGCCGCCGCCGGCCTTTCTGCCCCTGGCGCCCGAACGAACCTTCCATGTCGCGACATTGGCGAAATGCATCTCGCCGTTCCTGCGAACGGCCTTCCTGGCGGCGCCTGATCCGCAAGCCGCCGAGCGGGTCGCGGCAGCGATACGCGGCACCACCATGATGGCGCCGCCGCTGATGACGGGCCTTGCCTGCGAGTGGCTGCGAAGCGGCCTTGCCGGGGAGATTACTGCCGCCGTGCGCGCCGAAGCGCAGGCCAGGCAAGAGATCGCACGCAACATCCTGCCCAAGGGCTTTGCGGCATCGGAGACCGGCCTGCATCTGTGGTATCCGCTGGAGAGCCGGTTGCGCTCGGCCGAACTCGCCGACATCGCCCGCCGCCGGGGGTTGGCCATCAGCCCCGCGGAAGAGTTTGCTGTCGGGCCGGACTTTGCCAATGGCTTGCGCCTGGCGCTGGGCGCCACCCCCAACCGCGAGCGGCTGAAGGAAGGCCTGCAAAGCTTGGCGTCCATCCTTTCGGGAGCGTCAGGCTTCTCACGACCGAAGGTCTGACGCCCGCTATTCAGCCGCCGCGGGCAGCGGCGGCGTCGCGCGGCTGCGCCATTCCCAGGCTTGCGAGCCGACAGCCACCACCACCGCCACCAGCATGGCCAGGGCGCCGGCCAGAGGCAGGCTGCGATAGCCGTAGCCGGCATTGAGCATCGCAGCACCCAGCGACGCGGCAAGCGCGATGCCGACATTGAAGCCGGACGGGATCAGCGCGGAAGCGAGGTTGGAGGCATCGGCCGTCCAGGCCAGGATGCGTGTCTGGATCGGCGCGCCGATGGCAAAGTTGAGACCGCCCCAGATGACGATGGCGACGATCATCGGTACCGGGTAGGGGCTGACAAGATGGATGACGCCGAGCGCTACTGCCTGCAGGGCGAGCATGACGATGAGCGAGGGCATCAGCTTCCAGTCGGCGAGCTTGCCACCGACCAGGACGCCGATCGTAGCGCCGACGCCGTTGAGCAAGAGCACCCATGGGACCAGGCTCTCGTCGAGGCCGGTCACTTCGAGCAGCATCGGCGTGATATAGGTGAACAGCGCGAACTGGCCGATCATCAGCATCAGCATCAGGATCAGCGAGGTCCAGACCTGCTGGCGGCCGAGTACACGAACCTCGCGCGCCAGGCCGGCTGGCCGGTTCGCGGCGCCCGCTGTGCGCGGGAGCAGCGCCAGCATGGCGAGGATCGCGACGAGGCCGAGCGCGCCCATCACCCAGAAGGTCGCGCGCCAGCCCCACAGGCTGCCGATCGCGGTGCCGGCGGGCACGCCGATGACGTTGGAACCGTCAATCCTGAGAGAATGATCGCGACCGCCCGGCCGCGCTGGTCCTCGCGCACCAGGCTGACCGCGACCACCATAGCGACACCGAAATAGCAGCCATGCGCTACGGCGGTTGCGATGCGCAGCAGAAGCATCGCGGTGAAATCGGGCGCCAGCGCGCAGGCAACCTGGCCGAGAGTGAAGGCGACGGTCAGTCCGATCAGCAGCGTCTTGCGTGAGACTTTGCCGGTGGCCAGCGCCAGCAGAGGGCCGCCGATGGCGATGCCGCAGGCATAGCCGGAGACGAGATAGCCGGCGGTCGGCACCGAAACGCCGAGGCCCTGCGCCACCTCCGGCAGCACGCCGGCGATGACGAATTCGGTGGTGCCGAAGGCGAAGGCGGCAAGGAAAAGGGCAATCAGCGGCAGCATGATTCAAAACATATGCGAGGTATACACGCCTCAAACCACGCCTTGACGGGCGCGGCAATGCAGAAATTGTCGACGCCGCTTTAGCTTTTCTTGAGCGTAGGGCTAGCTGGCCTTCAGTCGCGAGCCGCCGAGCAGGCCGCGCTCCTCGAGCACCGGATAGGCGATCGAGGCCAGCAGCGAGTTGATCTGCTTCAGGTCGCGGATGGTGTCGAGATGGATCGAGCTTGTCTCGACGCTCTTGGCGGTGCCTTCGCGCAGGCGAAGGAAATGGCTGGCGCTGGTTTCCTTCTCGCGCTCGCGCAAAAGATCCTTTTCCAACACCAGCTGGCGCGCGGTCTCGGGGTCGCGCGAGACCAGCACGTTGAAGGCAAGCCGCGCGTTGGCGAGCACGGAGGAGTGGAAGGCGCAAAGCTCCTGCCAGCCTTCCGGCGTGAACTCCAGGCCACGCTCCAGCTTCTTCCTGACATGCACCAGCATGTTGCGCACGATGATGTCGCCGACCTGCTCCAGCTTGACGCAGGCGCCGATCAGTTCCTGGCAACGCAATGCCTCGTCCTCGGTCAGCGGATTCCTGGTGATCTTGGCGAGATAGAGCTTGATCGCGGCGTGCTTCCTGTCGACGCGGTCGTCGAGCGCGGCAAGCGCCTTGATCTTGTCGCTGTCGGCATCCTCGTAAAGCTCGATGATGCGCTTCAACATGATCTCGACCGTCTCGCAGACCCGCACCACCTCGCGAGTCGCGTTGGCCAGCGCCTGGCTCGGCGTGTCGAGAGCGCTTTCGTTCAGCGCCGAAAGCTCAATGACGTCGAGCGCCGCCGCCGGGTCCGGCTTGGCGCCGACAGCCACGATCTTCTCGGAAACGCGGTAGACAAGACCGGCAAGCGGCAGGCCGGCGAGCAGGATAACCACATTGAACAGGATGTGCGCGTTTACGATCTGGTCGGGCACCGTGGCGCCAAGGAAGCCGATCGGCGGCTTCACCGTCATGAACAAGATCAGCATCAACAGCGACCCCATGCCGCGCATCAAGAGGTTACCGATCGGCACGACGCGGATGCCCGGATCAGCATTGCGGGTGAGCAAGGGCGCGATAACGGAGGAACCGAGATTGACGCCAAGCACCAGCACGATGCCGAGCTCCGGAGGGATGAAGCCGCGCCCCGCCAGCGTCACCAGAAGCAGCACGGCGGCGATCGAGGAATGGAAGAGCCAGGTGACCAGTGCCGCGAGCAGATAGGCGGTGACGAAATCGCCGGAGAAATAGCTGATGATCAGCGGCATCAGCGAGCTCTGGCGCAACGGTTCCGACGCCTGCCCGATCATCTCCAGCGACAGGATCAAGAGGCCGATGCCGATTAGGATACGGCCCAACTGCCGCCAGTCGCGCCGCTCCGTGGCCATGAACATGACCGTTCCCGCGATCAGGCAGAGCGGCACCAGCAGCGTCAGATCGAAGGTGAGCAGCTTGACCACCAGCGCCGAACCGATCTCGGCACCGCGCACTGCCAATTGCCCGGCGGCGCCCGAAACGATGCCGGCGCCGGCGAAGGAGCCGACCAGCAGCGTCACCGCGGTTGAGCTCTGCAGCGCGATGGACAGCCCGCATCCGGCCAGCACCGCCATGATCGGGTTGCGCATGGTGGCGCGCAGCCTGTGGCGCAGCACGTCGCCATAGGCGCGCTCGACGCCAGTCTTCACCATACGGGTGGCGAACAGCATCAGCGCCACCGCGCCGGCAAGGTGCAGCAGGACGACGGAGCCGCTCACAGCCGACCCCGCGGGGTGGCTCCGGCGGCGCGGAGAGAGGTACGAATCTTAGCCATATCGAGGCCTGGAAATACACCAATTAAGATTAGCCGGGTAATAGATTTTGTGATGCGACGATCGTCTCGGCTCGACGGACCATGTCGGAAATGAACGGAGGAAGCATTGGTTGCATGCGTCTCGCGGCGGCGTTTCGCCGGAATGAAGCGTTGCTCGGCCGCAAGGCCGAGCGCGATCCGAACCGTTGTTGAGGTAGTCGGCGCAAGCATTGGAAATCATTACAGAATTGTAATTCTAGCGTTCAGTTTCGGTTCATCCGTTGGCGGTTACTCCTCCGTCTATCGACAACAAGGAGTACCGACCATGAAGCGTCTCATATTGTCCGCCGTCACCGCCTCGATGCTGGCCGCCTCGGCCCTCTCCGGCCAGGCCGCGCCTCTCGCCCAGCCGGGCGCGCCGCAGCCGAACTACACCCAGGTCGACTGGCAGAAGCCCGGCAGGCATGTCGACAAACGGGTCGTGAAGAAGAAGGTCGTCGTGAAGCGCAGCCATTGGCGCAACGGCCAGAAATATTCGAACTGGAAGCGCCACCAGCCGGTCCGCGACTGGAACCGCTACGGCCTGCGCCGTCCCGGGCCCGGCCAGGAGTGGATCCGCGTCGGCAACGACTATGTGCTGGTCAGCATCCTGTCCGGCATCATCTTCGGCGCGATCGCCGCGCAGTAATCCGCAACAATCGGTATGCGGAAAGAAGGCGGCCGCCCCGGCCGCCTTCTTTTAGTCTGTGAAAAGCGGGTACGATGCGCCGGACAGAGTCGCCGCGCCCGGGCGGCTTGATTATATGGAGGGCAAACGAGTTTCCCGATGCGCTTTCCACCCGCCTTCCTCGACGAGATACGCGACCGCGTGCCGATTTCATCGGTGATCGGCACGCGTGTCGCGTGGGACAGGAAGAAGACCAACGCGTCGCGCGGCGACTATTGGGCCTGCTGCCCGTTCCATGGCGAGAAAAGCCCGTCCTTCCACTGCGAGGACAAGAAGGGCCGCTACCACTGCTTCGGCTGTTCGGTGTCGGGCGATCACTTCAAGTTCCTCACCGAGCTCGACGGCATGAGCTTCCCGGAGGCGGTCGAGAAGATCGCCGAGATGGCCGGCGTGCCGATGCCGGTGCGCGACGCTCAGGAAGAACGGCGCGAGAAGGAACGCGCCAGCCTGACCGACGTCATGGAGATGGCGACCCTCTTCTTCCAGGAGCGGCTGCAGAGCGCCGACGGTGCCAAGGCCCGCGCCTATCTGCGCGACCGCGGGTTGACGCCCGCGACGCAGCAATCCTTCCGGCTGGGCTATGCGCTCGACAGCCGCAATGCGCTCAAGGAGCATCTTGCCGCCAAGGGCGTGCCGAAGGCCGATATCGAGGCCTGCGGGCTGGTACGGCATGGCGACGATATCCCGGTCTCCTATGACTGGTTCCGCGATCGCATCATGTTCCCGATCCCGGATTCGCGCGGCAAGATCATCGCCTTCGGCGGGCGGGCGCTGGCGCCCGATGCCTTGGCCAAATACATGAACTCGCCGGAGACGGAGCTCTTCCACAAGGGCAACGTGCTCTACAATTTCGCTCGTGCCCGCAAGGCACTCGCCAAGGGCGGCACGGTGATCGCGGTCGAAGGCTATATGGACGTCATCGCGCTGGCGCAGGCCGGCTTCGAGAATGCCGTGGCGCCGCTCGGCACGGCGCTCACCGAAAACCAGCTCGAGCTTCTGTGGCGCATGGCGCCGGAGCCGGTGTTGTGCTTCGACGGCGACAAGGCCGGGTTGAAAGCGGCATGGCGCGCCGCGGATCTGGCCCTGCCTTCGGTGCAGGCAGGACGCTCGGCACGCTTTGCGCTGCTGCCGGAAGGCAAGGACCCCGATGATCTGGTCAAGGCCGATGGGCCGGACGCGTTCCGGGGGGTGCTGGCGGAGGCGCGGCCGCTTGTCGATCTCCTGTGGATGCGGGAGACCGCCGGCGGCGTCTTCGAAACGCCGGAACGTCGCGCCGAGCTGGGAAAGAGGCTGAATGAGCTCGCCAGTCGTATCCGCGACGAGAGTGTGCGCTACGAATATCAACAGGTGATGCGCGAACGGGTGCGGAGCTTTTTCGGCACCCAGCGCGACACCAGGCAGGGTCGCCAGGATGGCGGCCGGCCGGGGGAACGCGGCCAGGGCAAGGCCGCGGCGCCCGGCGGGCAGTTCGCCAAGGGCGGAAGCGGCCGCATCGCGATCACCGAAAGCCTTGGACAGTCGGCGCTGGTCAAGCGCGGCGGCGAAGGCATGTCTGTTCGCGAGGCGACGATCATCGTGGCGCTGGTCAACCATCCGGCGCTGATCGACGAGAATTTCGCGCATGTCGAATTCCTCGACCTTGCCAATTCTGATCTGCGCAAGCTCCACGCGGCCATCCTCGACGCCATGGCGCATGACGCGGCCGACGAGCGCGGCGCGGTCATCGCCACCATCGAGCGCGCCGGATGCGGCGGCATCTGGGAGCGGGCGGTGGAACTGATCAAGCGCGCACGGCAATGGCCGGCGCTGGAGACCGCCGCGCTCGACGATGCCCGCGACGCCTTCAACCAGGCGATGCACTTGCAGCGCAGCGCCCGCACCTTACATAGAGAGCTGAAACAGGCGCAGGCGGCGCTCGATGCAGACCCTTCGGACGAAAATTTCCGGCATCTCGTCGAGATTCAAGCGCAATTCAACGATGTGCAGGCAACGGAAGCGCTGATCGAAGGGTTCGGCGTTTCGTCGGGCAGGGTTGGCCGCGTTTAGGGCCGAACACCACCCATTGGAAGTGAAGTGGAAATGCGTAGCGCGTCGAATCGACGCCTCTAAGTCGGGTAATTGATTCGCTTTTTTCATGCGAATCATGCCAGAGGCGCTTGACCTTCTGGCAGATTGGCGGAATCAGGACGATTCGAAACGTTAACCGTGCCCCGGCGTCGGCGGGAAATTTGAGCGATGTGAGGTGCCGGTGACGGCTGGACAGGCAAAATGCCTGCTCCAGATATCAGGGTTAATCTGGACTTAATGCATGTCGCCCAAAAGTGAAAACCGGTTTGGGGCAAACGAGATGCACAAAACAAAAGAGATGACGCGGTTGCCGGACCGGTAAAAAGCATTCCGGTACGAGCACATCCGGCGTAACCGGTCCGACAGTTTACGCGGCCTCGATATTGGGCCGCTTGGAGACGACAAAGAATGGCGACAAAGGAAAAGGAAGAGGTCGAGACCGAACGCGAAGGCGCCACCGATGGCCCTCTGCTCGACCTTTCCGACGATGCTGTCAAGAAGATGATCAAGGCCGCGAAGAAACGCGGCTATGTCACGCTCGACGAGCTCAACGCGGTGCTGCCCTCGGAAGAGACGGATCCGGACCGCATCGAAGACATCAATGCGATGCTCAGTGACATGGGCATCAACGTCGTCGAGGATGACGAGCAGGGCGAAGAGGCCGAGGCCGAGCCTGCCGGCGACAGCGAGGAAGACGCCAACGAGCTTGCCGAGCAGACCGGCACCGCCGTGGCCGCCACGACGACCAAGAAAGAGCCGACCGATCGCACCGACGACCCGGTGCGCATGTATCTGCGCGAGATGGGCTCGGTCGAGCTTCTGTCGCGCGAGGGCGAAATCGCTATCGCAAAGCGTATCGAGGCCGGTCGCGAGACGATGATCGCGGGTCTGTGCGAAAGCCCGCTGACCTTCCAGGCCATCATTATCTGGCGCGACGAGCTCAACGAATCGAAGATCCTGCTGCGCGAGATCATCGACCTCGAAGCGACCTATGCCGGCCCCGAGGCCAAGCAGGCGCCCGTCGTCGAACGCGTCGAGGAAGCGCCTAAGCCCGAAGAGAAGCCGCGCGGCCGCGCGGCGGCACGCGAGGAAGAAGACGACATCACCAATGTCGGCAGCGACACGCGCGGGCTGGAGGAAGAGGAAGACGACGAGGACGAGGCGAGCCTGTCGCTGGCCGCGATGGAAGCGGAACTGCGCCCGCAGGTGATGGAGACGCTCGACGTCATCGCCGACACCTACAAGAAGCTGCGCAAGCTGCAGGACCAGCAGGTCGAGAATCGCCTCGCCGCCGCCGGCACGCTGTCACCCAGCCAGGACCGCAGGCTCAAGGAACTGAAGGACCAGCTGATCAAGGCGGTGAAGTCGCTGTCGCTCAATGCCGCGCGCATCGAGGCGCTGGTCGAGCAGCTCTACGACATCAACAAGCGCCTGGTGCAGAACGAGGGCAAGCTTCTGCGTCTGGCCGAGAGCTATGGCGTGCGCCGCGAGGAATTCCTCAAGGAGTATCAAGGCTCGGAGCTCGATCCGAACTGGACCCGCTCGATCGCCAACCTGACCTCGCGCGGCTGGAAGGAATTCACCAAGAACGAGAAGGACACGATCAAGGAGCTGCGCGCCGAGATCCAGAACCTCGCCACCGAAACGGCGATCTCGATCCTGGAATTCCGCAAGATCGTGAACCAGGTGCAGAAGGGCGAGCGCGAGGCCGCGATCGCCAAGAAGGAAATGGTCGAGGCGAACCTGCGTCTCGTCATCTCGATCGCCAAGAAATACACCAACCGCGGCCTGCAGTTCCTGGACCTCATCCAGGAAGGCAATATCGGCCTGATGAAGGCGGTCGATAAGTTCGAATACCGCCGCGGCTACAAGTTCTCGACCTATGCCACCTGGTGGATCCGGCAGGCCATCACCCGCTCGATCGCCGACCAGGCGCGCACCATCCGTATTCCGGTGCATATGATCGAGACGATCAACAAGATCGTGCGCACCTCGCGCCAGATGCTGCACGAGATCGGCCGCGAGCCGACGCCGGAGGAACTGGCGGAAAAGCTCGCCATGCCGCTGGAAAAGGTGCGCAAGGTCTTGAAGATCGCCAAGGAGCCGATCTCGCTCGAAACCCCCGTGGGCGACGAGGAGGATTCGCATCTTGGCGATTTCATCGAGGACAAGATGGCGATCCTGCCGATCGACGCCGCGATCCAGGCCAATCTGCGCGAGACGACGACGCGCGTGCTGGCCTCGCTGACGCCGCGCGAGGAGCGCGTCCTGCGTATGCGCTTCGGCATCGGCATGAACACCGACCACACGCTGGAAGAAGTCGGCCAGCAGTTCTCGGTGACGCGCGAACGCATCCGCCAGATCGAAGCCAAGGCGCTGCGCAAGCTCAAGCATCCGAGCCGGTCGCGCAAGCTGAGAAGCTTCCTCGACAGCTGAATTAAGCACTCGTGGGAGAGACGGTGGCCAAATATCCACGTCGTCTTCTCCCACGGGTATTTCTCTTCTGTCTGTTCGGCTTTGCATTCCACCTGTGGGTTTTGCTTGGGGCCTTGATTTTCGGCCATCCTTTTGTGCCGTCGCAAGCCTATGTCAGCAGCCACGATATGATCGCGAAATCGGTAGCCATACTGGTTGGCTGCCTGATGTTGTTTTTTTGCTGTCGGAAGTTTGCTAAGGATTTCCAGAGCCCGGACTTATCCACCAAGACCTTCCTTGTTTCCGGCTTCGGTATCCTTGTCGTGCCTCTCATTTTTGGGGGTTTTTGCCCGGGCAGTTGTTCTCACTGCATACCCGCTGTGGCTGGCGGCGGTGGTGGGCGGAGACACGCAACTTGAATTTTCCATCAGAGATACAACGGGGTCATCAATGCGCTGCCCGCGCATGGTCAATCTCGCGGACATGCCGATGATGACTGGCACTCTATGCGATGTCCCGGAAGCTGTTCGCAGGACGCTTTATCCGGGCATGAGGGTCTTGTTGACCGGACGCGGCACGGTGAACGGGCTTTTTGCGGCGAGAATTGACGTCGCTCCTAACGGGCCGGTTTTGCCTGGCGAGGGTTGGCTTCGCTGACGCTGCGTTTCCGGTTACCGCGCATGCCGCCTTGCCGGGTTTGCCCGACAGGAGGATAATTCCGGGGTCGGATGCATTTGTGGGCGACAAGCCGGATGCCCGCCCCGGCGCCGGTCGTAACGGCGTCGCGCTCCGTGGCTCCTGTGGGAGGTGTGCCATGACAACCTACATCGTGCTCATCAACTGGACCGAGCAGGGCGCCCGGAATGTGCGGGAGTCGCCGAAACGGCTCGATGCGGCCAAGAAGCTGCTGGGGGAAATGGGCGGATCGTTCAAGTCATTCTACCTGACGATGGGCGAATGCGACATGGTCGCCATCGTCGAAGCCCCGGACGACGCGGTGCTCGCCCGCTTCGCGCTGCTGCTGTCGTCGGGCGGCAATGTCAAGACGCGGACATTGAAGGCGTTTCCGGAATTCGCCTATCGCGAGATCATCAGTTCGCTCGGGTAGGCGGCTGAAGCCGGGACCGGCGCGGCTGTTGCGAAGCCGCGCCGCATTCCCGATAGTCGCGCCATGCCCAAGCCTTTGCTGACCGTCTGGTACAACACGCGCTGCCCGGTGTGCGACGCCGGCATCAATCGCCAGAGGCGGCGGCTCATCGAGGCGGTCAGGGCGGGCCGCGTCGCATTCCGCGACATCAATTTCGAACCCGAAGCCCTTTCAGCCTTCGGCGCCTCGCTCGAGGATATCCGCCGGCGCCTGCACGCGACCGATAGCGAAGGCCGGCTGCTGGTCGGCGCCGACGTGGCGATCGCGGTCTGGCGGCTCACGCCGGGCGAGGGGTGGCTGGCGAGCCTGTTCGGCAACGTGGCAACGCTGCCTTTGACGCGTATCGCCTATGACCGTTTCGCCGACCTTCTCTATGCCTGGAACCGGCGCAAGGGCCGCTGGTAGGCCGCAACTCCACCTTCCGAACTGAAGCGTTATGCCGGGGGCCTTGGCGCATCCTGCGATACATCGTAAGATATATCTTGACTCAACGAGGAGCGTGCCTTACTTGAGATGTATCGTAAGATATACTCAAGGAGCAATTCATGCACAGACACGACCATTCCGGGCACCATTTCGGCGAGCGCATGTTCATGCATATGGCCGGCAGATTCGGTGGCAAATTTGGTGGCAGAAGAGGCGGCGGTTTCGGTCCGTTTGGGGGCAGGGGCGGCGGCCGCGGCCCGGGCGACATGTTCCGCGCCGGCCGGATGCTCGCCGACGGCGATCTCAAGCTGATCACGCTGTCGCTGCTGGCCGATGCGCCACGCCACGGCTACGACATTATCAAGGCGCTGGAAGAGCGCACCAGCGGCGTCTACAGCCCGAGCCCGGGCGTGGTCTATCCGACGCTGACCTTCCTGGAAGAGGCGGGCTACGCGGTGTCGTCCAGCGAGGGCAACAAGAAGGTGTTTTCGATCACCGAGGCCGGCAAGGCGCATCTCGAGGAGAACCGCGAGATGATCGACGGCGTGCTCGACCATCTCGAGCGCTTCGGTCGCAAGATGGCGGCGGCGCGCGAATGGTTCGGCTGGGGCGACGACAAGGACGAGGGGCGCCGCGGCCGTTCGGAAAAGCGCGACCAGTTCCGCGCGCTGCGACACCGCCTGCGCGCCGCGCTCGGCGACATCGCCGACGCGCCGGAAGACAAGCAGGCCGAGGCGATCAGCATCCTGGAAGATGCCGCCGAGGCGATCGAGGCCCTGGCTCGTCGCTAGCCCATGTGTGACTGCAATTCTTCAGTTCAGTGTAAAAGGCCCGGAGATCCGGGCCTTTTTCTTGTCGATCGAGGAGCGGTCAATCCTTGCCGACATATTCGCTGATCAGCTTGTCGTTGCGCGCCTTCTCGATCTTGGCAGTGGTCTCGGCGGAGATGCGCTCGTCGGTGCGGTACTTGACCAGGTTCACGAGGCTGCCGGTGAGCAGGAGGACGCCCATGGCCCAGTAGCCCTTGGTCGAGAGGTCGACCGGCGCCAGCCACAGCGACAGGCCGAGCATGAAATAGGCGGCGCCCACCGACACGGTGTTGAACAGGATATAGGTCTGATTGCCGTTCATCGTATTGCTCCTTGGATTGATCTGTTTCGGAAATTACGGGCTCAGTTCAGGGATTTCAGGCGCGCCAGAACGTCCTCAGCGCGCACCTTGGTGGCCGGTCCGTGACCTGCTTCGGCGAGGCGCTCGCGGATCGCCTCGTGACGCAGTTCACCGTCGATCTCGTCGAGGATACCGGCTTCCTCGAACGGGTCGGGGCTGTCCTTGATGCGGGCCAGCAGCTCTTCCGCTTCGTTAATGCTTGCGGTCCGGCCGATCGAACGGTTGAGGCGCGACTGCGCCTTGCGCTCGGCATCGATCGCCCGGGCCGAGATCATGCCCTGGTTGAGATCGATGATGCGGCGATGCGCCTGTTCGACGGACAGGCGCATCCGCAAGGTCTTCTCGCCGAGGCTCTTCACGGTGGAGCGACGGACTTCGCGCTCATTCTCGAGTTCGGCGATCGCCGAGGCGCCGCCTTCGGCAAGCGCCTGGTTGTCGGCCGAAAGCGCGCTCAGCGTACGGGTTTCCAGATCGGCGATGCGGCGGTCGAGCTGGTCGAGGCTGGTCTGCTCGGCACGCTGGCGCACGATCAGCGAGGCGAGCGTCTGCTTGGCGGCGGCGAGGCCCGCCTCCGCGTCGCGGATGCGCTGCGCCAGGAGGTCGATGGCGAAACGATCCTTCAGATTGTCCTCGGCGCGAGCGCTGGCGCCGTCAAGCAATGTCTTGATCAGGCTAAGCATTGGGTCATCTCCCTGTTGGTGTGAACATTGTTCACGAAGCCAACATATCAGGAAATGAACATTGTTCAAGAACTATTTTGAACGCTGTTCATGAGGCGTCGGACATGGTAAACGCAGGCAAACAGAATGAATGTGGCAGGCCGGCCACTCGATAGAGCGACAGGAAAGAACATGGCGCTGGACAAGGAAGAAATGAGCGAGAAGGTGCTCGCCATCGCCGAGGCGCTGCTCAACGAGGGCGGCGCCGAGAACCTGAAAGCGCGCACCATCGCCGAGCAGGCCGGCATTTCGGTCGGATCGGTCTACAACCTCTTTGCCGATCTCGACGAAGTGCACCGCGCCGTCAACATGCGGCTGCTCGACCGGCTCGGCGCGACAGGCCTCGCGGCCATGGCCGATCTCGAAGGGCAAGGGGTGACCGATGTCCAGCATCGCATCCTGGCGATGGCAGCGGCCTATGTGCGGTTCGTCGAGGCGCATCCCGGCAGCTGGCCGGCGGTGCTTGCCTTCAACCGCCGGCGCGCGACGCGGCCGGGCCCCGACGCCTATGACGCGCTGCTCGACGAGTTGTTCGAAATCGTCGCCGGCGTGCTCAAGGCCGGAGACTTCGGCCTCGACGACAAGCGCCGCGCGCTTGCGGCGCGGACCTTGTGGTCAAGCGTGCATGGCATCGTGACCAGCGGCTATGTGGCGAATTCGGACAGCCGCCAGGCCGAGGAGATCTGGCATCAGGTCGAGCTGCTGGTCGGCGTCTTCGTCAAGGGACTGGAACACGGCGGCGCATTCGCGCATGCTGAGACAAAGCCAGCGTGAAAAGGGGCCAGCGTGAACAAGGGGCGCCGCGATTTCCTGGTGTCCGCTGAAATGGGAGTTTTGAAAAATGTCTTTTCTGAAGAAGCTTTTTGGCGGCGGCGGTGGCGAGGCAACGGAAGCCGGCAGCGCCAAGCCGGCCAAGCAGGTCGAGCACAAGGGCTTCCTGATCAGCGCGACGCCCTACAAGGCCGAGGGCCAGTACCAGACCTGCGGCGTCGTCTCGAAGGAAGTCGACGGCGTGCTGAAGGAGCACCGCTTCATCCGCGCCGACCGCTTCGCCGGGCTGGACGACGCCGTCGACATCTCGATCAAGAAGGGCATACAGCTGGTCGACGAGCAGGGCGAGAAGATGTTCGGCTAGCCGCCGCGGTCCTTTTTGCCCTCTCAGAACGCGACCTTGTCGCCGCCCTTGAGCTGCAGGATCTGGCGCGCTTCGTCAGGCGTGGCGATCGAGGCGCCGAGGCCTTCGATGATCTGGCGCACCTTGGTCACCTGTTCGGCGCTGGAGCGGGCGAGCTTGCCCTTGCCGATCCACAGCGAATCCTCGAGCCCCACGCGCACATTGCCGCCGAGCGCGATCGCCTGTGTGGCGATGGGCAATTGATGACGGCCGGCGCCGAGCACCGACCAGTGATAGTCGTTGCCGAACAGGCGGTCGGCGGTGCGTTTCATATGGGCGACGTCTTCCGGATGCGTGCCGATGCCGCCGAGGATGCCGAACACGCTCTGGACGAAGAACGGCGCCTTCACCAGGCCGCGCTCGACGAAATGCGCCAGCGTGTAGAGATGGCCGATGTCGTAGCACTCGATCTCGAAGCGCGTGCCGTTGTCGGCGCAGGTGCGCAATATGTGCTCGATGTCGCCGAAGGTGTTGCGGAAGATGCGGTCGCGCGAGGATTCGAGATAGGGCCGCTCCCAGTCATGCTCGAAGGTCCTGAACCGCTCCAGCATCGGGAACAGCGCGAAATTCATCGAGCCCATGTTGAGCGAGGCGACTTCCGGAGCGAACACTTTGGCCGGCCTGACACGCTCCTCTACGCTCATCGTCGCCGCACCCCCGGTGGTGATGTTGACGACGCAGTTGGAGCGCTGCTTGATGACCTGCAGGAAGGGGGCAAACGCTTCGGTCGACTGGTCGGGGCGTCCATCGACCGGATTGCGGGCGTGAAGGTGGACGATCGCAGCACCCGCCTCGGCCGCCTCGATTGCGGCGGTGGCGATCTCCTGCGCCGTCACCGGCAGATGCGGCGACATCGATGGCGTGTGGATCGAGCCGGTTACGGCGCAGGTGATGATGATCTTGTTCTGGTTCGCCACTTATGATCCTCGATCTCTTCTCTATTTGACCGCGCCTTGCGTGATGCCGGAAATGAACTGCTTCGACAGCACGATATAGAGCAGCGTAATCGGCAGCGCCGCCAGTGTCAGCCCGGTGAACAGCACCCCCCAGTCGGTGGTGAATTCGCCGACGAACACGGTCAGCCCTTGCGGCAGTGTCTTCAAATTGTCGGAGGTGATCAGGACCAGGGGGAAGAAAAAGTCGTTCCAGATCGGCACCGCGTTCTGGATCGCGACGATCACCAGCGCCGGCCGCGCCAGCGGCAGCATGATCGACCACATGATGCGAAGCTCGCTGGCGCCATCCATGCGCGCGGATTCCTCCAGCTCGCGCGGCAGGGTGCGCAGGAAGCCGGTCATGATGAAGACGGCCGAGGGAATGCCCATCGCCACATAGACCAGAACCAGCCCGAGATAGCTGTCGACGAGGCCGAGCGTGTCCAACTGGATGAACAGCGGGATGATCGCGAGCTTCAGGGGTACCGTCATGCCGCTGAGGAAGAACATCAGCACCAGCGAGCTCAACCGGAACCGGTAGCGGGCGATGGCGTAGCCGGCGAGCGTGCTGAACAGCAGGATCAGCGCGACCGAAGCAGCGGTGATGCCGACCGAATTCGCCAGATAGCGGACGAAATTGGTCTCAGTCCACACCTTTTCAAGATTGGCGGTCGAGAAATGCGTCGGCAGCGACAGCGGCGAGGAAAAGATCTCGGCGTTGGTCTTGAATGACGACGCCACCATGACGAACAGAGGATAGATCATGATGACGGCATTGACCGCCAGCAGGAGCTGGATGGCGCCGTTCCTGATCGTCTCGCCGCGATCCCGCATCACTGCTCGATCTCGCGGCGGCGCAGATAACGCAAAGCGATTGCCGTGACTCCGGCGACGAAGACGAACATCAGCACCGCCAGCGCGCTGCCCTGGCCGAAATCCTGGATGCCGGTGGTCGTGCTGCCGAAGGCCGTGCGGTAGAAATAGAGGCCGAGCACGTCGGTCGAGCCGCCCGGCGAGCCGGTCAGGCCGGCCATGACGTAAGGGATCTCGAACCAGTTGAAGCTGCCGATGAAGGTCAGGATGGTCACGATCGTGACGCTCGGCGCGATCAACGGCCAGACGATCTTCGTCATCAGCGCGTAGTCGCCGGCGCCGTCGAGGCGGGCGGCTTCCAGCACGTCCTTGCTGATGCGCTGCATGCCGGCAAGCAGCACCAGTGTGGGAAAGCCGAGCCAGTGCCAGATGTTGGCGAAGAGGATGCTGCCGAGGGCGGTGTTCTCGTTGCCCAGCCATGGAATGGCGCCGATGCCGACCAGGCCGAGCAGCTGGTTCACCAGCCCGAACAGCGGATGCAGGAACAGCTTCCACAGGAAGCCGACGATCACCGCCGACAGCACCACCGGCAGGAAGACGATGACCTGATGGATGCGGTGTCCCGGCAGCGCCTTGAGCAGCGCAAAGGCGATCAGGAAGGCGGTGCCATTCTCGAACAGCATCAGCGCCAGGAAGGCGATGACATTGTGCTTGAACGCATTCCAGGTCCAGTCGCTGTACGGCTTTTCGAACAGCACCTGGCGGAAGTTTTCAAGCCCGATGAAACCCGAAGGCCGCAAGCCGTTGAATTCATAGAAGGCGAAGCGGAAAGCCGACAAAAGCGGCCACAGCACGAACAGCACCATGACCAGCAGCGCCGGCGTCAGCAGCGCGGCAATCCAGAGCGACCGGCGCCACGGAAAAGCTCTTTCGCTGTGGCGCCAGCCTTCTGCCATCTCATTTGCCCTGGAACGGCTTATACCATTTGGCGAGGCCGTCGGTGAGGTCGGCGGCGAGCTGGTCCGGCGTGATCGACCCAGACATCATCTTGGTGATGTCGCCCTGCAGCAGTTCCGATCCCGTCGGCTTTTCGAAGCGGAAATAGACGACATTGATATGCGGCATCGCCGTCTCGTTCAACTTGGCGACATGCGAGAGCAGCTCGTCCTTGATGACCACGCCCTTGATCGGCGAGATGTTGCCGAGAAGTGCTGAGAACTTGTCGCCGAACTCCTTGGTGCCCATCCATTTGACCAGCTTGAGCGCCGCTTCCTTGTTGGCCGACTTGGAATTGACCGCATAGCCGCCGTCGAAGAATTTTGTCGCTTGCGGCGTGTCGCCGGCCTTGGCCAGCGGCGGGGCGACGAAGTCCATGTTGATGGCAGGGTTCTGCGACCGGTAGGTGGCGATGTCGAAGCTGCCGCCGGCGAGCATCGCCGCCTTGCCGCTCAGGAACAGCTGGCCGGCCGTCTCGTAGTCGATGCCTTCGAAGCCCTCAGGCATGTAGGGACGCAATTCGAGCAGCTTGCCGAGTGCGGCGACATAGCGCGGATCCTTGAAGGTGGTCTTGCCGCTGGTCAGGTCGCTGACGAAGTCCTGGCCCAGGAACGGGTTGGTGAAGATGGCCACGAACATCTCGTTGAACCAGCTGGTACCCATGCCGTTGGCCAAGGGATAGATGCCCTTCTCCTTCATCGCCTTGCTGACGGTGATGAACTCATCCCAGGTGGTCGGCGGCGTCAGGCCGGCCTTGGCGAAGACGTCCTTATTGATGAACAGGCCGAGCGTCTGCGAGGCGAAGGGCAGCGAATAGACCCTCTTGTCGGCGCGATAGGTGCCGGACACCAGCGCATCCGCCGGCTGGTTGGCGAGCGACGGCACGGTCGCCATGTCGAGCGGCTCGAAATAGCCGGCCTTCACGAACTGCTCGAGCCAGCCATAGGCGTGGGTGTGGATGACGTCTCCGCCCTTGCCGCCGGCCAAGGCGGTCGAGACGATGGTCGGATAGTTCTCGTCCGGGAAGGATTCGAACTTCACGTGGATGTCCGGATTGGCCTTGGTGAAGTCGGCGAAAAGCTCGTTGTAGGCGGCCTTGTCTTCCTGGCGCCAGGTCCAGAACGAGATGTCGGTGGCGTGCGCCAGACTTGTTGCAAATCCCCACGCGAAAGAGGCGGCCGCGAGGGCCAGGCCGATCCTTCTCCTGCTCATCTTGCTGATCTCCCATTCCGCGCTTCATGCGCTTTGACGCGATTGGTCAAATCATAGTTCTTGCCGTCTGAAAAGATAGTTTGTAAAGTTTCCTAACTAACGTGATTGCGGCACAGCGCGAAGCTTCGGCGGCGTGTTTGGCGAAGGGAATGTTCGTGGGTCAGAACCTGCTGGTCGGCGTGGACATAGGCGGCACCAAGACGCGTATCATGGGGCGTCGCGGGAGCAGCGCGCTGTTCGACAAGACGGTCGTGACCGACGAATGGCGGATCCGCCAGATGGAGGCCGACGCGCTGAAGCTGGCGGCCATCGTCATGGATCTGTGCGGCGGTTCGGCGCCGGCGGCGATAGCCGTCGGCGCGCATGGCTGCGACACCGATGAGCAATGCCTGCGCTTCCAGGCGCTGCTGTCGGCCAATCTGAAAACGAGTGTGCGCGTGGTCAACGATGCCGAGCTGATGGTGCCCGCCGCCGGCTATGATGACGGCATCGGCGTCGTGGCCGGCACCGGTTCGATCGCGGTCGCGCGCACAGCCGAGGGCAAGATGCTTGCCGCCGGCGGCTGGGGCTGGATCCTGGGCGATGAAGGGAGCGCCGCGGCCCTGGTGCGCGAAGCCGCCAAGGCGATCCGTCGCGCGCTCGATCGCGGCCAGGAAGGCGATCCGCTGATTGCCGCGCTGATGCGCGAGATCGGAACCGACGACCAGACCAAGCTCGGCATATTGCTCAACGAGACGAGGGGCGCCGCGGCCTGGGGCCGCTATGCCAACGCCGTCTTCGACGCCGCGAACGCCGGTTCGCCGCTCGCTTCGCGCGTCATCAAGGAAGGCGGCGAGGGGCTCGCGGCGCTTGTGCAATTGCTGATCGAACGCGGCGCCAATGCGTCGCTGGTCGTCGCCGGCGGCGGCGTCATTGCCGAGCAGCCGATGCTGATGGAAGCTTTCGTCAGGGCGATGGCATCGGTGTCGCCAACGAGCCGCGTGGTCCTGCTGCGCGAGCCGCCGGTGATCGGCGCGGTGGCTTTGGCTGGGCGCCTTGTCGCGGGCAAGAAGCGCGGCAACGGCTGAGGGCGGATCAAGGAGCATTGACATGAAGCGCATCGGTTACCGCCCGGCGGTGTCACGCCAGGCCGAAAGCCTGGAAATCGGAAGACAGGCCGTGGCAAGGGCGCTCGATATGCTCGACCTGTCCGGCTTTGCCGGTGGCACGATCGGCTTTGCCGGCATTGGCGCCAGCTATCAGGCGGCGCTTGCCGGCGCCTTCTATCTGCGCCAGTTCGGCAGGCGGGGTTTCGCCTTCGTGCCGACCGAGCTCTATGGCCGGACGGATGCGGCGGCGGACGCCTTTGTTGCCCTGTCGGCTTCCGGCCAGAGCCGCGAAATCGCCGATGTGATGCTGGAGGCGAAAGCCTATCCGCGGCTTGCCATCTGCCGCGGCGCCGACAATCCGCTGGCCGACATCGCCGGCGCGGTGATCGCCATGGACTCGGGCGCGGACAACGGCGCCAGTTCGACCGGCTATACGGGCACCCTGCTCGCGCTGGGCATGCTGGTCGACAAGATCGCCGGCGGCGGCTTCGACTGGACGCAATTGCCGCCGGCGGTCGAACGCCTGCTGGCCGATGGCTGGGAGAGCGCCGGTCGAGCGGCCAGGTTGTTGGCCGCGCGTGCGTCCATCGACATCGTCGGCGCCGGGATCGGCTTTGCCAATGCGGGCGAGGCGGCGATGCTGATACGCGAGGCGGTCCGGGTTCCTGCCTCAGGCTGGGACACGCTGAACTATCTGCACGGCCCGATGGAATCGCAGGACTCGGCCACCGGCGGCCTGATCGCCTTCGGCGAGCACCGCGAGGTCAAGATCGCGCAGGATGTCGCCGGCTTCGGCTGTCCCTCCGCGCTGATCACGCGGCGGACCGATATCGCCGCCACGGAAAGGCTCGCCGTGATCGCCGTCCCGGCGCTGGGCAACGCGATCGCGGACGGCATCCTGGAGATCATCGCGCTGCAGATGGTCGTCGCGGACATGCAAGAAGCGGCCGGGCTGACCGACATCACTTTCCGCTACCGGCAGACCGACACCAAGCTCAAGCCCTGGTCGCCGACGGAGCTTTAGTTCTTCTGGACGCCAGGCTTGTTCTGTCGGTAGGGCGCATTCGCGCAATCCGCCGAAACGCATCAGAATGGCAATTGTCGCGGTTGATTCGTGCTATGCGAACCAGCGCGGCTGGCCGAGCGCCAAGAGGATGAAGGCGGAACGACGTCGCAGATGGCTCCATCCGAAATCCCCAACCTGACGGATAGCGCCCGCGCCGTGTTGCGCCTGCTGGCCTCGCAGGGGCCGGTGACCCGGCCGAAGCTTGGCTCGATGCTGGAACTCTCCAAGCCGACCATGTCGGCCGCCGTTTCCGAGCTCAGCGCGCTCGGCCTCGTCGCGTCCCGTGGGACGGAACGCGGCGCCATCGGGCGGACTGCCACCATCTATGGCATCGGCCCCGGCGCCGGCTATGTGATCGGCATCGATGTCGGCGCGGCACAGGTGCGCGCCGTCGCCTATTCGATGGATGCCCAGCCCCTGGCGACGGTGGAAGAGAGCATTCCGGACGGGGCGACTGCCGATGAGACCGGGGCAGTCATTCTTGCGGTAGCCAAATCGATCCCGGCCAAGGTCGGCAAGGCTTTCCAGATCCTGCGCAGCATAGCCGTGGCGGTGCCGCGCATCGTCTCGCACAGCCGCCTCGGCAATGGCCAGGGCAACGGTCCGGACGCGGTGCTGCATACGCTTCGCCGCAAGATCGATGTGCCGATCATCCTGGAAAACAACGTCAACTGCGCGGCGATCGCTGAAAGGCATTTCGGCGCCGCGCAGGGTCACGAGACCTTTGCCTTCCTGCAGGTCGGCGTTCGCGTCGGCCTGGGCCTGATCAATGAAGGCCGGCTCTATCGCGGCGCTGGCGGCGCGGCCGGCGAAGTCGGCCGCATGCCATTTCCGTGGTCGGCCAGCGACGTGCCTTATCGCGAGGGGCTTGAGCACTATCTCGGCTCACGGGCGCTTGTCGAGCGCAGCCGGCAGGCATGGCCGGCGCAAGAGGGGACCCCGCCGAACTCCGCCAAGGAGTTGTTCGCGCTGGCTCTCGCAGGATCGCGTCCGGCCGCCGAGGCGGTCTCGCGCCATGCCGCCGATATCGGCCGGCTCGCGGCCGGCTGCATTGGCATGCTCGATCCGGGCCTGATCGTGCTTGGCGGCGGCGTCGGCCGCAACGCGCTGATGACGGCGGAGGTCGAGCGGGTGGCCGGCGAATTGGCCTGGCCGACGCCGATCGCGGTCAGCACGCTGGAAGATGTCGGCACTGCGCTCGGCGCCATGAAGCTGGCGCTGGATTACAGCCTTGGGCTGATCCTGCGCGAGGACCGCCATCCGGCCGTGGTGCTGCCGCCTCTGTAGGGTGGGAAATCGCCAGCCAAATGCAAAAGAGGCAGGCGCTGGTGGGCGCCTGCCTCTTTCATCTCCGGCATCGGTGATCAGGCAGCCGCCGCGGCGGCCTGATTGGCATTGGCGGCAGCGATCGCGTCGACCTTGGCGGTGGCCTTGGCGAGCGCGGCGGTCACGGCATCGGCACCCATGCCGACGCCCTCGACGCGGATCACTTCAACGTCCGTCATGCCGAGAAAGCCGAGCACGCTGCGCAGATACGGGACGGCATGGTCCATCTGCACCGCGGCGCCTTCCGAATAGATGCCGCCGGAAGCGAGCACGATGTAGACTTTCTTGCCGGCGACGAGGCCCTTCGGACCGTTCTCGCCGTAAGCGAAGGTCTTGCCCGAGCGGGCAACGTGGTCGACCCAGGACTTCAACGTCGAGGAGATGTTGAAGTTGATGAAGCCGGTGGCGAGGATGATCGTGTCGGCGGCGAAGACCTCGTCGAGCACGGCGTCGGAAACGCCCACGACTTCGGCCTGGCGCGGCGTGCGGGCTTCGGCCGGCGTGTAGATGCCGGTGGCGTAATCAGGGTCGATATGCGGCAGCGGATTGGCGACCAGATCGCGCACGACAAGCGTGCTGGACGGATCGGCGGCGACAAGCTTCTGGGCAAGATCGGTGGCGACGCGGGTCGAGTGCGAAGCGGCGCCGCGAGGGCTGGAGGTAACGAGAAGAATAGACATGGCGGTGTCCCCTTGGGGTTGGATTGAAACTTTCCACGCCAATATGGGATTGCTGCTCCATCAGGATAACTGGTATAATATGTATACAATCCATCAACAAAATGGATGCATAGCCATGCAACCGAACCCGACATTGGACCAACTCCAGATCCTGGTGGCAGTCGCCGATACCGGCAGCTTCTCGGCAGCAGGGCGCAAGCTCAACCGGGCGCAGTCGGTGGTCAGCTACGGCATCGCCAATCTCGAGGCGCAGCTTGGGCTGAAGCTGTTCGAGCGCGAAGGCGTGCGCGAGCCGCAGCTGACCGATGTCGGCAAGGCGATGCTGGAGGACGCGCGGCGTATGATCGGCGTGCTGCAGCGCATCCGCTCGCGCGCCGACGGCTACCGGCAAGGGCTGGAAGCCGAAGTGGCGATATCGGTCGACGTGACGCTGCCTTCACCGGCGCTGGTGCGCGTGCTCAAGGCCTTCGAGGCGCAGTTCCCGGCGGTCATGTTGCGGCTCTATATCGGCTCGCTCGGCCTGATCGTCGACCAGGTCGTCAACGGCCAGGCGGATCTCGGCTTCGGCGGCCTGCAAGGCGATGCCGACGTCAATCTGCTGCGCATCGGCTTCACCTCCCTGGTGCCTGCGGCGGCGCCCGACCATCCATTGGCCAAACTGCCGAAGCCGGTCGGTGTCGAGGACCTGCGCGAGCACATCCAGCTTGTCGTCACCGACCAGTCGGAGCGGACGCGCGGGCGAGACTATGGCGTTTTTGCCTATCGCACCTGGCGGCTGACCGATATGCGCACCAAGCACGCGCTGATGCGCGAGGGCCTCGGCTGGGGCGGCCTGCCGCGCTGGCTGATCGCCGACGACCTAGCCAGCGGCCGATTGGTGGAGCTCGATCTGGAGCCCTATCGCGAGGTGCGCTCGCCGCTCTACGCCATGCATCGCAACGATCGCAGCCCCAAGCCGGCGGCGACCTGGCTTATCGACGAGTTCAGGCGCCAGCTGGGCTGCTTCAACGAGATGGAGCCGGGCGTGTGGACGGACGAGGAACCGGAGACAAGCCGTCCATGAGCGCGATCAGCACCGCGCGATAATCCTCGGCAGGCGCGCCGGCCTCGATGGCCAGAGCCGCCCGGTCGAAGGCGGCGGCGAGCAGGGCGGTCAGCGCCTCGGCCGGCAATCTGGTCAGCTGCTGCGCCCGCATCGCGGCGACCAGGCCCTCGCGCAGCGAGCGGTTGCCGTGGCGGTTGTCGATCTCGTCCATTGCCGTGCGGCCGAGCACGGCCGGCCCATCGAGCAGCAGAAGCCGTGTCCGGCCGGGCGCCCGCATTGCCTCGAGATAGGCGTCCGATCCGGCGATCAGTGCGTCGCGCGCGGAGAGCGACGGCGGCGAGGCTTCGTCGATCTCGGCCGCCACGGCCGCTGCTTCCTGCTCGACGACTGCCCCGAACAGCGCCTGCTTGTCGGCGAAGTGGTGGTAGAGCGCGCCGCGCGTCACGCCGGCTTCGGCGACGATCTCCGGCGTGCCGGTCTCGGCATAGGATTTTTCAGTGAACAGCTTTCGCGCCGCGCGGATCAGATCGGCGCGCGTCGCCTCGGTGCGGTCGCGGTTGGAACGGCGTCCGGACTCTTGTTGCATACATGCAGCCTGTATGTTAATTGCATTTACATACAGAGTGTATGTTGGTTGCGAGGAGAAGGAAAGATGAAGACGACCAGCTACTATCCGGTGCTGATGACGGACGATGTCGAAGGCACGGCCGCCTTTTACGTCGAACATTTCCGCTTCAAGCCGCTCTTCGAAAGCGACTGGTATGTGCATCTGCAATCGACCGAGGACAGGCGCGTCAATCTCGGCATCGTCCAGGGTGACCATGAGACGATCCCGGAGGAGGGACGCGGACGCGCGTCCGGCCTGCTGATCAATTTCGAGGTGCGCGATCCCGACGCCGTCTATGAGCGTGCCGTCGCCGCCGGCCTGCCGATCCTGCGCAGCTTGCGCGACGAACCCTTCGGCCAGCGGCACTTCATCACCAGGGACCCCAACGGCGTGCTGATCGACGTCATCAAGCCGATCCCGCCGAGCGAGGAATTCTTGGCGCAATATGCCGAGGGGATGGCGGGAAGCTAAGCCAGCGAGGCTTAGCTTGCCCGCGCCACCGGCACCACCACAACCTGGCTGACGCCGGTGCGGCGCACGACGGTGCAGAGCGTCTCGCGGTCGATGCGCTCGGCGTCGAGCATGCGCACGAGGTCGTCGACGCCGGTCACCGGCCGGCCGTCTATTGCCGCGATGATGTCGCCTTCCTTCAGGCCGGCCTTGGCGGCGGGGCCGTTCTTCTCGACGCTGCGCAGGCGCACCGCCGTGTTCGTGGTCACCTGCGACAACAGCGCGGCTCGGCGCGGCAGGTTGGTGGTATCGGCGGAGACGCCGATGAAGGCGCGGCGCACCCGGCCGAAGCGGATGATTTCCGAGATGACGAAATTGGCGGTGTTGGAGGCAACCGCGAAGGCAATGCCTTGCGCGCCGTGGATCATGGCGGTGTTGACGCCGATCACCTCGCCCGCCGACGACACCAGCGGTCCGCCGGAATTGCCGGGATTGAGCGCGGCATCGGTCTGGATGACGTCGTCGATCAGCCGGCCGGTCGAGGCGCGCATCGAGCGGCCGAGCGCGGAGACGACGCCGGCGGTGACGGTCCATTCGAAGCCGAGCGGATTGCCGATGGCGATCGCGATCTGGCCGCGGCGCAGGCGCTTGGAATCGCCGAGCGGCGCGACATCGGCGAAACTGCCGTCGGCGCGCACCAGCGCGATGTCGGTGTCCGGATCGCGGCCAAGCACGTGGCCTTCGCGCGAGGCGCCATCCGGCATGGTGACGCGCACGGCGCGCGCGTCGCCGACGACATGGAAGTTGGTGACGACCAACCCGTCCTGCGCGATGACGAAGCCGGAGCCGTGACCGCCGGCGCCGATGCGTTCGATGCGGCAGACGGCCGGTCCGATGCGGTCGACGGCGTCGGCAACGGATACCGAGTAAGCGTCGAGCAAAGCGTCATCGGATGAAAGTTTTTCGGCTGCGAAGGCCATCGGTGTGTTCCCTCGTGGAATGATGACTATATGTGCGAAGCGGCCGCAATTGCCGCGACCTGACCAGATGGCCAGTCGGGGCGGTGACTAGCCGTCAGGCGAGTATCCGCGACGGCATTGTGGAGCGATATCTGGGTCACCGAACCCAGGAGACAGTCTTATGAGCGACTTCAATCTCAGTGCCTTTTCCGACGCGATCGCCGATGTCGCGGCCACCGCTGCGCCCGCGCTCGCGAGTTTCGTCACGCACCATCACCGCACCGCGAGCGCCTTCCACTGGCGCGACGGCTATTTCGTTACCGCCGAGGAAGCGGTCGAAGCCGGCGAAGAGATCGAATTGACGCAGGCCTCCGGCGAAACCGTGAAGGCAGAGCTGGCCGGCCGCGATCCGTCGACGGGCGTTGCGCTGCTGAAGCCGGCTTCCGGCGCTGCGGGTTTGCCGCAACTCACTCAGGCCGGCACCGTGCGGCCCGGCAATCTGGCGATTGCCGTGGGCAACAGCGATGGCGCATCGCTTGCCGTGTTCGGCACGGTCGGCGAGGTCGGACCGGCCTGGCGCTCGATGCGCGGCGGCACGATCGACCGGCGCATCAACCTCGCCATCAACACCGGCGGACGCTTCGAGGGCGGTCCGGTGCTCGACGCCAAGGGCGGCCTGATCGGCATGCTGTTGTTCGGGCCGCGTCGGCGGGCGCTGGTCATGCCTTACGAGACGATCGAGCGCGCGGTTGCCACGCTGCGCGAGAAGGGTCACGTGGCGCGTGGATATCTTGGCGCCGGGCTGCATCCGATCCGCAACGGCGACACCAAAGGCGCCATGGTCATGAGCCTGGACGACAATGGCCCGGCCAAAGCCGCCGGCCTGCATGTCGGCGATATCGTCGTCGCCTGGAATGGCGAAGCCGTGCATGGGCCGCGCGAGCTGATCCGCAAGCTCGGGCCGGATAGCGCGGGCACCACCGTGACGCTTGGCATCTTGAGCGGCGGCGCTGAGCGCGACGTCTCGATCACCATCGGCGAGAAGCCACTGAGCTGAGAGGATCGATGGCAAGCAGCGCGGCACAAGTGATCGCACGACCGGAACCGTCAGCCCACCGGCTGACGGTGCTGGTGGCGCTCGGCGATGCGCAGCGTGCCGAGCAGCTTGCCGATGCGCTTGCCGCCAGTGACGATCTGCTACCGACGCTGGCCGGAAGCAGCACCGGCCAGTCCGCGGATGTTGCGGTGACAGACGATGCGGCCTTGGAAAGCCGGGCCGTCGGCTCGACGATGCCTGTTGTGCTGCTCTCCCGCCGCAGCGGACACGAGCGGCTTCCCGGCAATGTGGTCGCCGTGCTGCCGCCGTCGGCCGACGGCCTGCTGATCGCTGCCGCGGCGCGGCTCGCAGCTTCCGGTTATCGCATCGACAGGGCAGGGCCATCGGAAGTCGCGCATGGCGATTTCCATGACGGGCTCGCCGAAGAGGACGTGCCGGAGGACAACCAGGCGCGTCCGGCCCTGTCGCCGCGCGAGGCGGAGGTGCTGGCGCTGCTCGCCGAAGGCGCCCCGAACAAGGTGATCGCCCGCCGGCTCAACATTTCGGTCCACACGGCGAAGTTCCATGTCGCCGCCATCCTGATCAAGCTCGGCGCCGCCAACCGGACGGACGCGATCGCGATTGCGATGCGACAGGGGCTGGTGCTGGTCTAGGGGGTCACTTGATATTCAGGTGATGCCGGCCTGCGACCGACGGCTTCCTGCGCTTCCGGTGCTCACGTACTTCAAGTACGCTCCGCTCCGGTTCTCGGAAGCCATCATTCTCGACTCGGCCTGACCTGAATCTCAAGTGACCCCGGCCCGGTGCCAGCAAGGTTTCCTGCGCTACGCAACGTAAACACTCGGGTTGCTTTCCGCTCTTGCGCCACGGCTGTCTGCCGCGCAAGTTGCCTCCCTTGTTGCAGAGGGAGGCAAAAGGATGTCGCTCAACGGAATGACGCTGTTCATCTCGGGCGGATCGCGCGGCATCGGGTTGGCGATCGCGCTCAGGGCGGCGCGCGACGGCGCCAATGTGACGATCGCGGCCAAGACCGCCGAGCCGCATCCGAAGCTGCCGGGCACCATCTACACCGCGGCGCAAGAGATCGAGCAGGCCGGCGGCAAGGCGCTGCCGGTACTTTGCGACATCCGCGACGAGGCCCAGGTCGCCGATGCGGTGGCGAAAACCGTGGAGCGGTTTGGCGGCATCGACATCTGCGTCAACAATGCCAGCGCCATCCAGCTCACAGGCACGCTGGAGACCGACATGAAGCGCTACGATCTGATGCATCAGATCAACACGCGCGGCACGTTCCTCGTCTCCAAAATGTGTATTCCGCACCTGAAGTTGGCCAAGAACCCTCACATCCTGAATCTGGCGCCGCCGCTCGACATGAAGGCCAAGTGGTTCAAGAACCACGTCGCCTACACGATGGCGAAGTTCGGCATGTCGATGTGCACGCTTGGCATGAGCGCCGAATTCGCTGGAGCTGGCATTGCCGTCAACTCGCTGTGGCCGATCTCGACCATCGATACGGCCGCGGTACGCAATCTTCTGGGCGGAGCGACGGTGGCGGCGATGAGCCGCTCGCCCGACATCATGGCCGATGCGGCGCATGCGATCTTCCTGCGTCCCTCGCGCGAGGCGACCGGCAATTTCTATATCGACGAAGAGGTGCTGCGCGCCGAAGGTGTGACCGATTTTTCGGTCTATGCGCCTGGCGCGGCCGATCAGCTCGCGGGCGACTTCTTCGTTCCAGACGAGGTGTTTGCGAACTCGCAGACGAAAGTCAGAAGAATCTACTGAAGGGCGCGGCAGGCCTTACTCCGCCGCGGCCTTCTTGCCCTTGGCCAGCGCCATCACCCGGTCGATATAGGCCAGCATCAGCGCCGAAAGCACGAAGGCCAGATGCATGATGGTCAGCCACATCAACTGCTCCGCCGTGTAAGAAGCGTGGTTGAGGAAGATCTGCAGCAGATGGATCGACGAGATCGCGACGATGGTCGAGGCCACCTTCACCTTCAGCGAGCCGACATCGATCGTGCCCAGCCAATGGACCTCGCCATCCTGATCGTCGAAGCGGCTGACGAAATTCTCGTAGCCCGAGATGATCACCATCACCACCAGGGAGGCGACAAGCGCGGCGTCGATCAGACCGAGCATCTTCAGGATCGTGTCGGTGTCGCCGAGCGTGAAGGCGCTGATCACGAACTCGTAAAGTTTCTTGCCGAAGGACAGGGCATATGTCGCGAGTGCGAAGCCGAGCCCGAGATAGAAGGCGACCAGCAGCCAGCGCGAGGCGAGGATGACGGATTCGATGGCGAGTTCGAGACGCTTCATGAAGGGTTCCGGTCAAGTTGCGATAGAGGGTATTTCGGCCAGACGGAGCCGGTTTTCAAGACAAAAAACCCCGCCGGAGAGGGGAACCGGCGGGGCTCAGTCATGTCCCGCTGGAGTCGGGACAGGGCAGGGAACGCCCTGCTTTGAATCTGGTGTCGCAATGCGGCAATTCAATGAGTTAGCTCTAAATCGACAGGACAAATCTTGTTGAGCCAGGAAAGGAAAAGGCCCGTCCGAGCGGATGGGCCCTCCTCTCAAGCGCTGATTACAGAAATCCGATCAGGTTCTTGAAATCCAACGCCAAACCACGCCGCGCTGAACGAATTCAGCGCGGCGCGGTTTGTGTCTTTGTCTAATGCATGTCGTTGTCCCAAAACCGCTGCACACTTTTGGGCGACATGCATTGATTACTGCTCACTGTTGCTTGCCACCGGCGCTACCAGCGAGGTGATGCGGCGGATGGCGACACGCCGGTTCTCGCGGTTCGGACCGGGCGTGTTCACCTTGAGATATTCCTCGCCATAGCCCTGCGTGGTGAGGTTCTCGGCCGGGATGCCAAAGGCATTGGTCAGTGCCTCGGCAACCGCTTCGGCGCGGCGGTCCGACAGGGCGAGGTTGGCCTCCGGCGTGCCCACGGCGTCGGTGTGGCCTTCGATCAGGAAGGTCTCGGCCGGATTTTTCTTCAGCAGTTTTTCCATGGCGCTGGCGACGCCTTCGAGCTTCTGCACCTCGGTGTCGGAGATCGTGGCCGAGCCGAAGTCGAAGTTCAGTGTGTCGAGGTCGATACGCCGAGCGATGTCGCGCACGCGGGCCGACCGCTTGACCTCGTCGATCGAGTAGAGACGCTGCACCCTCTCCACCGGCGGCTGCTCGAGGAAGGTGTAGTAGTCGTCATCGCTCTGAACATCCTCGGAATCGAGAATATAGTCCCGGCGCGGGATGTCGAGCCGCATCGGCGGCAGCTCGTCGCCGGGATCGCGCCACTCATCGACATCGTTGTAGTAGCGCTCGTCGACATAGGTCAGCACATATTCGCGGCCATCCGGTGTAATGCGCGATCGCCGGATGACGTCGCCATTACGGTTGCGGATGGTGATGATCCTGACGCCGTTGTCGCGCTCCACGATTTCGCGGGTGCGGCCACCCGACAGATCCTCGTAGTAGACGTCCCTGGCGCCGCGGGTGATGCGAGGCGCCTCGTTGCTTTCCACGAAGGTCTGGTTGTTGAACTGGAGGATGACGCGGTCGCCGAACTGTTTCACGACATCCGCGCCCTGCGGCCGGCGACGCTCGCGCACGACCTGCTCGGGCGTAAGCTCGATGCGCTTGCCCTTCTCCTGGTCCACCGGGACGATCGTCTCGGGCTTGATCGCCTGCTGCGCCGACTTGTCGTCGGTGGGCGGCGGACCCTGATCGACCGGAGCCGGCTTCTGCGCCTGCTCACCACCCTGCTGCTGTCCGGCCTGATTGACGTTCTGGCCATTTTCGGTTTGAGCGCCACCTGCCTGGCCACCGCCGTTCTGGCCGTTATCGTTGCGGCCCTTGTGCTTGCGCATGACGTCTTTCTGGCTGTCGAGGAGGGGCGCTTCGTTCGGGTTCGCGGGAGCTTCGCCTTGCGCGGCGTTGCCGCCACTGGCGGGCTGATTGTTGTTGGCCGGCTGTTGGCCTGTCGCCGGCTGCTCTCCAGTCGTGGGTTGTTCGGTCACTGGCTTCTTACCGAACTGCTTGCCACCCTGGGTTTGCTCACCCGTGGTTGGCTGCTCGCCCGTCGCCGGTTGCTGCCCGGTAGCAGGCTGCTCGCCTAGCTTCTTGCCGCGTTTCTTCTTGTCTTGGGTCTCTGCGCCCTGGGCCGGCTGCTCGCCGGTCTGCAACGGTTCGGCCTGCGGCACGGGTTCACCTGCCGGCGCCGGCTTTTTGGCAGGCTCGTTGGTCTGCGTCTGCTCGGCCGGCGCGGTCTCGCCCTGCTGGTTCTGCTTGTGCTTCTTCTTGAACTGGTTGCCGCCTTGCTGATTGTCGTTGGCAGGGGCGGTCTGGTCGGTCGGCGCGACCTGCTCGCCGGCCTGGCCGGCGGGCTCGCTCTGCTGCTGATCGTGCTTGCGCTTCTTCTTACCCTGGTTGCCTTGCAGCTGGTCGCCGGCGGCAGGCGCGACCTGTTCCGTGGCCTGCTGGTCAGCTGGCGCCGCTTCGATCTGCTGCTGGTTGCGCTTCTTCTTGCGCGGCTGCTCGTCTGTCGCGGACTGGCCGCCTTGATCGGCGGGCGCGGCCTCGATCTGCTGCTGCTGGTCGTGCTTCTTGCGCGGCTTGAACTGCTGCTCGTCGGTCACGGGCTGGCCGCCTTGATCGGCGGGTGCTGCCTCGATCTGCTGCTGCTGATCGCGTTTCTTGCGCGGCTTGAATTGCTGCTCGGCGGGAGCAGCCTCGCCGGATTGGCCATTATCAATCTGCTGCTGCTCTTGCCGCTTCTTGCGCGGCTTCTGCTCGGTCTCGGCAGGGGCGGCTTGTTCGGTTGCCGGCGCCGATTCGCTTTGCTGCTGCTCGCGCTTCTTCTTCTTCGGCTGTTCGGCTCCGCCCTGCGCGCATTCCTCGGCCGACTGGCCTTCGGCGCAAGCGGCTTGAGCCAGCACGAGCGGCGCACCATGCAGACTGCCGGAAGCGACACCCCCCTGCAGCGGGTACGCGCCCAACGGCGCGGATGCCATAAGCAGGCCGATTGCCGTGCCCGCCAGAATCCGTGGTTGGCGTTTCATATCATTTTCTCCTAATGGGGTCCCATCCCTGCCCAAACTTTCATCGACCGCAATTGGTTCCTTCAGGCATTGGCGCCAGCCAAGGACGCCTGGCCGGCCTTTTGAAGGCAATTTCGTGTTTTTCTAATGTTGATAGTGAGTCTGCGTGACAGCAGCGCTTGACCGGAAGGTCGCGGAGGGCCAAATCCACCGAAATGACCGCGCCATTCTGGAAAACCAAGACACTTGAGGCGATGACCCCGGCCGAGTGGGAATCACTTTGCGACGGCTGCGGCAAATGCTGCCTGTCGAAGCTCGAGGACGAGGATACGGGCGAGATTTTCTGGACAAGCGTTGGCTGCCGGCTGTTCGACGCCGAAAGCTGCCGCTGCTCCGACTATGCAAACCGCCTGACGCGGGTGCCCGACTGCGTCGGGCTGACGCCGCAGAATGTGCGCACCATCACCTGGCTGCCAAAGACCTGCGCCTACCGGCTGATCGCCGAGGGCCATGACCTCTACTGGTGGCACAGGCTTGTTTCGGGAAGTGCTGCGACCGTGCATGAAGCCGGTATTTCGATCCAGGGCCGGGTGAAGGCCAAGGAGACCGATCTGGCCGAGCCGGACGACTACTTTGATTACATATTGGATGACGAACCCTGAACGGGCGCCTTTTGACGAGGGATGACGAACCCTGACGGGGGCGCTTTTTGACGGGGAACGACGAACCCTGCGGGTTCGCGTTTGGAACCCTAAGGGGTTAGCGTTTTTGGTCACGAGCGACGAACCCTACGGGTTCGCGTTTACATGAACCGGACATGAATGGGCGGTTCGCGGAAAGTTCAGACACAAAAAGGCATTTTCCAATCATCGGTTCTAGGGCGAAAGCCCGCAACAAGGAGAGAAGACCATGTTCAACACCATCAAGACTGCCGCCCTTTCGGCGCTTGTCGGGCTCGGCACGCTTGCCGCGATTCCGGCGCATGCGGACAGCCTTTATCTCGGTTTTGGTAACAACCAGGATCCGCGCTTCGGCGTCTATACGGGCGACGATGACGGCTACTACCGCCGCGACTGGCGCCGTGACCGCGATTGGCGCGGCTGCTCGCCGGATCGCGCCCTCGACAAGGCCGAACGCATGGGCCTGCACCGCGCCCGCATCGTCGATATCAGCCGCCGCACGGTGAAGGTCGTCGGCCGCCAGTATGGCGACCGCGTGGTGGTTGTGTTCGCCAACGAGCGTGGCTGCCCGATCATCTATCGCTGAGGCTGAAAGGACGATGCTCTGCGAGGATCGGCTGTTAGGATATGATCTTCTGCGAAGATCAATCTTAAGTAGCGGAGCCCCTCGAGGTGAGGCGCGGCTCGAAAAAAGCCCCGGAGGACCGATCCTCCGGGGTTTTTTGCGTGTCGGTGGCGCCTGCGGCGCGCCGGCCGATCGTTACTTCAGCTCGAAGGTGACCGTGACCTGGACGTTGTAGGAATTTTCGCCAGCCTGCACAGGGACGGCCGAACGGGCGGCATCGAATGATTTGGCCGCCATCGGCATCGGCGCCGGCGCGATATTCTGGTCGGTGATCTCGAGCACCTTGCCCAGGCTGACGCCGGCCGCTTCGGCGAGCGTCTTTGCCTTGGCCATCGCGTCGGCGACGGCCTTCTTGCGCGCCTCGGTGATCGTTGCTTTCGGATCGTCATTGGTGAAGGCGATGCCGCCACCCTGGTTGACGCCGAGCGAAACCGCCTTGTCGAGGATCTCGCCGGTCTTGTCGACGTCGCGCACGCGCACCGACAGCGTGTTGGTCACCTGATAGGCGACGACCTCGGCCTCCTGGCTGCCGTCGGCCTTGTTGGTGTAGTTGTAGCGCGGGTTGATCTGTATGCCCGCCGTCTGCAGGTCGCGATCGGCAATGCCGGCGGATTTCATCGCCGCGATCACCGCCGCCATGGCGTCGTTATTGGCATCGAGCGCCTCGCGCGCGCTTTTTGCCTCGCGCATGACGCTGAGCGAGAGGATCGCCATGTCCGGTGCCACCGTCGCTTCGCCTTCGCCGGATACGATGATGCGGGGAGGCGGCTGCGTGTCGGCGGCGCTTGCCAGCGCCGGGAACGCGACCGCGGCAGCCAGCGCGATAGGCAAAAGATGTCTGGTCATGAAAACTCCTCGATGTCTGCGGTCCGCAGCTCGGTGCCGCGCTTGCATCGACCCTGCAAAAGGCATCGATACCCTGCAATGCGGCGCATGAGCCGGGACCTGTTCACGCGCCTTATGGGCGCAAGCCGCTCTACGCAGCGAATATGGGCTGATTTTGGCGGCCGGCGCCATCGCTTTCGAAGGTAATGTGCTGAGAGTTCTGCGGAACCGATGGCGAGGGCAATATAGACCAGTGTCAATCGCTTCTGATGGATCAGGCCCTTGGACCGCTCGATGCGCCCTGCTGTCCAAGAGGCGAACAAGGGACGGGCGAATCAGTTTCAAGCCAAGAGGATTCCGCCTTGCGGGCCTGGTATTTGTCTGACATAATTTCACATCTCCTAATGTTGTAGCGGGTAATTGGGGTTTAGAGATGGCGAAGGAATCTTCGAGTGCCGCTTCTTCGACAAATAAAGCGGATGCAAATCTGATAGGTAATTCAGAAGGAAATGGGCTGAACTTCATGGCCTCCCAGGCTCGCGAGGGCGGGCCAGGCGGTGACGCTCCAGGTGTCGACAAGATACGCGATCTTTTGTTCGGCAATCAGATGCAGGACTATGATCGCCGCTTCTCCAAACTTGAGGAACGGTTCCTGCAGCGATTCAAGGATGTCGAATCCGAAACCAAGCGCAATCTTGAAACCTACGAGTCGAATGCCAAGAAGCAGGTTGACTCGCTGGCGACGCAGTTGCGCAACGAAAAGGACGCGCGCGCCGAGGCCGACAAGGAGATGGACCGCAATCTTCGCGATCAAAACCAGGCGCTCGAAAAGCAGGTGCGCGCCTTGTCGGATCAATTGAGCGAGCTCGAGCGCGAATTCGCGGATCGCATGAGCAGAAGCGACCATTTGCTGCGCGAGGAAATTAAGCAGAAGAACGAGAGCGCTCAAATGCTGATGGAGAAGATCTTTTCCGATCTCAGCAACGTCAAGACCGACCGGAACCTTCTGGCCGGCCTGTTCGTCGAGGTCGCGAAATGTCTCAACCAGGATCCTGTCGGCAGCAAGGGCAATTCGGAGCGTGGCTGGAAAGTGAGTTGATCGGAACTTGACGTCGAGCGTCGAACCAATCAGCCTATCTCAAAGACAAGCTTCGAACGATACCGGTATTGATCGCGAGGCTTTGGCCCGCCTTTTGGTGGAAATTGCCCGGAACGTCGATCCGGACAACCATGCCCTTTACGAAGGCGTTCCAGCCGCCGACCATCGGCTGGAAAGGCTCCGCCAACTGCTCGTCGGCGGCGAGATCTCGGAGCTGTCACGCGTTACGCACCTGCTCGACGAACCCGAGCAGCTTGCCACCGCGGTGGGCAACGTTCTGCCCGAGGCAACCGCGCGCGCGTCGCATACGCAACTCGGCGAGGCCCTTGCCCCGGCGGTCGAGAGGGCCGCGCAGCGGTCCATCCAAAAGAACCCGAACACGCTGACGGATATATTGTATCCGGTGTTTCTGCCGGCCATTCGCAAGTCGATTGGCGAAAAGATCGACCAGACCTTCCAGTCATTGAATGAGTCTCTAAGGCATATATTCACATGGCATGGGTTGAAGTGGAGGTTTGAAGCCTGGCGGACGGGGACAAGCTTCTCGGCAGTTGTTCTCAAGCATTCTCTTATCTATCGCGTGGAACATGTCTTTCTCATCAGTCGCGCTTCCGGGCTCCTGATTGCGCATGTAACTTCCCAAGACGCAACCAGCGAAGATCCTCAACTGATTTCCTCGATGCTGAGCGCCATCCAGGACTTTGTGAAGGACTCTTTCAAAGAGAAGGAAAATAGCGGCCTCGACACCATCCGGTTCGGGGAACTTCGCCTCTGGTCGGAAGTCGGACAGTTTGCGACCCTGGTTGCGGTGATCCGGGGAAATCCTCCGGAGGAACTGCATGAAGTCATCCGCGACGTACTGCTTCGCATCCATCAAGAATCCTCGCGGGCCCTGGAGCGGTTCGACGGCGACAGTTCCCAGTTGCCCGGCGTGGAGACGCAGTTGCAGACCTGCGTCGAGCTGCAGCACATGGATTCGAAAGAGGGATTTCCGTGGCTGGTGGTGACGGCGGTCCTGCTGGCTTTGATCGTGGCGGGCGGCTGGTACTTTCTGTCCTGGCAATCCGCACACCGCTGGCAGGCCTACCTGTCGCGGCTGGCAGCCCAGCCGGGCATCGTCGTTTCGGACCAAAAAATCCGTGGCGGCGACTTCTATGTCGCCGGCCTGAGAGACCCGCTCGCCGCGGACCCGCAGTCTCTGCTGCCGGGAACGGACGTCGATCCCGCCCGCGTTCATTCAAACTGGCAGTTCTATCAGAGCTTCGAGCCGCAGTTCGTGCTGAAGCGGCTGTCGGCGTCGTTGGCGCCTCCGGATTCGGTACGACTCTCGGTCGTCGATGGTCGCATCGTCGCCGAGGGTGAGGCGACAACGACGTGGATCAACCGGGCGCGGGCCGCTGCCCAGCAGCTTTCGGCAGGCGGCCCGGTCTTCGACATCTCCCGGGTCCGCGATGTGAGCGCCGAGGACCGCTGGCAGGCCTATGTGTCACGACTGCAGACCCAGCCTGGCATCATCGTCGCCGATCAGAATGTGCGCGACGGCCAATTCTATATTACCGGCCTGAGAGACCCGCTTGCCGCCGACCCGCAGTCGCTGTTGGCCGAAACGCAGGTCGATCCCGCACGTGTGCATGCAAGCTGGCAATTCTACCAGAGCCTTGAGCCGCAGTTCGTGCTGAAGCGGCTGACGGCGTCGCTCACGCCACCGGATTCGGTGCGGCTTTCAGTCGTCAATGATCGCATCGTTGCCGCAGGCGAGGCTACCACCGCCTGGATCAACCGGGCGCGGGCGGCTGCCCAGCAGCTTTCAGCCGGCGGCCCGGTCTTCGACATCTCAGGGGTCCGTGATGTCAGCCCCGAGGAGCGCTGGCAGGCCTACGTGTCGCGACTGGAGACGCAGCCGGGCATCATCGTCGCCCAACAGAATGTGCGCGATGGCCAGTTCTATATTACTGGACTGAGAGACCCGCTTGCCGTCGACCCGCAGTCGCTGCTGTCCGGAACGCAGGTCGATCCCGCGCGCGTTCATGCAAGCTGGCAATTCTATCAGAGCCTCGAGCCGGCGTTCGTGTTGAAGCGGCTGACGGCGTCACTGTATCCGATGGATAAAGTGCGACTCTCGATCGTCAATGGCCGCATCGTCGCCGAAGGTGAGGCTCCCGACACCTGGATAGATCGGGCGCGCGCAGCGGCAAGACAGCTTTCTGAAGGCGGGCCGGAGTTCGACATCTCCAAGGTTCGTGATGTGAGCCCCGATGCACGCGCGGCGGAGCATTGGCAGTATTATGTGTCGCGACTTGAGGCCCAACCGGGAATCATCGTCGCTCAGCAATCGGCGAGGGGCGGACAGTTCTACATTTCCGGTCTGAGGGATCCTCTTGCCGCCGACCCGCAAGCTCTGCTGTCCGGAACACAGGTCGATCCTGCCCGCGTTCATTCACAGTGGCAATTCTATCAGAGCCTTGATCCGAAGTTCGTGGTGAAGCGGCTGACGGCGTCGCTGTCCCCGCCGAAATCGGTTCGGCTTTCGATCGTCCAGGGTCGCATCGTCATCGTGGGCGAGGCACCTGCCGGCTGGATCAGCCGGGCGCAGGCCGCCGCCGACCAACTTTCGGCGGACGGAGTGGTTCTGGATGTCTCGCAGCTGAGCGAGCTGAACCTTGCAGAGCTTAATCAGTTGAGAGAGGCCATCCAGACGACCGATATTTACTTCTCTTCCGGTCGAGTTGTTCCGGGACCGGAGCAGACGCCGGTGCTCGACAGATTGGCTGATCAGTTGAAGGAATTCGCCGAAAATGCCCGCAAGGCAGGCGTGACAGCGCGGTTCATGCTGACCGGCCATTCGGACATAACGGGCCGTGAGACGGCCAACGCGTCGATCAGCGCCGCCCGCGCCGAGACAGTTCGCGCGCTTCTCAACAAGCGCGGCGTCGCTCCGGAACTGCTGCAGGTTCGGGGCGCCGGCACCTTCGAGCCGGCGGTGCCCGAAAATGAAAATAGCCCAACTGGGAACTCCACCAATCGCCGGGTTTCGGTTACGGTGAACCTGGAGTAGCGCGGAGCCCAGGATGCTGCAAAAAAAGATCTGCATGTTGGGCGGGTTCGCCGTCGGCAAGACGAGCCTGGTGCGCAGGTTTGTCCAAAGCATCTTCTCGGAAAACTACCTGACCACGGTCGGCGTCAAGATCGACAAGAAAAGCGTCGTGTTTCCGGACAAGACCGTGGACCTGATCTTGTGGGATCTGGCCGGCGAAGACGATATCGGCTCGTTCCGCGTCAGCTATGTGCGAGGCGCGACCGGGCTCGTGCTCGTCGTCGATGGAACCCGGCCAGCCACTCTTGCCGTGGCGCTCACGCTGCGCGAACGATGCGAGGCCGAATTCGGCGCCATGCCCTTCATACTGCTGTTCAACAAATCCGATCTGACCGATCGGTGGGCAATATCGGATGGTGAGATCGACGAACTCAAGCAACGTGGATGGCAGATCTATCTGACGAGCGCGCTTTCGGGCGAACATGTCGACGATGCGTTTCGTCAGCTTGCTTCGATGGTCGCCAAGTAGACCATGTCCAGTTTGCCGAAAGAAGTCAGAGGCTGGATATACGACTTCTTCTCGAATGAGCGCTTCGCAGCGTATCTGAAGATCGACACCCGGCAATGCATAGAAGCCAAGGGCGGCAATCTCGATTTTTACGGGCTCTCGTCGCTTCGCATCGGCGAGCCCATTGCCGAGCAGCTTGAATTCATGGAAGGGCTGCTGCCTTGCCCCGAGCTTCCATTTCATATGCCGATGATGGAACTGCCCGGCGGGCATGTCGCGGACCTTCACTTCTTTGGCGATGGCGACTCGGTGTGGCTGGTCTTTCTCGACGCCACGCCCGAACGCGACCACCAGCAGCGGCTTCAGCAGAAGGCATATGAAATGACGCTCCTGCAGGAGAGGGAGCGTCAACTCAATGCGAAGCTGCAATCGACGAACGAGGCATTGAGGGAGAGCCAGGAGGGTTTGTCGCGCGAGTACCGGCGCGCCGAATCCCTGCTCCTCAACATTCTTCCGGCCTCAATCGCGGAGCGGCTGAAGGCGGACGAGCAAATTGCGGACAGCCACGCCGAGGTCAGTGTGCTTTTTGCCGACATCGTCGGTTTTACGGAAAGAGCGCGGAATGTCGGAGCCACGACGACGCTCGCTATCTTGAATTACTTCTTCAGGGCGGCGGATCTGCTCTCGGAACAACACGGCTGCGAAAAGATCAAGACCATCGGCGATTGCGTCATGGCGGTCGCTGGCCTGCCCGTCGCGCGATCCGATCATGCGCAAGCCCTTGCGCATTATGCGCTTGAGCTGCGGGAGGCGGCCAGGCGCGAGCGCTTCGCAGGAGAACCGCTAAGCCTTAGAATTGGAATTCACTCAGGGCCAATCGTCGCTGGCGTCATCGGCAAAAGGCGGTTTGTCTATGACCTGTGGGGCGACACCGTCAATCTCGCCGCGCGCATTCAAAAGGCCGCGGAGCCCGATGAAATCCGTATTTCGGATGCAACCCACGAATTGCTCGGACCGGATTTTGCCTGCGACCCGCTCGGAGAAACGGAATTGCGTGGTACGGGTCGTGTGCGAATGTGGCGGCTCCGCGGCTGATTTGCCGTGCTTCGAGGGCGCAATCCAAATCGCTTCTATCCCCGCATAATGCGATAGACGGTAGCATCACCTTCCACGCCTCGAAGAGGCGCGTCAAAGGCCACGACATGATGGCCGGCGAGCATGTCGCTGACCCCGGGCGCGGAATGGAGCGCCTCGGAAATGCAGACCTGTCCGGCTTCCGCCAAGGACTGCACGCGCGCGGCCACATTCACGGTCTGGCCGAAATAGTCGAGGTTGTCGTTGAGCGTCACGGCGATCGACGGTCCACAGTGGGCACCGATCTTGAGGATGATCCCCGGGCCGTCATGGTCGCTGTTGAAACGATCGATTTCTTCAAAGATGTGGAGTGCAGCCGAAATCGCATCCGACGGCTGCGAAAACGCAGCCATCACCGCATCCCCAATCGTCTTGACCACCGCTCCGGAATGTTGCTGAACCGCCGCGTTGACCAGAGCAAAATGCTCGCGGACCAATGCATAGGCGTTGAGGTCACCCAGGCGCTCATACATGGCGGTCGAACCCTTGAGGTCGGTGAACAGGAAGGTGACCTGCCGGATGCCGAGCCCCTCCTTCTCGTCGACACGTTCGGACCGGAAGAGCTGGCGGAAGGTTTGCCGCGCAAGCAGCGCTCCGCCGGAGACATAAGGGTCGAAATCAAGCGCCGGCTTGGTGGTCAGCGCGACAAGCTCGGGCGGCCAGTTGATGGCAAGCAATGAACCTCGCACCGGCCCCCTGTTCGCCACCTCAATGACAATCGGACCAGGCGGCACGGCGGGCAACGCCGGCAAGAAGCGTTTGCCGTCATAGTCGATCTTCAGAAGCGTCGGCGCCAGCACCGGATCGCCTGATATCGGCACAGTGAATGCGGCCTGCGTCTGCACGTTGACGCCCGCAAGGGCGCCCGGTCCCAGGTCGGCGCGGAGCACTGTGGTGGTCCCGGGCGGCAGAAACGTCATGCCCCGAACGAAGCCGCGCAGAACGTCAACAAAGCGAACGTCTTGCCCGGGTAATCGCCCGTCATGTCCGAAGTGCAGCTTCCAGTGAAAATCCTCGACAGGCAGCGTCTCGGGATCATGGTGCGGCAGGCGCCGCAGCTTCGGGGATATCGAGAAGGTGACCTCGATGAAATCGTCGAGGTCGGTGTCGCCCGACACGTCGCACAGGCCACAGACGTAGTGGGTCTTCAGCGTGCGCAGGGCACCGAAACTGTCGAGCACCATCCCGGACTGGGGACAGAGCACATCCCAGCTCATGTCGAACAAGCCGCAGCGGGCGGCGTGAAGGAAGAGGTCGATTGCTTCAGGCTCGGCGATTGCGCGGTCGCGGGCAAAGGCCAGCGGATTGACACGATAGAGCGAGTGGTCGTCGGCGCTCCTGATCAATGTCTCGAATTTCGAGATGACGCGCGGGCTCCAGGCGCGCGCCTGCTCCACCTTGGTCATCTTGCTTTCGAGAAGACGATCGTCGACTACCGTCACGCCCGATCCTCAGCCTTGCCTCGCGACAGCCTACTAAAAAACCAGCGCGATGCGAATGGGTTGACTTCCTTGGTTGTATGACAGTCGGCCTGGATCAGCATAACGTTTCGTCGAACCGCCAGCCTGATCTATCTCCTGGTGGAGCTTTCCTACTCCGTCGTGCTGGCTTTTTTCCTGCGCCGGTTGGTGTGCGACTGCGCGACGGCGAGTTTCAACTCGGGTGTGATCTCCAAAGGCGCATTCTCTGCCCCATGTGGGCTCTGCAGCCCCTCGACGTGAACGGTCGGGAATGGCAGTTCGATGCCCTGCTCCTTGAAGACCTGGCGGACGCGTACATAGAATTTGCGTTTCATGCCGAAGGCGCCTCCCGGTCTGGTTGTGACCTTGACCCTCAAGACGATGCCGTACTCGCCGAATTCCTGTACGCCCTGCATCTTGATCGGTGAAAGCACCCAGGGTTTGAATTCGGGATCCTCCGCCAGTTCGAGGCCTATTCGCTTGATCAGCTTGCGAGCGAAGTCGATGTCGGTGTCATAGCCGACGGTGATGTTGAATTTGTCGGTGACCCAGTCACGGCTCTGGTTCTGGACTGCCCCGAGTTCACCGAAAGGTATTGTGAACAGCGAGCCACGATGGTGGCGCAGCTTCACTGAGCGCAGCGAAAAGCTCTCCACCGTTCCCACATAACGGCCGGCTGTAATGTATTCGCCAACACGAAACGCATCATCGAGCAGAAAAAACACGCCCGAAATGACGTCCTTGACCAGGGTCTGCGCCCCAAATCCCACAGCAACACCAACGACGCCAGCGCCGGCGATCAGCGGGCCGATCTGAATACCGACCGATGCGAGCATCATCAGCACCGCCATGACGACGATCACCGCCAGCAGAATGTTTTGGATGATCGGCAAGAGCGTGTGCAGCCGCGCCTGCTGCGGATCGACGACCGGCATCTCCTCGTCGCTGATCTCCGCGTGCTGCGTGTCGATGCCCAGCTTTCTCTCGATCAAGGCTTTGATGATCGACCAGCCGAAATCGGCGGCAAGAGCAATGACCACGACATTGATCAAGCCGCGCAATATGAGCGTGGTCGTCGTGTTGCTGTCCTGCATCGACTGCATGTCCAGACCCCAGGCACGCGCAAGAAGGTAAGCCGCCGCCAGGATCAAGATCATCCGGACTGCGCGATCGATGACAGCGATCGTCACCGCAGGGATCGTAGGCCGGCCAGACTCTTCCGAACCCGGCCGCAGGACGAAATTGACCCCGCGCTGCGTCAGCACGATTGCCAAAGGCAGGAAGAATGCGGCGAAGGTAAACCAGAACAATATGGGAAGGCCTGCGATGCGCAGCAGGAACAGGCCGACGAAGTAAGCAGTCAAAGACCATGTCGCTGCGGTGTGACCGTGCCCATCGTTCCGCTGTGTTCTTGGCCTACGCCAAACGGCAATCAGAAAGAGCAGCAGCAGTACGAAATCGGCACCTACCGACAGCACCAACATTCCGTCCTGATCGATGCCGAGACCCGGCAGGAGGATGAACGCGGCGGCGAAGAAGGCGAAGACGCCGAAGATCCTGGGTACCCAATAGAACCAATGGTCGGCCGTTTCGTTGGTGACCGGCAAAGCGCGAACCTCGACCGAGTTTTCGACCTGCATGAAGGAGGGGACGAGCAGGGCTGCGAGGTACATGCGCACCGCCGCTGTGGCGACCGCAGCCATCAGAAAGGTCAGCACGATCTCGCGGATAAGCATTGGCCAGTCGAACAAGATGAACGCGCCGGCGCTGCCCAGCGCGAACGAGACGATCAGCAGGCTGGAGTAAAGCGTGCGGCCACCAATCTTCCTGGCCCGCCCGATGGGCGTATCTTTCGATTGTGCAATGATCCAAAGACGAAACGGACGGGTGAGCTTGTACGTTGCCCAAGTGAGCGCCAGGCCGGCAGCGATAAAAATCGCGACCAGAAAAAGCACGCCGGCGGGCCTCTTGCCGGACATATCCTCCATGGTCTCGGTCCGAATGCGCGCGAACTGGCCTGGCAGTGAGGGCAAGGTCCGCACGATTCTTTCGATATGATGCTTGATCCGATCGAGCATCGAGGATGCCATCGTATTCATCCGGCCTGGCGCGGCCGCGGCGTCGGACGATGCGCCGGCCGGTGAAGCTCCTGCCGCGGCAGGGGCTGCCGTTGAACCGGCATCCTGCTTTCGTTGTTCGGCCACCCAGGCCTTCACTGATGGATCGTCGAGAAGATCGAACAGCTGTTTGACCTTTTCGGGCGGGACGGTCGCCGGCGCCTGCGCCTGTGCCGGACCGGCCAACAAGAGGGCGACCACCGCAAAGACGAGCGGACGGGCAATCATGACCAACATCGCCGTCAAATCTCCGAGACGTCTTGCCAGGTGCGCTGGTTTCCTGTCTCCCAATCGTCGAATCATGAGTGGCATCGTGCTGCAACCTTCCGGTCAAATCGGTAAGCAAGGACATCTACGTCCATCGTTGCCCTACCTTGAAGAAACCGACATTGCGGTGCAAGACGTCGCCGTCCCAGGGCGCGCGATCGAAGCGCCTCTCAAAGTTTTCCGCCCTCTTGGATGTGATCCACCATGTTCATCAAGGGATGAGGTCCACTCCCACTCAATTTACGTGGACGACGACGTAGCGTCCGCTGTAGGCCTGATAATATGTGCCGCCGCAGTACCAAAGCACGGTGCCGTTGACCGAGGTTTTCACACATGCCGCCGGGAGCCTGGCCACGTAAATGGTCGAGCGGCGGATCGTTCGACGCGTGGTGCGCCTCGCGACACCTGCGACGCTGCCAGGCGTGAGCGGACGGCCGACTCTCGCCTGCGCGTCGCTGACAAAGGGGCCGAACGGGCCAACCGTGTCCACCAGCCCAGCAAACATCAGGGCGGCGACGATTCCTGCAGCGCCGGTCAATCTCGAGCTAGGTCTTGTCATTTTTGCATCCTCCCAAGAGCTCACCGCTCCGTGTGTTTTTGTTTCCGGCCTACGCAGCCTCCGCTGCCGACCCTACGGCCAGTATTTTAGAATATACTAATTCTCGATTTTGGCTTCTATCCGGATTGCGCAAATTCCATCGAACCGCTTGCATGGGGACCAGCATTTCTCGGCGCAGGGTGCGCCCAGTCACGATCTTCCGGCGCGCTGCAGTGTTTCGTAGGGAGATTCACCGAAGAAGAGTCGATAATTCGCGGCGAAGCGGCCCAGATGGGTGATCCCCACATCCATAGCGACCGCGGTAACGCTCAAGCCGTCAGCACGTGCCGTGGTAAGGAGCCGTCTGGCTTCGTTGAGGCGGAGCGCTCTGATGAATTCGAGCGGGGTCACAGCGAACGTAGTGCGGAAGGCGTACTCCAGCTGTCGACGGCTGACGCCGATTTCCTTGCACAGTCGAACGATGCGTATGTCTTCCTGGATATGAGTGCGAATGAAATCCTCGGCCGCCGACGCTTGTCTCAAATGACGACTCGTGGAACCGGTTGTCCCGGTCTCACGATTGTCTGCGCCCGCGAAGGCGTCAGCCACCATCCCTAGATATTCCACGAACGCACCTGGAGGCTGCTCCGGCAGAACGGAGTCACTTGCAATTGCCCCGAGGTGGTCCGCCATCGACTTCATCAGGCGTCGGATTCTTTGCGCTTCGTGGGCGGGGAGCCGTACTGCCGAGGGGCGATCGCTGATCTGTTCGAGGACCGTTCCCGCGGCAACCGACTGGATTTCCATCCAGGTTGCGGTCGGAACAATGGCGACAACGTAAGTGAGGCCAGGCCGGACCGTTGCAGTCACGGTCGTGCCGGCAGGGATCGCGAGGATCAAGTCGTCTTCAAGCGGGATTCCGCATATCGCCGACCCACAGGCCCGCTCGATGGCCACCAACGCCACGGAGCCTGAATCGAAACCGCCATTGGCGCGGAAGGCGCAATTGAATTCTGGCAGGTCGAGCGCCCACTTGCCGGGAGACTGGATTTGCCGGATGCGGGAGGGAACGTAGCCGGGCGAAAGCCTGTCTATTTTCACCGGCAGACCAGAGGCGGCGCTGGTGAGGTCGTCAGGGTCAAGTTGTACATCCCTGTACGAAGGCGATGATGGCCAGGCAGTCAAGGCACGTCCTTTTGCGCAAACTGGATAGCAGGACGATTGTATTAGATATAGCTTAAGCACAAATTGCGCGAGATCAATTTGCACTTAGGTCGCCGACCAACGGCCTAGTGGGGATAGGCCGTGTGGCCAAGTTGACGGAGCGCAAAGCGAGGGTTCATCCAATGTGGAAGAGTAGTCTCTGCTTGGGATAGTCGGGCAGCAAAAACGACAAATGGGGGACGATGATGAAGAAATTTCGTTTGGCCGCCCTGGCAACGGCCGGGGCATTGGTACTTGGTGTGGCCAATGCCTTTGCAGCAGACATCGCCAAGCCACAGGACGACGGTTGGACCTTTACTGTCGCGCCGTATCTGTGGGCATCTGGAATCAAGGGCGAAAGCGGCCTCTTTGGATTCCCGCCTCAGGACGTCGATGTGAGCTTCAGTGACGTGCTGCACCACCTCAAATTCGGCTTTATGGGGCTCACGGAAGCTCGCAATGGGCCTTTCACCATCAGCACGGACATTGTGTACGCCAAGCTCGACGCCAACATAGGCACCCCCAGAGGAATCCTCGCCTCCAACATCGATGCGACGGTGAGCACGTTCATGGGCACCGCGCTCGGTGGTTACAGCGTCTACTATCAGGATGGGACGAATTTCGACCTTGTCGCCGGAGCCCGTCTCTGGTCGGTCGACAACAGTTTCGACTTCCACGGCGGTGCGCTGGACGGCCGCTCGGCGAGCGACGGTGATACATGGGTCGATCCGGTGATCGGCGCCAAGTTCAAGGCTGATGTCGGCAATGGATTCTACCTCGCCGGCTGGGGCCTCGTCGGTGGCTTCGGCGCCGGATCCAAATCGATGTGGGACGTGATGGGCGGCGCCGGGTATCAGTTCAACGACAAGATGTCGATGTTCGTCGGCTATCGGGCCGTACACGACAATTACAGCCACGACGGCTTCGTGAACAAACTCACCCAGCAGGGTCCATTGCTGGGGTTCACCTATCAATTCTCGCCAGCCCATCCGGGATAATAGCGGATTGACATGAAGTGGCTGGTTCCCGGCGGCGCTTGCGACTGCCGAGAGTGAGGAACTGCGCCGTCGAATACCTTTTTGGCCGCATCCGGAACGTTGAAACCGCCTGGCAGGCTCATCCCCCTGGGCGGCGCTCCCTATGGCCAGCGATGCGCCCCAGCCGCCAGAAAACTTTGCGCAAAGTGGATAGCGGCCCGGTTGTACTAGGAATAACCTGGAATCCGAATAGCGCGAGATCAAACAGCGCAAGAATATCGCCGACGAACGGCGAGTGGGGATCATGGGCAGGCTGAACCACTTCAGAGATGTGCGCAGAGGGCATCGGGTGCCCCTGAAGCAATCCTCTGTTGTGTAGCCGGCGGCTGCCTTGGCGGGCGGGTCGAAAAATCAGATGCGATTTGGGTTTGAGTGAAGCGGCGTGAATAACAGAGCAGGGGCGTAACATGAGCAACGATCGCGACTTTCCGGCTGAAGCCGGCACAACCAGCAAAATTACCCGGCGGGATGCATTGATGGCCGGGACGGCTGCCGCCGTTTCGCGATTGGCCGCACCCGTCGGCCTTTCGGGCGCACTCGCCGGGCTCGCCGGCGCCCAGGCTGCGGCGGCAGGGCCGTCGCAGCCGAACATCGTCTACATCATAACGGATGATCAAGGCTGGAAGGACGTCGGCTATCATGGCTCGGACATCAAGACGCCCAACATCGACAAGCTAGCGGCCGAAGGTGTGCGGCTGGAGCAATTCTACGCGCAGCCGATGTGCACGCCGACGCGCTCCGCACTGATGACCGGCCGCTATCCATTTCGTTATGGCATGCAAACGGCCGTCATTCCTCAAGGCGGCACATATGGCGTGGCCCTTGACGAATATATGTTGCCACAGATGCTCAAGGACGCAGGGTATGCCACTGCCATGAGCGGCAAATGGCACCTCGGACAGGCCAAGACGGCATTCTGGCCGCGCCAGCGCGGTTTTGATTCGTTCTATGGCGCATTGCTCGGCGAGATTGATCATTTCACGCATAAAGCGGCCAATGGAACCATGGATTGGTTCCGGAACAACAAGCCTCTCAAAGAGGAAGGCTTCGACAACCTCCTGTTCGGCGCCGAGGCTGTGCGCGTGATCGAGCGGCACGACGGCAAGAAACCGTTGTTTGTTTATCTGGCCTTCACGGCGCCCCACACCCCGTTCCAGGCACCCAAGGAATATATCGATCGTTACAGCCACATCGCCGACGAGAGCCGGCGGAAGTACGCAGCCATGGTTTCGCTGGTGGACGACGAGGTCGGCAAGGTCGTCGCCGCCCTCGAGAAGCGTGGCATGCGCGAGAACACATTGATCGTTTTCCAGAGCGACAATGGCGGCGTGATCGACGCGCACTTCGCTGGCGAGAGCGCCGTCAAGGGCAAGCTACCCGCCGACAATGGACCCTATCGGGAGGGCAAGGGTACAACGTATGAAGGGGGCACCCGTGTCGCGGCACTTCTCAACTGGCCGGGACACATCAAGCCCGGTGTTGTTGATGGCATGGTTCATGTCACTGACATGCTTCCGACACTCGCGGCTGTGGCCGGCGCGAAGCCGGCGAAGAGCAAGCCGTTGGACGGCATGGACATGTGGCCGACAATCGCAGAAGGTAAACCTTCTCCCCGAACCGAGATTGTCTACAACATTGAACCGATGGACGGCGCCGTTCGTCAGGGCGACTGGAAGGTCGTGTGGAAGGCAGCGCTGCCGCCCAAAGTCGAGCTCTTCGATCTTTCGAAGGACAAGTCAGAGACGACCAATTTGGCCGATCAAAATCCTGAGATGCTGAAGAAACTTCAGGCTCGGATAGTCGAACTTGCATCTCAGATGGCCCCTCCGCTGATCATGGTGGATGCCGTGAAAATGCTGCTGCACTCGGAGACCTTGCTGCCTGACGCTTCCGAGATGTTCAATGTTGGGGACTGATCGCCTCAACGGGGGGCGGACGGGCCGATTGAGGCGCCGTCGCGTGGCGATATGGTTTGGATCCCTGCCGCCGGCTATGTCACGCTGGTCGAGCGCGCGGCAATGCCGCGGACTATCCCGGGGCCAGAACAGAATCGTCGGCGCCGGGCTTCGTCAGGTCTCTCGCGGCATTTTGGGGCTGATGCGTCCAACAGGCCGGAAAATCAACATGAGTGGGGACTGACTCCGGACTGCGTGTTTATGAGCGGTCCCGAGAGTCACAACAAAAGGGAGGACTGTCATGCACAAGAAACCGGAAGCCAGAGGCGGAGAGCGTCTGTCAGGTCTACCGATTAGGCGTCGCGATGTTCTGCTCGGCGCCGCCTCGGCTCTCACCATATCGGCTATGGCGTGGGGCCTGGCGGAGCCAGCCACGGCCGAGTCTCAGAAGAAGCCGAATATACTCATCATCTGGGGCGACGACATCGGCTGGTGGAACATCAGCGCCTACAACCAGGGCATGATGGGCTACAAGACGCCCAACATCGACAGTATCGCGAAAGAAGGCGCACTCTTCACGGACTACTACGGCCAGCAGAGCTGCACCGCCGGCCGCGCCGCCTTCATCACCGGTCAGACGCCTTTCCGCACTGGTATGCTGAAGGTCGGCCTGCCGGGCGCCAAGGAGGGGCTGCAGCCTGAAGACCCGACGCTTGCGGATCTGCTCAAGGCGCAGGGCTACATGACCGGCCAGTTCGGCAAAAACCATCTCGGCGACCGCGACGAGCACCTGCCTACCGCCCACGGTTTCGATGAGTTCTTCGGCTCACTCTACCATTTGAACGCCGAGGATGAGCCAGAGCATCCCGACTACTTCAAAGACCCGGAGATGCAGAAGAAATACGGGACGCGCGGCGTGATTCATTGCTGGGCGAACCCGGATGGCACCCAGAAGATCGAAAGCACGGGACCGCTGACGAAGAAGCGCATGGAGACGATCGATGCTGAGGTCACCGAGAAAGCGCTTGATTTCATGCAGCGGGCGAAGGATGCAAACAAGCCGTTCTTCCTGTGGTGGAACTCCACACGGATGCACATCTGGACGCGGCTGAAGAAGGAAAGCGAAGGTAAGACAGGTCTCGGCATCTATCCCGACGGCATGGTCGAGCATGACGGTCAGGTCGGCCAGGTTCTCGAAAAGCTCAAAGCGCTTGGCCTCGACGACAATACAATCGTCATGTATTCAACCGATAACGGCGCCGAGAAGTTCACTTGGCCCGACGGCGGCCAGTCGCCTTTCCGCGGTGAGAAGAATACCAATTGGGAAGGCGGCTACCGGGTGCCTGCCATGGTGCGCTGGCCGGGCGTGGTCAAGCCGGGCACGATCCTCAACGATATCGTGTCACACGAAGACTGGATCCCGACCTTGATGGCGGCGGTTGGCGAGCCCGACATCGGCGAGAAGCTGAAGGCCGGCCTCAAGGTCGGCAAAAAGACCTACAAGGTTCACCTCGATGGCTACAATCAGATGGACTACTTCGCCGGCAAGGGGCCGGACCCCCGTCATGAGTTCTTCTACTTCAACGACGACGGGTCGCTGGTAGCCTTACGCTACGACCAGTGGAAGCTGGTCTTTGCGGAGCAGCGCGGCGAAGGGTTCGAAGTCTGGGAGGAGCCGTTTGTGCCGCTGCGCCTGCCGAAGCTGTTCAACCTGCGCTCCGACCCGTTCGAAACGGCCGATCACGAAGGCATGGACTATGACCGCTGGCGCGTCGAACATGTGTTCCTGCTGGTGCCGGCACAACAATATGTCGGCAAATTCCTTGCCACGTTCAAGGAATTCCCACCGCGACAGAAGCCAGGCAGCTTCTCGATCGACCAGGTTCTTGCGAGCCTGACGGCCGGATCCGCCGGTACAGGCGCGAACTGATGCGAACTTCGGTCGCGCCCGGCCGGACCGGGCGCGGCAGCCAGACCAAAGGCTGGACTCTCGTGGATATGAAGAGCCACTGAAAGCGCCGTGGAGGGTGCGTCCAATGAAAGTTATGGATGGCGGAACTCAGCTCCCCGTGGAACATGAACCTTCACCCACGCGGGGCGAGGCGCCGTTTTCAAACATGGTCTGGATTCCCGGTGGCGAGTTCTTGATGGGTTCGGACCGGCACTATCCTGAGGAAGCGCCCGCACACCGAGCCCGCGTCGGCGGTTTCTGGATCGACCCGTGCACCGTTACGAACCGGGACTTCGGCCGCTTCGTCGCGGAAACTGGCTACGTGACCTTGGCCGAGAGGGCCGCCAACCCTGTCGACTACCCGGGCGCCAACCCGGAAATGCTGGCACCGTCCTCGACCATCTTCAAGAAGCCGTCCGGTCCGGTGGACATGCGCAACCACTACAACTGGTGGGCCTATGTGCGTGGCGCCAACTGGCGGCATCCGCGCGGGCCTGCCAGCAGCATAAAGAAGCTCGACACCCATCCTGTCGTGCACATCGCCTACGAGGACGCGGAAGCTTATGCGAGCTGGGCAGGGAAGGCGCTGCCGACCGAGGCCGAGTGGGAGTTCGCCGCGCGTGGCGGGCTGGACGGCGCCGACTTCGTATGGGGCGACGAACTGACCCCAGGTGGCCAGCATATGGCCAACACCTATCAGGGCGAGTTTCCCCATCGCAACGACTGTGAGGACGGCTACGAATGGACCGCGCCGGTCGGCTCCTTCCCGGCAAACGGCTATGGACTTTATGACATGGCCGGCAATGTCTGGCAGTGGACTGTCGACTGGTACCAAGAGCATCGCCGCATCGAGAGCCCATGTTGTACGATGGAGAACCCACGCGGCGGCGAGCGGGAGGAGAGCTACGATCCGCTGACACCCGACATTCGGATTCCGCGCAAGGTCACCAAGGGTGGTTCATTCCTCTGCGCACCTAATTACTGCCGGCGCTACCGCCCGGCTGCCCGCATGGCGCAGCCGGTCGATACGTCAACCTGTCACCTCGGCTTCCGCTGCATCGTGCGTCCAGCCTGATGGACCCGCTCGGCAAGCGCTATCGCGCGGAGAAGTGCGAAACAGAGTAGAGAGACATCACAGTGGGGTTCGGGTCAATGCGTGGGCGAGTTAAGTGAACTACATCGGCGCTGCTTCTGCTTATACGAGCTGCATGCGCGGCGGTTTGCGACCTCTGCCGTAGCCTGTTGCGACCTCAGTCAAGGGGAATTAGCTCTTACTAATATGTTAAACAAAGAGGGGACGATCGGAAGCCGAGTACGCCAGGAAGGCGCCGGTGAACCGAACGTCACTGTTGATGTTCCGGAACTTCTAACATGAGGGGAAAAACTATGCGAAACTCCATGACACTTATCATGGCAATGTCAGTAGCACTTTCGTCTGCAACGGCAGCCTACGCACAAACAGAGAATCCCCTTCCCAAAGCCAGCGATGTGCTTGTCCGATACGGAGATGACGTCGAGGGCTGGACGATTTATGCAAATCAAACCCGTGGAGATTGCTTGCTCGTGCGCCAAGATGGCCCAAGTGCGGTCCAAATGGGCGTTACCGCAAATCAGGATGTCGGGTATCTTGGCGTGTTCACGAAGGTGGATATCGGCCTTCAGAACGGGACCAAGTCGGACATCTTCGTCTCCTTGGATGGCCACCTCTACAAGGGTGTGGCCACTAGCTCGAGCGGCGAACTCAAGGGCGGATATTCTGGCGGCTATATCTTGACCGACGATCCGAAGTTTAAGCGCGACGTGGCGAAGAAATACAAAATGACCGTTTTTCCGAAGACTAAAGGAGCCTTCGTCGTCGACCTGAAGGGGACTTTCAAGGCAATGGCGGTCGGTCGCAAATGCCTCAAGCATTGATCGAGCGGAAAAAATTGAAGAGCGGGTTGCCGTGTTCGTGACCTCGCGAATAAGTCGCGACTTATGCATCATCCGTGCATTCCACACGAGGCGCGGGCAATTGTCCGACCGATGAAAGCAGAGCCGCGGATGGATCGCGTTGCGGGGGCCGCTCAGCCGAGAGCCGTCCAGGCGGCGCGCCTTGATCGGCATAGACAGGTCCCGTCACGACAATCGCTCTACCAGTGGCGGCGGCGCACTGGCGACCGCAGCTCTCGCGCTAGACGATGGGCAAGCGTGCCGCTGCGTCTCGGCTCGTGACGGATCGAGAGCCCCTGTTGCACGATGGAGAATCCGCGCGGCGGGGAGCGGGAGGCGAGTTACGACCCGCTCACGCCCGACATGAGGATTCCGCGCAAGGTCACCAAAGGCGGGTCCTTCCTGTGCGCCCCCAGCTACTGCTGCCGTTACCGCCCGGCCGCCCGCATGGCGCAGCCCGTGGACACCTCCACCTGCCACCTTGGGTTTCGCTGCGTCGCGCGTTCGTCGTGACGAGCACGCGCTGAGATGTTCAGGTCGCAGAAGACAGGACCTATCGCTTCGTGCGAATGTAGCTTCATGAAGGGCTTTGGATTCTTGTTGCCGTCCATCTACACTACGAAATGCGGGTCCAGAGTGAACAGCGCTATCTGGCCTTTCGCATCGCGCCGGTCGCATGAGAGACGATGAATTCGCGAACGGTGAGGGGCGATCTGCGGCCTCCTCAGTAATACGAATTGAAAATTGCGCCCTCATGTTTCACAACAGGTCGGTTAGGCCCCAGGATGGCTTCCCCAACCGCCCCGGTTCCCAAGGCGAGAATTCGAAAAGACGTTCGGAAATGACCCAGCACGTACAAGACGCTCGAATTCTCATGTACAGCCACGACACGTTCGGGCTCGGCCACCTGCAGCGCTGTCGGACCATCGCGCATTCGCTGGTCGAGGATTTTCGTGGACTTCAGGTGCTGATCATTTCCGGCGCGCCTATCGCCGGCGCCTTCGACTATCGCGCCCGTGTCGACTTCGTGAAGATCCCCAGCGTCATTAAGTTGCGCAACGGCGAGTATACCTCGCTGGAAAAGGATATCGATCTGCATGAGACGCTCAGGATGCGCCAGTCGATCATCCGCCACACGGCCGAGACCTTCCGGCCGGATATCTTCATCGTCGACAAGGAACCGCTCGGCCTGCGCGGTGAGATCGAGGACACGCTGTCCTACCTCAAGACGCGGGGTACCACGCTCGTGCTTGGCCTGCGCGAGGTGATGGATGCGCCGCATCTGCTCGAAGCAGAGTGGGCACGCAGGGATGTGATGCGCAAGATAGGCCTGTTCTACGACAAGGTCTGGGCCTATGGCCCGCCGGATTTCTACGATCCGTTGACTGGCTTGGATGTGCCGCCCGCTGTCAGGGCAAAGATGAGGTTCGTCGGTTTCCTGCAACGGCGCCTGCAGCGGAACGAGTTGCCCGGCCACCGGCCCGAGGGTGAGTATATCCTCGTTACCACAGGGGGCGGCGGTGACGGCGCGGAACTGATCCACGACGTCATCGATGCCTATCAGCAGAACCCGCAGCTGCAGCACAGGGCGCTGATCGTGCTTGGGCCCTACATGCCGGCGCGCAAGCGCAACAAGCTGCTCAAGAAGGGGGCCAAGATCTCCTGCATCAAGATCATCGAGTTCGACAACCGCATGGAAGACCTGATTGCCGGGGCCAAGGCGGTAGTGGCGATGGGTGGTTACAACACCTATTGCGAGATACTGTCTTTCGACAAGCCGGCGCTGATCGTGCCGCGCGTCGAGCCCCGTGAGGAACAACTGATCCGTGCTCGGCGCGCTGCCGAACTCGGCCTCATCGAGATGCTTTTGCCGGACGAAGCCAAGGATTCCCAGCGGTTTGCCGATGCACTGGTGGCGCTGCCTGACCGGCCCCGCCCATCACAGAGCAATCCGCATCTGAGACTGGAAGGGCTGCCCCATATTTCCGAAATCGTCGCGGAACTGCTCGACCGGCGGGCCAGCCCTCACCTTTCGGTCATTGAAGGAATGAGCTGAGTTGCAACGCCGCAAGATCGTCGTGGTTCTGAAGGGCTATCCGCGGCTGTCGGAAACCTTCATCGCGCAGGAACTGCTCGGTCTGGAGCGCGCGGGGTTCGACCTGATACTCGTCGCGCTCAGGCGGCCGACCGACGAAAAACGCCATCCCGTGCATGACGAGATCAAAGCGCCCGTCCGTTATCTGCCGGAATATCTGCATGAAGAGCCGCTGCGCGTGGTTCGCTCGCTGCTTGCCTATCTGCTGCGGCCGGGTTTCTGGCGCGCGCTCGGATCGCTGGCTACCGATATCCCCCGCGACTTCACGCGCAATCGCGTGCGCCGCTTCGGGCAGGCGCTCGTGCTGGCGGCCGAATGGCCGGAAGACGCGGGATGGTTGCATGCGCATTTCGCGCACACGCCGGCATCGGTGACGCGCTATGCCAGCCTACTTCGTAGCCTGCCCTGGAGCTGCTCGGCCCATGCCAAGGACATCTGGACTTCGGAAGACTGGGATTTGGCCGGCAAGCTTTCCTCGGCGCGCTGGACGGTCACCTGCACGAAAACCGGCTTCGATCGTCTGAAAGAACTCGCCAACGGCAACTCGTCCGTGCATCTGAGCTACCATGGGCTCGACCTCGATCGCTTCGGCAGTTTCGGCGAGGCGCGAAAACAGCGTGACGGCTCGGCGCCGAACGAACCGGTCATCATTCTGAGTGTCGGGCGCGCCGTTGAAAAGAAAGGTTACGATACCCTGCTGAAGGCCCTTGCCCTCTTGCCTGGCGATTTGGCGTGGCGTTTCGAGCATATCGGCGGCGGCGAGGAACTGGAACGGCTCAAGGCACTGGCGCGAAAGCTTGGATTGGATGGCCGTGTCTCCTGGAAAGGTGCGCTTGCGCAGGAGGAGGTGCTTGAGCACTACCGCTGCGCCGACATCTTCGCCCTGGCCTGCAGGATCACCGCAAATGGCGACCGTGACGGTCTGCCGAATGTCCTGGTGGAGGCGGCCAGCCAGCGGCTTGCCTGCGTGTCGACCGATATTTCCGGCGTGCCGGAGCTTTTATCGCCGGATGAAACCGGGCTGCTGGTTCCGACGGAAAACCCAATTGCCCTGGCACAGGCGCTGGAGCGCCTGATCCGTGATCCCGTGCTGCGCGCCCGCCTCGGCGACGCCGCGGAGCGGCGCGTGCGCGGCAATTTCGATCATACGGCAAGCATTGGACAGCTCAAGGAACTGTTCGAGCGCGAGTGGCGGGCCGCCGATTGAAGCGCGTCTTCCTCTATGTCCAGCACCTGCTCGGTATCGGCCATCTCGCGCGCTCCAGCCGCATCGCAGCGGCACTGGTCGATGACGGGTTTGACGTAACCGTCGTGACCGGCGGCGCGCCGATCGCCGGGTTTCCGGGACCGGGGGTAAAAACTGTAACCCTTCCGCCTGTCACCTCCGGTGATGAAGGATTTTCCGGACTTGTCGACCTGCAGGGCAAACCGGTCGACGATGATTTCAAGAAACGGCGTTCAGAGATGCTGCTGCAGGCATACAGGGATTGCAGGCCTGATGTCGTCATTGTCGAGGCCTTTCCATTTGGACGCCGGCAGATGCGCTTCGAACTCATGCCGCTGCTCGAGGCCATCGAGGCGTCATCGCCCAGACCGCTGCTGGCGACGTCCGTCCGCGATATCCTTCAGGAGCGCGTCAAGCCGGGCCGAAACGAGGAAACGGTCGATCTCATCAACAGGCATTTCGACCTTGTCATGGTCCATGGCGATCCGGCTTTCGCAACCATCGACAAGACATTTCCACTGGCTGGGGCAATCAGGGCCGAGGTCACCTACACAGGGCTCGTTGCCGCGCCGCCATCGCCCGCGGCCACCGAGCGCTTCGACATTCTGGTGTCGGTTGGCGGCGGGGCTGCCGGGAGGGGCCTTGTCAGCTCCACCATCGCAGCGGCGCGGAATGCCAACAATGGCTGGAAATGGTGTTTGATCACCGGTCCCAACCTGCCGAAAGACGAGTTTGACGCCATCGCACGCGATGCCACGCCGGGCCTGTCCGTCTTCCGCTTCCGCGAGGATTTCGCCAGCCTGCTGACCGGCGCCCGCCTGTCGGTCTCGCAGGCGGGCTACAACACGGTCTGCGATGTCCTGCGCGCGGGTTGTCGCTCCCTGCTCGTGCCGTTTGCTGCCGGCGGGGAAACCGAACAAACGGTTCGCGCCCTGATGCTCGAAGAACTCGGTCTTGCAACGGTGCTGATGGAAAAGGACCTGACGCCTGAAGGCTTGGCGCAAGCGATCGAACAGGCGCTTGCGGCCCCGACGCCGTCCGCGCATCGTCTCGATCTGGAAGGCGCGCGTCATACGGCGCAAATCCTGCGCGAGCGGCATCGAACATGGTCAGTAAAATCCTGACGCGGATCGCGTCGGGGTTAGAGTTCGCGCAACGCGCTTCAAACAGTTCCAATCAGCATGAAGCGCGTATATTTTTTTGTCGGCAGTTCGCCGGAGAACCGCATCTCCCGCAGCGACGCCATTGCTTCGAAGGCTGCAAGTGAAGCCACGCAGTTGATGTGCGTCGGCTCGCTGAAATAGTCATTCGATTGCAGCAGTACATTCGTGCCCCGCGGGAGCAGGGCAAGCCAGGCGCCGAGATCGGCGATATGCTCGCAGCTCGTGTTGACTATCAGGTCGGACCGCCCGGCGTGTGCATAATCGAGTGCGTACATATCTGCCGTCAGCGCCCGGAACCGGTCGCCGGCGTCCCGGTTGAGGGTCCGGGCAACTGGCGCGACCTCGGGATCGATGTCGATACTATCGACTGCAGCAATATCGAAGCGGGGGTCGTTGAAAAGCATTGCCGGCAATATGCCGTACCATCCGCCCAGAACCCATATGCGCGCGAAGTGCCCGCCGCAGCTTTCGAACAGTCTGTCGAGCGCCCACATCTTGCAGGCCACCTGCTTGTGGTTGAATGCGTTGGCGATGTCGGCCTGCGGATGTTTGGCGATGACGCGCGCCAGCCCCGCCACGAGAGGGTGATTGACATAGGCAGCAATTCCCCGCGTGAGGTCCAAGGCCTGCTCGTGCCCGTCCATGCCGGCATTGCGCGGTTGCGTGACATCCATCATATTCGCCTTGTACGTTGGGATTTCGGGCGACACAACGCAATCTTGCCCCGCCAAGCCGCCTCGCAGGCTTCGAACGCGTCGCCGGCGATGATTGCCGATGCGCCGTCCACCAGCTGAGGCTTTACTTCGTTCGTTAAACTGAAGGTCCACAGTCGCATATGGAACCCAGCCTTGCTCGCTATATCTGGACGCACACCAAGAAGCAGCAGCTCTGGATATTGGTTATCGTCTTGCTTTCGATGATTCCGTATTTCATGTCCTTTGACCTGCCGAAGCTGATCGTCAACGGCCCGATCCAAGGCAAGGGCTTCGAGCAACCGGGCGCGACCCAGCCATTCATGCGGCTCCACTATAACCTGCCGTTCATCGGAGAGGTCCAGTTCTTTCCTGGCTTTCAGCTCGACCGCACGACGACGCTGTTTGCCCTCAGCCTCGTGTTCCTCTTGCTGGTCATCATCAACGGCCTGTTCAAATTCTACATCAATACCTACAAGGGTCGGCTCGGCGAACGCATGCTGCGCCGTATCCGCTTCGAACTGGTCGATCGTGTGCTGCGGTTTCCGCCGCGTTATTTCAAGCGCGTGAAATCCGCCGAAGTGGCGACCATGGTCAAGGACGAGGTGGAGCCGCTGGGCGGTTTCATCGGCGATGCTTTCCTGCAGCCGGTGCTACTCGGCGGCCAGGCGGTGACGGCCATGCTGTTCATCGTGGTCCAGAACTTCTGGCTCGGAATGATCGCCGCCGTGATCGTGGCGATCCAGATCGTGCTCATCCCGCGAATGCGGCGGCGGCTGATCGTGCTCGGGCGCAAACGGCAGTTGACGGCGCGCGCGCTTTCGGGCCGCGTCGGCGAAATCGTCGACGGCATCGGCGCTGTTCACGTCCATGATACATCAAACTACGAGCGCGCCGACATAGCTGCCCGGCTCGGGCTCATCTTCAAGATCCGCTTCGATCTTTACCAATGGAAATTCATGGTGAAGTTCCTCAACAATTTTCTCGCGCAGATCACGCCGTTTCTGTTCTACATGGTAGGTGGGTATCTGGTCATCCAGGGACGGCTGGACGTCGGCCAGCTCGTGGCCGTGATCGGCGCCTACAAGGACCTGCCCGGACCGATGAAGGAACTGATCGACTGGGATCAGGACCGGCAGGATGTCCAGGTCAAATACCAGCAGGTCGTCGAACAATTCACCGTCGAGGGTCTCATTGCGCCGCAAATCGGCGCACTGACGATCGATGATCCCGGTCCGATGACCAAACCCCTGTCCGCGATCGGTCTGTCCATGGCGGACGATGGCGGTGCAATGCTCCTCGACCGTATCTCTCTCCAGGTCAAGCCCGGTGAGACGGTGGCGCTGGTCAGCACCTCAACAGGTGGAGCGGAGGCGCTCGCAGAGGCCTTCGCGCGGCTGAACTGGCCGGAAAGCGGAAAGGTCGCTTCGGGTGCCGACGACCTGCTTGAACTTCCCGAAGCAGTGACCGGCCGGCGCATGTCCTATGCCTCGTCGGATGTTTTCCTGTTCCAGGCAAGCCTTCGCGACAATCTGCTCTACGGGTTGAAGCATGCGCCGCTGACACCGGTGACTTATGACGGTGCCGCAGCGGACCAGCAGCGCTGGAACATCCACGAGGCGCGCCGGTCGGGCAACCCGGACCTTGATATCCACAGCGACTGGATCGACTACGCTTCCGTCGGCGCTACCGGCCCGCACGACCTCTTTGAAGCCGTGCGCCAGGTGCTCGACGCGGTTCTTCTGTCGCGCGACATTCTCGATCTAGGCTTGCGTTCTTCGGCCGACCTCACGCGTCACACGGAGCTTGCCGGGCGGATCGTCGAACTGCGTGCGGCGCTGCGAACCCGACTGGAACACGAAGGATTGAGCGGACTGGTGGTTCCATTCGAACCGGGCGCCTACAACAAGGAAGCAACGATCGGCCAGAACCTGCTCTTCGGCGCTGCCGCAGGCCCGGAGCTGGCCGACAAGGCTCTGGCGGCAAATCCCTATTTTGCTTCCGTGCTGAGGCAAGCCGGCCTCGATCGAACGTTCTACGAAATGGGCTTGGAGATCGCCGAACAAGCGATCGAGCTGTTTGCCGATCTGCCGCCCGATCACCAGTTCTTCCAGCAGCTCGCGTTCATGAGCGCCGAGGAGATACCCGCCTACGAAACCTTGCTGCAACGGCTCAAGAACCGTCCCTACGAGACGGTCTCGGAGAACGACCGCGCTATGATGGTCACCCTGAGCTTTGCCTATATCGAGCCCCGGCATCGCTTCGGCCTGCTGGGCGAGGAATTGATGAACAAGATCGTTGCCGCACGCAACCGATTCCATGAAGACCTTCCGCCCGAGCTGCAAAATGCGGTCGAACGCTACGATCCTGCCAAATACATTGCCGCGGCTACGGTCATGGACAATGTCCTGTTCGGGCGTCTGGGTAGCAACCATCCCGACGCGCCGGATCGCATACGCTCCATCGTCTATGATATTCTCGATGAATTGGGGCTTTATGCCGAACTGCTGGATGTCGGTTTGGACTTCAACGTCGGCGCCGGCGGCAGGCGGCTGACCGCTGGGCAGCGACAGAAGCTCGATGTTGCCCGAGCTCTGCTCAAGCGGCCCGATTTTCTCATTCTCAACCGACCGCTGTCGGCGCTCGACCAGCGCGTGCAGGACAAGGTGCTGCAAAACGTGCTCGAGGAAGCCAGACGCGACGGCCGTTCGCCGGCAATTGTGTGCGTCGTGACGAATCCGGCAATGGCGATGATGTTCGATCGCGTTGTCGTCTTCGACTCGGGTCGATTGGTGGAAGACGGACCGCACGAGACGCTTTTGGCCGGGGACGGTATTTTCAAGGAACTGGTGTCATAGAGCATGAGACATTCAGATGGGATCATTCCACCGGTAGGACCTTGCTGCAAGATCAAGAGATTGAGCTTTCCAGCTGGTTGGGCTCGCCACCTCAAGTGGTTCGTATTGCCACCCGGAAACGGAATTGATTTCATCTGGGCGTCGGTTGTTCTAGTCTGGCAGACGTGAATTTTGGGAGGTTTGCGACAATGCTGCTCAAGGATGAGGTTGGAATGCTGCAACGCGTTCCCTTGTTCTCCGGCATAGAGTCGGCAAAGCTCAAGCTGCTTGCGTTCACATCCGATCGCGTAAGCTACAGCGCCGGCCAGATCCTTTTCCGGCAAGGCGATGAGGGAGACGCCGCCTATGTCATCCTTTCAGGGAAGGCGGATATTCTGGTCGATTCCGACAACGGACCGATAAAAGTTGCCGAACTGCTGCCAAATTCGATCGTTGGCGAGATCGCCATATTGTGCAACAGCTCCCGCACGGCCACCGTCAGAGCCGCAAGTCCGGTGGAAGCCTTGAGAATTCGCAAGGATCATTTCCTGAGGCTTATGAGGGAGTTCCCGGAAATGACCATCGAGATGGTGCGGGTCCTCGCCGATCGCCTAAGCCATACGACCGCGGATCTGATCGACGCACGGAGCGCCAAGTAACCAGTGACGCGCACTTAATTCTCGCCGTTGTGATGGCTCCGGCTAGCATGGGCGACTGGACCGCGAAGGAGCAGCATGGAGGACGACGTTTTCCTGGTCAGGTTTTGGGGGGTGCGCGGCAGCATTTCGGTATCGGGGCCAGAATTCTCCCGCTATGGCGGCAACACGATCTGTATTGAGATGCGATGCGGTAAGCATACGCTTCTCTTCGACGCGGGCTCGGGCCTGCCGCCTGCCGGCCGAACGCTTCGGGCGTCGGGCGTAACCGATTTCGACCTGTTCTTCACCCACTGCCATTACGACCACATCATCGGGCTGCCGGCTTTTAAGCCGATCTACGACCGTAGCGTCAAAGTCAGGCTTTGGTCCGGGCATCTTGCAGGACGCATGACGACCCGGCAGATTGTCGATGAGTTCATGCGGCCGCCTTGGTTTCCGGTGCGACTGGACGTCTGCAAGGCAAGCCTCGACTACCGCGATTTCGTATCAGGAGACGTGCTTCGGCCGCGCGAAGGGGTGGTGATCCGGACCGGCAGTCTCACCCATCCCGGTGGCTGTATAGGCTATCGGGTCGAATGGGGCGGCCGTGTCGTGGCAGTGATCACAGACACTGAACACGAGCCGGGCAAGCTCGATCAGGCGGTGCTCGGCCTGATCGAAGATGCCGACCTCGTCATTTACGATTGCACCTATACCGAGGAGGAAATGGAGCGCTACCGCGGTAACGGGCACTCGACATGGCAACAGGGCATCAAGCTCTGCGAGGCGGCCGGCGCGCGGGAGCTTGCGCTGATCCACCACGATCCGGCACGCACCGACGAGGAACTGGACGAGATCGAGAAACTGGCCAAGGACAGGTTTGCCGGCGCTTTTGCCGCGCGGGATGGCCAGACGCTTGAATTTCCAGTCTTATCACACAAAGCGCGCTAAGCTATTTTCCTCTATCTTCTTGTTTTGACGCAATTCCGGACGGAAGGCTACAGCGAAGGCGCCGAGCCTAACCGCTCACACTTTTCCTGGAATTGCTCTAAAGCGCGTCGCGATCCTTCGGATTCGCTCCATGCGCTTTGGGACTTTGATTTTGCGCATGTCTTTATCCCGAAACCGGTTTCCACTTTCGGGCGACATGCTTTAGCGGCGCCGCGCCCCGATCAATGTCCTGATCGGAAGCCATGCGCAGGCTTCAGTCTGTGCGGTGACCGTGAACAGCCGTTCGAGGAAAAGCCAGGCCGATTCATCGTGTACGAGATGGTGGGTAAGCAAGCCGACCGGTTCGCCGCCGTCGAATGCGTGCCGCAATTGCGCGATGATGGTCTGGACCAATATGCCGTGATCGCGGCAACCGCGCGTGCCGTGCCAGTCCATGATGTCGACATTGCTGTTCATGACCACCAGCGAAGCCGGCTTAGGCGGCCCATAGACCGACAATGCTGCAAATCCCATCGATCCAAGCTCGGATACCAAGCCGGCGTCGATCCTGTTCCAGGGCGGCACCAGCATCGGTACAGCACGTGCGCCGTGCAGGCCGGTTATGCGCGACAGACCGCGAGCCAGATCATCGAGCACCGTCTCGCGTGGCCGGTGCGGGCCGAGTTCCTGCTTTTTCTGGCCCTCCGACGCATGATTTCGGTGCGCCCAGCCATGGATGGCGACCGTGGCATGCGGCGCCTCGTCAAGCCGGGCGACCAGCTTCCCATCAGTCAGGGCCGGAATGACGGCCAGAGTGACCGGAATCGCGAATTGACCGGTGAGGTCGAGCAGCCGGTCAAGCGCAGGCGTCGGATCCACGGCGTCATCGTCGCGCAGCCAGAACTCTGCCTTGCGGTCCGCCCGTTGCCGGCGCGCCAGTTCTTCCACCAAGGGTTGCCAGATCTGGTCGGATGTCATGAAACCGGGATCTTCGCAAGAAGTTCGGCGAGACGCGCTGCCGCAGCACCGAGGGAGCGTTCTTCGAGGATGAAACGTCTGGCTTTCGCGGCCATGATGGTCCTTTCGTCGTTACGGGCCAGAAGCCTTTCAATGGCTGAAGCGAACGCCGTCACATCGCCCGGCGGGGTGAGGAACCCGGTCTGGCCATCGCGCACGACCTCCGGCACGCCGGCGATGTCCTGAGCGACCACCGGAAGGCCGGCGGCCTGCGCTTCAAGATAGGCAACGCCATAGGCCTCGCCGAAACCCGGCCAGACGTAAATTCCCCCGCTGTAGAGGACATCCGGCACGGCGGCCGGCTCAATCGCGCCAAGCCATTCGATACGGTCGGCGGGCAAGCCGGCGAATTGCGCTTTGACCTCGTCACGGGCAGGCCCGTCTCCGACGACCGACATGGTCCAGGGCAGGTGACCGATCGAACCGAGCGCTTGCGCCAGCATGCGATAGCTTTCGAGTTTGTCGCCCGGGCGCATCATGGCGACGGTAACGAGGCGCGTCGGACGACCCCGTGCCGGCGTTTCACGGAATGCGGATGTGTCGATGAAGGGCGAAAGCATGCCGAAAGTGGCGCCGGGTACCGCATCCGCCAGTCCCTCGCGGTCCCTTTGCGTTAAGCAGATGTTCAGCGCCGCCCGTTCGACGGCTCGCGCCACCAAAGCCTGCGCATCTGCCCACAAACCGGCATTGCGCCGTCTCGAATAGGAGGCTTCCGCCGTCGCATAGGGGACGGCAAAGGCCGCCGCCAGCTCGGGCCCGATCAGGTCGGGCGCCTTGTAATAGGGATGATAAGTGAGCCAGAGATCGGGCTTGCCGTCACGATCCCAAAGCCTGGTCAGCCGCGCGGCTTCCTCTCGGGCCTCGATCTTGAGCGCATCGAAACTTTTCGGCTCCGGTTCGCGTAGATAGAAGCGCAATTCGGATGCCAGTTCGACGCTATGCCCCACGTGCTGCAGCGCTTTGATCAGCGTCCGTGCCATCTGGCGGTCGCCGGAGGCAACGGGATCATTGGGTGACTTCAGCGGTGCGTAGAAGGCAATTCGCATCGCCGGAACCTATCATCGGAAAGCCGGCGCAAGTCAATTTCGAAGCATGATCGACTTCACCCTTCAGCAGTGGAATATGCTATCTGATGCCCATGGAAACAGCAGCCGCGTCCGACCCGTTTGTCGCTTCTCTGCCGGTCTTCGCAAAGTTCGAAAGCGTTGCCGATATCGACAACTATCGGCCTCTTCCCGATGACTGGGCGCTGGCCACGGCCGACATCGTCGGCTCGACAAAGGCGATCGAGGCTGGGCGCTATAAAACCGTCAATATGGCCGGCGCCAGCGTCATTTCGGCGCTGCTCAATGCGCTGGGCCGGCAAGATTTTCCCTTTGTCTTCGGCGGCGACGGCGCGCTCGTGGCGTTTCCCGGCTCGGCGCTGGAGATCGCCCGCAACGCGCTTGCCGCTGTCCAGAGATGGGTGGCGGACGAACTGGACCTGGCCCTGCGCACCGCAATCGTGCCGATAAGGGATATAAGAGCGCAAGGACTCGACGTTCGCGTGGCGAGGTTCCAGGCCTCCGAAGCGGTCTTCTATGCCATGTTCGCCGGCGGTGGCGGCAGTTGGGCGGAAGCCGAGATGAAAGCGGGGCGCTACCGCATCGATCCCGCGCCGGCCGGCGCGCGGCCGGATCTGACCGGCCTCTCCTGCCGCTGGAACCCGATCGAAGCCCGGCATGGCGAAATCGTCTCGATCATAGCCATACCGCGGGCGTCGCGCGACTTGCGCGGCTTTCAGTTGCTGGTTTCCGACATCATCGCCCTTGCCGGCAGGCAGGAGCGCGGTGGCCACCCCGTACCGGCGGACGGGCCGGCCTACAGTTTACTGCCCGCCGGTCTCGATCTCGAGGCGCGGGCCACGGCGCCGGCTGGACGGCGGTGGCTGACGAAGCTGTGGGTTGTGTTCCTCATGACTCTTACGGCTGTGACCGATAGATGTGGCTGGACGATCGGCGGTTTCGATCCGAAGGTCTACAAACGCGACGTGGCCAGCAATTCGGACTTCCGGAAGTTCGACGACGGCCTGAAGATGACCATCGACGTCGACGCGAATGTGTCGCAGCGGATCGAGAACCGGCTGAAACAGGCGGAAGAGGCGGGCATCTGCACCTATGGCCTGCACCGCCAGAAATCGGCCCTGATGACATGCCTCGTCGCTTCGCCGCTCCAGCGCGATCACCTTCATTTCATCGATGGCGGTGCCGGCGGCTATGCGATGGCTGCCGCAAGCCTGAAGTCGAAGGTGCCGGTTTGATGACGGCTTGCGGAAACCGATCTTCCGCAATATGCCTCGGCCATGGTCCCTGGAGCCTCATGAGCCTCGCCATGGAACGGACAGCCTGTCCGAATTGACGGGAAAGCAGATTTTTGGACGCCTCACGATCGATATATGACCATCTTCTAGACCGGATTTCGACGCGCGCCGCGCAAGTCGGCGTGATCGGACTGGGCTATGTCGGATTGCCGCTGGCGATTGCGGTCGCACGCGCCGGCTTCCCGGTGTCGGGCTTCGACATCGAAGCCCACAAGGTCGAGAGCCTGAACAACGGCCAATCCTACATCGAGGCGGTGACGTCGACAGCCCTTGCCGGCCAGGTGGCGAGCGGACGGTTCCGCGCCACTGCGGATTTTGCGGAACTGGCCGCCTGCGAGGTCATCATCATCTGCGTTCCGACACCGCTGACGAAAAACCGTGAGCCGGATCTCTCCTTTGTCAGGAACACGGCAGTCACCATCGCCAAGCATCTGCGTCCCGGCCAGCTCGTCGTGCTCGAATCGACCACCTATCCCGGCACCACCGACGACGTGATCAAGCCCATACTGGAAGAAACCGGCTTGCGGTCGAAGACAGACTTCTTCCTCGGCTTCTCGCCCGAACGCGAGGATCCCGGCAACCGCAGCTTCGAAGTCGCGACGATCCCCAAGGTCGTGGCAGGCGACGGCCTTGAAGCGGCGACGCTGGTGCAGGCTTTCTACCATGGCGTGGTCAAGACCGTCGTTCCGGTTTCCACCACGGCGACCGCCGAGGCGGTCAAGCTGACGGAAAACATCTTCCGCTCGGTCAACATAGCTCTCGTCAACGAGTTGAAGGTCGTGCTGGGTGCGATGGGCATCGACATCTGGGAGGTGATCGAGGCGGCAAAGAGCAAGCCCTTCGGCTACATGCCGTTCTATCCTGGCCCTGGACTTGGCGGGCACTGCGTTCCGATCGATCCCTTCTACCTGACGTGGAAGGCGCGCGAATACGAACTGCCGACGCGCTTCATCGAGCTGGCGGCAGAAATCAACACGGCCATGCCGCGTCATGTGGTCGATGAACTGGCGAAGGCGCTGGACCGGCGCTGCGGCAAGGCGCTCAGCCGCTCGCGCATTCTCATCGTCGGGCTCGCCTACAAGAAGAATGTGCCCGATATCCGCGAAAGCCCCTCATTGCGGCTCATTGAACTCATCGAGGATTGGGGCGGCAAGGCGGAATTCCACGATCCGCATGTTACCGAAATACCGACCACACGGGAGCATATGGCGATCAAGGGGCGCCGCTCGGTCGAATTGACCGAGGCGGCCCTGAAGGATTTCGATGCTGTCGTCGTTGCAACCGACCACGACGCGATCGACTATCAGACTATCGCTGATCACGCCCCTCTGATCGTCGACACGCGCAATGTTTTTGGCCGCCTCGGGCTGGACCGAGAGACGGTGGTGAAGGCCTGACGGCATCTGAGCCGGCGAATTTCTTGCGCAGTGTCAGGATCGTGGTTGCACTCCGTCGGCTGACTCGCCACATAACGCCACGGAATACAGATGCATTTACGCCTTCCCCTTGGCCGCAAGGATAGTCATCCGGGATATTCTTCGCCGCTTTTGCCGTCGAGGCCGGCCTTGTTGACTTCGGGTGTCTTATCGTTGGGTCGTTGACGGACTGTGTTATGACAGATCAGAGGATAATGGTTCCGTCTTCCGACGGGTTTCGAGATAGCATGAGCACATCGTACGCAGAAATTTCCACCATTCTCATGGATAAGGTTGCCGATTGGCTGAACGAATCGGCGCTGGCCGGCAACGACCTGGAAACATTGGTAAATGGCTTTTGCGAACGGCTGGCTGCTGCTGGCCTGCCGCTGAAGCGGGTGCATTTGAGCTTCTCGATGCTTCACCCGCTTTATGACGCGCTTGGCTTCACCTGGGTTCGCGGCCAGGGCATGGAAGTGGAAGGCTTCCGCAAGGAGGCCGGTGTGCCGTCTGAGAGATTCCTGACCAGCCCATACTACCATCTGCTCAGCAATAAGCTCGATCATTTGCGACGCCGGCTCGACCCGTCGGTGGTGTCGGAGTTTCCTGTTTTCGATGACCTCCGGCTTATGGGCATCACCGATTACATGGCTTTCGTCCATCCCTTCAGCGGCAACGCCAGTCAGGGCATGATGGGGTCTTGGTCCACCGACAGCGCCGCGGGCTTCAGCGACAGCATGATTTCGGCGCTGCTGCGCATCCAGAGTCATCTCGCTATCGCCACCAAGATGGCGGTGCTCACCAAGCTCGCCGACAATATGATGACCACCTATCTCGGCGGCGACGCTGGCAGGCGCGTGCTTGACGGCCAGATCAAGCGCGGCGAGGGCGATACAATCCGGGCCGCACTGGTCATGGGAGATATGCGCGGGTCGTCGAGGCTTGCCGAAACCTCAGGCCGCGAAGTCTATATCGATACGCTGAACCAGTTTTTCGACGCCGTCGCCGCACCTTTCAATCGCAACGGCGGGCAGATCATGAGTTTCATTGGTGATGGCTTCATTGCCGTCTACCCTTGCGAAAGGCACCGTTCGCAGTCCGAGATCGCCTGCCAGGCTGCGCTTGCGGCCGCGCATAAGGCCAGCGCGCGCATGATGGATCTCAACCTGCGCAGAAAGGAGCAGGGGTTGTCCGACATCAAATTCGGTATCGGCCTGCATGTCGGCAATGTGATGTTCGGCAATGTCGGGCTTACCGACCGGCTCACATTCTCTGTCTTCGGCTCGGCTGTGAACGAGGTCCAGCGCCTGCAGACCCTGACCAAGAAATATCCGCACAGCGTTCTGGCCAGCAAAGACTTCGCCGGCTATTGCGGCGCCAACAGCTGGCTGACGCTCGGCAACGAGGAACTGGCTGGCATCAAGCAGAAGCTGACGGTGCTTTCACCCGATCTGTCGGGAGCTCTCGCACCCGATGAGGACGGCACGCCGGAGCCGATTCACGGCCGAAGATCGGACGCCGAGCAGGTCATGCTGCTTCATCGCGATGCCGCGCGGATGGCGGCGGGCGACCCGAGTAAGCTCCAGTAAACCGCCGCGATCTGGCCCGATCGCCTTTGGTAGCCAGTTCGGTCGCAGGTTCCGCAACTGGCGACTGCTTCGAATCCAAGTTGCTCTGCGCTGGCAATGCGCTAGTCTCGCTTTCTGGAGCTGCCAGAGTGGGGCTGGTGTGAGAATGAATTCGAGTGTCGATCTGCTGCGGATCGAAGACGTTGGCATCTCTTTTGCCATCATGGGGGGGCCGTTGCATGCCGTCAGGCGCGCAAATCTTCGCGTCCTGCCCGGTAAGGTTACCGCGCTTGTGGGCGAGTCAGGTTCCGGAAAATCGGTTCTCAGCCAGGCCGTGATGGGCATTTTGCCGAACACAGCCCATGTTCGTGGCCGGATCCTGTTTTCCGACCCTGAAAAGCCCGGCACGACGCAGGATATCCTCACGATGCCGCGTGACGGGCCCGAAATCCGGGCGTTGAGAGGCAGCCGCATCGGCAAGATCTTTCAGGAGCCGATGACATCGCTGTCGCCGCTGCACACGATCGGCAACCAGGTCAGCGAATCCCTGCAGATTCATACGCCCATGGCTCGGGCGGAGCGCAGGGCGCGGACCGAGGAAATGCTCAGCCTTGTCGGATTCCCCAATCCCAAGCGCGCCTATGACATGTATCCCTTCGAACTTTCGGGAGGATTGCGTCAGCGCGCCATGATCGCAATGGCGCTTATCTGCCGGCCTGCCCTGTTGATCGCCGATGAGCCGACGACGGCGTTGGACGTCACCATCCAGGCGCAAATCCTGCAATTGCTGCGCGGGCTTCAGACCAAGCTGAACATGGCGATGCTGCTGATCACGCACGACCTCGGCGTGGTCGCCAATGTCGCCGACGAGGTGGTGGTCATGTACCATGGCGAGATCATGGAGGCGGGACCCGTCGAGGCGATATTCCGCCGGCCAGGCCATCCTTATCTTAAGGGCCTGATGGCAGCCGTTCCGCATTTCGACCTGAAGCCTGGCGAAAGGCTAAAGGCGCTGCGCGAGGTGCCGGTGAATGTCGGAAACCTGCTCGGCAAGCAGACCGCGCCGGTATCGAAGGGGCCGGACGACATCCTGCTGTCGGTCAGGGATCTGACAAAGACCTTCACCATCCGCAAGTCCGGATGGTTCGGCGGAGATCATCAAACCTCTGTTCGCGCCGTCGACGGTGTGAGCTTCGATATCAGGCGGGGTGAGTGCCTGGGTCTGGTCGGCGAAAGCGGCTCCGGCAAAACCACCGTCAGCAAGATCCTCATGCGCGCTGTCACCCCTAGCGGCGGCTCTGTGATCTTCAACGGCCGAGATGGACCGATCGACGTCCTGGCAGGCGAGGGCGAGGCCTTGCGCATGCTGCGCGCGAAAATCCAGATGGTCTTCCAAGATCCGGTTTCGTCGCTTTCACCTCGCATGACGGTGGAGAACATCTTGAGCGAGCCGCTGGAAATCCATCAACGTGGCAATGCCGCGTCCCGGTTAGCCATGGTGAAGAGCCTGATGCAGGCAATCGGGCTCGATCCGCGCTTCATCAAGCGTTATCCGCACAGTTTCTCCGGCGGGCAGCGTCAGCGTATCGGCATCGCGCGCGCGTTGGCGCTGGGGCCTGAACTGCTGATCTGCGACGAGCCGGTTTCGGCGCTCGATGTCTCTGTCCAGGCGCAGATCCTGAACCTTCTGAAGGACCTGCAGAAGGAACTGGGCCTTACCTACCTGTTCATATCCCATAACCTGGCGGTGGTGGATTACATGGCAGACCGCATCGCGGTGATGTGCGGCGGGCGCATCGTCGAGCTTGCGCCGCGCGAGATTCTGCTTAGGAAACCGATCCACCCCTACACCCGCTCACTGGTCGCCGCGGTACCTTTCCCCGATCTCGACAGGCCGATGGATTTCAAGACGCTGAAGCTCAGCGGCGCTTCCGATACCAGCGCCTGGGGACCGCAATTCCGCGACGAGGGCGAAGAGGATATGCTGTCGCCGCTCGATCTTGGCGGCGGCCACCTCGTGCTGGCCCGACGTTCGGCCGATGTCAGCGAGCTACGCCCTTGATCAGCCGGCGCGCCGTCCTTGGACTCATGGCTTCGGCATTCGTGCCGAGCACGTTGCACGCCGGCGATCTGGAGCCGGAATTTCTTCAGCCGCTGCTGAAGGCCCTGGCGCTGCCGGCACTCGCCAAACGCCTGCCCAATAGCCCGCGCGTGCTGAACCTCGCTGCTATGGGCCGGCAGCCCGGCCAGTATGGCGGCACGCTGCGCACGATCATCGGCAGCCAGAAAGATATCCGGATGATGACCATCTACGGATATGCTCGCCTGGTCGGCTATGACGAAAAGCTCAACCTGCAACCCGACATTCTCGAAAGTTTCGACGTGGCGGACGATCGCGTCTTCACTTTCAAGATACGGGAAGGACATAAATGGTCTAACGGCAGCCTGCTGACGCCGGAGGATTTTCGCTATTGCTGGGAAGATGTCTGGCTGAACGATGAGCTTACGCAAGGCGGGCTCCCCCCGACCCTGCTGGCGGACGGCAAGCCGCCACGCTTCGAGATCGTCGATCCGTTGACGGTCCGCTATAGCTGGGATGCGCCTAATCCCGACTTCCTGCCCAAGCTCGCTGCCGCTTCGCCGCTATCGCTTGTTCTGCCGGCCGCCTATCTCAAGCAGTTCCACAAGAAATATCAGGATCCATTCCGGCTCGCCGGCCTGATGGAGGAGAACAGGGCCAAGAAATGGACGCTCCTGCATATCCGCATGTCGCGCCAGTATCGCCCGGAGAACCCGGAACTGCCGACGCTCGATCCCTGGCAGAACCGGACCAAGCCGCCGGCCGAGCAGTTCGTCTTCGAGCGGAACCCGTTCTTTCATCGAATAGACGAGAATGGCCGGCAAATGCCCTATGTTGACCGGGTAGTCCTGAATGTCAGCTCGTCGGCGATCATTTCCGCCAAGACCGGTGCGGGCGAGAGCGACCTGCAATGCATGGGAATCGACTTTGCCGATTACTCCTTCCTGAAGGATGCGGAGAAGCGCTACCCGGTGAAGATGCATCTGTGGAAACGCACACAGGGTTCGCGGCTGGCGCTGCTGCCCAATCTGAATTGTACCGACCAGGTGTGGCGTGGCCTTTTTCGCGACGTGCGCGTGCGTCGCGCGCTTTCGCTCGCTGTGGACAGGCGCGAGATCAATTTGGCGGTGTTCTACGGATTGGCGCAGGAAAGTGCCGATACAGTCCTGCCGGAGAGCCCGCTCTACCGGCCGGAATTCGCGAAAGCCTGGGTCGCCCACGATCCCGACCAGGCCAACGCCCTGCTCGACGAGGTCGGGCTTAAGGCGCGCGACGATGACGGTCTGCGGATCCTTCCCGATGGACGCCCGGCGCAGGTCATCGTGGAAACGGCCGGCGAAAGCACGCTGGAAACCGACGCGCTCGAACTCATCACCGATCACTGGCGCCAGATCGGCATCGCCCTGTTCGTCCGGACTTCGCAGCGCGACATCTTCCGCAGCCGCGCGCTAGGTGGCGAGATCATGATGTCGATTTGGTCGGGCATCGACAATGGTGTGCCGACCGCCGACATGAACCCATCCCAGTTGGCTCCCACCATGGACGACCAGCTGCAATGGCCGCTCTGGGGTGCTCACTACCTGTCCCATGGCACGCTCGGCGAGGCGCCCGATCTTCCGCCTGTCGTCGAGTTGATGGCTTTGCTCAAGCGCTGGAACGCTTCAACCGGAGCCACTGAGCGCGCCGAAATCTGGAATTCAATGCTGTCGATCTACACCGATCAGGTGTTTTCGATCGGCACGGTGAACGGAACGCATCAGCCGATTCTGGCGTCCTCGCGACTGCGCAATCTGCCTGACAAGGCGCTCTACGGCTACGACCCGACCGCCTATTTCGGTGTCTATTTGATGGACACATTCTGGCTTGGAGAGTCCTGAGCGTGCTTCGATACATTGTCTGGCGCATTGCTGTGATGGTTCCAACGCTGCTGATCATATCGGCGCTGGTGTTCACGATCATCGAACTTCCCCCGGGCGACTATTTCGACAGCTATGTTTCCGAGCTTCGGGCCCAGGGCGAAGCGGTGGATTCCGATCGCATCCAGATGATGCGCAAGGAGTATGGTTTCGACAAGCCGCCGGTCATTCGCTACTTCTACTGGGTCGGCGGGATGCTGCATGGCGATTTCGGCTATTCCTTCGAATATGAGCTGCCGGTTCGCGACGTCGTCGGGGATCGAATGTGGCTGACTGTGCTGGTTTCCTTCGTCACGATCATCGTCACCTGGCTCATCGCCTTTCCGATCGGCATGTACTCCGCCACGCATCAATACAGCTGGGGCGACTACGGCCTGACCTTCCTCGGCCTTCTCGGCCTTGCCATTCCGAACTTCATGCTGGCGCTGATCCTGATGTATTTCGCCAACATTTGGTTCGGCACGTCCATCGGCCATCTCATGGACCAGCAATATCTAGCCGAGCCGATGAGCTGGGCCAAGGCGAAGTCGATCCTCGCCCATCTCTGGATCCCGGTCTTGATCATCGGCACCGGGGGCACGGCAAGCATGATCCGGCGCCTGCGCGCCAATCTGCTCGATGAGCTGCACAAGCAATATGTCGTGACCGCGCGCGCCAAAGGCCTCCATCCCTTCAAGGCGCTGGTCAAATATCCGCTGCGCATGGCGCTCAATTTCTTCATTTCCGACATCGGCTCCATCCTGCCGGCCATCATCTCCGGCGCCGAAATCACGGCGATCGTGCTGTCGTTGGAAACGACCGGGCCGATGCTGATCAAGGCGCTGCAAAGCCAGGACATGTATCTGGCAGGGTCGTTCCTGATGTTCCTCGCCTTCCTGACGGTCATCGGTGTCCTGATTTCCGACCTGGCGCTGGCGCTGCTTGATCCACGAATTCGCTTGCAGGGCGGCAGCACCAAATGAACACGCAATCGCCGCTGCCCGCTCCGGGTGCCCCGCTGCAACACTACGTTTCCATCGCGCCCTTTGACCTGCAGTCGGTCGAGGCGATGACGCCTGAGCAGTCGAAAGTCTTCCAGGCGTCGCAGTTGCGGCTGATGTGGTGGAAATTCCGACGGCACCGGCTTGCCCTCATATCCGGCATATTCCTGGCAGCGCTTTATCTTGGGATACTGATCTGCGAGTTCCTGGCGCCCTACAATCTGCACACGCGCAACATGGACTACATCTATTCGCCGCCGCAGCGGGTGCACCTGTTCCACAACGGCCAGTTTGTCGGGCCGTTCGTGTATGGCCGCCAGATGACGCTGGATATGGACACGCTCAAGCGGAACTATACGGACAAGCAGGATGATGTTCAGCGGATCCGTTTCTTCTGCAAGGGCGACAGTTACCTATTCTGGGGCCTGATCGAAGGTGACAGGCATCTTGTCTGCCCTGCCGAAAACGGCCAGCTCTTTCTGGCCGGCACTGACAGGCTGGGGCGCGATGTGCTCTCGCGCATCATCTACGGCGCACGCATTTCGCTGACAATCGGCCTTGTCGGCATCGGTTTCAGCTTCGTCCTTGGCATCATCATCGGGGGGCTGGCCGGCTATCATGGCGGTATGTTCGACCTGATCGTTCAACGGATCATCGAAGTCCTGCAATCGATTCCCAGCATTCCGTTATGGCTGGCTCTGGCGGCGATCATGCCGATAACCTGGAGTCCGATCCTGATCTATTTCGGCATCACCGTCATCCTCGGGCTGCTCCACTGGACTGGGCTAGCGCGGGCCGTGCGTTCAAAGCTTCTGGCCTTGCGCGAGGAGGATTATGTTCTGGCCGCGCAATTGATGGGCGCCAGCAGCAGCCGCATTATCCGCCGGCACCTCATTCCCGGCTTCATGTCGCATCTGATCGCCACGGCGACGATCTCCATCCCCGGCATGATCCTGGGCGAGACGGCGCTGAGCTTCCTCGGGCTCGGCCTGAGGGCGCCGATAACCAGCTGGGGCATCCTGCTCACCGAGGCGCGCAGCGTTAGCGTGATCGCGTTCTATCCATGGCTGCTTTTGCCGATCCTCCCCGTCATTCTCGTCATCCTGGCGTTCAACTTCCTCGGCGACGGCCTGCGGGACGCCGCAGACCCCTACAAGTGACATCGCGTTGCGCCTTACGCTGGGCCGCCGACCCCCATCCGGCATGATCCTTGTCGGCAGTGTGTTCGGTTGTTGCAGTGTTCATCGTTCGCCTCTATATGCCGCGAGGCTCGATCGGGGTTCAATACATCGCCCTCGGGTTTCACCCGCGAACCGTTTCGGTCCCGGGCATTGCCGATCGCTCTTGAGCTGGTTCAGGACACACAAACGCAAATGAGCCGCCTCGAGAGTTTCATCCGCAGGCTGACCGCGCAGCGCGACATTCTCGATCAAGTCTGCGCGCAGGTCGCGACCATCGAAGGCCCCGTGCTCGAGCTCGGCCTCGGCAATGGCCGGACGTTTCATCATCTGCGCGAGCGCCTGCCCGGACGCCGGATCGTGGCTTTCGACCGCGCACTGGCCGCCCACTCCAGCTCAATTCCCGAAGCTGAAAACCTCGTGCTCGGCGAAATACGCGAGACGGCGATCAGGTTCATTGGCATCGACGCCGCTCTTGTTCATGCCGACATCGGCACCGGCTATGAAGATCGCGACGCAGTGACCGCTACCTGGCTTCCCGACCTGACCGCGCGCCTGCTTCGCGTCGGCGGCATCGCCGTCAGCGGCACGCCGCTCGATCACCCGCACTTGCAACGCCTCCCGCCGCCACCTTCGGTGCCCGCCGATCGTTATTTTATCTATAGGCGGGTGTGAGAGGTCCAGACGGCCTAAGTCTCAGGGGATCGTATAGACAGCAATCTCCCGCTCAATGCCGCGCAGCGAGACCTCGTGGGGCACGGGCGTCAGCGCCTTCCTGTGCAATAGATCGGCGGTGAGATTGTCGTCGACCACCGCATGAGTGGCGAAGATCGCCTGTGCGTTGGCAAGGTTCTGGACCCGCGAAGCAATGTTGACCGTCTGGCCGAAATAGTCCTGTCGCTCGTTCATGGACACGGCGATGCAGGGACCGGCATGGACTCCGATCTTGAGCAGCAGATCCTCGCGCCCGCTCTTGTCGTTGAGCGCACGCATGGCATCGCGCATCCTGAGGGCCGCGGCAATCGCACGATCGGGCGTCGCGAAGGTCGCCATCACCGCATCACCGATCGTCTTCACCACTGCGCCTGCTTCCGCCGCGACGATCTCGTGCAGAACCTGGAAATGCGCGCGCACGAGATCGAAGGCCGAAAGATCGCCCACCCGCTCGTAAAGCGCGGTCGATCCGCGCAGGTCGGTGAACAGGAAGGTCAGGCTGGTGATCTTCAGGCGCTGGTTGATGTCGAGCGTATCCGTGCGATAGAGATCGCGGAACGTCTGATTGGTAAGCAGGCGCTTGGCTGTGAGGAAGGGCCGGCGCCTGCCTAGCAGATCGTGCAAGCCGTGGCTGGCGATGAACACCGTCGGCAGCACGCGTGTGTCGGTCCTGTTCTCCAGCGAAATGCGCAACGGCCCGGGTTGCATCTCCAGCGTCTGGCTCTGGACATGGTCGCGGTCGAAGACTAACGAAAGGCTTCGGCGCTCCTTTGTCGGCTCACCCTTCACGTCGATGAACTGCACCGAATGGGTAACCGGCTCGAAGACGATGATGAAATCGGACGGAAGCTGTACGGTCAGAACCGCCTTTTCACCGGGCGCAAGCTCGATGTCCTCCAGCGTGATATCTTCCATGATTTTCGCGAAGTCTTCATCGGGCAGATCGACGCCGGACGCCCAATAGATCTGCCGGAAATATTCCAGCGGCGGTAGTTCATGCGGATTGTGGCCGGCAATCCTGCGTATGCGGGGACTGACGGTGAATGTCACCTCGACCATCTCGTCGAGGGTCGGCGAATAGCCCGAGGCGCAAAGCGCGCATGTATATTCGTCCTTCTGCACGGTTTTCAGCGTGGCGTTGGTGTCGAGCACGCCGCCACAGCCGGGGCACAGGACATTCCAGGAGACGTCGAAGATGCCCACCCGTGCCGCGTGGAGAAAGGCGCCTATGGCGCGCTCCTCGTCGAGACCATGCTTGCTGGCGAAGGCTGGCACATTGATGCGGCACAGCTCGCGGTCATCGCCCTCCGCGATGGTGCGCTTGATCGCGTCGATCGCCACCGGATCGACATCGCTCGATTGCCGCAGAAGCGAGAACAGATCCTGAGCTTCGTTCATCGTAAAGGCTCCGGAAAATGCGCCCAGGGGCGCGTTGACCGGACCGCGCTTGGTCCGAATGATGCATTTTACTTCGAAACCGACCGTACCGCCAATTCGAATAGACAAACACGGCGACGGTCGATTTCCATTTGACGGATTTTCTCCCACTCCAAGCGGCACTATGATGGCGCATGGGCATCGATCTTTGAGGCTCTTTCCCATGCCGAAATCCGACAATCCGCCGTTTCCAGGGGCCCTTCGCCTCTTCTCCGCGGTTGTCATCATCGTCCTGATCGTGGGCGCTGGCCTGTTTTTCGCGCCCGCGCTGGTCAAGCCGCGCTGGCCCTGGCCCGTCACGCCGTTCAGCGCCCGCTTCCTCGGCGGCTTCTACACCGCTGAAATGGCGGTAATGGCGGCGCTCTTGTTCTGGAATCGCTGGTCGCCCGGCAGGCTGGTGCTCGTCATGGCCTTCATCTTCACCGTCATCGTGTCGGCGGCTTCGTTCATCAATCTCGGCTATTTCAACTTCGAACGAAAAGCGGCCTGGCTCTGGTTCCTGGTCTATCTTGCCTCGGCCGCGGTATCCGGGCTGTTCCTGTGGCGGGCCAGGGCCCGTCCTTCGGCAAAAGGCGTGGCCTTAACCCCCGCATGGCGCGGCTACATGTCAACGGAAATGGCGATCCTTGGGCTATACGGCGTCGGCATGTTGCTGTTTCCCCGGGTGGTCAGCAGCAGCTGGCCATGGCCGGTCGATCCCTTCCACGCCCAGGTCTACAGCGCCATCTTCCTCGCCGGCGCCGGCGGAGTATATCTCCTCCGGAAAAACGCTCCGCGCGAGGAACTGCTGGTGCTCGGCCTGGCGCAGTTTCTGGTTGGCCTGCTTGCCATCCTTGGCCTGGTCATCACCGACGCTGCGGTGCACCGGATCGACTGGACGGCGACAAAGACATTATGCTGGCTCGCTCTTTTCGGCTGGATCGGCATCAGCGGCGTCTTCAAGCTCTACGCCGCCTCCCGGTATTTCAGCTCGGAGCCGGCATCATAGGTTGCAGAGACGACTGGATTTTCGGGTGACGTCCGGTGCATCGTGCCGGGCCGATCGCGTTAGAGCATTTCACCGTTTCAAAGGAACCGGCGAACTGCTCTATGTCTTTGTTCTGACGCAATTGCGGGCGGAAAACCGCTTACACTTTTCCTGGAATTGCTCCAGCCGGGAACGCCATGACCAGCACGACCTCGCCATCCTCCGAGAAAATCGAACCGCAGCTCCGAGCCGTCCGGCCAAGCGATGCGGAGGCGCTTTGCGCCATCTTCAACATGCCTGGCTTCCGCTGGGGCACGCTCAGGATGCCTTTCGAGAGGGTGGAGCAAGTCGAGCGGCGCATCGCCAAATCCGGCCAGGAAACCACATGGATCGTCGCGGAGGTCGAGGGCAAGGTCGTCGGCCATGGCAACCTGGTCGTGCTGGGTTCGCCGCGCCGTTCGCATGTCGGCGAGATCAATATCGGCCTTGGCGATGCCTTTGTCGGCAAGGGCATCGGCTCTGTCATACTCGGCGCGCTGCTTGACGTGGCCGATAACTGGCGGGCCCTGAAGCGGGTCGAATTGACCGTATATGCCGACAACGAACCGGCCATCCGTCTCTACTCGAGCCACGGCTTCGAGGTCGAAGGTCGGCATGTGAAGGCCGGCTTCACTGACGGGCAGTACCACGACCTCCTGAGCATGGCCCGACTGCGGTTCTAAGTACCGCTGTTTCCCTTGGCGTTTGGACCAAGATGCGGCTAGACGGGACCAATGACCGCCGCCTTTGATCCAAGCCCTACGCCTCCGATGGAAGTTCTGGCCGTGCTGTCGCTGCTCTGCCCGGAAGTCGTGCGCGACATCGAGCAGAACTGGAATGCACCGGTTTCCGATTACGCCCGCCATCTGTGGCGGCCGGTGGCAAGGCCTGTATCGGGCCCGGCGATCGCCGCCCGCTCGATCCTGCGCGACGTCCTGCGTCAGCGCCTCGATGTAATTATGCAGCCTGAGGAGATCGCCAAGGTCCTCGAAGAGTTCGAGCACAGGCCGGTGATTCAATCCGGCCTGCACTGCCTCCTCCTAATGGATCGGATTACCTTCGATGCCCTGCTGCTTGCCTGGCTCGGCGCGGTGGAAAACGGGCTGTCGGCCTTTTTCGGCTTCATGGGAACCACGATGACCATGGAGACCGTTGGCCGTGAGGGGCCGGGATGGCTCGATGTCGGCGACGACAAGGTCAACCTGTTTGGCTTGGGGCGTCACAAACTGTGCCGCAAGAGCGTCTGCGTGGCCGGTCCTGTCTCCCTCAACAAGCGTGCGCTCGAGGCGGTTGGCGATGAAACGGATGCCAGCCGCTGGCGGGGCACACTGCTTGCCAGCCAGGACAAGGTGTTTGGAACCGCCGCCGATGCGCTGACGGCCCTCAACGAGGATCTGGTCGCCAATTGGGATCGTTCCGGCATGGCCGTTCCCGTCTTCATCGATGATCGGCTCGCCGCTTCTGCCATGGCGCGGCATCTGGAATGTGACGGCAGTCTTCTTTCCAGGCTGCTCACCCAGCCCGCGAGACGCCAGCGTCTCGACCGTGCCTTGCAAGAGGCCGTTTCGAGCCCATTTGGCAGATTCCTGCCCAATGCCACGGACTATTTCTGGGGCATCCGCGAGGAGCGCGTGCGCAGGCTCGTCCTCGACAACGGGCACCTCATCGAGCCTGACAGGCCGCATGGTCTTTCCATCCCGTTCGAGCGGCCGCATCTCAGGCAGGCGCTGCTGGACGGCGTGCTGCTGCCAAACCTGTTCCTGATGTTCCTCGTCCTTGCCATATTGCCGCGGGTGCGGGTGGTGGGCGGCCTGAGACAGATTGGCTATGTGGCGCTTTTCCACTCGATCCTGCTGGCTGCGCTGGACGAAAACGCACCGGAAGAGCGCGATCTGGCAGCGGAGCTGCAGACCCGGGAAAATGCCTGGGGCACGCGGGTCATCGATGAAAAGATCTCGGTCCGCGAGCAACTGGCCGGCCTGCCGGAAGGGGCGCTCTTTCCGGACCTGCTCCGGCAATACCGATTGCGGACATTTGCCGAGACGACCGACGACCTGAAACTGGTTCGCGAAAATGCCCGATGGCGCAAGATCGGCAAGGCAGCGATCAACGCGACCTGAGGCGCATAACCGGAAGCGACGAGGCTTATCAGCGCGCCGGCCGCTTCATCCGAGCACTGCCTCGATAATGGTGACAAAGTCATCGAGCGAGCGATCCCCACGAATCTCGATGCGCGGAAGGTCTATGGGATCGCAATCGAGGTCGGCCGGCCCGTGTCTGCCGCCGAAGCCGGTTCGATAGCCGCACTCCCTGGCCAGTCGGCCAAGCCGTCGATCGGTGACCGAGTAGGGTGCCGCGAACGTCGTGATTGCCCGCCCGGTCCATCGTTCGATGAACATACGAGAGCGAAGGAGCTCGGCGGCCAGGTCGGAAGTCGACAGACCATCGATCGCGCGATGCGTCGCCAGATGGCTTCCGAAGAATGCACCTTCGCCGGCGAGGCGCCGAACCGTCCCGGCGTCCATAAGCGGCGTCGGCGGACCGCTGGCGGCGTCCCATATCGCACTTTCACCCACCAGGTCCGTCACCAGGAACACTTCCGCGGTCAGGTCGTTCGCGCGCAAGATCGGCCAGGCATGGTCGGCAAAGTTCTGAAAGCCGTCATCGAAGGTGATGAGCGCCGGGCGGCCAACGAAAGGCTGACGGTCGGCGATGAACCGTTCCAGCTGCTCGGAACTGATCGCGTGGAAGCCATTGGCGCGCAGCCATGCCATCTGGCTGGCGAATGCGGTGGGCGTGCACCGAAAACGGGCGAGGGCGGCCGGACCATCGTCGGCGACGCTGTGATACATGAGGACAGGGATACGCTGCCGCCGCTCGTTGCGTGCGACGTCGCGGCGCAAGGCCCGCGCCCCGCCCCAGACGATGTTTCGCGCGACCCCAATTCCCACGGGCGCGCGGATTGGCGCATGTTCGATCATCGGTTCCCTCGCCACCTCGCCTGGCGACAGACGGCGGAAACGGTCTATGCGATAGAGCTCGGTCTCAATCGATTGCTCGAGGACGAGGCCTTCGGCCGCAGCCAGCGTCTCTGAGATCGCTTGCGCGCCGAATGTGTTCCAGTCGAAGCCCGTCCTTTCAGGATTGTCGCGCAGCACGAATGCGTGTGCGCTGATGAAACTGCCGCCAGGCGCCAAGGCCTCGACAAATTTCTTGGCGATGCGCCGCAACTCCGCGAGATCATCCAGGTAGTAGAGCACTTCCGAACAGACGATCAGATCCATTTCACCCGGCAGCGCGTCGGCGGCGAAATCCAGGACTCCGAACTCGACATTCGGCTGGTCGCCGCAACGCTCACGCGCCCGCCCGACGGCTATGGCGGAGATGTCGGTTGCGGTCAAATGGCCTACTCGCGGCGCCAGCTGCCGCGTGAAGTGACCCTCCGCGCAGGCCAGCTCAAGCGCCCGTCCGATGGGACCGGCAGGCAGAATTTCGAGCTGCCGCTGATATTTTTCCTGCTCATAGGGCGAACCGTAGTTCCAGGGATCCTCGGTCGCGAAATGGCGGTTCCAGAACGACGTGCGATCATTGTCGTGGTCATCCACGGCCGGTTTTCGGCGCGGTGCCGCAAGGGGCTCTGCAGGTTCGGCGCTCGACCGAACCAGTTCCTGCGCCTCAGCGGCCAATCGCGCGAGTTTGCCGAAGTGGCTGTCCCGATCGGATTCCGCTGTGGACGACAACGCCTCGGCCGCAGACATGTCGGCACCGGCGCCCTTTTGCGGCGCAAGCTGCTGAGGGGGCACGAGATTCAGGATCAATTCAATCCAATGATGCCTTGTCACTCTCCCGAGCGCGCCGAACTGGACGCGAGCCTCGATCCGGCCCTTCATCATCAGATAGGCATAAATTTGATCGATTCCTTCCGGAAGTTCGGTCGAGGTCGGATTTCGAGCGTCGACGCGAATTCCGAGTGTCCGCCCCAGTTTGCGCGGTGCGGCAAGGTCGTCGGCGTCGAGAAGCATCTGCTCAAGGTGATACTGGACGCGGCGACCCGCTCCGGGATCGCCGCGGAGCTTGCCGAGTTCGACGGTCAACTCGGTGAGGGCGCCGCCGAACCTGTCCCACCTGGCTGCCAATTGCTCCGGCACCGACAGGCTTCCCTCCATAAGGCCATCGAGGACCATCTTGGCGATCTCACGCGCCCACTTGCGTCCTGCCGGGAGCGCGCGCAGGGACTGCGGGTCGATCGAGAGCGAGCCTCGGCCGCTATCCGACGCGGCGTTCCACAACGCGAACCACGCGAGTGCTTCGGCAGCGGTGCCGCCGTTGGCCTCGATCGCCCCATTGGCGTGAGCCGATGCCGGGTGTTTGACCCTGGGATCAGGAGAAAAGCCGCGGGCGATGACGATTTCCGCATCCGCCAGCATCTGCGCCGAATTGCAAGAGAGCGCCTTGGGGCTGACCCGATGGAAAGCGAGCGGCTCGTCGACCATCACCCAATTTTTGCCGAGACGTGCGAGGCGCTGCCACAGATCCCAGTCCTCGCATGTGCGCAGCGACGCATCGAAACCGCCCAACTTGACGATAGTCTCCCGGTCGACCAGCAGCGCGTGCGTGCGGATGGGACACCGGCGAGCGAATGTTTCGAAGGGCTGGACCGCGACCTCCGGCGAGATGCTCGCCGGGGCGAGCGCGCCGTCGGGCATCACGTGCCGGGAACCGCAATAGGCGGCCACCGCATCGGGAGCGGTTTTCAGCGCGGCCAGCATTTTGGCGAGGAAGCTGGCATCCACCCAATCGTCGGCATCCAGAAACATCAGCCATTGGCCGCGCGCTGTCGAAATCCCGCTGTTGCGCGCGCGGGCGGGGCTGTTGGCGGAAGAGGTCAACGTCCGAAACCGGGCATCGCGCTCTACATACGCGGCGATGATCGCGGGGGTGCGGTCTGTGGAGGCGTCGTCGACGATGATCGCTTCCCAATCCGCTATTTCCTGTTCGAGCAGGCAATCCAGCGCGCGCGGCAGCGTCGCCTCCGCATTGTGCGCGGGCACCACGATTGAAACCAGGGGTTTATGTGCCACGCCGTCCTACCCGCGCCTGGTTCGAAGGAAGAACAAGGGTCCCGAAAAATAGCCGGCGATTTCCTGGTTCATCGAGCTTTGGTTTTCTTTGGCAAGAGTCGGCGACTGTCTCAAACGGGATAACGGCATCGGATGGCAGCACCGCCCTGTCAAGATCGAGGTGGATTGGAGGCAGGCAAAAGAGACCTGAAGACAGGCTTGAATGGCGAGCGCTCGTGACCGCCCAGAGCCGCAATCGATGCGCCGAGGCGAGACAAATTGCGCAGCCGCTTGCTGGTCGGCCGCGATCGGTTCATCCTTGTGAGCACCCTGGCCGTGAAGCACGTAGCGAGATCACGCCGTCACGGCCGCAAGTGAGGTCTTGTTCCATGGACTGCTTGGGCTGCGGTTTCGAGGTTGAGCGCGGTTTCGCCTTCTGTCCGAAGTGTGGCAAGCGCCAGCCCGTGCCATGCGCCAGTTGCGGCTACCTCTGCGCACCTGATTTCGAGTTCTGTCCGAAATGTGGGGCCAGCGTCGGTGCACCCGCCAAGGCCGTCGAACGGCCCGCTCCGACACCAAGCCGAACCATTGTGCCGCCTTCTCGAATTCCGTCGCTGCTTGCGAACATTGAAAGCGAAGACGGGCCGCATCCCGTCTCTGACGCCGATCGCCGAACGGTGACGGTCCTGTTCGCCGACCTTTGCGGCTTCACGACGCTCAGCGAGCAGCTCGACCCAGAGGTCATGCAGGCGCTGCAGAACGATTTGTTCAAGGAATTGACGGCGGCCGTGCGAAACTTTGGTGGTTTCGTCGACAAATTCATAGGCGATGCGCTGCTCGCTTTGTTCGGTGCGCCGGTCGCGCATGAGGACGATCCGGAACGTGCGCTTCGCGCCGCTCTCGACATGATCGCCCGGACGGCGCGGCTCGGCGAAAGCACCTCCCACTCCGGCTCGCCTCTGTTACTCCACATCGGCATAAACACTGGTCCGGTCGTTACTGGAGGATTGGGCATCGGCACCGCCAAATCCTATTCGGTGACCGGCGACACGGTGAATACGGCGCAACGCCTGCAATCGCTGGCCGCACCGGGTGAGGTGCTGGTCGGCGAGCTCACCCACAGGCTGACCCGACATGCGTTCTCATATGAGTCGCTGGGCGATGTCGTGCTTCGCGGCAAGGCTGGCAGTGTGCTCGTCCATCGACTGGATGCACCGCTTGCGACGCCGCGTGCAGCGCGCGGGCTCGAGGCGCTCGGCCTGAGCGCGCCGATGATAGGTCGCGGTGCGGAGCTCAACAGAATGCTGGCGAGCCTTGACCAGGCGTGCGGCGGCTCGGCCCAGCTTGTCCGCCTTGTCGGAGAAGCCGGTATCGGGAAATCGCGGCTGGTGAAGGAGTTCGTCGCCCGCGTCGGCGACGAGGATCGTTTTCGCAACGTCGCCGTGCGGCAGGTGACGTGCTCACCGCTGGGGGAACAATCATTTGGCGCCTTGGGCGCGGTGGTGCGCAGCGCTGCCGGGATGATGCAGAACGACAATGGGGAGGAAATGCGGGGCAAGCTCGCAGGCTTGCTCGACGATCTTGGCCTGCAGGGCGAGGAGGCGAAGCGCCTGATGCCTCTGCTTTACCATGTGCTTGGCCTTGGCGACCCCGATGCCACCCTGCAGCATGTCGAGCCCGAGCAGTTGCGTCGGCAAATTCTCTACGCAGTCCGCACAATCATCGAACGGCGGCTTGCTTTATCGCCGCTGTTGATTGTCGTCGAAGACCTGCACTGGGCCGACGCCGCGTCGCTCGAGGCACTGCGTTTCGTGATGGACAGGTTGGAACGCACGCGATTGATGTTGCTGGTGACGCATCGCCCGGCGCCGGACAACGACCAGCTCGACTCAAGTCGGGTCAGCCACACAGCGCTCAGGCTATCGCCGCTCAACAGGGATGAGGGACGCAGCCTGCTGGCGGCGCTTTTCGGCGAGAGCTGGGTAAGCTCCACAGGCAGTCTTGTCGACCAGATCCTCGAGCGTGCGGGCGGCAATCCGCTTTTTATAGAGGAGATCGTCCGCGGCCTTATCGATCGCGGTGTCCTGGTGCGCGAGGGCCAGCGATGGCGGGCTGTGGCAGGCGACGCAACCGGCATTCCCGCCACTATCCAGGCAATGTTGCTGGCCCGCGTCGACCGGCTGCCCCCGGAGGTGCGCCGGTTGGCCCAGGAAGCCGCGGTAATCGGGCCGCGCTTCGATGCCACGCTCCTGAAAGCCGTGACAGCCGACCCGGGCCGCCTGGAGGCCGGCTGCGAACTGCTATGCGACGCGGAAATCATCGAGGAAGTTGCAGGATCAGGCTCGGTCTCGTCGCAAAGCTACCGCTTTACGCAAACATTGCTGCAGGACGTGATCTACCAGAACCTTCTCCTGCAACGCCGGACCGACATCCACGGACGGGTCGGTGCTGCCTTGGAGCAGCTGTGCGGCGACAAGCCGGAACGGCTCGAGGATTTGACCGCGCTCGGTCATCATTTCGCACAGAGCGCCGAGCGGGAGAGGGGCGCGCATTACCTGCAGGCGGCGGGCGATCGCGCCCGCATGATATACGCCAACGACGACGCCCTTCGTTTCTACGAGCGAGCGCTGACTGCGTTGAGCGAGACAGGGCAAACTCCGCTCAAACTGGCAATCGCAGAGCGCATTGCCGACTTGAGCGGCCCGCTAGGCCGCCGCGACGTCGCGCACCGGCACTACGAGACGGTGCTGCAGGCATATCGCGCATCGGCCGATCGTGTCGCTTCGGCGCGGGTTTTGCGTAAGATCGGTCGGCTGCTCTGGGACGTCGGCAAGCGGGACAACTCGGAATCGCGATACGCCGAAGCGGCAGCGCTGCTCGATGGAGCGGATGCCCCGGTCGAGCAGGCGCATCTGTGGCAAGAACGTGGCCGACAGGCGTTCCGTAGCGGAGACAACGCGCTCGCCGCAAAATGGGCGGACGCGGCGCTGGATTGCGTCCGTACGCTGACAACCGAGCATATCTCCGAGGTAGGGCGTGATGCCACTCTCGTGACCGCCGAGGCGCTCAATACCAAGGCTGTCGCGTTGGCACGCCTTGGACGAGACCGCGAAGCCGTCGGCCAGGTCGAGCGTAGCATCGAATTAGCCGAAGCCGCCGGTCTACTGGGCACGGCTTGCCGCGGCTACACCAATCTCGGCGTGCTTTACACGACCATCGACCCGACAAAGGCGATGGAGGTCTGTCGGCGCGGTCTTGACGTGGCGCGCCGTATTGGTGATTTGGGATACCAGGCGCGCCTCCTCGCCAATCTGGCGGTCGCCTGCTGTACCTTCACGGATCGCTGTCCGACGGAGGGCGTGCCTGCCGCCGAGAAGGCCATCGAGATCGACCGGGCGCTCGACCAGCGCGAGCATCTGCCGGTGCCGTTGATCGTGCTTGGGCAAATCCACCAGTGCAACGGCCGTCCGGAATTGGCGATTGGCTTGTTCCACGAGGCGCTGGACGTAGCCCGCGAAACGGGCGAGCCCCAACAGCTGTTTCCGTGCTATGATGGCCTCGCAACGCTCAATCTCGACCTCGACAATCTGGCCGAGGCCGAACGCTACTTTTCCCTGGCGCAGGGTATTTGCGCCCAGCACGGGCTCGACCCGGAAGGGCTTGTGGTGCTGCCTTTTCTCGACTAGCCGGGGTGGGAGGTTGGCAATGTCAGCGCGCATTGACTTGATACCGCTTCAACCGGGCGACCGTGCGCCGAACGTGGTGCTCGACGCCATCACCCAGGATGGCAAGATTGCGCTTGACGACTTTCGCGGACAAAAACCGGTGCTGGTCGGCCTGTTTCGAGGTCTGCATTGCGCGTTCTGCCGGCGCCATATCGCCGCCCAGGCGCGGCTTGATTCGGAGCTGCGCGAAAAGGGCGTGGGGAGCCTGACGGTGGTCAACACGCCGATCGAGCGGGCTCGTCTCTATTTCCGTTACCACCCGATGCCGAATCTGCTTGCGGCCTCCGACCCTGAACGCGCGTCGCATCGTGCTTTTGGACTGCCCAATCTCGAATTCACCCAAGACGAGACGAACTGGCCGTACAAGGTCTCGATGGCAGCGGCAAAGGATATGCGGGTCGACATACCAGGCGAGCTGCCCGGTCCCATGGATCCTTTTGCGGCCAGCGAATTCCTCGACAAGAAGGACCACTACGAAGTGACCGAAGCCGACGAGCAGATGATGGCGACGGGACACGGACAACTGATCGGTCAGTTCCTACTGGACCGGCAGGGGATCGTCCGCTGGAGCTTCACGGAAGTTCCCGAGGGCGGGCGATACATGTTCGCGGCGCCAAGCCCGCAGGAACTGATGTCGGCCGTGTCGCAAGTCGCCCAATAGACTTGCGAAAGAAGCAACCGAACAAAAAGCGGCAATGCTTTCTGTCGTCTTTGGACGCAGCCGAAGCTGTACTTTATGCGGTTGTGAGATCACACGGTTATTGAATCAACAGTTCTTGCACGCCCTCCGGACCCGCCGTTGTCTGTGCGGCGCTTCCTAACTTGGCTAGAGGTCTTGGCATGCTGAACGCTATTCACCACGTCGCTCTCATCTGCACCGACTACGAGCGGTCGCGACGGTTTTACGTCGAGCTCCTCGGCCTCGATGTGATCCGGGAGGTCTATCGGGAGGAGCGGCAATCATGGAAGGCGGATCTGCGGATCGGGTCCGTCCAGCTGGAATTGTTCTCCTTCCCTGCGCCAGCGACGCGGCCGTCCCATCCAGAGGCGACAGGCCTCAGGCATCTGGCATTCGCCGTCGCGAATCTTGACCCCGTAATTATGCGCCTGGAAGCCGCCGGCGTTGCCGTCGAGCCAATCCGGATCGACCCATATACAGACCAACGGTTTACCTTTTTCCGCGACCCGGATGGGTTGCCGCTGGAACTCTACGAAGCCCCGTAAGGAACGGTTTGTCGCTTTCGCGACCACATCATCGGAGGTGGGAACGGCAGCCGGTAGATGTAATCCGCCAACTCGGTTCGTCGCCGAACTCCTGACGACGGGCTAGGAAGCCGACCGCTCCGCGCCAGATATTGGCCAATCGCACGATCTTGGCCGTCCTGCTGGCTCGCCAGCAGAGACCGACAGCGAGGGGCGAAATTTTTGATCGGCGATCGTTCGCTGGAGGATGGATGACAGTCAGGCCCTTTCATGTCGACATACCGGACGCCGTCGTGCGGGATCTTCAAGACAGGCTGGCGCGCACCCGGTGGCCTTCGGTCGTTGCGCCCGACTCCTGGGAGGATGGGGCCGGCTTGTCGTTCATGACGCATCTCGTCGGTCACTGGCGGCATCGGTTCCATTGGCGAGCGCAGGAGACGCGGCTCAACGCGCTGCCGCACTACATGGCGCGTGTGGAAGGCCAGGACATCCACTTCCTGCACCAGCCTGGCACCGGGCCTTCGCCGATGCCGCTCATTCTGACTCACGGCTGGCCCGGCTCGTTCGTCGAGTTCGAACATCTGATGCCGATGCTTGCCGATCCAGGTTCGCATGGCGGCGATCCGGCGGACGCCTTCCATGTCGTCGTGCCTTCGCTCCCCGGCTATGGCTTTTCCGCTCCGCCGCAAAAGGCCGGCACCAGTTCGCGCGAGATCGCGGGCCTGTGGCGAGGCCTGATGGCGATGCTCGGCTATGATCGCTTCGGCGCGCAGGGCGGCGATATTGGTGCCGGCGTGTCGATCTGGCTGGCGCGTCTCTATTCGGACAGCGTCTTGGGCGTTCATCTGAACTACGTGCCCGCCAGCTTCCAGCCGTGGCTCGAACAGGCGCAGCCATTGACTGGCGAAGAACAGGCCTTCCTCGACAAGCGGGCATATTGGTCGGCGCTGGAAGGCGCCTACGGCGCGCTGCACGCGACGAAGCCGCAAACGCTCGCGTTTTCGCTCAACGATTCCCCGGTCGGTCTTGCCGCCTGGATCGTCGAGAAGGTCCGCTCATGGAGCGATTGCGGCGGCGACCTTGAGAGTTGCATTTCGCTTGATACGCTGCTGACCGACATCTCGCTCTACTGGTTCAGCGACAGCCTGGCCCATTCGCTCAGGCTCTATAAGGAGAACCGGCTTCAGCCGCTGACCTTCCGGCCGGGTGAAGGGGTGGTGCCGCCGCTGGGCGTGGCGGTCTTTCCAAAGGAGCTGCCGATGCCGCCGCGGTCCTGGATGGAGCGCGTGTTCAACGTCGAGCGATGGACGACCATGACTGTGGGCGGGCATTTCGCCGCTCTGGAGCAGCCGGACCTGCTCGCTGAAGAGGTGCGCGCGTTCTTCAGGCCATTGCGCGGCCGGCTCTCGTAGAGGGCGAGGTCCGTGCAACTGCGGCTGCCGCTGTTCGAGGCGACGGAAGTGTGGCCTTGTAGCCCGCCCGCAATGGTCGCGTCGCGTAAGAAGTGGGTCGCGCCCTCCCGGTCAATTCGCGGCGTGCACAGGCCGCCTTGGCAGGGACAGGCGGCCTCCTTGGCGTTTCAAGAGGCGGATGGCCCGGCCCTCAGGCCGCGCTCGCGATCCCGGCCGCAAAGTCGCGATAGGTGTGCAGGGGACGGCCCAAAATACTGGTCAGCCGCACAACGTCATCGGCCTCCGGGATCATGCCGTCGCTGACATAGCGCTCGGCCATCAGGCGCATCTCGTAGGCCGTCCATTTCGGCATGAAGCTCGCCATGTTCTGCTCGAACGCGCCGGGATCGTCACCCCCATAGACCACTGGGCGACCGAGAAGGTCCGACCAGATCTTAGCCACGTTTGGGCCGGTCAGCGTGTCGGGCCCCACCACGTTGATGGTCTCGATCGGCAGCTTGCCGGGTGCGGAGTCGCGGCGGATCAGCTCGATCGCGGCTACTTCGGCGATGTCACGGGCGTCGACCATGGCTACGCCCTTGCTGCCAATCGGCATCGGATAGACGCCGTGCTCCATAATGACGTCCTTTACCATCGACTCGTTGTCGATGAAGTAGGTCGGACGCAAGATGGTGGCGCTGAAGTCCATCTGCACCAGCATGCGCTCGGCGCCGAACTTCACGGCGAAATGCGGGACGTTCACCGCCCGATCGGCTTCGAACACCGAAAGATAGACGACACGGTCGACGCCCGCTTCGCGAGCAACGTTGAGCGTGATGATCGCCTGGGCAAATTCGTCACCCGTGACGGCATTGAGCAGGAAGAGCGTGCTCACCCCTTTGAAGGCGCTGCGCAGTGCATCGATGTCGAGGAGATCGCCCTCGGCGACGTCGACACCGGTCGGGAAGCTGGCTTTCGCGGGGTCGCGAGTCAGCACACGCACCGTCGCGCCGCGCTGAAGGAGTTGGTCGACGACATGGCGGCCGACGCGGCCGGTGGCACCTGTAACGAGGATGGTCATTGGGGTTCACTTTCTGTTTGAGTTAAAAGGCACGCTCAAAATGAGTGATCCACATTCGTCCCGATAGATGATATGTTTGGACAGGTCGTCTCATTGGTGGAACAGAAAAGAACAAGATCGTGGATCTTCTCGCTCTTGCCGACTTCAACCTGGTGGCCCGCCACGGCGGGTTCGGAAAGGCCTCGCGTGCCGCCGGCCGGCCAAAGGCGACACTTTCCAGACGCGTGGCCGATCTCGAGGCAAGCCTTGATTTGCGCCTGTTCGAACGTGGTGCGCGGATGCTCAAGCTCACGGAGGAGGGACGAGCCCTGTTTGAACGAACGGCCTTTCTGCTCACAGAGCTTGATGAGACGGCGAAAGCGGTCGCTTCGGGCGGCCATAGCCCGCGTGGCCGGCTACGCATCAGCGCGCCACTGCTCTTTTCTCAGACGGCGATCGGAAAGCTCGCGGCGGGCTTCGTCCTTAGATACCCGGAGGTTCGGTTGGAGATCACTACGGAAGACAGGGCCGTGGACATGATCGAAGAAGCCTACGACCTCGTCATCCGGGTCAACCCGGAGCCGGATGCCACCCTTGTTGGGCGCGTGTTCCTGCGCGATCGGCTGGTGGTGGTGGCCAGTCCGCGCCTGACGCTCCCAGGCTCGGGAGGTCTCGTTCCCGCGATCAGTCGAGGCTCGTTGAACGAGTCCGAAGCCTGGCAAGTCACGACCTCGTCCGGCAAGTGGACGATTAACGCCAAGCCAGTGCTCAGCCTGGCGTCGTTCGTCATGGTCCGGGATGCGGTGCGCATGGGGCTCGGCGCCGCGCGCCTGCCGTTGTCGCTTGCCAGCGGTGATCTGGCTAACGGCACGCTGGTGCATTGGGGGGATGCGTCAGGGCCCGAAACGGCACTTTGGGCCCTTTATCCCTCGAGGCGCTTGCTCAGCCCCCGCGTGTCAGCCTTCCTCGACTACTTGAAGGAAGCCTTTCCGCAGGGGACGGCTGATGAATTGGCAGCCTATGTCGCGGACTGAACAATTCGGCCACCCTTTCCTATGGGCCCACCTCTGCAGCGAGCAAAACGGCGAACAAGACAAGCGGAGCAAGTGGGGAAACTCCGGCTGGCGCAACACGTCAACTCCGCGGCCGCCATGGTGACGGCCGTTGGTGCCAGCGCACACGTGTTCCACGCCCGTTCTGTCAACGTGACATCGGCTGAGCGCCTGGCTCAGCCGTGCAAGGAGGCCGCGACGAGGCTCTGCATCGAGGTGGTCGGACGACCGATCAGCCGCCTCAGCGCGCCACCGTCGTCGAACAGCGCCCCGCGCGAGGCGGCGGCGTCGGCATCGGCCAGAAGTGCAGCGAGATCGGCTGGCAGGCCGGCGCCCGTCAACACATCCCTGTAGTCTGCCTCGGACAGGTCGTTGTAGATGATCGTCTTGCCCGATTGCCGCGAGACCTCCATCGCAAGCTCGGCAAATGTGAAGGCATGGTCTGCGGCGAGTTCATAAGTCTTCCCCGCCTGGTCGCTGGCCGTCAGCACCGTGGCCGCGGCCTCGGCATAGTCCTGCCGCGCCGCGGACGAGAAGCGCCCGTCCTTCGCGGCGCCGACGAAGGCGCCGTGCTCAAGCGCTGCCGGGAGCGCCATGAGATGGTTTTCGGCGTACCAGCCATTGCGCAGGATCACGGCGGGCAGGCCCGAGGCCGCGATGGCCTCCTCCGTCTGCCGATGCTCGATCGCGAGCGTCGCGGGCGACGTGTCGGCGTGCAGCATGCTCGTATAGGCGATCAGTGAAACGCTGGCCGCTCTTGCAGCGTCGATCACGGCACGATGCCGCGGAAGGCGGCCGCTGACTTCGGTCGAGGAAATCAAGAGCAGTTTCTCGACGCCGGCCAGCGCCGAACGGAGCGTGTCGGGCCGGCTGTAGTCGGCCTCGCGCACGATCACGCCGCGTTCGGCCAGATCGTTGGCCTTTGCAGGGTTGCGAACCGCCGCGACGATCCGGTCGGCGGGAATGGTCTTCAGCAGCGCCTCGATCACGAGGCGGCCCAGTTGTCCTGTTGCTCCAGTTACTGCGTACATTGTTCAGTCCATTTCATGGTTGGGATTGGATACGGGAGCGTTTACATAGCGACCATAGTTACCAGGGGAAACCACGTATCTTGTGGTTACCTGCATTTTCCGGTAACCAGCTGGAAACCGCCGGTGAAGGATGGGCGATGGTTCTCAAGGTACGAAAGACGGTAAAGGCGCCTCTGGGCTGCCCGATGTCGCGGTGCATGGCTCTGCTTGGCGGCTGCTGGACGCCGGAGGTGCTCTGGTCCTTGAGCGAAGGCCCGCGCCGGTTCTCGGAATTGCGCCGCGATAATCCCTTCATCTCGGCGAAGGTCATGACGACCCGGCTGCGTGACCTTGAGCAGCGTGGCGTCCTGACCCGCCACGTCATGCCGACGTCGCCCCCAACGGTGGAATATGAGCTGACGTCATTGGGCCAGGAACTGCTCCCCGCGATCAGATCGATCGTCGAGGTCGGCTCGCGCCTGCTGCTGCGTGACTCTTCAGACTAAGGCGCGTTGATATTCAGGTGAGACCGGCCTGCAAATGGCGGTTTTCTGCGCTTCCGGTGCTCACATACGAAAAGTACGCTCCGCTCCGGTTCTCGGAAACCACCCAGTTTGGTCGCTTCGCGCCCGTCTTCGACTCCGACTCGGCCTGACCTGAATCTCAACACGCCTTAGAGCGGTCGCGCGGTTTGACTGCCCGAGAAAAATTTCCGAAGCAGGCGGCCGAATTGGAATAATCTATCTCTACAGATTTAATGGAATAATACCCTATAGGGCGATGCTTCACGGCCACGTCGAGGCAGTTTCACGCCATAGGAACAAACAGGCATGGTTCATGAAACCCCCGATCGCATCAAAGTCCTGTGGTTCCTGCCGACCCATGGCGACAGTCGCTATCTTGGCACCTCGGAAGGGGGCCGGGCGGTCGACCTGCCTTATCTGACGCAAGTGGCGCAGGCGGCCGACACGCTTGGCTACTACGGCGTGCTCCTGCCGACGGGTAGGTCCTGCGAGGATTCCTGGGTGATCGCATCGGCCCTGGCGCCGCTGACGAAGCGGCTGCGCTTCCTCGTCGCGGTCCGGCCCGGGCTGCAGTCGCCGACGCTCGCGGCGCGCATGACGGCAACGCTCGATCGTATCTCGAACGGACGGCTGCTGATCAATGTCGTCACCGGCGGCGACCCGCTGGAGAACAAGGGCGACGGCATCTTCCTGTCGCATGCCGAGCGCTATGAGGTGACGCAGGAATTCCTGCAGATCTACAAGCGCGTGCTGAGCGGCGAGACGGTCGAGCATCAGGGCAAGCATTTCCGCATCGAGGATGGCCGCCTCCTGTTCCCGCCGGTGCAGACGCCCTATCCGCCGCTCTATTTCGGCGGGTCTTCCGATGCGGGATCGACCGTGGCGGCGCAGGAGATCGACAAATACCTGACCTGGGGCGAACCGCCTGCCGATGTCGCGCGCAAGCTGGACGGCGTGCGCGAGCTCGCCGAAAAGGCCGGGCGCAAACTCTCCTTCGGCATTCGCCTGCATGTCATCGCCCGCGAAACCACCGCGGAAGCCTGGGCCGCCGCCGACAGGCTGATCAGCCGTCTCGACGACGCGACCATCGCCTCGGCGCAGAAGGTCTTTTCGCGCATGGACTCGGTCGGCCAGGCGCGGATGAGCGCGCTGCATGGCGGCGACCGGTCCAAGCTCGAGATCGCGCCGAACCTGTGGGCCGGCGTCGGCCTGGTGCGCGGCGGCGCCGGCACGGCCCTGGTCGGCGACCCCGATACCATTGCCGAGCGCATCGACGAATACCGGCGGCTCGGCATCGATACCTTCATCCTGTCCGGCTACCCGCATCTGGAAGAAGCCTACCGCTTTGGCGAGCTGGTGCTGCCGCATCTGCCGACCGAACATCCGGTCAAGGCGCCCGGCTCGTCCGTCAACACCGGTCCTTTCGGCGAAACGATCGCCGGCGACCATCGTCCGAAATCGCTCGCCAGCGCCTCGTGAACGCGCTGCCGCCCCGGCCGCGAAGCCATGTTGTCGTTCTCGGCGGCGGCTTTACCGGCGCAGCCGTGGCCTGGCATCTGGCGCGCCAGTCCGCCCGGCCATTGATCACGATCATAGAGCCGCGTCCGTTCCTCGGCGGCGGGCTGGCCTATTCCAGCGAGGAGCCGTCGCATCGCGTCAACGTGCCAGCGTCCAGGATGAGCCTGTCGCCGGACGAGCCGGAGCATTTTTCGCACTGGCTGGCGCATGGCGGCGAGGCCGAGCGCGACCCGGATGCGGTATGGCGTAACGGCGACATCTTTCCCAGGCGCCAGGTCTTCGGCCGCTACGTTGCCGAGCAACTGGCGCCGCATATCGCCAGCGGAGCGATCCGCCATGTTCGAGATCGTGCCAGCGACGTGAAGCGCGACGGCAACGGCTGGATCGTGACCGCTTCCGGTCAACCGATCGCCGCCGACATAGTGGTTCTCGCCATGACGCATCCGTCGCCCGATGTTCCGGTCGCGCTGGAGTCGATCGCCGATGCGGAGGGTTTCGTTGCCGATGTCTACTCTGGCGATGCGCTTGGTTCGATCGCTCCCGAAGCGTCGGTGCTGATCGTCGGCTCCGGCCTGACCTCGGCCGACACCGTCGCCGAGCTCGATCGCCGCGGCCATCGCGGGCGTATCCTGACCGTGTCACGCCATGGATTGCGTTCGCGCGGGCACCCGCGAGTACGTGGCGAACCTTTTGGCGATTTCACTGCCATGCCGGCCACGACCGCGCTCGGATTGCTCGAAAATATCCGCTCGACGCTGGCAGCGGCCAATGCCCGCGGCGTCAACTGGCAGTCAGTCTTCGATCAGCTGCGGCTGCAGGGACCGGTAATCTAGTCCGCTCTCAAGGAAGATCAGCGCACTCGGCTGGTGCGGCGGCTGCGCGCGTTCTGGGACGTGCATCGCTTCCGCATCGCGCCGCAGGTCGAGGCGGTGCTCGATCGCCGCCGCGCCGAGGGCACGTTCGATAATATCGCCGCGAGCCTTGTGGCCTCGAACGACGACGGAGACGGCCTGGCCATTACTTTGCGCCGGCGCGGTCAAAGGCAATTCGAGACGATGCATTTCGACGCGGTGATCAACACAACGGGGCCGGCGCATGGCAAGACGCTGCGGATCAATCCGGCGCTGCGCTCGCTTGGCGATGCCGGCCTGATCCGGATCGACAGCCATGGGCTCGGCATTGCAACCGGGCGCGACAGTCGCGCCGTCGGTCCGGACGGCGGGCCTGTGCCCGGCCTTTTCATTGCCGGACCATTGGCACGCGGCACCTTCGGCGAGCTGATGGGCCTGCCGGAAGTGGCGCGTCACGCGCAAGCGGTCGCCTCCGAGATCGAAAGCCGGCTCGGCGCCTTGTCGTCGTTCGTGAGCGGGCGCTGAAAATCCACGACGGTGCAGGCAAGCGAATTGGTATTTCCGTCCGGGCAGGGCCATCAAAACGGAAAATCCTACTTTGTATATATACTCAGTAGACTAATAATTAGCGACGAAATCCGGCCACGTCCGGATCAATCGTTGGGACAGGCCAAACCGGGAGATCTCCATGCCGCAGAACAATCGCGACGCAGTCAAATTCGCTTATTGGGTGCCGAACGTCTCGGGTGGCCTTGTCATTTCGAACATCGAGCAGAGGACCAACCACTCGGCCGAGTACAACCGCAAGCTGGCGCAGATCGCCGAGCAGGCGGGCTTCGATTATGCGCTGAGCCAGATCCGCTTCACGGCCGGCTATGGCGCCGACGAGCAGCATGAGTCGGTATCGTTCAGCCACGACCTGCTCGCCGCCACCAAGACGCTGAAGGTGATCGCGGCGATCCTGCCGGGGCCGTGGAACCCGGCGCTGGCGGCGAAGCAGCTCGCCACCATCAGCTATCTGACCGGCGGCCGCGTCGCCATCAATCTCGTTTCTGGCTGGTTCCGCGGCGAATTCCACGCCATCGGCGAGCATTGGCTCGACCATGACGAGCGCTATCGCCGCTCGGAAGAATTCATCCGCGCGCTGCGCGGCATCTGGACCGAGGACAGCTTCACCTTCCGTGGCGACTTCTACCGCTTCAACCAGTATTCGCTGAAGCCGAAGCCGCTGAAGCCGTTGCCGGAGATCTTCCAGGGCGGCTCGTCGCGCGCCGCGCGCGACATGGCCTCGCGCGTTTCGGACTGGTACTTCACCAATGGCAACACGCCCGCCGAGATCGCCAAGCAGGTCGACGACATCCAGGCCAAAGCCAAGGCCAACAACCACTCGGTCAAGGTCGGCGTCAACGCTTTCGCCATCGTGCGCGAGACTGAGGAGGAGGCAAAGGGGGTGCTGGCCGAGATCATCGCCAAGGCCAATCCGGAGGCCGTCAATGCCTTCGGCCACGAGGTCAAGAACGCCGGCAAGGCTTCGCCGGAAGGCGAGGGCAATTGGGCGAAGTCGTCCTTCGACGATCTGGTGCAGTACAATGACGGTTTCCGCTCGAACCTGATCGGCACGCCGAAACAGGTAGCCGAGCGCATCGTCGATCTCAAGCGTGCCGGCGCCGATCTCATCCTGCTCGGCTTCCTGCACTTCCAGGAAGAGGTCGAGTATTTCGGCAAGCATGTCATCCCGCTCGTGCGCGAGCTGGAAAACGCGGAAGCCGCGGCGGCGCTCGCCGCCGAATAACAACGCCAGCCGCCGGCCGGAGATCCTCCGGCCAGCCGACGATGATGAACCGCGCGCCGGTCGGGCGCGCGGCCGGGACCGTGCGTGCCTTCTACAGTTGGGGAACGATGGAATGCCGATATCCAACCATGCTTTCGGGGCGATCGAGGCTTCGGTCTATGCGCCGGAGGTCTTCGCGCAAGGGCTGCCGGCCGCTCAGCGGCAGGCTCACGGCGACAGGCCTCGACAGCCTGCGGCGGAAGATGCCGCGCCGCTTCTTGCCCTTGAGGGCATAGGGCTGTCTTTCGGTGGCGTGGTGGCGCTGGCGGATGTCGATCTGTCGGTTCGACCGGGTGAAATACGCGCCATCATCGGCCCGAACGGCGCCGGTAAGAGCTCGCTGATCAATGTCATCAGCGGCGTCTATCGGGCTGATCGCGGCCACGTCCGGCTCTATGGCGCGCGCTATGCCCAGGTCCCGACGCAACGGCTGGCGCGTCTGGGCGTCGCCCGCACCTTTCAGAATCTCGCTCTGTTCAAGGGGCTCAGCGTCCTCGACAATGTCACGTCCGGCCTTGCCTATCGGACCAGATCCAACTTCGCCGGACAGATACTCGGCATAGGCCGCACCCGCCGCGAGCAGCAGGAGCAGCGCGGGCGCGCCGACCAGGTTCTCGAATTCCTGCACTTGACCGACGTCCGCGACCGGCTGGCCGGCACGCTGCCCTATGGTCTGCAGAAGCGTGCCGAGCTTGCCCGGGCGCTGGTCGCCGAACCGCGGCTGCTTTTGCTCGACGAGCCCATGGCCGGCATGACGGCGGGCGAGAAGAGCGAGATGGCGGCCTATGTGCGCGCCGCGCGCGACCGCTTCGCCACCACCGTCGTGCTGATCGAGCACGATGTCGGCGTCGTCATGGGCCTGTCGGATCGCATCGCCGTGCTCGACTACGGGCGCAAGATCGCCGACGGCACGCCGGAGGAGGTCAGGAACGACCAGCGTGTCATCGACGCCTATCTCGGCGTCGCCTCCGGCAATGAAGAGGGGGCAGACATATGATCGGCGACTTCGACTACCAGTTCTTCCTCGAAGTGCTGACCGGCGGCCTGCTGTCGGGTGTCATGTACTCGCTGGTCGCGATCGGCTTCGTGCTGATCTACAAGACCTCCGGCGTGCTCAATTTCGCGCAAGGCGCGCTGCTTCTGTTTGCGGCGCTGACCTTCGTCAGCCTCGTCGAGCGCGGCGTCCCGTTCGCTCTGGCCTTGGCCGTCACCTTCGCCATCATGGTGGCGCTCGGCATCGGCATCGAGCGCACGGTGCTGAGGCCGTTGACCAACAAGCCGCCGATCACGCTTTTCATGGCCACGCTCGGCCTCTCCTACATCATCGAGGGCGCCGCCCAGCTCATCTGGGGCACGCAGGTGCACGGCCTCGAGCTCGGCATCGAGGATGTGCCGCTGGAAGTCGGCGGTGTGCTGATCAGCCAGTTCGACATCTTTGCCGCCGCGGTGGCCGCGGCCATGGTGCTGCTCTTGTCGCTGTTCTTCCGCTACACCCGCATCGGCTTGAGCTTCCGCGCCGTCGCCGACGATCAGTTCGCCGCTTTAGCCGTCGGGCTCAGGCTGCCGCTGATCTGGGCGAGCGTGTGGGCCGCGGCCGGCCTCGTCGCGCTGGTGGCCGGACTGCTCTGGGGCGCGCGTCTCGGCGTCCAGTTCTCGCTCTCGCTGGTGGTGCTCAAGGCGCTGCCGGTGCTGGTGCTGGGCGGCTTCGATTCCATCCTCGGCGCGATCGTCGGCGGGCTTCTGATCGGCGCCAGCGAGAAGCTCGCCGAGGTCTATATCGGCGACTATTTCGGCGGCGGCATCGAAAGCTGGTTCGCCTATGTCGTGGCGCTCGTCTTCCTGCTCATCCGCCCATCAGGCCTGTTCGGCCAGAAGCTTGTCGAAAGGGTCTGACGATGAGCGCCATCGCCACGCAACTGTCTCCGGCCGCCGCGCTGCCGAAATGGCTGGCGCCGCTGCTCCTCATCGCCTTCGCCTATGTCGTCATCCCGCTGATCGGCAACTCCTACCTGTTCGAGGCGATCCTGCTGCCTTTCCTGGCGCTCAGCCTGGCGGGCGTGGGGCTGAACATCCTCACCGGCTATGCCGGCCAGGTGTCGCTCGGCAGCGCCGCCTTCATGGCGGCCGGCGCTTTCGCCGCCTATAATTTCAGCCTGCGTATCGAAGGCCTGCCGCTCGTCGCCAGCATCATCCTTTCCGGCCTCGTGGCTGCCGCGATCGGCATCGTCTTCGGCCTGCCCAGCCTGCGGCTGAAAGGCTTCTACCTGGCGGTCTCGACACTTGCCGCGCAGTTCTTCGTGCAATGGGCGCTAACCAAGTTCAGCTGGTTCTCCAACGACTCGGCGTCAGGCGTCATCGACGCGCCGAAGCTTTCCATCGCCGGCTTCGAGTTTGACGGCGCGGTCGGTCGTTATCTCTTCGCGCTTACCGTCGTCGTCGTCCTCACCTTCCTCGCCCATCGGCTGGTCACCTCGCAGACAGGACGCAACTTCATCGCCATCCGCGACAACGACACGGCGGCGCGCATCATCGGCATTCCGGTGCTGAAGACGAAGCTGCTCGCCTTCGCCATCTCGTCCTTCATCATCGGCGTCGCCGGCGTCATCTGGGCGTTCGCCTATCTCAGGACCGTCGAGCCGGCGGGCTTCGACCTCGACCGCTCGTTCCAGATCCTGTTCATCATCATCATCGGCGGGCTCGCCTCGATACGCGGGGCTTTCCTGGGTGCATCGCTTATCGTCGTCTTCCCGCTGGTGCTGTCGCGCCTCGGCGGCTTCCTGCTCGGCGACCTCTTCGATTCCGGCGTGCTCGACATGAGCCAGCGCATCGTGCTCGGCGCGCTCATCATCCTCTTTCTGATCCTGGAACCGGACGGGCTGGTCGCCCTCTGGGACAGGGTCCGGAGACGGCTCTCGCTCGCTTGGCAATCGAGCTGAGACCGGTTGGCAGCCGCGCGCTCCAACACTGCAAGCATTCAGAGAATGAACCAGGCCAAACCAAGGCCCATACTGGAGACCCTCGAACCATGACCTTCCTCAGCACAGTCAAGGCGATTGCCATCTCGGCGGCGCTGGCCGTGTCGGTGGCCTTGCCGGCCGCCCATGCCGACGAGCAATATTTCCCGCTGCAGAGCTATCGCGTCGGGCCCTATGCGGCCGGCGGCACCGGCTTCTTCGGCGGCTTCATCGATTATCTCAACCTGATCAACATCCGCGACGGCGGCGTCAACGGCGTCAAGCTGACATGGGACGAGTGCGAGACCCAGTATGAGGTCGAGCGCGGCGTCGAATGCTACGAGCGTCAGAAGAGCCATGCCGGCGCTGCCGCCTGGAATCCGCTCTCGGTCGGCATCGCCTACGCCATGATCGACCGCATCACCGCCGACAAGGTGCCGCTGATCACGGTCAATCACGGCCGCACCGACTCCACCGACGGGCGGGTCTTCCCTTATGTCTTCCCGCTGCTGCTCAACCCCTACAGCGAGACCTCCGGCATCGTGAACTACATCGCCGCCAAGGAAGGCGGCATCGACAAGCTGAAGGGCAAGAAGATCGTCGTGCTCTATCACGGCTCGCCCTACGGCAAGGAGACGATCCCGATCTACGAGCTCCTGGCGCAGAAATACGGCTTCACCGTGCAGCAGATCGAGGTACCGCACCCCGGCAACGAGCAGCAGTCGCAATGGCTGACGATCCGCCGCGCCAAGCCGGACTTCGTCGTGTTGCGCGGCTGGGGCGTGATGAACCCGGTGGCGCTGAAGACGGCGGTGAAGGTCGGCTATCCGGTCGACCACATCATCGGCAATGTCTGGTCGAATTCGGAAGAAGACGTCATCCCGGCCGGCGACGCCGCCAAGGGCTACACCGCGATCACCACGCAGGCTTCGGGCAACACCTATCCGGTTGTGCAGGAGATCGTGAAGACCGTCTACGGCGCCGGCAAGGGCAACCTCGAGGACAAGTCGCGCATCGGCTCGGTCTATCATAATCTCGGCATCGTCAACGGCATCCTCAATGTCGAGGCAATCCGCATCGCGCAGGAGAAGTTCGGCCATCGCACCCTGACCGGCGACGAGGTCCGCTGGGGCTTCGAGCACCTCAAGCTCGATCCGGCCAAGGTTGAAGCGCTCGGCGCCAAGGACCTGTTCCACTCCATCAATGTCAGTTGGGACAACCACGAAGGCGAAGGCTACGTGACCTTCCAGCAGTGGGACGGCAAGAAGTGGAACGTCGTCTCCGACTGGATCGCCCCCGACTGGGCACTTCTGCGGCCGATCATCGAAAAGTCGGCTGAAGCCTATGCGGCCGAGAAGGGCATCAAGCCGCGCACCGCAGCCGATGCCGAAGCGGTGGCCGCCACCAACTGATCCAACGGACCGGGCGCCGGATTATACTGCGACGCCCGGTCATCCACTTCGCACACATCAGGGAAGCGCGCGATGCCGGGCAATGACGTCATCCTCGCCGTGGACAATATCCACGCCACCTACAATCACGCCATCACGGCGTTGCACGGCGTCAGCTTCGAGATCAGGCAAGGCGAGATGCTGGCGCTGCTCGGCGCCAACGGCGCCGGCAAGACCACCACGCTGAAAGCTGTCTCCAACCTGCTGCCGGCCGAGCGTGGCCAGATCACCGCCGGTTCGATCAGGTTCGATGGCGAGGACGTCTCGCGGCGAAAGCCGGGCGACCTGGTGCGTGCCGGGCTCGTCCAGGTGCTGGAAGGCCGCCACTGCTTCAAGAGCCTGAGCGTCGAGGAGAACCTGGTTTCCGGTGGCATCGGCCGCAGCGGCAGCCGCGCCGAGATCAATCGGGATCTGGAACGGGTCTATGCCCATTTCCCCCGGCTGCGGGAAAAGCGGCGGACCTTGTCGGGGCTGACCTCGGGCGGCGAACAGCAGATGACGGCAATCGGCCGGGCGCTGATGTCGCGACCGCGCCTGCTCGTCCTCGACGAACCGTCGATGGGGCTTGCCCCGCTCATCGTCCAGGACATCTTCCAGACGCTTAGAAAGCTGAACCGGGAGGCCGGCCTGTCGATCCTGGTCGCCGAGCAGAATTCGGCGGTCGCGCTTGGCTATGCCGATCATGCGACGGTGCTCGAGAACGGGGTCTCGGTTCTCTCCGGCGCCGCCGCCAGCCTGCGCCAGCGCGAGGATGTGCGCGCCTTCTATCTCGGACAACAGCCTTCGCCCGCCGCCCAACCAACCCATCTCCACGCCGTCGTGTGAACCGAAATCCCAAGGAGCCATGAAATGACTGTGTCCAACCTGAAGACCGACAAAGCGGCGGCCGCCGTTCCACCGGTGCCGCGTCCGGCCACCGCCGCGCATATCATCAAGGACGACGCCGAAGCGATCGCGGTCGCGCATCGCCTTGCGGCCGAGTTCGTCAAGGAGTCCTCCAAGCGCGATCGCGAGCGGATCTGGCCGGTGGCCGAGCTCGACCAGTTCTCGCAGAGCGGCCTGTGGTCGATCAATGTGCCGAAGGCGTTCGGCGGGCCGGAAGTGTCCTACGCGACTTTGGCCAAGGTGATCGAGATCATCTCGGCGGCCGATTCCTCGATAGGCCAGATCGCGCAGAACCATCTCGGCGTCGTCGCGGCCATCCGCACCGTCTCCGACAAGGACCAGCAGGCGCTGCTCTTTGCCGAAGTGCTGAAGGGGACGCGGTTCGGCAACGCCTTTTCCGAATTCGGCTCCAAGCGCGCCGCCGATTTCGAGACGAAGTACACCGACGCCGGCGACCATGTCATCGTCAACGGCCAGAAATTCTATTCATCGGGCGCGCTGCTTGCCCATCTGGTGCCGATCGTTGCGCTCGACGACGAGGGCCGGGCCTGGTACGCGATCGCCGATCGCGGCGCGCCCGGCCTGACCGTGATCGACGACTGGTCGAGCTTCGGCCAGCGCACGACGCTGTCGGGCACCGTGATCATCGACAACGTCAAGGTGCCGAAGACGCATCTCGTTCCGGGTTACAAGGGTTACGACAAGCCGACCGCAGACGGCGCCATCTTCCAGATCATCCAGGTGGCGGTGGACACCGGCATAGCACAGGCGGCGATCGACGAAACGGTCAACTTCGTCAGGACCAGGAGCCGCGCTTGGATCGACAGCGGCGTCGACAATGCCTGGGACGATCCCTACACGATCCAGGCGGTCGGCGACCTGACGCTTCGACTGCATGCTGCCCAGGCGTTGCTCGAAAAGGCCGGCCATGCCATCGACCGCGCAGTCGCCGAGCCGACCGCCGAGACGGTGGCGCATGCGCAGATCGTCACCGCGGAAGCGAAGATCCTGTCGACCGAGATCGCGATCGCGGCGACCAACAAGCTGTTCGAACTGGCGGGCACGCGCTCGACGCTCGCCGAGCACAATCTCGACCGGCACTGGCGCAACGCCCGCACCCACACGCTGCACGATCCGGTGCGCTGGAAATACGCCATCCTCGGCAAGTATTTCCTCAACGGCGAGAACCCGCCGTTGCACGCCTGGAGCTGATCGCGCCGGCCCGCCGAGGCCGGCAGGCCTCGGCCACGCTTTCGCCAAGCGGCGGCCGGCATGGCCGCCCAAATGTCAATCCGGAGCACCCTTGGAGGTCCGTTCCATGTCCAGCCCAGCAATCGTCGGCTTTTCCGGCAACATCACCCGTCCGTCGAAGACGCGCAGTTTCGTCGATCTCGTCGTCCAGGACATCGCCACGCGCCATGGCCTGACGGGCCACACTTATGACATCGACGATGTCGGCCCGTCGCTAGGCGCAGCCAAATGGTCGCGCGATCTCGATGAGCAGGGGCAGGCGATCCTGACGCAGGTCATTGCAGCCGACGTGCTCGTGGTCGGCTCGCCGACCTACAAGGGCAGCTATACCGGGCTGTTCAAGCATTTCTTCGATCTGATCGATCCGTCGGCGCTGAGGGGCAAGCCGGTGCTGCTGACTGCGACCGGAGGCGGTGAGCGACATGCCCTGGTCGTGGAGCACCAGCTGCGGCCGCTGTTCGGCTTCTTCGAAGCCTTCACGCTGCCGACGGCTGTCTATGCCACCGACAAGGATTTTACCGATGGTGTGCTCCGGTCCGACCTAATCCTGAAGCGGGCGGCGCAGGCCGTCGATGGGATCGCCGTTTTGCTTGCCGATAAATCGGGTGTCAGAGTGGCCGCCGAATAGTCATACGGCGGTGCCCCAGCGGCAAATCCCCAAATAGTTTGCTTTCTAATCGGCGGTCTGCATCGCAGCGGACGCCGGCCCGCGGTCATTGGCACATCCGCCGGAACTGCAATCGCCTGGCGCCGTCAATTCGAGTTCAACGACAAGGGAAGGGCTGCTGCTTCGGTTTCGGCGAAGCAAAGGACAGAAAAAGACTTCTTTTGGCGACCCGGCCCGGATGCTCTCTTGCGGGACCTAGAACAAGGCCCGCCTGGGAGGGCGACGCATAACAAGAGAGCGGCTGCCGAAACGACAGCCTGGCATACGCCACTCGAATGGGCCGATGCCAGCAACAGCCATGGGGAACCACGACAATGAAGACATTCCGCAATTGCCTGCTGACCGCGGTCGGCGCGGGCCTGCTCGGCCTGGGACTTGCCGCTCCCGCTGACGCGGGCGCCATTCGCCTCGGCATGACCACCTGGGTCGGCTACGGGCCGCTCTTTCTTGCCCGCGACCTCGGCTACTTCAAGGAGGCCGGCGTTGATGTCGATCTGAAAGTGATCGAAGAATCGGCGCTCTATATGGCGGCGGTCGCCGGCGGCGATCTCGATGGCGCGGCATCCACAGTCGACGAACTGATGAAGTACCGCTCCGACGACCTCTGCTTCAAATATGTCGTGGCGCTTGACGACAGCCACGGCGGCGACGGCGTCGTCACGCAGGCCGACGTCAAGTCGCTCAAGGATCTGAAGGGCCAGCCCGTGGCCCTGAACGAGGGCTCCGTTTCCGAATTCTGGTTCAACGTGCTCCTGAAGAAGGAAGGCATGACCGAGGACGATGTCAGTGTCACCAACATGACCGCCGACGACGCCGCGACGGCCTTCATCGCCGGCCAGGTTCCCGCCGCCGTGACCTGGGAGCCGCACCTCACCGAAGTCCGCAAGGGCGGCAAAGGCAAGGTGCTGATCGACTCCACGACGACGCCTGGCCTGATCGTCGACGTGATCGCGCTCAAATGCGACCTGATCGAGAAGCATCCCGAGGATGTGAAGGCTTTGATCAAGGGCTATTACAAGGCGCTCGACTACATCAAGACCAATCCGGACAAGGCTTATGAGATCATGGCCAAGGGCATTGGCGGCTATCTCGAGAAGCCCGAGGATTTCGCGGCCGGCGCCCAGGGCGTGCGCTACTACGACCGCGCCCGCAACCTGGAATTCTTCGGCACGCCGGAAAAGAGCGAGGCGGCCGACCTGGTGAACTTCGCCCAGGATGTCTGGGGCAAGGCCGGCAAGCTCAAGATGACGATCGACTCGAAAACCATCCTCGATACCGATTTCATCAAGGAACAGTGAGCTTTCGAAACTGACAGGGTTGGTCCCTCGGGGCCGGCCCTGTTTTCTCGAAAGCCAGAGTTTCGCGCATAAATCACGGAGGCCATCTTATGGCACAGAGGCGGACGGCGTGGACACGCCTGACGACCCCATTCGCCAACATTCCCGCCAGCACTGCAACCACGCTCGCATTGGCAATGTGGATAGCCGTGATCGGCGGCTGGGCTCTTCTGTCCTACGGCCGCGTCGTGCCGAACATGTTCCTGCCGACGCCCGGAACCGTGCTGCAGACGGCCTATCGCATGTCGCTGGACGGCAGTCTTTTCTATCATACTTTCACCAGCGCCAAGGTGGTGATCCTGGGCTTCATCGTGTCCTCGGCGATCGCAGTGCCGCTGGGGCTGTGGATGGGCACCTACCGGGCAGTGCAGGCGCCGCTTGAGCCGCTGGTCAACTTCATCCGCTATCTGCCGGTGACCTCTTTCGTGCCGCTGTTCATCCTGTGGATCGGCATCGGTATCGAGCAGCGCATCGCAGTCATCTTCTTCGGCACGTTCTTCCAGCAGCTGGTGATGATTTCCGACTGCGCGCGCAGCGTATCGAGGGACCTGGTCAACGCCTCCTACACACTGGGCACAAAGCGCAGCGAGGCGGTGTGGCACGTCATTTTCCCCGCAGCGCTTCCGGCGATCCTCGACACGCTCCGCGTCACCATGGGCTGGGCCTGGACCTATCTGGTCGTGGCGGAACTCGTCGCGGCGTCGAGCGGGCTCGGCTATATCAGCCTCAAGGCGATGCGCGGCTTCCAGGTCGACGTGATCTTCATGGCGATCGCCGCGATCGGGCTTCTCGGCCTCATCACCGACACGGCATTCCGCATTCTCCGGGCAAGGGTCGCGCCATGGGCAGCCTGACTATGAACGCCTCCTCGCAAACCGCAGCCGGATCAAGGGTAGCGATGACCGAAACCATCAAGGCGAACAATTTGGACGGCGCGGCCCATGCAGCCGTCGATCAGCGTTCGGCCGTCACCACCATGGCCATCGAGGACGTGACATTGCGCTATGGCGATGCCAATGGCGTGCTGGCGCTGGACGATGTGTCGCTCAAGGTAGCCAAGAACGAATTCTGCGTCATCGTCGGCCCCTCGGGATGCGGCAAATCCAGCCTGCTCTATCTTGCCGCCGGCCTCAACGACGCGACCTCCGGCAGCATCAAGGTCGACGGCAGGGAAGTGATCGAACCCGGTCCCGACAGGGGCATGGTGTTCCAGAGCTATACCTTGTTTCCCTGGCTTACGGTGCGCGCCAACATCGAATATGGACCGAAACGCAAGGGCCTGCCGGCGGAGCAGCGCAAGCAGATCGTCGATCAGTATCTCAATGAGGTCGGCCTCGCGCCCTTCGCGGACCACTATCCCGCGCAGCTTTCCGGCGGCATGAAGCAGCGCGTTGCGATCGCGCGGGCGCTCGCCAACGACCCGGCCGTGCTGCTGATGGACGAGCCGTTCGGCGCGCTCGACAGCCAGACGCGCGGCACCATGCAGAAGCTGTTGCTGGGCGTGTGGGAGCGGCAGCAGAAGACGGTGCTTTTCGTCACTCACGACATCGACGAGGCGCTGGTGCTGGGCGATCGCGTCCTGGTGATGACGGCGCGGCCCGGCAAGATCAAGGCCGAGATCAAGGTCGACATCCCGCGGCCGCGTTCGATGGACGTGATCCTCGAGCCCGACTTCATCGCGCTCAAGCGCCGCATCCTCGGCCTCCTGCACGACGAGATCGACGAGGATCACTAAACAGCCTCTCGACATAGGGTTTCTGAAAAGGTTGCAGGCTTGTAGGCGGCACGATTTTCATCGTCTATTTTCGTGAAATCAGCGCAGATGCTGGGGGTTGGCCGAAGCCTCTCAGCTTCGTCATCCACGGGCGGAGCGGGAGCGAAGCGGACGCGGAGACCCGAGGATCCATTCCGTGACCTTGGTCGAAGAATGCAGCGGAGCAGAATTCTGCACCGCGGCGACGCCTCAACTTCACGGAATGGATTCTAGGGTCTGCGCGCGTCGCTTCGCTCCTTGCTCCGCCCTAAAATGACGAGGTTTGGAGGGCTTAAGCCAATTCCGGACGTTTGTGACGGTTCACCGAAATAGCTGCGACCTATTTGCCGTTGCGCGCCGAGCCGAGGATCATCTCGGAAGCCTTCTGGCCGATCATCATGCTTGGCGCGTTGGTGTTGCCGCCGATCAGTTTCGGCATGACCGAAGCATCCGCGACGCGAAGCCCTTCGACGCCCCGCACCTTGAGCGTCGCCGGATCGACGACGGCCATGTCGTCGGTTCCCATCTTGCAGGTCCCGACCGGGTGATAGACGGTCAGCGCCTCGGCGCACAGATAGGCCAGGATCTCGTCGTCGCTGCTTACATCCTTGCCCGGAAGCATCTCCTTGCCGCGCACGCTGTCGAACTCGGGCGAGGCAAAAATCCGGCGCGCGATCTTGATGCCTTCAACCAGCACCATGGCGTCGTCTTCATGCGTGAAGAAGCGGTGGTCGATGAGGACGTCGCGGCGGGAATTGTCGCGCGACAGCCTGATCTCGCCCACGCTTTTCGGCCTCAGAACGCAGGTGTGAATGGCGTAGCCGTGACCGTATTCGATCAGCCTGCCGCGATGGCTGCGATATCCAGGCACGAAGTGGAACTGGATGTCGGGCAGGCCATTCGTGTACCTGGTTTTGGCAAAGCCGCCGGCTTCGACATAGTTGGTGGTGAGCATGCCCTTGCGGCGCGCGAAATACTGGAAAGGCGCTGCCGCGATGCGCGGCAGATTGGCAAGCGACAGGCCGAGCGTCCTGGTGCTCCTGGAGCGCACGGTGATCATGCCGTCGACATGGTCCTGCAGGTTCTTGCCGACGCCCGGCAGGTCGAGCACCGGCGCGATGCCGATCGCTTGGAGTTCGGCAGCGGAACCGATCCCCGAGGCCATCAATATCCTGGGCGAGTTGATGGCACCGGCCGAAAGCACGATCTCGCGGCTGGCCGAGAGCGTCTTCTGCTGGCCCTGATGCCGAATGCGCAGTCCCGTGGCGCGACCCTCGGCGATGACCAGATCGATCACCTCGCATTGGCTGAGCAATGTCAGGTTCTTGCGATGAAGCACCGGACGCATAAAGGCGCTGAAGCTGCTGAAGCGCTGCCCGCGATCCTGCGTGACGTTGTAGATGCCAAGGCCATACTGGCTTTCGGCGTTGAAGTCGGCGTTGGCGGGGAGGTCGGCGTTCTTGCCGGCCTTGACGAACATGCTTGAAAGCACGTTCGGATCGCGCGGATTGTCGACCAGCAATTCGCCGTCGCTGCCGTGATAGCGCGAGTCCTGGCCAAGCAGGTTGCACTCCAGCTTCCTGAACACGGGCAGCACGTCGCGGTAGGCCCAGCCGGCGCAGCCGAGACCGGCCCATTCGTCATAATCCTCGGCGGCGCCGCGGATATAGACCATCGAGTTGATCGAGCTCGATCCGCCCAGCGCCTTGCCGCGGTTGACTGGAATGCTGCGGTTGTTGAGCTGCGGTTGCGGCACGCCGACGAAACAATAGTCGTAGTTTGGGTTTCCATAGAGCGAGAGAATGCCCGCCGGCACCTTGACCCGCAGGCTGTTGTCGCTGCCTCCGGCCTCGATCAGGCACACTTTGACCGATGGGTCGGCGCTCAGCCGATTGGCCACCACGCAACCGGCCGAGCCGGCGCCCACGACAATGTAGTCAAAGCTCTCAGTCTGCATGCCCAGCCCCTCGAGAATGGCGGAACTCTAGGTGCGTCCATGGGCGCGAGAAATTCGGAAATGGTTACGCGTGACTTCGGAGATTCGTTATGGGCTCGCGCCGGCACGTGCTGCTACTTGTGAGCGCCAGTAAGAAGCGGTCGGATGGCGCAGCCTATCTGCATCCACCCACTGCCCAAGATCGGGTTTCATCCCGCGCAGCGGAAGCTGTCGGATGATCAAAAAAGGACTGAGCATGTCGGTTGAAACGGTAGACACGCTTGTCGTTGGAGGCGGCCAGGCGGGGGTGGCCATGAGCGAGCACCTGAGCAAATGCGGCGTGCCTCATCTGGTTCTCGAGCGCGGCCGGATTGCCGAGCGCTGGCGCTCGCAGCGCTGGGACTCGCTGGTCGCCAACGGTCCGGCCTGGCATGACCGATTCCCGGGCCTGGAGTTTTCTATGACCGGCCCCGACGGCTTTCCGTCGAAGGAGGAGGTCGCCGACTATTTCGTCGCCTACGCAAAGCAGATCAACGCGCCGATCCGCTGCGGCGTCGAGGTCAAGCTCGTGCAGAGGAATGTCGGCCGTCCGGGATTTCGCGTCGAGACGTCGGATGGCGTGATCGAGGCCAACAGTGTCGTCGCCGCGACCGGACCTTTCCAGGTCCCCGTCATCCCCTCTCTCGTTCCTGCCGATGCCGGTCTCCTGCAAATCCACTCCAGCGCGTACCGCAATCCGGCGCAATTGCCAAAGGGCGCGGTGCTGGTGGTCGGCGCGGGATCTTCGGGCGTGCAAATTGCCGATGAGCTCCAGCGCGCCGGACGGCGCGTCTATCTTTCCGTCGGCGCGCATGACCGTCCGCCGCGTTCCTATCGTGGGCGCGACTTCTGCTGGTGGCTTGGCGTTCTCGGGAAATGGGACCTCGAAACGCCAGGGTCTGGCACGGAACATGTCACGATTGCTGTAAGCGGCGCGCGCGGTGGCGAGACGATCGATTTCCGTCGCCTGGCCGCGCAGGGGCTCACGCTGGTCGGCATGACCAAGGCGTACCAGGATGGCGTGATGAGTTTCGCGCCGGATCTTGCGAAGAATATTGCCCGAGGCGACGCCAATCTGATGTCGCTGCTGGACGAAGCCGATGCCTATGTCGCGCGCAACGGCCTCGACCTTCCGGAAGAGCCCGCTCTCCGCAAAATAGGCCCGGACCCGGCATGCGTGACCAATCCGATCCTCGAGCTGGATCTTGCCGAAGCCGGCGTGGCGACGATCCTGTGGGCGACAGGCTTCGCCGTCGACTACAGCTGGCTGAAGGTCGATGCCTTCGACGAGAAGGGCCGGCCACGGCATCAGCGCGGCGTCTCGGTCGAGCCGGGGATTTATTTCCTGGGCCTGCCCTGGCAGTCGCGCAGGGGGTCGAGCTTCATCTGGGGCGTCTGGCATGATGCCAAGCATGTGGCAGACCGTATTTCGACGCACCGCAAATATCTGGCCTACCACGCCGCCGCGAAGCGCGAGCCCGTGGACGCCTGACCAACGCTGCGAGCCCGACCCAATTGGAGACCAAGATGGCGCATACGCGAATTCGCAAATTCAACACCAAGGAAACCTATCCCGAGCAGAAGCTCGACAACGACCTCTGCCAGGCCGTCGTCACGCGTGGCGGCCGCACCGTCTATCTGCGCGGCCAGTGCCCGCAGGATCTCGACACGGCCAAGAACATCGACAGCCACGATCCGGCCGAGCAGACGCACAAGGTCATGCAGAACATCAGGCAGCTCATCGAGGAGTGCGGCGGCACGATGGAGCATCTTGTGAAGGTGGTCGTCTACATCACCGACGTCCGCCATCGCGAGGCCGTCTATCGGACGATGGGCGAATACATCAAGGGCGTGCATCCGGTGTCGACCGGGCTGGTCGTGTCGGCGCTGGCGCGGCCGGAATGGCTGGTCGAAATCGACGGCACCGCCGTCATTCCGGACTGAGCGTCATGACCTTTTCCATCGTCGCGCGCTGCAGGCGCACGGGCATGTTCGGGGTGGCGGTGTCCTCGTCGTCCCCCGCGGTCGCGGCGCGCTGCGCCTATGCGCAGGCCGGCGTCGGCGCGGTCGCCAGCCAGAACGTCACCGACCCGACGCTCGGGGTCCGGGCGCTGGAGCTGATGGCGCGCGGCGCCTCCGCCGCCGAGGCGGTCGCGATCATCAAGCGCACGGCCGCCTTCAGCGAATACCGGCAGGTGCTGGCGGTCGACGCGGCCGGCGGCGGCGCGATCCATTCCGGGCCGAAGGCGCTCGGCATCTGGGCTGAGGCACGCGGCGAGGATGTCGCCTGCGGCGGCAACCTGCTCGCAAATGGCGGCATCCCGCAAGCCATGGTCGATGCCTTCCTCGCTTCCGATGGCCATCTCGGCGACCGGCTGATCGCCACCATGCGCGCCGCGCTCAAGGCGGGCGGCGAGGCGGGGCCTGTCCGCTCCGCGGGCATGAAGCTGGTGCGCGATGTGTCCTGGCCCGTCGCCGATCTGCGCTGCGACTGGACCGAGGATTGCCCGATCGAGCAGCTGGCTGCGCTGTGGGAGATCTACAAGCCTCAGCTCGATGCCTACGTCACCCGCGCCCTCAATCCGTCCGACGCGCCGAGCTACGGCGTGCCCGGTGACGAGTAATACCGGCAGTCTGGAGCAAGTCTGCGCGAACTCAGCCACAAGGAGTGGGTCGGCAAGGCGTCCGTGATCCGTTTTCGTGACAAAGCTTTCATCGAGGGCAGGAGCGGCCGCGACTTGATTGCAGCGACCAAACGGGCATCATAGCAGCCCATGCCGCTCCGCTTCACGCTCAGACAGCTCGAATATTTCGTCGCCGTTGGCGAAGCCGGCTCAATCGCCAAGGCGGCCGAGCAGGTGAATGTCTCGCCGCCGTCGATCTCGGCGTCGATCGCGCAGCTCGAAGCGGAGTTCGGCGTCCAGCTCTTCGTGCGCAAGCATTCGCATGCGCTGGCGCTGACGGCGGGCGGGCGCCTGTTCCTCAAGGAGGCCGCGCGGCTGCTCAACGATGCGGACGCGCTGCACGACATTGCCGGCGATATCGCCGAAAAGGTGCGCGGACCGCTGGCGGTCGGCTGCCTGCTCACTTTCGCGCAGATCGTGCTGCCGGCGCTGCGCAGAAAGTTCGAGGACGCCTATCCGGATGTGCGGGTCCGCCAGTTCGAGCGCAACCAGGGACAATTGTTCGAGATGCTGCAGCGTGGCGAAATAGACGCAGCACTTACCTACGATCTCGAATTGTCGCAGGACATGACGTTCGAGCCGCTGATCCAGTTGCCGGCCTATGTGATGCTGCCGGCCGCGCATCGGCTGGCGACGAGGGCGGGCATCACGCCGGAGGAACTGGTCGACGAGCCGATGGTGCTGCTCGATCTGCCCTACAGCCGGGAATACTTCCTTTCGGCGTTCCAGGGCCTGCGGCCCAGGATCGCCGAGCGCACCGGCGACATCGCCGTGATGCGCTCGATGGTCGCCAACGGCTTCGGCTATGGCATCGCCAACATGCGGCCGCTCAACGCCATGTCGCCGGACGGCAAATTGCTGGTCTTCGTTCCCCTGCTGGGAGACATCAGGCCGCTGATGATGGGCATTGCGTTGCCCAACGCCGAGCACCGCACGCTGACGGTGCAGGCCTTCATCGATCACTGCCGCCGCTTCGTCGTCGAGCAGGGCGTCTTCGGCACCGAGCGCATCGTCAAGTAAGAGTCACGGCCAGCCTTCGGCGAGCCGCGACAGCAGTCGCTCCAGCATCTCGTCGCAGCGCCGCAATTGCTCGACGCTGACATATTCGTCCGGCTTGTGCCCCTGCGCCATCGAGCCTGGTCCGCAGACGACGGAAGGCGTGCCGAGATCACGGCTGAACAATCCGCCTTCCGTGCCGAAGGCGACCTTCATGGTGTCGTTGGCTCCGGTCAGTGATTTGACGAAAGCGACGGCTTCGAACGTCGCCGGCGTATCGAGACCCGGATAGGTGTTGGTGATCTCGATGTCGATCGCCGCTTCGGGGGCGATTGAAGCGGCGTCAGAGGCAATGCGCGCCGCGGCAGCGCGGAGCCTGTCGAGAATGCCGGCGGCATCGTCGGCGGCGACGTTGCGGATCTCGAATTCCACCTCGCAAAGGTTGGGCACGATGTTGAGCGCCACGCCGGCATTGATCTTGCCGACATGCACGGTGGTGTAAGGAATGTCGTAATCGCCGTCGCGCGGGCCTTCGCGGGCGAGCCGCTCCTGTTCGTCGCGCAAGGCGCGCACGAAATCGCAACCGAGATGGATGGCGTTGAGCGCCAGCGGAGCAAGAGCCGAATGGCCCTCGCGTCCCTTGCAGACGGCGCGTGCGGCGAGCTTGCCCTTGTGCCCCGTGGCCACCTGCATGTTGGTCGGCTCGCCGACAATACACAGCAGCGGGCGTTGGGGTGCCGCGCTCAGCATCTCGATCAGGTCTCGCACCCCGAGGCAGCCGACCTCCTCGTCATAGGAGAGCGCCAGATGCAAGGGCGTGCGAAGCGCCATCTTCGTAGCCTTGAGGCAGGCGGCGAGCGCCGAGGCCACGAAACCCTTCATGTCCGCCGCGCCGCGCCCATAAAGCTTGCCGTCGCGTTGGGTCATCGCGAAGGGCGGCAGCGTCCAGTTTTGGCCGTCAACGGGAACGACGTCGGTGTGGCCGGACAGCATGATGCCGGGCTTGTTGGCCGGACCGATCGTGGCAAAGAGATTGGCCTTGTGACCGTCGGCGCTGTGGATGATCTGGCTGGCTATGCCGTTGGCTTCCAGGAGGTTCGCCGCGTAGCCAATGAGGTCGAGGTTCGAGTCACGGCTCACCGTCGGGAAGGCGATCAGCCGTTCGAGGATCCTGATGCTGTCCATATCTCTTGCCTCGTTGCCGCTCTCGGCTGTGTAGCATCGTGGCGTGGCGGCGCTGAAGTCGCATTTGGCTCAGCCCCGGTTCATCGCAGGCTAATCCCAGATGCGCGATTAGGCGTGTCCTAATCCGCACAGAAGAATTCCGTTGTTTTCCTGCGTCTGCGCCAACTTATGAGTAGTCTCCAGAGCATCGGCAGCGCCAGCCGACGGGAAGGGAAGTACCATGCGCGACCCACGCTACGACATTCTGTTCGAGCCGATGAAGATCGGTCCGGTGACCGCCAAGAACCGCTTCTATCAGGTTCCGCACTGCAATGGCGGCGGTTACCGCGATCCGTCGGCCGCGGCCGAGATGCGGCGCATGAAGTCCGAAGGCGGATGGGGCGTCATCTTCACCGAGCAGACGGAGATGCACCACACCTCGGAGATCACGCCCTTCATCGAGCTCAGGCTGTGGGACGACGCCGACATTCCGGCTTTGGCCAAGATGGCCAAGGCCATGCACGAATATGGCGCGCTCGCCGGCGTTCAGCTCGCCTATTCCGGCATCAACGGTCCCAACCTCTACACCAAGGAAGTGCCGCGCGGGCCGTCGGCTTTGCCGATCCGCACCTTCACCAACGATCCGGTGCAAGCGCGCGCCATGGACAGAGAGGATATACGCGACCTGCGCCGCTGGCACCGCAACGCCTTCAAGCGCGCCAGGCAGGCGGGCTTCGACCTGGTGTGCCTCTACGGCGCGCATGGCTTCGGCATCATCCAGCATTTTCTATCCACCGCCACCAACCAGCGCAGCGACGAATATGGCGGCTCGCTGGAAAACCGCTCGCGGCTGATGCGCGAGCTGATCGAGGAAGGGCGCGACGCGATCGGCGACACCTGCGGCCTGACACTCAGGCTGTCGCTGGACGAGATGATCGGCGAGCTTGGCTTCGCCAATTCGGAAGTCCGCGACATGATCGAGATGCATGCCGAGCTGCCCGACCTCTGGGACCTCGCGCATGGCGCCTGGGAGGATTGCTCGGGGCCGTCGCGCTTCAAGGAAGAGGCGGCGCAGGAGAGTCTCGTCTCCGGCATCAAGAAGCTGACCTCGAAGCCGGTCGTCGGCGTCGGCCGCTTCACCTCGCCCGACGTGATGGTGCGGATGATCAAGTCGGGCACGCTCGACTTCATCGGCTGCGCGCGCCCGTCGATCGCCGATCCGTTCCTGCCGCGCAAGGTCGAGGAGGGCCGCATCGAGGACATCCGCGAATGTATCGGCTGCAACATCTGCATCACCGGCGACATGACGATGTCGATCTCGCGCTGCACGCAGAACCCGACCTTCATGGAGGAATGGCGCAAGGGCTGGCATCCGGAGCGCATGCAGGCCAAGGGCGACAGCGACAGCGTGCTGATCGTCGGCGCCGGGCCTGCCGGGCTGGAGGCCGCCCGCGCGCTCGGCCTGCGCGGCTATCAGGTGGCCTTGGCGGAAGCCGGCACCGAGCTTGGCGGACGCGTGGCGCGCGAATGCCTGCTTCCGGGCCTGTCGGCCTGGGGGCGAGTGCGCGACTATCGCCAGTACCAGCTCAACCAGATGCCGAATGTCGACATCTATTTCGAAAGTCGGCTGTCGGCGGACGATATCCTGTCCTTCGGCTTCCAGAACGTCGCCGTCGCCACCGGATCGACCTGGCGACGCGATGGCGTGGCGCGCGCCCATGTCGTGCCGATGCCGATCGATGCCGCCATGCCGGTCTACACGCCCGACGATCTGATGGACGGCAAGGTGCCTTCCGGCAATGTCGTGCTGTTCGACGATGACCACTATTACATGGGCGGCGTGCTGGCCGAGCTGATGGCGCGGCAGGGCGCGAAGGTGACCCTGGTGACGCCGTCGGCCTATGTCTCGGACTGGACCCGCAACACGCTGGAGCAGGGCGCCATCCACCGCCGCTTGGCGGAGCTTGGCGTCGATATCGTTCTCAACAGGACCGTCACGAGCATCGCCTCCGGCTGCGTCGTCACGGCCTGCGTCTACACAGGCGCGCGGCAAGAACTGGCGGCCGATGCCGTCGTTCTCGTCACGTCGCGCAATCAGGACGACGCGGTCTGGCGCGAGCTGAAAGCTCGGGAGAGCGACTGGGCCGGCAACGGCATCCGTTCGATCAAGGTCATCGGCGATGCCGAGGCGCCAGGGCCAATCGCCTGGGCCACCTATGCCGGCCATCGCTTCGCCCGCGAGCTGGACGAGGCCGATATCGGCGATGCCTTGCCCTTCCGGCGTGAGGTGGCAGCGCTGGCGGCGGAGTAGGGCGCGTCACCGCTTCACGGGCACGCGAACCGCTCTCTTTGTTTTGCGCAATTCCGGGCGCCAGCGACATTGCCAGCCCTTCGATTGGTCGCGTCAATCACACGTAGCCGCAGCCTTGAGCGCTTCGGCGCGGGAAGGCGCGGGCAAATTTCCGATCCGTCGAACAGAGGCGTAGAATCTCGGATAGTCGCCCGAGCACAAGTCAAACAAGCGAAGGAACGCCGGGACCTGTTCGCCGTAGACGGCAGTGGCGGCGAGCTTCGCGTTGTTGATTGGGCTGTCGAACCAGGCGTCGTAGCCGCGGTATCCGCCCCAGCGCTTGTCGCGCATCTGCCGGTAGCGCGCCCGCAGCCTGTCGATCGTAGCTGCCTTGGCGGCGGCCATCTGCTCCGGGCTGCGGGGACTTCCATAAACCTGTTTCAGCTCGTCCCGGGTCTTCGAGATCAGTCCGAGAAAATCCGCCTTGCGCTTGCGATCGGCTTCGTAGCTGCGCAATCCGGCGCGGTTGCCGGTGGCGCGCAGCCATTTCCGCGTGCCGGTGGTTTCGACGGAAACAGCGAAAGCCTCGTTGAACGCGGAGTCGCCGTTCACATAGACTTTCTGATGCGCCAGCTCATGGAAGACAAGGCTGGCGAGATAGGTGTCGTTCTGGCGCAGCATGGTGCTGAGCAGCGGGTCGCTGAACCAGCCCAGCGTGGAATAGGCCGTGATGCCTGTCACATAGACGTCCAGCCCCTGCCGCTGCAGCGCGGCGGCATTTTCGAGCGCGTCCTTGCGCGAAAAATAACCCTTGTAGGGAACGCAGCCGAACACCGGAAAGCACCATGTTATCGGCGCGAGCGAGAATTGCGGCGCGGCGAAGACCGCCAAGGTCACATCGTTGCGGCCCACGTCGACATAGCTGCGGTAGCTGCTGTTGTCGGGCAGCGCCAATTCTTCCGTGGCGAAGCGGCGAATGGCGCTGGCCGACGTCAGCTTGGCGCGCAGCGCCTTGGGCGTAGAGGGATCGCGGATCAGTTTTCCAACATTTTTCCGCGCGGCCATGATCTCGACATGGCCCTCCAGCGACTGAGCATAATAGGAAATGCTGGTGCATCCGGTCACGCCGGACGCCATGATCGCAGCGGCAAGCAATCGAAAAACGCGCTTCAAAGCTTGCCCACCGCCTGCTCATCTCCTCGGGAGCGAATGTCCCCTTGCTTCCCGAGTCTCAAACAGGCGCGCCTGTTTTCGTCAAGACCTGGAGCGGGCGGCGTTTGCCGGTCCGTCAAGACTTGACGATTTCCGTCACGCAGTGGACGTAGTCCATGCGGTGGCCTTCGGGAGCTTGTGCGACGTCGGCTTCATAGGCGCCGTAGAAATCGTCGACGATCGCGGAGCGTTCGCTTGGCGGTCGCGCGGGATCCAGCGCGTTGGCGAAAACGGTCTCGGACCAGGAGCGCAGCGTCGGCACATAGGCGCGGGCGAAATCCTTCGCATTGCGGTGGGTGCGGAAGGCTTCCGCATAGGGGCAGGGCGTGACCATGGTGAACATCGTCTCCAGCCTTAGCCCGGCTTGCGACACCGGCGAAGTGGGATCGCGGAACGGCGCGGCAAACTCCTCAGGTGTCTTGTAGAACTGCTGGAACGTCGCGTTGACGTATTCCACCTCGTTGATCCGCCCGGCCCGCAGCAGGCCGCGCCAATGGCGCGCGAAGCTGTCGAACATGTCGGCGCCTGTCGTATGCCCGAGATAGCGGCCTTCGTCGTCGACGCAGAAATTGGCCAGCGCCAGCCGCCCCCCTGATCGCAATTCGCGCGCCCTGGCAAGCAGGATCGTCTCCCAGTCGCGCAGCGCCTGGGCGCGGAACTGCTCGCGCTCGGCATTGCTTGCACCGACCGCCTGGACGTGATCGGCGATCATGCAGGGCCGCTTGCTGATCCAGTGCATCGCCGTCGCGGAGAAGCCGAAGGAGAGCGAATCGTCCGGCAGGATCTGGCGGTAGAAGCTGGTGCCGCTGCCGAAGATGTAGAGCCCTGGCGTCTCGGCCAGCGGGACGTCCGTCGAGGTCCCGAGCAGTCCCTGGCTGAGCCGGAACAGAGTCGAGAAATCATTATGAGGCAGGTCGGTGTAGGTGATCGATATCGCCCGGTTCGGTTCCCTCTCGCGAACGGCGCCGACCAGCCGCCGCATCATGTCCATGGAGGTGCCCCCGTCGGCGGCGCCGAAATCGGCGATGGCGAAGGGCAGGCCGTCAGCCAATCGGGGCATCCTGGCGACAGCCTCGACGACGAGATCGCCGACCTTGTCGATGACGTATTTGGCGCCGACGGTGTTGGCCGAGTAGTAGCCCGCCCCGCGCATGGCGATCTTCTGGCCGTCGGCTGCGCTCATTTTGTTCTCCCCTTGTTATTCATCGTCCACCCGACCGCCGCCGGCACCACGCACGCGCGATCTTTCGCTTTCCGGCACATAGGTTCTGGCGGCGAAGGAATTGAGCGCCGCAAGCGTCCGGTCGTCGATCGCACCGCGCCGGCCTGTGGCTGACTGCTCGGTTTCGGCGCGGTGTTCGATGACGACATCGGCGCGCGTCGCCAGCCCCGCGGGCCGCGCTACGCGCATGGCCGAGCGGCGCAGCATTGCGTCGAGCCAGACCGGCAGGCCGACATCCAGGATCGTCAGCGGCATAGCGCTCGCTGGAAGCGGTTCGTCTAGCAGCAGGGCCGCCGTCCGGATGGGACAGAGCGGCCCTCCAGTCGCGGCGTCAATCTTGCCGCTCCGCCAGCGCGCCGCGCGGGCAGCATTGGGCGGCTCGAAGGATTGCGCGTGTTCGGCAAGGCTCAGCATGGCCAGGCCCCAATTGTCGCCTTCGACCGCGATCCGGCGCGCCGCTCGGCCGATATCCTCGGCCAATCCCCATGAAAATCCGGCGCTCCGCGCCGACTTGGCGCTCAGCGTTTCCACCTCGTTGAGCGACAGGTCGATCACGCGGCCTCTCCTGCCGTCGTGGCGACATCCTCGATCAGCGGCTCGCCGCTGAACAGCGCGATCCGCAGCCAGCGGTCGGAGCGCGGATCGAAGCTGCGCGCGCCGAAGAACGCCAGCTTGGCGCGCAATATGTCGACGGGCCGCAATTCAGCGCCGATCAGGTTGTCGTGGATCTCCGCATAGGGAAATCTCGCGACGATCTGGGCGCGTCGCACCGCATGGCGCCATTCCGGTCGGCGCAGCAGGAAGTCCGCGACACTGGCCGAGGCCGGCTCCCGCGCCAGCGCGGCCGCCAGGCCGAGCGCGTCGCGCGCAGTGGCCAAAGGTTGTTCGAGCTCGGCGCCGTCCTCCTCGAAGCGCTCGCCAAGCCTTGGCTCAAGCTTCTCCGCCGAAACATACCAGAAGCGTGCATTGGCGGACGGCTCGGCGAAGTCGATATCCGCCGCCCAGGAATAGCAGTCGAGCAGCGTCTGGCGTAGCGAACCGCAGTCCATGCCGCCGTCGATGGCATGGCCTGGCGTCTCGTCGGCCTTCATCGTGTCGCCGAGCTCGTCGATCAAGGCGCCGTGCGGTTCGAGGATAAGGGAGACGCAGGCTTCCTGCCCCTCCAGCGAGAAGTGATCTTCAGCGAAGCGATAGAGCGCATCCCACGGGCGCGGCCTCGCCAAAAGCCGGTCGAGATTTTCCGCCAGCGTGTCGAGATCGCCGGCCAGTAGCCGGGTTGCGGCGGCCTGGCGGCTGTCGTCGCTGTGCCAGCGGGCGATGCGCCGACGCAGATCTGCGAGCGCTTTCGAGAAGGCGTCTCGTTCCGCCTCGCCGGCCTGCGGTTCGGCGCGCACCCGCGCCAGCGCGGTTTCGCGGGCCAGGAACCAGCTATGCGTCAACAGCAGATGGCGCACGAGGAACGGCGCCATGCCGAGCCCCGTCGCATTGCCCACCCCGAGTGCCCGGCGCAGGTCCTGCGCCAGCCTTGCCGCGCCGGCCGGGTTGCGGCGACGGGCAATGTGATCGACGAGGTCGAGCGTGAAGGACCGGATCAGCCAGACGGTGAGCATCTCGGCCTGGAAGGATCCGGCAAGCTCCGGGCGCGAAGCGATCTCGTCGCGATCGGCGATGCCGAACTTGCCGTTGCCGTAGACCGCCGTGGTGCGCAACAGATAGCCGACGCCGAGCAGTTGCTCCTCATCCGGCTGTTGTCCCTGCGCCAGCGCCGTGGCGACGTCCTCAAAGAGCCTGACACTCTTGTTCGCGCGCGCCAGCACCAGTTCGCGGCTGGTGTAGCGGCCCGCCTCCTGCAGCGGCGCATTCGCCTCCAGCCGGACGATGTCGGCGGCGTCCGGCAAGCCGTCGTAAAGCACGTAGCTCGTGTCCCAGGCCTGCGCGATCACCCGGTCCGAGCGCTTCTCGTCGTCGAGCGGCGTCGAGAACGCGACCAGGCTGTATATCCTTGCCGGCGTCTCGACCGCATAGACCGCGCGCCCGAACCCATTGTCGTCCAGGTCGAACACGTGCTTGCGGACACGCCATTTCTCCCTGGCGGCGCGGCGGATCAGCTGGCGCAGGAAGCTGAGCCGCGTCGGATGCGCCGCGCCCAGCCGTTGCAGGCGCATGACGACCTCCGGCGGACGCAGCGCGATTGCCGTCATGCGGCAGTCCCGGCAAGCTTCTCCAAGGTGGCAAGCGTTTCGGCCGCCACCTCGATGCCTTGGGCATTGTTCTCGCGCGCGCCGAAACGCCTTGTGCCGGGAAGCCTCGCATCGCCGACGAAGGCGCCGGCGACGGTTTCAAGATTGCCCGCGAACGCCCCGGCCGATGTCGCGTCGGGCGACACCGCCAGGAAGAACTGACCGGTTCCAGGCGGGCCCCCGGCGGTGCCGGAGAAGGGGCTCGCGACAAGCCCGGGATTGGCGCCCGTCAGGCATGCGGCGAAGATCTCCACCAAAAGCGCCGAGCCGACGCCCTTGTAGCCGCCCGCCGGCGCCATGGTGCCCTTCAGCGCTTCGCTGGCGTCGGTGGTCGTCTCGCCATCTGCATCGAAAGCCCAGCCGGACGGGATCGGCTCGCCGGCGCGGGCGCGCTTGATGACCTCGCTCTTGGCGACGACGCTGGCGCTCTGGTCGATGACGAAGCGCGCGCCGCCCTGTCCATCCGGGACCGCGAGCGACCAGGGGTTGGTGCCCACGGCCGCCTTGCGGCCGCCCCAGGGCGCGATCGAGGCCGGCGCGTTGGTGAAACCCAGCCCGACCAGGCCGGCTTGAGCGATCCGCTCGGTGTGATGGCCCAAGGCGCCGCAATTGTAGGAATTGCGGATGGCGAGCGCCGCGACACCTTGGGAGCGCGCCGCTTCGATCAGCGGCGGCAGGCCGAGAGCGATTGCCGCATGGGCAAAGCCGTTGCCGGCATCGACGGCGACAACCGCCGGCGCAGGCCGGGTCAGGCGCGGCTCGGCCAGTCCCAGCACCTTGCCGCAGGTCAGATGCTCGCAATAGGTCGGCAGATACATCAGCCCGTGCGACTTCAATCCGTCGCGTTCCGCCGCCGCGATGCCGGCGGCCAGCGCCTCGGCCTGCCGTTCGCTTGCGCCGTGCCGCGTCAGCGCTTCCCGGGCGAGCGTTTCGATGCGGGCTTGCGTCAGGCGTGTCATCCGGTCACTCACCAATCACGCCGCGGCATAGCCGAACTCTTTCTCGCCCGCCTGCGTCTGCTGGCGAATGCATTCGATGAAGCGCAGCGACGCGGGCTGCAGGTTCCGGCCTTCCTTGGCGATCCAGCCGACCGTCCGGCTCGAGCGCGGATCGGCCAGCGGAACGAAGCGCACGGCATGGCTGCACTTCCAACGGCAGAGCCGGGGCAGGATGGTGACGCCGAGCCCGGCCTCCACCATGGCTAGGTTGGAGCTCACATTGGTCGCGGTGAGCTTCGAGCCGGCGGCAAGCGCCTCGGTCTCGGCAAGCCCGAGTGCTTCGGCCGCGCCATTGCGGATGAAGCTCTCGCCTTCCAGCTGCGCCCATTTCAACGGACGCTTCGATTTCGCCAGGGGATGATCGGCCGGGCAGACGAAATCGAGCGGCTCTTGGAACAGCGGCTCGAAACTGAGCTGCGGCCGCTTGCTGGCAAGCACGCAAAGGCCAACCTCGACCATCCCGTTTTCTACCGCCTCGACGATGGCGTTGGAATCGCTGTCGCGGACGTGGATGTCGAACCGGCTGCCCTCGGCGCGAAGCTGGGCGATCGCGCGCGGCAGCAAGGTGACCGCGACCGAAGGAACGCTTGCAACGTCGCAGCGTCCCTGCCGGTCCGCGGCGTAGCTGGTCATCGCCAGACAGGCGCGATCGTAGTGGGCGATCATGGCGCGTGCCTCGTCGAGCACGATACGGCCGACCGGCGAAAGCGCGCCCTTGCGTTCGCTCTCGAACAGTGGCGCGCCAATATCGTCTTCCAGTTGCTTCAGGGTCATCGACACCGCCGACGGCGTTCGGCCGATCTGATCGGCGGCGGCACGCACGCCGCCGGTCTCGCATACCGCGACGAAGCTGCGCATGCCGGTCAGGCTGATGGTTTTGGTCACTGTTAAGCTTGCCTGAACGTTTGTGCCAAAAATTGAGCTTGATTGAAGTTCACAGCATTGCTTAGGTCGTTGTCAACCGAATTGATGCAGGTCGAACAGGATGCTGAACGGGCGGAACTTTGTTGCAGGCGAATGGCGCGACGGCACCGACTGGATCGAGGACGTCAATCCATCGGATGTGACCGACATCGTCGGGCGCTTTGCCCAGGCGCGGCCGTCCGACATCCATGACGCCGTTGCGGCGGCGCAAGGCGCGCAGCGTGAATGGGCGGCAGCGGGCCTCGAAGCGCGGGCCGCCGTTCTCGACGCCATCGGGCGCGAGTTGATGGCCCGCTCGAAGGAGCTCGGCGAACTGCTTTCGCGCGAGGAGGGCAAGACCCTGCCCGAAGGTGTCGGCGAGGTTTTTCGCGCCGGGCAGTTCTTCAGCTATTTCGCCGCCGAGGCACTGCGCAATCTCGGCGCCTCCGCCGACTCGGTCCGGGCCGGCGTGGATGTCCTGATCGAGCGCGAGCCGCTCGGCGTCGTCGCGATCATTTCGCCCTGGAATTTCCCCATCGCCACCGCGTCCTGGAAAATCGCGCCGGCGCTGGCCTTCGGCAATGCGGTGGTCTGGAAACCGGCCAGCATCACGCCGGCGAGCGCCTGGGCGCTGACCGAGATCATCAGCCGGCAGGCGATCCCGAAAGGCCTGTTCAACCTTGTTATGGGATCGGGGTCGACGATCGGCCGCGAGCTTGCCGCCAATGCCGACATACAGGGCCTGAGCTTCACTGGCTCCGGCGCTGTCGGCTCCGGCATCGCGGCGCTGGCGGCGGCACGCTTCGTGAAGCTCCAGCTCGAAATGGGGTCGAAGAATCCGTTCGTCGTCATGGACGACGCAGACCTCGATCGCGCCGTCGACCTTGCCGTGAACGGCGCCTTTGGCGGTACCGGGCAGAAATGCACGGCCTCGTCGCGCCTGATCGTGCATCGGCCGATCCATGACGCCTTCGTCGAAAAGCTGCTGGCGAAAACCAAGGCGCTGAAGGTCGGTCATGCTCTTGAGGCCGGCGTCCAGATGGGGCCGGTGGTGAGCGCTGAGCAGCTCTCGGCCAATCTCGATTATGTGACGTTCGGCATCAGCGAGGGTGCCGAGCTTGCGACCGGCTGCGAGGCGCTCGATCTGGCGCATCGCGGCCACTACATGGCGCCCGCCGTCTTCCTCAACGGCCGCTCGCGCATGCGCATCAACCAGGAGGAGATGTTCGCGCCGATCACCTGCGTGATGACAGCCGACGATCTCGACGAGGCGATCTTCCTTGCCAACGATACGCCCTATGGGCTGACGGCCGGCATCGCCACGCGCTCGCTGGCGCGCGCGACGAAATTCCGCCATGCCTCGCGCTCCGGCTGCGTCATGATCAACCTTGCGACCGCCGGCACCGACTATCACGTGCGGTTCGGCGGCGTCCGCGCCTCGAGCTACGGCCCGCGCGAGCAGGGACGTTCGGCGGTCGAGTTCTACACCCAGGTCAAGACGTCCTACATCCACGCGGGCGCGGCCGAATGACCAGCGACGCGCCGCAAGTGCTCATCGACGGGCTGCAATACTGCAACTGGTCGCGGGAAATCTTCGAGGAGATGCGCCGGGCCGGGCTGACCGCCGTCCATGCCACGGTCGGCTACCACGAAGGTTTTCGCGAGACGGTGCGGCATCTAGTGGATTGGCGTACCCGCTTCCGCGACAATGAGGACCTGATCCTTCTGGCGCGCGACGCCGGCGACATCGAGCAGGCGCGGGCCACGAACCGGACGGCGATCTTCCTCGGGCTGCAAAACCCGCTGCCGATAGAAGACGACATCGGCCTGATCGAAATGCTCTACGATCTCGGCATCCGCTTCATGCAGCTCACCTACAACAATCAGTCCCTGCTCGGCTGCGGCTGGATGGAAAAGGAGGACAGCGGCGTGACGCGGATGGGGCGCGAGGCGATCGCCGAGATGAACCGGCTCGGCATGATCATCGATCTGTCGCATGCGGGCGGGCGGACCGCGCTGGAGGCGATCGCGCTCTCAGAGCGTCCGGTGGTCATCAGCCACGCCAACCCGCGCTGGCTCCGCGACAGCAATCGCAATGTGTCCAAGGGCGTCTTGCAGGCACTGCGCGAAAAGGAAGGGCTGCTCGGCCTCTCGCTTTATCCGCTGCATCTTCCGAACGGCTCGGACACGACACTCGATCAATTTGGCAAGATGGCCAGGGAAGCGGCTGAAATCATGGGAGCGGAGCATCTCGGCATCGGGTCGGATCTCTGCCAGAACCAGCCCGACAGCGTCCTGCGCTGGATGCGCGAGGGCCGCTGGACCCGCGAGGTCCAGGCCGCTGCAAGCTTCCCGGCTCAGCCGTCCTGGTTCGGATCGAACCTCGATTTTCCCGGGCTTTCGCAGGGCCTTCTCGCGGCGGGCTTCGACGAGACGGGAAGATCCCTTGTGCTTGGGGGCGCCTGGCACCGGTTCATCCGGGACAGCCTGCCCCCCGCTGGCTGAATGCCGCGCTATTCTGCCGGCTTGTCGTCCGGATGGCCGAGCTCGCAAAACCAGCCGCCGAGATATTTCACCGACGGCGTCTTCGGATCGGGCACCGGGGTCTTGGCCTCGATGGCGGCCCGGAACGGCTCGGCGCTGTCTTGCGGGATGAAGCCCAGATGGTCGGCGCCGCTGTTGTCGACCATCTTCAGCTTGTTGTCGGAGATGCCGAAGGAGATGGTGTGGCCGACGCGCGGCGCGGTCAGCGACGCCTCGACCAGGCGCACGCAGTCGGCGAAGGAGAGATACGACCACAGCATGCGGCGGTCGGCCGGCTCGGGGAAGGACGAGAAGATGCGCAGGCACACGGTCTCGATACCGAACTTGTCCCAGTAGAGCCGGCTGAGGCTTTCGACGAAGTTCTTCGACACGCCATAGAGGCTGTCTGGGCGCACCGGCGCGTCGACGCCGATATGCGCCTCGATCTCGTGATAGCCGATGGCATGCACCGAAGACGCATAGATGACGCGCTTCACGCCGTGTTTCCGCGCGCCTTCATAGATGTGGTAGGAGCCGCGGATACTGGAATCGAGAATGGTCTGCCACTCGCATTCGAGCGGCGCCCCCCCGAAATGCACGATCGCATCGCAATCCTTGGTGGCCGCGATCGTCGCCTCCATGTCGGCGAGATCGAAGACCGCTTCCTCTTCGTGGGGCGCAAGGTCACCGAAGGGCTCGCGGCCCGCCAGGCGGATCGTCTTGGCGAGCGGCACCAACCCCTTGCGCAACTGCGAACCGAGCCGGCCGGCGGCGCCCGTGATCAGGATACGTTCATAATGCGGCATCGTTTACTCCACTTGCGCGACGGCGGCTGATCCGCGCGATCGCCTCGGTCGACAGGCGCGAGGCAACGTAGCTCATCGGTCGTTCTCCGTGACGTAACCCTTGGATCGGTCATTCGCTCGTGCGGCGGCGCTGCGCCTGGCCGGATCGCCATAGCCGCCGCCACCCGGCAGTTCCAGGATCAGCCGAAGCCCTGCCGGCACATGCTGCCAGCCTTTGGGGCGCATCCTGGTGCCGTCGTCGAGCTTGACGACGCCGGCGACGCCCGGCTTGCCGCCCTCGCGGCCATGCGCCGGATGGTTGACGCGGTCGAACATCGCCGAGAAATCGAATTCGTGGCCTTCGGTCGCCTCGATCTCGATGACCTGTCCCAGGCCGCCGCGGAATTCGCCGTCGCCGCCGGAATCCGGCCGCAGCTCCTTGCGCCAGATGACGATCGGGCCGGTATGCTCGGTCGCCTCGATCGGCATCGTGTGCACGCCGGACGGGAAGGCCGTCGCCGACAGGCCGTCGAGATTTGGTCGGGCGCCCATGCCGCCGGAGTTGAACATCAGCACTTCGGCGCGGCGGCCGGAACCGCCAGCGACGGGTCGCACGGAAATGTGGATGTTCCAGAGGGCCCCGGCGCCTTCGGCGAGGATTTTCCCGGGCAACGCCTTGGAGAACGCGCCCAGCACGAGATCGGGGACCATGTGGCCGAAAATGTGCCTGAGCGCCACCGGCGCTGGTCGCACCGCGTTCAGGACGTTAATGGGCGACGACACGGTGAAGAAGGCGAGCGAGGCGGCGTTGTTCGGAATGTCCGGCGCCACCATGCATTTCAGCGCATAGCAGGCATAGGCCTTGCTGTAGATGATCGGGCAGTTGATGCCCCAGCGGCTCATCGGGTCGCTGCCGGTGAAGTCGACCTCGACATGGTCGTCGCGGACCGAGACCGTCGCCGCCAGTTTCACGGGTTCGTCGTAACCGTCGGTCATAAGCTCGTTCGACCAGCTTCCCTTGGGCAGCGCCTCGATGCGCTCGAGCATGGCGTCGCGGGTGCGCGAGAAGATGAAGTCGCGGAGACCGTCGAGCGAGGCAAGGCTGGTCTCCTTCATCATGTCGATCAGGCGGCGGTGGCCGACCTCGTTGCAGGCGGCCAAAGAGTAGAAATCGCCGACCACCTGGTTCGGCTCGCGGACATTGGCGCGCAGGATGCGGACGAGGTCGAGGTTGACCTTGCCCTTTTCCGCGAACTTCATGATCGGGATCTGGATGCCTTCCTCATAGACCGACTTGCCGTCGGCGCCGAAACCGCGGCCGCCGACATCGACGACATGCGCCGTGCAGGCGAAGAAGGCGACGAGCTCGCCGTTCAGGAAGGATGGCGACACCATGGTGATGTCGTGCAGGTGACCGGTGCCGAGCCAGGGATCGTTGGTGACATAAGTGTCGCCCTCGAACATCTCCTCGCGCGGTATCGCGTTCATGAAATGCAGCACGGCCTCGGCCATGGTGTTGACGTGGCCCGGCGTGCCGGTGACCGCCTGCGCGAGCATCTGGCCGCGCGGGTCGAACACGCCGGCCGACAGGTCGCCGGCTTCGCGCACCGAGGTGGAGAAGGCGGTGCGCAGCAAGGTCAGCGCCTGCTCCTCGACCACCGAGATCAACCGGTTCCACATGACCTGCATGCGGATTTCGCCAATATCGCTCATGCCTGGCTGCCTTTGCGGATCAGGAGGATCGCGCCGTCGCTCTGTATAACGGCGTCGAAGCTGGTGGTGACGACGGTCGATGTCTCGCGCTCCACGATGACCGCAGGGCCTGCCACCCTGTCGCCGGCGAAAAGCGCGTCGCGTTCGACGATGCCATAGGTCTGTGGCGCGCCGGTCGCCGGATCGAACACTGCGCGGGTCGTTGTCGGTTCGCTCGTCTTGCTGCCGGTGGTGAGTTCATGCCGCGTCACGGCCGGACGAACATCCGTCGCCTTCACCGACCAGGTGACGATCTCGATCTCCAGCCCGTTGAGCCCCTGGATGGCGCGGCCGAAGAAGCGCTGGTAGTTCTCTTCGAAGAGGTCTTTGAGCTTGGCCACCGCATCGTCGCCGAACGGCTCGTCCGCCAGCGGCACGGGGATTTCCCAGCCCTGGCCGGCATAGCGCATGAAAGCGGTGATCTCGCAAACGATCCTGCCGCTGGCGCCGGTGCGCACGAAGCCCTCGGCGGAGGCTTTGAGGTTGGCGAGCAGGGCATTCACGTCTGCGGACTTGAAGCGCGACAGGCGCGTCAGCTTCGACGCCAGCGCCTCGTAGCCGAACGGCGCCTTGAGAAAGCCGATCGCGGAGCCTACGCCTGCGCCGCGCGGCACGATGCACTGGTCGATACCGAGCTTTTCGCAGAGCCTTGCCGCATGCAGTGGTGCGGCGCCGCCGAAGGCGATCATCAGATTGTCGGAAATGTTCTTGCCGTTCTCGACGGCATGGACGCGGGCGGCGTTGGCCATGTTCTCGTCCACCACCTCGCAGATGCCGAAGGCTGTCGAGAGGGCGTTGAGCGACAGGCGTTCGCCGACATCGCGCAGGATCGCCTGTTCGGATGCAGCCTTGTCGAGCTTGATCGCGCCGCCGGCGAAATTGTCGGGGTCGACCTTGCTGAGCACGAGGTCGGCGTCGGTGATCGCCGGGCGTCTTCCGCCGCGGCCGTAGCAGGCCGGGCCAGGCTCCGAGCCGGCGCTCTCCGGTCCGGTCTGGATGCGGCCCATGGCGTCGACCCAGGCGATGGAGCCGCCGCCGGCGCCGATCTCGATCATCTCGATCACCGGAATGGAGATCGGCATGCCCGAGCCTTTCGAGAAGCGATAGGTGCGCGCCACCTCGAAGGTCCGCGCCGTGCGCGGCGCAAAATCCTCGATCAGGCAGATTTTGGCGGTGGTGCCGCCCATATCGTAGGAAACGACTTTTTCCAGGCCGAAGCGCCGGGCGATATCGGCGGCGAAGATGGCGCCGCCGGCCGGGCCGGACTCGACCAGCCGCACCGGGAATTCCGAAGCAGTCTCCACGGAGATCAGGCCGCCGCCGGAATGGATCATGAAGACCGGGCAGTCGGCGCCCATGTCCTTCAGCCGCGTCTGCAGGCGGGCGAGATAGTCGGCCATCCGCGGTTGCACATAGGCGTTGGCTGAGACCGTGTTGAAGCGTTCGAACTCGCGCATCTGCGGCGAGACCTCGGCGCTGATCGAGATCGGGATGCTGAGTTTCCTGGAGAGGATTTCGCGCGCCCGGCGCTCGTGGTCCGGGTTGGCGTAAGCATGGATGAAGCCGATCGCCACCGAGCCGAAATTGCCTGCCGCGATCCGGTCGGCGATTTCCTCCAGGGCGGCTTCGTCGAGCGGCTGCAACTCCTGGCCCTCGGCGCCGATGCGGCCCTTGACGGCAAAACGGTCCTCACGCGGGATCAGCGGCGCCGGCAGTTGCAGGTTGAGATCATATTGCTCGAAGCGGTTCTCCGTGCGCATCTCGATCACGTCGCGAAACCCGTCCGTCGTGACCAGGGCGGTCCTGGCGCCGCGCCGTTCGATCAGGGCATTGGTGGCAAGCGTCGTGCCGTGGATGATGATGCCGATCTCGGCCGCCGAAATGCCGGCGTCGCGGATGACGACGTCGATGCCGTCGAGGATCGCCTGCTCGGGCGCGGTATAATTGGTCAGCACCTTGGTCGAGAACATCTCTCCCCTGACATCGAGCGCGATGTCGGTGAAGGTGCCGCCGATGTCCGCGCCGAGGCGGATGTCGTCTGATCTGGAGGTCATGCCTTGGCCTTCCGGGAAGAGAATGCTGCGTCGCGCATTTGGGCGGCAAGCGGACAGACTTGCCTTTCGGCTTATATCTGCACTCCAGCGGGCCGGCGCGAAATCAAGAAATGCGGCTCATTCGAAAGTTTTTCTTTATTGTCTCGCGCGCCAGAACGCTTGTCTCGCAGCCGCTTGTCAGTCTGAAAGCGGGGTCGGTTTCGGCAAGGAGAGCTTGAGGTCGCTCAGCCAATCCTCCTGGGCGAGCCAGCGGTGCAGCGCGGCCACCGCCTTCACGCGCAGATGCCCGCGCGGGACGACGAGATAGAAACCGGGCACTTCCTCCGGCTTCATATCAGTGATGGCGTCGCGGCCGATCGGCGCGACCAGCGCGCCGGAGCGGAAATCCTCCTCAGCGTCAATGACGGAAACCAGGCCGACGCCGATGCCTTGCAGGGTCGCCCGACGCATGGTCGCCGCGTCGTCGAAGCTGATGCTGCGGTCACCGTCGGATAGCTCGACGCCAAGGTGCCGCAATATGTCCGGCCACAGGCGCTTCGACTTCACGGTGTCGAGCAGCGTGAACTTCGTCAGGTCACGCGCCGACTTGATCTTCTCGCCGATCGCCGGCGTGCAGCAGATGATCTTCGGGTCCGGCACCAGGAGCGTGGTCTCGTAGTCGGGCCAGTGGCCGTAGCCCCATTGGACAGTCATATCGATGTCGTCGCGACCGAAGTCGGGCAGGTCGACCATCGTCGTCAGGCGCAGATCGGCGCCAGGCAGGATCTCGCGGAACAGCGACAGCCTCGGCAGCAGGTAGTGCGTGGCGAAGTATGGACTGGCGTTGAGGTTGATGCGGTCGCGGTGGTTTGACTTAGTGACGCGACGAACGCCTTCGGAAAATTCGTCGAAGCCGGCCTTCACGTAATGCGAAAGAAGGATCGCCGACTCGGTCAGTTCGATCGAGCGGCCCTTGCGCTTGAAGAGTGTGACCTGCAACGTGTCTTCAAGCAGCTTGATCTGCTGTCCGACCGCTTGCGGCGTGACCAGCAATTCGTCGGCGGCCTGGCGGAAGCTTTTGTGCTGCACGACGGCATGGAAGACGCGCAGCGCGTTGAGCGAGGGCAGGCGAAGCTTGCCGGTCATGGTGAATTCCGCCTCCTTTCGTTCGAGACTCCGTCGATCGTGCACTACCGTACTTCAGCAGCCATCGGCTGCCGAAATAGATTCATGCGTAGATGTAACCTCCTGAAACGATGACGTTTTCGCCGGTCATGTAGGTGTTCTTGGGTCCGCCGGTCATCAGCACCCATTCGGCGATTTCGGTCGGCTCGGCGCCGCGGCCGAGCGGGCTTGCCTTGGCCAGCTCCTCGAGGAAGCCGAGCGCCTTGGCCTTCTCGGTGGCCATGCCGGCGGGCGCGACGGAGTTCACCAGGATGCCGTCCCTGGCGACGTGATGCGCGAAGGACCGGGTCAGGCTGACGACGGCTGCCTTGGTCGCGGCATAATGGGCGTTCTGGGGATGCGCCTTGAAGGCGTCGACCGAGGTCAGATTGACGATGCGGCCGCGCACCTGGGCTTTCGGCTCCTGCGCCTGCATGTGGCGAACCGCGGCCACCATCATGTGGTAGGTGCCCTTGATGTTGATGCCGTTGGAGGCGTCCCAATCGGCGTCGGTGATTTCGAGCAGCGGACGGCGCGGATAGATGGCGGCGCAATTGATCAGCGTGTCGACGCGCCCAAGCTCGGCCGCGATGGAATCGAAGGCGGCGTGGCACTGCGCGCCAACCTGGATGTCGCAAGTCGCGGCCACTGTTGGCAGGCCCTTGGCCTTCGCCGGACCGAGCGCGGCCTCGGCGGCTTCCTGATTGATGTCGATGATGCCGATCTTTGCCGCGCCAGCGTCGACGGCCATCTTGGCGAGAAGGGCGCCGAGGCCGGCGCCTCCGCCGACGATCAAAACGGAAAGGTCTTTCATCCTGGTTTCCTTACTTGGTGCCGCTCGGCGAAGTCGGCCATGTCGGCATGATGTCGAAACGGGTGACGTCGGCCCATGCCGGCAGCGCGAGCACGGCGACGACCATCCTGGCCACGTCATCCGGCTGCACCACTTTGCTGGCGTACATGGCGGCGCGCGCCTTGGCGTCGAGGATGTCGTTGTAGAGCTGCGTCTCGACACGGCCAGCGACGATCTCGGTGACGCGTATGCCGGATGGCGAGAGGTCGGCGCGCAACGCGCTGGCAAAGCCGGAGATCGCCGCCTTGGTGGCCGAATAGACGGCGATGTTGGAAAATGCCGCGTGGCCGGCGATCGAGCCTGTGAACAGGATATGCCCCGACTGCCGCTCACGCATCCGCGGGACGACGAGGCGGGTGAGCAGGATTGTGGCGCTGAGGTTCACCTCCAGCGTGGCGTCGATGTCGGCGATCTTCATGTCGGCGAAATTGCCGAGCGGCGGCATCATGCCGGCATTGTTGATCAAGACGTCGATGGTGAGATCCGCCAGCGCCGACTCCAGCGCCTCGCGATCGGTGACGTCGACAGCGATCGGCATGATGCCCGGACGTTCGGCCTGCAGTTCTTTCAGCGCCGCCTGGCTGCGGCCGACCGCATAGACCTCGTAGCTGGCATCGCTCAAGGCGATTGCGATCGCGCGTCCTATGCCGCTCGTCGCACCTGTGATGAAGGCTGTCGTCACCTGAGCTTCCCCATTTGCCTGGCTTTCAATGTGCGGCGCGGGCCGGCGCCGCAAAACCAAGAAAACCAGCAAAAAGGAAAGATACACTTTCGAAAGCCGGTGCGGCGTTTGAAACGTTCCACGCCGCCTGCGCGATTTTCAAGGCCACAAAGCAAAGGAATACAATGCTTTCGGCGCGCAAGGGAGGGCTCATGCCGGCCGATCGAACAAAAACATAGCTTTCGCAAATCGGATGGCGGATAGCCCTCGGTTTGTGTGTTGAGGCCGCATCTGGCGCGGACCATCCGCCCTTCATCCTGGTGAAGGGCGAAGTCGAGCGGCCTCAGGTCCTCGAACTCAGGCCGCGTAGCGTGCCATTACGGGCTGCCTTGACCACTGGGCGTACCAGGTGTCGAACAGCTTGAGCTGTGCCTCGGCATAGCCGCGCTGGCTGTCGATCAGAGCATCGGTCTCGTTGAAGTGCAGCCTGTATTCAGGATTACCCTTCAGAACCATCATGTGCTTGAAATAAAGCACCAGGTCGGGCCCCTCGTCGAAGGAGGACAGCACGGCGAGCGCGGCATCCAGTTCCTGCGCCAGCCGGCGCGCCTCGGCGTCGCCCTTCGCCGCCGCCTGGCTTAAGCCGACCAGATGCAGCACTTCCTTCGGCAGCACGTTGCCGATGCCGGTGATGGCGCCCGAAGCACCGCAATTGACGAAACCGTGGAAGACGGCGGTGTCGACGCCGATCATCAGCGCGACCTCGTCGTCGCGGCTGGTGATGTTTTCGGCCGCGTAGCGCAGATCCGACGGGCCGCCGAACTCCTTGAAGCCGACCAGGTTCGGATGCTCGGCCCGCAGCGCGAAGAACAGATCCGCGCGCGTGGCAAAGCCGTAATAGGGGCTGTTGTAGATGACAGCGGGCAGGTCGGGGGCGGCAGCAAGGATCGCCTTGAAATGGTGGCGCTGCGCGGTGACCGACGGGCCGCGCGACAGAACGCGCGGGATCACCATCAGGCCGCGCGCGCCGACCTTCTGGGCATGCGCGGCGTGGGCCACGGCGCTGGCTGTGTTGACCGCGCCGGTGCCGACGATCACCGGGACGCCGGCCTTCACCAGTCGCTCGACACCTTGCATGCGCTGCGCGTCGGTCAGCAATGGCCAGTCGCCCATCGAGCCGCAATAGACCACGGCCGACATGCCGGCGGCGATCAGTTCCTTACCTTTACGCACCAGCGCGTCGAAGTCGGGAAGCCGGTCATTGGTGCAGGGCGTCATCAGCGCCGGCATGCAGCCGGAAAAAACATTGGCGGTCATTTCGGATTCTCCTTGAGGCTGGCACGCACATTGGCCAGTTTGTCCCGCAAAGAACCGCTTGCCAAGCGGATAGTCGCGGCCACAGGGAGCAACCATGCGTACCAAGTCCAGCATCCGCGTCGTCGGCTGCCATGCCGAGGGGGAGATCGGCGATGTCATCGTCGGCGGCGTGCTGCCGCCGCCCGGCCGCACGATGATGGAAAAGATGATCACGATGGAGCGCGATCACGATCATATCAGGCGCATGCTGATCTGCGAACCGCGCGGCAGCGTGGCCCGGCATGTCAATCTCCTGGTGCCATCGACGCGCGAGGATTGCGCCGCGGGGGCCATCATCATGGAGCCGACGGAGTACCCGCCGATGTCCGGCTCCAACACGATCTGCGTCGCCACCGTGCTGCTCGAGACCGGGATGGTGCCGATGCAGGAGCCGGAGACGCGCTTCAAGCTGGATATGCCGGGCGGCGTCATCGAGGTGCGCGCCGAATGCCGCGACGGCAAATGCCTGTCGATCACCTTCCGCAACGCCCCCGCCTTCGCCGAACGCCTCGACGCGAATATCGAAGTCGAGGGGCTGGGAACTCTGAAGGTCGATATCGCCTATGGCGGGATGTTCTACGCGATCGTCGACGCGGCCGCGCTGGGCTTCTCGGTCACGCCTGACGAGGCCCGGGAGATTGCTGTGGCCGGCGAGAAGGTCCGCCACGCCGCGCGCGAGCAGCTCAATGTCGTCCATCCTGAGTTCGACAATGTGCGCGGCGTGTCGATCGTGCAGTTCGCCATGCCGTTCCAGGGGCCGGGCAAGGTCACACGCAACACCTGCATCGTCTCGCCCGGGCGCTCGGACCGCAGTCCGACGGGAACCGGCACATCGGCCCGCATGGCCGTGCTGCACGCGCGGGGCCTGATGCGCGTCGGCGACGTTCTGATCCATGAATCGATCATTGGCTCGCGCTTCACCGGCAGAATTGTGGACCTCACCGAAATCGCCGGACGCAAGGCGATCGTTCCCGAGATCACCGGCCGTGCCTGGATCACCGGCGAGCATAACTACTATCTCGATCCAACGGATCCCTATCCGCAAGGCTATGTGCTGTCGGACACCTGGGGCACCTCGACCTCGGTGAAGCAATAGAACTTCCTGCAACGGCGTCGTCTTGGAGCACTCGGGTACCCGGAACCTTTCTGTTCGAACGCAGGGCATCGCGCTGCATATGCTCGGCGGACCTTGCAGGGAGGCGCCCGCTCTGATTCCCTGCGCTTGGTGGGGATCACCTGATTCGTGTGCTCGTCGCTCCGGTTTCGCATCGCTGTGCGGCGGAGCAGCGGGTGCTTTCGCAGAAAGATGAAGAAATGACCGCCAAGCCGGAAATCCTGGAGATGAGACCCAAGATCACCGTCGTCGGGGTCGGCGGCGCCGGCGGAAACGCCGTCAACAACATGATCGCCGAAGGCTTGCAGGGCGTCGAGTTCGTCGTCGCCAACACCGACGCCCAGGCGCTCACCATGTCGAAATCGTCGAGGCTGATTCAGTTGGGCGCGCATGTCACCGAGGGGCTGGGCGCCGGATCGCTGCCGCAGGTTGGAAGTGCGGCCGCGGAGGAATCCATCGACGAGATCATGGATCATCTGGCGGGAACGCATATGTGTTTCATCACCGCCGGCATGGGCGGCGGCACGGGCACGGGCGCCGCGCCGGTGATTGCGCGTGCCGCGCGCGACGCCGGCATTTTGACGGTCGCCGTCGTCACCAAGCCTTTCACGTTCGAAGGCAAGCGCCGGACCCAGGCGGCCGAGGAAGGCATCGAGCGGCTGCGCGAGAGCGCCGACACCGTGATCGTCATCCCGAACCAGAACCTGTTCAGGGTCGCCGACGCCAGGACCACATTCGCCGACGCCTTCGCCATGGCGGACCGCGTTCTCTACGCGGGCGTCGGCTGCATCACGGACCTCATCGTCAAGGAAGGCCTGATCAATCTCGATTTCGCCGACGTGAAGTCGGTGATGCGCGACATGGGCCCGGCGATGATGGGAACCGGCGAGGCCTCAGGAGAGGGGCGTGCAAGGACGGCGGCCGAAGCTGCGATCGCCAATCCGCTGCTGGACGAAGCCTCCATGACGGGCGCCAGGGGGCTGCTGGTGTCGATCAGCGGCGGCATGGACATGACGCTGTTCGAGGTCGATGAAGCGGCGACGCGGATACGCGAGGAGGTCGACGCCGATGCCGACATCATCGTCGGCGCCATCTTCGATCAGTCCCTGGCCGGAAAGTTCCGTGTGTCGGTCGTCGCGACCGGATTGCGCAAGAGCGCGAGCGTGATGCAGTTCGAGCAGAGGATCGCCTAACGCCACCGCGATCTTCGGCCGCGCCGATGGCGCGGCGCGATCGGCTGATGCCAGCTCCCAACGGCGAATAGATTACGGCTGCCGAATATCGTCGGCTAGCGCACTTACACGCGCGCCTCTCCGTCGCTAATTTTCATGCCACGGCATACAGTCGCGGCTGACGGGAGAGGCTCACATGAAAAGCTTCGTCTACAACGCCCAGCCGGCACGCGTCGTCTTCGGATCGGGCACGATCGCCAGGCTCCCGGAGGAGATCGACCGGCTGGGGCTGAAACGCGTGCTCGTGCTTACGACACCGCCGCGGGAGGCCGATGCCCGGCGTCTCGCCGGGTCGCTCGGCGGCACGGCAGCCGGCGTCTATGCGGGGGCGATGATGCACACGCCGGTGTCCGTGACCGAGGACGCGCTGCGGGTCGTGGCGGAGCTTAAGGCCGACGGGCTGGTCGCGATCGGCGGCGGCTCCACGACCGGCCTCGCCAAGGCGATCGCCTTGCGCACCGACCTGCCGCAGATCGTGGCGCCGACGACCTATGCCGGTTCGGAAATGACGCCGATCCTCGGCGAGACCAAGGATGGCGTGAAAGTCACCCAGTCGAGCCCGAGGGTGCTACCGGAAGTGGTGATCTACGACGTCGACCTGACGATGACGCTTCCCGCTTCCCTGTCGGGAACAAGCGGCATGAACGCCATCGCCCATGCCGTCGAGGCGCTCTATGCCAGGGAAAGCAACCCGGTGATAGACCTGATGGCCGCAGAGGCCATCGGCGCGTTGGTGAGCGCCCTGCCGGTCATTGCCGGGAACCCGCATGACCGCGACGCGCGCTCCGAGGCGCTTTACGGCGCCTGGCTCTGTGGCATCTGTCTCGGCTCCGTCGGCATGGCGCTGCACCACAAGCTTTGCCACACGCTCGGCGGCAGTTTCGACCTGCCGCATGCCGAGACCCATGCGATCGTGCTGCCGCATGCGCTGGCCTATAACGCGCCTGCCGTTCCGGCCGCCATGGAAACCTTGCGGGCCGTCCTGAAGACGAACGACCCGGCGCAGACTCTCTACGATCTCGCCGGCCGGATCGGCGCCAAGCACGCTTTGTCGGAGATAGGCATGCCGCCCGAGGGAATCGACATCGCGACGGACCGCGCGCTGGCCAATCCCTACTGGAACCCGCGCGCGCTGGAGCGGGAACCGATCCGGGCCCTTATCGCCCGCGCCTATGCCGGCGAACCGCCACGGAGCTGAGACGCCCGGGCAAACTGCACAGCGCATCAGAAAAACGAAATTGTCCGCCGACGCTCCAGCCGTAATTGTCCCAGCCAGGCGAACGGCTGGGTTTCTTGGGAGGATTCCGGAGCAGCTGATCGCCTGACAAAGGCGCCGACCACAGGCTGCCTGGGAGGAAGAAAATGCCTGGTTCGGGCAAATCGGACGACAGGCGCCTTGGCTTCAAGGCGTCGCAGGAAGTCGTCGTCGTTGCGATCTCGATCGCGCTGTTCGTCGTGTTCTCGGCGACGCTCAACAATTTCCTGAGCCAGGGCAACATCATCGCCATACTCAAGAACGTGTCGATCCTCGGCACGCTTGCCGTCGGCATGGGCTTCGTCGTCGTCGGCCGCGGCATCGACCTCACCATGGTGGCGGTGATGGTCGTCGGCGTCGCCTTCAGCATCTGGATCTCCACCTGGGGCATCGATTTCACGCTGGCCGTGATCTGCGGCGCCGTGCTGGTCGCGGCCATAGGCCTGTTCACCGGAGTCATGGTGGCGATCGCGGAAGTGCCGCCGATCTTTGCGACGTTGGCCATCGCCTCGTCGGTCTACGGCTCCGGGCGCATCGTCTTCGCCTCGGACGTGCTCTATGCCCCGCCGGACATCGCCTGGCTGAAATTCGTCGGCAATGGCAGCGTGCTCGGCATTCCGATGTCCGTCGTCATCTTTGGCGCCGTGGCGGCTCTGATGGGCCTCTTCCTGCGCAGGACGCGCTTCGGCCGGCTGGTCTACGCGACCGGCGACAATCCGAACGCGGCCCGCACCACCGGCCTGCCGACGCGCCCGATCATCGTCACGCAATATGTCATCAGCGCGCTGATCGCCTTCACCGCCGGCATCATCATGACGGGTCTCGTCACCGGCATCGACACGCGCCTCTACAATTCGAGCCTGATCTACGACGTGCTGCTGGTGGTGGTGCTGGGCGGCATCGGCCTGTCGGGCGGGCAGGGCGGTGTGCGCAATGTCATCGCCGGCACCATCCTGGTCGGCATCCTGACCAACGGCATGACGATCCTGAACTTCAGCTACACCAGCCAGAACCTGATCAAGAGCGTGATCCTGCTCAGCGCGCTTGCCATCGACGCCATCATCAATCCGCGCGACGAGCAGACCTCGCAGAGCGGCGACATCTGAAACAAGAACCCGAACCATCAAATCAGGGAGGAACCGATGAAGATATTCAAGAAATGCCTGTTGGCGGGCCTGGGCGCGCTCGCGCTGCTGGGCGCGGCGCAGGTCGCGAGCGCACAGGAAACCGACCAGGTCGGCCGGGCCGCCTATATCGACGGCGTCAAGGGCAAGAAGGTTATCTTCGTGCCGATCTCGCAGGGCATGGACCTCAACCAGGCCTGGGTGATGGTGTGGCAGCGCCACGCCGCCCGCTATGGCTTCACCCTCGAGGTGCGCGATCCCAACGGCGACACCAATGCCGGCATTCGCGCCATGCAGGGCGCCATCGCCGAGAAGCCGGACCTGATCATTGTGCAGAACCCGGACGTGCAGACCTATGCGCGCCTCTTGAAGCAGGCGCAGGCCGCCGGCATCAAGGTGCTGCAGGTCAACATGCAGTCGGCGACCCAGACCGACTCCTATGTCGGCAATGACTGGATCGAGATGGGCCGCCTGGAGATGGGCGAGCTCGCCAAGCATTGCACCGGGCCGAACGCCGTCTCGCACAAGGTGGTCTGGCTTGCCGGCGTGCAGACGGGCGCCGCCAACATCTATATGCGCACCGGCATCGACGAGGTGCTGAAGGCCAATCCCGAGTTGCAGCTCGTCTCCGACCAGCCGGCCGACTATATCAGCGAAAAGGCCCGCCAGATCACCGAGACTGTGCTGCAGCAGCACCCCGATCTCTGCGGCATCATGGGCATCTGGGACAATGCCGAAGTCGGCGCAGGCGCTGCCGTCGCGGCTGCCGGCAAGCAGGACCAGGTGACCATCGTCACCAATGGCGCTGGCGCCGCCACCGGCTGCGAGAGCATCAAGAACGGGCTGCTCGACGTGATCTTCAACTTCAATGCGCCGACGCAGGGCGAAATCGCCGCGCAGCAGATTTCCGAACTGCTGCAGCACCCTGATCGCAAGGCCGGCAGCGAGAAGACCATCTTCTTCGGCCCGATCACTCGCGTCGACAAGACCAATGCGACCGGCCGCAACTGCTGGAAGCCTGAAGACATCAAGTAAGCGGACTTTTCGATGAGCATGGCCGAAAGCCTTGTGCGCTGGCGCTACCGCCTGCTCCCCGACCATGTGGTCGGGGAGATCCTGACCAAGAAGTGGATCGACAGCGTCATCCCCTTCACCGCGCTGGTCATCCTGTGCGCGATCTTCGGCTCGATCGTACCGGGCTTCTTCGATGTGACGACGCTGACCAATCTCAGCGGCCAGACCGCCGAGCTTGGCCTGGTCGTGCTCGGCATGACCATCGTGATGGTGTCGGGCGGCATCGATCTCTCGGTCGGCTCGACCTTCGCGCTGGCGGTGCTCGTCACGCTCTACGGCATGAATGTCGAGCAGTGGAGTTTCGGAACCGGCCTGCTGGCCTGCCTGGGTCTCGGCGTCGCCTGCGGCGCCATAAACGGCTTCCTGGTTGGCTTCCTACGCATGCGGGCGTTTCTCACCACGCTGGTCACGCTCATCATCTACCGCTCCACCTTCGACATCGTCTTCCCGCATGTCTCGACGGCGATCGTCACCAGCGGGCCGGATTCGCCGACCTATGATTTTCTCGGCTTCGGAACGGTCTGGGGCGTTCCAACGTCCTTCGCGGTCTTCGTGGTCATCGCGATCGCGATCCACCTGGTGCTGTCGCGCGCCCGCTACGGCTGGCGTCTGTTCGCGGTCGGCGGCGCGCGCCGTTCCGCCTACAATGCCGGCATCAATGTGCGCTTCACCCTGTTCAGCGCCTATGTTCTCTGTTCGGTGCTGGTCGCGCTCTCCGGTTTCTTCTTCTCGGCCCGCATCGGAAGTGCTGCTTCCGACATCGGCACCGGTCTCGAATTGCAGGTGCTGACCGCGACGGTGCTCGGCGGCATCTCGCTTGGCGGCGGGCGCGGCTCGGTCGCCAAGGCGCTGATGGGCACGCTCTTCGTGCTCGTCCTGTCGAACAGCCTGCTTGCGCTCGCCGTGCCCGGCCCGGTCAATTATCTGATCCTCGGCGTCGTGCTGCTACTCTCGGTCATGCTCGACGTGCGCTGGGTGAAGAACCGCCACAAGATCCTGCGCAGCGTCTACATCTCGCCGACCTTCGCCAAGATGCCGCAGGCGATCTCGACGGCGCCCGGCGCGCCGATGGCCGTGAACGACCGGCTGAAGGTTGTCGGCGTCATCGGCCTCGGCTTCCTCGACGGCGCCGAAGATGTGATCTTTGACCGGCAGGACCGCCTCTATACCGGCAGCCGGCAAGGCGACATATTGCGCTTCCAGCCGCCGCACTACACCGAGAGCGAAGTCTTCGCCCATATAGGCGGCTCGCCGCTCGGCATGGCCTTCGACCGCGACGACAATCTGGTCATCTGCGTCGCCGGCATGGGCCTCTACCAGGTTTCGCCAGCGGGCGAGGTGAAGCTGCTCACCGCCGAGACCAACCGTTCGCTGACATCGGTGGTCGACGACTCGACCATGAAGCTTGCCGACGACTGCGACATCCTCCCTGACGGCCGCATCGTCTTTTCCGAGGCCACGGTGCGTTTCGAGATGCACGACTGGTATGCGGACGCGCTGGAGAGCCGCGGCAACGGGCGCATCATCGTCCACGATCCCAACTCCGGCTCGACGCGCACGCTGCTGTCGAACCTGGTCTTCCCGAATGGCATCTGCACCGCCTTCGACGGCCAGTCGGTGTTGTTCGCCGAAAGCTGGGCCTGCCGCATCAGCCGCTACTATTTCGACGGTCCGAAGAAGGGCAAGGTCGAGCGCGTCATCGAGGGGCTGCCCGGCTATCCCGACAATATCAACCGAGCCTCCGACGGCACCTATTGGCTGGCGCTGATGGGCATGCGCACGCCGGCGCTCGACCTGTCGCTGGAAATGCCCGGCTTCCGCCGCCGCATGGCGCGGCGCGTGTCGGAAGACGCCTGGCTGATGCCCAATCTCAACACCGGCTGCGTGCTGCGCTTCGACGAGAAGGGCCAGATCCTCGAAAGCCTATGGGACCAGGCCGGCGAGAAGCATCCGATGATCACCTCGATGCGCGAGCACAAGGGCGTCCTCTATCTCTGCGGCATCTTCAACAACCGCATGGGCACCCTTCCGCTGAAGGGGGTCGACCCCAACTGGTTCAGCTCGGATTCCTACTGGGGCAAAAAGCCATGAGCGCCGTCAGCCGGCTTTTCGATCGCTTCCTTGGCCGTGGCGACTGGGCGGTGACGGTACCGACGCTCGACGGGCCGCTGCTGCCCAACCAGGAACTGGAAGAGGCAGAGACTTTTGCCGGCCTCGTTGACGCCGACAATCTGGTGCGGACTGAAAAGGGCATGCTGGCGAGCAGCGCGAACCTGCTGATGCGTTTCGGCGCCGACGGCAAGGCCGAGGTCCTGCAAGAATTTCCGGGCGAGATCACCGCGCTCGCCCATGCCCGCGGCATGACCGCTTTGGCCATCGACGGCAAGGGCGTCGTCATCCGCGGCGGCCTGCATGACGGGCGCGAGGCGACAGGCGACGAGGACCGCAGCCTGTCCTGCGTCACCGCTCTCACCTTCCTCGACAGCAACACTCTGCTGGTGGCCAACGGCTCGGCCTCCCTGCCGGCGAGCGCCTGGCGCCGCGACCTGATGCAGAAGAACGCCTCCGGCTCGGTCTGGCGGCTCGACCTGAAAAGCGGCCGGCTGGAGCTGATCCGCGACGGCCTTGCCTGGCCGGCCGGCATCGCCACGACGGGTTCGAACCGCGTCTACGTCACCGAAGCCTGGCGCCATCGCGTGCTGGCGATCGACCTCGCCAGCAAGGCGACATTGCCGGTGCTGGACCATCTGCCGGCCTATCCGGCGCGCATCGCACCCGCCTTCAACGCCGGCTACTGGCTGACCTTCTATTCCGTGCGCAACCAGCTGGTGGAGTTCATCCTGCGCGAGGAGGCCTACCGCAAGCGCATGCTGGCGGAGGTGCCGGAGGACTATTGGATGGCACCGTCGCTCTGCTCATGGCGCGACTATCGCGAGCCGATGCAGGGCAGCCAGCTCAAGCAGATGAATGTGCTCAAACCTTACGCGGTCACCAGATCCTACGGGCTGGTGGTCCATTGCGACCACAACATGAAGCCGCTGTCGAGCTTCCACTCGCGCGCCGACGGCACGGTGCATGGCACTCTCAGCGCCTGCGAGGTTGACGACGACCTGCTCGTCGCCTCGCGCGGCGGATCGAGGATCGTGCGCCTGGCCAGGGCCGCCGGCGGCAAGCGAGGTTAAGCGATGTCGTACGCCAACATCATCGAACTGAAGGACGCGACCAAGGCGTTCTCGCGCATCCCGGCGTTCAAGAACGTCAATTTCGACCTGCGCAAGGGTGAGATCCACGCGCTGCTGGGCGAAAACGGCGCCGGCAAATCGACGCTGACCAAGGTCATGGCGGGCGTGTTCAAGCTGACCGAGGGCAAGCTGTTCTTCGACGGCAAGGAGGTGTCCTTCTCTACCCCCGCCGAAGCGCTGCGCGCCGGAATCGCCATGGTGTTCCAGGAGACCAACCTGGTGCCGGCCATGACGGTGGCGCAGAACCTCTATCTCGGCGAGGAGAAGATGTTCAACCGGCTGCGCGGCCTCTACATCCAGGCGCGGCAATTCCTTGCCGGCATGGGGTTCCAAGTCGACCCGACCGCGCAGGTGAGCACGCTGGGCGCCGCGCACAAGCAGATGGTGGAGATCGCGCGCGCCGTCCATCACAAGGCGCGCGTCATCATCTTCGACGAGCCGACCGCGACGCTGACGCCGGAAGAGAAACGCCATTTCTTCAACTTGTTGCAGCGTCTGGTGAAGGAAGGCATCGCCATCATCTTCATCACCCATGCGCTCGAAGAGGCGCTCGCCGTCGCCGACCGCATCACCGTCATGCGCGACGGCGAGATTGTGGCTTCGGGGGAGGCCAAGGGCTTCACCCGAGCCTCCATCGTTCAGGCCATGGTCGGCCGCACGCTCACCGAAACGCTGCATGGCGAGGTCAAGCGCACTGCGCGGCCCTATGGCGACAAGGTGCTTTCGGTCGAGAACCTCTCCTGCGCCGGCCTTGTGCGCAACTCGTCCTTCTCGGTGTTCTCGGGCCAGGTCACCGGTATGTTCGGACTGGTCGGCGCCGGCCGCACCGAAATGGCCAAGGTCGTCGCCGGGCTGCTGAAGCGCAACATCTTTCATGGCGGCGAAATCCGCCTGCTCGGCAAGTCGGTGCGCTATCGCGTGCCCCGGCCAGCGGTGCGCGACGGCATCGTCTATGTGACGGAGGACCGCAAGTCCGACGGTTTCTTCGAAACCATGACGGCGGGCGAGAACCTTCAGATCGGCGAACTGACGGACAAGTCCAACCCGGTGTCGATCGTGTCCCTGGCGCGCGCCAGGGAACTCGCCAAGCAATGGGGCGAGCGTCTGAGGCTGAAGCAGATCAGCGACCGCGCCAGGATGATCGAGCTCTCCGGCGGCAACCAGCAAAAGGTCGTGATCGCCAAATCGCTGATCCAAAGGCCCAAGCTGGTGATCTTCGACGAGCCGACGCGCGGCGTCGATGTCGGTGCGATCGTCGAGATCCATCAGCTCATCAGCGACCTTGCCGACCAGGGCATGGCCGTCGTCGTCATCTCGTCCTATCTGCCGGAAATCCTTGCGGTTTCCGATCGCATCCTGGTGGTCAAGCGCGGCCGCGTGGTCGAGGAGATGATGCTGTCTGACGCAACTGAGGAACGCGTCATGTTCGCCGCTGTCCACTGACCGGGAAATAAATTTGTTGGCTAAACCAGGACCGGCGCCTGAGCCGGCCTATTGCCTTGCAATCACTTCCGCGTCTGAATAGGTCAGGAGGCTCAGATCACCTGCCCGAGCGGACATGTCCAGCATCAACCTCAAACTTCTGCAGACGTTTCTGCTTGCCGCGGAAAACGGCAGCTTCCGGCGTGCGGCCGAAGAGAGCAACCGCTCGCCGTCGGCCGTCTCCATGCAGATACGCGACCTCGAGGAGCAGATCGGCATCTCGCTGTTCATCCGCACGGCGCAGCGCGCCAGCCTGACGCCGGAAGGCCAGGTGCTGTTCGAGGAGATCGCCAATGCAATGTCGCAGGTGCAGACCAGCCTCGACCGGCTGACCGAGATCGCCGCGCGCCGCAAGGGCAAGGTGCAGATCGCCTGCGCGCCGACACTTGCGGCGAGCCGCCTGGGCGACATTCTGGCGACATTCAAGCTGCGTTATCCGCGCTCGATCGTCGAGGTCATCGAGACCCCGCCGCAGGGTGCACTTGCGCTGTTGCAGCAGCAGGAGGTCGAGTTCTACATCGGCCCCGAACTGCCGAACCTCAACGACTTCCAGTTCGAGTCGATCCTCGACGATCCGCTGATGGCCTGCATTCCGACGGAGACCTATGGCGGCGAAAAGAAGCTGCCTCTGTCAGACCTGAAACGCTTCCCACTGATCCTGCTCAACCGCAAGACAGCGGTGCGCGGCCTGCTCGACCGGCTGACGGCGGCGGAAGGGATCGAGCTCAAGCCGCAATACGAAGTCGAAAGCGCGCAGACGGCGGTGGCGCTGGTGTCGTCGGGGCTGGGCGTCTGCGTCGTGCCCGGCATCGCCATCTCACGCAACGACGAGCGCATGCGGGTGGTGCCGATCGACCATCGCGACGCGCACCGCGCCGTCGGCATCATCACCGCGCGCGGCTATGTGCACCACTCGTTTTCCGAACAGTTGATGAACCTTATCCGCACCAACCTGCGCGAGCTGGCGGGCTGATCTGCTGGAGCGCTTCGCAGATTGGGGCAAACGCTCTTTCCTTCGTCATCCTAGGGCGAAGCAAGGAGCGAAGCGACGCGCGCAGACCCTAGGATCCATTCCGTAACGTCAGTCGAAGAACACAGCGGTCCAGAATGGTAGAGGCTCAATTTGACAGCTAACATCCATCTATGACCGGTTATGTCTACATGACCTCAAGTAAGAAGCGTGGCACGATCTATATCGGCGTCACCAATGATCTTGGCCGCCGCATGCCCGAACACAAGTCCGGGCAAGGGTCACAGTTCACCAGTCGCTACGGCGTGCAGCGGCTAGTCTGGTATGAGGAATACTTCGATATCACCGATGCTATTCAGCGGGAGAAATCGCTGAAGCGCTGGCTAAGGCAGTGGAAGATTGACCTTATTGAGAAAACAAATCCAAATTGGTTTGAGCTTTTCCGCGGAACGGGGTGGTGAGCCTTCTGCATCGTTGCGACGCTTCGAGGCAACGGAATGGATCCTAGGGTCTGCGCGCGTCGCTTCGCTCCTTGCTTCGCCCTAGGATGACGAAGCTACGTGCGCCTGCACAGAACGCCGCCATTCGCAGGCCGGCCTCACCTGAATATCAATCCGTCTGGATCCAGACCGCTTTGGTCTCCAGATATTCATGCAGATGCTCGACGCCGCCTTCGCGGCCGTAGCCCGACATCTTCATACCGCCGAACGGCACGGCCGGATCGATGGCGTGGTACATGTTGACCCAGACCGAGCCGGCCTTGACGCGGCGCGCGAGCTTGTGCGCGGTGCCGAGATGGGTGGTGAAGATGCCGGCCGCCAGGCCGTAGGGCGTGGCGTTGGCGCGCGCGACGGCCTCGTCCAGCGTGTCGAAGGGCATCGCCGAAATGACCGGACCGAAGATCTCTTCGCGCGCGATGGTCATCTTGTCGGAGACTGCGCCGAAGACGGTCGGCGCGATGAAGTTGCCACCGTCATAGAGCGCACCCGTCAGCCTTGAGCCGCCGGCGACCAGCTTGGCGCCTTCGTCGCTGCCGGCCTTGATAAAGCCTTCCACCTTGCCGGCCTGCCTTGCATTGATCAGCGGGCCGATTTCCGTCTCCGCCTCGATGCCGTGGCCGATGCGCAGCTTGCCGGCGAACTCCGCGACCCGGCGCACGAACTCGTCATGGATCTCGCGCGCCACGAACAGGCGCGAGCCGGCGATGCAGATCTGGCCGGAATGCACGAACACCGCCATTGCCGCGACCGGCACGGCCTTGTCGATATCGGCGTCGCGGCAGACGATGATCGGCGACTTGCCGCCGAGCTCCAGCGAAACGCGCTTGAGATTGGCGACGCCGGCGCGGGCGATCGCCTGGCCGGTCAGCGTCGAGCCGGTGAAGACGATCTTATTGACATCCGGGTGCTCGGCCAGCCGCGCGCCGGCCTCGGCGCCGGTTCCGGTGACAATGTTGACGACGCCGTCGGGGACGCCGGCTTCCTGCATCAGCTTCGCGATCAGAAGCGGCGTCAGCGACGCATCCTCAGACGGCTTCAGCACGATGGTGCAGCCGGTGGCGAGGGCCGGCGCGATCTTCCAGACCGAGGCTGCGGTCGGCGCATTCCAGGGAATGATCGCGCCGACGACGCCGACCGGCTCGCGCCGGGTGAAGGTTACGATCTCGCCGGGGATGGAATTGTCGATCGCCTCGCCATGCAAAGCGGTCGCCATGCCGCCATAGAAGCGCAGCATGCCGATGACGCGGCGCCGGTTGGCCAGCGTGCGCGTGATCGGCAATCCCATGTCGAGCGTGTCGGAGACGCTGAGCTCTTCCCAATGTCTTTCGAAAAGGTCGGCGATCCTGAGCAGCACGCATTGCCGCTCGTAGGGCGAGAATTTCGACCAGGGCCCCTCGAACGCGGCCCGCGCCGCGGCCACCGCCGCGTCGATATCGGCGGCTCCGCCGCGCGGCACGGTCGCCAGCACCTCGCCGGTGGCCGGGTTCAGGGCCTGCATCACCTCGCCGGACTGCGCCGCGACCCACTTGCCGCTGATGAACATCGGCCGGAATTCGCCATGGTAGAGCGTCGTGGCCTTCACCCTCGGGTCGAAGTTCAGCGTCATCGTCTCCTCCTCACGAATTCCGAGGCGACTATTACTCCCGCCTCGGGCGACCTCAAACAAGGAAAGCTAAAAGGGCGTTCAGATAATCGGACTGTGCAACGCGCGCGTCTTCCCCGATGTTGCCGGCAACGGAGGAACAGATATGAGACTTGCTGGCAAGGTCGCCATCATCACCGGCGGCGGATCTGGATTTGGCGAAGGCATCGTCAAGAAATTCGTCGAGGAAGGCGCGTCGGTCGTGCTGATGGATCGCGACGAAGCTGCGGCTGCCCGCGTCGCACGCGAAGCCGGCGACAGGGTGCGGCCGATCACGGGCGACGTCTCGACGCTGGAGAGTTTTACGGCGGCCGCCGACCTGGCGCGCTCGGCCTTCGGCGGGCTCGACATACTCGTCAACAACGCCGGCGTCGCGCAGCCGCCGCTGCCGCTGGAGATGATGGACGAAGGCCTGTTCGACCGTATCGCCAACGTCAATATGCGCTCGATCTTTAACGGCGCCCGCGCGGTGGTGCCGCATTTCAAATCGATCAAGTCCGGCGCCATCCTGAATGTCGCTTCCACGGGCGGCGTCTCGCCACGTCCGAACCTCACCTGGTACAACGCCTCGAAGGGTTGGGCGATCGCCGCCACCCGCGCCATGGCGGTTGAGCTCGCGCCGTTCGGCATCCGCGTCAACGCGATCAACCCGGTTGCCGGCGACACGCCGCTCCTGTCCACCTTCATCGGCTCGGGCGAGGAAAACCGCGCCCGCGTCGTCGCCACCATTCCGATCGGCCGGCTGTCGACGCCGCAGGACATGGGCAATGCCGCGGCGTTCCTGTGCTCCGACGAAGCCAGCATGATCACCGGCGTCGACCTGAATGTCGACGGCGGCAAGTGCATCTGAATATTTGCGGTTCCTGAGGGATTGGCGATGAAGGATGTCTACCAGATCGCGGTCGTGCATGGCGACGGCATCGGCCCCGAGGTCTGCGCCGCGGCCGTTGAGGTGGTGAAGGCAGCGCTCGGGCCGGACTGCCCCTTGCGCTTCACGGAATATCCGGCCGGCGCCGAGCATTTCCTGAAGACCGGGCAGAGCTTTCCCCAGCCGACCTTCGAGGCGTGCCGGGCGGCGGATGCGATCCTGCACGGCGCCGGCGGCTTGCCGGGCGTGGTCTATCCGGACGGCACGGAAGCGGGCCTCGACTTCACGCTGAGGCTCCGTTTCGAGCTCGACCTCTACGCCAATATCCGCCCGATCAGGCTCTTTGAAGGGGTGGCGAGCCCGCTCGCCGGGGTGAAGGCCGGCGACATCGATTACGTCATCCTGCGCGAGAACAGCGAAGGGCTTTACGCCGCGCGCGGGGCAGGGGCGCTGCTGCGCGGCGAGGTCGCGGTCGACACGCTCGTGCAGACGCGCGCCGGGATCGAGCGCATCGTGCGCAAGGCCTTCGAGCTAGCGCGCCAGTCGAGCGGCGCGCCGCGCGACGGCGTGCGGCGGGTGACATGCTGTGACAAGGCCAATGTGCTGCGCAGCTACGCCTTTTTCCGCTCCGTCTTCGACGAGGTGGCGAGAGACTATCCCGACATCGAGGCGGAACATGCGCTGGTCGACGCGATGGCCATGCATCTCGTGCTGAAGCCCGGCCATTTCAACGTCATCGTCAGCGAGAACATGTTCGGCGACATTCTGTCGGACCTGGCGGCGGCGACGGTCGGCGGCATGGGCATGGCGCCCTCGGCCGAGGTCGGCGACGCGAAGGGCTTCTTCCAGGCGGCGCACGGGTCCGCGCCGGATATTGCCGGCAAGGGGATCGCCAATCCCTACGGCACGATCCTGTCGGCGGCGGCCATGCTCGACTGGCTTGGCCGCGGCCATGACGATGAAAGGCTGCTCCGGGCCGCCGAACAGATCCGCCGTGTGACGGAGGCATGCCTGGCGAACGGGCTGCTCAGCGCCGATCTGAAGGGAAAATCATCGACCGCCGAGATCACCGGAAACGTGTGCGACCGGCTCGCGGCCTGAAGCGATGGGGCGGCTCGATCGCTGCGTATCGGTGGAGGATTTCCGCCAGCTGGCGCGTCGCCGGCTGCCGAAATCGGTCTTCGAGTTCGTCGATGGTGGGGCAGGCCAGGAACTGACCCTGCGCGACAACCGCGCCGGCTTCGAGCGCATCCGGCTGCTGCCGCGTGTTCTTACCGACGTATCCCGGCCCGATCTCACCACCACCTTGTGGTCGAGGACCTATCCGACGCCGCTGGTGATCAGCCCGATGGGGTCCTGCGCGCTCGTTCGCCCCGGCGCTGACATCGCCATTGCTTCAGCGGCCGCGGCGCGCGGCATACCCTACACACTGTCGACCATGGCGACGACTGGCATCGAGCGGATGGCAAGGGCGGTCCAGGGGCCGCTCTGGTTCCAGCTCTATGTGCTGAAGGATTTCGATTTCAATCGCCGGCTGGTGCGGCGGGCTGAAGAGTTCGGCTATTCGGCGCTGGTCGTCACTGTCGACCTGCAGACGGGCGGCAAGCGCGAGAAGGACCTGAGGAACGGGATTTCGATTCCGCTCAGGCCTTCTCTGCGACACCTGGTCGAAGGGATCGCGCATCCGGCTTGGTCGCTTCGCCTGCTTCGCGGCGGCCTGCCACGGTTCGAGAATGTCCGTGGTTACCTTGGTGACACCAGCGCGGGGCTGACGATCGCAGCGCGCGTCGGCCGCAATCTCCATGCTGGCTTCGACTGGAACGATTTTCGTTCGATCCGCGACTGGTGGAAAGGACCGCTGATCGTCAAGGGCGTCCTGCATCCGGACGATGCCGCGAGATTGATCGCGGAGGGCGCGGACGGGATCTGGGTGTCCAATCACGGCGGCCGCCAGCTCGACGGCGCAGTCTCGAGCATCGACGCTATCGGGCCTGTGCATGCAGCCGTTGGCGATGGGGTTCCGGTCCTGATCGATTCCGGCATCCACACGGGCATGGACGTCATCAAGGCAAAAGCCCGCGGAGCGATGGCCTCCGCTATCGGCCGCGCCGCCCTGTTCGGAGCGGTGGCCGGACGGGCCGGTGTCGAACGGGTTCTGGATATTTTGCTCGACGGGATCGCGACCGGCCTGAAGCTTTCCGGGGTGCCGAGTTTCCACGAGATTGGTCCGGACTTGATCGCTCCATCGGGTTAACCGGCACCGTCACGGCTCCGTTGCGCCATCCGTCCAGCTTTGCGAAACGCGAGGTTGCGCGAGCCCCAGCCGGCGGCTATGCCCGTCCAGGATTTTCCAGACAAGAGGCAGCCGATGAAGGTCGTTTCCACCTCCAAGTCGCATGGCGGCATCCAGGGCGTCTATTCGCACGCTTCGGAGGTCTGCGCCTGCGACATGACCTTCGCCGTCTTCGTGCCGCCGCAGGCCAAGGACCGGCCGCTGCCGGTCGTCTGGTATCTGTCGGGCCTGACCTGCACGCACGCCAACGTCATGGACAAAGGCGAGTACCGGCGGATGGCATCCGAGCTCGGGCTCGTCGTCGTGTGTCCCGATACCAGTCCGCGTGGACCGGACGTTCCCGACGAAAAGGACAATTGGCAGTTCGGCTGCGGCGCCGGGTTCTATCTCGACGCGACGCAAGAGCCCTATGCGGAAAACTACCGGATGTATTCCTACATCGCCGAGGAATTGCCAGCGCTCGTTGCCGCGAACTTCCCGGTCGACATGTCACGCCAGGCGATCTTCGGCCATTCGATGGGCGGGCACGGCGCGCTGACGATCGCGCTGAAGAACCCGCAGCGCTACCGGAGCTGCTCGGCCTTCGCGCCGATCGTGCAACCGTCGACGGCCGGCTGGTCGCGCCCCGCTTTCGAAAAATATCTCGGAGCGGACGAAAAGAGCTGGCGCGCCTATGACGCGACGCTGCTGATCGAGGACGGCAAGCGATATCCCGAATTCCTCGTCGACCAAGGCACGGCGGATGGCTTCCTGCGGGATGGCCTTCGCCCATGGCTGCTCGAAGAGGCCTGCAAGAAGGCAGGGATCGACCTCATCCTGCACATGCGGGAAGGCTACGACCATTCCTACAATTTCATGTCGACCTTCATGGACGATCACCTCAAATGGCATGCCAGCCGTCTTAAGTGACATCGTCCGCAGAATGCGCGCCCCGCCGCAATCGAATGGTCTATTCCGGGTCACCGGTGACTGAAGGGATTTCAGCGTTCACCTTCCGGTGAGCGCGCGAATTTCCGGCGGAACATTCCTCTTTTCGCGCTGTTAAGCCGAAGCAGCAGCGCGGAAAGGAGTTCCCGCATGGACAATCCGCGATCCACGGCAAGCATAGCCGGCCATCCCATCCACCCCATGCTCGTCACCATCCCGATCGCCTGTTTCGTCGGGACCTTGCTCACCGATATCGCCTATTGGCGGACGGCCGAAATGACCTGGGCCAACTTCTCGGCCTGGCTCCTGACCGTTGGTGTCATCGTCGGCATCCTGGCTGCCATAGCGGGGCTTACCGACTTTCTGGGCGGTCGCAGGATACGCGCTCAGCCGACTGCATGGCTGCATATGGCCGGCAACCTCGTGGTGCTTGTTTTGTCCGTCTTCAACATGCTGATCCACACGCGCGATGCCTGGACATCCGTGGTGCCGACCGGGCTGATCCTGTCGGCGCTGGTGGTGATCATCCTGATCTTCACAGGCTGGCTCGGCTGGGGGCTGGTCTACCGCCATCACGTAGGAGTGGCCGATGAGACGGTTTGACAGCACGACAAGATGGATGTCCGCGGCGCTTTGCAGCGCGATGGCCTTGGGCGTTGCCGGCTGCAGCGACGAGAACACCGATCCGAACGCCCAGATCGGTCCCAATCCGAAACTACCGGAGATAAATCAATACCTGTTCCCACCGATGCATCTGGCCTCGGTGGTCGGCTGGAAAAACGGCGAAAAGCCGACCGTCGCGCAAGGGCTGCAGATCAATGCGCTGGCCAAGGGACTTCAGCATCCGCGCTCGCTTTACGTGCTGCCCGATGGCGACGTTCTGGTGGTGGAGTCCAAGGCGCCGGATGAAGCATCGGTCAAGCGGCCTAAGGACATCGTCATGGGCTGGGTCGAAAGCTGGGTCACCTCCGGCGGCGATACCGGGCCGAGCAACCGCATCACGCTGCTGCGCGACACCAATGGCGACGGCAAGCCGGATTACCAGGGCGTGTTCCTCGACCATCTCAACTCGCCCTTCGGCGTGGCGCTGGTTGGCAACGACCTCTATGTCGCCAACACCGATGCCATCATACGCTATCCCTACCAGCCGGGCGACACCAAGATCACGGCGCCCGGCAAGGTGCTGACGGAACTGCCGGGCGGGCCGATCGATCACCACTGGACGAAGAGCCTGGTGGCGAGCCTGGACGGCTCATTGCTCTATGTCGGAGTCGGCTCGAACAGCAACATCACCGAGAACGGCATCCAGGCCGAGAAGGACCGCGCCGCGATCTGGGAGGTCGACCGCGCCACCGGCCGTTCGCGCATCTTCGCCAGCGGACTGCGCAACCCCAATGGCCTGTCGTTCGAACCTCAGAGCAAGGCACTGTGGACCGTGGTCAACGAGCGCGACGAGCTCGGACCGAACCTCGTTCCGGACTACATGACGTCGGTGAAGGACGGCGCCTTCTATGGCTGGCCCTACAGTTATTATGGCCAGCATGTCGATCCGCGTGTGATGCCGCAGCGGCCGGATATGGTGGCCAAGGCCATCCCGCCGGACTATGCGCTGAGCTCGCATGTCGCGCCGCTCGGGCTTGCCTTCTATACAGCGGACAACCTGCCGCAATCCTATCGCGGCGGCGCCTTCGTCGGCGAGCATGGCAGCTGGGATCGTTCCCAGTTCAATGGCTACAAGGTGGTTTTCGTGCCGTTCAGCGGCGGGCATCCGAACGGTATGGCGAAGGACGTGGTCACCGGCTTCCTCAACGACAAGGGCGAGGCGAGGGGCCGTCCGGTCGGAGTTGCCGTCGACAAATCCGGCGCGCTGCTGATTGCCGACGATGTCGGCAACACGGTGTGGCGGGTCACCGCGGCGGCGCCGGGATCGACGTAAGGAACAGGCTCAATCCTCTGATTTTCCTAAAACGCCCGCATCAGTTTGTCGTAGCGTTTGATCAGGCGCTCGCGCTTCAGGCGCGATAGCCTGTGTATCCAGAAGAGGCCGTCCAACTGATCGATCTCGTGCTGGTGGCAGACCGCCAGCAGGCCTTCGGCATCTTCGAACTGCTCTTGGCCTTCGAGATCCTGGTAGCGAACCCGGACGCGGGCGTGCCGCTCAACCTCTTCGGTGACACCGGGCATCGAAACGCTGCCTTCCGTATGACGGAGCATTTCGGTCGAGGCCTCGACAATCGCCGGATTCACGTAGATCGCCGGTTTTGCGGCAGGAGGCACCTGGATCACGACCAGGCGTTTCAAAATGCCGATATGCGGACCGGTTATGCCCGGCGCCGCGTGCATGGTGTCGACAAGGTCGTCGGCCAGACCGCGCAGGTCGCTGTCGAACAGCTCCACGCGATCCGCGACAGAGCGGAGGAGCGGATCGGGAAATTTTATGATCGGCCGGATTGTCATGTGTCAGCCCACCGGCTTCTGCAGCACGTCGAATTGCGGATTGGTTTCGGAGAAGATCGGCAAGGCGGCGGCGCCGAGCACGGAGGTATCCTTGCCCGCGGCGCCGACCAGGACCCGCGGGGTCGTGCGGGCGCTGGTCGCGCTCACGGAGAGATGGAGCGGTTCGAGCCGGCTGGCCAGGGCCTCGATCACCGGCAGCGGCATGAAGCCGCCGAGCACGACGGTTTCGGGATCGAGCGCCATTTCCAGGATGTCGATCGCCTGCCGCAATGGCTCGACCGCCTCGGCGAGCCATGCCTCGAAACGGCTGTCGCCCTTTGCCAGCATTTTTTCCAGCAGCTCGGGAGAAGCATGGTCGGGATCCGGCAGGTCGAGCCTGTCATAGGCCGCCCGCAGCGAGACATAGCGCTCCAGGCAGCCGCGCTTGCCGCAGCCGCAGGGAAGGCCGCCAGGCCTGACGATGATGTGGCCGATCTCGCCGGCATTGTGGCGGCTGCCCTTGTAGAGATGCCCGTCAAGGAAAAGCCCGGCGCCAAGTCCTGTGCCGATGAACAGATAGACGAAGCTTCCGAGCTTGCGGGCGACGCCATAGAGCCGCTCGCCTATTGCCGCCGCGGTGGCGTCGTTCTCGACGGTGACGGCGATACCGGTCAGCCGTTCCAATTCGTCGGCCACCGGAAAGTCTTGCCAGCCGGGCAGGGCAGTCGGGCCGACCGACGTCATGCCTTCGACGCCGAACGGCCCGGGCATCGCCATGCCGATGCCGAGCAGCCTTTTCCGCTCCAGCCGGGAGGTCGCGATCAGGTCGCTCGAGATCGCGGCCAGCAGCGGCATCGCCTCGGCGGGCGTGGGGCGGTCGACATTTCTCTCGATGCGGGCGCGCATCGTACCTGAGAGATCGCTGACGACGCCGACGGCAAGCTGGTGATCGAGCTGAAGACCGATCGAATAACCGCCATCGGGGTTGATGGAATAGGGCACGGCCGGCTGGCCGCGCGCGCCCTTGAGCGTTGCTTCGGGCCTCAGCAGCCCGGCTTCTTCCAGTTCCTCGACGATGTTGGAGATGGTCTGCGACGACAGCGCCGTCAGCCTGGCGATCGCGGCGCGCGAAAGCGCGCCACTGGTTCGGATGGCTTCGATCACCACACGCCGGTTGTGCGATTTCGCCTGTTCGAGATTGGTGCCGGAGATGGCTTTCTTGAGGGTCATGCGGTCATTGCCAGTCGCCGGAACTGTAGAATGCCACTTCAGAAACTCAAGTTGATTTAATTATGGGCTTAGCGCTCAGCAGTCCGAGGCTTGGGCCAGCGTAGGAGCCTGCATTTCTGGAAATGCAGGTCGCCCGGCGCGATCACCTGGGCGAAGCGCGGCGCGGCAAAATCGGCGGCCAACGGCACCTCCACCAATTGGGCAGGAACGATCTGGCGGCTGACGCATTTTGCTTCGCGTCAACAGCCGAGGGACCCGATGCGCATTGCCCATGTTGCGCCGCTCTATGAATCGGTGCCGCCGAAACTCTATGGCGGGACCGAGCGGATCGTCTTTTACATCACCGAAGCGCTGGTCGAGCTCGGCCACGATGTGACGCTGTTCGCGAGTGGCGATAGCGAGACCTCGGCCAGGCTGGTATCCGCGCGCGATCAGGCCATACGCCTCGACCCGCGGCCGAAGAAATCGGAGATCGCCGCGCATCTGGCGATGCTCGCCGATGTTCGCAAGCGCGCCGGCGAGTTCGACGTCATCCATTTCCATCTCAGCCACTTCCTGCATTTTCCTTTCTTCGAAGAGATCGCGGGGCGGACGGTGACGACGCCGCATGGCCGGCTCGACTATGTGGATCTGGCGCCGGCCTACAAACGCTTCCCGCGTTTCCCGATGATCTCGATCTCGCACAGCCAGAAGCGCGGCCTGCCGGACGCGAACTGGCTCGCCACGATCCATCACGGATTGCCGCTCGACGCCTACCAGCCGACTTATGAGCCGCAGGCGGAAGAACCATATCTCGCCTTCCTCGGACGCCTGTCGCGCGACAAGCGGCCGGACCGTGCCATCGAGATCGCGCGCCGGTCCGGATTGAAGCTGAAGCTGGCGGCCAAGATCGGCGACGACGACCGCGCCTATTTCCGCGACAACATCGAGGCGCTCATCGACGGCGACCGCATCGACTATGTTGGCGAGATCACCGAGGACGAGAAGGCCGAATTCCTCGGCAATGCGGCGGGCCTTTTGTTCCCCATCGACTGGCCGGAGCCGTTCGGCCTGGTCGCGATCGAGGCCATGGCCTGCGGCACGCCGGTGATCGCCTGGGACCAGGGCGCCTTGCCGGAGATCGTCGACGATGGCGTCACCGGCTTCGTCGTGGACAGTGTTGACGCTGCGGTCGCGTCGATGCCGGTGCTTCTCGATCTCGACCGGCGGCAGGTGAGGGCGATGTTCGAGAAAAGGTTCTCGGCGGCAAGAATGGCAAGCGACTATGTTGCTGCCTATATGCGTCTGACCGGCATGCCGGAGGCGAAAGCCTCCTGACCTTCACTGCCTAGAGCCGGATGATTTCAGCTCTGTTCGGCCTGAAATCTGAATCCGGCTCTAAATCAAAGAGACAGAGCATAATGTCGTCCGAAAACCGCTTCACACTTTTCGGCATCATGCTCTAGGGCGGGGGCAAACGAAGAGGTGACGAATGATGGAGCTCGACGAGCGCAAGCTCGATCCTGCCGTAGCCCTTTCTTCACTCGACGAAACGGCGCCGCGCGAACCGCACCGGCTTTTTGCCCTCAAGCAGGGCGACTGCTTCGCCGTCGCCGACGCTTATGGCGACATCAGGGGGGCGGGCGACGGCTTCTTCCGCGACGACACGCGCGTGCTGTCCGAATTCCGGCTGACCATCGGCGGCAGGCAGATGTCGCTGCTCGGCGCTTCGCTCAGCCAGGACAATGTGCTGTTCACGTCGAACCTCACCAACCTGCCGATCCAAAGCGCGGCCGGCCGCGATATCCCGCAGGGCGCGATCCATATCGAACGCGTGAGGCTGATCTGGCAGGATAGGCTGTTCGAGCGCATCACGCTTTCCAACTACAGCCGCGAGCATTCGACGATCACCGCCTCGCTGCATTTCGCCGCCGATTTTCGCGACATGTTCGAAGTGCGCGGCTCGACGAGGGTGAAGCGCGGCACGACGCATGTCGCCAAGACCGACAAGACCTCGGTGCTGCTCGGCTATGATGGCCTCGACGGCCTGCCGCGGCTTTCCGCAATCTCCTTTTCGCAGGCGCCAGACCAATTGAGCGACAATCGCGCCGATTTTCTCATCGCGGTGACCAAGCGCAGCCAGAAAGTGCTCTATGTCGAAGTCGGTCCCGAGGTCGCCGATGCGCCCGACCGCGACCGCTTCCGCGCCGCGGCGGCGCGGGCGCGCTTCGGCATGCGCGCCAAGCGCAGGCATGGCGCCACGGTGCACAGTTCGGGCCGCGTCTTCAACGATTGGGTCGAGCGCGCCCGCGCCGACGTGGCACTGCTCACCACCGAGCTTTCGACAGGACCTTATCCCTATGCCGGCATTCCGTGGTTCTCGACGGCGTTCGGCCGCGACGGGGTGATCTCCAGCCTGCAGATGCTTTGGCTCAATCCCGGACTGGCGCGCGGCGTGCTGGCATTTCTGGCCGAGCACCAGGCGACCGAAACGTCGCCCTTCTCGGATTCCCAGCCGGGCAAGATCATGCATGAGACGCGCAAGGGCGAGATGGCGGCGCTGCGTGAGCTTCCGTTCGGGCGCTACTATGGCGGTGTCGACACCACGCCGCTCTATATCCATCTGGCTTCCGCCTATGCCGACCGCACCGGCGACATGGCCTTTATTGACAAGCTTTGGCCTTCGCTCAAGGCCGCTGCCGAATGGACGGAGGAGGCGAGCCGCGCCACCGGCTTCGTCACCTATCAGCGCGCCGCCGAGTCAGGCCTCGCCAACCAGGGCTGGAAGGACAGTTTCGATTCGGTGTTCCACGCCGACGGCCGCATTCCAAAGGGGCCGATAGCGCTGGTCGAGGTGCAGGGCTATGTCTTTGCCGCCTTTCGGGGCCTGGCGGCGCTGGCGCGCCGCCGCGGCGAATTCGCCGACGCCGAGCACTGGGAGAACCGCGCCGAGGAAATGCGGGTCGCCGTGGAACGCGATTTCTGGCTCGACGACATGAATTTCTACGCCCTGGCCATCGATGGCGAAGGCCAGCCCTGCAAGGTCCGGACGTCGAATGCCGGGCATCTGCTTTTCGTCGGGCTGCCGCAGCCGGAGCGCGCCAGGCTGGTCGCCGACCAGTTGCTGTCGGCGTCCTTCCATTCAGGCTGGGGGCTGAGGACGCTTGCCGACGACGCCGTGTTCTTCAATCCGATGTCCTACCACAACGGCTCGATCTGGCCGCATGACACAGCACTTTGCGGCGTCGGCCTGGCGCGTTACGGCGAGCGTGACAGCGTCGTGCGGCTGATGAGCGGCACGTTCGAGTCGGCCGTGCATTTCAACATGCGGCTGCCGGAACTGTTCTGCGGCTTCACCCGCGCGCCCGGCGAGGCGCCGATCGCTTATCCCGTCGCCTGCCTGCCGCAGGCCTGGTCGGCAGGTTCCACCTTCATGCTGATGCAGGCGTGCCTGGGCCTGGAGATCGATGGCTGGGAGGGCGAATTGCATGTCACTAGACCAAGGCTTCCGATCGGTATCGACATGCTGACGCTTCGGCATCTCAACGTCGGGGACAAGGCGGTCGATCTAACCTTCCAGCGCGTCGGCGACCGCGTCGTCGCTTTCCTGTCCGACCGCCACGAGGGGCAGGTACCGCTTATCGTTCGCACGTAAATAAAGCGCTGCAACCCCGCGTCCAACAATCGAAAAGTGTCGGAACTGATCGCTGGTTCGCGCGTTGCAGACCTAAGCCGGTCTGCCCGTCCGCGGCCGGCACGAACGAAAACAATGAACGGACGGCCGGAGGCAACCTGGCATTTCAATGACACAATACGGCGTCGACCTGCTACTGGTCCTTATTCTCGCAAGCCTCGGACTGTCCGCACTAGCGATTTTCATTTCGATATCCCGGTACCGTCGCAATCATCCAAGAGCGTTGGCTGTGCCGACTTCCGGCGACGACTCCGCCACCGAAGCCGCGCGCAAAGTGCTGCGCGAATTCGAGAAGAACGGGCAGTCGGTGGACGCGGCGCTGGTTAGCTGGTCGCCCGATACCCTGCGCAAGATCCTTGCCGAGGACCTGCCGGATGCGCAGGTCATCGTGGTCTCCAATCGCGAGCCCTATATCCACAACGAAACCAAGGACGGCGAGGTCGAGCTCGTTGTGCCGGCGAGTGGACTGGTCTCGGCGCTCGAGCCGATCACGCGCGCCTGTGGCGGCACCTGGATCGCCTATGGCGGCGGCAGCGCCGACCGGACGATGGTCGACGAACATGACCGCGTGCAGGTGCCGCCTGGCCATCCCTCCTACACGCTGCGGCGGGTCTGGCTGAGCGACGACGAATATCAGGGCTACTATCTTGGCTTTGCCAATGAAGGCCTGTGGCCGCTCTGCCATATAGCCTTCACGCGGCCGATTTTTCGCGAGTCGGACTGGGAAGCCTATGAAGCCGTCAACCGCAAGTTTGCCGACACGGTGGTTGCCGAGGCGCGCAACGAGCGACCGATCGTGCTGGTCCAGGACTATCACTTCGCGCTTCTGCCGCGCATGATCCGCGAGCGCCTGCCCGAGGCGATCATCATCACCTTTTGGCATATTCCCTGGCCGAATTCTGAAGTGTTCAGCATATGCCCGTGGCGCGAGCGCATCCTGGATGGTCTGCTCGGCAGCTCGATCGTGGGCTTCCATACCCAATATCACGCCAACAACTTCACCGAGAGCGTCGACCGTTTCATGGAAAGCCGCATAGAGCGCGCCGATGCCGCCATTTCCTATGGCGGCCAAGTGACGCTGGTGCATTCCTATCCGATCTCGATCGAATGGCCGGACGATCTCCTGAAAGCCCTGCCCAACGTCGAGGAATGCCGGCTGCGCGTGCGCAAGCGCCACAGGATTGCAGTCGGCGCCAAGCTGTGCGTCGGCGTCGAGCGTCTCGACTATACTAAGGGCATCCTCGACCGCTTCCGTGCATTAGAGGAGCTGTTCATTCGTCATCCTGAAATGGTGGGTAAAGTCGTGTTCCTGCAGGTCGCGGCGCCGAGCCGGGGTACGTTGCCGGCCTACAAACAGCTGCACGAGGAATGTCTGCGCTGTGCCGACGAACTCAACCAGCGTTACGGCAGCGAATCCTACCGGCCGGTCGTCATGGTGGCCGAGCATCATTCGCAAGCGGCAGTCTATGAACTCTATCGCGCCGCTGACATCTGTCTGGTCACCAGCCTGCATGACGGCATGAACCTGGTCGCGAAGGAGTTCGTCGCGTCGCGGGACGACGAGCAGGGCGTTCTTTTGCTCAGCACCTTCGCTGGCGCCTCGCGCGAGCTGCTGGAGGCGCTGATCGTCAATCCTTACGACGCGGCGATGATGAGCGAAGCGATGCTGCAGGCGCTGACCATGGGGCCGGACGAACAGCGTGAGCGCATGCGGCGCATGCGCGAGATCGTGCGCGACAATAATGTCTATCGCTGGGCCGGCAGCATGCTGCTCGACGCAGCGCGGCTGAGGAAGCGCGGCGACCTGGATCGAGTCACGGCCTTATACGAACGGCCGGCAGGCCCGACCGGCGACAATGTCGTTTCCATGTTCGAACGCAAACAGGCAGTGGGATTTAGATGAACATCCAGACAGACCTCACCCCGCCGCTTCCCGCGGGACGGTGGGCGCTTTTCCTCGACATCGACGGCACTTTGCTGGAGCACGCGGAACACCCCGACGCCGTCTCGGTCAGCGAGGAGTTGCGTGATCTCCTGCAGACAATCGAGCGGCGGTTGGACGGTGCGCTCGCCTTCATCACCGGCCGCTCGATCGCGGTCGTCGACCATCTGTTCGCCCCCTTGAAACTCCGGATTGCCGGCCTCTACGGGCTGGAGCACAGGCTTCTCCCGGACGGACCGATCGAGGCCGCGGACGAACCGGCGGATATGGCTGCCCTCGCCGATGAGATTGAACTCGAGCTGGCAAGCCAGGCCGTCTATGTCGAACGTAAGGGGCCGGTGCTCGCCATCCACACGAGAGCCGCGCCGCAGCTTCTGGCACGGGCGACGGAGCTGGTCGAGGCAGCGCTTGAGCGCCTGCCCAAGGGCTACCGCGTGATCGCCGGCAATGCCGGCGTCGAGCTGATGCCGCTCGAAGCCGCCAAGGGCGCCGCGATCCGGCGCTTCATGCAGCTCGATCCTTTCACCGGCAGACGCCCGGTGTTTCTCGGCGACGATACGTCCGACGAGAACGGCTTCGAGACTGTCAATGCCGCGGGCGGGATCTCGATTCGCGTCAAGCCGCAGGGCGAGACGGCTGCCCGCTTCGCGATCGAGGATGTCGCCAGCGCGATCGCTTGGCTCGAAGCCAATTTCGGAGACTCGGCAAGCCATGCTGCCAGAGACGACCTTGTCGCCTGACGCAGCAGCCTTAGTTCCTGTCGACGGGTTTCGAGCGCATGCGCGAGACCGTCTCGCGTTCGGCGCGTTTGGAGCGCAGCGGCGGCAGGCCGCGGTCGATGAGGTCCATATCCTCCAGCACCATGTCGCCCATGCGCTTGAAGGCGATGTCGAGGGCGCCGGCGCGATGCGCCGAGCGTAGGAAGCCGGGGAGGTCGCGGACAGGATGGTCCTTGGCCAGCGGCTCTTCCGGAAAGACGTCGCTTGCGGCGACGATGTGGCCGCTCCTCACCGCTTGCATCAACGCGTCGAAATCGACGACGCCGGCGCGGCTGAGCAGGACGAAGGCGGCGCCCTTGCGCATTTTGGCAAAAGAGTCCGCGCCGAGGAAACCCTGGTTCTCGCTGGTGACGGAAGCGACGACGAAGACGAAATCGCTTTGCGACAGCACCTCGTCCAGCGAGGCCGGCTCGACGCCGTTGTCGATGAGGATCGATGGCGGCAGCCACGGGTCATAGACCTTCGTGCGGGTGCGGAAGCCGGTCAACAGGCGGTTGAGCGCGCGGCCGAGATCGCCGAAGCCGATGATGCCGACATCGGCGCCGGAGAGCAGCCGCGCCGTCTGGTTGCCATCGCCGCCCCACAATTCCTTGCCCTGGCGGAACGCGAGGTCGGCGTCGACGATGTTGCGGGCCAAATTGAGCGCCATGGCAAGACCGAGCTCGGCCACCGGTTCGGCAAAGACCAGGCCGGTGGTGACGACATGGATGCCGCGGCCAAACAGCGTCTCATAAGGCATGTTGTTGATGAGGTTGGTCTCGACATTGAAGATGCAGCGCAGCGCCGTCATTTTCTGCAGCGTTTCCGAGGCGATGGGCGGCTGGCCAACGATATAGCGCGCTTCGGCCAGCACATCCGCCGGCAACTTTGCGACGCCTTCCGGCGTTGTCTCGACGATGCGATATTTTTTGCGAAATAGCGCCAGCTGCGGCGGCGTGAAGATCAGGTCCAGCGTACGCGGTTCGGGCGCGCTGATAACCAGCGGCAACGTCTTGTCGGACATGTTTTCCTCCCGGGACGCGATTGGATCGCGCCAATCACATCTTTCCAGTCTTACTCCCGGTGAAACGATTTACAAGAACGAAAAATCGATTTATCGATTGGAGTAGCGCGGCAGTAAAACCAGCTGCCTGCCCTCGGGAGGAGGTCAATGGCGCAACACGAGGCCAAGCAGCGGCGCGCGTCGATCCACGACGTGGCAAGCCATGCCGGCGTGTCCGCGGCCACCGTTTCCAAGGTGCTGGCCGGCGTCACCACGGTGAAGCCTGAAAACGCGCAACGCGTCTTCGATGCTGTCGAGCGCCTGGGCTATCGCGTCGACCCCCTTGCTTCCGACATGCGTCGAGCCAAGCGCCGCATCATCGGCGCCATCATGCCGGAATTCGAAAGCGAGTTCTTCGGCCAGATGGTCACCGAGCTGGAGGGCCTTGCCGAGCAGCGCGGCTACACGCTGGTCGCGGCGTCGAGCCGTGAATCGGAAGCGCGCGAAAAGGAGATCCTGGCCCGCATGCATGACTGGCGTGTTGCCGGCGTGGTGCTGGCGCCGGTGCGCAATGAGCACGGGCCGGCGGCTGCCTTCATGAAAGCCAACGGCATGACCGGCGTGCTGATCGACCGCGTCTTGTCCGACGACGCTTTCGATACCGTTTCGGCCGACAGCGCCGCCGCCAGCGCCGAAGTTGCGCGGATGCTGGTCGGCAAGGGCCACAGCCATATCCTGGTCATCGGCCTTGCCGAGCAGGCGGCGACGGTGCGCGCGCGCCTGGAGGGCTTTCGCTCCCAGGCACTGGCGCTCAATCCGGCGGTCCGCATCGACGTCATCACGTCGGAGGTGAGCGTCGAGCCACTCAGGTCCTCACTGCGCGACTATTTCGGGCAAGGCGAGCGGCCGACCGCCGTCTATTCGCTGCTCTTGAAGGGCACGCTCGTCGCGCTGTCGGAATTCCGTCGCCGCGGCTGGCACTGCCCGGACGATATCTCGCTGGTCGGCTTCGACGACGCCGAATGGATGCAGGTGACATGGCCGGCGATCGCCGCCGTGGTGCAGCCGGTGCACCGGATCGCCAGCGAGGCGATGAACGTTTTGTTTCGCAGGGTCGAGGGCGCCGTGGGACCACCCACGGCACGGCTCGAACCCTGCCAGGTGTTGGAGCGGGAATCCGTTGGCTCGCCAGGCAACGGCCCGTATTCCGGGGGAGGAGACCGACAATAGCCCCCATTGTCGACAACGGAAGGACGCCGGCCTGGCCAAGGCATCCGGCACCCCAGATCAGAAGGAGGACTGGAATGACATCGCTCACCCTGAAGATAAATCGATTTACGCTTGCATTGGGCGTGGCTCTGGCGTTTTCGGCCATCGGCGTCGCCAAGGCCGAGGATGGCGAATATGGCGTGCTGATGAAGACGCTGGCCAATCCATTCTGGGGCGCGATGGCGCAGGGCGTCGCGGACGGCGCCAAGGAAGCCGGGGTGAAATATTTCCAGCAGGCGGCCGAGAGCGACCAGGCGGCCGAGCCGCAGCTCAACCTTTGCAATACGATGCTGGAGCGTAAGCCGGTGGCGATGATCACCGCCGCCATCAACTCCACCAATCTTCTGCCTTGTCTGAAGTCGGCGCAGGACGCTGGCATCAAGATCGTCGACCTCGACAACAATCTCGACCAGGCGGTGCTCGACAAGGAAGGCGTCAAGGTGACCTTCCATATCGGCTCCGACAACATCGCCGCCGGCGCGCAGGGCGCCGAGTATCTAGCCAACAAGCTCGGCAAGGACGCCAAGGGTCCGGTGCTGGTCATCGAAGGCCTCTCCGGCAACATCACCGGCGAGAAGCGCGCCAAGGGCTTCGCCGACAAGCTGAAAGAACTGGCGCCGGGGCTCGAGATTGTCGCCTCGCTGCCGGGTGACTGGGATCGCGGCAAGGCCGCCTCGATCGCCACCGACACGCTGACCGCGCATCCCGACCTCGTCGCCATCTTCTGCGCCAATGACGGCATGGCGCTCGGCGCAGTGGAATCGGTCTATGCGGCCGGCAAGGGCCCGCAGGTGACGATCATCGGCGTAGACGGCAATGTCGATGCTGTGAAGTCGATCAAGGAAGGCCGCCTCAATGCCTCGGTGGCGCAGCTTCCCTATCTCGTCGGCAAGCAGGCGGTGGAGAACGTCAAGAAGGCGCTCGCCGGCGAGAAGGTCGAGGAAAGCATCGCCGTGCCGACCCTGGTGCTGACCAAGGACGTGATCGACGCCGGCAAGGAGCCGATGCTGCAGTATGTGAAGTAGGAAGGAAGGGAATAGGGCAGTAAGGGAGTAGGGCAGTAAGGGAAGTAAGGGAAGGCAAAAGTTGCGCTTCTCAGGCCTGGCTCCTCTACTGCCCTACTGCCTTATTCCCTTACCCGAAGGGTGCAAAGACATGGCTTCTGAACAGCCCGGCTTCTGGGCTCGGGTGCAGCGCGCATCCGTCGAAAGGCTCCACATCAGGCTGGAGTCGCTGGTGGTCCTTCTGGCGCTGAGCACGGCGATGGCGCTGCTGTCGCCCTATTTCCTGTCGCTCAGCAATTTCCTCAACATCTTGCTCGCGACCTCGACGATCGGCGTGCTGGCGATCGCCGCCACCTTCGTCATCGGCTCGGGCGGGCTCGACCTGTCGCTCGGCTCAGTGATGGGGCTTGCCGGCGTCGCGGGCGCCTTCGTCGCCGTCAATCTCGGCTGGCCCTCGGTGCTCGCCGTGATCGCCTGCATCCTGGCCGGCGCGATCGCCGGCTACATCAACGGGCAACTGGTCACCCGCGCCTTCGTGCCGGCCTTCATCGTCACGCTCGGCATGCTGGGCCTGGCGCGCGGGTTGGCGCTGGTCATCTCGCAGGGCAGGGCGATTTACGGCCTGCCGCCCGAGATCGTCTATATCGGCCAGGGCCGGCCCTTCGGCATTCCGATGCCGGTCATCATCTTCGTGCTGACGGCGATCGTGGCACACGCGGTGCTCGCCTATACGCGCTTCGGCCGCCACACGCTGGCGCTGGGCGATAGTGAGGGTGCTGCCCGCGCGGCCGGCATCCGCGTCGAGCATCACCGCCGCATCATCTACACGCTGTCCGGCGCGCTGGCCGGGCTCGCCGGCCTGCTCTTCACCGCCCGCGTCAACGCGGGTGACCCGACCGCCGGCATCAATTACGAGCTTACCGCGATCACGGCGGCGATCATCGGCGGCACGAACCTGTTCGGCGGCCGCGCCTCGATCCTCGGCACCATGATCGGCGCGCTGATCATGGGTGTGCTGCAGAACGGGCTGACGCTGCTCGCGGTGCAATCCTACTACCAGCAGATGGCGATCGGCGCGGTGCTGATCCTCGCCGTGTTCATTGACCAGTACCAGGTGCGGAAGGAGTCGCGCGTATGACCCTGCTTTCGCTTCACGGCATCCGCAAGAGTTTCGGCGCGGTCGACGTTTTGCACGGCGTGGACCTCTCGGTCGCGGCCGGCGAGGTGGTCGGGCTGGTCGGCGACAATGGCGCCGGCAAGTCGACGCTGATGAAAACCATCACCGGCATCTACCGGGCCGACTCGGGCTCGATCGAATTCGACGGCAAGGACATCCTTGCCCTCGATCCTGGACAGCGCCGCCAACTCGGCATCGAGATGATCTACCAGGATCTTTCGTTAGCCAAGCAGCAGGACGTGGCGTCCAACATCTTTCTCGGACGGGAGCCGACGAAGCGGCTGTTCGGCCTGTTCCCCGGCTTCGTCGACAAAGGCGAGATGGATCGCCAAGCCGCAAAAATGATCGAGCGGCTCGGCGCGCATCTGCCGTCGATCAACCGTTCCGTCGGCTCGTTCTCGGGCGGCCAGCAGCAGACGGTGGCGATCGCGCGGGCGCTCACCTTCAACCCGAAGCTCGTCATCATGGATGAGCCGACGGCGGCCCTTGCGGTGCGCGAGGTGCAGAGCGTGCTCGACCTCATCCGGCGGCTCAAGTCAGAAGGCATCGCCGTCATCCTGATCTCGCACCGGCTGAACGACGTGCTGTCGGTCACCGACCGCATCGTCGTGCTGCGCCATGGGCGGGCGGATGCCGATCTCGTCACCGCCAGGACCAATATGAACGAAGTCGTCAGCCGCATCGTCGGCGGCGGCGACATTGCCGCCGCGGCGGCGCATGAGCAACGAGGCTGATATGAATACCTTCGGACTGCACACTTTCGCGATCGCGCCGGTCTGGGACCTTGCCCGCATCGAGCCGCAGATGGACCGGCTGAAGGAGCTCGGCATCGGGCTGATGGAGATCCCGCTGCTGAGGCCGGAGGAGATCGACACCAAGCGCACGCGCGGCTTCGCCAGTCACTATGGCGTCGAGCTCATCCCGTCGCTTGGCCTGCCGCGCGCGCTCGATGTGGTCGAGCGGCCGGAAGAGGCGCTCGACTTCCTGCAGCCGGCCTTCAAAGTCTGCAACGAGGTCGGCGCCGAGGCGCTCGGCGGCGTCACCTACGGCACGATCGGCAAGACCACCGGACGGGCGCCGACGCAGCGCGAGATCGACGGTATGTGCCGCTTCCTCGAACGTGCGGCGAAATCGGCGAAGTCGCGCAGCCTGAAGCTCGGCATCGAGCCCTGCAACCGCTATGAGACGCATCTCATCAACCGCGGCATCGATGCGGCGCGCATCATCGAGCGCGTCGGTGCCGACAACATCTTCATCCATCTCGACACCTACCACATGCATATCGAGGAAGAGAGCTTTGCCGCCGGCTTCGAGGCGGCAGCGCCCTATCTCGGCTATGTGCATGTGTCGGAAGCCAATCGCGGCGTGCCCGGTCGCGGCATGCTCAACTGGGCGGCCTGCATGAAGGCGATCGCCGACATCGGCTATCAGGGCCCAATCACGCTCGAAAGCATGAACCACGTCGATGTCGATATCGCCGGCGGGCTCGCGGTGTGGCGGCCGGTGGCGGAAGACCCGCGCGACGTCATCGAGGTTGGCCTGCCTTTCCTGCGCGAGGAAGCGAAGAAGGCCGGATTGACGCTGGGGTGAGGTTTCTTCCTTCTCCCGCAAGGGGAGAAGGAAGAAGCGGCCAATCAGAACGGGTAGTGCTGGCCCGGATCCTCGATCGTCACCCAGCGCAGGTCGGTGAACTCGGCGATCGAGGCCTTGCCGCCGAAGCGGCCATAGCCCGAACCCTTGACGCCGCCGAAAGGCATCTGCGCCTCGTCGCCGACGGTCGGGCCGTTGATGTGGCAGATGCCGGCCTGGATGCGCGCGGCAACCGCCATGGCGCGGCGAATGTTGCGGCTGAAGACGGCCGACGACAGGCCGTATTCGGTGTCGTTGGCGACGCGCACGGCCTCCTCTTCGCCTTTGACGCGGATCACCGGTTTGACCGGGCCGAAGGATTCCTCCGCATAGACGCGCATGGCGGGGGTCACCTGGTCAAGGAGCGTAGCTTCCACGACCGTGCCCGTGCGTTTGCCACCGGCGGCAAGCTTGGCGCCTTTCGCGGTCGCATCAGCGATCAGCTCCTCCATCTTGTCCGCGGCCTGAGTGCTGATCAGCGAGCCAAGGACGACATGGCCTCGCGGATCGCCGGCCGGAAGTCGCGAAGCACGGGCGGCAAGCTTGGCGACGAACTCGTCGGCGATCTTCTCGTCAACGATAAGACGTTCGGTCGACATGCAGATCTGGCCCTGATGCATGAAGGCGCCGAAAACAGCGGCATTGACTGCCGCGTCGATGTCGGCGTCGTCCAGCACGACCAGTGGCGCCTTGCCGCCGAGCTCGAGCAGCGCCGGCTTGAGGTGCCGTCCGGAGAGCTCGGCGATGATGCGGCCGACCTTGGTCGAACCGGTGAAGTTGACGCGCTTCACCGCCGGATGCGCGATCAGCGCCTCGACGATCGCCGCGGCGTCCCTCGGATCGTTGGTGACGACATTGACGACGCCTTTCGGCAAGCCGGCCTCGACCAGCACCTGGCCGATCAGGCGATGCGTGCCGGGGCACATTTCGGAAGCCTTCAGCACCACGGTGTTGCCGCAGGCGAGCGGCATGGCGAGTGCACGCGTGCCGAGGATGACCGGCGCGTTCCACGGCGCGATGCCGAGGCACACACCTGCCGGCTGACGGATCGCCATGGCGAGCGTGCCCGGCTTGTCGGACGGAATAACCTCGCCGGAAATCTGCGTGGTCATCGCCGCCGCCTCGCGCAGCATGTTGGAGGCCAGCATGACGTTGAAGCCCGCCCAGGGGCCGGTGGCGCCGGTCTCTTCCATCATCAGCTTCGTGAACTCGCCAACCTTCGAAGCCATCACATCGGCGGCCTTCAAGAGCAGTGCCCGGCGTTCACCGGGTCCGGTCTTCGACCAGGCATCGAAAGCAGCGGCCGCAGCATCGACTGCGGCATTGGCGTCGGCAATGCTTGCAGCGGCGGCGCGCGTCGCGAGCTTGCCGGTGAAGGGGTCCAGGCGTTCGTAGGAGGCCTTGCCGGTCGCTGCCCTTTCGTCGCCATCAATCAGAAGTCCGATATCCATTGTTCTCTCCCTCGCTCCCGGTGGAGCGTTGCAAAATCAGAAGCCAAGCACTTCCGCGTTGATCGACGCCTCGAGGCCGCCGTCGACGGGCACGTTGGCGCCATTGATCCAGCGTGCGCCGTCCGAGCACAGGAACAGCACGACCGGCGCGATGTCGCCCGATGTGCCGGCTCGGCCGACCCGGACGATATCGCTGTCAACCTTCGCGTCGCCCAGCACGCTGCGGAACTGTTTGAGGATCGGCGTCTCCACCGGGCCCGGGCTGACCGCATTGACGCGGATGCCGCGGCTCTTGAACAGCTTCTGATGCGCGGCGCGGAAGGTCCACAGGAGGAGGAGCTCCTTCGAGACCGGATAGCCTTCTTCGTTCTTCACTGCGTGGTCGGCAATCACCTTCGGGACATCGGGAAAACCCTCGACGCCGACCATTGAGGCGGCGCGGTTGAGATTGGCGCGCCAGCCGTAGCCGGCGATCGAGGCGACGTTGACGATGGCGCCGCCCTCGCGAAGTTTTGGCGCCAGCGCTTCGGACAGCGCGCGCAGGCCGTAGAAATTGACGGCGAACGTCGGCGCGGCGCCGGTGTTGCCGGAGAGACCGGCGACGTTGCACAGCGCATCGAGCCGCTGCGGCAGTTGCGCGACAAGATCGTCGACGCCGGATTTGGACGAGATGTCGGCCTTGACGAAGATGCCCTGATGATCGGCTGGCTCGCGCATGTCGACGCCGATCACATCGGCGCCAAGTTGGCCCGCCAGTTCCGCCGTGCGGGCGCCGATGCCCGAGGCGACGCCGGTGATGAGGATCGTCTTGCCGAACAGCATGCTCACGCTTTCTCCCGAGATGTTGTTACCTGTGCCGGCGAAGCGGTCCCACCGGTCGTGTCGCTTGCGTTGACAGGAAGCCTGACGCGGTAGCCGACCGAAAGCAGGCGCCAACCAAAACGCTCTTCGAGCGTGCCCCACAGACCGCGCGGCAAGAGCAGCGAGAAGATCAGCGCCGTGGCGCCGAGCCCGATCAGGTACCAGACGCCGGTGCCGCCGAACCAGGTCTCGATGAGGAAGAAGATGAGCGCGCCAAGGATGGCGCCTTCGAAGGTACCGATGCCCCCGACCAGCACAATGAAGATCATGTAGGCGGTCCACTGGACGCTGAAGTACGTCTTCGGCTGGAAGGTGATTGAGGTCGCCAGCCACAGCGCGCCGGCAACGCCGATGCCGAAAGCGGCGAGCACGAAGAGCAGCCGCTTGGTGCCGGTGACGCGCACGCCGATGGAGGCTGCCGCGTCCTCATTGTCGCGGATGGCGCGGATGGCGGCGCCCGTGCTGCCGCGCAGCAGGCCGAACAGGACGGCGAGCAGCGCCGTCATCGAGGCCAGCGCCAGCCAGTAGATGGTCAGCCTGCGTGTCGACGCGTCGTAGACGTTGAGCGAGATCAGCGAGGTGCCGGTCTCGCCCTGGATCAGCCGGTCGAGATTGACGAGAAGGTGGGTGAGTGCCGCTATCACCCACATGCCGATGGCGAACTCGCCGTTCCTCAAGCGCAGCATGAACAGCGAGATCGGCCAGGACACGGCGCCGACGATGACCGCCGAAACGAACAGCGAGACGAACGGATTGAGCCCGGCGTTGGCGAGGCGGATGGCGAAGTAGGCGCCGAGACCGAAGAACACCTGCTGGCCGACCGAGACCAGCCCGCCGAAACCGGCAAGTGCGTTCCACATCGCGGCGAGGATCACATAGATGAACAAAGCGGTCATGCGGTCGACCGCGCCTGCGGAGAGGAACTGCGGCGCGAGGGCAAGCAGCAGGATGATGATCGCGACGCCGCAGCCGGCGATGCGCGAGGCGGCCGTGCCGCGCTCGATGACGGGGGAGGCGGCGCTCATGGCACCTTCCCCGTCGAGAACCGCAGCAAGCCGCGCAGGCCGAGGCCGGAAGTGTAGAGCCGAATGAACAGCACGATCAGGAAGGCGACGTGCCCGCCGATGAGAAAGCCTTGCGGATGTACCTTGGCGCCGAGCGTCTGGGCGAGCGCCAGCACGATGCCGCCGATGAGCGTGCCCCAGAGCGAGCCGGCGCCGCCGATGACGGCCGCCTCGAAGGCGAACAGAAGTTGCGTTGCGCCGGCATAGGGATCGAAGGTGGCGCGCATACCGAGGAAGGCGCCGGCGAGACCGACGGTGACCATGGCGATTGCCGCGGCGATCGCGTTGGCGCGGCGCACATCGACGCCGACGAGGCCGGCGGTGTCGGGGTCTTCCGAAGTGGCGCGGATCGAGCGGCCGAGCCCGGTGCGGGTGAGAAAGAGCTGCAGCCCGCCGAGCAGGACGACAGCGGCGACGAAGATGATCACCGCGAGCTTGCCGACATAGAGGCTGCCTGGCCATTCCCACGAATCGTAGGACAGGTTGCCGATGAACGGCGCCAGCGAGCGCGTGTCGGCGCCGAACTGTTCGAACAGCACATTGTCGATGACGATGGCGAGGCCGAAGGTGGTGAGGATCGGTAAGAGCGCGCCACCGCGCGCACTGCGCTCGAGCAGGAAGCGCTGCAAGGCCCAGCCGATCACCGCCATCAGCGGCAACACGATGGCGAGGCCCAGGAAGGGCGGGATGTGGAAGCGCGAGGCGAGCAGCCACAGCGCGAAGGCCGACAGCACGGCAAGGCTGCCATGCGCCAGGTTGATGATGCGCATCACCGAGAACATGAAGGAGAGGCCGCAGGCGATCAGCGCGTAATAGCCGCCAAGCAGGATGCCCTGGACGATCTGGTTGGTCATGCCGGCACGCCTCCGGCGGCTTTGCGGTGCAGGCCGAAATAGGCTTTGGTCACCTCGTCGCGCGAGGCGTTCTTGCTGTCGCCTGCAAGCGCGATGCGGCCCTCGAGCATGCAGATGACCTTGTTGGAGACCGAGAGCGCGCGGTTGAGGTCCTGCTCGACCAGAATGATCGTCGTGCCGGAGCTGATCAGACCCTGAAGGGAGGCATAGACGCGGTCGACGACCAGCGGCGACAGGCCAAGCGAGACTTCGTCGAGCAGCAGCAGGTCGGGATTGCTCATCAATGCGCGGCCGATTGCCGTCGCCTGCTGCTCGCCGCCGGAAAGATGTCCGGCCTTGGCGTGGCGGCGCGGCTTGAGGTTGGGGAAGGTTTCCAGCACGCGCTCGACGCTCCAGTCGCCGCGGCGGCCGGCGGTGCGGCCAAGCAGAAGATTTTCCTCGACAGTCATCTGCACGAATAGCCGACGGCCCTCTGGCACCAAGGCCACGCCTTTGCGGACGCGCTCATGCGAAGGCACGCCGGAAAGGTCGGCGCCGTCGAAGACCACGCGGCCGGAGGCTGCCTGGTGCGCGCCGGCGATCGCCCTCAACAATGTCGTCTTGCCGGCGCCGTTGGCGCCGACCAGCGCCAGCGTCTCGCCGCGCTCGACGCTGAAGCTGACGCCGCGCACCGCCTGCAGCAAGCCATGCCGGACGACCAGATCCTCGACCGACAGCAGGCTCATTTCGGACCTCCGCCGAGATAGGCGCTGATCACCTGCGGGTCGGCCATCACCGCCTGCGGGTCGCCGTCGGCGATAATCTTGCCGGCGTCCATGCAGATCAGCCGTTCGGCCACCTGCAGAAGGATGTGGACGATGTGCTCGATCCAGACGATGCCGATCCTGCGGCGGCGCAATTCGCGGATGGTCTCTACCAGCTCGCCGGCCTCGCCGTCGGTCAGGCCGCCGCCGATCTCGTCGAGCAGAAGCAGCGTCGGCTTCGCCGCCAGCGCGCGCGCCAGCTCCAGCCGCTTGCGGTCGAGCAAGCCAAGCGTCTCGGCGCGCCGGTTGGCGACGCCCAGCATGCCGCAGAGCTTCAGCGAGCCGAGCGCCTCCTCATAGGCCTCGTCGCGACCGAGGCCGGCGCCATGCGAGGCGGCGACGAAGACATTCTCGAAGGCGGTCATGCCGCCGAAGGGTTTTGGCACTTGGTGCGTGCGGACGAGGCCCAGCCGGCAGCGCTGCGTCGCCGGCAGCGTGGTCACGTCATCACCCTTGAAGGCGATGGTGCCGGCGCTTGGTGGATAGGCGCCGGAAAGCACGCTGAGCAGCGTCGTCTTGCCGGCGCCGTTCGGGCCGACGATGCCCACCGCCTCTTCGGCGCCCATGGCGAAGTCGATGTCGTCGAGCACCACAAGCGCTCCGAAGCGCTTGTGGATGCCGGCGGCACTGAGGATCGCACCGTTGGGCATGGCGTTCACGATGCGGTCCCTCGACAGATCAGCCGTTGTAAGGCTGGAGCTTGGCCTCGACCGGCACCTTCGGATCGGTGGCGTTCTCGGTCACGACATAATCGAGCGGGAACTTCGAGCCTTCCTTGGCGGCGACCCATTGCGTGCCGATGATCGGGCCGGGCGAGACGTTGGCGACTGGGCCGCTGGTGAAATCGACCTTGCCGATCATCGTCTCGGTCTTCAGCGTGCTCAGTGCCTTGGCGACCGCCGCCTTATCCTTGGCGTTGGAACTCGCCTTCAGGGCTTCGAAGCCGGCGTCGAGCAGCGACATCGAGGCGCCGAGTTGCTGCGTCCACTGCTTGCCGCTTGTCGCCTCGTAGCCATCGGCCAGTTCCGTTCCTGAGACGCCGGTCAGCGGCGACTTGTAGGGGAAGGCCTTGTGCCAATAGGCGGCACTCGCAATCTTCATGCCGAGATCGCCCAGCGCCTCGATGTCGGAGGGGAACAGACCGGTCTTGGCGACCTGGGCGATCTTGATCTGCCTTGTCAGGCCCTGCTGCGCGGCCTGGCGCCAGAAGGCGGCGAAATCGGGCGGGATCGGGAAGGAGTTGAAGATCTCGACTCCTTCCTGCTTGAACAGCGCGATCTGCGAGGAATAGTCGGTGGTGCCGGTCTCATAGGCGCCGGGATCGACGATCGTGAAACCTTGCTTGGCCAGAAGCGGCGCGAGGTTGGCGCGGATGGCGTTACCGTCGGCGTCGTTCGGATACATGACGCCGACCTTCTTGTTGGTCTCGATCAGGTTCCACTGCGAAATGTAGGTCTTGAAGAATTCGCCGACGCCGAAGCCGAAATGATAGGTCCATTTGAAAGGCGAGGGCGCGCCGGGCTTGGCGCCTCGGCCGAAATACCAGGCCTCCCACGGCATGACGGTCGAGAGGCAGGGCACGCCGGCTGCTTCGCAGGCATCCGCCACTGGATTGATCACCTCCGGCGTGGAGACGGCGAGCATCAGGTCGATGGCCTGGTTGTTGATCAGATCTTTTGCCAACTGGCCGGCGCGGGACGGGTCGGACTGGGTGTCCTGGTCGAGGATATCGACGCTGTATTTCTTGCCGCCGAGCTCGATGCCGTTGGCCAGGGCCTTGCGGGCAAGGTCGAGCACATAGCCGTCGGTCTCGCCGAAGCCGGCGAGCGGGCCGGTGCGCGGGCTGACGAAGCCGACCTTGACCGTGTCGGCGCTTTGCGCGAAGGCCTTGCCGCGGCCGAATGCCAGTGCCGCGCCGCCGGCCACCGACGTGGCGATGAATTGGCGCCGTGAAATGCCCGATAGAGCGGGTTTGCTGCCGATAATGCGAGACATCTGCTCCTCCCTCAGTGGCCGTTCGACACGACGGCAAACGGGTCTTCCGTTTGCGGCCGGACGGCACGGCTCTCGATCCTCCGAGGTCACATTGCACTAGCGGTTTGGTTCGGTAAAATGATATTGTACGGTGTTTCATTAACCCCTAGGTTAGCGGAATTCGAACTGCCAGGGCCGATCGTCAGGCGTGGTGCCGCGCTGCCTCGCGGATCGTCTGCAAGAGGATGGTGAAGGCGGGCGAGGGCGCGGTGTCGGTGCGCATGGTCAAGCCCACCGGCCCTTTGGTTTCTTCCGTATCCACCGGCAGGGCGACGAAGGCGCCGCTGGCGATCTCGTTGGCGACGACGCCGGCCGAGATGATCCACACCGCGTTGCTCTGGCGCATGAAGGAGCGGCCGAAGGAATCGGAGACAGTTTCGATTTCCGTCGCCGGCGCGGTCATGCCGTTGGTGATGAAGAGCCGGTCGACGAAAGGCCGGATGACGGATTCCCGCGTCGGCATCAGGACGGGGAACTCGTCGAGCCGCGCGAAGATGTCGGCGCCCGGCTCGGACAGGGGATGCCCGGCCCGCACGACGAACAGCACCTGTTCGGAATAAAGGTGTTCGAAGAAGAAGCCGGTCATATGCTCGGGCGCCGCGAGCCGGCCGACCACGAGGTCGAGCGCGCCGACACGCAACTGTTCCAGAAGCACCGCGTTCTCGCCGGTGACGATCTTGAGCGCGGCGCCGGTGTTCTCCTCGAGGAACAGGTTCATGGCGAGCGGCATCACCCGCGCCGACACGGTCGGCAGCGCGCCGATACGGATCGGGTCGCGATTGAGGGCGCCGTCCTGGCGCACGGAATCGACGCCGCGCTTCAGCGCCGAAATCGCCGAGCCGGCATGTCCAAGGAAGATCTCGCCGAGACGCGTGACGCGAATGCCGCGCCCGTCGCGCTCGACCACCGCGACGCCCAGCGCTTCCTCCAACTCGCGCAAAGTCTTGGTGACGGCGGGCGCGCTGACATGCAGGAAGTCGGCTGCGCGCGCGACGCTGCCTTGCCGCGCGACTTCGAGAAACGCTTGGAGGTGGCGGAAGCGGATCCGGCTTTCGGCCATGGTTCGATAACCTCAGAGTTAATGAAACGCCGCAAAATATCATTTTACCGAACCAAATCGCTGGTGCAATGTGGCTTTGGAGGATCGAAATCGTGCCATTCGTCAGCATAGGCGGCGTCACGCTGCATCATCGCCATATCGAGGCGGCCGGCACGTCGCGTCCGATCATCTTCATCAATTCGTTGGGCACCGACTTCCGTATCTGGGACGACCTCGTCGCGCGGCTTACTGGTGAAATGCCGATGCTCGTCTACGACAAGCGCGGCCATGGGCTGTCGGATATCGGCAGCGGCGTGCGCTCGATCGACGACCATGTCGACGACCTGCTGGGCCTCATCGATCATTTCGGTTTCGGGAAGGTCGTGCTGTGCGGATTGTCGGTCGGTGGCCTAGTCGCGCAGCGACTCTACACCCGCCATCCCAAATGCGTGGAGGCGCTGATCCTCAGCGACACCGCGCACAAGATAGGCACCGCAGAGAGCTGGAACACGCGCATCGCCACCGTCGAGCGCGACGGCATCGAGGTGATCGCCGACGGCATCATGAAAGTGTGGTTCACACCGGAATTCCACGCAGCGCGCGCCGCCGATCTGGCCGGTTGCCGCAACATGCTGACCAGGCAGGCGCTGCCCGGCTATATCGGCACCTGCATGGCGGTGCGCGATGCCGATTTCACCGACAGCGCGCGGCGGATCGCTGTGCCGACGCTCTGCATCGTCGGCGACCAGGATGGTTCGACGCCGCTGGAGCTGGTCCGCTCATTGGCTGGACTGATCCCCGGCGCACACCTCGAAGTGATCCGCAATGCCGCACACATTCCGTGCATCGAGCAGCCCGAAGCGCTCGTCACTTTGATCCGCGATTTCGTCGCCTCGTTGCCCGAGGGAAAGCCTGCTCATGGATGATGTCACGAAGAACCGCTACCGGACTGGTCTCGAGGTCCGCCGCTCCGTGCTCGGCGATCCCCATGTCGACCGCGCCGAAGATGCGGCGACCGATTTCGACCGGCCGTTCCAGCAACTGATCACCGAAGCCGCCTGGGGAACCGTGTGGGCGCGACCGGGCTGGTCGAAGCGCGAGCGCTCGATCGTGACGCTGGCGCTGCTCGCCGCACTCGGCCATGACGAGGAAGTCGCCATGCATGTGCGCGCCACCGCCAATACAGGCGCCACGCGAGACGACATCTGCGAGGCTTTCCTGCATGTCGCGATCTATGCCGGCGTGCCAGCCGCCAACCGCGCCTTCAAGATCGCCAAGGAGGTGTTCGCGCAGATGGACGGAGCAAAGACCGCCCATGGCTGAGTCAGGCTCAAACCGCGCGCCGGAAACCGGCGCCTTCTTCCAGCGCGACCGGCAGTGGCATCCGGCGGCCTTCACGCCGAACTACAAGAGCTCGGTGCTGCGCTCGCCGCGGAAGGCGCTGCTGTCGTTCGACAACACCCTGTCGGAACTGACCGGTCCGGTGTTCGGGCATACGATGCTCGGCGAGCTCGACAACGACCTGATCCACAATTTCGCCAAGGCCGGCGAGAGAGCCATCGGCGAGCGCATCATCGTCCATGGACGCGTGCTCGACGAGCGCGGCAAGGGCGTGCCGGGCGTGCTGCTCGAATTCTGGCAGGCCAATGCCGGCGGCCGCTACCGTCACAAGAAGGACGGCTATCTCGCCCCGCTCGATCCGAATTTCGGCGGCTGCGGCCGCACGATCACCGGCGAGGATGGCGGCTACGCCTTTCGCACCGTCAGGCCTGGGCCCTATCCGTGGCCGAACGGTCCGAACGACTGGCGGCCGGCGCATATCCATTTTTCCGTGTTCGGCCACGGCTTCGCGCAGCGGCTGATCACGCAGATGTATTTCGAGGGCGATCCGCTGATCTGGCGCTGCCCGATCGTCGGCGGCATTTCCAACAAGGCCGCGGTCGAGGCGCTGATCGCCGCGCTCGACATGCACGCGACGATCCCGATGGACGCGCTCGCCTACACGTTCGACATCGTGCTGCGCGGGCGGCGCTCGACGCTGTTCGAGAACAGGCCGGAGGGCAATTGATGGCGCAGTCGCTCGACCGGCTGAAGGAGAGCCCTTCGCAAACCGCCGGCCCTTACGTGCATATCGGCCTGACGCCCAATTTCTGCGGTATCGGCGGCGTCTATGCGAGCGACCTCGGCTCGACGATGGTCAACGGCGAGACCAAGGGCGAGCGCATCGAGCTGCGCATCCGCGTGCTCGACGGCACCGGCACGCCGCTGAAGGATGCGCTGATCGAGATCTGGCAGGCAGATGCCAACGGGCTCTACAATTCACCGGCGGAGATGCGCGGCGCGGCCGATCCCAACTTTTTGGGGTGGGGCAGGCAGCCGACCGACATGGAAACGGGCGTCTGCCGGTTCCACACGATCAAGCCTGGACGCGTGCCGTTCCGCGACGGTCGGCTGATGGCGCCGCATGTCACGCTGTGGATCGTGGCGCGCGGCATCAATATCGGGCTCAGCACCAGGCTCTATTTTTCCGACGAGGAGAAGGCCAATGCCGAGGATCCTATCCTCGCCCGTATCGAACATCGCATGCGCGTGCCGACGCTGATCGCCGAGCGGCAGGGCGACACTTACGTCTTCGATGTCCACCTGCAGGGCGAAAAGGAGACGGTCTTCTTCGACAGCTGACCGCGACCAATATGACCGTTTCGCCCTTCGATCATCCGCTGCTTTCCGGCCTGCTCGGCGACGAGGAGGCGGCACGGCATTTCTCCGTCGAAGCCGACATCGATGCGATGCTCGCTTTCGAGCGGGCGCTGGCCGAGGCGGAGGCCGAGTGTGGCGTCATCCCGCGTGAGGCCGAGGCGGCGATCGTGCAAGCTTTGGCCGCCTTCCGGCCGGACACCGCGAAGCTGCGCGCCGGTGTCGCCGGGGATGGCGTCGTGGTGCCGGAACTGGCTCGGCAGATCAAAGCCGCAGTCGGCGCGCCGCACGATGCCTATGTGCATTTCGGCGCCACCAGCCAGGATGTTATCGACACCTCGCTTGTGCTGCGCCTGCGGCAGGCCATCGATCATATCGGCCTGCTGCTTGGTGAAAACGTCGTGCGCCTCACCGGTCTCGAGCTGGAGTTCGGAGAACGTCAGTTCATGGCGATGACGCGCATGCAGCCGGCAATCCCGATCACAGTGACGGATCGGACTACATCCTGGAGGGCGCCGCTCGAACGTCACCAGCAGCGCCTTGCCGAAATGTCCGGCCGTGTGCTGGCGCTGCAATTCGGCGGCGCTGCCGGCACGCTGGACAGGCTCGGCGACAGGGCCGCCGCCGTGCGCACCGCGCTTGCCGGGAAGCTCGGTCTTGCCGATGCGCCGCAATGGCACAGCCAGCGTGACGCGCTGGCCGAGTTCGCCGGCTGGCTGTCGCTGGTGACCGGCAGCCTCGGCAAGTTCGGGCAGGATGTCGCGCTGATGGCGCTGACGGGCTCCGACGTCAAATTGTCCGGTGGCGGCGGCTCGTCGGCCATGCCGCACAAGCAGAACCCGGTGAAGGCGGAGACGCTGGTGGCGCTGGCGCGCTTCAACGCGGTGCAGCTTCCCGGCATGCACCAGGCGCTGGTGCATGAGCAGGAGCGCTCGGGTGCGGCCTGGACGCTGGAGTGGCTGATCCTGCCGCAAATGGTCGTGGCGACGGCGGCCGCGCTCAGGCTTGCCGCCGAGCTTGCCGCGCAGATCGAGAGCCTTGGTCACTGATGCGCACGCAGGTCGTCATCATTGGGTCCGGACCGTCCGGCCTGCTGCTTGGACAGTTGCTCGCCGGCATCGGCGTCGAGACCGTCATTCTCGAACGATCGAGCCGCGAGCATGTGCTTGGGCGGGTGCGCGCCGGCGTGCTGGAACAGGGCACGGTCGACCTGCTCGGCGAAGCAGGCGCGGCGGACCGGCTGCATGCCCAGGGCCTGCCGCATGAAGGCATCTCGCTCGCCTTCGACGGCCGCGCGCATCGCATCGACATGAGCGCGCTCACCGGCGGCAAGCATGTCACCGTCTATGGCCAGACCGAAGTGACGCTCGATCTGATGCAGAAGCGCGAGGCGGCGGGACTCCAGACCGTCTTCGAAACGTCGAATGTCGCGCTGCATGATTTCGATGGGACGTCTCCCTTCGTCACCTACGACAAGGATGGCGCGACGCACCGCATCGATTGCGACTTCATTGCCGGCTGCGACGGCTATCACGGCGTCAGCCGCAAGTCGGTGCCGCAGGGCGCGCTGAAGACGTTCGAGCGGCAGTATCCGTTCGGCTGGCTGGGCGTGCTGGCCGAGGTGCCGCCTGCGGACCATGAGCTGGTCTATGCCAATCACGAGCGCGGCTTCGCGCTCTGCTCGATGCGCTCGCCGCAGCGCAGCCGCTACTATGTGCAGGTTCCCGCCGACGAGCGCGTCGAGGCCTGGTCGGACGACCGCTTCTGGGACGAGCTGCGCAGCCGCCTGCCGGCGCAAATAGCGGAAGCCGTCACCACAGGGCCGTCCTTCGAGAAGTCGATCGCCCCGCTGCGCTCCTTCGTCGCTGAGCCGATGCGCTTCGGAAAACTATTCCTGGTCGGCGATGCCGCCCATATCGTGCCGCCGACCGGCGCCAAGGGCCTCAACCTCGCTGCCAGCGACGTTCGTTATCTCTTTGCTGGGCTTCGCGAATTCTACCGCGAGAGGTCAGAGGCCGGGCTCGACGCCTTCTCGGCCAAGGCGTTGTCGCGTGTGTGGAAAGCGGTGCGCTTTTCCTGGTGGATGACGACGATGCTGCACCGCTTTCCGGAGACCGGCGAGTTCGGCCAACGCATCCAGGAAGCCGAGCTCGACTATCTTGTGCATTCGAAGGCCGCGTCGACGGCGCTCGCGGAAAATTACGTCGGCCTTCCCTATTGATCGGCCGCCGCGCTCAGACGCGTTCGAGCGCGATCGCAATCCCCTGGCCGACGCCGATACACATGGTGGCCAGAGCCAGCTTGCCGCCGCGCTCGCTGAGCTCCAGCGCCGCCGTGCCGGTGATGCGCGCGCCCGACATGCCGAGCGGGTGACCGAGCGCGATCGCGCCGCCGTTCGGATTGACGTGCGCGGCGTCCTCGGCGATGCCGAGCTGGCGCAGCACCGCGATGCCTTGCGAGGCGAAGGCCTCGTTCAATTCGACCACGTCGAACTGCTCGGGCGTCAGGCCGAGGCGGGCGCAAAGCTTGTTCGTGGCCGGGGCGGGGCCAATGCCCATGATGCGCGGCGCCACGCCAGCGACGGCACCACCGAGGATGCGGGCGATCGGCGTCAGGCCATGCTTCCTTGCCGCCGCCTCCGAAGCGATGATGAGGGCGGCCGCGCCGTCATTGACGCCGGATGCGTTGCCGGCGGTCACCGTGCCGCCCTGGCGGAACGGCGTCGGCAGTTTGGCCAGCGTCTCGATGGTGGTGCCTGCGCGCGGATGCTCGTCCTTCGAGACGACGATTGCATCGCCCTTCTTCTGCGGGATCGTCACCGGCGTGATCTCCTTCGCCAGCCGGCCACTCTCTTGCGCGGCCACGGCCTTGTCCTGGCTGCGCACGGCGAAGGCGTCCTGGTCAGCGCGTGAGACGGAAAAATCCTCAGCGACGTTCTCGCCGGTCTCCGGCATGGAATCGACGCCATACTGCTTCTTCATCAGCGGGTTGACGAAGCGCCAGCCGATGGTGGTGTCGTAGATCTCGGCATTGCGCGAGAAAGCTGCGTCGGCCTTCGGCATCACGAAAGGCGCGCGGCTCATCGATTCCACGCCGCCGGCGATCATCAGCTCGGCCTCGCCTGATTTGATGGCGCGCGCGGCGATGGTGACGGCATCCATGCCCGAACCGCACAGGCGGTTGACCGTGGAACCGGGAATGTCCTGCGGGAGGCCGGCAAGAAGCAGCGCCATGCGCGCCACGTTGCGGTTGTCCTCGCCGGCCTGGTTGGCGCAGCCATAGACGACGTCGTCGATTGCGGTCCAGTCGAGATCCTTGTTGCGCTCAACGAGCGCCCGCAACGGGATGGCACCGAGATCGTCGGCGCGCACGGAGGACAGCGAACCGCCGAAGCGGCCGATGGGCGTACGGATATAATCGCAGATGAAGGCTTCAGCCATTTATGCAGCTTTCCCTTTGGCGGTCCCCTGATGCGCCGCCTTGGTGCGGGCCTGCAGGTCGCGCAATGTCTTCAGCTCGAGTTCCGTCGGCGGCGTTGTCTCGTCAAGGGCCTCGGCGAATTTTACGATCCAGCCACAAGTCTCCTGCACCTGCTCGCGGCTGACGCCTGGATGCAGCGACACGACGGTGAACTCCTTGGTCACCGGGTCCGGCTTCCAGATGGCGAGGTCGGTGATCAAAAGCGTCGGGCCGGCGGTGTTAATGCCGAGCCGCCGGCGATGATCGCCGCCTTCGCCATGGCCGAAGGAGGTGAAGAAGTCGATCTTTTCGACCATGCCGCGCTTCGACTGCGCCATGGTGATGTAGACCTGTCTCGACGAGGTGGCGATTTCCGGCGCGCCGCCGCCGCCGGGCAGGCGGGTCTTGGGATGCGCATAGTCGCCGATGACGGTGGTGTTGATGTTGCCGAACTTGTCGAGCTGGGCGGCGCCCAGGAAGCCGATCGAGATACGGCCGCCCTGCAGCCAATAGCGGAACATCTCCGGCACTGCGACGGTGGTGACCGCCGTCTCGCACAATTCGCCGTCGCCGATCGACAGCGGCAAAACGTCGGGCGCGGTACCGATGGTGCCGCTCTCATAGATCAGCGTGATGTCGGGCGCATGCGTCAGCCGCGCGACGTTGCAGGCGGCCGATGGCGCGCCGATGCCGACGAAGCAGACGTCGTCGCTTTTCAAGGCGCGGCTGGCGGCGATCGTCATCATCTCGTTTGGGCTGAAACCCAGATCCTTCGTGTCGCTCATGCGGCTTTCCTCAGATGCTCGACGCGGCTGGCAAAGTCGTCGGCGCTGCTCTCGATAACATTCTTCTGCATCCATGCCTGGAAGCGGTCGCGGTCGGCGGCGATCTCGTCCCATTCGAGATAGGCGGCGTTGTCACGCTCATAATAGCCATGCGTGTAGGAGGGATGCGAGCCGCCCGGCACGACGGAAATCGCCGCAATCGTCCAGCTTGGCAACACGGTGAGGTTGGGGTGGAGGTCGTCGAAATTGTCGACCACCTCCTCGACCGTCACGACCGCGCGCTTTGCCGCCAGCACCGCTTCCTTCTGGATGCCGATGATGCCCTCGACCAGCACATTGCCTTTCCGGTCCGCCTTCTGCGCGTGGACGAAGGTGACGTCGGGCCTTATCGCCGGAACGGCGGCCAGCGCCTCGCCGGTGAAGGGGCAAGTGACCGATTTGATGTTCGGATTGACCGAAGCGAGACCGGCGCCGCGATAGCCGCGGAACACCGCGCAGGGCAAGCCGGCGGCGCCCGCCTCATAGGCGTTGGCCATGCCGGCGTGGCTGTGCTCCTCGACCTCGATCGACCGCGGAAAGCCGTTCTCGATGGCGTCGCGGGCGCGTCGCAGCAGGCCGACGCCCGGATTGCCGACATAGGAGAAGATTATCTTCTTCGCCATGCCCATGCCGATCATCTGGTCGTAGATCAGGTCGGGCGTCATGCGGATGAGAGTGAGGTCGCGAAAGCCCTGGCGGATCGCCTCATGCGCGGCGGCGGTCGGGATCAAATGAGTGAAGCCCTCGAAGGCGACTGTGTCGCCGTCATGCAGGTTTTCCGCGACCGCCTCTCTCAGCGGCAGGAACTTGACCATCTCCAGGCTCCCTAGATTCAAAAAAGTTCGTATTGCGAACATGTGTTTTATATAAGATACTTTTAGCTCCAAACTTTGCCTCGAGTCAACGCTGGCCTGGAGAGGTTCGTGGAAGAGGAATCGATCTCACGCGATCATGTCGGCTCGCTGGAACGGGGCCTCACGGTGATGGAAATCCTCGCGCGCCATCCGGCCGGCATGACGCTGACCGAGATGGCCGAAGAGGCTGACCTGACCCGCGCAGGCGCCCGCCGCTTTCTGCTGACGTTGGTCGCCACGGGTTATGCGACGCAGTCCGGCCGGCTGTTCTCGCTGTCGCCGCGTCTCTTGACCGTCGCGCGGACCTGGCTCGGCGGAGCATCGCTTTGGACCTTCGCCGCGCCCATTATGCGCGAGGTAGCGGGGAAATTCGACGAAGCCTGCAATGCGGCGGTGCTGTCGGGCGAGGACGTCGTCTATGTTGCGCGCATTCCCGGACGGCGAATCTTGAGCGTCGCGCTCGATGTCGGCACCAGGCTGCCGGCCTATTGCACGTCGATGGGGCGCGTGCTGCTTTCCGGCCTGGCGGCGGACGATTTAAAGGCCTTCCTTGCGCAAGCGACCATCGAACGGCGAACGCCGAAGACGATCACCAGCCGGGCCGCGCTCGGCAAGGCCATCGAAAGGGCGAGGGCGGACGGCTTCGCCATCGTCGACGAGGAGCTGGAGCCCGGCCTGCGCTCGATCGCGGTGCCGATCGTCGATCGCGCCGGCCGCACAGTCGCCGCCATCAATGTCTCGACGCAGTCGGCGCGTTTCTCGGTCGAGGCGATGGAGCGCGACATCCTGCCGGTGCTGCGGCAGGCAAAGCAGCGGGTGGAGGAGTTCTTCTTCGTTTAAAGGTCGGTCGAGGCGTGTTGACGCTTCATTTCAGATGCGCTAATGAACAGGACTATACAGGTTCATTGAACAGGTATCGATATGGCCCGTCGCGCGATGCAGCTCTCTCCCGGCACGGGCAAGCCCGAGCAAATCGCGACGGTCCTGGAGCATGAGATCCGCTCCGGCGTGCTCGGCTTCGGCGACCGCCTGCAGAGCGAGAACGAGCTCGTCCAGCGCTTCTCCGTCAGCCGCAACACGATCCGCAAGGGGCTCGAGGAACTGTCGAGCCGGGGCCTTATCACCACCAAGGTCGGCATCGGCTCCTTCGTCACCTTCGACGGCATGCCGGTCGACGACGCGATCGGCTGGTCGCGCGCGCTTGCCAATGCGGGTGCCAATGCCGAGACCCGCACCTTGCGGCTCGAGATCATCGAGGACGCGGAGCTGGCGGCCAGGCTCGGGGTCGAGAGCCCATCCTTCATCGCCGTCGACCGCGCCCGCACCAATGCCGATGACGGCCACGCCATTTCGATCGAGCGCAGCCGCCTGCCGCTATCGCCTGAACTGGAAGACATTCCCCTGCGCGGCCTGCGCGAAGGCACGCTGCACCAGACGCTGCGCGGGGCAGGGCTTATTCCCGATCACGGCGAGGAATGGGTCGACATCGAGATGCTGAGCGCGGCCGACGCCGCGATCCTAGCCTGCGCGCCGGGCACACCGTTCCTGCGCACCCGCCGCCTGACGCGCGCCGCCGACGGACGCGCCATCGAATTCGTCACCAGTCTGCTCAACCCGGCGCATTTCGCGCTGCATCTGGAGTTCTGAGCATGGCGGGGGAGGCGATAGATCGGGCAATGGGCGCGCTGGTCGGCGGGGCGCTTGGCGATGCGCTGGGCATGCCGACGCAGCTTCTGTCGCCGGGCCGCATCGTCGAGCTTTACGGCCATGTCGAGGGTTTCGTCGCGCCTTCCGACGACCATCCGGTGTCGAAGGGGCTGCCGGCCGGCGCGATCACCGACGACACCGAGCAGGCGCTGCTGCTTGGCCGCATCCTGGTCGAGTCCGGCGAGCGTTTCGACCATGCGCGCTGGGTCAACGCGCTGCTTGACTGGGAGCGCGACGTCAAGGCGCGCGGGAGCTACGACCTGCTCGGACCATCGACCAAGCGCGCCATCGATGCCATCAACAGCGGCGTGCCGGCCGAAGAGGCCGGGCGCGGCGGCGACACCAATGGCGCGGCGATGCGCATCGGGCCGGTCGGCATCATGATGCCGCCGGAGCCGCTTGGCGCGCTGGTCGCCAAGGTGGCGGAAACCTGCCGGGCCACGCACAACACATCGATCGCAATAGCTTCCGCTAGTGCCGTTGCCGCCGCTGTCAGCCTCGGCGTCTCGGGCGGCGACTGGCGCGCCGCTTGCGGCCATGCCGTCGCGGCGGCGGGGCTCGGCGCCAGCCTTGGCCATTGGGTCACCGGCGGCGACATCGCCGCCCGTATTGCCTGGGCGCAGGAGCTTGTCCGCGGCAAGGCAGAGAAGGAAGCGATCACGCTGATCGTCGACCTGGTCGGCACCGGCGTCGCCAGCCAGGAATCGGTGCCGGCCGCCTTCGCGGTGCTGGAGGTCGCGCAAGGCGATGCCTGGCGGGCTGCCGTGATTGCCGCCAATCTCGGCGGCGATACCGACACGATCGGGGCGATTGCCGCCGGTATGGCGGGTGCCTGCGCCGGCCTGTCGAAGCTGCCGCAGGATCGCATCGCCGAACTGAAAGGCATCGACATCGCGGAGGTCCGCGCGCTGGCTGCGGATCTGGTCGCGGCACGCGGCTCCAAATCCGGCCCGGGCAAGGAGGACGCCGCATGACCGGGCGGCTCGTCCATGTCGGCAGCGCGGTGGTGGATTACGTCTACCGCATCGATGCGTTGCCGGCGGCCGGCACGGAAAAGACAGCGTCAGCTTACGCCCGCGTCGCCGGCGGCGGCTTCAACATGATGGTCGCGGCAAGCCGCACCGGCATGAAAGTTGTGTTCGGCGGCCAGCTCGGGACCGGGCCGGACGGAGACTTCCTGCGCGCCGCTTTCGCCGCTGAAGGCATCGAGACGCTGACGCCGCCGTCGCCCTTCATGGACAGCGGCAATTGCGTCGCCATGATCAGCGGCGACGCGGAGCGAACCTTCGTCTCCTGGCCGGGCGCCGAGAGCCGGCTAACGCCAGACACGATGAAGCCGGTACAAGCCGTTCCCGGCGATTGGGTTTTCACCTCGGGCTATACGCTGAGCTATCCCGGCAGCCGGGATGCGCTGACCGACTGGATCGAGGCGCTGCCGGCCGGCATTCCTTTCGTCTTCGACCCGACACCGGTGATCGCCGATATTCCGCGCCCGATCCTGGACAGGGTGCTGGCGCGTACGACCTGGTTGAGCTGCAACACCAATGAAGCAGCCGAAATAGCGGGCGCCGGCGACGCCCAGACCGTCGCCATACGATTGCTGGCCGAGCATTGCCCCAGCGCCGAAGGTGTCGTCATCCGCGCCGGCGCGCATGGCTGCCTGGTGCGCATGGCCGATGGCGGCACCCGCGCGGTTCCCGGTTTCAAGGTGGAGGCGGTCGACACGAACGGGGCCGGCGACACGCATATCGGCGCCTTCGTCAGCGCGTTGTCGCGAGGCATGTCGCCCTGCGAGGCGGCCCGGTATGCCAACGCGGCCGCCGCGCTTTCCGTCACCCGCCATGGCGGGTCTTCGGCGCCGACCAATTTCGAAATCCAGGAATTCCTGGCTGAGCGCGGCGAAGCGACGACCGCGCCTGGCCGGGCGGAAGCGACTGCAACTTAACAAGCCCGTCAATCGGGCAAACAATGAGAGGAAATATCATGCGCATGCCCAGACTGACCGCTTTCCTGACGGCCACCGCCGTCTTTGTCTCCGCCTTCACACTGGCCGCACAAGCCGCCGAGGAAGTGCATGTGCTCAACTGGAAAGGCTACGGCGCCGACGAGCCGTGGGCGGTCGCCAATTTCGAGAAGGCGACCGGCTTCAAGGTGGTCAACGACTTCTTCAACTCCGAACAGGAGATGCTGACCAAGATCCGCACCAATCCCGGCCTCTATGACGTCGTCATGATCAACGCCGCCTTCAACGACCAGGCGATGGCCGGCAAGCTGATCCAGCCGATCGACGTCTCGAAGCTTTCCAACTACGCCGACATCGCCAAGGACAAGGCCGGCTCGCCGATGCTCAACCATGACGGCAAGGTCTATGGCGTGCCGTGGGTGTGGGGCCTGACGGCTCTCGCCATCAACGACAAGTCCTTCGACAAGCCGCCGACGAGCATCGCCGAGATGTGGGATCCCGCGCATAAGGGCCGCGTCATCATCCGCGACGACGCCGTCGAGGCGGTGCAGTTCGGCGCGATCGCTTCGGGGCAGAACATCAACGACATCAAGGACATGGACGCGGTCAAGGCGAAGCTCACCTCGCTGATGCCGCAGGTCAAGACCTTCTGGAGCTCTGAGAACGACTGGAACCAGATGGTCGCCTCCAACCAGATCGACATCGGCACCTATTGGAGCGGTTCGGCCGACCGCGCCAAGACGCATTTCAAGCTGCCGGTCTCGCTGGTCATCCCGCAGGAAGGCGCAGTCGCCTGGCTCGACGCCTTCTCGATCCCCGTCGGCTCCAAGAACGTCGCCGGCGCCGAGGCCTTCATCAACTACATGATCGATCCGAAATTCTATGTCGAATGGGTCACCAAGGTCGGCGCGCCGGTTTCGGCCAACACCAAGGCGGTCGACGCGCTGCCCGAGGACGCCTTCAACCGCAAGGTCATGGGCAGCCCGGACGTCGCCAAGCGTATCCAGTTCCAGGCGCCGGTCACCGACGCGCAGCGCGAGAAGTACCTGGCGCTGTGGCAGGAACTGAAGGTCAACGTGAAGTAATCGATGTCTTTCGGGGAGGAGAGGCAGAATGGCTGACCAGCTTGCGATCGGTTCGCGCCGCGGACTGAGGCCGGCCCTGCCGCTTCTCCTTCCGGCCTATCTGTGGCTGACGGTGGCGATCTTCCTGCCGCTGTCGGCCATGGTGTTCTTCTCCTTCATGACCGACCTGCCGCTGGCCGGAAAGGAGTGGTCGTTCACGCTCGGCAATTACGCGGCGTTCTTTTCGCAAAGCCTCTATTCGACGCTCCTCTTCGCGTCGCTGCGGCTCGGCCTCGAAGTGACGCTGTGGTGCGTCGTCATCGGCTATCCGGCGGCCTATGTGCTAGCCAAGGTGCTGAAAGGGCGCAGCCGCGAAGCGATCTTCCTGCTCGTCATCCTGCCCTTCTGGTCGAACGGGCTGGTGCGCATCTTCTCCTGGGCGATGGTGCTGCGCGAAGGCGGCATCCTCGACACAGCGCTCAACGCGGTGCTGCCGTTCAAGATCAACATCGATCTCATGTATTCCTATCCGGCCGTCATCATCGGCCTGGTGCACTCCTATGTGCCCTACATGGTGCTGACCTGTTATCTGACGTTGCAGGCCATCGACGACTCGCTGATCGAGGCGGGGCGTTCGCTCGGCGCATCGCGGCGGCAAGTGCTGTGGCGCGTCATCATCCCGCTGTCGATGCCAGGGCTGATCGCCGGTGCCGCGCTTATCTTCGTACCGGTCGTCGGCTCTTTCATGGAGCCGCGCATCCTCGGCGGCCGCACCGGCACTTTCTACGGCACGGTCATCGAGGACCAGTTTGTCGCCGTCTTCAACTGGCCGCTGGGCGCAGCACTTTCCTTCATCCTGCTCGCCGTCGTGCTGATCATTCTGGCGCTGGCCGCGCCCGTCCTACGGAGGGCCGGCTGATGGCGACGACGCGCATGCTCGAAGGGCTCGGGCGCTTCTACATCGCGCTTTTGCTCGGCTTCCTCTATTTGCCGATCATCATCATGGCTGCGATGTCCTTCAATGCCTCGCCCTTCTACCAATTGCCGTTCGAGTGGACGACGGACTGGTACGCCTCCCTCTGGCAGAACGACCAGTTGATCGCGGCGACCTGGAACAGCATCGAGATCGCGGTCATCACCACTTTGATCTCGACGGTGCTTGGCTCGATGGCCTCGCTCGCGCTCTATCGCTACGAGTTCCGCGGCAAGAAAGTCCTGCAAGCGCTGCTCTTCCCGCCGATCGCCATTCCGTGGCTGATCACCGGCACGGCGATGCTGATCTTCTTCTTCGGCGTCGGCATCGGGCGAGGTCTGGTGGCCATCCTGCTCGGCCATGTCGCGCTGGCGCTGCCTTATGTGATCGTCGTCGTCTCGGCGCGGCTGCAGACCTTCGCGCCTGAACTGGAAGAGGCGGCGCGCTCGCTCGGCGCCAACCAGTGGCAGGTGACCATGCGGGTGACCTTGCCCTGGATCATGCCCGGTGTGATCGCCGGCGGGCTGTTCGCCTTCGCCGTGTCGTTCGACCAGTTCGTGGTCTCCTACTTTCTGTCGACGCCCGGCCAGACGACGCTGCCGGTTGAGATCTATGCCGCGATCCGCAAAGGCTTCACGCCCGAGATCAACGCGGTCTCGACGATCATCATTGTGGTGTCGATGGCGCTGATGCTGCTCACGGCGCGCTTCTTCAAATTCGGCGGAGAGAAATAATGGCTGGCGTCCAGGTCGCGAACGTCTCCCGCAGCTTCGGCGCGCACAAGGCGCTGGATGATGTCTCGATCGATTTCGCCGATGGCGGATTCTATGCGCTGCTCGGGCCGTCCGGCAGCGGCAAGACCACGCTGCTCAGGCAGATTGCCGGCTTCGATTTTCCCGATAGCGGCCGCATCGCCATCGGCGGCGAAAGCGTCGAGCGCGTGCCGGTCGAGAAGCGGCGCATCGGCATGGTGTTCCAGAACTATGCGCTGTTTCCCAATATGAGCGTCGCCGACAATATCGCCTTCGGCCTTTCGGTGCGTGGTGAACCTAAGGCGACGATCGCGACAGAGGTTCAGCGCGCGCTCGATCTGGTGCAGCTAGGCAAGCTCGGCGGGCGCAAGCCGCACCAGCTTTCCGGCGGCCAGCGCCAGCGCGTGGCGCTGGCGCGGGCCATCGTCACCAAGCCGCGCGTGCTGTTGCTCGACGAGCCGCTCGGCGCGCTCGACAAGGCGCTGCGCGTCGACATGCAGATCGAGCTGAAGCGCATCCAGCGCGAGATCGGCATCACCACCATCTTCGTCACCCACGACCAGGAAGAGGCGCTGACGATGAGCGACCGGATCGGCATCCTGCGCGACGGCCGCCTGGTGCAGGAGGGACCGCCCGAGGAAATCTACGACCGGCCGCAAAGCGAGTTCGCCGCGACCTTTCTCGGCGACGCCAACATCTTTCGCGGCGATGCGACCGGCTCGGGGATCAAGCTTCCGGATGGCACAACGATCGCGGCTTCGACAGGCGCGTCGGTGCCGGCGGGCGCCAAGGCGAGCTGCGCGGTTCGGCCCGAGCGCATCCGGATTGCGACCGGCGCGGCAAAGCCCGATCCAGCCAACGCCAATATGCTCACGGGACAGGTCTCGAAGCGCATCTTCGCCGGCAACAACAGCACCTATTTCGTCGACCGCGATGGCCAGGCGCTGAAGGTGATCGTCCAAAACACCGGCGCCGAGCGGCTGGCCGAGGGCCAGCCGGTGGTGCTCAGCTGGTCGCCGGATAGCACGGTGCTGATCGCGGCCGCCTGATCTCGCTGATGGGAAATGATGGCGCGGGCCTTGGCTGAGGCCCGGAGCATCGCGTTATATCCAGTCCTCGACGGGAGGAATGGATGGCGAGTACGGGTTTCGAGCCGGATGTGAAGGTCCGGGTCAAGGACTACCGGATCGGCTGTATCGGCGCCGGCATGATCATGGCCGAATGCCATCTCGCTGCCTATGCGCAAGCTGGCTTTCCGGTGGTGGCGATCGCTTCCCGAACCAGGGCGAATGCCGGGAAGGTGGCGGATCGCTGGCATATCCCGACCGTCCACGACACGCCGGAGCAATTGATCGAGGACATCAGCGTCGAGATCGTCGACCTTGCCTTTCCTCCCGACCAGCAACCGGCGCTGATCCGCCATGCCCTGAAGGAGCCGCACATCAAGGCGATCCTGGCGCAGAAGCCGCTGGCGCTCACGGTCGAGGAAGCGGTCAGGCTGCGCGACGAGGCGGCTGCCTCCGGCAAGATTCTCTCGGTCAACCAGAACATGCGCTACGACCAATCGATGCGCGTGTTGAAGCAGATCATCGGCAGCGGCGCGCTTGGCGAGATCGTCTTTGCCGAGATCGACATGCACGCGATCCCGCACTGGCAGACATTCCTGGCCGATTACGACCGGCTGACGCTCGCCAATATGAGCGTGCATCATCTCGACGTGCTGCGCTTCCTGTTCGGCGATCCCGACGAGATCACCACGCTGACGCGCAAGGACCCGCGCACGAAATTCGACCATTCCGACGGCATTACCGTTTCGACATTGCGCTTTCCGTCCGGCGTGCTCGCGGTATCGCTGGAGGATGTCTGGTCCGGTCCGCGCCAGGAAGGCTACGACGACGACCAGCACATCGCCTGGCGCGTCGACGGCACCAAGGGCGTTGCCAAGGGCACGATCGGCTGGCCGAAGGGCATCGCCTCGACGCTGACCTATGCCTCGACCGAGACGACGGGCGGGAAATGGGTCAGCCCAAGCTGGGAGACGATGTGGTTCCCGCACGCCTTCATCGGCGTCATGGAACAGCTGCAATATGCGCTGAAGACCGGAACGCCGCCGGCGCTGTCGGTCGCCGACAACGTCAAGACCATGGCGCTGGTCGAGGCCGGCTACCGCTCGATGGCGGAGGGCCGCACCGTCAGGCTGTCCGAAATCCGCGTCGACTGAGGCAGCCGAAAGACGCGGCAACTGAATCGCTTACCCGGAGGACTTCACCTCATGATGCAGGCAGGTATCTTCACAGGCTATTTCCCCTACGGTTTGGAGGAATCGGCAAGACGCATCCGGGCGCTCGGATTCAACACCGTGCAGCTCGACCTGCATTTCAAGGACATCGACCTGTCGGCCGGGCAGATCACCAAGGACAAGGCGAGGAAGGTGCGCGACACGTTTCGCGACCATAACCTGCCGGTCTGCTGCGTGTCCGGCTACACCAATATCATCCATCCGGACAAGGGAGAGCGGGACCGGCGGCTTGCCTATCTCAAGGAGATCATCCGTAACGCGCGCGACTTCGGCTCGCCTTACGTGATCTCCGAGACTGGTACCTTCAACACCGAGTCCGACTGGGTGCATCATCCCAAGAACAAGACCGAGGAAGGCTTCGAGGAATGCCGCAAGGTGATCTCCAACCTCGCGCAGACGGCTTACGATCACGGCGCGGTGTTCCTGCTCGAGACCTATGTCAACAATGTCGTCGGCTCGGTCGAGGAGACGGTGAGAATGTTCGCGCAGGTCGACCATCCCGGACTTGGTCTTTTGATGGACCCGACCAATTATTTCGAGGCGCATAACATCGACCGTATGGATCAGGTGCTGAACCAGGTGTTCGATACGCTGACCGACAAGATCAGGATCGCGCATGCCAAGGACGTGAAGCGTTCGGGCAGCGACAAGACGGAAAAGCATGCCGATATCGGCGACGCGGACGCGCATGAGGGGCTGACGTTCCGCGGCGTCGGCGAGATCGAATTGCCGGCGCCGGGGCTGGGCGCGCTGAACTACGACCTCTACCTCAAGCGGCTCAGCGAGAAGCATCCGAACATCCCGGTGATCATCGAGCATCTGACCGAGGACGACGTGCCGCGCGCCAAGAGATTCCTCGACGGCAAATTCCGCGCGAACGGGCTTTGATTGCGGGGAGGGATGATGACGGCGGCCTCCAGCACCAAGCGCGACTACAGCCTTGTCGGCGAAAGCACGCGCCGGGCGATCGAGACCGGGCTCGCCTCGGCCGAGTGGTATCACACGGATGTACCGCGCAAGACTATGAAGGAATTGATGCAGCGCTCGGACGGGCCGGCGATCCGCGACACCATCATCTGGGTCGTCGCGATCCTGGGCTCGGCGGCCGGCACCGTCTGGTTCTGGGGCACGTGGTGGGTCGTGCCGTTCCTGTTCGTCTATGGCGTGCTCTACGGCTCGTCGAGCGACTCGCGTTGGCACGAATGCGGCCATGGCACCGCCTTCCGAACGCGCTGGATGAACGACGTCGTCTATCACATCGCTTCCTTCATGCTGATGCGCAATCCGGTGCAGTGGCGCTGGAGCCATGCGCGCCACCACACCGACACCATCATCGTCGGCCGCGACGCCGAGATCGCGGTGATGCGGCCGCCGGACCTCCTCAAGGCGGCTTTGGCCTTCACCGGCATCCTCGATTTCCGCTACTCGCTGCCGACGCTGGTGCGCCAGGCCTTCGGCACATTGTCGGATGACGAGAAGAGCTACATCCCGCAGATGGAGCAGCACAAGGCGGTGATCGCGGCGCGCTGGCACATGGTGGTCTATGCCGCGACGATCGCTGTCGCGATCGCGCTTGGATCATGGATACCGCTGGTGCTGATCGGCCTGCCGCGCCTCTACGGCACCTGGCACATGGTGCTGACCGGCCTGCTGCAGCATATCGGGCTCGCCGACAACGTCACCGACCATCGGCTGAACACGCGCACCGTCTACATGAACCCAGTCAGCCGGTTCATCTACTGGAACATGAACTATCATGTGGAGCATCACATGTTCCCGATGGTGCCTTATCACGCGCTTCCGAAGCTGCATGAGCTGATCAAGCACGATCTGCCGGTGGCGAACCCGTCGATGTGGCACGCCTATCGCGAGGTCTGGCCGGTTCTGCTCAGGCAGCTGAAATACGAGGATTTTTACCTCAAGCGCGAATTGCCGCCGACTGCCAAGCCCTATCGCGGCGAGTTCCATGATCTCGACATAACGGCCGCGGCCGCCGAATAGGCGACGCGGGCAACTCGGAGACAGACGATGGCGGACTGGGTCGAAGCATGCGCGGTCGACGACGTGGACGGGGAGGATGTGATCCGCTTCGACCACGGCGGCCGCAGCTTCGCGATCTACCGTTCGCCTGACGATCAGTTCTTCGCCACCGATGGCTTCTGCACGCACGAACAAGCGCATCTCGCCGACGGGCTGGTGATGGACGACATCATCGAATGCCCGAAGCACAATGGCCGCTTCAACTACAAGACCGGCCAGGCCAAGGGCGCGCCGGTCTGCGTCAACCTCAGAACCTTTCCGGTCAAGGTCGAGGCCGGTAAGGTGATGATCGATATCGGCTGACAGCAACGCGCCGCAACACATAGAGGGAACCGAAGTCCGATGAGCCGAAAGAGACCGACCGTCGCCGATCTGCGCGCCATGAAGGGCAAGCGGCAATTGACCATGCTGCGCGTGCTGACGCTGGAGGAAGCCGAGGCCGCCGAGCGCGCCGGCATCGATATCGTCTCGGTGCCGCCGGAATTGGTGCTCAATCCGCAGTACCGCGACGCGGCGCCCAGCCTCTTCACCATGCCCGGCGAGAATTTCTTCGAAATCGGCACGGCGGACGATTTCCTGCGATGGTCGTTCCGGCTCTACAAGGCCGGCGCCGACGCGGTCTATTGCAGCGCCGGCTACGCCACGATCAAGCGCATGGCCGACGATGCCATTCCGGTGATCGGCCATGTCGGCCTCATTCCTTCCCGCGCGACCTGGACGGGAGGCTTCAAGGCGGTCGGCAAGACCGCCGACACCGCCATGCAGGTCTTCGAGGCGGTCAAGCAGCTGGAAGCCGCCGGCGCCATCGGCGCCGAGATCGAAGTGGTGCCGGTGGAGGTGGCGAAGGCGATCTCCGAGCGCACTTCGCTGATCATGCTGTCGATGGGCGCCGGCAGGGGCTGCGACGCGCAATATCTGTTTGCCGAGGATATTCTCGGCGCCAATCGCGGTCACTTGCCGCGCCACTCAAAGGTCTATCGCAACTTCGCCGCCGAATATGACCGGCTGCAGCAGGAGCGCATCGCCGCGTTTTCCGAATATATCGCCGACGTCAACAGCGGCGCCTATCCCGAAGACAGGCATATCGTGCGTATGGATCCGGACGAGCTCACCCTCTTCATGAGGAAGGTGGACGCAAAGCCCTGAAGCAAGAGTCGAAAAGCTTCAGCCCGTTGCCGGAGGGCCTTGCCAAATTCCGCTGGCGAGAGCAGCGTAAAGCGCCTCGGCATCGATGCCGAGCGGCCTGTCTTCCTTCAGCGTCGCCACATGCGAGCGCACGGCCGTGTGGATTGCGCCGGTGGCCGGCGCGAGCGTGGCGCCCTCGCGCAAATCGATGGCCTGCGCTGCCGCCATCAGCTCGAAGGCGATCAGCCGCCGCCACAGCACGATCATCTCGGCGCATTTCGCGACGGCGAGCGGCGTCTGCGTGGCGTGATCCTCGACGCCCTCGGACACGGGCAGGAAATCGAGCATCACCGGATTGGCCTTGTGGCGGATGGCGGCCAGGATCGCCGTCACCGTCTTCTGCAGCGGCACGAAGCCCGCCGAGGCGCCGCCGACCGGTGAGAGATATTTCGGCAGGCCGTGCCGGGTCGAGCCGGTGAGCTGGACGAAGCGGGCGGCTGAAGCCGCCGCGCATTGCGCGATCGCCAGGCCGAGCGTCTCGAAGGCGAGCGCCAGCGATGCGGTGTGGAAATTGCCGGTCGACATGACCAGCTCATCCTCGGCAAGCACCAGCGGATTGTCGGCGGCGGCGTTGAGCTCGATCTCGACCGCAAGCCTCGCATGGTCGATCGCCTGGATCAGCGCGCCGTGGATCGAGGGCATGCAGCGGATCGACAGCGGATCCTGGATGGTCGTCGGCGCCGGCGCCTCATCGCGCGCCAAGAGGTCGCGCAGCGCCTTTGCCGCAAGCTGCTGACAGGCGCCCGGACGCGCTTGGTGCTGGCGCGCATCGAGGATGGTGCGGTTGGCGCCGATGCCTTCCATCGTCAGCGCGCCGGCCTGCTGCTGCTGGTCGAGCGCCGACAGCGCGTCGGTCAGCGCCAGCGCTCCGGTCCCGGTGGAAACCGCCGAGGCGTTGATCAGGGAAAGCCCGTCCTTCGGCGAGAGCGTGACGGGCGCCAGCCGCGCCATCATCAGCGCCTTGGCGGCAGGCATGCGGCGGCCCTGGTATTCGGCTTCGCCGTCGCCGATCAGCATGCGGGCGATCGCCGTCATCAGCAGGAGGTCGCCGGCGCCGATCGAGCCCAGCGACGGCATCACCGGATGCACGCCGGCATTGAGCGCCTCCACCAGCGCCGTAAACACGCGCGGCGACAGGCCCGAGCCGCCGGAAGCGAGCATCGCAAGGCGGGCGAACATCGCCGCCCGCACCACCGGCACCGGCAGGGCCTCGCCGACCGCGGCGCTGCGGCCTTCGATCAGCTGGCGCTGGAAGGCGCTCGCGTCGCCTTCGACCGCGGTGATGAGATTGGCACCGAGGCCGGTGTTCAGCCCATAGATCTGCTGGCCGCCGGCCGCTGCGGCATCGAGGACCTGGCGAGCCTTGTTGAGCTTTTCGAGGACACCAGCCGTGACCTCGACCTTGCAAGCATTGCGCGCGGCGGCAAGCACATCCTCGATGCTGACGCCGGCGCCGGTGAGTACGAGCGGGCTCATGCGAAGCGCAGCCTTTGGCCAATGCCGTTTTCGCCGGCCTTGGCGAGCATGGCCTTGCCGAGCGCAATGTCGGAGAGCGAGAGGCCGCGATGCCAGAACAGGATCGTCTCGCCATCGCTCTGCCGGCCTGGCTTGAGGCCGGCCGCGATCTGGCCAAGCTCGGCGTGCAAAGTCGCCTCGCTCAGCCGTCCGGTCTCGACATGGGCGCGCAGCGAGCCGAACTTGCCGCCCTTGCACTGGCCCCAGTCGTCGACGACGATCTTCTGCATGATATCGGTGAGCGACAGCTCGACGGCGCTCATCGTGCCATAGGGCACCACCAGCGCGCCGCGCTTGATCCATTCGGTCTTGAGCAGTGGCTGCGGTTCCGGCAGCCGCGAGGCCTCGACGACGATGTCGGCGCCTTCGACGCAGCTTTTCCAGTCGGCCACGGCCAGGACCGGCTTGCCGAGATCGGCGGCCAGCTTCGCGGCAAAGCTGTCGCGGCTTTCGGGCCGGCGCGAATGGACGCGGATCTCGTCGAAGTCGAAAAGATGGTCGAGCAGCCGCACGTTCCAATAGGCGGTGCCGCGCGCGCCGATATGGGCGAGCACTTTTGACGACTTCTTCGCCAGATGCTTGGCGCCGATGGCGGTGACGGCGCCGGTGCGCATGTCGGTGATGACGGTGGCGTCGAGGATGGCGCGCGGCGTGCCGGTGCGCGGATCGAAAAGATTGAGGATGCCGAACTCGGACGGCAGGCCGTGCATGTAGTTGTCGACATAGTCGCCGACGATCTTCACGCCGGCGGCGTCGAGTGGCGCCACATAGCCGCGAAGCACGTTGAAGTGGCCGTGGAAGGAGGGATCCGGCTCGAGATGGACACGCGGCTCGATAACGGTCTGGCCGTTGCCCTGCGCGACGAGCCCGGCCTCGACGGCGCCGATGATCTCGGCGTCGGTCATGGCAAGCGCTTCGATGTCGAGAGCGTTGAGGTAGTCGATGTAGATAGGCTTCATGCGTTTCCCTCGGTCGGCCCGCGCTCTTCCATAACAGGCGGAGAGGCGACACGAAAGTTTGTTGGATAAGCTCTGGACTGGACCGGGCTTATGCTGTTCAACCACCGCGTCATGACCAGCATCCCCGACAACGCAGCCGTGTCCCCGTCCGCAAATTCCGCACGTCAGGCGCGTCGTGTCGCGCTGATCGTGGCGGTCGCCTTCTTCATGCATATGCTGACCATGGCGGTGTTCGTGCCGCTGTCGGCCTGGCTTGCCGACCGTTTTGGCGCGCGCAATATTTTCCTCCTGGCGATGGCGCTGTTCACGCTGGCCTCGGTTGCTTGCGGGTTTTCGCAGAGCCTGACCCAGTCGTCGCCGCCCGCATCGTGCAGGGCCTGGGCAGCGCGCTGATGACGCCGGTCGGCCGCATCCTGGTGCTGCGCAACGCCGAGAAATCCGAATTGATCGCCGCGACGGCGCTGATAACCTAGCCGGCTTTGTTCGCGCCGGTGGTCGGGCCGGTGCTTGGCGGCTTCATCACGACCTATCTCTCCTGGCACTGGAACTTCTTCATCAACGCGCCGCTGGGGCTGGCCGGGCTTGCGCTGGTCGCCCGCTTCGTGCCGGGCGACCGCGATTCCGAGGCCAAGCCATTCGATTGGCCGGGCTTTTTCCTCACCTCGCTCGGGCTTGCAGTGATGCTTTACGGGCTCGAACGCCTCGCGCATCCCGAGAACGGCTTGTTGCCGACGGTAGGCTCCATCGGCATTGGCATCATGATCGGCTGGCTCGCCGTTCGCCACCTCTTGCAGGCTCGGCATCCGCTGCTCGACCTTTCGGCCTTCAAGGTGCTGACCTTCGCGATCTCGACGCTTGCCGCGGGCACGGTCTTCCGCGTCGCGATCAACGCCACGCCCTTCCTGCTGCCGCTGCTGTTCCAGGTCGGCTTCGGCCTGAGTCCAGTCGATGCCGGCCTGTTGGTGCTGGCCTATTTCCTCGGCAATCTCGGCATGAAGACGGTGACGACGCCGACGCTCAGGCGCTTCGGCTTCCGCACCGTGATGGTGGTGAATGGGTCGATCGCGTCGCTGGCGATCATGGCCTGCGGAGCGATCTCGCCGCAGACGTCTCAGGTGGCGCTGATGCTGGTCGCCGGTCTCACGCGCTCGATGCAATTCACAGCGCTGAACACGCTCGCCTTCGCCGATATCGGCGCGCCGCAGCGGAGCTCGGCGGCGACGCTGTCCTCGATGCTGCAGCAGATATCGATGCTGTTCGGCGTGGCGATCGCGGCGGCGATCCTCAATTTGTCGCAGATATTCAGGGGCGAAGCCTTGCCCGACCTCGTCGACTTCAGAATCACCTTCGTCGCGATCGGCCTGCTCGGTCTCGCCGCGGCGATGCGCTTCCTGGTGCTGCCGGCCAACGCCGGCGCCGAGGTTTCGGGGCATTCGACGAACAATTGAGGTCGCGCCGGGGGATTTCGCGGACTCAAATTGCGCCGGCCGCGCTGCCTTCGAACGGGCTCTTCCGCCGGCCGCGCGATCGAGGTAACGGATTGCCAAAAGCTCAAGAGTTTCCGTCTATTGCGCCAGTTGCGGCAATCGATGCGTCCACTCGGAAAATAGTCGGAGAGGCGCGGTTCTTGAACGTGGATTCATTTGACTACCCGCTGTCGGGCCGATTAGCTTTCGTGTGGGGTGAGGGCCGGCAAAACCTTGCCGTTGGGGCGAAAGACATAAGCGATGAACGCGATCGGCTGGCCGAACTGGAGGCGCCTCAATCAGGAAGGCATCGTCTTTGCCATCGCCATCCTTTTGTTCGCCGCCGCTGCGCTGGGCCTGCCCGGGTTCCTGACCGCCGACAATCTGGTGGCCATCGTCCGATCCGTCTCGGTGCTCGGCATTCTGGCGCTCGGCATGGCGGTCGTCATCATCGGCCGCGGCATCGACCTGTCGGCAGTGGCGATCATGGCGATGTCGGTTGCCTGGTACCTGCAACTGCTCAACACCGGCACCTCGGACGGCCTGGCCTTCGCCTATGTGCTGGCGGGCGTTTTAGCCATCGGCCTGCTCAACGGCTTTCTGGTCGCCTATGCCGACGTTCCGGCGATCTTCGTCACTTTGGCCACTGGCTCCTTCGTCTTCGGCTATGTGCGCTCGCAACTGATCACGCAGGATGCCGTTCCCGTGCCGCAGGGCCATTGGGTGGAACTGCTCGGCGGCGTGCGCTTCCTCGACATTCCGGTCGAGGTTTTCGTCTTCGCCGGACTGGCGTTCCTGGTCTTCCTGTTCCTGCGCTACACCAAATGGGGCCGCTTCATCTACTTCGCCGGCGACAACCCGGTCGCGGCGCGCAACATCGGCATTCCGGTGCGCCCGATGCTGGTGCTGCGCTACGCGCTTTCGGCCGTGGTGGCGCTGATCGCCGGCCTGCTCACGGCGGCCAGCCTGCATTCGATCAACACGCGCGTCGTCAATTCGACGCTGCTCTACGACATCGTGCTGGTGGCGGTGATCGGCGGCATCGGCCTGTCCGGCGGCAGGGGCGGGGTGCGCAACGTGCTGGTGGGGGCGGCGCTGATCGGCATCCTGCTCAATGCCATGACCATCATCGACATTCCGCTGCTCTATCAGAACCTGATCAAGGCGGCGATCCTGCTGGGGGCCATCATCGTCGACGGCATCATCAATCCGCGCGACGAGCAGACCGCGCAGCAGGGCGACATTTAGAGCCGATGGGCTGGCCCATCTTGCTTTGGGGTACCCGGAGCGATCGCGACGATCGCGCGGCAATGAAAACCGAACCAGAGGATGTGACATGAGACTACTCAAAACATTGATGGCCGCCGCCACGGCGCTCGCCGTTACCGCCTTCGCGGCGCCGAGCTTTGCCGCCGACGATCCAGGCCCGGCCGCCTATGCCAAGGCGCTCAACGGCAAGCGCGTCATGCTGGTGCCGCTGGCGATGGGCTTCGACCTGGCGCAGGGCTGGGCGCATTACCTGAAGAAGGAAGTCGAGGCCTGGGGTGGCACGTTCGAGACCCGCGATCCGAACTGGGTTGTCGATGCCGGCGCGCAGGCGATCACCGATGCCATCGCTTCCGACACCCGGCCGGATGTTCTGATCATCCACGCGCCTGACCTCAATTCCTACTCCAAGCTGATGAAGAAGGCGCAGGCTGCCGGCACCTATGTGATCCTGGTCGACAACCCGGCCAACTTCCCGGCCGATGCCTTCGTCGGGAGCGACTGGGACAAGCTCGGCCAGCTGGAAGCGGAAGCAGCGATCAAGGGCTGCGGCGAGAATTCGTCCAAGAAGATCGGGCTGGTGCAGGGCGACCAGGCGAACTCGTCGAGCCTCTACCAGTATGCCGGCATCATGAAGGTGCTGGAGAAGCATTCCGACTTCCAGGTTGTCGCCAAGCCGGATTCCAACTGGGACGCGACCACGTCGCGCAATGTGACAACGACGATGCTGCAGCAGCACCCCGACATCTGCTCGATCATCGACTTCTGGGACGGCGACGCCACCGGCGCTTCGGCCGCGATCCGCGACGCCAAGCTCGATGGCAAGGTGTTCCTGGTCACCACCGGCGGCGGCGAGAAGGCGGCCGACTGCGACAAGCTGAACGACGGCACCTATGGCGCCGTGGTGATGACCGATCTTGCCCGCCAGTCCGGCGACATGAACGCCATCATCAAGTTCCTGCTGCAGAGCGGCCAGCCGGCCGGCACCTCGCACACCTACATCTACACGCTGGAGAAGGCGACGACCAAGGCCGACCTCAAGCCCGACAGCTGTTGGGACCTGAAGGCGCTGCAGGCCGAAGCGGCGGCGAAATAGACAGCGCGTCCGGATGGTATCCACGAGGTGGCCGGATCACCCCGGCCACCTCTTTTCCCGTTGCCACTTCTTTCCCGCTTGAACGACAGCCGCAGCCGATGACCTTTCGTGAACGCCTCCAGGCCTGGCGCTACAATCTCGTGCCCGACCATCTGATCGGCGAGATCTTGACCAAGCGCTGGACCGACAATGCCATTCCCTTCCTGGCGCTGGTGGCGACGCTCGGCGTGTTCGGCTCGATCATTCCTGGCTTCTTCAAGCTGACCTCGCTGCAGGAATCGACACGCCAGCTCGGCGAGTTCTCCCTGGTGGTCATCGGCATGACCGTGGTGATGCTGGGTGGCGGCATCGACCTCTCGGTCGGCTCGATCTTCGCGCTGTCCTGCTTCTCCGCCGTCTATGCCTTCTTCATCCTCGAACAGTCGATATGGCTGGCCCTGGCCGCCGCGTTGGCCACCGGCCTCGTCTTCGGCGCCATCAATGGGTACCTCGTTGGGTATCTCAGGCTGCGCGCCTTTCTCACCACCCTGGTCACCTTCATCTTCGGGCGGGCGCTGTTCGACATATTGGTCAGCACCTATGCCGCCGACGTGCAGCTTTCCCAGGCTTCGTCCGACGTGCTCGACTTCATCGGCGACGGCACATTCTGGGGGCTCTCGGTCTCGGTCTGGCTGGCCGTCATCCTCGCCATCGTCACCCACATCGCGCTGACGCGATCGCGACCGGGCTGGCATGTCCTGGCGGTGGGCGGCTCTCGCCGCTCGGCGCACAATGCCGGCATCCGCGTGCGCCGCACCGTGTTCATGACCTATGTCTTTTCCGGCTTCTGCTCATCGATCGGCGGCTTCCTCATCGCCTGCCGGCTGAGCGGGGCGGGCCCGGGCACCGGCCTCAACCTGGAAATAATGGCGTTGACGGCGGCAGTGGTGGGCGGCGTCAGCCTTGGCGGCGGGCGCGGCTCAGTGGTCAAGGGCCTGATGGGCGCCATCATCGTGCTCACCATGACCAATGGCCTGATCCGGCTGGGCTACGGCACCGGCACCAACCAGATGGTGCTCGGCATCCTGCTCGCGGTCGCCGTCACCATCGACATCCGCTGGCTGAAGAACCGCCACAAGGTGCTGAACGAGGTCTATGTCGCGCCGGTCTATCTCAAGATGGGCGAGACGCAATCGGCCGCGCCCGGCTCCGGCACGCCTTACGAGCTCGACAACCGGCTCTCGGCGGCGGACCATATAGGGCTCGGCGAGCTGGAAGGTCCTGAGGACGTCATCCTCGATCGCGACGATCATCTTTATTGCGGCACGCGCCATGGCGAGATCGTTCGCTTCTTCGCGCCCGACTACAAGCGCTCGGAAGTCTTTGCCCATATCGGCGGCTTTCCGCTGGGTCTTGCCTTCGACAAGCAAGGCAATCTGATCAGCTGCGTCGGCGCCATGGGGCTCTATTCGGTCTCGCCGGAGCGGGAGGTGAAGCGCCTCTCGGCCGAGACGGCGCGCTCCTGGACCTCGATCGTCGACGATGCGCGCCTGCGCGACCCGAACGATTGCGACATCGCGCCGGACGGCCGCATCTATTTCACCGACTCGACCAAGCGCTATGACGCGCATGATTGGGCGCTGGACTCGATCGAGAACCGCGCCACCGGACGTCTGCTGGTCTACGACCCGAAGGACGGCTCGACGAAGACGCTGCTGGACGGCTACCGCTACACCAACGGCGTCTGCATGGCGCATGACGGCAAGTCGCTGTTCTTCGCCGAGAGCTGGGCCTGCCGCGTGCATCGCTACTGGCTGGAAGGGCCCAAGGCCGGCACCGCCGAATGCGTCATCCGCGACATGCCGGGCTATCCCGACAACATCAACCGCGCCTCCGACGGTAATTACTGGATGGCCTGGCTCGGCATGCGCACGCCGAGCTTCGACCTGTCGCTGCGCCACCCCGACATGCGCAAGCGCATGACGCGGCGCCTGCCGCAGGACGAATGGCTGTTTCCCAACATCAACACAGGCGGCGTGGTGAAGTTCAACGAGAAGGGCGGCATCGTCGAGACGCTCGGCGATCTCTCGGGCAACGCGCATCCGATGGTCACTTCGATGCGCGAGCACAAGGGCTATCTGTTCGTCGGCGGCATCCTGAACAACCGCATCGGGCGCTACAAGATTTCGGGCGCCCACCCGAACTGGACGAGCCCCGCTTCCTATTGGGGAGGCAAGCCATGATCCTCGATCCGATCCTGGATGTCTTCCGCGGCAAGGCGGTCACCATCCCGCCGCTCGACGGCGCGTTCCGTCCCAACACGCGGCTGGACGATGCGCCGGCCTTCGCCGAATTGAGCGAGCCGGACAATCTGCTGGCGGCCGACGGCCGGCTGCTCGTCTCCAGCGGCAACGCCGTCCTTGCGGTCGCGGCCGGTTCCGAACCGGTCGTGGTCGAGACCTTTCAATCCTCCGTCGCCGCGCTGGCCCTGTCACCATCAGGCGATCTGACCGTCGGGCTCGAAAACGGCAAGCTACTGATCGCCGGCAAGGAAGTCTCGTTGTCTGCCGAAGTCCGGTGCATCACCGCGCTTGCCTATGCCAGTGACGGCACGCTGTGGCTGGCCAATGGTTCCGCCGAGCATGCGCCGTCACAATGGGCGGCCGACCTGATGAAGAAGGGCGCGTCCGGGTCGCTGTGGCGCTGCGGGCCGGGGGGTATCGGCTTCCAGCGGATCGCCGGCGACGTCGCCTTTCCCTATGGGCTTCACCCGATCGGCAACGACGTGCTGGTCAGCGAAAGCTGGCGCCACCAGCTTGTCCGCTTCGACGCCGCGAGCGGAAACCGGTCGACGGTGCTGACGCATCTGCCCGGCTATCCCGCGCGGCTTTCGCCGGCCGGCGACGGTGGCGCTTGGCTGACGCTGTTTGCGCCGCGCAACCGGCTGATCGAATTCGTGCTGCAGGAAACGCATTATTGCCAGGACATGATCGACCAGCTGCCGCCGGCCTATTGGATCGCGCCGGCGCTGGCTTCCAACCGCAGCTTCCTCGAGCCGCTGCAATGCGGCGGTATCCGCACGATGGGCATCCACAAGCCGTGGTCGCCCAGCCGCTCCTACGGGCTCGTCGTGAAACTCGACCGGACCCTGCAGCCGCAATTCAGCCTGCACAGCCGCGCCAACGGCACGCGCCACGGCATCTGCAGCGTGGCCGAACGGGATGGCCGCCTGTTCGTCGCCGCGAAAGGCGGCGACTGCGTGCTGGCAATCGATACGGGAGGTTTCTGATGGAACCGATCGTCCGACTGGAAAACGTCACCAAGACCTATCGCGGCGTGCCGGCGGTAAAGAACGTCAGCTTCGATCTGAGGAAAGGCGAGATCCACGCGCTGCTCGGCGAAAACGGTGCCGGCAAGTCGACGCTGACCAAGATCATCGCCGGCGTCGTCGACGCGACTTCGGGCAAGATGTTCCACAAGGGCGTCGAGACGGCGTATGCGTCACCGCATGCAGCACTTGAAGCCGGCATCGCCATGGTGTTCCAGGAGACCAGCCTGGTGCCGTCGATGACGGTGGCGCAGAACCTCTATCTCGGCACAGAGAAGTTCCTCAACCGGTTGCGGGGCACCTACATCTCGGCGCAGCAATTCCTGCAGTCTTTGAACTTTCCCGTCGACCCGAATGCGATGGTGGCGACGCTCGGTGCCGCCAAAAGGCAGATGGTGGAGATCGCGCGCGCGGTCCACCACAATGCCGAGATCATCATCTTCGACGAGCCGACGGCGACGCTGACGCCGGAGGAGAAGCGGCACTTCTTCGCGCTGATCCGCCGGCTAAAGGCGAGGGGCGTGTCGATCGTCTTCATCAGCCACGCGCTGGAAGAGGCGCTGATGATCGCCGACCGCATCACCATCCTGCGGGACGGCGAGCTTGTGATCACCGACGAGACATCGGCCTTCGACCGCGACAGGATCGTCGCCGCCATGGTCGGCCGTTCGCTGTCGGGACAGATCTACCGCCAGCGCGACGAGGCGAAATTGCGCAAGGCCGGCAAGAAAGTTCTGTCGGTGCAGGACATCTCGATGAGCAACATCGTTCGCAACAATTCCTTCTCGATCTTCGAAGGCCAGATCACCGGCGTATTCGGGCTGATCGGCTCCGGCCGCACCGAGACGTTCAAGATCGTGTCGGGCATCTACAAGCGCGACTTCCTGCGTGGCGGCTCGATCGAGCTCGACGACAAGCCGGTGCGCTACCTCGTGCCGGCGGAGGCGGTGGCCGACGGCATCGTCTACGTCACCGAGGACCGCAAGAGCGAAGGCATCTTCGAGACGATGGGCATCGCGGAGAACCTGTTCGGCGGGCTGCTCGCCGCCGGCCGTGAAAAGGCCTGGGTGATCAACCAGCAGGAGATGCGCCAGCTCTCGGCCGAATGGACGAAGACACTCAACATCAAGGCGATCAACGACAATGCGCGCGTGGTCGAGCTCTCCGGCGGCAACCAGCAGAAGGTGGTGATCGGCAAGGGGCTGGTGCAGCAGCCGCGCATCGTCATCCTCGACGAGCCGACGCGCGGCGTCGATGTCGGCGCCATCGCCGAGATCCACCAGATCATCAACCGGCTGGCCGACGAAGGTCTCGCCGTCGTCGTCATCTCGTCCTACCTGCCCGAGATCATGAACCTGTCCGATCGCATCCTGGTCTGCCGGCAAGGCCGCATCGTCGAGGAGTTCTCGCCGGCGGAGGCGACGGAGGAGAAGATTATGTATGCGGCGGTGCATTAGGATGCTGGCTGGTGGCTACTTCGACAATTTGCCGAATCGTCGATCCCTTCGTCATCCACGGGCGGAGCAAGAAGCGAAGCGACGCGCGCAGACCCGAGGATCCATGCCGTTACCTTCGCCGTATGCGCAGCTGCCCAGAATTCTGCTCCGCTGCACCCTTCGCGCGAGGTCACGGCATGGATTCTAGGGTCTGCGCTGCGTCGCTTCGCTCCTTGCTCCGCCCTAGAATGACGAGGCTGAGGTGCTTCGACGGCCTATGCGGCAGTGTGCTGTTTCGAGCTAAAAACTGAATCGGATAATCCGCTTAGCCGTCTATGCTCGACACTTGATTCAAAGACCTGATCCACCGATTCAACGAAGGGATGTTCCATGGCCACCACAAAACTGCTCAGCGATGCCGAGGTCCAAAAGATCCCGGCGGTGAAGGCCGTGTTCGACGATATTCGGGCGACGCGGAAGTCCGATTTCGTCAACAATTTCTGGCGCGGGCTGGCCAACGATCCGGCAGCGCTGAAGCGGGTGTGGGAGCAGCTCAAGGCTGTCATGGTCGCCGACAGCGCCATCGATCCGCTGACCAAGGAAATGATCTATATCGCGGTCTCGACCGCCAACGGCTGCTCCTATTGCATTCACTCGCATACGGCCGCCGCGCGGGCCAAGGGCATGACCGACGCGCAGCATGGTGAATTGGTGTCGATCATCGGCCTCGCCGGCCAGACCAACCACCTCGTGACGGCGATGCAGATTCCGCTCGATCCGCAATTCGAGGTGAAGTGAAGCGCCGACTTTCCCTTCTCCCACAAGGGAAGAAGGAAGAAGCCGCGTTAAACCGGCCGGTAAACTCTCTTCGCCGTATTCCAGAAGATGTCCGCCTCGGCTTGCGCGCCGTGCCTGGCTACCGCCGCGCGGTGCGCCTTGATCAGCTCGGCATGGCTGGTCCAGAGTTTCTCGATTGGGAAGTTCGAGCCGAACATCAGCCGGTCGCTGCCGAGGATTTCGATCGCGTTGTCGACGATATAGGCGATCAGTTCCGGGTCGTTGCGGTGGACGAACGTGCCGAGTCCCGACAGCTTGGCGTAGAAGTTGGGCGCTGCCGAAAGCGTGCGGAGACCCGCCTTCCATGCTTCCGTGGTTTCGGGCTCCATGCCGGTCAGCATGCCGGCATGGGTCAGAACGAAATTCGTCTCCCGGTTCTCGCCGACCAGCGTCAGCCCGTCCTTCATCTGCGCGGGAAAAAGCTGCAGGTCGAAGGAGAGGCCGTAATCCTTCAGCCGCGCCACATTGGCACGCACCTTCGGATCGATCACCTGGTCGGCCGAGGCGGCGAAGCGGAAGGCGGGCGTCTCGTGCCAGTGCAACTGCATGCGCACGCCGCGCAGCAGCTGGTATTTCATCAGCCGATCGATCTGCGGGCGGACGTCGTCGACCGTCATGTCGGCATAGCCGACGATGGCGTGCGGCCAGCGGGTTTCTTGCGCCGTCTTTTGCAGGAAGGCGACTTCCTTCTCGAAATCCTCCTTGGCCCAGTTGGTCTGGACATAGACGGCCTTCTCGACGCCCGAGCCTTTCTGGTCTTCGAGGAACTCTGTGATCGGGTAATCGCGGCGGATCGGCTCGTAGGGGCCGAAGATGCGCGGCACCATCGGGCCGACCAGCCAGGGCTGGTCCTTTTGGCGCCAGATGTGGAAATGCGCGTCGATGGCTTTCTGCATCACGATACCCTTTTCCAAATGGTCTCGGCCGCAGGCGCTGGGCGGGCGAGCGACAGGATGAAGTCGGACAGGCCCTTCAGCGACGAGCCGTCGACCAGATCGTCAAGCACCGGCAGGATGGCGCGAAGTGCGGCCGTCGCCGGGCGAAAGCGCGGATCGCCGGCGAGCGGCGTCGCCAGCGACAGCCGGAAGGCGCGGGCGCTGAACCGGCGCATCGCGATCTCCAGTTCGGCATGGCTGCCACGTTCCAGGCCATCGGAGAGGATGACGACGCAGGCGCCGCGCACGAAGGCGGAGAAGCGCGGCACGGACAGGAAGGCGAGCAATGTCGGCCCCATGCGGGTGCCGCCGTCCCAATCGTCGACGAGCGCCGCGGCGCGGGCGAGCGCCTGCTCGCGATCGCGGATGCGCAGCGCCGAGGTGATGCGGGTGAGGCGGGTGCCGAAGGTGAAGACTTCCGCGCGATCCGCGCCTTGCACCGCCGCGTGCGCCAGCTTGAGATAATCGGCGGTATGCAGCTTCATCGACCCGGAAACGTCGATAAGCAGGAGCAGTTTTCGCGCCACCGTCTGCCGGCGGCGCAGCAATGGCGAGGGGATGTCGCCGTCGGCGCTGACGATTTCGCTGAGCGAGCGGCGAAGGTCGAGCGTGCCGCGCGAGCGAGTGCGCACGGTGCGGAAGGAACGGCGGGCGGGCAGGGTGGCGGCGAGCTTGCGGCGGAACTGGCCGAGACCATCGGCGTCGCCCGGGAAATCGCGGCTGCTCAGTTGCTCGAGTGCCGAGGAGAGTTCGCCGCCTTTCTCCTGGCGCGCGATCTGGGTCTCTTCCTCGCGCGTGCCGCAATCGTCCATGACGCGGGTTTCGTCGTCCTCCTCGCCTTCGGTCATAGGCTTGGCGTCGCCATAGAAATAGGCGCGGAAATGCGCCTCGAATTCGCCGCGACGGTCGGGCGAGGGAGCAAGCGTGGCTAGGGCTGCCTCATGGATGTCGTCCATGGAGCGCGGGCCGAGCAGCGTCACCGCCTGCATGAAGCTGGTGGTCTGTTCTGGGGCAATAGGAAAGGCGTGATCACGGAGCAAACGGGCGAAGCCGAGAAAAGGGGCGGCGGCAGGGCGCAGGTTTTCCGGGCGCCTCATTCCTTCACACCCCCCTCTGTCCTGCCGGACATCTCCCCCGCAAGGGGGGAGATTGGCAGTTTCGACGCTTCGCTCGATGCTGCGACGTTGAGGTTTGGCGAAAGCCCGCGTGACGTCCGATCTCCCCCCTTGCGGGGGAGATGGCCGGCAGGCCAGAGGGGGGTGCTGTCCCGCCAGCGCTGCGCATTGGAGCTGAGGTATCGCGCTAGCGCGTTGCGATTGCTCATCACGCCAGCGCCTCCTCGACAATCCTCCCCAGCTCCGGCGCAACTGCCGACAGATCCTCCTCGTCTTTGATCAGCACGCCAATGGCCCGGCGGAAGGCTTCCGGCCACGGGCTCCCGCCTTTTTCGAGGATGGTCGCGGCATTCGCCCATTCGACGGCTTCGGCGATACCCGGCGGCTTGGCAAGGGGCCGCGCCCGGATCTGCTGCACGGCATTCGCCACGGCTCGCGCGGTCGCCTCCGCAACATGGCCAGAGCGCAGCATGATGATCTCGGCCTCGCGCTGGGCGTCGGGGTAGCCGATCCAGTGATAGACGCAGCGCCGGCGCAACGCCTCGGCCAGCTCGCGCGTGCGGTTGGAGGTCAGAATGACGATCGGCTGCGTCGCGGCGCGGATCGTGCCGCGTTCCGGAATGCTGATCTGGAAGTCGGAGAGGAATTCCAGAAGCAGCGCCTCGAACTCGTGGTCCGAACGGTCGATCTCGTCGACCAGCAGTACGCGCCGTTCAGGTGCGCGCAACACCTGCAGCAGCGGCCGGGCGATGAGAAAACGGTCGTCATAGATGTCGATCTCGTGCTCGCCGGCATGGCGGATGGCGAGCAATTGCCGCTGGTAGTTCCATTCATACAGCGCATGCCCGGCGTCGATGCCTTCGTAGCATTGCAGGCGCACCAGTTCGCGGCCGAGCAGTTCGGCGACCGCCTTGGCGGCCTCGGTCTTGCCGACGCCGGGTGCGCCTTCAAGCAGCAGCGGCTTGCCGAGCCGGATCGCCAGGAAGATCGCGGTGGCGAGGCTGTCGTCAGCCAGGTAGCGCGAGGCGGCAAGGCGCGCGGCTATCGCCTCCGGCGAAGCCGCGACCGCAACGGCGTCGGCGTTGGTCATCTCTCCCTCAGCCCGTGGTCTGCGCCTTCAGCGCGCGCAGGATGCGCTCGGGCGTGATCGGCAGCGTGTCGATGCGCACGCCGACCGCGTCGAAGACTGCGTTGGCGACGGCCGGGATTTGCGGGTTGGCGCACATCTCGCCCGGACCCTTGGCGCCGAAAGGACCGTCGGCGGAGGGGCGCTCAAGTACGATGATCTCGGTCTGCGCCAAATCGCCGGGGCCGGGCATCAGATACTGGTTGAAGTCGGTGCCGCCATGGTCACGGTTCGGATAATAGGGCTCAGTCGTCTCGTAGAGCGCGTGGCTGATGCCCATCCAGGAGCCGCCGACGAGCTGCTGCTCGACCATTTTCGGGTTGAGCGCGCGGCCGATCTCGAACACGTTCTTCACCGTCAGCACCGTCACTTCGCCGGTTTCGTCGTCGACCTCGACCTCGGCCACGGTGCAGGCGTGGGCGTAGCAGGTCGAGGGCTTCATCGCGCCGGTTTCCTTTTCCGGATAGGAGCGCGGGATCAGGAACATGCCGCGGCCCGAGATCGAGCGGCCGCGCTTGAAATGCGCCGACAGCGCGACATCGAAGATCGAGATCGATTTCTGCGGCGCGCCCTTCACCTGGATGTTGCCCTGGCCGTCGGTTTCGAGGTCGGAGGCGTTCACCTCGAGTTCCTCGGCCGCCACTTCCAGCATCACCTGCCGCGCCTCCTTGGCCGCCTGGATGACGGCGTTGCCGGCGCGGTGCGTGCCGCGCGAGGCAAAGGTGCCCATGCAGTGCGGGCCGGTGTCGGTGTCGGCGGTGTCGACGACGACGCGGTCGGTCGGCACGCCGATCGTCTCGGCGCAGATCTGCGCCATGATCTGCTTCATGCCCTGGCCAAGATCGACGCTGGAGAGCGTCACCATGAAATTGCCGGTCGGCGTCGAATGGACCAGCGCCTGCGTCGGGTCGCCGCCAAGGTTCATGCCGGTCGGATAGTTGATCGCGGCGACGCCGCGTCCACGCCGGATCGCCATCTCAGGCTCCCTTCCTGTAGGAGGACATCGCCATGTATTTCTCCGCCACCGGCCAGTTGGCGGCGCGCGAGGCTTCCTGCATGCATTCGATCAGCGCGGCGCCCTCGGTCGGCTGGCGATGCGCCTTCATGTCGCCGTCGCGATAGGCATTGATGAAGCGGAATTCGAGCGGGTCCATGCCGATCAGCCGCGCCAGCTTGTCCATCTGCACTTCCAGCGCGAAGTCGCCGATGGTGACGCCGAAGCCGCGCATGGCCGACGAAGGCGTGCGGTTGGTGTAGACGCAGTAAGTGTCGATCCAGACATTCGGGATCGTGTAGGGCCCGGGATAATGCGCGGCGCCCTTCTGCGCGCCATATGGGGAATGGCGCGAGTAGGCGCCGGCATCGGTGTAGCCGGTCACCTTGCGCGCGACGATGCGGCCGTCCCTCATCACGCCGTCCTTGATGACGACTTTCTCGGCCGCGCGCGGCGAGGAGATTTGCATCTCCTCCTCGCGGCTGTAGACGAAGGAGACCGGGCGTCCGGTGAGCTTGGCGCCGAGAATGGCGATCGGCTCGACGATGACATCGACCTTGCCGCCAAAACCGCCGCCGACCGTGCCGCCGACGAAATGCAGCTTCGAGCCCGGCATCTGCAGGATGATCGAGGCGTTGTCGAGGGTGAAGAACATCGCCTGCGTGTTGGTGTAGCAGGTGAAGCGGTCATTGCCCTCGGGCGCCACCACGCAGCCGGTCGTCTCGGTCGGCGCGTGCTCGATCGGCGAGGACTGATAGGATTGCTCGAGGATGTGGTCGGCCTGGGCAAAGCCCGCCTCGACGTCGCCGAAGCGCACCTTGCGGCACTCGCCGCTGTCATAGAGATAGTAGTTCTGGCCGTGATACTCGTTGACCAAAGGCGCGCCGGGCTTCAGCGCCTCCTCCATGTCGAAGACCGCGGGTAGCACCTCATAGTCGACCTTGACCTTGGCGGCGGCCTCCTGCGCGGCGCGCTCGGTCTCGCCCAGCACCGCCACCACGGCCTCGCCCTTCCAGCGTACCTTGCCGTCGGCAAGCACGGTTTCGTCCTCGGGACCGATCTGGATCAGGATCAGGATTGTGTAGACATTGTGCGGCACGTCCCTGGCGGTCAGCACGCGCACGACGCCCGGATGCTTCTCCGCCTCGGACGTATCGATGGAACGGATGCGGGCATGGTGGTGCGGGCTGCGCACCATCTTCAGATGCAGCATGCCCGGGAAGTTCCGGTCGGCGAAATAGGCGGTCTTGCCGGTGACATGTCCCGGCGAATCGAGCCGTGGGCGCGGCTGGCCGATCTCATGCAGGCCGTCCTTGCGGACATCGGCGAAATAATCCTTGCGCAGTTCCATGGCTCGTCCCCTCAGGCGGCGTTCTGCGAGTTGGCGCGCGCGGCAACCAGCACCGCCTGGATGATCGGCTCGTAGCCGGTGCAGCGGCAGATGTTGCCGGACAGCGCCTCGACGACGTCCTCGCGGCTGGGATTCGGCGTGCGGTCGAGCAGCACTTTTGCCGCCATGATCATGCCCGGCGTGCAGAAGCCGCATTGCGTGGCGAAGGCATCGAGGAAAGCGCGCTGCAGCGGATGCAGCACGCCGCCTTCGGCAAGGCCGGCGGTGGTCTTGATGTCGGCGCCGTTGCAGGTTTCGGCCAGCGTCAGGCAGGATAGCCTCAGCTCACCGTCGATGATGACGGAGCAAGCGCCGCAGGTGCCCTGGTGACAGCCGCCCTTAGGCGAGGTGTCGCCGATCTTGTCACGCAATGCGTTGAGCAGCGTCGTGCCGCTTTCGATGAATTCGGCTTTTTCAGCGCCATTGAGCGTGAATTGAACCGGGACCTTCGCCATTTTTCCTCCCTGCGCGCCTGCCCGGATGAACCGGACGGACGCGCGTCCCCACGGATGTTCAACCGAGCAGCAGCCGGCCGAGATGGACCGGCAGCACCTCGGCGCGATACCAAGCGCTGGCGATCGGGTCGGTGATCGGCGCGACGCCTTCGCCTGCGGCTGCAAGCGCCGGCGCGATTTCTCCCGGCGCGAGCTTGCAGCCGAGCAGCGCCTTCTCCGCCGCGATGGCGCGTATCGGCCGGTCGGCCATGCAGCCCAAAGCGATCCGCGCCGAGCTCACCGTGCCGTCGGCCGTGCGCTCAAGGACCACGGCGATGCTCAGCACCGACACACCCTTCGGCTTGACGCGCGACACTTTCAGGAAGCGGAAACTCTCCACCTTGGGCAATGCAAAGCCGACAGCGGTGATGATGGCGCGGCTGGTGTCGCGGCTCGCCAGGAAGGCCTCGATCGGCGTCTCGCCGTCTTCGGTGACGATGGTCGCGTCCAGCGCCAGCAAAGCCACGGCGAAATCGCCGTAGGGGGCAGGGGCGAACAGATTGCCGCCGACGGTCGCCATGTTGCGGATCGCCGGCCCACCGACGGCGCGCGCGGCCGGCGCGAGTGCGGCAAGCTCTGGATGGCGTGCGATCGCTGCCATGGTGACCGAGGCGCCTAGCCGGACGTCGCCGTCGGCAACAGCGATCCGCGAGAGGCCAGGATCGGTGACGCGGACAAGGCTGGATGTGGACACATCGCCTTCATTGGCAGCGCGGACCACCAGCGTGCCGCCGCCGAGATAGCGCGTGCCGGCGGCCTGCAAGGCGGCGTTCGCATCTTTCACGCTCGAAAAAGTCTGCAGCGCAAGCGACATGGCGCGATCCCGTCAGCTCTGGCCGGCGAAATGGGCTTTCAGGGCGTTGAAGCCGCCCTGAAAGACATTGGCGCCCATGCCCTCGGCCAGCTTGTCGGCGTCTTCCGGCGCGGCGTCGAAGCTCGCCGTCCATTCGGCATAGGTGCGGTTGCCGTCGGTGACGCGCCGTAATTGCAGGGTCGCCTTGTGATTGGTGAGCGGCTGCGGCGTTTCGAGGATGGAGTAGCTGACCAGGAAATTCTCGTCGGAGAAGTCGAGCAGTTTTTCACGCAATGTCGCGCCGCTGACCAGTTTGAAATTGCGCACGCAGCCGATCGTGGTGGCGTCCTTGCCGTCCTCGATTTGGCTTTCCACCATGCGCGGATGCCAACCGGGCAAACCGTTGAAGTCGCGGATGCGCGCCCAGACCTGCTCGACCGGCGCGTCGATGACGCTGGAAATGGTGACTTTCGCCATAGACTGGTTCCCCTGCAAAGACCGGGAGAAGGCTACGGCGGCTAACGAGCCGGCGCTTATCAATGCGTCTTGAGCGCGTATCAACTAGTCGGAAAAACAGGCGCCTCAGGCCGTCGCCCGCGCTGCTTCGCGGTAGAGCGTCGGCGGCACGCCGACATGGTCGCGGAAGAAGCGCGAGAAATTGCCCTGGGTGGTGAAGCCGAGATTGCAGGCGACCGAAATCAGCGGCTCCTGCGACCACTGCAGCTGGCGCACGGCTTCCTCCATGCGCAGCGTGTTCCAGTAGACGTTCGGGGTCAGGTTGGTCTGTTCCTTGAAGAGCGCAAAGAAATGCGGCCGGGAGAGCCCGACCGAACGGGCGACATCGTCGAAGGAGATGCGCTCGCAGACATTGGCCTTCATCAGCTGGATCGCCTTGCGGACACGGAAGTCGAGCATCGTGTTGATGCGCGCACGGGCTATCTGCGGCGACGAAGCGTCCGCTGCGTCGAGCACTGAGTCGATGAAACGCTCGATCTCGTAATTGGCGACGTCGTCGATGCTCTCATTGTCGGTCAGGTGATCGAGCAGGTTGGCCGCCGCCTTGTGCAGCCAAGGCTCCAGCGCGATCGCGGCCTGCGTGAACAGCGGCGCCGAGGAGGGCAGGTCGCGGCGCCGGCGCGCCCAATCGGGATCGATGTAGAAGGCGAGGAACAGGCCGGGCCTGCCGTCATGCGACAGCGCGTGGCTGTGCGGCTGGAACGAGTTGATGCCGGCCGCGGTCCCTGGTCCGAGCCGCACCGTCTCGCGGCCGATGGTCATTTCACCGGCCGTGCCTTCCAGCCAGATGATGAGATGCGCCTCGCCATGGGCATGGGTGACGAAGTCGTTGGCGACATTCAGCACGGAAACATGTCCGAACCGGCCCCAATAGAGCCTGATCGCGTCCGTCATGGGTATCGTTCCTCCCGCGGGCGACTGGCCTCCCTTCGCCTGCCCAAGGATAGTGCGGCCGGGGTGCGGCCGCGTCAAGGCAGGCGGACGCGGCGGAACTTGCGCACAAAGCGCCTGGGCGGATTTTCAGACTGAGCGATAGGGGCGGCGACACCTTCTCCCCTTGTGGGAGAAGGTGTCCGCGAAGCGGCCGGATGAGGGGTGCTCCAGGGAAAGCCAGCGTCTCACTCCGCTGGAACACCCCTCATCCGTCTCGGCGCTGCGCGCTGATCCACCTTCTCCCACAAGGGGAGAAGGAAGAAATAGGAGCTAGTCGCTGCGCCTGAAATTGCGGATGCGGTCGAAGAGCACCGCCAGGATGATCGCGCCGCCGATGAAGGTGCCTTGCCAGAAGGCATTGATGCCAAGCAGGCCCAGGCTGTTGCGGATCACCTCGATCAGCGCGGCGCCGACGATGGCGCCGAGCGCGGTGCCGACGCCGCCGGCCAGGTTGGCGCCGCCGATGACGGTGGCGGCGATGACCTGCAGTTCCATGCCGGTGCCGAGATTGGTGGTGACAGCACCCAGCCAGCCGGTCTGGATGATGCCGGCGAGCCCGGCGGACAGCGCCGAGATCATGTAGACGGCGACCTTGATCTGCTTGACCGGAACGCCGGTCAGCGTCGCCGCGTGCTCATTGCCGCCGATAGCGAAGATGTGCCGGCCGAACTTGGTCCAGCGCAGGATGAAGCCGGTGATCAGCGCCAGGATGATCATGTAGAGCACTGGGTTGGCGATGCCGAACACCCAGGCGCCGCCGCCCAGTGCCAGGAGCTTCTGGTGGTCCGGCCCGAACTGGAAGACCACGGTGTTGTTCGAGGCGACCATGGCAAGGCTGCGCGCGACCGAGAGCATGCCGAGCGTCACCACGAAAGGCGGAAAGCCGACATAGGCGATGAGCACGCCGTTGAAGGCGCCGATGGCGAGCGCGGTGACGATCGTGGCCAGGATGCCGATCTCGATCGAATAGCCGGCATGCATGGTGACGGCGAGCACCATGGAGCACAGGCAAAGCACCGAGCCCACCGACAGATCGATGCCGCCGGTGATGATGACAAAGGTCATGCCGAGCGCGACGATGGCGACGAAGGTGACGTTGCGGGTGATGTTGAAAAGGTTCTTCGACGTGGCGAAGGAATCGGTTGCAAAGGAGAGGAACAGGCAGGCGAGAATGACCGCGATCACCACCCAGAATGTCTGGTTGGCGAGGAGCCGCGACAGGAAGGTGTGCTGCTTCTGCGCGATCGTCTGGTCAAGGGTGACTGCCATTATCGATCTTTCCTGAGAGGTATGACGCTCGATCCACGCGATTACGCAACCTGTTCGATGGCGCCGGTGATCAGCCCGGTGACTTCCTCGGGCGAACTCGAGGCGATTTTCTTGTCGGCCACCTTGCGGCCGCGCCGCATGACGATGACGCGGTCGGCGACGTCGAACACGTCGGGCATGCGGTGGCTGATCAGCACAACCGCAATGCCCTGGTCGCGCAGGTGGCGGATGAGGTTGAGCACCTCGGCCACCTGCCTGACCGAGATCGCCGCCGTCGGCTCGTCCATCAGCACGATCTTGGCCTGCGACAGCATGGTGCGGGCGATCGCCACCGCCTGGCGCTGGCCGCCCGACATCTGCTTGACCAGGTCGCGCGGCCGCGTTTCGGACTTCAGCTCGGCAAAGAGCTGGCCGGCGCGCTTGTACATCGCGGCGTAGTCGAGGATGCGGAACGGGCCGACGCCCCGGCGCAGCTCGCGGCCGAGATAGACATTCGCCGCGGCCGTCAGATTGTTGCAGAGCGCCAGGTCCTGGTGGACGATCTCGATGCCGTGCTGGCGGGCCTCGGCCGGCTTGTGCATGACAATCTCCTTGCCCTCCAGATGCATGGTGCCATGGCTCGGGCGGAAATTGCCGGCGATCATCTTCACCAGCGTCGACTTGCCGGCGCCGTTGTCGCCCATCAGGCCGACGACCTCGCCGGCCTCCAGCGAGAACGAGACGTCGTTGACCGCCTGGATGGCGCCGAAATGTTTCGAGATGTTGGCGAGTTCGAGAACCGACACCAGCCTTAAGCCTCCCCATTTGTTGACGCAGCAGTTTGCCGGCTTGCCAGCAGCGCTTGCGTTCCGCCCGTCCATCTCCTCACGAACGGCACGATACATGCATTTAGGCAAAAGCCGGCAAAGCCGTCAATCAATTGTCTGACGATTAATTTCGAGACTCGACAAAAAATCGGTTTTGTAGGACAAATAGGAATTGACCGTCGGCGAAAAGCCGATATTAGCTAGCCTCGGAGGAATAATTTGCCCATCGAGCGCATAGGGCGGAACGGGGCAAATGGCTTGACGATCAAGGATTCGGCTGCGCCGGTATTGGGGCAAACGGATCGGCAAATGCTTATCAGCCCGGCCATGGACACGAGCATTGGGAAGATGCTCGGCATCGTTCTTGCGTATCCGGTCTGATCGGTGTGGCGGGCACGCGGTGTCCGTTTGTTTCAAGGGAGGACTGATATGAGGAAAACACTTTTGCTTGCCGCCGTCGCCGCGATGGCGTTGGGCGCCGGGCCGGCTTTGGCCAAGAAACAGCTCGTCATCGTCGTGAAAGGTCTCGACAATCCATTCTTCGAAGCCATCCATCAGGGCTGCGAGAAGTGGAACAAGGAGAACGCCAGCTCGGAATATGAATGCTTCTATACCGGCCCGGCATCGACCTCGGACGAGGCCGGTGAAGCGCAGATCGTGCAGGACATGCTGAGCAAGCCTGACACAGTCGCGATGGCGATCTCGCCGTCGAACGCGCCGCTGATCGCGCAGACGATCAAGAGCGCCAATCCGTCGATCCCGATCATGACGGTCGACGCCGACCTTGCCAAGGAAGACGCCGCCCTTCGCAAGACCTATCTCGGCACCGACAATTACCTGATGGGAAAGAAGATCGGTGAATATATCAAGAAGGCCAAGCCGAATGGCGGCACGGTCTGCACCATCGAGGGCAATCCGGCGGCCGACAACATCCTGCGCCGCGCGCAAGGCATGCGCGATGCGCTGACGGGCAAGGAAGGCCTGGCGGCACTTGCCGGCGAAGGCGGTTGGACCGAAGCCCCCGGCTGCCCGGTGTTCACCAATGACGACGGCGCCAAGGGCGTGCAGGCGATGACCGACATCCTTGCCGCCAACCCGAAGCTCGACGCCTTCGGCATCATGGGCGGCTGGCCGCTGTTCGGCGCCCCGCAGCCCTATCGCGACCTGTTCAAGCCGATGGCGGACAAGATCGCCAAGAACGAGTTCGTCATCGGCGCAGCCGACACGATCGGCGACGAGGTGGCGATCGCCAAGGAAGGTCTCGTCACCGCGCTGGTCGGCCAGCGGCCGTTCGAAATGGGCTACAAGGCGCCTGCGGTGATGCTCGACCTCATCGGTGGCAAGAAGGTCGACGATCCGGTCTTCACCGGCCTTGACGAATGCACCAAGGAAACCGCCGACACCTGCATCCAGAAGTAGGCTGCATCGGAACCGTCGAAAAAACGAGGGGGCGCCCACAAGGCGCCCCCTCGCTTTTTCAGGAATTGGCCTCAGATCTTCTGCTTAACGCCGTCCTTCGAAGGCATCAGGTCGACGCCGTTGAGCTTGCCGATATGGGTGGCGAGCATCGGCACATATTGCTCGGCGGGACCGGCGGCATGGGCCGTCGCAAAGGAATTCTTGGTGGCGTTGCCGAGCGGGTTGGCGATGCCGGCCGCGCCTGCCATCGACTCCAGATAGGTCAGGTCCTTGAAGGCATTGGCGATGGTGAACTTGTGCGCGTCGCGGTCACCCTCCAGAGTCCAGCGCATGAAGGTCTGGTAGAAGCCGCAGTCCATGCGGCCGTTGCGGATGACGCTGTCGAAGCGCGCCGGCGAGATGCCGACCTTCTGCGCCAGCGCCAGAGCCTCCGAATAGATCGCCGCATAGCCCAGCGAGACGAAGTTGTTGAGCAGCTTCATACGGTGGCCGTCGCCGGTGTCGCCGATATGGACGATCCGGCCGGCCCAGGTCTCGATCACTGGCTTCAGCCTGGCGAACACCGGGTCCGGCGCGCCAACCATGGCGTCGAGCGTGCCTTCCCAGGCCTCCTTCGGCGTGCGGCTGAGCGGCGCGTCGACATAATCGACGCCGAGCGCCTTGAGCTCGGCGGCCAGGGCCACGGTCGAGACCGGATCGGAAGTCGAGCAGTCGACGACGACCGACCCCTTCCTCAGACCTTCCTTCAGCCCGCCGGGACCGCGGATGATCGCCTCCACCTCGCGCGAGCCGGTGACGCAGATGAAGACGATGTCGGAAGCCGCAGCCACCTCCCTGGAGGTGGCCACTTCCTTGGCGCCGCGTCCCAAAAGGTCTTCCGCGGGCTTGCGGTTCTTGCGGCCAAGGAAGGTAAGCGGATAGCCCTTGTCCACGATGTTCTTGGCGATGCCGTGCCCCATCAGGCCTAGGCCGATGAAACCGATGTTCTCGCGGGCAGCGGTGGTGCTCATGTCGTCTCTTCCCTGTCTTTCGTGGTGATGGGCGCCCGCGCAGCGGGCATTTGCCGAGAAGGGTTCCGCGGATCGCGGTTGGCAAGCGATTGCGGAATATCCTATTGTCTGACAATACACATAATTCCTGAGCCTTGTGGAGAGTAAAATGACGAAGCGGATCATGTTCACCGGCGGCAGCGGCAAGGCCGGCCGGCATGTCGTTCAGTATCTGGTCGAACATGGCTGCCAGGTGCTCAACATCGACACCAAGCCGCTCGACAATCCGAAGGTACGCACCCTGATCACCGACATCACCGACAGCGGGCAGGTGTTCAACGCCCTGTCGAGCTATATGGGCCTGCACGAATTCGATCCGTCGCTGAGGGCCCAGCCGGTCGACGCCGTGGTGCATTTCGCGGCGATCCCGCGCATCATGATCACGCCGGACAACGAGGTGTTCCGGATCAACGCGATGGGCACCTACAACGTCATCGAGGCGGCGGTGAAGCTCGGCATCCGCAAGGTCATCATCGCCTCTTCGGAGACGACCTACGGGCTGGTCTTCGCCAACGAGCCGCGCAATCCGACGCATTTCCCGCTCGACGAGGACTATGACGTCGACCCGATGGACTCCTACGCGCTGTCGAAGATCGTCAACGAGAAGACCGCGCGGGCGTTCGCGCTGCGCAGCGGCTTCGACATCTATGCGCTGCGCATCGGCAATGTCATCGAGCCGCATGAATATTCGCTGTTCCCGAAATGGTTCGCCGATCCGGGTTTCCGAAAGCGCATCGCCTGGAGCTACATCGACGCGCGCGACCTCGGCCAGATCACCTTGCGCGCCATCGAGAAGGATGGCCTGGGCTACCAGGTGTTCAACGCGGCCAATGACGATACCTCGTCGGACCTGCCGACAGCTGAGCTTCTGAAGCGCTTTTATCCGGGCGTGCCGGTCAAGGCCGAACTCGGCGAATATGAGACGCTGCTCTCGAACCGCAAGGCGCGCGACATGCTCGGCTTCCGGCCTGAGCACAGCTGGCGCAAATACGTCAAAACGGCCTAAGGCGGGGCCAAGAGCCGGCTGATCTGTGCACATCTCAGCAGGTTGTGGCAAAGCGGGTTTGCCATGCTTGACAGGCTCTGAAAACGGGATTTTGTGGACCTATGCGGGACGCTAAGCCGAACAACGAAAAAAAGCCGATGAAGACGGCGGCCGCGGAGCGTCCGGCCGGCTTCCGCCGGGCAGACGCGCCACGCATCCCTGGTGCCAGCGTGCATACGTCGCTGGCCAGCGAGATCGGGCTTCGCATCGTGCGCGGCGACTATCCGCCGGGCACCATCCTGCCCAATGAAGCGAAATGGTCGGAGACCTTCGACGTCAGCCGCTCCGCGGTGCGCGAGGCGATCAAGATGCTGATGGCGAAGAGCCTTCTGGCGTCGCGGCCGAAGATCGGCAGTTGGGTGGAGCCGAAGGAACGCTGGAACCTTCTCGACCGCGACGTGCTGTCCTGGTACGCGACGTCGCCGGACCGCGAGGTTTTCCTCAAGACGGTGCAGGAATTCCGCCACATCATCGAGCCGGAGGCGACGGCCTTCGCGGCGATGCGGCGTACCGACGAGCAGATGGCCGAGATCAGCCAGGCCTGCCGTGAGATGGGCGAAGCCACCAATCTGCAGGAACGAACCCGCGCCGACACGCGCTTCCACCTCGCCATCCTGAGGGCCTCGGGCAACGACCTCCTGGTGCCGTTGGGCGTGCTGATCGAATCCGCCTTCGACCACCTCTTCGCCTACACGACGCGCGAGCTGGACGATCTGCAGCATGTTCAGAAGCTGCATGAGGCCATCGAGAGGAATATCCGCCTGAAAAGGCCGGATGCGGCGCGCAGCGCGGTCCGCAAGCTGCTGGCCAATACCGACGAAGTCATTCAATCGCGCTAAGGCCTTGTACTGGATAGTACTCCAGCACAGAAACTTTGACCGCTGCCCATGCGTGCGTTGGCAGATCCCATGCCTTGGCGATTAGCCGAGTCGCCTATCGCGGTCGTCATCCACGGGCGGAGCAAGGAGCGAAGCGACGCGCGCAGACCCGAGGATCCATGCCGTGACTTGGAAGCGCCGCGGCGGTCCAGAATTCTGCACCGTTGCACACTTCGGTCGATGTAACGGCATGGATTCTAGGGTCTGCGCTCCGCTTCGCGTAGCTCCGCCCTAGAATGACGAGGTTCAGGAGCCCTCAGCTCATCGCCAGCGTTTGCGCTGACTACCCCATACGGACGTTGATAGCCTGCCTGGACAAGCCTGCAATCTTTCCAGGTTCCTGTGTTGAGGAACTGGTGCTAGCCGGATCTCAGCAACCTTCAATCCTGCTTCTCGCGGCCGAAGGCGACGCGCAGCTCGTCCTTCGCCTTTTCCAGCACCTTCTTACGCTCCTCGGGCAGGTTCTTGCCGGCGCGGTTGATGTAGAAATTCAACATCGACATGGCGGATTGGAACGGCTCGGCCTTGCGGCGGTCGCTGTGCTCGGCCGAACGCTTCAGCGAGGCGGCGATTTTCCTGGCGTCGTCGGATTCGAAGACGTGCTCCTCGAGGTCCAGCGCATCGCTGTGCTCGGTCACATCGGCCGACCATTTCTTCTTTGCGGTCATGGCGAAACTCCTTTTTTGTTTCCAGCAATTCCGGACCGAGAACCGTTAGACATTTTTCCTGGAATTGCTCTGAGGCAAAACTCCAGGAAATGAGAGGGGTTCCCGGTTCTGGTGCCACGGATTGGCCGGTCGTGGCGCTGCTCGGCCCGGCAAATGCGCCGATAGTGGAGGCCGAACCGCCGACTTCGAGAACAGCGGACAGGAACGCCTTGACGACGATCTCCAGCAATGCAGCGGCCCCAGGCATAGACAGCGCCTATGCCTGGACTAGGTTGGCCATTTCCGTGTTGCTGGCGACCATAGGGGGCGTCGGCATGTGGGCGGTGGTCGTCGTTCTGCCGGCGGTCCAGGCCGAGTTCGGCGTCGACCGCGCCGCCGCCTCGATGCCCTACACCGCGACCATGGTTGGCTTTGCGGCCGGCAATGTGGTGGTCGGGCGCGCCATCGATCGTGTCGTCTACTGGATCCCGGCGCTTGTTTCCTCAACGGCGCTGGCTGTCGGTTTCCTGCTGGCGTCGCTCTCCAGTTCGATCCTGCAATTCACCGTCGCTCAAGGCTTGCTGATCGGGTTGGGGACATCGGCGATTTTCGGACCGCTGATCGCCGACATCTCGCACTGGTTCAATCGTCGGCGCGGCGTTGCGGTGGCTGCGGCTGCGTCCGGCAGCTATCTCGCCGGAACGGTCTGGCCGGCGATCATACCGCCGCTGATGCGGGCGGAGGGCTGGCGCTTCACCTATCTGGCAATCGGCATCGCGTGCCCGGTGACGATGGTGCCGCTGATTCTGATGCTGCGCCGGCGTGCCCCATTGGTTGTGGCAGGCTCGCCAGGCACGCGCCTGGTCCAGCCGATTGCATTGTCGCCGGCGGCACTTCAGGTGCTGCTTGTGATAGCCGGTCTAGGCTGCTGCGTGGCGATGTCGATGCCCCAGGTGCATATCGTCGCCTATTGCCTGGACCTCGGCTATGGCGTCGCGCATGGCGCCGACATGCTTTCGATCATGATGGCCGCCGGCGTCGTCAGCCGCCTCGCTTCCGGCTTCGTCGCCGATCGGATCGGCGGGGTGAGGACCTTGCTGATCGGTTCGGTTCTGCAATGCCTGTCGCTGTTCTTCTACATTCCCTTCGACGGGCTCGCCTCGCTCTACGTCGTCTCGCTGGTATTTGGCCTGTCGCAAGGCGGCATCGTGCCTTGTTATGCGATCATCGTGCGTGAATACATGCCCGCCAAGGAGGCTGGCCAACGCGTCGGCATCGTCATCATGGCGACCATTTTCGGCATGGCTATCGGTGGCTGGATGTCGGGCTGGATCTACGACCTCACTGGTTCCTATTCGGCCGCCTTCCTGAACGGGATTGCCTGGAACCTGCTCAACATCCTGGTGATGGTTCTGGTGTTCTGGAAGGCAAGACGCAGAGACGTCGTCGCGGCCTGACGGTCCACGCCGCTTCCGCAGGAAACGCCTCGGCTTGACAACAAATCGCGGCTGCGCGACGCCAGGGCCAATGGACGTGGCATGGGCCTGTGACATGGCGATACCAAGAGCGATGGCATTGCGAGAACGCAGCGGGCGGGATTTGCCGCGTGAGGCCCGCCCTTGACCAGGCCGCGCTCCCGCCGTGGCGGCGGCCGTCCGACGATTGCCGATGTGGCGCGCAAGGCGGGCGTCGGCGCGATCACCGTGTCACGTGCGCTGCGCGAGCCCGGACGGGTGTCGGAAGACCTTCGCCGGCAGATACAGGCCGCGGTCGACGAACTCGGCTACGTGCCCGACCCGAACGCGCGCGCGCTGGCCTCGGCGCGCGCCGAAGTGTTCGGCGTGCTGGTGCCATCGCTCACCAACAACGTCTTCGCCGAGGTGGTGCGCGGCATCTATGACAGCCTTTCCGATAGCCCGTTCCGCATCCAGATCGGCAACACGCATTATTCCGGCCTGGAGGAGGAGCGGCTGCTGCAGGTTTTCGGATCGCAACGCCCGGCGGCGTTGATCGTGGCCGGCATCGACCAGACGCCCAGCGCGCGACGACTGCTGGAAAATGCCGGCTGCCCGGTGGTGCAGGTGATGGAGACCGGGCCTGACCCGGTCGACATGATGGTCGGCTTCTCGCATTTCGACGGCGGCAGGACAGCCACCGAGCACCTTCTGCAGGCCGGCTACCGCAAGATCGGCTTCATCGGCGCCAGGATGGATCCGCGCTCGCAGCGGCGCCTTGCCGGCTACCGCGCCGCCATGGAGGCTGCCGGGCTGTTCGATCCGCGGCTGGTCACCACGACGCCGGTGCCGTCAAGCGTGAGCCTCGGGCGCGAGCTGTTCCGTGATGCGCTGGCCAAGATGCCGACGCTCGACGGCGTGTTCTGCAACAATGACGATATCGCGCTCGGCGTCCTGTTCGAATGCCATCGCGCGTCGATCGACGTGCCGAAGCAGATCGGCGTTGTCGGCTTCAACGACCTCGACATGATGCAGGTGTCGTTTCCCTCGATTACCAGCGTGCGCACGCACCGCTATGAAATCGGCACCCGATCCGTCGCCATGGCGCTTGCGGCGATTGCCGGAAACCCACCGGAACAGCGCGTCGTCGATCTCGGTTTCGAGCTCGTGCGGCGGGAAAGCACAGCGCGCTGAAAGTCCGGAAAATGTCGAAGGCGGCGCTTTACACTCAATCATGGTAGCGCTACCATTTGTCTGTAAAATCAACATCCGGCAAGGTAGGGAGGCTGTTTATTATACATAAGCAACAGTCCGATCTTGTTTATTATGTATAATATGATAGTTTTCTAAATTGCCAGGAAGCTGAGGGGGGAGGAGGATCAGGCGACGCGGGCGTCCCTGTGAGCGCGTTCGGTTCGGAGGAGGATGCCGGCCGGTAGCGCCATGATTCATCACAAGCAGAACTGCAACTGGGAGGAATATCGATGATCAAGTCACTCGTTGGCGGCGTCGTTGCCGCCACTGCATTTGTCATGCTGAGTTCGTCGGCGATCGCCGGACCTGAAGTGGTCAAGGGACCTGCGGCAGAGCCGGACTGCTTCGCGCCATGGGCGGCCGACACGCAGTTTTTCAAGTTTCCGAAGAAAGACGGTCCTTACCGCATCGCGCTTGCCAACGGCTACATCGCCAACACCTGGCGCATCCAGATGATCCAGACGGCGAAGGCCTACGCGGCGCAGCCGGATGTCGCCAAGAAGCTCAAGGAATTCAAGGTCGTGTCGACCGGCGAGGATGTGCCGGCGCAGATTTCGGCGATCAACAACTTCATCGATTCCGGCTTTGATGCGATCGTCGTCAACGCCCAGAATCCGACCGCCTTCGGGCCAGTCATCAAGCGCGCCAAGGAAGCCGGCGTCGTGCTCGTCGCCTTCGACAACATCCTCGACACCAAGGATGCCATCAACGTCAATGTCGACCAGAAGGGCCTCGGCGAGCTCTGGGGCAAGTGGCTGGTCGCGCATGTGCCGAATGGCGGCAAGGTGCTCGAAGTGCGCGGCGTTGCCGGCACCTCGGTCGACACCGATCGCCACAACGGCATCCACGAGGTGCTCGATGGGTCGGGCAAGAAGTGGGACGTCACCGAGGTCGTCGGCAAGTGGGATGACGGCGTGGCGCAAAAGGCCACGGCCGATGCCATTGCCACCAGCGGGCCGTTCGACGGCGTTACCGGGCAGGGCGGCGACACCGGCATCGTGCAGGCGATGATCGACGCCAAGCATCCTTTCGTGCCCTTCGGCGGCGAGACGGAAAACGGCTTCCGCAAATTCTGCGCCGCGCATGCCGCCGATGGACTGAAATGCTCGTCCGCCGGCACCGGCCCCGCACAGGTGGCGGTTGCCATCAAGACCGCGATCTCGGCGCTCGAGGGCAATGTCGTGCCGCAATCGGTCAAGTTGCCTTTGGCTATCGTGGAGGACCCGAACTTCAAGGCCGGCCAGGACTACTTCCCGGACCAGTCCGACAATTTCTTCGTCGGCAATTCCTTCCCGACCTGCGGCATCAATTTCACCGCGCAGGAAATCATGGGCCAGACCAAGGAAAACAAATAGTCTGACCGGACGGTGCCGCGGCGCGTTCGCGGCACCGTCCTCCTGTTCTCAACTCGAAACGGCCAGGGGAGGGCTGATGGACGGCGCGGCTCCGCTCTTCCGCATGGAAGGCATCTCCAAGCGTTATGGCGGCGTGCGGGCCCTGGAAAAGGCCGACCTGACGGTCACCGCCGGCGGCATCCACGCCATTCTGGGCGAGAACGGCGCCGGCAAGTCGACGCTGATCAAGGTCATGGCGGGCGTCGTGGCGCCAGACGAAGGCACGATGACGCTCGACGGCCGCGAAGTGAGCTTCGCCTCGCCGGCGGCTGCCAACCAGGCTGGCATCGTCTGCATCTTCCAGGAACTATCGCTCATCCCGGAATTGAGCGTCGCCGACAACATCGTCATTTCCGATCCGCCGAAACGCTTCGGCATGATCGACCGCAAGGCGCAGCGGCGCATCGCGGAGGAAGCGCTGGCACGCGCCGGGGCTTCCGACATCCATCCCTGTGCCCTGGTCAAGGATCTGCCGCTGTCGCGCCGGCAGATGGTGGAGATCGCCAAGGCGCTGGCCCGGAAACCGCGCATCCTGATCCTCGACGAGGCGACCTCGGCGCTGACGGCGGCGGATGTCGCCAAGGTCTTCGAAGTGCTGAAGCGGCTGCGGTCGGAAGGACTGGCGCTGCTCTACATCTCGCACCGCATGAACGAGATCGCCGAGCTCGCCGACCATTGCACCGTGTTCCGCAACGGCCGCAACGTCGCCAGCTACCCCGCGGGCTCGAAGAGCGACAATGAGGTGGTCGAGCTGATGATCGGCCGCGAATACAGCCATATCTTCCCGCCGAAACCCGGTCCAACTGCGGCCGCGACGACGGTTCTCGAAGCGCGCAACCTCTCCTGGGCCGACCGGCTGGACAACATCTCGCTGAGTGTCAAGGCCGGGGAGGTCGTGGGCCTCGGCGGTCTCGACGGGCAGGGACAGCGCGAATTGCTGCTTGCCTTTTTCGGCGTGCTGCGCGGCCTCTCAGGTGAGATCCTGATCGACGGCAAGCCCGTTTCGATCGCCAGCCCGACCGCGGCCAGCCATGGCCGCATCGGCATGGCGCTGATCCCCGAGGATCGCAAGACCGAAGGGCTGATGCTGCCGATGACGGTGCGCGAGAACCTGTCCTTCGCGGCGCTCGACAGGCTGTCGAAAGGCGGCATCATCGATCGCGCCGCCGAGCAGCGGCTGATCGACGACATGGTCGGGCTGCTGGCCATCAAGACGGCGGGTCTCGATATCCCGGTCGGCGCGCTCTCCGGCGGCAACCAGCAAAAGGTGGTGATCGCCAAATGGCTGATGCGGCAGCCGCGCATCATCCTGCTCAACGATCCGACGCGCGGCATCGATGTCGGCACCAAGCAGGAGCTTTATCAGCTGATGCGCAAGCTGGCGGATGCGGGCGCCGCGATCCTGTTCTATTCGACCGACTATGACGAGCTGATCGGCTGCTGCGACCGCGTGCTGGTGCTCTATGACGGCGCGGTCAAGCGCGAGCTGGTCGGCGCCGAGATCACCGAGCACGCGCTGATCGCCAGCGCGCTCAACATCCATGGCGAAGGTGCCGGGCCGAAGCAGGGAGTGGGCGCGTGAAGGACTGGCGCTACTGGCTGGCCGAGCAGCGCGGAACGCTGCTGGCCTTCGGCATCTTCATCGTCATGTTCGCGATCTACAGCGGCAACCATCCGGCCGGCTTCACCGCCAATGTCGTGCAGACGGCGGCCAACAAGGGCGTGCTGCTGGCCTTCGTCGCCATGGCTCAGACATTGGTGGTGATCACCGCCGGCATCGACCTGTCGGTCGGCATGATCTTCACGCTCACCAACTGCATGGCTTCATGGCTGGTGATCGGCACCGGCCTGGAGACGGCGTTTGGCGTGCTGGCGGTGCTCGGCACCGGGCTCGTCTGCGGCGCGGTCAACGGCGCCATCGTCATCTACGGCCGGCTGCAGCCGATCGTCGCCACCATAGCCACGGGCGCCGTCTTTTTCGGTCTGGCGCTGCTTTTGCGACCGGTTCCCGGCGGTTCGGTCAATGAGGACCTTGCGGATTTCCTGACCGGGCGCTTCTTCGGCGTGGTGCCGGCGAGCCTCGTGGCGCTGCTCGTCATCGTGCTCGTCGTCTGGGTGCCGTTCAGCCGCTCCGAATTCGGGCGCGCCGCTTATGCCGCTGGTTCATCGGAGACGGCGGCTTACATGTCGGGCGTGCCGATCCGCAGGGGCAAGTTTCTGGCATACACGCTTGCCGGCCTGCTTGCGGCCATCGGCGGCCTGTTCCTGACCTTCTTCACCTATACGGGCGAGGCGGCTTATGCGAGCGGCAACGCCTATACGCTGTTCTCGATCGCCGCCGTCGTGCTTGGCGGCGTGTCGCTGTTCGGCGGCAAGGGCAGCGCCATCGGCGCCATCTTCGGCGCGCTCGCCTTCCGCACCATCGGCGATCTCTTGTTCGTCTTCGACTTCGATCCGCTCTGGCAGCCGCTATTCCAGGGCGTTATCCTGTTGATCGCGGTCAGCCTCGGCGCTTTCGCGCTGTTTCGGGTGCGCAACCGGCTGGAGTGGTTCCTGTGAGCGAGACGACACTCGGCGGCATCGCCGGTCGCATGCCCAAATTTCTGCGACGCGCCGATCCGGCCGTTGTCACCGCCTTCGCCTGCATCGTGATCCTGCTCCTGCTCGGCAGCCTCTATTCGCGCAGCTTCCTTTCGCCGGAATATCTGCTGCAGCAATTGAAGGTCGCGTCCTTCCTCGGCGTCATCGCCACCGGCATGATGCTGGTGATCCTGCTCGGCCAGATCGATCTGTCCGTGCCGTGGTCCGTGGCTACAGGCGCGATGATGGCCTGCGCGGCGGCCGCCTACGGGCCAGTCGGCGTCGCTTTGGCCATTCCTTTCGGGGTCCTGTGCGGTGTCGCGATCGGCCTCGTCAACGGCATCGGCGTCGCCTATCTGCGCATTCCCTCGATGATCATCACCTTGGCCACCAATGCCGTGGCGCAAGGGTTGATGGTGGTCTATACGGGCGGTTTCTCGCCACAAGATTCAGCGACGGCGGCGATGCGCTATCTGGCAACCGGTTTCACCATTCCGGGCGTTCCCAACGCCGTCATCATCTGGGCGCTGATCGGCGCCGCGATGGTCTTCGTGCTGACCCGCACCAGCTTCGGCCGCGCGGTCTACGGCATCGGCAATCGCGAGCGCGCCGCCTATCTTTCCGGCATCGACACGCGCCGTATCGTGCTGATCGCCTTCGCCGTCTCCGGCGGCCTGTCGGCTTTTGGCGGCGTGCTTCTGGCCGGCTATGCGTCGAAGGCGGCGCAATCGATGGGCGATGCCTATCTGCTGCCGTCGATCGCCGCTGTCGTGCTGGGTGGCACGTCGATCCTCGGCGGGCGCGGCTCGTATCTCGGCACCGTGGCGGGCGTGATCCTGATCACGCTCCTGCAATCCATCCTCTCGGTCATGCAGATGCCCGAGGCGGGGCGGCAGATCATCTATGGCGTCGTCATCGTCGCCATGCTTCTGCTCTACGGGCGCGCGCCGGCAAGCCGCTGACCGTGGATGAGGCGAGCCCAAGACCACAGTTTCGCATGACCGATTTTCGGACGGCGCCGGCCATCGTCGTGATGGGCGTTGCCGGCTGCGGCAAGACGGCCGTCGGCGAGGCGCTTGCCGGGGCTCTCGGCGCCGACTTCATCGAAGGCGACCGGTTGCATCCACCGGAGAATGTGGCGCGCATGGCGCGCGGCGAGCCGCTGACGGATGCGCTGCGCGAGGGCTGGCTCGACGCCATCGGCGAGCGTATCGCGAGTTCCGTTGCCGGCGGACGGAAAGCGGTGGCGGCCTGCTCGGCGCTGAAACGCAGCTACCGCGACCGGCTGAGCCGCTTCTGTCCGGAGGTCGTCTTCCTCTACCTGAAGATCGATCGCGAGACCGCCTGGCGACGGGTCGCCAATCGCAAGGGTCATTTCATGCCCGCAAGCCTGGTCGACAGCCAGTTCGCCACGCTGGAAGAGCCTGCCGCCGACGAACGGGCGGTGACGGTCGACGGAACGCGAAGTGTCGCCGGGATCGTGAAAGAGATCATCCGATAGAGCGTTCCAGGAAAAGTGAGAGCGGTTTTCCGTCCGGAATTGCGCAAAAATAAAGAGTTAGAGCGGTTCGCCGTTTCCGTGAAACGGTGAAACGCTATAGGTCAGTTGGTATTCATGCGCCCTCGTTGCCGATCGCGGCCTCGGTTGGCCGCTCGGTCAGCCGCACGGCGCTCGACCAGGCCATCATCTGCTCCGGGCAGAGTTTGAGCGTTTCCAGCATATGGTCGCGTTTCGACAGGATGTATCCCGCTTGAACGGCGAGGTTCTTCGCCGCCGTGTCCTTTGCCGGCGACGCGGGGACTTGCGTGCCCGCGCTCAGTTCGCTGACGATTGCGCGATACTCGCGAAAGGGGATCGTCTCGATCGTCGCCATGTGAAAGAGCGCAGCACCCGCGCGCGCGGCGAAGTTTGCCGGCGCCGAGGCGAGGTGGGTCCAGCCGCGTTCGCCCATGGCGGCCTCGGCGAAGGCCGAGCCGGCATAGATGGTGTTGGTCATCAGCACCACGCCGTTTGCCTTCAGCACCTTCTGGATGCGCGCGGTGACCTGATAGGCGTCGGTGCGCTCAAAGACGATCCGGCTTTTCAGGAAACGGTTCTCGAGTTTGACCAATGGCGGGTTGATCACGCGGAAGCCGAACTCGCTTGGCGAAAAGCCGTGGTACCGCGCGCTTACCTGATGGGCATCGACGCCGGCCTGATGCAGGGCGCGCTTGCCCATGATCGTCTGCGCCGTGAACTGGTCGCACCATATGATGACACCGCGCCCGTTGCGCACGGCTTGCTGCAGTCCCTCGAGGCCTTCCAGCCGGATCGCCGGCGACCAGCGCCACCCGGCCACGAGATGCGCCGCAAGCGTCAGTCGTCGGCGATGAACGGCGGCAAGTTGCGCTTCGAACATGCCGCACGTGTCGATGGCATTGCCGAGCACTGCCTTCACCGCGATGTCGTAGCGGGCGAACTCCTTGCGGAAATGGCGCTTGCGCCGGAGCCCCGACACCCAGCCGCAGATGGGTCCCCACCAGGAGACCGGCAGAACCGCCGCGACGCCGAGATAGAAACAGGAAAGCAGGCTCTCGCGCAGGTCCCTGTTGGCGAAGCGGCGCAGTTTTCCGGGGCGGATTACCTTGCGGCTGAAGAAGCGAACGGTTTCGTTGCGCTCCGGCACCGGCACATCGGCGATGATCTCGGTGCGATAGATGTCGTTCGACGTTGGCTGCCGGCTGGCCCTGCGGGATTTGCCAAGCCAAGGCAGCCTCATGCGTCAGAGCCCTGTTCCATCTCCAGCCGATTTACTGCCTGGAAAGCAGACAAGCAACCAATCGGACTGCGGTCAGGGCGAGGCCGCTTCAGATCTGGGACGTGAGCTCGGCCGGGAAATCGTCGTTGTCGGCGTCGCGCATGGCTGCGAGGCTGCGGTTGTCGAGCACCTCGGCGATCGCCTGGCGCACTTCCAGCATCATGTGGCGGACCTGGCAGGTCGCTTCGTCGCAATCCTCGCAGCGCTGATATTGCGTGCGGCTGGCGCAAGGGATCGGCGCCAACGGTCCGTCGAGCACACGCACGACATGGCCGATCTTGATCTCGGAAGCGGGCCGGGCAAGGCGATAGCCGCCTTCCTTGCCCTTGCGGCTCTGGACGAAGCCGGCATTGCGCAGCTCGCCCAGGATCGCATCCAGGAATTTCTTCGGGATGTTGTTGGCGACCGCAATGTCGTTGACGAATGCAAGCTGGCCAGCCGGCAGGCTGGCAAGATGCACAAGGGCCTTGAGGCCGTATTTGCCTTTTTTGGTCAGCATGCCCGATTCAATTCATCAAACCCCAATCGCCCTGCATCTGGCGGTTGTTTGTGTGCAAATCATGACAGTTTGACCGTCGAACGCCCTCTGGCCCAACAATTTGCCGGTGTAGCTTAGGCACAAACGCGTTGATTCTTCGTAACGTTTTTCACGTTGGGGCCGGGATTTCCCCTGCGAACTCATGCAACCCGCTTGTAATAAGAAAGCCGGCAAAGCCGGCCTCCTTGCGCTTCCTGATTGTGGAGGCCTTTCAGCGGGTGCCATAGGCCTGATCGAGCAGCCCGCCTGCGGCGAAATGCTCTTTCTGAACCTTGTCCCAACCACCGAACACCTCATCCACCGTCAGCAGGCGGACGTCCGGGAAGTCGGCCTTGTGCTTGGCGACGACCGCTGCATAGCGAGTCCGCAAGCCGTTCTCGGCGGCGATCTCCTGGCCGTCCGGCGTGTAGAGGAAGTCGAGATAGGACTTGGCGAGATCGCGGCTGCCGTGCTCGTCGGCGACCTTGTCGACGATCGCGACCGGGAACTCGGCCAGCAAGCTGACCGAAGGGGTGACCTGCTCGAACTTGTCGTCGCCATATTCCTTGCGGATGCCGCGCGTCTCGGACTCGAAGGTGATCAGCACGTCGCCGATCTCGCGCTGGACGAAGGTGGTGGTGGCGGCGCGGCCGCCGGTGTCGAAGATCGGCACGTTGTTGAAGAGCTTGGTGATGAACTCCTTCACCTTGGCATCGTCGCCCTTGAAGGCTTCCTTGGCGTAGGCTGTGGCAGCGAGATAGGTGTAGCGCGCATTGCCGGATGTCTTCGGGTTGGGGAAGATCACCTGCACGTCGTCGCGCACCAGGTCGTTCCAGTCCTTGATGTGCTTGGGATTGCCGGCGCGCACCAGGAAGGACGGCAGGGAATAGAAGGGCGAGGCGTTGTCCGGAAAATCCTTCTGCCAATCGGCCGAGACCAGGCCCTTCTTGACCAGGAAGTCGACGTCGGTGACCTGGTTGAAGGTGACGACATCGGCGGCAAGACCTTCGGCGATGGCGCGCGCCTGCGCCGAGGTGCCGGCATGCGACTGATCGACGGTGACGCCGGGGTGCTTGGCGACGAAGGCTTTGTTGATGTCGGCGAACAATTCGCGGCCGACGTCATAGGAGGCGTTCAAGAGTTTGTCGGCCGACCAGGCTTGGGAGGATGCGAGGACGAGACCGGCAGCAGCCGCTATGCCGAGCAACAGACGCTTCATGAAAACAGGCTCCTTGGAGATGGATCAAGCTATGGCGAGACCATAGTCGGGAAAGCCCGAAGCGACGAGGCACGCACTCCGAGAGGCGGGCGAAGGTCTGGAAAATATCTCGCCGAAACAGCTCTTTGCTAGGATTTCCTTCCACGCTGATTCATGAACAGCCCCAGGCTGGCGCGCCGGAGCAGGAGTCAGAGTGAAAGATAGCTCAGGCCGCCGGGAAAAGCTTCCAGCGCCGCGGCCTGAACGCCACGCGGCTCTTCTGCGCAGCGGGATGGTCGATCGGAAGCTCGATCTCGACGCGCTGGCGCTCGCCGCCGATCTCCAGCTCGACGCGCCTGGTGCCTGCGACGCGGCGGCTGGCGGCGACCGTGCCGGCGATGCAGCCGCTGCAGCCGTCGAGCAGGTCGACATCGTGCGGGCGGAAGTAGAGAACCGCCTCCCCAGGCGGCGCATGCGGCGCCTCCAGGCCGATCGGCCGATCGGCGATCCAGACCTCGCCGTTCTCGACCTTGACCGGCAGCGAGCTCGACTCGCCGATGAAGGAATAGACGAAGGGCGAGTTCGGCGTATCGTAGATGTCGTCGGCGGTGCCGACCTGCTCGATGCGGCCCTGGCTCATGACGACGACCCGGTCGGCGAGTTCCAGCGCTTCCTCCTGGTCGTGCGTGACGAAGACGGTGGTGTGGCCGGTCCGGTCATGGATCTCGCGCAGCCAGCGGCGCAGCTCGCGGCGCACCTGCGCGTCGAGCGCGCCGAAGGGTTCGTCGAGCAGAAGCACCTTGGGCTCGATCGCCATGGCGCGCGCCAGAGCCACGCGCTGGCGCTGGCCGCCGGAGAGCTGCGCCGGATAGCGCTTTTCCAGGCCTGACAGCTGGACGAGGTCGAGCAGCTCCAATGCCCGGCGGCGGATTTCCTGCGCCCGCGGCCGTGCAGCGCCGTGCCGGACCTTCAGGCCGAAGCCGATATTGTCGGCGACCGTCATGTGGCGGAACAGCGCGTAATGCTGGAAGACGAAGCCGACATTGCGCTCCTGGATCGACTTCTGCGAAGCGTCCTCGTCGCCGAAGAAGATCGCCCCCTTGGTCGGCCGCTCCAGCCCGGCGATCAGCCGCAGCAGCGTCGTCTTGCCGGAGCCCGACGGCCCCAGCAGCGCGATGAGCTCGCCCGACTTGATGTCAAGCGACACGTCGTGGAGCGCCGGAAACCGCTCAAACTCCTTGCGCACGTTGACGACGCGAACTTCCATGCAAATCCCTCAGTTCTTTGATGCATATCATTATCCCAAAACCGCTACGCACTTTTGGGTGACATGCATCTAGTGTCCGCGTGTCGCGGCGATCTCGGCGCCGTAGCGCATCTCGAGAAGTGTTTTCAAGACCAGCGTCACCAGCGCCAGGCCGGCGAGCAGCGAAGCGACCGCAAAGGCGCCGACGGCATTATACTCGTTGTAGAGGATCTCGACATGCAGCGGCATGGTGTTGGTGAGGCCGCGTATGTGGCCGGAGACCACGGATACAGCGCCGAACTCGCCCATGGCGCGGGCATTGCAGAGCAGCACGCCGTAGAGCAGCCCCCATTTGATGTTCGGCAGCGTCACATACCAGAAGGCCTGCCAGCCGTTGGCGCCAAGCGAGAGCGCCGCCTCCTCGTCGCCATTGCCCTGCTCCTGCATCAGCGGAATCAGCTCGCGCGCGACGAAGGGGAAGGTGACGAAGACCGTGGCGAGCACAATGCCCGGCACCGCGAACAGGATCTGGATTCCGTGCGCCTTCAGCCATTCGCCGAGCAGCCCTTGCGCGCCGAAGAGCAGCACATAGACCAGGCCGGAAATGACCGGCGAGACCGAGAAGGGCAGGTCGATCAGCGTGGTCAGGAACGCCTTGCCCTTGAACTCGAACTTGGCGATGGCCCAGGCGGCCGAAAGGCCGAAGACGAGATTGAGCGGCACCGAGATCGCCGCCACCAGCAGCGTCAGGCGGATGGCGGAGCGCGTGTCGGCATCGCCCAGGGACTGGAAATAGGCGCCGACGCCCTTGGCAAAAGCCTCCTTGAACACGATGATCAGTGGCAACAGCAGGAAGACGCCGAGAAAGACGAGCGTGACGGTCGTCAGCGCGACGCGGACGGGACGGCTTTCCGTGACCGCCGCCGACTGGCTCTCGTGGTGCGGCTCATAGGACTTGATCTCGGGATCAGCCATAACGCTTGCGGCTCCATGTCTGCACGAGGTTGATGAGGAGCAGCATGGCGAAGGACAGCGCCAGCATGATCGCGGCAATCGCGGTCGCGGCCGGATAATTGTACTCCTCCAGCCGAATGACGATCAGAAGCGGCGCGATCTCGGATTTGTAGGGCAGGTTGCCGGCGATGAAGATGACCGAGCCGTATTCGCCGACACCGCGCGCGAAGGCGAGCGAGAAACCGGTGATGACGGCTGGCGCCAGCCCCGGAAATAGGACGCGGGTAATGATCTGGAAACGGCTGGCGCCGAGCGTGGCGGCGGCCTCTTCGACCTCCTTGTCGAGCTCTTCCATGATCGGTTGAACGGTGCGCACGACGAAGGGCAGGCCGATGAACACCAGCGCCACGATGATGCCGAGCGGGGTGTAGGCGACCTTGAGGCCGAGCGGCATCAGCAATTTGCCGAGCCAGCCGGTTGGTGCATAGAGCGTGGTCAGCGCAATGCCGGCGACCGCGGTGGGCAGCGCGAAAGGCAGGTCGACCATGGCGTCGACGACGCGGCGGCCGGGAAAACGGTAGCGGACCAGCACCCAGGCGACGAGCGTGCCGAACACGACGTTGACGGCGGCCGCGATGAAGGCGGTGCCGAAGCTGATTTCAAGCGCCTTGAGAGTGCGCCGGTCGGTGGCCAAAGCCCAGAAATCGGTCCAGCCGAGCGCGGCCGAACGCCAGATCAGCCCCGAGAGCGGGATAAGGATGATGAGCGTGAGGTAGGCAAGCGAGAAGCCGAGCGTCAGTCCGAAACCCGGAATGACACTCGGCTGTCTGAATCGCCACCCCGCATGAGCGGGTGCTGTGGTCATGCTGTTCTGGATCGTCCCTTCTTACTCAACCAGATTGCAGTCGCCAGTTTTCGAGGTTCAGCCTCTCACTGGGCCGGCTTATAGATCTGGTCGAATATACCACCGTCGCCGAAATGGTAAGGCTGTGCCTTCTTCCAGCCGCCGAATTGCGGGTCGTCGATGGTGACCAGCTTGATCTGCGGCAGCTTGGCGAGGTCCTCGGCCGGAACCAGTTCGGGCTTGGCCGGGCGATAGTGGTTCTTGGCAATGATGGTCTGGCCTTCCTTCGAATAGAGCCACGAAAGATAGGCCTCGGCCACCTTGCGCGTGCCTTTGGCGTCGACATTGGCGTCGACTACAGCGACCGGCGGTTCGGCCAGGATCGAGGTCGGCGGGTAGACGATGTCGAAATTGTCGGCGCCGAATTCGTCGAGGGCCAGATAGGCGTCGTTCTCCCAGGCGATCAGCACGTCGCCCAGGCCTTTCTGAGCAAAGGTGACGGTCGAGCCGCGGGCGCCGCTGTCGAGCACCGGCGCGTTGGCATAGAGCTTGCTGACGAATTCCTTGGTCTTGGCCTCGTCATTGCCGTCTTGCGCATTGGCATAGGCCCAGGCCGCGAGATAGTTCCAGCGCGCGCCGCCGGAGGTCTTCGGGTTCGGCGTGATCACCTGGACGCCGTCCTTCACCAGGTCGCTCCAGTCATGGATTCCCTTGGGGTTGCCCTTGCGCACCAGGAAGATGATGGTCGAGGTGTAAGGCGCTGAATTGTTTTCGAATTTCTTGCGCCAGTCGGGATTGATCTTCTTCGACTTGGAGACGATGGCGTTGATGTCGCCTTCGAGCGCCAGCGTCACCACGTCGGCGTCAAGGCCGTCGATAACGGCGCGGGCCTGGGCGCCGGATCCGCCATGTGACTGCTGGATGGTCACCGTCTCGCCGGTCTCGGCTTTCCAATGCGCGGCGAAGGCCTCGTCATAGGCCTTATAGAGCTCACGTGTCGGATCGTAGGACACGTTCAAAATGGTCGTATCGGCGAACGCGAAACCGAGCGTGCCGAACTGGACAGATGTGGCGACCAGCGCGCCGAGCAGTTTCCTGAAATGGGGTTTGGTCATTCCCGCCTCCGTTGAACTGCTGCGAACTCTAGCGAGTTTATAGAAATTAGATGCATTGAATGTTGCCTTTTTCGCCTCCTCGAAGCAATTTTTCGCCGTATGTCCGCGGATCGAAGAAATATCTTCCTCCAGCTGGCGAGACCATGAATCCTCGCCGCCGGGCTAATTAGAACCGACGATGATTTGGGCAGGGCTGGAAGGCTTGCGGCTAAGGCGCGGTGACCGGAAAATCGAAGCGCTGTTTTGGAAAAGGCTCTTTGGCCAGCGTGAAGTGCCACCATTCGCGCGCATAGTTGCGGAAGCCGGCGGCTCGCATGGCGGCAAGCAGCAGCTTGCGGTTCGCTGCCGCTCCGGCGGGAAGAGGGTGGTGCGCCGTCTCGCTCATCGGATCGAAGCAATCAAAACCGGTGCCGAAGTCGAGTGTCCCGACGTCAGGAGTGCCGCAGGCCGGATGAACATCGCTTCCCTTGCCTGGGTCGGCGATGGCGAGATCGACGGTCGAGCCGCGCGAATGGCTGGACAACTCGCCGACATACCCCTTGGCGATGAGATCGCCGCGTTCGACCGTCGGATACCATTGCGGATCCGGCGGGCCGCCTTCTCGCGTCCATTGGCCCATGTCGGCGACGGCCCGCGCGGGCCGGTAGCAGTCGAAGACGACCAGCGTCAGGCCTTTGGCGGTCATGGTTCTCTGGACGCTGGACAGCGCCTTCGCCGCTTGCGCGGTCAAGATGCAGACAGGCGCGTCATAGCCGTCGACCTTGCGGCGCAGGAAGTTTTCGCGGCCGGCGTAGCGGATGTCCTGGTGGATGGTCTGGTCGATATTGGCGAGCCTGACGAAGCCGGCGGGCAGGGGATCGGCGCGGGCCTGGAGAGGGCAAGGCGTTACTAGTGCAAGCGCTGCGAAGAACACCCCCAACAGAGGTCGGCGCGAGGCCCCCCTCTCTGCCCTGCCGGGCATCTCCCCCTCAAGGGGGGAGATTGGCGGTGTCGGCGCCGCATCCATCCTTCCTGCGTTGAAGATTGGCGAAAGCCGCGAAGCGAATAATCTCCCCCCTTTAGGGGGAGATGGCCGGCAGGCCAGAGAGGGGGACCTCGCGCCATACATCAGGGGAGAAGCTCCGCGCGCCGAATCCTTAAGAAGCGCAATCCCCATCCTATTCAACGAAAACCTTCACGCTCGCCGCGCGGCCGGCTGCGTCGATGACGGTCAGCGTCGAATAGCCGGTGCCGTCGGGTTGCCAGGTCGCGGTGCGGCGGCGGTCGATGCCGGCGAGCGGCTTGCCGTTGGCGAGCCAGCGGAACGGCGCGCGGCCGCCCTGCAGCTTCAGCACCAGCGGCGTGGCGCCGGCGGAGTTGGTGCCAAGATCCACACGGGCTCCATTGGGCGGGAAGATGATGGTCGGCGCGGGCTCGATGGCGGTGGCCTGCACCAGCCCGTCGGCGCCGGCGCCGAAACGGGCGAGCGTCACCGGCAGCTCCTCGCGCTTGGGATTGAACACGCCCGGCGGCCGGCTCGGCAGCGGCACGCTGGCAAGGCCGGAACGGACAAAACCCTCGAACAGGATAGGTGCCGCCGAGACATAGCCCGACAGGCCCGGGACAGGGCTCGCATCGGCGCGGCCGACCCACACGCCCAGGACGTAGCGGCCGTCGAAGCCGACGGACCAGGCATCGCGATAGCCATACGAGGTGCCGGTCTTATAGGCGATGCCGCGCTGCATGGCGCCTTCCGGCGGCTTCACGCCGGACAGTATGTCGTTGATCTGCCAGGCCGCCTGGTCGTCGAGGACGGTGGCTGTGGTGCGTTCGGCATTGGCCGGCTCGGTGCCGTCATGCAGCGTGTGCATCTTGCCGCCATTGGCGAGCCCCGTATAGAGCTGCACCAGGTCGCGCAAGGTCACGCCGACGCCGCCAAGCCCGATCGCCAGGCCCGGTGCCTCGTTGACCGGCAGGACCGGGGTGACGCCGGCCTGGCGGAAGCGCGCCGTCAGCCGCGCCGGACCGACGGCGTCGAGCACGCGGATCGCCGGCACGTTGAGCGACAATTGCAGCGCCTGGCGGATCGAGACGTCGCCCTGGTAGCCCATGTCGAAATTCTTCGGACGGTAGCCGCCGAAATCGGCCGGGCTGTCCTCGATGATCATCTCCTGCGCCACCAGCCCTTGCTCGAAGGCCAAGCCGTAGATGAAGGGCTTCAGCGTCGAACCGGGGGAACGCACCACCTTGGTCATGTCGATCCAGCCGGAGCGGCTGGCGTCGAAGAAATCGGCCGAGCCGACCTCGCCGAGAATGTCGCCGGTGCGCGCGTCGGCCATCACCATGGCGATGGAAAGTTTGGGGCCGAGCTTTCTGGCGGCATCCCTTGCGACCTGCTCCAGCCCCTGCTGCACGCTTTTGCGGATGGTGAGCTGCAGCGGCTTGCCGGGCACGGCCCTCGGCAGCATGGCGTAGGAGGCGTGCGCCGCCAGCGCCGGCAGTTTTCTGCGCAGGCCGGACACGTCGTCCAGCGCCGCGCGCTGCGCTTCGCGCTCGCCGAGCAGGCCGGCCGAGACCATGCGGGTGAGCACGCGGTCGCGCGCGGCATGCGCGATGTCGAGATTGCGGTCGGGCCGGCGCCTTTCCGGCAATTGCGGCAGCGCGACGAGAAGGGCGGCTTCCGACACGGTGAGCCGTTTCGGCTCCTTGCCGAAATAGGCGAGCGAGGCGGCGCGCACGCCTTCGAGATTGCCGCCATAGGGCGCCAGCGTCAGATAGCGTTCGAGGATTTCCTGCTTGGAGAGTCGGCGCTCGATCTGCATGGCGCGCAGCATCTGCTTGAGCTTGGAGCCGAGGCTGCGGCTGTCGCGCGGCTCGATCAGCCGGGCAAGCTGCATCGACAAGGTCGAACCGCCCGACACGATATGGCCGCTTGTGACGAGCTGGCCCGCGGCGCGGCAAAGCGCCAGGAGGTCGACGCCGCGGTGGTCCCAGAAGCGCTTGTCCTCATAGGTGACCAGCATGTCGACGAATTGCTTGTCGACCTGGTCGAGGCGGGTCTCGAGCCGCCAGTAGCCGTCCGGCGTGGCGAAGGCGCGCAGGAGCTGGCCGTCGCGATCTTGCACCTCGGTCGAGACCGTCAGCTTTGCCGGCAGCGGCGGCGGGAAGGCGCGGTCGAGCTCCCAAAGGGTGGCTGCGGCGATCGCCGCAAACCCCGCGAGTGAAGCTGCGGCGATGCCTGTTCGACGGAGAAATTTCTTGGAGAGCATGGCGCTGCCCCTCATCCGCCTGCCGGCACCTTCTCCCCGTATAGTGACGGGGAGAAGGGGGCTGGCTGCGATGTCGGCTTCTGTCTTGCGACGTTGCCGATTGGCGAAAGCGTCGGCGCAAGCCCCTTTCTCCCCGTCACTATACGGGGAGAAATGTCCGGCAGGACAATGAGGGGCAGCGCCATCGCTATGTCTATCAAGCCGCTTACTCCGCCTTCACCTCCATCACGCCGGTGGCGGTGCGGGCCGAATATTGCGGCCGGTACATGTCCTCCACCGTTGCCGCCGGATGGGCGTAAGTGCCCGGCGTCACGGCACGCACGACATAGGCCAGCGTGATGTTGCGGTCGCCGTCGCCTTCGTTCGGGTTGAAGGCGGCGACGAAACGGTCGTCGCGGAACTCCAGATGCGCGGCGTCGGTCTGCGCCAGCCAGGAGAAGTTCGACAATTGCGCGCTGGACACCAGGCTCGGATTGTCGATCTCGAAGCCGGCGGGCAACAGATCGGTGATCAGCAGCCGCGACGGCCATTTGTTCTGCTCATAGACCTTGAGCACGACCACGTAGCGCTCGTTCTGCCTGGCTTCGGTGACGTTGGCTTCTGTGCCGTCGAGCTTGTAGTAGGTGCGGTCGATGGTGAAGCCGTCGCCGCCGGCGGGCAGCGGATCGACCGGCGCGGCGACCGCGGTCACCACCGCCTGCAGCGGCGTCGCGCCGGTGTTGGCGATGGTGAGCGGACTGTCGACGAGGTCGCTGCCGGCGACCTGGTCGGAATATCCGCCCGAATGCGGCGCGCCGTTGACGGAAAGCGTGATGGAATCATTGCCTTCCTTCAGCGCCCTTGCGGCAAGCAGCATCCAGGATTCATCCTGCGTGCTCGTCCAGCGGGCATCGGCGCGCGCCACGCCCACCAGCTTGATCAGTTGCGGCATGATGCTCGGCGCCGGCTTCGATTCCGCCGCCAGCGCCAGTATCGCCGCGCCGTCGCGCAGCCGCGAGCCATAGTCCGAGCGGTACCAGTCGTAGTCGGTTTCAGCCTGCGCCAGCCTGAGCGCCGTCTGGAACGTGGCTTCCGAACGCTGCGTGTCGCCGTAGAGCGCTAGGCTCGCCGCCAGTTGTGCGACCGCCATAGGGCTGGAGAAGGCTTCGAGCTGCGTGTCGGCGTAGTAGCGCAGATCGCCGATCGAGGCCTTCTTGTTGCGGGCAAGCACATAGAGCGCGTAAGCGATATCGCTGCCCTTGTCCTGGACGTCCTGGTCGTAGCCGAGCGAGTTCTGCAGGTTGTTCAGCGCCTGGTTCATCGCCAGCGCGGGAACATCATACTTCTCCTCGCGCGCCCGGGTCAGGAACTCGCTGACATAGGCGTCAAGCCACAGGTCGCCGGAACCCGGTCCCCAGAGGCCGAAGCTGCCGCTTGCCGACTGATAGGACAGCACCTTGTAGATGGCGTCCTGGATGCGTTGATGCAGGTCCGGATCGCTTTCCATGCCGATGCTCTTGGCCATGTCGTTGACATAGAGCAGCGGCATGGCGCGGCTGGTGGTCTGTTCGGCGCAGCCATAGGGGTAGCGGTCGAGGCTCATCAGCAGCGACGGCACGTCGAGCGCGGACGACTGCGAAACGCCGACGCTGACCGAAGCGCCGTCGAGCACGCTGGCCGCAAGCAGCTCCTTGTCGACCCGCAGCGAGCCGCCATGCGGCTTCAGGTCGACAACCATACGGTTGGTGACCGGAAGCTGCGCCGGCCGCACCGGCAGATAAAGCGTCTGCTCGACCTGGGTGCCGTCGGCATGCGCAAGCTTGACGGTGACGGAGGCATCGCCCGCGGTCTTGGCGACCAGCGGGAAGGTGAGCGACTGACGCTTGCCCTGGGCGAGCGTCAGTTTTTCCGGCAACGGCTTGTCGCCGGTCGTGAGATCTCCGGTCGTGGTGACCGACAGCGCATAGTCGCCGGCCGGGCCATCGGTGTCGGCTATGTCGAGCCGCATGGTTGCGGCGTCGCCCGGCGCCAGGAAGCGCGGCAGGGCGGCGGTGATCACCACCGGATCGCGCACGATGACGTCGGTCTGGGCATGGCCGACGGCTTCCTTGGTCCAGGCGACCGCCATGACACGCACGGTGCCGTTGAACTGCGGGATGTCGAAGTCGATGCGCGCCTTGCCGTTGGCGTCGAGCTCGACCGGGCCGGAGAAGAAGGCGACCAGCTTTTCGGTCGGCGGGCTGCCTTGCGCCTGCATGTTGGCGCCGTCGCCGCCGGTGCGTATCTTGCCCATTGTGCCGAGCGAGCCGTCGATCAGGCGTCCGTAGAGGTCGCGGATCTCCAGCCCCAGCATGCGCTGGCCGAAGAACCAGTCCTCAGGATCGGGCGCCTTGTAGTTGGTGAGGTTGAGGATGCCGACATCGACGGCAGCCACCATCACATAGGCATTGGTGCCCGGTTGGGCGCCGTTGACCGCAACGGGGATCGACAGCTGCTGGCGCGGCAGGGTCTTTTCCGGCGGGGTCAGCGAGACCGCCAGCTTCTTCGAGCCCGGATCGACCGACAGCCATTGGATGCCGATGGCGCGGGCCGGCATGCGCGATTCCTGCGCGTCGCCGGGCCGGAACAGTGTCGCCGTGACATAGGCGCCGGCGCCCCAGTCGTCGCCGACCGGGATGTCGACGGTGCTGCCGCCGGCCGGCACCGAAGCGGTGACGGTCTTCAACAGCTTTTCGGCGCCGATGGTGACCAGAAGTTCGCCGGCAAAATGCGGCGAGACCTTCAGCTTGGCGACTTCGCCGGCGGCGTAAGTATCCTTGTCCAGGGCGATCTCGAGGCCGTCGGGGGTCTCGGTGGTGGTCGAGGCGACATACCAGCCGGCATCGAAATCATAGCTGGTCGCCGGACCATCCGGGTCAGCCGTCTCGACCTCGAGCCGATAGCGGCCCCAGTCGACGGGCAGCGACACCGTCGCCTCGCCATCGGCCTTCAGGTCGACCGCGCCGTTTGCCACCGCCTTGGTGAGGCTCACCGCCTCGTAGTTCCAGGAATTGTTGGAACGGTACCACTGATAATTGCGCTCGACCTTGACCAGCGACCACTGGACGCCCTTCAGGTCCTCGCGCTTGCCGTTCGGATCGACGGCGATGATGCTGAACTTGGCGATGCCGCCTTGCGGCACCTCATCGCCCTCGAAATCGGGGCGAATGCCGATGACGTCGCGCGGCGGGCGAACGCCGATGTCGAGCGAGCGCTCGACGGCGCGGCCGCCGGCTTCGCGCATGCGCACGGTGACCTTGGCGTTGACCAGCTTGGTGGTCGAGGGCAGCTGATCGATGGTGATCGGGAACGTCGCCTTGCCCTCGTCGCCGACGACCGGAAGATTGGCGAGGGGCGTCACGGTCGGCTCACTCGACTGCTCGTCGGCGAGGCCGAAGGTAAAGTCCTTGAAGCTGTCCCAGCTGCTGGTGGTCGACAGCGTCATCTCGCCTTCGAGCGCAAGGCCCGCGGCCGGCGCGCCGTAAAGGAAGCGGCCGTCGACGGTGGCGTTGGCGGTTTCGCCCTGGGCGATCTCCTTCTTGTCGGCGGTCAGGTCGAACTCGATGCGATCCGGCACGAAGTCTTCGACCAGGAACATCTGGCTGGCGACCGGCGACTGCTTGGGATCGGTGTAGATCGACACCGTCCATGTACCGCGCATGGCATTGGCCTCGAGCGGCAGGTCGACGGCGTGGCCGCCAGCGGACTCGCCGTTGCTGACCACGCGGCGGTTCTCGACGCCGTCGGGTCGGGTGAAAATGAAGGTCAGCGGCAGGTTATCGACCGCCTTGGCGGCGCCGTCGCGGGCAAGGGCCGCGACATGCACGTCCTCGCCGGCGCGGTAGATGCCGCGCTCTGTCCAGGCATAGACGTCCAGCGCGCCCGGCGAGGCGCGCCCCTCGACGCCACGATCCGACAGGTCGAAGCCGGCTTTGCCCATGTCGAGGAAGACGAAGTCGTTGTCGCCCTGCTTGGCCATCAGCACGGCCGGCACCATGCCGTTTTCGCCGCGGGTAAGGCCCGGATTGAAGACGGCGTGGCCCTCGGCGTCGGTGGTCGCCGTGCCGAGGATCTCGTTGTTCTTGGCGAGTAGCGTCAGTTCGGCGCCGGAAATCGGCTTGGCCGAGCCCAGCGAACGCGCAAAGACGTTGAGCCCGTCTTGGCCGGTATAGGTGGAGAGGCCGATGTCGGAGACCACGAACCACTGCGTGGCGCGCGAGCCATAGTCATCGCTCTTGTCGTCGACCGGCTGCGCCGTCAGCACATAGACGCCGGGCTTGCGTTGCGGGATCGCCTCATCCACCGGGAAAGAGGTGGTCACTTCCTTGTTGAGATCATTGGCGATGTCGAGCGTACCGGACCAGACCGGCGCGCCCATCTGGTCGGAAATGGTTGAAATGTCATAGCCGTCGAGCTGATGCAGGAACTGATATCCGGACAGAAGCTGCGCCAGTGAACGGTCGCCGATGCGGTAGAGCGTCATCTTGGCGGCGTTCATGTTGACGGTGACGACCGGAATGCCGCGGCGCGCGCCGGCCGGCAGCACGAAGCTGTCGCCGGTGAAGCGGGCGGACGGAGCGCGGTCCTGGACATAGATCGACAGCACGACGGGCGCGGCGATCGTCTCGCCGACCGCGGCCGGCAGGCCGGCGCGGAAGGTGATGTCGTAGTGCTGGCCGTGTTCCAGACCCTCGACGCAGATCTGCTTGTCCTTGGCCTCGACGGCCTTGGGTGCCGCGTTGTCGACGGTCACGAACTGCGCATAGTCGACGCCGGTCTTGACCAGTTCCTCGGAGAACTGGGCGCAGATGCGCGGCGAGGAGGAATCGGCATCGACGGTGTGCTCGACGACGCGGAAACCTTTGCGCGCCTTGAGGTCGGCATAGTCGGCCTGGACGGCGGGCGAGTTCACCAGCGCAAGGCTCGCCTCATAGGCCTGAAGCGACGGACGGTAGAGGTCGCGCTTGTCGAGGCCGGCGGCAAGCAGCGCCAGCGCCTCGGCGCGGGTCTTTGCCGTGCGCACCAGCTTGTAGGCGTTGAAGGCCGCCGAGGTGGCGTTCATCGGGAACGTCGCGGGTTCGGTGGTGTTCGAAGCCGGCTCCACGGCCAGTATCTCATGCGCCAGCGCCAGCCAGAGCTCGCCGTCATCGGGCAGAACGGAGATCGCGGCCTGGTATTTCTGCATGGCAAGGCGATGGTCGCCGGTCAGCGAGGCCTGCTCGGCTTCGGCCTGCAGGGCAGCAAGGCCCTCGGTCGGCTTGTCGTAGGCCGGGTCGGTCAGCTTATTGCGGAACTGCTGGGCCTGGTCCGCCATCCAGTTCGGGAAGAAGGCCAGTGCCGGCGGAGCGCCGATATCGGGGTCGCCATCGACGTTCGCGATCTTGCCGGCGACGGCGCCGGTGAAGGATTTCAACTGATTATAGTCGGATTTGAGAAAGCACCACTTCGCCTTGGTGTTGTAGGTGAAGGCGCGGCAGGCGGTATCGCCGAGGCATGTGGTCTTGCACTGGTCGAGGCTGACATTCTGCTCCGACCTCAGGTCGAAGCCGAAATAGTCGGAATTGTCGGTCGTGACGATTCGCCGGGCTTCGGCCGCAAGGGCCGCCCCGCCCAGGGTGAAAAAGATAAGGAGAAGGAAAGAGAGACCACGAGCCGCGCGCATTGCCATACCACCCTCCAGACATCGCCAGCGTCCGGGCATGATCAAGCTTCGTGCAGGCTTGTCAACGCCGGAGCGCCGCAGGTTTTTCACCCGCGAACGGTTTCCATGCCGGCCAAAGGCCGGTATTTCGACAGAACCTCTGTGAGACGGATCACACTTTCTTGCCAAAATGCAAAAGGTGTGAATTCCAAGCCCGGTCTATTTCAGACAATTGGATTGTGGCCCCTTTACGAACGTTTCGGAACTTCATTCCAATTTTAGTTTTGTCGACTAGGTTGTCTTAATGCCGGCGCGTGAAACGCAGATGTCAGGAGGGTTCGCGCCAGGGCGCGGGCTTCCGCGCGCCCTGCTTTTTGCGCTCGTCTGCTCGACCGTGCTGGCCGGGGAGATGCGGCCTGCGGCCGCTTTCGAGATTTTCGGCATCAAGCTTTGGGGCTCATCCAAGGACGAGGACGCCGACATCGTCGATCCGCTGCGCTATTCGGTGACCATTGATGCGCCAGATGCCGATAAAGACCTGTTAAAAAGGCTCGAAAACGCCTCCGCGCTGAAAAACGACGAGGATCACCCGGTGTCGGGATCGCTCGGCTTGATGGCCAAGGCGCGCAGCGACCGCGAGCAACTGGTCGCCGCGCTCTACGCCGATGCCCGTTATGAAGGCGTGGTCACCATAACGATCGAAGGCAAGTCGATCGACGAGTTGCCGCCGGATGCCGAATTTAAGGGGCCGCAGCCCATTCCGGTCGTCGTCAGCGTCGCGCCGGGGCCGAAATTCACACTGGGCAATATCCGGCTGAAGGGCGATGCCGCCGGGCTGGCGAGCGCCGATTTCGGGCTGATCGCCAGCGGCGATGCCAGCTCCGGCGCCGTGCTCAAGGCCGAAGCGCTGATCGTGCGAGCGCTGAAGGATGAGGGCAGGCCGCTGGCCAAGGTCACGGACCGCGAGATCGTCGCCGAGCACTCCAGCTCGACGCTGGACGTGACGCTGACGGTGGCCGCCGGCCCGATCGCCGGTTACGGCGACACGACGGTCGAGGGCACGGAGAAGGTCGATCGCGACTTCACCGAATATATGACCGGGCTGAAGCGGGGCCAGCAATATTCGCCGCAGGAGATCGACGATGCCCGCGACCGGCTGCTCGGGCTCGAAGTCTTCAACAGCGTGACCATCAAGGAAGCCGACAGCCTCGACGCCAACGGCAATATCCCGATCGACGTCCAGGTGAGCGAGCGCATGCCGCGCTTCTTCGGCCTCGGCGGCACCCTCTCGAACACGGAAGGGCTTGGGCTCGAAGGCTACTGGGGACACCGCAACCTGTTCGGCCAGGCCGAGAAGCTGCGCATCGACGGTTCGATCAGCGGCATCGGCAGCAACAGCATTTCGGCGCTCAACTACAATGCCGGCGTCATGTTCGAGAAGCCGGGCGTGCTGGGGCCGACGTCGAAATTCTTCACCGGTATCAAGACGGTGTTCGAGCACCCCGATGCCTATGACCATTTCTCGGTCAAGGGTGACGTGGGCGTTTCCTACGACCTCGACAAGAAGCAGCGGGTCTCGGCCGAATTCGACCTCGATTATTCGCGGATCACCGACGCCTTCGGCAAGCATACCTATCTGATCGCCAGCGTGCCGCTGCAATATGTCTATGACAGCCGCGACAACAAGCTGAACCCGACCAGAGGGTTCCGCTTCCTCGCCTATGCCGAGCCGAGCTACGACATATTGAACGGGGCGACCTTCCTGAAGCTGAAGGGCGAGGGTTACACCTACCAGTCGCTCGACACGGCAAGCCGGTTCGTGCTCGCCGAACGCGCGACGCTGGGCTCGATCGTCGGCACCGGGCTGCAGAACGTGCCCGCCGACCGCCGCTTCTATTCCGGCGGCGGCGGCTCGGTGCGCGGCTATTCCTACCAGGGCATCGGCCCCAAGGACGTTGACGGCCAGCCGATCGGCGGTCTCTCCTTCTTCGAAACCTCGGTCGAGATGCGCATCGGCGTCACCGACACGATCGGCATCGTGCCCTTCGTCGATGCCGGCACGGTCTCGACCAAATCCTTCCCCGATTTCTCGGATGTGAAGGTCGGCGCCGGCGTTGGTCTGCGCTACATTACGCCGTTCGGCCCGCTGCGCATCGACGCGGCCGTGCCGCTCAACCGGGATCCGGGCGATCCGCATTTCGGTATCTATGCCGGCATCGGCCAGGCGTTCTGACGATGAAGATCTTTTGGCGCATCCTCCGCATCTTGATCTACACGCTGCTTCTGCTGCTGGTGGTGGCGATCGGCGCGCTGTTCGTGCTGACCGGCACCGAAGGCGGCCGCCAGAACCTCGCGAGCCTCATTTCCAAAATGGCTTCGAACGAGGACCGAAAGGTTACGGTCGCCGGCATCGAAGGCATCTGGTCGGGCGCGCTCAGGGTCGACCATGTCGTGCTGGAAGATCGTGCAGGCCCCTGGATGGTGGCGCGCAAGGTGGCGCTCGACTGGTCGCCGACGGCGCTGCTCTCCCGGAATTTCAATGCCGACCGCTTCGCCGCCGAACGCATCGAGCTGGCGCGGCTGCCGCAGCCGAGCCAGCAGCCTTCGCAGGGCGGCTCGTCCAGCCTGCCGGTGTCGATCGACGTGAAGCAGATCGACCTGCCGGAGATCGCGCTGGGACAAGAGCTGGCGGGCAGCGGCATCGCCGAGCTGGCCGCCAAGGGCTCGCTCAAGGCCGATCCGTCGCCGCTGGCGATCGAGAGCGTGCTGAACGTCTCCCGCCATAACGGCAAGCAAGGCAATGTCGACGCCAAGATCCACTTCGCGCCGGCCGACAACAAGCTCGACCTCGATCTCAAGGCGTCGGAGCCGGCGGGCGGCATCATCGCCAATTTGCTCAAGCTGCCGGACGGGCCGCCCGTCAACATCGTCGTTTCCGGCAGCGGGCCGTTGGGCAATTGGAGCGGCGTCGGCACCTTCATGGTCGACGGCCGGATCGTCAGCCAGCTGACTGGCCGGCACCAGTTGACCGACAAGGGCCGCCGCATCGAGGCCAAGGGCGACGGCGAATTTGAGCCCTTCCTGCCGGAGAAGATAAAGGCGCTGTTTGCCGGCAAGACGAGCTTCGACCTCGCCGGCACGGCGACCGCATCGGGCGGGGTCGACATCGAGCAGGCCACCATCGAGAGCGACTCGGTGCACGGGGCCGCGACCGGCAATGTCGATCCGAAGGGCGCCAGCGACCTGTCGGTCGAGCTCTCCGCCAAGGACAAGCCGGTCACCGTCGATGTCGGCAACAGCGCTGTTCCGATCCTGGTCGCGGTCGAAAAGGCCACGGTGCGCGCCTTCGGCGACGGCAAAGCGCCGATGGTCGATATCGGCACGTCGCTCACGTCGGTCGCCGTCGGCGGCACCCAGCTCAACAACATTACGGGTGAGGTCCATTCCGACGGCTTCGACATCGAAAACCGCAGCGGACCGGTCAGCATCAAGCTCGCCGCCGCCGGGCTGAAGACCGATGTGGCGACGCTGGCGCCGCTGGTGACCGGCAAGCTCGCGGCGGATCTTTCCGGCACGATCAGCCGCGAGACCGTCACCATCGACAAGGGCAGCCTGCGCAGCGATGCGCTCAATGCCGGGCTGACGGCAAATGTGGCGCTGGCCGACCTGTCGATGACGCTGAAGATGAATGCCGACGCCGTCTCGAAGGCGTTGCCGCCGCAGATCAGCTCGCTGCTCGGCGAGCGTGTGAAATTCTCGGCCACCGCCACGCGCGATCCGCAAGGCGCGTTCGCCGCCAACTCGCTGGAGATCAGCTCCGGTTCGCTCAGCGCCAGCGGCACCGGCAGCATGCAGGGATCGGACCTCCAGGCCAGCGTCAAGGGCACGTTGGGCGATGTCTCCCCGCTGTCGTCGCTCGCCGGCACGCCGCTCGCCGGTGGGATCAATTTCGCGCTGAGCGCAAGCGGTTCGCGCCTTGCGCCGGATTTCACGGTGTCGGCAGACAGCGCCAGCCTGACGGCGGCGGGCCGAACGGTGAAGGACATCAAGCTCTCGGCCAAGGGCAAGGCCGATGTCGCCAATCCAACCGCTGACCTCTCGTTGACCGGCAATGCCGAGGGGCAGGCGCTCGACATCGAGGCTTCGCTGGTGACCGCCGACGGCAAGCGTTCGATCAATGGGCTCAGTCTGGCGCTCGGCGACAACAAGGTTTCGGGCGATCTCGCGCTCGACGACAAATTCCTCCCGCTCGGCACGCTGACGCTAGCCGTGCCCGATATCGGGCCGCTCGCCGCGCTGGCAAACCAGACCGCCACCGGCGACATCAACGGCACGATCGCCTTCTCCAAGGAGGGCGAGGCGCCGACCGTCACCATCAATGCGGCGAGCACCTCGATCGCGCGCGGCGATCTGGCGGCGAAAGCCATCACCGTCAACGCGCTGATCGCCAACTACCTGAAAGGGCCGGCGATCTCGGGCACGATCAAGGCCGACAATGTGACCTCCGGCAGCACGGTCATCAGCGGCATCGGCATCGATTTGAAGCGCGACGGCGACTGGACGAACTTTGCCGGCGGCGCCACGGCGTCCGGCATTCCGGCCACCGCCACCGGGCGGGTGAAGATCGCCAACGGCACGACGAGCGTGGAAATCATGTCCGGCGAGGCGACGGTGCGCGGCATCAAGGCGGCCATCGCCGAGCCTTCCAGCTTCTCCATCGCCAATGGCGTGACCGCAATCGAGAAGCTCGCGCTCAATCTCGGCGGCGGCTCGGCGACGGTTTCCGGCAGCGCCGGTGAGACCCTGGACCTGACGGCGAACCTCGCCAACCTGCCGCTGGCGCTCGCCAATGATTTCGTGCCCGGCCTCGACGGGGCCGGAACGCTTGAGGGCACGGCGCACGTCACGGGTCCATCGTCCAACCCCGACGTGCAGTTCAACGCGAAGGTGGCGGGCGCCGAGACCAGCCAGACCCGGCAGGCGGGGCTCGGGCCGCTAGATCTGGACGCTGCCGGCAGCTACACGCTGGCGGGCGGCGTCGCCCTGGACCACGCCACGCTCTCGGGCGAAGGGATTTCAGGCAAGGCCGCCGGCACCCTCAATCCCAATGGCGCCAGCGACTTCTCCCTCGATCTTACCTCGTCCGGGGCCAGCCTGCCGTTGACGGTCGGCAGCGCCGAAAGCCCGGTCAAGATCGCGGTTCAGTCCTTGTCGGCAAAGATGGCGGGCGAAAGCACGCAAGCGCGGCTCGATGTGTCCGCAATCCTGCCTTCCATTGCCGCGAGCCAGGCGAAGGTGGACGGTCTCACCCTGGCGCTGCATTCGGATGCCTTCGACCTCAAGGGGCGGGCGGGTCCGGTTTCCGGCACGGTCTCGGTGGACAGGATCGGCCTCGACAATCCCATGCTGGCACCGCTGATCGCTGGCAAGGTGATCGCCAAGGTCAATGGCCGACTGGCTCCCGATGCCGTCGCCGTCAACAGCGGCTCGCTGACCAGCGATGCGCTCAACAGCCAGATCGCCGGCCGGATATCGCTGGGCGACGGCGCCGTCGACCTCAATATGAAGGCCGATGTCGTCTCTTCCGCCTTGCCGGCGGCGGTGCGCGGCGTGCTTGGCGAGACCGCGCAACTGAGCGGTGGGCTGAAGCGCGATGCCAATGGCAATGTCAATATCGACGGCCTGAAGCTCAATTCGGGGGCGCTCAGCGCCGATGGCCAGGCGAGCCTTGCCGACGGCAAGCTGGCCGCCGGGATCAGGGGCGCGTTGAGCGACGTTTCGGGGCTCTCGAAAGACGCCAAGGGCGCCATCGCCTTTGCCCTCAACGCGCAAGGCCCGGTCACCGCGCCCGACCTGTCGATGACGGTGGACAGCGACCGGCTCCTCGTGGCGGCGCGCGAGATCACCGGGTTGAAGCTGACGGCCACCGGCAAGGCCGATGCCGCCAATCCGGCAGCCAATGTGCAGCTCACCGGCAATGTCGCCGGGCAGAATTTGCAAGGCAGCGCGGTGCTTGCCACGACCAATGGAAGCCGCGCGATCAACGGGCTTCTGCTGTCGCTCGGCCCGAACAAGATTTCCGGCGATCTCGTGCTCGATGATGCTTTCGTGCCGGTCGGCACCGTTTCGCTCGACCTGCCCGATATCGGACCGCTGGCCGCGCTCGCCCTGGAAAAGGCCGAGGGCAATGTGCGCGGCACGATCGCCTTTACCAAGGCGGCCAGCGGGCCGAATGTCGCGGTGAAAGCGAACACCTCGCAGATCAAGCGCGGCGATCTCTCCGCCAGGAATGTCGCCATCGACGCGCAGATAGCGAACTACATGGCCGCCCCCGTCATTCAAGGCACGGTGCGTGCCGAGAGTGTCACTTCGGGTGGCACCGCCGTCACCGGCATTGATGTCGATCTGAAGCGCGACGGCGACTGGACCGGTTTTTCCGGCGGGGCCACCGTCAAGAACATTCCGGCCAGGGCGGCCGGCCGGGTGAAAGTGGCGAACGGCACGACGACCATCGAGCTCGCCTCCGGCCAGGCGACGGTGCAAGGCATCAAGGCCGCGATCGCCCAGGCCTCGACCGTGACCATCGCCAATGGCGTGACGTCGCTCGACCGGCTGGTGCTCAACCTCGGCGGCGGCACGGCGACGGTCACGGGCAAGGTCGCGCAGGCGCTCGACATCAACGCCAATCTCGCGAGAGTGCCGATCTCGCTCGCCAACAGTTTCTCGCCAGGCCTCGACGCGGCCGGCTCGATCTCGGGCACGGTCAAGGTCGCCGGCGCACCGGCCAGCCCGTCGGTCGCCTTCAAGATCGATGCTTCCGGTGTGCAGACCTCGCAGACGCGCAGCGCCGGACTCGGCGGCATGAATGTCTCGTCGTCGGGAACCTTTGCCGGCAACAAGCTCGCTTTCGACGCCAACATCAGCGACGGCGCGGGCCTCGGCCTCAAGGGCGGCGGCTCGGTGACGACGGCGGGCACCCCAACCTTGGCGCTCGACTTCAACGGCAAGGTGCCGTTCTCCTTCCTGGCCGCAAAGCTCGCCGCGCAAGGGCTGGCGCTCAACGGCACCGCCAATGTCGATGTGCAGGTGCGTGGTCCAGCATCTGCGCCGGTTATCAGTGGCAAAGTCACGACATCCGGTGCGCGCCTGATCGATGCCCGCTCCGGCCTGGCAGTGAACGATGTCGCCGCCGACGTCTCGATCGGCGGCGGGGTGGCCAGGATAAACCGCCTGACCGGAACGTTGTCGACGCGCGGCAGCCTGTCGGCGAGCGGCACCGTGGGCATCACGCCGGCGCAGGGCTTCCCGGCCGATCTGTCGATCAAGCTCACCGACGGCCGCTATACTGACGGCCGGGTGGTGACCGCCAATCTCGGCGGTGACCTGACCGTCAAGGGGCCGCTCGTCTCCGCGCCGGTGATCGCCGGCACGATCAACCTGGCGAGGACAGTCATCACCGTCCCTGAAAAGCTGCCGGGTTCGCTTTCGGCGCTGGATGTGAAGCACAAGAACGCGCCGGCGTCCGTGCGGGCGCAGGACAAGGCGCTGCGCCCGGCGACGTCCGGCGGCAGCAGCAACAGCGGCAGCGGCCTGACGCTCGACGTGACGGTGAACGCGCCGAACCAGATTTTCATCCAGGGCAGGGGCGTCGATGCCGAACTCGGCGGCTCGCTGAAGCTGACAGGCCCGGCTTCGGCGCCGAGGGCGATCGGCACCTTCGCCCTGCAGCGCGGACGGCTGATCATCCTTTCCAAGCGCCTGACCTTCACCGACGGCACGATCGGGTTCCAGGGTTCACTGGTGCCCTATCTGAACATGACGGCGACCACGACGACGAGCACCGCCACGGTCACGGTCGCCGTCTCGGGCGAGGCGACCAATCCGAAGTTCACGTTCTCCTCCGTGCCGGCGCTGCCTCAGGACGAGATCCTGGCACAGCTCATCTTCGGTCAATCCATGTCCAAGTTGTCGCCGCTGCAGATCGCACAACTTGCGAGCGCCGCCGCGCAACTGGCAGGCGTCGGCGGTTCGACCTCGCTGCTAGAGAACCTGCAAAGCGCCATCGGCGTCGACGATCTCGACGTGACGACGGACGAGAAGGGCGGCACGGCGGTTTCGGCCGGCAAGTACCTCAACGACCGCACCTATGTGACCATACAAAAGGGCGACAAGCCAGGCTCCGGCAAGGCGACGATCGACCTCAATGTCGGGAAGGGCGTCAAGCTGCGCGGCGAGGCCAACGACGCCGGCGAAGCAAAAGGCGGCGTCTTTTACGAACGCGAATATTGAGGTTGCGCCGCGCTTTCCCGACCTGTCGACCGGCTGCCCGCTGCGAATGCGGCGCCCTTATCGTTGTCAAATGTATTGATTTAATCGCACGCGACGATTTTTTGGAAATCGCGTCGCGCTAGCAAATTTGCGCCAAGACTGTCGTTATCGCGCGAACCGGGTTGCATCCAAAGATGCACATTCCCTAACATGTTCCTAGCCCAAACCGTCTTTGACAAGGCGGTCTGGATGCGGAATGTTAAAAGGCGGAAAGCCAACAATGGGAGCAAGTCATGGCAATCTATACAAGCAACGGTGATCGCGTTCCGGATCACATCCTGAAAATGGCCGAAGAAGCCAAGGCGGGAAAGGTGGATCGTCGCGAATTCCTGGCGCTCGCCAGCGTTTTCGGAGCGTCCACGGCGATGGCCTACGGCCTGATCGGCCTCGCCGATCCGACCCCGGCCAGGGCCGAGGACGTGCAGGGCAAGAAGGGCGGCGTCCTGAAGGTCGCACAGTGGGTCAAGGATCCGAAGGACCCGCGCAAGTCCGACTGGTCGGAGATCGCCAACGCCGAGCGTCAGGCGCTTGAGCCGCTGGTCAAATACACTACCGAATACACGTTCCGTCCCTATCTGCTCGAGAGCTGGGACGTTAATGACGATGCCACCGAGTATGTGCTGCATGTGCGCAAGGGCGTTACCTGGCACAACGGCGATGCCTTCACTGCCGACGACGTGGTGCACAACTTCAACCGTTGGGGCGAAAAGGCCGCCGAAGGCAATTCAATGCCCGGCCGTCTTGGCACGCTGTTTGACGACAAGACCGGCAAGCTCCGTGAAGGCGCGGTCACCAAGGTCGATGACATGACGGTCAAGCTATCGCTGACCAAGCCCGACATCACGATCATTCCCGGCATTTGCGACTATGTTGCTCTGCTCGTCCACAAGTCATTCGACGAAAAGGGTGGCGACTTCAAAGCCTGCCCGATCGGCACTGGTCCGTTCGAGCTGGTCTCTTACGACGTCGGCCAGAAGGTGGTCTACAAGCGCCGTTCCGACGACAAGTGGTGGGACGGCGAGGTGTTCCTCGACGGCGTCGAGTTCATCGACTACGGCACCGATCCGGCAGCAATGGTCAGCGCTTTCGAGGCGGGTGAAGTGCACACCAATTTCGAGACGTCGGCCGACTATGTGTCGATCCTCGACGGCATGAAGCTGGTCAAGTCGGAAGTGGTCACCGCAGCCACCATCGTTTGCCGCTCCAACGTCAACAACAAGCCTTACGACAACCAGAAGGTTCGCAACGCCCTGCAACTCGCCGTCGACAATGCGGTCGTCCTGCAGCTCGGCTATGGCGGTGCCGGCGCCGTCGCCGAGAACCACCATGTCTGCGCGATTCATCCAGAATACTACGAACTGCCGAAGATCGCGCGCGACCCGGCCAAGGCGAAGGCGTTGATGGCGGAAGCTGGCCAGGCCGATTTCGAGCATGAGCTGATCACCGTCGACGAGGACTGGCACAAGAACACCGGCGACGCGATCGCGGCGCAGCTGCGCGATGCCGGCATCAAGGTAAAGCGCACGGTTCTGCCGGGCTCGACCTTCTGGAACGACTGGACCAAGTATCCGCTCTCGATGACCAACTGGAACATGCGGCCGCTCGGTGTCCAGGTTCTGGCTCTGGCCTACCGCACCGGCGAAGCCTGGAACGAGACCGCCTGGTCGAATCCCGATTGGGATGCCAAGCTCAACGCCGCGCTGTCGGTCGCCGACGCCACCAAGCGCAAGGGCATGATGAAGGATATCGAGCAGATCCTGCAGGATTCCGGCATCATCATCCAGCCCTACTGGCGCAAGCTCTACAGCCATTCGGTTGCCGCTGTTAAGAACTACAAGATGCATCCGACCTTCGAGCGCGACTACGGCAAGATCTGGCTCGACGAGGCCTGATCCGAGCGAATGGACAAAGGGGCGCTCCGCTCCTTTGTCCCCTTCCTTTGCATGAGCCGGAACCGGAGAGCCGCTGCAGCAAAAAAGTTGCGGACTCGTCGAGCAGGCTCATGCAATAAACACGGTTGATCGCATTCGGACGTCTGTTTGCCGGCTTGTTCCGCCTCGCGGTGGGATATCGGGCAGAGAGGCTCCCCAACCCATCGGCAGGGGCCCGCCATGCTTTCTTTCATTGCGAGACGTCTCGGCACCATGGCGCTGACGATGCTGTGCCTGACGCTGATCGTCTTCTTCCTGATCAATCTCGGTCCCAATCTGAAGAAGCTGGCGATCAGCCAGACCGAGATGCATACCTCCGCCGAGCAGCTTGAGAACTGGCTGGTCGAACATGGCTACCGCCAGAATTTCTTCGTCCGCTACGGCCAGTGGCTGGGGGTCCTGCCCAAGCAGCCGATCACCGACCCGGCGACCGGAAAGCCGGCGCAGCGCTTCTCCTTCTGCAACGACCCGGTCGTGCCGACATTCTCCGGTGTGCTTGAAGGCGACTTCGGCTGCTCGACCAAATTCAAGACGACCGTTGCCTCGAAGCTCTTCCCGGCGCTCGGCGCCACCGGGCTTTTGATGTTCTGGGTGCTGGCGGTGATGGTGCCGATTTCGCTGTTGATCGGCATCCTTGCCGGCATGCGCGAGGGCTCGCGCACCGACCGCACGCTGTCTGTCGCCTCGATCGCCTCGACGGCGACGCCCGAATATGTGTCTGGCGTCATCTTCACCGTTATCTTCGCCTCGTGGCTGGGCTGGCTTAACGGCTCGGCGGCCTCGGCGAGCCAGGGCCTCACATTCTACAATTTCACCCTGCCGGTGATGACGCTGGCCATCTACGGCATAGGCTATATCGCGCGTATGACGCGCGCCTCGATGGTGGAGGTGATGACGCAGCAATACATCCGCACTGCCCGCCTCAAAGGCCTGTCCTTCGGCAGCGTGGTCGTCAAGCACGCGCTGCGCAACGCTTTGATCGCGCCGTTTACCGTCATCATGCTGCAGTTTCCCTGGCTGCTTACCGGCGTCGTCATCGTCGAGGTGATGTTCCGCTACCAGGGCTTCGGCTACACGCTGGTCGAGGCTGCCGGCAACAACGACATCGACCTTCTGCTCGGCTGCTCGCTGGTTTCGGTGTTCATCGTCTTGATCACGCAACTCATCTCGGATGTCGGCTACGCGTTCCTCAATCCGCGTATCAGGGTTCAATAAGGGGCAGGGCCGATGCAGACCGAGTATATCAATGCCTTCGACATCGTTGTCGGCGTGCTTTGGCGCTTCTGGCCGGTGTGGATCGGTTTGATCCTGGTGATGGGTGTCAGCTTCGCCTACAAGAAGCGGCTTGGCCTTTACGGCCAGCTCTTCGACAGCGGCGTCGGCATTGCCGGCGTGTTCATCTGCCTGTTCTGGCTGTTCACGGCAATCTTCGCCTCGACGATCTCGCCTTTCGATCCCCTGGCGCAGGTCTCGATCATGAAGGACGCGCTGCCCGGCGCGGTCGAGCCGACGTCCAAGCTGATCTATTATTTCGGCGGCGATAAGCTGGCACGCGACGTGTTCTCGCGCATGGTCTATGGCAGCCAGATCGTGCTGATCATCGCGCCTGCCGCCACCGGCTTCGCGCTGATGGTCGGCATCACACTCGGCCTGCCGGCCGGTTACTATGGCGGCAGGATCGACACGCTCTTGTCCTTCCTCGCCAATCTGGTGCTGGCTTTCCCGGTGATCCTGTTGTTCTACCTCTTAGTGACACCGGGCATCATGGACACGCCGATCCCCTATGCGATGGCGGGGCTGTTCTTCCTGTTCCCGATCATCTTCTTCAGCGTCCTGTTCTGGACGCGGTTCAAGAACCGGCCGGACCGGCTCTATATCCTGCTCGGCATCACGCTCGTCCTTGGCGGCTGGATCTATGTCGGCCTGGTCTTCGACAGGGACCCGCTGCACATCGTCCACATCGATCCGAACCAGCTCAACATCTTCGTGGCGGTGGTGTTCGCCTCCAGCCCCGGCGTGTTCCGCATCGTGCGCGGCCTGACCATGGACATCAAGACGCGCGATTATGTGGCGGCGGCGCAGACGCGCGGTGAATCGCCCTGGTACATCATGCTGTGGGAGATCCTGCCCAATGCGCGCGGTCCGCTGATCGTCGATGCCTGCCTGCGCATCGGCTACACGACGATCCTGCTCGGAACGCTCGGCTATTTCGGCCTGGGCCTGGCGCCGGAAAGCCCCGACTGGGGCACCGCGATCAAGGACGCCAGCCGGCTGCTGCGTTCCTTCATCCACCCGGCGCTGCCGCCGACGATCGCCCTGATGTCGTTCGTGCTGGGGCTGAATCTTCTGGCGGACTCGCTGCGCGAACAGTCGATGAAGGATTGATGGCTGGGGCTCAGGCCCTACCTGCTGGAACAATTTAGGATTGGAGCGACCCATGAACGAGGCAGTTCGAGATCCAGCTCAACCAATCATCGAGATCGAGAACCTCTCGATCTCCTTCTTCACCCGCAAGGGCGAGATCCCGGCGGTAATGGATTTTTCCTGCACGGTGATGCCCGGAGAGGCGATGGGCATCGTCGGCGAATCCGGCTGCGGCAAGTCGACCGTGTCGCTCGGCATCATGCGCGACCTCTCCAACATCGGGAAGATCGTCGGCGGGCGCATCAAGTTCCAGGGCCGGGACATGGGCGAGATGTCCGACGAGGAACTGCGCGCCATCCGCGGCAACAAGATCGCCATGATCTACCAGGAGCCGATGGCGAGCCTCAATCCGGCGATGAAGATCGGACAGCAGCTGATGGAAGTGCCGCTGATCCACGACAAGGTGTCGAAGGAAGAGGCGTATAACCGCGCGCTGGAGATGGTGCGGGCGGTGAAGCTGCCCGATCCCGAGCGCATGATGCGCTCCTATCCGCACCAGCTTTCCGGCGGCCAGCAGCAGCGCATCGTCATCGCCATGGCGCTGTTGTCGAAGCCGGCGCTCTTGCTGCTCGACGAGCCGACCACCGCGCTCGACGTCACCGTCGAGGCCGGCATCGTCGAGCTGGTCAAGGGTCTGGGCGAGAAGTTCGGCACCTCGATGATCTTCGTGTCGCACAACCTCGGCCTCATCCTGGAGACCTGCGACAAGATCACGGTGATGTATTCCGGCGAAGCGGTCGAGACCGGCAAGATCGAGGACGTGTTCGACCGGATGCGCCATCCCTACACGCAGGGGCTGTTCCGCTCGATCCCGCTGCCCGGCGCCGACAAGAATTCACGGCCGCTGATCTCGATCCCCGGCCAGTTGCCGCTGCCGCATGAGCGGCCGAAGGGCTGCAATTTCGGGCCGCGCTGCCACCATTTCGTCGAGGGCGTCTGCAACGCCGCCGAAATCCCGATGGTCCCGGTCGAGGGCCATGAGGGGCATTTCTCGCGCTGCGTGCGCTTCAACGAAATCGACTGGGAGGCGCTGCCGCCCGGCGCCAAGAAGGTCAACGAGAAGGTCGAGCCCGGCGCGCCGGTGCTGAAGATCCAGGACCTCAAGAAATACTACAAGGTCGGCGGCAGCGAGGTGTTCGGCTCCAGCGAAGGCCGCGTCGTCAAGGCCAACGAGACGATCTCGTTCACCGCGCGCGAATCCGAGACGGTGGCCATCGTCGGCGAGTCCGGCTGCGGAAAGTCGACGCTGGCCAAGGTGCTGCTCGGCCTCGAGACCGCCAGCTCCGGCACGGTGACCTTGGCCAACAAGGAAATCCAGTCGACAGGTATCGAGAGCCGCGGCGTCGATACGGTCTCGTCGATCCAGATGGTCTTCCAGAACCCGTTCGACACGCTGAACCCCAGCCACAGCGTCGGCTCGCAGATCATCCGCACGCTGGAAAAGTTCAATGTCGGCAAGACTGCCGCCGAGCGGCGCCAGCGCATGCTGGAGCTGCTCGACCTGGTGAAGCTGCCCAGGGCCTTCGAGACCCGCAAGCCGCGCCAGCTGTCGGGCGGACAGAAGCAGCGCATCGGTGTCGCGCGCGCCTTTGCCGGCGATGCCAAGGTGGTGGTGGCCGACGAACCGGTCTCGGCGCTCGACGTCTCGGTGCAGGCGGCGGTGACCGAGTTGCTGATGGACATTCAGCGCAAAAACAAGACGACGATGCTGTTCATCAGCCACGATCTGTCGGTGGTGCGCTACATCGCCGACCGCGTCGTCGTCATGTATCTCGGCTACATCGTCGAGCAGGGCACGACCGACCAGATCTTCTCGCCGCCCTACCACCCCTATACCGAGGCGCTGCTGTCGGCGATCCCGATCGCCGACACCAGCGTGGTCAAGAAGCACATCGTGCTCGAGGGCGACATCCCGTCGGCGATGAACCCGCCGACCGGCTGCCCGTTCCAGACGCGCTGTGGCTACAAGAAGCTGGTGCCGGACAATCTATGCGAGACGAAGGTGCCGCCAGTGAAGAATCTCGGCGGCGGCCATACGAGCCTGTGCTGGCTTTCGGACGATGTGCTTGCCAAGATGGAGCAGGTCATCAAGTTCGACAAGGAGCATGCCGCGCATGAAGGCGTGCCGGATGACGCGCCGCATGTCGCGGGGCCGGGCCCTGCCGGAACGGCGCCCAAGCGGCCGCGTGGCAAAACAGGCAGCGCTGCAGCCGATGAGATCGGAGATGCCGTGGAGCAGGGCGAGGCTGGCATGCGAGCCCGTCGCCATGAAGTGCGCGACGAGGATTCGGAAACCGGTGTCCCAAGGCCCAAGGACACGACAAGGCGGCACTAGACCAAGCGAAGGGTCAACTGCCGCATTGCCGTAGCTGCGCTGCGTAGTCGCGGGCCATCTGGTCGGTGGCGCGCGCGTAGCTTTGAACGCCGGCGTCGCCGCGATTGCCGCGGCCATAGGCGGTCCAGCCGAGATAATAGGCCAGATAGAGATTATAGGTGTCGTTACGGGCGACACCGAACGTGTCGGCGGTCTTGGAGTGGTACCAGCCGACGAAATCGATGGCGTCGGCGAAGCGCGTGCGGCGCGCCGCCCAGTTGCCGGTCTCGCTTTGATATTGCGACCAGGTGCCGTCGAGCGCCTGCGAGTAGCCCGTGGCGCTCGAGACATGCGTCCACGGGATGAAGCCGAGCAGCTTTGTGCGCGGCGGGCGGGCATTGCTCTTGAAGCCGGATTCCTTGCGCACCGTCGCCATCAGCACGGGAACGGGAATGCCGTATTTCTGCTCGGTCCGCTCGGCGGCGGACTGCCAGTTGTCGAACCAGCCGTCATTCTGGTCGAAAACGGCGCAGACATTGTTGATGTGGCTGGGCGCCGTCGCGCAGGCTGACAGCGCCAGCAGCACGGAAACAGCGACAATTTTACTAAAACTCGACCTACGCATTGGAAGACGAATAGGCCGAAATCATAAAAGGAGTCTTGCGAGGTTCCTTAACGCGGACGCGGACGGCGCGAAAAGCCGAGTATCGATATTGCGACCATATAGGTCGCTATTCTGTTCATCGATTTTCAAAAATGCCGCCTTGGCTAAAATCACGCCGGCAAATGGCGAATTCCTGACAGCTCGTATCTGATGCCGGCGCTCTGATGCGCGCATGAGCGAACCAAGACGCAAGCGAGGCGCCGAGCGCACCAGCAACCGCGGGCCAGCCGCTATCCCGCAACTGCCGCCGCGGCGGGTGGAGAATCCCTACTCGCCGATGGCGCTGCTCTTGGCCGACCAGATCGAGGCCATCCACCAGGCATCGATGCATATCCTGGAGAATTTCGGCATCGAGGTGATGAGCCCGCGGGCGATGTCGCTGTTCGAGCGCGCCGGCGCCAAGGTCGACCACGGGTCGATGAATGTACGCATCGACCGCGGCATGGTCGAGGAAGCGCTGACCTCGACGCGCAGCAGCTACACGCTTACCCCGCGCAATCCGGCTCGAGCCATCCATCTCGGCGGCAGCACGATCAACTTCACGCTGGTGGCCGGCCCGCCCAATGTGCACGACATGGAGCGCGGCCGCCGCGCCGGCAATCTCGCCGACTATTCGGACCTCGTGCGGCTGGCGCAGCATTTCAACTGCATCCATATGCTCGGCAACCAGGTCTGCGCGCCGATCGAGCTGCCGGCGAACACAAGGCATATGGACACTTATTTCGCCAATCTGACGCTGACCGACAAATGTTTTCATGTCTCGGCGATCGGGCGGGGCAGGGCGCTCGACGGCATCGAGATGATGGCGATCGCGCGTGGGCTGACGCTGGATGAGATGGCCCGGGACCCCGGCGTCACCACCATCATCTCGGTCAACTCGCCGCGCCGCTTCGACGAGATGATGGCGGAGGGGCTGATGACCATGGCCGAATACGGCCAGTCGGTGGCCGTCACCCCATTCACGCTGATGGGCGCGATGAGCCCGGTGACGCTGGCCGGCGCGCTGGCACAGCAAAATGCCGAGGCGCTGTTCGGCATCGTGCTTACGCAGCTGGTGCGTCCCGGCGCGCCGGTGATGTATGGCGCCTTCACCTCCAATGTCGACATGAAGTCGGGCGCGCCGGCCTTCGGCACGCCGGAAAACACCAAGGCCAATATCGCCTCCGGGCAGTTGGCGCGGCGCTACAACTTGCCCTACCGCACCACGCCGGGATCGGCCTCCAACGCAGCAGATGCGCAAGGTGCCTATGAGACGATGATGGCGCTGTGGGGCGCGGTGCTCGGCCACGGTAATCTCGTCTACCATGCGGCCGGCTGGCAGGAGGGCGGGCTGACGGCTTCGTTCGAAAAGCTCATCATCGATGTCGAGATGATCCAGCACATGATGGAATTCCTGCGCCCGATCGTTGTCGACGAGGCGGAACTCGCGGTCGAGGCGCTGGGCGCGGTGCCGACCGGGGGCCACTTCTTCGGCGAGCCGCACACGCTGGAGCGCTACGCCACCGCCTTCTACCAGCCGATGCTTTCCAACTGGCAGAATTACGAGGCCTGGCAGGAGGCAGGCGGGCTCGACACGACGGCGCGCGCGACGCGGCTGTGGAAGAAGGCGCTGGAGGAATATGTCCAGCCGGCCATGGACCCCGCCGTGCGCGAGGCGCTCGAAGCCTATATGGCGCGCCGCAAGGAAGCGATCGGGCAGGGCGAGCCGTGATGCTTCCCATTTTGAGTCAACGCCCTACCATCCTGAATCCGCTTAACCGTCTAACATCCTGATATTAGAGAAAACCCATGAAGTCGCATGCAAAGGTCGTGGTCATCGGCGGCGGTGTCGTCGGATGCTCGGTGCTGTTCCATCTTGCCCGCCATGGCTGGACCGATGTCGTGCTTCTGGAACGCGACGAGCTGACCTCGGGCTCGACCTGGCATGCGGCTGGCGGCATGCACACGATCAATGGCGATCCCAACGTCGCCAAGCTGCAGAAATACACGATCTCGCTCTACAAGGAGATCGAGGAGCTTTCCGGACAGGCGACCGGCGTGCATCTCACCGGCGGTGTGCTGCTGGCCGCGACCGAGGCGCGGCTCGACTGGCTGCGCGGCGTGGTTTCGAAGGGCCGCTATCTCGGCATCGACCTCGAAGTGATCTCGGCCAAGGAAGCGGCGGAATTGATGCCGCTCATCGACCCCAGCCAGTTCGTCGGCGCGGTTCGCAACAAGGAGGACGGCCATCTCGACCCGTCCGGCGTGACGCATGCCTATGCCAAAGCGGCGCGGAAACTGGGCGCCGAGGTCGAGCGCTTCACCAAGGTCGAGGATATCGTGCGCCGTCCCGACGGGTTGTGGCGCGTCATCACCAACAAGGGCGATGTTATTGCCGAGCATGTGGTCAATGCCGGCGGGCTGTGGGCGCGCGAGGTCGGCCGCATGGTCGGGCTCGAATTGCCGGTGCTGGCGATGGAGCACATGTACCTGATCACCGAGGACATGCCGGAGGTAGCCGACTGGAACAAGAAGACCGGCACCGAGATCATCCACGCGGTCGACTTCGATGGCGAGCTGTATCTGCGTCAGGAGCGCGGCGGCATGCTGATGGGCACCTATGAGAAGGCCAACAAGGTGTGGTCGGAGTTCACCACGCCATGGAATTTCGGCCACGAATTGCTGGAGCCGGACATCGACCGCATCGCGCCGTCGCTGGAAGTCGGCTTCCGCCATTTCCCGGCCTTCCAGAAGACCGGGATCAAGCAGATCATCAACGGCCCCTTCACCTTCGCCCCCGACGGCAATCCGCTGGTCGGTCCGGTGCGAGGCTTGCCCGGCTTCTGGGTCGCCTGCGGCGTGATGGCCGGCTTCAGCCAGGGCGGCGGCGTCGGACTGGCGCTCTCCAACTGGATGATCGAGGGCGATCCCGGCGCCGACATCTGGGCGATGGACGTGGCGCGCTATGGCGACTGGGCGACGATGGCCTATACCAACGCCAAGGTGCGCGAGAATTATTCGCGCCGCTTCTCGATCCGCTTCCCCAACGAGGAGCTGTCGGCCGGGCGTCCGCTGAAGACGACGCCTCTCTATGACGCGCTTGCCGCCAAGGGCGCGCAATGGGGCGTGTCCTATGGGCTCGAAGTGCCGCTCTGGTATGCGCCGGAGGGCGTCAAGGATGAGTTCTCCTGGCGGCGCTCAACCGACTTCGAGCATGTCGCCAAGGAAGTCGCGGCGGTGCGCAACGGCGTAGGCCTGTCGGAAATCTCGAACTTCGCCAAATACAAGGTGACGGGCGAGGACGCGGCTGGATGGCTCGACCGCATCTTCGCCTGCAAGCTGCCCAAGCGCGGCCGCATGACGCTGGCGCCGATGCTGAAGGACGACGGCAGGCTGATCGGCGATTTCACTTTAGCCAATATCGACGACAAAGAATGGTTCATCGCCGGCTCGGGCATCGCCGAGCAGTACCATATGCGCTGGTTCGAGGCGCATCTGCCTAAGGATGGCTCGGCGTGGATCGAAGCGCTGGGCCAGAAGCTCACTGGCCTTGCGATTGCCGGACCGAAGGCGAGGGAGGTTCTGGCCAAGGTCACCCGCGCCGACACTTCCAACGCGGCATTCCCCTTCATGGCGGTCGCGCGGATGGATATCGGCATGGCGCCGTGCCTTGTCGGCCGCGTCAGCTACACCGGCGATCTCGGCTACGAGATCTGGGTGGCGCCGGAATACCAGCGCGCCGCCTACCAGGCGCTGGTCGCCGCGGGAGGGGAATTCGGCATCGGCCTGTTCGGCTCGCGCGCGCTCAATGCGCTCAGGCTCGAGAAGAATTACGGCTCATGGGCGCGCGAATACCGGCCGATCTACGGGCCGGTCGAGGCCGGGCTCGACCGCTTCGTCGCCTATGGCAAGGACGCCGATTTCATCGGCAAGGAGGCCGCGCTCGCGGAGCGCAGAGAGGGCGGCAAGCTTCGGCTGCGCAGCTTCATCGTCGACACCGCCGATGCCGATGTGATCGGCGACGAGGCGATCTGGCATGACGGCGTCGTGCGCGGCTGGGTCACGTCCGGTGGTTACGCGCACAATGCGAAGAAGTCGGTCGCCTTAGGCTATGTGCCGAAGGAGATCGCCGACAGACCGAACGGTTTCGAGATCGAGATCCTCGGCAAGCGCCATGCGGCGCGCATCCAGCCGGCGCCGCTGTTCGACGCCAATTTCGAGCGGATGCGCGGCTAAAGCAATTCCAGGAAAAAGTGCGAAGCGGTTTTCCGTCCGGAATTGCGTCAAAACAAAAAGCTTCCAGGCGCGCATGTTGACATCAAGCCCTGGCGCTGTCGCGATTGTCCACCGCGAAGGCGCCCGGACCGGCAAAGAACAGATAGAGGAAGACGAAGCAGAACAGGATGGCTGCGTCGCCGCCGTTGTTGGCCGGGAAGAAGTCGCGCGGGAAATGCGCCATGAAATAGGCGATGGCCATTTCGCCGGCGAGCAGGAAGGCGACCGGACGGGTGAAGAGGCCGAGCGCCAGAAGGATGCCGCCGGCGAATTCGAGAATGCCGGCAGCCGTCGTCAATCCGGTGAGGGCATGCGGCTCCGCGCTCACCGGGAAGTTGAACAGCTTCTGCGAGCCATGTTCGATGAACTGCAGGGCGGTCATGACGCGCAATATGCCCAGCGCCTGAGGCCGGTACTGGGCAAGGCTTTCGAAAAGCTTCATCTGAACTCCAATTTTCCCCCGCCCGGGGCCTTAAATTATCGCCCGGCGACGGACCACTCACTTCCCCTTGGCCAACCATCAACAATCGGTGAGTGGAGGTGGTTTCAATCGCCGATATTTCTTCTCGCCATGGTTGCAAATATATCCTTATAGTTGTATCTCTGTCTGATGCACCGAACCCACGCGAGTCCCTTCATCATGAGAAAAGTCATCATCGGCCTCATCGCAATCCTTGCTGGCACCAGCTTCGCCATGGCCGCCGATACCGGCTGCGATGCCTTCAAATGGCCGGTTGAACGCGAGCAGGCGCTGTTTCCGGAGGCGCCCGCCGCGCAAACAGGCGCCACGCTGACGGTCGGGGAAGCGGTGGATCTCACGCTCGCGGCGGCCGACACGGTCAGCTTTGAGGTACCGCCGGAGCGTGCGCCGGCAGACGGCACATTCGGCGCGACGGCCAGCGTGACCGTGCCGCCCGGGGGCGAACTGCAGCTCAGCCTGTCCGATGAGGCCTGGATCGATGTGGTACAGGATGGCAAGACCGTGAAATCGGGGGCTTTCAGCGGCGTGAAGACCTGTCCGGGAATCCGCAAGAGCGTGCGCTTCAAGCTCGCTGGTGGTGCCGCGATCATCCAGGTCAGCGGCGCGAAAAAGGCCGATCTGAAGCTGGCGGTGCTGACGCCGGAGTGATCAGTTTAAGAGACGGGGCGGCGGATAGCGCCTCTGTTCCCTCCGTCCTTCGCAGCAGTTGGGAAAGGCCGATCGCACATCTCCCAAGAGGAAGGGCAATCGCAGACGGCAGCGCTGCCCCCTCTCCGTCCGCTGCGCGGACACCTCTCCCCCACTTCGTGGGGGCGAGGAGACGTTAACTGAGGATGTCGCGGCCTTGAAAAGCCTGGGTTCCTCGCCCCCACAAAGTGGGGGAGAGGTGGCTCGGCGAAGCCGAGACGGAGAGGGGGAGCGCCATATGCGATTACCCGCCCGAGGGACAGAGAATTCTACCGCACCGGTGCCAGCAATGCGAAATGCGCGCCTTGTGGGTCCTGGCACTGGATGATCCACTGGCCGCTCGGCACGTCCATCGGTCCCATGATGACCTTGCCGCCTTTGTCGGTGACGCGCTTGGCGGCGGCATCGATGGCGTCGACGTTGAAATAGAACTGCCAGACGGGAACCGGAATCTGCGGCGGCTTGTTCATGATGCCGCCGCCGGATTCGGGGCCGGCGCCGAAGGTTTTGTAGATACCCATCTCGCCCATGTCGAATTCGCCGGCGCTCGTCCAGCCGAACTGGCTGGAATAGAAATCGAAGGCCGCCTTCCAGTCCGAGGTGTAGAGCTCATGCCAGCCGACATGGCCAAGCGTGGTCGCGGGAACCGGCGGCTGGTCGGGCTGGTTGGGCTGAAGGAACATGAAGGCTGCGCCCTGCGGGTCGGCAACGACGGCGAAGCGGCCGACGCCAGGAATATCGTCCGGCGCGCGATGGACCGCCCCGCCGGCATCTTGCAGCGCCTTGGTCGAAGCGTCGACATCCTTGGTGTAGATGTAGCCTAGCCAGGCCGGCGGCATGCCTCTCTTGGCGGGTTCTTCCGGCATCGTCATCAGACCGCCGACGCCGCGCACGTCTGAATTCACCACGATGTAGCGGGGCATGCCGGGCGCCTTGTCGAAGGGCTCGGCCTTCCAGCCGACGACGGCAGTGTAAAAGGCCTCGGCGGCGTCGAGGTCGGTGGTCATCAATTCGTACCAGAAGAAAGGTTGCGGGGATTTCGGCATGGTTGGTCTCCTCACCGTTTCAGGCAGCGATCGTTGTTCGATCCATCCTAAGGTATGTCGAGGTTCAGGTGATGCCGGCCTGCAAACGGTGGTTTCCTGCGCTTCCGGTGCTCACGTACTTAAGTACGCTCCGCTCCGGTTCTCGAAAATCGCCGTTTTCGGCGCGGCCTGACCTAAACCTCAACACACCTTAGGACGATCCTGGCGACAGAAATCCGACATGGGCCGAAAATCCCGGTCGGCAAGGCGCTGCGCTCCCCTGATCTTGCATAGCCAGCACTTTTCGACTTTGCTGCCGTCAAAGAGGGGTTCGCGTTTTCCCATGCGCCAGATGTCGCTCACGCCTGAGCTTGTCGCGCTCTGCCATCGCGAGGAGATCGATCCCGGTCCGAGCGGGGAGTGGACGCAGCTCAGCGACGACGATTTCGGCGCGCTCGCCACGCGTCTTGCCGGCGAAGCCGACGAGGGACCGCTTTGGGTGTTCGCCTATGGCTCGCTGATCTGGAAGCCGGCCTTCGAGTCCGTCGAGCAGCAGCGCGCCTCGGCGCATGGCTGGCATCGCTCCTTCTGTCTCGACATGGTCCGCTGGCGAGGCAGCGCCGCGCAGCCGGGGCTGATGATGGCTCTGGAACGCGGCGGGCGTTGCGACGGCGTCATCTACCGCCTGCCGGACGGCGAAAAGCCGGCCCAGATCGAGAGGCTGTTGCGACGCGAGATCGACGACCATGAGAGCGTCGCTTCCGTCAGATGGGTTCCGGTGCGGACGGCGCAAGGTCGGGTGCGGGCGCTGGGCTTCTGGGTCGGCGTGACCGGCAGGGGGACGTCGCTCGGGCAGCCGCTGGAAAGGGTAGCGCAAATACTGGCGCGCGCGTGCGGCCATGTCGGCTCTGGCGCCGAATACCTCTACAACACCGTCAGCCATCTCGAGACCTTCGGCATCCATGACCGCAATCTGTGGCGGCTGCAGGAACTGGTGGCGGACGAGATACGGTCGATCCACGGCCACAGGGTCAAAAGCCACGACACCGCAGAGGTTACCGAAGTAGCCATAACATGACTTCATTTGTCATGTTTTTACTCAACCATTTCAGCGGCTTGGCCGAAAATTGACCAATTGATAAAAAAATAAAACGTGCTAGCCTTCCCCAAAACGACAACAAGGGGAACTGGAATGGCGACTGGTCATTTCATCGAAGGCATTGCCGGCGGCCGGCTGTCTTCCGAGCAATACGCCGAGAATTTTTCCGACCTGCATCCGCCGCTCGACCACCACGAGGCGCTGGTCGAATCCGATCGCTGCTATTTCTGCTACGACGCGCCGTGCATGAATGCGTGCCCGACCTCGATCGACATCCCGCTGTTCATCCGCCAGATCGCCACCGGCAATCCGCTGGGCTCGGCCAAGACCATCTTCGACCAGAACATCCTCGGCGGCATGTGCGCCCGCGTTTGCCCGACCGAGACGCTGTGCGAAGAGGTCTGCGTGCGCGAGGTGGCCGAAGGCAAGCCGGTGCAGATCGGCCGGCTGCAGCGCTATGCCACCGATGTGGCGATGAGCGAGGGCAAGCAGTTCTACAAGCGCACCGAAGCGACGGGCAAGAGCATTGCCGTGGTCGGCGCCGGGCCGGCCGGGCTGGCGGCGGCGCATCGCCTTGCCCGTCACGGCCATGAGGTGACGATCCTGGAGGCGCGGCCGAAGGCCGGCGGCCTCAACGAATATGGCATCGCCGCCTATAAGAGCGTCGACGATTTCGCCCAGGCCGAGGTCGACTACGTCACCGCGATCGGCGGCATCGATATCCAGAACGGCAAGGCGCTCGGCCGAGACTTCCAGCTGGCCGACCTGATGCGCAACTATGATGCGGTGTTCCTCGGCATGGGGCTCGGCGGTGTCAATGCGCTGCGCGCCGAGAGCGAAGACGCCGACGGTGTCGCCAATGCGGTCGAGTTCATCGCCGAACTGCGCCAGGCAAGCGATCTCTCCAGCCTGCCCGTCGGCCGGCGCGTCGTCGTCATCGGCGGCGGCATGACGGCGGTCGATGCCGCGGTGCAGTCGAAGCTGCTCGGCGCTGAAGAGGTGACGATCTGCTATCGCCGTGGCCAGGAGCATATGAACGCTTCCGGCTTCGAGCAGGATCTGGCCGCCGCCAACGGCGTCACCATCCGCCACTGGCTGCAGCCGAAGCGCGTCATTGCCGAGAACGGCAAGGTGTCGGCGATCGAGCTCGAATACACCGCCATGAGCGGAGACAAGCTCGCCGGCACCGGCGAACGGCTCACGCTCGTTGCCGACCAGGTGTTCAAGGCGATCGGCCAGAGTTTTGTGCCGGCGCATCTCAACGGCAGCAGCGAAGCGATCGAGCTCGAAGGCGGCCGCATCAAGGTCGATGCGGAAGGCCGCACCTCGCTGGCCAAAGTCTGGGCCGGCGGCGACTGCATCTTCGGCGGCGACGACCTCACCGTCTCGGCGGTGGCGCAAGGGCGCGACGCGGCCGAGAGCATCCACCGGGCACTGACCTCTAACGGGAGGGCATGAGCATGGCAGACATCCGCAACAATTTCATCGGCATCAAGTCGCCAAACCCGTTCTGGCTGGCCTCGGCGCCGCCGACCGACAAGGCCTACAATGTCGAGCGCGCCTTCAAGGCGGGCTGGGGCGGCGTGGTTTGGAAGACGCTGGGCGAAGAGGGCCCGCCGGTCGTCAACGTCAACGGCCCGCGTTACGGCGCGATCTGGGGCGCTGACCGACGGCTGCTGGGCTTGAACAACATCGAGCTGATCACCGACCGCGACCTGCAGACCAATCTGCGCGAGATGAAGCAGGTCAAGATGAACTGGCCCGACCGGGCGCTGATCGCCTCGATCATGGTGCCTTGCGTGGAGGAAAGCTGGAAGGCGATCCTGCCCTTGGTCGAGGAGACCGGCGCCGACGGCATCGAGCTCAATTTCGGCTGCCCGCACGGCATGAGCGAGCGCGGCATGGGCTCGGCGGTCGGCCAGGTGCCGGAATATATCGAAATGGTGGTGCGCTGGTGCAAGCAGTACACGCGCATGCCCGTCATCACCAAGCTGACGCCCAACATCACCGACATCCGCAAGCCCGCGCGGGCCGCGCATGCCGGCGGCACCGACGCGGTGTCGCTGATCAACACCATCAACTCGATCACCGGCGTCGATCTAGACAGTTTCGCGCCGCAGCCGACCATTGACGGCAAGGGCTCGCATGGCGGCTATTGCGGTCCGGCGGTGAAGCCGATCGCCATGAACATGGTGGCCGAGATCGCGCGCGATCCCGAAACCCACGGCCTGCCGATCTCCGGCATCGGCGGCGTCACCACCTGGCGCGACGCTGCCGAATTCATGGCGCTCGGCGCCGGCAATGTGCAGGTCTGCACGGCGGCGATGACCTATGGCTTCAAGATCGTGCAGGAGATGATCGCCGGCCTGGAAAACTGGATGGACGAGAAGGGCCACGCCTCGCTGTCCGACATCATCGGCCGCGCCACGCCCAACGTCACCGACTGGCAGTATCTCAACCTCAACTATGTCGCCAAGGCGCATATCGACCAGGACGCCTGCATCAAATGCGGCCGCTGCCACATCGCCTGCGAGGATACTTCGCACCAGGCGATCACCAGCATGGTCAATGGGACCCGGCATTTCGAGGTGATCGAAGCCGAATGCGTCGGCTGCAATCTCTGCGTCAATGTCTGCCCGGTGGAGGGGTGCATCACCATGGAGCCGCTGGCGGCCGGCGCGATGGACGAGCGCACCGGCAAGCCAGTGTCGCCGATCTACGCCAACTGGACGACGCACCCCAACAATCCGATGGCCAAGGTGGCGGCGGAGTAGGGGAGCCTTCGCAGAATTTAGGTTCCTCGCCCACGAGAGTGGGGAGAGGTGGCCTGGCGAAGCCAGGCCGGAGAGGGGCCTTGGCGGCGGCTGGAAACGGCCGGAGGTCCTGACCTGCCTTTTGCCTTCCTCGCGCCTCGGCGTTGACCGGCTTTGACCTAGCGGAGGGCGTCCCCCTCTCCGTCCCGGCTTCGCCGGGCCACCTCTCCCCCGCTTCGCGGGGTGCGAGGAACCCAAGTTCTGCGAAGGCGCCGTTCTCTCAAATTACCGTTGTGACTTAGCGCTGGAATTTCATTTTCCTATTGCAGATAAAAAATATCCACGATAAGAGATATCCAAGAATAGGAGATCGGCACCATGAAACTGGGCGATGGCGTTGAGGCGGCCATCCACTGTGCGGCGACGCTGGCCAGCCTCGATGGCAACAGCACCATGCCCGGCGCGGCGCTGGCCGAGTGTTTCGGGCTGTCGCCGAGCTATCTGTCGAAGCATCTCAATCAGCTCACGGTGGCGCGGATTCTTGAATCGGTGCCGGGACCGGCGGGCGGCTACCGGCTGGCGCGGGCGGCGGAACAGATTACGCTGCTGGATATCGTGCTGGCGGTCGAGGGGCGGGAGCCTGCTTTTCGGTGCGGCGAAATTCGGCAGCGCGGCCCGGTCAAGATCGACGCCTCGGCTTATGTGAAGCCCTGCGGCATCAATGCCGCGATGCTCAAGGCGGAACGCGCCTATCGGGCGGCGCTTGCCGAAGTGAAGCTGTCCGACGTCGTGGCCGAATACGCCGCCGAAGGCGATCCGCGGTCCTATGCCGCGAGCTGCGCTTTCGTCGAGCGCCACCAGCGGCCGCAGAAATCCGGTTCACCCAAACAGACTTAACCCGCCAGACAATGTGGAAAGGCAAAGACGATGAAACAGAGACTTCAATTTTATGCCAAGGCGCCGGCTCTCATGAAGGCAGTGACCGAGCTCAACACGGCTGTCGAGGAGAGCGGGCCGGAGGCCAGCCTGATCCATCTGGTCAAGCTCAGGGCTTCGCAGATCAATGGCTGCTCCTACTGCGTCGACATGCACAGCCGTGAGGCCAGGCGCGACGGCGAGACCGAGCAGCGCCTCTATCTGGTCGCCGCCTGGAAGGAATCGCCGCTGTTTTCCGAGCGCGAGCGGGCGGCGTTCGCCTGGACCGAGGCGGTGACCAACATTTCCGACAACGGCGTTCCGGACGATCTCTACGCCGCCACGCTGGAGCATTTTTCCGAGGAGGAACTTGTGAAGCTGACCGTGCTGGTTGGCATGATCAATATGTGGAATCGCCTCGCCATACCCTTCCGCTCCGTCCATCCGGTCGAGAAGGCGAAGGCCGCCTGAGCGAACGGGGCGGCGCGAGGGCGTTTCAGTTGTCGGCGAGCTATTTTCTGATGTTGGCGCTGCCCCTCATTGCCCTGCCGGGCATTTCTCCCCGTTCACGGGGAGAAGGGCTGGTCGCGGCGTCCGCACCCTTCTGCAAGCTTGGAGATTGGCGAAATCGCTGACGCGAACCCCTTCTCCCCGTTTACGGGGAGAAGATGACGGCAGCCAGATGAGGGGCAGCGCTGACGTCGGGTTTTCGCCCACTACCACTCACGCCGCGAACCTTAGACCGCCGTCGCAGGTCAGCACCTGGCCGGTCATGAAGCCGTTGGAGACCAGGAAGGCGATCGCCTCGGCGACATCCTCGGCGCGGCCGATCCGGCCGACCGGTGTCTTGCCGGCATATTCGGCAAACACCGCCCGCCGCTGCTCGTCCGGCAAAAAGTCCCACCAGGGCGTGTCGATGACGCCGGGCGCCACGACGTTGACGCGCAGCGGTTTCAGCTCGACCGCCAGGATCGGCGCGACGGTCAAGAGCATGCCGTTGATGGCGCCGATGCCGGCGACGCCGGGCGCCGCGATCTGCGCCGAAACGGCCGAGATGAAGGTGACCGATCCGGCTTTGTTCAAGGTCGGCAAAGCCGCCTGCAGGCAGGACAGTTGCGGCCGGATCTTTTCGTCGACGCCGCTCGCGATATCGGCGAGGTCGAGCGTCGCGAACGGTCCCAGCCCCTTGCCGCCGCTCGCGGCCAGAACCAGATGATCGAACGGCCCGAGACGCTCGAAGAACTGCCGGACTTCATCCGGCTTGGTGGCGTCGAATGCCGCTTTGCCGACGGTGCCGTCGAGGCTCTTCCAGGCGCTTTTCAGCTTCTCCTCGTTGCGGCCGGTGATCGTGACTTTCATGCCGGGGCCGACAAGCCGCCTGGCCGTGGCGAGGCCGATGCCGGACGAGCCGCCGATGATGACGCAATGTTGGATGGTCTCGCTCATGAGTGCTGTTCCCTGGATGTTGGTGATGGGTGACCGATCAGTTCGAGGCTCAGCGCCCGCAATCGGCGGCGGGCTTTTTCGTCATAGGCCTGGGCGTCGGCGCGCGATTCCCGCTGGCCGTCGAAATAGCGGCCGCTGCGCCCTTCGAGTGCCGGCGATGTCGCGAGGTTGAGGATGGCGTCGGCGCCGGTCTCGACCGAGCTCCATGGCGTGACGCCCGCCTGCCGGACCATCGTGGTGTCCATGTAGCTTGCCGGATGCAGCGCGTTGACGGTGACGCCGGTGCCGTCGAGCTGTTCCGCCAGATCGACGGTGAACAGGATCTGCGCCAGCTTGCTCTGGCAGTAGGCGCGCACGCCGCTATAGCCATGCGTCAGCATGACGTCGTCGAAATCGATTGCCTGCTGGCCGGCCGACGCGACATTGACGATGCGCGCCGGCGCGCTTGCCTTGAGCAAAGGCAAAAGCTCCGACGTCAGCAGGAAGCCGGCGAGATAGTTGACGGCGAAGCGCAGCTCGTAGCCGTCGGCGCTGACCTGCCGTTTGGCGCTTTGCCCGCCGGTGCCGACGCCGGCATTATTGATCAGGATGTCGAGCCGGTCGGTTCTTGCGCGCACGGCTTCGGCGAGGCTGCGCACTTCGGACAGCGAAGCGAGATCGGCTGCGAGGAATTCCGCCTTGCCGCCCTTGGCCTCGATGGCGGCAACGACTTCCTTGCCGCGAGTTTCGTCGCGGCCATGCACCAGCACGCGGGCGCCGGCGGCGCCGAGCCTTTCGGCGACCACCCGGCCGACGCCGTCGGTCGAGCCGGTGACGAGAATGGTTTTGTCCTTGAGTTCCATGTCCAGACCCTCCTTGCGCTGCTCTGAACGCAAAGATGGGACACGGCGCGCGTCTCAAACAGTTCAAACTTTATCCTGGTATCAATACTGCTATAATAGACGCATGGATGCCATCGCTCATTCCCCCGAAGATCACCGCCGGCGCGAGCTCGGCGCGTTCCTGCGTTCCCGCCGCGAAAGGCTTTCGCCTGATGCCGCCGGCATCGCTTGCGGCGCACGGCGGCGCACGCCGGGCTTAAGGCGCGAGGAAGTGGCGATGATCGCCGGCGTCGGCACGACCTGGTACACCTGGCTGGAGCAGGGCAGGGACGTGCGGCCCTCGGTCGAGGTGCTGTCGGCGCTCTGCCAGGCGTTGCGGCTCGACGCCGCCGAGCAGCGGCATCTGTTCACGCTGGCCGGCCGCCAGCAGCCGGAGCGGCGGCGCATCGTTGCCGGAAAGGTCGAGGGGCCCTTGCTGCACATGTTGCAAAGCCTGGTCCTGCAGCCCGCCTATGTCGTCGGCCCGCGGTGGGATGTGCTGGCCTGGAACGACGCGGCCGTCGCCGTCTTCGGCGATTACGGCCGGCTGGAGGGCGATGCCCGCAACATCATCCACGGCGTGTTCACCGATCCGCATCGGCGGCATCTGCTGGTCGACTGGGAACAAGTAGCCCGCGCAACGCTCGCTGCGTTCCGCGCCGAGAGCGCGAAATACACGGGCGATCCGGATTTCGAGCGGCTGATCGCGCTGATGATGCGCTCAAGCCCGGAGTTTCGCGAATGGTGGCCGCAGCGCGATGTGGTGCATCGTCTGTCTGGCATGAAGCGTCTGCGCCATCCGCTCGCCGGCGCGATGACGTTCGAGCATATGAGCCTGTCGATTGACGACGGTTCGGATATGCGATTGATCGTCTACACGCCACTGGCAGAGCAGAACTCGGTCGCCAAGCTGAAGAAACTGCTCGACGAGCTTCCAACCGAGCGGCGCAGCGCCTGAGATAGGCAGGGTGGCGGCAGCCCCTCCGCCCGTGGATGACGAAGCTGAGGGGTTTCGGCCAATCGCCAGCGTCAGCACAGCCAAGCGGTTGGTAGGTCAGCGTCATCCGCTTTACCCTTTTGACGCTTCGCTAACCCTTCGGCTTCAGCCCATCCAGGAACAACTGCTCGAGGAACCTTGCCGCGTCCTCGAAGCGGCCGTCGCCGCCGCGATCGGCGCCGAGCACGGCGCGGACCTGGACGTCGAAATCGGCATAGTGCTGCGTCGTCGCCCAGATCGAGAAGATCAGGTGCCAGGGATCGGTGCGGGCGATTTTTCCCGCGCGCATCCAGCCCTTGATGACGGCGGCTTTCTCGTCGACCAGCGTCTTCAGCTCGCCCTCCAGCATCGGCTTGATGCGTGGCGCGCCCTGCAGGATCTCATTGGCGAAGAGGCGGCTTTCGCGCGGGAAGTCGCGCGCCATCTGCAGCTTCCTGCGGATATAGCTTCTGAGCTCCGTCAGCGGGTCGCCGATGTCGTCCAGCTCGCGCAGCGGCGCCAGCCAGGTGTCGAGCAGGCGCTGCATCAATGTCTCGTGGATGTCTTCCTTGCGGCGGAAATAATAGAGAAGGTTGGGCTTCGACATGCCGGCGGCTTCGGCGATCTGGTCGATGGTCGAGCCGCGAAAGCCGTTTGCAGAGAAGACTTCGAGCGCGGCTTCGAGAATCAGCTCGCGCTTTTCTTGTTGGATGCGGGTGCGGCGGGGAGCGGAGCCTTCCATCGTGTCCGTCATCCTTGCAGGCCGCCGCGGTGACTATCTGGACCAATTGTCTGGACCAGTTTTTCCTTGGGCTGTGGAGCGCGCTTTTTATGCCGCATTTCCGCTAGTAATCCCCTGACCGCCGACAGGCGGCGCTAACGTTTGTCCAACCGGTCAAAAATTTGCGTAGCACGAAAACGCAGCAAAGACCAAGCGTTGGCCGCACCGAAACAGGTTACAAGGGGAAGTCTTGGCTATGTCCAACCGGCTGAAAGTCACGCCGAACGATCTCAGCGCATTCTGGATGCCGTTCACGGCAAACCGTCAGTTCAAGCAGGCGCCGCGCATGTTCGTGTCCGCCAAGGACATGCATTACACCACCAGCGACGGCCGCAAGGTGCTCGACGGCACCGCTGGCCTCTGGTGCGTCAACGCCGGTCACTGCCGGCCGAAGATCACCGAGGCGATCCAGCACCAGGCTGCCGAGCTCGACTATGCGCCGGCCTTCCAGATGGGCCATCCCATTGTCTTCGAGCTGGCGAACCGGCTGGTCGACATCGCGCCGAAGGGCATGGACCATGTCTTCTTCACCAATTCCGGTTCGGAATCGGTCGAGACCGCGCTGAAGATGGCGATCGCCTATCACCGCGCCAGGGGCGAGGGCTCGCGCACCCGGCTGATCGGCCGCGAGCGCGGCTACCATGGTGTCAATTTCGGCGGCATCTCGGTCGGCGGCATCGTCACCAACCGCAAGATGTTCGGCACGCTGCTCGGCGGCGTCGACCACCTGCCGCACACGCATCTGCCGGAGAAGAACTCATTCTCGAAGGGCGTGCCGGAACATGGCGCGGAACTCGCCAATGAGCTCGAGCGTCTCGTCACGCTGCATGACGCCTCGACCATCGCGGCCGTCATCGTCGAGCCGGTCGCTGGCTCCACCGGCGTCATCCTGCCGCCGAAGGGCTATCTGCAAAAACTTCGGGAAATCTGCACGAAGCACGGCATACTGTTGATTTTCGATGAAGTGATCACCGGCTTCGGCCGCCTCGGCGCGCCTTTCGCGGCGGACTATTTCGGCGTCACGCCGGATATCATGACCACTGCCAAGGGTGTTTCCAACGGCGTCATTCCGATGGGCGCGGTGTTCGTCAAGAAGGAGATCCACGACGCCTTCATGACCGGCCCCGAGCACATGATCGAGTTCTTCCACGGCTATACCTATTCGGGCAATCCGATCGCCTGCGCCGCCGCGCTCGGCACTTTGGACACCTACAAGGAAGAGGGCCTTTTGACGCGCGGCGAAGAGCTGGCGCCGTACTGGGAAGACGCGCTGCATTCGCTCAAGGGCGAGCCGCATGTCATCGACATCCGCAACATCGGCCTGATCGGCGCGATCGAGCTGGCGCCGATCGCCGGCAGCCCGACCAAGCGGGCGTTCTCGGCCTTCGTCAAGGCCTTCGAGCGCGGCGCGCTGATCCGCACCACCGGCGACATCATTGCGCTGTCGCCGCCGCTGATCATCACCAAGGGCCAGATCAACGAACTGATCGACCATGTGCGCGATGTTCTGAGGTCGATTGACTGATAAGCCGGTGCGGACATCCTCTCCGCCGAGGGGAGGGTGTCCGTGAAGCGGCTGGGCGAGGTCGGCCAAGAAGCGCCGACCTCGATAGGGGTGCGGTTCAGGCAGGCTGCGCGCCGATGCCGGTCAGGATCACCCGCTTGATGTTCTCCTTGGCTTCCCGCCATTGCCGGTCCGAGAGCGACTTGCCGCCGTTCAGCGTCTCGATCTGGTGGCCGAAATCGGCGTAGTGCTGGGTCGTGGCCCAGAGCATGTAGAGCAGATGTCGCGGGTCGACCGGGTCCATCTTACCCTCGTCGATCCAGCGCCTGATGATCTCGACGCGACCGTCGGTCCATTCGCGAAGCGTCGATTCCATATAGTCCTGAAGCACCGGCGCGCCGTGCATCACCTCCGAGGCCCAGACCTTCGAGCCATCGGGGTGGCGGCGTGATATTTCCATCTTGGCGTCGATATAGGCGCTGATGCCGTCTATCGGCCCGCGCGCCGCGTCGAAGCAATTGGCCGCCTGCAGCCAGATTTCGAAAATGTTCTGGACGACGGACCGGTAGAGTTCTTCCTTGGTGGCGAAATAGTAGTGGAGATTTGCCTTGGGCAGCCCCGCCAGATCGGCAATCAGCTGCATCGTGGCGCCGCCGAACCCGGCTTCCGCGAAAACCTTTTCGGCGGCGAGCAGAATGGCCTTTTCATTCTCCCGCCTTATGTCCTGGCGCCGCATCGGACGGGTGGATTCGGTCATGTCTCCCCCAAGATTCTCGTTGACCGCTTGGTCAGCTTGTGTAGTCTGAAAGCTGACCATACGGTCAGGATGCAAACCACTCAAGGGGCGACAAGACCCCTGGTGAAAATGGGAACCGCAAATGGCCGCACCCGGCGAAAATCTGCGAATCAATTCAGACCGTTTGTGGGACTCCCTGATGGAGATGGCGAAGATCGGCCCCGGCATCGCCGGCGGCAACAATCGCCAGACGCTCACCGATTCCGACAAAGAGGGCCGCGCGCTTTTCAAGTCCTGGTGCGATGCGGCCGGGCTCTCGATGGGTGTCGACCAGATGGGCACCATGTTCATGACGCGCGCCGGCACCGATCCGGACGCGCTGCCGGTCTATGTCGGTTCCCACCTCGATACCCAGCCGACCGGCGGCAAATATGACGGCGTGCTCGGCGTGCTCTCGGGTCTCGAGGTCGTGCGTTCGCTCAACGATCTCGGCATCAAGACGAAGCACCCGATCGTTGTCACCAACTGGACGAATGAGGAGGGCGCGCGTTTCGCCCCGGCCATGCTTGCCTCCGGTGTGTTCGCCGGGGTGCATACACAGGACTACGCCTATGCCCGCAAGGATCTGGACGGCCTGACCTTCGGCGACGAGCTGAAACGGATCGGCTGGGTCGGCGACGAGAAGGTCGGGGCGCGCAAGATGCATGCCTATTTCGAGTACCACATCGAGCAGGGACCGATCCTGGAGGCGCAGAACAAGCAGATCGGCGTGGTGACGCATTGCCAGGGCCTGTGGTGGCTGGAATTCACGCTGACCGGCAAGGAGGCGCATACGGGCTCGACGCCGATGAACATGCGCGTCAATGCAGGCCTTGCCATGGCCCGTATCCTGGAGATGGTGCAGACGGTCGCCATGGAGAACCAGCCGGGCGCCGTCGGCGGCGTCGGACAGGTCAAGTTTACACCCAATTCGCGCAACGTTTTGCCGGGCACCGTCGTCTTCACCGTCGACATCCGCTCGCCGGACCAGGCGAAGCTCGACGGCATGCGCGCCCGCATCGAGAAGGAAGCCCCGAAGATCTGCGAGGCGCTCGGCGTCAAGTGCTCGGTGGAGGCGGTCGGCCATTTCGATCCGATAACCTTCGACCCGACGCTGGTCGGCCGCGTGCGCACCGCCGCCGAAAAGCTGGGCTACAGCCACATGAACATCATTTCGGGCGCCGGCCACGATGCCTGCTGGGCGGCCAAGGTCGCGCCCGCGACCATGGTCATGTGCCCCTGCGTGGGCGGTCTCAGCCACAATGAGGCCGAGGAAATCTCCAAGGAATGGGCCGCGGCGGGCGCCGACGTTCTGTTCCACGCGGTGGTCGAAACGGCGGGAATCGTCGAATGACCGACTAGACAAATCACCTCGCAACGCCGCTCGCAAAGAAGCGCGAAAGAACAGGGGAACAGATATGACCAAAGTTATCCGGAACGGCACCGTCGTCACCGCCGACCGCACGTGGAAGGCCGACGTGCTGATGCAGCACGGCAAGATCGTCGCCATCGGTTCCAACCTGCATGGCGACCATGAGTTCGACGCCACGGGTTGCTATGTCATGCCGGGCGGCATCGATCCGCACACTCACCTCGAAATGCCCTTCATGGGTACCTATTCGGCCGACGATTTCGAATCCGGCACGCGCGCCGCACTCTCCGGCGGCACCACGATGGTGGTCGATTTCTGCCTGCCGGCGCCGCAGCAGTCGCTGCTCGAGGCGCTGCAGATGTGGGACAACAAGACTTCGAAGGCGTCGTGCGACTATTCCTTCCACATGGCGATCACCTGGTGGAGCAAGCAGGTGTTCGACGAGATGGCGACGGTGGTCGACCGCGGCATCACCTCGTTCAAGCACTTCATGGCCTACAAGGGCGCGCTGATGGTCGACGACGACGAGATGTATGCGTCGTTCCAGCGCTGCGCCGATCTCGGCGCGCTGCCGCTGGTGCATGCTGAGAATGGCGACGTAGTCGCGGCACTGTCGCAAAAGCTTTTAGCCGCCGGCAACAACGGCCCCGAGGGGCACGCCTATTCGCGTCCGCCGGAAGTGGAAGGCGAGGCGACAAACCGCGCCATCATGATCGCCGACATGGCCGGCGTGCCGCTCTATGTCGTGCATGTCTCCTGCGAGCAGAGCCACGAGGCTATCCGCCGCGCCCGGCAGAAGGGCATGCGGGTGTTCGGCGAGCCGCTGATCCAGCATCTGACGCTCGACGAAACCGAATATTTCAACAAGGACTGGGACCATGCGGCGCGCCGCGTGATGAGCCCGCCCTTCCGCAGCAAGTGGCACCAGGATTCGCTCTGGGCCGGCCTGCAGGCTGGTTCGCTGCAGGTGGTGGCGACCGACCACTGCTCTTTCACCACCAAACAGAAGCGCAACGGTGTCGGCGACTTCACCAAGATCCCGAACGGCACGGGCGGGCTCGAGGACCGCTTGCCGGTGCTGTGGACAACCGGCGTCAACACCGGCCGCCTGACGATGAACGAGTTCGTCGCGGTGACCTCGACCAACATCGCAAAAATCCTCAACATGTATCCGAAGAAGGGCGCGATCGTCGAAGGCGCGGATGCCGACATCATCGTGTGGGACCCGAAGCGCAAGAAGACGATCTCGGCCAAGAAGCAGCAGTCGGTGATCGACTACAACGTCTTCGAAGGTTTCGAGGTGACCGGCCTGCCGCGCTTCGTCTTCTCGCGTGGCGAGCTCTCGATCGAGGAAGCGGACGTCAAGGCCAAGGCCGGCCATGGAGAGTTCGTCGCGCGTGAGCCGAACGCGGCGGTCAACCGGGCGCTGTCGACCTGGAAGGAGATTTCCGCGCCGCGCAAGGTGGAGCGCACAGGCATTCCGGCGACGGGGGTTTGAGATGGGGCGCGGGGGACTATTTTTGGGCGCGGCCTTTGTGCTTGCGGCCGGCCATGCATGGGCCGCCGGCATCGATCTCTCAAAACCTTATGGCGATAAATATGGCTGCATCAACCGGAACGGCCAGGAGGTCGCCGCCGACAAGATGCTGCTTTTGACCGACAAGGAACTGATCACGGCGGCCAGCGCCTGCACCTTCAGCGACAAGCAGCCCCAGGCCGACGGCTCGCTGGTGGTAACGGCGAAATGCGAGGCGGAAGGCGAAGAAGGACAGGCGCCGACCAAATTCACCATCAAGCGCAGCGCAAAGAATGCCAAGAAGCTGGTGGTGGCCGACGAGGACGGCCATGTGATGGGCGAAGTCGCGCGATGCAAATGACGGCGATCCCGTCAGGGTCAATCAACCAGGCCATCCAGTTCCGGCAGCAGGACGACGCTTTCCTGTTCGTTGGGATCGGTGCGGGCGATGACCGCCGAGGACGGAGCCCCGCTCAGATTGGCCGGCAGATGCGGCACGCCGGCCGGGATGTAGAAGAGGTCGCCGGCCTTGACGACGATGTGGTGCTCGAGCCGGTCGCCATACCAGGTGTGGACTTCGCCGGACAGCACGTAGATGGCCGTCTCGTGGCTTTCATGCATATGCGCCTTGGCGCGGGCGCCGGGCGGCATGGTGAGAAGATGCATGCAGATGCCGGAGGAGCCGACGGTCTCGGCGGCGATGCCGGCGAAATAGCTCAGCCCCTGCTTGCCCTGATAGGTGCTTTCGGGGCGAACGAGATGACAGGTGGGTTTAGGCGACATCGGCAAAGCTCCGGGCGGCGTCGATCGGGTGGGACAAGACGAGTGGAAAGCAACGCTATCATAAAATCAACCGGATTGCGGACGGCGCGGCAGCGGCTGCGAAAGGCAGGCTGCAGCCAATGAGCGAACAGACGCCAGCCGTCGTTTCGGCAAGCAAGCTCGGCCTCACTTTCCAAACCAATGACGGTCCGGTGCAGGCGCTCTCCAATGTCGACCTCATCATCGGCAAGGGAGAGTTCGTCTCCTTCATCGGCCCGTCCGGCTGCGGCAAGACGACCTTGCTGCGCGTCATCGCCGATCTGGAAAGGGCGACATCCGGAACGATCTCCGTCAACGGCATGACGCCCGAGCAGGCGCGCGAGAAGCGCGCCTACGGCTATGTCTTCCAGGCCGCGGCTCTGTTCCCGTGGCGCACCATCGAGCGCAATGTGGCATTGCCGCTGGAGATCATCGGGCTCAGCCAGGCCGAGCAGGCGGAGCGCATCAAGCGCACGCTGGCGCTGGTCAACCTCTCGGGCTTCGAGAAGAAATATCCCTGGCAGCTTTCCGGCGGCATGCAGCAGCGCGCCTCGATCGCACGCGCGCTCGCCTTCGATGCCGACCTGCTGCTTATGGACGAGCCGTTCGGCGCGCTGGACGAGATCGTGCGCGACCATCTGAACGAGCAACTCCTCGACCTCTGGGCGCGGACCAACAAGACGATCTGCTTCGTCACCCATTCGATTCCCGAGGCGGTGTATCTGTCGACCCGCATCGTGGTGATGTCGCCGCGGCCGGGCCGCGTCACCGACATCATCGAATCGACGCTGCCGAAGGAGCGGCCGCTCGACATCCGCGAGACGCCGGAGTTTTTGGCGATCGCTGCGCGCGTGCGGGACGGCTTAAGGGCTGGGCACAGCTATGATGATTGAGGCGGATGAGGATATGCGCCCTCCTCTCCCCACCGGGGAGAGGGTGGCCGGAGCGAAGCGGAGGCCGGGTGAGGGGACGTCCCCCCGCGCCTTCGTCATCTTAGGGCGGAGCAGAGGCGCCAACGCGCGCGTGAAGGGAGCCGGCGACCGCGATTTCGTCATCCTAGGGCGGAGCGACGCGAAGCGGAGCGCAGATCCTAGGATCCATGCCGTGACGCTGGTCGAAGGGCGTAAGCGGTCGAGAATATCCGCCCGGGGCTCGGCACAAAAAGCCCTGTTCTGCACCGCTGCGGAGCGGAGAAGTAACGGCATGGATCCTAGGGTCTGCGCTGCGTCGCTACGCTCCTTGCTCCGCCCTAGGATGACGAGATCACGGTGGGCGGCTCCAGTCGCGCAGGCTGCTACGCTCCTGCTTCGCCCTAGGATGACGAAGGCGCACGGCCCGCGAGGGCAACGCCATGGATAGCTTCCGTTCCAAAATCATCCCCGTCACCACCATCCTCGCTGGCGTGGTCGTGCTTTGGTACGTCTTTGCCGTGATCCTCAACGCGCCGTTCCAGCGCGATCTCGATCAACGAGGCAATGAGACGCCCAGCACGGTCGAGTTCATTGGCAAGACGCTGTCGCAGCCGAAGCCGACCATGCCGGCGCCGCACCAGGTGGCGGTGAATTTCTTCGAAAACACCTTCCTGCGGTCCGTCACTTCGAACCGCAGCCTCGTCTACAACGCCTGGGTGACGCTGTCCTCGACGCTGCTCGGCTTCGCTTTCGGCACCGCACTCGGCATCGTCATCGCGGTCGGCATCGTACATGTGGCGACGCTCGACCGCAGCCTGATGCCGTGGATCATTGCTTCGCAAACGATTCCGATCCTGGCGGTGGCGCCGATGATCATCGTGGTGCTGGCGGCGATCGGCATCACCGGCCTGATCCCGAAGGCTCTGATCTCAACCTATCTCTCGTTCTTCCCCGTTGCCGTCGGCATGGTGAAAGGCCTGCGCTCGCCCGAGCTCATGCATCTCGACCTGATGCATACCTACAGTGCCAGCGCCTCGCAGACCTTCTGGAAGCTCAGGGTGCCGGCCTCGGTGCCGTTCCTGTTCACCTCGATGAAGGTGGCTGTGGCGGCGAGCCTGGTCGGCGCCATCGTCGGCGAGCTGCCGACGGGCGCGGTCGCGGGCATCGGCGCCAAGCTGCTCGCCGGCGCCTATTACAGCCAGACCATCGATATCTGGTCGGCGCTGGTTGCGGGCTCCATCGTCGCGGCGCTGCTGGTGATGGTGGTCGGTATTGCCGGCCGCCTCGTCGATCGCGCCATGGGCGGGAGGCCGGCATGACCTGGTTGAAACCCTCTTGGCAGGCGGTGCTGGCGATTGCGCTGTGCATGATTGCCGTTGTCTTTAAGGACCCGAATGCCGGTTTCAATTACTGGCAAAGCTGGGGGCCGATGATCGGCTTAGCCGTGTTGGCCAGCTTGATCTCGATGATCAGGTTGGCGCCGGTCGTGGAAGCCCTAATACTCCTTATCGGTGCACATCTCGTCGCCTGGATGTTGATCCGCGGGATTGGCAGTTTCGAAGGCGAAGTGTTGATTCCATACCTCGTGGCGTTGATTGCTGCCTGGGTCCTTGGGATCAACCTTGCGATGCTGGCGCCATATTTTTTGCTGCTGACAAGCGCGTGGCTGCTTGCCTGGCGCGGTGTGGCAGTACTGTCCTCGTTGCAGCCTACTGAGAAGTGGGCACGGATCGCATTGCGCCTGATCATCCCGGCGATCTTCGGCGCCTGGATCCTGATCATCTGGGAAGCGGTGACGCGCGGGGCCGGCATCCCGTTCATCCTCTTGCCGCCGCCCAGCGCCATCGGCGCGCGCATCGCCAACTCGCTGCCGATCCTGGGCTCGGATGTGCGGCAGACGATCTTCAAAGCGGTGCTGATCGGTTATGTCGCCGGCAACCTCGCCGGCTTCGCCGTCGCCATCCTCGCCGATCGCGTGCCGTTCCTGCGGCGCGGGCTCTTACCGATCGGCAACATGGTCTCGGCGCTGCCGATCATCGGCGTGGCGCCCATCATGGTCATGTGGTTCGGCTTCGACTGGCCGTCCAAGGCCGCGGTGGTCATCATCATGACCTTCTTCCCGATGCTGGTGAACACCGTCGCGGGTCTCGCCGCCTCCGGCCACATGGAACGCGACCTGATGCGCACCTATGCGTCGGGCTATTGGCCGACGCTGCTCAAGCTAAGGCTGCCGGCGGCAATGCCATTCATCTTCAATGCGCTGAAGATCAACTCGACGCTGGCGCTGATCGGCGCCATCGTCGCGGAGTTCTTCGGCACGCCTGTCGTGGGTATGGGATTCCGCATCTCGACGGAAGTCGGGCGGATGAACATCGACATGGTGTGGGCCGAAATCGCAGTTGCAGCACTGGCGGGTTCGGTCTTTTATGGCGTGGTCGCTCTGATCGAAAGAGCCGTCACGTTTTGGCACCCCTCTGTCCGAGGTGGATAGGGGCGGTGGGTTTGGGTACTAACTTCAGAGGGTAAAAACATGAAAAGACTGCTGATTTCCGCTTTGGCCGGCGCCATGTCGCTGGCCGCCTTCCAGGCGATGGCCGCCGACAAGGTGACACTGCAATTGAAATGGGTCACGCAGGCCCAGTTCGCCGGCTATTATGTCGCCAAGGCCAAGGGCTTCTATGACGCCGAAGGCCTCGACGTCGAGATCAAGCCGGGCGGCCCGGATATCGCGCCCGAGCAGGTGATCGCCGGCGGCGGAGCCGACGTCATCGTCGACTGGATGGGCGGCGCGCTGGCGGCCCGTGACAAGGGCGTGGGGCTCGTCAACATCGCCCAGCCGTTCAAGAAAGCCGGCATGGAACTGGTCTGCCCCAAGGCCGGGCCGATCAAGACCGAAGCCGACTTCAAGGGCCATACGCTCGGCGTCTGGTTCTTCGGCAACGAATATCCCTTCTACGCCTGGATGAACAAGATCGGTCTCAAGACCGATGGCGGCCCGGACGGCGTCACCGTGCTGAAGCAGAGCTTTGACGTGCAGCCGTTGATCCAGAAGCAGGCCGACTGCATCTCGGTCATGACCTACAACGAATACGGCCAGGTGCTGGATGCCGGCTACAAGCCGGAAGACCTGATCGTCTTCAACTACTCGGCCATGGGCAACGACCTGTTGGAAGACGGGCTCTACACGCTCGAGGACAAGCTCAAGGATCCGGCCTTCGAGGACAAGATGGTGCGCTTCGTCCGCGCCTCGATGAAGGGCTGGAAATACGCCACCGAGAACACCGACGAGGCGGCCGAAATCGTCGTCGACGCCGGCGGCCAGGACGAGAACCACCAGAAGTTCATGATGAAGGAAGTGGCCAAGCTGGTGGACAATGCCGACGGCAAGCTGATCCCGGCCGCTTACGAGCGCACCGCCAAGGCGCTGCTCGACCAGAAGATCATCAGCAAGGAGGCGAGCGGCGCCTACACGACCGCGATCACCGACAAGGCGATCAAGTAAGCTTGGGTCTTTACAACCGACATTGAAAGGGGCGGGCGACCGCCCCTTTTTCTTTGCCGCGGTAAAATATTCGTGTGTCGGGATACATCCGGCCGCCCAACCGTTAATTGGCGCATCCGCGCGTTGGGGAGCCGCGCAGGATGCTGCAATCAACGGAGGTTCTTCATGCGCATCCTATCCGTGCCGATGCTTTCGGCTTTGGCCGTTTCGACCGCCTTGCTTCTCGCATCGCCGGCCATGGCCGAGACGATGAAGTTCACGGCGACGCTCGACGGCAGCCAGCAGAGCCCGCCCGTGACCACCAAGGGGAAGGGAACCGCCACTCTCACCTTCGATACGACAAGCAAGAAGCTCAGCTGGAACGTCAAATACTCCGGTCTCAGCGGGCCTGCCGTGGCCGGTCACATCCATGGCCCGGCGGATAAGGGCGCGAATGCGGACCCCGTCATCCCGTTCAAGAAGCTGAAGAGCCCGATCAAGGGGTCGGCGACGCTGACCGACGCGCAGGTATCCGATCTGGAGGCCGGCAAATATTACGTCAACATCCACACAGCCAAGAACAAGGACGGCGAGATCCGCGGCCAGATCGAGAAGGCGATGTAAACCAGGAAAGGGGCGTCAAGCCGCCCCGTTTGCTCAGCTCTTGTTGCGGATCTGCGTCAGCGTGCGGGTCGGCGTGATCGCTTCGGGATCGAGCTTGATCTCGACGATCGCCGGCTTGCCGCTGGCCAGCGCGCGTTCGAAGGCCGGCGCGAAGTCGGCGGTCTTTTCCACCGTCTCGCCATGGCCGCCATAGGCGCGGGCAAGTGCGGCAAAGTCCGGATTCTTGAGCTCGGTGGCGACGACGCGGCTCGGATATTCCCGCTCCTGATGCATGCGGATCGTGCCGTAGATGCCGTTGTTGACGACGATGACGATGATCGGCAGGTCATACTGGACAGCCGTCGCGAACTCCTGGCCGTTCATCAGGAAGCAACCGTCGCCGGCGAAGGCGATCACGGTGCGATCCGGGAACAATGACTTGGCGGCGACCGCGGCCGGCGTGCCGTAGCCCATCGAGCCGGAGGTGGGCGCGGCCTGTGTGCCGTAGCGGCGGGTTCGGTAGAAACGGTGCACCCAGGTGGCGTAGTTGCCGGCGCCGTTGGTGATGATGGCGTCTTCCGGCAGGACTTTTCCCAGATGTTCGATTATCGGACCCATCTGGACGGCCCCCGGGCCGGTCTGCGGCGGCGTCGACCATTCGAGATAGGCGGCATGCGCCTTTTCCATCTCGGCAGCCCAGGAAGGGCCAGCGGCGGGCTTGCGTTTGGCGAAGGCCTCGACGAAGGCGGCGGGGGAGGCATTGATCGCCAGCGTCGGCCGGTAGACGCGGCCAAGCTCGCCGGCATCGGCATGGATATGCACCAGCGCCTGGTCGGGGTAGGGGCTTTTCAGCAGCGTGTAGTCGGACGACGGCATCTCGCCCAAGCGGCCGCCGATCAGAAGCACCACGTCGGCCTGCTTGATCCGCTCCGCAAGCTTTGGATTGATGCCGATGCCGACATCGCCGGCGTAATTGGGATGGAGATGGTCGAACAGCATCTGGCGGCGGAAGGAGCAGCCGACCGGCAGCGACCAGGCCTCAGCGATCGTGCGCATATGCGCCACGGCTTCCTCGTTCCAGCGGGTGCCGCCGAGGATGACGAACGGCCGCTTGGCGTTGGCGAGCAGCATCTGCAGCGCGTCGAGCTCGGCTTCGCCAGGACGTGTCTCGACCGGCGTGTGCGGCAGCGCTTTCGGCGCCTCGACCTCGCTGGTCAGCATGTCCTCGGGCAGCGAGATGACGACCGGGCCGGGGCGGCCGGAGGTCGCGACCGCAAAGGCGCGGGTGACGAATTCCGGGATGCGCGAAGCATCGTCGATTTCCACCACCCATTTGGCGATGTCGCCGAAGAAGCGCTTGTAGTCGACCTCCTGGAAGGCCTCGCGTTCCTTGGCGTGGCTGGCGACCTGGCCGATGAACAGGATCATCGGCACCGAATCCTGCATGGCGATATGGACGCCGGCCGAGGCGTTGGTGGCGCCGGGGCCGCGGGTGACGAAGCAGATGCCGGGTTTGCCGGTCAGCCGGCCCTGGCAGTCGGCCATCATCGCGGCGCCCCCCTCCTGGCGGCAGACGATGGTGCGGATCGAAGAGTCATGCAGCGCGTCGAGCACCGCGAGATAGGATTCGCCCGGAACGCAGAAGATGCGGTCGGTGCCGTTCGCCTCGAGCGCCTCGACGATCAGTTGTCCGCCGGTCTTCATTTTGCTCTCTCCAGTTCGGCAAGGATTTCTTGCGTGTGCTCGCCGAGACGCGGCGAGGGGCGCTCATAGACGAGCGGCGTGCCCGACATCACCATCGGCGCGCGCACCGAGGGCAGGCGGTTGCCATGGCCGTCGTCGAGGTCGAGCCGCATGCCGCGCGCGATGGTCTGCGGGTCAGCGAACATCTGGCCGATCGTGTTGATCGGACTTGCCGGCACGCCGGCGGCTTCCAGCTTCGCCAGCAGCGGATCGCGGTCCCACGTGCTCAGCGTCTCGATGATCCGCTCCCGCAGCTTCACGCGGTTGGCGACCCGCGCGGGGTTGGTGGCGAAATCCGGATCGGTGGGCAGGTCGGTGAGCCCGACCACGGCGCAGAACTTGCCGAACTGTCCGTCATTGCCGACCGCCAGGATGATGTGGCCGTCCCTGACCGGCAGGACCTCATAAGGGGCGATGTTCATATGCGCGTTGCCCATCTGGACCGGCGACTTGCCGGAGACCAGATAGTTGAGGTTCTGGTTGCCGAGCGCCGAGATCTGGCTGTCGTAGAGCGCCATATCGATGTGCTGGCCCTGGCCGGTCTTTTCGGCATGGCGAAGTGCTGCCTGGATGGCGATCACCGAATAAAGGCCGGTGAAGAGGTCGGAGATAGCGACGCCCGCCTTCTGCGGCTCGCGGCCGGGCTCGCCGGTGATCGACATCATGCCGGCCATGGCCTGGATGATGAAATCGTAGCCGGCGCGGGGCGCATAGGGACCGTCCTGGCCGAAGCCGGTGATCGAGCAATAGACGAGGCGCGGATTGATCGCCTTCAGGCTTTCATAATCGAGGCCGTATTTCTTGAGGCCGCCGAGCTTGAAGTTCTCGATCAGCACGTCGGCGGTGGCGACCAGCATGCGCAGCGTCTCGGCACCCTCGGGCTTGGAGAAGTCGATGGCGATGGACCGCTTGCCGCGATTGCAGGAATGGTAATAGGCGGCCGAGAGGTTCTCGCCGTCATGGCTCATGACGAAGGGCGGGCCCCATTTGCGGGTGTCGTCGCCGCCGTCCGGGCTTTCGACCTTGATGACATCGGCGCCAAGATCGGCCAGCAACTGCCCGGCCCAGGGGCCGGCCAGGATGCGGGCGAGTTCAATAACGCGGATGCCTTTCAGCGGAGGTTCGGCCATGGATCACCGTGGTTAAACAAAGCGCAGCCTCTAGCAATCGGGGCGGCCTGTGTCACGACCCATGCGATAGGCCACCGCGTCAGGATTTCAACACGCTGTCCGCCCAGGCGGCAAAATCGTTCATGACGGCGTCGCGATTGATCTCGTTCAGGCTTTCATGGCGGGTGTCGGGGTAAACCTTTGAAACCAGATTCGAAAAGCCCATCGCCCGCATGCGCTTTGCGAGATGATGGACCGCCTTGCCGTAATCGGATGCGGGATCCTTCTCGCCACCGATGAGGTTGACGGGCAGGTCGCGGCGTACGGTCGCAAAACTCGAATCCTTGCCGGCGTGCTGCGCCATAGTGACGACATCGCGCCACATCGAGATGGAGGCACCCCAGCCGCAGAGCGGGTCGGCGACATATTTGTCGACCTCGACCGGATCGCGCGACAGCCAGTCGAACAGGGTGCGGTGGTTGGGCACCGCCTTGCCCCAGGCCTGGAAGGTGAGCTTGGGCAGAAGGCGCGACGGCACATCGGAGCCCAGCCGCATCCGTTCCCAGCCCAGGATGAGCTGCGCCAATTGGCCGAGAAGCCCTTGCGAGAAATTGCCGTTCCAGATAGCGGCGGCATGGACGCGTTGCGAATGGCGCAGCACGAAGTTGAGCGCTATCGAGGCGCCGAGCGAATGTCCAAAAACGATCACCGGCAAGCCCGGATGCTCGGCCGCGATCAGGTCGTGCACCGCGTCGACATCGGCGATCACCTTGGCGATGCCGCCGCTGTCGGCGAACTTGCCGAGCGGCGCGTCGGGTGCCTTCGTCGCGCCATGGCCGCGATGGTCATGGGCGTAGACCTGGAAGCCGCGCGGCGCGAGGTAGTCGGCGAAGCGGGCATAGCGCGCCGCATGCTCGGCCAGGCCGTGATTTATCTGGACCACGGCGCGTGGCTTCGCCTGCGCGTGTTTCACATAGAGGTTGAGCTCGGCCCCGGTCGGTGAGGCCAGCCTGGTCTGTTTATCGAATGGCATGTCTCGCTCCCTCGGCGACTGTTGGGCGAGGGCTTTGCCGGCGTCAAGTGGACGAGCGCGCTTGCGAGCACGCGGATGGTGCGCTCAGTTGGGGATTGTTCTTTCGCACGATGAAAAAGATCGCAATTCTGACACGTCGCCTGTTCTAGTGTGACGAATCCAATACGGTTCAATGATCGCCGGGAGAGCGGGATGCGGGTTTGGGTATTGTGGGGTTCGATGGTGCTGGCTCTCGCCGGCGCCGGCGCGGCTAATGCCGACGTCAAGATGAGCGGTACTTTCGTGGCCGACAGCGCCTGTCCGGCGACGCAGGCCATCAAGAGCGGCAAGAGCCCCGGCAACATCTCGACCGAGACGGGCAAGAGCTATGAGCTACTTGCCGGCAACAAGGACGAGCCCACCCACTACCTCATCCAGGTGCCGGGCGCCGACCCCGAGCGGCGCTGGGTGAAGATCAGCTGCGGCCATGTCACCGGCGGCAGCGCGGCGACGACCCCGGCGCCTGCCGGTCAGGCCAAGCCGTCGTCAGCCTCCGGAAAACCTGAATATGTCTTTGCGCTGAGCTGGCAGCCGGCCTTCTGCGAGACCAAGGCAAGCAAGCCCGAATGCAAGGCGCAGAACCCGACCGAGTTCGATGCCTCGCACTTCACGCTGCACGGCCTGTGGCCGCAGCCTAACGGCAATTTCTATTGCCAGGTGCCGGCGGCCGACAAAGCCAATGACAATCCGGCGCATTGGGGAGATTTGCCGCCGGTAAAGCTCGATGCGAACACGCGCGCCGAGCTCGACCAGGTGATGCCTGGCACGGCCTCCAAGCTGGAGCGGCACGAATGGATCAAGCACGGCACCTGCTACGGCAAAAGCCAGCAGGAGTATTTCTCCGACGCGCTCAACCTGATGCGGGCGGTGAACGCCTCGGCGGTGCGCGATCTCTTCACCAAGAACATCGGCAAGCAACTGACCTCGGATCAGATCCGCAGTGCCTTCAACGCGGCCTTCGGCGCCGGCGCCGGCGACCGCGTGCGCGTGTCCTGCCTGGTCGACCCGTCGAGCGGCCGGCGCCTGATCGGCGAGATCACGCTCGGCCTGTCAGGCCCGATCGGACCCGACAGCAAGCTTGCCGATCTCTTGATGGCGTCCGCGCCGACAGGCAAGGCCGGTTGTCCGAAAGGCACGGTCGACGCGATCGGATTCCAGTAGGTTGGAGTTCTTTGGACGGCCGTTCTTCCCCGAAATCGCGGCTTGGCCGCGATTTCCCAATCTAGCATCGTTTTGAAGGCGAATGGTTAGCCGCATCTTTCGCGCGATCGCGGAGCAGCGAAAAGCTGTTGACGGACCTGGATCGACGAACTGGCGGCGCAAACCGCAGAATGCGCACCGTTTGGCCGCCGTGGCGCCGAAAGCGATTGCCGTTCGGCGCTTCATCGCCTACATAGCGCGCAACCCCCATCACCTTGACAACTAGTTTCCAGGGAAAGCGCGCGTGGCTCGCCAGTTCATCTATCACATGTCAGGCCTGTCGAAGGCCTACGGCACCAAGAAGGTGCTCGATAACGTTCACCTGTCCTTCTATCCGGACGCCAAGATCGGCATCCTTGGCCCCAACGGCTCGGGCAAGTCGACGATCCTGCGCATCATGGCCGGGCTCGACAAGGAGTTCCAGGGCGAGGCGTGGCTGGCCGAGGGCGCCACCGTCGGCTACCTGGCGCAGGAGCCGCAGCTCGACAACACCAAGACCGTGCGTGAAAACGTCATGGACGGCGTTGCCCGGAAGACCGCCATCATCGAGCGCTACAACGAGCTGATGATGAATTATTCCGACGAGACGGCGGACGAGTCGGCCAAGCTCCAGGACGAGATCGACCGCCTCAATCTGTGGGACCTCGAGCAGCAGGTCGAGATGGCGATGGACGCGCTGCAGTGCCCGCCGCCGGATTCCGAGGTGACCAACCTGTCGGGCGGTGAGCGCCGGCGCGTGGCGCTGTGCCGGCTGCTGCTCGAACAGCCCGACCTCCTGCTGCTCGACGAACCGACCAACCATCTCGACGCCGAAACCACGCAATGGCTGGAAAAGCACCTGCGCGACTATCCGGGCTCGGTGCTGATCATCACCCACGACCGCTACTTCCTCGACAACGTCACCGGCTGGATCCTCGAGCTCGATCGCGGCCGCGGCATCCCCTACGAGGGCAACTACACCAAATATCTCGACGCCAAGGCCAAGCGCCTGATCCAGGAAGGCCGCGAGGACGACGCGCGCCAGAAGTCGATCTGGCGCGAGCGCGAGTGGATCCAGTCTTCGCCGAAGGCGCGCCAGACCAAGTCGAAGGCGCGCATCAAGGCCTATGAGGAATTGGTCGAGCAGTCGCAGAACCGCAAGCCGACCGACACGCAGATCGTCATCCCGGCGAGCGAGCGCCTCGGCAATGTCGTCATCGAGGTCGAAGGCCTCAACAAGGGTTTTGGCGACGAGCTCTTGATCGAGAACCTGTCGTTCCGGCTGCCGCCGGGCGGCATTGTCGGCGTCATCGGCCCGAACGGCGCCGGCAAGACGACGCTGTTCAAAATGATCACCGGCCAGGAGACGCCGGATGCCGGCACGATCCGCAAGGGCGAGACGGTGCGGCTTGGCTATGTCGACCAGAGCCGTGACGCGCTCGATCCGAACAAGACGGTTTGGGAAGAAATCTCCGGCGGCGCCGAGGTCATCAAGCTCGGCAAGCACGAGGTCAACAGCCGCGCCTACTGCTCGTCCTTCAACTTCCGTGGTGGCGACCAACAGCAGAAGGTCGGCAACCTGTCGGGCGGCCAGCGCAACCGCGTGCATCTGGCCAAGATGCTGAAGGGCGGCGGCAATGTGCTGCTGCTCGACGAACCGACCAACGACCTCGACACCGAAACGCTGGGCGCGCTGGAAGACGCGCTCGAAGCCTATGCCGGCTGCGCCGTCATCATCAGCCACGACCGCATGTTCCTTGACCGCATGGCCACCCACATGCTCGCCTTCGAGGGCGACGCGCATGTCGAATGGTTCGAGGGCAATTTCGAGGAATACGAGAAGGACAAGCTGCGGCGCCTGGGCGCCGAAGCGGCGACCCCGCACCGCATGACGCACAAGCGGCTGACGCGGTAGCATAAGGTCCGAAGGAGCGGCGAACAGGGCGAGGTTCTCACATGGCTGACTGGTCCGCCGCCCAATATCTGAAGTTCGAGGATGAGCGCACGCGGCCCGCGCGCGATCTCGTGGCGCAGGTGCCGGTCGATTTTCCGCGCCGTGTCGTCGATATCGGCTGCGGTCCGGGCAACTCGACCGAGCTTCTGGTCGCGCGCTGGCCGGATGCCCGGGTCAGCGGCTTCGACACCTCGCCCGACATGATCGAGAAGGCGAGGGCGCGGCTGCCGAACGTCAATTTCGAGCTGGCGGATGCCGCCGCATGGCAGCCAGAGCATCCCGTCGATGTCATCTTCGCCAACGCCGTCTTCCAGTGGCTGCCGGAACACCCGGCGGTGTTCCAGCGGCTAATGGGGCTTCTGGCGCCGGGCGGCGCCCTGGCCATCCAGATGCCCGACAATTTGGGCGAGCCCTCGCACCAACTGATGCGCGAGACGGCGGCCGAAGTGCCGTTCGCGGCCAAGCTCAAGGGCGCCGCGCGCGGGCCGCTGCCGCCGGTGTCGTTCTACTACGATCTGTTGTCGCCGCTCGCCGACCGGCTCGACATCTGGCACACGATTTACAATCATCCGCTGGCCGACGCCGAAGCGATCGTCGAATGGGTCAAGTCGACAGGGCTGAAGCCCTTCCTCGATCCGCTCGACCCGGATGAGAAGAAGCTGTTCCTCGACAGCTATACCGCCAAGATCGCCAAGGCCTATCCGAAGACGGCGAATGGCAAGGTGCTGCTGCGCTTCCCGCGGATTTTCATCGTCGCCAAACGCGCCTGAGCAAATTCCGGCTATCGCGTTTCGCCGCGATGCCAGCGAGGGTTGTCGATTTAAGCTGGCATAAACCGGCCAAATGCGACAAGGGTTGCGCCAGGCCATTTCCGCGCCCACATCAGGCCCGTTACGCCGGGGCATTTGTTCAACGCAATTCCGAACGGAAAACCGGTCCCCACTTTTCCTGGAATTGCTCTAGACGGATCGAACATGCATCGCGTGATCATCAGCGGCATCGGCGCCGAAATCCCTGAACCCGTCATCACCAATGAAGAGCTGGTCGCCAGCTTCAACAGCTGGGTTGACACCGAGAATGCGCGCCGCGCCAACACCGGCGAAACGCTTTTGCAAAAATCGGACAGCGACTTCATCGTGCATGCCTCGGGCGTGAAGAGCCGCCATGTCATCGAGCGCGAGGGCATTCTCGACCCGACCCGCATGACGCCGCGCATTCCGGCGCGGCCGGACGACGCGCTGTCGCTGGAGGCTGAGTTCGGCATTGCCTCGGCCAGGAAAGCGCTTGCCCATGCCGGGGTCGACGGGTCGGACATCGATCTGGTCATCTGCTCGGCCTCGCATCACCAGCGGCCCTATCCGGCCATCGCCATCGAGATGCAGGAAGCGCTCGGCACCAAGGGCGCCGGCTTCGACATGGGGTTGGGCTGCTCTTCGGCCGCAGCCGCGCTGCATGTCGCCGTCAACCTGGTGAGGGCAGGGGCGCACAAGCGCGTCCTGGTGTCGACGCCGGAAATCATCACCGGCCATCTCAACTTCCGCGACCGGCAGACGCATTTCATCTTCGGCGACGCCTCGGTCGCCATGGTCGTCGAGGGGCTGGCGCAGGGCGAAAAGCGGCCGGGGCGTTTCGAGGTGCTCGACACGCGCACCTGGACGCAGATGTCGAACAACATCCGCACCAATCTCGGCTATCACACGCGCACCGCCCAGGACGATCCCTACATGATCAACCTGGAAGGCAATCTCATCAAGCAGGTCGGCAACAAGGTGTTCAAGGAAGTCACCGTCGCCGGCCAAAAGTTCATCGTCGAGTTCCTGGCCGAGCATGGGCTGACGCCGCAGGGGATCCGCCGGTTCTGGCTGCATCAGGCCAATGCGCGCATGAATGCGATGATCCTGAAATTGTCCTTCGGCCACGATGTCGATCACGATCGCGCGCCGATGGTGCTGGAGCGGCTCGGCAACACGGCCGGCGCCGGCGCGATCGTGGCGCTGTCGGAGAACCATGCCGACATGAAGGCCGGCGATTTCGGCCTGATCTGCGCCTTCGGCGCCGGCTATTCGATTGGTGGCGCCTTGCTGAGAATGCTGTAGCCGGCCTTCACGCTGGCGCGAACGGCACCAGCATCGGCACGCGCCTGGCGTAATCGTCGTAGGCTGGGCCGAGCTCGCCGCGCAGGAAGCTTTCTTCCAGCCTCGCCTTGACGACAACGCCGACAAGCAGCAGCGCCGCGCCGGCAACGCCCCAGACCGTGCCCTTGACCGCCATGGTGGCGAGTATCGACAGCAGCAGGCCGCTGTAGATCGGGTGGCGGACGAGGCTATAAGGGCCGGTATCGACCACGCGATGATCGGCCTTGGCGGTGACGTTGGCCGACCACAGCCGGCCAAGATGCAGGCGCGCCCACCATGCGAAGGCGATGCCGATCGCGATCAGGGCAACGCAGATCCAGGCCTCGGCGAGCGTCGGCGTCCAGAGCCGCAGCCGGCCGGCATAGCCGTGCGCCGGCACGAACAGCAGCACGGTGCCGGCCAGCCAAAGGACACGATAGCGCGCCTCCGACTTGAGATCGGCGCGCTTTTGCGCCGGATCCGCCCAGGCAGCGGCAAGCACCCAGGATACCACCCAGAACAGCCAAAGCGCCGCGATTGCGTGTCCAACCTGCATGATCGAACCTTCCCGGTTGCGCGCGCAGTCGTCTATGCCGCCGGCGCGGCAGCATTGCGGTTCGCAGAGGTTGGCGAAAGCGATTTGCGGTAAGAAGATCGTGATCGCCATCAAGCGGCGTGATCGGATCATCAGCGCTTTCGACTGGACCGCATTCTCCGGCACCTTTAGACCAACGGCATGCAGGGAACGAACCTCGAACTTTTTCCCGTGGCGGAACCGGCGGTGGAAATCGTGCCGGGCCGCAAGCTGACGGCCAAGGCGGCGGCGCTCTATGCCGCCCCGCACGATCATTTCGAGACGAGGGCGGTCGATGAACTGCGGCTTGGCTTCGATGGCATCGCCGGCGACTTCCATGGCGGGACGACGCGGCATTCAGGCGGGCGCGAGCCCTGGTATCCGCGCGGCACCGAGATGCGCAACGAGCGACAATTGTCGCTTGTCGCAGCGGACGAGCTCACCATTGTCGCGCAGCGCATGGGCCTCGCGGAAATCAGGCCGGAATGGATCGGCGCCAATCTGGTGATCGATGGCGTGCCGCATCTTTCGATGCTGCCGGCCGGCTCGCTGATGTTCTTCAAGGGTGGCGCGACGCTCAAGGTCGACGGCCAGAACAAGCCCTGCCGCTTTGCCGGACAGTCGATCGCCGAGCACGTCGGCGCCGCGGATCCCGACGCCACCGCGCTGCTCTTCCCGAAGGAGGCGAAACGGCTACGCGGCCTGGTCGCGTGGGTCGAAAAGCCGGGCACGATCACCGTCGGCGAAGAGATTTCCGTGCGGGTGCCGGAGCAGTGGATCTATCGGTGACGGGAGGCCATGCCGCGCAAGGCGACATGGCCGAGTGTTTTTGGGATTAGGCTGCCTTACGGTTCTTGTTGGCGCCTTGCGCCATGACCGAAACATCATCCCACTTTTCCCAGGTGGCGATGCGATTGGCGTATTCCTGCTTGATCATCGGCAGGCCGGCGTCGCCGAAGAAGACCCGGAGCGGCGGCTCGGCGGCATCGACGATGGCCAGCATTGCCGGGCCGGTCGCTTCCGGATCGCCGGCGACCGAGCGGCTGCGGCGCTCCGCCATCGCGGCGCGGACCGGATCATAGACGTCCATCGGCTTGGAGACCTTGGCCGACGGCCCGGCCCAATCGGTCGAGAAGCCGCCCGGCTCGACCAGGGTGACGTGAATACCGAAACCGGCGACTTCCAGGCTGAGCGACTGGCTGAAGGCTTCCAGCGCCCATTTCGAGGCGTGGTAGAGGCCGATGGAGGCAAAGGCGTTGACGCCGCCGATCGACGAGATCTGGATGATGTGACCGGAGCGCTGTGCCCGCATGATGGGAAGCGCCGCCTGCGTCACCCAAAGCGCGCCGAAGACGTTGGTCTCGATCTGGTCGCGCGCCTCCTGCTCGGTGACCTCCTCGATGGCGCCGAAATGCCCGTAGCCGGCATTGTTGATAACGACGTCGAGCCGCCCGAAGCGCTTGTGCGCCTCGGCGATCGCGGCTTCGACAGCCTTTTTGTCGGTCACGTCGAGCTTCAAGGCGGCGATGTTGTCGCCATATTTCTCGACGAGATCTGCAAGCGTCCCGGCGTCGCGGGCAGTGGCGGCGACGCGATCGCCGCGAGCGAGCGCGGCCTCGGCCCAGACGCGGCCGAAGCCCTTCGACGATCCGGTGATGAACCAAACCTTATCAGTCATGATGTGTGATCCTTGCCCTTGGAGCGGGCGGCGCCTCTCAGGATCGCCGGGCACTCCAAGTGTTTGTTTTGCGCAATTCCGGACGGAAAACGGCTATGCGCTGTTCCTGGGATTGCCTTAGGGGCGATGTATTCCGGATATAAGCGGAGGTTACTCCGCTTGCTGCATGTACGGCGCTTTCGGCGATTTTCCAGAGGCGCCGCCGGATTTATTTGGCTGGCCCGTCAGGGGTAGCGCACCGCGCTCGACCAGGCCGGGTCCTCATGCCTCTTCCAATAGAGCGCCATCAGGCGCTCGGTTGTCGCGCCGACCTTGCCATTAGCGACGGGCGCGCCGTCGATCTTGGTGACCGGCATGATGCCACCGGCGGTCGAGGTGATGAAGACCTCGTCCGCCTCTTTCAGCGAGGCTACGCTGACTTCGGTCGCGATCGCCGAAAGGCCAGCCTCGGCGCACAGGTCGAACACAGTGCGGCGCGTGATGCCGGGCAGCACGCCGACGGCGGGTGTCGACAGCTTGCCGTCCTTGACGCAGAAGACGTTGAAGCCCGGGCCTTCGGCGACATTGCCGTTGAAGTCGAGGATCAGCGCGGTGTCGGCGCCACGGTCATAGGCGTCGTAAAGGCCGCGGACGAGATCGAGCCAGTGGTAGTTCTTGATCGACGGATCGATCGAGGCCGGCGGAATGCGCACCTTGTCGCTGATCGCGACATGAAGGCCGCTCCGCAACTGCTCGGCACTGGCGACCGAGCCGAAGGGGACGGCGAACGCCATGAACCGGTTGATCGCCTGGCGCGGGTCGCGGCTGAAGGTCGGCGAGGCGCCGCGCGTGCACAGCATCTCGACGTAAGCCGCGCGGTGGCCGGAGAGCGCGACGCAATTGTGGAGAATCCCCGCGACGCCATCGCGATCGAACGGGATCGTCATGCGCAGTTTCTCCAGCCCGCCGAAGAACCGGTCGAGATGCAGGTCGAGGCGGAAGAAGCGGCCGTCCCAGACATGGACCGTGTCGTAGGTGGCGTCCGAATGCAGAAAGCCCCAGTCCAGCACCGAGATCTTGGCCTGGGACATCGGCAGATATTGCCCGTCGAGGAAGGCCACGCCGTCCGGATAGGCGTGCGGGTCGAGATGGCGTTCGGAGAGAAAGGGGAACGGTTTGGCTGGCGTGACGGCGGCCTGGCTCATTTCATTCCTCCTCGTGCGTTCCGGCGAGGCAGGCTAGCGTCCGGTTGCGGATGCAGTAGAGCCAGGCAGGCAGCGCTGCTTGGCCTCATTCGTCCTCGTCGTCTTCCTCCAGCAACCGTGTCGCGCGCCAGCGGGTGAGCACCACATTGGTCTGTTCGATGACGAAGAAACGCGCCGAATCCCGGTCGTAGCCTTCGGCTAGCAGCTTTTCATAGTCGGTATGAGCGTGACGGACATGGGCGATGGTTGCAAGCCACACCGCGATCGTCGGCGGCAGAGTCTTCATGTGCACGGAACCGGCGTCGGCGCGAATCTTTTCCATGTCGGCATAAGGCGCAAGCGGCAAAAGCGCGGTCAGCGCCTTGGCGATGGCGCGGCGGCGGCCGGTGGGAGCGCTCATTTGTCGTCGCGCCCGACGATGGTTGCTTCGGGGAAGGCATCGGTCGAAGCGTAGTAGGGCTTGATGTCGATAACCGGCGTGGCGTCGAGCACGTCGATGGCGTCGATCTCGATCCGGCCGGCCTCGATGTCGAGCGCGACCAGCTTCGCCACATGCAGGCCGACGGGGTTCGGCCGGGCAGGGGAGCGCAGCGAGAAAACGCCTTTCGGTTCAGATGCATGGCGCGGCTTTTGCACGATCAGATTGCGCGGCGCGTGATGCAGCCAGGACAGGATGACGACGTGGCTGGTGCGTTCCAGGTTTTGCAGGCCCGGGCGATAGGGTTGGTCGATCAGAACTTCCGCGGTTCGCCCGGATTCGCGGGCGGCGCGCATGTTCTTGGGGCAGTCCTCGCGACTGATCCAGGGCGAGACGATGCGGCCGATAAAGACGACATGGCCGTCCGGCCCCAACCCCGCCGGATCGGCTGCAAGCAGCGTTTCACCTTCGCGCATCTCGAACATCCTCTTCACTCCGCGCAAGAACCGTCTGCCAGGCGCGGATCACGGCTGCGCCATTTTCTTGTCCGGAAGCGACATAGCGCTTGCCAGGGTTTCAAAATCGACATAAACATATCTTTATATCTTTCAACGAGAGCCCGCTCATGCATGTCTCGCTCGATACAATGGTAGATACATTGAAGGCGGCGGCCGAATCCAGCCGGCTGCGCATCCTTGTGCTGCTGTCGCGGGGCGATCTCACTGTCTCTGATCTCACCGAGATCCTCGGACAGTCGCAGCCCCGCGTCTCGCGCCATCTGAAGCTGCTGCTCGATGCCGGGCTGATCGGCCGCTACCAGGAAGGGTCCTGGGCCTTCTTCCGGCTGACCGATACGGATAATTCGCGCGATTTCGTGCAGCGCCTCGTCTCAGGCATCAGCGAAAGCGACCCGCAGGTGGTGCGCGATCTGGAGCGGTTGGCGGCGGTGAAGCGCAAGCGGCAGGACCGGGCCGCCGAATATTTCTCCGAGAACGCCGCAAGCTGGGATCGTATCCGCTCGCTGCATGCGCCGGACCGCGCGGTGGAAGCCGCACTCATCAAGCTCGTCGGCAAGCGGCCGTTCCAATCGATGCTCGACCTCGGCACCGGCACGGGCAGGCTGCTCGAAATCTTCGCGCCGCTCTACCGGCGCGGCGTCGGCATCGACATGTCGCGCGAGATGCTGACGGTGGCGCGCGCCAATCTCGACAAGGCCGGCATCGCCAATGCGCAGGTTCGCCAGGGCGACATTTTCTCACCGCCGGTCGAGCGCAATGCCTTCGATCTCGTCACCATCCACCAGGTGCTGCATTATCTCGACGATCCGGCGCGGGCCATCGCCGAAGCGGCGCGGCTGCTGCGCCCCTCGGGCCGGCTGATCGTCGTCGACTTCGCGCCGCATAATCTCGAGTTCCTGCGCGACCAGCACGCCCATATGCGGCTCGGCTTCTCCGACAGGCAGATGTCCGACTGGTTCGCCGAGGCCGGCCTCGACCTGGAGGACAGCCAGGAATTCGAGCCGCGCGGCGGCAATGAGGCAAGGCTCACCGTAAAACTCTGGCTCGGCCGCGACCGCCGCCTGCAGATCGCCGATCCGTCCAACGATTCCTTGCCAGTGAGGGAAACAGCCTGATGAACCAGTTCCGCTTTTCCCGCCGCCCCGACATCGGCGACAAGGTCCGGGTGTCGTTCGAGTTCTTCCCGCCGAAGAATGACGAGATGGAAGCAAGGTTGTGGGATACGGTCACCCGGCTGGAGCCGCTCAAGCCGAAATTCGTCTCCGTGACCTATGGCGCCGGCGGCTCGACCCGCGAGCGCACGGCGCGCACGGTCAAGCGCATCCTCAACGAGACGTCGCTGACGCCGGCGGCGCATATGACCTGCGTCGACGCGGCGCGTGACCAGGTCGACGCCGTCATCCGGGAATTCGTCGACTTTGGCGTCACCCGTTTCGTCGCGCTGCGCGGCGATCCGGCCGCAGGCGTCGGGACCGTCTACAGGCCGCATCCGGACGGCTACGCCAACGGCGCCGAACTGGTCGGCGCGCTGAAGAGCGTCGGCGATTTCGACATCTCGGTCTCGGCCTATCCGGAAAAGCATCCGGAGAGCCCGGATTTCGCCACCGACATCGACATGCTGAAGCGCAAGGTCGACAATGGCGCGACGCGGGCGATCACCCAGTTCTTCTTCGACAACGACCTTTATGAGCGCTATGTCGAGCGGGCGCGCCGCGCCGGCATCTACATCCCGATCGTGCCCGGCATCCTGCCGGTGCATAATTTCACGCAGGTCGCCAATTTCTCGTCGCGCTGCGGGGCGCTGGTGCCGGCATGGCTGGCCGAGCGTTTCGAGGGGCTGGAGAACGACCCGCAGACGCATGCGCTGGTCGCCTCGGCCGTGGCGGCCGAGCAGGTGCTCGACCTTGTCGAGCGCGGCGTCGGCGACTTCCATTTCTACACGATGAACCGTGCCGACCTCGTCTTTGCCGTCTGCCACATGATCGGCATCCGTTCGCATGAGGCGGAGGCGGCGGCTGGTTCGGCCGCGGCATGAGGCAGGCTGCGAGCGAGGTCAGGCTGTGATGGAAAAGGCCGGCTTAGAACCCGGCCTTTTCGAACTGTTGGACTACTCTCGGTGCTGGTCTTCCCGGCTTTGGCGGGTCAGGGAAGAACGCCTATGATAAGGGCACCGATGAATGCGAATGCGGCACAAATCATCAAAGCGTTGATTGGCCTCGTCAGTCCCATGCCATAGCCTCCTCTTCAGAGCTATGGCAGGAGTCTAGGGTCATTTGTGCCACAGGCAAGCGGAAAACGTGCTGCATTGCGACATGATTGTGGAATTTGCGACTTCGAATTTGCCGTTAGCCGTTGAAACTCTTCGGCAAAAGCCGGCTCCGCGGTTGTGAATAAATTGTGGCGGTGATGTGGCATGACACCGCTACCATCGGCCGAACAGCCGTCCGTCGATGGTGATCAAGCCGAGTCCGATCAGCGCCATGCCACAGATTTCGAACAGCGCAAGCCGTTCGCCAAGGAAGAGAAAGCCGAGCAGAACCGCGCTGACCGGCACGATCAAGGTGACCAGCGAGGCATTGGTGGCGCCGGCCGAGGCGACGAGGTTGAAATACAGGATATACGCGAAGGCGGTGGACAGCAGCGCCAGCCCCAGCACCGCGGCCCAGACCGGCGGCGAGGCCGAGAACAAGCCCGTCGGCCCATAGGCAATGAGCACGATAGGGATCATGATGATGGTCGAGGCGGTCAGTTGCCCGGTTGCGATGACCGGCGAGGGCACGCCCTTGAAGCGGCGCGCGATCATCAAGGCGATCGCATAGGACACCGAGGCGCCGATCAGCGCGAACTTGGCCCAGACCGGCCCGCCCAGCCCGGCAAGCAGGCCCGGGCCGATCATCACCGCGGTGCCGGCTACGCCAAGCGCGATGCCGGCCAGCTTGTTCCAGGACAGCTTCTCGTCGGTTGTGAGCGCATTGGCGAGCACCAGCGTCCAGAACGGCGTCGTGGCGTTGAGCACCGAGGCGACGCCGGCGCCGAGCTCAGTCTGGCCGGCGAAGATCAGCGAGAAGGGCACGACATTGTTGGTGAGCGCCAGCAGGAAGAACAGGCCGGCATGCGGGAAGGCGAGACGAAAGGATGGGCCGCGGATCGCCAGATAGAGCTGGAGTGCTGCCGCTGCGATGGCGACGCGGAACAGCACCAGCGCCAGAGGATGGATCTCTGCCACGGCAATGCGGGCAAAGAAGAACGAGCCGCCCCAGATCGCGCCGAGCAGGAGAAGCTGCGCCCAATCCTTGAGCGTCATCGGTCCGCGCGTTGGCGCGGCGGCGGCCGTAATCGACATGTCTTTCCTCCCCAGGCTGATCGCAATCTCAGCCTTCACACCTCACCAACCGATAATGCGTTCGCAGGCAAGGGCCACCCGAAACCTGACTGGTGGTTTAGCGTTGGCAAAATGTGCAGCCGGCCGCTCCGGGTCGCCAGACACAGAACTGTTTTCTTTGGCGGCTAGCTAGGATTAATTGTGCGCGCTCCAGACCTGAGGATTCGTCCATGCAGCGATTCGAAAATGCCCGTGACGCGGCACTGGCGCTTCGTCCCGACGATCCGGTCTACTGTTTTCGCCCGCAGGTGCTGAAGGCGGATGCGCTGCAGTTCATGGGCATGTTTCCCGGCAAGACCGCTTATGCGGTGAAGACCAATGGCGAGCAGATCGTGCTGAGGACGCTGGTGGAAGCCGGCGTCAGCACTTTCGACGTCGCCTCGCCGGGAGAGTTCGCCGCCGTGCGCGCGGTCTCGGCGGATGCCGAGATGCTCTACATGCACCCGGTCAAGGCGCAGTCGGACATCAAGCTGGCGCTGGAGAAATACGGCATCCGGGTGATCTCGCTCGACCATGAGGACGAGATCACCAAGCTGACGCGCGTGGTGCGGGCGCTCGATATCGACCCGGGCGCCATCACCGTCTTCGTGCGCATCCAGACCAAGGGTCATGCGGCTTACGAATTGTCGAAGAAATTCGGCGCCGGGCCGGCCAACGCGGTCGAGCTTGCCGAGCGCCTCAACCGCACCGGCTACAAAGTGGGGCTCTGCTTCCATGTCGGCAGCCAGATCGAGGATCCCGACACCTATGAGCGAGCGCTCGCTTCGGCCGACTGGGTGCGCAACCGCCTGACCTTCGACATCGCCGGGCTCGATGTCGGCGGCGGCTTCCCCGCTGAATACGGCCACGATCCGAACCGCAAGCTGGTCGAGATGCCGTCGCTCGGCCAGCTGATGTCGCGGCTTGCCGGCGACCTGAAGGAGTACCAGTTCGACCAGATGCCGCTGGTGGCGGAGCCCGGCCGCGTGATCGTGGCGCGCTGCCTATCGCTGATCGTGCGGGTGCTGCTGCGCAAGGGCAAGCGGCTCTACATCAATGACGGCATCTGGGCATCGCTGTCGGATTCATGGACCGGCAAGATCACGTTGCCGGCCCGATTCATCCCGGATCCGGCGATCCGCACGCGCAATGGCGCGGAAAAAAACATCGTGCCGTTCAAGGTCTGCGGCGCAACCTGCGATTCCGTCGACATCCTGTCCAGGCCATTCTGGCTGCCGGAAACGGTCGACACCGGCGACTGGATCGAGATCGGCCATATCGGCGCCTACTCACTGTCGCTGAGAACCCGCTTCAACGGTTTCTTCCCCGACACCTTCGTGGAAGTGACGACGCCGTTCGACGAGGGCGACGCGCCGCAGGGGTTCGCGAGTTTGGAGACGATGGCGGATTAGGAAGTAGGCAGTAGGAGGTAGAAAGAAGAGAGCGTTAATTATCCCTATCCCTTTGAATATCGCCTCGGTATTTTTCTACTGCCTACTGCCTACTGCCTACTGCCTACTGCCTACTGCCTATCCTTTACGCCACGCCACCGCCGGCCTGGATGTTTTCGCCGGTCAGCCAGCGCGCTTCATCGCTGGCCAGGAAGACGGCGACATCGGCAACGTCGCGCGGGGCACCGATCCGGCCGAACGGCGACATGCCGGCGGCCACGGCGCGATCGCGCTCCGGCAACAGATCGGTATCGGTGAAGCCTGGCGACAGCGCGTTCACGGTGACGCCTCGCGGTCCCAACTCGCGCGAGAGCACGAACTGTTCGACCGCGCCCTTGCTGCCGAGATAAAGCGCCGTCTGGGTGAAGAACATCTTGGTGCCGCCGGTCGAGACGGCGATGATGCGACCACCGTCGCGGACACGTTTGGCCGCCTCTTGAAGCGTGAAGAACGTCCCTCTGGCGTTGGTGCCGAAGACCAGGTCGAAATCGGCCTCGGTCGCTTCAATGAGCGGCTTGATGACGGCGACGCCGACATTGGCGACCACGATGTCGATCTTGCCCAGCCGGCGCTCGGTCTCGTCGAAGAGGCGGCGAACATCGGCGAGAACGGAAATGTCGGCTTGTATGGCAACCGCCTTGCCGCCTTTGTCGGTGATGGCGGCCACCACCTCATCCGCCGCCTTGTTGTTGCCGACATAGTTGACGACGACGGCCGCGCCCTTGGCTGCGAGTCCTTCGGCGATGGCGCGGCCAATGCCGCGCGAGCTGCCGGTTACAATTGCGGTTTTGCCTTGCAGTGATTGAGACATGATCGATTTCCTTCACCTTCGCCGGTTGTCCGTAGCGTGGCCGTTGGGTGAGAAATAGCGACCTGCAATCGATTGGATAATGACCTACTATCTGACTGGTCTATTAATCGCAGGATACACAATGCGCGGCTCTGAATTCGCTGAGTTGAAGGCATTTTCGGCAATCGTCGAAGAGGGCAGCTTCGTTAGCGCCGCCGCGCGGCTGCGGGTGTCGCCGCCCGCACTCAGCCAGACGATCCGTCGGTTGGAGGCGCGTCTCGGCGCCAGGTTGCTCAATCGCACCACGCGCAGCGTCTCGCCAACCGCAGCCGGCGAAACCCTGTTTGCCCGACTCGCGCTGGTGTTCGGCGAGCTGGAGGGCGCCCTTGCTGAAGTCCAGGCCGGGCGCGATCAGCCTGCGGGCGCGCTCCGTATCAATGTCCCGCGCGTCGCGGCGATGCGGTTTGTCGCACCAATCCTTGGCGATTTCCAGGTCGCTTATCCCGATATCGCTCTGACGGTCATCGTCGACGAGGTGCTGACCGATATCGTCGAAGGTCGATTCGATGCCGGTATCCGGCTCGGCGAACGGCTGGAACAGGACATGGTCGCGGTCAAACTCAGCGACGAACTGCAAATGGCAGCGGTTGCCGCTCCGGCCTATCTCGAAGGGCGTTCAATTCCACGCCACCCGCAGGATTTGCACCAGCATCGCTGCATCAATTTCCAATGGCCGGGCGGTGGTAATATCTACCGGTGAGAGTTCTCTCGCGGCAGGCGCTCGCTGGAAATCGCCGTCCAGGGCAGCCTTGTTGTGAACGACACGGAACTGATGCTCAACGCGGCGCTCGGGGGAGCGGGCGTGGCCTACATGATCGACTATCAAGTCCAGCCATGGATCGAGCAAGGCCGGTTAGTCCGATTTCTCGAAACGTGGTCGCCGAGCTTTCCGGGTTTTTATCTTTATCATCCAAGCCGGCGGCATGTGCCGCCAGCGTTGCGCGCATTCATAGATTTCGTACTGAGGAAGAGTAGGGAGTAGGGAGCGTTGTCTCCGACACGCCCTCACTACTCACTACTGGTTATTCGCTCTTCTTACAGCTTGGCCAGCAGCTCCGGCGTCGGCCAGCCATCTACCGGCAGGCCAAGCCGCATCTGCTCCTTGCGGATCGCTTCGCGCGTGTTGGTGCCGAGGATGCCATCGACCGTGCCGACGTCGTAGCCCTTGGCTTCGAGCTTGGTCTGCAGCGCCTTCATCTGGTCGCCGCTCAGGCCCTGCTCGGGCGTGCGCGGGTCGAATTGCGGCGCGCCGGCAAACCGCGTCGCCATGACCGCCGCGGTGAGCGCATAGGTGAAGGACTGGTTCCATTCCAGATAGACGTCGAAATTGTCATAGGTGAGGAAGGCCGGACCCTTGCGGCCCATCGGCAGCGCTAGGCCGGCTTTCAGACCATTGTCGATGAGCGGGTTGCCGTTGGGTTCGGTGACACCCCACTCAGCCCATTGTGACAGCGGCAGCTTGTTGGCGCGGCCGGTCTGGTCCCATGGCATTTCGTCGGGGACGCGCACTTCCTGGACCCAGGGCTGGTCGCGCTTCCAGCCGCGCGACTGGATCTTGCTAGCGGTCGTCATGATGACGTCGGGCACGCTGTTCCTGAGGTCGACCTTGCCGTCGCCGTCGCCATCGACGCCATGCGCCAGATAGTCGGTCGGCAGGATCTGCGTCTGGCCGATCTCGCCGGCCCAAGCGCCCTTGACGTCGGCCGGCAGCACGCCGCGGTCGATGAGCGTCAAAAGAGGCACCAATTGCTGACGGAAGAGCTGCGGGCGCCGGCAGTCATGCGAAAGCGTGACCAGCGCATTCAGCGTATGGAAGTCGCCCTGCACGGCGCCGAAGTCGGTCTCCAACCCCCAGAAGGCGGTGATGACGGCCGGCTGGACGCCGAACTGCTTGTCGGCGCGGTCGAAGATTTCGGCATATTTCTTCAGGTTGGCCGCGCCCTGCTTCAGGCGGTAGGCCGAGATCATCCGGTTGGAGAATTCGGTGAAAGTCTGGGTGAAGACGCCCTGGGCGCGGTCGCGCGCCAGCGCCCGTTCGTCAATCGTGGCGTCCTCCAGCGCGTCGAGCCCTACGGCGCCGACGCCGGCCGCCTTGGCTTCGGCCGCTACGCCCTGTTTCCAGGCCTCGAAATCGCCGCCGCAGTCCTGTGCCGCGGCGGGCAATGCAAACACGCCGACAAACAGCGCCGCCAGGATTTCAACGCGCAATCGCATCGCTTTCCTTTCGAGACCAGCGCATGGCCCCATCGTGACCCCGGAACGGGCTCGGACAGGCGCATGCGGGGATTTCAAAGCTCAGGAGACGCCGGGCACTCGCACGAGTGCGCCGCTCCGGATTACCAGCGGTTGCATGTTTCGCCGCCCGCCGTGTCGAAAAGCAGGCGGGAAGGCCGATGTCAACGGGTGTTCTGCCGCAGCCACTTCTTCCAGGCGGCTTCCGAGCCGTTGAAGACGTTGATGTCGGACTTCCCGGTCATGCCGGGCACAATGCCGGTGCCGGTGTACTGCCAGAAGGTGAAGGGATGGCTGCCGTATTTCTCACGCGGGTGGCCTGCGACCGAGCGCAGCCAGTACGGATAGCCGCGGAAGGTCGCCAGTTGGTTGTCGTCGAAGAAGTCGAGCGAGGTGTAGATGATCGGCTTCTTGCCGTAATAGCGCTCGACCATTTGGAGGAAGACGGTCATTTCGCTGCGCACGGTGGCTGGATCGGGGCGCAGCCTGCAGGTCGGCGATTTGGGGTTCCATTCCATGTCGAGCACCGGCGGCATGGCCGACGGGTCTCTCGGGACATTGGCGATGAACCAGCGCGCCTGGGTCTCGGCCGGCGTGCAGAAATAGAAGAAATGATAGGCGGCGCGCGGAATTCCGGCAGCCTTCGTGCGCGTCCAGTGCTCGTTGAAATAGTCGTCGAAGCGGTCGCCGCCTTCCGTCGCCTTGATGAAGGCGAAGGAGATGCCGCTGGCCCTGGCCGCGGGCCAGTCGACCGAGGTCTGGTATTTGGAGACATCCGTGCCGTGGATGGCGTAGTTCCACGGCGCGCCGCTGTCCCATTCGTGCGGCTTGGAATCCTCGAATTTGGGCGCGCGCACGGCAACCGTCTGCGACGATGGCGACAACGGCGAAAGATCGTCGACGGTCGAGCAGGCGCCCAGCAGCGTCAGCATCAGGATGGCCGCAAGACGGCGCATGATATTCCCCGAGCCGGGTTCAGCCGGCCGCTGATGGGTCCTTTAACGATGGTGGTCGCTAATCTGCGCCCCCCTGCCGGATGGATCGCCCCACGAGATCATCCGTCTCCATCGTTGATCGCCGAACATGGTTGATAATCCATTGACGATGCTCGACGACACCGATGATTTTGCGGGAGCAATGGCGGCAAATCGATGACATAAATCGAGCCGGCGAATCCAAAGGCGGAAAAGATGCGGGCTGTGGTGAAGTTCATCAAGTGGCTGCTTGGCCTCGTGATCCTGGCGGTGGTCGCGCTCTTCGCCTGGTTCTATTTCGCGCCGCCGGAACTGATCCGGGTCGGCTCCGGCTATTCGGCCAAGATCGTCTGCTCGAACGTCTTCATTGCCGGCCGCGACGCCAACCAGGTTCTGGCCGTCGATGTGCAGGCGCCCGGCCATCCGCTGCTCAGGCTGATGAAAGTCTCCGTCGACAAGGAGAGGGGACTTGTCTCCGCCGGCCTGCTGTGGGTGCTGGGGAAGAGCGTCGCGGTGGAACGCGATGGCGTCGGCTGTGCCTCGGTTCCCGACGGCGATACCGGCAAGGCGCGGCAGACCTCGCTGCGCGGGGCGGCCTCCACGCCAGCGCAGGCGGACGCGCTCTGGCCCGATGGCGAGCGCGTGGATGCCTCGCAAAATCCCGAGGTCGCGAAAATCGTCGACGATGCCGCGATGGCTGGCACCGGCATGCGCGCCATCGTGGTGGTGAAGAACGGCCGCGTCGTCGCGGAGCGTTATGGCGACGGCTTTTCGGCGAAGACGCCGCTGCTCGGCTGGTCGATGACCAAGACGGTGAATGCCGCGATCGTTGGCACGCTGGTCAAGGACGGCAAGATCGCCATCGACAACAAGGGTCTATTCAAGGCGTGGAAGGCCGACGGCCGCGCCGCCATAAGCCTTGCCGACATGATGGCGATGTCGAGCGGGCTGGCGTTCAACGAGGATTATGGCGATGTCGCCGACGTCACGCGCATGCTCTATCTCGAGCCGGATATGGCTGGTTTCGCCGCGGCCCAATCGCTGACCGGCGAGGTGGGAAAAGTGTTTTCCTATTCGAGCGGCACGGCGGTGATGCTGTCGCGGCTGTGGCAGGATGCGATCGGCGACAAGGCCAAGGCGCTGGCCTGGCCGCGCACCGCGCTGTTCGAGCCGCTCGGCATGCATAGCGCGGTGCTCGAAACCGACGAGCAGGGCACCTTCGTCGGCTCGTCCTATCTCTATGCAACGGCGCATGACTGGGCACGCTTCGGCCAGTTCCTGGTGCAGGGCGGCGTCTGGAACGGCAACCAGATCCTGCCCACCGGTTTCGTCGACTGGATGCGCGAGCCTGCGCCGGCCTCGAAGGTCTACGGCAGGGGTCAGCTATGGATCGAGGGACCAGGCGATGAGGAAAAGCCCGGCGCGGGCGCCGCCGCCGGCCTGCCCAAGGACACAGTTTGGATGGAGGGCCATGACGGCCAGACGGTGGCGATCATTCCCTCGGAGCAGCTGGTGGTGGTGCGGCTTGGACTGACGCCGGCCAAGCTCGGCTATCGTCCGCAAGCGATGGTCGGCGCGCTGGTCAAGGAGCTGCATTAGTAGCGCCTGCTATTTGGAAGATCCGATCACGCCGAGATATGCATAGCCGCGATAAAGCGTTCTGAACCGGAAGGTCGTGCCGGCGCGCTGCGATTCCGATTCCAGCACATCGCGCAGCGAGGCGCGCGGCGAAACATGGAATTTGCGCAGCCAGCCGCGCAGGAGGGATCGGAACCAGCGCGGCAGGCCTTCCTGCTGGCCGAAATCGACCACGTGCAGCGAGCCGCCGGGGGCGAGCACGGCAAGCGCGGCCGAGACGGTCTTTTCCCAACCGGGGATCATCGACAGCGAATAGGAGACGAAGACGCGGTCGAAGCGCTCGACTCCGAAGAGTGCCTTGGCGTCGAAATCGGTGGCGTCCCCGCGCGCAAGATTGACCTTGCCGGACAGGCCGTCGCGAGCGACGGCCGCGTACGCCGTCTCCAGCATCTCGGCCGAGATGTCGAGACCGAAGAAGCGGGCGTTCGGGTAGCGGCGGGCGGCAAGCACGATGTTGCGGCCGGTGCCGCAGCCGAGTTCCAGCACAGTGCCGCCTTGCGGCACGTCCAACCCGTCGATCAGGCGGTCGCGGCCGAGCAAATAGTATTTGCGGGTCAGGTCGTAGATGTGGCGCTGCCAGCGATAGACGCCGTCCATCAGTTCGGCATGGCTGGCCGGCAGCTCCGTCGTGCTCATGCGGCGCGCTTCACGTAAAGGTGGAAGCCGCCATAGATCGCCGAGCGGTCCATGGCCGAGAATTCGCGCGAGGCGTCGGCCTCATACGCCCACTGGTCGAGCAGCGAGCCGGAAACCCGGCCAGGCAGCAGGCTGGGTTCTGCCGCGGTGCGGAAGATGACGCGAGCACCCACGGAAGCCGTGCGGGTGATCTCGGTCCAGAGCGCGTTGAGCAGGTCGTCGGTCATCCAGTCCTGCGCGTCGAGCAGGACAAAGCGGTCGACGGTGCCCGCGTCCTTGGCGGCCAGGAACTTGATCAGGTTGGCGTGATGGATGGCGACGCGGTCGATGTTGTCGCGGATCGTCTTGTAATTGCGCTGTTCCAGATAGGCGGGCAGCGCTGCCTCGCCGGGTTGAGGATAACGGCGGGCGAAGGCCTGCCAGGCGAAATAATTGTTCTTGAGCGGGAAGTCGCAGGCGAGCTTTTCCAGCCGTGCCTTCAAGACGCTCGCCATCGAGCCGTCGCCGGAGGTGATCAGCGAATCGTACTGCGCCGGCGGGATGCCGAGGCCGAACAGCGAAGCCTTGCGCGACGTCGCCCAGCGCAGCAGCTTCTTGTCGAAGACGGGCGCCAGTTCCTCGTTGAAGAAGCGGCGCTGCTCGCCGATGTTCTCAGCCTCCATGATCCCGGCCGGGTCGACACCGAACAGCTTGCCGACGCGATGACCCATGGCGATGAAGAGGCCGAGCAGGCCGGTCTGGTAGAAGTTGCGGTCGAAGACCGAGATGCGGCGGCGGCCGCGCCAGTTGCGGCGCTCCCAGTAGTGTCGGCTCACCGCATCGAGATGCGGCGCGATGAAGCGATCATAGGCATCCGAATTGTGGCTGGTGTCGGCGGCGCCGAAGAAGCGGAACAGGTCACCCTGCGACGGCAGATGGCGCACCGCTTCCAGCTTCATGCGGTTCAGCGCGATATGCGCGGCATTGAGATCGACGGCGTCTATCCTGGCCGGCGAGCGGGTCAGGTAGGCCAGAATGTTGCAGCCACCCGAGGCGATCGTGACGACACGGTGACCGGCGCCCAGCTGCATGGCCTCCATGTCGACATCCGGGTCTTCCCAGATCTGCGGATAGACCAGGCCGGAGAACAGGAAGGCGAAGAGCCGCTCGGAAATGCCGTCCTTCGACAATGCCCGGTTCTGGTAGACGGCCTTTCCGACTTCCTTGCCTCGACGGTAAACGAGTTCTCCGGATACGTCCGACATGGAAAGGTGATTCCCCGTTTGCGTTGGCGCAAGCGGGTAGCGCAGCGTCATGACAGGCAGGTGACAGCTTGTTGACGGGAGGCCGTCACGAATTCTTAAGCCTTTCCGAATCCACCGGGCGTCGGCGTGGTGACGATGACCGCTTCACCGGCGTCGAGCGTGGTCTGGTCGCAGGCCTTCAGGACGTCGACCGATCCGTCATTGCGCCTGACTTTGGTCGAGCCGGCCTCGCCGTCGCCGCCGCCGTCGAGGCCCTGGGGGGGCCGGTTGCGGTGCGAGGACAGGATTGCGCATTCCATCTTTTCGAGGAAGCGGACGGTGCGCCTAGTGCCGTCGCCGGCATTCCACTTGCCCTTGCCGCCGGAGTTTTCACGGATGTGGAAGTCTTCCAGCACGACGGGGAAGCGCAGTTCCAGCACCTCCGGATCGGTAAGGCGCGAGTTGGTCATATGGGTGTGGACGCCGGAGGTGCCGGCAAAGCCGCGGCCCGAATTCATCCGGCCGGCCGGCGAGCCGGAGCAGATCGTCTCGTAATACTGGTATTTCTTGTTGCCGAAGGTGAGGTTGTTCATCGTGCCTTGCGCATTGCCCATGGCGCCCATCGCGCCGAACAGCGCATTGGTGACATGCTGGGAGGTCTCGACATTACCGGCGACGACAGCGGCAGGGTAGGCGGGCTTCAGCATCGAGCCGTCGGGGATGACGATGTTGATCGGCCTGAGGCAGCCGGCATTCATAGGGATCATGTCCTCGACCATGACGCGGAAAGCGTAGAGCACGGCGGCGCGGGCGACCGGCTCCGGCGCGTTGAAATTGTTCTTCATGACAGGCGAGGTGCCGGTGAAATCGACGGTCGCCTCGCGCTTTTTCCGGTCGACGGTGATCTTCACCCTGATCACCTGACCGGTGTCGGTGGGATATTCGTACGCCGCGCTGTCGGGAAGCCGCTCTATCACGCGGCGCACGCTCTCGGCGGCGTTGTCCTGGACATGGCCCATATAGGCCTCGACGACATCGAGGCCGAAATGCGCGACCATCTTGCGCAGTTCCGCCACGCCCTTTTCGTTGGCGGCGATCTGCGCCTTGAGGTCGGCGATGTTCTGAGTTGGGTTGCGCGCGGGGTAGGGATGGTCGGTAAGCAGCGTCTCCAGCTCCTTCTCGCGGAAGCGTCCGCGATCGACGATGCGGAAATTGTCGAACAGCACGCCTTCCTCATCGACCGTTGTCGCAAGCGGCGTCATCGAGCCGGGCGCGGTGCCGCCGACATCGGCGTGATGGCCGCGCGAGGCCGCCCAGAACAGGATCTCGTTCAGCGCATCGTCAAAGACAGGCGTCACCACCGTGATGTCGGGCAGATGCGTACCGCCATTGTAGGGCGCGTTGAGCGCGAAGACGTCGCCCGGATGAATATCGCCGGAATTCAGGCGGATGATGGTTTCGACGGAACGGTCCATCGAGCCCAGATGCACGGGCATGTGCGGCGCGTTGGCGACCAGCGCGCCATGGCGGTCGAACACGGCGCAGGAGAAATCGAGCCGTTCCTTGATGTTCACCGAATAGGCGGTGTTCTGCAGCGTCACGCCCATCTGCTCGGCGATCGACATGAAGAGATTGTTGAAGACCTCCAGCATCACCGGATCGGCCTCGGTGCCGAGTGCCGCGGCACGTGCCTTTCTTTCCGTGCGGCGGATCACGACGTGGTCGAGACTGGTGATTTCGGCGCGCCAGCCGGGCTCGACGACGATGGTCTGGTTCGGCTCGATGATCAGCGCGGGGCCGGCGACCGTGTTGGATGGCCGCAGGTTTTCACGGCGGTAGACGCCGGCCTCGTGCCAGCGGCCTTCGGTATAGATGCGCCGGCTTTCCGAAGGCTTGGGCTCTACTCCTGCCAGCTCGGTAGGGGCGGAGGCTTCAGCCCTGTCCTGTCGAGCGGCTTCCATGCCTTCGACGGCGACGGTTTCGACGACGATCGGCTTGTCGTCATAGACGAATCCGAACTGCGCCTTGTGCGCAGCCTCGAAGTCGCTCTTGGCGCGGAAGATCGAGCCGTGTTCGAAATTCACCGGCAGCGCCGTGTCGGTGCCGTCATAGCGGATGTGCAGGACAGGCCTCGTTGAAACGACGTCCTCGGCAATGCCTTGCTCGCCGAGTTCGCCGATGACGTCGCCACGCAAGGTCGCGATGAGAGCCTCGATCGCCGATCGGGATTCCTCGGCGAGCGGCTGCAGCAGACCCTGCTGGCGCGAGGCGAAGACCGACGACAGGCCGATGCCGTAAGCCGAAAGCAGCCCCGAAAAGGGGTGGATGAGCACGGCTTCCATGCCCAGCGCATCGGCAACCAGGCAGGCATGCTGGCCGCCGGCGCCGCCGAAGCAATTCAAGAGATATTCCGTGACGTCGTAGCCGCGCTGTACCGAGATCTTCTTGATGGCGTTGGCCATGTTCTCGACGGCGATGGTGACAAAGCCCTCGGCGACCGCCTCGGGCGAGCGGCCGTCGCCGATCTGAGCGGCAAGTGCTGCGAATTTCTCGCGAACCATGCCGGCGTCGAGCAGCTGGTCCTGGCCGGCGCCGAAAATCGCCGGGAAGAAATCGGGCTGCAATTTGCCGAGCATGACATTGGCGTCGGTGACGGCGAGCGGCCCGCCGCGCCGGTAGGCTGCCGGGCCGGGATTGGCGCCGGCGGAATCCGGGCCGACGCGGAAGCGGCTGGCTTCATAATGGAGGATCGAGCCACCGCCGGCGGCGACGGTGTGGATGCGCATCATCGGCGCGCGGATGCGCACGCCGGCGACCTCGGTGTCGAAGGCGCGCTCATAGTCGCCGTCGTAATGGGCAACGTCGGTCGAGGTGCCGCCCATATCGAAGCCGATGACCTTGTCGAAGCCGGCGAGCTTCGCCGTCTCGACCATGCCGACGACGCCGCCGGCCGGGCCGGACAGCAGCGCGTCCTTGCCCTGGAACATGTCGGCGGCGGTCAGGCCGCCCGAGGACATCATGAACATCAGGCGCGGGCCGGCGCCCAGCTCTCCCGCCACACGTTGCACATAGCGAGACAGGATCGGCGACAGATAAGCGTCCACCACTGTGGTATCGCCGCGGCCGACCAGCTTGATGAGCGGCGAGACCTCGTGGGAGACCGAAATCTGGCTGAAGCCGATCTTGCGGCAGACTTTTGCCACGGCTTTTTCGTGATCGGGGTATTTCCAGGCATGCATGAAGACGATGGCGACCGCTTCGATACCGTCGGCCTTCGCCTGTTCGATCGCCGGGCGGCAGGCTGCGATGTCGAGCAGACGTTCGACGCCGCCGTCGGCGCGCACGCGTTCATCGACCTCGATCACCCGCTCGTAGAGTTGCTCGGGCAGGATGATCTCCTTGGCGAAGATGTCTGGTCTCGCCTGATAGGCGATGCGCAATGCGTCGCGAAAACCCTTGCTGATCAGCAGCAGCACGCGGTCGCCCTTGCGTTCGAGCAGTGCATTGGTGGCAACGGTCGTACCCATTTTGACGTCGCCGATCGCGTCGGCGGAAATGGCATCGCCGGCTTTCAAACCCAACAGGTCGCGGATGCCCTGGATGGCAGCGTCCGCATAAGCCTCGGGATTCTCGGACAAGAGTTTTCGAGGGTGCAGCCGGCCTTGCGGATCACGGCCGATGATGTCGGTGAAGGTGCCGCCGCGGTCGATCCAAAAATCCCATTTCTGTGTTTCCGCGGCTACCGGCATTCTGCTTATCCACTGTGTCTTCGAGCGCATGTTCTGTTAGTTCGGGATTTCGGCGCCAGCAATTGCAAGTTGATGTTACACATCGAAATGCAACGTTACGAAACCGGCGAGCCTGCTGATGCATTTCCCCTGCGATCGCTCACCGAAACGTGAGCGTTCTGTTGAAGGAGAGATACCATGAAGAAGCTCATTCTGGCGTCTTTATCGGCGCTCGCCCTGCTGGGGGTCGCGGCGTGCAGCGACAGTGGCACCGATAAGACCACCACCCAGAGCACCAATCCGCCGGCCAACGAGCAGCCGATGAAGCCGGCCTCGCCCGACGCTTCGAAGCCCGCTGAACCGGCTCCGGCAACAAATCCGGCTCCTGCCGCGCCTGCGCAGTAAGAGCCGACCGATAGATTCAGGGAAGGCCGGCAATGCCGGCCTTCCTTTTGCCCCATCGATCCCGAAGCTCGCCGATCACCTGCGGCAATGTCCAGGCTTGATAGAACCGCCCGGTTCGCTCTATGAAGCCGGCATGTCGATTTGGGACCGCCTTGGCGACTTCATCGCTCGTGTTTCGTCGTCGGCGTCCTCGGGCGTCGCGGATGTCGTCGAAGCCGTGCGCACCGTGTTTTCCGGCGATCCGGACCTGCGCCGGCGCGTGGCCTTCTCGGTGGCGATGATCGCGCTGTCGGCCAAGATGGCCAAGGCCGACGGCATCGTCACCCAGGACGAGGTGCGCGCCTTCCAGGAAATCTTCGAAGTGCCGCCGAGCGAGACGCGCAACGTGGCGCGGCTTTACGACATCGCCAAGAAGGATGTCGCTGGGTTCGAGACCTATGCCCAGCGCATGGCGCAGCTCTGCGGCTCCGGCCATGCCAACTGCATGATGCTGGAAGACATCCTCGACGGATTGTTCCACATCGCCAAGGCGGATGGGCTCATCCATGAGCGGGAAGGCCAGTTCCTGCATCGGATCGCCGAGATTTTTCGCATCGACGAGGCGCATTACGAGGCGATCCTGTCGCGGCACGTCAATCTCGGCGCCGCCGATCCTTACGTCGTTCTGGGCATCGAACGTGGCAAGCCGTTCGAGGAGATCAGGAAACGCTATCGCAAGCTGATCTCCGACAATCACCCGGACAGGTTGATCGCGCGCGGCCTGCCACAGGAATTCATCAAGATCGCCACGACCAGGGTCGCCGCGATCAATGCCGCCTATGAGATGATCGAGCGGGGCCTCAGGCACGCATGAGCGGTTTTCTGCCCGACCAGCCAGGTGCGGAGGTCCGGGTCTCGCCGAATTTCGGCCCGCGCCGCGAGACGCTGAGGCCCGACATGATCGTGCTGCACTATACCGGCATGGCAAGCGGCGCCGGCGCCGAGGCGTGGCTATGCGATCCGGCAAGCGAGGTGTCCTCGCATTACCTCGTTCACGAGGATGGCCGTATCGTGCAAATGGTGCGCGAGAGCGATCGCGCCTGGCATGCCGGCAAGAGTTCCTGGCTCGGGCGAACCGACATCAACTCCTGCTCGGTCGGCATCGAGATCGTCAATCCCGGGCACACGCTGGGCTACAAGGCCTTCCCGCGGCGGCAGATCGGCGCCGTGATCGAGTTGTGCGCGGGTATCGCGGGGCGCCATTCCATTCCCGCTGTAAGGGTGCTCGCACATTCGGACGTGGCGCCGGGCCGCAAGGTCGATCCGGGCGAGAAATTCCCCTGGAAGGCGCTGTTCGCGGCCGGTGTCGGCCACCTCGTGCCGGCGGCGCCGATAAAGGCGGGCGCCGCGCTGAAGGCCGGGGATGCCGGAGCCGACGTTGAAGCACTGCAGTCGATGCTGGCGCTCTACGGCTATGGCGCCGAGATATCGGGTGTCTGTGATCGGCAGACGGAAATCGTGGTGGCGGCGTTCCAGCGGCATTTCCGGCGGCGACTGGTGGATGGCGTGGCGGACAATTCGACGATCCGCACGCTGGAACGGCTCCTGGCTTCCGTAAAGGCAACCACCATCAAATAGTCGCGCCGGGATCCTTAAATTACAATCTGTCACTCAAAGTGAATTGCGCCGCCTTCATTGCCGCCAATTCCGACTGCAAATGCCCATCCCGCAAGTTGTCGGGCGTCTATCCCCCCAAGACACCCGATGTTGAGTTGACCCAACTGCGCGAAGTTCTTCGCGCAGCTCTAACAGAACAGGACTACATGCAAAGATTGACCGTTGTAGCGGCAGCCGTTGCTGCCGGAGTGATGACTCTTGCCTTAAATCCAGCGAACAGTGCCCCTCTGAGCTTGCGGGCAGACAACGGCTTCGCCGCCGCGCCCGCGGCACCGAAGGCAAGCCCGACCGCCAAGGGTTCAAGGGTCGAGAGAACCACCTCGACCAAAGTGGAGAAGGTCGCCGCAGCCAAAGCGGCGAAAAGAACGGCAAGGCGCAATTCGAAGCGCAACAGGCAGACTATCGACCTGACCGCGACAGCTTCCATCCACCCTGAGAAGCCCGCGTTGTCGTCCTCAACGACGGGCGACGGCCAATATTCGGCGATCATTGCCCGCTATGCCGCGAGCTACGGCGTGCCGGTGTCGCTGGCCAAGGCCGTCATCAAGATCGAAAGCAACTACCGGCCGAACATGGTCGGCGGCGCCGGCGAGATCGGCCTGATGCAGATCAAGCCGGCGACGGCCCGCATGATGGGTTATACCGGTTCGGCCAAGGGATTGTTCGATCCTGACACCAACATCAAATACGGCATGAAATACCTCGCCATGGCGCGGGACCTCGGCGGCGGCACCACCTGCGGCACGATCCTGAAATACAATGCCGGCCACGGAGCGACGCGGATGAACCCTGTCTCCGCCGCCTATTGCAGCAAGGTGAAGGTGCAGATGGTGGCGCTGGGCTCGCCGGCCTGATGCTAACGCGGCGGATTTGGGCAACGCGCGCGCTTTATGCAGGTCGTTGCCCCAAACCGCCGCGCATTCGGGACTAAGTGCTTTTTCGTTTGCGTTTTCAGGCGGGAATCCCTTTATACGCGCTTGCCAGCTGGCCGGGCGGCCGCACCCGCGGGAACCGAAAGGTTGCGGGTGAGGAAAGTCCGGGCTCCATGGAGACACGGTGCCGGCTAACGGCCGGCGGGGGCGACCCCAGGGAAAGTGCCACAGAAAGCAAACCGCCGAAGCTTCGGCCGCGGCAAGGGTGAAAGGGTGGGGTAAGAGCCCACCGCGCGACTGGCAACAGGAGCGGCAGGGCAAACCCCACCGGGAGCAAAACCGAATAGGGGCGGTGCGAAGGGAAACCTTCGAGGGCTGTTTCCGGCCCACCGTCCGGGTAGGTTGCGTGAGGCGCATGGCAACATGCGCCCAAGATGAATGGCCGCCACGTTCTCGCCGCAAGGCGAGGGCCATACAGAACCCGGCTTACAGGCCAGCTGGCATTTTTCTCGTCGCGATAGCTGAACGGGATCAGGAGGTTACGCCGATGGGCGAGACCTTCGATTCAAGCATTTCTGCGAAACAGCCGCCTCGACGTGATCAAAACGCATCCTTGAAGCCGGTGCGATTAAATCGTACCTTCCAAGAAAGGATAGGAGCACGTCATGGGCCAGGTCGACAAACGAAGCATCACGCTTTCGCCGGAACTGGCGCAGGCTGTCGACGATGTGGTCGCCGCCGGAGAATATGCTTCCGCGAGCGAGGTGATCCGCGATGCGCTCAGGCAGTGGAAGGAGCGCCGCGACCTCCTCGGCTACACTGTCGAGGAATTGCGGGAAATGGTGCAGGAGGGGATCGATAGCGGACCGGCGCTGGACGGCCCCCCCTTAATGGAGCGATTGCGCGCCAGATATGCGAAGATGGCGGAAGCCAAAGGCGCTGATGAGTGAAGTACCGCCTGCTTCCACAGGCACTGATCGACCTCGAAGTTATCGGCGACTATATCGCCGCCCACAATCCTAATGCCGCAATCCGTTTTGTGGAAACTCTTCGGCGGCGATGGGACTTGCTAACTCTCCATCCACGATCAGGCGCACCACGCGATGACATCCTGCCGGGCATTCGCCACGTTGTTGTCGGGGAATATCTTACGTTTTATCGAATTGGCGGCGATGCGATCGAAATCCTGCGCGTGCTGCACGGCCGGCGCAGGATCGAGACAGAGGATCTGGGACCCTAGCCGTTCAGTTGGTGACTTTGTCCAACGACGCCTCGATCGCCTGCCATAACTCCTCGACCGGCTCGCAACCCACCGACAAGCGCACGAAGCCGGGCGGCACGGCGTCGCCGCGCTTCGAGCGCCGTTCGGCCGACGTGTGCACGCCACCGAAAGAGGTCGCCGATTCAATCAGCGTGCAATTGTCGATGAACGCCTCGGCCTGTTTCTCGGAGGCGAGTTCGAACGAGATCAGGAAGCCGAAGCGATCCATCTGGGCGCGGGCCAGATTGTGCGAGGCATCGCCCTCGAGCCCGGGATAGCGCAGGCCGCTGACCGCGCGGTGATCCTTCAGCCGCCGCGCGATCGTTTCGGCCGTGGAACACATCCGGTCGAAACGCACCTCCAGCGTTTCCAGCCCGCGATGGACAAGCCAAGCCTCGAAGGGGCCGGGGATGCCGCCGACCAGGCTGCGCCAGTCGGCCACCTTGGCGATGAGGTCGGCATCGCGGCTCGCGACATGGCCGAAGAGCACATCGGAATGACCGTTCACCGCCTTGGTGTCGGCGGAGACGACGATGTCGGCGCCGAGGTCGAGCGGACGCTGGCCGAAGGGCGTCATCGTCGTGTTGTCGACGACCAACAACCCATCCTGCCCGTGGACGGCTTCGGCCACCGCCACGATATCGCAAATGTCCAGCCGGGGATTGGACGGCGTCTCGGCAAAAACCAGCCGATAACCGTCGAAGCCACCGTCAAGGAAGGTTGGCGTCGGCCTAGTGTCGCAGGCAATGCCGAGGGGATTGAGAAAGCGCTCGGCCATGGCGCGCGTGGCGTGATAGCCGTCTGACGGCAGAAGCACGCGGTCGCCTGATTTCAGCAGCGCGAAAAACACCGACGAGATCGCGCCCATTCCGGACGGAAAGGCGACGCATTGCGCACCTTCGAGGTGGCCGAGCGCGTGCTCGACGGCGCGCCAGGTCGGATTGTCGTAGCGGCCATACTGATCGAAGCCGGCCTCTGCGCCCGGCGTGTGGAAGATCGATGCCATGGTCAGCGGCAGAGGGATCGGGTCGCCCTTGGCGAAATCGTGGCTGCGCAAATGGGCAAGCGCCGCGGCGCGGGACTTCGCTGTTTCGGACATCAGGCTTCATCCCTCCGGCTGTATGCAGTTGCCCGCGACGCTAGGCGTGGCGGCTGTTCGCGGCAAGAAGCGTCCTTTTGGGCCAGAGGCCTCTAAACCCTTCGTTAGGCTTAATGGAGGATAAAGACGAGACGTGCCTTCAGCCTGCGCTTTTGGGTTGTGGCGCCGATGTTTGTGATGCCTGTTCCCGTTGACGCCCATAGTACCCCATGATATCCCGTTCACATCATCAAGCTTTCGTTCCGCGTCAGGGTGAAGCGTACGCCAATCGGGCAGCCGCGGCGGCTGCGCGTTTGCCGGTTTTCGCCCCGGTGAATGAAGCGATTTGCCGCGAGTGCGGCGAGGGCGCGGAGAACAACATGGGAAGGGGTGCGGCGGCGGAAGCGGCTGTAGCGTTCATTGGACCGATTTCTGTCAAACGCGGTGAACAGGATCGATGCGAAGGGGCGGGTCTCCGTTCCGGCGCATTTCCGTGCGGTGGTTCAGAAACGCGGCTATTCGGAGCTTTACGCGCTGCGTTGCCTGGATCTGCCCGCCATGGATGTCGGTGGGCTCGACCTGCTCGACCGCTACGAGCAGCGGATCGCGCTGGAGGATCCCTTTCTGCAGACGGCGGACGATATGTCCTTCTTCTGCCACGGCGACGGGACATTCCTGAAGCTCGACCAGGATGGACGCATCACCATGACCGACTTCATCCGCGAGCATACGGGCATCTCGAACGAGGTGGCCTTTGTCGGCCGCGGCAATTTCTTTCAGATCTGGGAGCCGGGACGGCTTTCCGCCTATGGGGCGCAGGCGCGCGCCAGGCTTTTGCAGCTTCGGCAGGGGACGAAGCCCGGGGAGCGATCGGAATGATGGCTGGCCACGGCGATGATCATCACGCCGTTGGCGGACCGGCCCGCCACATTCCGGTCCTCCTTGCCGAGGTGCTCGACGCGCTCGCGCCGAAGGCCGGCGAGACGATCGTCGACGGGACATTCGGCGCCGGCGGCTACACCAGCGCGATCCTCGATCGCGGCGCCTCCGTCGTTGCCATCGACCGCGACCCGGACGCGATCGAGGCGGGCAGGGCGCTGGAGCGGCAGGCCGGCGGCCGGCTGAGGCTTGTCCAGGCGCCGTTCTCGACATTGGACCAACATGTCGAAGGCGCCGAGGGCGTGGTGCTCGACATCGGCGTTTCGTCCATGCAGCTCGACCAGGCGGAGCGCGGCTTTTCCTTTCGCGCCGATGGGCCGCTCGACATGCGCATGGCGCAGTCGGGGCTTTCAGCCGCCGACGTCGTCAACACCTTCAAGGCCGGCGACCTTGCCCGCATCTTCGGCTTTCTCGGCGAGGAGCGCCATGCCGGCCGCATCGCGCGCATGATCGAGAGCCGGCGTGAGAAGAAGCCGTTCGAGCGCACGCTCGATCTCGCCGACGCCATCGAAACGCATATCGGGAGAGGGCCGAAGGACAAGATCCATCCGGCCACGCGCGTCTTCCAGGCGCTGCGCATCTTCGTCAATGACGAGCTCGGCGAGCTTGCAAGGGCGCTGCTGGCGGCCGAGCGGGTGCTGAAGCCCGGTGGCCGGCTTGCGGTCGTGACCTTCCACTCCCTGGAAGACCGCATCGTCAAGCGCTTCATCGCCGACCGTTCCGAAGCCGCCAGCGGCTCGCGACACATGCCAGACGCGCCCCAGCGCGCCACGACTTTCCGCAAGGCCGGCGGCGGCGTGACGCCGGGGGAGGCCGAGACAGCGGCCAACCCGCGAGCGCGCTCGGCGAGGCTGCGCGCGGCGATCCGCACCGATGCCCCGGCGCGCGCGGGCGATTTTTCGATTTTCGGCCTTCCAAAGCTTCCCGCCGTCGAACGGCCGGGGGAGAGGTGAGCACGTGTTTCGTACCAGCGACATAGTCCTGATCGCCGTCATGGTCTCGGCCGCGGCCCTGACCTACAAGACCAAGCGCGAGGCAGAGGAGCAACTGGCGGCCGTGCAGAAGATCCAGGCCCAGATCCGCTACGAGGAAGACACGATCGATCTCCTCAAGGCGGATTGGAGCCTGCTTACCCAGCCATCGCGGCTGCAGAAGCTTGCCGACGTCTACAAAAGCCAGCTCGGGCTCGAACCGGTCGGCGCCCGCCAGATCGGTGGTCTTGACGACATTCCAGTGAAACCGCTGACCATCGAGGACCTCTCCTCGCAACGGCTTGGCGGCATGGCCGACAATTCCGGCAATGGACCTGCGGGCGACAAGGACCCGGTCGTCACGGGGAGCACGGTGCAATGATCAGCAGGTTTCCAAGGATCGGTGACCTGCTAAAGCGTCGGAAGAAGATCGCCGAGGACGGCTCGATCGTCGTCGACGCCGCGCGCAAAGCGACGGGCGGAAAGGCCAGGACCCGCATCGTCATGACGATGGCGGTGTTCTTCACCCTCTATTCGACGATTGCCGGCCGGCTTGTCTATCTCGGCCTGCAGAATCCGGACCTGTCGGACGGCCCGCAGAGCCGGGTCACCGCATCGCGTCCCGACATCGTCGACCGCAACGGCGAAGTGCTGGCAACCGACATCAAGACGGCGTCGCTGTTTGCCGAGCCGCGGCGCATCGTCGATGCCGACGAAGCGATCGAGAAATTGTCGACCGTGCTGCCGGAGATCGACTACGAGCAGACCTATCGCAAGCTCAAGAGCGGCGCCGGCTTCGTCTGGCTGCAGCGCCAGCTGACACCGAAGCAGCAGGCCGACATCATGGCGCTGGGCGTCCCCGGCCTCGGCTTCCGCACCGAAAAGCGCCGTTTCTATCCGAGCGGCGAGACCTCGTCCTATGTCGTTGGCCTGACTAATATCGACAACCAGGGCATCTCCGGCATGGAGAAGTATATCGACGAGCAGGGGCTGAGCGACCTGCAGGCGTCGGGCCTTGCCATCGCCAAGGACCTCAAGCCTGTCAGGCTTTCGATCGATCTGCGCGTCCAGCATGTGGTGCGCGACGAGATCGCCGCCGGCCTGGAGCGCTATCGCGCCATGGGCGCCGGCGCTGTCGTGCTGAACATCAAGACGGGCGAAGTGATGGCGATGGCCTCGGTGCCGGACTTCGACCCGAACAATCCGTATAACGCACAGGACAAGGACCGGCTGAACCGCATGTCGGCGGGCCTCTACGAGATGGGCTCGACGTTCAAGAGCTTCACCTCGGCCATGGCGCTCGATTCCGGCAAGGCGACGATGAACAGCCGCTTCGACGCGTCGCATCCGATCCGGGTCGGCCATCAGGCCATCCACGATTTCCACGGCAAGAACCGCGTGCTGTCGCTGCCGGAGGTGTTCCTCTATTCGTCCAACATCGGCTCGGCCAGGGAGGCAGAGCTCGTCGGCATCGAGGGGCACCGCGAATTCCTGCACCGCCTTGGCATTCTCGACAGGATGCAGACCGAACTGCCGGAGGTCGCGCGCCCGACCGAGCCTAAGGTCTGGAAACAGGTCAATTCGTTCACCATCGCCTTCGGTCATGGCGTGTCGACGACGCCGCTGCAGGCCGCTGTCGGCTGCGCGGCGCTGATGCAGGGCTATCTGATCGAGCCGACATTCCTGGTCCGCAGCGAACAGGAGGCCATGGCGGTGGCCAAGAGAGTGGTCGGCGACAAGACGGTCGAAGGCATGCGCTATCTCTATACGCTCAACGCCGAGAAGGGCTCGGCCAGAAACGCCAGGGCTCCCGGCTACCGCGTCGGCGGCAAGACCGGAACGGCCGAGAAGGTCATCAACGGCCGTTATTCCAAGGAATTGAACTTCAACACCTTCGTCGCCGCCTTCCCCATGGACGATCCGCAATTTCTGGTGTTCACCATCGCCGACGCTCCGCATCCGGAAAAGCCCGGCATGACGGACGTTGCCGCCAACAATGCGGGGGTTATCGCCGGCAATATCATCAGGCGCTCGGCGGCCATGCTTGGCGTGAAGCCAGATTTCAGCCATGAAAATGGTGCAACGCTGGTTTCGTATCAGTGATTCTTGGGGCGCGCCGGCAACTGCGCGCTATTTTGTTGCGATGAACGGGACTCAATGCATCTAAAAGATCTAGCCGGTATCCTGCCTGTCGAGGGAACAGCTTCCCGCGATCTGGAGGTTACCGGACTTTCCTCCGATTCCCGTCAGGTAGGACCCGGCGTGGTCTTCTTTGCGCTCGCCGGCAGCAAGGCCGATGGCTCGGCCTATGCCGCCGATGCCGCCAGCCGGGGTGCCGCCGCGATCGTCACCGGCAAGAGCGCGGCGGTTTCCGGCCTGTCTATCCCGGTTCTTGCCGTCGATGATCCGCGCCATGCGCTGGCGCTCGCCGCCGCTCGCTTCTTCGAAGGCCAGCCTGAGACCATGGTCGCCGTCACCGGCACCGCCGGCAAGACATCCGTCGCCGCTTTCACCCGCCAGATTTGGGAGCAGGCGGGGTTTGCCGCCGCCTCGATCGGCACGACCGGCGTGGTGGCGCCCGGCCGCAACGAGTATGGCTCGCTGACCACGCCCGACCCGGTGGCGCTGCACCGGTTGCTGAAGGAACTGGCGGATGCCGGTGTGACCCACGCCTCGATGGAAGCCTCGAGTCACGGCCTCGACCAGCGCCGTCTCGATGGCGTGAAACTCGCAGCCGGCGCCTTCACCAATCTCGGTCGCGACCACATGGACTACCATCCGACCGTCGAGGATTATCACCGCGCCAAGCTGCGCCTGTTCGACACGCTGCTGCCGAAAGGCGCGCCGGCGATCGTCTTCGCCGACGATCCCTGGTCGGAGCCGACCATCAAAGCCGCGAAGGCGGCTGGCTTGAAAGTGCTGACCGTCGGTCGCCATGGCGACTTCCTGACGCTGAAGCGGGTCGAGCATGAGCGCCATCGCCAGCGCGCCGAGATTTTGGCGGACGGCGTGCTGCACGAGGTCGACCTGCCCTTGGCGGGCGATTTCCAGATCGCCAACGCGCTGGTCTCGGCTGGCCTTGCCATCGCGACTGGAACGCCCGCTGGCAAAGGCTTGGCGGCATTGGAGAAATTGAAGGGCGCTCCCGGTCGGCTCGATCTTGTCGGCGCCACTGCCGCCGGCGCTCCTGTCTATGTCGACTACGCGCACAAGCCCGACGCGCTGGAAAACGTGCTGACCTCGGTCAGGCCTTTCACCACGGGCCGCGTCGTCGTGGTGTTCGGCTGCGGCGGCGACCGCGATCGGGGAAAAAGGCCGATCATGGGCGAGATCGCGACACGGCTCGCCGATATCGTCATCGTCACCGACGACAATCCGCGCACGGAAGTGCCCGAGACCATCCGCGCGGCCATTCTCGCCGCGGCGCCCGGCGCCATCGAGATCGGCGACCGCCGCAAGGCGATCCATAAGGCGGTGGCGATGCTGCGCGCCGGCGATACGCTGATCGTCGCCGGCAAGGGGCATGAGGAAGGCCAGACTATCGGCAGCGAAACCTTCCACTTCTCCGACCATGAGGAAGTGCGCGATGCGCTGAAGGAGCGCGCCGCATGAGCCTGCTGTGGACGTCGGAAGCGCTGGTCGAAGCCATGGGCGGCAGGCCGATCGGCTCGCTGCCGGAAGGCATCACCGGCATTTCGATCGACAGCCGCAGCCTGGAGCCGGGAAACGCCTTTTTCGCCATCAAGGGCGAGACGATGGACGGCCATGATTTCGCGACCGCGGCGGTGAAAGCGGGAGCCGCCGTGCTGGTCGTCGCCGAGGGCAAGCTGCCCTCGCTCGGCCGGCTGACGGCGCCGATGATCGTCGTGCAGGACGTGCTTGCGGCCCTCGAGAAGCTCGGTGTGGCGGCCCGCGCCCGCTCGAAAGCCAAGATCATCGCGGTCACCGGCTCCGCCGGCAAGACGACCACCAAGGAAGCGCTGCGCCATGTGCTGTCGGCGGTCGGCAAGGTGCACGCCTCGGCGCAGTCGTTCAACAATCATTGGGGCGTGCCGCTGACGCTCGCCCGCATGCCGCAGGACTGCGACTACGCGGTCTTCGAGATCGGCATGAACCATCCGGGCGAGATCAGGCCGCTGGTCAACATGGTCAGGCCGCATGTCGCCATCGTGACGATCATTGCCGCCGCCCATCTCGGCTTCTTCAAGAATCTCGACGAGATCGCCATGGCCAAGGCCGAGATTTTCGAAGGGATCGAGCCCGGCGGCGCCGCACTGCTCAACCGCGACGACCCACGCTGGAAGCTGCTCGGGAAAATGGCGAAAGACGCAGGCGTCGAGCATGTCTTCGGCTTTGGCGAAAATGTCCGCTCGGCCTTCCGCCTTGTCGACTGCGAGCTTCATGCCGACCATTCCGACATCGCCGTCAAGATCGGCAAGAGGGACCTGTCGGCCCGTGTCGGGGCGCCCGGCCGCCATATCGTGCAGAACGTTCTGGCGGTGCTCGGCGCCGCGCAACTGGTCGGCGCCGATCTCGACAAGGTCGCGGCGGCGCTTGCCGACCTGTCGGCCGAACGGGGGCGTGGCCGGCGCCATGTCCTGCACCATCCAAACGGGCCGATCACGCTGATCGACGAGAGCTACAACGCCAATCCGGCGTCGATGGCGGCGGCGATGGCGCTGCTCAACGCCACACCGGTCTCGGGCGAGGGCCGGCGCATCGCGGTGCTGGGCGACATGCTGGAGCTTGGCAGCCATTCGGCCAAGCTCCACGCGGCACTGGCCGAACTGATCGTCGGCACGGGCACGCATAACGTCTTTCTCGGCGGTCCGGAAATGCAGGCGCTGGCAGGGGTTTTGCCGGCCGATGTCCAGACCGAGTACCGGGCAGGCGTCGAGGAGCTGAAGCCGATCGTGATCGCAGCACTCAGGCCCGGCGACGTGGTGATGGTCAAATCGTCGAAAGGCATCGGGTTTTCAAAGCTGGTCGAGGCGTTGCTCGGCAAATTTCCGGCGGAAGCCACAAACATTGAACCGACTTGAGGTCGGCTCCGGGGGACGGAAGGACCATGTTCACACTGCTCGTCGATTTCGCGGACAAGATCTCGTTCTTCAACGTCTTCCGCTACATCACTTTTCGCACCGGCGGCGCGCTGATCACCTCGGCGCTGATTGTCTTCATCTTCGGGCCGACGATCATCAATTCGCTGCGCCTGCGGCAAGGAAAGGGCCAGCCGATCCGCGCCGACGGCCCGCAGACGCATTTCAAGAAGGCTGGAACGCCGACCATGGGCGGGTTGATGATCCTGTCCGGCATCATCGGTTCGTCGCTCCTATGGGCGAACCTTTCCTCGATCTATGTCTGGGTCGTGCTGCTGGTCACCGTCGGCTTCGGCTCGATCGGCTTTTACGACGACTATCTCAAGGTCACCAAGCAGTCGCATCTGGGCTTCTCCGGCAAAGCGAGGCTGGCGATTGAATTCGTCATAGCGGCCATCGCCGCGTGGGTGATAATGCATAACGGCCAGGCGCCGTTCTCGTCGTCTCTGACCTTCCCCTTCGCCAAGGAATTCCTGATCAACCTCGGCTGGTTCTTCGTCCCGTTCTCCTGCTTCGTCATCGTCGGCGCCGGCAATGCGGTGAACCTGACCGACGGCCTCGACGGCCTGGCGATCGTGCCGATCATGATCGCGGCCGCGTCCTTCGGTGTCATCGCCTATCTCTCGGGCAACGCGGTCTTCGCCGAATATCTGCAGATCCATTTCGTTCCCGGCACCGGTGAGCTTGCCGTCGTACTCGGCGCGGTGATCGGCGCCGGCCTCGGCTTCCTCTGGTTCAATGCCCCGCCGGCGGCGATCTTCATGGGCGACACCGGCTCGCTGGCGATGGGCGGCCTGATCGGCACCATCGCCGTCGCCACCAAGCACGAGATCGTGCTGGTCATCGTCGGCGGCCTGTTCGTGGTCGAGATTTTCTCGGTCATAATCCAGGTCGGCTATTTCAAGATGACCGGCAAGCGCGTCTTCCTGATGGCGCCGATCCATCACCATTTCGAAAAGCTCGGCTGGACCGAAAGCCAGGTGGTGATCCGCTTCTGGATCATTGCCGTCATCCTGGCGCTGGTCGGCCTCTCCACCCTGAAGCTCAGATAGGATGCCCGCTTGATTCCCGCCGCTTCCTTTTCAGGCAAACGCGTTTCGCTCTTCGGGCTTGGCGGCTCCGGAATCGCCACCGCGCATGCGCTGATCGCGGGCGGCGCCGAGGTGCTGGCCTGGGACGACAATCCTGAAAGCGTCGCCAGGGCAGCGGCCGCGGGCATCGCGACGGGTGATCTGCGCGCAGCCGACTGGCCGCGCTTCGCCGCCTTCGTGCTGTCGCCAGGGGTGCCGCTGACGCATCCGAAGCCGCATTGGACGGTGGAGCTCGCGCGCGGCGCCGGTGTCGAGGTGATCGGCGATATCGAGCTGTTCTGCCGCGAGCGCATCAGCGACGCGCCGGCAGCACCCTTCATCGCGATCACCGGCACCAACGGCAAGTCGACGACCACGGCGCTGACGGCGCATATCCTGCAGTCGGCGGGGCGCGACACGCAGATGGGTGGCAATATCGGCCGCGCCATCATGACGCTCGATCCGCCCGAACCGAAGCGGCACTATGTGGTGGAGTGCTCGTCCTACCAGATCGATCTCGCGCCCTCGATCAACCCGACCGCCGGCATCCTGCTCAACCTGACGCCCGACCATCTCGACCGGCACGGCACGATGGCGCATTACGCCTCGATCAAGGAAAGGCTGGTCGCCGGCTCAGACACCGCGATCGTCGGCGTCGACGATTCCTGGTGCGCCCAGATCGCCGACCGGCTCGAGCGGGCAGGGCGGCAGGTTATCCGCATTTCCAAGCGCCTGCCGCTGACCGACGGCTATTTCGCCGACGGCACCAATCTGATGGAAGCCGTGCATGGCCGCTACAGCCGCGTCGCCTTCCTCGAGGGCATCGGCTCGCTGCGTGGCCAGCACAATGCCCAGAACGCGCTGGCCGCCGTCGCCGCCTGCCTCAAGGTCGGGCTCGAGCTCGGCGAGATCCAGGCCGGGCTCGAGAGCTTCCCTGGACTGGCGCACCGCATGGAGCAGGTCGGCCGCAAGGACCATGTGCTGTTCGTCAACGATTCCAAGGCGACCAATGCCGATGCGGCTGCTCCCGCGCTGTCGAGTTTTGCCAACCGCATCTACTGGATCGCCGGCGGCCTGCCCAAGGAAGGCGGCATCGAGCCGCTGCGCGGCTTCTTCCCGCGCATCGCCAAGGCCTATCTGATCGGCGAGGCGGCGCCCGCCTTTGCGGCGACGCTCGGCGAGGCCGTGCCCTACGAGATATCAGGAACACTGGCAGCTGCGGTCGAGCACGCCGCCCGCGACGCCGCGAGCGACGCCGGCGGCGAGGCGGTGGTGCTGCTTTCGCCGGCCTGCGCCAGTTTCGACCAGTTCAAGAATTTCGAAGTTCGCGGCGAAGCCTTCAGGCAAGCTGCGACTGCTATTGATGGTGTGAAACCCATCGGAGGGCCACGTTGATGCAAAGCCGTCTCGACAAAAGTCCTGTCGCCACCTGGTGGTGGACCATCGATCGCTGGTTCCTGGCGGCGTTCCTGTCGCTGATGGGACTGGGCATCGTGTTGTCCTTCGCCGCCAGCCCGGCGGTGGCCGAACGCATCGGCCTCAGCAGCTTTCACTTCGCCACCAGGCAGATCATCTTCACCATCCCGGCGCTTGTCGTGATGCTGGCGGTCTCCTTCCTGCAGGCGCGGCAGATAAGGCGCATGTCGCTGGTGCTGATCTGTGTCATGCTGGTGCTGATGGTGGCGGTGCTCTACGTCGGCGTCGAGGTGAAGGGCGCGAGGCGCTGGGTGTCGCTCGCCGGCCTGTCCATCCAGCCGTCCGAGTTCCTGAAGCCGGCCTTCGTCATCATCTGCGCGTGGCTGTTTGCCGAGCATAAGCGCCAGCTCGACATCCCCGGCAATCTGTTCGCCCTCCTGCTTCTGGTCCTTGTGGTTTCTCTTCTGGTGGCTCAGCCCGATCTTGGCCAGACCATGCTGGTCACCGGCACCTGGGGCGTTATGTTCTTCATGGCCGGCCTGCCGTGGCTGTGGATCATGGCCCTCGGCGTCACTGGTGCGACTGGCCTGTTCGCCGCTTACACGGTGTTCCCGCACGTCGCCTTGCGCATCAACAAGTTCCTGACCGGCGAAGGCGATACGTTTCAGGTCGATATGGGCCGCGAGGCGCTGATCAACGGCAGCTGGTTCGGCGTTGGGCCGGGTGAGGGAACCGTCAAGCGCATTGTTCCGGATGCTCATACCGACTTCGTGTTCTCGGTCGCGGGCGAGGAGTTCGGCCTGATCATGTGCTTCTTCATCATGTCGATCTTCGCCTTCATCGTGTTGCGCGGCTTGAGCATCGCGCTCAAGGAGCACGACGATTTCACCCGCTACGCGGTGGGCGGTCTGGTCACCATCTTCGGCTTGCAGTCGGCCATCAACATGTGCGTGAACCTGCAGTTGATGCCCGCCAAGGGCATGACGCTGCCCTTCATCTCCTATGGCGGCTCCTCGCAGATCGCCATCGCCATCTCGATGGGTATGGTGCTGGCATTGACGCGCAAGCGTCCGGAAAAGCGCAAGCAGATGGGCTTCGTCCTCGCGCAGCGCGCAATCCCGGCGGAATGAGGCGGGATGGCGAAGGGTGTCATCCTGCTTGCAGCCGGCGGAACGGGCGGACACCTGTTTCCGGCCGAGGCGCTCGCGCATGAGCTGATCGAACGCGGCTGGAAGGTGCATCTTGCCACCGACCGGCGCGCCGAGCGCTATTCCGGACAGTTTCCCGCCGCCGACATCCACGCGATCCCGTCGGCGACGCTGGGCTCGAAAAATCCGGTCGCCGTGATCTCGGCTTTCTGGAAGATCTGGCAGGGCGTGCGCGAAGCAAGCCGGATCATCGCTCGGATCAAGCCGGAGGCGGTCGTCGGCTTCGGCGGCTATCCGACGCTGCCGCCGCTCTATGCGGCGACACGGCGCAAGGTGCCGACACTGATCCATGAGCAGAACGCCGTCATGGGCCGCGCCAACAAGGCGCTTGCCGGCCGCGTCGACGCGATTGCCGGCGGCTTCCTGCCGGAAGGCGCGAGCGCCGACGGCGCAAAGACGGTGACGACCGGCAATCCGGTCAGGCCGCAGGTTCTGGAGGCAGTGAAAACGCCCTATGCAGCGTCGAACGAGGGCGAACCGTTCCGCTTGCTGGTGTTCGGCGGCAGCCAGGGCGCGCAGTTCTTTTCCGATGCGGTTCCGGCGGCGGTCGCGCTGTTGCCGCAAGACCTGCGCAAGCGGCTGGCGATCACCCAGCAGGCGCGCGCGGAGGATGTGGCGCGGGTGAAGGAGGCCTATGCCGAACTCGGCGTCGACGTCCAGGTCTCGCCCTTCTTCACCGACATGGCGGCGCGCATGGCGGCGGCGCATCTGGTGATGTCGCGCTCAGGCGCCTCCACGGTTTCGGAGATCGCTGTCATCGGCCGGCCGGCGCTGCTGGTGCCTTATCCGCACGCGCTCGACCACGATCAGGCGGCGAATGCAGCGGCCCTTGCCGGCGCCGGCGGCGCCGAGCTTCATCCGCAGTCGACGCTGTCGGCCGAACGGATTGCGCAGCTGGTCGGCGGGCTGATGCAGGACCCGGATCGGCTGGTGGCCATGGCCGCCGCGGCCCGTTCGGCCGGAAAACCGAACGCGGCGCGGTTGCTCGCCGATCTAACAGAGGCTATTGCGTCCGGCAAAACGGTTTCGGACTACAGGAGGACGCGCGCATGAAGATGCCGCAGACGATCGGCCTTGTGCATTTCATCGGCATCGGCGGCATCGGCATGAGCGGCATCGCCGAGGTGCTGCACAATCTCGGCTACAAGGTGCAGGGTTCCGACCAGGCTGACGGGGCCAACGTCCAGCGGCTGCGCGACAAGGGCATCGAATGCTTCGTCGGCCACAAGGCGGAGAATCTCGGCGATGCCGAAGTCGTCGTCGTTTCGACCGCGATCAAGAAATCCAACCCCGAGCTGAAGGCCGCGCGGGAGAAGCTTTTGCCGATCGTGCGCCGGGCCGAGATGCTGGCCGAGCTGATGCGCTTTCGCCAGGCGGTCGCCATCGGCGGCACGCACGGCAAGACGACGACCACCTCGATGGTGGCAACGCTGCTCGAGGCCGGCGGGCTCGATCCGACCGTCATCAATGGCGGCATCATCAACGCCTATGGCACCAACGCGCGCATGGGCGATGGGGAGTGGATGGTGGTCGAAGCGGACGAAAGCGACGGCACCTTCCTGAAGCTGCCGGCCGACATTGCCGTCGTCACCAATATCGATCCCGAGCATCTCGACCATTATGGCAGCTTCGACAAGGTGCGCGAGGCCTTCCGCCAATTCGTCGAGAACGTGCCGTTTTACGGCTTCGGCGTGATGTGCACCGACCATCCGGAAGTGCAGGCGCTGGTCGGTCGCATCGAGGACCGGCGCGTCATCACCTATGGCGAGAACGCGCAGGCCGACGTGCGCTTCACCAACCATCGCATGCTGGGCGCGACCTCGGAATTCGACGTGGTGATCCGCGACCGCAAGGGGCGCGGCACCGCGACGATAACCGGCCTGCGCCTGCCCATGCCGGGCAAGCATAACGTCTCCAACGCGACGGCGGCGATCGCGGTCGCGCACGAACTCGGCCTGTCGGATGACGCGATCAAGAAGGGTCTGTCGTCCTTCGCCGGCGTCAAGCGGCGCTTCACGCACACCGGCTCGTGGAACGGTGTCGAGGTGTTCGACGATTACGGCCACCACCCGGTGGAGATCGCGGCGGTGCTGAAGGCCGCGCGCAGCGCCACCAACGGGCGCGTGATTGCCATCGCGCAACCGCATCGCTTCACCCGGCTGCACGATCTATTCAACGAATTCTCCGTCTGCTTCAACGACGCGGATACGGTGATGGTGGCGCCGGTCTATGCGGCCGGCGAGGAGCCTATCGACGGCGTGACCTCCGATGCGCTGGTTGCGCGCATCCGTTCCGGCGGCCATCGCGACGCGCGCTATATCGATGGCCCGGCGGCGATCGCGCCAGCCATTCGCGAGCTTGCCAAGCCCGGCGACTTCGTTGTCTTCCTCGGCGCCGGCAACATAACGCAATGGGCCTATGCGCTGCCCAAGGAACTTGGCGGGACGCCCTCATGATGCGCGGCCAGGATCTCATCAACAAGCTCGGCGACAAGCTTTCGGGCCTGCGCGGCCGCATCACGCCGAACGCCGAAATGGACAAGATCACCTGGTTCCGGGCCGGCGGCCTGGCGGAGGCGCTGTTCCAGCCGGCCGACGAGGAAGACCTCGCCGCCTTCCTGCGCGCGGTGCCGGAAGAGGTGCCGGTCATGGTGGTCGGTGTCGGCTCGAACCTCCTGGTGCGCGACGGCGGCATTCCGGGTTTCGTCGTCAGGCTCTCGGCCAAGGGTTTTGGTGAGGCCGAGGCCACCGGACCGACGACGATCAAAGTGGGCGCTGCTACACCCGACAAGCGCCTCGCAGCGGTGGCCTATGAGGCCGGGATCGGCGGCTTCCATTTCTACCACGGCATCCCCGGCGCCATCGGCGGCGCGCTGCGGATGAATGCCGGCGCCAACGGCGTCGAGACCCGGGAGCGCGTCGTCGAGGTGACGGCGCTGGACCGCAAGGGCAATCTCCACACGCTCAGCAATGCCGATATGGGTTATGCCTACCGCCACTCGTCCGCGCCTGGAGGGTTGATCTTCACCTCAGCCGTCTTCGAAGGCTTTCCGGAGGACAAGGCAGCGATCAAGGCGGCAATGGATGCCGTGCAGAACCATCGCGAGACGGTGCAGCCGATCCGCGAGAAAACCGGCGGCTCGACCTTCAAGAATCCGGAAGGCACCTCGGCCTGGAAGGAGATCGACAAGGCCGGCTGCCGCGGGCTGATGATTGGCGGCGCGCAGATGTCGCCGATGCATTGCAATTTCATGATCAACACCGGCACGGCGACCGGCTATGACCTCGAATATCTTGGCGAGACGGTGCGCGCGCGCGTGCTCGAGAATTCCGGCATCCGGCTGCACTGGGAGATCAAGCGTCTCGGCAATTTCCGGCCCGGACATGAGGTGCAGGAGTTCCTCGGGCAGCTTCTTTGAGGTGCGTTGATATTCAGGTGAGGCCGGCCTGCAAACGGCGGCTTCCTGCGCTTCCGGTGCTCACTTACTTTAGTACGCTCCGCTCCGGTTCTCGGATGCCACCGTTTCGACTCGGCCTGACCTGAATCTCAACACACCTCAGCGGCCTCGTTAAGTTCAAGTAACACTTGAACATCCGCGCCTTGCGGCGGCGTCAACCGTTGCTGCGAAGACTCAACAACACACTTTTCTCGACTGTTTTCGCGGAAAGTGAATCTCTCGGAATCATAGGCACTTGCCAGCGAATCAACTCTCTGATTCTCTGCCCTGAAGCGTTTCCTGATTTGAGTCGTTCGACGCGTTCAGCCGCGTTTTCCGTCTGGGGGGCAACCTGCCGGAAGACTCGGACTCAATGCGTAGGGATGCGGTGCGGGAATATCGGTTGCAGGCCCGGCGTGAGAGGGGTGACGGGAATGAAGAAGAAGCATGTGGCTGTTCTCCTGGGGGGATTTTCCTCGGAACGGCCCGTGTCTCTGTCCTCGGGGAAGGCGTGTGCGGATGCGCTCGAGACTGAAGGCTATCAGGTCACCCGCGTCGACGTTTCGCGCGATGTCGGGTCTGTGCTTGCCGAGCTCAAACCTGACGTTGCCTTCAATGCGCTGCACGGTCCGTTCGGCGAGGATGGCACCATCCAGGGAATTCTCGAATATCTCGCAATTCCCTACACCCATTCGGGCGTGCTCGCTTCGGCGCTGGCCATGAACAAGGAGCAGGCCAAGAAGATTGCCAAGGCTTCCGGCATTCCGGTCGCGGAGTCAAAGGTGGTCAACCGCTTCGCTGTTCAGAATAAGCATCCGATGAAGCCGCCTTATGTGGTCAAGCCGGTCAATGAGGGGTCGAGCTTCGGCGTCGTGATCGTGCATGAAGGGCAGTCGCATCCGCCGCAGGTGATCGGCTCAACCGAGTGGCAATATGGCGAGACCGTGATGGTCGAGCGCTACATCCATGGGCGCGAATTGACCTGCGCGGTGATGGGCGATGTGGCGCTCGGCGTCTGCGAGATCATTCCGACCGGGCATTCCTTCTACGACTACGATTCAAAATACGTGCCCGGCGGATCAAAACACGAAATCCCTGCTAAAATTTCACCGAATATTTACCAAAAAATACAGACACTGGCCCTCAAGGCTCATCTTGCCATTGGTTGCCGGGGCGTCTCCCGATCGGACTTCCGTTACGACGACCGTCACTCCGAAAACGGCGAGGTTGTCTGGCTCGAGGTCAACACTCAGCCGGGCATGACGCCGACGTCTCTGGTGCCCGAAATCGCCGCGCAAGCGGGACACTCGTTCGGCGATTTGTTGAGTTGGATGGTGGAGGACGCTTCGTGTCTGCGTTGAGGTGGGGACAGGGTAATGGCGGCAACGCGGCTGGTCCCGCGCTGTTCGGCGTGCCGCTGTCGTTCGACCGTTTCGTCTTGCCGCGTCAGCTTCGCCGGCCGGTGCGTGTGCTGGCGCGCCTGTGCGGCGGCGAGTACGAGGCGCCGCGCTTTTCGGCGGCAATCCTTTCCGCCGCGCTCATCGCGTCGAGCAGCGCCTATGGCGCTTTTCTTGGCGGCTACTCCGACAGCGTGGTGCAGGGCATCACGGCCCGCACCGGCTTTGCCGTCGACCAGATCAAGGTGGTCGGCAACCGTCAGACGTCCGAAATTGACGTGCTCGACCGGCTCGGCCTCGACGGCTGGACGTCACTGATCGGCTTCGATGCCGAGGCCGCGCGCGAGCGCATCGCGACCTTGCCCTGGGTCGAGGGCGCGGCGGTGCGCAAGATCTACCCTCATACGCTGGAAGTGCGCATCGAGGAGCGCGAGCCCTTCGCGCTTTGGCAGCAGGGCGCTTCGGTCTCGGTCATCGAAAAGTCGGGCGAAGTGATCGCGCCGTTCTCGGGCGGCAAGCAGGCACAGCTGCCGCTGATCATCGGCACCGGCGCGCCGGCGATGGCGCCGGCCTTCCTCGCCAAGATCGAGCGCTATCCCGAGCTCTCGGCGCGGGTCAAAGGCTACATCCGGGTCGGCGAACGGCGCTGGGATCTGAGGCTCGAGAACGGCATCACGATCAAGCTGCCGGAAGACGACGAGGACCAGGCAATCGCCGAGCTCGTCAAGATCGATCATGACAACGGACTTTTGACGCGCGACATCGCTGCTGTCGACATGCGGCTCCCCGACCGGCTGGTCGTGGAGCTTTCGCCGGAAGCCGCGACGCAGCGCGAGGCCGCGCTCAGCGACAAGCCGAAGAACCTGGCCAAGCGCAAGGCGGGGACGAAGATATGAGTTGGCTTGGCGGCGGTGGTGATCAATCTTCGCGCCGGTCGGGCACGCTCACGGTGCTCGATGTCGGCTCCAGCAAGGTTTGCTGCGTGGTGGCGAAGCTTAAGCCGAACGAAGACGGTAAGCTGCTGCGCGGACGTTCCCACCGCATCCAGGTGATCGGCATCGGCCACCAGAAATCGCAGGGCGTGAAGTCCGGCGTCGTGGTGGATCTTGATCGCGCCGAGCATGCCATCCGGCTTGCCGTCGACGCGGCCGAGCGTATGGCCGGGCTCACGGTCGATTCCCTCATCGTCAACATGACGGCGGGCCGCCTGAAGAGCGAAGCCTTTTCGGCGACCATCAATCTCGGTGGTCATCAGGTCGAGGAAGTCGATATCAAGCGCGTGCTCGCCGCCGGCGCCAAGCAGGCGCTCAGGGCCGAGCGCGAGGTGATCCATTCGCTGCCCGTCGGCTTCTCGCTCGACGGCGAGCGCGGCATGCGCGACCCGCGCGGCATGGTGGGCGATGCGCTCGGCGTCGACATGCATGTGCTGACGGGCGACGCGGCGCCGATGCGCAATCTCGAGCTTTGCATCAACCGCTCGCATCTGTCGGTCGAGCGCATGGTGGCGACGCCTTATGCCAGCGGGCTTGCCTCGCTGGTCGACGACGAACTCGAAATGGGCGCCGCCTGCATCGACATGGGCGGCGGCACGACGACCATCTCGGTCTTCTCGGAAGGCAAGTTCATCCATGGCGACGCCATTGCCATCGGCGGCAACCATGTGACGCTCGACATGGCCAAGGGGCTGTCGACTTCGCTCGATGCCGCGGAGCGGCTGAAGGTGATGCATGGCTCGGCGCTGCCTGGGAGCGCCGACGACCGCGACCTCGTCTCGATCCAGCCGATCGGCGAGGAAGGCGACGTGCCGTCGCAGATACCGCGCTCGGTGATGACGCGCATCATCCGTGCGCGCATCGACGAGACGCTCGAGCTTTTGCGCGACCGGCTGAACAAGTCCGGCTACGGCAATGCCGTCGGCAAGCGCGTCGTGCTCACCGGGGGCGCCAGCCAGCTCGCCGGCCTGCCGGAAGCGGCGCGCCGCATTCTCGGGCGCAATGTGCGCATCGGCCGTCCGCTCGGCGTGGCGGGCCTGCCGGAGGCGGCCAAGGGACCGGCGTTCTCGACCCCGGTCGGATTGATGATCTATCCGCAGATGGCGAGCTTCGAGAGCCATTCGGCGAAAGGACTTTCCGGTTTCAGGATGACCGGAACGGGCGGAAGACTGCATCGCATGAGTCAGTGGTTGAGAGACAGTTTTTAATTTGACGGGGACAGCCCCATAGGCGGCCGCAGCGGCGAAGCGGCGGGAAAGGCAAAGGACGGAGACAATGACCATCAATCTGCAAAAGCCGGACATCACCGAGCTTAAGCCACGCATCACCGTCTTCGGTGTCGGCGGCGGCGGCGGCAATGCGGTCAACAACATGATCACAGCCGGGCTGCGCGGCGTCGAGTTCGTGGTGGCCAATACGGACGCCCAGGCGCTGACCATGTCGAAGGCCGAGCGGCTGATCCAGCTCGGCGCGCATGTCACCGAAGGCCTCGGCGCCGGCTCTCAGCCGGAAGTCGGCCGCGCGGCGGCGGAAGAGTGCATCGACGAGATCATCGATCATCTGTCCAACACCCATATGTGCTTCGTCACCGCCGGCATGGGTGGCGGCACCGGCACGGGCGCCGCTCCGGTCGTTGCCCGCGCGGCGCGCGAGAAGGGCATCCTCACCGTCGGCGTCGTCACCAAGCCGTTCCACTTCGAGGGCCAGCGCCGCATGAAGACGGCCGACATGGGCATCGAGGAACTGCAGAAATGCGTCGACACTCTGATCGTCATCCCCAACCAGAATCTGTTCCGGCTGGCCAATGACAAGACCACCTTCGCCGATGCCTTCGCCATGGCCGACCAGGTGCTCTATTCGGGCGTTGCCTGCATCACCGACCTGATGGTCAAGGAAGGCCTGATCAATCTCGACTTCGCCGACGTGCGCTCGGTTATGCGCGAGATGGGCAAGGCGATGATGGGCACCGGCGAGGCTTCGGGCGAGGGCCGCGCAATGGCCGCCGCGGAAGCCGCGATCGCCAACCCGCTGCTCGACGAGACCTCGATGAAGGGCGCCAAGGGCCTGCTGATCTCGATCACCGGCGGCCGCGACCTCACGCTGTTCGAGGTGGACGAGGCCGCGACCCGCATCCGCGAGGAGGTCGACCAGGACGCCAACATCATCCTGGGCGCCACCTTCGACGAGGAACTGGAGGGCGTGATCCGCGTGTCGGTTGTCGCCACCGGCATCGACAAGTCGGCCGCCGAAATCGCCGCGGCGCCGATCTCGATCCGCGCGCCGCAGAAGCCGGCCGCCCGCCCGGCGGCGGCTCCGGTCGCTGAAATTCGCCCCGCTCCGGTTCAGCCGCAGGCCTACGAGTCGCGCGCGGTCGACCCGGTCGCCGAGGCGATCCAGCTTGCCGAGGCAAACGCAGCCGCCATGGCGCAGCCGCGCCCTGCGCCGGTCGACGACTTCCGGCCGCAGAGCAAGATCTTCCAGGCTCCCCCGGCCCAGCCGCAACCGCAGCCGGTGATGCAGCCCCAGGTCATGCAGCAGCCCGCGCCGCAGCGCGAGATGCCGCAGCCGGTGGCCACCGCTCCGCAGCGCATGCCACGCGTGGAGGATTTCCCGCCGGTGGTGAGGGCTGAGGTCGAAGCCAAGACCCGCCCGGCGGACCATGAGAACAGCGGTCCGATGGGGCTGATCAAGCGGCTGACCAACGGCCTGACCCGCCGCGAGGAAGAGCCGGCCCGGCTCCAGCCGGCGCAGCCGCGCGAACCGAAGCTGCGCCAGGCAGCGCCCGAGATGCGCCGCCTTGCCAGCCAGGACCCGCAGCTCTACGCGCCGCGCCGTGGCCAACTCGACGACCAGGGCCGGCTGACGCCGCAGGCCCGCACGGTCCAGGAAGACGACCAGCTGGAAATCCCAGCCTTCCTGCGCCGTCAGGCCAACTGAGCGTTGGCGGGTCGCTGATCTCGATACAGCCTGCCGCCGATCGTTAACGATATATAACGGTTGTTAACAGGCAGACGAGAAATCGTCTGCCTGTTGCTTTTGTAAAATATATTAAAAACAACGGCTTATGATTTATTTCTGACGCAATCCCGCGGTTACACGGGGTAAGAAACCGTGATTTGGAGTCTCCAGGGCGGCCCATTATCTTCGCCACTGACTAAAGTCGGTTTGCCGGGATTCGGGGAGTAGCCCTGCCTGCCGATCACACAGAGCCGCATGCTCTTGCTTATTTTGCCGCATTCCATGCGAGCGCCGGGCGATCACCTGGCTGCAAGATACCCAAGGCCGATGGAGCGGACGCAGGCATTTTGGGCGTATGGGGTTACTCTTGCACGACTATCAGACGACAGTGAAATCGCGCGCGACGCTGGCTGGCATCGGCGTCCACAGCGGCAAGACCGTCACCGTTCATTTCCTGCCGGCCGACGCCGACACGGGTATCGTCTTCCATCTTTCGAACGGCGGCGAAACCCGTGAGCTCCGCGCCCTGGTCGCGGAAGTCGGCGCTACCGATCTTTGCACCATGCTCGGCGATCCGACCGGCGCGCATATCGGCACCGTCGAGCATCTGATGGCCACGGTGTTCGGCCTCGGCATCGACAATCTCATCATCGAGATCGACGGCTCGGAAGTTCCGATACTCGATGGCAGCGCCATGGCGTTCATCGAAGCCTTCGACCAGGCCGGCATCGAGACCTTGACCGTGAAGCGCCGCTATATCCGCGTCATCAAGCCGGTGCGCGTGGAAGCCGGCGCGTCCTGGGCGGAATTCCGCCCCTATGACGGCACGCGGTTCGAGGTCGAGATCGATTTCGAAAGCCCGGCGATCGGCCGGCAGCAATTCGCCTCCGACATCAACCCCGACATCTTCCGCCGCGATATCGCGCGGGCGCGGACCTTCGGCTTCATGAAGGATGTCGAGAGGCTTTGGGCCGCCGGCTACGCGCTCGGCTCGTCGCTGGAAAACTCGCTGGTCATCGGCGACGACAACCGCGTCATCAATGTCGGCGGGCTGCGCTATCCCAATGAGTTCGCCCGCCACAAGACCCTTGATGCCATGGGCGATCTGGCGCTGGCCGGCGCGCGTTTCATCGGCTGTTTCCGCTCCTATCGCGGCGGTCACCGGATGAACGCGTCCGCGTTGCGCCGGCTGCTTTCCGACCACACGGGCTTCGAGATTGTCGAGACCCGGCGCCGCGAGCGTGGCCGCGTCGCGGAGATGATTGCCGTCAGCCGGCCGGTCTACGCACCCTGGGTGATCTGATTTTTAACCGTTTTCTGGCGTTGTAGTCAGGCTTGTGTTGCACGATTGCATCACGAGTCGCTGAAATTGCACAAGCTCGGGCGCAGCGCCGGGCCGCCACAAAAATGTGCGATTGGCCGGACATAGCGTTGCCGGGCAAGGGGATAATGGTCTATGGCTTCGGCCCGGACCGAAACGACGCCGAAGGGGCGGAATCCAAACATGTTTTTTTCGCGAGTTGGTCAATCGGTAACGCCGCGTCGGGATGTTTTGCTGGCGTTGTCGGTGGTTGCTCCCGCGCTCGTTCTGTCGGCCTGCATGTCCTCCGAGAAGGACGTCAACCTGGCGACCTATGTCGATCAGACCGAGCCGGCAGACGTCCTCTACAACCAGGGCCTGGCCAATATGAATGCCGGCCGTCTCGACGAGGCGAGCAAGAAGTTCGACGCCGTCGACCGCCAGCATCCCTATTCGGAATTCGCCCGCAAATCGATGGTGATGGGGGCTTTCGCCGACTATCGCGCCGGCAATTATGACGAGGCGATCGGCACCGCGAAGCGCTATCTGACGCTTTATCCGTCGACCGACGACGCGGCTTACGCGCAGTACATCATCGGCTTGAGCTACTACCGGCAGATCAAGGACGTCACCCAAGACCAGAAGGAAGCGCGCCAGACCATCCAGACCATGCAGGATCTGGTGACGCGCTGGCCGAATTCCGAATATGTCGCCGACGCCAAGGACAAGATCCGCTTCGCCAACGATCAGCTTGCCGGCAAGGAGATGCAGGTCGGCCGCTATTATCTCGAGCGCCGCGAATACATCGCCGCCGTGAAGCGTTTCCGCACTGTGGTCGAAACCTATTCCAACACCCGCCATGTCGAGGAGGCGCTCGCGCGCCTGACCGAGTCCTATTATGCCATGGGCCTGACCTCGGAAGCGCAGACGGCCGCGGCGGTGCTCGGCACCAACTATCCGGACAGCCAGTGGTACAAGGATTCCTACAAGCTCCTGCAGAGCAACGGGCTTGAGCCGCGCGAGAATGCCGGATCGTGGATCTCCAAGGCTGGGAAGATGATCACCGGCGCCTGAAGCTTGCGATGCTGTCCAGACTGTCGATCCGCGATATCGTCCTGATCGAGAAGCTGGACATCGACTTCCTGCCCGGGCTTTCGGTGCTGACCGGCGAAACCGGCGCCGGCAAATCCATCCTGCTCGATGCCTTGTCGCTGGCGCTCGGCGCGCGCGGCGACGCCTCGCTCGTGCGCCATGGCGCGGCGCAGGGCCAGGTCATCGCGGTGTTCGACGTGCCGCGCAACCATCCGGCCCGTGCGCTGCTTGCCGAAAACGACATCGAGGACGATGGCGACGTCATCCTGCGCCGCGTGCAGACGGCCGACGGCCGCACCCGCGTCTTTGTCAACGACCAGCCCTCCAGCGTCACGCTGATGCGTGATGTCGGCCGCGCGTTGGTCGAGATTCATGGCCAGCATGACGAGCGCGCACTGGTCGATCCCGGCGCGCATCGCGAATTGCTGGACAGTTTCGGCGGCCATCTGGGCGCCGTGCGCGGCACGGGCGAAGCCTGGCGCTACTGGCGAAACTGCGAGCAGGAGCTTTCCCGGCATCGCGCCAAGGTCGAGGCGGCGGCGCGCGAGGCCGATTATCTGCGCGCTTCCGTCGCCGAGCTTGCCAAGCTCGACCCGCAGCCGGGCGAGGAGACGGAGCTTGCCGAACTGCGCGCGCAGATGATGCGCGTCGAGAAGATCGCCGCCGAGATCCATGACGCGCAGGATGTGCTGTCGGGGCCGTCCTCGCCGCTGCCGCAGCTTGCCAGCCTGCTGCGCCGGCTGCAGCGCAAGTCGGGCGAGGCGGCGGGCCTGCTCGACGATGTGGTGAAATCGCTGGACGAGGCGATGATCTCGCTCGATGCGGCGCAGTCCGGCGTGGAAGCCGCGCTTCGCGCCACCGAATATGATCCGCAACGCCTGGAGAAGGCGGAGGAGCGCCTGTTTGCGCTGCGTGCCGCTTCACGCAAGCACAATGTCGCGGTGGACGATCTGGCGCAACTGCGCGACACGATGGTGGCCGACCTTGCCGACCTCGATGCCGGCGAGGAGCGGCTGCATGCGCTGGAAAAGCAGGCCGCCGCGGGGCGCGAGGCCTACGATATTTCCGCGGCGCAGCTTTCCTCGCTGCGCCAGGCGGCGGCGTCGGGCCTGACCAAGGCGGTCATGGCGGAACTGCCGGCGCTGAAGCTCGAACGGGCCGAATTCATCGTCGAGATGGGAAGCGATGCCGAAAGCCGTATGGAAGAAGGCATCGACCAGGTCGAATTCTGGGTGAGGACCAATCCCGGCACCAGGCCGGGACCGATGATGAAGGTCGCCTCGGGCGGCGAGCTCTCGCGGTTTCTTTTGGCGCTGAAGGTGGCGCTGGCCGATCGCGGGTCGGCGCCGACGCTCGTGTTTGACGAAATCGACACCGGCGTCGGCGGCGCTGTGGCCGACGCCATCGGCCAGCGGCTGGCGCGGCTGTCGAAGCGCGTGCAGGTGCTTTCGGTCACGCATGCGCCGCAGGTGGCCGCGCGGGCGGCCACGCATTTCCTGATATCCAAATCCGGCGGCAAGGACCGCGTCGCCACCGGCATCGCCGAAATGGACCGAGCCGCGCGCCAGGAGGAGATCGCGCGCATGCTGGCCGGCGCCGTCATTACCGATGAAGCCCGCGCCGCTGCGGAGAGGTTGCTGCGCGAGAATACGGCCGCCGCTTAGAATGTGCTGATATTCAGGTGAGGCCGGTCTGCGAACGGTGGTTTTCTGCGCTTCCGGTGCTCACGTACTCCAAGTACGCTCCGCTCCGGTTCTCGGAAACCACCCTTCTCGACTCGGCCTGACCTGAATCTCAACACATCCTTGGGCTTGGTTCTCCGAGCCTGCAGGTTGAGTCAGCAGATGGCTGCATCTCGCTGTTCAGGAATGATTTTTGCGCAAGCCGACTTCATGCCGGCGAATCCTGATTTATAGTGGCCCGCCGCCAAGCGCGCCGCGCTCGGCGGTTGTTGTTTTATGCATGTCGTTATCCCAAAACCGCACGACACTTTTGGGCGACATGCATTGTTCGAGGACCGCGTTCCATGTCGGAAAAACCAGTCGAATCGCTGAGCGAAAGCGAGGCCGAGCAGGAGCTGAAGCGGCTCGCGGCGGAGATCGCCGAGCACGACCGGCGCTATCACACCGAGGACGCGCCGACGATCTCGGATGCCGAATATGACGCGCTGGCAAGACGCAACCTCGCCATCGAGGAGCGTTTCCCCGATCTCGTGCGTGATGATTCGCCATCGCGCCGGGTCGGCGCGCCGCCGGCGGAGGGCTTTGCCAAGGTCCGCCACGCGGTGCCGATGCTCAGCCTCGCCAAGGCCTATACCGACCAGGATGTTGCCGATTTCATCGAACGCGGAAGGCGCTTCTTCGACCGCGACAAGGACCTCGACATCGCCTTCACCGCCGAACCGAAGATCGACGGGCTGTCGGCCTCGCTGCGCTATGAGAACGGCGTGTTCGTGCAGGGCGCGACGCGCGGCGACGGCGCGGTCGGCGAGGACATCACCGCCAATCTGAAGACCATTGCCGACATCCCGAAGAAGCTGCAGGGCTCGGGCTGGCCGGAGGTCATCGAAATCCGCGGCGAGGTCTATATGACCTATGCCGAATTCGAGGCGCTGAAGCAGCGCTCGGCGGCTACAGGCGGTCAGGATTACGTCAATCCGCGCAACACGGCGGCCGGGTCTCTGCGCCAGAAGGATCCGTCGGTCACCGCCAGCCGCAACCTCAAATTCTTCGCCTATGCCTGGGGCTACGCCACCGCCGATCCGGCTCCGACGCAGTACGATTCCGTGCAGAAGTTCAAGGAGTGGGGATTCAAGGTCAGCCCGCTGATGGTCCGGGCGAAGTCGATCGACGAGCTCATCGCGCAGTACCATCATATCGAGGAATTGCGCTCGTCGCTGGGCTACGACATTGACGGCGTGGTCTACAAGGTCGACCAGCTCGAGCTGCAGCGCCGCTGGGGTTTTGTCACCGGCGAGCCGCGCTGGGCCGTCGCTCACAAATTCCCAGCCGAGCAGGCGATGACCACGGTCGAGAAGATCGACATCCAGGTCGGCCGCACCGGCACGCTGGCGCCGGTGGCGCGGCTGGCGCCGGTGACGGTCGGCGGCGTGGTGGTGGAGAACGTCACGCTGCACAACGAGGACTATATCAAAGGCTTCGACAGCAACGGCCAGCCAATCCGCGACGGCATCGACGTGCGCATCGGCGACACGGTGGTCATACAGCGGGCAGGGGATGTCATTCCGCAGATCGTCAGCGTCGTTATCGGCAAGCGCCCGGCCAATGCCGTGCCTTACGAATTCCCGCATACCTGCCCGGTCTGCGGCTCGCCGGCAACGCGCGAGATCAACGAGAAGACGGGCAAGGAGGATTCGCGCCGACGCTGCACCGGGGAGCTGATCTGCGCTGCCCAGGCCGTGGAAAGGCTGCGCCATTTCGTGTCGCGTGGCGCGATGGATATCGAGGGGCTGGGCGCGGAAAATATCGACCTCTTCTTCAATGCGGGGCTGGTGAAGACCGCCGCCGATATCTTCACGCTGAAGGATCGCCGCCCGGCCGTCACCAAGGCGCTGGCCGAGCGGCGCGAGGAGCAGGCGCGGCTGCGCGAGGAAGCGTCAGGCAAGACGCGCAAGAATGTGCGCAGCATCGAGGAGCGCAACTATGAGGGCCTCGACAAGCTGTTCGCGGCAATCGACGCGCGGCGCGAGCCGGAACTCGACCGCTTCATCTTCGCGCTCGGCATCCGTCATATCGGCGAAACGACGGCGGCCGTGCTTGCCCGTCAGTTCTCGACCATCGAGGAACTGATCCGCGTGGGCAAGGAGACGGCAAAGGCGGAGGATCCGCATACCGTCTTCCCGTCGATCAACGGCATCGGCGACACGGTGATCAATGCGCTGCGCGATTTCTTCGGCAATGAGCGCAATGACGACGTGCTGGATGCGTTGCTCGCGCAGGTCCACCCGAAACCCTATGTCATGGAAATCTCGGCCGGCAGCGAAGTCTCCGGGAAGACGGTGGTGTTCACCGGCTCGCTTGAAAAGATGACGCGCTCGGAAGCCAAGGCGATGGCCGAGCGGCTCGGCGCCAAGGTGGCGGGCTCGGTTTCGGCCAAGACCGACCTGGTGGTGGCGGGTCCAGGCGCGGGCTCGAAGCTGAAAGTCGCGAGCGATCTCGGGATCGAGGTGATCGACGAGGATACCTGGCTGCAGCGCATCGGCAGGGCTGGCTGATGACGGGCGCGTTCAAGGGGTTTGGGCAGAAGGCCATCCCATTCCTGAAGGCTCTCGATTTCCACCAGAGCCGGGAGTGGTTCCAGGAGAACCGCGACCTTTACGAAAGCGAATTGCACGGGCCGTTCTGCAATCTGGTCGAGGCGCTCACCACGCGCTTCGAAGCGGCCAAGCTCGGCTTGCGCGGCGACCGCAAGAGGTCGCTGTTCCGCATCAATCGCGACGTGCGCTTCTCCAAGGACAAGCGGCCCTACAACCGGCATCTGTCGGCCATCCTGTCGCCGGACGGCACCAAGATGGAGCAGGGCGTCTTCTACGTGCATATCGGGCTTGAGCGCTGCTTCGCCGGCGTCGCCTGGTGGCAGCCGGCGCCCGAACTGCTGCAGGCGATGCGCAAGGCGATCGTCACCAAGCCGGCCGCGTTCCGCGCCATGGTCTCGTCGCTCAGGAAAGCTGGCCTGGAACTCGATGCTGAAGATCGCCTGAAGCGGGCGCCGCGCGGTTTCGAGGACGTCGGCGACGAGGATCTCGCCCAAGCGGTGCGGAGCCGGCATTTCGTGGTCCGGCACGACATCGATCCGGCGACGATCCATTCGCCGGCGCTGGTCGACGATCTCGTCGACTTCACGCTTGGCGCCAAGCCGCTGCTCGACTGGGGCAGGGCGATCCAGGGGACGGCTGTGGCGGCCTAACCTCGGGTAGCATTGGCCCGAGGCAGGCGAGGCCAGAAGCTCACATCCGCATCAAAAGGCCGCCGTCGACCGGAAGCTCGATGCCGGTGATGTAGCTCGCGGCGTCCGACAGCAGGAAGAGCGCCGCATTGGCCATGTCCTGCGGCGTGCCGATGCGGCCGAGCGGTGTGTAGTTCGCCACGGCGGCGCGCTTCTCCTCGGTGTCCCAACGCGCCTGCAGCGGCGTGAGCGCCATGCCGGGGCAGATGGCGTTGGAGCGGATGCCGTCGCCGGCAAGCTGCATGGCCAGCGATTTGGACAGCGCGCAGACGCCTGCCTTCGATGCCTGATACGCGTCCTGCGGTTTCGGATCGCCGCGGTACCATAGGATGGTCGAGAAATGCACCATGGCGCCGCCGCGCCCGCCGGCGCGCATATGGGGAACGACCGCCCTTGCGGTGTGCACGAAGGATTTCAAATTGATATTGAAGACCTGGTCCCAGACGTCGAGATCCATCTCGAGCGCAGACTTGTCGCGACCGAACCACAGAACGCCGGCGACATTGGCGAGATAGTCGATGCCGCCGCGTTCGCGGCCGGCGGCGCCGATGGTCCGCTCTACAAAGGCGGCATCGGTCAAATCGCCTTGGGCGAAGGTCAGCCCGTCGTCATAGGAGGCAAGCGATGCCGGGCGCGGCTTGATGTCTATGGCGGTGACGGAGGCGCCTGCATCGAGCAGCCCCAGCGCGATCGCTTCGCCCATGCCACCGCCCGCTCCGGTGACGACCGCATGCCTGCCGGTGAAATCAAAGACGACCATTCATTACCCCTCTTTTGTCCCGATCTTGGCACTTGGTTTGATCGCTCGACAATAGGGGCGGGTGGAAAATCCATCATTCGGTCACACCCTTGGGCAGGCTTTCGAACGCTTGCCTGTTTGTCATTGGCCACGGCGCGGGGGCGATCAGTTCCGCTGATCGTCGGGTCAAGCTAATTGGTGTGACATTGACGGCGACGCTCCCTACATCAGGCCCCACTTGAAGCGCGCCGCGCTGGAACGGATTCGGGCGACGCGCTTCAAGTTCTTGTTTTGACCTATGTCGTTGTCCCAGAACCGCTGCGCACTTCTGAACGACATGCATTGGGAGCGGTTGATGACGGCGGAAGCAATCTCTCAGAGCAGAACCGGCGGCGATTTCTGGGACGGCGTGCGATTGTCGATGCCGGTCGTCGTCGCTTCTGCGCCGTTCGCGATCCTGTTCGGCGCGATCGCCGTCGACAGCGGTTTCTCGGTGCTTGAGGCCTTCCTGATGAGTGCGATGATTTATGGCGGCGCCAGCCAGATGGTCGGCATCGAATTGTTCGGCCAGCATGTCGCGCCATGGCTGATCGTGCTTTCCATCTTCGCGGTGAATTTTCGCCACGTGCTCTATTCGGCCGGCATCGGCCGGCGCATCGCGCATTGGCCCCTGCTGCAGCAGGCGCTGGGCTACTTCATCCTGACCGACCCGCAGTTTGCCGTGGCGGAGGCGAGGGCCGTGTCGGGCAAGCCGGTCGGGTTCGTCTGGTATCTTGGACTTGGCCTGCCGGTCTATGTGTTCTGGGTCATCGAAAGCGGGTTGGGTGCGGTGTTCGGCAAGCTCATTCCGGATACCCACGCGCTGGGCGTCGATTTCCTGCTGCCGATCTATTTCCTCGGCCTCGTCCTCGGTTTCCGCAAGCGGCCGCTCTGGCTACCCGTCGTCGCAGCAAGCGCGGCCGCGTCGATCATCGCCTACAAGACGGTCGGCTCGCCCTGGCATGTCTCGATCGGCGCAGTCGCCGGCGTGCTGCTGGCGGTGATCCTGCCGCCGCATCACAGCGGAATAGGGGAGCGGCCGTGAGCACGACCTTCTGGATCATCCTTGCCGGAGCGATCGCCACCTATCTGACCCGGGTCGGCGGCCACCTCGTCATCTCGCGCTTCGAGAATATCCATCCGCGCGTCGAGGCGGGGCTGAACGCCGTGCCGGCCGCCGTGCTGACGACGCTGGTCGCGCCGGCAGTGCTTGGCGCCGGGCCCGCCGAATGGGCGGCGCTGATCGTCACCGCTTTGGTGTCGCTGCGCGGCGGGTTGATGCCGATGTTTTTGGCAGGCGCGGCGGTGCTGATCCTGGCGCGGCAGTTTGTGGGTTAGCGCTTCATCTTCAATGGCGGCGCTGCCCCTCATTGCCCTGCCGGGCATTTCTCCCCGTAGAACGGGGAGAAAGAAGCTAATCTCAGATCTTCGCGTCATGCGGTAGCGGTGCGGTGGCCTTCTCCAGCCAGGCCAGCGTTTCGCCGTCCACCATCGGGCCGATCTCGGCCAGCACCCATGCATGATACTGGTCGAGCCAGTGCAACTCATCGCGCGTCAGAAGATCGGTGCGGATGAGGCGCTTGTCGATCGGCGCCAATGTCAGCGTCTCGAAGCCATGCATGGCGATGTCGCCGCCTTCGATCGGCTCCGCCGGCGTGACCAGGATCAGGTTCTCGATGCGGATGCCGTAGGCGCCTTCCTTGTAGTAGCCCGGCTCGTTGGACAGCATCATGCCGGCAAGCAGCTTTTCGGTGCCGGTGCGGGCGATGCGCTGCGGGCCTTCATGCACGGCAAGGTAGGAGCCGACGCCGTGGCCGGTGCCATGGGCGAAGTCGCAGCCATGCTTCCACAGCGCCATGCGGGCAACCGCGTCGATCTCCGAGCCGCGCGTGCCGGCGGGGAAACGCAGCGTCGAGATGCCGATCATGCCCTTCAGCACAAGGGTGAAGCGCTCGCGCATCTCCTGCGTCGGCTCACCGATCGGAACGGTGCGGGTGATGTCGGTGGTGCCGTCCTGATACTGGCCGCCGGAATCGAGCAGGAACAGCTCGCTGCTTTCCAGTTTGCGGCTGGTGGCGCGCGAGACGCGGTAGTGCATGATGGCGCCGTTCGGGCCGGCGCCGGAAATCGTGTCGAAGGAGACGTCGCGCAGCGGCATCTGCGTTTCCTCGCCGGTCTGGCGGCGCACTTCCTCCAGCTTGGTGACGACGGCGATTTCGTCCAGCGAGCCAGGTTTCTGGCGGTCGAGCCAGCACAGCAGCTTGGCGACAGCCGCGCCGTCGCGGCGATGCGCGGCCCGGCTGCCGGCAATCTCGGCCTGGTTTTTCGTCGCACGCGGGATGCGGGCCGGATCGGCGGCCAGCACGACCGTACCGCCATTGTCCTCGGTCAGCATTCTCAGCTTGTCCGCCGCCAGCACCGGATCGAGCGCGATTTTGGCTCCACCCTTTGCCAGATCGGCGATCGCCGCCTCGAACTCGCCCGGATCATGCAGATCGGCAAGCTGGGTGAGATAGGCCGCGACCTGGCGCGGGAATTTGCGCTGGTCCATGAACAGCTGATGCTTGCCGTCGGCGGCGAGGATGGCAAAGCCGAGCGCAAGGGGCGTGTGCGGCACGTCGCCGCCACGGATGTTGAAGCTCCAGGCGATGGAAGAGGGGTCGGTCAGCACCGCATGGGTGGCGCCGTCCTTCTGGATGGCGCTTGCCAGCCGCACAAGCTTGTCCTTGGCGAGCTCGCCGGCAAAATTGAGCTCTTGCAAGTCCACCGGCGCCCGCGGCGGCTCGGGCTGGTCTTTCCAGATGATGTCGATGGGGTTCCTGTCGAGCGGCACCAAGGTCGCGCCGGATTGCTCGGCCGACGCCTTCAGCGCCTTGACCTCGCCGATCGTATGCAGCCAGGGGTCGAAGCCGAGCCTTGCGCCCTTGCCGAGATTGTCCTTGATCCAGCTGGACGGCGGATTGTCGATGAGGCTTTCGACGGTGAAGATGCCGAGATCAACTTCGTTTCGCACCTGCAGCGTGTAGCGGCCGTCGACGAAGATGAAGGCGCGGTCGCGCAGCACGATCGCGACGCCGGCCGAACCGGAAAAGCCGGTCAGCCATTTCAGCCGCGCCGAGCGGTCGGCGACATATTCGCCCTGGTGTTCATCCGCGCGGGGAACGATGAAGCCATCCAAGCCATTGTCGGCCAGCCATTGCCGCAGCAACGCCACGCGCGGCTTGCCGACGGCCGGATCGCCGGCGGAATCAAAGGTCTGGAACATCGTGGCCTCTCCTCGGATGCTTGTCGCGAACCTAGAGCATTTCGTGCGCCAATTGAAACGGATCTGTCACCAGGCGCCATATGATCCAGATATGCTGAAGGGTTGACGTGCAAGCCAGGCGCGCGCCCCCTGTCTTTGCGCATGGACGCCATGCAGAATCGTTGATTTCCAAACAGGTCGGCAGAGCTTAGTTTCCCGGATGTGGAGGAATGAATCCTGTTGTCCTGCAAAGGAGACTGTCATGTCCACGCTTCCAGCCAGACGCGGATTTTTCAGAAACGCCATGAGCGCTCTGATCGAGGCTCGCCGGCGCGAGGCGAGCCGCTACGTCAACGGTGCGCTGCTTTGTCTCGACGATGAAACGCTGATCGCCAATGGCTACGATCGCGAAGAGCTGAAGAAGGCGGCAAACTCGCTTTATGTGTGAGTAAGCCCTTCAGCGCTTGAGGTGGATGGTCACCCAGCCCTCGCGATGCAAGGTACGCACATGGCGGAAGGCTTGGCCGACATAGGCGGAGACCACCGCGTCGCGCTGCCGGTCGAGGATGCCGGAAAGGACCAGCGAGCCGCCGAGCCCGATATGCCGGGCCATTTCGGGCGCGAGCCGCATCAGCGGCCGGGCGAGGATGTTGGCGACGATCAGGTCGAAAGGCGCGCGCCTGGCGAAGATCGGGTTGTGGAAGCCCGGCGCCGTCACCGTCTCGACCAGCGCCCTGACATGGTTGAGGCGGGCGTTGGCGGCGGCGACGCGGACGGCGACCGGATCGATGTCGGTCGCCAGCACCGGGATATGCGAGAGCTTGGCGAGCGCGATGGCAAGCACCGCGCTTCCCGTGCCGAGGTCGAGCGCGTTGCGCGGCCGTTCGCGCACCACCACCTGCTCCAGCATTTCGAGGCAGCCGGCGGTGGTGCCGTGGTGGCCTGTGCCGAAGGCAAGGCCTGCCTCGATCTCGATAGCGAGATCACCGGCGTGGCGCTTGGCCCGGTCGTGTGAGCCGTGGACAAGGAAGCGGCCCGCGCGGACCGGCTTCAATCCTTCCAGCGAGCGCGACACCCAGTCGATGTCGGGGAGGGTCTCGCGTTCGACGGGCTTCGGCAGGCCGAGACCGGCGAGGATATCCCTGACCCGCGCCTCGACGGGATCGATGTCGCCGTCGGCATAGAGCGACACCTCATGGATGTCTTTTTCCTCGTCGAGCTCCAGCACGGCGATCGGCAGGCCGTCGTCCTCGAAGGCGGCGTCCAGCGCCGCGAAGATGCGGTCGGCCTCAATCTTGTTGGCGGTGAGGTGGAGCCTGGTCTGGCCCATCAGCTTTGCCCACCAGCCGCCAGCCGCTTCAGCTTGGCGACGGCGGTGTCGGCGCTTTCGCCATAGGCGATGGTGCCGGCGAAATCGCCCTGGGCGTTGAGCAGCAGCACCGAGGCCGTATGGTCCATCGTGTAGTCGCCGTCGCCGGTGTCGACCTTCTTCCAGTAGATGCCGAAGGCCTTGGCCATGGCGTGCACCTTGTCCGGATCGCCGGTGATGCCGGTGATGCGGTCGGAGAAGTTGCTGACATAGGTATTCATCGTCTCCGGTGTGTCGCGCTCCGGGTCGACGGTGACGAAATAGGCGTTGAGGTTCTTGCCGCTGTCGCCCATCGTCTTCAGCCAGCCGGCCAGCTCGAACAGGGTCGTCGGGCAGACCTCCGGGCAATGGGTGAAGCCGAAGAAGACGACGCTCGGGTGGCCCCTGAAGGCGGCTTCGGTGATCGGCGCGCCTTTCTGGTCGACCAGCGTGAAGGGCGCGCCGAAGGGCTCGCCGCCATAATGGCCGCGGTACCAGTCGAATGTCAGCCAGCCGATACCCGCCGCCATCAGGACGAGAATGCCGACCAGGATTGAACGCATCATCAGTTAATGTCCGTCGTGATTGCCTTGGGGCAAGTTTGGCGACAGTCTTAACGGGTCGGCGTCGGGCACGCAAAGATGTCGCGTTGCCGCAAGCAGAGATGCGGGCGGGAACACAAACCCGTGTCGGGCGGCTTGCAAACGCCACGATCCTGTCCCACCTGACATCGGCAAACGCCAAACCAGGAGGCAACCTTTGCGAAAACTGATCGGCTTGTTCGCCGCATGTCTTGTCCTCAGCGCCGGCGCGGCGATGGCCGACGAGGTGGGCAAAGTGGGTGTCGACTGGGTCGGCAACGACATCATGATCGATGCGATCAAGGACCCGAAGGTCGACGGCGTCACCTGCCATGTCGCCTATTTCGACCGCAGCATCATCGACCGGCTGCACAAGGGCAACTGGTTCGAGGATCCGTCCGATTCCTCGATCTCCTGCCGCCAGACCGGGCCGATCACCATCGGCGACATCGACATGGGCGAAGGCGGCGAGGAGGTGTTCAAGCAGGGCCTCAGCCTGATCTGGAAGAAGCAGGTGGTGAACCGCATCTACGACAAGAAGAACGAGACGCTGATCTATCTGTCGCATTCGCGCCAGGTCCAGAACGGCTCGGCCAAGATGTCGGTCACGACCGTGCCGCTTTACGGCCAGAACGTGGTGTGGACCAAGGGCAAGCCGCAATAGGCTCGAGCCCATTATCTGTCCCGCTTGCGGGGGCAATCGCTCGGGCGTAAAGCCCGAGCATGGACCATTCTGAAAACCTTGTCCTGAAAGATCCCGGGCCGCGCATCCATCCGACCGCGGAGCTGAAGGCATGCAAACTCGGCCGCTATGCCTCGATCGGCGAGCGGGTGATCCTGCGCGAGGTGAGCGTCGGCGACTTCTCCTATTTCGAGCGCCATTCCGAGGCGATTTACACGACCATCGGCAAGTTCTGCTCGATCGCCGCCAACAGCCGCATCAACGCGCTCGAGCATCCGATCGAGCGGCTGACGCAGCACAAGATCAGCTACCGGCCGAACGAGTATTTCCGCTGGCTGGGTGTTGACACGGCTTTTCGCGCGCGGCGTCAGGCGAAGTCCGTCAGCATCGGCCACGATGTCTGGATCGGCCATGGCGCGGTCGTCATGCCGGGCGTCGCGATCGGCAACGGCGCCGTCATCGGCGCCAATGCTGTGGTGACGCATGACGTCGCGGCCTATACGATCGTCGCCGGCGTTCCGGCGAAGCCGTTGCGCGAACGTTTCTCAGCGGCAATTGCGGCGCGTATCGATGCCCTGGCCTGGTGGGACTGGGCGCCGGAGAAACTGGCGAGCGCAATTCCCGACATGCAGGCCATGCCGATCGAGGCCTTTCTCGATTGCTGGGAAGACAATACGCACTGATACACAAAGAACGCCGTCAGCAGGCAGACGACGCGGTCTGGGTGTTAGGCTTCTCTCAGAGGCGGTTGCCCCTTCCGTCATGCGGGGGTGGCGCAGCGGAAGGGGCTGGAGGTAAACCGCAGTGAAGCGGAAGGAACAGGCTCTCTTGCCTGCACCGCCACTATCGCAAGCAAACCGATAAGGTGTTTTTTCACGCGCCTGCGCTTCTGGCGTGTGCCTGATTGCAGCCCGTCCCGTCACGAAAATTCGACCCTTTGGAACCCGAGGCGGCTGCTGCTTGTTTCTTCGCAAATGCCTGCGCGTCAACGGTTTTCGAGGAATTTTGCATGATCGAGAAGGCTTTTACCTGGATGGCCAACCGGGTGGCGCATCTGGCCGGCCTGCCGTGGACCTTCGCCCTCTGCCTGCTGATCGTGGTCATATGGGCGGCAAGCGGCCCGATCTTCGGGTTTTCCGACACCTGGCAGCTGGTCATCAATACTGGCACCACCATCGTCACCTTCCTGATGGTGTTCCTGATCCAGAACACTCAGAATCGCGACGGCGCGGCGATCCAGGCCAAGCTCGACGAACTGATCAGGGTCAGCCGCGCCCACAATCATTTCATCGGCATCGAGCACCTGACGGAATCCGAGGTCGAGGAGATCCGCGCCAAATGCGAGGCGGCTGCGAAGCGGCACGACCGCAAGATCGCGGAAACGGCCAAGAAGGCCGTCTCGGGCAAGACCGGCGCCAAGAAGAAAGCCGCCGCTTGAGTCGCGTCAGCGGTTCATGAAGGCGGCGAAGGCGTCCTTGTGATCGGGATGCCAGCGCGACAGGGCAGGGCGGTTCTCGATGATGTCGCCGATCGCCCAGGCCATGCGTTTTTCATCCGTCGGCCGCGCCACCTCGTTGTCGGGGCAAAGGATGTAGAAATCGCCATCGATGAGTGATGCCAGCATGAAGTCTATCACCTGCTCGCCGGTCCAGGCGCCGGCAGGCTTTTGCGTCGCGCCCTCGGTCAGGCCGGTATAGGTGAAGCCGGGGATCAGCAGATGCGCCGAAACCTTCGCTCCGGGCTCGTTGCGCAGCGCATGCGCGAGCCCTTCGGTGAACGTCTTCACGCCGGCCTTGGAGACGTTGTAGGCGAGGTTGCCGGGCGGCGTGGTGATGCCCTGCTTGGAGCCCGTGTTGATGATCAGGCCCGGCTTCCCGGCGGCGAGCATGCGCGGCGCGAAGGCCTCGGTGCCGTGCACGACGCCCCAGAAATTGATGTCCAGCAGCCGCTTCCAGGCATCGCGGTTCTCCCAGGGCTTGCCCGGATTGTTGCCGACGCCGGCATTGTTCATCAGCACCGATACCGCGCCGAAGGTGCCGTAAGCGAGGTCCGCCAGCCGATCGACCTCTTCGGCCTTGGAGACGTCGGTGGGAACCGGAAGCACGGCATCGTCGCCGGCGATCGCGGCGACCGCTTGCCTGGCCTGGTCGAGCCGCACGCCGCCTATGTCGGCCAGCACCGTCTTCATGCCCATCGCCGCGAACCGTTTCGCGGCGGCAAGGCCGATGCCGCTGGCGCCGCCGGTGATGACGGCGACATTGCCGGAAGCGAAAGCGGGCAGGGCGGTCTGGATTTCGGCGTCGCTGGTCATCATTTTCATCCTTGTTCGGGTTCGGCCGAACTTAACGCCGGCCGCCGCCGAGGCAAGGTCGGTTCCTCTGTAATGGGTTGACCATCGCGGCGCCTGCCGCGCATGTTGTCCTGAAAAAAGGAGTTCGGCATTTGACCGACTGGATCGGAATCCTGAAGGAGCAGACCGTCAACGGTGACCAGATGGGCCGCGAAGTGCCAAAGATGCTCGCCAATCCCGATATCAGCGAGACGCAGGTGAAAACGCTGTTCGCGGCGCTGGAGCAGCAGGCGGAATTCGCCGAGAAGCTGCGGCTGGCGCTGGAGAAGTTCGGCCACGACTTCCCGATCATCAAGGCGGCGGAACGGCTGGAAGAGCGCTATGCCGACCTTGCCGCTTCGGCCGCGGAAAAACTGAAAGCGATGCGCAGTTAAGCGCTATTTCTCGACCAGCCGCTCGAAGCGCTTGTCCGGCACGAACCAGATCATGGCTACCAGCACATAGATCGCGACACCGATCCACTGGTTGACGAAGGTCAAAGCTATGGCCGCGAGGTATAGCGCCAACGAGATCTTTCCCTTGCGGTCATTGCCCAACGCTCTGGCGAAGATACTTTCCGGGTCATGCAGGCGGTGTAGGGCGGCCGAGAGGATGTTGAAGCCGACGGCGCAGAGCGCCAGGTCGACGCCGTAGACCGCGACGGGCACCGGCGCGAAATGGTTTTCGCCCATGAAGGCCGTCGTCACCGGCATCAGTGACAGCCAGAACAGCATGTTGAGGTTGGCCCACAGCACCCACCCGTCGACGCGCTGCACGGTGTGGAACATGTTGTGCAAATTGTTCCAGTAAATGCCGACATTGATGAAGGACAGCACATAGCTGAAGAAGACAGGCCACAGCGGTACCAGGGCCGAGAAATCCTCGCCCTGCGGCACTTTCAGCTCCAGCACCATGATCGTGATGATGATGGCGACGACGCCATCGGTGAATGCCTCGACCCGTCCCTTGCCCATGATTCTTCCCTCGCTGCCGGCAGACGTTACGAGAGGATGCGGCGCCTGACCATACTGCCGGAGTTGTCAGGAGGGGATTAGGTGGCTGGAACGGCGCCACTATATAGGCGTTGGGCTTGCAACCCCCGGAGGTGGCCATGACCAGCTACGCTCAAACCATGACGCGTGACAATGAGCTTGGCGGGAACGCCGCGAAGGCCGCCGTCGCCGCCATGATCGCCGCGCTTTTTGCAGGCAGCACCGCGCTGACGCCGCTCTACGTGATCTACAAGCAGGCCTTCGGCTTCTCGCAGATCACGCTGACGCTGGTTTATGCCATCTACGTCGTCGGCAATCTGACGGCGCTGCTGTTTTTCGGCCGGGTGTCGGATGTCGTCGGCCGCCGTCCCGCCGCGCTCGCCGCGATGGCGGTTGCCGTGGTCAGCGCGCTGTTTTTCCTCTTTGCCGAAAATCTCGCCTGGCTCGACATCGCGCGCATTCTCAGCGGTCTTGGCATCGGTGTCGGCGCAGGCTCCGGCACCGCCTGGCTTGCCGAATTGATCGAAGGCCAGGACAAGTCGCGCGCCGCCGTCATCGCCACCAGCACCAATTTCATAGGTCTCGGCGTCGGCGCTCTGGTCTCGGGGCTGCTTGCCCAATATGCGCCGTGGCCGCTCAGGCTGACATTCGCGGTCTATCTCGTCCTGCTTGCGGTGGTCACGTTGCTGATCTGGCGAACGCGCGAAACGATCTCCAGCCCCGGACGCTTCTCCGACGTCTCGCTGCGGCCGCGGCTTTCGGTGCCCGAGAAGATCCGCGCCCAGTTCGTCGCGCCGGCGGTGACGGGTTTCGGCGCGATGGCGCTGGTCGGCTTCTATGCGGCGCTGGCGCCAAGCATCCTGGCGCAGCAGCTGCATGTCGCCAATCACGCCGAGGCAGGTGGACTTTTCTTTGAGCTGTCGATCGTGGCGGCGGCAACCATCGTCGGCACCACATGGCTCACCAGCCGCTCCACCATGCTCGCCGCGCTGGTGCTGATGATCCCGACCGCAGCGTTGATCGTGGCGGCGCAGGTCTATGCGTCGATGGTCCTGATGATCATAGCGACGGCGGTCTGCGGCGCGGCGGCGGCGCTCGGCTATCGCGGCGGCCTGCAAGTGGTGAACCAAATCGCGCCGGCAGATCGTCGTGCCGAAGTGGTGTCGGCCTTCTTCATCTGCTGTTTCTGCGGCAACGCGCTGCCGGTGATCGGCATCGGCATCCTGTCGAGCCTGGCCAACGCCACCGTGGCAAGCCTGGCCTTTGCCGGCATGATCATCGTCTTCTCGCTGGTGGCGCTTGGCTTCGGCGCCAAATACGCGCGGTAGCGGATCTCAACCGGCCGGTGTCTCAGGCGCAAGATTGGCACGCTGGCGCGGCACGCCGAGGCCGGTGTCGGGCGGCTCGCCCGCTGCCGGCCGGGCCTCGATCATATGCATCGTGCGCCAGCGGCCGAAGCGATAATACGCCGCGGCGAGCGCGAGCGAGGCGATCGAGCCGGCCGGAAAGCTCCACCACAGCGCTTCCTGGCCGATGACGCTGCGCATGGAATAGGCGAAGCCGGTGCGAATGAACAACACCGAGATGATCAGGATGATCAGCGGCGGCATGACGGCGCCGGTGGCGCGCACCGTGGCGAAGAGCACAATCGTGATGCCGAAGAGGATGAACGACCAGGACGCCACCCTGTTGATATGAGCGGCAATGTCGATCGCGGCGCTGTCGTTGCTGAGGAAAAGGCTGAGCACCGGTCGATCGAAGACGAAGAGCAGCGCAACCAGCGCGCCGGTCAGCACCAGGTTGAAGCCGACACCGGAGGCCGCGACCCTGCCGATGCGATCCCAGCGGCCGGCGCCGACATTCTGCGCCGCCATCGAGGAGACCGCGGCGCCGATGGCGAGAGCGGGCATCTGAATATAGGTCCAGAGTTGGGCGGCAATGCCGTAGGCGGCGGCGACCTGAGAGCCGTAGGAGTTGACGATGCCCATCACGGTGAGCGCCGCGGCCGAGATGACGATCATCTGCAGACCCATCGGAATGCCCTTGAAGACGACGATGCGCAGCAGCGCCGGATCGGGCTTGAGCAGAGCGAGATCGGCGCCGGCCAACCGCAGCGGGTGCTTGCGGACATAGAGCACGATCAGCATGGCGGCCACGCTCACCGTCTGGCCGATCAGCGTCGACGTGGCCGAACCGGCGATGCCCAACTCGGGGAAGGGGCCGATGCCGCGGATCAGCAGCGGATTGAGCACAACGTCGAGCACGACCGCCAGCGCCATGAAGACAAAAGGGGTTCGCGAGTCGCCGGCGCCGCGCAGCACGGTCATGACGAATGACAGGAGGTTCATCATCGGCACGGCGACGAAGATGATGCGCAGATAGCTGCGCGCCAGCGGCAACGCATCGGCCGGCGTGCCGAGCCCGGCGAGGATGGCGCCGACCCAGATCCAGCCGCAGACGGCGAATATGACCGAGACGAGGAAGAAGAAGGTCGCGCTGGTGCCGACGATGCGCTTTGCTTCGGGCAGGTCGCGGGCGCCGACCGATTGCGCCACCAGGACGGTCGCCGCCATGCCGATGCCGAAGACCGTGCCGAGGATCAGGAACAGCACCAGATTGGCGTTGGAGGTGGCGGTGAGCGCCGCCTCGCCGAGGAAGCGGCCGACCCAGACCGCGTTGATCGAGCCGTTGAGTGACTGCAGCACGTTGGAGCCCAGCACCGGCAACGCGAACAAAAGCAGCGTGCGCGGGATCGGCCCGCTGGTCAGGTCGCCGACGCGCGGGCGGGCAGGCTTTTTGTTCATGGCAGGCACCGGAAATGAGTCAGGCCCGCGATGCTATCGCAGGCCCGAGACACATGCACCCTTTTCCGGGCGAGCCAGGTGACCAGCTGACTTACTGCGTGTTGCTGGAAAGGCCGGGCAGCGTGACCTGATAGACCAGGAAGGTGGTGTCGACGTCGGCGCCATCCTCGGCCTTGTAGGGCGCGCCGACCTGGAAGCCGTCCTGGGTAAGGAAGTCGTTGTCGTTGGCGACGAACAGGAAATAATCGTCCGGCAGTTTTGGATCGAGCACCGGGGCCAGCGACATCGCCTCCCACTTCTCCGAGAGGTTGTTCCTGTCGTTCGGCGCGCCATTGTGCAGGCCGAAGCGGTCGAGCTCGGCCTGGTCGTTGATGTCGATGAACGGCGTCAGCTTCGCCGGCGTCACCGACGCATCGACCACGCCCTTCGGCGCGACGGGCTTGTCGGCCGCGTCGAACGGACCGTTGGCGATATCGGTGGCGCCGGAGAGGTCGACAATGTTGATCTTGCGATAGACCGACTCGTCGCCCTTCACGCCCTGGCCGTTGCCCGAGTCGCGCGCCAGCATCAGGAAGCTGGTGTCGGAGAGCGCCACGATCTCGCTTTGCGCGGCCACCTTGGTCTTGCCCTTGGCGTCCTTGAACACCGGCAGCGGCACGACATATTCATGCGCCAGCTTGAGGCGGGCGAGGTCGGAAGCATCATAGACCAGCGCGCGGGTGTTCTGGCGCGTCGAGCCGGAATCGCCGCCGTCCTGACGGGTCGCCGACTGCAGCACGGCGATCAGGAACTTGCCGTCCGGCGTCATCGACATGCCTTCGAGGCCCTGGTTGTTCTGGCGGCCGGTCTCGGGATCCTTCGGATCGGGCTCGGCTGCGCCCGGGCCAGGATTGTCGGAGGCGAAGTTCGGCTTGCCGTGGCGTATCGGCACCAGCGCCGCGGGCGGCTGTGTCGCCGACATCAAGCCGCCTTCGGCCGAGAAACGGTAGATGTTGGGGCCGTACTCGTCGGAGATGAACATGGTGCCGTCGGGCAGGCGCACGATCGCCTCGTCGTCGAGCGCCAGCTTGCCGTTGTCGGCCTGCGGCAGGATCGGCATGTCGCCGGCGGCCGGCCGCACGCCGTTCAGCGGATCGAGGCCGGTGGCATCGGCGCCCTTGTCGTCGGTCAACAGCATGGTGTCGGCGAGCGTCGCCTTGACGCCGGCCTGTTCCCGTCCGGTGGCGGGGGCGACGCCGGGAGCGGTCGGCGTCAGTTCGATCGAGATGGTGTTGAGGCGCGGGCGATAATCGGTGGTGCCGACGACATTGTAGCCGCGGTCCGGCAGCAGCCAGAGCGAACCTTTGTAGCCTGCGCCGTCGCGCGACCAGGACTTGGTGTCGATCGCCATGCCGGAACCCGAACCGAAAGTCTCGCCGAATTTGTCCCTCTGGCTGGCCGGAATGCGGCCGACGCCGACAAGCCCCTTGTTGACATAGGCGACGCCGTCGGCGAGCGCGGGCGTTATGGCTGTGAACAAGGCAAGCGCCGCGCCGAGCGCGACGGTTCGGTTGAGATGTTTCATGGATATCCCCTTCGTGACGAGCAGAGCGGCCATTGGCTCAAAAGGGCGCGGCATCGATGATGCGGGCAGCCCTTGCCGTCGAGCGGTCTAGGACGTGAACGTGATGGTTGCATGACAGGGTGGGTCTCTCCTTCCCCCCTGGTGGGAAAAGGCGCTCAATCGCTCTCTCGCGCGACCAGCTCCAGCGGCCAGACTTCGCGGATGATGCGCGTGCCCTCAGGACCAGCGAAGGCGGGAAGCGACGCCAGCAGCATCTCGGCAAGCCGCCGGCCCATGGGCTCCAGCGACGGTCGGAAGGCGGTCAGCGCCGGTGAGAAGTAGCGGCAGAGCGGCGTGTCGACGATGACGATCACCGCGATGTCGTGGCCGGGCCTGATGCCCATTTCGGCCAGCGCCTTGCAGCCGCCGAGCGCCATGGCGTCGTTGTTGAAGATGATGGCTGTCGGCTGGTCCTTGGAGAGCATTACGCGCGACGTCACCTGGTAGCCGCCGGTCTCGTTGATGAAGCCGTCGGCGATCAGGCCGGGGTCGACTTCGATGCCATGCCGCCTCAGCGCCTTGCGGTAGCCGTCGAGGAACAGGTAGCCGAAGTTGAGATCGAGCGAAGGGCGGATGGCGGCAATGCGGCGGTGGCCGCGCGCGACCAGCCGGTCGACGGCTTCCTCACCCGCCCTCTCGAAATCGATATCGAGCGAGGGATAGGTGTCGCCGCCGGATTGACTTCGGCCAAGCGTGGCGAAGGGAAAGCCGGCCCTGCTGAGATAGTCGATCCGATCGTCTTCCCGCCGCGTATTGGCCAACACGACCGCGTCGGCGCGGCGCGTCTCAACCACGCGGCGCAGCCTCTCCGGCTGATATTGGCCGGGCTCACCCATGACGACCATCAGATCCAGGTCGTGCTCGGCGAGCTGTGCCTGCAGACCGGTCAGGAACGGGATGAAGAACGGCTCGCCATATTGCTGGTCGCCGGGATGCGGTTGCAGCATGAAGGCGATCGACCGGGTGGCGCCCTGACGCAGGCTGCGGCCCGACTGGTTGGGCGAATAGTTCAGCTTCCTGGCTGCCTCGAGCACGCGCTGGCGCGTCTCCGCATTGACATCGGCGCGGCCGTTCAGCGCGCGCGACACGGTGCCGATCGAAATGTTCAGGTGACGCGCGAGATCGTGGATGCTGGACGCCAAGGCCGGTTCTCCCCACTGTCCTCGCTAGCACCGGCCGCCCTTCAGGCCAAGCAGTGGATGTCGATTTTTCGCGAGCAGGTGATTGACATTCTACGCCATCGGGTGTGTTCTCGTAAACGTTTACGGAAAAACGTTTACGGTGATGCCGGAAATGCCGTGACACTCGGGCTGGAGGGGCCGAGCGGAGGAGGAGCGCTGGATGATGAAGGTCGTCCTGGTCGGGTGCGGAGCCATGAGCAAGCAGTGGCTCGATGCCGCAAGGCAGGTCGACGGGCTCGCCATTGCCGGCCTTGTCGACCTCGATGCCGAGCGGGCGCAGGCGAGGGCGCGCGAATACGATCTCACCAACGCAGTCGTCGGCACAAGCCTCGACGCCGTACTCGACGAGACGAAGGCCGACGCCGTGTTCGATGTCGTGGTGCCGGCGGCCCGCCGCGAGGTCGCGCTTTCGGCCTTTGCCCATCATTGCCACCTGCTCACCGAAAAGCCGCTGGCCGACAGCCCCGAGAATGCGCGGGCCATCATCGCGGCGGCGCGCCAGGCCGGGCGCGTGCATGCCGTCGTCCAGAACCGGCGCTATGTCGCCAATGTCCGGCGGATCAGGCGCTTCCTCGATTCCGGCGCCATCGGCAAGCCGACCAGCATCCATGCCGACTTCTTCATCGCGCCGCATTTCGGCGGCTTTCGCGAGGAGATGGCGCACGTGCTGCTGCTCGACATGGCGATCCACACCTTCGATGCCGCGCGCTACATGGTCGCCGGCGAGCCGGCCAGCGTCTATTGCCAGGAATGGGAGCCGGCCAGTTCCTGGTACCGGCAGGGCTCGTCGGCCAGCGCCGTCTTCGACCTCGGCGGCGGCAAGGTCTTCACCTATGCCGGCTCCTGGTGCGCCGACGGCTTCCGCACCAGTTGGGAAGGCAGCTGGCGCATCGTCGCCGAGCGCGGCAGCCTTTTGTGGGACGGCCATGACGAGCTGAAGGCGGAGACGGTTGCGTCCGGCCGCGACGGCATCATCGACAAGACGCAAGCCATCGAGGTGCCGGCGCTCGACCCGGCCGACCGCGTCGGCGGACATCTCGGCATCATCCAGGATTTCATGCGTGCGATCGAAAGCGGCACCGAGCCGGAGACCCGCGGCGCCGACAACATCAAAAGCCTCGCCATGGTCTTCGGCGCGATCGAAAGCGCGGAGACCGGACGGCGCGTGGCGATCGCGACCCAGGAAGGATGACGATGCCGAACCCGCTTCTCGATATCAGGATCGGCACCATGGTGCGGGCCAATCTCGACGATCCGGCCGCCTATGTCAGGCAGATCCTGCCGCTTGGCTTCGAGAGCATCCAGCCTTTCTTCTGGCAGACGCTGGGCGGCAAGAATCTGGCCCGGCTGGCCGGCCAGATCAAGGAGGCGATCGGCGATACCGATGTGACGGTGTCGTCGATTGGGGTGTTCGGCAATCCGCTCGAAAACGGCGAGGTCGATCGCGGCGTGCTCGCGGCGTGGGAGACGGTGATCGACAACGCGCATCTGTTCGGCGCTTCCACGGTCAGCGGCTTCACCGGCCGCTTGCGCGGCAAGAAGCTGACCGACAGCCTGCCGCGCTTCCGTGAGGTGTGGGGACCGCTGGCCAGGCGCGCCGCCGATAAGGGCGTGCGCATCGCCTTCGAGAACTGCGCCATGGACGGCAACTGGGCGAGCGGCGACTGGAACATCGCCCACAATCCCGATGCCTGGGAGCTGATGTTCAACGAAGTGCCGGATGAGAATCTCGGCCTCGAATGGGAGCCCTGCCACCAGCTCGTCTACCTGATCGATCCGATCCCGCAGATCCGCAAATGGGCGCCGCGCATCTTCCATGTTCATGGCAAGGACGCAACGGTGCGCTGGGACGTCATCCGCGAGCATGGCGTGTTCGGCCGCCTGCCCTTTGTGCAGATGCGCACGCCGGGCTTCGGCGACAGCGACTGGACGCGCGTGATCAGCGAGTTGCGGCTGGCCGGCTACAAGGGCGCCATCGACATCGAGGGCTGGCACGACCCGGTCTATCGCAACGATCTCGAGATCACCGGGCAGGTCCGGGCGCTGGAATATCTCAAGCAATGCCGGGGAGGAAACAGCTACCTGCCCAATCCGGTTTGAGTGCCGGCCGGCGGGAGGAGCCGGCCGATCCGAGCAACTGTTGAAAACCCTCCGATGCGAGGGACCAAAAGGGAGGAACGTGCATGAGCATCACGACCAGAAGAACTGTTCTGCGCTCGACCGTCGTGGCGGCCGCCACGGCGCTCTGCGCCTCGATTTCCACCTTGCCGGCAAAGGCGCTTGACGCCCAATGGTGCAAGGACGTCCACATCCGCTTCTTCGTCGGCGGCGCCGAGGGCGACGCCTTCGGCACCATCGTCTATAATGGCGCCAAGCAGGCAGCGGCCGATCTCGGGCCGAAGGTCGACTACATCTTTTCCGGTTGGGACGTCGAAAAGATGGTGCAGCAATTGCGCGAGGCGGTCGCCGTCAAACCGCAGGGCATCGCCATGATGGGCCATCCGGGCGACGCCGCGATCATGCCGCTGGCCGAACAGGCGCATAAGGACGGCATCAAGATGATGTACCAGAATGTTCCGGTGCCGACCGTGGTGGCGGCGTTCGGCGGCGGTTATGTCGGCGCGCAGCAGGAGCAGCAGGGGCGCGCGCTCGGCGCCGAGGCGTTCAAGCTGGCCGGGCTGAAGGCCGGCGACAAGGCGATCATGATCGGCCCGTTCGAGAACGAGAGCCGCGGCGCGCGCGAGCGTGGGACGGTCGCCGCGCTGAAGGAGGCCGGCGTCGATGTCGTTCAGATCAATTCACAAACCGAATGGGCAGCCGATCCCAATCTCGCGATCCCGCCGATCACTGCGGCGCTGCTCAACAATCCCGGCGTCAAGGCGGTCGGCTATCCCGGCGGGCAGATGCTCGGCAATGTCGCCACCTACATGCAGGCGGCGGGCAGGAAGCCCGGCGACATCTTCAATTTCGGCTTCGACACCAGCCCGCAGATCGTCGAAGCCTTCAAGGGCGGCTGGGTGCAACTGACGGCCGACCAGCAGCCGTTCATGCAGGGCTACCTGCCGATTCTCAGTCTCTGCCAGCAGGTCGTGCTCGGTCTTGCGCCCATGAATGTCGACACCGGCGCCGGCTTCGTCACGCCGCAGAACTACGAGATCGTCTCAGAGCTCGCCAAGCAGGCGCTGCGCTGACCTCCCAGGCCGCCGGCCGGACCCAACCCGGCCGGCGGGACCGCCGGCGGACGAGGCCGGCATAACAGGCAATTCAAGCGAGGATCGCATGAGCGAACGCATCATCGAACTGCGCGACATCAAGAAATCCTACGGCCAGGTCTATGCCTTGGGCGGCGTCAACCTCAGCGTCGATCGCGGCGAGGTGGTCGGCCTGATCGGCGACAACGGCGCCGGCAAGTCGACGCTGATCAAGATCCTGTCCGGCGTGGTCAAGCCGACCAGCGGCGAGATCCTCGTGCGCGGCAAGCCGGTCGCCGGATGGAGCGCCGCGCGTTCGCGCGACGCCGGCATCGAGACGGTGTTCCAGGACCGGGCGCTGGCCGTGCAGCAGACCATCGTGCGCAACATCTTCATGGGCCGCGAGCTCACCGGCTTCATGGGCTGGCTGAAGGTCAACAAGGAGATCGCGGAGGCAAGCCGGCTGATGCGCGAGATCGGCTTCACCTCGAAAGTGTTCACGCCGCAGTCGATCGTCGGCCAGCTTTCGGGCGGTGAGCGGCAAGGCGTGGCGATCGCGCGCGCCATCTACAAGCAGGCGGAGCTGATCATCCTCGACGAGCCGACGACGGCGCTGTCGCTGACCGAGACGGCAAAGGTGTTCCACTTCGTGCGCCAGGTGCGGGCGAGCGGCCGCTCGATCCTTTTCATCGGCCACAACATCCACCATGTCTTCGACATCGCCGACCGTTTCGTCGTGCTCGATCGCGGCAAGGTGGCGCTGACGGCCGACCGCAACGAGGTGAAGTCGGCCGACGACCTGATCAACTTCATGGAAGACGTGGCACATCCCGGCGGCTTGCCGGGGCTGCACGAGGGCGCGGAGCAGAGAGCGTGATGAGCAAGGCCATGGAACCCGATCTGCAAACGCCTCTCAGGAGAACAAGCGGCCAGGCTGCCAAGGAGTGGAGCCATCCGTCGAACCACTGGCTGCGCGGCTTCGTGCTCGACAACCGCGCTTCGTTGGGCACACTTGCCGTCTTCATCGTCATGATGGCGGTGTTCATGCTCGCCAACCCGACCGTGTTCACCACCTGGTATCTCTATAGCTCGGTGCTGACGACGCTTCCCGTCGCGCTGTTCGTGGTGGTGCCGCTGGTGTTCGTCGTCACCTGCGGCGAGATCGACCTGTCGTTCCCGGCAACGATGGGTTTTGCCTCATGGGTCTTCGCGCTGGTGGTGCAGGCCGGCTACGATCCATTCCTTGGCATTGCCGCGGCGCTCGTCACCGGCACGCTGCTCGGCTTCCTGGTCGGCTCGCTGGTCGTCTATGGCGGGCTGTCGTCGCTGATCGCCACGCTCGGCATGAATTTCCTGCTGCGCGGCCTGATCCAGATCATCAACGAGGGCAAGTCGACGGCGCTGACCAGCCTGGCGGACAGTTGGGCCTACAAGATCTTCTCCAGCCAGGTCTGGGGCATCCCGGTGCAGATCTTCTGGGCCTTAGCCTTCGTCGTGTTCTCGGCGCTGCTCTTCAACCGCCACCGCTTCGGCGCGCAGGTGCAGGTGGTCGGCGACAATCCCGACAGCGCCAAGCAGATGGGCATCGACGTCAAGCTCGTGCGGGTGAAAGTGTTCGTCTTCACCGGCATAGGCGCTGCGATCGCCGGCACCTTCTCGGTGATGATCAACTTCACCTGGTGGCCGACGGCCGGCGACGGCTATCTGCTGCCGGTGCTCGCCTCGGTGTTCGTCGGCGGCACGCCGACCTGGGGCGGCATCGGCACCGTCGTCGGCGGCGCGATCGGCGCGGTCACCGTGTCGTTCATCCAGACCGGCGTCGTGGCGGCTGGCCTCAGCGGCTTCTACGTGCAGTTCTTCAACGGGCTGATCATCATCCTGTCGCTGCTGGGGCACAAATGGAACCAGGCACGGTACAGGTGAGGAGGCCGGGTCACACCGGCGCGACGAACCCGTCCAGCACGCGCTTTTGCCCAGCCTTGTCGAAGTCGATGGTGAGCTTGTTGCCGTCGATGGCGGCGATGTTGCCGTTGCCGAATTTCTGGTGGAACACCCGGTCGCCGACATTGAAGGCGGATGGCGTGTCGGCAACGGATTTGGCAACCAGCTCGCCCTCGATTGTGCGGCCTTTCACCGAAGTGCGCCCCGCGCCATAGCCTGAGTCGGTCTCGCCATAGCCGATGCGCTCGACCTGGTGGCCGGAGCGGGTGCCCCAGTTGCGGTCGGTCGCCTCGGTGCGGTTGGCCTGCGCGCGCTGCCAGCCGGGCGTCGCATAGGTGTTGGAGAAGCTGCCTTGGTCCTTGGCGCCGACATTGTCGAAACGCGAGGCGCCGTAAGGGTTCTGCCGACCACCGCCACGCCCGGAAGCGAAGGCGCCGCCGCCATAGGGGTTGCCGTAGCCGCCATAGGAATTGCCCCCCTCAGCAATGTCGATATGGGTTTCCGGCAACTCGTCGACGAAGCGCGACGGGATGGTTGATTGCCACAGTCCGTGGATCTGACGGTTGGAGACGAACCAGATGTGCAGGTTCTTCTTCGCCCGCGTCAGGCCCACATAGGCGAGGCGGCGCTCCTCCTCCAGGCCGGAGCGGCCGCCTTCATCCAGCGCGCGCTGATGCGGAAAGAGGCCTTCCTCCCAGCCGGGGAGGAACACGGTCTCGAATTCGAGGCCCTTGGCCGAATGCAGCGTCATGATCGAGACCGCGTCCTGCTCGGCATTCTGCTCGGCATCCATGACGAGCGCGACATGCTCGAGGAAGGAGCGGAGCGATTCATACTCCTCCATCGAGCGAATCAGCTCTTTCAGGTTCTCCAGCCGCCCGGGCGCCTCCGCCGAGCGGTCGTTCTTCCACATGTCGGTGTAGCCGCTCTCTTCGAGAATGGTCTCTGCGAGTTCGGTGTGCGGCGTGGTCTCCAGCGCCTTCTGCCAGCGCTCGAAATTGGCCGCGACCTCGCGGAGTGCCGCGCGCGGCTTTGGCTTCAGCTCATCGCTTTCGGCAAGCGTCGCGGCGGCCTCCAGCATCGGAATGCGCATCGCGCGCGCCGTGTCGTGGATCTGGCGGATGGTGGCTTCGCCGAGGCCGCGCTTCGGCACGTTGACGATGCGCTCGAAGGCGAGGTCGTCGCCGCCGTTGGCGACGACGCGGAAGAAGGCCAGCGCGTCGCGGATTTCCAGGCGCTCGTAGAAACGCGGGCCGCCGATGACGCGATAGTTCAAGCCCAGCGTGATGAAGCGGTCTTCGAAGGCGCGCATCTGGAAGGACGCGCGCACCAGGATCGCCATGTCGTTGAGATTGTGCTTCTGCCGCTGGTAGGCCTCGATCGCGTCGCCGACAGCACGCGCCTCTTCCTCCGAGTCCCAGGCGGCATGGACATGCACCTTGTCGTCCTCGGGGTCGTCGCGGTCGGTGAACAGCGTCTTGCCGAAGCGGCCCTCATTGTGGGCGATGAGGTGGGAGGCAGCGCCGAGGATATGCGCGGTGGAGCGATAGTTGCGCTCCAGCCGGATAATGGTGGCGCCCGGGAAATCCTTGTCGAAGCGCAGGATGTTGTCGACCTCGGCGCCGCGCCAGCCATAGATCGACTGGTCGTCGTCGCCAACGCAGCAAATATTCACGCTCACGGGCTGTTCCGCGCCTGCCGGCGCGGGCCCGACCCCTCTTTTTTGCGCGCCTTCGGCGTCGCGGGAGTGGCCTCGCAACGGCTCGGACGCCCGGTCGGGCTTGCGGCCTTCGGCCGAGTCGGAAGTCGCAGAGCGTCCCGCCTGGGGCCGCTGTGCCAGGAGCCGCAGCCACATGTACTGCGCGGTGTTGGTGTCCTGATACTCGTCGACCAATATGTATTTGAACTTGCGGTGGTATTCCTTCAGCACGTCCGGATAGGCGCGGAAGATGCGGATCGGATGATAGAGCAGGTCGCCGAAGTCGCAGGAATTCAGCGTCTGCAGCCGCTCCTGATAAGCCTTGTAGAGCAGGCGACCCTTGCCGTTGCCGAAGCTGCGCGCGTCGCCTTCCGCAATCTCGTCAGGGCCGAGGCCCTTGTTCTTCCAGTTGTCGAGCATCTGGGCGAAGGTCTTGGCCGGCCAGCGCTTGTCGTCCAGCCCCTCGGCCTGGATCAATTGCTTGATCAGCCGCACCACGTCGTCGGTGTCGAGGATGGTGAAATCCGACTTCAACCCGGCAAGCTCGGCGTGGCGGCGCAGCAGCTTCACGCCGATCGAATGGAAGGTGCCGAGCCAGGGCATGCCCTCCACATTGCCTTCACCGATCAGGTGGCCGATGCGCTGCTTCATCTCGCGCGCGGCCTTGTTGGTGAAGGTGACGGCCAGGATCTGCGACGGGAAAGCCCTGCCTGTGGCGAGGATATGGGCGATGCGGGTGGTGAGCACGCGCGTCTTGCCCGTGCCGGCGCCGGCGAGCACCAGGACCGCGCCTTCCGTCGTCTCGACGGCAAGACGCTGCTCCGGGTTCAGGCCCTTAAGATAATCGGGCGCGCTGGTCTGGCCGCTGCGGGCGGCCATGGCGCGCGCGGCTATGCCGGACGGGGCCGCCGCGGGCCGCGCATTCGGTTCATCGAAAAAAGGCATGTCTTCGGAAAAGCCCGACATCGCCCCGAATGTAGTGATTCGGCAGCGAAAGACCAGAACTGTCTACGTTTTGTTCTAGTTTCGCGTGTCCCGGACCAACTTGACAGCCGGAGCGGGCAAGGGAAAGCTGTAACGGCAGGGCAGCGACGGCACGCCGTCGCCTGGAAGCCGCTTCAGGCTTTTCCTGGAATTGCTTGAAGCGGGCAACAGTCGAAGGAGCACCGTCTTGGCTGTCACCATCACCTCCCTCGTCCTCTTCCTCATCGGTCTCATTCTCGGCGGTGGCGGCATCTGGCTCGTCGCGCTGGGTGGCAGTTGGTACTACCTGATCGCCGGCCTGGTCTTCCTGATCACCGCCTGGCTGCTCTTCAGGCGCAGGTCGACCTCGCTCTGGCTCTACGCGCTGTTCGTGCTCGCCACTCTGTGCTGGGCGGTGTGGGAAATCGGCTTCGACTGGTGGCAGCTCGGTCCGCGCGGCGGCGTCATCGTGCTCATCGCCCTGTGGCTTCTGACGCCGTGGGCAAGGCGCGGCTTGCGCGGTCCCGACGGACGCGCGCCACTGATCCTGGCGGTGCTCGCCTCGCTTGCCGTCGCCGGTTACTCGATGACCGCCGATCCGCACGACATCGGCGGCACGCTCGGCACCGAAAAGGTGGCGGCGGCTGCCAACCTCGGTGGCGACATACAGGCAGGCGAGTGGCACTTCTACGGTCGCACGCCTTTCGGCCAGCGCTATTCGCCGCTCGACCAGATCACGCCGGACAATGTCGCCAAATTGCAGCCGGCCTGGACCTACCGCACCGGCGACGTGAAAGGCCCCGACGATGTCGGCGAGACGACCTATCAGGTCACGCCGCTGAAAGTGGGCGATGCGCTCTTCATCTGCACGCCGCATAATTTCGCCATCGCCATCGATGCCGCGAGCGGCAAGGAAAAATGGCGCTACGATCCGAAGATCAAGCTCGACCCCAATCGCCAGCACCAGACCTGCCGCGGCGTGTCCTATTATGCCGATGCCAAGATCGCGGTCGGCCAACCATGCGCGCAGCGCGTCTATCTGCCGACGTCGGACGCTCGCCTGATCGCGCTCGACGCCGCGAACGGGCAGGTCTGTCCGTCCTTCGCCGAGGGGGGCACGCTGAACCTGATGGCCAACATGCCCTATCCGAAGTCGGGCTATTACTATTCGACATCGGCGCCGCTGATCGTCGGCGGCAAGATCATCGTCGGCGGCGCGGTCAACGACAATTACTCGACCGAGGAGCCGTCGGGCGTCATCCGCGCCTTCGACGTCGACACAGGCGCGCTGCTGTGGAACTGGGATTCCGGCAATCCGGATGTGACGACGCCGCTGCCTGCCGGGCAAACGTACACCCACAACTCGCCCAACATGTGGTCGACCGCAAGCGCCGACGAGAAGCTGGGACTCCTCTATCTGCCACTGGGCAACCAGACGCCGGACCAGCTCGGCATGGGCCGCAGCGCCAATGTCGAGAAATTCTCCTCCTCGATCACCGCGCTCGACCTCAACACGGGACAATTGCGCTGGGTGCGGCAGACCGTGCACCACGATCTGTGGGACATGGACGTGCCGGCGCAGCCGTCGCTGGTCGACATCACCACAGCGAGCGGCGTGGTGCCGGCGCTGGTCGGGCCGACCAAGCAGGGCGATCTCTATGTGCTCGACCGGCGCACCGGCGAGCCGATCATTCCGGTGAAGGAAGTGCCGGCGCCCGGCGGGGCAATCGAGGGCGACCAGGCCTCGCCGACGCAGCCGGCCTCCGACCTGTCCTTCAATCCGAAGCCGCTGACCGGCGCCGACATGTGGGGCATCACCCTATTCGACCAGCTGGCGTGCCGGATCGAATTGAAGAAGCTGCGCTATGAGGGACGTTACACGCCGCCCTCGCTGCAGGGCTCGCTGATCTATCCCGGCAATTTCGGCGTCTTCAACTGGGGCGGCGTCGCGGTCGACCCGGTGCGGCAGGTGATGTTCGGCATGCCGACCTATCTCGCCTTTACGTCCAAGCTCATTCCGCGCGCGGACGTGCCGCCGCCGGGCGACAACACCAAGGGCAGCGAGCAGGGTCTGAACCGCAACGAGGGCGCGCCTTACGCGGTGGTGATGGGGCCGTTCCTGTCGCCGCTCGGCATTCCCTGCCAGGCGCCGCCCTGGGGCTATGTCGCCGGCGTCGATCTCAAGACGGGAAACATCGCCTACAAGCACCGCAACGGCACCGTCTACGACATGACGCCACTGCCCTTGCCGCTCAAGGTCGGCGTTCCAGGCATAGGCGGTCCAATGATCACGGCGGGCGGCGTCGCTTTCCTGAGCGCGGCGGTCGACGACTATCTGCGCGCCTACGACCTCACCACCGGCAGGCAGCTCTGGCGGGCGCGGCTGCCGGCGGGCGGGCAGTCGACACCGATGACCTACACCGTGGCCGACGGCCGCCAGTTTGTCGTCATCGTCGCCGGCGGCCACGGCTCGGTCGGCACCAAGCCGGGCGACTATGTGATGGCCTACACGCTGCCCAAGTGAGGGAGGCGTCGGGCCTCAAAGCCCGAGATGGCCCCGCAGGCTGGGCACCTGGTCCAGCACCTGGTTGGTCAGGTCGGGACCGGCGGCGGCTTCGGCCTGCTTGATCAAGGTCTCGCCGGCCTGCCGGATTTGCGCCATGTCGAGACCGGACGCCTTGAGGGCGGCGACGCCGTTGATCAGCGCGCCGGCCTTTTCGCCGAGCACGCCGCCAAGCGCGCCCTGCAGCGACGACAACAGGCCGCCGCCCGAACCGGCCGCCGCGCCGGCAGCCATGACGTCATATTTCTGGGCCAGCGCGTCGGCGCCGGGGATCTGGGCGAAGAAGGACGAAACGCTGGTGCCTTCCGCTTCGTGCTCGAGCACGGAAAAGATGGTGCCGACGACCTTCTCGGTGGTCGGCTCGTCGAGGCCGGCCTTCGAGGAAACGGTGTTGATGATATCCTGGATGTTCATGGCGTTCCCCTTTCGTCGATCGGATCGAAGCTGCGCCAGCAGCTTTTCCTTCCTAATGTGACAGCATCATCAAGGCTTTCGGAAATGACCAAAATGTGATGGGCGAGCTGCGGCTCTCTTGATCGTCATCCGGACGTGACTGGACCGCTTGAATCCCTACCCTATCTTGCGGATCACTCTGCCAATCGTCTCCCAGTTCTCGTCGAGGAAAGCCATGACCGAGCCCGTTGCCAAGCCCGTCATCACGCAGGCGATGATCGACGCCTATGACGAATACACGCATCTGACGCTCGACCGGCGCCGCTTCATGGAGCAGTTGACGAGGCTGGCGGGCTCGGGCGCCGCGGCGGCCGCGATCGCCCCGATGCTGGCGGCCAATTCCGCAAAGGCGGCGGTCGTCGCCGAGAATGATAGCCGCGTTAAGGGCGAGGACATCATCTATCCCGGCTCGAGCGGCGAGATGAAAGCCTACCTGGTCAAGCCGGCCGATCAGTCGGGCAAGCTCGGCGCCGTCATCGTGATCCACGAAAACAGAGGTCTCAACCCGCATATCCGCGATGTCGCCCGACGCGTGGCGCTGGAGGGATTCGTGGCGCTGGCGCCGGACTTCCTGTCGCCGCTTGGCGGCACGCCGTCCGACGAGGACAAGGCGCGCGACATGTTCACCAAGCTCGATGCCGCCCAGGTCGCGGCGGACGGCGTGGCGACGGTCGCCTATCTCAAGAGCCTCAAGGATGGTAACGGCAAGGTCGGGGCGGTCGGTTTCTGCTGGGGCGGCGGCGCGGTGAACCAGCTCGCCGTCCATGCGCCCGATCTCGGCGCCGGCGTCGCCTACTACGGCATGCAGCCAAAGGCTGAGGATGCTGCGAAGATCAAGGCGCCGCTGCTCCTTCACTATGCCGGTCTCGACAGCCGGACCAATGCCGGCATCGATGCCTACAAGAAAGCGCTCGACGCCGCGCATGTCGAATACAAGGTCTATGTCTATGAGGGCGCCAACCACGCCTTCAACAACGACACCTCGGCCGCGCGCTATGACAAGAAAGCCGCCGACCTCGCCTGGGGCCGGACGGTCGCTTTCCTGAAGGAGAAGCTTGCCTGAGGCGTGCCGATATTCAGGTGAGGCAGGCCTGCAAACGACACGCCTCAATGGCAACGTCGATGGACTATTCCAGTGCCGGTTTGTGGAAAGCGACGCCGACGATGACCAGCGCAATGCCGATACAGTCGGTGGCGCTCGGCACCTGGCGCAGCACGATGATCCCGATCAATGTTGCCGTGAGCGGAAGAAGCGACAGCATCAGCGCGAAGCTCGCGCGCGGCAGCCTCGCCATGGCGAGCTGGTCGCAGATATAGGGGATGACCGAGGAGCAGACGCCGACTCCGATCGCCGCGACAAGCAGTTGCGGCGACGAGAAGGCGGGCAGCGCCTCGCGGAAGCCGATCGGCAGCACGATGAAGAATGCGACCGCCATGGCGGCGCCGAGGCCGGCAATGCCGATGCCGGTCTGGGCAATGCGGTGGCCGATCACGATATAGCCGACGAACAGGGCGCCGTTGAGAAAAGCCCAGAACAGGCCAAGCGGATCACTCGACCATTTGACGTCGATGAGCAGCAAAGTGCCGATCACGGCGACAGCCAGCGCGGCAAAGTTGCGCGGGCTGCGCAGGCCGACCAGCGCGACCCCGATCGTGCCGACGAACTCGATCGCCGCCACCAGAGAGATCGGCAGGCGATCGAGCGCCAGATAGAACGAGCAGTTCATCACCGCAAGGCAGGCGCCGAAGGCCAGCAACAGCAGTCGCTGAGCGCGGTCGGCGCGCGCGAAGACGCGCCAGGGCCTGGTCAAAGGGGCGAAGATGGGAGCGGCGGTGGCGATGCGCAGCCAAGCCATGCCGAGCACGCCGACCTGATCGAAAAGCAGCACCGCGAAAGCCGGTCCCAGATAGTGGAACACGGCGCTGACGCAGAACCAGACATGTGGCGGCAGCGCATTGGCCAATCCGCCGAGGGCAAGGATAGGGCGCGGGGCGTCGGTTCTGCTGGTGGCGTGGCTTGCAGCGGAAGTTTGCATTTGGTTGATCATGCGCGCATTATCGCAGGCGAAATGCACGGTTTATATGTGTGATCAGCGGCCTCTTTGATTTTCTAACTTCCAATGGAAGATAAAGAAATTGAAAAACCTTCGAAATGAAAGTCCCGGCCTGGACGCCGTGGACCTGAAGATCCTGCGGCTCCTGGAAACGGATGCACGCATCAGCACCGCGGAATTGGCGCGCGCGGTCGGGCTGTCGGCGCCGAGCGTGGCGGAGCGCATCCGCAAGCTGCAGGAGAACGGCGTGATCGAGGCCTATACGGTCAGGATCAATCCGGCCGCGCTCGGGCTGAAACTGTCGGCCTGGCTGAGGATCAGGCCGGTGCCGGGGCAGCTTTCGGTGGTGGCGGACATTATTCGCGACCTGCCGGAAATCGCCCAATGCGACCGCGTGACAGGAGAGGACTGTTTCATCGCGCTGGCGCATGTGGGCTCGGTCAGCGAACTCGAACGCGTGATCGACCGGATCATTCCCTATGCGATGACCAACACGGCCATCATCCAGTCGTCACCGGTGGAGCCGCGTTCGCCGCTGGGTGGGTTCAGGCAGAAGTGACGGGGTAAGGATGATGGGCGGAGGGGACGAATCAGGCGTGGCCGCGCCGCATGCGCGCCTGGGTCAGGATCGCGCGCCAGCGGATCATGTCGAACGGGATCGGCTCGTTGTTGTTGGCGATGTGGAAGATCTCGTTGTTGACGTTCTTCAGCGATCGCCAGAAATCATAGTCGGTGATGCGTGGATCGGCCGCCAAGCGCTCCACCTCGACCTTGATGTCGGTTTTCATGCACTGTCCTCGCACCGCATTCCGCCAGCCGCCCGCGCGCAAACCCGGTACGGCGGTTTTCAAACGCGCCACTGAGTCGTTCAACGGACTCAAGCGGGTTGTTCACGTTAAAACCTTGGTAAGGTTAACGCCGGCGGTGAGGTGCTTCAAGCGCTCTTGCGTTTGATGCCGATCGAGCGGCCGGCGCGTTCCGGCATTGGCAGCGCGGCATGGGCGGCGCGCATGGCGTCCACCTTGGCCATCACGTCGGCGGGGAAGGGCGCGACCCGCGGTCCGGCCATGTCGACATGCAGCGCAAGCTGCTCGGAGGTCGCCGCCAACCAGCCGTCGACATGGCGGATTTCCTGATAGGCTCTGAGCCGCTTCTCATCGTGGTCGATGAGCTGGAACGAGACCTTCACCTTGTGGTCGAGATGCAGCTCCTGAACATAGCAGACATGGACTTCCGCCGTGTAGATGGTGAGGCGCCGATCCTTTGCGTAGTTCGGCCCCATGCCCATCATCTCGAAGGCCACATCCGAACAGCGGTCGAACAGGACATTGTAATAGGCCATGTTGAGATGGCCGTTATAGTCGATCCAGTCCTTCTCGATGGCCATCGGGTCGGAGATGAAGGGGGCGGGGATGGTCATCTTGGTTTCCTCGATCGTCGCTGGACAGGGCGTGGCTGGTGAGGTCTCGTTGTTCTGGCGCAATTCCAGACCGAAAACCGCTTCACACTTTTCCTGGAATTGCTTTAGGCATCATCCCTAGCTGCTTTACAAGAGTGGCCGCTGGTCCATTCGCGGAGGAATCCATGGCTTTGAGCGACCTCAATCCCGTCGAACGCAACGAGGAAGGCATCGCCGCGGTGCTCGGCATCCTCAAGCAGCGCCTCGGCGAACGTTTCCAGACCGGCGAGGCGATCCGCGGCCAGCACGCGCACACCACCACCTATATCCCGACCCAGGCGCCTGACGGCGTCGCCTTCGTCGAGACGACCGAGGAGGTGCAGGAGATCGTGCGCACCTGCGCCGCTCACCGCGTGCCGGTGATCGCCTTCGGCGTCGGCTCCTCGCTGGAGGGCCACACCAATGCGCCGGGCGGCGGTATTTCCATCGATACGTCGCGCATGAACCGGATACTGTCGGTCAATCCACAGGACCTCGATTGCACGGTCGAGCCGGGGGTAACGCGCGAGGACCTCAACCGGCACCTGCGCGACACCGGCCTGTTCTTCCCGATCGATCCGGGCGCCAATGCCTCGCTGGGCGGCATGGCGGCGACCAGGGCGTCCGGCACCAACGCGGTGCGCTACGGCACGATGCGCGAGAACGTGCTGTCGCTGACCGCCGTCATGGCCGACGGCGAGACGGTGACGACCGGCAAGCGGCCGAAGAAAAGCTCGGCCGGCTACGACCTGACGCGGCTTCTGGTCGGCTCGGAAGGCACGCTCGGCATCATCACCTCGCTGACGCTGAGATTGCAAGGCATTCCGCAGGCGATCTCCGGCGGCGTCTGTCCGTTTCCGAGCCTGGAAGCCGCCTGCAATACGGTGATCGCGACGATCCAGATGGGCATTCCCGTGGCGCGCATCGAGCTGGTCAACGCGCTGCAGATGCGGGCGATGAAGAATTATTCCAAGCTCGACTATCCGGAAAGCCCGTGCCTGTTCGTCGAATTCCACGGCAGCGACGCCGGCGTTGCCGAGCAGGCCGAGACCTTCGGCATGATCGCCGAGGAGAATGGCGGCGGGCCGTTCCTGTGGACCAGCGTTGCGGAGGAGCGGACAAAGCTCTGGAAGGCGCGGCACGACGCTTACTGGTCGTCGCTGACGCTGCGTCCCGGCGCCAAGGGCTTGTCGACCGATGTCTGCGTGCCGATCTCGCGGCTTGCCGAATGCGTCACCGAAACCGAGGCCGACATCGCCGAGATGGGCCTCATCGCGCCGATCGTCGGCCATGCCGGCGACGGCAATTTCCATGTGCTGGTGCTGATGGATGTCGACAACCCGGCCGAGATCGCGCTTGCGGAAAAATTCGTCGCCAGACTCAACATGCGCGCCATCGCCATGGAAGGAACCTGCACCGGCGAGCACGGCATCGGCCAGGGCAAGGTCGGCTTCCTGCGCCATGAGCTCGGCCATGGCGTCGATGTCATGCGCACGATCAAGCAGGCGCTCGATCCGCTCAACATCATGAACCCAGGCAAGATCTTGCCGGCGGCGGGGTAACGCGCCGCGCAGGTCTATTCCGCCGCCCCTTCGACCAGCTTCTGCAGCATCGGCCGCGTCGGCGCGAAGAAGGTCGTGCCGGTATGCGGGATCGAGAAGTCGAGCAGCCTGTCATAGGCGCCCGGCGGCTCGCCGACATACATGCGCTGCAGCATCTTCTCGATCACCCAGAGATATCGCGTGTAGCCGATGAAATAGGTGCCGAACTCGTTCTGCCCGGGGCGACCGAACGGCATGTTGTCGCGCAGGATGTCATATTCGTTGCCGGCGTCGTCCTCGATGGTGGCCAAGGACTTGTGCGACTTGCGCGGCTTGTCGTCGTCATCGATCTCGATGTTGTCGATCTTGGTGCGGCCGATGATCTCTTCCTGGACATGGGTCGGCGTCTCTTTCCAGGCCGCCATGTCGTGCAGGTATTTCTGCACGACGACGTAACTGCCGCCGGCAAAGTCGCCGTCCTCGTCGCCGACCAAAGCAGAGGCGGGCAGGTCGAGGCCGGTCGGATTGGCGGTGCCGTCGACGAAGCCGAGCAGGTCGCGCGCGTCGAAATAGCGAAAGCCGGATACCTCGTCGACGACCGTCACGCTGCCACCCAGGCTGTTGAGCAGGATGCGCTCGAGCTCGAAGCACATGTCGGGCCGCTCGGCGCGGATGTGGAACAGGAGATCACCCGGGGTCGAGGGCGCCGAATGAGCCGCGCCCTCGATCGGCGCGAAGGGTTTCAATTCGCGCGGGCGCCGGTTCGGCGACAGACGGTTCCAGAGTCCGGCGCCGATGCCGGCGATGCAGGACAGCCGGCCCGACAGGTCGCGGAAGCCGACATTCTTGACGAGATCGTCCAGCTCGCTCAGCACCGAGGCAGCGGTCGAAAGCGAGGCCTGGTCGCTCCCGACCGTGACGACGAGGAAAATCGCGGCCGTCGACAGTGGAGCGTCGACGCTCTGCGCGTCGATCGGCACTCTATCCCAGTTCTTGCCTGACATCGGGAACGCTCCATGTTGAATTGAGATGGGGCGGCCGGGACATGACCGCTGGGGGCAGGGGTGGTTGGAAAAAAGATACCGCGACCGCAAGCGGTCGTGCAACAGCTGACATTGCCCGGGACTGCGCCCGCCGCCGATGGAATTGCCTCTTTATCGACACGCGGATGCGGGTAGAGTGCGGCTGACTTTCAACCTGGGAAACAGATGCTCGCCCGCCTGTTCGTGATCTTCGGTGGCCTGTTCGTGCTGGTGCTGTGCGCGGCGCTGGTGGTGCCGTATTTCATCGACTGGACGGGTTACCGGGGCGATTTCGAGCATGAGGCGAGCGCCATCCTCGGCCGTAAGGTGACGGTGAGGGGCGATGCGACGGCGCGGCTGTTGCCGTTTCCGTCGGTGACCTTCTCGAATGTCGAGGTCGCGGGCGGGCCGGATGGCCAGCCGGCGATGACAGCCGAGACCTTCTCCATGGATGCGGAGCTTGCGCCCTTCCTGCGCGGCGAGGTGCTGATCTTCGACATGCGGCTGGTGCATCCCAGGGCGACCATCGACGTTGCCGGTAACGGCACGGTCGATTGGGCGCTCCGGCCGTCGAGCCCGTTCGATCCCGGCCAGATCGCCATCGAAAAGTTGACCATAACCGAGGGGCAGATCGAACTGCGCCACGCCGCCGGCGGACGCCGACACCTGATCTCGGAGATCAACTCGACGATTTCCGCCAAAGCGCTCACCGGTCCATGGCGCATGGACGGCACGCTGCGCTTCGATGGCCTGCGCACCGACGTCTCGGCTTCGACCGGGAAGGTGGAGCCGGACGGCCAGATGCGGCTCAGGCTGAAAGCCGATCCCGATGCCTATCCGCTGATCATCGAAGCCGACGGCAATGCCGGCATCGTCAAGGGCGCGGCGGTCTATTCCGGACAGTTCAAGATCTCGGGCGCGGACAAGAACTCGGCCGAGCTGCGCGGCACGGACGGCGAACCGGTCAAGATCAGCACCGGCAAGCCCGATCCGGGCTTCCGGCTGAACGGCAAGTTCGCGCTCGACCACCAAAAGCTCAATGTCGAAGAGTTCCGCTTCGAGACCGGGCCGCTCGACAATCCCTATACCGCAGACGGCAAGGCCTCTGTCGATCTCGGCCTGAAGCCGCATTTCGCCGTCGAGGCGAGCGGCGCGCAGGTCCAGTTCGACGAGGCTGTCGGCGGGGCTGCCGGAGCGGGCTTCACGCTCGACCAGCGCATCGCGGCCCTCGAGCAGACGCTGCAGCACATGCCGAAGCCGACGATACCGGGCACGCTCGAAGTCAGGCTGCCGGCGGTGGTGGCGGGCGACACGACGGTGCGCGACGTGCGGCTGTCGGCCGAGCCGGTCGAAGGCGGCTGGTCGGTCAAGTCGCTTGCCGCGACGCTGCCGGGCCGCACGACGCTCGAAGCCGAAGGCTTGTTGAGCGTCGAGGACCATTTCGGCTTCACCGGCTCGTTGCTGCTCGCCGTCGGGCAGCCTTCCGGCTTTGCCGCCTGGCTGTCGAAGGATGTCGACGAGGCCATCCGCCGGCTGCCCGCCGCAGGCTTCAAGGCCAAGGTCGATCTCAGCGAGAACCGGCAGTCCTTCAGCGATCTCGAGCTCATCCTCGGCAAGGCGAAATTTTCCGGCAGCATCGATTCCAGCCAGCCGGACGGCGCCAAGCCGTCGGTGCTGATGCGGCTCACCGGCGGTGAGATGGATCTCGACGGGCTCGCGGCCTTCGCCTCGATCTTCATCAGCGACAAGGGCGCCAACCGTTTTTCCGATCGCGATCTCGATTTCCAGATCAAGGCGGGCCCGGTCAGCGCCGCCGGGCTCAGCGCCGATACGGTCGACACGGCGCTGCGGCTGCGCGAGGGCCTGCTCGAGATCGACCGGCTGTCGATCGGCGGCCTTGCCGGCGCCTCGATCAGCGCCACGGGGCGGGTCAAGGATTTTCCAGAAAGCCCGACCGGCAAGCTCAACGCCTCCATCGTTGCGGTGGACCTGAAGCCGCTGATCGATGTCGCGGCCGAGCATTATCCCGACAATGCCGTGCTCAAGGGCCTGGCCAGCCGCGCCGCGGCCTATCCAGAGCTGTTCCAGGATGCTCGCATTGATCTGTTGACCAGCGCCGCCGACAATGGCGACGGCACGACGGGCCTGGCCCTTTCGGCCCAGGGCAATGCCGGCGGCTCGGCCTTCTCGGCGTCGCTTTCCGGCAAGGGAAGCGCGGACAAGCTCACCGAGGCGCCGGTGTCGATCACTTTCAACGCCCGCAACGACAATGCCACGACGCTGCTTGCGCTTTACGGCCTGCCGGCCCTGCCGCTCGGCATGCTCGGCCATGCCAACACAGACGTCTCGGCGAAGGGCTCGATCGCCGGCGGTCTCGCGACCAGCTTCAACCTGACCGCCGACGATTTCAGGGCAAGCTTCGACGGAACCGTCGCCGATACGGCGCAAGGCGCCACCGCCAAGGGTAAGGTCAATCTCGACGCCGCCGACATTGAGCCGTGGCTGATGACGACGGGCGTCGGCCTGCCCGGCATGGGAACCGGGACGTCGGCGTCGCTGGCCGCCGATGCCGATTTCGGCAACGGGCTTCTGGTGCTGAGCGGTCTCACCGGTTCGATCAACAAGGCGGCGGTGTCCGGAGACATCAACATCGATGGCAAGGATGGGCTGCCGCATCTTGCCGGGGCGCTGGCGCTTGACGAGCTCGACCTCGATCCGCTGGTGGTCTCGCTGTTCGGAGACCAGTCCTTCGCGCCCGCCAAGGGCGGATGGCCGACGACGCCGTTCAGCCAGAAGTCGACGCTGCCGTTCAACGCGGACCTCGATCTCAATACGTCGGCGCTGGCAGTCGGGCCCTTCGCCACCGCCCATGACGCCTCATTCTCGCTGAAGCTCGATCGCGAAGGCATCCACGTCTCCGACCTCAAGGCGAAGCTCTATGGCGGCGATCTGACCGGCCTGTTCGACTTGAAGAACACGGAAGGCACCGGCCTGTTCTCCGGCCAGATGCGGCTTGCCGGCGGCGATCTCTCCGCCGTGCTGCCAGGCGCCGGCATCGGCGGCAGCGGCGACCTGTCGGCGGCGCTGTCGACCAGCGGCAAGTCGGTCGACGCCACGATTGCCGCTCTGTCCGGATCCGGCACCGCGGCGCTGAAGGGATTGAAGGTGGACGGCATCAATCCGGATGGCTTCGCCGCCATCATCGCCAAGGCCGATGCGATCGGGCGCGACATCGACGCGGCCAAGACGGCGGAGTTCGCGCCGCAGATCGCCGGGCAGGGCAGCTTCGCCGCCGGCGACACGGATGTGGCCTTCACCGTCGCCAACGGTACATTGCGGGCGCCGCCGATCAGCCTCGACAGTCCCGGCGCGACCTTGTCCGCCGACGTGACCGCCGATCTCAACACGAGCACCGTCACGGCAAAGGGGACATTGACCTATCGTCCCGGCGACGAGGCTTTGGTCGGTTCGGAGCCGGCCGTCAATTTCAGCCTGGCCGGCCCGCTCGGAGCGTCCGCGCTTCAGTTCGACAGCGGTCCGCTGGTGCAGTTCCTGACACAGCGCGCGCTGGAGAAGGAGCAGCAGCGAGTCGAGGCGATGCAAGCGGCGCTGCTGGAGAAGCAGCGGCTGCGGCGCGAAGTGCGCTATTACGCGGCGCTGCAGACGGAGCGCGACAGGGCGGCCGAGGAGTTGCGCCGGCAGGAGGAAGAGGCGCGTCAGAAGGCGGAGGCGGAAGCCAGGGCGAAAGCCGAAGCGGAAGCGCAGGCACAGGCGGAAGCCGAGGCAAAAGCCAAGGCCGACGAAGAAGCGCGAGCGAAGGCGGAAGCCGATGCCAAGGCGCAGGCCGAGGCGGACGCTAAAGCCCAGGCCGATGCGCAGGCGAAGGCCGAGGCCGAGCAGCGGGCCGCGGACGAGGCGGCCAAGGCGCAGGCAGAGGCCGATCGCAAGAAGGCGGAGCAGGCGAAGCTGGAAGCCGCCCGCAAGGCGGCCGAGCAAACGAGGAAGGTCGACGGGTCGCTGCCCGGCGTCAATGACGGTTCGACCCCGGCGCCAGTAAAGCCGAAGGCCAACCCGTTCACGATCGACAATCTGTTGAAATCGCTCGACGGCGGCTGAGCTTCAGATAAAGTGGTTCGCCGTTTCCGCGAAACGGTGAACGCTCTAAGTCAGGCTGCCGCCGCGCTTCGCCCAAGCCAGCACATAGAGCCGCAGCGCCGACGACAGGTTGGCGTCGCGCGTGCGGGTCTCGTCGATCTCGGCGACCAGGGCCGCAAGCGACAGCGAACGCTGCGCGGCGATGGCGATGAGGTCGTCGTAGAAGGGCTGTTCCAGGGAAAAGCTGGTGCGGTGACCGCGGATCGTTACCGAACGTTTTTCGACCGCGGCCATCGCAGGTGCTCAGCGCTTGCCCGGGTCGTCGGGTTTTTCCCGGCGATGGCCGGCCACGAATTTTTCGGATTTCTCCGATGTCAGCCGGTCGCGCTCGCGCTCGGCTTTGGTCCGGCCATGTAGCGCGCGGTTTTCGCCCGCCTGACGTTCTTTCTCGCTGCGCGCTTTCTGCTTGCGGGCCTGGCGGAGATTGACGACCTCGCCCATGGCGCCGGACTACTTCTTGCGGAAGGCGTCGAGCGAGACGACGTCGGCGCCCTTGCCGCCGGTATCGGCGACCGCCGGCTTCTTTTCGGTCTCGGCGGCCTTCTTCTTCGTTTCCGCCTTCTTCTCAGGAACGACGGCGATCGGTTCGGGCGCCGGAGCGGCAGCCTCGTCTTCGGCGCTTTCCGTCTTGACGTCGAATTCGAGCTCGAAATTCACCGACGGATCGTAGAAGCCGCGCACGGCGGAGAAGGGGATCTCGAGCTTTTCCGGCACGTCGGAGAAGGAAAGCCCGACCTCGAAGCCGGCATCGGTCACCTTGAGGTCCCAATACTGGAACTGGATGACGATGGTCATCTGCTCCGGATAGCGCTCGCGCAGCCTCGACGAGATGCGCACGCCCGGCGCGCCGGTCAGGAAGGTGATGAAGAAATGATGATTGCCCGGAAGGCCAGTGCGCGCGACCTCGGCCAGGACCTTGCGCATGACGCCGCGCAGGGCCTCCTGGGCCAGAATGTCGTAGCGGATGTGGTCGTCGGCCATGTGATGGTCGGGTTCCGTTGAATCGTCCGCATAGCTGTAATCAAGCTTGAGCGCGGCGTAAACCGCATATAGGCGCAAAGCCGTGAGGCCAAGAGGGGGTGTCAACGATTTGATCGCTCAGGCGTGAACGAGCGCCGCCTGTTTGCCGGCTGGCGACTTCTTCCTGGCGAAGGCGCTGAGGAAGGTCCGCACGCCGTTGGTGGCGGAGCGCAGCACCTCTTCCTCGGTCGGCGTGCCGCCCAGCATGAAGGCGATCTGAAGCTCGGCGTTGACGAGGGCGAGGAACTGACGCGCGGCGACGTCGGGATCGCCGATCGACAGATGGCCGGCGAAGGCAAGCCGGGCGAAGCGGGCGGCAAGCGCCGACCAGGTGCGGCCGGGGCCCTGTTCGCGCCATTCGGCAAACAGTTCCGGATAACGCTCGCCTTCGGCCTGGATCAGCTTGCGCAGGAAACGGCCGTCGCGGTTGCAGATGCAGTTGCGGTTCATGCGCACCGCGAAGGCGATCAGGTCCGCTTCCAGGTCCGTGGGCTGGTCGGGGAAGGTGGCGATGGTGGCGAATATGCCTGCATTGCAGCGCTCCGTCAGGTCGCGCACGACGGCGACGAAGAGGTTTTCCTTGTCGCCGTGATGGTTGTAGACGGTCTGGCGCGAGACGCCGGCCTCGGCTGCGATCAGGTCGATATTGGCGCCGGCATAGCCTTCCCGACAAAAAACAGAAGCGGCGGCATCCACCACCGACACGCGCTTAGCCTCATGGCTGCGTGGCGGGAAAGTGTCAGGAGAAACGCCGTGCTTCATGAAAATCTATATAGCTGTGATTGACGAATTGGACAAGACTGTCTAAATTTGTGGACACAACAAAGGGAAGTCCGCGCTGCGGAAACGGATGTGTTCGTTCTTATGAGACGAACAAACTCGTTCTCAGATGTCGGGTTTCTGCGGGATGGAACGTCCTGGGTTCAGACGCCGGTATTTCGCGGCGGCAACCAGATCCGAAAAGAGCCTTATCATGAGTCCCAAATTCCTCCGCATCGCGGTCGTGCTCGGTTTGTTGTCCGCGATCGGCCCGTTCGCGATCGACATGTATCTTCCCGCGCTGCCTTCGATCGGCCAGGACCTGCATGCCGGCACCGCCGCCGTGCAGATGAGCCTGTTGATCTTCTTCCTGTCGATGGGCTTTGGGCAGATCGTCGTCGGGCCGATCTCCGACATGGTCGGCCGCAAGCTGCCGCTTTATGCCGGCCTCGCGCTGTTCATGGTCGGCGGTGTCGGTTCGGCGATGGCGCCCAACATCGAGTGGCTGATCGCCTTCCGCTTCCTGCAGGGCCTCGGCGCCAGCGCCGGCATGGCCGTGCCGCGCGCCATCGTACGCGACCTGCACACCGGCAACGAGGCTGCCAAGCTTATGTCGCTGCTGATGCTGGTGTTCTCGGTGTCGCCGATCCTGGCGCCGCTGACCGGCAGCCAGATCATCGAAAGCTTCGGCTGGCGCGCCGTGTTCTGGACCGTCACGGGCGCGGCTGCCTTGGCCACCATCCTGCTTGCCACCTCGCTCAAGGAGACGCGGCCGGTCGAGGAGCGCGCCGGGTCGTCCTTCGGCACGGCGCTTGCCGGCTACCGCTATCTGATGGGAGACCGCAATTTCCTCGGCCTTGTGGCGATCGCAGGCTTCGGCATTGCGAGCTTCTTCGTCTATCTGTCGAGCTCGTCCTTCATCCTGATCGACCATTACGGCCTGTCGCCGTCGGTCTACAGCGTGTTCTTCTCGATCAACGCGGTCGCCTTCATTGGCATGTCGCAGCTGACGGGGCTCTTGGCCGACCGCTTCGGGTTGAAGCGCGTCGTCTGGGTGGCGGTCACCGGCTATGCCACGGTGATGGTGGCGCTGTTCGCCATCATGGCTTCGGGCGTCGACCGGCTCGACGTGATGGCGGCGCTGCTCTTCGTCGGCTACGGCTTCCTCGGCCTCGTCATCCCGACAACGTCGGTGCTGGCGATGGAAGAGCATGGCGAGATTGCAGGCACCGCCTCGGCGCTGATGGGCACGCTGCATTTCGCCATCGGCGCGCTTGCCATGGGCGTCGCCGGCATCTTCTTCGACGGCACGCCGCTGCCGATGGTGGCCGGCATCACGCTTTGCGCGGTGATCTCGTTCACACTGGCCAAGCTGACGCTCGGCCGCGCGCGTGAGGCGGTCGAAGCGCCGGCGGAATAAGGCGGATCAAAGCATTGAAAAAGGCCGGGCCCGCCCGGCCTTTTTCACATCCGGGCCGCCGGTCAGGACGAAGAATCGGTCGCAATCGTTTTGCATCGTTTGTCCATGGATGGTGAGCGGCAAGGCCGTGCCGCGCATCAAGCGCCGGACGAGCCTTGGCCGTTCGGTTGATTGGGAAAAAGCAAAAGGGGGGAAGGTGGAGGTTTCTGTTGCCAGGTACCTCCGAACCCCGCCTAGAAGTGCGAACCGCTAGGACTTGATTTGAAGCGTTCGCGCCGCATTAAGCAGCGAGACGAGCTTCCGCATAGTTGTCGTTGGCAACTATAAGTTTAGCCCGATGACGGTGGTACAATGCCGGGCAAAAGTACGATCTTTACACCTTCGTCGATCCTATTTCGCCCCCAGCAAAAGCCGCTCCGTCAGCCAGAGCGGTTTTTGGTGGAGGCGCCGGGTACCGCCCCCGGGTCCGAACGGCTTATTTCATCGCCTGTTTATCGCCATAGTCGGTCAAGCCGACGAAGCGAATATAGGGAGCGATGAGGGAAAAAGAAAGGCCAAACCGGCGCTTATCCGGTTATGCCAAACTGTGCAGCCAAGGGTTGACTTGCGCGTCCACTCAATCAAATCTCGCTCCCGGTGAGGAGTCTCTGACCTAGCGCAAAGGTTGCGCGGCGCGCCACAACCCTCATCGACCGGATCCGTGGCGCCGACGAGGGGAAGTTTGATGGCCGACTATCTTGCGGATGTGAAGAAATACGATGCCGGCGCCAGCGCCGACGCGGTCGATAAGATCGTCAAGCATCTGGGCATTGCGCTCCGGAACCGCGATTCCTCGCTGGTGTCCTGCACCGACCCGAAGGAACTCGATCGCGTTCGCGAGAATTGGATCGGCAAGAAGCTCGGCGTCGCCGATGCCGCAAAGGCGAATGCCTCGATCGAGAAGACCTGCAAGGCCATGCAGGCAGACAACACCAAAAGCCGCGTGACCTTCTATTACCTGGTTGCCAAGGATCTCGGCAAACTCGGCTCTCTCTGAGTTCTGGCCACCCGGCGGCCGGCACTAAATCGTGCCGGCACCGTGGGCTTTTGGATGCGACCCGCATCCGCGGCCGCTTTGCGGTGTTCGACCGGCTGTCGGTCGGGTATGATTGGCTGCAACCCGAATCGAGGCGGAGCCGATGCGCCAATATCTCGACCTGTTGAAGCATGTGCTGGAGAACGGCGTCGACCGCGGCGACCGTACCGGCACCGGCACGCGCTCGGTGTTCGGCTACCAGATGCGCTTCGACCTTTCGCGCGGCTTTCCGGTCACGACCACCAAGAAGTTGCATCTGAAGTCGATCATCCACGAGCTTCTGTGGTTCCTGGCCGGCGACACCAACATCAAATATCTCAACGACAACGGCGTCACCATCTGGGACGAATGGGCCGACGAGAATGGCGATCTCGGCCCGGTCTATGGCAAGCAGTGGCGCTCGTGGCCGGACGGACATGGCGGCGAGATCGACCAGATCGTGGGCCTTTTGAAGGAGATTCGCCGGAATCCCAACTCGCGCCGGCTGATCGTCTCGGCCTGGAATCCGGCCGAGGTCGAGGCGATGGCGCTGCCGCCCTGCCACTGCCTGTTCCAGTTCTATGTTTCCGAAGGCCGGCTCTCCTGCCAGCTTTACCAGCGCTCGGCCGACATCTTTCTCGGCGTGCCGTTCAACATCGCTTCCTATGCCCTGCTCACCATGATGGTGGCGCAGGTGACCGGGCTGAAGCCCGGCGATTTCGTCCATACGCTGGGCGACGCGCATCTTTATTCGAATCATTTCGAGCAGGCGCGCGAGCAGATGCGGCGCACGCCCAAGGCTCTGCCGACGATGTGGATCAATCCGGAGGTGAAGGACCTGTTCGCCTTCCGTTTCGAGGATTTCCGCCTCGAGAATTATTTCGCGGACGCGAATATCAAGGCGCCGATCGCGGTTTAACTCGCTTAGTCGATCCCGACCATGACATCCGAGGCCTTGATCACCGCATAGGCCTGCTTGACTTTCTCGAGCGCAAGGTCGGCGACCGCCTCATCGGTGATCGCCCGCAATATCCTGAAGGGTAAGGTCACCGAGATCGTCAAGGGAGCGACCACCTCGCATGTGTCAGGATCGACATCAGCGGCGGCGCTGATCTTCATGCGTCTCTCCTTGAGCAGCGCTGTTTCCGATTTATCGTAGACCGGGACCATGCCGGCCCACACAATGCCACGACAGGCGAAAAGCCTTTCCTTGTTATGTTCATCCGGATATATCGGTCTGAGGCTTCGAGCCGAACGGATTTTGATACCAGGGAGAGACTTCATGACGGGCACGGGTTTCGGGTTGAAGGCGATCGCTATTGGAGGTTTCACGGCAATGCTGATGGCGGCGGTGACGGCGGCAAGTGCCGACGACAAGGTCGTCGTGTTTGCCGCGGCAAGCCTCAAGGACGCGCTCGACGCGGTCAACAAGGCCTGCGAGCCGGAAGTCGGTGAAGCCGCCACCATCTCCTATGCGGCGAGCTCGGCGCTGGCCAAGCAGATCGAAGGCGGCGCGCCTGCCGATGTGTTCGTGTCAGCCGACCTCGACTGGATGAAATATCTCTCCGACAAGAAGCTGACCAAGCCGGATACCGAAGTGAAGCTGCTCGGCAACCAGATCGTGCTCGTGGCGCCGAAGGATTCCACGGTCGAGACCAAGGTCGAGAAAGGCTTCGACCTCGCCAAGCTGGTCGGCGACGGCAAGCTTGCCATGGGCGATTTCAAGGCCGTGCCGGCCGGCAAATACGGCAAGGCGGCGCTGGAATCGCTGGGCGTCTGGTCGTCGGTCGAGGGCAAGGTCGCGCAGGCCGAGAATGTACGTGCAGCACTGAAGCTTGTGTCGACCGGCGAGGCGCCGCTGGGCATCGTTTATGCCACCGACGCGCATGCGGACAAGGGCGTCAAGGTGGTTGGTACCTTCCCGGAAGATTCGCATCCGCCGATCATCTACCCGATTGCCCAGACCACCGATTCGAAGGACAAGGATACGGCTGCCTTCCTGAAATGCGTCGAGTCGGCCAAGGCCGCCGAACTCTTCAAGGAGCAGGGTTTCACGTCGCTCGCGCCGAGCAACTAAGAGAGATCGCGCAAACACTGACATGAACTGGCTGCTGGACCTCACTCCCGACGAATGGAATGCGGTCCGGCTGTCGATCAAGGTGGCGACGGTGGCGATGATCGCCAGCCTGCCGCCCGGCATCCTGCTTGCGCTGCTGCTCGCGAGGGGGCGCTTTTGGGGCAAGACCCTGCTCAATGGGCTGGTGCATCTGCCGCTGATCCTGCCGCCGGTGGTGACCGGCTACCTGCTCTTGCTCAGTTTCGGCCGGCGCGGGCCGGCCGGCGTCTTCCTTGCCGAGCATTTCGGCATCGTCTTTTCGTTCCGCTGGACGGGCGCGGCATTGGCCTGCGGCGTGATGGGCTTTCCGCTGATGGTGCGCGCGATCCGGCTGTCGATCGAGGCTGTCGACCGTAGAATCGAGGCCGCCGCCGGCACGCTCGGCGCCAATCCACTCTGGGTGTTCGTCACCATCACGCTGCCGCTGATCCTGCCCGGCCTGATCGCCGGCGCGATCCTCTCCTTCGCCAAGGCGATGGGCGAGTTCGGCGCCACCATCACCTTCGTTTCCAACATCCCCAACGAAACGCAGACTCTGCCTTCGGCGATATACACCTTCACGCAAGTGCCCGGCGGCGACGAAGGCGCGCTCAGGCTGACGCTGATCTCGATCGTCATCTCGATGGTCGCGCTCGTCGCCTCGGAAGTGCTGGCGCGCCGCGTCGGCCGGCGGATGGACATCGAATGACGCTCTCGGTCGACATCCGCCATCGCTTCGGCGACTTTGCCGTGGAAGCGCGTTTCGAGAGCGCGGGCCGGCTGACGGCGCTGTTCGGGCCGTCCGGTTCGGGCAAGTCGACGCTGATCAACCTGATCGCGGGCCTGCTCCGCCCAGACAAGGGCCGCATCGCCGTCGACGGGCGCGTGCTGGTCGACACCGAAGCGCGGATCTTCGTGCGGATGCACAAGCGGCGGATCGGCATGGTGTTCCAGGATGCGCGGCTGTTCCCGCATATAAGCGTCGCCGGCAATCTGCGTTACGGCCGCTGGTTCACGCCGTCCTCCGAGCGCTACGCCAAGATGGACGCGGTGGTCGATCTGCTCGGCATCAGTCATCTGCTCGACCGGCGGCCGGCGAAACTGTCGGGCGGCGAAAAGCAGCGCGTCGCCATCGGCCGTGCCCTGCTTGCCAGCCCGAAACTGCTTCTGATGGACGAGCCGCTCGCCTCGCTGGACGAGGCGCGCAAGGCCGAGATCCTGCCCTACATCGAAAGGCTGCGTGACGAGACGAAGATCCCGGTCGTCTATGTCAGCCATTCCGTCGCCGAGGTGGCGCGGCTGGCAAGCGACGTCGTGGTGCTTGCGCAAGGCAAGGTGGCGGCCGCCGGCCCGACCGAGGCGATCATGCAGCGGCTCGACCTGTTGCCGGCGGAGGAGCGCGGTGAGGGCGGGGCAGTGCTCGACACCAAGGTTCTGCGCCACGACGAGGCCTTCGGCATGACGGTGCTGGGCTCGCCGGCCGGAGAAATCCGGGTGCCGAAACTGGCGATGGCAGCGGGCGCTCCGGTGCGCATTCGCATCCGCGCCCGCGATGTCATGATCGCGACCGAGCGGCCGGCGGGTCTCAGCGCGCTCAACATTCTGGCGGGAACGATCACCGCCGTCAGGCCGGGCATCGGGCCGACTGTGGAAATCGCCATCGACTGCAATGGCGCGATCGTGCTGGCGCGGATCACCGAACAGTCCAAACACACCCTTCGCCTGGCGCTCGGCCAGCAGGTCTTCGCGGTGATCAAGACGGTGAGCTTCGACAACGCGACGACCGGGGCCGGGCTGCCGGCCGAGGCTGACGGTTGACGAAAGCGCCATGTCGCTATGTTGATTTGGAATAGCGATATTGCAGGAGAAGGGTTAGTGTCGACGTGACCGCGGAGGACAAGTCATGCCATCGCTGAGCTTGCGGATAAACCTCGACCCCGACGGCCGGATCGGCCCGGGCAAGATCGAATTGCTGGAACAGATCGCCGCCTTCGGCTCGATCTCGGCCGCGGCGCGCGGCATGGAGATGTCCTACAAGCATGCCTGGGATCTGGTCGAGGACATGAACCGCGTTTTCGGCAAGCCGCTGGTCGCCGCACAGACCGGCGGGAAGAAGGGCGGCGGCGCGCAGCTGACGTCGGTGGGTCTGGCGGTGGTCAGCCGCTTCCGGGCCATAGAGCGGGCGGCTTCATCGGCAGCGGCCGTGCATATGCAGGCTCTGCAGGCGGAGATCGATGCGGGGTAGTGAATGGTGAATAGTGAATAGTGAATAGTGAATAGTGAATAGTGAATAGGGGGTATCACAAGCTTCGGTGCTCTCTCAGTTTTCCATTCACCATTCACCATTCACCATTCACTACTGACTACTCGCTACTCACTCCGCTTTTCTCAGCAAATAAGTATCCATGATCCAGCCCTTTTTCCGCCGGGCTTCCTCGCGCACCTTCTCGATCTCGGCGCCGACATCGCCCAGGCGTCCGGAAATGACGATCTCATCGGGCGTGCCGAGATAGGCGCCCCACTGGATGAGGACGTCCTTGTCGGCAAGCGTGTTGAAGGCGCATTTGCCGTCGAGCATGACGACCGTCGAGCCGGCATTGGCAGGCAGTCCTTCCTCCGTCAGCCGGCGGCCCGTGGTGACCAGGATCGAATCGCCGATGCGGTTGAGCGCGGTCGCGTGGGCAGCGGCCAGCGCCTGGATCGCAGTGATGCCGGGGATGACTTCGAGCTCGAAGCCGACATCGCCTCTCAGGCGAACGCGTTCGAGGATGCGCAGCGCGCTGTCATAGAGCGACGGGTCGCCCCAGATCAGGAAGGCGCCGCAGCCGTCTTCGGCAAGCTCGTCGCGGATCAGGGCTTCGTAGATCTCTGCTATCGCCTCGTGCCAGTCGTCGACTGTGACGCGATAGGACGACGTCGGCTCGGCCCGAACCGGCACATCGAACTCGACGCGGCGCGATTTCGGGTTGGTGACGAAGCGGTCGCAGATCTGCCGGCGCAGATCGGCGAGATCGTTCTTCTTCGCTCCCTTGTCGGGGATGAACAGCACGTCGGCGCGGTTCAGGCCGTCGATGGCCTGGACCGTCATGTGGTCGGGATTGCCGGCGCCGATGCCGATGACGAGAAGCTTGCGCATGGCGATCTCCTGCCTGATCGGCGGCGCGGTGTCCAGAAGTACCCGTAGTCGGTGACGAAGGGCTTTGAAACGCTAGCTTGAAACGGCTAGATGGAAATGCGCATCCGGCTGGTTCCGGTATAGCGGCGCGCAGAGGAGGGGTCCATGTTACGCATAGTACTGACCGCAGCGCTGGCGGTCGTCGCCGCTCCGGCCTTCGCCAATGATTCCGTCGCCGAGCTCGGCACCGGCGGGCTTATCCTGTCGCGCAGCGATGCCGTTGCCATGCAGAGCGAGGATCTTTTCATCTCGCCGGAGAAGGTGACGGTCGACTATGTCTTCCGCAACAACACCGACAAGGATGTGAGCTCCATCGTCGCCTTCCCGATGCCGGACATCGAGGGCGATCCCAACGAGATGCCGGCGATCCCGGAGGCGCAGAGCGACAATTTCCTCGGCTTCGAGGTGACGATCGACGGCGTCGACGCGAAGCCTCAGCTCGAGCAGAGGGCGTTTGCGCTGGGCATCGACATCACCGCCGACCTCAAGGCTCAAAACGTGCCGCTCTATCCGTTCGGCGATGCCGCCAAGGCGGCGCTGGCGAAGCTGCCCAAGGATGTCACCAAGGACTGGGAAGATCGCGGCATCATCATCGAGGATACGGCCGATGACGGTTCAGGCATGCAGACCGCCTATGTGCCGTTCTGGCAATTGCGCTCGACCTATTGGTGGCGTTCGACTTTCCCGGCCAACAAGGAAGTTCGTGTCTCGCATCGCTATAAGCCAAGCGTCGGCGGCACCTCCTCGGTCAGCTTTTTTTCCGAGGGCCAGTTCCAGGATCCGCAATACAGTGCCTACAAGACCCGCTATTGCATGGACGGCGCGTTCGACAACGCGGTGCGCAAGGCCGCGAAGGAAAATCCCGACGGCTATCCGAAATATTACGAGAGCCGGATCGCCTATATCCTCACTACGGGCGGCAACTGGGCATCCGGCACCATCGGCAATTTCAAGCTGACCATCGACAAGAGCAGCCCCAAAAACCTCGTCTCCTTCTGCGGCGACAATGTCAAAAAGGTCGGGCCGACGACGTTCGAGATCACCGCGAAGGATTTTTATCCCGAGCGCGACATCGACATCCTGCTGCTCGAGCCGTCCGACAATGGCGGGAACGGCGGCTGATGGATATTGCGATCTTTGTCGCCATTGCCGAAAACGGCGTGATCGGCCGCGAGGGCGGCCTGCCGTGGCGGCTTTCCACCGATCTCAAGCGCTTCAAGGCCGACACGATGGGCAAGCCGATCATCATGGGCCGCAAGACCTATGAGGGCATCGGCCGGCCGCTGCCCGGCCGGCTCAATATCGTGGTGACGCGCGACAAGGCCTGGCGCGCCGACGGCATCGAGGTGGCCCACTCGCTTGACGACGCGATCGCGCTGGCCAAGGTGCGCGGCCGCTGCATGGCGGGCGCCGAGGAGATCTGCGTGGTCGGCGGCGGCGAGATCTATGCCCAGGCCTTGCCGCTGGCCGACCGGCTGCATGTGACGCATGTGCTGGCCAGCGTCGATGGCGACGCGCATTTCCCTCCGATCGACCCGAGCGTCTGGCAAGTCGTCAGCGCCGAGGATTTCCCCGCCGGCGAGAAAGACAGCCACGCCACACGTTATACGGTTTACGAGCGCCGACGCGACGATCGTTGACGACGACAAAGGGTCGCTACCGATCCAAATCGCACGGGGACGATGACCCATCGCGTTGAAAGCGGGTCAAGGCGTCCCTATAGAAGAACGGTGTTGCAGCGGTCCGCGTTCCAACCGGACGTACAAAAGGTCGCCGTAATACTTTGATTTTGGCGCATGATTCCTTTTCGAAAACCGATATGGGTTTTCTGGGTCTTGCGTTAGGATTGCGCCGCAAGGCCTGAGGGAACCGAAGCGAAAGGACATTCATGCCCTGGAACGACAAGAGCGGCGGCGGCGGCCCGTGGGGCGGCGGCGGCAATCAGGGACCCTGGGGGCAGGGACCGAAAGGGCCAAGCGGACCGCAGGGCTCCCCGCCCGATCTCGAGGACATCATCCGCCGTGGTCAGGACAGGCTGCGGCGCGCGCTTCCGGGCGGCGGCGGCGCCAGCCCGGCGGTGCTCGGGCTCATTGCTCTGGCGCTCGTCGTGCTGTGGGCCTTCAAGGCGATCTATACCGTGCAGCCCGACGAGGTCGCCGTCGAGTTGCGTTTCGGCCAGCCGAAGGCTGAGCTCTCGCAGCCTGGCCTGCATTTCCACTGGTGGCCGATCGAAACGGTCGAGACGGCCAAGATTTCCGAGCAACTGGTCAGCATCGGCGGTGGCGCGAGCAGCGGCTCCGGGCTGATGCTCTCCGGCGACCAGAACATCGTCAACGTGCAGTTCTCGGTGGCCTACCAGGTCTCGGATCCCAAAGCCTACCTGTTCGACGTCTCCGATCCCGACGGCATGCTGGCGCAGGTCGCCGAGAGCGCTATGCGCGAAGTTGTCGGCCGGCGCCCGGCCCAGGATATTTTCCGCGATGATCGCCAAGGCATCGCCACCGGGGTGCGCGAGATCATCCAGGGCACGCTCGACGGCTACAAGACCGGCCTCCAGGTCAACGCGGTCTCGATCGAGGACGCGGCGCCCCCGCGCGAGGTGGCCGACGCGTTCGACGAGGTGCAGCGCGCCGAGCAGGACGAGGACAAGTTCGTCGAGCAGGCCAACCAATACTCCAACCAGAAGCTCGGCCAGGCACGCGGCCAGGCGGCGCAGATCCGCGAAGATGCGGCGGCCTACAAGAACCGGGTCGTTCAGGAGGCGGAAGGCGAGGCGCAGCGCTTCATCTCCGTCTACAACGAATACGCCAAGGCACCCGACGTCACGCGCAAGCGCCTTTATCTCGAAACCATGGAGAGGATCCTGAAGGACTCGAACAAGGTCGTCGTCGAGCCTGGCAACGGTCAAGGCGTGCTGCCTTACCTGCCGCTGCCGGCTTTGCAGCCGAAAGCGCCGCCGTCGCCGCTCGCCACGACCGGAGGTAACCAGTGATGGCCAACCGTCTTCCCATCATCGCCGTCATCGCGGCTGTCCTCCTGTTCCTGCTCTATTCCTCGGTGTTCGTGGTCAATGCCGGCCAGCAGGCGATCGTGCTTAGGTTCGGCGAGATCATCGACGTCAAGAACGAGCCCGGCATCTACTTCAAGGCGCCGTTCGCCTTCTTCGATGCCGACAGCGTGCAGATGGTCGAGAAGCGCGTGATGCGCTTCGACCTCGACAACATCCGCGTCCAGGTCTCTGGCGGCAAGTTCTACGAGGTCGATGCTTTCATCGCCTACCGCATCTCGGATCCGCGTACGTTCCGTGCGGCTGTGTCCGGTCAGGTGGAACTGGCCGAAGCCCGCCTGAGGACGCGTCTCGACGCGGCGCTGCGCCGTGTCTACGGCCTGCGCGACTTCGAGGCCGCGCTCTCCGAGGAGCGCGGCAATATGATGCGCGAGGTGCGCGATCAGCTTCGCCCCGACGCGACCTCGCTTGGCCTCGACATCGAGGATGTGCGCATCCGCCGGACGGACCTGACGGCCGAGGTCTCGCAGCAGACCTATGACCGCATGAAGGCCGAGCGCCTGGCGGAAGCCGAGCGCCTGAGGGCGCGCGGTAACGAGGCGGCGCAGCGCATAAGGGCGCGGGCCGACCGCGAGGTCGTCGAGATCGTCGCCGAGGCGCAGAAGGAATCGGAAATCCTGCGCGGCGAGGGCGAGGCGCAGCGCAGCGCGACCTTCGCGGATGCCTATAAGCGCGATCCCTCCTTCTTCGACTTCTATCGCTCGATGAACGCCTATGGCACGGCGCTGGACAACACCGGAACGACGATGGTGCTCTCGCCCGAGTCCGAGTTCTTCCGCTACTTCCGCGATCCGGGCAGCAAGCCCGGTCCGGCTCCTGCCGCGCCTGCGACGGCCCCCGCCGCGCCTGCGACGGCACCTGCCGCGCCTGCGACCCAACCCGGCACCGCCCAGTAGCGGGCGGTGCAGGATTTTCTGGCGGCAATCGGCCTGGTCCTTGTGATCGAAGGGCTGGTCTATGGTGGGTTTCCAGCCTTGGCCCGGAAACTCGCCGCCGAGATGCTGTCGATGCCGGAAAATGTGCTGCGCATCGGCGGGCTGGTTGCGATCGCCGTCGGCGTTGCCGTTGTCTGGCTGGTGCGCGGCTGACGAAATTCCTTGGTGCGGCGGCAATTGACGGTTTATCCTTCGCCAGTAGCTATGGCCGCAAACGTGCCGTATTTCTTGCCAACATGAGCCGGACAGGCGCCTTTGCGGATGCGCCTTTCCTTTTTCAGAACCACCGGGAGGCCATGATGATATCCGACACCCTGTTGCGCGCGGCGCGGCGTATGGTCTTCGCCGGCGCCACGGCGTTCGCGGTCGGCATTGTTGCCGTTCCGTCCTTCGTCACGCCGACGATCGCCTCCGACGGACCGCCTTCGGTGGCCGATCTCGCCGAGCGGCTGCTCGGCGCGGTGGTCAACATCTCGACCTCGCAGACGGTGAAAGGCACCGAAGGACCGGGCGCGGTGCCGATGCCGCAACTGCCCGAGGGCTCGCCTTTCCAGGATTTCTTCGACGATTTCTTCAAGAACCGTGGCGGCGACAAGGGAGGAACTGCGCAGAAAGTGCAGTCGCTCGGCTCCGGTTTCGTCATCGACGCCGAGCAGGGCATCGTGGTGACCAACAACCATGTCATCGCCGATGCCGACGATATCGAGGTCAATTTCTCCGACGGCATCACGCTGAAGGCGACACTGGTCGGCACCGACACCAAGACCGACGTCGCGGTGCTGAAGGTTGATCCGAAAGGTCATAAGCTGACCGCGGTGAAATTCGGCGATTCCACCAAGATGCGCGTCGGTGACTGGGTGATGGCGATCGGCAATCCGTTCGGCCTGGGCGGCACGGTGACGGTCGGCATCGTCTCGGCGCGCAACCGCGACATCAACTCCGGTCCCTATGACGACTTCATCCAGACCGACGCCGCCATCAATCGCGGCAATTCCGGCGGTCCTTTGTTCAACGCCGAGGGCGAGGTCATCGGCATCAACACGGCGATCATCTCGCCGTCGGGCGGCTCGATCGGCATCGGTTTCTCCATTCCCTCGCAGCTTGCCGCCGGCGTCGTCGATCAGCTTCGCCAGTATGGCGAGACGCGGCGCGGCTGGCTCGGCGTTCGCATCCAGCCGGTGACGGACGACATCGCCGAAAGCCTCGGCATGGCGACCGCCAAGGGAGCGTTGGTCGCCGGCGTCATCAAGGGCGGGCCGGTCGACAACGGCACGGTCCAGGCCGGCGACGTCATCATCAAGTTCGACGGCAAGGATATCCATGAAATGCGCGACCTGCCGCGTGTCGTGGCGGAAAGCCCGGTCGGCAAGGCGGTCGATGTCGTCATCGTGCGCAAGGGCGTCGAGCAGACGGTCAAGGTGACGCTCGGCCGGCTCGAGGATGGCGAGAAATTGGCCAGCGGCGAAAACGGCAGCACCGATCAGGGCAGTGGCGACAAGGCAACGCCTCCGGTATCGACGGCGTCGGTGCTGGGCATGACGGTCGGCGAGCTCAACGACCAGACGCGGCAGAAGTTCGGCATCGCCGCCGACGTGTCCGGCGTAGTCATCACCGATGTCGCCAAGGATTCGGCCGCGGCCGAGCGCGGCATCCAGCCCGGCGAGGTGATAACCGAGATCGCGCAGGAATCGGTCGGCACGCCGAAGGACGTGATGGACCGGATCGGCGCGCTGAAGGAGCAGGGCCGCAAGAACGCGCTCCTGATGCTGGCTTCGAAGACCGGCGAACTGCGCTTCGTGACGATCCGGATTGATTGAGTCCGGATCGTTCAGCAACCGATTGATGTTTCAATGAATAGGGCGGCTAGCGAGCCGCCCTTTTTCGTGCCTGCCAGGCCTCGCGCGACAGCCTGTACATGACATGGCGCTTGAGATGCGGATGGCTGTCGGGGACGCTTGGATGATCGAAATCGGCGTCCGGATCGGCTCGCATGCCGAGCCGCTTCATGACGGCGACCGAACGATGGTTAGCCGCGACCGCGAACGATACTATCTCGTCGACGCCAAGCGTTTCGAACCCGAAGGCGAGCCAGGCTTCGGCAGCTTCGGTGACATAGCCCTTGCCCCAAAATTCGGGCGCCAGCCGCCAGCCGATCTCGATCGTGCCGGGTGCCAGCACGTCTATGTCTTCCGTTCCGGATAAACCAACGAAGCCGATGCATTCGTCGGTCGCGGCAATCTCGGCCGCGGCGAAGCCGTAGCCGTCCTCTTCGATCCAGGCGCGGACCTCCTCCATCTTGGCGTCGGCCGCGGCACGGTCGCGGCGGAACGGGAAGAATTCCATCACGCGCTCATCGGAGTTGATGCGGTGGAAAAGCTCGCGGTCGCCATCCTCCCAGTTGCGCAGGATCAGGCGCTCGGTGCGGATCGGCTTCATTCGACGAACTCGTCACGGCGGTAACCCTGGAGATAGAGCAGCGCGGTGAGGTCCCCATGATCGATGCGGATCCGCGCCTGCTCGGCCACCGCCGGCTTGGCGTGGAGCGCTACGCCGGTGCCGGCAAGGCGGATCATGTCGAGATCGTTGGCGCCGTCACCGACCGCGATGGCATCCTCTGTCGTCAACGCGAACCTCCCGGCAATCTCCAGCAGCGCTTCGGCCTTGGCGGCGCGGCCGAGGATCGGCTCGGCCACCATGCCGGTGAAAGTGGCGTCTTCCTCGATCAGGCGATTGGCCCGGTTTTCCTGGAAGCCCAGCATGGCGGCGATGCGGCTGGTGAAGACGTCGAAGCCGCCCGAGACCAGCGCCGTCCAGGCGCCGTTGGCGCGCATCGTCTGCACCAGGGCGCGACCGCCGGCGGCGAGCGTCAGCCGGTTGGAGATGATGCGGTCGACCACGGCGGTGTCCAGGCCTTTCAGCAAGGCGACACGCTCGCGCAAGGCGGGCTCGAAGGCGATCTCGCCATTCATCGAGCGCGCGGTGATCGCCGCGACATGGTCCTTGACGCCGATCTCGTCGGCAAGTTCGTCGATGCATTCCTGGTCGATCATCGTCGAATCCATGTCGGCGAGCAGGATCTTCTTGCGCCTGCCTTCGGCAGGCTGCACGATGATATCGACCGGCTCGGAAGCCACCGCGGCGCGCAGATTGGCGGTCATTTCGCCGATATCCGGCGTCTGCGGCAAAACGAGATCGCAGGCGACGTCTTCGTCCAGCCAATGAAGGGCGCTTGCGCCGGCAGCCCGCAAGGCCATATTCGCAAGCGAGGCCGGCACGGCGCGGGCTTCAGGACGGGACACTAAAGTGGCGATCAGCGGCATCGAACATTCCGGCAGGCAGGCGGGCGAAGGCCGCGTCAAGAACGCGATCCTGATAGCCGGACCGACAGCCAGCGGCAAGTCGGCGCTGGCGCTCGATCTTGCCGAACGCGCTGGCGGAGTCATCGTCAACACCGATTCCATGCAGGGCTATTCGGTGCTCGACGTGCTGACCGCGCGGCCGACCGCCTCCGAAACGGCACGCGTCCCGCACTTCCTGTACGGCCACGTGCATCCCTCCACGGCCTATTCCACCGGCGCCTGGCTGCGCGATGTGACGAGATTGATAGAAGACGGCGTGCTGTCGGACCGTCCGGTTGTTTTCGTAGGTGGCACCGGGCTCTATTTCCGCGCGCTGGCCGAAGGCATCTCGGATATGCCGGACATTCCACCGGCGGTCCGTGAGCGCTGGCGCTACGAGCTCAAGGAACAAGGGGCCGAAAGGCTGCATCGCCTGCTGATGCATGAGGATTCAACCATGGCCATGCAGCTCAGGCCGACGGACGGCCAGCGGATTGTGCGGGCGCTCGAGGTGCTCGACGCGTCCGGTCGCTCGATCCTGGAATGGCAGGCGGCGCGCGGCCGTCCGCTGATCGACCGCGACAGCGCTCGTTTCCTGGTCATCGAGCCGGACCGGGAGCAACTGGTCCGGCGCATAGAGGCGCGTTTCGACCAGATGCTCGACAAGGGCGCGCTCGACGAAGTGCGGCAGCTTACGGCGCTCGGCCTCGACCCGGACCTGCCGGCGATGAAAGCGATCGGGGTGCGCGAGCTGCAGGCGGCGATGGCCGGACAGTCCGGCTTTCCCGAGGCGATCGAGCGGGCCAAGATCGCGACGCGGCAGTATGCCAAGCGCCAGTCGACCTGGTTCAGGCACCAGCTTGGCGCGGAGTGGCGCAGGCTGCGGCCGGGCGATGAAGCGGCAGTTCACGACTGACTAAAAGCCTTTTTCAATCAGCGTCTTAAAATCCTTTGTTCTAATTCTCGCCAGGGTTGTCCGGGTTAACGGTCCGTAAGGCCCGCTATGGCATAAGCTCAAGGGTTACAGTGGCGCGGGGAGTAGATGCGTTTCCACAAGGCGGAATCCGCATTTTTCGTGTTTATCTTTGTGATCCTGGCCGCTGGCCTGGTGACTTTCCATGCCTATGGTCAGTTGCAGGACATCGCCTCGGACCTCGATGCCGCATCGCGCGGCGACAAAATCGTCTATCTCAACAAATTGCTGTTCGTCACCGGCGCGCTGCTGGCGACCGCGCTGTTCTTCGGCACCTTCTTCATCTACCCGCTGATCCGTGGCCAGGTGCGGGAAGAGGGCAAGCTCAGGGCCATGACGGTCTCGCTCAGCGCCCGTTCCCAGACGCTCGAGCAGGCCGCGCTCACCGACGGTCTGACCGGCATGCAGAACCGCCGCTATTTCGACGATGCGCTGCGCGAATATCTCCAGGAGTTTCGCCGCATCGACAGGCCTGTCGGGCTGATGATCCTCGATCTCGATCATTTCAAGCAGGTCAACGATACGCATGGCCATGACGTTGGCGACGAGGTGCTGCGGGCCGTCGCCACCTGCCTGAGAGGCATGACGCGCTATCACGATGTGGTGGCGCGGCTGGGCGGTGAGGAATTTGCCGTGGTCACGCCCAACATGGATGTCGAGCTGCTTGCCAGATTCGCCGAGCGCATCCGCAAGGCGATCGCCAACCTGTCGATCCTGTCGGGCAATGTGCGGCTCAAGGTCACCACCAGCGTCGGCCTCGCCGTCTGGGACCATAAGGAGAGCGCCGAGGATTTCTACCGACGCGCCGACCGCCAGCTCTATGAGGCGAAGAAGCAGGGCCGCAACCGCGTCTGCGCCTAAAATTCCGAAGATGAATTCGTGAGGCCGGTCGTATGCCGCCGTTTTCTGCGCTTCCGGTGCTCACGGACTTGATGTCCGCTCCGCTCCGGTTCTCGCAAACGACACCATCCGACTCGGCCTGACGAATTCCCTATCGGAATTTACTCACCGTCCGACGTCAGGCGGTTAGTCATTGAACTGGCGCATGCCGAAGGTCGAGGGCTTCAGGCCGTAGCGCGTGTCGAAGTCGTCGTCCGGCTGGGGGCGGGGGGCTGCGGTGGCCGGTTTCTTGTAATCCGGGTCGCCGGCCTGCCGGGCCGAGTCCACGGCCTCGGCGAAGGCCATGGCCTGCTGCGGCTTCGGCACGTTGCGGAGCCGCTCGACGATCATGGCCAGATCGACGTCGCTGCCGTCCACGGAGGGCTCGACCTGCTCTCTCTTCGCGGTTCCGGGGATGAACTCCTGCGCCAGCTTCTCGAATTTCAGCCGCATGGTGGTCGCGACGCCTTCGCCGAAGGCGATGGCTTCGCGCTGCCCCATCGACGACAGGAACGCCAGCGTCGAGGCCGAGGAGTCGGCGATCGCCGAGCGGATGATTGCCTGGTCCTGCTCGTTGGCAAGGCGCATGGCGAAGAAGGTCGAGCACTGCGACAGGATGGTCGGGTCGAGCTCGCCCGGGCGCTGGGTGACGACACCCAGATAGCAGCCATATTTGCGGCCTTCCTTGGCGATGCGCGACAGCGCATGCCTGGTCGGCGCGAAGCCGAGGCGCGGATCAGCCGGCATGTAGCGGTGCGCTTCCTCGCAAAGCAGGAGCAGCCTCAGCCGGCCTTCGCTCCACAAGGCCAGGTCGAAGGCCAGGCGCGCCAGCACCGAGCAGACCGAGTTGACCACTTCCGAAGGCATGCCCGCCATCTCGAAGCAGGTGACCGGGCGGCCGTGGTTGGGGACACGGAAAATATTGCCGATCGTCTCGTGGATCGTGTCCTCGATCAGGCGGGAATTGAACATGAAGCGATAACGCGGATCGGCGGCCGCCGATTCGATGCGCGTCTTCAGCGACTTCAGGATCGGGCGATCGTTCTTGCTTTCGAGCAGGCCCATGCGCTCATCGATCTGCTTGATGAGATCGGCGATGCGGTAAGGCACCGGCGTATCCGCCGTCAGCGCATCGCTGCCGCGTCTGACATAGGTGCCGGAACTGGGGTTGCGATAGAGGTTCTTGGCCGCCGGGATCAGGTCGCGCAGGACATCCACTTCCTCGGGCACCGTCTCGCGGCCGCGAAACAGCACTTCGGCGAATTCCTCCAGCCTGAACATCCAGAATGGCAGGTCAAGCGTCTTGGAATCGACCTTGACGCAATATTCCGGCAGCGAGGCCGCGAACTCGTTATGCGGGTCGAGGATGAGCACGCGCAGGTCCGGCCGCGCCTCGATGGATTTGCGCAAGAGCAGCGAGACCGCCGTGGACTTGCCGACGCCGGTTGTGCCGACGATGGCGAAATGGCGCGCGAGCGTGTCGTCGATGGCGATGTTGGCGTCGATCGATTCATCCTGCGACAGTGTGCCGATGGTGACCGAATGGCGTCCGGCCAGATCGTAGACCGCTTGCAGGTCGCGGCTGCGGATACGGTGGGCAATGGCGCCGATATGCGGATAGGCGGTGATGCCACGGTCGAAGATCGGCTTGCCGCCGGGCTCCGCGCCGTCGCGCACTTCGCCGATCAATTCGATGCTGACCTCGATCGGGTTCTGACCCTCATTGCTCCAGGCGCGGTCCGATTTGCCGATCTCATAGACGAGGCCGACCGTGCGCGTCGTGCCGAGATTGATGGAGATCATCTTGCCGACCGTCCATTGGCCGGTGACCGTGCCCTCGGCATCCTCGGCGTAGGCGCTGATGGTGGCGCGCGCGCCGTCGCATTGCACGACATTGCCGAGAATGCGTTTGTCGCTTTGCAGGGCATTGCGGCGCTCCTGCGAAATCGGTTCGCCAACGGAGGCTTCGCGTTCGACAAACATCACTGACCTGGTCCCATTCCCTGAAGCGTCGACCCTATCCAGGCGGGGTTAAATTGAGGTGAGGTCGAATGGTGTAGACGGTGTTAAGCCGGCCGCGACAATTCGATCGAATGGCCTCTTCCCTGATTTCGCAATTCCGATATATTGGACAAATGGACGATATATCGAATGACATCACCGCTACGATCGGCAAGCGAATACGTTCCGAAAGGACGGTGAGAGACTGGTCGCTGGCCGAGCTTGCGGCGCGCTCGGACGTGTCCAAAGCGATGCTGAGCGCCATCGAGCGTGGCACGACCAGTCCGACCGCGGCACTTCTGGTGCGCATCGCGGCCGCCTTCGGCATGACACTGTCGACGCTGATCGCGCGGGCCGAGCTGCAAGGCGGCGGCGTTTCGCGCAGGGACGAGCAGCCGGTGTGGCAGGATCCGGCAACCGGCTACATAAGGCGGCATCTGTCGCCGGCATCCCAGATGCCGCTCGAGCTGATCAGGGTCAGCCTGCCGGCGGGCGCCAAGGTCAGCCTACCGGCAGCCTCCTACGCTTTCATCAAGCAGCAGATATGGCTGATCGACGGAAGGCTGGATTTCACCGAGGGTGATGTGGTGCACCGGCTCGAGCCCGGCGACTGCCTGGCGCTGGGGGCGCCGGCGGACTGCGTCTTTCATGCTCCCGGACCGGAAGCGGCGGAATATCTCGTGGCGCTGGTCAGGGACTAATCTCAAATGCCTCGACGACCAAAACGCTCGCACAATGGCGGGCCGCCGCTCGACGACTATGAAGGACCGCCCTGGGGCAAGGGCGACGCCTACATCTTCCTCGCCTGGCGCGCCGCCCACGACAGGGCCTGGAAGGCGCCAAGCCAGGCTGTCATGCTGATGCGGCTGGAGAGAGCCGAGCGCCTCGGGCTGACCTATGAGGAATATACGCTCGAGATCCTGGAGCGTGGGCGCCATCTCAGCGAGGACGACGCCGACCGGATCGCCGAAATCCGGCGGGCGCGTCGGCGCAGGCGGATCAGCCATTTCGAATGACCTTTTCCCGATGCCTGATCGCATGGAGAACACCAGCATGAACGCACTTGAAATCCAGGCGTTGGCCGAAGATGCGGCGACGGTCGCGATGCTCGCCGATCTGTTGATCGAGACTGTAGCCGCAGGCGGCTCGGTGAGCTTCATGCATCCACTATCGCCGGAGGCGGCACGGGATTTCTGGCGCAAGTCGCTTGCCGCGGCGGCGCGCGGCGAAAGGGCGGTGCTGGGCGCATGGCGGGATGGTGTGCTTGCAGGAACCGTCACGCTGCTGCTCGATCTTCCGCCCAACCAGCCGCACCGCGCCGAGATCGCCAAGCTGATGACCGGCCGGGGCTATCGCGGCAAGGGTATCGCGATCAGTCTGATGCAGGCCGCGGAGGAACTCGCCGTCGAGAAAGGCCGCACGTTGCTCGTGCTGGATACGGCGAGCGAGGAGGGCGCGGCGGGCCTTTATGAGAAGCTCGGCTTCACGCTGACCGGCGAGATTCCGGACTTTGCGCTGAAGCCGCATGGCGGACTTACCGGGACGCTGATCTACTGGAAACGGATAGGAGCGGGAGCCCGTGCGCTATCCTGACCTTCCGGCGATACGCGACAGAAGCCAGCGGCGAAAATCCTGTTCGGCGCCGGACAATCGCGACGACGACGGTCTTGTCAGGAAATGCCCCGATGGGCTCGACAGCTCGAAATCCGAAAGCCTGACGAGAGCCTTCTCCTTGAGTGCTGTATCGACCAGCGGACGGGACCCCAGCAGCGCCCCGGCGCCGGCCTTCGCAGCTTCCATGGCGGCGACGAAACTGTCGAAGCGGTGCGAGCGCCGCGAATGCCCGGCAAGCCCGGCGGTGGCAAACCATTCCGCCCACATTTCGCGCGCGCCGGCCACCAGGAGGAGCGGCAACGACGTCCAATCGCCACCTACCAGGGCGAGCCTTGGCGCTGCGACCGGGACAAGCCGCTCGACCGTCAGCCGGTCGGCTTCGCGGCCGGGAAAGGACCCGTTGCCGAAGCGAATGTCGAGCGCCGAGCCCGGCAGGTCGTAATCGGTCGGCCGATGGATGGTCACAAGATCGAGCCGGATCTGCGGCAGCGCCTTCGCCAGGTCGGGCAGGCTCGGGATGAGCACCAGAAGGGCAAAGGAGATCGGAACCCGGATCGAGACCGTCTGCACAGCGCGGGGCTCGAACAGCTCGTTGGTGCTGTTGCCGATGGTCGCGAATGCCGACTGGATATGCGGGAGGTAGGCCGCGCCCTCCGGCGACAGCGCCACGCCGCGCGCCAGGCGCGCGAACAACCGCGTCTTGAGCCGCTCTTCCAGGAAGCGGATATGCTGGCTGACGGCGGCCTGGGTAAGTCCGAGCTCGGCGGCCGCGGCGGTGAAGTTCGACAGGCGAGCGGCAGCCTCGAAACTGCGTAGCCAGTCGAGCGGAGGCATCGTGTCGAATACTTTTACAGCCATCACGAATTTAAGACCATTGCCCGAAAAACGATAATTTGAATTATGTCTCTTTGAAAGTCAGCATGCAATCCATGCCCGCAGCGGCGGGTAAAGATGGAGCTTCTGGGACATGCTGACGACAGCGACGCTGGGCGACGAGGGACGAACGATCGAGCTTGGCTGGAAAGACGGGGCGTGCAATCGCTTCCACGCCATGTGGCTGCGCGACAATGCGCTGGACGACAAGACGCGCAGCGCCGGCAACGGCCAGCGGCTGATCACCATCCTCGACATTCCGGCCGAGACACGGATTGGCGCGGCCTCGATCAAGGGCGAGCAGCTCGAAGTCACCTTCCTCCCTGAAGGCAAGACCATCGGGTTTCCGGCGGGCTGGCTCCGCGCTCATGCGTACGATCTTGGGGAGGTCCGGCGGCCGGGTTGGACGGGAAGCGGGACAAGGCGCTGGACGAAAGCCACGATGCAGAACTCCGTGCCGCGCGCGACCTATGCGGACGCCAGCCGCGACAGCAAGGTGCTGCGGCAATGGCTGGCCGCGGTGCGCAGTTATGGTTTCGCCGTCATGGACGGCCTACCCACGGAATCCGGCGCGCTGTGCAAGGTGGCCGACCTCTTCGGGTACATCCGGGAGACCAATTACGGGCGTTGGTTCGAGGTGCGGGCCGAGGTCAATCCGAACAATCTCGCCTACACCAATCTCGGCCTGCAGGCGCATACCGACAATCCCTACCGCGACCCGGTGCCGACGCTGCAGATCCTCGTCTGCATCGAGAACACGGTCGAAGGCGGCGAATCCGGCGTCGTCGACGGTTTCGCCGTAGCTGCCGCGTTGCAGGCCGAAAACCCGGAGGGCTTCCGGCTGCTTTCGTCCTATCCGGCGCGCTTCGAATATGCCGGCTCGTCGGGCGTCCGGCTGCAGTCCAAGCGGCCGATGATCGAGCTCGGGCCCGATGGTGAGCTGATCTGCATCCGCTTCAACAACCGCTCGCTGGCGCCGGTCGTCGATGTGCCTTTCGCCGAGATGGAGAAGTACTACGCGGCCTATCGCCGGTTCGCCGAACTGATCGAGGATACTGCCTTCGAGGTGACCTTCAAGCTCGGGGCGGGAGAGTCCTTCATCGTCGACAACACGCGCGTCTTGCATGCGCGCAAGGCGTTTTCCGGCAGCGGCAAGCGTTGGCTGCAAGGCTGCTACGCCGACAAGGACGGCCTGCTGTCGACGCTTGCCGCGATCGAGCATGATTTCAGGGAGGCGGCGGAATGAAGCCGAATGAATTGAACGCCGGCAACATCGTCGAATTCATCGCCGATATTTTCGAGCGCCGTGGTGCGGAATCCTACCTCGGCGAGCCGGTCACGATGTCCGAGCATATGCTGCAGGGCGCGTGGCTCGCCGAGCAGGACGGCGCGCCGGAGGAACTTGTGGCGGCGGCGCTGCTTCACGACATCGGCCATTACACCAGCGAGTTCGGCACCTATTCGCCCGACGACGTCGAGGACAAGCACCATGACGAGGCGGGCGGCGAGGTGCTCGCGCCTTTCTTCCCGCCGGTCATCGTCGAATGCGTGCGGCTCCACGTCTCGGCTAAACGCTATCTGTGCGCCACCGATCCGACCTATTTCAGCAAGCTGTCGCCGGCCTCGGTGCACACGCTGTCGCTGCAGGGCGGGCCGATGAGTGCAGAGGAAGTGGCCGAGTTCCGCAGCAATCCTTTCCATGACGAAGCGGTGCGCGTGCGCATCTGGGATGAGGGCGGCAAGATCGCCGATATGAAGACGCGGGCTTTTCGCGACTACGTGCCGCTGCTCGAGCGCGTGGTGAAAAAGTTCGCGGCGGGGAAGGCGGCCTAGCCGAAGATAACCGACAAGGATGCAGCCATGTGTTTTTGCTTCGACGGCGAAAGCGCCCTGATTGGATACCGGCCGGACGGCTGCCGCGACCGCCTGCCTGTCGCAGGTGCTCGCGTACCGGATCCAATTGCGTCCAGTCCGGGTGGACAGAATGCCGAGACCTCGCTCGGACCCGGCTATGCCGAGCATGGGCAGCGCCTTGCTGACGCGCTCGAACAGATGTATTAGCCGCGCCCGACATGCGGCCAGTTGGTTTTCAACGGCCGTGCACGGTACCGACAACGCTTTTGATGGAGGCGACGATGAGATCCTGTTCACGCATTTCGCGCCTTCGCGGCGGACGGACCGGTTGACCCGCTGCCGCGGATTTCAAACTTCCTGACGATGCGAGCGCCCGACCGCAAATCTGCGGTCGGCAGTTATCCTTCCGCGCGGTTGACGGTGCGGGACCAAACGACGGTGAGCCGAGCGCTTTCCGCGAGCGATGCCGGCTGCCCGAAAGTCTCAGATGCGCCTTTGCAACACTCAAGCAGGCCATTGTAAACATTGAGAGAATGGCGCTTGCGCCATCTTTGCGCCGAGGCTAGAGAGTCCGCCATCCATAACCCGTCATCCCGAGAGGAGACCTGTCAATGATCCCGCAATCCAGATCGTCACGATCCGTGCCGACGCTGGGAATGCGTGCGGCGGACAGGGTTCCAACAGGGAAGAACGGCCATGGCCAGGTCCATGATCCAGCGCAGGCAGGACGCCGAGCGCCAACGTATTGAAGCATATGATGCAAGGCTGCGGCAGGTCTTCGCCGCCACGCGTCCCGTTCCGGATTTCGAGCGGGCGCTGGACGATGCACGCTCGGGCTTTGTGGGCATGGCGATCCGCGACGGCGCGCTGTGGCGTCCGAAGCTGAAGACGCGCGACCGTGCGCGACTGCGGCTGGCCGCGGCGCGCTATCTCTACGCGCGTTATCCGGTTTCGGCCGCGCTTGAGAGCGTCTGGCTGGACAGCACGGGCCTGGACGCCAACGAGATTGCGTTTCGCAAGTCCTGGTATGTGACGGTCGCGCGTGGCGACTCGCTCTACAAGGCCGGCGCCAATGCATGGCTGTCGCGTAAGGAGGTGCATTGCTTCCTCAACGCGTCCGGCGACACTGGTTTCGCCGAGGCGTTCTGGCTGGCGATCGCCCGGTCGTACACGGATGACCAGGGGTTGGCGGCCCGGCTTGCGCGCACGAAGATCGCGCGCACGCCGCGCCGCGAACTGGCCTTCTGGCGCGAGGTGGTGCGGTTCTTCTGCGGACATCCCGCCTCAAAGGAGGAGATCGACGATCTGTGCGATTACATCGGTGCCATGCATCAACGTGATGCGGCCTACAGCCTGAAGGGGCGCACGCTTCTCTCGCTGCGCCGGCAGATGTTGGATTGGCATCGCGACATCGCCGCGATCGAACGCATCGAGGCCATGCGCCGCCGTGCGGCCGGACGCAACCAGCGTGCCGCCGGAACGCAGGCGCAGGGCGGAGCCTGGGATGGCTCGCGCCTGGAGGACTGGGAGTGGCAGCCGACGGCCAAGGACGCGAAGGTGCGCGGCGAGCGTTTCTTCGTTCGGCAGTTGAAGACGGCCGAGGACTTGGTCGCGGAGAGCCGCGCGATGCATCACTGCGTTTCGACATACGCGGCCAAATGCATCGCTGGCAACGCCTCGATCTGGGTGCTGCGGCGCACGGCGCTGGGCAAGATCGAGCGGCTTCTGACGATCGAGCTCGATCCGCAAAACCGCGCGATCCAAGTGCGCGGTTTTGGCAACCGTCTGGCCTTGCCGGAGGAGCGCAAGATCGTCGAGCGCTGGGCCAAGGCGAGGGGTGTGACACTCAGGGCCTGAATGCAAGACCCGCGCGGCGGAAGCCGCGCGGGTCTTTGTGCACAGCAGAAACTATCCCTTGTGATAGACCTCCTGCAGCCCATAGATCGGAGTAGGCAACCCGACCTGCCTGGCCTTCAACTGCAGCGCAAGATACTGCGAGTAGTGCCGCGACTGGTGGAGGTTGCCGCCGTGGAACCACAGCGCTTCCTGTTGCGTCGGCTTCCACATGTTGCGCTGCTCGCCTTCCCAGGGACCCGGATCTTTGGTGGTATTGGAGCCGAGACCCCAGACCTTGCCGACCTTGTCCGCCACCTCCTGCGAGATGAGGTCGGCGGCCCAGCCGTTCATCGAGCCGTAGCCGGTGGCGTAGATCACCAGGTCGGCCGGCAATTCGGTGCCGTCAACGAATTTGACGCCGGTTTCGGTCAGTTCCTGCACAGCGGCTCCCGGTCCGCTCTTCAGTTTGATCGAGCCGTCTATGACGAGGTCGCAGGCGCCGACATCGATATAGTAGCCGGAGCCGCGACGCAGGTATTTCATGAACAGACCCGAGTTGTCGTCGCCCCAGTCGAGCATGAAGCCGGCCTTTTCCAGGTCTTCGTAGAATTTCGCGTCGCGCTCCTTCATCTGTTCGTAAAGCGGAATCTGGAACTCGTGCAGGATGCGGTAGGGCAGCGAAGCGAAGATCATGTCGGCCTTGCGCGTCGTCATGCCATTCTCCACCGCTTGCTCCGAATAGAGCGCGCCAAGCCCGATATCCATCAGAGTGTCGGATTTGACGATGTGGGTGGACGAGCGCTGCACCATGGTCACGTCGGCTCCGCCTTCCCATAGTGCCGCGCAGATGTCGTGCGCCGAGTTGTTGGAGCCGATGACCACCACCTTCTTGCCCCGGTATTTATCCGGGCCGGGATGGGTCGAGGAATGCTGCTGCTCGCCCTTGAAGATGTCCTGGCCTTTGTATTTCGGCCAGTTCGCCTTGCCCGACATGCCGGTCGCCAGCACCAACTGCTTGGGCTTGAGCACGATCTCCTTGCCGTCGCGTTCGACGACCACGGTCCATTCCTTCGTCTTCTCATCGTATCTGGCGGACTTCGCAGTGGTGGAGGACCAGTAGTTCAGCTCCATCACCTTGGTGTACATCTCCAGCCAGTCGCCGATCTTGTCCTTCGGCGCGAAGACCGGCCAGTTCTTCGGGAAGTCGATATAGGGCAGGTGATCGTACCAGACCGGGTCGTGCAGGCAGAGCGACTTGTAGCGCTTGCGCCAGGAGTCTCCGGGACGCTCGTTCTTCTCGATGATGATGGCGGACACGCCGAGTTGCTTCAGCCGGGCGCCGAGCGCGATACCGCCCTGGCCACCGCCGATGATGACGACATAGGGTTGCTTAGTATGGCCGAGCTCGGCGATCTCATCGTCGCGCTCCTCGCGCCACGTCTTGCGGTCCTTGCCGTGTCCGTGCTTGGCGCCGAGCGGACGGGTGAAGCCAGCTTTCTCCTCATGCCCTTTCAGCTCCGCCATGGTGGTGAGCAGCGTCCAGATCAGGTCGCCCTTGAAGCGCACAAGGCCAAAGCCGCGCGCGACGCTCGTCTCGAAGGTGATCCAGGCGGTGATGACGCCGCCATCCTCGCTCGCTTCCTCGCCCTTGGCCACCGCCCAGCCGGTCGGCTTGGTGTTGGCCAGCGTCGCCTGCAGCATGTCGCGAACCTGGTCCTGGCCTTCCATGGTCTTCAGGTTCCAGGTGAAGGTGACGAGGTCGCGCCAGTAGCAGTCGGCCTGGAAGCAGTTGACGGCGCTGTCGATGTCGCCGGCTTCCAGCGCCTTGCCGAATTTGTCGAGCAGCGCCTGCGCCTTGGTGGTGGGTGTTCTCTCGAGCATTTGTTCTCCTCCACTTGCTAGAGTGCGGCATGAGCAGCAAGCGGCGTGCCAACCGCAGCGCTCATCATGGATGCAATGGAATCAAGCTGTTAGGGCGCTCTTCCGTCGCCTTTGCTGTTGCGCTCCTGTTGCAGGCGCTATGGCGCGCCACAGTCTGCAGTATCAGTTCGGTGCCTCCAGCCGCAGGCGCTTCATCCGGCGATGCACCGTGGTGCGGTCGACGCCGAGACGTCGCGCGGCTTCGGAAATGTTCCAGCCGGTCGCCGCCAGCACGGCCAGCAGGGCTGCGCGCTCTTCCTCGGGCGAGGCAGCGCGAAGCGCGACAAGGCTGGCGGAAGGCGCCGGTGACGCCACGCGGGCCGTGGCGAAATCGGGCAGGTCGGAAGGCTGGATCGTCTCATCGTCGCAAAGTGCCACCGCCAGGTCCACGGCGTTGACGAGCTCGCGGATGTTGCCGGGCCAGCCATGGCGGATCAGCGCCAGCCGCGCCGCGGGCGACAGTCTTGCTGGCCGATCGGCAAGGCGCGCGCGCTCGCCAACCAGCCGTTCCAGAAGCCATTCGAAGTCGGTGCGCTCGCGCAATGGCGGCAATGTCAGCGATGCGGCGTTCAGCCGATAGAACAGGTCCTCACGGAAACGGCCCTCGGCAACCAGCTGGCGCAAGTCGTGGTGCGAGGCGGAGATGATCTTGATGTCGACAGGCCGGGGCGCAATGCCGCCGACGGGCATCAGCTCGCGCTCGGCGATCACCCGCAGCAGTCGCGATTGCAGCGCGTAGGGCATGTCGCCGATCTCGTCGAGGAAAAGCGTGCCGCCGTCGGCGCTCTCGATGAGCCCCTTGCGTCCCTTGGCCGTGGCGCCGGTGAAGGCGCCCGCGGCGTGCCCGAACAGCTCGCTCTCGATCAGGTGTTCAGGAATGGCCGCGCAATTGATGGCCACGAACGGGCCGGAGCGCCCCGAGCTGTCGTGGAGCGCGCGGGCGAGATATTCCTTGCCGGAACCGGTCTCGCCACGGATCAGGACCGGGATGGTGGTGCGCGCCAGCTTGGCGGCCCGCGTCTGCATGGCCGCCATGGCTGGATCGCCGCCCGAAAGCTCGGCGATCGGTTTCGGCAGCGCCTCGACAGGTGCGCGGAGTCCGCTCGACGGCTGCGGCTCGATGGCATGCGCGAACAGCGCGCTGCCGTTGCGGCCGAACACCAGTCGCTCCTCGGTCGGGCGTCCGCGCGTCAAATTCGGCAAGTCGTCGATGTCCATGTCGAGGTAACGCGAGATCGGCTGACCGATCGGCGGGGAGAGCCTCCAGTCCACGCCTCCGGCCTGCGCCAGAAGCAGGGCCCCGCCGCGCGTGGTGCCGAGGATGCGGCCCGAGGCATCGAGCGCGACGGCTGCCTCCGGATCGACATCGAGGAATTCGGGCGAGCGTGAGAAGCGCAGCACCCATTCCGAATGCATCTGCGCCATCAAATTGGCGAGCTCTATGCGCCGGGCGGAGGCCGTCACAAGGTGAAGGGCAAGGTTCTGGCTGACTTTCGGCTGCGGCGAGCGCAACAGCGATATGTCGAGGACGGCGGTCAGTTCGCCCTTGGTGTCGAAGATCGGCGCGGCGGTGCAGGAAAGCGGCGTGTGGGTGGTATCGAAATGGTCGGTCTGGTGGATGGTCATCGCCTCGCCGGTGACGATGCAGGAGCCGACGCCGCAGGTTCCGGTGCGGCTTTCGGACCATTCCGAGCCGAGATAGAGACCGGCCGTGCGCAGCTGGTCCATGAACAGCGGGTCGCCGAGAAAGTCGACGGTGACGCCTTTCGCGTCGGCGAGCAGCAGGACGTAGTTCTGGCCGGCCACCTGCTTGAACAATGTCTCCAGCCCGCTGCGGGCAATGGCGATCAGCCTTTCGGACTGCTCGCGATGCTCGCGCAGCTGGGTATCGGGAACGATGTAGGCTTCGGTCGGACGTGCGGGGTCGAGCCGATGCGTGTCGATGCAGCGCAGCCAGGACTGCACGACGATATCGTCGCGGGCCGACCGCGCGCCCGACAGAACCTCTTCGATCTCGCGGATATGCTCCCGTTCGCCAGCCATGCGTCCTCCTCGCAGCCAACGTCACACCATTGCATGTCGTGCCCCAAACCGCTCCACCCTGCTGGGCGACATGCATCGGCACATACTGGTGCCTCGGCGGCGGGCGCTCAACTGTACTATGGTAGCGCGAAACTGCGCCGTTTCTCACAGGCGGGTGAATTCGCGCCCGACCCCATTGACGAGCCCGCGTTCTCGCCCTTATTGTCCGCGCCCATGAAAACGGCACTCATTCTCGTAGGCTGGCGCGTGGGCAAGGCGGTGTAACCGCCGGGCGAAAACCTCCCATGCGCACCACACAGGCTCCCTCGGGGGCCTTTTTTATTGCCTGAAATCCAACTAAACGACCAGCAACGCCCAAACGGCGACAGTACGGGACCAGACCGATGAGCAATGGACAGAACGAGCGGCGCGAAATGACGGGCGCCGAAATGGTGGTGCAGGCGCTGAAGGACAACGGCGTCAAGCATGTCTTCGGCTATCCGGGCGGCGCGGTCCTCCCAATTTACGATGAAATTTTTCAACAGGACGATGTCGAGCACATCCTGGTCCGGCACGAGCAGGGCGCCGGCCACGCGGCCGAAGGCTATGCGCGCTCGACCGGCAAGGCCGGCGTGCTCCTGGTGACGTCCGGCCCCGGCGCCACCAATGCGGTGACGCCGCTGCAGGACGCGCTGATGGATTCCATCCCGCTGGTCTGCCTCACCGGCCAGGTGCCGACATCGCTGATCGGCTCCGACGCCTTTCAGGAATGCGACACGGTCGGCATCACGCGGCCCTGCACCAAGCACAACTGGCTGGTGAAGGACGTCAACGAGCTCGCCGCCACCATCCATGAGGCGTTCCATGTGGCGACGACCGGCCGCCCCGGCCCGGTCGTGGTCGATATCCCGAAGGACGTGCAGTTCGCCAAGGGCATTTACGTGCCGCCGCAGACGGCGCCGCGCACCAGCTATCAGCCGAAAGTTCAGGGCGACCTGGAAAAGGTCAAGGCCGCGGTCGAGCTGATGGCGGGCGCGAAGAAGCCGATTATCTATTCGGGCGGCGGCGTCATCAATTCCGGCCCGGAGGCCAGCCATCTGCTGCGCGAGCTGGTCGACCTCACCGGCTTCCCGATCACCTCGACGCTGATGGGGCTCGGCGCCTATCCGGCATCCGGCAAGAACTGGGTCGGCATGCTCGGCATGCACGGCACCTACGAAGCCAATATGGCGATGCATGATTGCGACGTGATGATCTGCATCGGCGCGCGCTTCGACGACCGCATCACCGGCCGTCTCAACGCGTTCTCGCCGAATTCGAAGAAGATCCACATCGACATCGACCCGTCCTCGATCAACAAGAACGTGCATGCCGATATCGGGATCTTGGGCGATGTCGGCCGCGTGCTGGAGGATCTGGTGCGTCTGTGGCGGGCGACCGCCAAGACCGACAAGAAGGCGCTCTATCCGTGGTGGGAGCAGATCGCGAAATGGCGCGCGCGCGACTCGCTCGCCTACAAGATGAACAGCGACGTTATCATGCCGCAATATGCGATCCAGCGGCTCTATGCGCTGACCAAGGACATGGACACCTACATCACCACCGAGGTCGGCCAGCACCAGATGTGGGCGGCGCAGCATTATCATTTCGACAAGCCGAACCGCTGGATGACGTCGGGCGGCCTGGGCACGATGGGCTATGGCCTGCCGGCGGCGCTCGGCGTGCAGATCGCGCATCCCGATGCGCTGGTCATTGACATCGCAGGCGACGCCTCGGTGCAGATGACCATGCAGGAGATGAGCTCGGCGGTGCAGTACGAGGCGCCGATCAAGATCTTCATCCTGAACAACCAGTATATGGGCATGGTGCGCCAATGGCAGCAGCTGCTGCACGGCAACCGGCTGTCACATTCCTACACCGAGGCGATGCCGGATTTCGTCAAGCTGGCGGAGGCCTATGGCGGTCACGGCATTCGCTGCGACAAGCCGGACGAGCTCGATGACGCGATCCGCGAGATGATCTCGGTGAAGAAGCCGGTTCTGTTCGACTGCCGCGTGGCGACCTTGGCCAACTGCTTCCCGATGATCCCGTCCGGCAAGGCGCATAACGAGATGCTCCTGCCGGACGAGGCGACCGACGAGGCGGTGGCCAACGCGATTGACGCCAAGGGTAGGGAACTGGTGTAAGCAGCCATAAAGGCGAGGCTGTCGCGAGAAAGCCGTGCGCAAACAGAGAATTAGCTCAAAAGTCTGAAATCGAGATTCACGTCATGAACGCACAGCTTCAGCCGACCGGTTCGGCTTATTTCATCGCCAAGGAAACCGAGAAGCCGGAAACCCATACGCTTTCCGTGCTGGTCGACAACGAACCGGGCGTGCTCGCCCGCGTCATCGGCCTGTTCTCCGGGCGCGGCTACAACATCGAAAGCCTGACGGTTTCCGAGACCGAGCACGAGAAGCATCTGTCGCGCATCACCATCGTGACGCGCGGCACGCCGCATGTGATGGAGCAGATCAAGCATCAGCTCGAGCGCATCGTGCCGGTGCACCGGGTGGTCGACCTGACCGTGCGCTCGCATGAGCTTGGACAGGAGCGGCCGCTGGAGCGCGAGCTCGCTCTGGTCAAGGTCGCCGGCACGGGCGATGCCCGCGTCGAGGCGCTTCGGCTTGCGGATGCGTTCCGCGCCTCGGTCATCGACGCCAACACCGAGCATTTCATCTTCGAGATCACCGGCAAGGGCTCCAAGCTCGACCAGTTCATCGCCATCATGAAGCCGCTCGGCCTGGTCGAGATCTGCCGCACCGGCGTCGCCGCGATGAACCGCGGTCCGCAGGGCATGTAACGATGACGCAGGGGGCGGCAATTCTGGCGGCCATCGTGGCCGTCGTCGCCACAGCGACGGCAGCGCTCGGCGACGAGCCGACGTTCGACCCCCGAGTGATGTCGAAATTGCTGAGGGAGGTCGGACGTAGGGGCACGCCCAATGCGTATTTCCAGCGATGCCCGGCGGACATCTGGCGCAAGTCGGTGCCGCGCAGCAACGTCGTGCTGCCGGAAATGAACTACGACCGTTGTGAGCGGGACGCGCTGGCCTGCGCCAGGCTTTGCTTCGAAGGGCGCAACCCCGAAGCATGTTTCGAGACCGCCAGGGTCATCCAGGAGAATGGCGGCGAGGACCAGCAACTGAAAGCCGAGGCGATGTTCGCCCAAGCCTGCGCCACCGGCAGCGCGGCCGGCTGCACAAATCGTGGCGCCGGCATGCGCCTCGGCAGATTGCCGGACAGTTTGCTCGGAAACGAGAAAGCGGCAAACCACTGCACATATGAGACCTTCAAGTTGAGCTGCAGCGAGGGCGATGCGTGGGGATGCACCATGTATGGCGCGGCGCTTCAAAACGGCGAGGGTGTAGCGAAAGACAAAGACGCGGCCACTACGGCGTTCAAGAAGGCCTGCGAAATCGATGCCAGCTTCGTAGCCTGCCAATACGCCAAATCTTACATGGAAAGCGGCCACTAGCTCGCCAATGGCAGCGTCTCGTCTGCTCGCGGGTGGACCAATCGCCTCGGCCTGACCTGAATCTCAACACATCTGGGCAGCTTTCGGATCAGCCAAGGAGCTGTTAACAGCCGTATTAGCCGGCTGCCCGACAATTGTGCAGTGCACATTAAATTATCGTAATGCCGCGTTTTGGCCCTTTTCCGCCAAAGCCGTGTCCTATCTATTCGGCGAAATTCGCGGCGAAAGACCGTGGATCGAGCTAGGATAGACCACCGGGATCGGCGTGTCGGGTAGAGGGCTTGTTTGTCGATGCGCGGAAAAATCGCCTTTGCAGTTGTGGCGGTCGCCTGCCTGGCAGGCGCCGGGCTCTACTATTCGCCCACGACGTTGACCAAGGTCCAGCAGCTGATTTCGGGCAAGCAGGCCGGCGCGGCCGCCACTGACAAGACGGCGAGCGGTGACAAGACGGCGAGCGCCCCGGACAATGCGAAAGGCGGCGGGCCGCGTTCGGCCTCGATCGTCTCCGCCACCGTGACGACCGCCGACTTTCCGATACGCCGCTATGCCATCGGCTTCGTCTCGTCCCCGGAGGTGGTCAACATCAATGCCCGGGTTTCCAGCCAGATCGTGTCGATCGCGGTGAAGGACGGGCAGATGGTCAAGGCCGGCGATCTGCTCATTTCGCTCGATGATCGCGCGCTGAAGGCGCAGCTCGCCAAGGATCAGGCGCAGCTCACCAAAGACCAGGCGATGCTGGTCAGCGCCCAGGCCGATCTGCAGCGCGCCAAGGACCTTGTCGCCAAGCAGGCCGGCACCCAGCAGACCTACGATCAGGCGCTGGCGGCACAGAAAGCCGCCGCCGCGACCATCGATGCCGACAAGGCCACCATCGACGCCGATACCGTGCAATTGAGCTACGCTACCATCTCGGCGCCGATCTCAGGCAGGCTGGGCGCCGTCAACGTCTCGGTCGGCGATCTCGTCACCACCAGCAATGGCAACTCCGGCAGCTCGACCCCGCTGGTCACCATCACGCAGATGGACCCGCTGCAGGTGAATTTCACGCTGCCGGAAAGCAACCTTGCCCTGCTGCACAAGGCGCTCGCCGATCCGCAGCAAGGCGACGTGACGCTGACCAAGGACGGCGACCCCACGCCGATCGGCAAGGGCACGCTCGACTTCGTCGATTCCAGCGTCGATACCGCTTCCGGCACCATCGCCACGCGGGCCAGCATACCGAACCCGGATCTTTCGCTGTGGCCGGGGCAATATGTGAATGTGGTGCTCGAGGCCGGCACGATGCCGCACATGACCTCGGTTCCGACGGTCGCGGTGCAGCCCAGCCAGAAGGGTCCCTTCGTCTATGTCGTCAAGCCGGACAACACCGTGGAGATGCGTCCGGTGCAGGTGGCGCTGACGGAGGGGCAAAACAGCGCCATCAGCGATGGTCTCAAGAGCGGCGAGAAGGTCGTCGTCGAAGGCCAGACACGGTTGAAGAACGGCGCGGCGGTGCATGAAGGCAAGGCTGCCGGATCCGGTGACCAGGCATCGCCCAAGGTCGCGGAGGCAGACAAGGCCGGCGGGGCGAGCCAATGATCTCCGAATTCTGCATTCGCAGGCCCGTCGCCACCCTTCTGATGTCGTTCGCCCTCATCCTGGGCGGTATTTTTGCCTACAAGTTCCTGCCGGTGGCGGCGCTGCCCAGCGCCGAATTTCCGGTGGTCAATGTTTCGGCCAGCCTGCCCGGCGCTTCGCCGGAGACGATGGCGACATCGGTGGCGACGCCGCTGATCAAGCAATTTGCGACGATCGCCGGCATCGATTCGATCTCGACCACCAATTCGCTCGGCCAGACCTCGATCGCCATCCAGTTCGTGCTGAACCGCGATATCGACGCGGCGGCCGCCGACGTGCAGGCGGCGATCGCGCGCACGCAAAAATCGCTGCCGCCGGAAATGACCTCGCCGCCAAGCTATCGCAAGGTCAATCCGGCCGACGCGCCGATCCTTCTGATGTCGCTGGTCAGCGACACGGTTCCGCTGACCGATCTCGACGCCTTCGCCGAGAACGTCATCTCGCCCTCGCTGTCGACCATAGACGGCGTGGCGCAGGTCTCGATCTTCGGCCAGCAGAAATACGCGGTGCGCATCCAGATCGATCCGACAGCGCTTGCCGCGCGCGGCATCTCCATCGACCAACTGCAGGCGGCCGTCGCCTCAGCCAACAGCAACACCCCGCTCGGCGTGCTGCAGAACAACAAGCAGCAGCTGACGATCACCGCCAACACGCAGCTTACCGACGCCGCCGGTTTCTCCAACCTCATCATCGCCACCAAGAACGGCCACCCGGTGCGGCTGGGCGAGGTGACGCGCGTCGTCGATTCCGTGCAGACCACCACGACGGCAAGCTGGTACGACGGCACCCGCGCGATCATCATGGCCGTGCAGCGCCAGCCCGACGCCAACACGGTCGACGTCGTCGACAAGGTCAAGGCGATGCTGCCGTCCTTCCAGGACCAGATGCCGGCCGCCGCCCAGATCAAGCTGCTCAACGACCGCTCGACCTCGATCCGTCAGGCCGTCGACGACGTTCAGTTCACGCTGCTCCTGACCATCGCGCTCGTGGTGATGGTGATCTTCGTCTTCCTGCGCAGGGTGACGGCGACGATCATTCCGGCCGTGGCCGTGCCGATCTCGCTGATCGCCACCCTCGGCGCCATGTTCCTGTTCGGCTTCTCCATCGACAACATCTCGCTGATGGGCCTGACTTTGGCCGTCGGCCTCGTCGTCGACGACGCCATCGTCATGCTGGAAAACATCTTCCGCCACATGGAGGAGGACGGCCTGTCGGCCTTCGACGCTTCGCTGAAGGGCGCGCGCGAGATCGGCTTCACCATCATCTCGATCTCGATCTCGCTGGTGGCGGTGTTCATCCCCGTGCTTTTGATGGGCGGCGTCATCGGCCGCATCTTTAACGAATTCGCCGTCGTGGTGACCGTCGCCATCCTGGCCTCGATGTTCGTTTCGCTGACGCTGACGCCGATGCTTTGCTCGCGGCTGTTGTCGGTGACGAAGGCCGATCGCGAGGCGCATGGCGCCGGCAGGCATGACATCGTCACCCGCGCCTATGACTGGCTCTTGAGCTTCTGCCTGCGCCACACCTTCCTGATCTTCCTGGTCTTTATCACCACGGCCGCGGCGTCGGTGTGGGTGATCCAGGTCTCGCCGAAGGGCTTCTTTCCGCAGGAGGACATCGGCCAGATCTCGGTGACGACGATCGCGCGCCAGGACATCTCGTTCGACGCCATGGCGAAGCTGCAGGGCCAGGTGGCCAGCGTTTTCTCGAAGTCGCCCTATGTCGACCATGTGGCCTGGTCGGCCGGCAGCGGCAACAACGCGCTCAACCAGGGCCAGCTCTTCGTCCAGCTCAAGGGCAAGGACCAGCGCCCCAACATCGAGAAGGTGCTTGCGGATCTGAGACGCCAGCTGGCCGGCGTGGCGGGCATCGAGACCTATATGCAGCCGGTGCAGAACCTGCGGCTAGGCTCGCGGTCGTCCGCCAGCGCCTACCAACTCGTGGTTCAGGGGCTCGATACCAAGCAGACAGACGTCTGGGCACAAAAGCTTAATGATGCCATGGCCGCGGACCACACGATGTTCACCGACGTCACCAGCGACCTGCAGAATAACGCCTTGCAGGCATCGCTGGTGATCGACCGCGACAAGGCCGCCCAGCTCGGCATCGACACCAGCACGCTGCGTTCGGCCCTCTATGGAGGCTTCGGCACCGACCAGGTCTCGACGATCTTCGGTTCGGCCGACAGCTATCAAGTCATCACCGAGCTCGATCCCAAGATCGAGTGGTCGCCCGAACATATGCTGGCCATCCAGGTAAGGACGGCGAGCGGCAGTCTGGTGCCGCTGGGCGCCTTTGCCCGCGTCGACCGCACGGCCGGCGCCCTGACGGTCAACCAGCTTGGGCAGCTGCCGGCGGTGACGATTTCCTACAATCTGCCGCAGGGCGTGTCGTTGGGCGACTCGGTGACCCGCATCGACCAGCTCAAGGAACAGATCGGCATGCCGACGGCGATCTCGACGAGCTTTGCCGGTACCGCCAAGACCTTCCAGGATTCGCTGGCCAACCAGGGCTTGCTGATCGGCGGCGCCATCCTGACGATCTATATCGTGCTCGGCATGCTCTATGAGAGCTTCATCCACCCGCTCACCATCCTCACCGGCCTGCCGTCGGCGGTGCTTGGCGCGGTGGTGGCGCTGCGTTTCGCCGGCATGGATCTTTCGGTGATCGCGGTGATCGGCATCCTGATGCTGATCGGCATCGTCAAGAAGAACGGCATCATGATGGTCGACGTCGCGCTGGAGCTCAGGCGACAGGGCATGTCGGCGAAGGAGTCCATCCACAAGGCCTGCCTGATGCGTTTCCGGCCGATCATGATGACGACGCTGGCCGCGCTGATGGGCACGTTCCCGATCGCGCTCGGCACCGGCGCCAGCGCCGAATTGCGCCAGCCACTCGGCGTCGCCGTGGTCGGCGGCCTGCTCGCCTCGCAGGCGCTGACGCTGTTCGTCACGCCGGTGATCTACGTCTATTTCGAGAATTTCTCTGGCTGGCTGCTCAGCTTCTCGTCGAAGAAGAGCCAGCCGGCGCTGCATGTGGTGGAAGGCGGCGAGCAGGGCGCGCTGTTCGACGGCGAGGCAGAGCCGAAGAAGGTGGCGGCCGAGTAGGAGCATGATCCCGAAAAGTTGCAGCTTTTCGGACAAGATCATGCCTTAGAAAACAAACTGGCCCAAGGCGGCCAACGGCAGCCGATCCTAGTCTCGGGGCATGACCCACGATCATGACCACGACAACGAGCTCGATCCGTTCGCGGCGCGCGTGCGCGCGTTGGAGACGATCCTGACCCAGAAAGGCCTGATCGATCCGGCCGCCATCGACGTCATCGTCGATACCTACGAGACCAAGATCGGCCCACGCAATGGCGCGCGGGTGGTGGCGAAAGCCTGGAACGATCCGGCCTATGCCGACTGGCTGAAGCGCGACGCCACCGCCGCGATCGAATCGCTCTCCTATACCGGCCGCCAGGGCGAGCACATGCAGGCGGTGTTCAACACCGAGGACACGCACAACCTCGTCGTCTGCACGCTCTGCTCCTGCTATCCATGGTCGGTGCTCGGCCTGCCGCCGGTCTGGTACAAGGCACCGCCTTACCGCTCGCGGGCGGTGATCGATCCGCGCGGCGTGCTCGAGGAATTCGGGCTGACGCTGCCAGCGGAGAAGAAGATCCGCGTGTGGGATTCCACCGCCGAGCTTCGCTATCTGGTGGTGCCGATGCGGCCGAAAGGCACCGAGGGCTGGAGCGAGGAACAGCTCGCCGAGCTGGTCAGCCGCGACGCGATGATCGGCACGGCGCTGGCCAGAGAGCCGGAAGGAGAGCCGGCATGAACGGGCCGCAGGATCTCGGCGGGCAGATGGGCTTCGGGCCGGTCGCGCCCGAGAAGGACGAGCCCTATTTCCACGCCGCATGGGAGAGGCGGGCGCTGGGCGTGACGCTCACCGCAGGCTCCATGGGCGCCTGGAACATCGACGAAAGCCGACATGCGCGGGAATCGCTGCATCCCGCCGACTACTATTCGTCGAGCTACTACCAGATCTGGATCAAGGCGCTGGAAACGCTGCTGAAGCGCCATGGCTTCGTCACCGAGCGCGACCTTGCCGCCGGCAAGGCAGTCGATGCGGCCGCGACGCCGAAGAGAGTGCTGAAGGCTGCTGATGTGCCGGCCGTGCTCGCCAAGGGCGGGCCGTGCGACCGGCCGGTCGCCACGCCGGCTCGGTTCCAAGCGGGCGACCGGGTGCGGACGAAGAATTTCAACCCGACCGGCCATACGCGCCTGCCGCGCTACGCGCGCGGCAAGACTGGGACGATCGATGCCGTTCGCGACGGCTTCGTCTTTCCGGACAGCAATGCGCACGGCCGGGGCGAGAACCCGCAATGGGTCTATACCGTGGTGTTCGACGGAGCCGAAATCTGGGGCGAGGGCGCCGACCCGACGCTCAGCGTCTCGATCGATGCCTGGGAGAGCTATCTTGAGCCGGCATGAGGGCGCCTTGCCGGTAGGATTCGACGAGCCCGTCTTCGCCGAGCCCTGGCAGGCCGAAGCCTTCGCCCTGACGGTTGCGCTGCACGATAAAGGCCTGTTTTCATGGAGCGAGTGGGCAGAGGCTTTGTCGGCCGAAGTGAAGCAGCCTGGCGCGGCAACGGACGGCCACGATTATTACGAGCATTGGCTGGCGGCGCTGGAGAAGCTGCTGGCGGCCAAGGGCGTCGCCGGCAAGAATGATGTCGATGCGCTCGCCGCCGCCTGGGAACGCGCCGCGCACGCCACGCCGCACGGCAAACCGATTCTGCTGGAGAACGATCCGCGCGCAACGCGATAGATCATTTTGTTCTCTTTACGTTCTTGTTTGCGGCTGGTAGCCTGAGTTGTCGGATGCGCTGGCTATTGCTGCCGACAACGGTCGGTATGGCGGCCAATCTTGTCTTTAGCTTGCGAATCCGGTCTGTCGGACAGATGGAATTTTCTCCCCAACAGGATGAGGCTCTGAAGGCGGTCGGGCGCTGGCTCAAGGAGGGCCGGCCGCAGGTCTTTCGGCTGTTCGGCTATGCCGGCACCGGCAAGACGACCCTGGCGCGCTATTTTGCCGAGCATGTCGACGGCCAGGTGCAGTTCGCCGCCTTCACCGGCAAGGCGGCGCAGGTGCTGCGCTCCAAGGGCGCGACCAACGCCCGCACCATTCATTCGCTGATCTACAGACCGAAGGGTGAGGAATCGGTCGAGGACGAGGTGACCGGCAAGACCTCGATGTCGCCGACCTTTTCACTCAACCGTCAGAGCCCGATCGCGCGCGCCAAGCTGGTCGTCATCGACGAATGCTCGATGGTCGACGAGCAGCTCGGCCGCGACCTGCAGAGCTTCGGCACACCGATCCTGGTGCTGGGCGATCCGGCGCAGCTGCCGCCGATCTCGGGCGGCGGCTTCTTCACCGAACACGAGCCGGATGTGCTGTTGACCGAGATCCACCGCCAGGCGCGCGACAACCCGATCATCCGGCTCGCGCTCGACGTGCGCGAAGGCCGGGAATTCATGCATGGCGACTACGGCACGGCGCAGGTGATCGGCAGGGAAGCAGTCAACCAGGACCTGGTGCTCAAGGCCGACCAGGTGCTGGTCGGCACCAACCGCACACGCCGGCGCTACAATCAAAGGCTGCGCGAGCTGAAAGGGTTCAACGCCGACTTTCCGCAGGCCGGCGACAAGCTGGTCTGCCTGCGCAACGATCCGGCCAAGGGGCTGCTCAACGGCTCGCTGTGGAAGGTGATGACCTCGTCGCGCGAGACGGTGAAGCCCGGCATCAACCTTCTGGTCTCGCCGGAGGAGGACGATCCCGACCGCGGCGTCGCCAAGATCAAGCTGCTCAAGGCGGCCTTCGAGGATCCGGATGCCGAGATCCCTTGGCAGCAGAAGAAGCGCTTCGACGATTTCGACTATGGCTATGCGCTGACCGTGCACAAGGCGCAGGGCTCGCAGTGGAACGACGTTGTGCTGTTCGACGAAAGCTGGGCCTTCAAGGAAACAAGGCAGCGCTGGCTCTATACGGCAATCACCCGTGCCGCCGAGCGGTTGACCATCGTTCGCTGACGTTTTTGGCCATCAGGTCGGCCTTGCGCCAAGCCACTGCCAGGCGGCTTCCTCATCGTCGACATCGAAGCGTCTGACTTCGAAAGGCAGCGTTTTCGGGAAGACGCCGGCGACGAGGGAGGCCCAACTCGCTCCGCCGATGACGGCGCAGCGCACGACATGCTCCATGGCGTCGGCCACGCCTTGCTTGAGCGTGTCGGGCGAAATATTGGCCCAGTCGACGCTTTCCGCGTCCGTCAGCCGCACCAGCACGTCGATCCTCGGATGCAGCGCATAGGCGGCCTCGAGCAGGCCGAACAGGTTTTCCGCATCGGCCGGCGAGACATCGCCGACGACATCGATGGCGAAAAGCGCGTCGCGGTTCGTCTCGATGCGGCGGATCGCCGGCACGGCTTCCAGGAAATTCACTGGCAAATCCTCATCTTAGCCTCCAACTATCCCCTGGAACACGCGAAACCCCCTATCTGTTCCCACCAAAGGCGGTATAGATGCCCGCCGGCCCACTGGACCCCAGCTCATGCCCGCCAAGCTCTCGGTCAATCTCAACGCCGTCGCCATGCTGCGCAACCGCCGCGACCTGCCGTGGCCGAGCGTCACCGGACTTGGCCGCATCGCCCTTGCCGCCGGCGCGCACGGGCTGACGGTGCATCCGAGGCCCGACGAGCGGCACACAAGGCATTCCGACCTGCCGGAGATCAGGGCGCTGATCGACGATGAGTTTCCCTGCGCGGAGTTCAACATCGAGGGCTATCCGACCGAGGATTTCCTGGCCCTTGTCGAGAAGAACCAGCCCGAACAGGTGACGCTGGTGCCGGACGACCCTGCGCAAGCGACCTCGGACCATGGCTGGAACTTCGTCGCCCAGGCGGCGTTCCTCACTCCGATCGTCAAGCGTTTGAAGAGGGGCGGATTCAGGGTGTCGCTGTTTTCCGATGCGGACCCTGCGGGTGTGAATGCGGCACGCGATACCGGCGCCGACCGCATCGAGCTCTATACCGGGCCGTATGGAGGTTTCCATTCCGATTCCGAAAAGGCGGCGAAAGAGTTGGAAAGGCTGGGGAAAACCGCCGACGCCGCATTCAAGGCCGGGCTCGGCGTCAATGCCGGCCACGATCTGACCGTAGAGAACCTGCCGGCGCTGGCTAGGCGCATCCCGGCATTGGCCGAAGTATCGATCGGACATGGGTTGACAGCCGATGCATTGGAGTATGGCATGGCCGGGACGGTGGGGCGGTTTCTGAAGGCCTGCGGATGGTAGGGCGCCTTGCGTAGTTTCGGCAATTCCGGTGCATTCCGCGCGTCGCGGCGACCTCGGAACGTGGCGAATCCGGTGAAATGGGGTTCATGGTGCTAGCCAACGTCGGCGAAACAGAATCCCTCGAACGTGCGGGCCATGCCGAAAACGAGCGGCAGCACAGCACCAAGGTGCTCATGCTTGGGGCGCTGGGCGTCGTCTATGGCGATATCGGCACGAGCCCGATCTATGCGTTTCGCGAAGCGCTGCACGCGTCTTCGAGCTCGGTTGCCCGCAATGACGTGCTCGGCGTGCTGTCGCTGATCGTCTGGGCGCTAACGATCATCGTCACGATCAAATATGTCGCCTTCGTGCTCAGGGCCGACAACAAGGGCGAGGGCGGCACGCTGTCGCTGATGGCGCTGGCGCGCAGCGCCTACCCGCCGGGTTCCAAGCTCATCCTGGTGATTGGCCTTTGCGGCGCCGCGCTGTTCTTCGGCGATTCAATCATCACCCCGGCGATATCGGTGCTGTCGGCGGTCGAAGGCCTGGAGGTCGTCACGCCGGCGCTCGATGCCTTCGTGGTGCCGATCACTCTGATCATCTTGGCGGTGCTATTCGCCGTGCAGCGCTTCGGCACCGGCAAGGTGGCGGCGGTGTTCGGGCCGGTGACGGCGACATGGTTCGTGGCGATCGGCGCAGCCGGCGTCTACCACATCGTCGACGATCCATCCGTCTTTCTGGCGATCAATCCGTATTACGCGATCTACTACCTCGCCACCACGCCGACAGGCGCCTTCGTCACCGTCGGCGCCGTGTTCCTGGCGGTCACGGGCGCCGAGGCGCTCTATGTCGACCTCGGCCATTTCGGCCGCAAGCCGATTGTGATGGCCTGGTTCGCGATTGTGTTTCCCTGTCTGCTGCTCAACTATTTCGGCCAAGGCGCCTTCGTGCTCTCGCATGGCGGCAAGCCGACCAACCCGTTCTTCCAGATGCTGCCCGAATGGGCGCTGATGCCGATGGTTGGCCTGGCAACGGCAGCCACCGTCATCGCCAGCCAGGCGGTGATCTCCGGCGCCTTCTCACTGACCAGGCAGGCTGTGCAGCTCAACCTTCTGCCGCGCATCGAAGTGCAGCACACATCCGAGATGCAGAGCGGCCAGATCTATATGCCAAGGGTCAACCTTTTGGTCGCGCTCGGCGTGATGCTTCTGGTCGTCGGCTTCGGCAGCTCAAGCGCGCTTGCCTCCGCCTACGGCATTTCGGTCACCGGCGAGATGCTGATGACGACGGTGCTTCTGTTCGTCGTCATGCGCTGGCTGTGGAAATGGCAGGTTGCGACCGCGCTGGCCCTGGTGGTGCTCTTCGGCGTCATCGATCTCGGCTTCTTCTCGGCCAATGTCGTCAAGGTCGTCGAGGGCGGCTGGGTCTCGATCACGGTCGCCTCGATCATGGGATTGGTCATGTGGACCTGGATCCGCGGCACCCGCTATCTGTTCGACAAGACGCGCCGCAACGAGATCCCGCTCGATTTCCTGGCGGCGAACCTCCTGAAGAAGAAGCCGCAGCTGGTGTCGGGCACCGCCGTGTTCCTGACCAGCGATCCGCTGAGCGCGCCGACGGCGCTGATGCACAGCCTCAAGCACTACAAGGTGCTGCATGAGAAAAACGTCATCCTGTCGGTAGTGACCGCGCCCCAGCCGGTGGTGCCCGACAGCGAGCGCGTCAAGCTGGAGGCCGTCAACGAGCTTTTCATGCGCGTGACGCTGACCTTCGGCTATATGGAGCAGCCCAACATTCCGCGCGCGCTGGCCATCTGCCGCAAGCAGGGCTGGAAGTTCGACATCATGACGACGTCTTTCTTCCTGTCGCGGCGCTCGCTGAAGGCTTCACCCAATTCCGGCATGCCGGTCTGGCAGGACCGGCTATTCATCAGCCTGGCGCGCTCGGCTGCGGATGCCACGGAGTACTTCCAGATTCCCACCGGACGCGTGGTCGAGATCGGCACGCAGGTTGCGATCTGACGAAACCGGATCTTCTGCCGGATGAAGAGGTCTGGCCGTTCCGTATGCCGAAACCCGTGCACGGGCCGCATGGGAGCCCTAACGCCAGGGCACTTGATATTGCACTGCAGCAAGCGTAGAGCACCGCGCGTTTTATCGGAGTGTCGTCCATGGCCCTTGCCAATGGTGGTGGTGCAGACGCAGAACCCGCCGACCAGTCGAGCCACACTGAAATCGAGCAGCACAGCACCAAGGTGCTGATGCTGGGTGCGCTCGGCGTCGTCTATGGCGACATCGGCACCAGCCCGATCTACGCGTTTCGCGAGGCGCTGCATGCTTCCTCGGGCGGCGACGTTGCCAACCGCGCCGACATTCTGGGCGTGCTGTCGCTGATCATCTGGTCGCTGACGATCACGGTGACGATCAAGTACATCATGTTCGTGCTGCGCGCCGACAATCGCGGCGAGGGCGGCGTGCTGTCCTTGATGGCGCTGGCGCGCGGAACTTTCCCGGCGCGTTCGGCGATCGTGCTCGGCATCGGCATCGTGGGCGCATCCCTGTTCTTCGGCGACGCGGTCATTACGCCCGCCATCTCGGTGCTGTCGGCGGTGGAAGGAATGAACGTCGTCACACCTGCCCTCCAGCCTTATGTCGTGCCGCTGACCCTCATGATCCTTGCGATGCTGTTTGCGGTGCAACGCTTCGGCACCGGCGGCGTGGGCCTGGTGTTCGGTCCGGTGACAGCAGTGTGGTTTCTCGCCATCGGCCTGTCCGGCCTCAATCACATCATCGACGATCCGGAAATCTTGTGGGCCATAAGCCCGCATTACATTGTCGCCTTCCTGATCAATTCGCCGGACGTGTCTTTTGTCACCATCGGCGCGGTCTTCCTGGCCGTGACCGGCGCCGAAGCGCTCTACGCCGACCTCGGCCATTTCGGCCGCAAGCCGATCGTCCTGGCCTGGCTTGCGATCGTGTTTCCCTGCCTGCTTTTGAACTATGCCGGGCAGGGCGCCTATGTGCTTGCCAAGGGCGGCACGGTCGGGCACCCGTTTTTCGAGATGAACGAAGGCTGGGCGCTGATCCCGATGGTGGTGCTGGCCGCGGCGGCGACGGTCATCGCCAGCCAGGCGGTGATCTCCGGCGCCTATTCGCTGACCCGGCAGGCCGTGCAGCTCAACATGCTGCCGCGGCTCGAAATCCTGCATACATCGGAGAAACAGTCGGGCCAGGTCTACATGCCGCGCGTCAATATGCTGATCGCGCTGGTGGTGATGCTGCTGGTGGTCGGTTTTGGTGAATCCAGCAAGCTCGCCTCGGCTTACGGCATCTCGGTCACCGGCAACATGCTGGTGACGACGACGCTGCTGTTCATCGTCATGACGCGAATCTGGAAATGGAACATCTGGCCGGCTGTCGCCCTGACGGTGGTTTTCGCGCTGATCGACATCGGCTTCTTCGCTTCCAACATCGTCAAGGTGTTCGAGGGCGGCTGGGCCTCGCTCGCGGTCGCCTTCGCCATCATCCTAGGCATGTGGACCTGGGTGCGCGGCAGCCGCTACCTGTTCGACAAGACGCGCCGCAACGAGATCCCGCTCGATTTCCTGGCGGCGAACCTCCTGAAGAAGAAGCCTCAGCTCGTCTCAGGCACGGCAGTGTTCCTGACCAGCGATCCGCTGAGCGCGCCGACGGCGCTGATGCACAGCCTCAAGCACTACAAGGTGCTGCACGAGAAAAACGTCATCCTCTCGGTGGTGACGGCCCCGCAGCCGGTGGTGCCGGACAGCGAGCGCGTGAAGATGGAGACGGTCAACGAGCTGTTCATGCGCGTGACGCTGACCTTCGGCTATATGGAGCAGCCCAACATTCCGCGCGCGCTGGCCATCTGTCGCAAGCAGGGGTGGAAGTTCGACATCATGACGACGTCCTTCTTCCTGTCGCGGCGCTCGCTGAAGGCCTCCCCCAATTCCGGCATGCCGATCTGGCAGGACCGGCTGTTTATCGGCCTGGCCAAGACCGCCGCGGATGCGACGGAGTATTTCCAGATCCCGACCGGACGCGTGGTGGAGATTGGCACGCAGGTCGCGATCTGACAGACTGCGCCGCATAGGCTGACGTCACGAAATTCCGGACGGAAGACGCAGTTTTCCAGGGATTGCTCTCGAAAGGGGCGGGCATGAGCGGCGAGTTGGTGCTTGTGACCGGCGGGTCCGGCTTTCTTGGCGCTCATTGCATCCTTGCGCTTCTGAACGCTGGCCACCGCGTGCGCAGCACGGTGCGCTCGGGCAGGCGCGAGGCCGATGTTCTTGCCATGCTGAAGGTCGGCGGCGCCGAGCCGGGCGATGCGCTTTCCTTCGTCCATGCTGATCTGATGAGCGACACGGGCTGGCCCGAAGCGGTCGCCGGATGCCGTTATGTCCTTCACGTCGCGTCGCCTTTTCCGCCTGGCGTGCCGAAGCATGAGGACGACCTGATCGTCCCGGCCAGGGAAGGGGCATTGCGCGTGCTGCGCGCGGCGCGCGACGCCGGCGTCGAACGCGCCGTGCTCACCTCGTCCTTTGCCGCTGTCGGCTATGGGCAGGCACCGATTCCCGGCCATCCGTTCACGGAAGAGAACTGGACCGATCTGTCCCAAAAGGTCAGCGCCTATGTGAAGTCGAAGACGCTGGCCGAGCGGGCGGCGTGGGATTTCATCGATCGCGAAGGCGGGTCCCTGGAGCTGGCGGTCGTCAATCCGGTCGGCATCTTCGGGCCGGTCCTGGGGCCGGATCATTCGACATCGACCGATTTCATCAGGCGCCTGATGGATGGCGAGATGCCTGGCCTGCCGCGCATGGTGTTCGGCGTGGTCGATGCGCGCGACGTCGCCGACCTGCATCTGCGCGCCATGACCAATCCTGCCGCCAAGGGCGAGCGGTTCCTGGCCATCAGCGGCGATTTCATGACGATGCTGGAAATCGCGCGGACGCTGAAGGCGCGGCTGGGCAACGCAGGATCGCGTATCACGACCAGAGTGCTGCCGGACTGGCTGGTCCGGATCGTCGGGCTGTTCGACGGGCAGGCGGCGCAGATCGTGACGGAACTGAGCAAGCCGAGGAACGCGACGGGCGCCAAGGCCATGCGCCTGCTCGGCTGGACGCCGCGATCGCGGGAAGAGGCGCTTGTCGCGACCGCTGAGAGCCTCATCCGGCTTGGATTGCTCAAGAAGTCGAAGTGAAGCGCGCCTGAGAGGCCCTCTCAGACGCGCCAGTTTTCAACCGAGCAGGGCCGTCTTGTTCGCTTCGAGGAACTGCTTCAGCGTGCGCGGCTTGCGGCCCGAGAGCTTTTCGACGGCATCGGTCACCTCGCCTATGCGGCCGGCGCGCGTGTTGACATCGAAGGAGACGATGATGCGGGCGAAATCCTCGGGAACGCCCGCCGCTTTCACCCCTTCGGTCAGCGCTTCGTCCGGCAATTGGATGACCTCCAGCGGCTTGCCGGTCACCTCGCTTACCAGCGCCGCGATCTCGTTCGTGGTGTAGGCCTGCGGGCCGGTCAGCGTGTAGATGTGGCTTTCCTTGGAGCCGGACGCGAGGCCGGCGGCGATGGCGGCTGCCATATCGTCGCGCGCGCCGTGGGCGATGCGTCCGTCGGCGGCCGACGTGTACCACTTGCCCGACGAAATGGCATGCGGCAGTGACATGAACAGGTTCTCCTGATACCAGCCGTTGCGGAAGATGGTGTAGGGGATGCCGCTCGCCTTGATCGCCTGCTCGGTGCCGTAGTGATCGCCGGCAAAGAGCACCGGCGAGCCCGGCTCGGGATTGGGCATCGAGGTGTAGAGCAGATGCGAAACGCCCGCCGCCTTGGCCGCGGCCACGGCCGTCTCATGCTGCTTCAGGCGGCGGCCAGTCTTCAAATCGAGGTCGCCGGTCGAGATGATCAGCACCCGGTCGGCGCCTTCGAACGCCTTCTCCAGCGAGGCGCTGTCGTTGAAATCGGCGGCCCTGACGGCAATGCCGCGCGCTGCAAGGTCGGCGAGGTTCTCGGGGTTGCGGGTGGCGGCGATGATGCTCGCCGGCGCCACCTTTTGCGTGTCCAGCAAGTGATTGATGACGGCGCGGCCAAGCTGGCCGGAAGCGCCGGTGACGAGGAGGGTTTCGGTCATGGGAGGGTTCCTGAAAATTGTGTCGGAGGCGGATCAAGTGGTAGTCTCAAAAAGAGACCAGCACTAAAATAGGAATTGACCTCAAGCCGTAAAGAAGGCAGTTTTCCGGGAGGTAGGCACAGCCAGGGAACCACCCCGGCCGGCCTAAGGCGCGTCGCGATCGTTCAGATTCGCTCCATGCGCTTTAGGTTTTTGATTTCACGCATGTCTCCCGAAACCGGTTCCCACTTTCGGGAGACATGCTTCAGTTTCGATCAGCGGATGTCGCGATGGACAGCAAGATCTTCAATCTGAAAGCCAAGCTCGAGGTCTATAAGGCGATGACCAACGGCGGCAATTTCGCCGACTGTCCGGTTCGCGACGTCATCCAGGGCATCAGCGGCAAATGGAGCTCGCTGCTGGTCATGGCGCTGGCCGAGAAGCCTTATCGCTTCGGCGAACTGCGCCGGCTGGTCCCGGACATCTCGCAGCGCATGCTGACACAGACGCTCTACGACCTGCAGCGCGACGGCTATGTGCATCGCGAGGTATTCCCGACCAAGCCGCCGAGTGTGGAATACAGCCTGACCGATCTCGGGCGCTCGATGTTTGCGCCCCTGCAGATGCTGGTCCAATGGGCCGAGCTCAATCGTGACGCCGTGCGCGAGGCGCGTGCCGCTTTCGACGCGGCTCAAGCCTGACGGGCGTCAAAGCGCCAGCTTGATTTGACTGCTGCGTTGGGAGATTGTCCGGCCGGCTTGGCTTGGGCGGGCAATGAGCAGATCCTACGACATCGCGATTGCCGGCGCCGGGCCGGCCGGATTGGCCGCGGCGCTCTATCTCAAGCGGGCGGGGCACAAGGTCACCATCTTCGAGCGCTTCGACGAGCCGAAGCCGGTCGGCTCCGGCCTGATCCTGCAGCCGACCGGGCTGACCGTGCTCGCCGACCTTGGCCTGCTCGACGAGATTCTTCCGCTTGGCAGCCGCATCGAACGGCTGCACGGCACCGATGCCAAGAGCGGACGAACCGTGCTCGAAGTTCGCTACGACGCGCGGCGCGGCCGCCGCTTCGGCCTCGCCGTGCACCGGGCAGCGCTGTTCGGGGTGCTCTACCGCGCCGCCTTGCGCGAAGCGATCGCCATCGAAACCAATGTCGAGGTCGAGACACCGGAGGCCGGCGAGCGGGTGACGCTCGTCTGCCGCAACGGCAGGCGGCTTGGGCCATTCGACCTCATCGTCCACGCCAGCGGCGCGCGCTCGAAACTGCGGCACTATCTCGGCGATGCCGCCATGCCGCGGCCGCTCGCCTATGGGGCATTCTGGGCGTCGCTGGCCTGGCGTGACGGCTTCGACCGGAGCGCCCTGCTGCAGCGCTACGACAAGGCAAGCATCATGATCGGCGTGCTGCCGATCGGCCGGCCGCAGCCTGGTGCGCAAGACATGGCCGCCTTCTTCTGGAGCCTCAAGCCGGCCGATGCCGAACGGATCAAGGCCGAGGGGCTCGAAGCCTGGAAGGCGAGAGTGGTTTCGGTGTGGCCGGAGTGCAAGGCTTTCACCGGCCAGATCGACAGTTTCGAGCAGCTCTCGCTCGCCCGTTACGGCCACCACACAATGGGGCTGCCGGCCGGCCGAAGACTTGCCGTCATCGGCGACGCCGCGCACTCGACCAGCCCGCAGCTCGGGCAAGGCGCGAACATGGCGCTGCTCGACGCCGCCGCGCTCAACCATGCGCTGGCGCGGGCGGACAGCGTCGACGAAGCGCTGGCGACTTATGCCAGCGCACGCCGCTGGCATGTGCGGGTGTTCCAGGCGCTGTCACTGTCGCTGACGCCGTTCTACCAGTCGGACTCCGCGGCTTTGCCCTTTGTCCGCGACCGCATGGTGGCGACGCTGGCGAAGATTCCGCCGGGGCCGCAATTCCTCGCCGCCATGGTCGCCGGAACGGTGATCGACCCGTTCAGGCGGATCGGGCTTGCGGAGTTTCAGTGGCCTGCCGCCGGATGATCCCGGACAGATAGGATCCCTTTGCCTGAAGGAAGGCACGTAGCCGCCGCGGATAGTCCGTGCCGACCGCCTCCTCGACCGATTGCCGCCTGCTCAAGGCCGCGCGCCAGGTCTGGACGAGCGGCTTGCCGTCGAAAATGCCGAAATCGCCGATGCGGTCGAACGTGTCGAAATAGCGGAAGATCGGCCCGTAGACGGCATCGACCAGCGAGAAACGCTCGCCGGCGAACCACGGGCCGCTTTGCCCTGCGGCAAGTTCGGCCTCCAGGCGCGCGAACATCTCGGACAAACCTCTGCTTTCATGAAGGAAAGCGGCTTCGTCGGCGGCGGAATAGAAGCGGCCTATGGCATTGAGGATGGCCGAGCCGAATTCGACCCAGGCGCGATGCCTGGCCCGCGCCAGCGGATCGGCAGGGTGCAATGGATTGGCCTCGGTCTCCTCGAGGAATTCGAGGATGACGGCGGATTCGAAAATCACCTCCTCCGAGTGGCCGTGCCGGACGCGGAGTAGAGGCACCTTGCCGAGCGGCGAGATGGCTCTGAACCAAGCAGGCTTATCGGCAAGGTCGACGTTGACCCGCTCGAACGCCACGCCTTTTTCGGCAAGCGCGATAGCGGCGCGCTGGACGTAGGGGCAGAGGTGATGACTGACGAGGGTGAGCCTTGCGGTCATCTCATTCTCCCCAGACATAATTGAGCGCGCCGTCTTCGACGCGGGTCGACAAAAACATCAGGCGCGAGCCTTTTGGCGCCGGTCCTTCGAGACGCTCGCCGCTTTCCATGTCGAATTTCGCGCCGTGCCATTGGCAGACAAGTGAGCCGTCCTTGCAGTCCAGCGGTCCGCCGAAATGCAGGCAGACATTGACCGCGGCGCGGATGCGATCGCCGCTGCGCCAGACATGCACCTCGCGGCCGAAGAAGGGCGCGATCAGGCTGCCGGTCTGGGGGATATCGGCGATCTTGCAGATTTCATGTTTCATCGGAGAACTCCCTATCGATGCAATTGCATCTATATGGATGCAATTGCATCGATCGTCAAGCTTGATGCAATTGCATCTATCCATTAGGCTGCGCCGATGACGAAGAAATCGCCGTCGCCAGAGGCCATTGCAGCCTGGGCGCGCCTCGTGCGCGTCTCGCGCCAACTGGTCGAAAGGACCGAGGATGCGCTGAAGGCAAACGGCCTGCCGCCGCTCGCCTGGTATGACGTGCTGCATGAACTGGCCGAAGCGGGCGAGGGCGGGCTCAGGCCGTTCGAGCTGATCGATCGTGTGCTGTTGGCGCAGTACGGCGTCTCACGGCTGCTGGCCCGGCTGGAGGCGGATGGCCTGGTCGAAAAGCTGCCCGTCTCCGACGATGGCCGCGGGCAGACCGTTCGCATCACGGCAAGCGGCCGGGAGATGCGCCGCCGCATCTGGGCGGTCTATGGCGCTTGCATTGCCGACCGAATGGGCGACAGGCTTTCAGCCCAGGACCTGAAGACATTGGCCAGCCTGCTCGGACGGCTGCGCGACCCTCCGGCCAGCGATTAGCTGACGAGCTCTCGCTGCTCCGTTTGGGCATTTTTCGCGGTAGCCCCTTGCATCGGACACCGGAATACGCAATAAACCGAACCGTAACGTACGGTACGCCTCTGCGTGACCGGAAGAACGGGAAAAACCGTGCTGCAGGCAGGCGCCGACATCGACAGAAGCGAAACGCTGACGGAGCGCCAGCAGGCCGTTCTGGACGCGGCACTCCGCCTGCTAGTGGAAGAGGGCGACAACCTGACCATGACCGCGGTGGCGCGGCGGGCCAGCTGTTCCAAGGAAACGCTCTACAAATGGTTCGGCGACCGTGACGGGCTGCTGACAGCGACGGTGCAGTGGCAGGCCTCGAAGGTGCGTGTCGCGGCGGTCGATCGCGACAGGCTGGACCTTGTTTCGCTCACCGCAAGCCTGGAACGCTTCGCTTCGGACTGGTTGAAGGTTATCTCCAGCGACACTTCAATTGCATTGAATCGTGTGGCAGTCGGTCACGCCGGTTCCGGTAAGGATGACCTCGGCGCGGTCGTGCTGCAGAATGGCCGCTTCGCGCTCGCTAGGCGGCTGAAGCCGGTGCTTGAAGCAGGGCGCCAAGCCGGGCTGCTCGATTTCGAAGACGCCGAGACGGCGTTCCGGACCTTTTTCGGCCTGGTCGGCCGCGACGTGCAGATCCGTCTGCTGCTAGGCGACCGGGTGGAATTGACTGAGGCGACGATCGGCGGCGATGCCCGCCGCGCGACGCAGCAGTTTCTCGCTCTTTTCGGAGCAACAAACCGGCCGTGAAGGCCTATGATCTTCAAACGGGAAGGAAGACGAAAATGCGTGTCTATTACGATCGTGACGCCGATCTCAATCTCATCAAGGGCAAGAAGGTCGCCATCATCGGCTATGGCAGCCAGGGCCGGGCGCATGCGCTCAACCTCAAGGATTCCGGCGTCAAGGAGATCGCCATCGGCCTGAAAGCCGGTTCCGCCACCGCCAAGAAGGTCGAGGCCGACGGGCTCAAGGTGATGAGCGTGGCGGACGCCGCCAAATGGGCCGACCTGATGATGATGGCGACGCCCGACGAATTGCAGGCCGACATCTACAAGAACGAGATCGCTCCGAACATCCGCGACGGCGCCGCGATCGCCTTCGCGCACGGCCTCAACGTGCATTTCGGCCTGATCGAGCCGAAGGCTTCGGTCGACGTCGTCATGATCGCGCCGAAGGGCCCGGGCCATACGGTGCGCGGCGAATACCAGAAGGGCGGCGGCGTGCCGTGCCTCGTCGCTGTCAACCAGGACGCTTCGGGCAACGCGCTTGATCTGGCGCTCTCCTATGCCTGCGGCGTCGGCGGCGGCCGCTCCGGCATCATCGAGACCAATTTCCGCGAGGAATGCGAGACCGACCTGTTCGGCGAGCAGGTGGTGCTGTGCGGCGGCCTGGTCGAGCTGATCCGCGCCGGCTTCGAGACGCTGGTGGAAGCCGGCTACGCGCCGGAAATGGCCTATTTCGAGTGCCTGCACGAGGTGAAGCTGATCGTCGACCTGATCTATGAGGGCGGCATCGCCAACATGAACTACTCGATCTCGAACACCGCCGAATGGGGCGAGTATGTCTCGGGTCCGCGCATCATCACCGCCGACACCAAGGCCGAGATGAAGCGCGTGCTGAAGGACATCCAGACCGGCAAGTTCACCTCGGAATGGATGCAGGAATATCGGGCCGGCCTGGCGCGCTTCAAGGGCATCCGCCGCAACAACGACAGCCACCAGATCGAAGAGGTTGGAGCCAAACTCCGCGCGATGATGCCGTGGATCGCGAAGAACAAGCTGGTCGACAAGGCCAAGAACTAAGGCGATCCACGTTCCTTTACCTTGCGCGTCCCCCGGGCTTTGCCCTGCGGTCGCGGGGGGTGATCGCGAAGAACTAGCTGGTCGACAAGGCGAAGAGCCAGTTCGAAATTTGAAACTGCTTGGAGAAGCCGACGGAGCGATCCGCCGGCTTTTTTCATCCGGCTGTTTCATTCCGGTACGACTACGCTGGCACGCGATTCGCTTCGCATGGCCCAGAACGTGGTGGGAGACTGGCGATGGAAACGACGGACAATGGCTCCGCATTTGCCGGCGAACGCCGGATGGAGCGGCGCAGGCGTGTGCTGAGGGGCGCAACCTTGCGGTTCAACGGCGGCTTCGGAGCAGTGGAAGGATCGGTGCGCAACGAGTCCGAACACGGCGCGCAACTGAGCTTCGGCGATGCGACCGGCGTGCCGCAGTGCTTCGAGCTGGTGGTCAATGGCACTGCGCGTGCCGCGCTTGTGCGCTGGCGCTCGGCGAGGCTGGTCGGCGTTCAATTCGTCGCCTGAGAAGGCGCGATCAGCCCTTCAGCCGTAGTGCCAGTGTGGCTTAGGCTCGGTGCCGGTGAACTCGACGCCGATGCGGTCCTCGCGGCGCCAGCGCACCACGGCCCTGTAGCCGATGCCGTCGACCGGCACATAGAGCAGGAATTCGTCCGGCACGCGCGAATCGATCGGCACTTTCAGCTCCGCGCCGTTCGAATGCATGTTGCGCACCGTGCATCTCACTTCGGAATTGTTGATGCCGGTCAGGATCGCCGCGCCCTTCAGCACGCGTTGCCTGTGTTGGTTTCTGTGTTCGTTTTCGGCCATGGCGAGCACGTCTCGCACCTCGTTCGCGCGAATCTTTATACTGGGGGACATCCGCAAGGATGAATAGCCGCCGCCGATGAATTTAGGGTTATATCGGCCGGTGGCGACCACAAGTTGCGCTAAAATAAAACGGCGCCGCGAAGGGCGCCGTTTCTGTGCCAGCAGGCCGCTCAGATATAGGGCGAAATGCACTGCCGGCGCGGCCCGTAGTTGGGCTGGAACGTGTTGTCCCAGGCCCGATAGGACCGGTAGCGGTCGTAGCACCATTGGACATGGGCCCTGGAAAGCCGCTCGGTCCGGTAGATGCGCCGCGGCTGAACGTAGCGCGGATAGGGGTCGTAGTAGTAGGGATCGTAGTAATTGTTGTAGGCCAAGCTGCCCAGGCCCAGGCCGAGACCCAACCCAAGCAGCGCCGCGTCGCTGTCCCGGAAGTGACGATGATGGTGGTGCCGCCAGCGCCAGTCGCCGTCGCCATTCCAATTGCCGCCGTCCCAGTTGCGGGAGAAGTGCCGATCGCCGCGCCACCTATCGCCGCGCCACCTGAAGTCGCCGCCGCGCCGCCAGCGCCAGTCATACATCTGCGGCGAGTAGTTGTTGCCGCCAGCCCAACTGTCGCGGACGGGAATGATCGTCGGGGCGGCGGTATTCGTTGCGACGCCGAGATCGGGTTGCAGGATCGGGCCGGCGACCGACGGCGCGGTCACGCCGGCAACGAGCCCCAGGGCCAAAAGCCCGGATCTGAAGGAAAAAAAGAACGGTTTCATTTCACTCTCCAAGGAGTAAAGGCCCCACGCCCAGAGCATCCCGGGAATGGGCTTATTGTTGGAACTTTCCGTCTGAACGGAAGATGAACGGAAAGGTTCCATCAACCATAACGAGCATCTAGCCTGGCTCTTGTCTTCGCCTTCGCTTGCAGGCAAAGGTCAGGCCATGTCGCTGCGCCTCGCCACCTTCAATGTCGAGAACCTGATGAACAGGTTCGATTTCTCGGGCTATCGCAACCAGCTCAATGAAGACCGCACGCTGGCGCTGTTCGACATCCAAAGCGAGGCCGAATATCGGGTCCTCGAACAGGCGCGCGCGATCGCCCAGTCCGACGATACCCGCCAGTTGACGGCGCTCGCCATCGCGGCCACCCGCGCGGACATCATCTGCATGCAGGAGGTCGACAATATCGAGGCGCTGAAGGCGTTCGAATATGGCTATCTGTTCAAGATGATCGGGCAGGGCTACCGGCAGAAATACACCACGGCAGGGAACGACTCCCGCGGCATCGATGTCGCGGTGATGATGCGCAACGAGACCATGCAGGGCCAGCCGATCGAGTTCGTGCGCATGACGAGCCATGCCTATATCACGTTCGAGCGGTTCGGCCTCTTCACGCCGGAGCTTGCGGCGCTCGGGCATGTGGCCAGCGATCGCATCTTTCGCCGGGACTGCCTGGAGGTCGACCTCACTGTCGGCGGCGTGCCGCTGACACTCTATCTCGTGCATTTCAAGTCGATGGGCTCACCGCGCAACGGGCTGGACGGCCGCGAGGCGACAATGCCGCTGCGCATGGCCGAGGCGCAAGCCGTGCGCCGCATCATCGAGGAGCGTTTCGGCAAGGACCATGCCGCCGACAAGCGCTGGGCGATCTGCGGCGACATGAACGATTACCGGCAGCGTGTGAGGATCGAGGGCGACAGCTTCGACGGCCATCGCTTCGAGGTGGTCGATGAAGCCCAGTCCTCGATCAACGTGCTGACCGCCGGCGGGTTCTGCGAGAATGTCGTCGAGCGGCGGCCGGAGATGGATCGCTGGAGCTTCTACCACACGCGCGACCCGGAGGAGCGGCATCTCTGCCAGCTCGATTACATCCTCCTGTCGAGGGCGCTGGCGGCGAAGAACGCGACCGCCGTGCCGGACATCATCCGCAACGGCCAGCCCTGGCGCACCATCTTCCCGGCGGGCCAGGAGGTCGAGCGTTTCCCGCGCGCCGGCTGGGACAGGCCGAAAGCGTCGGACCATTGCCCCGTGGCGATCACATTGGACATGGCGTGACCCCTTGAGTTTCGATCTGCCCCGCAATGTCATCCTGCCGGTCGATGCGATCGACGTCCGCCTCGATCCCGGGCCGCATCCCTTCGCGCTGAGCAATGCGGCGGCGATCGCCGAGAACTGGCGGCAGGAAATGGCGGCCAACCCGGCGCTGTTCGATGGCACGGTGGTGCTGCTTTCCGAGCTCGCTTACAGAGACAGCCGCCTCGTCGGCCGCTGCCACGCGGTGAGGTTCTCGACCTTCATGCTATGGCGCAAGCGGCGCGAGAACTCCGGCGCCGAGCATGCCTATGCGCACGCTGTGCTGGTCGCCGGCGACAATGCGCTTGTGGCGATCCGCATGGGCCGCCACACGGTCAATGCCGGCCGCGTCTATTTCGCCGCCGGCTCGTTCGAGCCGGTCGATTTTCGAGACGGACTGGTCGATATCGACTTCAACATGATACGCGAGGTGGGGGAGGAGACCGGGCTCGATCTTTCAGCGGCCGAGCGTGGACAGCGCTATCACGCGCTGTCGACGGCGAGCGGCACGGTGATCTTCCGCCGCTACCGTGTGGCCGAAACGGCCGATGAGCTGGCGCGGCGTATCAGCGCCTTCGTCGCCAGTGAAGATGAGCCGGAGATCGAGGGGCCGGTCATCATCCGCAACGCCACCGATCTGCCGGATGGGCTGATGGGGCATATGAAGCCGCTGATCGAATGGCATTTCGCTGACAGCGGCGAGGTCCGCTAGAGCGTTTCACTGTTTCACGGAAACGGCGAAGCGCTCTAGCTCTTTGTTTTTACGCAGTTCCGGACGGAAAACCGATCACACTTTTCCTGGAACTGCTCTAACTCCTCAAGGAAAGAGCGGCGGCAGCGCGTCGTCATGCGGCGCGCCTTTTCCGGGGGCGCCGTCGTCCTTGTAGTAATAGCTGTAACCGTTGATGGCCGGCGCGCCGCCGAGATGCGCATAGAGAATTCTCGAACCTTCGGGGAAAAACCCCTTCCGGGTCAGGTCGATCAGCCCCTGCATCGACTTTCCCTCATAGACCGGATCGGTGATCATCGCCTCGGTGCGGGCAGCCAGCCGGATCGCGTCGTTCGTTTCGTTCGATGGAACGCCATAGGCCGGATAGGCATAGTCGGGATTGATGACGATTTCGTCCTCGCGCACGGCGCGGCCCAGCCCGACGAGAGCGACGGTGTCGTCGACGATGCGGCGGACCTGCGCGCGGGTCTGGTCGAGCGTGCCGGAGGCATCGATGCCGATCACCCGCTCGGCGCGGTTTTGCGCGGCGAAGCCGACGATCATGCCGGCCTGCGTCGAGCCGGTCACGACACAGACGATGATGTAGTCGAATTTGAAACCGAGTTCAGCTTCCTGCTTCGCCACCTCCTCGGCGAAGCCGACATAGCCCAGGCCACCGAACTTGTGCACCGAGGCGCCGGCTGGGATAGGGTAGGGCTTGCCGCCCGCATCCTTCACCGACTGAATCGCATCCTGCCAGCTCTTGCGGATGCCGATGTCGAAACCGTCGTCGACGAGCCGGCTGTCGGCGCCCATCAGGCGCGTCAGCAGGATATTGCCGACCCGGTCGTAGACCGCATCATAGTGCGGCACCCATTTCTCCTGGATCACCACGCATTTCATGCCGATCTTGGCGGCCGTCGCGGCGACCATGCGCGTGTGGTTCGACTGGACGCCGCCGATCGACACCAGCGTGTCGGCGCCCGACGCGATCGCATCGGGCACGATGTATTCGAGCTTGCGCAGCTTGTTGCCGCCCATGGCCAGCCCGGAATTGCAATCGTCACGCTTTGCGTAGACCCGCACCTTGCCGCCGAGCGCCGCGCTGAGACGCGGCAGATGCTCGATCGGCGTCGGTCCGAAGGTCAGCGGATAGCGTTCAAATTTCTCGAGAAGCGACATCGACCTGCCCTCCGCCATGCCATTTTTCAACAGGCCCAGGATAGGCCGAAATGCATGAAAAGTGCTCTCGAACTTGCCTTCAAGATTTTTGTATAGCCGCCAAAGGCCGTGCTAGTGTTGGATAAAACAGCTATTCAGGTTACGAAAATGGAAGAATCTTCCACTTCGGCTTTCGACCGGATCGACGTCAAGATCCTGCGGGCCCTGCAGGCCGAGGGGCGGTTGACCAATGCCGAGTTGGCGGCCCGGGTGAATGTCAGCGCCGCCACCTGCCATCGGCGCACGCAACGCCTGTTCGAAGAGGGCTACATCACCGGAGTAAGGGCGGAAATCGCGCCCGCCGCGGTGGGGCTCGGCGCGCTGGTCATGGTCGGGGTCGTGCTCGATCGCTCGACGCCCGAAAGCTTCGGTGCTTTCGAGGAGGCGGTGCTGAAGCTCAAGGAGGTTCTGGACTGCAATCTCGTGGCCGGAGACTTCGACTATCTTCTGAAAATACGCGTGCGCGACATGGCGGATTTCAACAAGCTGCACGGCCAGAAGCTGATCGCGCTGCCCGGCGTCCGGCAGACCCGGACGTTCTTCGTCATGAAAGAGGTCAAGGAGAACGCGCGGCTGCCGTTCTGACAGGCCACAACCCAAAAGCCGCCTTACTCGTGCCGCAGCGCGTCGATCGGGTCGAGGCGGGCGCCGCGCAGCGCCGGGAAGAAGCCGAACACCATGCCGATCAGCGCCGAGAAGCCGACGGCGAGCAGGATGACGGCCGGGCTTGGCGCGAAAGGTATCGTCAGCGCCATCGAAGTGAGGCCGGCGAGCGTCAGCCCGATCAAGATGCCGATGATGCCGCCAAAGAGCGACAGCACCGTCGCCTCGACCAGGAACTGGATGAGGATGTGCTTTTCATGCGCGCCGATCGCCAGCCTGATGCCGATCTCGCGCGTGCGTTCGGTGACCGAGACCAGCATGATGTTCATGATGCCGATGCCACCGACAAGAAGGCTGACGCCGGCGACGGCGCCCAGCATGCCGGTCATGGTGGTCGTGGCGCTGGTCATCGCGTCGGCGATCTGGGTCATGTCACGGATGGCGAAATCGGCATCGCGGTCCGGCGTGATGCGCCGCGTGTCGCGCAAAATGTCCTCGACGCGCGGCTGCAGCTCGCTGGTCGGCGTGCGGTCGTCGGCGGCGATGTAGATGTTGTCGATGTCGCGGTTGCCGGCGATGCGCCGCTGATAGGCATGCAGCGGCATCAGCACGACATTGTCCTGATCCTGGCCGAAGCCGGTATAGCCCTTTGGCTCGAGCAGGCCGATGATCTTGCAGGAGGTGCGGTTGACGCGGATGATCTCGCCCTCGGGATCGCCGGCGCCGAAGAATTGCTGGCGCACCGTCTCGCCGATCAGGCACACACCGGTGCCGGCCCGTGTTTCGGAATCGCTGAACGACCGCCCCGACACCAGCTTCCAGTCGCGGGCGTCAAGATAGGCGCTGTCCGTGCCGGTCACGCCCGAGGTCAGGCTTTCGGTGCCGAAGATGACGCGGACCTGTTTTTGCGAAGCAGGCGAAATCGCGCGCGCGCCGCTGAGATGCGCGACGAGCGCCGCGACGTCCTTTTCGGCGAGCGGCCGCACCGCCTGGTCGAGACCTCCCGGTCCGCCTGGGCCGGCGGGCCGGCCGGCGCGAACGACGAGCAGGTTGCTGCCGAGCCTCGAAATATCGGCCTTGACCTTCTCCGTCGTGCCGGAGCCGATGGTGAGCATGGCGATGACTGCGGCGACGCCGATGACGATGCCAAGCAGCGTCAAGAAAGAGCGCAGCACGTTGCGGCGGATCGAGCGCAGCGAAAGGCGGACGGTTTCCCAGATCATGCCGCTGCCTCCGCTTTCAAGGTATCGGAGGCAACATGGCCGTCGAGGAAGCGGATGGTGCGGCCGGCATAGTCCGCGACATCGGCCTCATGGGTGACCATGACGATGGAGAGGCCGAGCCCGGCATTGAGCTTGGTCAGCAGCTCCATGATCTCATGCGTGCGCGCGGTGTCGAGATTGCCGGTCGGCTCGTCGGCCACGAGCAATGTCGGCCTGGTGACAATGGCGCGGGCGATCGCCACGCGCTGCTGCTGACCGCCCGACAGCTCAGCCGGGGTGTGGTGCTCGCGCCCGACAAGCCCGACCTCGGCCAGCGCCTGCATGGCGAGATCGCGGCGCTCGCGCGCGGCAACGCCGCGATAGATCAGCGGCAGCTCGACATTTTCCGCCGCGGTGGTGCGCGGCAACAGATTGTAGCCCTGGAAGACGAAGCCGACATAAAGATTGCGCAAAAGCGCGCGGCGGTTGCGGTCGAGCCGGCCGGCATCGACACCCATGAAGGAGTAGGTTCCAGCCGTCGGCGTGTCGAGGCAGCCGATGATGTTCATCGCCGTCGACTTGCCCGAGCCAGAGGGGCCCATGATAGCGACGAACTCACCACGCCGGATGGCGAGATCGACGCCGGCCAGCGCATGCACGCGGCCCTCGCCCTCGCCATAGCTCTTCCAGACCTTGTCGAAGGTGATGAGCAAGGCAGGCGACACCGGTCAGCTCCGCTGCTGCGCGCCGGTGATCACTTGCGCGCCCTCGTCGAGGCCTGAGGTGACCTCGGTCAGCTCGCCATCGGTCGAACCGATCTTGACGTTGACCGGATGCGGCCTTCCGTTCTCCAGCACGTAAAGCGTGCGCGAGCCGTCGGTCGGCGCCTTCGTCACCTCGCGCTGCCGGTTGGGGCGGCCCATGCGGCCGGTGAAGAGGTCGCTCAGGCTCCAACCGCGCGCCGCCTGTTGCATCGGGCGATAGCGGAAGGCGGTCGAGGGAACGGTGAGCACGCCCTTGGCCTGCTGGGTGACGACCGACACTGTCGCCGTCATACCGGGCCGGAGCAAAAGCTCGCCATTGTCGACTTCGAGGCGCGCTTTGTAGGTGACGACGCCGTCGGTGGTGACCGAGGCGTAGGAGATGTCGCGGATCTCTGCGTCGAAGGGACGGTCGGGGAAAGCGTCGACGGTGAAGCGAGCGTGCTGGCCGGGTTTGACCTGGCCGATGTCGGCTTCGTCCACGGCCGCCTGCAATTCCATGTTGCGAAGGTCGGCGGCGATGACGAACAGCACTGGCGCCTGCAGCGAGGAGGCGACCGTCTGTCCGGGATCGACCGAGCGCGTCAGCACGATGCCGTCGATCGGCGCATAGATGGTGCTTTTCGCCAGATCTGTCTGCTGCGCCTTGAGGTCGGCCTGGGCGATGGCGAGATTGGCCTCGGCGCTGTCGAGCGCCGCCTTCGAGCGGTCGCGCGTCGCGGTTGCCGCTTCGAGCGACTGGTCCGTCGCCATGCCGCGCTTGGTGAGCGCGCTCGCGCGCGCAACCGCGTTCTCATTTTCGTGCAAGGTCACCTTGGCATCCTCGACAGCTGCGGCTGCCGCCTTGGCGGAGGCAGTGGCGCGCTCGATCTGGACCTCCAGCTTGGCGGTATCGAGCGTCGCCAGCACGTCGCCCTTCTTGACTTGCTGGTTTTCAACGGCGGAGACCGAGCGAACGATGCCGGACAGTTCGCTCGAGATATCCACCTGAGTCAGCGGCTGCAGCGTGCCGGTGGCAGAGACCTCGACGGTGAGGTCGGCGGTCGCCGCCGGCACTGTGGTATATTCAATCCTGGGCGGTGCGGCGGCGTACCATTGATAAAGGGCAATGCCGGCCGCGACGATCGCTATCGCCAGCAGGGCGTAAAGCCAGAAGTGGCGACGCTTGCGGCTCACGCCCTTGCGGTCGAGCCCGAGCGCGGCCTCTATGGAAGCACCGGATTCCGCCTTTGGCGGATTGACAACCTGGTCCACCCCGGACCCCTATGCTGGAAAGTGATGTCCCTATCCGTTCACAGATCAGGCTTCGAGGTTCGAATTTCAAATTAAATTTCCCTCATGTTGGGATTGGGGCAGAAATTCGAGGCGGGGCGAAAGGTTTTCTAAATGGCGCGCAACTACTTGCTTTACGATGTGTTTACCACCGAAGGGCTGGCCGGAAATCCGCTTGCGGTGGTGCTCGATAGCGATGAGCTCGACACTGCCGGCATGCAGGCGATCGCGCGCGAATTCAATCTTTCGGAGACGGTGTTCGTGCTGCCCCCGGACAATCCCAAGCACCGCAACCGTATCCGCATCTTCACGCCTGACTACGAAATGCCTTTCGCCGGACATCCGACGGTCGGCTCGGCGATCGCGCTGGCCGAACTCGCCGGCGAGGCGACCGGCATCTTCGTGCTGGAGGAGAATATCGGACCGGTCCGCTGCGCGGTAAGCAAACATGATGGTTCGACCTTCGCCGAGTTCGACCTGGCGAAACTGCCGGAACCTTTGGAGCTCAAGGCCGATCCGGAAGCGATCGGCGCCGCGCTCGGCCTTGCTCCGCACGAGATCGGCTTCGAGAATCACCGCGTCGCCTTCTGGTCGGCCGGCGTGCCTTATGTGACGATTCCCGTTGCCGGGCTGAAGGAGGCCGCCAAGATCAGGCTCGACAACCAGGCATGGTCCGAATTGGCACCCCGCAAGAGCGATTGGGCCTTTGCCAGCCCCTATGTCTATTGCCGCGAGACGGTGCATCATGACAGCGCCTTCCATGTGCGCATGATCGTGCCCGGCACCCCGTCCTATGAAGACCCTGCGACTGGTTCGGCTGCCGCTGCCTTTGCCGGCGCCATCATGCATTTCGACGCCCCGACCGACGGCATCTCGCAGCTCTGGATCGAGCAGGGCCTGGAAATGGGTCGGCCCTCGCGCATCCGCCTCGAGCTCAACGTCGATGGCGGAAAACTGGTATCCGCGCGCATCGGCGGCCATGCTGTCAAGGTGGCGGAAGGCAAGCTTTTTGTGTGACAGGTGCGGCAATTCGGCGATTTGTCGGGAAATGATCCGGCAGGGCTAGACATCCCCGAAAGCGGCGGCTATATGCGCCGCCGACGCTGAGTTTTCCGGCGGTGTGGGTGTGTAGCTCAGTTGGTAGAGCAGCTGACTCTTAATCAGCGGGTCCACAGTTCGATCCTGTGCACACCCACCAAATTTCTCTTTGATTAGATGGAAGTCCCGCTGGCCAAGTCGATCGGCTGCTTTGGCCGTTGGCGACTTGTTGTAGGCTTGGCGGACGGGCTGCCCCAGAAGGGCAACCCGCCATTTTGTTTGCAGCCTACTTCTCCGAAACTCCCGCCTCGGCAAAGCTCGCCATCCTCGTATGGCACTCCAGCGCCGAGCGGACGATGTTGATGGCAAGGCAGGCGCCGGAGCCTTCGCCGAGACGCATGCCGAGATCGAGCAGTGGCGGCAGGCCGAGCGCCTCCAGGAGGCGGCGGTGGCCGGCTTCGGCCGAGACGTGGGCGGCGATCGTGTGGGCGAGGCCGGTCGGGTGCAGCCTCGCGAGCGGAGCGGCGGCGGCCGTGCACACAAAACCGTCGAGCAGCACCGGCACGTTGTTCTTACGCGCGGCGACCGTGGCGCCGAGAATGGCGGCGAGCTCGCGTCCGCCGAGCGCCGCGGCAATCTTCAGCGGGTCGGAGAGCGAATCGGCGTGGCGCTTGAGGCCAGCTTCGATCGCCACCACTTTGCGCTTCATGCCGGCATCGTCGACGCCGGTGCCGCGTCCGGTCCATTTTTCGGCGCCGCCGCCGAACAGCGCCGTCGAGATCGCGGCCGCCGGGGTGGTGTTGCCGATGCCCATCTCGCCGAAGCAGACGAGATCGAGGTCCTTGGTCACCGCATCGTAGCCGGTCGAGACGGCGGCGAGGAATGCCTGCTCGTCCATCGCCGGCACTTCCGTGAAATCGCCGGTCGGATGATCGAGATCGAGTGGAATGACGTCCAGCTTGGCGCCGGCAATGCGGGCCAGCTGATTGATGGCAGCACCCCCGCCGGCGAAATTCGCCACCATCTGCACCGTGACTTCCGACGGATAGGCTGAGACGCCCTGCGCGGTGACCCCGTGATTGCCGGCAAAGACGAAGACTTTCACCGCATCGAGCTTCGGCATGTCGCGGCCCTGCCAGCGGCCAAGCCAGGCGGCGATCGTTTCCAGCCTGCCAAGGCTGCCCGGCGGCTTTGTCAGTGTGTCCTGGCGGTGGGCGACGGTGCCGGCGGCGGTGTCGCTGCCAGCCGGAAGATCGAGGCAGGCGGCACGCAGTTCATCGAGGGATTTGAAGGACATGGGGGCAAGGTCTCCGAAAAAGAATCAGGAAAGGCAAACGGAAGCGACGAGCAGCACCGCGATCTCGCCGAGCTGCTGCAGCGCGCCGATCGTGTCGCCGGTCTGGCCGCCGATCTGGCTGAGGCAAAGCGCGCGCAAGCCGGCAAACAGCAGGCCGAGCAGGATCAGCGCGGCGATCGCGCCGCCAAGGCCGAGCGCCAGCAGCGCCACCGCGCCGAGCGCAGCACCTATGGCGGCGGTCTCGGCAGTGACGGAGCCCGCATTGGCGGACAGGCCGTCGGCTCGGGCAGGCGGCAGAAGATGCATGAAGGCGCCGAACAGGCCGCGCGAGGCGGCATGGGCGGCAAGCAGCGCCAGGAAGATGTGGCCGGGTCCGGCGAGTTCGGATAGCGCGCTCCAGCGGATGAGCAGCGACAACCCGAGCGCCGCCGCGCCATAGGCGCCGATGCGGCTATCGCGCATGATCTCCAGCTTCCTGTCGCGCGTCTTGCCGCCCCAAAAGCCATCGGCGATGTCGGAAAGCCCATCCTCATGCAGGCAGCCGGTAGCAAGCATCGTCCCGGCGAGCGTGAGCGCCGCGGCCGGTGCGGCGGCGAGGCCGAAGACGGCGGCGATAGCGTAGACGAGCGCGCCAATGATCGCCACGGCGAGACCGGCGAAGGGCGCCGCCCAGATCGCATCCGCCAGGCTGCGTCCGCCGAAATCGCTCGAGGGTAACCTCAGCCGGGTGAAGAAAACGAGGCTGAGGCCGATATCGTCAAGTACTTGCCGGGGCGCCGAAGGGCCGCTCATGCGCTCCTCGCAATGGCGTGGAAGAATGTGCCGCTGACATGGCCACGCCGGTAGCCTGAAGCGCCAAGCGGATTGCCCTGGCCGTCGGCAAGGTCGGCCAAGGGCTCGTCATTGCCGGTGGCCGTCATCTGCGCATAGTGGAATTCGTGGCCACGGATCAGCGTGCCTTCCGGTCCCAACGGGCAGGCGGCGCGCAGCCGCGCCTCGCGATAACCGAGATTCATCTTGCGCCTGGCGAAGCTGGTCGAATGTCCGAGCAGGCCGAGCATCCTGTGGCTTGTCCCCTCCGCGTCCTCCAGCACTTCGCCCAGCACCATGAAGCCGCCGCACTCGCCGTGAACCGGTTTCGTCGCGGCGAAGCGGGCCATTCCCGCCTGGAAGTTCGTCGCAGCCGCGAGCTTGCCGGCATGCAACTCGGGATAGCCACCGGGCAGCCAGCAGACCTCGCAGTCCTGCGAGGGCCCTTCGTCGGCAAGCGGCGAGAAAGGCACGATCTCCGCGCCGGCCTTGCGCCATTGCGTGGCGACATGCGGATAGAGGAAGGTGAAGGCGGCGTCCTCGGCCAGCGCGATGCGCTGCCCAGGCGGTTGCAAGGCGTCGGCAAAGTCGCCGGGCGAGGGCTGCAGAGATGTCGCCAGCTTGAGGATGGCATCGATGTCGAGCGATTTCTCGACCATGTCTGCCAGCCGGTCGAGATGCGCCATCAGGTTCTCGTATTCGCCGGCCTGGACGAGGCCGAGATGCCGCTCCGGCAAGTTGAGAGTCGGATCGCGCAGAATGGCGCCGACCACAGGCAGGCCGATCGCCTCGATGGCGTCGCCCGATAGCCGCCGGTGGCGTTCGCTGCCGAGGCGATTGAGCACGACGCCGGCCATGCGCACATCCGGGTCGTAAGTGGCAAAACCCTTGGCGACGGCGGCCGCCGTGGTCGACTGTCCTGAAACGTCGAGCACTAGCAGCACCGGCAGGCCGTAGAGCCGCGCAAGATCGGCGGCCGAGCCGGAGCGGCCTTGCGGCGCGGGAATGCCGTCGAACAGGCCCATGGCGCTTTCGAGCAGGACATATTCGGCGTCGTCCGCGGCCTGGGCTGCCAGCGCGTTGAGCAGGGCAGGCGACATCGCCCAGCTGTCGAGATTGACGCCGGACAGGCCGGTGGCAGCGGTGTGGAAGCCCGGATCGATATAGTCCGGCCCTGATTTCGCGCCGCGCACTTTCAGGCCGCGCCGGGCGAGCGCGCGCAACAGGCCGATGGTGACGCTGGTCTTGCCCGAGCCGGAGCGCGGGGCGCCGATGATGATCGCGCGCGCCGTCATGCGCCGCCCGCCAATGCCGCGCGCAGGGCCACGATGCCGCCGACCACGATCAGCGCCGGAGAAGCGAGCCCGGCGGCCGCGGCCTCCTCGGCGATGGTGGCGAGCGTGGCAACGACGATGCGCTCCTGCGGCGTGGTTGCCGCGACGATCACCGCGGCAGGTGTCGATGGCGCGAGGCCGCCGCTCAGCAGCTTTGCCGCGATCACCGGCAGGTTGGCCATGCCCATATAGACGACGACCGGCTGCCCGGTGCGGGCGATCGCCGTCCAGTCGATGTCGTCATCTGTGCCCGCCGCATGGCCGGTGGCAAGGATGACGGCCTTGTTGATGCCGCGCATGGTGGCGGGAATGCTGGTGGCGGCCAATGCACTGAGGCCCGAAGTCAGGCCGGAAAGCACCCGGAACGGAATTTTCTCTCCTGCGAGCGCCAAGGCCTCTTCGCCGCCGCGGCCAAAAATATAGGGATCGCCGCCCTTGAGCCGCACGACGCGGCGACCTTGGCGCGCCAGCCGCACCAGCAGGGCGTTGATGTCGTCCTGCTTCATCGAAGGCTGACCGCCGCGTTTTCCGGCGTAGAAGAGCTCGGCGCCCTGAGCGACTGCCACGACATCGGGCGAGACCAGCGCGTCATAGACCAGCGCGTCGCATTGCCCGAGCGCCGCCAGCACCTCCAGCGTCAGGCATCCGGGGTCGCCAGGGCCGGCGCCGGCCAGCCAGACATGGCCGGGCTCGAGCTCGCGCGGCTTGAAGTTCAGCCGCGCCAGCGCCTGCTCCACATTTGCCCGTCCGTTCATGTTGGCGCTGCCGTTCACAATCCGTCCCGTCCGCGAAAACGCCGCTGATAGTGGGCGTCGTAGAGTGAGCTTTCGCCGAAATCCCGCGCTGCGAGCGCGCTGCCGACGAAGATGATCGCCGTACGCTCCATCGGGTTCTCCGCCAGCCGCGCTTCGATGGTGCCGAGCGTGCCGGTCAGGATGCGCTCGTCCGGCCAGGAGGCGCGGAAGACGACGGCGACCGGGCATTCGGCGCCGTAAAGCGGCGTGAGATCCGCAACGATGCGATCAATTGCATGGATGGCAAGATGGATGGCAAGCGTGGCGCCGGTGCGGCCGAAGCCGGCCAGCGTCTCGCCTGGCGGCATTTTCGAGGCGCGGCCGGAAACGCGGGTCAGCACCAGGCTTTGCGCGAGCTCGGGAATGGTGAGCTCGCGGCGCAGTGCCGCCGCCGCCGCCGCGAAGGACGGCACGCCTGGGGTGAGCGTATAGGGGATGCCGTGCTTTTCCAGCCGCCTGATCTGTTCGGCTACCGCGCTCCAAACGGAGAGGTCGCCGGAATGCAGGCGCGCAACATCCTGGCCGGCCTTGTGGGCGGCAACATATTCAGCCTCGATCTCGTCGAGCGACATCGGCGCGGTGTCAATCAACTTGGTGCCGGGTGTGCAATGTTCGAGCAGCTCCGGCGCGACGATCGAGCCCGCATGGAGGCAGACCGGGCAACTGGCCAGCAGCCGCGCGCCGCGAAGCGTGATAAGGTCGGCCGCTCCTGGACCCGCGCCGATGAAATGGACGGTCATGGCGCGTCTCCGCTGATGGCGATGGCGCAGGTGACCGGACCAAGCACCGTGCGAGGTCCGAGCAGTCTTGCACCAGCTCCGGCAACGGCGAGGGCGGACGCCTCCGAAACCGACGGCGTGCCGGCGCGGCTCTGCGAGAGATCGCAACGGCTGCGAGCGCCCGGCGAGGCCAGCTGCAGGACCCTGTCATCGGCGATGACCACCGGCAGGTTGAGCGCGCGGCCGGCGGCGGAGATCGCCGCCTCATCCTTCTTGAGCGGGGCGGTCGCCAGCGCCGAAAGCGCCGTCATCGCCAGGCCATGCGCCTCAAGCGCGGTCTCGATCGCCGCCAAAACTTCTTCGACGCTCACGCCTTTGCGGCTGCCGATGCCCGCGACCATCATGGTTTTGTCCAGCTCCACTGGGTGACCGGCATGGCCGGGCGCCAGCCCTGCATGGAGCCGACTGGTGCGGCGCGCGACAGGGCGATGCGGGTGAGGTCGCCGCCGCGCCTGTTGTGCTGGTCGAGCAGCAGCGCCTCCATCTCCAGCGTCACCGCATTGGCGACCAGCCGACCGCCGGGACGGAGCACCTTGATCGCCTTCTCCAGCACGCCGGCATCGCTGCCGCCGCCACCGATGAAGATGGCATCCGGCGTCTGCAGTTTGGCGAAGGCTTTGGGCGCGGCGCCTTCAACCACGACAAGGTCGGGCACGCCGCAATGCGCGGCATTGCGCGCGATGCGGGCGGCGCGTTCGTCGTTGGCTTCGATGGCAATGGCACGCAGCGAAGGATGCGCCAGCATCCATTCGATGCCGATCGAGCCGGAGCCGGCGCCGATGTCCCACAACAACTCACCGCGCCGCGGCGCCAGCGCCGAAAGCGTGATGGCGCGGATCTCGCGCTTGGTGATCTGGCCGTCATGCTCGAACAAGTGGTCGGCGAGGCCGACGGTCAATGGCAGGATGCGCGCATCCGGCGTTGATTCAATTTCAAGCGCCAGCACGTTGAGCGGGTTGATGTTTTTGAGATCGAAGGCGTCGGCGCGGGAGGTTCGATGCGCTTCATCGGCACCGCCGAGCGCTTCGAGGACCGTCAACCGCGACGGGCCGAAGCCGAGTTCGTCGAGCAGTGCGGCCATGGCAGCCGGGGCATCGCCGTCGGAGGTCAGTGCGAGGATGCGCCCGCCGGGGTGGAGCAGGGGGCGGATCAGGTCGATCGAATGGCCATGCAGCGAGATGGTCTCGATGTCCTGCAAGGCCCAGCCGAGACGGGAGGCGGCCAGCGAGAGCGACGACGGCGCCGGCAGGACGAGCATCTCATCCGGCTTCACCTTGCGCGCCAGCGTGACGCCGACACCGTGAAGGAAAGGGTCGCCGGACGCGAGCACGCAGATTTTTTTGCCCTTGAGCGCCAGCACGTCGCGCATTTCGGCATCGAAGGGCGTCGGCCATGAGCGGGTTTCGCCGTTGGCCAGGGACGAGACGAGGGCGAGATGCCGCTTGCCGCCGAATACCACCTCAGCCTGCGCGATGCGCTGCTTGGCCTCGTCGCCGAGACCCGCTACACCGTCCTCGCCGATGCCGACGATGGTGAGCCATTTTGAGGCGGGCTTGGCGGCGCGCGGACCCTTAGCAGGCATGATGACCCACCGCATTCTGATCCTCGGCGGAACCACGGAAGCCCGGCAACTGGCCGGAAAGCTGGCTCGTCGCAAGGATTTTTCCGTCACGCTGTCGCTCGCCGGCCGCACCGAAAGTCCGGTCGCGCAAGGTGTGCCGGTGCGCGTCGGCGGTTTTGGCGGCGCGGAGGGGCTCGCCGCCTATCTTCGCCAGGAAAAGATCGATCTGCTGATCGACGCCACGCATCCATACGCCGCCCGGATCTCGGCTAACGCCGCTGAAGCCGCAACGAAATCCGGCGTGCCGATCCTGGCGCTGCGCCGCCCCGGCTGGGAGCCGGTCGTCGGCGATCGGTGGACGCTGGTCGACAATGTCGCTGAGGCGACAGGGGCGCTTGGCGCGGCACCGCGCCGCGTTTTCCTGGCGATTGGCCGGCAGGAGGCCGGCGCCTTCGAGGCCGCACCACAGCACAACTATCTGATCCGCAGCGTCGATCCGGTCGAACCGAAGTTGTCGGTGCCCGATGCGCTCTACCTGCTGGCGCGCGGGCCGTTTCCCGAGTCGGACGAGCGGGCGCTTCTCGAAAGATACGGCATTGATGCCGTCGTTTCCAAGAACAGCGGCGGCGACGCGACCTATGGCAAGATCGCTGCCGCGCGGGCGCTGGGTATCGAAGTGATCATGGTCCGCCGGCCGCCTTTGCCTGACGTGCCCTCGGCCGAGTCCGTCGATGCGCTGGCGGCAAAGGTCGATCATCTTTTCGATCCCGTTGCCGAACGCGGCGTGTAGACCAGCGCCGGCTTCTCGCCGCGCCTGATGATGCGTGTCTCGGGCGAGCCGATGATGATGCAGGTCGACATGTCGGCCTTTTCAGCGTCGGCGTCCGCCAGCAGGAAAACCTCGATGCGCTCGTCCGGCCGGCCGGCGGCGCGGCCGAAGATCACCGGCGTGGTGCCGGGCAGGATCGCCTTCAGGCATTCGAAGGCGCGGCCAAGCTGCCAGGGGCGGGCCTTGCTGATCGGGTTGTAGAGCGCGATGACGAAGCCGGCGCCCGCTGCCGCCAGCAGGCGCAACTCGATCAGCTCCCACGGCTTCAGATTGTCGGAGAGCGAAATGGCGCAGAAATCATGGCCGAGCGGCGCGCCGATGCGGGCGGCGACCGCCAGCATGGCGGTGACGCCGGGGACGACCGAGAGATCGATGGCGCGCCATTCCTCAGGGCCAGCCTCGATCGCCTCGCAAACGGCCGCTGCCATGGCGAAGACGCCGGGATCGCCGCCGGAAACGACGGCGACGCTGTGGCCCTCGGCAGCCTTGGCCAGCGCCTCGTTGGAGCGGGAAAGCTCTTCGCGGTTGTCCGAGGCGATGCGGGTCTGGTCCGGGCGCAGTTCCAGCCGATCGAGATAGGGCTTGTAGCCATAGAAGAAGGTCGCCTCGGCGACGGCATTGGCAGCCTGCGGCGTGACCTGGTCGGCATTACCGGGTCCGAGACCGATGACGGTAAGGCGTCCGCTCATGCTTTGGCTCCGGGCCGGCCCGACCAGCCGGCGACCAGCACGATGGCGAAGTAGGGGGCCTTGTCGTCCGGCTTTTCGGCCAGCCGCATCGAGACGCTGCCCGGCATGGTGCCGCGTTCGACATAGACGGCTTTCGTCAGCTTGCCGGCGGCTTCCAGCGCGCGGCGGATCTTCGGCAGGTTGCGGCCGACCTTCATGATGACGGCGGCATCGGTGTCGGCCAGCCGACGCGTCAGCTCGAACTCGCTCATCGTGCCCGGCAGCACGGTCAGCACGTCATCGCCCTGGACGATCGGCAGGCCGGTCGTCGACCAGCAGCCGGACATAGCGGTGATGCCGGGGATGACTTCGGTCGGGAAGCGATGCGCCAGGCGCACATGCAGATGCATGTAGGAGCCGTAGAAGAGCGGATCGCCTTCCGAAAGCACCGCCACCATCCTGCCGGCGCCGAGATGCTCGGCGACCTGTTCGGCCGATTGCTCATAGAAATCGCTGATCTGCGCGCGGTAGTCGTCGTGATCCTTGTCGATCTCGGTCGTCACCGGATAGAGCAGCGGCAGCTCGATCATATCCGGACGGAAGCGCGCCTCGACGATGGCGCGGGCATTGCTGTTGTTGCCGCGCTTGGCGAAATAGGCGACGACGTCGGCCTCAGCCAATGCCCGCGCCGCCTTCAGCGTCAGAAGCTCCGGATCGCCGGGGCCGGTGCCGACGCCGACGAGGCGTCCTTTCATGATCGCGTTCACAGGCCGGGCCTCGCCAAGGAATTGAGCGCCGCCGCCGTCATGGCGCTGCCGCCCAGCCTGCCGCGCACGATGGCGTAGGGCACGCCATAGGAGTTGTCGGCCAGCGCGTCCTTGGATTCGGCGGCGCCGACGAAGCCGACCGGCATGCCGATGATCGCGGCCGGCTTCGGCGCGCCGTCGCGCAGTTTTTCGAGCAAGTAGAAAAGCGCGGTCGGCGCATTGCCGATGGCGACCACCGATCCAGCCATGCGCTCGCCCCAGAGGTCGATCGCCGCGGCCGAGCGGGTGTTGCCGATTGCCTTGGCGATGTCATGCGTGCGCGGATCGCGCAGCGTGCAGATCACCTCGTTGCCGGCCGGAAGGCGCGCCCGGGTGACGCCATGGGCGACCATCTCGGCATCGCAGAAGATCGGCGCGCCGGCGGCAAGCGCCGTCCGGGCCGCATCAACGAAACCGTTGGAGAAGACAAAATGGCTGGCGGCTTCGACCTGGCCGCAGGCATGGATCATGCGGATCGCGACATCGGCCTCGGCCTCGGAGAAGCGCGACAGGTCCGCCTCGGCTCGAATGATGGCGAAAGAGCGCTCGTAGATCGCCATCCCGTCATGGATATAGTCGTAGGCGGCCATTCACTGGTTCCGTCGATAGAGTTCGGCGATGCCGGTAGCGCCAATCCTTGTGAGGCAAGCGGCGGCGGTTTCGCCTTGATGTCGTTCACGGCGGATCGCGGCCGCAATGGCGGCGACCCCGCGCGCGGCGTCATAGCCCGGCCTGTATCCGGCAGGAAGGGCCTTTGCCGTCCCGTCCACGACAAGTCCGGCTCCGTTTTCGTCGCCGACCAATGTCAGTGCGGCTGCGCCCGGATGCGCGCAGCCCTTGGCGCAGCCGGAAATGTGGAGCGTCAGCGAGGTGTCGAGGAGTTCGGGGCTTTGAGCAGCGATTGTCTCGGCAATGGCGCGCGTGGCGATGCGGCCGGAGGCGCAGGCCGGCGTGCCGGGACAGGCGGCAATGCGGGTGCGGGGGTCGGCGGGGGAGGTGACGAAGCCGAGGGTGGTGGCCGAGGCCTGTAGTGAGACGCAGGCGGATGGCGAGAGGCCGAGGACAAGCAGGGCGCGGCCTGGGGCGAGGCGGATTTCGGCGGCGCCGAGGATTGAGGCTTGGCTTGCGAGGTCGATGAGATTTTGGGCCGGCATGCTGCCGTAGGGGAGGACGATGCCGAGGGCGTGGCCGGTGTTGAGTTTGAAGGTGCCAATGGGGGAGCGATGGCGCTCCACGGCGCCCCCCTCTGTCCTGCCGGACATTTCCCCCACAAGGGGGGAGATTAGGCTGTCGCCGCCGGTTTCGCGAATCGCCGACCTGGAAAGATGAGAGTTCGCTGCAGTAAGTGAGCCGGCGGCGAAGCTGCCAATCTCCCCCCTTGTGGGGGAGATGTCCGGCAGGACAGAGGGGGGCGCGAAGGAATGCCAGCCTACGAGAGAGGCCAACTGCCGCTCCGACAGATCCCGCGTGTGTGCCTCGCGGCCCTTCTCGGCGACCATCCTGAGCGCAGCCACAGCAATGTCGCTCGCCGCATCAGCATCGACCGTTGCGAGCGGCTTCGCGCTTCGGCCATCGCCCGCAACCGACACGCTCCACTGGACGTCTGCGGTAGCGCGTACAGCGGTCAACCTCACATCCGCAGTGACCGCATCCATCGTAAGCTGCCCGCCGCCATCGACAATCACCGACACCTTCGGCCCCAGCCGTGCCGTTTGCCCGGCCTCTTCAATCGCCGCCCTGATCCGCTGGGCCAGCGGGCGCGGGTCGACAATCTCCTGCGGATCAATCCCCGCCAGCGGCCCGGTCTCAATCGGCACGCCGCTGCGCACCGCAATGCCCATCGCATCGACCTCAGCCGCCAGCAGCCTAGCGCTTTCCGTGCTCAGCCCGCGGATCTGCAGGCTGCCGCGCGCGGTCACTTCCATGATGCCGTTGCCATGGCGCAGGGCGGATTCACCGAGTCCAATCAGCGACTTGGGCGAAAGTCCTCCAGCGACCGGATTGAGTCGCACCAAAAGGCCGTCGCCGGTCTGCATCGGCGCGCTGAGAGCAGGGCAGGCGCCGCGGCGCGAGAACGCGTTCATGCGGCAACTCCGCTTCCCTGAGCCTCGACGATCAGGGCCGCGAGATCGTCGTCGATGGAATTCCTGAGCGGATGCCAGAGGCCACGCCGCCGGGCGGCGAGTAAGCGCTCGGCAATAACTTTTGCGGCAGCAGGGTTCTCGCGCAGCAGGAAGGCGCGAACGTCCGGATCGCCGATATAAGCGTCATGCACTGCCTCGATCAGCGCGCCTGAAATGGCATGGGTGGTCTCGGCGAAGCCGACGAGACGGTCGACCGTCTCGGCGAATTCGGAGGCGCCGCGCGGGCCGTGGCGCATCTGGCCGGCGATGAAGCGCGGATTGACGGCGCGGGCGCGCACCACGCGCGACACTGCTTCGCCGACCGAGCGCGGCTTCGGCTTCTTCGGGTCGGTGGTGTCGAGCACGATGACATCGGCATTCCGGCCGAGCGCGGCAAGCGCTGCCGAAAAGCCGCCGATGAAGGCGACGTCGGCCGAGCCCTCGAGGATATCGCGGCCTGGATCGTCGCCGGTGTGGACGAGGAGATCGGCCTCGGCGATCCGCCCCTCGAAGGCGCCGGGCGCGGAGATCGCTTCGCCGTCGGCGCCGCCATAGGCGTGTGAGGTGGCGTCGAGATAGGCGCGGCCAACCTCCTCGCGCGCGCCCCATTCGCCGCGCGACAGCAAATCCTCGATGCCGGCGCCGTAGGTGCCTGGCGAAGTGCCGAAAATGCGCGGGCTGACCTTGCCCTGGGCGCGGGTCGCGGCGGCAAGTGGGTTCTCGGAATCGTCCTCGTCGCGGCTGGCGACCGCGTTGGCGGCGGCATCGATCAGCGCGATCTGGGTCGGGAACATGTCGCGGAACAGGCCGGAAATGCGCCAGGTGACATCGACGCGCGGGCGGCCGAGCGTGGCCGGGGGCAGCACCTCGATGCCGGTGACGCGGCCGGTCGCGGCATCCCATTGCGGCCGGCACCCCATCAGCGCCAGGCCTTGCGCGATCTCCTCGCCGCCGGTGCGCAAGGAGGCCGAGCCCCACAGGTCGATGACCAGCGAGCGCGGCCAGTCGCCATGGCTCTGCATGTAGCCGCGCACCACTTCCTCCGCCGCCGCCTGGCCGAGATCGTAGGCGGTCGGCATCGGCATGGTGCGCGGATCGGAGGTGAAGAGGTTGCGGCCGGTTGGCAGCACGTCGGAGCGGCCGCGCGCCGGCGCGCCGGCTGGGCCCGCTTTGATATGGCGACCGTCGAGCGCGGCGAGCAGGTTCGCTTTTTCGGCCGCCGCGCTTTGCCGGCGCAGAGGATCTGTCTCGTCTTCCGGCGCGCGGCCATAGACATGCAGCCCGTCCTTGACGGCGAAATCCTTGAGGTCGCATAGCCAGGCGTCGATGCGCCGCAGCGCTTCGTCGGGTTGATCGGTCTTGGCCACGCCGGCTTCCGAGGCAAGTCCGGTCTTCCGGGCCGTCTCGACGATCAGCTTTGCAAGCCGGTCGCGGCGCCGGCGGTCGAGGCCGTCGGCCTGGGCATATTCATCGACCAGCCGTTCTAGCTTCTGTTGCGCCTCGTCGAGGCCGGCGCCGGTCAGCGGTGGCGGCAGATGGCCGAGCGTGACGGCGGAAATGCGGCGCTTGGCCTGCGCCGCCTCGCCGGGATTGGAGACGATGAAGGGATAGATGACCGGCAGCGAGCCGGTGACGATCTCGGGGAAACAGGTTTCGGAGAGCGCCACCGTCTTGCCCGGCAGCCATTCGAGCGTGCCATGCGCGCCGACATGGACGATGGCATGGACGCCGAGCGATTTCCACAGCCAGAGGCCGAAGGCGATCAGCTCGTGGCGCGGCGGGAGCGTCGGGTCGTGGTAGTCAGCGCGGCGGTCGGCCGAGCGGCCGCGGTCGGGGGCGAGAGCCACGGTGATGTTGCCGAAGGTCGCGGCGCGGAAGGGGGTTTCGAAGTTTCTCTGCGAAGGTCGGCGTTCTGTCGCGCCCCCCTCTGTCCTGCCGGACATCTCCCCAACTTGGGGGGAGATTGGCAGTTCCTCTGCCGGCGCTCTCCCTGCAACGTCGGAGATTGGCGAAAGCGCAGACGAGAACTCAATCTCCCCCCTTGTGGGAGAGATGTCCGGCAGGACAGAGGGGGGCGCATTGACGTGAGCTTCGTCATTTGCCTTGCCCCAAGCGGCCTCAACCGCATCGCGCGCAGCTTCGGGCAATTCGGCCGAGAAACGCAGGTAGTCGTCCAGCCTCAACCTTTGACGACCCACCTCCAGCGCGTCCAGCAACTCGCGCGGCGATTGCGGAATCCCGTCAACCGCATAGCCCTGTTCCTTCAGGTCGTGCAGCATGGCGAGTACGCTGGACGGAACGTCCAGCCCGACCGCATAGCCGGTCCGTCCAGGCGCGCTCGGATAGTCCGGGATCAGGACCGCCAGCTTGCGTTCGGCCCGCTCGGTCCGCTGCAGGCGAATGAACGCCGCGATGCGCCTGGCGACCTGCGCGACGCGGTTCGCCTCCGGCCGGTTGGCGAAAGCGCGAAAAGCCAGCGCCGGGTCTGTCTCGACTTCGCCCTTGAAGGAGATCGCGCCGGCGAGGATGCGGCCGTCGAGCTCGGGCAGGACCACATGCATGGCGAGATCGGCGGGCGCCAGGCCACGCTGGTTCTTCTCCCAGACCTCGCGCCTGGTGGTGGCGACGATGACCTGGAAGACCGGCACGCCGGCGCGGTCGAACAGGGTTTCGGCGCCCGGTTCCGCGCCGGAGGCGAAGGCAGTTGCGGTGACGATGGCTGCGGGGTGCAGCGAGGCGAGGGCGGCTTCGACGAAGGCCAGGGATGCTGGGTCTTTCAGACTGGAGACGAAGATCGGCGCCGGGGCCAGGCCATGTTGGCGGAGCGCTTCCACCAGCGTGTCGATGGGCGCCACGTCGGCGGCCAGTAGCATCGAGCGGTAGAAGAGGATGGGAACAACGGGGGTGCCGAGGCTGCCAGCGCCGAGTTCCTTCGCCCCCCTCTCTGTCCTGCCGGACATCTCCCCCTCAAGGGGGGAGATTGCTCTGTCGTCGACGGTTTCGCCAATGGCAGACGTTGCAGATGGCTTTGACGCCCCTGAAGAAAACGCGCCAGGGTCGGTGACGGCCGATCTCCCCCCTTGAGGGGGAGATGTCCGGCAGGACAGAGAGGGGGGCGAAGGATCGCCAACGCTCGATGAGATAGGGTTCTCTACAACGCCTAGCCCAGGCTGATAAAACCCCGCCTTCGGCACGCTCACTGCCTCGGCCACCGCCGCATCCGATCCCGCAAGCCTTGCCAGCCTTTGCACCAGCGCCGCCATGTTTGCCGGGCCGCCCTCGCGGAAATAGCCCAGCAGGGCGTCCAACTCCGCGCGCGGCAGGGTCGAGCCTTCGATCAGCCGTAAATCCTCGTCATGGCTTTCGCCCGGCAGCAGCGCCAGCTTGATGCCGCGTTCCCGCGCGACCGCGGCGAGCTGGTCGCAGCCATAGCGCCACCAATCGCAACCGCCGAGGATGCGGACGAGGATGACCTTGGCATGGCGGGCGACGCTGTCGATCCACAGGTCCACCGACATCGGGTGACGGAGGTCGCGCAGCGCCGCCAGACGCATCGAGGGCAGCCGCTCCGCATTGGCCTTCCAGGCGGCGGCGAGGCCGGCGAGATCGCTGTCGGTGAAGGACAGCGCCACGAGATCCGCAGGCGTCTGCCTGAGGTCGACAGGCTCGGCGAGATCGTCGAGCGAAGCGGATGTGGTGGCGAGGATATGCATCGCAGCCCGGATTTCCCTCAGCCGGCGAGGATACGCTCGATCGCCGGGCGGTTCAGTCCTTTGAGGCCGATGACGACGAGCCGCGAGCGGCGGTCGTCCTCGGCGGTCCAGGCACGGTCGTAATAGTGATTGACGCGCGGGCCGACAGCCTGGAGCAGGAGCCGCATCGGCTTGCCGCCGACCTCGACGAAGCCTTTGACGCGCAGCACGTTCTCCTGCTCGGCGGCTACAGCGACGCGCTTGGCCAGTTCGTCCGGATTGGCGATCGACGGGATATCGATGACGAAGGAGTCGAAATCGTCATGCTCATGGTCGAGCTCGTCGTCGTGATGGGTCTTGCGGTTCTCGATATCGTCCTCGACGGCAAGGCCGAGGCCGAGCAGCACGGACGGATCGACCTTGCCCTGCGCGGTCGGTACGACTTTCACGGCGCGCGCGACGTGTTCGCCGATGACGGCATTCGCGCGCTCAGAGCCCGCCGCATCCATCAAATCGCTCTTCGACAGGATGATCAGGTCGGCGCAGGCGATCTGGTCCTCGAAGACCTCCTCGACCGGATCGTCATGGTCGAGCGTCACGTCCGCCGCGCGCTGCGCCTGGAGGGCATTCATGTCGGAGGCCACGCGGCCGTCGGCCAGTGCCGGGCCGTCGACCACGGCGACGACGCCGTCGACCGTGACGCGGCTCTTCACCGTGGGCCATTGGAAGGCCTGGACCAGCGGCTTCGGCAGAGCGAGGCCGGAGGTCTCGATCAGGATGTGGTCGACTTTCGGCGTACGGGACAGGATCTGGTCGAGCGCCGGCACGAAATCGTCGGCGACGGTGCAGCAGATGCAGCCATTGGCGAGCTCGACAATGTTTTCCTCCGGGCAGGTGTCGACGCCGCAGCCCTTCAGGATCTCGCCGTCGATGCCGACATCGCCGAATTCGTTGACGATGATCGCCAGCCGCTTGCCCTTGGCGTTTTCCAGCAGGTTGCGGATCAGCGTCGTCTTGCCGGCGCCGAGGAAGCCGGTGACGACGGTGCAGGGCACGCGGGAAACGGAAGCGTTCATGGTCAGTCCTTCAGCATGTCGAGGGGAGGGATGCGGGCAACCAGGCCGCGTTTGAGGGAATCGGGCCGGCCGCGCCAGGGGATAAGACCGTCGGTCGAAGTGGCGAAGAGCTTTGCGCCGGCGACGAGGTCGGCGCCGCTGGTCGTCTCCAGATCGCCGAAGACGTAGCTCCAGCAGCCGTCGCGCAGCAGCGCCGCGCTCAGCCGGCGCTTGCAGTTGCCGAGGCATTCGACGGTGCGGATGCAGATATTTTCGCTCGAGGCGGCACGGCGCGCGTCTTCGGCAAGCAGCGCGCCGGCACGCGGATGGGCATCGGAACCGGTCTCGTCGCGGCAGGACGAGCAGACGATGACGGTCACGCCGCCCAACGCATCGGGCTCGGACGAAATGTCCGCGATGTTTGCCGGGAAACTACCGTTGCGATCCAAAACCAGGCTCCTTGCCCGGAAAACCCGCCGGGCATTCGGATACTTAAAGTCTCAGACGGCAGGTCTCCTGGCTCGCGGGTCGTCGCCCTGAATGCCGCCTTCCCGGGAACATCCCAGTGGTTTTCGGCCGGGGCTCGTCGCTCACAGTTGCGGGGACAGCCGCGGATTTGGGTTTTGGCCCGCACCGCATTCCCTCTTGGCTCCTCCCTTTGCCGGGAGAAGACCGTCTGGGTCAGGATTTAGGCTTACGGCCGGGTGCCTGTCAACGCGCGGCTACGACACGGTCGTGTGGGCTAGCGCCATTACCAGCCCTCCCAGCCCTTCGGCGGCTTTATCGGTTTAAGATATGTTCCCGCGAGGCGACGGGGCGGAGCGGCTGCCGGAAGCATGGTTGGCGAACAACCTCTCGGGCAGATCGGGCTCCACATCAAGATAACCCGGCTCCTATCCGATTCTGGTTGCTGATCGTCGAGCAGATATTGATCGCCAACCGTCAGCAGGCCACAGGACTGCTTGATGTCGTCGTCGATCTCTCCGTGTTCGGAACTCAGCCAGCGCAGCAGCAAAAACGCCGCCGCGTCGGCGTCTACGCCGCCGCAGTAGATTACGGGTTTGGTGACTTCTACCCATTTCGACTGGGACGCAGCGTTTGCATCGAGCGTAGAAGACAGCATTAGAGCTGCTACTACCAGACACTTGAAACCATTGAGGGTCATCAAACCAAAGCTCGGTTCATAGTAAGCTTTGTTCTATTTTTGTTCTTTTTGTTTGTCAACGCGCTGCTATGGCATCGCGATGTCGATCAGCGCGCTGCTATGGCATCGCGATGTCGATCAGCGCCGGTCCGAGGTCGCCGGCCGGCGTCACTTCGATCGCCTCCAGGCCGAGCCATGCCTGCATTTGCTTCAGTTCGTCGAAGAGCTGTGCGGCGGTTTCGGCGGGAGCACCGGCTTCGGCATAGGCGGCGTGGACGCGCAAGATGCTGGCCGCGCGGTCGGCGCGCAGATCGACGCGGGCGACGATGCGGTCGCCAAGCAGGAAGGGCAGCACGTAATAGCCATATTGGCGCTTTTCGGCCGGCGTATAGATCTCGATGCGATAGCGGAAATTGAAGAGCTTTTCGGTGCGCGTGCGTTCGAAAACCACGGGATCGAAAGGGGCAAGCAGGGCGCGCGCCTCGATCCGGCGCGGGATTCGCGCGTCCTTGTGGAGATAGGCGGGCTTGTCCCAGCCTTCGACCTTCACCGGCAGCAATTCGCCGGCTTCGACCAGTTCCTCGATACGGTCCTTGGTGTCGCTCGGCGCCAGGCGAAAATAGTCGCGCAGGTCGCCATAGGTGGCGATGCCGTGGGCGCGGGCGGAAATCCGCAGCAATTCGCGATGCGCCTCCTCGACCGAGGGCACCGGCAGGTCGAGCACGGCCTGCGGCAAAACGCGCTCCGGCAGGTCGTAGTAGCGTTCGAAGCCGCGCCGGTAGGCGGTGGTGATGCGCCCGGCCCAGAACAACCATTCGAAAGCATGCTTGGCCTCGCTCCAGCCCCACCAGCCGCCATTGCCCTTGTGGCCTTCGATATCGGAGGCGGCGATCGGCCCGCGATCGGCGACCTCTCTATATATCTCGTCAATCATTTCCTTGCGTTCACGGCCCCATTTGGCCAGGCCGAGATACATCTCGTCGCCCTGCTCGGCGCGCTGCATGCGCCAGCGCAGCAAAGGGTAGGTCTCGACAGGCAGGAACGACGCCTCATGCGCCCAATACTCGAAGACGGCGCGCTTGCGGCCAACGGCGGCGTTGTCGAGCAGCGCCAGCGGGTAGGGGCCGAGGCGCGAATAAAGCGGCATGTAATGCGCGCGCACCACCGCGCTGACGGAATCGATCTGCAACAGGCCGGTTCGCGAAAGCACACGCGCAAGGTGCCGGCGATCCGGAACACCTACGGGGCGAGGGTCGTTGAACCCTTGCGCGCCGAGCGCGATGCGCCTGGCCATGGCCAGCGAGATTTTCTCCTTCATCAAGGTGTCCCTTGCCCCGATCGTCCGTTGGATTTTTAGCCGGTGATTCCGGCCATGCTAGCAGGCAAATGGCGTGAGATATGTCAGGAGAGAAAAGTGGAGTAAAAAGTGAAAGAAATCAAACAGGAGCGGATCGGACCAGTTTCTTCCGATAAGGCGTCCAGGGCCGCGATTTGAACAAGGTTTGACTTGCGTCACCGAAACCGCTGCGCTAACCCTCGCCGCGTTGCAGCATGGGCCTCTTAAAACGGTTCAGCGGTTAAACTGTCACGCTTCCGCATTAGAGTTCGTTGCTGTAATCAAAGTGAACTGCCCCGCCGAAGGAAAGCCGCCGCATGAGCGCACTCCTGAGTTCATATCTGCCTATCGTGCTGTTCATCGCCGTGGCGATGATCGTGGGTCTGGCGCTCATCATCGCCCCCTTCCTGGTGGCCTACCGCAATCCCGATCCGGAAAAGCTTTCCGCCTATGAATGCGGGTTCAACTCGTTCGACGACGCCCGCATGAAGTTCGACATCCGCTTCTACCTGGTGTCGATCCTGTTCATCATCTTCGATCTCGAGGTCGCCTTCCTGTTCCCATGGGCGGTGTCCTTCTCGAAACTCGGCATGCTCGGTTTCTGGTCGATGATGGTGTTTCTGGCGGTGCTGACCATCGGCTTTGCCTATGAATGGAAAAAAGGAGCGCTGGAATGGGATTGAACGACAGTTCAGGCACCCTCGTCGCGCCGAAGCCCAAGGGCATCATCGACCCCAACACCGGCAGGCCGGTGGGGGAGGACGATCCCTTCTTCCTCGAAATCAACAATGAACTGGCCGACAAGGGCTTCCTTGTCACCTCGACCGAAGCGCTGATCACCTGGGCGCGCAGCGGCTCGCTGATGTTCATGACCTTCGGCCTCGCCTGCTGCGCGGTCGAAATGATCCACACCTCGATGCCGCGCTACGATTCCGAGCGTTTCGGCGTCGCGCCGCGCGCGTCTCCACGCCAGTCCGACATCATGATCGTCGCGGGCACGCTGACCAACAAGATGGCGCCGGCGCTGCGCAAGGTCTACGACCAGATGCCGGAGCCGCGCTACGTCATCTCGATGGGCTCCTGCGCCAATGGCGGCGGCTACTACCACTACTCTTACTCGGTGGTGCGCGGCTGCGACCGCGTCGTGCCGGTCGACATCTATGTGCCCGGCTGCCCGCCGAGCGCCGAAGCGCTGCTCTACGGCATTCTCCTTCTGCAGAAGAAGATCCGCCGCACCGGCACGATCGAACGGTGAGCCGATGACCCTGGCGTTGAACGAACTCTCCACCTATCTCGGCGAGAAGCTCTCCGGCCGCATCGGCAAAGCCGTGCTTGCCTATGGCGAACTGACCGTTCCCGTCGAGCCGGGCAATCTGATCGAGGTGGCGACCTTCCTGCGTGACGATCCGCGCTGCCAGTTCATCTCGATCATCGACATTTGCGGCGCCGACTACCCGTCGCGCGCCAGGCGCTTCGATGTCGTCTATCACCTCCTGTCGCCGAAGCAGAATGTCCGCATCCGCCTCAAGGTACAGGCCGACGAGGAAACGCTGGTGCCGTCGCTGACCACCGTCTACCCCGGCGCCGACTGGTATGAACGAGAGACATACGATCTCTATGGCGTGCTGTTCAGCGGCCATCCGGATCTGCGCCGCATCCTCACCGACTACGGTTTCGAGGGGCATCCGCTGCGCAAGGATTTCCCGCTGACCGGCTTCGTCGAGGTTCGCTACGACGACGAGGCCAAGCGGGTCATTTACGAGCCGGTCGAGCTCAAGCAGGAATTCCGCAATTTCGATTTTCTTTCTCCTTGGGAAGGGACGGACTACGTCCTGCCGGGGGATGAGAAGGCGAAGCAGTGAATGGTGAATAGTGAATGGTGAATGGACGAGACGCCGGAAAAGATACGCGACTATCGCGATCTCATCGTCTGGCAGGAGGCGATGGATATCGCCGAGGCCATTTACGTCGTCACGCGCGGGTTCCCGCGCGAGGAAATGTATGGAATGGCAGCTCAGATGCGGCGATGCTCAGCTTCTATACCGGCGAATATTGCGGAAGGGTTCGGCCGAGCTCAGCGGCGACCGTTCATTCAATTCCTTCGTATCGCGCAAGGCTCTTTGAAGGAGTTGGAAACACATACAATGCTCTGCGGGCGCGTTGGGCTGCTGACCAGGGAGCAGGCTGCAAGTCTGGAACCAAGTTACACCAGGCTGGGCAAAAGACTGGTTTCATTCGTTCGATCGCTCGAGGCAGAACGCGAATGACCATTCACCATTCACCATTCACCATTCACTATTCGCCAAGGGCGACCCATGGCTGAAACCTCCGTCCGCAACTTCAACATCAACTTCGGTCCGCAGCATCCTGCGGCGCATGGCGTTTTGCGCCTGGTGCTGGAGCTGGACGGCGAGGTGGTCGACCGCGTCGATCCGCATATCGGTCTGCTTCACCGCGGCACCGAAAAGCTGATCGAGGCCAAGACCTACCTGCAGGCCGTGCCCTATCTCGACCGGCTCGACTATTGCGCGCCGATGAACCAGGAACATGCCTTCGCGCTCGCGGCCGAGCGTTTGCTCGGTATCGAGGTGCCGAAGCGCGGCCAGTTGATCCGCGTGCTCTATTCCGAGATGGGCCGCATCATGTCGCACATCTTGAATGTGACGACGCAGGCGATGGACGTCGGCGCGCTGACGCCGCCGCTGTGGGGCTTCGTCGAGCGCGAAAAGCTGATGGTGTTCTATGAACGCGCCTCCGGTTCGCGCATGCATGCGGCCTATTTCCGGCCGGGCGGCGTGCACCAGGATCTGCCGCAGAAGCTGATCGAGGACATCGGCAAGTGGATCGATCCGTTCCTGAAGTCGATCGACGATCTGGACGCTCTCTTGACCGGCAACCGCATCTTCAAGCAGCGCAACGTCGATATCGGCACGGTATCGCTTGCCGACGCCTGGGCCTGGGGCTTTTCGGGCGTGATGGTGCGCGGCTCGGGCGCCGCCTGGGACCTGCGCAAGGCGCAGCCCTATGAATGCTATTCCGAGATGGAGTTCGACATCCCGATCGGCAAGAACGGCGACTGCTACGACCGCTATCTCGTTCGCATGGAAGAGATGCGCCAGTCGGCCAAGATCATGCGTCAGTGCGTCGATCTCCTGCTCGGCAAGGAAAGCGCCGGCCCCGTGTCGAACCTCGACGGCAAGGTGGTGCCGCCGAAGCGCGCGGCGATGAAGCGCTCGATGGAAGCGCTGATCCATCACTTCAAGCTCTACACCGAAGGCTACCGCGTGCCGGCCGGCGAGGTCTATGCGGCCGTCGAGGCGCCTAAGGGCGAATTCGGCGTCTATCTCGTCTCCGACGGCACCAACAAGCCCTATCGCTGCAAGCTGCGCGCGCCCGGTTTCGCTCATCTGCAGGCCATGGACTTCCTGTGCCGCGGCCACATGCTGGCCGACGTCACCGCCGTGCTTGGCTCCCTCGACATCGTGTTTGGTGAGGTCGATCGCTAAAATGTCAGTTCGTCGTCTCGCAGATGCCAGCGTCCAGCCAGCCACCTTCGCCTTCAACAAGGCGAATGCGGCGGCGGCTGAGCAGTGGATCGCAAAATACCCGAAGGGTCGCGAACAGTCGGCCATCATCCCGCTGCTGATGATCGCGCAGGAGCAGGAAGGCTGGGTCACCAAGGCGGCGATCGAGGCGATCTCCGACATGCTCAACATGCCGCGCATCCGCGGCCTCGAGGTCGCGACGTTCTACACGCAGTACCAGCTCAATCCGGTCGGCACGCGCGCGCATATCCAGGTCTGCGGCACCACGCCTTGCATGCTGCGCGGTTCGGAAGCGCTGATGGATGTCTGCCGCTCGAAGATCCATCACGACCAGTTCCACACCAACGACAAGGGCACGCTGTCGTGGGAGGAGGTCGAATGCCTCGGCGCTTGCGTCAACGCGCCGATGGTCATGATCTTCAAGGACACTTTCGAGGATTTGACGCCTGAGCGGCTGGCCGAGATCATCGATCTCTACGACGCCGGCAAGGGCGCCGAGGTCAAGCCTGGCCCGCAGAATGGCCGCCACGGCTCCGAGCCGGCAACCGGGCTGACGACGCTGACCAGCGAAAAGGCGATCCTGAAGTCGACGCGCGACAAGGAAGCCAAGGCGGCCGCGAAGGCGGCTAAGGATGCCGCCGCGGCAGCGCCGGCTGCAGCCGCTGCCAATGTCGTCTCGCAGGCGGCACCTGCTTCTGCCGCGCCTGCGGCTCCGGCACCCGCTGCGCCGCCGGCTTCCGGTCCGGTCGCGCCGTCCAAATCCGGCAAGCCGAAGACCGATGCGCCGGAGACCAGCCCGGCCTTGGCGACGCCGTCGCCGGTGAAGGTCGCTCCGGCCACCGAGAAGGCTGCCAGCGTCAGGGCGCCGCGCCATTCGGCCGCCAATGCCAATCAGGCTTCTCCGGAAGTCGAGGCGGTTTCCAAGCCGCGCAGCGGGCCGAAGAACAAGGCCGAACCGGCCAGCGCTTTCAAGGCGCCGGAAACCAAGCAGCCGGTCGCCAAGACGGCAAAACCATCGCTGGACGACAAGAACCGGCCGGCCGGCATCGAGCGCCCGGCGACGGTCGACGATCTCAAGCTGATCTCCGGCGTCGGGCCGAAGATCGAAGCGACCCTGCATACGCTCGGCATCTACAGCTTCGCGCAGGTCGCCTCCTGGAAGAAGGCCGAGCGCGAATGGGTCGACGGCTATCTCAATTTCCGCGGCCGCATCGAGCGCGACGACTGGGTGAAGCAGGCCAAGGCGCTCGCCAAGGGCGGCGTCGCCGAATACATCCGCGTCTTCGGCAAGAAGCCGGTCTGAGGGACGAAAAATGCTTCAGGACAAAGACCGTATCTTCACCAACATCTACGGCCTCTTCGACACGTCGCTGGCCGGCGCGCAGTCGCGCGGCATCTGGGACGATACGCCCGGCCTCATCGCCAAGGGGCGCGACTGGATCGTCAACGAGATGAAGGCGTCCGGCCTGCGCGGCCGCGGCGGCGCCGGCTTCCCGACCGGCCTGAAATGGTCGTTCATGCCAAAGCAGAGCGACGGCCGTCCGAGCTATCTGGTCATCAATGCCGACGAATCCGAACCCGGCACCTGCAAGGACCGCGACATCCTGCGCAACGACCCGCACACGCTGGTCGAGGGCGCGCTGGTCGCCGGCTTCGCCATGGCCGCGGTCGCGGCCTACATCTATGTGCGCGGCGAGTTCATCCGCGAGCGCGAGGCGCTGCAGCGCGCCATCGACGAGGCTTACGCGGCCAAGCTGATCGGCAAGGGCAACACCTCGGGCTACGACTTCGACGTCTATATGCATCATGGCGCCGGCGCCTATATCTGCGGCGAGGAGACGGCGCTGCTCGAAAGCCTCGAAGGCAAGAAGGGCCAGCCGCGGCTGAAGCCGCCGTTCCCCGCCAATGTCGGCCTCTATGGCTGCCCGACCACGGTCAACAATGTCGAGTCGATCGCGGTGGCGCCGACCATCCTGCGTCGGGGTGCTGCCTGGTTCTCGTCCTTCGGCCGGCCGAACAATGCCGGCACCAAGCTGTTCTGCGTTTCCGGCCACGTCAACAATCCGTGCACCTTCGAAGAGGCGATGTCGATCCCGTTCCGGGAGCTGATCGAGACGCATTGCGGCGGCATCCGCGGCGGCTGGGACAATCTGCTCGCGGTCATTCCGGGCGGCGCTTCGGTACCGCTGGTGCCGGCCGAGCAGATCATGGACGCGCCGATGGATTTCGACGCGCTGCGCGACCTCAAATCCGGCCTCGGCACGGCGGCTGTCATCGTCATGGACAAGTCGACCGATGTCGTGAAGGCGATCGCCAGGCTTTCCTACTTCTACAAGCATGAAAGCTGCGGCCAGTGCACGCCGTGCCGCGAAGGCACCGGCTGGATGTGGCGGGTGATGGAGCGGCTGGTGCGCGGCGAAGCGCAGAAGCGCGAGATCGACATGCTGCTCGACGTCACCAAGCAGGTCGAGGGCCACACGATCTGCGCGTTGGGCGACGCGGCGGCCTGGCCGATCCAGGGCCTGATGCGGCATTTCCGCGGCGAGGTGGAACGCCGCATCGACGAGTTTTCGCGCAACGCGCACCGGGTCGAGCCGGTGATGGTGGCGGCGGAATAAGACTTACGGGCGCAAGCCCGAGACGGAAAGCAGGGGCGGGGCATACGAAGAAACGACCAGGAGAATTCTATGGCGCCGTATTCGATACCCTATCCGTTCATGCCTGATTTGGACCAGCTCGAGAAGATGAACCAGGACCTGACCAAGATGATGCCGAAGGAGATGGCCAGCGCCGTCAACCTTCTGGCGCATCCGGTCGCGGGCGCGGCGGCGATGTCGGCGCTCGGCATTGGTGTTGCCAACCATGCCGTCGGCATGTGGATGGGCGCCTTCACCGGCGCGCTGGAGGCTTCGCAGCGCATGTTCCAGCCCTTCCTCGACGATCTCGAGGCGCAGAGCGAAGCGGCCGCCAACGCGTCCAAGGCGCGCAAGGCGACCGAGACGCTGATCGCCGAGGCGCAGACCTTTGCCCGCGACATGACCGATATCACGGCCAGCGCGACCGAAAAGGCGCTCGACGCGACCGGGGCCGATATTGTCGCCCAACCGGCAGCGGCCGGGTTGATGCCCGAGGATTTCAGGCAACCGAAGGCCGTCGACAAGCCGGCGAAGCCGTCGGACCTGAAGGCGATTTCGGGTATCGGACCGAAACTTGAGAAGGTGCTCAACGGTCTCGGTATCTGGACCTATGAGCAGATCGCGGCCTGGACGTCGCAAGAGATCGCCTGGGTGGAAGATTATCTGTCGCTCGCCGGCCGCATAGGCCGCGACGACTGGACTGCGCAGGCGGCGGCGCTCGCCGCGAAGTGATTTGAAAAGCCGGGCGCGGTGCAAACCGCGCCCGGAAGATAGATTGCGGACATCCGCAGAGGTTTGAGGCGAATGGCAAAGCTGAAGGTCGACGGGAAAGAGATCACGGTACCCGACCATTACACGCTGCTGCAGGCGGCCGAGGACGCCGGCGCGGAAGTGCCGCGCTTCTGCTTCCATGAGCGGCTGTCGATCGCCGGCAATTGCCGCATGTGCCTGATCGAGGTGAAGGGCGGCCCGCCCAAGCCGCAGGCATCTTGCGCCATGGGCGTGCGCGACCTGCGCCCCGGCCCGAATGGCGAGCCGCCGGAAATCTTCACCAACACGCCGATGGTCAAAAAGGCCCGTGAAGGCGTGATGGAGTTCCTGCTGATCAACCATCCGCTCGATTGCCCGATCTGCGACCAGGGCGGCGAATGCGACCTGCAGGACCAGGCGATGGCCTTCGGCGTCGATTCCTCGCGCTATCACGAGAACAAGCGCGCGGTCGAAGACAAGTATATCGGCCCGCTGGTCAAGACGGTGATGAACCGCTGCATCCACTGCACGCGCTGCGTCCGCTTCACCACCGAAGTCGCCGGCATTTCCGAGCTCGGCCTGATCGGCCGCGGCGAGGATGCCGAGATCACCACCTATCTCGAACAGGCGATGACCTCGGAGCTGCAGGGCAATGTCATCGACCTTTGCCCGGTCGGCGCGCTGACCTCCAAGCCGTTCGCCTTCCAGGCGCGGCCGTGGGAGCTGACCAAGACGGAATCGATCGACGTCATGGATGCCGTCGGCTCGGCGATCCGCGTCGACTCCAGGGGTCGTGAAGTGATGCGCATCCTGCCGCGCGTCAACGAGGCGGTGAACGAGGAGTGGATCTCCGACAAGACCCGCTTCATCTGGGACGGCCTGCGCACGCAGCGCCTCGACCGCCCCTATGTGCGCAAGAACGGCAGGCTCGCTCCGGCAAGCTGGGCGGAAGCCTTCGCGGCGATCAGGGACGAGGTGTCGAAGACCGCGCCCGAGCGCATCGGCGCCATCGCCGGCGATCTCGCCGCGGTCGAGGAGATCTATGCGCTGAAGCTTCTGATGAGCGCGCTCGGCTCGAAGAACATCGACTGCCGCCAGGATGGCGCCGCGCTCGATCCGTCGCTCGGCCGCGCCAGCTACATCTTCAACCCCACCATCGAAGGCATCGAGCAGTGCGATGCGGTGCTGATCATCGGCGCCAATCCGCGCTTCGAGGCCTCGGTGCTCAACGCCCGCATCCGCAAGCGCTGGCGCGCCGGCAACCTGCCGGTCGGCGTCATCGGCGAGGTCGGCGACACCCGCTACGACTATGAGTTGATCGGCGCAGGTCCCGAATCCCTGAAGGGTCTTGCGGACGGCAACGGCAAGTTCTTCGAGGTGCTCAGCAAGGCCACGCATCCGCTGATCATCGTCGGCCAGGGCGCGCTGGCGCGCGCGGACGGCGCGGCTGTGCTCGGCCAGGCGGCAAAGCTCGCGGCTGCCGTCAACGCGGTCACCGCCGACTGGAACGGCTTTGCGGTGCTGCACAATGCGGCGGCACGCGTCGGCGGCCTCGATGTCGGCTTCGTGCCAGGCGAGGGCGGCAAGAACGTCGCCGGCATGCTAGGCGACACCGACGTGCTCTTTCTGCTTGGTGCCGACGAGATCGACATGGCCAAGACCGGCGGCGCCTTCGTCGTCTATATCGGCACGCATGGCGATGCCGGCGCGCATCGCGCCAACGTCATCCTGCCGGCCGCCGCCTATACGGAAAAGTCCGGCACCTATGTGAACACGGAAGGCCGCGTGCAGCAGACCAACCGCGCCGGCTTCGCCCCTGGCGAGGCGCGCGAGGACTGGGCGATCCTGCGGGCGCTGTCGGATGTGCTCGGCAAAAAGCTGCCTTTCGATTCGCTGGCGCAGCTGCGCGCCAAGCTCTATGGCGAATTCCCGCATCTCGCCCGCATCGACCAGGTGCAGGCCGGCAGCGGCGACGATATCGCCAAGGTGGCGAAGCTCGGCGGCCGTTTGAACAAAGGCACCTTCACCTCGCCGGTGAAGGACTTCTATCTGACCAACCCGATCGCGCGGGCGTCGGCCGTGATGGCTGAATGCTCGGCGCTGGCCAAGAGCGGCTTCAAGCAGGCGGCGGAATAAGCATGGAAACCTTCTTCTTCCTCTATGTGGCGCCGGCGCTCTGGATTCTGGCCGAGTCGGTGCTCCTCATCGTCGTGCTGCTGATCGGCGTCGCCTACCTGCTCTATGCCGACCGCAAGATCTGGGCGGCGGTGCAATTGCGCCGCGGCCCGAACGTCGTCGGCCCATGGGGAACGCTGCAGGCCTTCGCCGACCTTTTGAAATTCGTTTTCAAGGAACCGGTGATCCCGTCCGGCGCCAACAAGGGCGTGTTCCTTCTGGCGCCGCTGGTGTCGGCGGTGCTGGCGATCTCGGCCTGGGCCGTCGTTCCGGTCAGTGAGGGCTGGGCGATCGCCAACATCAATGTCGGCATCCTCTATGTTTTCGCCATCTCCTCGCTCGAGGTCTATGGCGTGATCATGGGCGGCTGGGCGTCGAATTCCAAATATCCGTTCCTCGGCGCGCTGCGTTCGGCCGCGCAGATGGTGTCCTATGAAGTGTCGATCGGCTTCGTCATCGTCACCGTGCTGCTCACCGTCGGCTCGCTCAACCTCTCCGACATCGTCATGTCGCAGCAGGATGGTCTCGGCACGCGGCTCGGCCTGCCCAACACCTTCCTCGACTGGCACTGGCTGTCGCTGCTGCCGATGTTCGTGGTGTTCTTCATCTCCGCGCTTGCCGAGACGAACCGTCCGCCTTTCGACCTGGTGGAGGCGGAATCGGAACTCGTCGCCGGCCACATGGTTGAATATTCGTCGACGCCGTTCCTGCTCTTCTTCCTCGGCGAGTATGTCGCCGTCGTCCTGATGTGCGCGCTGGCGACCATCCTGTTCCTCGGCGGCTGGCTGCCACCGTTCAATTTCGCGCCCTTCACCTGGATACCGGGCGTCATCTGGTTCGTGCTGAAGATCTGCCTGATGTTCTTCATGTTCTCGATGGTGAAGGCTTTTGTGCCGCGCTACCGCTATGACCAGCTGATGCGGCTGGGCTGGAAGGTGTTCCTGCCGATTTCGCTGTTCATGGTCGTGGCCACCGCGGCCTTCCTCAAGATCACGGGGTTTGCGTGATGTCCGCTCTGGCCCAGGCCGCAAAGTCGCTGCTGCTGAAGGATTTCGTCAGCGCCTTTTTCCTGTCGATGCGCCAGTTCTTCGCGCCGAAGGAAACGATCAACTATCCGCACGAGAAGGGGCCGACCAGCCCGCGCTTCCGTGGCGAGCATGCGCTGCGCCGTTATCCCAACGGCGAGGAACGCTGCATCGCCTGCAAGCTCTGCGAGGCGATCTGCCCGGCGCAGGCCATCACCATCGAGGCCGGCCCGCGCCGCAATGACGGCACGCGCCGCACCGTCCGCTACGACATCGATATGGTGAAATGCATCTATTGCGGCTTCTGCCAGGAAGCCTGCCCGGTCGACGCCATCGTCGAGGGGCCGAATTTCGAATTCGCGACCGAGACGCGCGAGGAGCTCTACTACAACAAGGAAAAGCTGCTCGCGAACGGCGATCGCTGGGAGCGGGAGCTGGCGCGCAACATCGCGCTGGACTCGCCATATAGGTGATTAGCGTGCTTCTCCCCGTTTACGGGGAGAAGATGTCGGCAGGCAGATGAGCGGCGGCGCCAGCTTCTGGAAACTTGGCGTTACCCCTCATTCGGCCCTTCGGCCCACATTCTTCCCGTAAACGGGGAGAAGGAACAAGAAAGTGGACGGCGCAACGTCGTCCGTCTAAGGAACACGCGGTTTCGAACCGGAAGCGGGTCGGAGTCGGAATTTGGAACCCGGGGAATCCCATGCTGACTGGATTAGAGGCGGCTTTTTTCTACCTCTTCGCCTTTATCGCCGTGGCGTCGGCCTTCATGGTCATTTCGTCGCGCAACCCCGTGCATTCCGTGCTGTTCCTGATCCTCACCTTCTTCAACGCCGCAGGCCTGTTCATGCTGACGGGCGCCGAGTTCCTGGCGATGATCCTGCTCGTGGTCTATGTCGGCGCGGTGATGGTGCTGTTCCTGTTCGTCGTCATGATGCTCGACGTCGACTTCGCCGAGATGAAGCAGGGCGCGCTACAATATGCGCCGATCGGCGCGATGGTTGGGTTGATCCTGGCGGCGGAGCTGATCGTCGTGCTCGGCGGCTACACATTCGCGCCGCAGCTCGCCTCAACGGTCGCCAAGGCGACGCCGGACCTCGCCACGCGCTCCAACACGGCGGCGCTAGGCGACATCCTCTATACGGACTACCTCTATTATTTCCAGATTTCCGGCCTGGTGCTCTTGGTCGCCATGATCGGCGCCATCGTGCTGACGCTGCGCCACAAGCCAGGCGTCAAGCGGCAGTCAATCGCCGCGCAGGTCGGCCGCACCCCGGCGACCGGCATGGAAATCCGCAAGGTCAAATCGGGCGAGGGCATCTGAGATGGTCGTCGGCATTGCACATTACCTGACGGTATCGGCGATCCTGTTCACGCTCGGCGTGTTCGGCATCTTCCTGAACCGCCGCAATATCATCGTCATCCTGATGTCGGTCGAGCTCATCCTGCTTGCGGTCAACATCAATTTCGTCGCTTTCTCGGCGGCGCTGCACGACCTCGTCGGACAGGTCTTCGCCTTGTTCGTGCTGACGGTCGCGGCCGCCGAAGCCGCGATCGGTCTTGCCATTCTTGTCGTCTTCTTCCGCAACCGCGGCTCGATCGCGGTCGAAGACGTGAGCTCGATGAAGGGTTGACGGGAACCACCATGTATCAGGCTATCGTCTTCCTTCCGCTGCTTGGCTTCCTGATTGTCGGCCTGTTCGGCAATTCGCTCGGCGCCAAGGCTTCCGAATACATCACCTCCGGCTTCCTGGTGATCGCGGCTATCCTGTCCTGGGTCGCCTTCTTCACCGTCGGCTTCGGCCATGGCGAGGTGTTCACCGTGCCGGTGCTGCGCTGGATCCAGTCAGGCGGTATCGACGCCTCCTGGGCGCTCAGGATCGATACGCTGACGGTGGTGATGCTGGTCGTCGTCAACACCGTGTCGGCGCTGGTTCACATCTATTCGATCGGCTACATGCACCACGATCCGAACCGGCCGCGCTTTTTCGCCTATCTGTCGCTGTTCACCTTCGCCATGCTGATGCTGGTGACCGCCGATAACCTGATCCAGATGTTCTTCGGCTGGGAAGGCGTCGGTCTCGCCTCCTATCTGCTGATCGGCTTCTGGTACAAGAAGCCGTCGGCCAACGCCGCGGCGATTAAGGCCTTCGTGGTCAACCGCGTCGGCGATTTCGGCTTCGCGCTCGGCATCTTCGGCGTGTTCGTGCTGTTCGGCTCGGTCAATCTGAGCACCGTCTTTGCCAATGCGGCATCATTCCTGCCGGCCGAAGGCGCGCCGGCCGGTGCCGCCGTGCTTACTTTCCTCGGCCATGCGCTCGACAAGCAGACGGCGTTGACCGTGGTGTGCCTGCTGCTCTTCATGGGAGCCATGGGTAAGTCGGCGCAGGTGCCGCTGCACACCTGGCTGCCGGACGCCATGGAAGGCCCGACGCCGGTCTCCGCGCTCATCCACGCGGCGACCATGGTGACCGCCGGCGTGTTCATGCTGGCGCGGCTGTCGCCGCTGTTCGAGCTGTCGCACTCGGCGCTGACCGTCGTCACCTTCATCGGCGCCTTCACCGCCTTCTTCGCGGCGACCGTCGGCCTCGTCCAGAACGACATCAAGCGCGTCATCGCCTATTCGACCTGCTCGCAGCTCGGCTACATGTTCGTGGCGCTCGGCGTTGGCGCCTATGGCGCGGCGATCTTCCATCTGTTCACGCACGCCTTCTTCAAGGCGCTGCTGTTCCTCGGCTCCGGCTCGGTCATCCATGCCGTTTCCGACGAGCAGGACATGCGTAAGATGGGCGGGCTGCGCAAGCTGATCCCGGCCACCTACTGGATGATGATCGTCGGCACGCTGGCGCTGACGGGCGTCGGCATCCCGGCAACCGTGATCGGCACCGCCGGCTTCTTCTCCAAGGACGCCATCATCGCAACCTCCTTCGCCAGCCACAATGCGGTCGCCGGCTTCGCCTTTATCCTGCTGGTGGTCGCTGCATGCTTCACCAGCTTCTACTCATGGCGCCTGATCTTCATGACCTTCCACGGCGAGCCGCGCGCCAGCCACGAGGTCATGCACCATGTCCATGAATCGCCGCCGGTGATGCTGGTGCCGCTCTATCTGCTCGCTGCCGGCGCGCTGTTCGCTGGCATCATCTTCCACGGCGCCTTCATCGGCGAGGGCTATGCCGAGTTCTGGAAGGCGTCGCTGTTCACGCTGCCGGACAACCACATCCTGCACGAGATCCACGAATTGCCGCTGTGGGTGGAACTGGCGCCGTTTGTCGCCATGGTGATCGGACTTGCGGTTGCCTGGAAGTTCTACATCCGCTCGCCGGAACTGCCGCGCAGCGTCGCCGCCAACCACCGCCTGCTCTACGGCTTCCTGCTCAACAAGTGGTATTTCGACGAGCTCTACGACTTCCTGTTCGTGCAGCCGGCCAAGCGCCTCGGCAGGTTCCTGTGGAAGACCGGTGACGGCACGATCATCGACGGCCTCGGGCCCGATGGTGTCTCGGCGCGCGTCGTCGACGTCACCAACCGCGTCGTCAAGCTGCAGACCGGCTACCTCTACCACTATGCTTTCGCCATGCTGATCGGCGTGGCCGCTCTAGTCACCTGGATGATGCTCTGATGACCGACTGGCCAATCCTCTCGCTGGTCACCTTCCTGCCGCTGGTTGGTGTTCTGCTCATCCTGTTCATCAGCGACGACAGCGAAAACGCGCGCCGCAACATCCGTGCGATCGCCTTCATCACGACGGCGTTCACCTTCGTCGTCTCACTGTTCATCTGGAAGGGTTTCGACAATTCGCAGGCCGGCTTCCAGTTCGTCGAGAAGCACGCCTGGCTGGATTCGGGCATTTCCTATCACATGGGCGTCGACGGCATATCGATGCTGTTCGTCATCCTGACGACCTTCCTGATGCCGCTTTCCATCCTCGCCTCCTGGGAAGCGATCGAGAAGCGGGTGAAGGCCTATATGATCGCCTTCCTGATCCTCGAGACGCTGATGATCGGCGTGTTCTGCGCGCTCGACATCGTGCTGTTCTACGTCTTCTTCGAGGCCGGCCTGATCCCGATGTTCATCATCATCGGCGTCTGGGGCGGCAAGCGGCGCGTCTATGCCTCGTTCAAGTTCTTCCTCTACACGCTCGCCGGCTCTGTGCTGATGCTGCTCGCCATCATGGCGATGTTCTTCCAGTCCGGTACGACCGACATCACCACGCTGCTGACGCATCACTTCCCGGCCAACATGCAGACCTGGCTGTGGCTGGCCTTCTTCGCCTCCTTCGCGGTGAAGATGCCGATGTGGCCGGTGCACACCTGGTTGCCCGACGCACACGTCGAGGCGCCGACGGCAGGCTCGGTGATCCTGGCCGCCATCCTCTTGAAGATGGGTGGGTACGGCTTCCTGCGTTTCTCGCTGCCGATGTTCCCGGAAGCGTCGGCGATGTTCGCGCCGCTGGTGTTCACGCTCTCCGTCGTCGCCATCATCTACACCTCACTGGTTGCGCTGATGCAGGAGGATATGAAGAAGCTGATCGCCTATTCGTCGGTCGCCCATATGGGCTTCGTCACCATGGGCATCTTCGCGATGAACCAGGAAGGCGTGCAGGGCGCGATCTTCCAGATGCTCAGCCACGGCCTGGTCTCCGGCGCGCTGTTCGTGTGCGTCGGCGTCGTCTATGACCGCATGCATACGCGCGAGATCGACGCCTATGGCGGGCTGGTCAACAACATGCCGAAATACGCGACCGTGTTCATGATCTTCACCATGGCCAATGTCGGCCTTCCCGGCACCAGCGGCTTCATCGGCGAGTTCCTGACCATGCTTGGCGTGTTCAAGGTCAACACATGGGTGGCATTCTTCGCCGCCACCGGCGTCATCCTGTCGGCGGCCTATGCGCTCTGGCTCTATCGCCGGGTGATCTTCGGCGCGCTGACCAAGGACAGCCTGAAGAACCTGCTCGATCTGTCGCCGCGCGAGAAGGCGATCATCTATCCGCTCGTAGTGCTGGTCATCTTCTTCGGCGTCTACCCGGCGCCGGTGTTCGACGCGACGGCCCAATCGGTCAAGTCGCTCGTCACCAACGTCACCGCATCCATCAATTCCGCGCAGACCGCGGCGGCGAACTGACTGGGGAATAGACCATGACGCCGGACCTTCTCTCCAGCCTTTCGCTCTCGACGCCGGAATTGATCCTCGCCGTCGGCGCGCTGGTGCTCCTGATGATCGGAGCCTATTCGCGCTCCAACAACACCATGACGGTGACCGGGCTCGCCGTCCTCGTTCTGGTTGTGGCCGGACTCTGGCTCGCCTTCTCCGGCGGGCAGGGCGCTGCCTATGGCGGCGCCTTCGTGCAGGATGCCTTCGGAGCCTTCATGAAGATGCTGGCGCTGATCGGCTCGGCGGTGACGCTGGTCATGTCGATGCGCTTTGCGCGCCAGGAACATTTCGACAAGTTCGAATTCCCGGTGCTTATCCTGCTCTGCACGCTCGGCATGATGCTGATGATCTCGGCCAACGGCATGATCGGGCTCTATCTCGGGCTCGAGTTGCAATCGCTGGCGATCTACGTGCTGGCGGCGATCAACCGCGACAATTTGCGCTCGACCGAAGCGGGCCTGAAATATTTCGTCCTCGGCGCGCTGTCCTCGGGCATGCTGCTCTACGGCATCAGCCTCGTCTACGGCTACACCGGCAACACCGGTTTCCAGGAGATCGCGACGGCTCTGGGCAGCGGCGAGCGCCAGCTCGGCCTCGTCTTCGGCTTGGTGTTCGTGCTCGCCGGCCTCGCCTTCAAGATCTCGGCCGTGCCGTTCCACATGTGGACGCCGGACGTCTATGAAGGCGCGCCGACCCCAATCACCGCATTTCTGGCGGCGGCGCCGAAGATGGCGGCGATGGCGCTGATCGTGCGTGTGACCATGGGCGCTTTCAAGCCGATCGCTTCGGACTGGCAGCAGATCGTCGTCTTCATCTCGATCGCCTCGATGGCGCTCGGCGCTTTCGCGGCCATCGGCCAGACCAACATCAAGCGCCTGATGGCCTATTCCTCGATCGGCCATATGGGCTATGCGCTGGTCGGCCTTGCCGCCAACAGCCAGGCGGGCGTGCGCGGCGTCGCCATCTACATGCTGATCTACCTGGTGATGACACTCGGCACCTTCGCCTTCATCCTTGCCATGCGGCGCAAGGAAGGCAATGTCGAGCGGATCAGCGATCTTTCCGGCCTTGCATCGACCAACCCGGTCATGGCCACCATCCTCACCATCCTGATGTTCTCGCTGGCCGGCATTCCGCCGCTCGCGGGCTTCTGGGGGAAATGGTATGTATTCCTCGCCGCCATCAACGCGCATCTCTACGCGCTGGCGATCATCGGCGTTCTGGCCTCCGTGGTGGGCGCCTACTACTACCTGCGCATCATCAAGATCATGTGGTTCGACGAGCCGGTCGGCGGCTTCGTGCCGATGGCCAGCGAGTTGCGCCTCGTGCTCGGCGTCAGCGGCGCCTTCGTGCTGTTCTACGTGCTGATCGGCGGACCGATCGGCAGTTATGCCGAAGCTGCCGCCAAGACCTTCTTCTGACGGGATGGCGTTTCGGCTGGCTCCAACCGCGGCGTCGGAGGGGTTCCGGCTCGAGGCGCATGACAGCGTCGGCTCCACCAACGCGCTGGCGTTGGAACACGCGCGCGCCGGCGATCCGGGAAAACTCTGGGTCGTGTCGAAAAAGCAGGAGAGCGGTCGCGGCCGGCGTGGCCGCGCCTGGGCGACGCCGGAAGGCAATCTTGCCGCGACACTGCTCCTGGTTCCGGGCGGTGAGCTTCGGCTGGCCGCGACGCTTGGCTTCGTCGCGGGGCTGGCGCTGGCCGACGCGCTCGACGCCGTCGCGCCGAAGGGCCGGATCGCCGTTGCCGTCGACGGCGCAAGCCAGGGCCGCAACCGGTTCGAGCTGAAATGGCCGAACGACGTGCTGGCTTCGGGCGCCAAGCTTGCCGGCATCCTGCTGGAGTCGGCGATGCTGGAAGGCGGCCGCTTCGCCGTTGCCATCGGCATTGGCGTCAATGTCGTGGCTTACCCCGAGGATTTGCCTTATCCGGCGACATCGCTGCAGGCGCTGGGCGCCAATTGCGATGCCGAAACGCTGTTCCTGGCGCTATCGGATGCCTGGAGCGAGAATGCCCGGATCTGGGACGATGGGCGCGGTCTCGATGCCGTCCGGAAGCGCTGGCTTGCCCGCGCGGCGGGGCTCGGGGGCGAGGTTGCTGTCAGAATTGACGGCAATGTGGTGCGCGGCGTCTTCGAAACCATTGACGAGGACTGCCGTTTCGTGATCCGCGACGATGAAGGATCGGTTTTGACGATCGCGGCCGGCGACGTGCATTTCGGCGCGGTCGCCTCGGCCCGGGTATAGTTTTGTTTTGCGCCATTCCGGACGGAAGTCATTGACCACGCTTTTCCCGGAATTGCTCCAACGGCTTGGCCGGACGGCCAGGAAGGAAAGGACTCATGGCGAATAGAGAAAACGCCGAGCTCGTTTTCGCGCCGCTGGGCGGCGTCGGCGAGATCGGCATGAATTTCGCCCTTTATGGCTATGGGCCCGCTGGTGCGCGCGAATGGATCGTCGTGGACGTCGGCGTCACCTTTCCCGATAGCGCGCATCCCGGCGTCGATCTCATCCTGCCCGATACGCGCTTCATCGAGGAGAACATCGACGGCCTGCGCGGCATCGTCATCACCCACGCGCATGAGGACCATTACGGCGCGCTGCTCGATATCTGGCCGAGGCTCAAGGCGCCGGTCTGGATGACGCCGTTCACCGCAGGCCTGCTCGAAGCCAAGCGGCAGGGCGAGCAGAACGCTCCGAAGATTCCGGCGTCGATCTACCAGGCCGGGGAGAAATTCACCATCGGACCTTTCGAGATCGAGGCCATTCCGGTGGCGCACTCGATTCCCGAGCCGATGTCGCTGGCGATCACCACACCGGCCGGCACCGTCATCCATACCGGCGACTGGAAGATCGACCCGGAGCCGACGATCGGGCCGAAGACCGACGAGGCGCGGTTCCGCGCCTATGGCGACAAGGGCGTGCTGGCGCTGGTCTGCGATTCCACCAACGCCTTGAGGGAAGGGGAGTCGCCGTCGGAAGTGGCGGTGGGCGAAGGCCTCAAGGGCGTCATCGAGAAGGCCAAGGGCCGCGTCGCGGTCACCACGTTCTCCTCCAATGTCGGGCGCATTGTCTCGATAGCGCGCGCGGCGCGCGATGCCGGCCGGCAGTGCCTGGTGCTCGGCCGCTCGCTGAAGCGCGTCATCGATGTGGCGGGCGAGCTCGGCTATATGGATGGCCTGCCGGAGTTCATCTCCGAGGAAGACTATGGCTATATCCCGCGCGAGAACCTGGTGATCATCTGCACCGGCAGCCAGGGTGAGCCGCTCGCCGCGCTTGCAAAGATGTCGCGCGACGAGATGAAATCGGTGGCGCTGACGGCTGGCGACACGGTGGTGTTTTCCTCGCGTACCATTCCCGGCAACGAGAGGGCGATTCTGGAAATCAAGAACCGGCTGATCGATCTCGGCATGAAGATCATCGAGGACGGCGACGCGCTGGTGCATGTGTCGGGCCATCCGCGCCGCAGCGAATTGCGCAAGATGTATGAATGGGTGCGGCCGCAGATCGGCGTTCCCGTGCATGGCGAGGCGGCGCATCTGGTGGCGCAGGGCTCACTGATGTCGATGTCGGGCATCGGCCAGGTGGCGCAAGTGCGCGACGGCGACATGCTGAGGCTCTGGCCCGGCCCGGCGACGATCATCGACCAGCTGCCGTTCGGCCGGCTGTACAAGGACGGATTCCTGATCGGCACCGACCAGGCGATGGGCATACGCGACCGCCGCAAGCTCTCCTTCGCCGGTCATGTCGCGGTCAATGTCGTGCTCGACGACAAATATGAGCTTGCCGGCGACCCCGACCTGGTGGCGATCGGCGTGGCCGAGGCGGATGCCAGCGGCGAAACGCTGGAGGACCTGATGCTCGATGCGGCAATCGGCGCCGTGGACTCCATTCCGCGCCAGCGCCGAAAAGACCTCGACCTGGTGCAGGAAGCGGTGCGCCGCGCCGTGCGCGCCGCCGCCAACGAAGCCTGGGGCAAGAAGCCGCTGGTGACGGTGTTTGTGACGCGGTGAATGGTGAATGGTGAATGGTCAGTAGTGAGTAGTGAGTAGTGAGTAGTGGAATCTGCTGTTCGGTGCCGGGCAACCATTCACTACTGACTACTCACCACTCCCCTGGAGTGAACCAATGCTTGGACGCCTGAACCATGTCGCGCTTGCCGTGCCGGACCTGGCCGCGGCGGTGGCTGCCTATCGCGATACGCTTGGCGCGCGATTGAGCGAGCCGCAGGCGCTGCCGGAGCACGGCGTGACGGTGGTGTTCGTCGATGTCGGCAACACGAAGATCGAGTTGCTGGAGCCGCTGGGCGATGCCTCGCCGATCGCAGCGTTTCTCGAGAAGAACCCTTCGGGCGGCATGCATCATGTCTGCTATGAGGTCGACGATATTCTGGCTGCCCGCGACCATTTGAAGGCGAGCGGCGCGCGCGTGCTGGGCGACGGCAACCCAAAGATCGGCGCGCATGGCAAGCCGGTTCTGTTCCTGCATCCCAAGGATTTCTTCGGCACGCTCGTCGAACTGGAGCAGGCATGAACTGGGTGCTGCTCTGCGCGCTGTTCTTCGTCACCTGGTGGCTGGCGCTGTTCATCGTCCTGCCGTTCAGCCTGCGCACGCAGGACGACGACAAGGATGTCACGCTTGGCACGGTTTCCAGCGCGCCGCGCGGTCCGCATATGCGGCGCGCCTTCCTGCGCGCCACGGTCGTGACGGTGGTTGTGATGGGCACTTTCTACGGCCTGACGACGGGGCTGGGGTTCAGCTTCGACGACGTCATGCGGATCATGCCGGACTTCACGCCGGACACCAGCCACTGAGGCTGCAGACACAGTCCCCGCAAGTATTTCGAAGCATCCGCGCGCAAGGGTTGAAATCGGAAGTCGGCTTCCGATTTTCGCGAGCGCAGATGGTCAAGCTGTTTGGCAGAGGGCTGGGCTAAGCAGATGATTGCACAAAAAAAATGCAAGGCACGAGGCCTTGCAATTTAAACGCGTCCGATCCGTTTCCGGTGTCCGGCGGCAGCGAGTTACCGCGCCTAGATCGCATCCTCCCAAGACTTTGACCGCGTAGGAGAGCAGATTTTTCTCCGCCCTCTCGGTTATCGGCGCACACTAGACCAAGGCAGGTGAAAATGTCACGAAGAATTTTGCCCGGAAACGGGCAATATCGTGCTGCACTGCACAATACTGCGGCAGGGCTTGCTTGTGAATCGATCAAATAGCCATTCGAGGCACTTTGCCGCCAAAATCGGCTGTTTGGTAAGGTGCAGAAGGCCCCGATACTTTGGGGCGTTCGGGTTCCCATTCCGCCATGAAATGGCTATGAAGCCGGGGCAAGCAGCCCTTTCGCACCGATTCCGGCGCGTCATTTTTCATTCACGGACCAGTCCATGCGTTTGTCGCGCTATTTCCTGCCCATTCTCAAAGAAAATCCCCGCGAGGCCGAAATCGTCTCGCACCGGCTGATGCTGCGCGCGGGCATGATCCGCCAGCAGGGGCAGGGCAGCTTTTCGTGGCTGCCATTGGGCAAGCGCGTGCTGGACAAGGTTTGCCAGATCATTCGTGAGGAGCAGAACCGCGCCGGCGCGCTGGAAATCCTGATGCCCACCATCCAATCGGCCGATCTGTGGCGCGAAAGCGGCCGCTACAACGACTACGGCAAGGAGATGCTGCGCATCAAGGATCGCCAGGATCGCGACATGCTCTACGGTCCGACCAACGAAGAGATGGTCACCGAGATTTTTCGCGCCTACGTGAAATCTTACAAGGATTTGCCGCTCAACCTCTACCACATCCAGTGGAAGTTCCGCGACGAGGTGCGCCCGCGCTTCGGCGTCATGCGCAGCAGAGAGTTCCTGATGAAGGACGCCTATTCCTTCGACCTCGATTTCGAGGGCGCCAAGGCCGCCTACAACCGCATGTTCGTTTCTTATCTCAGGACCTTCACACGCATGGGACTGCAGGCCATACCGATGCGCGCCGACACAGGGCCGATCGGCGGCGACCTCAGCCATGAGTTCATCATCCTGGCCGAGACCGGCGAGAGCCAGGTGTTCTGCGACCGCGCCTATCTGTCGCTCGACGTGCCGGGCGCGAACACCAACTTCTCCGACGATGCCGAGATCGGCGGCATCGTGACGAAATGGACGACGCCTTACGCGGCCACCGACGAAATGCATGACGAGGCAGCCTGGGAGAAAGTCGCCGAAGGCGACCGGCTTTCGGCGCGCGGCATCGAGGTCGGCCATATCTTCCATTTCGGCGAGAAGTACTCCAAGCCGATGAACGCCAAGGTGGCCGGTCCCGACGGCAAGGACCATTACGCCTCGGGCGGCTCCTACGGCATCGGCCCCTCGCGGCTGGTCGCGGCGATCATCGAGGCGAGCCATGACGAGAACGGCATCATCTGGCCGGAAGCGGTGGCGCCCTTCGACATCGGCCTGATCAACATGAAGGTCGGCGACGGCGAATGCGACCGCGTCTGCGACGATCTCTATGCGGCGCTGACTTCGGCCGGCAAGGACGTGCTTTATGACGACACCGACCAGCGGCCGGGCGGCAAATTCGCCACCGCCGACCTGATCGGCCTGCCGTGGCAGGTGATCGTCGGCCCGCGCGGCGTGGCCGCCGGCGAGGTCGAGATCAAGAACCGCAAGTCGGGCGAGCGCGAGACGCTGCCGATCGCCGAGGCCAAGAAGCGCCTGGGTATCGCCGCATGAGCGAGGCGGCGGCAGCGGCCAGGTCAGGGGCGGGCGCTTTCTCCGGCTTCGAGCGCATGGTGGCGTGGCGCTATCTGCGCTCGCGGCGCAAGGAAACGGTGATCTCCGTCATCGCCTCGATCTCGTTTCTCGGCATCATGCTCGGCGTCGCGACGCTGATCGTCGTCATGGCGGTGATGAACGGGTTTCGCGCCGAGCTGCTGACGCGGATCCTCGGCGTCAACGGCCATCTCATCGTGCAACCGCTCGATTCGCCGCTGGAGGATTACGCCCAGGTGGCGAGCCGCATCAACGGTGTGTCGGGTGTCAAATACGCGATCCCGCTGATCGATGGCCAGGTGCTGGCGCAAGGCAATGTTGGCGGCGGTACGGGCGCCCTGGTGCGCGGCATCCGCGGCGAAGACCTTAGCAAGATTTCGATCGTCGCCAGCAACATCAAGCAGGGCACGCTGGACGGTTTCGACACCGGCGAAGGCGTGGCGATCGGCAAGCGCATGGCGGAAAGCCTCGGGCTGGTGCTCGGCGACACCATCACGCTGATCTCGCCGGACGGCGACGTGACGCCGCTCGGCACGACGCCGCGCATGAAGGGCTACAAGGTGGCGGCGATCTTCGAGGTCGGCATGTCGGAATATGACAGCTCGATCGTGTACATGCCGTTCTCGGAAGCGCAGCTCTATTTCAACATGGACGGGCGCGCGCAGACCATCGAGATCTATGTCGACAATCCCGACAATGTCGACGCGCTGAAGCCGCTGGTCGAGCAGGCGGCGCAGCGGCCGGTCGACCTCGTCGACTGGCGCCAGCGCAACGAGACCTTCTTCTCGGCGCTGCAGGTCGAGCGCAACGTCATGTTCATGATTCTCACGCTGATCGTGCTGGTGGCGGCGCTCAACATCATTTCCGGCCTCATCATGCTGGTGAAGGACAAGGGCCACGACATCGCCATCCTGCGCACGATGGGCGCCTCGCGCGGGGCGATCCTGCGCATCTTCCTGATGACGGGGGCAGCGATCGGCGTCACCGGCACGATCGCCGGCGTGCTGCTCGGCGTCGTCATCTGCATCAACATCGAATCGATCCGCCAGTTCTTCTCCTGGATGACCGGCCGGATCCTGTTCAACCCCGAGCTCTATTTCCTCAGCCAGCTGCCGGCGAAGATGGACCCGCGCGAGACGACCTATGTCGTCATCATGGCGCTGGGGCTGTCCTTCATTGCGACGGTGTTTCCGGCCTGGCGTGCCGCGCGGCTCGATCCGGTCGAAGCCTTGAGGTACGAGTGATGGCCGAAGCCATTATCGAGCTGAAGGGCGTCGAGCGGCACTATGTCCAGGGGCCGCGCAAGCTCACTATTTTGAATGGCGCCGACTTTTCGCTCAGGCGCGGCGAGATGGTGGCACTGGTGGCGCCGTCGGGTACCGGCAAGTCGACCTTGCTGCATACGGCGGGACTGCTGGAGCGGCCCGATGCGGGCGACGTGATCCTCGCCGGCCGTGCCTGCGGCCGGCTGTCGGACGAGGAACGCACCGCGATCCGCCGCAACGATGTCGGCTTCGTCTACCAGTTCCATCATCTGTTGCCGGAATTCTCGGCGCTCGAAAACATCATGATGCCGCAGCTGATCAAGGGGCTTTCACGCAAGGAGGCTTCGGAGCGGGCGGCGCAGCTTCTCGACTACATGCAGATCGGCAAGCGCGCGCAGCACCGGCCGGCCGAGCTTTCCGGCGGCGAGCAGCAGCGTGTCGCCATTGCCCGCGCGGTCGCCAATGCGCCGCTGGTGCTTCTGGCCGACGAGCCGACCGGCAATCTCGATCCGACGACCGCCTCCTATGTCTTCGACGCACTCGAAGCGCTGGTCCGCCAATCGGGGCTGGCGGCGCTGATCGTCACGCACAATCACGAGCTGGCCTCTCGCATGGACCGGCGGGTGACGCTGGCCGAAGGCAAGGTCGTGCCGCTCTGAGGCCCCAATTTCGTCATCCTAGGGCGAAGCTCCGCGAAGCGGAGCGAAGACCCTAGGATCCATTCCGTTACCTCTGCCGAAGAATGCAACGCCGCAGAAGGGGCAGAGGCAGCTCTTAGAAGCCTTGTTCCGCACCGTAGCGAAGCATCAATCTCACGGAATGGATTCTAGGGTCTGCGCGCGTCGCTTCGCGCCTTGCTCCGCCCTAGAATGACGAGGCGATCGGCGTGTTGGCCAATCGCAAATGGCTGCGGTGTGCTCGTGCAAGCCCGCTAACCTTTCCTTAACCCTGCCCAAACGCGCCGCCCGGATTCGCTCCGACGGACCATTGGCAGTCGTTGACATTCGAACAAAATCAGAACAAATTACGAACATACTAACAACGGAGAGAGTTATGTCTGATCTGGTTCAGGATGTCGTCTCGCTGGTTTGCATGAGCACCTTTCTCGTTTCCATGGCGATCTGGATCGGCGCCATGTGATCAGGCGGTTTGACCGCCGCTGTTTTCGGGCGGGCAGGGCCTGCCCTTTGCGGGCCGGGAAGACCCGCCCGTTTGGGACGGGCAAGGCCTGCTGGGGTGGGCAAGAGCCCGCCTGGGACGGGCAAGAGCCCGCCCTTTATTGTTAAGTCTTTCTTGGCCACGCACCGTTAGGCTCCTCCCTTAAGTTAGGGAGCGGCTTCAGTGTCGGTCATCGTCACGGTCACCCTCGTGGCCTGCAATCTCGGACTGATCTTTCTTTTGATGACCGTGCCGCTCGGGCTGCGCACGGTGACGGTCAGCCGCGTGATCAAGGCCGACCGCGATCGCCTCTGGCAGGCGCTGTGGCCGTTCGGCAGCGATGCCGGATGGTCCGGCGAAATCCTTTCAGCCGAGCCGCTGGACCAAGAGGGGACGGCGCTGATCAGATTGTCCTGGGACGGCCGGGACGGCCGACCGATCGAACGCAAGGCGCGGTTCGAGGATGTCAGCGAAGGCAGCCGCTTCTCGATGACCGTCATCGAGGACACGGCGCTCGATCCGTCGTTCTGGGCGAACTATCGCGAAACCGCCGAGCTCGTGCCGGAGGGGGATGCTACGCGGGTCACGCTTACCCAGACCGATCGCTATCGCGGGGTTGCCTTCCTGGTCTTCCGCTTCTTCGCCATGCGCCGCGAGATACGCAAGCTGGATGTCTGGGCGGCAACCGGCACCTATCGCAAGGGCGGCTGGTTCGAGCATCCGCTCAGCCAGATCGGCTTTGCCGTGCTCTCGGCCCTGATCCTGTGGCCGTTCTTCGGCCTCAATATCGGCGGCCTGGCCCTGGCCGCGATCCTGACCTCGGTGGTCGCCCTGCACGAGCTTGGCCATATGGCCGCTTTCCGGCTGACGGGGCATCGCCGGGCGCGCATGATCTTCATACCGCTGCTTGGCGGCATTGCCATCGGCGGCAGGCCTTATGACAGCCGCTTCGAGGTGGCATTCGTGGCGCTGATGGGGGCCGGCTTTTCGGCTTTCCTGGTGCCGGTGCTGATCGCCGCCAGCGGCCTTGCCGGCAGCGAAGGACATCGCCTGGCCGCGGCGCTTTTGGCCACGCTTGCCGGCTGCGCATCGCTGTTCAACATCGCCAATCTGGTGCCGGTGTGGAAGTTCGACGGCGGCCAGGTGCTGCGCCAGATCTGTCCTGGCCCGGCAGCGCTCGCGCTGGCGTCCTTCCTGCTCTTGTCCGCGCTTCTTGCGCTCGGCTGGCGGGCAGGTTTCTCGCCGAGCTTCCTGCTGATCGCCGGCGCGGTGTTCTCGATCCTCAGCCTCATCACCATGGGCAGTGGCGTGAAGCCACGTCACGAGCTGAAGCCGATCAAGACCTTCGACCGACTGGCCATGGCCGGCGCGTTGCTCGCCGTCTTTGCCATCCATGGCTATGGGATGCTGTGGGCTTCCGCACAGTTGATGTAAGGGTGTGCCGATATTCAGGTGAGGCCGGCCTGCAAACACTGGCTTCCTGCGCTTCCGGTGCTCACGTACTTAAGTACGTTCCGCTCCGGTTCTCGGAAGCCACCGTTTTCGACTCGGCCTGACCTGAATCTCAACACACCCTGGGCCGGAGACAGTTCAGCCGGCCTTGCGGGCAGGCTCGGCGACTGGAACGGCGGCGGGACCAAACACGTCCTCAAAGGCTGATTTCAGCGCCAGGTCGAGATCGGCCATGGTGACGGGAAGGCCGAGATCGACCAGGCTGGTCACGCTATGGTCCGAGACGCCGCAGGGCACGATACCACCGAAATGGCCGAGGTCCGGCTCGACATTGATGGCGATGCCGTGAAAGCTCACCCAGCGCCGCAACCGGATGCCGATGGCCGCGATCTTGTCCTCGGCCGGCGTGCCATCCGGCAAGGCAGGGCGATCCGGCCGCACCACCCAGACGCCGACGCGGTCCTCGCGTCGCTCGCCGCGCACATTGAAGGCGGCGAGCGTGGCGATGATCCATTGCTCGAGCCCCGCGACGAAGGCGCGCACATCCTCGCGCCGGCGCTTGAGGTCGAGCATTACATAGGCCACGCGCTGGCCGGGACCGTGATAGGTGTATTCGCCGCCGCGGCCTGCCGCGAACACCGGGAAGCGGTCGGGATCGATCAAATCCTCGCTGCGGGCGCTGGTGCCGGCCGTGTAAAGCGACGGGTGCTCGACCAGCCAGACCATTTCGCCCGCCGCGCCGCTGCGGATCGCCTCGGCGCGCGCCTCCATGAAGACCAGCGCGTCCGGATAGGCGGTGAGACCGGGTTCGATCACCCATTCCACCGGCGCCGAACCGGGGAGAGGAAGGAACGACGTGGCGATCTGGCTGCGTTCTGTCATGGGTTGTTCGTCTATCGGCTATGCATGCCGCGATCCCAAAATCGCGTTTCACCTTTGGGCGGCATGCGTCTCAACTTATATGGCGGCAATCTGCCGAAACGTCCAGTTCCGGCCGTGCGCCGCCTGCCTGCAGAGGGTTGTGCAAATGACCGACGAATATTCCGCTCAGCGCACTTGTTTCGCCGGAAACGATTTGCTACAGGCCCCGGGCCGGACGGTTCCGGCTCCTACCACGTGCGGTCGTGGCGGAATTGGTAGACGCGCAGCGTTGAGGTCGCTGTGGGGCAACCCGTGGAAGTTCGAGTCTTCTCGACCGCACCATTCTCCCAAATGTGCTACTTGGATGACCTCGCAAGCCGACGGACGGTTGGCGCTGCGTCTGTATTGCGCGGGCCAAAACAGAAGCGGCGCCAAGCCCTGAGGACCGCGCCGGTGCTTTGAGTTTTCCAGTCAGTCACTGAGCAAAAAGGCCGAGGCTACCCAGTCCAACCCAAGCCGGCCGAGATACAGTTGATCGATACCAGCAGAGCGTCGGTCGCCCGCTTCCGATCCGCTGTGCCGCTGCTTGCGCGGACCTCACCCAGCAGATCGACCTGCAGGCGGTGGATGTCGTCCATCTGCCGGCGCAGATTGTCGAAGCGCCGCTTGAACATCGGGAAGCGCGCGGAAAGATCGCCGCCCGTGAGGTCGCCGATAAGGCGTCGCGTCAGCTCATATTCGGCGGCGATGCGGGCGTGGATTCGACTGGCCGCATCTTTGTCGGACACCAGGCCGGCATAGAGCCCGGCGATCTCCATGTCGGACTGGTAAAGCGTCTTTTCGGCCTCGTCGACGATCAGGCGAAAGAAGCGCGAGTGCTCGAACATGCGGGCCAGAAGCTCGCGTCCGGCCTCGCCGCGCACCGTGACGAAGGCGCTCAGCGCGCTGCCGATGCCGTACCAGCCGGTCAAAAGGTGACGGTTCTGGCTCCAGGCGAACACCCATGGAATGGCGCGCAGGTCGGCAATGCCGCTGGCGCCGAAACGGCGGTCCGGCCGCGAGCCCATTTTCAAGAGCGCCAGTTCGGCGATCGGGCTCGCCTGGTTGAAATAATCGAGGAAGCCGGGCTCGGCCATCAATCCGGCGTAGGATGCCTGTGACATGCCGGCCAGCGCTTCCAGCGCCTCGTCGAACTCCGGTGATTCCTTTGTCTCAGTATCGCCGCTAGATCGGACACCGTGCGCCAGCACGGCGGCGGCGAGAACCTCGAGCTGGTTGAGGCCGGTGCCGCGATTGGCGAATTTCGACGACACGACCTCGCCCTGCTCGGTCACCCGCATGGCTCCGGCGACGGTGCCCTGCGGCTGCGCCGCGATCGCGCGGCCGGTCGGCGCGCCGCCACGGCTGACGGAGCCGCCGCGGCCGTGGAAGAAGCTGATCCTGATGTTGTGCTTGCGGCCGATGGCGGCGAGGCGCTTTTGCGCTTTTGCCAGTTCCCAATTGGAAGCGAGGAAGCCGCCGTCCTTGTTGGAATCGGAATAGCCAAGCATGATTTCCTGGCGCGCGCCGAAATCGCGTACCGTGCGCCGCACCAGCGAAACGCCGAGCAGCCCGTTCAGGATAGCAGGGGCGGCCCGCAGGTCGGCGATGGTCTCGAACAACGGCACGATCCGCAGACTGATCGTGCCACTGCCGGGCGCGGTCGATAGGCCGCAATATTGCGCCAGCAGGTAGACCGCGAGCAGATCGTCGGCAGAGCGGGTCATGCTGAGCACGAAGGAACCGATCGCGTCGGCATCGGAGCCCGAGATCTGCCTGGCGATAACCGAAAATGTCGACAGCAGTTCGGCTGCTTCCGACGAGAGCCGCCCTTCGTCGATCTCCAGCCGCTCACCCTGGGTGAGCGCTGCGCGAATGCGCGCCGACCATTGCGGCGTGCCGGGGACGACGGGATCGGCCGGGTCCATCAGCGCGAACAGTTCGGCCAGCACCCGGTTGACGACCGTGGAGTTCTGCCGGATGTCGAGCGAGATGGTGCGGAAACCAAAACTTCCGACCTGCCAAAGCAGCGGCTGGATGAAGCGCCTGGCCACCGCGCGCCCGCCGATCGCTTCGAGAACCGAAGACAGCGCGCTCAGATCGGCGCGAAACGCCTCGGCGGACAGGTACGCCGCCTCGCCACCGTCGCGCGTGGCGACCAACCGGGCAAGCAGGGCCGAAGCGAATTGGCGCAGCGGTTCGTCGGGGTTGCGCGCGGCGATCTCTTGCGCATCGCCGCTCTTCTCAAGCGCGGTTTGCAGCACCGGCTTGAAGCTCGCCGGCAGCTCGATGACGTTCGAGCTGGCGCTGAGCACCGACACCAGCCGCTGCACCTGCGCCAGGTACCAGCCGATGGCGGTGTCGCGGTATTCGGCCATGGCGTGAGCGGTGACTTCGGCCGTCACATTGGGGTTGCCGTCGCGGTCGCCGCCGATCCACGAGGCATAGCGCATGAAGGAGGGAATCTTGATCGACTCGCCCGGGTAGTGGCGTTCGAAGGCGCTCTGAAGCTTGCCATAAAGCTGCGGCGTTGCCTCGAAGATGACTTCACGGAAGAAATGGAGGCCCCAGGCGATCTCGCGCTCGACCGTCGGGCGCTCCAGCCGCAACTCGCCGGTCATCCATAGAAGCTCGATCTCGCTCTCCAGATCGGCGACCAGCAGGTCGCGTTCGCGCGGCGCCCACCGCGGCTGGTCGAGCTCGGTTAGCTTGCGATAGATACGGCGATGGATCTCCAGCACGGTGACGCGCTTGGCCTCGGTCGGATGCGCGGTCATGGTCGGGCCGACACAAAGCGCGTCGAGCGCCGCCTGGGCTTCCGCCGCCGAGTGGCCGGCGGCCGCCATCTCAGCGATGACGCTGGAGAACGACCCGGGCACCTCGTCGGCACCCGCGCCCTGTTCGAGTTCGCGCCGCGCCCGCATGGCCATCAGTTCATCGGCAATCGTCAGCAACTGGAACCAGACGCCGCTCGCCTGAAGCGCCGGGATGCGCTGCCCGGGGGCAAGAGAGACAAGCGACCTGCGTCCGCTCAGGACCGCGGCGATCTCGGGCTCGCGCGCCCTTGCGACCTGGAGCAGCAGGCGCAACAGCAGGCTGCGCTCGTCCTCGCGAAATTTTATGCGTTTGCTCTGTTCCAAAGCCGCTGTCCGGATAGAAATTGCTGCGCAGCTTGCCTCGAATTGCCGCAAGGCGAGCCGATCGGGTGCCGGCGATCGCGAAGATCGCCCGCCGGCTTCACATTCCGCTTTCCGCGACTTTCGCCTGGCCGGCCGTCACGCCGCCTTCTTCGTCCGCGCCAGCGTGTCAGCCACCACCTCGCCGAAGGAGGCGGGGGTGGGCACGATGACGACGCCGGCTTCCTTGAGGATCTCGACCTTTTCCTGAGCCGACTCGCCGAAGGCGGAGATGATGGCGCCGGCATGGCCCATGCGACGGCCTTTTGGGGCGGACAGGCCGGCGATGTAGGCGATCAGGGGCTTCCTCATGTTATCGCGCGCCCAGATCGCGGCTTCGGCTTCCTGCGGGCCGCCGATCTCGCCGATCATCACCACGGCGTCGGTGTCGTCGTCGCGCTCGAAGAGCTGCAATATGTCCTTGAAGGACGAGCCGTTGATCGGGTCGCCGCCGATGCCGACGCTGGTCGACACACCTATGCCCAGCGCCTTCATCTGCGAGGCGGCCTCGTAGCCCAGTGTGCCGGAGCGGCCGACGATGCCGACGCGTCCGGGCAGATAGATGCTGCCCGGCATGATGCCCATCAGCGCCTGTCCAGGCGTGATGACGCCGGCACAGTTCGGGCCGACCAGGCGCATGCGGTCCTCGAAGCGGTAGCGGCGCATGTAGCGCTTGACCTGCATCATGTCCTGCGAGGGAATGCCGTCGGTGATGCAGACGCAAAGTTTTATCCCCGCATCCGCCGCTTCCATGATCGAATCGGCGGCGAAGGGCGGCGGCACGAAGACGATGCTGGCCTCTGCGCGGGTTTCGCGCACCGCGCCCTTGACGGTGTTGAAGACCGGCAGGCCGAGATGCGTCTGGCCGCCCTTGCCGGGGGTGACGCCGCCGACCAGCTTGGTGCCGTAGCGCTTCATGTCATCGGCATGGAAGCTGCCGATCTTGCCGGTGAAACCCTGGACGATGACGCGCGTGCTGCGGTTGAGCAGGATTGCCATTTTCTCGACCTCCCTCAGGCTGCTTTTTTATTCTTGGTGGCTTCGCGCCAGGCGGCGACGGCCTTTTCGGCGGCCTCGGCCAGCGTGTCGGCGACAATCACCTTCTCGCCGGAATCGGCCAGGATCTTGCGGCCTTCCTCGACCTTGGTGCCGGACAGGCGCACCACCAGCGGCACGTCGACGCCGACCTCGCGGATCGCCTTGATGACGCCCTCGGCCACCCAGTCGCAGCGGTTGATGCCGGCGAAGATGTTGACCAGGATCGCCTCGACATTCTTGTCGCCCAGCACCGCGCGGAAGGATTTCGCCACCCGCTCCGGCGAGGCGCCGCCGCCGATGTCGAGGAAATTGGCCGGCTCGCCGCCGGCGATCTTGATCATGTCCATCGTCGCCATGGCGAGGCCGGCGCCGTTGATGATGCAGCCGATATTGCCGTCCAGGCCGACATAGGAGAGGCCGCGGTCGCTGGCGAAGGTCTCACGCGGGTCTTCCTGGCTTTTGTCGCGCAGCTCGGAGATTTCCGGACGGCGGAACAGCGCGTTCTCGTCGAACGACATTTTTGCGTCGAGCGCGACCAGGCTGCCGTCGCGCGTCACCACCAGCGGATTGATCTCCAGCATCGAGGCGTCGTAGTCGCGGAACACCTGGTAGCAGCCGAGGATGGTTTCGGTGGCCTTGCCGATCAAATTGCTCTCGAGCCCAAGGCCGAAGGCGATCTCGCGCGCCTGAAAGCCCTGCATGCCGACGCCGGGATCGACGGTGGCGCGGATGATGGAATCCGGCTGCTTCTCGGAGATGTCCTCGATCTCCATGCCGCCGGCGGCCGAGGCCACGATCATGACGCGCTCTTCCTTCCGGTCGAGCACGAAGCCGAGATAGAGCTCCTGCGCGATGTCGACGGCTTCCTCCAGATAGAGGCGCGAGATCAGCTTGCCGCGCGGGCCGGTCTGGTGGGTCACCAGCTTGCGCCCGAGCATGGCCTCCGCTGCGTTGGAGATCTCCTCGTCATTCGAGCAGAGCTTGATGCCGCCGGCTTTGCCGCGCGCGCCGGAATGGACCTGCGCCTTCAGTACCCATTTCGAGCCACCGATCTCTCGGGCGCGGTACGTCGCCTGCTCGGGGCTGTAGGCGAGGCCGCCGCGCGGCACATGCACGCCGTGGCGGGCAAGCAGTTCCTTGGCCTGGTATTCGTGGATGTCCATCTTGTCCTCCCGGTATTTTCTACTGCGCGGCGGCGTGTGCCCGCTCGATCGCCTCGTTGACCCCCAGCACATTGCGCGCCATGCGTTCCGACGCGGCGTCGATCATCTTGCCGTCGAGCGCGGCCGCGCCCTTGCCGGCCGCCTCGGCCTCCTTCAGCACCTCGAGGATGCGGCGGGCGCGCGTGACCTCTTTCTCAGGCGGCGAGAACACGTCGTTAGCCAAAGCGATCTGCGAAGGGTGGATCGCCCATTTGCCTTCGATGCCGAGCGCCGCGGCGCGCCTGGCGGCCGCCTTGTAGCCTTCCGGATCGGAGAAATCGCCGAACGGCCCATCGATGGCGCGCAAGCCATAGGCACGGCAGGCGACGGTCATGCGCGACAAAGCGAAATGCCACTGGTCACCTGGATAGTCGGGATTGAGCCCGCCGATGTTGACGGTGCGCGCCTTGTTGCTGGCGGCATAGTCGGCGACGCCGAAATGCATCGCTTCGAGACGCCCCGGCGTGGCGGCGATCGCCTCGACATTGGCCATGCCGAGCGCCGTCTCGATCAGCGCTTCCAGGCCGACACGGGTCTTGAAACCCTTGGCCATCTCGATCTGGTTGACCATGGCCTCGACCATGTAGAGGTCCGCGGGAACGCCGACCTTCGGCACCAGGATGGTGTCCAGACGGTCGCCGGCCTGTTCCATGACGTCGACGACGTCGCGGTACATGTAATGGGTGTCGAGGCCGTTGATGCGGACTGAGACGGTCTTGCCCTTGGCACGCCAGTCGATGTCGTTCAGCGCCTGGATGATGTTCTTACGGGCGCGCTCCTTGTCGGGCGGCGCGACGGCGTCCTCGATGTCGAGGAAGACGAAGTCGGCGGCGCTGTTTGCCGCCTTGTCGATCATCTCCGGGCTGGAGCCCGGCACGGCCAGCTCGCTGCGCTGGAGCCGCAGCTTCTTCAGGTGGTTGATGGTGTGGCTCATGGTCCGCTCCTCACGCCGCCTTGGCGACCGGCATGTCGGCGGTGCGGCGGAAGTGCTCGATCGCCGCCGCCACGCCCGAGCCCGGCGCCAAGCGTACGCCGCAGTCGAGCAGCGTCATTTCGGCGGCCGACAGCGAGGCCAGCACCATCACCTCGTTCAGCCAGCCGAGATGGCCGATGCGGAAGACCTTGCCGGCAACCTTGTTGAGGCCGCCGCCGAGCGATGTCTGGTAGGCGTTGTAGGCGCGCTTGACGACGTTGGCGCTGTCGATGCCTTCCGGCACCAGGATGGCGCTGACCGTGTCGGAGTGCCATTGCGGCGCCTTGGCGCAAAGCTTCAGGCCCCAAGCGTCGACCGCCTTGCGCACGCCTTCGGCGAGGCGATGGTGGCGGGCGAAGATGTTTTCCAATCCTTCCTCAGCGATGAGGTCGAGCGAGGCGCGCAGGCCGCGCAGCAGCTGCGTCGCCGGCGTGTAGGGGAAATAGCCGGTGTCGTTGGTGCGGATCATGTCCTCGAAGGAGAAGTAGCAATGCCGGTGCGTCGCGACCCGCGAAGCGGCAAGCGCCTTCTGGCTGACCGACAGGAAGCCGAGACCGGCCGGCAGCATGAAGCCCTTCTGCGAACCGCTGACGGCGCAGTCGACGCGCCATTCGTCCTGACGGAAATCGATCGAGCCGATCGAGGAGACGCCGTCGACGAAAAGGAGCGCTGGGTGGTTCGCCGCGTCGAGCGCGGCGCGGCAGCCGGCGATGTCGCTGGTGACGCCGGTCGCGGTCTCGTTCTGGGTGCAGAAGACGGCCTTGATGCGGTGCGCCTTGTCGGCGCGAAGCTTCTCGGCATAGAGGTCGAGCGGAACGCCGGTGCCCCACTCGCAGTCGATGACGTCGACCTCGAAGCCGAGGCGCTCGGCCATGTCGACCCACAGATGCGAGAACTGGCCGAAGCGCGACATCAGCACCTTGTCGCCGGGGCTGAGCACGTTGGTCATCGCCGCTTCCCAGGCGCCGGTGCCGGAGGAAGGATAGATGAAGACGCGGCCGGTCTCGTTTTTGAAGACCCGTTTGATGTCCTCGAACAGCGGCAGCGTCAGGTTGGGGAAGGAGGAGGCGCGCATATCCTCCATCGGCAGGTTCATGGCCTGCCGAACCTGCTCGGGAATGTTGGTGGGCCCCGGGATGAAAAGATGCGTGAACCCAGCCATGCGCGAAACTCCTCCGATCGTTGGGATTGTGGAGGAATTCTCATTTTGAACAGGCTCGCCAACAACACCTTGCCGGGTAAGTTGTTGGCCCTTGCGGGTGGGATGGTCCTACCCGATTGGCGACCTCGGCGGCCTACCCGATAGGCGATTTCGAGTTGCGGCGCTTCTCGCTGGAATAGAGCGCGACGGCCATGGCGCGGTTGCGCACGTCGAGCTTATCGTAGAGATTCTTCAGGTGGTACTTCACCGTGTTCTCGGAAATCCCTGTGCGCGTGGCGATCTGCAAATTGGTCCAGCCGTCGGACAGCACCGCCAGCAACTCGCGCTCGCGCACGGTAAGCCGGGATAGAGGCGTGTCGTTGACCTTGTTGATGTCGATATAGGGGATGCAGATGCGGCCATGCGCGACGGCCAGGATCGTCTCGAAGATCACCGGCGGATCGTCGAACTGGAAGCAATAGCCTTGAGCGCCTAGGCGCACGCATTGCTTCAGGATGCCGATGTCGTGGTCGTTGGAGAAAACGGTGATGCGCACGCCAAGCTGGCGGCTCTGAACTTCCGTGAGCACATCGGCGCCATCCATGTCGGCGAGCTTCCAGCCGACGACTGCGACATCGAACTGTGTGCCGGCGGCCAGTTCCAGGAACTGCGCGCCGCTGTGCATGGTCCCGAGCAAATCGAAGCGGCCGTCGCATTCCAGCATTTCACGCAGCGCCGAAACGACGAAAGGATTGCGTTCGGCGACGACGACGCGAACGCGCCGCTCGGCAGTTCCTTCGCTCGTCTTTCCAGACTTGATGTTCAAGGGCAGCGTTTGTCCTCGGAGCGTTTGGCGATTGCGCTGATCCTGCTGGATCGTCGATCATGACAATTCTGCCTCAACGGGGAAGGGGTGCTCTTTCCCCAGCGACATGCGCTGTCGCGTCGGCTGGAGGGATTGTCACAGCCGCGACGCATAGTGAGCCAGCGACTCCGTGGGCAAGATCGCCGCGATATTTCTTCGGCTATTCCGGGCTCTAGCGTGACATCTTCCCAAGACGAATCCTAATGCCGCGCTATCTGCCGCAAAGGTCTGGGATTTCTCCGAAAGCGGTTTCCCGTTCTTGGAGTCATGCGCTAGACCTGATTTTGAACCCTTTCCGAATCCCTGTTGGCGGGAGGCGCCGGTGGAAGGCCAGGACAGAGAGATGACCGGCCCCGCGCACGCCGATGAGCATCACGCCGACATCTATGGCGAGGACGGCGCCGTGCGCGCCGCCTTCCTTGCCCAGATCGGCGCGGCGATCGCCGACCGCGACACGATCACCCTCAAGCGCGAAGTCGACGACCTGCACCAGTCGGAACTCGGCGACGTGCTGGAGGCGCTGCATCCCGAACAGCGCCGCGCGCTGGTGGGGTTGCTCGGCTCCGATTTCGACTTCTCCGCGCTGACCGAGGTCGACGAAGCGATCCGCATGGACATCGTCGACAATCTGCCCAACGCGCAGATCGCGCAGGCGGTGCAGGAGCTCGATTCCGACGACGCCGTCTACATTCTGGAAGATCTCGACCAGGAAGACCAGGACGAGATCCTGTCGCAACTGCCGTTCACCGAGCGGATCAGGCTGCGGCGCGCGCTCGATTATCCGGAAGAGACCGCCGGCCGGCGCATGCAGACCGAGTTCGTCGCCGTGCCGCCATTCTGGACGATCGGCCAGACCATCGACTACATGCGCGAGGACAAGAACCTTCCCGATCGCTTCAGCCAGATCTTCGTCATCGACCCGAGCTTCAAGCTGCTCGGCGCCATCGACCTCGACCAGATTCTTCGCACCAAGCGCGCGGTCAAGGTCGAGGAGGTCATGCATGAGACGCTGCATGCGATCCCGGCCACAATGGACCAGGAAGAGGCGGCGCGGGAATTCGAGCAATACAATCTGCTCTCCGCCGCCGTGGTCGACGAGAACGGGCGGCTGGTCGGCGTGCTCACCATCGACGACGTGGTGGACGTCATCCAGGAGGAGGCGGAGGAAGACCTGTTGCGCATGGGCGGCGTCGGCGACGAAGAGCTGTCGGATACCGTGCTCGCCACGTCGCGCTCGCGCGTGCCGTGGCTGCTGGTCAATCTGTTGACCGCCTTTTTGGCCGCTTCGGTCATCGGCCTGTTCGACCATACGATCGAGCATATCGTGGCGCTGGCCGTGCTGATGCCGATCGTCGCCGGCATGGGCGGCAATGCCGGCTCGCAGACCATGACGGTGACCGTGCGCGCGCTGGCGACCAGGGACCTCGACATCTACAACGCCGCCCGCATCATCCGCCGCGAGCTCGGCGTGGGGTTCATCAATGGCGTGGTGTTTGCCGTGCTGATCGGCATGGTCGCCGGTTTCTGGTTCCGCGACGCCAATCTGGGCGGCATCATCGGGGCGGCGATGATCATCAATATGTTTGCCGCCGCACTTGCCGGGATCCTGATCCCGCTGGTTCTCGACCGTTTCAAGATCGATCCGGCAGTGGCCTCGGCGGTCTTCGTCACCACGGTCACCGACTGCGTCGGCTTCTTCGCCTTCCTTGGGCTGGCGACGTGGTGGTTTAGAGTGCCCTAAATCAAACACGGCGGCGTTAATTGACTTTTACGTAAATGCCGTGCGAGGTTGCCCCGGGGTCATGTGCCGATTCCGGCACGGAAGGGTCTGATTGGCGGGAAGGGCGACGCTCCAAGCGGCGGTGTCCGGACTTTGGGAGCGGGAATGCGGGAATATTATACGATCACCGAGCTGACGCGCGAATTCGACGTGTCGACGCGGACGTTGCGTTTCTACGAGGACGAAGGGCTGGTGCAGCCTGTAAGGCGCGGCCGCACGCGGCTGTTTCGACCGTCCGACCGGCATCTTATCCGTCAGATCATGCGGGGAAAAAGGCTCGGCTTCTCGATCAACGAGATCCGCGAGATCATCCAGATGTACAAGGAGCCGCCCGGCGAGGTCGGCCAGCTCAAGCTAATGATTCGGCGCATCGAGGAAAAGCGCGAGGACCTGCGCCAGAAGCGCCGCGACCTGGAGGAGACGCTGGCCGAGCTCGACCAGGCCGAGGAGTCCTGCGTGGAGCGGCTGGCGGAACTGGGCGTGAATACCTAAACCCGCTCAGATCCAGCGCCGCACCCTCTTTGCATAGTCGCGGTATTTCTTGCCGAACTTCGCCGTCAGGATCTTTTCCTCCTTCTCGATCGCCAGTTTCTGCGTGGCGAAGGCAGCAAGGAAGGCGAAGATCAGGAACCAGGCGATGCCGGTGATGAAGGCGACGCCGATCAAGAGCAGCGTGTTGGCGAGATACATCGGGTTGCGGGTGATGCCGAAGGGACCGGACGTCACCAGATGATCGGGCTCGGCATTGGGGTCGAGCGTCGTCCTGGCCTTGAACATGGCGCGGATCGCGGTGATCCACAGCATGGCGACGCCGAACAGCGCTACCCAGCCGACGCCGAACATGAGATCGCCAAAAATGTCGCCGATCCAGGGCAGCGGGTAGAGGATGCCGAGCACGATGCTCGCCGCGATCGCCGCGACATAGATAACCGGCGGCCAGGGAATGATCCCGTGTCTGGGCTTTGCGATGCCTGTCATTGCTGCCCTCCCTCCCTCTGGTCCTCGGTCGCTGCGGTGCAGGTTTCCGCAAGGTCGGCCAGATGCGATTTCCAGACGCTGGACTGGTCGTTGGCGTAGAGCTTGTCGAGAGACCCTTCGCCCTTCAACGTGTCCAGCATGCAGCCACAATAGCTTGTACAGAACTTGCTGTCGCGCTGCTGTTCGCACTGCGCCTGGCAGGCCGGTAGGAAGCCGGCTTCCTTGTCTTGGGGGGCGGCGGGCATGACTTGCGAGAACAGCCAGACCGAGCCGAACAGAAGCGGCTGGTGGATGAGGTAGAAGGCGAGGCTGTGACGACCGATGAAGGTCAGCGGGTTCGACCAGCGGCCGGGCCCCCATGTTCCCAAGCGGGCGAGCAGGCCAGACGCGGAAGCGAGCTTGACCGCGGCGATGCCCGCAAGCACTGCGCCGAACCAGGGAAAGAGCGGCACATAGTCGTTGGAACGCGGATTGGTGGCGGAAAGGCCGACCCACCACAGCGCCGGATGATCGAAGAATTCCGACCGCAGATAGTACGGGGTCGCGATGACGGCGGCCGCGATGATTGCCGTCAGCAGCCAGGGCAGCCTGAGAAAGGCGAGGCCGAGCAGGCTGGCCAACGCGATCTCGTGCAGGATGCCGAAGAAGATGAAGCCGTCCGGCGTGACGAGATAGGTGACCGCCGAAATGGCGATCGCCGCCACGGCGACCATGGCAAAGCGCTTCCAGAAGCTCGGCCAGCGGATTTTCCTGCCATGGGCGAGGAACAGGCTGACACCGACCAGGAACAGGAAGGTCGAGGCGATGCAGCGCGCGTAGAACTTCCACCAGCCGAAAGCGGTGAGCGCGGGCGCGGTATAGCCGAAGTTCTCGAGATCCCAGGTGAAGTGGTAGCTCGCCATAGCGATCAGCGCGATGCCGCGCAGGATGTCGAAGGCGGCGATGCGGCCCTGCTTGGGCGCGTCCTGAACGGGTTCGCTCGTCGTTTGAAGGCTCATCGTCTGGCAATCCGATTCAGTCGTGCCAAACGACTATCACGGTTCAAGCCGGCGACAGAAGCAGGCGGCCCTCAATGCGTTTCATGGCAGCCATGAAAATTTCGCTTTAGGCCAGTGGCGGAAAGCCTTTGGCAGGCTTCGCTTTTCGGCCCCCGGGGGTCGGTTTCCTGCTACTGGCCGGCGGCTGGTCCGGCCAGATTTGGCAAAGTTTGGATGCATGTCGTTGCCCCAGAACCGCAGCACACTTCTGGGCGACATGCATTGCGATTCACGTCCCGGAGGGCCGATGTCCACCCATGTGCGCCATCCGATCTGGCTTCCGGCCCTGCGGCCGGCGGATGCGCGCACCTTCGCCTCGCTCTACGCGGTGGAATCCTTCGCCCGCGCCACCATCTCCAGCGTGATCCCGATCCAGGCCTACGAGATCCTGCACAATGAGCGGATCGTCTCGATCCTCTACACCATCGTGTCGCTGATGGGCCTTTCGGTGACGCTGTTCATGCCGATGCTCATCCGCCGCTTCGCGCGACGCTGGGTCTACACGGCCGGCTGCGTGCTGCTGGCGATCGGCTCCGCCTTCTTCGTCACCCACACGCTGCCCGGACAGATTGCCGGCATGCTCTGCCGCGTCATGGGGGCGAGCGCGCTGTCGATCACGCTCAACCTCTACATCATGGACCACATCCGCAAGACCGACTTCATGCAGGCGGAATCGCTGCGCATGGCCTGGTCGATGTTTGCCTGGACCGGCGGGCCGACGCTCGGCATCTTCCTCTACACCCATTTCGGCATCTATGCCGCGCATGGCGCGGTCGTGGTGTTTGCGTTCGCGCTGCTTTGCCTGTTCTGGTTCTACCGGCTGAGCGACAACCAGTCGATCCGGCCTGGCAAATCGCGCCCCGCCAATCCGCTGGCCAATATCGGCCGCTTCGTGAAGCAGCCGAGGCTGAGACTTGCCTGGCTGATCGCCTTCGGCCGCTCCTGCTTCTGGACGACATTCTTCGTCTATGGCCCGCTATTCATGGTGATCACCGGCGAGGGCAAGCTTGCCGGCGGCCTGCTGGTTTCGGCCGGCAACGCGCTTCTATTCGTGGCGATCTTCTGGGGCAGGGCGGGCAGGCGTTTCGGCGGAAGGCGGGTCATGACTTTCGCCTATTTCGCCATGGCTGCCATGCTGTTCGCGGCGGGCGGCATCGGCGAGGCCGCACCGCTGCTCACGGCCGCGCTGCTGCTCTGCGGCGCGCTCTTCACCATCGCCCTCGACGCGCTCGGCTCGACAGCCTTTATGCGCTCAGTGCGCTCCTACGAGAAAGCCCAGATGGCGGCCGTCTACCGCACCTATCTCGATTTCTCCGAACTGACGCCGCCGCTCGTCTATTCGGTTGTGCTCACCTTCTTCGGCCTGGGATCGGTGTTCGTCACGCTCGGCATCCTGGCCGCCTTCTGTGGCTTCGTCACCTGGCGCTATCTGCCGAAGGCGTTTTGAAGGCTGCGTGACGGCCACGCACCCAATCGTGGAAGCGGTGTAGATCGTATTCCTCCGGCATCAGCACGCCCGCCTCGTGGCGCATCGAGCGCAGACCCTTCTGGTTGACCTCGCAGATCGCGGCGTCCTCCTCCAGCACCTGGGTGCCGAAGGCCACGATGTTGTCGATATCGGTCTTGCCCAGCGCGTCCGGCGCGAACAGCCATTCGGCGGTGAGCTCGGTCTGCTCGGGGCCGAGCGGGGCGAGCCGCACGGTGCGCATGTAGTCGACATGGCCGACGATGAACATCGAGGGCAGCGAGGTGGCGTAGGTCTGGCCGGCGGTGCGCTCGGCCGGAGTCAGGCTCGGGAAGACCGGACCATGGACGTGGCCGTCCCGCGACCAGGTTTCGGCCCCGGCGCGCAGGCGACCCGAGAATTCCGGATCGTCATTGTCGGCGTGACGCGCCCATTCGGGATCGTCATGCCTTGCCATCAGCCCGCGGCCATAGATCGGCACCAGCCGCGACAGATCCTTGTGGACGCCCGGGCAGTGCAGGCATTCGTTGAAGTTTTCCCAAAAGATCTTCCAGTTGCAGTTCATCACCTTGGTCAGCCTATGACCGGCGATGAGCGTTTCCAGCGGCCAGTTGGAAAGATCGCCGGAGGCGCGATCGAATGAGCTTTCCACTGAGTCCTCGGGTTCCTCGGCGAGGTTGATGAAGACGAAGCCGCGCCAGACCGAGAGCGCCACGCGATAGAGCGGATAATCGGTCTTGTCGAAGCCCTCGGGCAGCGATTTCGACGGCACGCGCACGAGATCGCCGCGCAGCGAATAGGACCAGGCGTGGTAGGGGCAGGTGAGCAGCCTGGCCTTCAGCCGCCCGGTGCCTTCCTGGCAAAGCTGCGAGCCGCGATGCCGGCAGGTGTTGTGGAAGGCGCGCAAGGCGCCGGTCTCGTCGCGCAGCACGACGATCTCCTGGCTGCCGATGCGCACCGTTCGGAAGGCAAGAGGCTCGGCGATGTCGGCCTCGCGGCAGACCATCAGCCAGCTCCGATACCAGATGGCGTCCAGATCGCGCCGGTAGGCATCGGCGTCCCAATAGGCCGCCGACGGCAAGGTCGGGTGGAGGCCGGTCAGGCCGTTGTAAGGGTCGCGTTCGCTCGGATTGGGTTGCATCGGCTTCTCCCGGGTGACGACAGCCGACACCCGGGCAAAGCTGTTGTCAATTGCCGGCACTGGCGCATTGTGGCGGCCGCGCGAGAACCTTAAGGTCGCGCGCATGCTGCCAAGAACCATGTCGCTTACCGAGGAACTGGTCGCCCGCTGCTTTCGCGTTGTCGAGGATAGCGGGCCCGATCCTGACGCTGCGCATCTGGATGACGCCGACTATGACGCAATGGCGCGTACGCTCGAGTCGCAGCTTCCCGCCAACGAACCGCTTTGGCTGTTTGGCTACGGCTCCCTGATCTGGAAGCCAGAGATCGAGCATGTCGAGGAGCGGGTGGCTCTGCTGCGTGGCTGGCACAGATCCTTCTGCATGAAGATGACGCGCTGGCGCGGCACCAAGGAAAGTCCGGGCCTGATGATGGCGCTGGACCGCGGCGGGCAGTGCAAGGGCGTCGCCTTTCGGATCGGCGACGGCAACAGGCGCGCGCAACTCGACAAGATCCTGCGGCGCGAGGTGACGCTGAAGCCGACCAGCTATCATCCGCGCCTGCTCAATATGATGAGCGATGCCGGTCCGTTGCGGGCGCTGGCCTTCGTCATCAACCGGCAGGGCACTACCTATGCCGGCCCGCTCACCGAGGAGGAGGTCGTCGAAAGGCTTGCGACGTCCTGCGGCCATTGGGGCTCGGGCGCCGATTATCTCTACAACACGGTGAAAAACCTCGAGCAGCGCGGTATCCATGACGCGCATCTGTGGCGGCTGCAGCAGCTCGTCGCCGCCCGGATTGCGGCTTCGTAGCATCGAAAGCATTGCCGCAATCGCGCCTGGACACGGCGGAATTTGGTTTGCCGGCCATAGCGGTTCCGCCTAAGGTCGCGCGCCGTCGGCTTCGGGCCGCGACAGGATCTATCCGAAGGCAAAAGGCAGGGAATGACCGGCGCGACAGCCGCGAGCGGCAACAAAACTTCCGATCGGAGACTGACCTTCATCCTGGGCGGCGCGCGCTCGGGAAAGAGCTCGCATGCCGAGAGCCTGACGACCGCCTATGCAGCGCCCTGGGCCTACATCGCCACGGCGCAGGCCTATGATGACGAGATGCGCGAGCGCATCGCGCTGCACCGGTCGCGGCGTGGCGAAGGCTGGGTCACCGTCGATGCTCCGCTCGACCTGGTGGGCGCAATCGAGGCTTTGCCGAATCACGAACCTGTGCTGATCGACTGCCTGACGCTGTGGCTCACCAATCACATGCTGGCCGAGCATGATGTCGAGGCCGAATGCCGGCGGCTGGCCGACGTGCTGTCGCGGCCGCGCGGGCCTTGGTTCGTGGTTTCCAACGAGGTCGGGCTCGGCATCGTGCCCGACAATGCGCTGGCGCGCCGTTTCCGCGACGCCGCCGGCCGGCTCAACCAGAAGGTCGCGGCGACAGCCGACAGCGTTTTCATGATGGTGGCGGGGCTGCCGCTCAAGGTGAAATGACATGGCCGAAATCGAGGAAAAGGACGCCGAGCGCCATCGCGCCAAGATGGCCAAGCGCAAGGCGGTGCAGGATGCCGAAGTCGCCGGCAAGACGATCGAAAAGGGGCTGCTGATCGTCAACACCGGTCCGGGCAAGGGCAAGACCACGGCGGCTTTCGGCCTGGCGCTGAGGATGCTCGGCTACGGCAAGCGCGTCGGCGTCGTCCAATTCATCAAGGGCAAATGGCATACAGGGGAGAAGGACGCCTTCGCGGCCTTCGGCGACCGCGTCGTCTGGCATGCGATGGGCGAGGGGTTCACGTGGGAGACCCAGGATCTCAAACGCGACATCGCCGCCGCTGAAGCGGCCTGGGTCAAGGCGCTGGAACTAATGGCCGATCCGTCGATCAGCCTCGTGGTGCTCGACGAGCTCAACATCGCGCTGCGCTACGATTATCTTGACCTGGAAAAAGTGGTCGCGGCGCTGAAGGCGCGCCGGGGCGATCTGCACGTGATCGTCACCGGCCGCAACGCCAAGCCGCTGCTCGTCGAAGCGGCCGATCTCGTCACCGAAATGGGACTGACCAAGCACCATTTCTCCGCTGGGGTGAAAGCGCAGCAGGGGATCGAGTTCTAGCCGCCGCCGTTGGGAGTGTCCGTTGGAACAAGCGGTAATTGTTTATCTTCTCCTGAGCGGCGATCGGTTTGGAACGCCGCAAGAGCGACAATCCATCCAAGTTCTGGAGGATCAGTTGCATCAGGCCGTTTCGGATGCGGGCGTCGGCGAGTTCGACGGTGACGAATTCGGTGGGGGTAGATGTACCCTCTATTTGTATGGGCCAGATGCCGAGAAACTTTTCATCGCTATTGAGCCTGTCCTGAAATCCTCGTCAGCGGCCGTCGGCGGTTATGTGATCAAGAGATTTGGTGCCGCTACCGACCCAAATGCAAAGGAAGTCCGTGTCTCTTGGCAAACCGGGCTGACAAGTCACTGAGTGAGCAAAATGGTCAGATAGATCACGATCGCCGACAGCACCGCGAACAGGCCAAGCAGCAGCCAGTCGGCGACGTGATAGAGCTTCAGCGCCTGGCGGATGTCGGTGCTCTCAGCCTCGCGGCGGCCGCCTTCGCCCATATAGGCGTCCTCTACGACCTCGCCGCCATAGCTGCGGGGTCCGGCGAGGGAAAGTCCCAGCGCGCCGGCCATCGCGGCTTCCGGCCAGCCGGCATTGGGCGAGCGGTGTTTCCTGGCGTCGCGCCGCATCACCTGCCAGGCGGCGCGCGGATCGGCGCCCGAGACCAGAAAGGCCGCCAGGACGATGAGCAGGCCGGTGAGCCGCGATGCTGGCAGGTTGATCAGATCGTCGAATCGGGCGGCGGCGCGGCCAAAGGCTTCGTGTTTCGGCGTACGATGGCCGATCATCGAATCGGCGGTGTTGGCGGCCTTGTAGGCAGCGCCGCCGGCGAGACCACCGATCCCGGTCCAGAAGGCAGGCGCGACGATGCCGTCGGAGAAGTTTTCGGCCAGGCTTTCGATTGCGGCGCGGGCAACGCCCGCTTTGTCGAGCTTTTCGGGGTCGCGGCCAACGATGCGCGAGACGGCGATGCGGCCAAGCGTCAGGCCGCCAGTCTCCAGCGCGTCGGCAACTTCCTCGACATGCTCCGCGAGGCTTTTCTGCGACAGCAGCGAGGAACCGAGGATGGCGGCAATGACCAGACCCGTCGGGAACATCAGCCAGAGCAGGACATGCAGCGCAAGGCCGATGAGGCCAGGCACCAGCAAAATAATGAGCAACGCCCGCACGCCCTGGCGGCGACGGATTTCGTCGGAATCTGTGGCGCGGTTGAGCCGGCGATCGAGAAAGGATATCAGCCTGCCGATCCAGGTGACCGGATGGCCGATAGCGTTGAACAGCCAGTCCGGATAGCCGAGGACCCGTTCGACGGCGAGTGACAGGAAAGCGATCAGGACAGACATGAAGCTTCTAAGCGGCGCGATCGCGGCGGTTGATCATGGCGGCAGCCTTGGCCGGGCAAGCGCGCTTTTTCCTCATGCGCCACAACCTTTCGTGGACCTCTCGACAGGTATCAACCCGCACTCCTATCCGCTTTTCGAACTGCCCGCCACCGCCCTGACCCGATTGCCGGAGGCAGGACAACTGCGCGAATTGGCCGAAATTGCGGCTGCGGCCTATGGCGCGCCATCTGTGGCGCATGTGGCGGCGGCGCCCGGCACGCAGATTCTGCTGCCGCGTGTGGCTTCGCTGCTGCGGCCCGGTAGGGCGCTGGTGCTCGGCCCGACCTATGCCGAACATGCCCGGGCTGCTGCGATAGCCGGCCATGCGGTTGCGGAGGTCAGCGATTTCGACGCGCTGGCGGACGCGGATCTTGCGGTGCTGGTCAATCCCAACAATCCGGACGGGCGGGTGATCGAAAAGCCGCGCCTGCATGAGCTCGCGGCGCTGCTTCGTGCCAAGGGCGGGCTGCTCGTCGTCGACGAGGCCTTCATGGATGTCGGCCCGGTCAAACAAAGCCTGGCGGGGGATGTCGGGGAGGGCGGCATTGTCGTGCTGCGCTCGTTCGGCAAATTCTTCGGCCTTGCCGGGGTGAGACTGGGCTTCGCGCTGGCGGACCCGCTGATTGCCGAGCGGCTGGATGCGCAGCTCGGGCCGTGGGCGGTGGCCGGTCCGGCGCTCGAATATGGCATCCGCGCGCTGTCCGACACGGCGTGGCAGGCCGATATGCGCCAACGCCTGGCGCAAGATGCCGGGCGGCTCGACGTCCTGCTTGGCCGATTCGATGTGCCAGTCGCCGGCGGTACCAGCCTGTTCCGCTATTTGTCGTTTGCCGAGGCGCAGAGCCTGTTCTCGGTGCTCGGAGAGCACGGCGTGCTGGTCCGGCATTTTGCCGAGCGGCCTGGAGTGCTGCGTGTCGGCTTGCCGGGCAGCGAGGCGGAATGGCAGCGCCTTGAAAGCGCTCTTGCCGCTTGGGCCGTGCGGCGCGAGGATGCGCCGAAGGAGTCCGGACAATGATCCATGTCTGTTCGCTGTCGAAGGTCGACGAAACCGTGGCAAGGACCGGTGCGCAGCGCTTGCTGTCGCTGCTTGCCGCCGGCACCGAAGTGGTCCGTCCGGCTTCGATCCTGGCGGAAAACCATCTGCACCTCGTCATGCACGATATCGCCGTCGCCCAGGAAGGCATGACGATGCCGGGCGAGGAGCATGTCCGCGCCTTGCTCGATTTCGCCTATCGTTGGGACCGCGTGAAGCCGCTGGTCGTGCATTGCTATGCCGGCGTCAGCCGCTCGACCGCCTCGGCCTATATCATTGCGGCGGCGCTGGCGCCGAAGCGTGACGAGATGGAACTCGCCAAGACGCTGCGCTTTCTTTCGCCGACCGCGACACCCAATCCGCGGCTGATCGCGGTTGCCGACACATTGCTTCAGCGCGACGGCCGCATGATCGCGGCGATCGAGGCGATCGGGCGCGGTGCCGACGCATTCGAAGGAGTCCCCTTCGAATTGGGGATCGAAGCTTAGATCACAGCGGACGCACCGCTACGACAGCCAGTCGGTCAGCTTCGCCTTACGCACATCCTTGACCAGGCTGATAAAACCGTCTGCCTGATGCTCGGCGGTGAGCCGGCCCTTCTCGGCCGTGGCGATCAAGGCATCGCCGACCACGCCGTTGGGGTTGAGGTCGCTGGCGATCCAGGCAAAGGCATGCGTTCCGGTGTGGCGGAGCAGGGCGAATTCCTTTTCGGCGCGGGCGACATTGGAGATGAAATTGTCGGCCTTGCCCATGTCGACGAGGTCGGGCCGGAAGTGCAGCATCAGTGAGGTCTCGACATCGCCGCCATGGATGCCGTGACGGTCCTCGAGCTCGGTGTACATGCCGGCCGGACGGCCGAAGCGCTGCCAGCTCGTCTTCACCGACAGCATCTTCGCGCGCACGCGCAGTTCGCGCGAGATGATGCCCATGATCTCTTCATTGCCGCCATGCGAATTGACGATGATTAGCTTTCTGACCCCGGCGCGCGCGATCGACAGGCCAAGCTCGGTCCAGGCATCCACCAGCGTGGTCGCCGGCAGGGTGAGGGTGCCGGGTGCATGCAGGTGCTCGTTCGACTTGCCGACCGCCTGTACCGGCAGGATGCGGATGTCGAGATCGTCGGGCAGGCGCGCGATCACCGTCTCCAGCATGCCGACCATGATCGAGGTGTCGGTCGAGACCGGAAGGTGAGGGCCGTGCTGCTCGATCGCAGCCACCGGAAGCACGGCAATGGTCGCTTCGGCGTCGATCGAGGCATATTCTGTCGTCCGGTAGTCGCCCCACCACACACGTTTTTTGGCCACTTTGGTCTCCGATTGCTCTGCCGTCCGCTCCGTTCGGTGTAATGCGCTTGTTGGCTACGGGCAACGCTATCCCGCCGCCAAGACCTCCACCTCGACCTTGAACTCCGGACGGGCGAAGCCGGAAACGATCATCAGTGTCGATGCCGGCGCGGGATCGGAAAAGAGCCGGTTGCGAACGTCCATATAAGGCTGCAGATGGGCACGATCGGTGACGAAGGCGTTGATGCGCACGGTGTCGTTCAAGGTCAGCCCGGCCTCGCTCAGGATCGCGGCGATATTCTTGAAGCAAAGCTCGGCCTGCGCGCCTGCGTCCTCGGGAACATGGTCGTCAGCGCCGATGCCCAGTTGACCGGAGCAGAGCACAAGCCGCTTTCCGGCGGGTATTTCAACGCCGTGGCTGTAACGGGCGAAGGGCGGCTTGATAGTCCTGGGGGCGAGGTATTTCAGCATGGCATTCTCCTGTGCGCCTGCAGACTAAGGCTCGATTCATGAAACCTTCAAGATGCGGTGCATGCCGCCCGAGCGATTATGGACAGGCGTCCAAAAAATAGGCACGATGCCTCGCGCACAGCATGACCCCTCCGGTCTCGGCAATGACTGCCGCGCAAGCGGGCGGCCCGGGCGGTGGCATGTGTCTTGCTTCTTGAACCAATGGTGTCGAGCCCAGCGCGCTGCGCGCCGGAGCCAAGAGAGGGTGAGTTTATGATCGGAAATGGTAAGATCCTGGCGGGCTCGATCGCCTTGCTGGTGGCGGGCACGCTGGCTGCTGCCGCGAACGAGAAGGTGACGTTCGGCACCAACTGGCTGGCCGAGCCGGAGCATGGCGGCTACTACCAGGCCGTTGCCGACGGCACCTATGCCGCGTGCGGCCTCGACGTCACCATCATGCAGGGCGGCCCGCAGGTCAGCGGCCGGCCGATGCTGCTTGCCGGCAAGATCGATTTCTACATGGGCGGCAATCTGCTGTCGGCCTTCGACGCGGTGCAGCAGGGCATCCCGATGCGTGTCGTCGCCGCCGACTTCCAGAAGGACCCGCAGGTCATCATGTCCCAGCCGGGGCAGGGGCTGGACAAATGGGAAGACCTCAAGAACGCCGACCAGTACATCCTCGGGGACGAGGGCGCGCAGACCTTCTTCCAGTGGATGGTGACCGAGCTCGGCTTCGATCCCGCCAAGCGCGTGCCCTACACCTTCAATCCGGCGCCCTTCATCGCCAACAAGAAGTCGATCCAGCAGGGCTATGTCACGTCCGAGCCGTTCGCGGTGCAGAAGGCCGGCGGCTTCGTGCCGAACCAGTTCCTGCTCGCCGATTATGGCTGGGATACTTACGCGACGACCGTCGAGGTGATGCAGGACACGATCGACAAGCGGCCGGAGGTCGTGCAGTGCTTTGTCGATGGCTCGGCCAAGGGCTGGTACAACTATCTTTACGGCGACAACAAAGCCGCCAACGACATGATCAAGAAGGACAATCCGGACATGACGGACGAGCAGATCGCCTTTTCGATCGAGCAGTTGAAGAAGTTCGGCGTCGTCGATTCCGGCGATACGGAAAAGCTCGGCATCGGCGCCATGACCGACGCGCGCATCCAGAGTTTCTACGATAAGATGGTCAAGGCCAAGGTCGCGCAGCCGGGCCTCGACATCAAGAAGGCCTATACGCTGGCTTTCATCAACAAGGGCGTTGGGCTGGAGCTGAAGAAGTAAGGCGGCCTGCCTGAGATGATCCAGGAGAAAGTGGCTGAGAAAGCGGCATCGGGCGAGGCCCCGATGCTGCTGTCGCTGCGTAATGTCGGCAAGGTCTTTTCCAATGGCGTGACGGCGCTGAGCAAGGTCGACTTGGCGATCCGCGAGGGCGATTTCCTGAGCCTGCTCGGCCCGTCCGGCTGCGGCAAGTCGACGGCGCTCAGGCTGATCGCCGGCTTGTCGACGCCGACCTCCGGCCAGCTCGACTGGCGCGGTTCGATCGACCGCTCGAACATCGGCTTCGTCTTCCAGGAGCCGACGCTGCTGCCTTGGGCGAGCGTCTTCGACAATGTCTGGCTGCCATTGAGGCTGAAGGGCGTGTCGCGCGCCAAGGCCGAACCCGCCGTCATGGAGATGCTGGCGCGCGTCCATCTCAACGGTTTCGAGAATGCCGTGCCGCGCGAGCTTTCCGGCGGCATGAAGATGCGCGTCTCGATCGCGCGGGCCATGGTGACCAAGCCGCGCATCCTTTTGATGGACGAACCATTCGCGGCTCTCGACGAGATCACCCGCTTCAAGCTCAACAACGACCTTCTGGAGCTGTGGCAGGACGAGCGCTTCACCGTGGCCTTCGTCACCCACAGCGTCTTCGAAAGCGTGTTCCTGTCCAGCCGCGTCGTCGTCATGGCCGCGCGGCCGGGCCGCGTTTTCGGCGAGCTCCCCATCAGCGCACCCTATCCGCGCGATGAGGTGTTTCGGACCTCGCCCGACTATGCCGCGCTTTGCCGGCAGGCCTCGGATGTGCTGGTTAACGCCATCAACTCAACCGCCGGACCGCACCATGACGGCCTTTGAAGATAATGCATTGAAGCTCGACCCCGAGGAGGCGCGCCGCGCCCGCCAGGAGCGTCTTGAGCGTATCGGCAAATGGGTGCTGCCGCTGGCGATCATGGTGCTGGCGATCTGGCTGTGGGACCGTATCTGCGTCTGGAATGAGATCCCGCAATATATCCTGCCGCGGCCGGGCGTGGTGCTGCAGACGCTGCATAGCGACGCCGGCCTGTTGTTCTCCTCGCTGCTGGTGACGCTCAGGATCACCTTCCTCAGCTTGGCTCTGGCGGTCATCGGCGGCGTCGGGCTGGCGGTGCTGTTCGCGCAGTCGAAATGGGTGGAGATGTCGTTCTTCCCCTTCGCCATCGTCCTGCAGGTGACGCCGATCGTCGCGATCTTCCCGCTGATCAACATCTATGTGAACAACCAGACCGTCAAACTGCTGCTCTGCGCCTGGATCGTCGCCTTCTTCCCGATCCTTTCCAACACCACGCTCGGGCTGAACTCCGTCGACCGGAACCTGCGCGACCTGTTCAAGCTCAACGGCGCGACGCGCTGGCAGCAATTGCGCTATCTGCGCCTGCCGGCAGCGATGCCGTATTTCCTGGGCGGGTTGAAGATCGCCGGCGGCCTGTCGCTGATCGGCGCCGTGGTCGCCGAGTTCGTCGCAGGCGCGCAGGGGCAATCGTCGGGACTTGCCTCGCGTATCATCGAGGCCGGCTACCGGCTCAACGCGCCTCGCCTGTTCGCGGCGCTGATCCTGATCTCGCTCACCGGCATATTAATCTTCCTGGTGCTGTCGCTGGTGTCGCATCTGATCCTGCGCCGCTGGCACGAGAGCGCGCTCAAGCAGGAGCACTAGAGTGGTTGGAGCCGCAGAGGAAATCGCAAAGAGGACCGGATCTTGATACCTGCCTCTGGTTCCTACCAGCTTGCCAATGCCCGCGTTCACCGGTCGCTGACGCCGGGCTTTGCAGCACCGTTCGACGCGGACGGTTTCGCGCTTGCCGATATGGCCGTTGCCGACGGCAAGATCGCGAGCATTGTCGCCCAAGCCAAGTCGAAGGCAGAAGACAAGGCAATCGACCTTGGCGGCCGGATCGTGCTGCCGTGTTTCGTCGACTGTCATACCCATATTGATAAGGGCCATATCTGGCCGCGAAAGCCCAATCCCGACGGTACCTTCATGGGCGCGCTCAACGCCACTGGCGCCGACCGCACCGCGCGGTGGAGCGCGGAGGATGTCGCGCGACGCATGGATTTCTCGCTGCGCTCGGCCTACGCGCATGGCACCAAGGCCTTGCGTACCCACCTCGACAGCGTGCCGCCGCAGGAGGAGATCTCCTGGCCGGTGTTCGAGACGATGCGCGAAAAATGGCGCGGCAGGATCGATCTGCAGGCCGCCTGCCTGCTCGGCATCGAAGGCGTGCGCGACAAGGCCTGGTTCGAGCGGCTGGCCAAGCGCGTCGCCGCGGCCAAGGGGGTGCTCGGCGTCGTGACCTATATGGTGCCCGACCTCGAGGAACTGCTCGATCAGGTTTTCGCTGAAGCCATCAAGCATGAGCTCGATCTCGACTTCCATGCCGACGAGACCGACGACGTCGCGGCCATTTCGCTGAAGAAGATCGCCGAGGCTTCGCTGTGGAACGGTTTTGAAGGCAACATCCTGGTCGGCCATTGCTGCTCGCTGGCGCGCCAGCCGGACCTTGAGGTGCTCGAAACGCTGGATAAGGTGGCGAAGGCGCGGCTCGCCGTGGTGTCGCTGCCGATGTGCAACCTCTATCTGCAGGACCGGCGCAACAATCACACCACCCCACGCTGGCGCGGCGTGACGTTGCTGCATGAGATGAAGGCGCGCGGCATTAAGGTGGCGGTCGCTTCCGACAACACGCGCGATCCGTTCTATGCCTATGGCGATCTCGACATGCTCGAAGTCTACCGGATGGCGACGCGCATCCTGCATTTCGACCATCCGGTCGGCGACTGGCCGAGGGCCGTCGCGGCGACGCCGGCCGAGGTGATGCGGCTCGACGGCGCCGGCACGCTTGCCGCCGGCGGCAGCGCCGACTTCATCGTCTTCAAGGGACGCAGCTGGACCGAATTGCTGTCGCGGCCCGAATCGGATCGCATCGTGGTGCGCGAGGGCAGGGCGATCGAACGCCAACTGCCCGACTATGCCGAACTCGACGAATTGATGGTGGGATGATGGATATCGCAGCGCTGAAGCGCGATCTCGACGGGATCAAGATCGACGACCATCCGGCCATCGTCCAGCAGAAGAGCCGCGACTTCTACTGGTACAGCCCGGTGCTGAAGGCGCAACTCGATCATGTCAAAGGCGACCTGATCGTCACACCGAAGACCGAGGACGAGGTGGTCCGCGTGCTTGCAGCATGCCATCGGCACGGGGTTCCGGTGACGCCGCGCGGCAGCGGCACCGGCAATTACGGGCAGGCGATGCCGTTGTCGGGGGGCGTGGTGCTCAACCTCGCCGAGATGAACGCGATCAAATCGATCGCGCCGGGACGCGTGGTGACCGGACCGGGCGCCGTGCTGGCCGAGATCGACAAGGCGACCCGGGCGCATTCGGCGCAGGAATTGCGCATGTCGCCTTCCACCTACAACACCGCGTCGATCGGCGGTTTCATAGCCGGCGGTTCGGGCGGCGTCGGCTCGATCCGCTGGGGCGGGTTGCGCGATCTCGGCAACGTCATCAGGCTACGGACCGTGACGATGGAGGCCGAGCCACGCGTCATGGAGCTGACCGGCGAAGAGGTGCTCAAGGTCATGCACGCCTATGGCACCAACGGCATCATCACCGAGGTCGAGATGCCGTTGACGGCCTCCTATGACTGGATCGATGTCATTGTCGGTTTCGACGATTTCATGGACGCGGCCGGCTTCGGCAACGACCTCGCCGTGCAGGACGGCATCTTGGCCAAGCTGATCACGCCGATCGCCGCGCCTATCCCTTACGACTATTTCAAGCGGCACCAGAAATTCTTCCGGCGCGAGCAGAGCATCGTGGTCTGCATGATCGCGCCGCATGCGATGGACGCCTTTGTCGCCTTCGTGCGCAGCACCAGGGGCGAGATCGTGTTCCAGGCCGACCGGGAGACCGACCTCAAAGGGCTCCCGCCGGCCTATGAACTGACCTGGAACCACACGACGCTGCGCGCGATCCGGGTCGATCCGACGATCACCTATCTGCAGACACGCTACCCGTCGCCGGATCACCTCGCCCATGTCAAGGCGATGGTCGACCGTTTCGGCGACGAGGTGCCGGCGCATCTCGAGTTCATCCGCTTCGACGGCGCGATCGGCGCCGCCGGCCTGCCGCTGGTGCGCTACACCACGGAACAGCGGCTCAATGAGATCATTCGCATCCACGAGGACAATGGCTGCTGGATCTTCAACCCGCATCGCTACACGCTGGAGGAGGGAGGCATGAAGCGAACGGACGATGTGCAGCTTGCCTTCAAGCGCCAGACCGATCCGCAAGGGCTGCTCAACCCCGGCAAGATGATCGCCTGGGAAAACCCCGCCTACGATTATCGCTCGGGCAAACCCTTCCTGTTCAAGGGCCTGCAAAAGGCGGGCTGATGAACATCCTCGTGCTCTACGCGCATCCGGTGGAGACCAGCTTCAACGCCGGCCTGCACCGGACGATCGTCGAGCGGCTCTCCGCGGCGGGTCATACGATTGATGACTGCGATCTCTATGCCGAGGATTTCGATCCGCGGCTGACACGGACTGAGCGGCTCGGCTATCACGACCAGCGCAGTCCTGCAGACGCAGTCGCCGGCTATGTCGAAAGGCTGCAAAATGCCGAAGCGCTGGTGCTGTCTTTCCCTGTCTGGAACTACGGCTATCCGGCGATCCTGAAAGGTTTTTTCGACCGCGTCTTCCTGCCCGGCGTGTCGTTCAAGCTGGTCGACGGCAAGGTGCGGCCGACGCTGCATAACATCCGCAAAATGGCGGCCGTCACCACCTATGGCGGCAGCCGCTTTCGCGCCATGCTGATGGGCGACCCGCCACGCAAGATCGTCAAGCGCATGCTGCGAGCGACCATCAGGCCCGGCGCTCCCGTTTCCTATCTCGCGCACTATTCGATGAATCTTTCGACCGATGAGACGCGCAAGGCCTTCATGGCAAAGGTCGCGGCGACAATGGACGCCTTCTGATGCGCGTGCTGGTGGTCTATTGCCATCCGGTTCCCGAAAGCTACTGCGCGGCGATCCGCGACACGGCGATCGAGGTGCTGACGCGAAGAGGCTGGGATGTGCGTTTACTGGACCTCTATGCAGAGAATTTCGATCCGGTGATGAACTGCGAGGAACGGCGTTTCTACAACGACCGCGCGCCTGAGGATCCGGCGCTCAAGCCGCACTTCGACCTTCTTATGTGGGCCGAGGCGATCCTCTTCATCTATCCGACCTGGTGGTACGGATTACCGGCGATGCTGAAGGGCTGGTTCGACCGGGTCTGGGCGACCGACATCGCGTTTAAGCTGCCGGCCGGGAAGGGGCATATCACGTCGCTGATGCGGCATGTGACCAAGGTCGGCGTCATCACCACCTGCGGCGCGCCGACCTGGTGGAGCGTCGTCGTCGGCCAGCCGGGCCGCAAGACGATCCTGCGCGGCATGCGTGCGCTGTGCGCCACGCGCTGCAAGACGTTCTTCCTGGCGCACTATCTGATGGATTCGTCCACGCCGAAGACGAGGGCGGCGTTTTTGGGGAAGGTGCGGGCGAAGCTGGAGCGGTTTTGAGGTTAGCTTTCTTCTCCCCGTTCTACGGGGAGAAGATGGCGGCAGCCAGATGAGGGGCGGCGCGAACTTACGAGAGGCTGGCGCTGCCCCTCATCCGCCCTTCGGGCACCTTCTCCCGTGGAACGGGGAGAAGGAAGAGATCACATCCTGACCCTCTCCGCCTTCGGATCGTACATCGGCTTCAGCGAAGCCTCCGCCGCGAACCGCTCGCCGGCGATCTCCACCTCGTAGGAAGAACCCACTACGTCCGCCTCGCTTTCGCCCTGGCAGGGCACATAGCCAAGCCCGATCGCGCCACCGAGGTGGTGGCCGTAATTGCCTGATGTGATCGGGCCGACAATCCGGCCGTCGCGCAGGATCGCCTCGTTGTGGAAGAGTAGCGGCTGAGGGTCCTTCAGGCGGAACTGCACCAGCCGGCGCGACAGGCCGGCTTCCTTTTTCCTGAGCACCGCGTCCCGTCCGATGAAACCGGACTTGCTCGTTTTCACCGCGAAGCCCAGGCCGGCCTCCAGCACATTGTCCTCGTCGGTGATGTCGTGGCCGAAATGGCGGAAAGCCTTTTCGATGCGGCAGGAATCCAGCGTATGCAGGCCGCAGAGCTTCAGGCCGACATCGGCGCCGGCTTCCATGATCGCTTCGAAGACATGGGCCGCCTGCTCGGTCGAGACATAGAGTTCCCAGCCAAGCTCGCCGACATAGGTGACGCGATGGGCGCGGGCCAGTCCCATGCCGATCTCGATCTCCTGAAACGTGCCGAACGGATTGGCCTCGTTGGAAAAATCGTTCGGGCTGACCTTCTGAATCAGTTTTCGCGCTTCCGGTCCCATCAGGCAGATGACGGCTTCGGCCGCGGTCACGTCGGTGATGACGACGAACTCGTCGGCGACATGCTTTCTCAGCCAGGCGAGATCGCGTTGCAGCGTGGCGCCGGGCACGACTAGGAAATAAGCCGTCTCCGACAGCCGCGTCACGGTGAGGTCGCTCTCGATGCCGCCGCGCTGGTTGAGCATCTGGGTGTAGACGATCTTGCCGGGCGCAACGTCCATGTCGTTGGCGCAGAGCCGCTGCAGGAAGGCGCAGGCATCGCGGCCCTCGACGCGAATCTTGCCGAAGGAGGTCATGTCGAACAGGCCGACGCCGTTGCGCACCGCGAGATGCTCGTCGCGCTGGTTGTCGAACCAGTTCTGCCGCTTCCAGGAATAGCGATACTCGCGCTCCTGGCCTTCGCGGGCGAACCAGTTGGCGCGCTCCCAGCCGGCGACTTCGCCGAAGACGGCGCCGCGTGCCTTGAGATGCTCGTGCAGAGGCGAGCGGCGCACGCCGCGCGAAGTCGCCATCTGGCGGTAGGGGAAATGGTCGGCATAGAGCAGGCCGAGCGTTTCCGAGACGCGCTCCTTGAGGTAGCGGCGGTTCTTCTGGAAAGGCTGGGCGCGGCGGATGTCGACTTCCCAGAGGTCGAAGGGCGCCTCTCCGTCATTGATCCATTGCGCCAGCGCCATGCCGGCGCCGCCGGACGAGACGATGCCGATCGAATTGTAGCCGGTCGCCATCCAGTAGCCGGCGAGTTCCGGCGCCTCGCCGAGATAGTAGCGGTCGTCGGGAGTAAAGCTTTCGGGGCCGTTGAAGAAGGTATGGATGCCGGCGGTGCCCAGCATCGGCATGCGGTTGACGCCCATTTCGAGGATCGGCTCGAAATGATCCATGTCCTCGGGCAACTGGTCGAAACAGAAATCCTCGCGGATGCCGTCCATGCCCCAGGGTTTTGCGACCGGCTCGAAGGCGCCCAACATCATCTTGCCGGCGTCCTCCTTGTAGTAGGCACATTCGTCCGGGACGCGCAGCACCGGCAGGCGGGAGAGGCCGGGGATCGGCTCGGTGACGAGATAGAAATGCTCGCAGGCATGCAGGGGAATGGTGACGCCGTTCTGCCGGCCAAGCTCGCGCGCCCACATGCCGGCGCAGTTGACGACGATATCGGTCTCGATCGTACCCCGATCCTCGCCCTGCGCCCAGGAGACGCCGGAGACGCGGCCATTCTTCGTATGAACCTTGGTGACCTTGACGTTCTCGATGATGGTCGCGCCACGCTGGCGCGCGCCCTTGGCCAGCGCCATGGCGATGTTGGCCGGGTCGCACTGGCCGTCGAGCGGCAGGTGCACGGCGCCCACCACATCCGAGACATTGAGATGCGGGTACATCTCTTTGACCTCGCGCGGCGAAATCTCACGCACGTCGACGTCGAAGGCGCGGGCCAGCGAGGCCTGCCGGTAGATCTCGTGCTTGCGTTCTTCTGTCAGCGCCACGGTGATCGAACCGACCTGGCGCATGCCGGTGCCGACATCGGTCTCGGCCTCGAGCTTGACGTAGAGGTCGGCCGAATATTTCGCCAGCCGCGTCATGTTCTGCGAGGCGCGCAATTGGCCGATCAGGCCGGCCGCATGCCAGGTGGTGCCGGAGGTGAGCTGCTTGCGCTCCAAGAGCACGATGTCGGTCCAGCCAAGCTTGGCCAGGTGATAGGCGACCGAGCAGCCGGAGACACCGCCGCCGATGATGACGGCGCGGGCTTTTGTGGGAACAGTCTTGGTCATGCGGCCTCGCGGCGGTAGTTGGAGGCGAAGCGGCGCAAGCGAAGTGCGGCTTCCTTTAGGATAGGCTCGGGCTGGCAGAGGCTGATGCGGATGTGGCCGGCGGCGGCTTCGCCGAAACTCGATCCCGGCATGACGCCGACCTTCTCCTTGTCGAGCAGGCCCCAGGCGAATTTCTCGTCGTCAGGTTCGATGGACGAAATGTCGAGCATAACATACATGCCGCCTTCCGAACCGTGCACGGTGACGTCGTTCATGCCGCGCACGGCCTCCAGCATCAGGGCGCGGCGCGCCGCGTAGCGCTCGGCGATCTCTTTCACGCCATAGTGGTTCTCGAGCGCTTCGGCGCAGGCGATCGAGATGAAGGCCGGCAGGCCGTAGGTCGTGACTAGGTTGAGGTCGGTGAGCAGCCGGATCATCTCTGTCGGGCCGGTCAGCCAGCCCATGCGCCATCCGGTCATGCCATGGCTTTTCGACATCGAGTTGATGACCAGCGTGCGCTCGGCCATGCCGGGCAGCGAGCGCGGCGAGATGTGCTCGCCGCCGCCGAGCGTCCAGTAGACCTCGTCGGAGAGCAGCCACAGATCCTGCTCCCTGCAGATGGCGGCCAGTTCTTCGAGCCGTTCGCGGGAATAGACGGCGCCGGTCGGGTTGTTCGGCGTGTTGATCAGGATAGCGCGGGTGTTGGGCTTCAGCGCGGCGCGGATCATGTCCGCGCGGGGCTGGAACCCGTCCTCGGCCGGCGTCTCGACCACAGTGAAAGTCGCGCCGGCGGCGCTGAAGGTGTTGGGATAGGTGGCGTAATAGGGTGCAACGACGATGGCGTGGTCGCCGGGGTCGAGCACGGTCTGCACGGCGGCGTAAAGCGCTGCCTGGCCGCCTTGCGTGGCGATGATCTCGTCAGGTTCCGTCTCGATGCCGGTGCAAGCGGTGGACGCCGCCGCCATTGCCTTGCGCAGGCGCGGCAGGCCGGGCAGCGGCGTATAATGATGGTTGCTGCCGCGCACGGCGTTGACACAGGCTTCGATCGTTTCCGAAGGCGCGTCGAAGTCGTGGTCGCCGACCGACAGCATGATGATGTCCTCACCGGCCTGCTGACGGGCCCAGGCGGCAGAATGGACCTCCCAGCCGTCCTTGCCGGAAGGCACGATGCCGGTAATGCGCTTCGATGGTCTTGGCATTCTAGAACCTTTCCCGACCATATCGGCCGCATTCCGACGGGCTATTTTGCGCCAATTCCGGCGCAAAGCCCCTTGTGCGTACCGCCGGTACGCCCTGCGGTTCTTCGCTTGATCTTGTCACAAAATTCCTCCGCCAGAATGGACCGCCATGGCCGGGAAAGGTTCTAAGCTCTCAGCCTCTCATTCTTCGGATCCCAGAGCGGCTCGTCCTTCTGCACGACCGCCTTGAAGCGATCGCCAAAAATCTCGACCTCGACCGCCGTGCCCGGCTCCGTGAGATCGGCTCGCAGCATGCCTAGCGCGATCGACTTGCCGACACGGTGGCCCCAGCCGCCGGATGTCGTCTCGCCGACGATCCTGCCGTCATGCCAGAGCGTCGACATATAGGGTGCGTCGCAGTCGCCGGGGTTCTCGACGACCAGCGTGACGAAGCGCTTCTTCACGCCTTGCTGCTTCTCATTGAGCAAGGCCGCCTTGCCGCGGAACTCGGGCTTATCCCATTTGACAAAGCGCTCGAGTCCGCCCTGCAGGATCGAATAGTCGGTCGACAGATCGCCCTTCCAGGCGCGGTAGCCTTTTTCGAGCCGCAGCGAATCCAGCGAATACATGCCGAAGGGTTTCAGGCCGTGCTTCTGGCCGGCGGCCCAGACGGCGTCGAAAACGGCCGTCGTGTCGGCAACCTTGGTGTGGATTTCCCAGCCGAGCTCGCCGGCGAAGGAGACGCGCACCAGCTTTGCCCAGCGTCCTGCGATGGTCGTTTCCTGATGCGTCAGCCAGGGCAGGGTCAAGTCGGCGTCGCAGACCTCCGCCAGGATTTTTCGCGAGTTCGGGCCGGCGAGGATTTGCGTCGAGTATTCCTCGGTCCGGTCGGTCAGCGTGAAGGCAGCGTCTGCGGGCATGCGCGACTTCAGCCATTCAAAGTCATGCCATTGCGCCACAGCGGCGGTGATCAGTGTCATCTGGTCCTCGCCGTGACGCACGACCGACATTTCGGTGACGATGCGGCCCTTGTCGTCGGAGAAATAGACGAGGCCGATGCGGCCAGGCTTCGGCACAAGGCCGGTGACCTGCAGCGACAGCCAGTCGGCGGCGCCCGGACCTTCGAGGTTGAAGCGTGAGAAGCCGGGTAGATCAAGGATGCCGGCGGCATCGCGCACGGCGAGGCATTCCTCCCGCACGGCCCGGTGCCACGGCCCTTCGCGTCGGAAAGTGAGCGTCGCTTCTTCGGAGGTATCGTCGCCCGGCCTCGCATACCAGGTGGCGCGTTCCCAGCCATTATAGGCGTCGAACTGGCCGCCCAGCGCCTTGATGCGCTCATGCAGCGGCGACAGCTTGCGATTGCGCCCCTCCGGCCAGGCATGGCGCGGGAACTGGATGGCGTATTCGTTGCCGTAGATCTCCATGCCCTTGGCGACGCAATAGTCAGGCGCCGAGGCGAAGCTGGTGAAACGGCGCGGATCGCAGGACCACATGTCCCATTCGGTCTGGCCCTCGGTGACCCATTCGGCCAGCACCTTGCCGGCGCCGCCGCCTTGCGCGATGCCGAAGGTGAAGACGCAGGCCTCGAAGGCATTCGGCACGCCGGGCATCGGCCCGATCAGCGGGTTGCCGTCCGGCGCGTAAGGGATCGGCCCGTTGATCACCTTGGACAGGCCGGCGGTGCCGAGGATCGGCACGCGGGCGACGGCGTCCGCGAGATAGTGCTCGAGGCGGTCGAGATCGTCGGGGAAAAGCTGGAAGGAGAAATCCTCCGGCATCGGATCGTTATGCGTTGCCCAATGCGCGCGGCAATTGCGCTCATAGGGGCCGAGATTCATGCCGCTCTTTTCCTGGCGCAGGTAGTAGGAGGTATCGACGTCGCGCAGCAGCGGCAGCTTATGGCCCTGCTCCTTCGTCCAGGCGGCGAGCTCGGGGATCTCCTCGAACAAAATGTACTGATGGCTCATCACCATCATCGGCACGGCGCGGCCGAACATTTTTCCAACCTCGGCGGCGCGGTAGCCGGCGGCGTTGATGACGATCTCGCAGCGAATCTCGCCTTGCGGTGTTTCGACCACCCATTCGCCGTTCTCGCGACGCACGCCGCCGACCGGGCAGAAGCGGATGATCTTTGCGCCCATGTCGCGCGCGCCCTTGGCTAAAGCCTGTGTCAGCTGCGCCGGGTCGATGTCGCCGTCGCTCGGATCGTAGAGCGCGCCCTTCAATTCATGCGTCTCGATGAAAGGGTAACGGCGCTTGATCTCGTCGAGGCCGACGACGTCGATATCCATGCCCTGGTAGCGGCCCATGCCCTTGGCGCGCTGAAATTCCTGCATGCGCTCCTTCGTATGGGCGAGCCGGAGCGAGCCGGTGACATGGTAGTTCATCGGATAGTCGACCGCTTCGGCAAGACCCCGGTAAAGCTCGGTGGAATAGCGCTGCATGTTCATCAGCGACCATGACGACGAGAAGGTCGGCACATTGCCGGCGGCATGCCAGGTCGAGCCTGAGGTCAGCTCGTTCTTTTCCAGAAGCACGCAGTCGGTCCAGCCCGCCTTGCAGAGGTGATAGAGCGATGAGCAGCCGACGACGCCACCTCCGATGATCACCACGCGTGCCGTGGTCGGCAAACCCGCCATGTTTCTCTCCTCCAATTCAATCAATATACCGGCGGTGAAACCACCCAGATGACGACCGCCGGCTCGGTGCCCGGATTGCGCCAGCGATAGGGCTTGCCCTCGAAGCGGAACGAGTCGCCTTCGCCAAGCCGATGCCAGACGCCGGCGATCTCGATATCGAACAGTCCGGAGACGATGTATCCGGCCTCCTCGGTCGGCCGAAGCGCCGCCGTCTTCATCTCGGCGCCGGGCGCGAAGACTGAGCGCACCACCTCGAAACTACCGCCGAGATCGGGCGACAGAAGCTCTTCCACCAGACCCGATTCGCTTGTGCCAAGGACGCGGCGGCGGCCGGCGCGCACGATCACGCCACGCTCTTCCTCGGCCGGCACGTCATGACTGAAGAACAGGCTGATCGGTACATCGAAGAGGTCGGCGAAGGCGCGCAAATCGCCGACCGAAGGCACCGAGAGGCCGCGTTCGACCTGGCTGACCCAGCCGACCGAACGGCCCAACTTGAGCGCAATTTCGCTGAGCGTGAGGCCGCGCGCCTTGCGCAGCGCGCGGATGTCGCCGGCCAGCAGCCGGTCGCCATTGTCCTGCTCCGATCTGGCGGTGGTCGAGCTCAAAGGCCTCTCATGAAAAAATCCGGAAAAATTTCATGAGAGGGTAAAACCATGAAAAAATCAAGGAGATTTTCATAGGCCACAAGATTTGCTTGCGCGTTTTCGGCGGTTGATGCAAAGGCTCGCGCACGAGCGGCGAGTGGGGCGCCCGGTCGGAGACCAAGTTTAGTTTATAGTCTGCGGATGGTCGTCAAGGAAACCGGGTTGTGGGTTTCTGGCCATGCCGAAAGGGACGACCCATGCTTGAGAAGAACATCCGGATCGCGTCGGATGCGGAGATCGTCGATGAGGCGATCACCTCGCGCCGGTCGGTGCGCGCTTTCCTGCCCGATATGGTCGATGACGATACGATCCGCGCGATCCTGGCGGTGGCCGCGCGCGCGCCGTCCGGCACCAACATGCAGCCCTGGCGCGTCTATGTGACCAAGGGCGAGGTCAAGCAGCGCATCAGCGATGCGATCCTCAATTCCGGCATTCGCGCCGAAAAGGCGGAGTGGGACGAGTATCGCTATTATCCCGACCAGTTCTTCGAGCCATATCTGACGCGCCGGCGCGCCAATGGCTTCGGGCTTTACGGCGCGCTGGGCATCGGCCGGCGCGAGGTCGACAAGATGCGCGCGCAGCACGACCGCAATTTCATCTTCTTCGATGCGCCGGTCGGCATGATCTTCACGATCGACCGGCGGCTGAACCAGGGCTCGTGGATCGACTACGGCATGTTCCTGCAGAACATCATGGTCGCTGCACGGGGCCGGGGGCTGCACACCTGCCCGCAGGCGGCCTTCGCGCCCTACCATCGGCAGATCCGGCCGGTGCTCAACATTCCCGACGAAGAGATCGTCGTCTGCGGCATGGCGCTCGGCTACGAGGACACGTCCAAGCCCGAAAATGAGTTCCGCACCGACCGCGCGCCGCTCGAGGACTGGGTGACTTTCTCGGAGTAACCCGCTCGCCGAATCTCTCGGCCAGCTAATCGGTGCTCATATGCGCGCCGTGGCCGCTGACATGCGCGCCGTCGCGCGGCGTCAGCCGCAGGTAAGCCGACAGCGCGCAAAGCGTGATCAGCCCTTCGACGACGAACAGGATGCGATAGTCGTCGACGCTGGCCTTGCCGCCGCCGGCAAGCAGCGACAGTAGCGCCGCCGCGAGGCCGACGCTGATCGCCACCGCAAGCTGCCACAGGATGTAATAGAGCGCGCTGAAGCGAGCGAGCTGCTCCGGCGCGATGTCCGAATAGGAAAGATTGCCGGTCGAGGCCCATTGCACCGAGCGGAAGACGCCGAAAGTGAAGATGTAGGCCAGAACGATCCAGGCCGGTGTGCTCGCCTGCATCAGGGCAAAGCCGGCGACCAGAGAAGCCACGATCGGCGTGTTGGTGACCAGCACGCGCCTGAAACCGAAGCGGTTCAAAAGCCGCGGCATGAAGAAGCGCATGATCAAGGACCCGATCGCGGCGACGAAGGTCAGCGATCCGGCCTCCACGGCGCTCATGCCGAAGCCGAGCTGGAACATCAGCGGCAGCAGGAAGACCACGGAGCTGAGGCCGATCGTGTCGAGGCTGCCGCCGGTGAGGAAGGAGATGCGAAAGGTGCGGATGCGCAGCAGGTTGAGGTCGAGCAGCGGGTTGCGGGCGCGCAGGCAGTAGAAAGCGGCAACCGCCAGGATGACGATCGCCAGGCCAAGCTCGATGCCGATCAGGCTGCCCGCGGCATCCTTGGCCGCAAGCGAATCCATGCCGAAGACCAGCAGCCCCATGCCGCTGCCGACGAGCAGGAAGCCCGGAAAATCGAACGGCGTGCGCACCGGCTTGGTGGTCGTCGGAAACAGCGAGGCGGCGAGCAGCGCCGCGGTCAGCGCGATCGGGATGTTGATATAGAAGATCCAGCGCCACGAGACGTAAGTGGTCAGCGCGCCGCCGACGAGCGGCCCGACCAGCGGCCCGGACTGGCCGGCCAGCGAAATATACATGTTGATCTTGAGCGTGCGGTCGCGCGGGAAGCTCGACAGGATCACGACCTGGCCGAGCGTGCCCATCAGCGCGCCGCCGCAGCCCTGCAAGGCGCGCGAGCCGACCAGCATCCAGATGTTTTCCGAAAGGCCGCACAAGGCCGAGGCGCTGGCGAAGACGAGCAGGGCGAAGCAATAGACGTTGCGCAGTCCGAAGCGGTCGGCCAGCCAGCCGCCGAGCGGCATGGTGACGATGAGGCTGGCGAGATAAACGGTGATCAGCAGCCCAAGCTGGCTTGGCGGACGATCGAGGCTCTCGCCGATGCCGGGCAGCGCGGTGACCACGACGTTCTGGTCCAGGCTGGTCATGAACACGCCGCAAGCGACGGTTGCCGGCAACAGCATCGACGGACCCTCCGCCGGAGCAAAGCGGGTCGTGGCCGTCGCCGAAGTCTCAACAGTCATGGAAGGGTATGGTCGAATTGGTTGACTGAGCGGACGTTTGCCTGGCAAACGCCCGTGATTCCTTACCTATCGCGCCTGCTGGCCCAAGCCTCAAGCAGCAGTTGTAGCCGTCCATAGTGCCAGATAGCGGCTGGACCAAAGGTGCGTTGATTTTCAGGTGAGCCGGCCTTGGCCTGACCTGAATCTCAACACACCTTAAGTGCTCTACTGCACCTCGTAACCGACTTCCTCGCTGGCGTGGCATAAGGCCTTCCAGAAGGAGCGCGCGAAGGAGCGGAAGACGTAGATGTCGAACTGGTCGGCGCCACTGCGCTGGATCTGGGCGAAGATGTCGTGATGATTGGTCGAGCGGCCGGCGCCGAGCGGGAAAGCCGGCAAGGCGAAGTCGATGGCGAAGAACTTCGCCATCACCCATTCGGCCTTCGGGCCGGCGATGCGGATCGCGGTACGGCCATGCGACAGGTCGGTGAGAGTGCCGATGGCCGGCGTGATCGACCCGGCAAAGGCTTGAGCAAGGCCCTCAGCCTCATCCACCACAGTGAACTTCCCCGGCGCGAAGCCGAAGACGGCGCGGGCGCCGCTGTTCACGCCGCCGCCGGCGCCGTCGGGCAGCGCGAGACCGGTGACCTTGCGAATAACCTCGATCAGTCGCTTCTCTTCGCCCGGCCAGGCGGCAAGCTGCAGGATCGAGCCCGGCCGCGTCTCGGACAGGATGACATCGACGCCATGTTCGAAATTGCCATGCGAGCCCGGGTGGTATTCCGGCTCCAGTGGGGACTGGCGTTCGGGCAAATGCGGCTCAGCCATGCATGCGGCTCCCGTCCGGGTCGTAGAAATGATTGGAGACGATCTCGACCGGCCCGAACCGGTTGCGCAGCGGATCCGAGACGAAGGCCCGGGTTCCATGGCGCGCCTTGCCGCCCTTGACCAGGGCCAGGGCAATATATTTGCCCAGCGCCGGCGAATAGCAGCAGGCGGTGATGTGTCCGAGCGAGTCGTGCGGATTGGCCTCGTCCAGTTCCTCGACGATATGTCCGCCGCCGTTGAGCGGCCGGTTGTCGAGCGCGACCACACCGACGAGTTGCAACCGGTCGGACGCGATCAGGCCTTCGCGGTCCATCATCGCCGAACCGATGAAGGGCTTCTTCTTCGACAGCATCCAGTCGAGATGGAGGTCGCGCGCCGTGGTTCGGCCGTCGATCTCGGCGCCGGTGACATGGCCCTTCTCGATGCGCATCGTGCCCAGCGCCTCGAGGCCGTAGGTAACAAGGCCGAACGGCTTGCCGGCCTCGATCAAGGCTTCCCAGACGCGGGTGCCGTAGCCGGCACCGGAATAGACCTCGAACGCCATCTCGCCGGAGAAGGAGAGGCGGCAGATCATCACCGGCACGCCGGCGATCCGGCCGTGGACGATGCCCATGAAGGGCAAGGTGGCGTTGTCGACGGCGGTGCCGGTGACGCAGGATGCAAGGATGGCCCGGGCCTTCGGCCCGCCGATCGCGGCGCCCGCCCATTCGTCGGTGACCGAGGTGACGGTGACCTTCAGCTCCGGCCAGATGACGTCGAGGAAATATTCCAGATGCTGCATCACCTTGCCGGCATTGGCGGTGGTGGTGGTCATCAGGAAATCCTGCTCGCCGAGCCGCCAGGTCGTGCCGTCGTCGAAGGCAAGCCCGTCCTCGCGCAGCATCAGGCCGTAACGGGCCTTGCCGACCGCAAGCGTGGAGAACATGTTGGTGTAGACGCGGTCGAGGAACTCGGCCGCGTCCGGTCCCTGCACCGCGATCTTGCCCAGCGTCGAGACGTCGACGATGCCGGCGCTCTCGCGCGTTGCCCTGGCTTCGCGGACATAGGCCTGCTCGACCGTCTCGCCGGGGAGGCCGTAGATCATCGGCCGGTACCAGAGGCCTGCCGAATACATCCTTGCGCCGTTCGCGATGTGCCAGTCATGCATCGGGGTCAGCCGCTCGGGCTTGAGATCGCCGAAGCGCTCGGCCGCCAGCGAGCCGATCGACACTGCCGTGTAGGGCGGGCGGAAGCGCGTCGTGCCGACTTCGGGAATTGGCTTGCCGAGCGCCTCGGCCATGATGGCGAGGCCCGGCACGTTGGAGTTCTTGCCCTGGTCGGTCGCCATGCCGAGCGTGGTGTAACGCTTCAGATGCTCGACCGAGACGAAGCCTTCGCGATGCGCAAGCCGGACATCCTCGGCGGTCACGTCGTGCTGGAAGTCGACGAAGCTCTTGCCCTTAGCCTTGATCTCGAAGACCGGCGCGGGATTGGGATCGCCCGGAGCCGCCTCGACGACGGGCAGAGGACCGGACGAAACCGCACCGCCAGCCGCCTGCAGACCGGCAGCGCGGCCTTCGGCGATCGCCTCGGCAGTCGAAAAACTGCCGGTGAAGGCGCCGGCTCCAATCCAGCGTTGCGTCGGCTTCGGCGGCAGGAAGGCTTGTCTCGCCGGGTCCCATTCGGCCTTCGCGCCGGCCTGGCTGGCCAGATGGATGGTCGGCGACCAGCCGCCCGACATCAGAAGGTTGTCGGCATGGATGCTGCGTTCGTCGCCGCTGAGCGAGCCGCTCATGGCGTCGAAGCGCTGCACCTTGAGGCCGGTGAGCGCCTTGCCGCCTTCGGTCGCGACCACGGCATGACCGGCGAGCAGCTCGGCTCCCGCGTCGCTTGTCAGCCGGCGCATCTCGTTCGAGATGTCGCCGCGGACATCGATGATGGCGACCACCGCGGCGCCGGCCTTCTTCAGGGCGACGGCCGAGCGGTAGGCGCTGTCATTGTTGGTGAAGAGGGCGATGCGCTGTCCAGGCAGCACACCATACTCATTGGCGTAGCGTTCCGCCGCATGGGCCAGCATGACGCCGGGACGATCGTTGCCGGGGAATACCAGCGGCCGCTCGAAGGAGCCGGTGGCGAGAACCACCGTGCCTGCGCGGATCGCCCAATAGCGCTGGCGCGGCTCGCCCGTGGCGGCCACTTCCTTGTGGTCGGTCACCCGTTCAAGCGCGGCCAGCGTGTTGCCGTCGTAATAGCCCCACACCGTCGTGCGCGGCAAAAGCCGCACATTGTCGTTGCCTGCGAGCTGCGCCGCCATACGCTGGGCCCAGTCGGCGGCGGGCATGCCGTCGATGGTTTCGCCCGACCAGTTGGCGGAGCCGCCCAGATTGGCTTCGAGATCGGCGAGGATGACGCGGGCGCCCTGGTCGGCGGCGGCCTTCGCAGCCATCAGGCCGGCCGGACCGGAGCCGACGACCAGCACGTCGCAAAACGCGTTCATGCGCCCGTAGCGCGCCGGGTCGGGGGCAGTGCCGGCCTTGCCGAGACCGGCGGCGCGGCGGATGAAATGCTCGCAGAACATCCAGAAGCGCGTGCCTTTCAGCGGACCGATCACCGGCCCCATGAAGGTCTTGTAGTAGAAGCCGGCGGACAGGATCTTGCCGCCGAGCTGGTTGATAGCGCCGATGTCCCAGGCGAGCGAAGGCGTGCGGTTCTGGCTGACGGCGACGAGCCCGTCATAGATCTCGACCATGGTGGCCGGGATGTTGGGCTCGCGAACTTCGCCGCGCAGCACCGTCACCAGCGCGTTGGGCTCCTCGACGCCGGCGGAAAGCAGGCCGCGCGGGCGATGGTATTTGAACGAGCGGCCGAACAGCGTCACGCCGCTGGCCAGCAGCGCCGAGGCCAGCGTGTCGCCGGCATGGCCGGTGTAAGCCGCGCCGTCGAAGGTGAAGCGGATGGTGCGAAGCCGGTCGATGCGGCCGCCGGTCTCTGTGCGGCGCGGACTCACGAGCGGCCCTCCGCCCTGTTGTCGGCAGATTTGTGGCCGCCACGGGCGAAGGCCGTGCTCAGGATCTCATGCGTGATGGTGTTGCGCACGACCCTCAGATGCGCACGGCAACCGCCGGAATGCTGCCAGATCTCGTTGTGGTCGCCGGCCGGATTCAGCCGGTCGTAGACATAGGCGTTCCAGGCGTCGAGATCTTGCGAGGCGGGCTGCGGCCGCTCGCGGTTGCCATCGCCCTGGTAGGTGAACTCGATAACGTCGCGCGGGCCGCAATAGGGACATGTAATCAGCATTTTCAATCCAAACCCTAGTGCAACCGGGGCGTCGCGCCCTGGCCTTTGTCATCGATGATCAGGCCACGGTAGAAGCGGTCGAGCGTGAAGGGCGCGTTGAACTCGTGAGGCTCGTCCTTGGCGATGGTGTAGGCAAAGCACCAGCCCGAGGCGGGCGTCGCCTTGAAGCCGCCGTAGCACCAGCCGGCATTGAGATACATGCCCGGCAGCGGGCCGGTGGTGATGATCGGCGAGCCGTCCATCGTCATGTCGCACAGCCCGCCCCAGGAGCGCAGCATGCGCACCCGGGCGAGACCCGGGAACAGCGCCAGCATCTCGCTCATCACCTCATCGACGATCGGCAGGCTGCCGCGCTGGGCGTAGCTGTTGTAGCCGTCGAGGTCGCCGCCATAGACGAGGCCGCCCTTGTCGGATTGCGAAATGTAGAAATGACCCATGCCGAAGGTGAGAACGGTATCGATGACCGGCTTCAGCGATTCCGAGACGAAGGCCTGCAGCACATGGCTTTCGATCGGCATGTGCGAAATGCCGGCAAGTTGCATGACGTGGCCGGTGCTGCCGGCAACAGCAAGCGCGACCTTCTTGGCGCGGATCTCGCCGCGCGTCGTCGAAACGCCGGTGATGCGGTCGCCGTCGCGCAGGAAGCCGGTAACCTCGCAATTCTCGATGATGTCGACGCCGCGCCGGTCGGCACCGCGCGCATAGCCCCAGGCGACCGCGTCGTGCCGGGCCGTGCCGGCCCGCGGCTGCATCAGCCCGCCAAGCACCGGGAAGCGCGCCGAACCCGAGACGTCCAGCGCCGGCACGAGCCGCTTGATCTGGTCGACGCTCATCAATTCGGCGTCGACGCCGAGATGGCGCATGGCGTTGCCGCGCCTCGCATAATCGTCGAGATGGGCAGGCGTATGCGCAAGATTCAGGCAGCCGCGCTGCGAGAACATGACATTGTAGTTGAGGTCGTGCGAAAGGTTCTCCCACAGCTTCATCGAATGTTCGTAGAAGCGGGTGTTCTGCGGCAAGAGATAGTTGGAGCGCACGGCGGTGGTGTTGCGGCCGACATTGCCGGAGCCAAGCCAGCCTTTTTCCAGCACCGCGACATTGGTAATGCCGTGTTCCTTGGCAAGGTAATAGGCGGTTGAGAGGCCGTGGCCGCCACCGCCGATGACGATCACATCGTAGGAAGCCTTGGGGTCAGGCTTGCGCCAGGCGGGCTTCCAATCCTTGTTGCCGGCCAGCGCATTCTTGAGCAGCGAAAAGGCTGAATATTCCGCCATTCTTCCTATCGTCCTTATGATGCGAGGCGGCAGACTATAGAGCAGGCGGGAAGCGCAAAGCCAAGATTGCGCCATCGCTTTTCGACAGGCCGACTCCGCCCGACACGACCGGGACGGCTTGCCGCCCGATAGGCCGGTCTTTATCAAGGGCGGAAATTTCGAGGATTTTTCGGCCGCGAGTCGCCACAACGCCATGTTTTTCCGACTGCTACGCCTGATCTTGGTCGTCATCGTCGCTGTCTTCGGTCAGCCGGCGTTCGAGGCGTCGGCGCAGGCGATCGGTCACGGCTCGTCGCAGCTCATTGCCGACCAGACCAAGGTCATCCAGGACCTGACGACCAAGACCGACGGCCTGGAGAAAAAACTCAGCGACCCCGACGAGGACGATGCGGGGCTTGTCGATATCCGCCTGCAGCTCGAGGATATTTCGCGGGCGGCGCTGACCAGCGCGCTGGCATTCCGCCAGCGCCTCAACGACATCAACGCCCGCGTCCAAGTGCTTGGACCGCCGCCGGCGCAGGGGCAGCCACCCGAGCCGGCGATCGTCAGCAACGAGCGCGGCGCGCTTGCCTCGGAGAAGGCCGAGATCAACGCGGTCGTCGCGAGCGCGCAAAACCTGTCGATCCGCGTCAACGGGCTGCTCGACAAGATCGCGGTGATGCGCAGCGAGCTTTTCCGCAACGTCATCACCAAGCACTACGACCTGACCGACGCGCTGAGCCCGCAGGCTTTTTCCGACGCGCATGACCAGTTCACGGGTCTCTACAAGGCGGTGTCGTCGTGGCTGAGCTTCGCGCTCAAGTTCAAGTTCCAGGCAATTCTTGCCGCGACCTTCATGGCGCTGGCGCTGGCAGCGGTGCTTTTCATCGGCGGCAGGCGCCTGTTCGGCCGCATCTTCGAGCCCGATCCAACCGTTGAAGAGCCATCCTATCTCAGCCGGCTTTCCGTCGCCTTCTGGTCGACATTGCTGCCGACCGCGGCGCTTGGCGCCTTTTTCGCTTCGGCCGTGTTCTTCTTCAACTACTACACCGTGTTGCGTGGCGATATCGGCACGTTCCTCAACGCCTTGCTGGCCGTGATCGGCACGGTGTTCTGCGTCAACCGGCTGACCAATGCGGCGCTCGAGCCACGCCTGCCCAACTGGCGGCTGATCCCGATTGCGACCGGTCCGGCGCGCTGGCTCGTTGGTCTGGCAACGGCAATGGCCATCGTATTGGGCCTCAACTACTTCCTGTCGGTAGTCAACGAGAAGATGGGGTCGCCGCTTTCGCTGACGATCGCCAGGAGTTTCGTCGCCACCATCATCGTCGGCGTCATCCTGATCCTGATGGGGTTGCTGCGGCCGTTCAGGGCGGCCGACGGTTCATGGCGCCCGTGGCCGGCTTGGCTTCGCTTCATCGCCATCGGGCTCGGCCTGTTCACCATCGCCGCGGCGCTGCTCGGCTATATCGGCCTGGCGCTTTTCGTTTCGTTCCAGGTCGTGGTCACCGGCACCGCGCTGGTGACGGCCTATATCGGCTTCCTGTCGGCGCGCGCGATCGGCGAGGAAGGCGGCTTCGCCGACACGTCGGTCGGGCGCTGGCTTTCGGAAAAGTCCAGCTACGAGGATACCGCCCTCGACCAACTCGGCCTGGTGGTCAGCATCGCCATCAACCTGATGATTGTGCTGGTGTTCCTGCCACTGATCCTTCTGATGTGGGGTTTTCAGCCGGGCGACATCGAGGCCTGGGCCTACAAGCTCGCGACCGGCATCACGATCGGCTCGGTGACGATCTCCTTCCTCGGTATCCTCAGCGGCATCGTCGTCTTCTTCATCGGCTATTTCCTGACGCGTTGGTTCCAGGGCTGGCTGGACGGCTCGGTGATGGCGCGCGGCAAGGTCGATGCCGGCGTGCGCAATTCGATCCGGCTCGGTGTCGGCTATGCCGGCGTGGCGATCGCCGGCCTGGTCGGCATCTCGGCCGCCGGCATCGATCTTTCCAACCTGGCGCTGGTTGCCGGCGCCCTTTCGCTGGGCATCGGCTTCGGCCTGCAGAATGTCGTCTCGAATTTCGTTTCGGGCCTCATCCTGCTTGCCGAGCGGCCTTTCAAGGTCGGCGACTGGATTGTCGCCGGCGATGTCAGCGGCACGGTGCGCAAGATCAGCGTGCGCGCCACCGAGATCGAGACCTTCCAGCGGCAGTCGGTGATCCTGCCCAATTCGAACCTCATAAACAACGCGGTCGGCAACTGGACGCATCGCAACAAGTTGGGGCGGGTCGAAATCAAGGTCGGCGTCGCCTATGGCAGCGACGTGAGGCGCGTCCATGCCATCCTGCTGGATATTGCCCGCGCCCATCCTATGGTGCTGAAGAATCCGGAGCCGTTCGTCCTCTTCGCCAATTTCGGGGCTGCCGCGCTCGAGTTCGAGATTCGCGTCTTCATTGCCGACATCATGAACAGCAGCGTCGTGCAGAACGATATTCGTTTCGCCATCTTCGATATCTTCGAGGACGAGCGGATCGAAATCCCGTCGACGCCGCGCGCCGTGGTCGAGACGAACAAGCACGAAGCCTGGCCGATCGACGACGACAAGATCGAAGCCGAATTCGCGGAGCGCGAGAGGCTGGAAGAGGAAGCCGCGGCAGAGCGGGAACGGCTCGCCAAGATGAAGCGGAGGGGCCGCAAGCCAGATCCGGGCTAAGGCGCATTGATATTCAGGTGAGGCCGGCCTGCAAATGACGGCTTCCTGCGCTTCCAGCTTTCGCCGGCCGAAGCCCTCATAAATGTTTCCGCCCCATGAAGGCTACAGTCGGCGTAGGCCGGTTCTCGGAGACCACCATTTTCGGCAAGGCCCGACCTTCTGTGGTGTCGCCTGTGCAGCCCAAACCGATTGTGGCATGAATGCGGCATTCAGTTGCGGTTCATGTAACATCTCATATAAGCTCCGACGCAAAGGGCGAGAATGCCTTGCAAATTTGAACAGAGGCGGTGTGTGAAACACCGGAATTGCAATGTGGAAGTCTGTCGTTGCCGCCATCGCTTTCTTGGCCTTGGGCGGTTCGGCTTTCGCCGCCAGCGCGATCAACAGGGACGCTCAGACGCGGACCCTGGTCGTGACTGAAGGCGGCGCCAAGAGCGAGCTGACGCTCGGTGCCGGCGAGACGGTGGAGTTCTGCTCGAACGGCTGTTTCGTGACCCTCCCCAATGGTGACCTCGAAGCGCTGACCGGTTCGGAGACGGTCGAAATTTCGGGCGGGACCGCCCGCATCAAGTAACGCGCCACGGTCGGCGCGACAAGATTGGCAAAGGCCGGACCGATGTTCGGCCTTTTATCGTTTCCGGTAGCCGACGCTTAACGATGACGCCCGAAAAACCGGTATGACCATGCTCTGCAACCGGACGTTTTAACGTTCGCTGCGTCATCCCCGGCTATATCTGCCCCCAAGGACGCCGGCACACGGCGTGGGTTGAATTGGCGCGTGGTCCTTTCCGAGAGCGGAGTTCCGGGATCCTGCGCTCGATCGGGGCAGGACAATGGACGCGAGGTCGGACAGGAACGCAATTCCGCTCGCGGTCGATCTCGACGGTACGTTGGTTGCAACGGACCTTCTGTGGGAAGGCCTGTTCATCCTCCTCAAGAAGAATCCGCTCTATTTCCTTCTGCTGCCGCTCTGGCTGACGGGCGGTCCGGCGCGGCTTAAGCAGGAAATATCCCTGCGCGTCGACATCGACCCGGCCTCGCTGCCTTACCGCCAGGAATTGATCGACCGTTTGCGCGCCGAGCATCGGGAGGGCCGCAAAATCGTGCTGGCGACGGGAACGCCGCGCAAATTCGCCGAGGCGATCGCGGCGCATCTCGGCATCTTCGATCGCGTGCTGGCGACCGACGGCCCGCATAACATGACCTCGGGCCGCAAGTGCGCCGCTCTGGTCGCCGCCTATGGCGATGCCGGCTTCGATTATGCTGGCAACAGCCGCCACGACCTCAAAGTGTTCGATGCCGCGCGCAACGCGCTGGTGGTGGCGCCCGACCGCAGCGCCCGGCGCTGGCGGGAGGCGCATCAAGCCGAGGCCGTGCCGGCGCCGAAGCCGACGCTCACAACCTACGTCAAGATGCTGCGCATGCATCAGTGGCTGAAGAACGCGCTGATCGCCGTGCCGATGGTGCTCTCGCACGAATATTTCAATCCCAATATGATCTGGGAATGCCTGCTGGCGTTCGTCTCCTTCAGCGCCGTGGCGTCCGCCATCTACATCCTCAACGATTTCTTCGACCTGGCCCTCGACCGCAAGCATCCGACCAAGCGCAACCGGCCGTTTGCCAGCGGCGCATTGTCCATTCCGTTCGGCATGGGCGCGATCGTGGCGCTGCTTGCGATCGGCGTCGCGGCGGGCCTCTTCCTTCCGATCGAATTCCTCGGCGTGCTTGCCGGCTATCTCGTCGTCACCACTGCCTATTCGCTATCGTTCAAGCGCATGCTTCTGATCGACGTGCTGACGCTTGCCGGCCTCTACACGATCCGCGTGCTGGCGGGCGCGGCCGCCACCGGCGTCGACGTTTCCTTCTGGTTGCTCGCCTTCTCGATCTTCTTCTTCCTGTCGCTGGCGCTGGTGAAGCGCTTCGTCGAATTGCGCACCACCGCCATTCCGCCGGGCGAGCGCATCGCCGGCCGCGGCTACCGCACCGAGGACCAGGAGATCGTCGCCCAGGCCGGCATGGCGTCGGCCTTCTCCTCGGCGCTGGTCCTGGCGCTCTATATGGACAGCCCGGCGGTGCGCGAGCTTTACCCGCATCCCTGGCTGATATGGCCGCTGGCGCCGATCGTGCTCTATCTCACGATGCGCGTCTGGATCCTCGCCCGGCGCGACGAGATGCATGACGACCCGGTCGTCTTCATCATCCGCGACTGGCGCAGCCAGATCGTCGTCGCCATCGGCGCGGTCTTCCTCGTCGCGGGAGGCTGGTGATGGGCCAAGAGCGCTTCGGCAGCTTTGGACGGGCGACGCCGCCTGCGCGCAACACGATTGCGGCGGATGAGGCTATCGCGCTTTTGAAAGGCGGCACGGCAAGGCCGGGATCGCTGCTCGGCTACGGCAACGGCCGCTCCTATGGCGACAGCTGCCAGAACGATGCCGGCGTGGTGGTCGACATGCGGCCGCTCAACCGCATCCGTTCCTTCAACGCAGAGACCGGTGTGCTCGAAGCGGATGCCGGCACGCTGCTTTGCGACATCATCGCTTATGCCGCACCTTACGGCTTCTTTCCGGCCGTGGTGCCAGGCACGCAGTTCGTGACGTTGGGCGGTGCGATCGCCAACGACGTCCACGGCAAGAACCATCACCGGCGCGGCACCTTCGGCTGCCATGTCGAGGCTTTGGCGCTGCTTCGGTCCGACGGCCGAACCTATCGCTGCTCGCAGACCGACAATGTCCGCCTGTTCGGGGCGACGATCGGCGGCATGGGGCTGACGGGGCTTATCCTGTCGGCATCGATCAAGCTGATGCGGGTGCCGTCGCTCGATATCACGGAAAGTGCAACGCAGTTTCGCAATCTCGGCGAATTCTTCGATCTTGCCGAGGCGGCCGACCAAGCCAACGAATATGCCGTCGCCTGGATCGACCAGCTTGCCGGCGGCCACGGGCGCGGGCGAGGGCTTTTGTTCACCGGCAATCACGCAGAGCACGGCTCGCACGCCGCCGCGAATGCCGGCAGCCGGCTTTCCGTGCCGGTGCAGCCGCCACTCAATGTGCTGAACCGGCCCTTCCTCACTGTCTTCAACGCGGCTTACCGCTGGAAAAAGGGCAAGTCCACGACCCCACGCCAAGCGGGCTATCAGGGTTTCTTCTTTCCGCTCGACGGCGTCCGCGACTGGAACCGGCTCTACGGACCGCGCGGGCTTTTCCAGCATCAGAGCGTGGTGCCGGAAACCAACGCGCGCCGCATCGTGCCGGCGCTGCTCGAGACGGCCCGGCGGGCGGGACAGGGATCGTTCCTGACGGTGCTCAAGCGCTTCGGCGATGTCCGCTCGCCGGCGCTGCTGTCGTTCCCGCGGCCCGGCTACACGCTGACGCTCGATTTCCCGAACCGGGGCGAAAGGACATTGCGGCTGCTCGCCGAGCTTGACCGCATTGCGGTCGAGGCGGGCGGGGCGGTCAACCCCTACAAGGACGCCAGGATGGGGCCCGAGACATTCGCCGCGTCGTTCCCGCAATGGCAGCGGCTGGAGGCGCTTCGCGACCCGGCTTTCATATCGAGCTTCTGGGCGCGTACCGCCATGAGATTGGAGATCACAGAAGGGAGAGCTGAAGCCGCGGAATAGATAAAAGTCGAATAGATCATGGTAAATAAAGTGTTACACCATGGTTTACTCAAAACAAGGTCGCGACTTCACGAAATATTTGCAGGTTTGTAATAGGACCGCCCGAGGGGCGGGGTGGCAACAATGAAATACATAGTCTTCATTCTCTTCACGGTCATGACCAATGCCGCGGCGCAGCTGATGCTGAAGCAGGGCATGATGTCGATGGGGCCGATCTCCTTCGAAGGCGTCAATCCGCTCGTCAAGCTGCTGCAGATCGTGTTCAGCCCCTGGGTGTTCCTTGGCCTGTGCACCTTCGTCATCTCGATGGCGTCGCATCTTTACGTGCTGTCCAAGGTCGAGCTCAGCTTCGCCTATCCCTTCCTCAGCCTCGCCTATGTCGCGGTGGCGATCTTTGCCTATTTCGTCTTCCGCGAGGACCTCAATGGCTGGCGCATAGCAGGCATCGCCTGCATCTGCGTCGGCACGATCCTGATCGCCCAGAGTGGCAGAGAAATGGGTGGGCGCGGGCATGAGGATCGGACCGCGTCCATCAATCCCGACAAGATCGGCACAAGCGAGATCGTTCGATGAGACATGTGATTTTCGGCGGCGACGGTTTCGTCGGCCGTCATCTTGCCCCCAAGCTTGTCGCGGATGGCGAGACCGTCGTCGTCGCCGACATCGTCAAGAGCGACCTGCCACATTACCGTTCGATGCGCTTTATCACCTGCGACGTGACCGATCCGGTCTCGGTCGCTGCGGTTGGGCTCAAGGCCGACGACATGGTCTACAATCTGTCGGCCAAGATGCTGTCGCCGATCCAGGTGCGCGCCAAGCGGCACGACTTCTTCTTCCCGGTGAATTTCCACGGCACCGAGAACATCATCCAGGCGATGGACAAGGCCGGCGCGCAGAGGCTCGTCCACTACACGACCGACATGATCTACGGCCACACGGTGGTGCTGCCGATGACCGAGGATCATCCGGTCGCGCCGCTCGGCGAATATGGCCTGTCGAAGCTGAAGACCGAAGAGCTCGCCGCCGAATGGCGCGAGCGCGGCATGTCGATCTCGCTGTTTCGGCCGCGCCTGATCATCGGTCCTGGACGCCTCGGCATCCTGGAAAAACTCTTCAAGCTGATCGACTGGAATCTTCCCGTGCCGATGATCGGCTCCGGCAGGAATCCTTACCAGTTCATCTCCGTGTTCGACTGCGCCGAAGCCGCCCGCGCCGCCTGGAAGGCCGGGGTCCCGAACGAGGCCTATAATCTCGGCTCGCTCAATCCGCCGCCGGTCAAAAAATTGCTCGGCGACCTGATCCGCCATGCCGGCTCGAAGTCGATCCTGCTGCCGACGCCCGGTTGGGCGGTCAAGCGCACGCTTGACCTGCTCGATCTGTTGAACATGCCGATCATGGACCCGGAGCAATATCTGATCGCCGACGAGGAATGCGTGCTCGACGTGTCCAAGGCCGAGCGCCAGCTCGGCTGGGTGCCGCAATATCGCGACGAGGACATGCTGATCGCCGCCTACAGCGAATACCGCGCCAAGAAGGACGGCCACGCCGTCGCCACCGAACACTTGCCCGCCGAATAAAGCGCGAAGGGGAGATCTGAGATGACCGTCATGGCCAAGCCGGAACAGACAGGCACGCGCACGCTGGTCGATGCGCCGGCACTTTCACCCGCTACCATCGTCAAGCCCGATTTGATCAGCGTCGAACAGGCCAAGGCGATGGATGTCGCCCGCATCACCGACCTGTTCAAGGCGCATCTCAATCCTGGACAGCTGCATTTCATGAAGCTGCTCGGCTTCCACAAGGTCAAGATAGAGCGCGCCGAGGGCATGTTCTATATCGACCAGAACGGCCGCAAGATCCTCGATTTCTTTGGTGGCTTCGGTTCGCTGGCCTTCGGCCACAACCATCCGCGCATCCTGGAAGCCCGCAAAAAGTTCCAGGAGGAGAAGCGCCAGGAGATCGCCATCGCCTTCATGTCGCAATATGCGGCGGCGCTCGCGCACAACATCGCCAAATGCTCGCCTGGCGATCTCGACATGGTGTTCCTCGGCTCGTCGGGCTCGGAAGCCATGGAAGCGGCGGTGAAGCTCGCCGAGCGCGCCGCCGGTCCGAAGCGGCCGAAAATCGTCTATGCGGAGAATTCCTTCCACGGCAAGACCAAGGGCGTGCTGGCGATCACCGACGGCCAGCTCTACCGCGCCGACTTCAAGGTCGCGGACAATGTCGTGCGGGTTCCTTTCGGCGACATCGATGCCGTCGAGCGGCTGTTCAAGAGCGATCCGGAGATCGGCATCATCGTGCTGGAAACCATCCAGGGCGGTGGCGGCATCATCCAGGCTCCGGCCGAGTACTGGCAGAAGCTGCGCGCGCTGTGCGACCGGCACGGCGTGCTGTGGGTCGCCGACGAGGTGCAGTGCGGCTATGGCCGCTCCGGCCGCTTCTACGCCTTCGAGCATTACGGCGTGGTGCCGGATGTGACGGCGCTGGCGAAATCGCTCGGCGCCGGCAAGGCGGCGGTCGGCGCCATGATCGCTAGGCGCGACGTCTACATGAAGGCCTATGGCACGCCGAAGACGGCGATGATCCACGCCATGGCGACCTTTGGCGGCATGGGCGAGGCCTGCGTCACCGCGATCGAGGGCATCAATGTCCTCTATGAAGAAGGGTTGATCGACAACGCCGCCTCGACCGGCGAGTACCTTCTGCAGCGGCTCAAGGCGCTGAAAGAAAAATATCCGAAGATCATCAAGGACGTGCGCGGCAAGGGTTTCATGATCGGGCTCGAGTTCCACGATTTCTCGCAGACCCTGCCGATGGTGCTGCGCCCGGTGGTGAGCGTGCTCGACGACAAGCTCAAGGGCTCGCTGTCCGGCTTCGTCGGCTCGCTCTTGCTGCGCGATTACGACGTGCTCGTCGCCTTCACCGAATACAACCGCAACGTCATCCGGCTCGAGCCGCCGCTGATCTGCCGGCCCGAGCATGTCGACCGCTTCGTCGACGCCTTCGACAGCCTGTTGTCGCGCGGCATCGTGGCGATCGTGAAGGATTTCGTGAAAAGCCAGGTCGGTAAATAAGAGGCCGCCGAGCATGCTGACCAGGCCGTCCGCTCCGACCAATCCGCTGGAACGATTGACCGGCGCCGGCCTGGCGTGGGGCGAGGGGACCTACGCGAAATGGGCCGCACCGATCGGAGCGGTCGCCTTCTCGCTCTATATCCTGCTGACCGCCGCGACCGCCTGGTTCATGCCCGACGCCAATTGGGACATGCTGCCCTATCTGGCGATCGCCGAGGAAGGCACCTATCCCGATCCGCAGACCCTGCATGATTATGCCTACAATGCGGTCAAGGACGGCGTGTCCGCCGGTGACTACAAGACCTTGACCGATGATGGCGGGGGCTTCCGCAGCCACATGGCGCAGAACGCCGCCGACTTCCATTCGCTGCTCGGCATGTACTGGATCAAGTTCCTTTATGCGGAAATCCTGTCCAGCCTCAGCCATGTCGTCTCGCCGGTCGAGGCGATGCGGCTGGTGCAGGGTTTTTCGGTGCTGCTGTTCGGCGCCATCACGCTCGCCTGGCTGCGCGCGGAAGGCGCGCTGGCGCTGGCGCCGGTCGTCGGCGCGATCCTGATCATGGCCGATTTCGGCGACGCGGCGCGCGCCTCGACGCCCGACCTTCTGTGCTCGGCGTTGTTCCTTGGCGGGCTCTTTGCTTATGTGCGCAGGCGCGAGGCAGCGACGGCGGCCCTCCTTTTCCTCGCCTTCATGGCTAGGCCGGACAACATCGTCTTCCTCGCCATCTTCGCGGTGCTGCTCGTCGCCTTCCGCGAGAGGGCATGGGGCGCGCTGGCCGGCTTCGTTGCTTCCTTTGTCGCCTATTTCGCCATCTCGCACTGGGCGCAACACCCGGGCTGGTGGCCGCATCTGTGGTTTTCCAGCATCGAGCAGCACCACAATATGGACGGGTTCGAACCGCCATTTTCGATCGCGGCTTATCTAAAGGCCTTCGCCGCTTCGGTGGTGCGCGCCATCAGCGTCAACAGCTGGGTCGGTGTCTCGGTACTGGCTTTGGCCGGCTGGTATGGGCTGGAGCGCGCCGGCTTCCGGCTGGATCGCCGCGCCAGCATCCTGCTGGCGGCGCTGGTGCTCGGCGTGCTGGCGAAATTCGCGGTCTTCCCGATCCACGACACCCGCATCTACTTTCCCAACCTGTTGCCGCCCTTCCTGCTGCTCGCCGCGCCGTTGATGGCGCTGTGGGCTGCGAGCCAGGGTGGGCGCCGCGCCGTGCCGCAGGTCATTCCCGGAGACAAGCCATGAGCTCGCTTTCCAGCTTCGCGCGCGTTCTCCTGTCGCTCGTTCTCCCGGCAGGTCTGCTCGATCGCGGCCCGGCTTTGCATGGCACGAAGTTCCTGGCCAAAGCTGCCTTGAAGGCGCGCTTCGGCGGCAGCCAGCCGTTCCAGATGGTCAATGTCGGCGCCTGCGACGGCGCGCTGTTCGACGACGTGACGCCCTGGCTGCACCGGATCTCCGGGGCGCGCGCCATGCTGGTCGAGCCGATCCCCTACAATCAGAAGCGGCTTCGCGCCAACTACCCGGATACAAGCCGCTTCGTCATCGAACCGGTGGCTGTCACGAAAACCAAGGGCACGATCACCGTCCATACCTTCGATGCCGCCGCGCTCGAAGCCGGCACGTTGCCGATCGAGTTCATCGGCTGCTCGTCTGTGACCGATACCAATCTGATGTCGGGCAAGAACGCCTGGGGCGAGGCGGACGCCAACTTCAACAAATTCGCGCCGCATCTGAAGGACATCGAGGTGCCGTCGGAGACCTTGCAGACACTGCTCGACCGCAACGGCATCGCCCATATCGACGCCTTCCTGGTCGACTGCGAGGGCGCCGACTGGATGGTGTTCGAGCAACTCGACCTTGAGCGCTATCGCCCCGGCATGATCAAGATCGAGGTCGGCGCGCTGCCTGCCGCCGAGATCGGCCAGGTCGTGGTCAAGCTCAAGACCGCTGGTTATCAGGTCGGCTTCCAGGCCGAGGACATCTGGGCCTTCGCCTGAGAGGAATTCCATTCCGAGCCAAGTCCGGACGCGGGGTCGCGCCGCACCTGCGGCGTGTCGCAAACAGGCGGTAGCCCGATCCGCGTCCTCTGCATATTGTGCGCCATTCGAAAGGGCGCAGGCGCGCCCGTTTTATGCTTCTGGAGTCGCGGGCAATGGCAGAGTTTCCGAAAAAGGCGAAGGTCGTCATCGTCGGTCTGGGCGGTATCGTCGGCGCGTCCGTCGCCCACCACCTGATCGAGCGCGGCTGGGACGACATCCTCGGCATCGACAAGTCGGGCATCCCGACCGATATCGGCTCGACGGCGCATGCCTCGGACTTCTGCTACACGACCAGCCACGATTTCCTCTCCTGCTGGACGACGCTCTACTCCATCGATTTCTACGAGAAGATGGGGCATTACGCGCGCGTCGGTGGCCTGGAGGTCGCGCGCGTGGGCGACGATGCCCGCATGGACGAGATCAAGCGCAAGATCGCCTCCGCCAAGGCGTTCGGCACCCGTGCGCGGCTGATCGAGCCGGCCGAGATCAAGGAAAAATTCCCGCTGATCGAGGAGCATCTGGTGCAGGGCGGCCTGTGGGACCCGGATGCCGGTCTCGTCATTCCGCGCTCGCAGACGGTGGCCGGCAAGCTGGTCGACCAGGGCGTCGCTTCCGGCAAGCTGCAGGCTTTCGCCAACACCTCGGCCAAGGAACTGATCGTCGAAAACGGCCGCATCAAGGGCGTGGTGACCGAGCGCGGCACGATCGAGGCCGATTATGTCGTGGTCTGCACCGGCATCTGGGGGCGGCTCACCGCAGCGCTGGTCGGCGAGGACCTGCCGGTCATGCCGATCGACCATCCGCTGACCTTCTTCGGCCCCTATAACGAGTTTGCCGGCACCGGCAAGGAGATCGGCTGGCCGCTGCTGCGCGACCAGGGCAATTCGGCCTATATGCGCGACACAGGCGATCCGAAGACCGCCGAGGGCGGGCAGATCGAATGGGGTTATTACGAGGAGACCAATCCGCGCCTCTGCCACCCGCGCGATCTGCTCGAAAAGCATGAGGCGCGGCTGTCGCCATCGCAGCGCGACCTCGACATGGAGCAGATCCTGGCGCCGCTGGAGCGCGCCATGGAACTGACGCCGATCCTGGGCGAGCTCGGCTACAATGAAGGCCATTCCTTCAACGGGTTGCTGCAGGTGACCACCGATGGCGGCCCGTCCATGGGCGAGAGCCAGAAGGTGAGGGGCCTGTGGTACGCCGTCGCCATCTGGGTCAAGGACGGACCGGGCATGGGCAAGCTCATCGCCGACTGGATGACCGACGGCCGCACCGCGATCGACCATCACCAGATCGATTATTCGCGCTTCTACTCGCACCAGACGCAGGAACAGTTCATCTGGGATCGCTGCACCGAGACGGCGATGAAGGTCTACAATCCGGCCGTCCATCCGCGCGAGCCGTTCTCGAAGGGCCGCAACATCCGCCGCTCGCCCTTCTGGGAGCGCGAGAAGGAGCTCGGCGGCTATTTCATGGAACTCGGCGGCTGGGAGCGCGCCCATGGCTACGCTGCCAACGAGCATCTCCTGGAGAAATACGGCAACCGCGTGCCGGTGCGCGAGAACGAGTGGGACAACCGCCATTTCTGGCGCGTCTCCAATGCCGAGCATCTGGCGATGAGCGAGGATTGCGGCATCGTCAACCTGTCGCATTTCTCGATGTACGACGTCGAAGGGCCCGACCATGTCGCGCTGCTCGAATGGCTATGCGCAGCCAAGATCGGCGGCGACAACAACATCGGCAAGGGCATCTATACCCACTTCCTCGACGAGGAGGGCATGGTGCGCGCCGACTTCACCGTCATCCGCATGGCCGACCGCTGTCGGGTGATCGACGGCGCCGACGCCGGCCCGCGCGACTTCCGCTACATGCAGCGCACCGCGCAGGACAAAGGCTTTGATGCCACCGTCACCGACGTGACCGAGAAATACGTCACCATCGGCATCTGGGGGCCGAATGCCCGCACAACCTTGCAGAAGGTAGTCGAGAACCCCGAGGGTCTGACGCCGGAGAATTTCCCCTTCGCGGCGATCAAGCCGATCCGGATCGCCGGCAAGGATGTGACGGCCTTCCGCATCTCCTATGTCGGCGAGCAGGGCTGGGAACTGCATATGCGCTACGAGGACGGGCTCGCCGTCTGGGACGCGCTGCGCTCGACCGGCGTCATGCCGTTCGGCGTCGAGACCTATGCCAACACGCGCCGCATGGAAAAGAGCCTGCGCCTTCAGAACGCCGACCTGTTGACCGAATACAATCTGCTCGAGGCCGACCTTGCCCGCCCGAAGGTCAAGGAGAACGACTTCTGCGGCAAGGCCAAGCATCTGGAATACCGCGCCCGCGAGCACCAGCCCGCGATGCTGTGCACGCTGGTGATGATCGAGAACACCGATTCCAAGGGCGTGGCGCGCTATCCGGTCGGCACCATGCCGGTGATGGACCCGGCGACGGGCGAGACGCTGGTCGACGAGCTCGGCCGGCGTTCCTTCACCACATCGGTCGCCTACGGCCCGACCATCGGCAAGAACATCGCGCTTGCGTATCTGCCCTGGGCCTATGCCCAAGAAGGCCGCAAGCTGCAGGTCGAGTATTTCGGCGAGACCTATCCGGTCGAGGTTGCGGGAGTGGGTTACAAGCCGCTCTACGACCCGGAGAACCGCAAGCCGAGGAGCTGAGATCGCGGACGTCGCGGAGCGTCGATGCAAAAGCCCGGCTTCGGTCGGGCTTTTGTTTTTGTGCGGACCGAGAATGTCACCTGGAGCGGGTCACCGTCGAAGGAAACGGCGAACCGCTCCAGCTCTTTGTTTTGACGCAATTCCGGACGGAAAACCGCTCACACTTTTCTTGGAATTGCTCTAGCGTCGCACCGGGCGGAGGAAGCGGCTTGCAACGGCTCGGCTGGGACAGGAAGAACGATGCGTTCGTCTTCACGATGAAGGGGAACATTCCCGTTCACGTCAGCTGGACGTTTGCCATCCCCGCCGCCTTGCCGTTCCTGCATGAGTGGTCGAGACGTCCCCAGGTCGCCCTGATCCACACCGCCATATTCGCCGCGCTGCTGTTCCTGTCGGTGTTTCTGCATGAACTTGCCCATGTCTGGGCAGCGCGACGGCGCGGCATCGGCACCCAGCGGATAGACCTGTACCTGTTCGGCGGAATTGCCTGGTTCAAGCCCGGCACGGCTTCGCCCTATGGCTGGGCATGGATCGCCTTCGCCGGGCCGTTGGTGAACATCATCCTGGCGGCAGGTTTCGCAACTGCCTATTGCCTTTTTGCCCGGCCCTTGCTGCCTGTCGATCCGGACGGTCTTTTCAGTTCGCCGCCGCCGAGACCGGACACACTTTTGGAATGGACGCTTTGGCTTGGCGCCCTGGTGAATGCGGTTCTGGCCGTTCTCAACCTGCTCCCGGCCTTTCCGCTCGATGGCGGGGCGATCGCCCGGCATCTGCTGGCGCCGCGTTTCGGCGCGGATACCGCCGTGCGGATCGTCGGCTTCTGCGGCGTCGTGCTTTCGATCCTGCGTTTCGCGGTCATTGTGCCTGCGGCAATGGCCGGAATTCTGTTGTGGTTTCCGCCTTCCTTCAGGCCGAACTGGCGGGCGTTTCGCGCCGCCGGCAATAAGAAGTCCGTTCCGCAGCATCCGGCTTGATGTGCAGGGGGCCAGCGGCTTATGTGGCCCGATCAGAAGCCTGCGAAAGCCTACGCCCCATGCGCATCCTGTCCGACGCCTTCATTCCCGAACTGCCCAATCACTATCACGGCAAGGTGCGCGAAAATTACGATCTGCCGGACGGGCGCCGCGTCATCATCGCCACCGACCGTTTGAGCGCGTTCGACATCATCCTGGCCTCGATCCCGTTCAAGGGCGAGGTGCTTACCCAGACGGCGCGCTACTGGTTCGAGGAGACCGCCGACATCTGTCCCAACCACGTGCTGGAATATCCCGACCCCAACGTCGTCGTCGGCACGCGGCTCGACATGCTGCCGGTCGAAATGGTCGTGCGCGGCTATCTGGCCGGCACGACCAGCACCTCGATTCTGACCAAATATCGCAAGGGCGAAAGGAGCTTCTACGGCCACAGCTTTCCCGACGGGCTGCGCGACAATGAAAAGCTGCCGCAAGCGATCATCACGCCGACCAGCAAAGCCGCCCATGGCGGCCATGACGAGCCGCTGTCGGAGGCCGAGATCATCGGAGAGCGGCTGCTCACGCAGGAACAGTGGGATACGGTATCGCGCTATGCGCTGCAGCTGTTCGCTCGCGGCCAGCAGCGCGCCGCCGAACGCGGCCTGATCCTGGCCGACACCAAATACGAATTCGGCACCGCGCCGGACGGCACCATCGTGCTGGCGGACGAGATCCACACGCCCGACAGCAGCCGTTATTGGATAGCGGCGAGCTATGACGAGGCGTTCGCAAGCGGCGGGCGGCCGCAGAGCTTCGATAAGGATTTCGTCCGGTCATGGGTGTCGGCGCGCTGCGACCCCTACAAGGATCCGATCCCCCCAATTCCCGACGAGATCATCAACCAGGCCTCGGCGGTCTATGTCCAGGCCTATGAAGCGATCACGGGGGCGAAATTCGTGCCCGACCTTTCCGGCGATACGGTGCTGGAGCGTATCCGTTCGAACCTCGCGCGGTATTTTTGAGGTTGCGCGCCGTCGGATTCGGCGCCCGGGAATTCCCGGCTTTTGTACGCGGTGATTTTCGCCTAACCTTCCGTCATGTCTGCTTATGCCCGCGCAAGGCATGTCTTTCCAGGCGGCGCCGCGCTGGCGCTGGCGCTTTGGCTGACGCAAGCGGCTTCTCCCGCCGAGCCTGTCGATGTCGAGCTGGTGCTGGCGGTCGATGTCTCTCTCTCCATGTCGCCGGCCGAGCTGGAGATCCAGCGTCACGGTTACGCCGCTGCGCTGACGCATGACAATGTGCTCAAGGCCATCGCCGACGGCGCCTATGGCAAGATCGCCGTCACCTATGTCGAATGGGCGGGCACGACCTGGCAGCGAGTCGTCGTGCCGTGGACCGTGATCGCCAACCGCGCCGACGCCGATGGGTTCGTCGCGAAGCTCGACGCCAACCCGCCGGACAGCGCCAGGCGGACCTCGATTTCCGGGGCGCTGAGCTTCGGCAGCGATCTGTTCGCAGAGAGCGGATTCCAGGGGACCAAGCGTGTTATCGACGTTTCCGGCGATGGACCGAACAATCAGGGCGCGCCCGTCGATCTCACGCGCGACGAGGTGGTCAAGCAAGGCATCACCATCAACGGCCTGCCGCTGATGACGCGCGGCGGCTTCAGCGGCGCCTTCGACGTCGAGAATCTCGACCGCTATTACAGCGACTGCGTCATCGGCGGACCGGGCGCATTCATGGTTCCTGTCAATGACTGGACGCAATTTCCCGAAGCGATCCGCCGCAAGCTGATGCTCGAGCTTGCCGGTCCAGCTTCACCGCAATGGGCGGCGGAAGAGGCCGCTCACCCGCCGATCGTGCGGATCGACGACAGGCCGGCCGCCGATTGCCAGGCCGGCGAGAAGATGTGGCGCAACCGCGGCTGGGGCATGCCGTGAGGGGTGCACAAGCAGGCGTTCGATCAGGATGACGTTTCGTTGAAACGTCGCTTCATTGACAAGCCTTTTGGCGTCTGTGAGACAATCTGGGCTCACCACAAAAAAGGGGAACCACAATGAACAGAACCACCATTTTCGCGGCGGCGCTGACGGTGGCCGCCGTGCTCGGCGCGCCGGCGATGGCCGCCACCTCGCTCACCATCGGCATCAGCGGCTGGACCGGCTTCGCGCCGCTGACTCTGGCCAAGCAGGCCGGGCTTTTCGAAAAGCACGGGCTCGACGTCACGCTGAAGAAAGTGCCGCAGGCGAGCCGCCCGCTGGCCATTGCCAGCGGCGACCTGCAATGCGCGGCGACCACGGTCGAGACCTGGATGGTGTGGAACGCCAGCGGCGTCACCACCAAGCAGATCTTCCAGCTCGACAAATCCTATGGCGCCGACGGTATCGTGGTGCGCAACGACATCAAGTCCGTCGCCGACCTCAAGGGCAAGAATGTCGCCTCGTCGGCGCCCGGCACGTCGCCCTATTTCCTGCTCGCCTGGGTGCTCAACAAGAACGGCATGTCGACCAAGGACGTCACCGTCGTCAATCTGGAGCCGGACGCGGCGGCGCAGGCCTTCCTGGCCGGCCAGAACGATGCCGCCGTGACCTACGAGCCATTCATTTCGGCCGTGCGCGACAAGGCCGACCAGGGCCACATCCTGGCGACCACGCTCGACTACCCGATGGTGCTGGACACCGTCGGCTGCACGCCGGACTTCCTCAAGGCCAATCCCGATGCCGCAAAGGCGCTCGCCGACAGCTATTTCGACGCGCTCGACCTGATCAAGAAGGATCCGCAGAAATCCTATGAGATCATGGGCGCCGATGTGAAGCAGTCGGCCAAGGAGTTCGAGGATTCGGCCAAGTACCTGAAATGGGCCGACAAGGAGGAGAACAAGCAGTTCTTCACCAAGGAGTTCCAGGATTTCTCCAAGACGGCTGCCGAGCTTTTGCTGCAGATGGGGCTGATCAAGGAAGTCCCGGACGTGTCGACGCTTGCCGATACCAGCGCGGTGGCCAACTGATCGCGCATCAGCCGATCGGCGGCGCAAGGCCGCCGATCCCTTCTCGCTAAAGCGCGTCGCGATCCTCCGGATACGCCCCTCGCGCTTTAGCTCTTTGATTTTGCGCATGTCTTACCCGAAACCGGTTCCCACTTCCGGGAGACGTGCTTTAAGGACAGGGCCTGATGCTGCGTCCCTTGCATCCCGTTCAGCCGGGCACGCGAACCGTGCTCGGCATCGCCTTCTTCATGCTGTTCGTGGCCTTCTGGGCGTGGATCACGCTCGGCGGCCATGTGAACCGGATTTTCCTGGCCGACCCGCTGTCGATGCTCAAGGACGGCTGGCGGCTGCTCGTCGAAGACCGGTTCTGGCTCGACATATTGATCACCATCTGGCGCGTCTTCGGCGGTTTCGTGCTGGCGTCGATCGTGGCGGTGCCGATCGGCATCGCCATGGGCGCCTGGAAGCCGGTCGAAGCCTTCCTCGAGCCGTTCGTGTCCTTTGCGCGCTATCTGCCGGCATCGGCCTTCATCCCGCTGCTCATCCTGTGGGCCGGCATTGGCGAATTCGAGAAGCTTCTGGTGATCTTCGTCGGCTCGGTGTTCCAGATCATCCTGATCGTCGCGGTCAAGGTCGGCGCTACGCGCCGCGACCTGGTCGAAGCCGCCTATACGCTGGGGGCGACCGACAACGGCATCGTCAAGCGCGTGATCATGCCCGCCAATGCGCCGGAGATCGCCGAAACGCTGCGGCTGGTGCTCGGCTGGGCGTGGACCTATGTCATCGTCGCCGAGCTGATCGGCTCGTCATCGGGCATCGGCTACATGATCATCAACAGCCAGTCGCGACTGGCGACCGGGCAGATCATCTTCGGCATCATCATCATCGGGCTGATCGGGCTTCTGTCCGATTTTGCTTTCAAGGCGCTCAACCGTTGGCTCTTTCCATGGAGCCTGGCGTGAGCAAGCTGCTGATCGAAGGCGTTTCGCGGACCTTTGCCGCGGTCGGCGGCGGCCAGCCGGTGCAGGCGCTGCAGCCGGTCGATCTTGCCGTCGCGGCCAATGACTTCATCACCATCCTCGGCCCGTCCGGCTGCGGCAAGTCGACTTTGCTCAGGATCGTCGCCGGACTGGAAGCTCCGAGCACGGGCCGCGTGCTGCTCGACGGCAAGGCGGTCACAAGGCCGGGACCGGATCGCGGCATGGTGTTCCAGTCCTACACGCTGTTTCCCTGGCTGACGGTCGCCGAAAACATCGGTTTCGGCCTGCGCGAGCAAGGCCGGCCCGAGCGCGAGCGCAACGAGATCGTCGCTTCCTATGTCGACCTGGTCGGCCTCAAGGGTTTCGAGAACCATTGGCCGAAGCAACTGTCGGGCGGCATGCAGCAGCGCACGGCGATCGCGCGGGCTTTAGCCAACGATCCCGCGATCCTTCTACTCGACGAGCCGTTCGGCGCGCTGGACAACCAGACGCGCGGGCTGATGCAGGAATTGCTGCTCGGCATATGGGAGCGGCGCAAGAAGACGGTGCTGTTCGTCACCCACGACATCGAAGAGGCGATCTTCATGGCGTCGCGGGTGATCGTGATGAGCGCACGGCCCGGACGTATCAAATCGGACGTGCAGGTCGACCTGCCGCATCCGCGCCACTACACGCTGAAGACGAGCCCGGAATTCTCCGCGCTCAAGGCACAGCTCACTGAAGACATCCGCATCGAGGCCATGCGGACGGCGCAGACGCAGTCCGCTTAGACTGCGTCTGCTGCCCGCTTAAGCCGCCAGCAACTGCTTGCGGTCGACGCGTTCCTGCTGCGGCGAGCGGGCATAGAGCTCGCGGTAGCATTTGGAGAAATGCGAGGCGGAGACGAAGCCGCAGGCCACCGCCACTTCGACCACCGGCATTGACGACTGGATGAGCAGGTGCCTGGCGCGGTCGAGCCGGATCTCCAGATAGTAGCGGGCGGGGGAGCGGCCCATCTCGGTGCGGAACAGGCGCTCGATCTGCCGGCGGGAAAGATCGACATGGTCGGCGATTTCGATCAGCGACAGCGGCTCGGAGAGGTTGGCCTCCATCAGCTCGATGATGGTGAGCACCTTGGAATTCTGGACGCCGAGGCGGGCGCGCAGCGGCAGGCGCTGGCGGTCGGTCGGGCTGCGCACGCGGTCGGTCAGCACCTGCTCGCAGACGCGGTTGACGAGGCTCTCGTCGAAATCATCGCCGATCAGCTTCAGCATCATGTCGAGCGCGGCGGTGCCGCCGGCGCAGGTGTAGATGTTCTGGTCGACCTCGAATAGGTCGGCGAAGACATTGGCTTTCGGGAAGGCCTCGGAGAAGCCCGGAAGGTTCTCCCAATGGATGGCGCAGCGCTTGTTGGAGAGCAGGCCGGCGGCGGCCAAGATATGGGCGCCGGTGCACAGGCCGCCCACGGCGACGCCGCGATTATACTCCTCGCGCAGCCAGGCAAAGGCCGATTTGTTGTGGTAGCGCTCGACATTGATGCCGCTGCAGACGATCGCCATGTTCGGCCGGTCCGGCCCGGCCATCTTCCTGCGCTCCTCCTCGAGCGAGGTGTTGACGGCACATTCGACGCCGTTCGAGGCGCGAACCGGCTTGCCGTCGATGCTTGCCAGGCGCCAGGCATAGGCCTCGTAGCCGAGCATCCGGTTGGCCGAGCGCAGCGGATCGAGCGCTGTCGCGAAAGCGATCATCGTGAAATCGGGAATGAGGAAGAATACAAACGATCTCTTGATCGGGTGCTTTACGGCATTCACAGGGAAACCTCACGCAGCCATGGCGCGAACAGGATGTCGCGAACAGCATAGCGACAACAGGAAAAACCATTCCTGTCAATCGGGTAGGCGGCTAAGTGAAGATTAAATTTGCGACACGGGTCGCAAATGGGCAATAGGTGCAACCGCAGGGCGTCACTGCGAGGTCGACAACTGCCGGGCCCAAATGAAAACGCCGCCTCGGCAAGCCGGGCGGCGTTGAATTCAGCTTATCGGTGCTGGATTGTCTCAGGCAACAAAGCCGAGACGGGCAGCCGCCACGGCGCCGGTCTGGCCGGGCATGGTCTTGGCGAGGCGCTGACGCTCCAGAGCGGTCGTCAGGTTCATTTCGCGGCGGGCGAACAAGCGGGCAAAGAGCTTCATCATCATCTCCATTTGGTTGCTCAGACGGGTCGCCTTCGCTTGATGGAGTGGGGCAGCTCGTTTTTGCTGGCGCTGATATAGGCTCGCATCGGCAAAAACTAAATCGCAAAAACGAAGCGCTTGATATGAAAAGCGACACGATTTGCGACATTTTTGGGCAATGTGCCCACAATTTCCTATTGTTTACAGCGCTTTAGCTGATCCGTTAACCCGCTATGCGATTGGTTCATATGCGTCATGCAGCGGCGGCATGGCTGGAAAAGTCGTTTGAATGCAAACAAAAAAGGCCTAAACAAACAAAAGGCCTGCCGAGCTGACGCGGCAGGCCTTCAGAACTCCATACACACGTGATTACTTCGCTCCGGCCCAGCTTCCGACACCGTGGCGCAGGCCGGTCTTGACGTCGGCGGCTTCCGGCCAGCCGATATCCTTCTGCAGTTCGATCGGCAGCGCATGGATGGCGCGTTCGGTCTGGTAGCGGGCGCGGGCCGCGCTGAATTCGGTCGCAAGCCGACCGATGGACGACAGGATAGACATTTCTTTCTCCTCTATGCGGGCAGGGAGGCGCCCGTCACTGCGTTAAGTCAGGTCTGTTTCAGCTTCATTTCATGTCGATTGCAGGACTGTGTCAGGGTCGTTTCATGGCTGCCTTTGGCAGCATCCTGCATCGATCGAGTTGACTATGCGCCCGGAGTGATGTTCAATCAAACGAAATGGAATGATGGATTGCATCAGAAAAATTGAAGGCACGCTCCCATGAATGCCCCGCTCAATCATCCCTTGCCGCTGCTTGACCTCGATGTGCTGCGCACCTTCGTGGCGATCGCGGAGACCGGCTCATTCACCACCGCCGCCAACGCGGTGTTCCGCACGCCGTCGGCCGTCTCCATGCAGATCAAGAAGCTTGAGGATATCCTCGGCCGTTCCGTCTTCGCGCGCGACGCGCGTTCGGTGACGCTGACCACGGATGGCGAGATGCTGCTCGGCTATGCCCGCCGGCTGCTGTCGATCAACCGCGAGGTGGTGTCGAAGTTTATCATCCCCGACATTGTCGGCGTGGTGCGGCTTGGGTCCCCCGACGACTATGGCGAGCGCGTGCTGCCGCATGTGCTGAAGCGCTTCGCGCAGTCGCATCCCTCGATCGCCGTCGATGTGACCATCGACCAGAGCATCAATCTGCGCCGGCGTATGGACGACCGCGCGCTCGACATCACGCTGCTGACCAATTCCTACAAGACCAGCGCGATCGGCGCCGAGGTTCTGCTAACCGAACCGATCGTGTGGGCCGGCGCCAAGGGCGGCTGCGCGCATCTGCGCGAACCGCTGCCGGTGTCGCTGTGGGAGGAAGGCTGCGCATGGCGGGCAGGGGCGTTGGAAGCGCTTGGACGCGAGGGCCGCAATTACCGCATCGCCTATATGAGCGCCCACACAGCCGGCCAGCGCGCCGCGATCATGGCCGACCTCGCGGTGGCGCCGCTGCCGAAGTCCTTCCTCGGCAACGAGATGGTCTCGCTTGGCGCGAAGGACGGCATGCCGGAGATCGGCACCTACAATCTCGCCATGGTGGTGGCGCCCGACGCCAGCGCGCCGGTGAAGGCCGTGGCCGACCATATTCGCGCGACGTTCGAATTGTTCCGCGAAACCGGTAAGTTCTGACGAGCCTTGTCGTGAGCCGTGCCTCAGTTCTCGACGATCTCATCGCGTTCAGAAAGCCGCTCGATCTTCTGACCGAAATGATGAGCGACGTGGGTTGGTCCGAGACGCCAGTGGCTGTCCTGACGGCGGATCATATCGTGAGCGTTCTCCAACGGTTTCGGTCGGGAGCACTCACCGCGGCCGATGTGGAAGGTTGGGCGGATCTGATCGAATGCAGGGAGGACATCGACTATCAGTCAGATCGCTATGAGGAAATATTGCAAGCGATCTACGTGTTGGCCAATCCGGTCTTGAATGGATTGCCTGATGAAGCTTTGACCGACCAGGTGATCGGCTCGCTCTTGCGCTGACCAGTGGTTTTGTCGCTGCTCAGAAATGCGACGATGCTGTCGCGCGCGCGGCGCGTTTCCGGCATCTCGATCAGCGGCCAGACGTGGAACATGCCTTCCTCATAGACCACGTCCACCTCGACGCCGGCAGCCCGCGCCCTTTCGGCGAAGATGAGATTATCTGGTGTCAGCATGTCGCGTGAACCGGTCAGCAGCAGCGTCCTCGGCAGCACGGACAAGTCGCCGTAAAGCGGGCTGATGTGCCAGTCTTTGCGGTCGAAACCGGCGCTGTAGAGCCGCACCGCTTCCAGCCCACCCGGAATACCCAGCCACGGATCCTGCCGCTCGGCCTCGAAGACTTCAGGATTTGCAAGCGAAACGTCGAGGCCGGGCGAAATCAGCACGTGATGCGACGGCGAGGGCAGGCCCTCCTCGGCCGCCATCATGGTGAGCACGACCGCCATGTTGCCGCCGGCGGAATCGCCCATGAAGACGATGTCCTCGGCGTCGGTCTCTTCAAGCATGCGCCGGTAGACGTCGCCGACCATGCCGAACATGTCGTGGAAATCATGCTCGGGCGCGATGGGGTAGATCGGCACGGTGATGCCGAAACCGAGACGCTCGGCCATCTCGGCGATCATCCCCCAGTGGTAGGACGTGATCTGAAAGACATAGGCGCCGCCATGCATGTAAAGGATGCGCCGGCGCTTGCCCGCCTTCGGCGCGATCTCATAGACGGGAAAGCCGCCGATCTCGGTCTCGGTGATGTCCAGCCGCGCCTTCAGCAAGGCCGGCGGGTGATAGTCCTCGGTCTTGCGGGCGTAAGCGATCCAGCGCTGCAGGTTCTCGGGACTGGAAAAGGCTTTCTTGCGGCTGTGCCGCAGAACGAACGAAACGAGATGGCTTTTCAAACTGGGCATGCGGATACACGGATCTCGGCAGAGCCGACTAAGAGAATTCCCGAAGATCGTACCGCTGTTGAAAATGTCAAGGATTCACGCTGGCACATCGGCGTGATCCGATGGCACCAGTTCCTTGTTTGCGCAATTCTGGACGAACTACGGCAAGCCGCCGAGCTCAATCGCTGCGCGCTTTTCCTGGATTTGCCTGGCGCCGCCTCGGCAGCAGCGCGGCGCGCAGTTTGTTGTCGCCGGTCGCCGGGGCCGCCTTGCGACCCCGGCGCTTGCCAAGCAGCTTGCATTTGTCGGCGAAGGTCATCAGCGCGGCGTGCCCAGAAGCAGCTTGTGCAGTGCTGCCTGCGGGTCGCTCGGCGGCGAGGCCGGCCAGCCGATATCCTTCTGGACATGCGCCGGCAGATCGTTGAGCGCGCGAATCGCTTTGTTCCTGGCATGAGCCTGCCTGACGGTGACACCGAAGCGGCTGAGATTTCCGAACATCGACATTTTCATCTCCCTTGAAGAGCAACGGCGGCCGAAAATTGTCGCTGCCGCCATGCGATGGCCGCTAAATGCGTCATGCATGTATCGGGTCGATTTCGCGAGAACAGGGTTTCGGTTTCGGGATCGCGCGGATCCGGAAACATTTGCACGCAAATGAATTAAGCAAACCGACGGGCCGAGTCCGGTCCGAATAGCTGCCATGGGCGGTTGACGGGGGCGAGTGGCTGCATAGTTATTGTGCAATGCGGCGTGGGGTAAGTGCACCGCAGCATGATGCGAGACGGGTCAGGGCATCGTGACAAGCATACATAGCATCCAATATCTGCGCGGCCTCGCCGCATGCGCGGTGGTTTGCTTCCATGTCAGCGAGCAGTTCGGCGGTCCGTTCGATGTCGGAGCCGCCGGCGTCGACGTTTTCTTCGTCATCAGCGGCTTCATCATGTGGGTGACGACGGCGGGCAGGCCAGCCAATCCCTGGCGTTTCATGAGCCGCCGCATCACCCGCATCGTGCCTTTCTACTGGATCGTCACGCTGTTGACCGCGGCGGGGATCCTGCTCAAGCCGCAGTTCTTCTACGGCCATTTCCTCAGTGTGGCGAATTTCGCCGGCTCGCTGTTCTTCCTGCCGGTCCTGCAGGACGATGCGCTGCATCCCATCGTCATACAGGGTTGGACGCTTTGCTATGAGATGATGTTCTATCTCGTCTTCACGCTCGTCCTGTTTCTGGGCGAGCGCTGGCGGTTCGGCGTTCTCGTGGGCGCACTTGTCGCCATCGTCGCGCTGCATTTCGTCCTTCCCGAGGGATATGCGCATGCCTTCACCGATCCTGTCGTGATCGAGTTCGCGGCCGGCGTCGTCGTGGGGCGCTTGTGGCTTCACGGTACCAGGCTGCCGCTCGGGGCGGGGCTGGCGATGTCTGGCGCGGGATTCCTTCTGCTTGCGGCCGGCACGCTGTTCGATGCCGATTTGCCTCGCGCCTTGCTCTGGGGGCTTCCGGCCGCATTGATCGTGGCAGGCGCGGTTTTTGCCGAGCGAGCGCGGCCGTTCAAGCCGGCTCAATTGCCCACTTTTCTCGGCGACGCGTCCTATTCGATCTATCTGTGGCATGTCGCGGTTGGCGTGCTGGCGACGGGCGTCGTCCTGAGGATCGGAATTCCCGCGGCTTTGCAGCCGGCGACGATCCTGGTCGCCACGCTTGCACTCTCGGCGATGCTTTATCTGACTGTCGAAAAGCCGTTGATCGGGCTGCTGCACCCGCAAGGACCCAAGGCGCCGCCAAGGCAAGCAACGCCGCGGCCGCAGGGGCCGCGGCAAGGCCGGCTAAAGCCTTGTTCTAATCGCGGCCGCGGCGTGCCGCGCGCTCCTCGCGCGAACGCCGGCGCGGGGTGGCGTCGCCGGCGGTGCCGTCCTCGCTCATTGCCTTGCGCGGCGGCAGCTTCACCGCTGCAGCCAGCTTCGGGAACGGGTCGACCTTGTTTGGCAGCGCCATGGCGTAGACGAAGTGTTCCTGGAACTTGGGCTCCAGCGCTGTCTCGATCTTCTCGATCCTGCTCACGGTTTCCTCGATCTCGCGCCGGTAGCCACGATTGAGCAGCGCCATGCGCGCGCCGGCGCCCGCGGCATTGCCGACGGCCGAGACCTTGTCGAGATCGCAATCCGGGATCAGGCCGAGCACCATGGCGTATTTCGGATCGATGAAGGAGCCGAAGGCACCGGCGAAATGGATGCGGTCGACATGATCGGTGCGCTGCTTTTCCATCAACAGCTTGGTGCCGGCATAGAGCGCCGCCTTGGCAAGCTGGATGGCGCGCACATCGTTCTGGGTGATGGTGATCTTCGGCTCGCCTTCCTTCAGCACATAGGAGAAGGTGCGGCCGTTGGGCACGATGCGCGGCGAACGCATGCTGAGCGATCCGTCGACGACGCCGTCCTCGGAAATGATGCCCGACAGATACATCTCCGCGATCACTTCAATGATGCCCGAACCGCAGATGCCGGTGACGCCGGTTGCCTGCACGCTTTCGGCGAAGCCCGGCTGATCCGACCACAGTTCCGAACCGATGACGCGGTAACGCGGCTCCAACGTGTCGGGATCGATGCGCACGCGCTCGATGGCGCCTGGCGCGGCGCGCTGTCCACCGGAAATTTCCGCGCCCTCAAAGGCCGGACCGGTGGGCGAGGAGGCCGCGACGACCCGCGTGGAGTTGCCGAGCACGATCTCGGCGTTGGTGCCGACGTCGACGATCAGCATCATCTCGTCCTGCCGGTGTGGACCTTCCGACAAGGTAACGGCGGCGGCATCGGCGCCGACATGGCCGGCGATGCAAGGCAGCATGTAGAGGCGGGCGCCCTGGTTGAGCTTGAGGCCAATATCGGAGGCCTTGATGCGCACCGCGCCGGAGACGGCGAGAGCGAAGGGCGCGCCGCCGAGTTCGGTCGGATCGATGCCGAGGAACAAATGATGCATGATCGGATTGCCGACGAAGACGGAATCCAGGATGTCGGCGCGGTGGACACTGCCTTCCGCGCAGACCTTGTCGACCAAGCTGGAAATGGCCTCGCGCACGGCCACCGTCATGCCTTCGCGGCCGTCCGGATTCATCATCACATAGGAGACGCGGCTCATCAGATCCTCGCCGAAGCGGATCTGCGGATTGGACGTGCCGGAGGATGCGGCGACGCGGCCCGACAGCAGCGACACCAAATGCATGGCAATGGTGGTCGAGCCGATGTCGCAAGCGAGGCCGTAAGCTTCGTTCTTGAGGCCGGGCCACAGCGCGATGACGCGCGCGATATCGCTGTCGGCATCCTTGTGGATGGCGGCCGTCGCGGTCCAGTTGCCCTTGCGCAGGATGCCCTGCACCTGCGGCAGCAGATAGAAGTCGAATTCGAGATTCTTGAGGCCCCAGTCCTTCATCAGGGCGATCTTGAGCCGGTCGAGATCGCCGAGCGGCTTGTGCATGTCGGGCTCTTCGATCTCGACATAGCACATGCGGATCGCCGTATCGCGGGCGATCACCCTGGTGTCGGCGTCCTTGCGGATGGTCTGGGCGTTGATGACCGTGTCCTGCGGCACGTCGATGACGAGGTCGCCGAGAATCTGCGCCGAGCAGGAGAGGCGGCGCCGATCGGGCAGGCCGCGCACGCGCTCGTAGCGCTCCTCCTTGGCGCCCTTGGGCGAGATATGGTCGTTGGACGAGACGATCTTGTGCTTGGCGAAATTGCCTTCCTGCACCTCGATCTGGCAGCGCCCGCAAGTGGCGCGGCCGCCGCACACGCTTTCGACATAGACGCCGAGCTGGCGCGCGGCATCGAGCACCGGCGTGCCGACCGGGAACCGGCCGCGCTTGCCTGACGGCATGAACAGGACGAGCGGATCGGTGATGTTGGGCGGAGGATTCATGCTGGCACGCGTCTCGCTGGCAATGGCCGATGCCGTTTAACGGATCGTTTTACTGTTGGGTGGAGAGTCTGCTGGTCCAGGGGCCAACCATGTCGGATCTGCTGCTCTCCGCCGTCCTCACCGCCTTCACCATGGTGCGCGTGATCAAGGACTCTTGGCTGCGCAATCCGCAATACCTTGCCACCGGAATTCTCGGCGCGGTCGTCGGCGCGCTGCTGCTGCACGCCTACTGGCCCGCCTATGACGATGATTTCATCGTCGGCGGCGTCACCGGCATTTTCGGATCGTGGGCGGGCATGGCGCTGTTCGATGCCATAGTGGGTATGGCCTGAACACAAAGCAGAGCTGTCCGACCGCATCCACGATGCGATCGGACCAGCCTTGTTTGCGGTGCGGCCCACGATTGCGCGCTTATCCCCGGGCCATGCGGGCTTCGCGGCCGCCGCGGCGACGGCCGCCGGCAGCGGCGCCATCGCCGGGAGCGGTCACCGCGACCGGCGCGGCAACGGCATGGCCACCTTCGGCCGGCTTGTAATCCTTGTAGGTGCGGATCCAGTTGGTGCAGTTCTCGTCGGTGCCGTTGAGCACATTGGCGCCGCGCACGGCTTCCATTTCCTGCGGACGGACCGGGTTCATAATTGCGGAGGTCATGCCGGCGCCGATCACCATTGGAATGAAGGCGGCGTTGATGCCGTGGCGGTGCGGCAGGCCGAAGGAGATGTTGGAGAGGCCGCAGGTGGTGTTGACCTTGAGCTCTTCGCGGAGCCGCCGCAGCAGCGCGAACACCTGGCGTCCGGCGTCGCCCAGCGCGCCGATCGGCATCACCAGCGGGTCGACGACGACGTCATGCGAAGGAATGCCGAAGTCGGCGCAGCGCTCGACGATCTTCTTGGCAACGGCGAAGCGCACATCCGGGTCCATCGAGATGCCGGTCTCGTCATTGGAGATGGCGACGACCGGGACGTTGTATTTCTTGACCAGCGGCAGGATGGCCTCGAGCTTTTCTTCCTCGCCGGTGACGGAGTTGACCAGCGGGCGGCCCTTGGCGACCTTCAGCGCGGCTTCGATCGCGGCGGTGACCGAGGAGTCGATCGACAGCGGCAGATCGACCAGGCCCTGCACGATCTCCAGCGTCTGCACCAGCAGCGCCGGCTCGGTGGCGTTGGGGTCGACGGCGGTGACGCCGGCATTAACGTCGAGCATGGTGGCGCCGCAGGCGGCCTGTTCCAGCGCGTCCTTGATGACGGTCTCGAAATTGCCGGCCACCATCTCGGCGGCGAGCTTCTTGCGGCCGGTCGGGTTGATGCGTTCGCCGATCACGCAGAAGGGCTGATCGAAGCCGATGACGATTTCTCGGGTCGCCGAGGCGACGATGGTGCGGGTCATGCGATCTCTCCGTCGGGATATAAAGAGTTCTTTATATCGTTATCTGATTTGGTTCAAGGTGAATGCTGACTGCCACGCCTGGTCTCTAAGTCAATGTATGTCGTTGTCCCAAAACCGGTTCCCACTTTTGGGCGACATACATCAATGCGCGGTCTTCACCATATCCACCTGGGTTTCGGTAATCTCGTCGTGCAGTATGTGGTCGAGACGCTCGGCGACGATCTGGTCGTCGCGGCGGATTTCGCGTTGCCAGGGCTGGCGGCCTTTCAGCACGCCGGATTCATCGACGATCTCGGCGACATATTCCTCCTGGCGGTAGGCCATCACATGGATGCCGGCGACACCCGGGATTTCCTTCACCTCGTTGATGATGTCGATGCAGAGCTGCTTGCCTTCCTTCTTCTGATCCTGCGCGCCTTCCAGCCGCTTGATCACCGCATCGGGGATATGGATGCCCGGCACGTTGGAGCGGATCCACTTCGCCGTCTTGGCGGAAGCCAGCGGACCGACGCCGCAAAGCAGGAAGAGCTTTTCGGTGTGGCCGAGGTCGCGGGCCTTCTGCATGAAGGTTTTGAACATCGGCACGTCGAAGCAATACTGCGTCTGCGCGAACTGCGCCCCGGCGGCGATCTTCTTGCCGAGATGGATCGGGCGGAAATCGTAAGGCGGCGCGAAGGGATTGACCGCGCAGCCGAGGAAAACCTGCGGCGGCGTCGTCAGCTTGCGGCCGGACAGGAACTTGCCGTTGTCGCGCATGATGCGGATGGTTTCGAGCAGCGACATGGAATCGAGGTCGAAGACAGGCTTGGCGCCGGGCTGGTCGCCGGCCTGCACGCCGTCGCCGGTGAGGCAGAGCATGTTGGCGACGCCCATCGCGGCGCCGCCCAGCACGTCGCCCTGAATGGCAATGCGGTTCTTGTCGCGGCAGGCGATCTGCATGATCGGGGCATAGCCCATGCGGGTAAGCAGCGCGCAGATGCCGACCGAGGACATGTGGCAGTTGGCGCCCGAGGCATCGACCGCGTTGATCGCATCGACCCAGCCGTCGAAGATCTTGGCGCGGTTGTAGACGTCTTCCGGATCGGCGCTGTCGGGCGGGTTGAGCTCGGTCGTCACCGCGAATTCGCCGCGACGCAGCACGCGCTCCAGCCGGCCGCGCGAGGTGTGGCCGGGCAGGGGATCGAGCGGCAGATGGATGCCGGCCGGATTCTCATCGCGCTGGCGGACGTTCATGCCGAAGCTCCGGGGTTCTGGTTCGTCTCACGCGCGGCGGCGGCCTGCGCAGTAACGCGCAGCCAGGCCGAGGTTTCGCGCAGCGACTGGTCGACCGGCTTCTGCACGTCGAGGATCTTGTCGCCATGCACCATGTTGCGCGAGCCTTCCCAGGCCTTGACCCAGACGCAGGGCATGTCCGGCTCGACCTCGCAATTGCCGTTGGCGCGCACGCCGCCGCACGGGCCGTTGCGCAGCTGCTTGGGGCAGTTCATCGGGCACGACATGCCGGTCGACGAAAGCACGCACTGGCCGCACATGCGGCAGTCGAACATGAAGCCCTTGACGCGCTTCTCGACGAACTTCACCGGGGCTTCGACACGGCTATAGCCGATGCCTTTCCAGAGCGGATGCAAGAGCAGGAAGACGTCGGCGAACCGACTGTAGAACCATTCGAGCAGTCGCGAGTGCCGGATGGACCAAAGCCGCACGGCGAAGGTGCGCTGGACGCGGCGCTGCGGGGACACGTCGGCCGGCTTGTAGTCGGATTTCGGCGCCGCCTTCTTGACCAATGTGGCCTGGGTAACCGCCGGCTGCTTCTCAGACATTTTCTTTCCCGCCAGCCTTGACCAGAGCGACCAGCCGCTCGCGGTCATATTTCGCGTCGAGTTCCTGATAGGCCTTCTCGACCTCGGCCTCGATGTCATCGCCGACAGGGATCGGGTCGGCCTTGCGCCATTCCGCCAGATAGTCGTCGGTACCGCCGGCGCCGGTGCGCATGGCGCACATGTCGATCGCCTCGGTGAAGCGCAGCGGCAGCTCGCGCTTGGCGTTCTGCCGGCCCTTCTTGACGATGACCTGGGCAGGAATGTCGCGCCAATAGACGACGATCAGATCGGCCATGAATTCTCAACTCCTCGCAGTCCCTGGAGCATTGCCGCATGCGCTGTTGGGCCGCTTGTTATGGGACGACGCGCGCCCCTTCAAAAGCGACGCTGGCGATGGCGCAAAGCGAATGCTGGAATCCGTTACCTGCCGATCACCAGACGCGCTTGGTCAGGCCGGTCCAGAGATAGAACCAGATCGTCGGGTGATACCACTGCTTCGACGGCAGGTCGGGATCGATAGTTTCCAGTCTGCCGGCCAACGCGTTGCCGACCGCTTCGACACAGATATCGCGCGAAAAGGCGGCCTGGCGCAGCGCATAGCTGGCGATTGTGTCGCCCATCTTGGGCTTGCCGCGCGCCTGCTTCAGCACGCCGCCGGTGTCGACGCCGGCGTCGACCAGGTGAACGGTCGTGCCGAAGTTCTGCGCGTCGCCGGAGGCCAGCGCCCAGTAGCCGCCATTCATGCCGCGATATTTTGGCGCGATGCCGGCGTGATAGTTGAGCACCGGGCAGGGCATCTTCCTGAGCGTGTCTTTCGACAGCAGCCTGCACCCGGCCAGCAGGACGACGCCTGGTTCGATGCGCGTGATTTCCTTCAGGCATTCCGGCCCGTTGGCCGACGGCACATGGATGATCGCCTGGCCTTGCGGCGGCTCGGTCGCGAGCTTCTCCTCGGCGATCAGCCGCTCGGCGTGGCCGGCAAGGAAGCGCTTACCGAGCCTGGTCAGCACCATGGTGCCGAACTGGCCGATGGCCGAGATCCAGCCCTGGCGCCGCGCGCGGCCCATGAGCAGGCGCTTTTTGGATTCGGGCGCTTCGAGGATGACGCTGACGGGGCCGACCCGATCGGCAATCGCATTGACGATGGCCCAGATATGCGGGCCACCTTCGGTGACGACCACGATCGGTCGCGTACTCGATTCCGACGCTGCCATGGCAAGCACCCGCTCTGAAGACCGGCGGATGCTATTCGGCGCGGGTTAATCCTTGGTGTGCCGAAGGCTTTCAGTCAGGCGTCAGGCCCGGCTCAGCGCTTGAACTCCATGATGTCGAGTTTCGATTCGTAATAGGGCGCGGGGAATTCGATCCGCCATTCTGTGGCGCTGTTGCGGAAGGCGTAGCCGACCTGGTCGCTCTCGGGGCCGCTGCCATAAGGCTTGGCCTTGTCGTCATTGACCGAGAACGAGCCGAGATAGATGGCGCGCTTCTCATTGTCGTCGAAGAAGCGGCCAGTCGTGCGCTGCGAGCCGCTGATCTTCGCAAGCCGCCAGCCCGAGCCGTCGTCTGTCACCTTGCACTTGAACCAGCCATAGATGACGAGCGGGCTGATACCGCCTGCCTTGATGGTGCGGCACTTCCAGTTGCCGGTGAGATCCTTGTCGGAGAAGGCGACGAGCGGCTTGGCGAGCAGTTCATCCAGTTGCTTGACCTCGGCCGGATCGCCGGCCTTGGCCTCGTCGAGGGCCGCCTTGCGCGTCTCGCCGTACTTGTCCAGCCGCGCCTTGTCGGCGGCGGTAATCAGCTTCTGCACCTCGCCATCGGCATGAGCGGGCAAAGTGAGGACGATGAGGCCGAGGGCAGCGAAAAGCAGGCGAGGGGTCATGAAATCCGTTTCCTCAATCAATGGCTGGAACAAAGTTCTTTCTGTCACTGGCGCACAACTTACCGGTTCGCGATCGTCTGTCATCCGTGCTTAACAGCGTGGGCTCGGAAAAATGGTGTTCGATCGATGCGGATCTTGCTGACGGGATCGTCCGGCTGGCTGGGTAGCGGGCTTGAACCAAGGCTCAGGGCGCTCGGCCATGACGTCATCGGCCTCGATCCGGTTGCCTCGGCGCGCACGCAAGTCGTCGGCTCGATCGCGGATCGCGATCTTGTCCTGAGAACCGTCCGCGAGCACAGCATCGAGGCCATCATTCACAGCGGCGCGCTGCACAAGCCGAACATCGAGCATTATGAGAACAGCGCCTTCGTCGCGACGAATGTGCAGGGCACGCTCAACCTGCTCGACGCAGCGGTTGCCTGCGGCGTGCAGCGCTTCGTCTTCACCTCGACGACGTCGCTGATGATCTCGCAGGCGATCCGCGCCGGCTTCCAGGGCGGCGCGCGCCAGGCGGCCTGGCTGACGGAGGAGATGTCGCCGGAGCCGCGCAACATCTATGGCGTGACGAAGCTTTCGGCCGAGCATCTGTGCCGTCTTTACAACCTTCAGCATGGATTGCCGGTGGTGGTGCTGCGCACGGCACGCTTCTTTCCCGAAGCGGACGATATGGCGCATGCGATCGAGCAATCGGATGCCAACACCAAGGCCAACGAATTGCTGTTCCGCAGGCTGACGGTGGAGGATGCGGCGGAAGCTCATGTCGCGGCATTGAAGAAGGCGCCGGAACTCGGCTTCGACGTCTTTATCGTCTCGGCGCCGACGCCGTTCAGGCCGCAGGATTGCGCGGAACTGATCGCCGATGCGCCATCCGTCGTGGCGCGCTATTTTCCCGACTATCCGCGGCTCTATGCCAAAAGGGGTTGGACGATGTTCTCCTCGATCGACCGCGTCTATGATCCGTCGCAGGCGAGGGAGCGACTGGGCTTCGTCTGCAAGACCAGCTTCGCCGATGTGCTTGCGGCGCTGGAAGCGGAGGCGTGAAGCCCCCTCAGGCGCGAACCGCCACCCGCGCCAGTTCGCTCGTTAGATCACCGTAGCCGGTCGGTCGGCGCTCATAGGTAAGCCCGAGCATAATTGCGGCTTTCTCGGCGACCTTGTCGAGCTCCGGATCGTCGGTCTGGGCGAGATAGATGAGCTTCTCGTAGTTGCCGAAATAATCCTTGATCAGCTCGGGATGCCGGTCGAGGCCGAGCGGCCTGATGAAGAAGGCATCGAACTGGCGGCAGAGGAAGTCGGTCATGTAGAACGACATCATGTCGCCATCGGCCACCTTCGCATAGGCGTCCATGCCCTGGTAGAAGGCAAAGCAGTGCGGCCCGGCCATACGCTCGACGCCGTGTTTCTCGATGACACGGTCGAGCAGGCCGCCGGTGCCGCAGTCGGCATAGCCGACGAAGATGTGATCGTAACCTTCGGCCTTGGCCTTCTCGATCGCCTTATCCATCGCCGGCGCGATGCGGTCCGGATAGAAATGGAACTCGGCCGGCAGGCAGGTCAGTTCGAGATGGTCGAGCTTTAGCTGTTGCTTGACGGCCAAAACTTCGCGCGCAATCATTCCGCAGGCGATGACGAGCAGCCTGTCTGTTTGATTCGGTTCCGTTTTTTGCGTCTTGACCAAGTCGGGCCGGCTTTCGCTGGGGCTTAATATCTGTCGAGGGAGACACCGTCCATGAAACTGCTACGCATCGCGCCGATCGCCATTCTGGCCTGCGCGCTTGCACTCACCGCCTGCGCCAACACCATCCGGGGCGTCGGCAAGGACGTCAAATCGACGGCAAGGGCGGTCAAAGACACTGTCAACTGATCTTCTCCCATCATCTGGGAACAAAAAAGCCGCGCTGCAAGGCGCGGCTTTTTTTGATCCATCCTGATGCCTTGGGTCAGGCGGAAGCGCGAACGTTGTGCTTGCGCTTCATGAAATCCTTGGCGGTCTCCACGGCCACCGCCGCGTCGCGGCAATAGGCGTCGGCGCCGACGGCCTTGCCGAATTCCTCGTTGAGCGGCGCGCCGCCGACCAGCACGACGTAATCGTCGCGGATGCCCTTTTCCTTCATCGTGTCGATGACGACCTTCATATAGGGCATGGTGGTGGTGAGCAGCGCCGACATGCCGATGATGTCGGGCTGGTGCTGTTCGATCGCGTCCAGGTACTTCTCCACCGCATTGTTGATGCCGAGGTCGATGACGTCGAAGCCAGCGCCTTCCATCATCATGCCGACGAGGTTCTTGCCGATGTCGTGGATGTCGCCCTTGACGGTGCCGATCACCATCTTGCCCTGCTTCGGCGCGCCGGTGGCGGCGAGCAGCGGACGCAGGATCGCCATGCCGGCCTTCATGGCGTTGGCCGAGAGCAGCACTTCCGGCACGAACAGGATGCCATCGCGAAAATCCTCGCCGACGATGCGCATGCCTTCGACGAGCGCCTCGGTCAGCACCTTGTAGGGCGCCCAATTGCGCTCGAGAAGGATATGCGTGCCTTCCTCGATTTCTTCCTTCAGCCCGTCATAGAGGTCGTCGTGCATCTGCTGCACAAGCTCCTCGTCGGAAAGCTCGGAAAGGATGATCTCGTCGTCGGACATTTTTCTCGGGCTCCTTGCTGCTCGGAATGACTGCGGCAGCCTAAAAATCGATGCGCCAATACCTAACCCGCGAGGGCAAGCTAGCCATAGCTGATTTGCGACTTCCCGCAAAAGGAAAGCGACTGAAAAGTTGGCGCTTTTCTTGTCGATTTTGCGACAGGCGTTGGCGCTGGCTGGCCGTTTCCAATAGGGTGCATGGCTACGATCCGGCAAGAAGCGGCGACGATGAGCCGCCCCAGCCAATTCAGGCCAAGTTATAGGAAGAACGATCATGAGCGATAACGCGGCAGTCGAGCAGGAAGCGTCGGGCGGACGGCGCGGACGCGGCGCCAGCGGCGGCGCGGCGGCACGCCGTGCTGCCCGTTCGGGCGGCGGCCCAGGCACCCAGCTCACCTACATCAGGCGCAAGATCAACGTCTACGAGGTCCTCAACGAGGAGGGCCTGGCGCTGATCGAGAAGAACACCGACACGGTGCTGGAAGAGATCGGCATCATCTTTCGCGACGACGCCGAGGCGCTGGCGCTGTGGAAAGAAGCGGGCGCCGACGTCAAGGGCGAGCGCGTGCACTTCCCCAAGGGGCTCTGCCGCTCGCTCTTGAAAACCGCGCCTTCGATCTACACCCAGCATGCGCGCAACCCGGAGCGTTCGGTGCAGATCGGCGGCAATGCGACCGTGTTTGCGCCGGTCTACGGCCCGCCCTTCGTGCGCGACCTCGACGGCAATCGCCGCTACGCGACGATCGAGGATTTCCAGAATTTCGTGAAGCTCGCCTATATGGCGCCGTCGATCCACCATTCGGGCGGCACGGTCTGCGAGCCGGTCGATGTGCCGGTCAACAAGCGCCATCTCGATATGGTCTACAGCCACATCCGCTATTCGGATAAGCCGTTCATGGGGTCGGTGACGGCGCCGGAGCGGGCCGAGGACACGGTGGCGATGGCCAAGCTGGTGTTCGGCGACGACTTCGTCGAGAACAACACGGTGCTGACCAGCCTGATCAACGCCAACTCGCCGATGGTATTCGACGAGACCATGCTCGGCGCCCTGAAAGTCTATTCGCGCCATAACCAGGCCTGCATCGTCACGCCCTTCATCCTGGCCGGCGCGATGAGCCCGGTGACGGTTGCCGGCACGCTGACGCAGGTGCTGGCCGAAGTGCTCGCTGGCGCCTCGTTCACGCAGCTGATCCGCCCCGGCGCGCCGGTGCTGTTCGGCACCTTCGCCTCGTCGATCTCGATGCAGTCGGGCGCGCCGACCTTCGGCACGCCGGAGCCGTCGCTCGTCTCCTATGGAGCGGCCCAGCTCGCGCGGCGGCTCGGCCTGCCGTTCCGTACCGGCGGTTCGCTCTGCGCCTCGAAGATCCCGGATGCGCAGGCGGCCTATGAGAGCGCCAACACGCTCAACTCGACCATCCTCGCCGGCACCAATTTCGTGCTGCATTCGGCCGGTTGGCTGGAGGGCGGTCTCGCCTCCTGCTACGAGAAATTCATGATGGACATCGACCAGCTCGGCATGCAGCAGAAGTTTGCCGAGGGCGTCGATCTGTCGGAAAACGGCCAGGCGATGGATGCCATCCGCCAGGTCGGCCCGGGCAGCCATTATCTCGGCTGCGACCATACCCAGGCGAACTTCCAGACGGCCTTCTACCGCTCCAACATCGCCGACAACAATTCCTACGAGCAGTGGCTGGCCGAGGGCGAGAAGACCGCGCCGCAGCGCGCCAACGAGCTCGCCCGCCGCTGGCTGGAAAGCTACGAAGCGCCCCATCTCGATCCGGCAATCGATGAGGCACTCAAGGAGTTCATCGCCAAGAAGAAGGGCTCGATGCCCGACGCCTTCACTTGAAAGGAGCCCGAGTCAGGCCGGGCTAAAGTGGCCGACATCATCCACAAGGAAGTCTGGCGGAGCGCTTTCTCCGAACCGGACCGGAAGCGATGATTTTTGCGCGCGGCGCGACTATTCTCCGGCGGTTCAAGTCGGAGGTCCAAATGCGTCGAAGGGCGTTGAAGGGGATCGCGGCTGATGTCGCCGCGTCGTTCATCAGCCGTAACAACGATTGCGATGGATACTGGACCGTCGGCAAACTTCATTCGTACGCGAGAGAACACTCGACGACTAAAATCCTGATCGATGTATGGGGCCAGTTGCCGAGCACGCTGTCCGAATTCGCTTCGATAGCCGCCAAATACGGTTCAATGATCGAAGCTCAGGCTGCCGCGAAGGGCTTGGGAATTCGTGCCGGTCAAATTGAAGTCGAGTTCGATCTTCCGAAAACTAACCAGTGCTCGGCGGACGAAGCCGGATTCATCTGCGCGGTGACAATCGTTGACGACCGAGGGCAAGCTTGGATCCGCAAGGCCCTCGGCTGCTCCCGCCCGCATGATCCAAAACGAGAGCGACGTAGCTCGCGAGCTCAAGGCGAAGCTATCGCCCTATGATCGGTGGCTATCATCATGTCAGTGAGGCTCTGGTCCGATATGGACTAATCGTCCGCGGTGGCTTCAATTTCGTCGATGACGAAGACGTTCCCCTCGGTCCATCAGGCGTTTCCGCCAAATCTGCGCTGCTCATCGGGCAGGCGGGCGCGGCGCTTTGGCCGCATTTCCAGCGCTGGCTGGGGCAGCAGGCGAGGGACATTGCCAATCCGCTCGACAGCTGGTCGCGCGAGGTGATCGGCGCGGTGGCGAAAGAATTCGGCGCCCGCGCGGTGTCGCCTTCGGATCGGCCCTATCTGCCGTTCCAGCAATGGGCGATGCGGGCTGAGGGGCTGAAGCCGTCGCCGCTCGGCGTTCTGATGCATCCGCAATATGGGCTATGGCACGCCTATCGCGGCGCATTGCTGTTCGAGGACGAGATTTCTCTTCCCGAAGCTCATTCAGCGATTCATCTTTGCGACACATGTGTAGCAAAACCTTGCCTGAAATCCTGTCCGGTCGACGCCTATTCGGTGAATGGCTTTGCGCACCAGGCGTGCCTGGCGCATGTGCGTGGCACGCATGGTGCGCCTTGCCGCGCCGGCGGCTGCCTCGACCGCAACGCCTGTCCCTATGGCGCTGCGTATCGCTATCCGGCTGACGTGCAGGCTTTCCATATGGCGGCGTTCGCCGGCCTGTAGGCATTTTTCTAGGCCGCACGGAAACTTGACCACCATTGAGATGTCGTGGCTTGCCCTGACGGGCGACGTGGATATCTATCGCGTGGCAACAAGCGGAGCGCGCAATGACGAAGCAGGACGTCGAGATCAAGACCCAGGACGGTACGGCGAAAGCACGGCTGTTTCGTCCAGCCGCGCCGGCCCAGGCCGGAATCATTTTCTACATGGATATTTTCGGTCCGCGTCCGGTGCTCGACCAGATGGCGGAGCGCATCGCCGGGCTTGGCTACGCCGTGCTGGTGCCCGATCTCTTTTATCGCAATGCGCCCTATGGTCCGTTCGATCCCAAAACCGCCTTCGCCGAGGAAAAGAGCAAGGCCGCGCTCTCTGCGTTGAGCGGCGGCACGACGCAGGCCATGACCATCCGCGACGGCAGCGCCTTCCTCGACGCGATCGCGGCCGAAGCGGTTGAGGGGCCGATCGGCGTCGTCGGCTATTGCATGGGCGGCGCGCGGGCGCTCAACGCGGCCGCGGCCTATCCCGACCGCATTGCTGCCGCGGCAAGCTTCCACGGCGGCAACCTGGCCAGCGACGCGCCCGACAGCCCGCATCGCAGGGCGGCCTCGATCGAGGCTCGCGTCTATGTCGGCGTCGCCGGCATAGACCGCAGCTTCCCGCCTGAGCAGTCGGCGCGGCTGGCGGAGGCGTTGAGGGTGGCCGAGGTTGACCATGTGATTGAGAACTATGTCGGCGTCGGCCATGGCTGGTGCGTGCCGGATCATAGCGTCTATGACGAAGCGGGCGCCGAACGTCACTGGAAGCGGCTGACGACGTTTTTTAACGAGACGCTGAGTTAGGTTTCTTTTGCAAATTGCCGGAAGGGCACCTCGTAGTGCGAACCTTCGACGGTTCGCGCTGCCCCTCATCCGTCCTTCGGACACCTTCTCCCCGTGAAACGGGGAGAAGGAAAAGACGGTGCCGCAGAAAAATCTTTTCATCGCCCCAAGGATTGGTCATTAGCCTTCGTCCAACAGGCAAATGATGGCGATGATGCTGGACGACAGCGAAGCCTCCGATGCCGAGTTGATCGGGCGGGCGAGGGGCGGAGACAGGGGGGCTTTCGGCAAACTGGTCGAAAGGCACTATGGCTTCGTCTATCGCGCCGCCTATCGCTGGTGCGGCAGGAAGGCCGATGCCGAGGACATCGCCCAGGATGTCTGTGTGCGGCTCGGCCGCGCGATCCGCGACTATCAGGGCAGCGGCGCCTTCACCACATGGCTTTACGCCATGACGCTGAATGCTTCGCGCGACATGATGCGCAAGCGCGCCCGCGACGCCGCCAAGACCGATGCCTATAGCGCCTATGCGTCGATCGCGGGCGAAGCGCCGGCGGCGAGTGACGATCCCGCCGAAGTGTTGTGGGCCGCGGTACGGATGCTGCCCGACAAGCAGCGCGATGCGGTGCTGCTCGTCTATGGCGAAGGTCTCAATCACGCGGCGGCGGCGGAGGTGATGGCGATCTCGGAGACGACGGTTTCCTGGCACATCCATGAAGCGAAGAAACGGCTGAAGGCGCTGATGCGTTCAGCCGGGGAAGTGTGACCATGGTCGACGACAACGAACTCGAAAGGCTGAGCGACATCGCTGTACCGGCGCCGGACGGCGAGGCGAAGGCGCGCGCGCTGGCCGCCGCAATGCAGGCGTTCGACCTCGATGAAAAAAATTCGACGGCCCCCCAAGGAACGTCCGCAGGCCTTCGTCTCACGGAGCGAGCACAAAAGCTCTGGAGAGACATCATGCAACGGAAACTCATTGCCACGCCGGCCATCACCGCGCTGGTTGCGCTGCCTATCGCCGGCTATGCCGCTTTCGAGATGCTGAAGGAGCAGCCGCCCGTCATTACCGGCAACGGCAAGATCACCGAGACGCTGGCCGACAAGCCGGTGGCGCAGAAGCCCGCGCCGGCGCAACCGGCGATCAACGAGCCGCTGGCGGCAGCGCCGGCGAAGGAGAAGAAGACCGACGCTGACGCCGAGACCCGGGCCAATTCACAAATGGTGCCGGCAGCTCCCAAGTCGGCGACCGAGGTCGACAGCCTGCTCAAGCAGGAGGCGGCGCCTGAAGCCGAGACTGCCCTGCAACCCGCGCCAGCCGAGAGTGGCCAGCTCGCAGCCGGCGGCAAGGACGGGGTAGGGGTAATTGCGGGCTATTCCGCGAAGCGGAGCGCCGACGAGTTGCAGCGGGCCGACAAGGCACCGGCCGGTGTCGCTGCCGCCATACCGGCATCTCCGCCCGCGGCCGCCGATTCCAAGCTGATGGTGCAGCCCGCGCCCATGCCGGCTGATCAGATGCAGCCGCAGGAGGAAAACCGCGACCGCATCGAGACCTTCAAGACCAACCCGGTCCATGAGACCGCGCAGGACCCGGTCTCGACCTTCTCGATCGATGTCGACACGGCCTCCTATTCCTTCGTGCGGCGCTCATTGAAGGAAGGCAGTCTGCCGGACCCGGACACGGTTCGCGTCGAGGAGATGATCAACTACTTCCCCTATGACTGGAAGGGGCCGGATTCGGCGTCGACGCCGTTCAACTCGACAGTCACCGTCATGCCGACGCCGTGGAACGAGCGCACCAAGCTCATGCATGTCGCTATCAAGGGTTTCGACGTGAAGCCGGCCGAGCAGCCCAAGGCCAACCTTGTCTTCCTGATCGATGTGTCGGGCTCGATGGACGAGCCGGACAAGCTGCCGCTGCTCAAATCGGCCTTCCGCCTGCTGGTCAGCAAGCTCAAACCCGACGACACCGTCTCGATCGTGACCTATGCGGGCAATGCCGGCACGGTGCTGATGCCGACCAAGGCGGCGGAAAAGCAGAAAATCCTCGCGGCCATCGACAATCTCGAGCCCGGCGGATCGACAGCGGGCGAAGAAGGCATCCGCGAAGCCTACAAGCTTGCGCAGCAATCCTTCGTCAAGGACGGCGTCAACCGCGTGATGCTTGCCACCGACGGCGATTTCAATGTCGGCCAGACCGATGACGAGGATCTCAAGCGGCTGATCGAGAGCGAGCGCAAGACCGGCGTGTTTCTCTCGGTGTTCGGCTTTGGCCGCGGCAACCTGAACGACCAGATGATGCAGACCATCGCCCAGAACGGCAACGGCACGGCCGCCTATATCGACACTTTGGCCGAAGCCGAGAAGGTGCTGGTCGAGGATGCCTCCTCGACGCTGTTCACCATCGCCAAGGACGTCAAGATCCAGGTCGAGTTCAATCCGGCCAAGGTTTCTGAATATCGTCTCGTCGGTTATGAGACCCGGGCGCTGAAGCGCGAGGATTTCAACAACGACCGCGTGGATGCCGGCGATATCGGCTCCGGCCATTCGGTGACGGCGGTCTATGAGATCACGCCGAAGGGCAGCGGCGGCGAGCAGGTCGATCCGCTGCGCTACGGTCAGGCCAAGGTCGACAATGGCGGGGTCGCCAATGCCGACGAATATGCCTTCGTCAAGATCCGCTACAAGCCGCCGAGCGAGAATGTCTCGAAGCTGATCACCACGCCGGTGACCGCCGCCAACGAGGTCAAGTCCTTCGACGCGGCCGGCGCCGACCAGCGTTTCTCGGTCGCCGTCGCCGCCTTCGGGCAGAAGCTGCGCGACGAGGATCAGACGGCGAATTTCGGCTATGACCGGATCGCTGAGATCGCCAACGCCGCGCGCGGCGCCGATCCGTTCGGCTACAGGGCGGAGTTCCTGTCGCTGGTGCGCCTGGCCTCATCGCTGGACGGCAACAAGTAGAGCGTGGCGAGTTTAATGAAGGGCCGGCGGGACTAAGCGCATCGCGGTGCGACGCGCTTAGGTCTTTTTTGATGCATGTCGTTGCCCCGGAACCGCTGCACACTTCTGGGCAACATGCATTGTCCCGCCGACCTTTCTTGCGATCGTTAAATTGCGCGGCTTTTCCGGAACCTCGTCGCAATTAACTTTTGTTAGTTCGTGCTCATGGAATTTTGGGGGACCAGCAGTGCATATCACGACAATCGGCAATGCGAACGCGACGGCGGCCAATGCGCCGGTGCGGGGATCGTCGGCGGCTTCGGCTGAATCGGCGCGCATCCGAAACGATGTCGATGCCGCCCGCAACACGGCGCTCTCGGCACTCAACAACGACCGGTTTCGCGTGATGCTGGAGCAGATCAGCGACCCCGGCGCATCGGGCACCCTGATGACGATGGGCGCCGACAGCCAGAACGTCGTCGATTTCAATACGGCGCTGTCGCGCTACGCCGAAAACAGCAAATAAGCAGGCCCGTCAGGCGCGGCTGCGCCTGCGTTCGCGCCTGCCTTCGCCGGCTTCACCAGCGCTTGCCGTCTTGTTGCGCATGGGACCGATGCGCTTGATGATCGTCTCGACGGTCGGCCGCGACGCCTTGGTGTGCGCGTCGAGCGCCTTGCGCATGGCGGCGAGGTGCGCGAAGGAGGTGCCGCAGCAGCCGCCGACGATCTTCGCGCCAGCATCGACCGCCAGCCGCACATAATCGGACATCAGCTCCGGCGTGCCGGAATAATGGATCTCGCTACCGCGGAATTCCGGAATGCCGCAATTGCCCTTGACGATCACGGTCGCCTCCGGCTTCGCCTCGGTCATGTCAAGCAGCGAAGCGAGGATATCGGAAGCGCCGACGCCGCAATTTGCACCGACACCGAGCGGAGCCTGCGACAGGCCGTCGACAACGCCGTGGATGTCCTTCGGCAGCAGGCCCATCATGGTGCGGCCGGCGGTGTCGAAGGAGCCGGTATAGGTATAGGGCAGGCCGACGCGGATGGCGGCTTCGGCCGCGGCGCGGATCTCGTCGGGCGCCGACATGGTTTCGATCCAGGCGACTTCGGCGCCGCCGGCCTTGAGGCCTTCGATCTGCTCCGCAAAGGCATCGACGGCGTCGTCATAGGTCAGCGCGCCGAGCGGCACCAGCAGCTCGCCGGTCGGGCCGACGGAGCCGGCGACGATGACCTTGCGGCCGGCCTGGTCGGCGACGGACCGGGCGATCTCGGCAGCGCGTTTGTTCAGTTCGTGCACACGGTCCTGCGCATGATGCAGCTTGAGCCGGTGGCGGGTGCCGCCGAAGGAATTGGTGAGGATGATGTCGGCGCCGGCATCGACGAAGTTCTGATGCAGGCTGGCAATGGTCTCGGGCGCCGTCTCGTTGAGCAGTTCGGGCGCTTCGCCGGCCGGCAGACCCATGGCGAATAGATTGGTGCCGGTGGCGCCGTCGGCCAGAAGCACACCCTTTTCGGCCAGCAATGCGTGGATGGGGTTTGTCGCGGTCATGGCCATTAGCTTTCGTATTTGGAATTCAAATAACGATATAAAGAAGTCTTTATGTCCAGTCAACGAGCTTGCGGCCGGGAAGACCTTATAGGCCGGCGTGATCTCGACCTCGATCTCAGTGCAGGCCTCACCATTGGTTGGATGGTGGTCGGCCGGGCAGGCGAGCGCTCAGACAGCGCCTGACGGGAAGGACATTGCGGCCAGCTTCTGCGCGAAGCTCGCCGCCTCATGCGCGTTGACGTCGGCGGCGCGGATCAGGTTGTCGAAATGGCTGGTGAGGGTGCGGATCGGCTGGGTCGCGTTCAACACCAGATACATGTCACCGACGTAGATGGCAGCGCGGTAGGGGCCGAAGATCGTGTAAGGGATCGAATAGCGCATGCGTCCATCATAGAGGAACAGGCGGAAGGTCGGGTAAAGGTCGTCGAGGAGCGCTGCCATGTGCAGCAACTGGGCACGCCGGTCGGCTTCGGGAAAACGATCCCAGACGCCGAGACCGCGCGCGAAGATCTCCAGCGTGTGGCGCGGCATGCAGACCTCCATGTCGGTCTCCGGCCGACGGTTGTAATCGATACGGTACTGCGTTTCGCCGGCCTGCGCCTCACGGCTCTTGTTGGTTATCCCGGCCTCATATTCGACCAGCGCCTCGGTGCGCAAAAGGTCGGGGATGCCTGCCGGCACGTAGCGGATTTTCGTGCCTGCCGCCTCGGCATGCCATTTGGCGAGCAACGTGCGGTCGAAACCGTCCGGCGCCTCCTCGATCTCCAGGCTCTCCCTGATTTCGCCGGTGACGCCCTCGTCCTGGGAGAGGCCCAGCAGCCAGTCGAGCGACACCTTGAACTCGGCCGCGATGTTGAGAAGCGTCTCGGCACGGGGCAGGCGAGTCGAAGCGCCCGACAGGAGCTGCGACAACGCCGAGCGATCGATGCCGACGGTGGCCGCGAAGGCCGACTGGTTAAGGTCGGATCTTGTCAAGAGCATTTTCAACCGTTCCCGGAAGAGGGTCGACAGATCGCGCTTGTCCATCACGCTGCTCCTGCTTCGGAGAGGAAAAATTTGCGCCGAGACCGCTTTGAGCACGGCTCAGGCGGAAATGAATCCCCATATTTGTTTACAATGTATAACATATGCGGCTGAAAATGCGCACTCGCAACAGTTTGTGCGCATTGTCGCGTTGATGTCACGATAGGCTCCTGACACAATGCTGTCAGGAATCGAGGGGTTCCGGCGACTGAAAGGCAGTGGTCGATAGCATGGCAAGCGTGAATACCGGCATGAACGAGAGACGTAGCAGCACACCGGCAATCGAATGGCCGACGGTATTCCTCGCACTCTTCTGCTACGGCGCATGGCTCGCCGCCGGCTTGCTCCTCTGGCCAGCCCATCCGCTGATCGCACTGATCGCCCTGGCAGTGATCCTGGCATTGCAATCCTCGCTGATGCATGAGGTGCTGCACGGCCACCCGACCCGCAGCGCCCGCATCAACGAAGCCTTCGTCTTCCTGCCGATCGGACTTGTCTGGCCGTTCCGGCGCTTCAAGACCATCCACCTTCGCCACCATGCCGACGAGCGGCTGACCGATCCGCTCGATGACCCGGAGAGCTACTACCAGGCGCTTTGGATGCATGAGGAACTGCCGCCGGCGATGAAGTTCCTGCTTAAGGTCAACAACACCATGGTCGGCCGCCTGATCCTCGGCCCGTGGCTGTCGTCGGTCGGCTTCTTCATCGATGACGCCAAGCAGATCGCAGCGGGCGACAAGGCAATCCGCAAGGCATGGCTGCTGCACGCCATCGGCATTGCCGCCGTAGCGCCGATCGTGACCTTCGGCTTCGGCATCCCGCTCTGGCTTTATGTGCTGGTGCCGGTCTGGCTCGGACAGTCGCTGATTTCGGTGCGCACCTATGCCGAGCATCAGTGGTCCGAACATCCCGAAGGCCGCACCATCATCGTCGAACGCTCGCCGCTGTCGTTTCTGTTCCTCAACAACAACCTGCATTTCGTGCATCACAAGAGCCCGACGGTTGCCTGGTACAGATTGCCGAAGCTGTTTCGCGAGCGCCGCGAGGAATGGCTGCGGATGAACAATGGTTATGTCTATCCGAACTATCTGGCCCTGATCAAATCCTTCGCCTTCAAGGCCAAGGAGCCGGTCATCCATCCGGTATTGCGCCGTTCGCCCGAACCTGGCCGTGCCTTCAAGCCACGCGTCAGGGCGCGCAATGTCAACGGGCTCGGAACGGCGCCAGTTCCTGCGGAGCCGCCGAAGGAGTAATCCCGGCTTTTCGCGACCGCTTTTTCGCGGCGGAACGCAGGCGTCCGAAGATCGCCTGTCCTTGAAAGCTATTTGACATGAGCAAGTTCGTTGCGGCGCTGCCGATGTATGACTGGCCCGAAGCGCGTGGCGAGGTCGACGCGCAATGGGTGCATCTGCGCGACGCCTTCCGGCAACGCGGCATCGATGCGCCGGAGTCTGTCGTGCGCAGCAATAGCGAACTGCCGCCGGTGCCCGGCGGCATCCTCGACGCTGCAGGCGAGCTGATCGCGCCCGACCCGGCGACGCTGGCCCCGGACGAGTTGGATTTTCCCGCGCTCTGGCTGAGCCCGGCGCTGCTTTTCGGGCAGACCTGCTGGGGGCCGATGGAGCTCGGCCTTGCCCGGCATGTGCAAGTGATTGCCCAGCCGAATTACGATGCGTTCGAGGGCGGGCAGGGCGAACTCTATTCCAGCGCGCTGATCATGGCAGCGGATGGCGGTTTGTCGGTTGCCTCTCTGCGCGATGGCAAGGCGCTCATCCCGATCGATCTTCTGCGCGGCAAGCGCTTCATCTTCAACAATCCCGATTCGATGTCCGGCCTGATCGCGCTGACGCGCGACCTGGAGGCGATGGGCGAAAGCCTGGATATCTTCGCCTCGCGCGGCGAGAGCGGAGGCCACCGGTCGTCGATCGTGGCGGTCGCGGAAGGCCGTGCCGATATCGCGGCGATCGACTGCGAAAGCTGGGCGCTGGCGCAGCGTTTCGAGCCGGCTGCGCAGGGCGTCAAAGTCGTCGGCTGGACGGCGCGGCGCAAGGGTCTGCCCTATATCACCGCGAGGACCACGCCGGCCTCGGTTGTTGCCGCGATGCGCGAGGCCGTCGCAGCGGTTGAAGGCGGCGCGTCAGAGCAGCCGCTCGTCCAGAGGGTAGGCTGACAGCTTCACGTTGCCGGTCTCTGTGATCAGGATCTGCTCCTCGATCTTGACTCCTTCTCGCCCGCCCAGCCTGCCGATATAGCTTTCGACGCAGAGCACCATGCCGTGTTCGAGCACGCCGTCCGGCGTGTCGTCGGTCCAATCGCTTGCGTGCGGCAGTGTCGGATATTCGTCGGCCAGGCCGACGCCGTGATAGAGCACGCCGTAGCGGGCAGGGAAACAGTCGCCCGGAGGCACGGCCGAGCGCTCGACGAGGTCGCGGAAGGAGATGCCCGGCCGCAGCAGGTCCGTGTTGTGGGCGATCTGGTCGGCGGCGATGCGGAAGAGGTCGCGCTGCTCGTTCGACGGTTGCCTGTCGCCGCAGAGCCATGTGCGCGAAAGATCGGCACAGAAGCCGTAGGGGCCGATGAGGTCGGTGTCGAAGGCGACGAGGTCGCCATTCTCGATGACGCGCGAGGAACATTCCTGGAACCAGGGATTGGTGCGCGGGCCGGACGACAGCAGCCGCGTCTCGATCCATTCGCCGCCGCGCGCAATGTTGCCGCGATGCAGCTCCGCCCATAATTCGTTCTCGGAGATGCCGGGCTTCAAAGCTGCTTCCATCTCGCCCATCGCCGCCTCGCAGGCGACGATCGAGCGCCGCATGGCGAGGATCTCGTCCGGCGATTTGATGAGCCGCGCATTTTCCATCACCGCCTCGCCGTTGCCGACGGAAATGCCGCGACGGGCGAGTTCTTCAACCCCTTCCGGATTGATGTGGTCGATGGCAATGCGGCGATTGCCGCCTCCATGCTCGGCAACGAGTTCAGCGATGCCGCCGGCCCAGCGGCGGACCTTCGCATCGGTCAATTCGCCGCTGTAGAGATACATCCAAGACACCGCCGGCCGCACCTCGTCGACGACGTTCGAATGATCGGACAGGTGCTCGCAGGAAAAATAGTCGAACAGCACCACCGGGCCTTCGGTGGCGACGAAACAGTGGCGCGTCGGGTTGTGCGCGACCCAGAGCTGCATGTTGGTAGAGTCCGTCGCGTAACGGATGTTGACCGGATCGTAGAGCAGGGCGCCGCAATAGTCGCGGCGCTTCAGCTCGGCACGGATGCGCTCCAGCCGGTATTTGCGCATGGCGGGCAGGTTGGGCGCCGCAATGCCGGCGGTCGCCCATTCGGCTTCGGCTGTCGCGCCGTAGCCCAGCACATGCTGGTTGAGCGAAGCCGCCTTTTCGCGCGAAGCCTCGCGCAGCGCTTCGACCGAGCCAGGTTCGAAGGGCATGATCTTGCGGTGACAGCCGAAGCGTTGCTTGTCCATTCGTTCCCCTGAAACCTACGGCGCGGTCTTCTTGTGCAGTCTGGTGATCGTGACCCTGCGCGGCGGGAAGCCGAGCGCCTGCGGCACCTCGACAGTGCGGTGGACGGTGTCCATCGCATAGCCGGCCTTCGCCATCTCCACGAAAACATCCGAGACCGGTTCCCTGTCATTAGCGAGCACAAGCACCGCCGGCTCGCGGATGAGGCGGGCGAAATCCGGTATCTCGTCATCGAGCACGATGAGGTCTGCGTCGACGAGGCGCAGATTGCCGACCCAGAACCAGCTCGAGACCACGGTCTTGACCGGACCGTCCGCGCTGATCTGGTCGTAAAGCGACCGGTAGTCCATGCGCACGATTCCGCCGCGGCTGTCGCCGCCGTTCACGTGCATGTACCAGCTTACCGGCAGCACAAGGATGGCGAGCACCGCGCCGACGAAGACGATGGTTGCTTGCGCTTTTCCGCCCCTTTGGCCGATCGCGTCAAAACGCATGGCAATGGCGGCGGGCAAAAGGACGAATATGGGCAGCACCCAGCGATCGCGAAACTGGGTGATGCCACCGACCAGAACCACCACCAGCGTGACCAGCAGGGCAAGGGCGATCGTGCGCCACAGCAGTTTTTCGGGCCAGCGCGCCGGCTGTGGCGTTGTCACGGTTTTTCGTGCGACCAGGAAAAACGCGACGGCAACGATAGCTATCGGCAGACCCGCGAAATTGAGCATCGCGTTGCCAAGCCCCCGCAGCGCGAGCGCCGCCGTTTCCAGGAGGCTGTCGCCTTGGCCAGCGCCGAAGCCGCCGCTATGCGCCAGGAAGTCATCTGGGTGCGCGATGTTCCAGTGAAGTGTCGGGAGGCAGGTAAGGATCGCCACGGCCACGCTGATCGGGAAGCGACGGTCGAAGATCGCATCCCGCGTTTCGCGAAGCGAGAGAGCCGCCAGGAACAAGGCGGCAAGGAAGATGACAATGTTGTATTTCGACAGCATCGCCGCCGCCGTCGCCAGGCCGAAAAACGCATAGGCAACGGCCGATCGGCGCTTCTCCACCTCGACCAGCGCTAACAGCAACACCGAGGTGAAACAGAATATGGCGACCGAGTGGGTGAGGGCGTGCTGCATTTCCCAAAAGATCTGGGGAAACAGAAGCAGCCCGAACATGCCGGCGGCAGCGGCGCGGTTCGAGTAGCCTAGGCGGCGTATGGCGGTGAAATAGGCGACCAGCCCGGCGGCCAGCAGCCCGTATTTGACGATCTTGAGGGCAAGGACGCTGGTTCCGACCACCGAGGCCGCGAGCATGGCGAGCCAGGTGTATAAAGGCGGCTGCGAGCTGCCGTAGCCGGCGGCCAGGAACCGCATCTCCATCAGCTGCTCGGAATCGTCGACGCCGACGCCGGTGCCCGCGGCATGGGACAACAGCGCCATCACCACCATCTGGATCAGGCAGTAGAGGAGGGTAAACGCGACCGCGGCGCTGAAGGGACCGACCCGTTCATCGCAGAGCCAGTCGGTCCATTTTTCGAGTTGCCGCAAGGGGATAGTCTTCTCATGCTGATGCGCCGGTAGCGGGCTCGACCATGCCATAGCAACCGGCGCAATCCAACAATAGGGCCCGTCAGGTCCGCATCTTCTCGCCGCTCGGGTCGAAGGGCGGCTCGATATTGATGCGGGCCGGGCGGCGGTGGCCGAGGATCTCGATCTCGAACAGGCCGGCGCTTTCGTCCTCGGCGAGGGCAGCGGGCACGTAGCCTTGCGCCATCGACTTCTGGACGTAATGCGCATAGCCGCCCGAGGTCACCCAGCCGACGACGCGCCACTCGCCGTCGACGATGCCGCGCACAGCGGAAGCGCCTTCGGCGGCCTTCGATCCGCGGACTTCCTTGCCCGACGTGTCGAAGCGCGGCGCGCCATAGCCATGCGGCTTCTCGACCGTGCCGAAGTCCTTGCTGACCCTGGCCCAGATCGGCTCGTCGCCCATCACGTCGGCATCGATGGCGTCGACGATGAAGGAGACGCGGCGCAGTTTTGGTCCTTCGGTATGCTCCTTGGCCGAAGCCTCGCGGCCGATGAAGTCGTTCTTCTCGAGCTTGATGAAGCGATCCATCGAGCCTTCGAACGGTCCGTAGATCGGACGCAGCTCGCGGAACCAGGTCGGGAAGTTCTTTTCGAGGCGCATGGAGAGCAGCGCGCGCATGCCGAAATCGACAATGCCGAATTCCGCGCCGGCTTCCTTGATCGCCTTATAGACCAGGCGCTGGTAGGCCGGCGCCATCCAGATCTCATAGCCGAGGTCGCCGGTATAGGTGATGCGGTTGACCATGCAGGGCGCGCCGCCGACTGCCATCTCGCGGAAATCCATGAAGCGGAAGGCCTTGGTTGAGACGTCGACATCGACCAGCTTCTGCAGCAGGTCCCTCGATTTCGGACCGGCAATGGAGAGACCCACCAGCGTCTGGTCGAAGCGATGGATGCGGACGGAACCGTCCTTGGGCAGATGCTTCTCGAACCAGCGCATATGGTATTTCTGCGCTGCCGACGAGCCCCAGATCATGAAGCGGTCCTCGCCCGATTTGGCGATGGTGAAGTCGCCGATCAGCTTGCCGAATTCGTTGACCATCGGGGTCAGCACGATGCGGCCGGTCTTCGGCATGCGGTTGGTCATCAGCCGGTTGAGGAAATCCTCCGCGCCCGGGCCGGACACCTCGTATTTGGCGAAGTTGGCGATCTCGGTGACGCCGACCTTCTCGCGCGTGGCGCGCACTTCCTCGCCGATCGGGCCGAAGTCGTTGGAACGGTGGAAGGAGACGATGTCCTTGGGCTCCTCCCCCTTAGGCGCGAACCAGAGCGGGGTTTCCAGGCCCCAGCTATCGCCCATGACGGCGTTGTTGGCGAGCATGGTGTCGTAGAGCGGCGTGGTCTGCGCCGGCCGGGCGGCGGGCAGTTCCTCGTTGGGGAAGCGGATCGAGAAGCGGCGCGAGTAGTTCTCGCGCACCTTGGCGTTGGTGTAGCGCAGCGTCGCCCATTCGCCGAAGCGGGCGACGTCCATGCCCCAGACGTCGAAGCCCGGATCGCCATGCACCATCCAGTTGGAGAGCGCGAGGCCGACGCCGCCGCCCTGGCTGAAGCCGGCCATGACCGCGCAGGCGCACCAGAAGTTGGTCAGGCCCTGCACCGGGCCGACCAGCGGGTTGCCATCGAGGGCGAAGGTGAAGGGGCCGTTGATGATCTGCTTGATGCCGGCCTTCTCGATGCCGGGGAAATGCTTGAAGCCGATCTCCAGCGACGGCGCGATGCGGTCGATGTCGGGCTGCAGCAGTTCATGGCCGAAATCCCACGGCGTGTTGACCGGCGACCACGGCTTGCACGCCTTCTCATAAGTGCCAAGCAGGATGCCGTTGCGCTCCTGGCGGGTGTAGATCTCGCCCTTGAAGTCGAGCACGCCGATCATCTCGCGGCCGGTCGACTTGTTGAACTCCTCGACCTCCGGCATCGGCTCGGTGAGCAGGTACATGTGCTCCATCGCCAGCACCGGCAGCTCGACACCGACCATGCGGCCGATCTCGCGCGCCCACAGGCCGCCGCAATTGACGACATGCTCGGCATGCACCGTGCCCTGTTCGGTAACGACGTTCCAGGTGCCGTCCGGCTGCTGCGTGAGATCGACGACGCGGTTGCGCAGCACGATCTCGGCGCCGAGTTTTTTCGCAGCCTTGGAATAGGCGATGGTGGTGCCCGAAGGATCGAGATGGCCCTCGACCGGATCCCACATCGCGCCGACGAAATTCTTCTCGTCCATCAGCGGGAACATTGCCTTCGCTTCCGAAGGCGTGATCAGCTCAGTGTCCATGCCGAGATAGCGGCCCTTGGCGTGTGCCAGCCGCAGGAAGTCCATGCGTTCGGGCGTGTCGGCCATCATCACGCCGCCGGTGAGGTGCAGCGAGCAGGACTGGCCGGAGAGCTCCTCGATCTCCTTGTAGAGCTGGACCGTGTAGGCCTGCAGCTTGGCGACGTTCGGATCACCGTTCAGCGTGTGGAAGCCACCCGCCGCATGCCATGACGAGCCGGAGGTCAGCTCCGAGCGCTCGATCAGCATGATGTCTGTCCAGCCGGCCTTGGCGAGATGATAGAGCACCGAGCAGCCGACGACACCGCCGCCGATGACAACCGCTTTTACATGAGATTTCATACAGATAGGTCCGTCTTGTGCGATGTGGAGTCAGAGATGAAGGCGAGCGGCGGGCAGTTGCCCGACCGACCGCAGATCAGAAATCCGTCGGCGCGCCGCCTTCGGCGCGGCGTTTTTCGACGAAGTCGTTGAGTTCCTCGCGGATGGCCGGATCCATATACGGCTCCTCGTAAGCGGCAAGCCGCTCCTTCCACACCTTGTTGGTGCGTTCCATTGCCGTCGGCGAGCCGGCCTCGGTCCAGGTCTCGAAGTTGCGCCAATCGGAGACGATCGGCGAGTAGAAGGCGGTCTTGTAGCGCGCCTGCGTGTGCTGGGTGCCGAAGAAATGGCCGCCCGGACCGACCGACTGGATGGCGTCGAAGCCGAGCGCGTCTTCGGAGAGGTCGAGCGGGGTGAGGAATTCGGCAACCATCTGCAGAAGGTCGATGTCGAGGATGGTCTTTTCGTAGGAGCAGCGCAGGCCGCCTTCCAGCCAGCCGGCGCCGTGCATCATCAGGTTGCCGCCGCCCTGGATCGCGCCCCAGAGCGAGAAGACGCTTTCATAGGCGGCTTGCGCGTCGACCGTGTTGGCGGCGCAGGTGTTGGAGGTGCGGTAGGGGATGTTGTAGCGGCGGGCGAGCTGGCCGCCGACGAGCTGCGCCTTCATGTATTCGGGCGTGCCGAAGGCCGGCGCGCCGGACTTCATGTCGACGTTGGAGGTGAAGCCGCCATAGCCGACCGGCGCGCCTTTCTTGACCATCTGCGCGAAGGCGATGCCGGAAAGCGCCTCGGCATTCTGCTGCACCAGCGCGCCGGCGACAGTAACGGGCGCCATGGCGCCGGAGAGCGTGAACGGCGTGACGATGACAGCCTGGCCCATGCTCGACATCTGGATGATGCCCTCCATCATCGGCACGTCGAGCTTGAGCGGCGAGTTGGTGTTGATGATGGTGAACACCGAGGGTTCGGCCATCAGCTGCTCACGGCTGATGCCGCGGGCGATGCGGGTGATCTCGATGCCGTCGACATTGCGTTCCTTGCCGAGCGAATAGATGTGGAAGACCTTGTCGGTCAGCATGGCGAGGTCGCGGATGCACTCCAGGTGCCGCACCGAGGGATGAATGTCGATAGGCTCGACCGGATAGCCGCCGGTGCAGTTCAGGATGTTGTGCATCTGCGCCAGGCGCAGGAAGTTGCGGTAGTCGGCCTGGTTGCCGGGCCGGCGGCCGCGGTCGAGGTCGGAGCAGTTCGGCGCCGAGGCCATCATCGACAGGATGACGTTGTTGCCGCCGAAGCGCAGATTGTGCGCCGGGTTGCGGGCGTGCAGCGTGAATTCCGACGGGCAATGCGAGACGAGCTCGAGGATCATGTCGCTGTCGAAGCGCACGCGCTCCGAGCCTTCGCGCACATCCGCGCCATGCGCCTTCATGATGCGGCGGGCTTCGTCGTGCAGAACGTCGACGCCGATCTCCTTCAGCACCCGCAGCGAGGCGAGGTGGATCGATTCCAACTCGTCGTCGGAGACGAACTTGGTCGGCGTCAGCGGGTTCTTCAACTGCCGGAAGGCCGGCTGCTCGAAAGCGGCCGAGCCGCCGGCGCGCTTGCCCGCGCGGCCGCCACGGCGGGCGCGATCGGTTGCCAGTGCCGGCTCGGCGGGATGAAGGGCAGCGGTCATGAAATGCCTCGTCAGGGTCCGTATTTGGCCGGCATAATGGACCGGCGGCCATGCAGCCGGTGAGGAGGCGGCGACCACTAGGGCGAGGGAAGCGACATGCCGGGACGGCAACCGGGCGCCTGCCGTTTCGCTACGTGAAGCCTGTTACATTCCCGTCTTTTACTTTGGCTATACTTGCTGGCCGAGCATCTTGAGGGGGATAGCGATGCCTGACGTCATCAAAGTGCGCGCGGCGACCAACAACGAGGTCGCGTTCCTGGCATGGGATATTGATGGGATGATCCCCGGCTGCCTCGGCTTCGAGATCGTCCGCCTCTATCCCGATAGCGGGGAGGAGCGTTGCCTGGCGGCGTGGGTGCCGTTCAAGGGACAACGCAATCCAAGATGGATACCGCAGGACACCGGGGTGTGGCCGGTGCAGAAGACGTTCTGGCGCGACCTGACGGTGCGCCGGCGCCGCGATAGTATCGATCTCAGGCCGGAGGGCGAGATGATCGCCTACCGCGTGCGCCCCGTCGGCGACATGAAGCCGGGCCTCGAACCGGTGCCGGTGCGTCCCGATCAGGTCGTGGATAGCAAGCCTGCCTATACGGGTGCTCGGCGTCCGCTCGGCTATCTCGGGCAGGGCGCCGTCAGTCCGCCGATTTTCCTCGGGCAGATGTTCGGCAAGGCGCGGGTCGCCTTCACTAATGGTGTCTTGTCGACGCAATGGATGTCGCGCGCGCTGGCGGAAGCCGGCATCAAGGTCGGGCAGCGCGACAAGATCGCGGCCGAGCTGCAGAACCCGGCAAGCAAGATACGCGCCTACCTACATGGCGATGTGCCTGACGTGCTTACCAGCCTGATGAAGCGGGCCAAGAGCGAAGGCGGCACCGTCAGGCTTGCGCTCTACGAGCTCGGCGACGGCGAATTGTGCGACGCGATCATCGCCGCCAAGGACGTCGTGGAGGTCATCCTTTCCAATTCGGGCCGGGACGACAAGACCGGGAAATGGGACTTGGGCAACGCGCCGTTCAGGAAGCGCCTGCATGACGCCGGCGTCGTGGTGACCGATCGCCTGTTCAACAACAACCATATCGGCCACAACAAATTCGCCGTCTATCGCGATGCCCAGGGCGATCCGCGGGCGGTGATGACCGGCAGCACCAACTGGACCTCGACCGGTATCTGCGGCCAGTCGAACAACGCCTTCGTCCGCGACGATCCGGCAATGGCCAAGGTGTTCAATGCCTATTGGGAGCGGATGAGGACCGACGTGTTCCCGCCGCCGGCCAGCGAGAGCGCCGCCGGACATGTGGCGCAGACCCAAGGCGTGCCATTCCGCAAGGACAATCATATGGCGAACCCGCTCGACGGCGCGACGGCAGCGCTGGACGGAATGACGGTTTGGTTCTCGCCAAACGACCCGGAGCGCAACAAGAAGGACATCTCCGTGCGCCCGGTCGACCTCGAGGATGTCTTCGCCCGCATCAAGGCGGCGAAGCGAGCGGTGCTGTTTCTCGTGTTCAATCCTTCGCAGCTCGGCGAGAACTCGATCGTCGACCAAGCGGTGGCGGCGGCGAAAGCCGATCCGAAGCTGATCGTGCAGGGGGCGATCAGCGACGAAACGGCGATGCCCAACTACGTTGCGCCGACCAAGGATCCGGTCACCCACAAGTCGAACAAGGACGGCAAGTCGCCCTTCGTGTTCCCGGAAAAGGTCTGGGAGGCGCCGAACGTCTCGATCGTCAGGGCGGCGAACTTGACCGGCGCGACGATCGCCCGCGATTTCCAGGCGGAAGTGCTGACCGTCGGTCACGCCATCGTGCACGACAAGATCGTCATCATCGATCCGATGGAAGACAATGCCACCGTCATCACGGGCAGCCACAACCTCGGCTACAAGGCCTCCTACGAGAATGACGAGAACCTGGTGATCGTGGAGGGCGATAAGACGTTTGCCGCCGCCTACGCGGTGCACATGCTGGATGTCTTCGACCACTACAAGTTCCGCGCCTGGCGCCGGACGATCGGGAAGGGGCCTTCGGACGACGACGGGATTTCCGTCGACGACAAATGGCTGAAGCCCTATGCCGACGGCAAGAAGGGGGCCATCGCCCGCTACTTCCCGTAGCAGCCTCCGCCGGCCCCGCCCATGCGGGCGGCCGTTGACGCAAGCGGATTTCGCCGCCGGCCTGACCGGCCAGGCCGAGGCTCCTGACAGGGTTTGGCTGGAGCAAGCGGTTTTCGCGCGCGAGGGCTTACGGCTGCCCAGGCGAACGGCTAAGGCTGCCGGCCGAGGACAGCCATGAGCGCGGCGGATTCAAAGAGCAGCGAGAGGGTACAGTGGGCCGCGATCACCGGCGTGATCGCGACCGTGTCGGTGTTCGCCATCGCGCAAGGGCTTTCCTATCCGCTGCTGAGCTTCATCCTGCAGCGGCAGGGCGTTTCACCGGCGATGATCGGGCTGTCGGCGGCGATGACGCCGATCGGCTTCATCGTTTCCTCGCCGCCAATTCCGGCATTGGCGCGCCGCTTCGGAGCGGGGCGCACCGCGCTCACTTGCGCGGCGCTCTCGGCGCTGGTGCTGGCGCTGGTCGGCTGGACGCAGAATGTCTATCTGTGGTTCCCACTGCGCTTCCTGATCGGCGTGGTGACCAACCCCCTTTATGTGCTCAGCGAAATCTGGGTGATCGCGCTGGCGCCGCCGTCGCGGCGCGGCCGCGTCATGGGTTTCTATTCGACAATCATCTCGGCGGGCTTCGCGGCCGGGCCGCTCTGCCTGCTCGCCGTCGGCACCGAAGGCTGGCCGCCTTTCCTGGTTGGCATCGGCGCCTTTCTCTTCTGCGGCGCCTGCCTGGCCGCGGTGGTGCGCCGGCTGCCTAAGGTCGACGAGGCCGAGAACAAGGTTTCGGTGCTGGGCTTCATACCGTTGGCCTGGCTGCTTTTGTCGTCGGTCGTCGTCGCGGCCGGTTTCGAGCAGGCGATACTGGCGCTGCTGCCGGTCTATGGAACGCATCACGGCATTCCCGAAGTGCGCATGTCGGCGCTGCTGTCGGTGATGATCGCCGGCAACATCGCCATGCAGGTGCCGCTCGGCCTGCTCGCCGAAAGGCTGACGGCGCGCCTGGTGCGCTTCGGCTGCGTCGCCGTGACCATCCTCGGCTGCGTGCTCTTGCCGGCGCTGATCGAGACGCCGTTGATCTGGCTCTGCGTTTTCGTCTGGGGTGCCGTTTCCTACGGCATCTACACGATGTCGATCATCGAGCTCGGCGAGCGTTTCACCGGCTCGGCGCTGGTTGCCGGCAATGCCGCCTTCTCGCTGATGTGGGGCCTCGGCGGCATCATCGTGCCGCCGCTCACCGGCGGCGTGATGGATGTCATCGGCGCCCCAGGCCTGCCGGTCACGCTGGGCGTGATTTGCGCCGGTCTAGCGGTGGCGACGGTCGTGCGCCGGCGGGTTTTGTGACCGATCTCGCCAAGGCTCTTGAATATCCAAGCAGCGAACGCGATGTAGGCGGGGCCGCCAGATGGAGACCCGCATGACCAGCACGATGACCAAAACCCAGCCCAAGTCGACGGCGGACGATCCCTTCCTTTGGCTGGAGGATCGCAACGGAAAGCAAGCGCTGGACTGGGTTCATCGCCAGAATGCGCTGACGGTGGCCGAATTGCAGGGCGACCCTTCCTATCAGGCGACCTTCGAGACCGCGCTCGATCTTATGACGGCCGAGGACAATATGCCGGTCGGGGCTGCACTTGCCGGTCACGTCTATAATTTCTGGCAGGACAAGACCAATGCGCTGGGCCTGTGGCGGCGCACGCCCGTCGCTTCCTACAAGACCGAGAAGCCGGATTGGGAGACGATCATCGATTTCGATGAACTCTCGGCGAAGGAAGGCGTGAAATGGGTGTTCGGCGGCGCCAGCCGGCTCTATCCCGATTTCAACCGCTGCCTGCTCTACATGTCGCCGGACGGCGGTGACGCCAGCGAGATGCGCGAGTTCGATATCGCGACGAGATCCTTTGTCGAGGGCGGTTTTTCCGCGCGCGCGTCCAAGTCGGGCTTTTCCTGGCTGGACAAGGACACGGTGCTCGTCTCGGCGGCGTTCGAGGAGGAAGACAAGACACAGTCCGGCTATCCGCGCGTCATAAAACTTTGGCGGCGCGGCACGAAGCTCGAGGAGGCAACGCCGATCTTCGAGGGCGAGAAGCAGCATCTCGCGGTCGGCGGCGGCGTCGAATATGACGGCGACAAGCGGCATGTGCTGCTCGGCAAGACGCTCGACTTCTTCACCTCGCACAGTTTTTTGCGGCTCGCTTCTGGCGAGAACCGGCGCATTCCGCTGCCCGATGACGCCACGGACACGGCGATCTACAAGGGCCAGCTCATCTTCGGCGTACGCAGCCCGTGGACGGCGCCCGACGGCACGCAATGCCTGCCCGACGGACTTTACTCGGTCGATTTCGACCGGTGGATCGACACGGGCGAATTCGGTCCGTTCGAAATCGTGCTCGCGCCGGCGCATCGCGTTTCGATCGCGGGGCTGGCCAGGACGCAGGACCGGCTGTTCATCAACCTGATGGACAATGTGCGCGGCAAGGTCATCGCCTGCGATCGTATCGGCAACAGCTGGTCGCTCAAGCCTGTGGCGCTGCCCGACAACGGCAATGTCGGCATCAGCCATGCCGAGCATTTCGGCTCCAGCGTCTCTTTCTCCTTCACCGATTTCCTGACGCCGAGCTCGATCATCTGGTCGGACAACAATGGCGAGACGCTTGAGACAGTCAAATCGCAGCCGGCCCGCTTCGATGCCTCGCCCTATGTTTCGGAGCAGTTCGAGGCGCGCTCGAAGGACGGCACGATGATCCCGTATTTCGTGGTCAGGCGCCGCGACCAGAACGGACCGGTGCCAGCGCTGCTTTATGGCTATGGCGGCTTCGAAGTGCCGCTGCTGCCTGGGTATGCCGGCATTCGCGGCAAGCTCTGGCTGGACAAGGGCAATGCCTATGTCCAGGCCAATATCCGCGGCGGCGGCGAGTTCGGTCCGGCCTGGCACCAGGCGGCGCTGAAGGGCAAGCGCCAGAACGCCTTCGACGATTTCGCGGCGGTGGCCGAGGATGTGGTCCGGCGCGGCATCACCACGGCGGCGCAGCTGGGCATCCAGGGCGGCTCGAATGGCGGCCTGCTCACCGGCACGTCGTTGACGCAGCGGCCGGAACTGTTCGGCGCCGTCATCATCGACGTGCCGCTGCTCGACATGCTGCGCTACATCGAACTGCCGCCCGGCGCCTCGTGGATCGCCGAATATGGCGACCCGTCGAAGCCGGAGGAGGCGGAATGGCTTGGTGCCTATTCGCCCTATCAGCATGTCGAGGCGAATGTCGCTTATCCGCCGGTGCTGCTGATGACCTCGACCGCCGACGACCGCGTCCATCCTGGCCACGCGCGTAAGATGGCAGCGCGGCTGCAGGAGGCAGGTCATGGCCGGACGCTCTTCTTCGAGGAGACCGAGGGCGGCCATGGTGGGCGCGGCGATCGTCGGCCGCAGGCGGCGCAGACGGCGATGCGTTACATCTTTCTGCAGCGGTCGCTCCGTAAGACTGCATGACTGGGGTGGCTTGAATTTTGGGCCTCGGGCGGCATAAGCTGCCGCCATGATCCGCTTCAGCACATCTGGCGCCTTCGGGGTCGCGGTGACGCCGTCACCTCGGACCCTTCGCGCCGAGCTTTTGCGGCTGTGCGCCCGCATCGGCTATTCGCCGCCCGCTTTCCTCTGAGAATCCGCCCCGGCCGTTGCCGGATTGATTCAAGAGGAAAGACCAAATCCATGACCTATCAGAACTATTCGCTGAAGCAGCTTCAGCAGATCGACGCCGCGCATCACCTTCACCCCTTCACCGACCACAAGGAACTGCGCGAGGCGGGCTCGCGCATCATCACCCATGCCAAGGGACCGTTCATCTACGACGCCGATGGCACCGAAATCCTCGACGGCATGGCGGGCCTTTGGTGCGTCAATGTCGGCTACGGCCGCGACGAGCTGGCCGAGGCGGCCTACGCGCAGATGAAAGAGCTGCCCTACTACAACTCCTTCTTCAAATGCTCGACGCCGACGCCGGTGCTGTTGTCGAAGAAGCTGGCCGAGCTGGCGCCCAAGCATGTCAGCCAGGTTTTTTACGGCTCGTCCGGTTCGGAAGCCAACGACACGGCGCTCAGGCTCGTGCGCCACTACTGGGCGCTCGAAGGCAAGCCCGAGAAGAACCGCATCATCTCGCGCAAGTCGGCCTATCATGGCTCGACCATCGCCGGCACCTCGCTCGGCGGCATGGAGCCGATGCACAAGCAGCTCGGCGGCGCGGTGCCCAACATCGTCCATGTGATGATGCCTTACGCCTATGAGCTGGCGCTGCCGGGCGAGAGCGACCATGATTTCGGCATCCGCGCGGCCAAGGCGGTCGAGGACGCGATCCTCGAGGCCGGCGCCGACAAGGTCGCCGCCTTCATCGGCGAGCCGGTGATGGGCGCCGGTGGGGTGAAGATCCCGCCGATGAGCTATTGGCCGGAAGTGGAGCGTATCTGCCGCAAATACGATGTGCTGTTGATGCTGGACGAGGTCATCACCGGCTATGGCCGCACCGGCGAGTGGTTCGCGGCGCAGACCTTCGGGATCGAGCCTGACACCATCACCACCGCCAAGGCGCTCACCTCGGGCTACCAGCCGCTGTCGGCGCTGCTGGTCGGCGATCGCGTCGCCAGGACGCTGGTCGAGAAGGGCGGCGAGTTCTATCACGGCTACACCTATTCCGGTCATCCGGTGGCCTGCGCGGTGGCGCTGAAGAACCTCGAGATCATCGAGAAGGAAGGCTTGGTCGAGCGGGCCAAGAACGACACCGGGCCGTATTTCGCGCAGGCGCTGCAGGAGCGGATCGCTGGGCACAGGCTGGTCGGCGAGGTGCGTTCGATCGGCCTGATGGGCGCGATCGAGATCGTCAAGGACAAGGCGACCAAGGAACGCTATCTGCCGTCTGGAAGCGCCGCCGTCGTCGTGCGCGACCATGCGATCGCGAACGGCATGATGCTGCGCGCCACCGGCGACACGATGATTCTCTCGCCGCCGCTGATCTGGACGCGCGACACGATCGACATGGCTTGCGAGCGTATTGCGAAGGCGCTCGATCTCGCGGACGCGGATCTGCGTAAGCGCTGAGGGGTATCCAAGCTCCGTCGTCATCCACGGGCGAAGCAAGGAGCGAAGCGACGCAGCGCAGACCCGAGGATCCATGCCGTTACATCGACGCTCCGCCAGCAGTGCAGAATTCTGCCCCGCTGCGCCCTGCGTCCGAGGTAACGGCATGGATCCCAGGGTCTCCGCGACGGAGCTTCGCTCCTGCTCCGCCCTGGGATGACGACGCTGCTGATGTCTCCAAAACGCAAAAACCGCGCCCCAACGGGAACGCGGCTTTGCCAGATACGCATGGCGTTTCGCGACAAGAATACTTGCGAAACTTACGGGCTCCGGTACGCGAGACCTGATCCGGAGCGCCGGGCAGACGCGATGTCCGCCTCGCAGTCCGTTTTAAAGGCACATCGTTACCGGTGCGTTATCGAGACCTTAAGCAAATCTAAATTTGCCGGCTTTGGGTCGAAAAAATCCGCTAATAACCGTTCAAAAGCAGGTGTTTAGCTTTTATTGCCGCGCAGGAAATTTATGATGCCGGAAAAATCGACGCCAGCATGCCCCTGCGCGTTGAACAGCGCATAAAGCTGCGTGGCTTCGGCGCCGAGAGGCGTCACCGCGCCCGTGCTCTGCGCGGCTTCCTGCGACAGTTTCAGGTCCTTCAGCATGAGCGCTGCGGCAAAGCCCGGCTTGTAGTCACGGTTGGCCGGCGAGGCCGGAACAGGGCCGGGTACCGGGCAATAGGTGGTGAGTGACCAGCATTGCCCCGACGAGGTCGAGGCAACGTCATACAGCGCCTGGTGCGAGAGGCCGAGCTTCTCGGCGAGCACAAAGGCCTCGGCGACGCCGATCATCGAGATGCCGAGAATCATGTTGTTGCAGATCTTGGCCGCCTGGCCGGCGCCGTCGCCGCCGCAATGAACGATGCGCCCGGCCATCGGCTTCAGGATCGGCTCGGCGGTGGCGAAGGCTTCGTCCGAGCCGCCGGCCATGAAGGTCAGGGTTCCGGCCGTGGCGCCGCCGGTGCCGCCGGAGACCGGCGCGTCGATCGAGGGCAGGCCGTGCCTGGCGGCAATCGCATGCGCCTTGCGCGCCGATTCGACATCGATGGTCGAAGAATCGATGAACAGCGCGCCTTTCTTAGCCTTGGGGGCGATGTCTTCGTAAACCGACAGCACATGCTTGCCGGCGGGCAGCATGGTGATGACGGCATCGGCGTCCTTCACCGCTGCGACGGCGTTCGCCATGACGGTCACACCGTGCTCTTTCGCGACCGTAAGGTTTTCGGGCACAAGGTCGAACCCCAGCACCGCATGGCCAGCTTTGACCAGATTGGCAGCCATCGGATTGCCCATATTGCCCAAGCCGATGAAGGCGATGGTGCTCATTGTCTCTCTCCCAAAGTCTGTTCAGCGGCCGATCAGCGATCGCGCGATGATGACGCGCATGATCTCGTTGGTGCCTTCGAGGATCTGGTGGACGCGGAGATCCCGCACCAGCTTCTCGATGCCGTAATCGTGCAGATAGCCGTAGCCGCCATGCAACTGCAGCGCCTGGTTGGCGATGTCGAAGCCGATATCGGTGACGAAGCGCTTGGCCATGGCCGACCATTTGCCGGCGTCGGGCGCCTTGCGATCCAGCTTGGAAGCGGCGGCGTAAAGGAAGATGCGGGCGGCCTGCAGCTCTGTCTCCATGTCGGCCAGCCTGAACTGCAGCGCCTGGAACTGGTTGATCTTGGTGCCGAAGGCCTTGCGCTCGGCCGTATAGGCAAGCGCCTTGTCGAGCGCCGATTGCGCGCCGCCCAGCGAGCAGGCGGCGATGTTCAGCCTTCCGCCGTCGAGGCCCGCCATGGCGATGCCGAAGCCGGCGCCTTCCGTGGCAAGCAGGTTCTCGGCCGGCACCTTGCAGTCCTCGAAGATGACCTGGCGGGTCGACTGCATGTGCCAGCCCATCTTGTGCTCGTTGGCGCCGAAGGACAGGCCCGGCGCATCCTTGGGCACGACGAAGGTCGAAATGCCTTTCGGGCCATCGCCGCCGGTACGCGCCATCACGACATAGAGGTCGCTGTCGCCCGCGCCGGAAATGAACTGCTTGGCGCCGTTCAAGACATAATCGCCGCCGCTCTTCACCGCGCGCGTCTTCAGCGCCGCGGCGTCCGAGCCGGAGCCGGGCTCGGTCAGGCAATAGCTCGCCAGCCACTCCATCGAGGTCAGTTTCGGCAGGAAGCGCTGGCGCTGCTCGTCCGAGCCGAAGCGGTCGATCATCGAGGCCGCCATGTTGTGGATGGAAATGAAGGAGGAAAAAGCCGGGTCGGCGTGGGCAAGCGCCTCGAAGATCAGCACGGCATCGAGCCGCCCAAGCGCCGAGCCGCCGACATCGTCGCGCACATAGATGCCACCGAGGCCGAGCGGACCGGTCTCGCGGATCACATCGGCGGGAAAGTGCTTTGCCTTGTCCCAATCGAGCGCGTTGGGCGCGACGCGGTCCGCCGCGAAGGCCTGGGCCATCTCCTGGATGGCGCGCTGTTCCTCGTTGAGTTCGAATTGGCCAGTGCCCGCATCGACTGCCGCGTCCATGGCGTGCTCCCTGTCGTTTCAGGCCTTCTGGCCTGTCGTTTTTGGCTTTGCGCGCCGTTCAATCTAGACCAATGATGCCGCCGCGCAACCCGGGCCGTTGAGAACCGGCTGTGCATGGAATGACTAACGGAGCTCTTGCGTGCCGACAATTTTCGATGATTTGCTGGAGCGCTTCCATGCCTATCTCGCCGGCGTCGACAACGATCTGGTCGCGGACGAAGTCGCGCGCATCGGCTGGGATATGCCTGCTCTTCCTCTCGATCCGCGCGCGCTTGCCTGCCTCGGCCATCTCGATCGCATCGCCGAGCTTGCACCGGCGGACGCGAAGCCGCTGACGCGGTTGGTTGCCGACCATCGGGACGAGCTGCGCTGGGGGCAGACCTATAACGCAGCCGATTTCGGGCAGAGTTTCATCGACAATTACGGCTGGCTGGAAGTGTTCGGCACGCGCGGGCATTTCGTCAATGACGAGGTCGCGGGCGGCCTGCTGATGCTCGGGCCGGACATCGTCTATCCCGACCACCACCACATCGCCGAGGAGATCTATATCCCCCTGACCGGTGGCACGGAGTGGCGGATGGGCGAGGGGGACTTTCATAGTCGCCGCGCCGGCGAGGTGATCCACCACGCATCGAATGTCAGCCATGCCATGCGCACGGGCAAGGAACCGCTGATGGCGCTCTATCTCTGGCGCGGTGGGCCGCTGGCGCAGAAGTCGACCATCGGTTCGGGGAGCAGGGGCTGATGGCAAAAGCGATCATGCTGCAGGGCACCGGCTCGGATGTCGGCAAGACCGTGCTGGCGGCGGGCCTTTGCCGGGCCGCGAAGAATCGCGGCCTGAAAGTCCGGCCGTTCAAGCCGCAGAACATGTCGAACAATGCCGCCGTCGCCGACATTCCCGGCGAGGCCGGCGAAGGCGAGATCGGCCGTGGGCAATGGCTGCAGGCGCTGGCCTGCGGGGTGAGGCCGACCGTGCATATGAACCCGGTGCTGCTCAAGCCGCAGAGCGATATCGGCTCGCAAGTGGTGGTGCACGGCAAGGTCTATGGCGAGGCGCGGGCGCGCGACTACCAGGCGATGAAAGCCGGACTGATGGACGCGGTGCTCGATTCCTGGGCCAAGGTTGGCGAGGGCGCCGACCTTGTCATCGTCGAGGGCGCGGGCTCGCCGGCCGAGATCAATCTCCGCAGCCGAGACATCGCCAATATGGGTTTTGCGACGCGGGCCAATGTGCCGGTGATCCTTGTTGGCGACATCGATCGCGGCGGTGTCATTGCCTCCGTCGCCGGCACGCATCTTATCCTGCCGGAGGACGACCGGCGCATGATCGCCGGCTACCTCATCAACAAGTTCCGTGGTGATGTCTCGTTGTTCGACGACGGCATCAAGGCGATCGAAAAGTTCACCGGCTGGCACTGCTTCGGCGTCGTACCGTGGCTGAAGGCATCCGGCCGGTTGCCGTCCGAGGATTCCGTGGTGCTCGAACGCCTCGCGTCCGGCGAGAAACGGGCGCTGAAGGTGGCGGTGCCGATGCTGGCGCGCATCGCCAATTTCGACGACCTAGATCCGCTGAAAGCCGAGCCGCAGGTCGAGGTGGTGTTCGTGCCGCCGGGCAAGAGGTTGCCGGAGGATGCCGGGCTGGTGGTCATTCCCGGCTCGAAGTCGACGATCGGCGATCTCATCAAATTCCGCGAGAATGGCTGGGACCGCGACCTTCTCGCCCACCGCAAGCGCGGCGGCCATGTCGTCGGTATCTGCGGCGGCTATCAGATGCTCGGTCGCATGGTCCGCGATCCTGACGGCATCGAAGGCAGCGTGACGGAGGCAGAGGGCCTTGGCCTGCTTGACATCGAAACGGTAATGGAGCCGGAAAAGACGGTGCGCAATTCAACCGCGCAGTCGGTGCGGTTTGGCCTGCCGCTCGAAGGCTATGAAATCCATCTCGGCCGCACCACTGGTCCGGATACGGCGCGGCCGTCGACGATCCTCAACGGCGCCGAGGACGGCGCGATTTCCGCCGACGGTAAGGTGATCGGCACCTATCTGCACGGGCTGTTTTCCGCCGACGCTTTTCGCGCCGCCTACCTAGCGAGCCTTGGTGTCAAGGGCGGCGGCATCGACTATCGAGCGGACGTCGAGAAGGCGCTGGACGAGGTCGCGGCCGAGCTGGAGCGGCATCTCGACTGCGACGCGATTTTTGGGCTGGCGCGATAGGCCGGGTTCACCGCACGGAAGCTGGCTCGGGTAGCTGAGGGATCGCGTACCTTGGCGATTGGCTGAGCCGCCTATGCGGTCGTCATTCTATGGCGGAGCAAGGAGCGAAGCGACGCGCGCAGACCATAGAATCCATTCCGTTACCTGAAGGCGTTGGAGCCGTGCAGAATTCTGCTCCGTTGCGCCCTTCGATCGAGGTCACGGAATGGACCCTCGGGTCTACGCGTCCGCTTTGCTCCCGCTCCGCCCGTGGATGACGAAGTTGGAATGCTCTCGCTAGCCTCAAGCGCCGACGCTGGAGATTATCTTGTCGATGGCGCTCTGTCTCGTCGGACATGGCGGAAGCCTAGCAGAACAAACTCGCAAGAATCAAAAGCGCCCGGCAGGGCCGGGCGCTCCGAGTTGCCCGAGATCTGCGAATTTTCAAGCGCCGCGCATCAAGCAGCCGGCGGCGAGCACGATATAGGCGATGAGCATGATCCAAACGGGTGCAAGCGGAATGAATGCAAGAACGCCAAGCGCGGCGAGAAGGCCGATGACGGCGATGACCAACGAAATGATGAACACGATTTGGGTAGGCGCACTGAGATTCATGTCTAGTCCCTCCAACATGATTCGCGCGCGCTTATTGTACCAGTGGTGCGGTCACATACCAATTAGCTGGCGCAAGGGATTGGCCGGGTCGGCCAGCAGCTTCGCGGCGAGCGCCAGGCAGACGACCACCAGCAGCGGCTTGATCAGCCTGGCGCCGATGCGGATGGCAAGGCTGGCACCAACACGGGCGCCGATGAACTGCGCCACGCCCATCATCAGGCCGATCTTCCAGTCGATGACGCCGACGGCGGCGAAGACGACGAAGCCGCCGATGTTGGAGGCGAAATTGAGCAGCTTGGTGTGGGCGGTCGCCTTGAGCACGCCATAGCCGGCGAGGGTGACGAAGGCGAGCATGTAGAAGGAGCCGGCGCCGGGACCGAAGACACCGTCATAGAAGCCGACCAGCGGCGGGATGATCAACCCGAACAGGAACGCCGACAGCCGCTCGGCGCGGTCGACGTCGTCCATGTTCGGCTTCAGCGCGAAGTAGAGCGCGATGGCGATCAGGAGCAGCGGCAGGATGGCGCGCAGGAAATCGCCTGGAACGACCGTCGCCAAAAGTGCGCCGACCGCGCCGCCGGCAAGCGCCAGCAGCGCCGACGGCAGCTGGCGGCGCAGGTCGACCTGGCCGTTGGCCGCATAATGGATGGTGGCCGAACCGGAACCGAACATGCCCTGCAATTTGTTGGTGCCGAGGGCTGCGACCGGTGAAAAGCCGGCAAGCAGCAGCGCCGGGATCGTGATCAGCCCGCCGCCGCCGGCGATCGAGTCGACAAAGCCCGCGGCAAAAGCCGCGGCAATCAGGATGAGGGCGGTCTGCAGCGTAAGGTCGATCATCGGGAAGGGATGTTTGGAAGGAAACCGCAGCTTCCACCACGCTTGCCCCGTTTGCGCAAGAGCGATTCCAAGCTAACAATCTCGACTGAATCGGAAAGGGGAGCTTGATGGCGATGGCGCTGCTCGACCAGATACGTTCGATCTTCGACGGTGACCCGGGTGTGCGCAAGGTGGCGGACGATCCGGTGCTGTCGGCGGAGCTTTTGATGCTGTTCCGCATGATCCTGGCCGACGGTACGGTTTCGGAGAGCGAGATGGTTGTCTTCCGCCACATCTGCAAGGAAGCCTTCGGCATCCCCGAAACCTCGATCGACAGCGTCATCGAATATCTCAACGACTATGGCTACGAAACCAACGGCTCGCAGGCGATCGCCCTGTTTCGCGATCTCGATGTCGAGCGCCGGAAACTGCTTGCGCGCCATATGGCCGAGATCGCCAAGGCCGATTCCAAACTGGCGGAGAGTGAGGTGAAGCTTCTGCGCCGCACGCTCGACCTGCTCGATATCAGCCCTGTCGATTTGGTGAAGCCGGAGAAATAGCCAGCCCGGCCGGGTACCGGCTGCTTAGCCTTGTTCCTGCATTTTGCGCGCGATCGCGCGGTGTAGGTCGGGGGCCGCCGCCACCAGCGCCTGCGCCGCGTCGGAGCGCGGATGGTCGAGCACGTCGGCGGTCCGGCCGCGTTCGACGATCTTGCCCTCATGCATGACCAGCACCTCGTCCGCCATGGCGCGGGCGACCGTCAGGTCATGGGTGATGAAGAGATAGGCGATGCCGAGCTTCTGATTGAGCTCGGCGAAAAGGTCGAGGATCTGGGCGCGGATCGAGACATCGAGGGCCGAGACCGGCTCGTCGGCGACCACCAGCTTCGGGCGGGTGATGATGGCGCGGGCGATCGACAGGCGCTGGCGCTGGCCACCCGAGAATTCATGCGGGTATTTGTCCATGTCGCGCGGACCGAGCCCGACTTCATCGAGCGCATGCGCGACCATCTCGCGCCGCTCGGCCTGCGTCGGCTGTTTTTCCAGAAGATGCAGCGGCTCGGCGACCAGCTTCTCCACCTTCTGGCGCGGATCGAAGGAGCCGTAGGGGTCCTGGAACACGACCTGCATGTCGCGCCGGGCCGGCTTCAGCTCGGCTTCCGCTTTTCCGGTGATGGCCTCGCCGCGAAAGCGGATCGTGCCGGCCGTCGGCTTGTCCAAGGCGAGGATCATGCGGGCAAGGGTGGACTTGCCGCAGCCCGAGCGGCCTACAAGCGCCACCGATTGCGCCGGTTCGATGGTGAGCGAGACATCGTCGACGGCGCGGATCGGCTCTGCCGGCCGGAACAGGGATTTGCGCCGTCCCGGATAGTCCCGGCTGACGCCTTCGACGTCGAGCAAGGGCTTTGCCGATCCGGCAAGGTGCTGTTTCGGCCGCGCCGGCACATGCATGGAGGCCAGCGCCAACTCGCGCGTGTAGGGATGCTGCTGCTCGGACAGCGTGCGCGCCGTGTCACCGGCCTCCGTCACCTCGCCATGGCGCAGGATCGTCAGGCGATCGGCCATCTCGGTGACGACCGCGAGATCGTGCGAGATCAGCAGCAGGCCCATGCGGTTCTCGCGGACCAGATCGCGCAACAGGTCGAGGATCTGCGCCTGCAGCACCACGTCGAGCGCCGTCGTCGGCTCGTCGGCGATCAGCAGCTTCGGCTTCAGCGCGCAGGCGATCGCGATGACGACGCGCTGGCGCTGGCCGCCGGACAGTTCGTGCGGATAGCGCGATAGCGGGAATTTGGCTTCCGGCAGCCCGACGCGGTCGAGGATTTTTCGCGCGCGGTCCTCGGCTTCGGCGCGGCCCGCCTTGGTGTGCCAGCGAATGCCTTCGGCCACTTGTTCGCCGATCGTCTTGACCGGGTTGAGCGCCGTCATCGGTTCCTGGAAAACCATGCCGATATCGTCGCCGCGCAAGGCGCACATCTGGTCCTCGGTGGCGCCGAGGATGTCGATGCCGTCGAAGGCGACGCGGCCTTCGGCGCGCGCCAGATGAGGGAGGAGCTGCATGATAGTCAGCGCCGTCATCGACTTGCCGGAGCCGGATTCGCCGACAAGGCCCACGACCTCGCCCGGCGAGACCGTCAGCTCGACGCCTTTCAGGATCGGCGTGGCGCCGATCGTCAGCGACAGGTTCTCGATTTCGAGCAGGCTCATCGGCGCCGCCGCGATTTCGGATCGAGGATATCGGCGATGCCGTCGCCGAGCAGGTTCAGCCCAAGCACGGTGATGACGATCGCCATGCCAGGGAAGATCGCCATCCAGGGCGCGGTCACCATGCGCGTCTGGGCGTCGAACAGCATGCGGCCCCAGCTCGGCATCGGCGGCTGCGCGCCCAGGCCGACATAGGAAAGCCCGGCTTCGGCGAGGATGCCCAGCGCGAACTGGATGGTGCCTTGGACCAAGAGCAGCGTCGCGATGTTGGGCAGGATGTGCTCGATGCTGATGCGCGTCATGCCCTTGCCCGCGGCGCGCGCGGCGAGGATGAATTCGCGCGGCCAGATGGCCAACGCGCCCGCGCGGGCGACGCGGGCGAAAACCGGGATGTTGAAGATGCCGATGGCGATGATGGCGTTGACGGCGCCGGGGCCGAAGATCGCGGTGATCATGATTGCCGAGAGCAATGCCGGGAAGGCGAAGACGAGGTCGTTGAGGCGCATCAGCGCCTCGTCGGCCAGACCGCCGCGGGCGGCGGCGAAGGCGCCGAGCGGCACGCCGATGCCCATGCCGATGCCGACGGCGACCAGCGCGACTGCGATCGAATTGCGGGCGCCGACCATGATCATCGACAGGATGTCGCGGCCGAAATGGTCGGTGCCGAACCAGTGCGCCCAGGAGGGCGCCTGCGTCTTGTCGGCGATCACCAGCCTGGCGACGTCGTAAGGCGTCCAGAGGAAGGAGATGAGCGCGACGGCAACGATCAGCAGCGTGATGACCAGCCCGATCAGGAAGGAGCGGTTGCCGAGAGCCTTGGCGAGCACGCCGGCAAGCGTTTCCTCGGGCAAGTCGATACGCATGGTCATTGCCGGCCTCTAAGACGCGGGTCGACGATGGCGTAGGAGAAATCGACGAGGAGGTTGATCAGGATCACGGCGGCGACCAGAAGCATGACGATGCTTTCGACCACAATCAGGTCGCGCTGGGTGATGGCCTGGAAGATCAGCCGGCCGAGGCCAGGCAGGTAGAAGACATTCTCGATGATGATGGTGCCGGCAAGCAGGAAGGCGAATTGCAGGCCGAGGATGGTGAGCACCGGGATCATGGCGTTGCGCAGCGCGTGGCGCCACAGCACGGCGCGGTAGGGCAGGCCCTTGGCGCGCGCGGTGCGGATATAGTCCTCGTTAAGCACCTCGATCAGCGCCGAGCGGGCGACGCGGCCCAGGATCGCCGCCTGCGGCAGCGCAAGAGCGATGGCCGGCAGGATCAGGGATTTCAACGCCGTCCAGATACCGGCGCCCCAGCCCGGAAAGCCGCCGGCCGGCACCAGCCGCAGCCAGACGGCGAAGAGGTAGATCAGCATCAGCGCGAACCAGAAATTCGGGACCGCGACGCCGAGCTGGGCGGCGCCCATAGCAAGCGTGTCGCCGGCGCGACCCTGGCGGCTCGCCGAGAACACGCCGACCGGAATGGCGATGATGGTCGAGAGCGCCAGCGCGATCAGCGCCAGCGGCAGGGAAACGGCAATGCGCTCGCGCACCAGCTCGATGACGGGCACCGAATAGGTGTAGGAGCGGCCGAAATCGAGGCTGAGCAGCCCTGCCACCCAGTGCAGGTAGCGCAGCAGCAGCGGCGCGTTCAGCCCCATCTGGTTGCGCAGCACCTCGACCTGGTCGGCGCTGGCATTCAGGCCCAGCATCAGCCGTGCCGGATCGCCGGGCAGGATCTCCATGACCGCGAAGACGACCATCGAGGCCAGCACCAGGGTGAGGGCCGCGATGATGAGGCGTTTGAGGAGATAGGCGGTCATTTCGGAATGGCTTGGTTGCCGGGTACAGAGACTGGGCAAGGATGGCGTTCTGGCGCCCCCCTCTCTGGCCTGCCGGCCATCTCCCCCTCAAGGGGGGAGATCAGCAGTTTCTGCGCCGGTGGCACCAACGCGGTACAGGTAATTGGCGAAAGCAGAGAAGAGAGCGCAATCTCCCCCCTTGAGGGGGAGATGCCCGGCAGGGCAGAGAGGGGGGCGACGGAGCGCAACGTTTGCCCTTGGCCGACAGACCTCACTCGCTCCACTTCACCTTGGTCAGATCATCCGCCTCGATCGGCCAGTTCGTCCACATGCCCTGCAGCTTGGCGTCCCAGACGCCGATCTTCGGCAGCTCGAACAGGTAGACGGCAGGCACGTCGTGCGCGAGAATCTTCTGCGCCTCGTCCAGCAGTTCCAGCCTCTTATCCTTGTCGACCGTGGTGCCGAGCTGCTTGATGAGACCGTTGAACTTTGGATTGTCATACTGGAAATAGTAGCCGGGCCGCGAATAGATATCGATGTCGTTTGGCTCGACATGGGAAACGATCGTCAGGTCGTAGTCCTTGTTGGTGAAGACCTGGCTCAGCCACTCCGCCCATTCGACCGGAATGATCTGCAGATCGACCCCGATCTCCTTCAGTTGGGACTGAATCACCTGGCCGCCGTCGCGTGCGTAAGGTACGGGCGGCAGCTTGATCGTGGCCGAGAAGCCGTTCTCCAGCCCCGCTTCCTTCAGATACGCCTTGGCCTTGGCGATGTCGTGCGGATAGACGCCGGTGAGATCGATATAGCCCGCGTCGCCTGGCGAGAAATGAGAGCCGATCGGCTTTCCAAGACCGTTCGAGGCGGCTGCGATGATGGCGCTACGATCGATCGCGGAGGCGAGCGCCTGCCGCACCGCCAACTTGTCGAATGGCGGCTTCTTGTTGTTGATGGACAGGATCGTCTCGCCCTCGGTCGCGCCGATCACGACGCTGAAGCGCGGATCGGACTGGACCTGCCCGAGCGCGTCTTGTGCTGGCATGTTGGCGAAAGCCTGGATGTCGCCCGAGAGCAAGGCGGGAACAGCGGCGGCGGCGTCGGGAACGATGCGGAATGTCGCCTTGTCGAGCGCGGCGGGCGTACCCCAGTAGTCCGGGTTCTTGACGAGCGTGATCTCGGAAGCCTTGGCCCAGTGATCGAGCTTGAACGGACCGGTGCCGATCGGCTTGTCCTTGTTGCCGTCGGCCGATCCCTTCCCCACGATCACCGCCGCAACCTGGCCCATGTCGTAGAGGAAATTGCCCTGCGGGCCGTCGAGGGTGACCTTGGCCGTCGCCGGATCGACCGCCGTGACATCGGTGATGTGCGCAAACAGCGGCTTTTGCGGATTGAGCGAATCCTTGGCGCGCGCCCGGTCCAGCGAGAATTTCACGTCGTCGGCGCTGAAGGCCGAGCCATCGTGGAACTTCACGCCGGAATGCAGCTTGAACGTGTAGACCTTGCCGTCGTCGGAGACGGTCCAGCTCTCGGCGAGCCCGGGCTGAACCTGGCCGTTATCGTCGATGCGAGTCAGCCCTTCAAAGACATTGGCATAGGTGATTTCGCCGATGGCCGCGGCCGCGCCGGCGGTCGGATCGAGATGCGGCGGCTCGAGCACGATGCCGAGCGTGAGGTCGGTGCGCGCGGCAAAGGCCGACGTGGCGGCGGCAAGCGACAGCGTAGCCGCGGCCAGGGTGGTCTTCCACAGTTTCATCGCTGAACTCCCATTGCTTGCTCAAGCCGGCGGATAGAAGCGTGATTTCGCGTGCGAGTAAATTGCGTTTCGTGCTGCCGGGCGGCGCCGGACGGAATGTTTTTACCTGTCATCCGGTCGTGCCGCGCAAGAGCACATTGAGGCCGATCGCCATCACCTTGGCCGATTCCACCATGTCGGCGATGGCGACCCATTCGTCCGGCCGGTGCGCAAGGTCGAGAATGCCCGGGCCATAGGCGATGCAGTCATAGAGGTGGCCGATGCGCGCGACATGCTTCTGGTCGTAGGTGCCGGGCGAGATCACATAGCCGGGCTCGCGGTCGAACACCTCCATGATGCCTTTCGCGACGGCCTTCACCACCGGCGCGTCGCGCTCGGTCATCAGCGGCAGCACCTCCATCAGGTCGCGGATCTCGTAATCGAATTTCTTGCGCTCGCGTTTCAGCCGCTCCAGGATCCCGGTGACCTCGCCTTTGACGGTGGCGATATCCTCTTCGAGCAGGAAGCGCCGGTCGATGGTGAGCCGGCACCAATCCGGCACATTGGGCGAGGGAAGTCCGGGCCGGAAATCCTCGGTCTGGCCGCCATGGATGGAATTGATGTTCATGGTCGAGCGCCGGGCGCCCTCCGGCACCACCGGCATGCGTGTCATCTTGCGGTCGAGCGCCGGGAACAGTTCCTCCTCGAAAGCCTGCAGCACGGCGCCCATATGGCGCACCGCATTGTCGCCGAGGAACGGCATCGAGCCATGCGCGATCTCGCCCTTGGTCTCGATCTCGGCCCACCAGACGCCGCGATGGCCAAGGCAGATGCGATCCTTGTTCAGCGGCTCCGGGATGATGACGTGGTCGACCTTCGGCTTTGAGAAATAGCCGAGCCGCGCCAGATGGGCGACGCCGCCGAAACCGCCTGATTCCTCATCCGCCGTGCCCGAGATTTCGATGGCGCCGGGGAAATCCGGATAGGCTTCCATGAAGGCCTCAACGGCGATGACGGAGGCCGCCAGGCCGCCCTTCATGTCGCAGGCGCCTCGGCCATAGACCTTGCCGTCCTTCACCACGCCGGCAAAGGGATCGACGGTCCAGCCGTCGCCGGCCTCGACCACGTCGATATGCGAGTTGAAATGCACGCAGGGGCCGGGCGAATTGCCGTCGAAGCGGGCGACGACGTTGACACGCGGATAGCGATCGCTGTCGCCTGGCGCGCCCTCGGCACGGATGAATTCGGTTTCGAAGCCGAGTTTCTTCAGGCGCGCGCCTAGGAACTCGGCGCATGGCCGATAGGCCTCGCCTGGCGGATTGACGGTCGGGAAGCGGATCAGGTCCGCGGTCAGCGCAACGAGTTCGTCTGTCCGGTCGTCGACCGCCCCGAAAAGTCGCTCATTCATGCGAAGTCGTTCACTCATTCGGTGGATTGAAGAAGGAACGCAGCACTTTTGCAAGCAAGCAGTCGCTCATTGCCACATGACGATCCGGGCATGGCCCAATGCCCGTGTTTAAACTCAGGAGGGTGCGTGTCGCAGCGGCAACTATGCCGGGAAAATCGTTCAAATTCATCGCATTGGATTGGCGGAATCGTCAAGGAGTGTGTGGTATTTAACGCATCTGCCGGCAAAAAGATGGAAAACCGCGTCAATGGCAGGGGGCAATCAAAGGGGTTTGATCGCATGAAAAACTTCGTTCTCATGGCAACCGTGCTGGCAACCGCGTTGTTCGGCATGTCTATCGCAAGTCGGGCGGCCACGCTGGTCGCCAATATCGACGTCTCGTCGCAGACCATGACCGTCAGCAAATATGGCCAGGTGCTCTACCGCTGGAGCGTATCGACGGCGCGCCCCGGCTATTTCACGCCGCGCGGCAGCTACCGGCCGCAATGGACAGCCCGGATGTGGTATTCGCGCAAGTATGACAACTCGCCGATGCCCTATTCGGTGTTCTTCCACGGCGGCTTCGCCATTCACGGCACCGGGGCGGTGAGAAATCTCGGGCGCCCGGCGTCGCATGGCTGCGTGCGCCTGCATCCGGCCAATGCCGCGACCTTCTATACGATGGTCAACGAAGTCGGCTTCGGCAACACGCGGATCGTTGTCACCAACTGAAAGCCGACTACTTGCCGGCTGCCGCCTTCGCCTGTCCGCGCTTCCGGCGGCGGCCGCTGATTTCCCATCGCTTGTGGAACCACATCCACTGTCCTGGATCCTCGCGCACCCAGCGCTCGACCACATCGGTGAGCAGTTGGGTGGTGGCGTCGACGTCGACGCTGCCGTCTTCGGTGCGCGGCAAGTCCAGCTTGTCCTCGATATCGAGACGAAAGCGGTTGCCCGGCAGCCTGACGCAGCGGGCGGGGTAGACATCGCAGTCATAGTGGCGGGCGAGCATGCCGAGCATCGGATTGGTCTGGCACAGGCGGCCGAAGAAATCCGTCTCCACGCCGCCCGAGAATTTCTGATCGACCAGCACGCCGATGTTGCCGCCTTTCTCGAGAATGGCGGCGAGGGCGAAGGAGGCGCCGGCGGCGGAGGGCAGCAGCGCGCCCATCGAGGAGCGGCGCGTCGAATGGATGTAGTCCGCGAGATAGGGGTTGTTCGGCGGGCGAAACAGCGCCGTGATGTTCATGCCGAACGTGGCCGCGGCCACCGGCAGCAGCTCGAAATTGCCGAGATGGCCCGTAAAGAGGATGTGAGGCTTCTTCTCGCCGGCGATCTCGACGAAATGTTCGACACCGCGAACCTCGACCCGGCCGGGCTTCGAAGCGTCCGGGTCGAAGTCGAACAATGCGTCAAGGAAGATGTACTCGGCCGCGAGGCGGGCCATGTTGCCCCACATGTCGCGTGCGATGGCCTCGATTTCAGCGTCGCTCTTCTGCGGATAGGCCAGGCGCAGATTGTTGACCGCGACGCGGTGGCGCCCGACCAGCGGGCCGACCCGGCGGGCGGCGCGGTCGGCGAAATTGAGCGCGCTGTCCGGCGGCAACAGGCGCAGCAGCCAGAGCAACACCATGGCGAGCCTGGCGACCAGCCAATGCTCCATCTGGCGCAGCCGCCTGCCGTAGCGGAACATGAAGTCCCGGCGGGCTTTCCTGAGCGCGTTGCCGACCATCCGCCTTCCCTGTTTAGGAAACGCGCAGGATGATCTTGCCGAAGACGTCGCGGCCTTCCATGCGCTTCAGCGCCGCATCGATGTCGTCGAAACCCACCTCGGTATCGATGACGGGGGCGACAAGACCGGCGGCCATCTTCTGCATGGCGTTGGCCATGTTCTCCATGCGGCAGCCGAAGGAACCGAGCAGCTTCAGCTGCTGCTGGAAAAGCTGCATCAAATTGACCTGCGTCGACACGCCGGAGGTCGAGCCGCAGGTGACGAGGCGGCCGCCGCGCTTCAAGGACAGCATCGAGCCGGCGAAAGTGTCGGCGCCGACATGCTCGAACACCACGTCGACGCCTTTCTTCTTCGTCAGCTTGCGCACGACGCCTTCGAAACGGTCCTCGCGGTAGTTGATGACGTGGTCGGCGCCGAGCGCCTTGGCCTTGTCGATCTTGTCGTTCGAGCCGACCGTGGTGATCACCGTGCAGCCCATCTTCTTGGCCAACTGGATGGCGGCGGTGCCGATGCCGGAGCCGCCGGCATGGACGAGAACGGTCTCGCCGGGTTCCAGCTTCGCATTGTCGAACAGCATGTGCTCGACCGTGCCGAAGGTCACGGGCGCGACCGCCGCGCCAATCTCGGTGACGCCGGGAGGAGCGGGTACCAGCAGGCGCGCCGGCAGGTTGATCTTTTCCTGGGCGAAGCCGTCAAGATGGAAGCCGTGGACGCCGGAAACATGCTCGCAGAGATTGTCGTGGCCTTCGCGACAGGCACGGCACAGCCCACAGGTGCGCGCGCCGTAGATCGAGACCAACTGTCCGGGCTGGAGGTTGGAGACGCCAGGGCCGACCGCTTCGACCTCGCCGGCGGCTTCGGCGCCGACGACCAGCGGCAGCTTGCGCTTGGCAAAGGCCATGCCGCGCCAGCCCCAGACGTCGATGTGGTTGAGCGCCACCGCCTTGATGCGCAGCGTCACTTCGCCGAGCGAAGGCGGCGGGGGAGGCGGCAGGTCCACCGTTTCAAGACGGCGGTCCTCGATAAGTTGCAATGCGCGCATAGGGCCTGTCAGTTCGGTTCTAAAGCGCAATGCGCTTTAGGTTCTTTGTTATGCATGTCGTTGTCGCAAAACCGATTTCACTTTTGCGCGATATGCATTGGCGGAAAAACGTCCGCTTAGACCGGTTCCCGCGCCATGACAAGGCAGGTGTTCTGGCCGCCGAAGCCAAAGGAGTTCGACAAAACCGTGCCGACCTCGGCGTTGCGCTTCTTGTTCGGGACGACGTCGAGGACAATAGCCGGATCCGGATTGTCGTAATTGATGGTCGGCGGGATGACGCTTTCGCGCATGGTCATCAGCGAGAAGGCGGCCTCCACCGCACCGGCGGCCGACAGCGTGTGGCCGATCATCGACTTGTTGGACGAAACCGGCATCGAGCCGATACGCTCGCCGAACACGGTGGACAGCGACAGATGCTCCATCTTGTCGTTTTCCGGCGTCGAGGTGCCGTGCGCGTTGACATACTCGATCTCGTCCTCGCTCATGCCCGCATCGGCAAGGGCGGCGCGCACCGCCGCGATCGCCGGTGACGCATCGGGCTTGGAGCGGGTGCGATGGAAATCGTCGGCCTTTTCGCCGCAGCCGCTCATGATGCCAAGGATCGTCGCTCCTCGCGCCAGCGCGGCTTCCAGCGATTCCAGCACCAGCGCGCCCGATCCCTCGGCGAGCACGAAGCCATCGCGATCCTTGGAGAAGGGTTTCGACGCCTTTTCCGGGATGTCGTTGTGGGTGGAAAGGGCAGAGAGCAGCGAGAAGCGGATCAGAGCCTCGGCGGTCGCCGAGCCGTCGGCGCCGATCGACAGCGCCTTGTCGCATTCGCCGCGCCGGATCGCCTCGACGCCAAGCTGGATGGCGGTGGCGCCGGAGGCGCATGCGGTAGAGAGCGTGATCGGCAGGCCCCGCGTGCCGAAGCGGTCGGCCAGGCGGTCGGCGATCGAGCCGAACTGGGTGGTTTCGAAGATGTCGAGCTCCTTCAACGCGCGGGCGACGCGCAGCAATCTCTCGGAACCGCCATCCTTCTTGTCGGAATTGTAGAGCGAGAAACGGTCGGCCCAGTCGAGCTCGACCGGCGGCGAGGCAAGGAACAGCGGGCCGCCGAAATCGCCGGAATCGAGGCCTGCTTCCGACACGGCTTCCTGGGCAACGGTCTCGGCCAGTTCGTAAGTGAGGTGGCTTGCACCCTTCGAGCTCGACGGCAGGAAGTCGACCATGCCGGAAATGCGGGTGTTGAGCTGATCGACCGGAAAGCGGGTGATCGGATGGATGCCGGATTTGCCCGAGGTCAGCGCCGCCCAGTTGTCTTTCTTGCCGACGCCGAGCGAGGTCACCACGCCGATGCCGGTCACGGCGACGATCGGCCTGCCCATGTGGTCGCGGAGATTGGCCATGATTCTTTCTTTCTAAGCGGCCTTAACCAGCCCAAGGCCCTCGAATTGGTGATAACCGATCGCGGTTGCAAGGACGGAAGTCGGTGTGCCTTCGAACGGGCGTTCGACTGTTGCATCGAAGACAGGGTAGCCGGCCTTACGGTCGACGGCCATCGCGGCGAGCGCTACGGCGAAGGGAAACTGCGCCTCCTTCATATGGCCGGTCAGCGTCGAGAAGGCGCGCACGGCCAAAGCCGGGTTGGCGTCGAGTACCGCCTTTTCGGCCGCGGTGGCGGCATGGGCGCCGGAGGCGGCGGAAATCGTCAGCAGGTCGCCGTCGGGAAGGGCGGCCTGCTTGAGCAATGCGGCGATTGCGGCATTCAGTTCGCCGCGCCGGCGCCTGGCGCGGCCGGAGACTACGGGGCCGAGCTCGGCGTAGATCTTGCGGCCCCGGTTTTCCGCGTGCTCGCGCTGCTCCAGCACCAGGAAAGCGCCGCCCGAACCGGTGACCACGCCGCCGCCCTCAGAGCCCTGGCGCTGCCAGACCGGCTTCCATGGGCCGCGATGCAGGTAGCCGGCGAGCTCATAGCCGAGCAGCATGTCGGAATGCTCGGTCTGGAAGGCGCCGCCGACCAGCACATGGGTCGACTGTCCCGAGCGGATGCGCGCGGCCGCCGTCTCGACAGCCGAAACGCCGGCGCCTTCCTCGCCCATGAAGGTGCGCGACGAACCGGTGACCTTGTGGACGATCGAAATGTTGCCGGCGAGCAGGTTGGAGAGCTGCGCGAGGAACAAAGTCGGCCGCAATTCCGTCGTCAGCTTCTCGTTGAGCAGCACGTCGCGATCGTTGCGGCTCTCGGAGGCGGCAAGGATCGCTGCATCGACGGCCTCATCGCGCTCGCCGCCGCCGGCCGCCACCACCATGTCCATGGTGGTGCAGAGCTCGTCATTGCCCTTGATGCCGGCGTCGTCGAGCGCAAGGCCGGCGGCATAGGTGCCGAGACGTTGCCATGTTTCCATCTGGCGCTGGTCGCCGCGCTTGGCGATCTGCAGGTTCCAGTCGATCTCGGGCAGGGGATGGATGGTGTAGGGGGCGAAGCGTTCGGCCTCGAGCACCGGCTGGAAACCGGGCTGCGTCAACTTCTGCCAGTGCGCGTCAGGCCCTTCTCCCAGTGAAGAGACAAGGCCGATGCCGGTGATGACGACGTCGTGGGAACTCATGGGCGGCTGTTGTGGGTCAGCTGGCAGGGCGCGTCAAGACCGCGCCCGAACCGCTTCAGGCGGCCTTGGCCGCGACCAGCTCGTCGATCTTGGCGCACAGGTTCTTCATGACGAAATAGTCGTCGGTCGAAGCCTTGCCGTCATTGACCTCCTGCGTCCACTTCTCGAGCGGCACCTTGATGCCGAATTCTTTGTCGATGGCGAAGACGATGTCGAGGAAATCGAGGCTGTCGATGCCGAGATCGTCGATCGTGTGGCTCTCGGGCGTGATGGTGTCGATATCGATCTCGCTGGTGTCGGCAATGATCTTGGCGACTTTCTCGAACGTGGTGGACAAGGGCTCTTCCTTCGGTTGCGGGCGGAATCTGTCCGCATCTTGTTTGGGCGCTGTCTAATCGGTTTTTCCCGGCAGGAAAAGGCCTGATGCGCCGGGGGCAGATGGGTAGCGGGTTGTGGGAAGGCAAGAAGGGCCGCCGTTCGAACCGGTGGCCCTTCTCATCTTACGCAGCGTCAATCCCGCTATTCGCGGAGCTTGACCAGGTCATTGAGCAGCCCGCCCGTTCCGTTGTGGACGGTGAGCCGCTCGACCTTGCCGGCGATGGCTTCGAGAGCTTCGAGCTCCTTCAGCCGCAGCATCACAGGGTTCTCGGCCATCACCTTGGCCGTGTTGAGCAGCGAACGCGTGGCGTTCGTCTCCTCGCGGCGACGGATGACGTTGGCCTCGGCCTGCTTTTCGGCCGAAACCACCTGGTTGAGGATCTCGCGCATATCGCCCGGCAGGATCACATCCTTGAGAGCGATATCGCTGACCTCGACGCCGATCGCGGCCATGTCGTCGCGCACCTTGGCCGCCGCGTCCCCGTCGACCGTGACCTTCTTGTCGAGGATCTGGTCGAGCGTGAGCGCGCCAAGCGTCCTGCGGAAGGCATACTGCAGGGCGCGGTAGAGGGCTTCCGAGAAGTCCTTCACCGTGCTCACCGCCTTGACCGGGTCGACGACCCGGTATTCGGCGGCGATGTTGACGCGGATCGTCACGCGATCCCTGGTCAGCACTTCCTGCCCGGCGACATCGAGCGACTGGCGCTTGATGTCGACGACCTTGACCTGGACCATGCGCCCGACATTCCAGAAGGCATGCACGCCCGCTTCAAGCGTGCGAACGAGCACACCATCCACGAAGAGCAGCCCGACCTGGCCGGCCACGACCGGGTTGAGGAACATGTGTTCCGTCTTCCGGGCCTGGCCGAGCCGGCGCATCAGCGCCGGATCGATGGCGAGGTCGGCCGCCGTGTCGACGGTCGTGACCTTCCACGGACCGGCGTCCGTCCACAGCACAAGCTTGCGGTCCGGCGACAGCACGGAATGCAGCGCGCCGTCACGCTCGACCACGGCGATCTCCATGCGTCCAGTGCGGACGACGGTGAAGTGACGCGCGGCCACGTCCGGGAGCTTGTCGAACAACGCCTTCTCGTAAGCCGAAACGAATTCCGGGTTCTTCAGGTCGTGCCTGGAGATTTCCAGGTTGCCGCGCCGGTTGGCGAGCCAATGCTCGCCCGGCATCAGGATAGCCTGGATCTCGCCCTTGTAGAGGGCAACTGCACGCTCATTTTCCTTCACGAGGACGCGCTGGCGTCCAAGGGCCTTTTCGAGAATGGTCTTCATTGTCTTACTCCTGTCGGGCATGGCCCCATGCGAGGCGTCACGTCATGCGTCGATCATCCTTTTCGTTTCTTGCTTCACATCGTCGTACTTCATGTTCCCGGGCACGAATGATCCGGAGACCGGTGGCATCGGCGCGTGGCGGGCCTTCGGGAGCGGATCGCGGGACGGCGAAGCGGGCGCCGGAAGCCGAAGCTTCCCTTGCCGGCCGCGCCGCGCCTTGATCGTCACCGCGGGCCTGGCCGCGAGCCGATGGCGCAGGACGTCGCCGCCCGGCGAGGCCGAAACCGTGCCGTCCGTGAAGTCCTCGCATTCCGGTCCCCGGACCGATTTTCGAATAACACCGTGAGAGGGTGCTGGCTTTCGAGGCCAATGGAGAAGGATTCGAACCTTCGACCGTCAGATTATCAGTCTGATGCTCTACCCAACCTGAGCTATCCGTGGTGCTGATGAAGGGACTCGAACCCTCGACCTCCGGACCCAAATCCGGCGCTCTAACCTCTGAGCTACATCGGCGATCCCAACACCCGAAACGGCGCCGTATACAGGGCGGCAAAGCCGCCTGCACGGGCGGAGGCGAAAGCTCCAACCGTTGTGCTCGCTTCGGTTTTCGTGACCGGGAGCGCGCCTATAGACCCTGCGACGGGTTGTCGCAAGCGGCATTGTCGCGGCGAATTTGCGGCTTCTTCCAGGAGTTGTATTTCGGCAACACTGGTCGGCGCTGAGTCTTAGAAAGTCACGCGTCCCAGCACCTTGAGGCCGTCGCCGTCCGGCGCCACCACCACGGCCTCGCCCTCGCGCGGCGCCACGCCGGTAAGCGCCTCGATGTTTTCTAGATGCGTGACCAGCACCAGATTGTCGGAGCCTGAATAGCCGCGGATCTCCTTCATGATTGCCGCCATCTGGGCGGCTTTCTCAGCCGGGTCGGTCTTCAGCAGGTCGAGCGGCGCGAAAGGTTGCGGCTCGGCTTCGAAAGCGATGCGGGCAGTGTCGAGGCAGCGGCAGTAGCGGCTGGAGAGCACGTGGTCGATGGGTGCTGCGCGCGCCGCGAACAGCGCGCCGATGCGGCTCGCCTCCTGCTTGCCGCGCTCGGACAGATTGAGCTGCGTAGCGCAGTTGCCGATGTCGAAATTGGCCGGGTCCGTCGCCCCGGTGACGAAGGCATGGCGAAGCAGCACGACACGGCCACCGTCGCGCAGCAGCGCCCAGCCAGCATCGGTCGCGTGGGCAAGGCTCGGAACAGCCAGGAGAAAAAGCGCCAGAACAAGTCGCAGCATCGGAAGTCCCTTATGGCGACCCGGGGATTTGGGGCCATGGTCGGCATATAGGGACCGCAAAGCCGGCCGGAAAACAAGCGGAGGCGCAGGAGATAGGCGCGCTGCGCCAATTGCACCACGGTCAGGGCTCGCCTATCACGGGAAAAATGTCCCCGCCCGCAAAATGACTCCGCTCACCCAAACCGTCCTCTTCGTCTTCAGCCTCGTGGCGCTCGGCTATCTGGCCGGGCTGACCTTCTATCTGAAGCCGGCGAGCGGAGAGGGCATCTCCGAATTCGCCATCAATGTGGCGATGCCGCTGCTTCTGTTCCAAACCATGGTCAAGTCGGATTTCCACGGTGTGGCGCCATGGTCGCTGTGGGGCGCCTATTTTGCGGCTGTCGCGGTCACCTGGGCCGCGGGCCATCTGGTCACGACGCGCGTCTTCGGTCGGGATGCCCGGGCCGGCATCGTCGGCGGCGTTTCCTCGGCCTATTCCAATGTCGTGCTGCTCGGCGCGCCCTTCATCCTCGGCATATTCGGCGCCAGCGGCTTCGAGGTGCTGTCGCTGCTGGTCTCGATCCACCTGCCGATCATGATGATGGCCTCGATCGTGCTGTTCGAGATCTTCGGACGCGGCAGCGGCGAGACGGTCCACCCGCTGCGCGTCGTCAAAAGCTTCCTAAGGCGCCTGTTCATCAATCCGCTGATCATCGGCATCCTGGCGGGGCTGGCCTGGCGCCTCACCGGCGCGCCGCTGCCGGAGCTCGTCGAGCGCCTGGTCGACACGCTTGCCGATACGGCAGGCCCGGTGGCGCTGTTCGCCATGGGGCTTAGCCTGCGTCGCTTCGGCATCTCCGGCAATATCCGGCCGGCGCTGGCGCTGTCGGGGCTGAAGCTGTTCCTTATGCCGGCGCTGGTGCTGGTCTTCGTCTGGCTGCTCGGCCTGCCGCCGCTGACGGCCAAAGTCGCGGTGGTGGTTGCGGCGCTGCCTTCAGGCATCAATTCCTACCTGATCGCCGTCCAGTTCAACACCGGCCAGGCGCTGGCCTCGAACCAGATGACGCTTGCCACGGCAAGCGCGGTGGTGACCACGTCGTTCTGGCTGACGGTCGTCATCCACGTCTTCGGATAAGGAATGTCGTTCTCCAGGTGAGTCCGGCCTGCAAACAGCGATTTCCTGCGCTTCCGGTGCTCACGTACTTTAAGTACGCTCCGCTCCGGTTCTCGAAAATCGCTGTTTTCGGCTCGGCCTGACCTGAATCTCAACATCCCTGCCAGCGATTGAGGCGCTCGCCTTTGCTGGCCCAACCCCTATATGCCATCTTGTGATTGCTTGCCTGCCTTTCCCTAGGTAAGAGCAATGCGCCGGCGTGCGGCACTTGAAGCACGCTTCAACGGATATCCAGAAAAACGGCCGATCAGCGCGCCGAACGGAGGCCAGACCATGCTTCAGAAAACCAGCCATTTCATGCGCCAGGCCAATCTCATCAATGGCGAATGGGTGCAGGCCGACAGCGGCCAGACCATCGACGTCAACAATCCGGCGACGGGCCTGAAGATCGGCACCGTGCCGAAGGCCGGCAAGGCCGAGACCCGCCGCGCCATCGAGGCCGCCGAGGAAGCCTTCAAGAGCTGGCGCAAGACCACCGCGCTCGAGCGCTCGAAGCTGCTGCGCAAGCTGCATGACGCTATGATGGACAATCAGGACGTGCTGGCCGAGCTGCTGACCATCGAGCAGGGCAAGTCGCTCGCCGAATCCAAGGGCGAGATCGGCTCGTCCGCGGCCTACATCCTGTGGTTCGCCGAGGAAGGCCGCCGCGTCTATGGCGACATCGTTCCCTCGCCCTGGGGCGACCGCCGCATCCTGGTGACCAAGGAGCCGGTCGGCGTCATCGCCGCCATCACGCCGTGGAATTTCCCGTCCTCGATGCTCGCCCGCAAGATCGGCCCGGCCTTGGCCGCCGGCTGCACCGCTGTGGTGAAGCCCGCTTCGCAGACGCCTTATTCCGGCCTCGCCTGGGGTGCGCTCGCCGAGGAAGTCGGCTTCCCGAAGGGTGTCGTCAACGTCGTCACCGGTTCGGCCGGCGAGATCGGCGACGAGCTCTGCACCAATCCGCTGGTCAAGAAGATCACCTTCACCGGTTCGACCGAAATCGGCAAGCTGCTGATCCAGAAGTCCGCCACGACGGTCAAGAAAGTGTCGATGGAGCTCGGCGGCAACGCGCCGTTCCTGGTCTTCGACGACGCCGATGTCGACCGTGCGGTGGCTGGCGCCATCACCGCGAAATACCGCAATTCCGGCCAGACCTGCGTTTGCACCAACCGCTTCCTCGTCCAGGCAGGCATCTATGACCAGTTCGTCGAGAAGCTTGCCGCCACCAGCAACAACCTCAAGGTCGGCTCGGGGCTCGAGGAAGGCGTGCAGCAGGGACCGCTGATCGACGAGAAGGCGGTCGAGAAGGTCGAGGAATTCATCGCCGACGCCACGTCCAAGGGCGGCAAGGTCGTCGCCGGCGGCAAGCGCCATGCGCTGGGCGGCTCGTTCTTCCAGCCGACGGTGATCTCCGGCGCCACGCCGAACATGCGATTCATGAAGGAAGAGATCTTTGGGCCGATCGCGCCGGTGTTCAAGTTCGAGACCGAGGAAGAGGCGGTGGCTTTGGCTAATGACACCGAGTTCGGCCTTGCCGCTTATTTCTACACCGGCAATCTCGGCCGCGCCTTCCGGGTCATGGAAGGCCTGAAATACGGCATGGTCGGCGTCAATGAAGGCCTGATCACCACGCCGGAGGCGCCCTTCGGCGGCGTCAAGGAATCCGGTCTCGGCCGCGAGGGCGGGCATCAGGGCATCGAGGACTATCTCGACACCAAATATGCCTGCTTCGGCGGCCTGGGGCTCTGATCGAGATCCCCGGAAAAGGGCAGGCGCTTAGAGCAGTTCACCATTTCAGGAAGCGGTGAACTGCTCCAGCGCTTTGTTTTGACGCAATTCCGGACGGAGGGCTACGGCGAAGTCGCCGAGCCTAACCGTTTCACACTTTTCCTGGAATTGCTTATGCCTGCCCTTGCCGGATGATGCGCAGCCGGCCTAAATCCACGGATCAGGCAATGATGTTTCGGGCATGGCGATGAAAGACGGCGAGGTCTTCGGCACGACACAGGCGGGCGAGGCCGTGCGCCGGTTCACGATCCGGGGAGGCGGCTTGACCGCCAACATCATCGGTCTCGGCGCGATCGTCCAAGACCTGCGTCTTTCCGGCCACGACGCGCCGCTGGTGCTGGGCTACGACCGTTTCGAGCCCTACGAGACCGACCGCGCCTTCTTCGGGGCGGTCGTCGGCCGCTTTGCCAACCGCATTGGCGGCGGCCGCTTCACCATCGCCGGCAACCGCTACCAGACGGAGCGGAATTTTCTCGGCAAGCACACACTGCATGGCGGCTCGGAAGGCTATTTCCACCGGCCGTGGACCGTGTCGCTGCACGGCCGCGATTTCGTGACCCTGACGCTGCACGATCCGGACGGCGCGATGGGTTTTCCCGGAGCGCTCGACGTCACCTGCACCTACCGGCTGAAGATCCCCGGCACGCTCAGCATGGAACTGACCGCGACTTGCGAGGAGCCGACGCTCTGCAATCTGGCGCAGCATTCCTATTTCAATCTCGACGATGGCGGGGCCGGCGACATTCTCGACCACCGGCTGATGCTCAACGCCGGCGCCTACACGCCCGTCGATGACGAGATGATCCCGACCGGCGTCGTGAAGCCGGTCGACGGCACGCCTTTCGACTTCCGCCAGGCGCGGGCGCTGCGCATGGAAATGGAAGGCGAGCAGCTTCAATACGACCTGAATTACTGCCTCGCCGCCAGCCGCGGACCCCTGCACCAGGCTGCCTGGGTGCAAGGCGCCAATTCCGGCGTCGAGATGGAGGTCTGGACCACGGAGCCCGGACTGCAACTCTATAGCGGTCAGTTCGTCGCGCCGACATCGCCGGGGCTCGACGGCCGCCATTACGAGGCGTTCTCAGGCCTCTGCCTGGAAGCGCAGACCTGGCCGGACGCGCCGAACCGGCCCTATTTCCCGCAGGCGACGCTGTGGCCGGGGCAGATCTACCACCAGGTGACGGAATACCGATTCCGGTTGCCCTAGGATTTAGGTGAGGCCGGCCTGCAAATGGCGGCTTCCTGCGCTTCCGGTGCTCACGTACTAAGTACGCTCCGCTCCGGTTCTCGGAACCCACCATTTTCGACTCGGCCTGACCTAAATCTGACAGGTCCTAGCTGTCGAATGCGGTCCTGAGCGTTTCGAACGGCGCCAGCGCACCGCGAACCTGCACAACCGCGGCGGCGACTTTGTGCGCGCGGCGCGCCGCGTCGGCGGGTGCATGGCCGGCGAGCCGGGCAGCAAGATAGCCTCCGTTGAAGGAGTCGCCCGCGCCGGTCGTGTCGACAGGGGTGGCAACATGCACCGCGTCAACGAATTGTGAAGCGCCGTTCAGCGCGATCAAGGCCGGCTGCTCGCCATTTTTGACCACGACCTCGCCGGTCAACCTGCCGAGGCGGTCGGCGGTCGCCTGCGGCGTCGGATCCCCGAACAGCATCTGCTCGTCCGGAAAGGTCGGCAGCGCGATGTCGGTAACGGCAAGCGCCTCCAGGATCGCTGTCTGGGCTGCCTCGCGGCTCGGCCACAGACGCGGCCGGTAGTTCGGGTCGAAGGCGACGAGCGCGCCGGCGGCCCGGGCTGCAACTATGCCCGCCAGCAAAGTCTTCCGCGCGGCCTCGTTCAGAATTGCCAGGGTGATTCCAGAAAAATAGACAAGCGCCTGGTTTTCAAGGCTTTTCGCCAGCGCTGCCGGATCGGAGGCGAGCTGGCGCGCTGCCGCGTCGCTTCGCCAATAGGTGAAGGCGCGTTCGGCTCCGGTGAGCGTGATGGCGTAAAGGCCGGGGCGCGCGCCGGCAATGAGCGGACTGTTGCCGATGCCGATGCCGTTCCGGGCGAAGAAGGCGATCTGGTCGCGCGAGAAGGGGTCGTCGCCGAAGGCCGAGACATAAGTCGCGGGGCGCTCCGGGCTCAGCGCGTGCAATGCCCACAGCGTGTTGAAGGTGTCGCCGGCAAAGCCCATGCGCCAGCTGTCGCCGGTCTGTCCCGACAATTCGATCATGCACTCGCCGATCGACGCGATACCCTTGGCGGCCATATGGGCGTATCCTTCTTAAGGTCTTGTTGCTGTAGCTTTTTGCGGCCGGCAGCGCCATGCTTGGCTGCCGGCGAATTTTGCGCCAGAAACGATTTCCCACAGGCAGTGCGGGACGTGACGAGCGGCCCGCGACGTTATCAGCCGAAGAGGAACGGGTTTGGCATCGATATGGCGTTACATCCTTGCGGGTCTCGGCCTGGCCGCGCTGCTGGTCGGCATCGTGGCCGTCGTCTATCTGAGGCTGCCGCATTCGGTGTCCGGTCCAGACCTGTCGCGCTCCAAGAAGACGTCGAACGGGCTGTTCGTCGCGAGCTTCGAGCCGGAGCGCGGCGTCGTCCGGCAGGGCGAGCTGCAGTCCTGGCTGCTGACGCTGAAGACCGCCGCCGGCGCGCCGGTGGAGGGGGCGGCCATTACCGTTTCCGGTGGCATGCCGCAGCACGATCACGGCCTGCCGACCAGTCCGCAGGCGACCGATTATCTGGGCGAGGGGCGCTACCGCATCGACGGCGTGAAGTTCACGATGGGCGGCTGGTGGCAATTGCATTTCGCCATCTCGGCGGCGGCCGGTTCCGATACCGTCGTCTTCAACATCGTGTTGTGAGCGTGCAATGAGGCGTCTGACGAGCGTTACTTGCCTCTTGGCTTTGGCTGCTCTCGCCTTGCTGGGTGGCTGCGGCGAGCCGCAGTTCAGCGACGCCGAGAAGAAGACCATTGCGTCGATGGCGCTGAGCACGCTGCCGTCATTGAAACCCGACACCACGAACCGGTATGCGGATGCGCCGGCGGCTGCCGCGCTCGGCTCGACACTGTTCTTCGATGTCGGCATGAGCCGTGACGGCACGGTGTCCTGCTCGACCTGCCACAAGATCGACCGGCAGTTCCAGGACGACCTGCCGCAGGCGGTCGGCGTCGGCCACACCAACCGGCGCACCATGCCGCTGGCGGGCGTGGCGCGCAATCCGTGGTTCTTCTGGGACGGCAGGCGCGACAGCCTGTGGGCGCAGGCGCTGACGCCGCTTGAAAACCCGCTGGAGCAGGCCGGCAACCGGGCTGCCTTCGCGCATTACATCGAGAAGCGGTTCGGCGAGCGCTATGAGCGCATTTTTGGGCCGCTGCCCAACCTTTCCACCGTGCCGGCCAATGCCAGCCCGCTCGGCACCGACGCCGAGAAGGCGGCGTGGAACGTGATGGCCGCCGCTCAGCAAGATGACGTCAACCGCGTCTATGCAAATATCGGCAAGGCGATCGCCGCCTTCGAGCGGTCGATCGAACCTCAGCAGACGCGCTTCGACCGCTTCGCTATCGATCTCGCGACCGGCGCCAAACCCGAAGGGGACGCGGCTTTCTCGCCGGAAGAGATCCTCGGGCTGAAACTGTTCATCGGCAAGGCCAATTGCGTGACCTGCCACAATGGTCCGCGCTTCACCGACAACGCCTTCCACAACACCGGCGTACCGCCCGTCGAAGGCCTGCCGCCGGACCGCGGGCGGGTCGATGCGGCGGCGCAGGTCGAGGCCGACCCGTTCAACTGCCTTGGCAAATTCCGCGACGGCGACGACAGCGCCTGCCGAGAGCTGCGTTTCATGGTCAAGGACGGTCCGCAAATCATGCGCGCCTACAAGACGCCGTCGCTGCGCGGCGCGGCGGATCGCCCGCCTTACATGCATGCCGGCCAGTTCTCGACGCTCGAGGAAGTGGTGGCGCATTATTCGAAGGCGCCGCCCAGCGTCGAAGGCGTATCGGAAGTGCACCCGCTCGACCTGTCCGATCGCGAGCGCGCGGCCTTGGTGGCGTTCCTTAAGACGCTATCGGACTAACGATCCTTGACCGTCTCCATCGCCACGAAGGTGGACGTCTGGGCGACATGGGGCAGGGCCGAGATGCGTTCGCCGAGCACTCGGCGGTAGGCGGCGATGTCGGTCGTGCGGACCTTCAAGAGATAGTCGAAGCTCGACGCCATCATGTGGCATTGCTCGATCTCCGGCACGCCCTGCACCGCGCGGTTGAAGGCGTCGAGCGCCGCCGAGCGCGTGTCCGACAGCTTCACCTGGACAAAAGCGACATGGCCTTCGCCCATGCGTTCGCGGTCGATGATCGCGCGGTAGCCCCTGATATAGCCGTCTTTCTCAAGTCGTTTCACACGGGCCTGCACCGGCGTCTTCGACAGGCCAACCTTCAAAGCCAGTTCCGACATCGAAAGCCTGCCGTCGCGCCCGAGCGCGGACAGGATATTTCGGTCGATGCGGTCCAATTGGTCTTCAGTCACGGATTTGGCAGTCAAAAACATGCAAATGGTGCCCATATGATAGATCGATCGGACTATCTTGTCGATTTCTTTGGACCGACTGAAATTCGCGACTGTGCTAGCTTGCGCCATTCGGTCCGGCGACCGCCAGACCGTTCGCTCACGCTCGCTTTCATGGACCCGATATGTCGCTCGACGCCATCCGCCAGCAGATCCGCGCCAATTATTTGCCCGACGAAGACGAGGCGGTGAAGCGCCTGTCGGCGGCGGCGGGCTTGTCAGCCGAGGAGCGCAAGGCGATCTCGACCCGCGCCGCCGATCTGGTGCGCGCGGTGCGCGGCTCGACCGATCCCAGGCTGATGGAGGTTTTCCTCTCGGCCTATGGCCTATCGACCAAGGAAGGCGTGGCGCTGATGTGCCTGGCCGAGGCGCTGCTGCGCGTGCCCGACACCGAAACGATGGACGATCTCATCGCCGACAAGATCGCGCCGCATGATTGGTCGGCGCATTCGGGCGGCTCAAGCTCGATCTTCGTCAACGCCTCGACCTGGGCGCTGATGCTGACCGGCCGCGTGCTTGATGAAGGCGAGGGCGGCATCGAAGGCACGCTGCGCGCCATGGTGCGCAGGCTGGGCGAGCCGGTGATCCGCAAGGCGGTCGCCGCGGCGATGCGCGAGATGGGCGAGCAGTTCGTGCTCGGCCGCACCATCGCCGAGGCGGTCAAGCGCGGCCGGCCGATGACGCAGAAGGGCTATCTCTATTCGTTCGACATGCTGGGCGAGGCGGCCCGCACCGAGGCCGACGCGCTGCGCTACCACCGCGCCTATGCGGATGCTATCTCGTCGCTCGATGCCGGGTCGAACGGCCCTGACATCCGCTACAATCACGGCATTTCGGTCAAGCTCTCAGCGCTGCATCCGCGCTACGAGGTGGCGCAGCGCGAGACCATGCTGCCGGTGATGGCCGAGCGGCTTCTGTCGCTGGCGCTTGCCGCCCGGCATTCGCGCATGGGCCTCAACATCGACGCCGAGGAAGCCGACCGGCTCGATTTGTCTCTGGATGTCATCGAACGCGTTCTGGCGGAGCCGGAGCTCGGCGGCTGGGACGGTTTCGGCGTCGTCGTACAAGCCTATGGCCCGCGCGCGGCCTTCGCCATCGACTGGCTCTACGCGCTGGCGAAGAAATACGACCGCAGGATCATGGTGCGGCTGGTCAAGGGCGCCTATTGGGACACCGAGATCAAGCGGGCGCAGACGCTCGGGCTCTCCGGCTACCCGGTCTTCACCCGCAAGGTGAACACCGACGTTTCCTACATCGCCTGCGCGAAGAAGCTTTTGTCGATGACCGACCGCATCTATCCGCAGTTCGCCACGCATAACGCGCATACGGTCGCCGCGATCCTCTCGATGGCGAGGGACCGCGACAGCTTCGAGTTCCAGCGCCTGCACGGCATGGGCGAGGCGCTGCATGAAACCGTGCGGCAGGCCGAAGGCACGCGCTGCCGCATCTATGCGCCGGTCGGCGCGCATTCCGACCTGCTCGCCTATCTGGTCCGGCGTTTGCTGGAAAATGGCGCCAACTCCTCCTTCGTGCACCAACTGACCGACGAGGAAGTCGAGCCCGAGGAGATCGCGCGCGACCCGCTCACGGCGGTCGAGACGCAAGGGCCGGCGGCCAACCCGGCAATCGCGCGTCCAGCCGCGATCTTCGGCGCCGGGCGCCGCAACTCGAAAGGCTTCGACATCACCGACCCGATGACGCTCGCGGCCATCGACAAAGCGAGGGCCGCGTTTGCTGGCGCTGATAGTTGGCACGCTAAGCCTGTCACCCGCGCGGCCGGCTACGGCAAGCAACGCCAGATCGTCAATCCGGCCAAGCCCGATGAGGTCGTCGGCACGGTGCATGAGGCGGCGGCCAAGCAGGTGGCGACCGCCGTGCGCATCGCCGTCGACGCGCAGCCCGCCTGGGCGAAGCGCCCGGTTGCGGAGCGCGCCGCGATCCTCAACCGCGCCGCCGACCTCTACGAGGCCAATGCGGCCGAGTTCTTCGCTCTCGCCACCCGCGAGGCCGGCAAGTCGCTGGCCGATGGCGTGGCGGAAGTGCGCGAGGCGGTCGACTTCCTGCGCTATTACGCGGCCGAGGCGGCGAATGCCGAGGTGGGCACCGAGGCGCGCGGCGCGATCGTCTGCATCTCGCCGTGGAACTTCCCGCTGGCGATCTTCACCGGCCAGATCGCGGCGGCTTTGGTCACCGGCAATTCGGTCATTGCCAAGCCGGCGGAGCAGACGCCGCTGATCGCGTTCCGCGCCGTCGAGATGCTGCGCGAGGCCGGCGTGCCGGAGGATGTCATCCAGCTTCTGCCGGGCGACGGCCCGTCGGTCGGCGCGCCGTTGACCGCCGATCCGCGCATCGCGGGTGTGTGCTTCACCGGCTCGACCGAGGTCGCCAAGCTGATCGAGAAGCAACTGGCCGAGACCGCGGCGCCTGATGCCATGCTGATCGCCGAAACCGGCGGCTTGAACGCCATGATCGTCGATTCAACCGCGCTGCCGGAGCAGGCGGTGCGCGACATTCTCGCTTCCGCCTTCCAGAGTGCGGGGCAGCGCTGCTCTGCGTTGCGCGTGCTCTACGTCCAGAAGGATGTCGAGAAGAAGATGCTGGAGATGCTGAAGGGCGCGATGGAAGCGCTCAACATCGGCAATCCGTGGGCCATCTCGACCGATGTCGGGCCTGTCATCGACGACGAGGCGCAGGCTTCGATCAGCGACTATTGCAAGAAGAAGGGGCTGGAAGGCCGGCTGATCGCCAAGCTCGAAGCGCCGGCTTCTGGCCGTTTCGTCGCCCCGCATGTGTTCCGCGTCAAGGGCATCGAGGAGATGGAGCGCGAGGTGTTCGGCCCGGTGCTGCACGTCGCGACTTTTGACGCCGACGAGATCGACCAGGTGATCGCCGCCATCAACCGCAAGGGCTACGGCCTCACCTTCGGCCTGCACACGCGCATCGAAGGCCGCGTCCAGCATTTCGTCGACGGCATCCATGCCGGCAACATTTATGTCAACCGCAACCAGATCGGCGCCGTGGTCGGCTCGCAGCCCTTCGGCGGCGAGGGGCTTTCGGGCACAGGCCCGAAGGCCGGCGGACCGCATTACCTGCGGCGTTTCCGCAAGGGGCCGGAGGCCGGCACGGAGGTTGGGGACGGCCACAAGGTGACCGCGACCGAGCTTGCCGACAATCTGCCGGATCCGGCGCTTGGCGGCTGGTCGACGCGGCCGGATCGCGTCGCGATCCTCCGCAAGCATCTGCGCGGCAAGGGCGCGGCGGCGATCGCCGCTGCGGCAAGCCTCGATTTCGGCCAGGTCGACCTGCCCGGACCGACCGGCGAGGCCAATACGCTGTCGCTGGCGCCGCGCGGCCGGGTGCTTTGCCTCGGCCCGGACACTGAGACGCTGCTTGCCCAGACGATCCAGGCGCTCGCCGCCGGCAATGCGGTGCTGGCGGTGGCGCCGGGCGCACCGGCGGCGCTGTCGGCGCTGACCGGCAAGGGCCTACCGCTGGCGGCGATCGACGGCCGGCCCGATCCGGTCGAGGCGCGCTCGCTGCGTGTCGATGTCGTCGCCTTCTCCGGCACGCCGGAAGCGGCGCGCATCGTGCGCAAGGTGATCGCCGACCGCGCCGGGCCGATCGTGCCGCTGGTCAGCGAAGTGCTGAACCCCGCGGCCTACGCGCATGAGCGCGCGGTCTGCGTCGACACGACGGCAGCGGGAGGCAACGCCAGCCTGCTCGCCGCAGCTTAGGCGCAGGGCAAAAACGATCTATCGAAGGCGCGTGTTAAGCGCCTTCCACGACCGAAAATCCTTCGAACTGCGGATGGCCCAGGTAATGCACTTTCGAACCGCCGGCGTTGCGGTGGGCGGCGCGGAAGTTTTCCGATTTGGTCCAGGCGACGAAATCGTCCTGGCTGGCCCAGACCGTGTGCGAGGCAAACAGCGTGTAGCCCTCGGTCTCATTGACCGGACCGCGCAGCAGGTGGAATTCCTTGAAGCCATGCATCTTGGAGAGGCTCGAATCGCGATTCTCCCAGACGTCCTCGAAGGCTTCTTCCGAGCCGTTCTGGACCTTGAAGCGGTTCATGGCGATGTACATTGGTTTCCTTTCGAAATGGCGAGTCGAGGGTGATGATTTGGGGGCGGGGGCTTTCAAAACGGGCCGATCGCACCGGTGAATTCCAGGCGGTTTCCGATCTTCGCCGGGATGGGAGGGAAGGGCGCCGCCTTGCGCACGAAGCCAAGGACGATCTGATCGAAAGTGTCCGAACCTGAGCTTTCGACGACACGCAGCTCGTCTATGGTGCCCTGTTTGCCGATGACGAACGTGACGACCGTGTTGCTGCGTGCCGAAGCCTGCAGCGAAGGCGGGACGGCCCGGTAGACGCGGCCGAGCTTGCGGATCACATCGCTGCGGTAATTGTCTTCCGCCCTGGTGCCCGCCTCGTTCTGCCTCTTGCCTTTGCTGACTGCCGGCTCGGACCGGGTCTGACCATCGGCAGCACCGCTCTTTTCAGCCGTTAGCGGGTTAGCGGCCGCCGGCCTTGCAGCGGGGACTGGCGGTTGTGCCGGCGTCGGCGGATGGCTGGCGCTTTGCTGCTGTTGAGCAGGGGTAGTCTCAGTCGGCCTCGTGTCCGGCGCTACGCTGTCGGCGTCGTTCCTAGGCGCGTCGGTGACGAGTATGTCCGGATCGACCGGGGGCTTGTTGGGCTCGGCCCGTGTTTCCACGGCTTCGACCGGCGGCGTCTTTTCAGCCGGCGGTGCCGCTTCGGCTGGCGGCATCGGTTTCGCCGGCGGCCGGGGAGGCGGCACCAAGGCGACGTTGATCGACTGCTGCTCAGGGTTGAGGGCGCTGCCGGCAACGTTGGCGCCGGATCGATCGCTGCCTTCCGCCTGCGCCGGATCCTGGAGATTGGCCTTCGAGCCCGGCGAGATCAGGAAGGCGGCGGCCACCGCGCCGTGGACCAGGCATGATGCGGCAATCGCCATCGTCCACTTGCCATGTTCGCCGCGCGGGCGTGGTCCGGCCAACGCCTCGCCGGGAGCGGCCGTCAAAACGCTGTCGGTATCCGGGATGTCGCTGGTGTCCTGCATGGCGCGGGCCGGAAACTGCCGCGACAAGCGGGAAATTGTCAAATCAAGATCGGTTGCCGCAAACAGCGCGACACGCATTCCAGGCGAAGGCCGGAGAACGGCGTTGCGCGCGAGTGCCGGCTCCATCTCCACGGCCGATTCAGACCCCGAAAGCGATGCTGGTCCTGGTAGATGTCTTCAGGCCACGCATGCAGGCGGCCGGCTCGACGCCGGTGCCGGCGCATTCGGTCGCGCTGTTAATCAGCACGCGGCTGAGCTTGCCGCAGTCGGCGCCGGCAAGGTCGAAGCGGGTGACCTTGGTCTTGCCGGCCGGCAGGTCCTTGAAATCGAGCACGGTGAGGCGGTCGACGACGCCGGCCTCCTTGAACAGCGCGATCTCGAAAGCCGCCTTCGACAGGTCGGCGCCGAGCGCGTTGTTGACGACGAAGGTCAGCCGGCAGCCTTTGTCCGAAGGCTGCGCCGCGTTGAGCTCGAGGCTCAATGCCGCACCTTGGGCCGGAGCCGGCGCGGACTGAGCCCACGCCGGCGCTAGGCTGAGCGACATCGCCAGTGCCGAGGTCAAGAGGCGAAGCGGTGTCGTCGGGCTTTTCATCCCTCAGCCCCCGAAGCGCATGGTTGCCGCCAGCTTCAGCGTGACGCCAGGCTCGTAGAGAACTGCGGTCGTGCTTCCGTTGAGCGGGTTGGTGTATTTGACGTCGAAGAGATTGTCGGAGCGGAAGTCGAGCTTGAGCTTGTCCGTCGCCTGGTAGCTGGCGAAGGCGTTGACCAGGGTGAAGTCCTTGGCCACCGGATTGCCCTTGGGCTTGCCGTTGTATTGCACTTCGCCGCCGACGGTCAGCTTGTCCTCGAGGAAGCGCAAGCCGAGCTGCGCCGTCACCTGCGAGGAGGGGATGGTGGCGAGGTCGGCCCGCTCGCCCTGATACGAGATGGTGTGGCCGTTGATGATGGAGGCCGACAGTCCGGCATAGCCCCAGCCGGCGTCGTAGACGCTTTCCAGCTCGAAGCCGTTGATCTTGGCCTTGGCGAAGTTCTGGTACTGGAAGCAGATCGGAATGCCTGGGCCGAACGGACAGCCGCTGGTCGGGTCGAAGGGCGAGAGCGTCACGCCGTCGATATAGTCGTCGACATTGTTGTTGAAATAGGCGGCCTTGAGCCGCAGCGCGTCGCCGCCTTCGATGATGTCGTTCTGCTTGTAGTTGACGCCGAACTCGACGGTCTTGCCGGTCTCGGGCTTCAAGTTCGGATTGGGCAGGAACGGGAAGCTGACGCCGGCGGGATGGTTACCGCTGATCAGCGTTTCGGTCAGCGAGGGCGAGCGGTAGCCTTCGGCATAGGTGCCATAGAATTGCAGGCCGGCCAGTCCGACGGTTTCAAAGGGCGAGACACCGACGGTGATGCGCGGCGAAACCCGGTCGCCGGAGGTCTCGTTCGTGTCGTCCTTCAGGCTGTAACTATCGTAGCGCAGGCCGCCAATGACCTCGAGCCACTCCCAGGTCAGCTTGTCCTGAATGTAGGCGCCGGACACGTTGCGCTTGCCCGACGGCGTATAAAAACTGTCGCCGCCGGCGCTGCCGCCGGTATCGACATCGTCGCCGACCCAATCGCCGCCATAGGTCAGCTCATGTGCGACGCTCGCCATCTCGAAGCGCGACGTGTTCCAGATGTCGATGCCGGTCGTGCCGACATCGAAGGTGGACAGCGAGCCGGCCGGCAGCACCACGGGCAGGCCAGTGGTCGGATCGAAGCGGTTCTGCGCGGTAAGCGTCGTCAGGTCGAGCAAGGTCTTGTTGTAGGAGGCGTTGATGTGCAGGTCGAGCCAACTCTTGGCGTCGTCGGTGATGTTGTAGCGGGCGGTAAAAGTGTTCGACTTCAGATCGACATCGTTGGCAGGCACGCCGCCGCTGGTCTCGGTCCAGCCGTCCTTGGAGCCGACCCAACCGAGCTTCAATTCGCTGTTCTCGGTCGGGCGTATTGTGGTCTTGAGCATGCCGCTCAGCACACCGAAACCGGTGCCGGCAACGGTGTCGCCGCCGCCGTTCTTGTAGTCGCCATAGTCGCGGTAGACGATGTTGCCGAGAACATCCCAGTTGTCGTTGATCTTGTAGGCGCCGGTGGCGCTGGTGGTCCACCCCTTGCCGTTGCTTTCATAGCGCCCGGTCAGCGAGCCGGCCCAGGTCTCTTCCGGCCTGAGGAAATCCGCGGCGTCCTTGGTGTCGAAGAAGACGACGCCGCCGATGGCGCCGGAGCCGTAGGTGTTGGCGACCGGACCGCGGATGACGTCGACCGACTTGATGAGCTCGGGATCGACATAGAAGGTCGACTGCGTGCCGTGGTCGGAGCGTTGGAAATCCTGCCTAGCGCCGTCGACGATCACCGCGACGCGGCCGAAATCCTGCAGGCCGCGGATGTTGATGCTCGAAGAGACACGCCGCGCGTCGGCCTGCACGGCGACGCCGGGCACGCCGAGCAGCATCTCGTTCGGCGTCGTCGCCATGCGGCGGTCGAGCTGTTCCCGGTCGACATGGCTGGCCGAGGCCAGCGACTGGATCGCCGTTTCGCCGGTGCGGCTGATGACGAGGATCTTGTCGAGCAGGGTTCCTTCGGCGGCGGCCTTCTCATCAGCCCTCTTTTTCTGCTCGGCCTGCTGGTCGGCTGCCGGCTGCACGGCCTGTTGAGCTTTTGCCGCTGATACGCTGATTGCGATCGCCGCCGCTCCGGCCATCAAGATGGCAATGCCGCATGCCATCGATTGGAAGCCCGGACCCGCGCTATTGCCCGCCAGGCCCGTCCGTCCCCAAGTCACCAACCCCATGCCCCAACTCCAGATTTTCAGGCTCGTAGCTGGCTGGCCAGTGGCTCGCTCGCATTTTTGATCACGTCCGGCGTCTTAAATGTTGACTCATTTACTCCGGTAATGCACTGACTAGTAAACATGATTATTCGAGTCAAGAATTGAATCGGCAATTTATGAGGCTGCGGCCAAGGCAGCCGTCAGAGGAAAGGGACCGACCCGATGAACATGCACAATCCCAACGATTTCCGCTATCGCGTTCGCCGTCCGGAAGACGCGCAGATGCGCTACGAACGCGTGCCTTTGGCGGTGAGGACGCTCTCCAGCAACACGCTATTCCAGGGCGAGCATGAGATCGGCATCGAGCATCATGGCGCGCTCTACCGCTTGAAGATCACCCGCCAGGGCAAGCTGATCTTCAACAAGTGACCCGAAGCGGCAGACGAGCAGACATCAGGCATCACAGGTGAACGATATGGACCAGCGCGTAAAACCGTCGCCGGAGGAAATCCGGCGGGCGCGAGAAGAAAATCCGAAAATGCGGGAGCGCGATCTTTCGGCGCAACTGGGCATTTCGGAAGCGGAACTGGTCGCGGCGCAATGCGGCGTCGGCGCGGTGCGCGTCGAGCCGCGCGTCAACGACCTTTTGACCGGCCTCGAGGCGGTCGGCGAGGTGATGGCGCTGACGCGCAACGAAAGCGCCGTGCATGAAAAGATCGGCGTCTACGACAAGGTCGTCACCGGCAACCACAACGCCATGGTGCTTGGTGAAAACATCGACCTGCGCATCTTCCCGAAAGTCTGGGCGCATGGCTTTGCCGTCGAGAAGCGCGACGATGGCGAGATCCGCCGCAGCCTGCAGTTCTTCGACGCGGCAGGCGAGGCGATGCACAAGGTGCATCTGCGCCCGGCCTCCAACCTCTATGCCTACCAGAAACTGGTGGCGAGCCTCGAATCGTCGAACCAGGAGCCGGCCGTCGCGATCCTCCCAAGCGCCGCGGAAGGAGAGGGCGAGGGGCAGGGTTCGGTTGCCTCGACCGACGAGCTGCGCGACCGCTGGAGCCGGCTGACCGACGTGCATCAGTTCTTCGGCATGCTGAAGACGCTGAAGCTCAGCCGCCGCGAGGCGGTGCGCATGGTGGGCCAGGACTATGCCTGGCTGCTCGACAAGGACGCGGTCAGCGCCATGTTCCATCACGCCGCTGCAGGCGGGATGCCCATCATGTGCTTCGTCGGCAACCGCGGCTGCATCCAGATCCATTCCGGCCCGGTCAAGTCGGTCAAGCCGATGGGGCCATGGATCAACGTCCTCGACAAGACCTTCCACCTGCATCTGAGGACCGATCACATCCACGAGGTCTGGGCGGTGCGAAAGCCGACCAAGGACGGCCATGTCACCTCGCTGGAGGCTTATGACCCCAAAGGCGGCATGATCATCCAGTTCTTCGGCAAGCGTCATGAAGGCGAAGGCGAGCGGGAAGACTGGCGTTTCCTGGCCGAGAACCTGCCCCGCAGCCCCACCGCTGCATAAGGTAGCACCCAATGCGCTTTGCTCTCAATTTCCGCGCGGCGCTTGCCCCGATGCTCGGCGTCCTGCTTGCCGTGGCCACGCAAACAGCTAAGGCGGGAGAAGGCACGGTTGTCTTTTCCGACTCCTCGCGCATCGCCTCCATAGGCGGATCGATCACCGAGATCGTCTACGCGCTCGGCGAGGAGGGCCGTCTCGTCGCCCGCGATTCGACCAGCACCTATCCCGAGGCGGCGGCGAAGCTGCCGGATGTCGGTTACATGCGGGCGCTCTCGCCCGAGGGTGTCCTGTCGGTCAATCCGACCGGAATCCTGGCGCTGCAGGGCAGCGGCCCGAAAGAAGCGGTCGACGTGCTGAAGAAATCGAGCGTGCCTTTCATCGAGGTGCCGGATCACTTCAACCATAAGGGCATCCTCGAAAAGATACGCATCGTCGGCAAGGCGCTGGGGGTTGAAGCCAAGGCGGAGAGGCTGGCCGCGGAGACGGACGCGAAGCTGACGTCAGCGGAAAAGCAGACGGCCTCGATCAAGGACCGCAAGCGCGTGCTGTTCGTGCTGTCGACCCAAGGCGGCAAGATCCTTGCCGCCGGCAGCGACACCGCGGCCGATGGCATCATCAAGCTTGCCGGTGCGGTCAACGCGATCGAGGGCTTTTCCGGCTACAAAGGAATGACGGACGAGGCGATCGTCAGCGCCAAACCGGATGTCATCCTGACGATGAAGGGCGGCGGGCCGCCGATCTCGGAAGAGGAGCTGTTCGCCAACCCTGCCGTCGCCTCGACCCCGGCAGGCACGAACCGCAAGATGATCGGCATGTGGGGCGGCTATCTGCTCGGCTTCGGCCCGCGCACGGCCGAAGCGATCCACGATCTTGCCGTCTCGCTCTATGGCAATCAGGTCACGGACTGAGCGGCGATGTCCGAACAGTCCATTGCCGGCGCGGGCAGGGCGATGACGGCCGAGGGCGATCGTTCAGCGCGGGCAAGGTTCGTCATCGCGCTTTTGTGCCTGGCGCTGGCCCTTTCCGTGTTCCTGTCGCTGACGTCGGGCGCTTCCGATGCATCCGCCGTCCGCGTCATTCGCGACTCGGTCACCGGCGCCATACCGGCGGATGCGGCGCTTGCCGCGCGCGACCAGTTGATCGTCTATGACATCCGCATGCCGCGCGCGCTGCTCGGTGTGCTCATCGGCGCCGCGCTCGCCATCTGCGGCGCTGTTATGCAGGGCCTGTTCCGCAATCCGCTTGCCGACCCCGGCCTGATCGGCGTTTCCGCCGGCTCCAGCCTCGGCGCGGTGGCGATCATCGTGCTCGGCACCACCTGGCTTGCGCCCGTCACGCTTGCGTTCGGCACGCTCGCCTTGCCGTTGGCGGCCTTCTTCGGCGGGCTGGCGGTGACGTTGCTGCTTTATGCCATCGCCACGCGCCAGGGACGGACGTCGGTCGCCACGATGCTGCTTGCCGGCATCGCCATAAGCGCTCTTGCCATGGCGCTGACCGGCGTCCTCATCTTCATGGCCGACGACCGGCAGTTGCGCGACCTGACCTTCTGGCAGCTCGGTTCGCTTGCCGGCGCGACATGGCCGAAGATCGGCACCGTCGGGCCGGTGATCATCCTGGCGCAGGCCGCGATGCCGTTCCTGTCGCGCGGCCTCAATGCGCTGGCGCTGGGCGAAGCGACCGCCGGCCATCTCGGCATTCCGGTGCAGCGGCTGAAATACGCGGCCATCGTCGGGGTGTCGGCGGCGGTCGGCGCTTCGGTCGCCGTCAGCGGCGGCATCGGCTTCGTCGGCATCGTCGTGCCGCATGTCCTGCGCCTCGCGATCGGACCGGACAATCGCTATCTGCTGCCGGCGTCAGCCTTGCTCGGCGCCTCGCTGCTGCTGCTCGCCGATTCGGTTGCCCGCACCATCGTCGCGCCGGCCGAACTGCCGATCGGCATCGTCACCGCGATTGCAGGCGCGCCGTTCTTCCTGTGGATCCTGCTGCGCAAGCGCGGCATCGTCGATTTGTGAGGCCGCGATGATCGAAGCGCGTGACATTTCGGTGGCGATCGCGGGCAAGCGCATCGTGTCGCATGTCGATTTCGCGGCGCGGCCGGGCGAGGTCTCGGCCATCGTCGGACCGAACGGATCCGGCAAGACGACCCTGCTCAAGGCGCTGACCGGCGAGCTCGCCTATACCGGCACCGTAACACTCAACGGCCGCGACCTCGCTTCGATGAAACCGGTGGAGGCGGCGACGCTGCGCGCCGTGCTGCCGCAGGCCACGGCGCTGTCCTTCCCGTTCACCGTGCGCGAGATCGTGCGCCTTGGCCTGATCGGCGGGCGCTCGGGCGTGCTGCCCGGCGAGGATACGCGGCTCCCCGAGCGGGCGCTGGCGCGTGTCGACCTCGATGGCTTTGCCGGCCGCTTCTACCAGGAGCTTTCCGGCGGCGAGCAGCAGCGCGTGCAGCTAGCCCGTGTTCTCTGCCAGGTCTGGGCGCCGGTGCTGGAAGGGCGGCCGCGCTATCTCTTTCTCGACGAGCCGGTCTCCAGCCTCGACGTCAAGCACCAGCTCATCATCATGAACATCGCGCGCGATTTCGCACGGCGCGGCGGCGGCGTGGTGGCGATCCTGCACGACCTCAATCTGACGGCCATGTATGCTGATCGGATTTTCGTGCTCTCCCGTGGCCAGCTGGCGGCCGCCGGTGCACCGGTGGATGTGCTGAACGATGAACTGATCGAGAAGGTGTTCGACTGCAGGCTCAAGGTCGGCGCGCTCCCCGAAGGAAGCATGCCGTTCGTGTTGCCGCAGTCCGCCGCCTAGGCCGCCGGGGCGCGCTGCTCCAGAAGGTCGATGCCCAGCAGGTGACGCACGTTCGGGCGCGCCGCGATCAGGTCGGCGATCGTGTAGCGCGAAAGCACGGCGAAGAAGGCGTTGAGCGCTTCGCGCAGCGCCGAATTCAGGGCGCAGCTGTCGACCAGCGGGCATTCGGCCGCGTCATTCTCGAAGCATTCGGCCATGGCGAAGCTCTCTTCGGTGACGCGCACGACATCGAACAGGCTGATCTGCTCGGCCGGACGGCCGAGCCTGACACCGCCGTTGCGGCCACGCACGGTTTCGACAAGGCCGGCCTCGACCAGCGGCTGCAGGATCTTGAACAGGAAGAGTTCCGACACCGAATAGGCGGCGGCGATCTCGGGGATGCGGCTCAGCCTGTCGGTATTTGCGGCGCAATACATCAGGATGCGCATCGCATAATTGGTCTGGCGCGTGAGCCGCATGGTATCCTCGCGAAAATATTAGCTTAAAGCCGAATATGGCCCATAGTTTGGAACAATTCCAGACTGGACCGGACCATAGCTGAATAATCGTGTCAACTTTTTGTGCGCGCCGGCGGGGATGGTGACCCGATATGGCTCCCAAGGTTCGAGCGAGCGTTTCGCGGGCGCAGGCACTAGATAGAGGCGGGTGTAAAATAGGAAACGGCCTTTTCATGTCTCAATCAGCTCCGGCTCTCGCGCCGGCTCGATTCGACGCCGATGCGCAGGCAAAGCGCTCGGCGCTGCGGCGGACCAAATTCATCGCCGCGGCCGCGCTTGCGCTGTGCATCCTTGTCTTTGCGCTGGCGAAGTCCTTCCAGGCTGCCTATCCGTGGCTCGGCTTCGTCGCCGCTTTCGCCGAGGCGGCGACCATAGGCGGCATCGCCGACTGGTATGCCGTGGTGGCGCTGTTCAGACGGCCGCTCGGACTGCCCATTCCGCACACGGCGATCATTCCGGAGAACCAGCACCGCATCGCCGACAATCTCGGCCGCTTCATCGAGGCCAATTTCCTGGCGCCGGAGCCGGTGCGCGAAAAGCTTGCCGAGGTCGACTTCGCCGCTTTGGTCGCCGACTGGCTGGCCGACGCCGAGCGTGCCGCCGGCCTGTCGCGATTCGTCGCGCGGCTGGTACCGCAGACGCTGACAGCGGTGGAGCAATCCGGCCTGCGCGACTTCGTCACCAGCCGCATGCTGGAGCAGATCGAAAAGGTGCCGCTGGCGCCTTTGGCCGCCGACCTGCTGTCGGCGCTGACCGACGATCGCCGCCATCAGAAGCTGTTCGATGAATTCACCAGGGTCGTCGGGCGCTTCCTCAATGACGAGCAGGCGCTGGCGACGATGCGCGAGAAAATCCGCGAGGAATTGCCGTCGCTGTTCAACCTGTTTCGCGCCGATGCTTACCTCTTGAAGAAAATCGTCGCCTCAGCGGGCTCGCTGCTGGATGAGGTGAGGGCCGATCCCGATCATCCGATGCGGGCTGAATTCGACCGTTTCGCGCTTGCCTTCATCGAGCGGCTCAGGACCTCGAAGCAGTATGCAAGGCGCGCCGAGAAGCTGAAGCGCGATTTCCTCGGCCGCCCGGAGGTTAGGGCGCTGGCCGGCGATGCCTGGGCGAGCCTGCGCCTGTTCATCGAGCAGGACGTCAATGCGCCGAATTCGACGATCCGCGAGCACCTGGCGAATATGTTCGTCGAAATCGGCCGGCGTCTGGCCGATGACGCGCAGATTAGGGCCGACATGAACCAGGGCTTTGTCGTGGCGCTGTCCTCGTTCGTGGAAAGCCAGAAGAGCGGCGTGTCGAAATTCATCGCCGACCAGGTCAAGCGCTGGGACCTGGCGCAGCTGACGCGGCTGATCGAGACGAATATCGGCAAGGACCTGCAATATATCCGCTTCAACGGCATGATCATCGGCGGGCTTGCCGGCCTGGCGCTCTATACGGCGGAGCGGCTGTTTCTGGTCAATTGACGCCGGCCCGGCGTGCACTATTCTGCCTTGGGTCCTAAGCAATTCCGGACGGAAGGCTACGGCAAAGTCGCCGAGCCTAACCGTAAACACTTTTCCTGGAATTGTTCTTGGGACGCCGCGAACGCGGCAAACGGGAGGCAGGTATGGCAAAACAACCGGAATCCGACTCGTTCCTCGACATGTTCAGCAGGTTCGGCCGCGACCTGAAACTGCCGAATGTCGATGTCCAGGCGATCCTCGATCATCATCGCAAGAACCTCGAAGCCCTGGAAAAGTCGGCGAGGGCAGGCGCGGCCGGCGCCTCCTCGGTGCTGGCGAGGCAGCATGAGATGGTGCAGAACGCCATCAACGAGATCACGCGGATGGCGCAGAACTACCAGACGCCCGGCAACCCGCAGGACCTGATGAGCAAGCAGGCTGAATTTGCCCGCAAGTCGTTCGAGACGACGCTGAAGAACGCCAGCGAAGTGGCTGACCTTGTGCGGAAATCCAGCACTGAATCGGTCGAGATCCTGCGCGACCGGATCAGGGATGCGATGGCTGAAATCCGCGCCGGCTACGAAAAGAAATAGGCTGCCCGGCGGTTTCGGACCCACATCGACTGGCATGCGATGCAACCGGTCCAAGCGCGGGCGCGTTCTCCGCTTGCCATGAAAGCATCAACTCTGCCGGCGAAAATTGCGAAGCGTCGAATTGACAGAGGCTGCCGCTTCATGGTCGGGAGACAGGCTAGAGTGACGGGAAAGCCGGAATGACCGAACCACGGCGGAGAACGCCGCCGACTTTTGAACAGTTGCGCACGATGTCCGGGCAGGAGCTTGGCGTGTCCGATTGGACGACGGTCGACCAGCGGCGCATCGACCAGTTCGCCGAATGCACGGGCGACCATCAGTGGATCCATGTCGATCCCGAGCGTGCAAAGCGGCAGAGTCCGTTCCGCACCACGATCGCGCATGGCTATCTGACCTTGTCGATCATCGGCGCGCTGGCGCTGGAGATGGGCATCGTGCCGGAAAACACGCAGGCCGCCTTCAACTACGGCTTCGACAAGGTGCGCTTCCTGGCGCCGGTAAAAGCCGGGGCGCGCATCAGGCTGCGCATCACGCTGCTTTCCATGGAAGACCGCGGCCCCGGCCAGTATTTGATGAAGGCCGCCAACACCGTCGAGATCGAAGGCGAGCAGAAGCCGGCGCTGACCGCCGAGACGCTGGTGATGATGTATGAGCGCCGTAAGCGGGCGGGCGCTTAGAGGCCGTTTGGAAATTCTACTCCGGCGGCCATCGCCAGAGCGAATTTCGAAACAGCCTCTCGGCCGTAGTCATCCATGATAGCCAAGGCAGATCGCGCCTAGCGCGACAACGCCGCAGGCCGCAATGCGCTTCGGCGTCAGCGTCTCTCCCAGGAAGAGCCGTCCAATCAGCACCGCGAAAACCACGCTCGTCTCGCGGATGGCCGTGATTGGGCCGGCCGGCCCGAGCGCGAAGGCCGCAACCACGGCGCCATAGGCAATCAGGGCGAAAATCCCGCCGCCAAGCGCCTTCAGCGCGTCCGGCGAACGAAAGTCCACCGTGAGCTTGCCGCGGCAGATGATGAAGGTGGCCGGCAGCAGCACGCCGTAGGTCAACAGCACCCAGGCCGTGTAGGCGCCCGAGCTTCCCGCCGAGCGGACACCGATGGCATCGACCGTCGCATAGGCCGCGATGATCACGCCGGTCGCCAGGGCATAGAAAATTGATTTGGTCGCCGCGCGCCCTTTGCCAAGGGAAAGGCTCATGATGCCGAGCGCGGCGAGGACGACGCCAAGGGTCTGAAGCGTGCTCAGGCGCTCGCCGGCCAGAACGAAACCACCAACCGTCACCAGGAGCGGCACAGAGCCGCGAACGATCGGGTAGACCTGTCCCAATTCACCGTAACGGTAGGCTGCCACCAGAAAGAGGCTGTAGCCGACCTGAAGGCATGCTGACAGAACGATATAGGGCCAGGCCGATGACGCCGGCAGGGGATGGAAGATCGCCAGCGGAATGGCGGCCACCGTCGCTGAAAAGCTCATGACCGTGACGGTCCACAGCCTGTCGCTGCCGGTTCGCAAGAAGGCGTTCCAGCTGGCGTGCAGGATCGCGGCGAACAGCGCCAGGCCAATGACTGTAGCGCTCATTGCAATCTCTCCCGCGCGGCGAGGATGGCCATTACCGCCTTGCGGGCTTCGCGAATGGCGGTGTCTGGCTGTCCCATCCGGGCCATCAGCGTCGCGCCTTCGATCAGCATCAGCAGGGCGGCCGAAATACTGTCGGCCTCGTCGGCGGGCATCATCTCTTCGAGGATCAGCTCCATCCGCCGCTTGAGGTCATTCTTCTGCCTGGCGGCGGCCTGGAACACCGGGTGCGCCGGATCGCCGAACTCGGCCAGGGCATGCGCGAACAGGCAGCCATGGAAGTCGGCGCTGTGAAACCAGCGACCGTACCAGTCGAAGATTATGCCGATTTTCTGTTCGGGCATGGCCGCCGTTTCAGCGAGACGGTCGAGTTGACGCTCGAAGCGCCCCGCACGGTAGACCAGGACCTCGACCATCAAATCGTCCTTGCTGGGGAAATGCCGGTACATGGTCATCTTGGCCACACCGGCTTCGGCGATGATGCGGTCGATGCCGGTGGCGTGAAAGCCCGCGCGCTTGAACAGCCCATAGGCGGTTTCAACGATGTGCTGGCGCTTGTCGGTTCTGGTCGGTTCGGTCATAGTAGCAACTAGGGTGAGACAGGTCTGTCTATCTACGCCCGCGCGACGAGGCCTGTCAATTGCCGGCTAGGCCGGACGTGGGAGACAAGCGCAACCGGCATCCGGCTTTGAGCTCCGCAAGACCGCTTGGGCAATCGGTGGTCGCGCCTACGCGGCTTTGAGGCGGGATGCCGCCATCGCCTTGTCCAGGGCCCTGAAAATGCGCTGGTCTTCGCATTGCGCCGCGTTGAAGCGCATGAAGCGGCCGGCGGTATGCGACAGGCTGAAGGCGTTGCCGGGCGCCAGCACGACATTGTCCGACAGCGCATGGCGGGCGACATCGGCGGCATCGATGCCGTCGGGCAGGCGGCACCAGAGGAACATGCCGGCCGGCTGGTCGATCCAGGGCGTGATGCCCATCGCCTTCAGTCTGCCGGCGGTCTCGGCCATGGCGCGCGACAGGCGCGTGCGCAACTGCTCGACATGCTTGCGGTAGCTGCCGTCCTTCAAAAGGGTCAGCACCAGTTCAGCGGACAGCCGCGCACCGCCGAATGTCGTGGCGATCTTGAGATCGGTCAGGCCCTCCATCCAGTCGGGTGGCGCGGCGATGAAGCCGCAGCGCACCGAGGCCGACAGCGTCTTGGAGAAGGAGCCGATCTGGATGACGCGCTGCAGTCCGTCAAACGCCGCGAGCCTCGGGGCAGGGCTGTGTTCGAAGTCGGCAAAGATATCGTCCTCGACGATGGTGAGATCCGCCTGGTCGGCGAGCTTCAGCAACCGATGCGCGGTGACCGGCGACAGAATCGCGCCCGTCGGGTTGTGGATGCCGGAATTGGTGATGTAGAGGCGCGGGCGGTGCTCGGCGAGCGCGGCGGCGAAAAGCTCGATATCCGGACCCGAAGGCGTGTAAGGAACGCCAACCACTTTGGCCTGGTGCGCGCGCAACAGCGCATGGAAGTTGAAATAGCAGGGGTCGTCGACCAGCACGGCATCGCCGGGTTCGAGCAGGAAGCGGCACAAAAGGTCGATCGCCTGGGTGCCGCAGTCGGTCAGCATGATCTGGTCCGGCGAGACCTCGATGCCATGCTCGGCCATGCGCCTTGCCAGCAATTGGCGCAGCGGCGGCAGGCCAAGCGGCGTGCCGTAGTCCGCAAGCGCCACGTCCTCCGCGCGGGCCGCGCTGCGCAACGCCCGGCGCAAGGCGGCCTGCGGCATCCAGGAGGCCGGCAGCCAGCCGCAGCCGGGCTTCAGAATCTCTTCACCTGCTTCAAGTGATTGCCTGGAAACCCAGAGCGGGTCGACGGCGCGGTCAAGCCGAGGGCCGATCTCGGCCAGCGACAATGGCGCAAGCTGGCCGGCGGCGTAAAAGCCGGAGCCGGGCCGCGAACGGATCGTGCCCTCAGCTGCCAGCCGCTCATAGGCCTCCACCACGGTCGACTTCGAAACCTGCATGGCTCTGGCCATAGCCCGTATCGATGGCAGGCGGGCTCCGGGCGTCAGCGTGCGCGCCGCGATACGCTGACGGATTGCCGCCATGACGGTTTCGACGAGGGTGGCGCCGCTGGCATTTGGGCCTGATACGTCCATCTGTACTTCCCTGCCGACCATTACAGTTTTGTAGAATTGTACTCCATTGTCTCTGGCAACACCATGGCCCGCGCCGGTACGGAAGCGCAAACGGAGCAGATCATGGAAAAGAGTTTCGACGGCTGGCTCAGCGGCTTCATCGGCGTGCTGATCTTCAGCGGATCACTGCCGGCGACGCGGATAGCGGTGATGGATTTCGACCCGACCTTCCTGACGGCGGCCAGGGCGGCGATCGCCGGTCTGCTCGGGATTGCGATGCTGCTGCTGTTCCGCGAGAAGCGTCCGGAGCGAGGGGATCTGATCTCGCTCGCCGTCGTTGCGCTGGGTGTCGTGGTCGGCTTCCCGCTGCTGACGGCGCTGGCGCTGAAGCATGTCACTTCGGCGCATTCCATCATCTTTGTCGGCTTGCTGCCGCTGGCGACCGCGATCTTCGGCGTGCTGCGTGGCGGCGACCGTCCGCGCCCGGCTTTCTGGCTGTTCTCGTGCCTGGGCAGCGCTCTGGTCGCCAGCTTTGCCCTGGCCCAAGGCGTGACCGCCTCGCCGGTCGGCGACGGCCTGATGCTTGGCGCCATCATCGTCTGCGGGCTGGGCTACGCCGAAGGGGCCAAGCTGTCGCGCAAGCTCGGCGGCTGGCAGGTGATCTGCTGGGCCTTGGCGCTGTCACTGCCGGTGATGCTGGCGCTGAGCTTCGCGACGCTGCCGCCATCCTTCGCCACCATCGGTTCCGGCGCCTGGATCGGCCTCGCCTATGTCTCGCTGTTCAGCATGCTGATTGGCTTCGTGTTCTGGTATCGCGGCCTCGCGCAAGGCGGCATCGCCGCCGTCGGGCAGTTGCAGCTCCTGCAGCCCTTTTTCGGGCTGGCGCTGGCGGCAAGCCTGCTGCACGAAAAGGTCAGCCCGATGATGGTGGTCGTCACGCTGGGTGTCGTGGCCTGCGTGTTCGGGGCGAAGAAGTTCGCGCGGTAGGGGCTTGGTGAAATTGAGCCCTATTCGTTTTGAGGTGGGTCAAATGAACAGTAGGTTTCGTCAGCCACCCCACGATGTGTCTTGCCGAAGCTGCTGAAATTGCGACCATCCCATTCAGCAACCGACTCCGCACAGTCTGCCTGATCACCATTTAAGCCGTCTATCCATCGGGCCTTTATCAATCGACTATCCAACGAGTATTTCAGTTCCAAATTCGAGTATTCCATACCGCCAAGCGGGAAATCCCAAACTTTTCCACTATTTGTATCCGCGAAATACACACATAAATAACCTGTACCGCATCCGATTTCGATAATCGTGTAATGTCCGGCAAAATTCGCGCCGGATTTCATCGCATCTGATATTCTTGTGCGATATTCCCGCGCCCCGCGGTCTCTGCCATCGAACTGAGGCAGTTTAACAGGCCCGTTTTGAAAAACCCTCGCCGGAAAGGTTTCGAAGCTCAATTCATCGCCGGGCGATATCTTCGCCTCATCAGACGGCCACTCCATCGATACGCTCGAATCGAGAACGTCGCATCGAAAGAAGGTGCCTTTGTCGGTATGGTCCATGCCAACAATGTTATTGAAATCCTTGCCGTCCCAATTGAAATCCTGCTGCGTGCATAGGACTTTTTCGCTGTTAAGCCATGCCGCCTTTATCAATCGGCTTTTCACATTATAGACCAGTTTCAAGCTGCTTGTGCCTTCCCCACCCAACGGGAAGGCGTGGATCGCGCCGCTTCGTCCGTCGACAACCCAAGCAGATTTACATTCAGTGCCGCATGCCACTTCGGCGATCGTATAGTGTCCGGCGAAATTGTAGCCGGATTTCACCGCTTCCCTAATTTTGGCTTTGGTTTCCGGCGTCCAGTTTGGTCCGTTGAAGCGAGGCATTGCCCCAGGGCCTTCGGGGGTCGGCTTTGCAGGGTATTTCTCAAAGCGCGGCGCATCCCATCCTGGCGATGCTGCCGCAGGGGCGGGTGGCCAATCTGGGGTTGCCCCACGGCTTACTTGCTCTGCAGCAGCCGCATCAACCGTAGAAATCAGCAACACAAACAAAAATAAGTACGAAGCAAGCCTCATTGCCCTCAGCCCAACATACATTGGTTTATTCCAATATGATGTTCACTTTATGTTCCTTATAAAAATACTGCAAGCACGATAAGCGCGGACGCTCGCCGCCTTTGCCTAGCGCGTGCTAAAACTTCGTCACCACCCCGATGCCGATCCCTTCGAAGCCGCCCATCGCCATTAGGGCGGCCGGAGCCTCTTCGAGACTGATCTTCTTGCCGACCAGCAATTCGGGCTTCAGCTTGCCGGTGCGGATCATTTCCATCATCGCGGAATAGCGGTAGGCCTGCATGCCGTGGCTGCCGAGGAGTTCGAGCTCGAAGGCGATCACCTTGTCCATCGGCACTTGCGGACGGGCATGTTCGCCCAGCATCAGCCCGACCTGAACGTGGCGGCCGCGCCGGCGCAGGTTCGAGATCGAGTTGAACGAGGTGGTCGGGTGTCCCAGCGCGTCCATCGACATATGCGCGCCGCCATTGGTGATCTGCTTGACCGCCTTGACCACGTTCGGCGTCGTCGAGGCGTTGATCGTCGCCACGGCGCCGATCTTTCTGGCAAACTCCAGCTTCTCGTCGGTGAGGTCGATGGCAATCACATTGGCGCCCATGGCGCTGGCGATCATGATCGCCGACAGGCCGACGCCGCCGCAGCCATGCACGGCGACCCATTCGCCGGGCGTCACCCGGCCCTGGTCGACGATGGCGCGGAAGGAGGTGACGAAGCGGCAGCCGAGACTGGCGGCGGTAGCGTATTCCATCTCCTCGGGCAGGCGCACGAGATTGGTGTCGGCATGTTCGATGCCGACATATTCGGCGAACGAGCCCCAGCCGGTGAAACCCGGCTGTGTCTGGTGTTCGCAGACCTGATGGTTGCCGGAGGTGCATTCGAAGCAGCGGCCGCAGCCGACGGCGAAGGGCACCGTGACGCGATCGCCGGCCTTCCAGCGGCTGACCTGCTTGCCGGCGGCCACGACGACGCCCGCCAGTTCATGTCCAGGGACGTGCGGCAGCGTGATGCCGTCATCATGGCCCATCCAGCCGTGCCAGTCGCTGCGGCAAAGACCTGTAGCCTCGACCTTGATGACCACACCGTCGGCGGCCGGTTTCGGATCCGGCACGGTCTGGATCGTCGGCGCTTCGCCGAATTTCTCGAAGACGACGGCTTTCATCGGCAACTCCCACATTTTTGAGGTGACGATAGCCGATTCCGCCGCCGGTCGACCGGAAATCGATTCTGCCAGTGTCGGGGCCGGCGGGTTGCGCGGCTAAACCGGCTGCTCGCGGAAATCGGCCAGCCGCGTGTCGTCGGGCGCAAGCACGCCGGCATCGGCCTGGCTGCACTGGCGTTCTGGGCGGTGACGCTCAGAGTGGGGCGTTAGTTATGGTGGGGCATCAAGCAATGGCTGCCGTTTGCGAAACCATTCGTCGGCTTCGGCATCCCATGGCCAAACACCGGACGTTGTCGGAAAGATAAGCTGCATAATCCGGAAATCCGGGCCGTCGTAGAACCATATGTCCCAGCCGAAATATTCTGGGTAGTGATCGGGATGGACCGCACCGAATTGGCAGTCGAAGCCACCTCCCAGAAAGCCCGACGCCCGCTCACCAACACGGAACCTCTCGCCGTCGCGCACGCGTCGGCAGTATTCGTTGCATCGAGAGCTCCGGCTTGAGCCCGATGACGACCAATTCAGGGACGCCAAAATTGTGCTCGATCCCGACCGAATAGCGAATGGCGGATGCTCGTCCTCCTCCAGCACGTAGAGGATATGACAGCCGTACTCTTCGATGTCGGCGAGTGCCTTGGCCTCCTCGGCATCCTTGGCTTTCCTATTCGGCATCGATCTGGTTCTGCGGCGCAGCCTTCTGGAACGCCGGCAGCGCCATGCAGGCGGCGTTGATGCGGGCAATCACCGGATAGGGCGCCATGTCGACGCCGAAGCGGGCGTTGTTGGTCACCTGGGCGGCGAGGCAAATATCGGCGAGGCCCGGTGTGTCGCCGTGGCAGAAGGTGCCGGTCTCGGGCGAGGAGGCGAGAATCTTTTCAAGCGGCTGGAAACCTTCGTTCACCCAGTGCCGGAACCAGTTGACGACGTCCTCGTCGCCGGCGCCGAACAAAGCGCGCAGCGAGGTCAGCACGCGCAGATTGTTCACCGGATGGATGTCGCAGGCGATCATCTGCGCCAGCATGCGGACGCGCGCACGGCCCAGCGCATCCTTCGGCAGCAGCGGCGGGTTAGGCTCAATCTCGTCGAGATATTCGATGATCGCCAGCGACTGGGTCAAAAGCCTGCCGTCGTCCAGCACCAGCGCCGGCACCAGGCCTTGCGGGTTGACCGCGAGATAGGCGGGCTCGAGATGCTCGCCGTGGCGCAGATGATGCGGCACATAAGTGTAGTCCAGGCCTTTCATCGCCAGCGCGATCCGCACCCGGTATGAGGTGGAGGAGCGGTAGTAGTTGTGGAGGATGAGCTCGCTCATCGCCTCGGCTGCCCGATGATCACCTCGACGGTGCCGATGCCGTCGACCCCGCCGGTAATCCTGTCGCCCGACTGGACCGCGCCGACGCCGGCCGGCGTGCCGGTGAAGATCAGGTCGCCCGGCCGAAGCTCGACCGCTTCGCTGCAGATCGAGACGATGTCGGCGATCGGCCAGATCAGCTCGGCAAGATCGCCGTCCTGCTTCACCGCGCCGTTGACGGCGAGCCAGATGCGGCCTTTCTCCGGGTGGCCTGATTTCGTAGCCGGAACCAGCGGACCGCAAGGTGCTGACTGGTCGAAGGCCTTCGACCAATCCCACGGACGGGCAGCTTTCTTCGCCTGATCCTGCAGGTCGCGGCGCGTCAGGTCGACGCCGACGCCGTAGCCCCAGACATGAGCGAGCGCATCGGCGCGCGGAATGCGGAAGCCGGCCTTGCCGATGGCGACGACCAGCTCGATCTCGTGATGCAGGTTCGAGGTCAGCGGCGGGTAGGGTATCTCGGCGCCGCTGTCGACAACCGCGTCGGCCGGCTTGGTGAAGAAGAAGGGTGGGTCGCGCTCGTCATTGCCGAGCTCACGCGCGTGTGCTGCGTAATTGCGGCCGACGCAGAAGATACGGCGCACGGCAAACCGTTCCGCCGTTCCGGCAATGGCGACCGAGGCGATTGCTGGCGGCGGAAGGACGAATTCTGGCATGGACGGTCTCTATGCTGGCATGAATCTGCGCACTCTCGGCCGATTTCGACGGCCGGGCAAGACTGAGGACGCTCACGCGCACGTCCGCCTGTCGTTTCAATCGCACGGCCTGTACCATTGGGCGATATACTATTTGCCAATAATCTGGCCATGGTCACCGGACTATCCTGTGCCAGACGAAATCGAACCCATGCCCGAACGTTTGCAATGAGCTCCGTCAGCGACCGCGCCCGCTTCCTGATCATCGACGACCACCCGCTGTTTCGCGAGGCGCTGCACAGCGCCGTGCAGATGGCCTATCCGGACGTCGACACGGTCGAGGCGCGCTCGATCGCGGAAGCGATCGAGCTTCTTGCCGACGCCAAGCCGTTCGATCTGGCGCTGCTCGATCTCAGCATGCCCGACGTGCATGGCTTCGAGGGGCTGTTGCAGCTGAGGACCCGCTACCCGCGGCTGCCGGTGGTGATCGTCTCAGGTTATGAGGAGCCGAAGATCATTTCCGAGGCGCTGTCCTATGGCGCGGCCGGCTTCATCCCGAAATCGGCGCGCAAGAGCGACCTCGCCGCCGCCATTCGCTCGGTGATGGAAGGCGCCGTCTACGTGCCGGAGAACTACGAGGGTCAGCCGCCGGACCCCGACAGCACCGACCGCGCCGACATGGTGCAGCGCCTGGCGAGGCTCACGCCGCAGCAGCTGAGGGTCCTGCAGATGCTGCGCCAGGGCATGCTCAACAAGCAGATCGCCTACGAGCTGCAGGTGGGCGAGACCACGGTGAAGGCGCATGTCTCGGAGATATTGCGCAAGCTCAACGTGTATAGCCGCACGCAGGCGGTGATCGAAGTGTCGAAGCTGGACAATGCGGAGCTGTTCAGGGATCAGGCTGGGTTTTAACCCTGCACTGCCACCGCAATTCCAATTTTAAGCTACCTTGGTATATCAAGGAGCTTCAGTCTCCGAACAGCCTCATCAATTGCTGACAGAAGTAAGTTTAGTTCGATACATACCTCCGGTGTGTTTTTTGTTTCGTAGAATTTTTCTCGGCCGTCTGATATGAACGAAAAAATTGAAACGTCTATTCTTTCGCGGGACTCCTCTTGACTAAGTATTAGTCCAAATTCCTTCGAAGGAAATCTAACCTCGGCCACTAAATTTTCGTATGACTCGTCGTCGATAACCGCAACCTCAAACGGCACTTCCTTTTCCATTTTGTCCTTCTCCGGCCGTCTAGTTCTCTGACTATCTAGCTGTTTGCAAAATCACTCACCACTGCGTGGATTTTTAGGAGCAGACGGCTTTCCCGCAACGTCGGCGCCGCCCCTCATCCGGCCGCCGCCTTCTCCCGTATGGTGACGGGGAGAAGGGACCAGAGATCCTAAGCCAGCAGATGCGCCAGCAGCGCGCGCAGCTGCGCGGGCTTCAGCGGCTTGCGCATCAGCTCTATGCCGGCGGCGCGCGCCGCCTTGGCGACGAGCTCTGACCCATCGGCGGTGACGATCAGCGCCGGCACCGGACGGCCGAGATAGTCGCGCACTTCGGCTATTGTCGCGGTGCCGAGGTCGCCACCGTCGAGATGCTGGTCGGCGATGACGATGTCGGGCACCCAGTCGGTGTCGCCCAGAAGATCGAGCGCGTCGTCGGTGGAGGTCGCTGCGCGCACCAGGCACTGCCAGCGTTCGAGCAGCGAAGTCATGGCGGAGAGCACGTCGGCGTCGTTCTCGACCAGCAAGACCTTGGTGCCGAAGAGGCCGTAGCCGCGCGGACGGTCCATGTCGGCGATGGCCGTCGCCGGTTCGGCTGCCATGCCGATCGGCACGTCGATGTGGAAGATGGTGCCGCGCCCAACCCTTGAGGAAAAGGTGACGGGATGGCCTAGTGCGGCCGCCATGCGGCGCACGATGGCGAGGCCCAGCCCCAGTCCGCCGGCCAATCCGCCGTCGGCAAGCGTCGAGGTGCCGCGATGGAACTCCTCGAACACCGCCTCGCGCTGGTCCTCGGCAATGCCGCAGCCGGTGTCGGCGACGTCGATGCGGATGGTATCGCCGCGGTGCCTGGTGCCGACCAGCACGCCGCCGGAGCGGGTGTAGCGCAGCGCGTTGGAGAGGATGTTCTGCAGGATGCGCCTGAGCAGCGTGCGGTCGGAGCGCACCACGACATTGACCGGCCGGAACTTCAGCGACAGGCCTTTTTTCTCAGCCTCGGGCTGGAAATCCGAGCGCAGCGAGGAAAACAGCGTTTCCAGGCTGACGTCTCCGATTTCGGGCTGCACAACGCCGGCGTCGAGCTTGGAGATGTCGAGCAGCGTGCGTAAGAGGTCTTCCATCGTCTCCAGCGAGCGCTCGACCTGGCGCACCAGCTTTTTGCCTTCCTCGCTGGTCTGGACCTCGGCCAGCGCCGAGACCGACAGATGCGCGGCGTTGAGCGGCTGCAGCACGTCGTGGCTGGCGGCGGCGAGGAACCTGGTCTTGGAGAGGTTCGCCAGCTCGGCGTTTTCCTTCGCCGCGCTGAGATCGATGTTCGATTGCTCGAGCCGGCGCAGCGTCGCGTGCAGTTCCTCGGTGCGGTTGCGCACCCGGTTTTCCAGCGAAATCGCGGTCTGGAACAGCGAGAAGGCGTTGCCCTGCTGGTCCATCGAGCGCTCGACGCGGCTGACAAGCGCCGCGTTGATCTTCTTCAGCCTGTCGACGTCGGCGATGTCGCGCAGCGGCATCTCGTTCACTCGGCCGCCTGGCGCTCGCCGAAGGCGATGCCGGTAAAGGTCTGGTTGAGGTGCATCGAGCGGTACTGCTCGCCATAGGTGCCGAAGCCGATGACCTTGTTGGTCCGGTAGAGCTCGGAGATATCGCGAAAAACCTGGCGATTGCGGGCGTCGAGCCGGCGCAGCACGCAGTCGAAGCCGAGGATCATATCGATGCCGCCCAGTCTGTGCTCGACATCCTGGAGGGCGCTGCGCGTCGCTTCCACCATGTTCTTCGGCTGGGCGATGGACAGAACCACGCCGTCGTCGATGGCGCAGAAGAAAGACAGCGAGCCGTCAGGGTGCATGCGCTGGATCGAGCGGCAGTAATATTCTCCGCCGACCTTCACCACGACGGGGTGCGAGGCAAAGCTCAGCGGCGTCAGCGTCTGCGGCAGGATGCCGACGGAGGCTGCGTATTCCTCCGCGGCGTTGGTGGCGTTGAATTCGCGCACGACGCGATGATCCGGGTCGGATGCCGTCACCACCAGCTTCTCGTCGGTCGGGATGAAATTGTCGGTCTTGAAGACGTGGAAGGGGATCTCGGTCGCGACCAGCACGACGATCGCGCTGTCCGAGGCGACCTTGCCGTTGGCGATCAGCCTGGTCGTCTCGAATTTGAGGTCGTCGCCGGCCGAGCCGCCGATCAGCGGGACGTCGTCCAGCCCCCAGTGGATGGCCGAGGTCACCGCTTCCTCGGCATAGGACAGCCCGTCGATGAAACAGAGCGCGAAAATCCCCTTGGAGCGGTCGTGGCCGATGCGCCCGCGCAGCAGGCGCCGCAACGCCACGACCTCGCCGGTGATACTGTCCATGCTGGACGAAGAGAGGTTTTCGACCATGGTGGAGACGGTTGAAAACGACGCCGAGGGCAAAAGCAGGGCAAGGATATGTCCTTCTTCCAGTCCCTGCGGCGTGATCTCGCCGGCGGTCGAGCAGCCGGCATAGGCGAGCGACGGCGCGTAGGCTTTCAGCGCCTGCGCCAGCGCCGCCGCGTCGACCAGGCCTTGGGAGAAGAACAGAAGCGCGAAGCCGGCGTCGACGATCGCCGCTTCGGCCGCGATGGCCCGGGCAAAGGCATTCGGGTCGGGCTCATCCGTGGTGAGCGCCGATAGGCCCGACGCATAGCGTGTGCTCGAACTGGCCAGCTACCTTCTCCGCAATTCCTCCAACGCGGTTTTATGCGTTTCTTTTCTTATGCGTGCCAGGCACGCTCCGCGTCGAGGGCATCTTTGCCCTCAATCGCTGATTTGGCAATGGGCCTGCAAGCGTGCCCCACAGCATGCCGGCCATGACCGAAAGTACAAGGAGCGGAGCGCTGGCAGCGCTGTTTTGCCCGTTGTACGCTACCCCAATAACGCACTGCCGAAGCACGGCATCGGCAAGTGATAACCAAGGTTAATACCCAGGGAGGTTGCATGTCGGACGTGTCGTTGACTGTGAATGGGAAGCGGGTCAGCGGGAGCGCCGAGGACCGAACGTTGCTGGTGCATTTCCTGCGGGAAAATCTGGGCCTCACCGGAACGCATGTCGGCTGCGATACGTCGCAATGCGGCGCCTGCGTCGTGCATGTCGATGGCCGGGCGGTGAAATCCTGCACGATGCTGGCCGTTCAGGCCTCAGGCTCGACCATCGTCACCATCGAAGGGCTGGCCGACGGCGCGGAGCTGCATCCGGTCCAGGCCGCGTTCAAGGAGCATCACGGCTTGCAATGCGGCTTCTGCACGCCAGGCATGATCATGACGGCAACCGATATGATCGCGCGTCATCCCGAAGGCCTCGACGAGGCGACGGTGCGCACCGAGCTCGAAGGCAATATCTGCCGCTGCACTGGCTACCACAACATCGTGAAGGCGATCCTCGCCGCATCGGAGACGATGGCGAAGGGCGCCAAGGGCAAGGCGAAGCAGGCAGCGTGAGGATCGAGCGAGTAGCGAAATAGTGAGTAGCGAATAGTCGATATTTTTCCGGCCGCTCTGCGCTCCACCAATTCACTACTCGCTATTGGCTACTCACTACTCGCTATTTTCGGGAGGAATTTCCTAATGGGTATCGAAGGCGTCGGCGCCCGCGTGGCGCGCAAGGAAGACAAGAGGTTCATCACCGGCGGCGGCCGTTACGTCGACGACATGGTGGTTCCCGGCATGAAGCATGCCGTGTTCGTGCGCAGCCCGCACGCGCATGCGCAGATCAAGAAGATCGACGTGAAAAAGGCTCAAGGCATGCCCGGCGTCGTCGGCGTGCTCACCGGCAAGGAGCTCAAGGCCGACGGCATCGGCAATTTGATCTGCGGCTGGATGATCCATTCCAAGGACGGCACGCCGATGAAGATGGGCGCCTGGTCGCCGCTCGCGGTCGACAAGGTGCGCTATGTCGGCGACGCGGTCGTCATCGTCGTCGCCGACACCAAGGGCCAGGCGCGCGACGCGGCGGAAGCGGTCGAGATCACCTACAAGGAACTGAAGGCCGTGGTCGACGCCACAAAGGCCATCCAACCGGGCGCGCCGCAGATCCATGCCGAGTCCGACAACAATCTGATCTTCGACTGGGAGATCGGCGACGCCAAGGCGACCGACGCGGCGATCAAGTCGGCGGCCCATGTCACGCGCATGAAGATCGTCAACAACCGGCTGGTGCCGAATGCCATGGAGCCAAGAGCTGCGCTCGGCCATTACGACAAGGCAGAGGACCACTATACCTGCTGGACGACATCACAGAATCCGCATGTCGCGCGGCTGGTGATGAGCGCCTTCTACAACGTCGCGCCCGAGAACAAGCTCAGGGTCATCGCGCCGGATGTCGGCGGCGGCTTCGGTTCCAAGATCTATATCTATCCCGAAGAGATCGTCTGCCTGTGGGCCTCGAAGAGGACCGGCGTCCCGGTCAAATGGGTGGCCGACCGCACCGAGAGCTTCCTGGCGGATGCGCATGGCCGCGACCACGTCTCGATGGTGGAGATGGCCTTCGACAAGGACAACCGGATCACCGGCCTCAAGGTCGACACGATAGCCAATATCGGCGCCTATATGTCGCTGTTCTCGTCCTGCGTGCCGACTTATCTCTATGCCACGCTGCTGTCGGGCCAGTACAACATCCCGGCGATCCACGCCAATGTGCGCACCGTCTACACCAACACCGCGCCGGTCGATGCCTATCGCGGGGCAGGGCGGCCGGAGGCCACCTATCTCCTGGAGCGGACGATGGAAACCGCCGCGCGCGAGCTCGGCGTGTCGCCGGCGGAATTGCGGCGCAAGAACTTCATCACCTCCTTCCCGCACCAGACGCCGGTGATCATGAACTATGACGCCGGCGATTATAACGCCTCGCTCGATGCGGCGATGAAGGCCGCCGACTATGCCGGCTTCACCAAACGCAAGGCGGATGCGGCCAAGCGCGGCAAGCTGCGCGGTATCGGCATGAGCTGCTATATCGAGGCCTGCGGCATCGCGCCGTCGGCGGCGGTCGGCTCGCTCGGCGCCGGCGTCGGCCTTTGGGAATCCGCAGAGGTGCGGGTGAATGCCGTCGGCACGATCGAGGTGCTGACAGGCTCGCACAGCCATGGCCAGGGCCATGAGACGACCTTTGCGCAACTGGTCAACCAGCGCTTCGGCGTGCCGATCGACTCGGTCTCGATCGTGCATGGCGATACCGACAAGGTGCAGATGGGCATGGGCACCTATGGCTCGCGCTCGGGCGCCGTCGGCATGTCGGCCATCGCCAAGGCGCTCGACAAGGTCGAGGCCAAGGCGAAGAAGATCGCGGCCCACCTGCTCGAAGCGGACGAGGGCGACATCGTCATCGAGAATGGCGAGGTCAAGGTCGCCGGCACCGACAAGAGCCTGCCCTGGTTCCAGGTGGCGCTTGCAGCTTATACCGCCCACAATCTGCCGGCCGGTATGGAGCCGGGCCTGAAGGAAACCGCCTTCTACGATCCGGCGAACTTCACCTTCCCGGCGGGCTGCTACATCAGCGAGGTCGAAATCGATCCGGAGACGGGTGTCACCGACATTATCCAGTTCGTCGCGGCGGATGATTTCGGCAACATCATCAATCCGATGATCGTCGAAGGCCAGGTGCATGGCGGCATCGCGCAAGGCATCGGGCAGGCGCTGCTCGAAGGCGCGCATTATGATGGCAACGGCCAGCTTCTGACGGCAAGCTATATGGACTACACGATGCCGCGCGCGGGCGACCTGCCGTCCTTCAAGGTCTCGACCTCGAACACGCCTTGTCCCAGCAATCCGCTCGGCATCAAGGGCTGCGGCGAGGCCGGCGCCATCGGCTCGCCGCCGGCGATCATCAATGCCATCACCGACGCGCTCGGCATCGTCGAAATCGCCATGCCGGCGTCGCCCGCGACGGTGTGGGCAGCGATCCGTGCCAAGAAGCATTGAAAAGCGAATAGCGAATAGGGAGTAGCGAATAGGGACAGAGAGCGGTGCGGGTGGAGCAATTCTATTCGCTACTCACTACTCCCTACTCGCTTTCTCCCAAAGGGAGAAAAAGACATGTACTCAGTCAACTATCACCGCGCCGCCTCGGTCGCCGATGCCGCCAAGCTGCTGAAAAGCGGCGACGCCAAGCTTCTCTCCGGCGGCATGACGCTGATCCCGGCCATGAAGACGCGGCTCGCGGCGCCGTCGGACCTTGTCGATGTCTCGCGGCTAAAGGAGCTTCAGGGCGTCAAGGTGTCCGGCAAGACGGTCACCATAGGTGCGGCGACCACGCATTACGATGTCTCGGCCGACGCGAATCTGAAGAAGGCCTGCCCGGCGCTTGCCCATATGGCATCGCTGATCGGCGATCCGGCGGTGCGCTACAAGGGTACGATCGGCGGCTCGATCGCCAACAACGATCCGGCGGCTGACTATCCGGCGGCATTGCTGGCGCTGGGCGCGACGATCGTCACCAACAAGCGCGAGATCGCTGCGGACAAATTCTTCAAGGGCCTGTTCGAGACGGCGCTGAAGGAGGGCGAGATCGTCACGGCGGTGAGCTTCACCGCTCCGGCCAAGGCGGCCTACCAGAAGTTCCGCAACCCGGCTTCGCGCTACGCCATCGTCGGCGTGTTCGTGGCCAAGGGCAAGGACGGGGTGAGGGCGGCGGTGACCGGGGCCGGCGAGGACGGTGTCTTCCGCTCCAAGGACATCGAGGCGGCGCTGGCGAAGAGCTTCGACGCCTCGGCGCTCGACGGCCTCAAAGTGCCGGCAAAGGGGCTGATGAGCGATATCCATGCCTCCGCCGACTACCGCGCCAATCTGATCGCGGTGATGGCCAAGCGCGCGGTGGCAGCCGCCAACGCCTGAAACGTTTTCAACCCGGATCAAGGGAAGGGGCCCGACGCGGCCCCTTTTCCTTTTGTATTCGCAACAACTTGGCGGGAATACCCGAGAATTCGCAGCTTCGCACTTGCACAATAATATCCCGCACTGCAAAATAAACGCGGCGGGAGACGAAGCGGGTTCCGGCACGGCGATCCCGTGCTGGCCTCGAGTTGCGAAAGACGGGCATGACCGACATCTCCGCGACCGCCGGTGCCTTGCCACGGGCCTCAGAAGACAAAGCGGCACGCGCAAGGCTGGCCTATCTCGACGGCTGGCGCGGCCTGTCGATCGCCCTGGTGCTGATCGGCCATTTCTTCCCGGTGCCGGGAATCAATCTCGGCGTGCTCGGCGTCGAGTTCTTCTTCGTGCTCAGCGGTCGGCTGATGGGCGAGATCCTGTTCATCGAGCGTTTTCCGCTGAAGAAATTCTTCAAGCGCCGCTTCTCGCGCATCTATCCGGCGCTTGTGGTGTTCGTGATTGCCGCCATGATCGGCCTCGCCGGGACCTTCATCATGTTCAAATGGAAGGCGGCGCTGACGGCGCTGACCTTCACCTATAATTACGCCGGCATCTTCATCACCCGCGCCGGCGCGCTTGACCATATCTGGTCGCTCTGCGTCGAGGAGCACTCCTATATCCTGCTGGCGCTGATCAGCGTGATGGTCACCGGCAGGGCGAATGTCGTGCGGCTTCTGGTCGTGCTGGCGCTGCTGGCAATGGCCAACGGCGCCATTTCGTATGGGCTTCTCGGCATGAGCTACGAGACCACCTACTGGCGCACCGATGTGCACATCGCCTCGATCCTGCTATCCGCCGCGATCTGCCTGCTCAAGGCCGACGGCCGCCTGCCGGCTTTCCTGAAGAGCCAGCATGTGGCGCTTGCAGCCGCAATTGCCGGCGTATTGCTGTTCCTCGATCCGGTGCCGACCCCGATCCACTATCTCGTCGCCGTGCCGCTGCTGGCGCTTGCCGTCAACACGCTTGACTTCGCCGGCGGCTACCTGACGGGGCTGCTGTCGTCGCGGCCGATGGTCATGCTCGGCCTGTGGTCCTACTCGCTCTATCTCTGGCAGCAGCCTTTCTACAAATTCGTCGATGAGCGCGGCAGCGTGCCGGTGCCGATGCTGGCGGCCGTGTTCGCCTGCGCGCTGGCGAGCTATTACATTGTCGAGAAACCGGCTCGCGGCTGGCTCAACCGCAACTGGTGAGGTCAGGCCTTGCCGTTCCTCCGAGCGGCGAGATAGCGGCGAAGTCCGGCTTCGCCGCGCGGCGTCGTCCAGCGATGGTTCCAGGCGAAGGCCGGTCTCAGCAGTGGCGCCAGCAGCTTGAGGATCGGCCTCTCGACGGTGACCTGCCAGACCAGGTCGACATGCGTGCCGCTTCCCAAAGGAGACAGCTCCGCCCGCCAGACTCCGTCGAAATCGCCGAAGGTTTTTACCACCACCAGCCGGCCGGGTATGAGCTCGGCAGCCTCGATGATAAAGTTCAGCTCATAGGGCAGGGCGCCGCGCGCTCTCGCCCTGGCGCGGGCGCCGACAACGCCCTTGCCCTTCTTGTCGAGCGGCTCCACCTCCTTATAGGCATCGCCCCACCAGAGCGGCAGCAGCTCCGCGTCCGACAGCACGTCCCACACTTCCTGGGGCGTGCCTTCAGGGATGTCCCAGCTTTCGTCGAAGCGGAAGACATTGCTCGGCATGATATAGCGCCCCCAGCCAGCGGAGCGGTTATATTAGCTTCGGCTTGTTCTTCTGGCCAGCAGCGTTCAAGTGCGTTCAGGCGGTGATGGGCTTCGCCCAATAGCGCACCGATTTCTTGCCGCCATGGATCACCGCATGGCCGACCTCGGCGAAGCCCAGCGCGGCGTGGAAGGCGTCGGAAGCCGGGTTGGGCGGATCGGCATTGACCTCGCAGGTGACGATCGTGTGGCCGGCGCGCCGGGCCTGTTCGAACAGATCCTCATAGAGGCGGCGGGCGTGGCCGCGGCCGCGCGCCGCGGCGGCGACCACCACGCGGTCGACATAGACGAAGCGCCGATAGCGCTCGCGGAACCAGAGGAAGTTCGGGCTGTCGTAATCTGCGTCCTGGTCGAAGCATAGGATGAAGGCTTCGAGCGCGCCGATGCGGCGGGTGTAGAAAGCCTCGCCGAGCAGGAATGAAAGCCGCTCCGGCTCGAGCCAGGACAGCTCCGCCGCATGCTCGTTGTTAAGCGCGAGGATGACGGCCTCGTCGGCGGGCGAGATCTGTTCGATCGGCAGCAACTCGTTGGTCATCATCTTGGCCATCAGGCTCTCGCGGCCGCAATCGTCGCCGCCACTAGGGCTTCGTCAGTCACCGTGTTGCGGTATTCGCGGTCAAGATCGGTGCCGCCCATGCCGACATTCGGGTTGCGGTAGCGCATGGCGCTCGGCACGTCCGCGAGTGCTGCAAAATGCATCTCGGTCAATCCGGTCCGCCTGCGTACCTCGCCGATGGTGTCGGGCCCCAGCGCGCCGCAGCCCAGGATAATGATGCGGGAGCCGGCCTGGCGAACAAGCTCAGCCAGAAGCTCCATGCCTTCGACGGCCGTGTCGCGCTGGCCGCTGGTCAGCACGCGGCCGACCTTGCAGCGGATCAGCGCCTCGAGCGCCTCGGCCGGGTCGCGCGTCATGTCGAAGGCGCGGTGGCAGGTGACGTTGAGCGGGCCGGCGGCCGCAACCAGCGCGCTCATGCGCACTTCGTCGATCGCACCGTCCGCGGTCAGGCAGCCGACGACGACACCGGCAACGCCGAGCTCGCGGAGCGCCTCGACATCGGCGAGCATCGAGCGGTATTCGGCCTCGCTGTAGAGGAAATCGCCACCGCGTGGGCGCACGATGACGTGGAAGGGAATGGTCGCGCTTTCGAGCGCGGCGCGCACCGTGCCGAGGCTCGGCGTGATGCCGCCCTCGATCAGGCTGGAGCAGAGCTCGACCCGGTCGGCGCCGGCGGCCTGCGCGGCAAGCAAACCGTCAATGCCTTCGACGCAGATCTCGATCAGGGGTTTTTGCGTGTCCGCCACCGTTTTCCATCCATGCTTTCGAGGAGATGTCCTGCCCTAGCATCGGGCGTGTCGCCGCGAAAGCCGCAACCATCGGTCCAGCCATCAGAGCCGCTTGACAATGCATAACTGCAAAGTTATGGGTAACTCATAACTGGAAAGTTATGTATTGATACTGGCCTATCGGCCGCACGAACCTGAGGAGACGGATGATGGAAGCAAGATTGAAGAACCCGGTAATGCTCATTCCCGGCGCGCTGCAGGCGCTCTTGGCGCTCGACAAATCGACCGAGGCCGGCGATGTGCCCTATGTCACGCGCAAGCTCATTCACCTGCGCGCCAGCCAGATCAACGCCTGCGCCGTCTGCGTCGACATGCATGCGCGCGAGCTGAAGAAGGCAGGCGAGAAGGACGAGCGGATCTTCGCTGTGTCCGCATGGCGCGAGACGCCTTATTTCACCGATGCCGAACGCGCCGCTCTTGCGCTCGCCGAGGCCGCGACGCGCCTGGCCGACCGTTCCGACGCGGTGCCGGACGATGTCTGGGACGAGGCCGCGCGCCACTATGACGACAAGGCGCTCGCCGCTTTGGTGATCCAGATCGCGCTGATCAACGCCTTCAACCGCCTCAACGCCACCACGCGGCAACCGGTGGGTGCCTGGGGGTAGGCACAAATGGGCCTCCGTCGAAGGGCCTTCTCGCCTTTAGCCCTACTGCTTCAGGATCGTGTTCTTGGCGCCTTGCTCGACCTGGTCGATCACCAGAAGCTTCACCGGATCGGCGCCTATGTTGGTGGCCTGGTGCCATTGCCCGATCATCTCGACGATGAAGTCGCCGGTCTTGTAGGTGTTGGCGGCACCGGTCTCGACATTGGTCACCTTGAGCGTGCCTTGCTCGACATAAGCATAGCGCGGGAAGGGGTGCTTGTGCACCGGGAGCGTCGTGCCCGGGGCGATCTGATAGGCAGAGACCTGAACCTCTACGTTTTTTTGCGGCAGCGTGATCGGCTGGCCGGACGCGGTCGTCGTCTTCGACGCCAGCGGCGTCACCACGACCGGCGTGTTCGAGCTGTCCAGCGCGCTCGCGCTGGTCGTGAAGAATGCCGCCGCCAAAAACAGCGCCGATGCCGTGATGTTACGCATGAGATTCCTCCAGAGATCGCCAGCTTGGCGCGGAGGACGCCAAGGTGCAAGCTCGGGACAATGGAAGAGCTAACGCTTCGCTGGCGCCTGTTTGGGCGGCCGCAGCAAGAGGGCAAACGGCACCAGCACCGCCGTTGCAATCGCGCAGTAAAAGAAAACGTCGACATAGGCGAGCAGCGAGGCCTGCCGGCCGATCTCCTGGCCGATCCAGCCGACTGCCTGCTGCCTGGCTTCGACCAGCGGAGAGCCCTCGGCAACGAAATGGTTCGTCACCTGGCGAAGCGTCTCCTGATAGGTCGCGCTCGACTGCGCGGTGTGGCCGACCAGCACCGACTGGTGGAATTGCGCGTTCTGAGCAATGACCGTGTTGGACAGCGACACGCCGATGCTGCCGCCGATGTTGCGGGCGACATTGATCAGCGACGATGCCTGGTCGGTCTTCTGTGGCGGCAGGCCGACATAGGCGGCGGTGGAGATCGGGATGAACAGGAACGGCAGTCCGATCATCATGAAGACGCGAGCGTAGGCGAAGAAGCTGAAGCTGGCGTCGGGCGTCAGCGAGGTCGTGTGCCAGAGCGCGACCGCGACCACCGACATGCCCAACATGATGAGATAGCGCGGCTGAATGACACCGGCGGCAAAGCCCGAGATCGGCATCAGCATGAGCATGGCGATGCCGCCCGGCATCATCGACAGGCCAGAGAGCGTGGCGGTGTAGTCGAAGGTCGTCTGCTGCAGCTGCGGCAAAAGCTGCGTGGTGCTGAAGAGCACGGCGCCCACCGCCATCATGACCAGGAACGACATGCCGAATTGCCGGCTGAACAGCAGGCGGATGTCGACGATCGGTTCGCGCCTTGTCCACTCCCAGGGGACCAGCAGCAGGAACGATACCGCCGAGATCACGGCGAAAGTCGTGATGAAGGTCGAGGCGAACCAATCGTTGCGCTGACCTTCGTCAAGGAAGACTTCCAGGCAGCCGAGCGCCATCGCCACCAGGATGAAGCCGATCCAGTCGACCTTCAGCCCCTTGCTCAACCGCTCCTGCCGCTCGCGTTCGAGGATGTCGGGCTCGATCACCAGCCATTGCACGAGCGCCAGCGACATGATGCCGAACGGCACGTTGATGAAGAAGATCCAATGCCAGGAGAAATTGTCGGTCAGCCAGCCGCCGATGGTCGGCCCGACCGTCGGCGCGACGATCACCGCGATGCCGTAGAGCGCAAAGGCCTGCGAACGCTTTTCGGGCGGAAACGTGTCGGCGAGGATCGATTGCTCGCTTGGCGCCATGCCGCCGCCGCCGAGCCCCTGCAGGATGCGGAAGGCGATCAGCGTCGGCAGGTTAGGCGCCAGCCCGCAGAGCAGCGACGACAGCGTGAAGGTCGCGACGCAGATCATGTAGTAGCGCTTGCGGCCGATGATGCTGGTCAGCCACCCGCTGACCGGGATGATGACCGAGTTGGCGACGAGATAGGTGGTGATCACCCATGTGCTCTCGTCCATGCCGGCGGCAAGGCTGCCGGCGATGTTGCGTAGCGCGACATTGGCAATCGAGGTGTCGAGCACCAGCATGAAGGTCGCGATCGAGACGACGATCGCGATCAGCCAGGGGTTACGGCCGCCGGCCGCCGACCGGCTCTGGTCACCCCGGGCTGTTGCGGCGGCATCGCTCATCGTACCTTGACCGTCGGCACCACCGACATGCCGGGGCCGACGTACACGCCGGGCGGCTGGTCGAAGACGATCTTGACCGGCACGCGTTGCACCACCTTGACGAAATTGCCGGTGGCGTTTTCTGCCGGCAACAGGCTGAACGCCGTGCCGCTGCCGGCCTGGACGCTGTCGACATGGCCATGGAAGGTCTTTTCCGGATAGGCGTCGATGGCGATATCAACGGGCTGGCCAGGCCGCATCAGGTCAAGCTGCGTCTCCTTGAAGTTCGCCTTCACCCAGACGTTGTTGGGCACGAACATCATCAGCACCTGGCCGGGCTGCGCATAGGTGCCTTTTGCCGCCGTGATGCTGGTGGCATGGCCGGCGGCGGGAGCGGTGATGGTCGTGCGGGTGAGGGTGGTCTTGGCCTGGTTCTCGGCGGCCTCAGCCTGGCGAAGCTTGGCCTCGGCGCTCTTGCCTTGCGCCTGCAGGACCGCCACCTGACTTTTCGCCGCCTCGGCATTGGCATTGGCGGCGTCCAGCGCGGCCTGATCCTGGCGCAAGGTTGACGCAGCCTGCTGCGCCTGCTGCTGCGTCGCCGTGCCCTTGGCTAGGAGCTCGCGGTTGCGCTGGTCCTCGGACTTGGCGAATTCGAGCGCCGCCTGCGCCTGGGCCACCTGCTTTTGGGCAGCATCGATCTTGGCGTTCTGCGCCTGGGTCTGCGCCTCGACGTTTGCGATCTCGGCCCGCGCCGCCACCACGCCGGCTTCCGCCTGTTTAAGCGAAGCCTGATAATCGCTGTCGTCGATGCGCAGAAGCACCGCGCCGGCCTCGACCGGCTGGTTGTCGGTGACGGCGACATCGGTGATGCGCCCGGCAATTTCGGCGCTGACCGTCACCGTGCGGGCGTCGATGAAGGCGTCGTCGGTCCATTCATAGTGGCGCGCGTTGAGCCACCAGACGACCACGGCCGCGATGACCAACAGGATGAGGATGGCGACGATCGCGGCTATGTAGGGATGGCGTCTGATGAGGCCGGGTTTGTTGCTGTCGGACCGACTGTCATTCGCCTGCGTGTCTTGCGCGCGCTTATCGTCCGCGCGCTCATTTTCCACGCGTTTTTCGTCGCCCGGCGGGCGTCGATCGGAGCGGGGCTGAGCCCGCGTTTTCTCGGCGGGAGCGGTTTCGCGCTCTTTTCTTTCAGTTTTGGCGTCCAAGGCAACGGGTCCCAGATATCGTTGGCCCCCTCGCAGCAGGGTCAACGGGCGGTTTCCGCAAAGGTTCCTGCCGCTGGATGCGGTCCGTCAGCCGGCCATCCAGCCGCCATCCACCATCAGGTTGACGCCGGTGACGTAACTTGCCATGTCGCTAGCGAGAAACAGCGCAGCGCCCGCCACGTCGTTGGGATGCCCGAGCCTTGGCCAGGGCGTGCGGCGGCGCGAATAGTCGAGCGCATCAGGGTCGTTGGCGACGCCCGGCTTGCCGGTGATGATTTTTCCCGGCGCGATGGCGTTGCAGACGATCAAATCGTCGGCATGGTCGACCGCGATCTGGCGCGTCATCTGGACGATGCCTCCCTTGCTCACGGAGTAGGGAAAATCGCCGGGGCAGGCTACCATGCCGTGCTGCGAGGAGATGTTGATGATGCGGCCGCGCACCTCGTTGACCGGCGCCTGGGTGAGCATCTGCGTGACGGCGCGTTTGTTGCAGTAGAAAGAACCGGTCAGATTGACGCCGATGACGCGGCTCCATTGTTCCGGCGTCGTCTCGATCAGGTTGGTGCTGGTGTAGATTGCGGCGTTGTTCACCATCACGTCCAGTCGCCCGAAGCGATCGACGGTTGCGCCGACAAGCGCGTCGACGGCATCCCAGTTCGAGTTGTCGGTTCTGACATAGATGGCTGTGCCGCCGGCCGCGCGGATCATGTCCACGGTACTCTCACCGCCTTCGATCGGCTGCTCCACCGTGTCGGCGACGACGATGTTGGCCCCTTCGGCGGCGCATTTCAGCGCGATGGCGCGGCCGATGCCGGAACTCGCTCCGGTGACGATGGCGGTTTTGTTGGCGAGCAGGGCCATGGTGTTCAGCTCTCCCGGGTGACGATCTTGCCTTGCGCCGGGCCGACCAGCCGCCCGTCGCGCACGATCTCGCGGCCGCGCAGGAAGACGTTTGTCAGCCGTGCTTTCACGGCCCAGCCGTCGAAAGGCGTGTAGCCTGCCCGTGACACCTGCTCGGCGCTGGCGATGGTGCTGGATCGGCGCGGATCGAGGATGAGCAGATCGGCATCGTAGCCGGCGGCGATCTTCCCCTTGCGCCGCCCGAGGCCAAAGCGCTCGGACGGGTTGCGCGAGCACATACGCACCAGGTCGGACAGGGCGATAAGCCCCTCGTCGACCAGCCTCAGCATGGTCGCAAGCAGCGTCTGCAGCCCCGGCATGCCGCCCGGGATGTCAGCGAAAGCCGCGTAGGGCGCCGCCTTCTCGGCCGGCGCGTGCGGGGCGTGGTCGGTGGCGACGATGTCGATCAGCCCGGCGCTCAGCGCGGCACGCAGTGCGTCGACGTCGTGTGCGAAGCGCAAGGGCGGCGAGGCCTTCAGCTTGGCGCCCTGCGTTTCGTAATCTTGCGCCGTGAAGAACAGGTTCTGCGGCGTCGTTTCTACGCTGGCGTCGGCCACGCCGCGCAGCCGGCTCCAGGTCTCGACGCCGAGTTCGGAGTTGATCTGGCGGACATGGATCCTTGCCTCGGCCGAGGCGGCGGCAACAAGCGCCCGCGCGATGCCGTTGGCTTCGGCGAGGGGCGGCCGGCTGTCCAGGAAGGCGGCGATGGTGCCCGAGCGATCCCGCTCCGTGCTGCCGGTCAGGATCGACTGGTCGCCGGGCGAGATGCCGACCAGCGTATCGGCGCCGGCGAACGCTTTCAGCGCCTCGGCGACGCTGTCGAGCGTTGCAAACAGGAATCCGTCCGGCACGTCGGCAGTGAAGAGCTCGAACGAGACCGGCGCGTGGTCGAGCAGGCGAGGGATGAGCGACAGGTCGCGGCCGACCACGGCCTGCAGGCCGACATCGACATGGATGCGGTTTGCGGCGGTTGCCATCTTGTCGACGAGTTGCTCGGCCGTTGCGGTCCAAGGCTCGTCGGTCGGCATGTCGAGCACGGTGGTCACGCCACCGAGGGCCGCCGCATGGGTGCCGGAGGAAAAATTCTCCTTATGCGTCAGCCCAGGCTCGCGCAGATGCGCGTGCGCATCCACGAGACCGGGCAGCAGGAAACAGCCGGAAGCGTCGATGACCGTCCCGGCTTCGGCGGCTTCGCCTGGCGCGACGATTGCCGCGACCTTGCCCGCGGCAATGCCGATATCGCCGCGGCTTACGCCGTCGGCATTCACCAGCGTTCCACCGCGGATCAGCGTGTCGAACATCGCTTAGCCGCGCTGTTCGAAGCGGGCATGGTTGGCGTGCCAGAAGCGGGCGATGTCCTCGCGGCGCATGAAGGCGGCGCCGTCGCTTCTCTGAACATGCTCGATCACCTCGCGCAGGCCGGATGCCCGGTTGGGCTGGCCCGTCCAGCGGGCGTGGATGCCGATGGTCAGCATCCGGCCGCCGGTCTCGTCCGCCTCGTCGAGCATATAGTCGATGGCCGAGCGGCAATCCTCGGCGAAGTCGCGTGGATTGCCGTAGCCGGGCGCGACGAGGTAGCGGCTGTCGTTGAGCGCCTTGGAGTAGGGCACGACGAGAATCTCCGTGCCATGATGGTCGAGGAAATAGGGCAGGTCGTCGTTGCAGGGATCGGAGTGGTAGAGGAAGCCGCCTTCCTCGACCAGAAGATCGCGCGTGTTGACGCTGGGCAGCGAGCGGCAGTTCCAGCCCAGAGGCCGCTTTCCCAGCAGCTTCTCGTAGAGCGTGATCGCCTCATGCAGATGGCGCTCTTCTTCGCTGCGCTCCATCACCGGGTAGTCGATCCAGCGCAGGCCATGTCCCATCAGGTCATGCCTGCGCGCCTTCATCCACTCGACCAGAGGCGGGTTGCGCTCCAGCGCAATGGCGCAGGCGGAAAAGGTGACCGGAATGTCGTAGCGGTCGAACAGCCTGGCCAGGCGCCAGACGCCGGCGCGGCTGCCATATTCGTAATGCGTCTCGGTGCCGAGGTCGCGCACCGGCATGCTGCCGGTCAGATTGTATTCGCCCCAATTGTCGTTGCGGCCGTCCTCCAGCCAGTTGTACTCCGACCCTTCCTCGTAGTTGAGCACGAGGTTGACGGCGAGCTTGACGCCGCCCGGCCAGGTGACGAAGGGCGGGTGCGGGCCGTAGCCGACGAAGTCGCGCGGCTGCTGCGCTTGCTGCGGATCGGTCGGCATCTTTCATCCTCCTTCGGCTTGGTTCGGCTCAGCTTTCGTTGGCGGCAATCCAGTCCATGTAGGCGTGGAAGGCTTCCTTGCCGGGGCGCGGCCGCCATTCCGTGTCGCGCATGATGCGGGCGATGTCATAGGCGCCCCACATGCCGCCTTTCAGCGTCACATCCTGGACGATGTTGGCGTCTTCGCCTGATGTCACCTCGGCCTTCAGCCCCGGCACGCGTTCTTTTGCCCAGCCGATGATCTCGCCGATGGTCTGGCTGGAGCCGGAGCCGATATTGTAGTGGCGGTAGTTGAGGTGCCGAGCATCGATCAGCGCCAGGATCGCGGCAGCGACGTCGGTCGAGGCGACATAGTCCCCGACGGGTTCGAGGCTGTTCGGCCTGATCGTCTCGCCGGCCAACGCCATATGCGCGACGCGGTTGGGAACATGACGAAAATTGCGGCTCTCGGTGGCGCGGTCCATCGGACCGTAGACGGAAGCAAGCCGCACCGAGACCGCCGACAGGCCGAACAGGTCGGCATAGCGGTTGGTGACCATCTCGGAAGCGAATTTCGAGATGCCGTAGAGCGTCAGCGGCGCGACATAGCCGTCTTCCGGCAGCGGTTCCCCACTCCAGTCGGGGCCATTGTGGCGGTAGACGGACCCGGAGCTGACGTAGATGAAGCGCTTCAGGTCTGGATTCGTGCGCGCCCAGTCCAGCATGCGCACGGTGCCCATGAGATTGACGTCGACGATGCGCGCCGGGTCTTCGGCCTCAGGCTGGCGCTTTGCCTCGGAGGCACTGCCGCGCGAGATCGGTGTGATCGTCGCGCCATGCACGATCGCCGTGATGCCTTGCTTGTCGAGCGTCGCGGACCAGGACTGCTGGTCCAGGATATCGGCGGAAATCACCGTCAGCCGATCACGCACCCGCGCGAAATGCTTTTCGGCCGCCGCGTCGAGGCTGGACCGGTCGAGGATCACAGCGCGGGCCTGCGGATCTCGGTCGAGCCAGGCGCGTGCGACCACGCTCATGACAAAGCCGGTGCCGCCGGTGACGAGCAGGGTCATGGGAACTCCTTTGAAAACACGAGCTCAGCGCGTCGCATAGCCGCCATCTACGAGCATGTCGGATCCTGTGACGAAGGAAGCGTCGGAGGAAAGCAGGAAGGCCGCCGCCGCGGCGATCTCGTCTGGCTCGGCGATGCGGCCGAGCAGATGGGCGGGGCCGAGGCCGGCATTGGCCGCTTCGAAATCGGCGAACCGGCGCAGCAGGCGCGTTGTCGCCACCGCACCGGGCGACAGGCTGTTGACGCGGATCTTGTCGGGCGCGTGGTCGACGGCCATCGCTTTGGCGAGGTGGATCAGCCCGGCCTTGGCGGCGCAATAGGCGACCGCCCTGGTGGTGGCGACGCGACCGAACTGCGAGCCGATGAAGACGACCGAGCCGCCGCCGCTCGCCGCGATCAGCGGCACGGCGAACTTGCTCATCAGAAAGGCGCCGGTCAAACCAACATCGATTTCGTGCCGCCATGCGCTTTCGTCGAGATCCACGACGGTGGCGCTGGTCGAGGGCGCCGCGGCATTGTGCACCAGCCCGTCGAGCCGGCCGTATTTTTTCTGCGCGAAGTCGACGGCCGATTTCGCGGAATCGATGTTCGTCACGTCGCACTGGCAAGCGGTGGCGGAAGGCCCGAGCGCTTCGGCAAGTTTTGTTGCCGGCTCCAGATCGTAGTCCGCGCAGATCACCTTCGCGCCTTCGGCAATGCAGCGGCGGGCGATTGCCGCACCGATGCCGCTCGCGGCGCCGGCGATCAGGATGACGCTGTCTTGCAGGCGGTTCTTGGCTGGATCGGTCATCAGACCTGCTCCTCTATGGCCTGCAGCGTCGCCATGGTGACTGGACGGCGCAACAGATTGTAGCAGGCAGCAAGCGTGACCAGCACGGCACCGCCACCCAGAAGCAGGAACATGGCTGGTGCACCCATATGCTGCATCAGGCCGGCGGAAATGCCGGGCGTCGCAACATTGCCGATCGAATAGAGCAAAAGCAGCGTGCCGGAAGCGCCGACCATATGCCGGCTATGCAATTGCGAGGCGCCGAACGCCATCGCCACCGGATAAACGGTCAGTGCCGTGCAGCCATAGACGAAGAACAGCACGAAAAGCAGCGGCACCGAAGAATTGCCGAGCCAGGCGATCGTGGCGCAGAGCGTGATCGACAGGATGCCCTGGACAAGCAGTATGATGCGCCGTTCAAACCTGTCCGACAGCCAGCCGACCGGGGTTTGCGCCAGCATGCCAGCGATGCTGATGGTCGTAACAAGCCCGACCGTCGTTGCCGCCGACAGGCCAATCTGGGTGCCGTAGATCGGCGTCAGCACGAAGATGTTCATGTTGGTGATGCCACCCTGGAAGATCGCGACGACCGTCACCGGCGCCAGCCGGAACAGCGCCAGCGGCCCGAGGCGTTTGACCGGTCTCGCTGAACCCGTGTGGCCAGGATCAGGAGGCGAGGCCGGCAGCGCCGGCCAGCGTCCGCCGACGAATTTGGAGATCAGCGCCAGAAGCACCGTCGCGGCGGCGACCGGGAACAGATGCGGCGATTGCGGGCCGACCAGTCCGACAAGGAGTTGTCCGAGCAGCACCGCGATCGCTGTCGTCAGCATGTAGAGCGAAAACAGCGCGCCGCGATTGTGCTGCTCGGCATAGAGGTTGATCCAGCTTTCGCAGACGACGAAAAGCGACGCCATCGCCATGCCGCCGAGCAGGCGAAAGCAGATCCAGCTTGGCAGGAAATCGGTGAAGACGAAGCCGCAAGCCGCCAGCAACGCCAGCACCAGGATCACCACGAAGGTCCGCTCATGGCCGTATTGCGCGACCGCCGGGCGGGCCACCAAGCATCCGACGAGGAAGCCCACTGGGTAGGCGGTCAACACGATCTGCACGACCTGGGGAGACATGCCGGGCTTGCCGAGATGCAGCGATACGGCGGTGGTCAGCATGGCGCTGCCGATACAGGCCAGGCAGACGCCGACAAGGATCGGCAGCATGGCGCGGGAGCGCTCTGCATTTTGCCAGAGCCGCGCCGCGGATTGAGCGATCGACCTCATGGATGCGGCTGCAGTGGCTCCCCTGGCGTGACCGTTGACCGACGGCAGCCCGAGAAGAAGCTACACTCTAGCGTGGTTGCCACAAACGAAGATTGACGCGGCTATGGCTAAAATTTTTTTGGCCATGCCCGCGAAGGAAAGCGGCTTCTTGGCTTCCGCCGGGCTTTACAGCCGTTTTGCACCCTCCTTACCATAGGCAAAAGCCAAGACCCGGGAACCAGCGGAAGGGAACAGCATGACGATCGAACGCCTCGAAAACGGACAGCGTTTCTGCCGGGTGCTGCGCTACAATGGCACCGTCTATGTGGCCGGACTGACCGCGGACGATCTTTCCGGCGACACCACCAGTCAGACCAAGCAGATCCTCGCCAAGATCGACGCGCTTCTTGCCAAGGCCGGCAGCGAGAAGTCGAAGCTCTTGAGCGCTCAGATATGGCTCCGCGACATTGCCGATTTCGAGATGATGAACGCTGCCTGGGACGCCTGGATCGACCGCAGCGCCATGCCGGTGCGCGCCACGGTGGAAGCGCGGCTTGCCGGCGACCAGTATCGTGTCGAGATCATGGTGACGGCGGCTGTCGGCTGAGCCGGCCGGCGAGGATACGCCAATGCATGAGCTGGTGATAAGAGGCGGGCGCGTGGCGCTCGACGATGGCTGGTCCGAGTGCGACGTCGGCGTCGACGACGGCTGCATCGCGGCCATCGGCAAGGGTCTCTCCGGCCAGAGGTCGATCGACGCCGCCGGCCGCTGGGTTATGCCCGGCGGCATCGACACGCATTGCCATCTCGACCAGCCGGTCTGGGGTGGCGCGGGCAATGCCGACGATTTCTATTCCGGCACGATCTCCGCCGCCTTTGGCGGCACCACCTGCATCGTCCCGTTCGGCATGCCCGGACAGGACATGACGACGATCGGCGCTATCGACCGCGCGCTGGAGCGCGCGGCAGGACGCGCCGTGATCGACTACGGGCTGCATGCCGTGGTCACCATGGGCACCGGCGCGGATGTCGAGGCCCAGCTCAACCAGCTTGCCGGACGTGGCATCGCCTCGGTCAAGCTGTTCATGACCTATCAGGGTTTTGCCGTCGACGACGATCTGTTCTTCAGGGTGCTCGATACGGCACGGCGGCTGGGCTGGATCGTGATGGTCCATGCCGAAAACGACGCCGCGATCCGCCGCACGCGCCAGCGGCTGATCGATCTCGGCCGCACCGACATTCGGTATCATGTCGTCGCCCACAGCGAGACGATGGAGCGCGAGGCGACGCATCGGGCTCTGGCCTTCGCCGAAATGACCGGCGCACGCATGACCATCGTGCACGTGTCGTCCTGGCAGTCCGCGGAGGAGGTGGCGCGGGCGAAAGCGCGCGGTGTGGCCGCCATCGCCGAGACCTGTCCGCAATACCTTTTCCTGGGCGCGCGCGATCTTAACCGCCCGGCAATCGATGCCGCGCGCTTCGTCTTTTCGCCGCCGCCGCGCTCGCCGCACAGCCATGAGCATCTGTGGCAAGAGCTGATCAATGGCGGCATCGACCTGTGGTCGTCCGACCATTCGCCATACTATTTCGCGGACAAGATCGGCCGTTCCGAAACGCCAGGCTTCACCACGACGCTGAGCGGCATTCCCGGGATCGAGACACGGCTGCCGCTGCTGTTTTCGGAAGGGCTGCTCACCGGCCGGCTGACGCTCGAGCGCTATCTCGACCTGATCTCGCGCAATGCCGCCTCAACCTACGGTTTCGCCGATCGCAAGGGTCGCGTTGCCGTCGGGCTCGACGCGGATCTGGCGCTGTGGGATCCGTCGGCACGCTGGACGATCGGGCACGAGGCGCTGCATTCGCGCGTCGACTTCACGCCCTATGAGGGCAGGGTCGTTACCGGCAAGCCGACCACCGTCCTGGTGCGCGGCGTGCCGGTGGTTGCTGACGGTAAGCTGCAGGCCGAACCTGGCTTCGGGCAATTTGTGGCTCGAATGGCAGCCGATCCCACACTTTCGGGAAAACCAGTCGAGGATTGGACACCATGGCTCGATGCCTGACCATCGCCGTTTGCCAGACCGGACCGATCCAGCGCAGCGCCACGCGCGCCGAGACGGTCGGGCGCCTGGTGCATCTGCTGGAAAAGGCAGCGGCTTCCGGCGCCGAGGTTGCGGTCTTTCCGGAAATGGCGCTCACCACTTTCTTCCCGCGTTGGCGCATCGACGGCCAGGCCGAAATCGACGCCTTCTTCGAAGCCTCGATGCCGGGGCCGGAGACGCAGCGCCTCTATGATGCCGCGGCGCGCCTGAAGGTCGGCTTCGCGCTGGGCTATTGCGAACTCACACATGAGGATGGTCGCACCCGCCACTTCAACACGATGGATCTTGTCGGGCCGGATGGCGCCTTCATCGGCCGCTATCGCAAGATGCATGTGCCGGGGTCGAGCGAACCCGAGGCGGGCACGACCACGCATCTCGAACGGCGCTATTTCGAACCGGGCAATCTAGGCTTCCCGGTCTTCGATTATCGCGGCGTTCGCGTTGGCATGGCGATCTGCAACGACCGCCGCTGGCCGGAGACCTATCGCATGCTCTGTCTCAACGGCGCCGAGGTGGCGCTGCTCGGCTACAACACGCCGCTGCTGCTCGACGAAGCGCCGGCGCTGGCGCATCTACGGATGTTCCACAACCACCTGCCGATGCAGGCCGGCGCCTATCAGAACACGCTCTGGATCGGCGCCGCCGCCAAGGCGGGACTAGAAGACGGCCAGGCGCTGATCGGCGGTTCCTGCATTGTCGCGCCGACGGGTGAGATCGCCGCGCAGGCGATGTCGCTCGACGACGAGGTGATCGTGCACCGCGCCGATCTCGACCTGATCGAGACATGCCGGAAGGTGAATTTCAACTTCGCGCTCTATCGCCGCCCGGACCAGTACAAGCGCATCTCGGATCCGGTCTGACATCGATGGGCCCGATCGAGACCAGATGCAGCCAGGACACAGCGCCGCTTCGGCCCGATCCGCTGTCGCTCGGGGAGATCATCGAGAATGGTCTTTGCATCGGCTGCGGCCTCTGCCGGTCGATCGCCGGTCCCGGTGACGTCGAGATGGTGACGACGCCGGAAGGGCGCGAGCGGCCGGTGGCGTTGCGGGCGTTGGACAAGCCGACACTGGCGAAGATCAACGCCGTTTGCCCGGGAACCCGCATCGCCGGTCCGCTGCCCGCGCAGATAAGCGAGGCTGCGTTGGCAGACACGGTCTGGGGGCCTGTCGAGCGTATCGTGCTCGGCTCCGCCGGCCATCCCACGGTCCGGTTTGTCGGCTCCGGCGGCGGGACGCTGACGGCGCTCGGGCAATTCCTGCTCACCTCAGGGCGGGTCAAGTTCGTGCTGCATGTCGCGGCCTCGCGCTCGATGCCGATGCGCACGGAACGGAAGCTGAGCTTCGACGCCGCTTCAGTGCTCGAAGGCGCCGGCTCGCGCTATGGGCCCGCGGCGACGCTGGTCGATTTCAACGACATCCTCGATCGCGGCGAGCCGTTCGCGCTGATCGCCAAGCCCTGCGACATCACCGCCGTGCGCAACCTGGCGCGGCTCGATCCCCGCGTCGACGAGCACATGCGCTACGCGCTCGCCTTCGTCTGCGGCGGCGCCTCGGACCTGACCAAGTCGGAGCAGGTGCTGCAGCGTTTCGGATTGAGCGAGGATGAGCTCGCGCTCTTCCGCTACCGGGGGCACGGCAACCCAGGCCTCAACCGGATCGAAACCAAGGTCGGCCGCTCCTTCGAGATCAGCTATCGGCAGCTCTGGGAGGACGAGGACAAATGGATGATCCAGCCGCGCTGCAAGATTTGTCCCGACGCGATCGGCCAGGTCGCGGATATCGCGGTGTCGGATGCCTGGCTGAACGGCGGACCGGCGTTCGAGGATGAACCGCTCAACGGCATCATAGTTCGCACGAAGCGCGGGCTGGAGCTGTTCGATGCGGCCGTCGAGGCTGGCGCGCTGCAGATCAAGCGGGAGAGCGACATTGCCGAGATCAGCGAGTTGCAGTCGCACCAGGTGCGCAAGCGGCGCGCGGTTTGGGCGCGGCTGAAAGGCATGGCAATCGCCGGCAAGCCGGTGCCTTTGGTCACCGATCTCGCATTGCGGGATTGCGCCTTGCAGAACTCGCCGGCCGACAATCTGGCCGAAGGGCGAGGCGCTCGCGATCGCGCGCGGCGCGGCCGGCTGGGCGAGCCGCCTGCCGTGCCGCGCGGACCAGTTTTGGGGGATCCATGAACGAACAAACCGACGTGATCATCATCGGTGGTGGCATGGCCGGCGCGGGTGCGGCCTTCGAGATTTCGCGCGACAGGAAGGTTGTGCTGCTCGAGCGTGAGAGCCATTGCGGCTACCACACCACGGGACGGTCGGCGGCGAGCTTCACCGAGAATTACGGCAATGGCGTCATCCGTCGCATCGTGCTCGCCAGCCGCGCATTCCTGACCGAGGCGCCGACAGGTTTTTGCGATTATCCACTGCTCAGCAAGCGTGGCATGATCACCGTGGCGCGTGCCGACCAGCTCGACCTGTTGCACGAGGATCTGGCGGCGGCGCAGGCGCTGGTGCCCTCGATCGTCGCGATGACGCCGGACGAGGCGATCGCGCGCGTGCCGGTGCTGCGCCGGGATTATCTCGCCGGCGCGTATATCGAACCGCATTCGATGGATATCGACGTCAACGGCCTGCACCAAGGGTTTCTGCGCGGTGCCCGGGCGCATGGCGCACGCATCGTGACCAAGGCCGGCGTGAGAGGCATCGGCAGGCAGGGCGGCCAATGGCGGGTCGAGACGGAAGCGGGCACATTCCTTGCGCCGCTGATCGTCAATGCCGCCGGCGCCTGGGGCGACGAGATCGCGCTGATGGCGGGCGTGCGCCCGGTCGGCCTGCTGCCGAAACGCCGCACCGCCTTCAACATCCCGGCGCCGGCCGGTCTCGACATCAGCGACTGGCCGCTGGTCAACGATGTCGGCGCGGAGTTCTATTTCAAGCCGGATGCCGGGCAGTTGTTCGTCTCACCGGCCGACGCCACGCCGTCGGCGCCGATGGACGCCTTTGCGGAAGACATCGATGTCGCGATCGGCGCCGAGCGCCTCGAACGGGCGACCACAATCGAGGTGCAGCGCGTGTCGCGCTCCTGGGCGGGTTTGCGGACCTTCGTCGCCGACGGCTCGCCGGTGGTCGGGCCAGATGACGAGTTTGCGGATTTCGTCTGGCTGGTCGCACAGGGCGGCTACGGCATCAAGACGTCGCCGGCGCTGTCGCGCGTTTGCGCCAGCCTGATCGCCGGACGCGGCCTGCCGGACGATGTCGCGAGGCAAGGCGTGTCGCTGGACGATCTCACACCGCACCGGCTACGCAACGTCTCGCCCGAAACCAGCAAGGTTGCGTCATGAACAGCGCCGTCCTGACGGCTGGAGGCGAACTGGCCGGGCGCATCCTGGATGCGCTCGCTGACGCGACGACCGATGCGCCAGGCATTACACGGGTCGCCTATGGACCCGGCGAGCTGTTCGCCCATGATCTCGTGCGCAATGAGGGGGAAAAGGTCGGCGCCATCGCTCGCACCGATGCCGCCGGCAATCTCTATCTGACGCTGAAAGGCCGTGACCCGGATTTGCCGGCGATCGTCATCGGCTCGCATCTCGACAGCGTGGCGCATGGCGGCAATTTCGATGGGGCCGCAGGCGTCGTGGCCGGGCTGGCCGTGATGGCGGAACTGGTGGCTCAGGGCGTCCGACTGCCGCGCGATCTCATCGTGCTGGCGACTCGCGCCGAGGAAGCGGTCTGGTTTCCGCTCTCCTACCCCGGCAGCCAGGCGGCGCTCGGCCTGCTGGATCCCCAGGCGCTCGAAGCCCGGCGATCCGATAGCGGCCGTACTCTGGCCGAGCACATGCGCGAGGAAGGGTTCGACCCCGATGCCGTGCGGCGCGGCGTGCCAGGCATCGATGCCGGCCGGATCGCGACCTTCATCGAAGTGCATATCGAGCAGGGACCGCGCCTTGTCGCCGCCGGTGCGCCGGTCGGCATCGTCACCGGGATTGCCGGCGGGTTCCGCTATGTCGATGCGAAGTGCCTTGGCGCTTATGCTCATTCCGGCGCCGAGCCGCGCTTTGCCCGGCATGACGCCGTGCTCGGCTTTGCCGATCTTGTCGCGGGCCTCGAGGCGGAATGGGACACGCTCGAGCGCGAAGGGCATGAGGCAACAATCACCTTCGGCCGCGTGCAGTCCGATCCCACGCAGCACGGCGGCAGCCGGGTTCTCGGAGAGCTCAGTTTCACGCTTGACGTGCGCAGCGCCGAGGCGGCCGTTCTTGAGCGGGTTGAGGCGCGGCTTCGGACCATTCTTGCGGAAGTTGGCGCCAAGCGCGGCGTGACCTTCGAGACAGGCCCGCGCTTCACCTGGGAACCGGCGACGATGTCACCGGCGCTGATCGCGAAGCTCGATAGCGCTGCGACCGAATTGCAGATGCGCGCACCGCATGTGCCGAGCGGAGCCGGGCACGACGCAGTGACGTTCGCCGGTGCCGGCATTCCGACAGCGATGCTCTTCGTGCGCAACGAGAACGGCAGCCACAACCCGCATGAAGCGATGGAGGTCGCCGATCTCGATCAGGCGATCCGACTGCTTCTGCGTTTCGTGACCGACTTCGACAACCCGCTGGAACAACCATGAACCTCGCCAAGACCGCTTTGCTCGTGATCGACCTGCAGAACGAATACCGTCCCGGCGCCGCATGGCCGGTCGTCGGCTATGACGCGGTGCTCGCCAACACCGCCGCGCTGATCGGAGCCGTCCGGGCGGCGGGTGTGTCCGTCATCCACGCGCAGGCCTGGGTGAAGCCGGAGGAACGCGACGGCTATGCGCGGCAGGAGGAGGTCCTGACGGAGGAGTTGCGCTCGGCCGTGGCCGACAGCGAGGGCGCCGAAATCTGCGCCGAGGTGGCGGCGCTGCCGGGCGACATCGTCATCCACAAGCACTGGCCGAGCGCCTTTCGCCGCACCGATCTCTCGCAACAGCTCGCCGCGCTCGGCATCGAGAACCTGGTGGTCGCCGGCGTGCTGACCGACAGCTGCGTGACCGCAAGCGTGTTCGACGCGGTCTATCAGGGGTTTCGCGTCTGGCTGGTCAAGGAGGCCTGCGGCAGCATGACGGAGGCCATGCATCGCACCGGCATGCTCGACATGGCGAACCGGCTCTATGGCGGTGGTATCCTACGGCAGCCCGAGGCGCTGAAGGCACTTGCCGGGCAGCCTTTCGAGGGCTGGCGCTGCACGCGGCCGGTGGAGTTCGCCTACACGCTGGAGACGGTCGATAGGATTTACGAGGCGCTGTGATCGGCGCCGCAGCCGCATGCGCCTCTGACGGTCGGCTTTGAAGCCGATGGTTTCAGAACCAAACCCGGCAGCGCGCCAGTCGCCCTGCCGCCGCGCCACACCGAGACGCCGTTGACGAAGACATGTTCGATGCCGGCGGCGGGCCGGCGCGGCTCCTCGAAGGTGGCGGTGTCGATGATCGTCTCGGGATCGAAGATGACGAGGTCGGCGAAATTGCCTTCGGCCAGCAGCCCGCGCCGCGCGATGCCGAATTCCTTCGCGGGCAGGCCGGTCATGCGGAACACGGCCTCCTCGAGGCTGAGCAGACCGACGTCGCGCGCGTAGTGCCCGAGCACGCGCGGAAAGGTGCCCCACAGGCGCGGATGCGGGTGGATGTCGTGCGGCAAGCCGTCCGAGCCGATCATGGTGCGCGGATGGGCGATGATGTTGCGGACATCGTCCTCGTCAAGCTGGAAATAGACCGCGCCGGCCGGCAGCAGGCGCTCGCCCGCCTCGCGCTCGGTGCAGTTCCATTCGCGCGCGATGTCGGCAATCTCGCGCCTGGCCATCTCCGGATGCGGATCGGACCAGGTGATGAGTATCTTCAGGCCCGTGTCGCAGCGCTCCAGCCGCAGCACCGTCGAGCTCGCGGCATAGGGGTAGACATCCATGCCGATGTCCATCGTCTCGCGCGCCCGATCGATGCGCTCGAGCGACGGCCGGCTCTTGCCGAAATTGGCGCGGCCGGTGCACTGGTGATGCGAGATGAACAGCTTGCCGCCGGCATGCTCGGCGATGTCGATCGCTTCTTCGATCGCCTCGTCCATCATCTCGAAATAGTTGCGCTTGTGGGTGACATAGGGACCGCCGAGCTGCGCAGCGGTTGTCGCCAAAGCCTTGACCTCGTCGGTCGAAGACTTGACGGCCGGCGGATAGTCGAGCCCGGTGCTGAGGCCGAACGCGCCTTCGGCCATTGCCTCGGCGACGGCTTCCTGCATCGCCGCCGTTTCCGCTTCATTGGCCGGACGATCGGTCACCGGCATGCAGCGCTGGCGCAAGGTGGTGTGGCCGACCAGCAGGGCCGCGTTGGTGGCAATGCCGCGGCGCTTCAGCTCGGCGACATAGTCGGCAAAACGGTCGAAGCGGAAATTCTCGCGGCCGCCGACCAGCGTGAAGGGCGGCGGCGGGGCCCTGTCGAGCAGCAGCGGGGCAAGGCTGACACCGCAATTGCCGGCAATGACAGTGGTCACACCCTGGCTGATCTTCGGGTCCATGCCGCGCGGGGCTAGCAGCGCGCCGTCGTCATGGGTGTGCACGTCGATGAAGCCCGGCGCGACCACCTTGCCCTTGGCGTCGATTTCCTCGATGCCCTCCGCGTCGTCCAGCCGGCCGATCGCCGCGATCCGGTCTCTCGTGACAGCGATGTCGGCTTGGAAGGATTTCGAGCCGTCGCCGGCGATCAGCGTCGCGTGGCGGATGACGAGATCGTAAGGCATTGGGTGGAGTTCCTAGGTTTCCGGATTGGCGGCGATCTCTTCACGGCGTCGCGCGACATAGGCGTCGAGCTCCTCGCGGATCGCGGGGTCCATCACCGGTTCCTCATAGTCGTGCAGCGCCTGCTGCCAGAGATCGGTCGCGCGCTCCAGCGCGTCCTTGCCGCCGGCTTCCTGCCAGGCGCCGTAATTCTGCCAGTTGGAAAGCATCGGCTGGTAGAAGGCGGTGGTGTAGCGCGACATGGTGTGCTCGGCGCCGAAGAAATGGCCGCCGGCCGGAACCGACTTGATCGCTTCGAAGCCGAGGTCGTCTTCCTGGAACGGTAAGGGCCGCAGGAACTCCATCATGTTCTGCAGGATCTCGACGTCGAGCACGAGCTTCTCGTAGGACGCGGTCAGGCCACCCTCCAGCCAGCCGGCCGCGTGGTAGATCAAATTGGCGCCGCCGAGCACCGCGCCCCAGGTCGCCATCTCGGTCTCGTAGGCCGCCTGCAGGTCGACGACGTTGGAGGCATTCGCGTTGGAGGTGCGGTAGGGGAGGTTGTAGCGGCGCGCCAATTGCCCGGCGATGATGTTGGCCTTGGCGTTCTCCGGCGTGCCGAAGGCGGGCGCGCCCGACTTCATGTCCACATTGGAGGTGAAGGCGCCATACATTACCGGCGTGCCGGGATTGACGAGCTGCGTCAGTGTCACGCCGAACAGCGCCTCGGCGTTCTGCTGGCAAAGTGCTGCGGCGAGCGTCACCGGCGTCATCGCGCCCATCAGCGTGAACGGCGTGACGGTCACCGGCTGGCCATGCTCGGCCATGGCGATCAGGCCTTCCGCCATCGCGTCGTCGAACAGGCGCGGCGAGTTGATCGAGATGATCGTGGTCACGCCCGGCGAAGCGCGCATCTCCTCGACCGAGACGCCGCGCGCGATCGCCATCATGTTGATGCCGTCCATCGCCCTGGCGCGGCCGATCGCCGTGCAATGGAAGGAGAGGTCGCTCAGCGTCAGATTGGCATGGTAGGTGTCGAGATGGCGCGAATTGGCCGGCAATTCGATTGGCGCCACCACCTGGTTGCCGATGATGTGGATGGCGTTGAAGTGGTGCGCCAGCCGGATGAAGTTCTGGTAGTCGGGCAGGTTGCCAGGCCTGCGGCCGTTGATGCGGTCATGCACGTTGGGCGGACCGGCGACCAGGCCGAAGACCAGCGAATTGCCGCCGAACTCAACCTGCTTGCCTGGATTGCGGCTGGTCAGCGTGAAGGAGGAGGGAACGTTGCGCAGGGCGTCGGCGACGATGCTCTCGTCGATGCGGATGGTGTTGCTCTCGCGGTCGACGATGGCGCCGGCCTTGGCGAACAGGTCCATCACCTTCTCGCTCATGACGCGGATGCCGAGCTCCGACAGGATGCGCATCGACGTCTTGTGCAACTGGTCCATGCGCTCCTCGTCGAGGAGCTGCATCGGCGGGTAGGGGTTTTTCACGCTCTGCCACGGCAGTTGCGCGATGCCGCCGCCGCTGCGTCCGAGCTTCGATCGGCGACCGCCGCCGCGCCTGTCCTGTGACATCGGACTACTCCTTCCCGATCCTCTTTTTTCGCAATTCCGGACGGAAAACCGCTCACACTTTTCCTGGAATTGCTTTCAATAGCCGCGTTCCGGATTGACCACATTCTCCAGCGGCTCGCCTTTGCGGTAGCGCGCCAGGTTGTCGGCGAACATGCGCACCGACTTGATGTCCCAGCCGTCATAGACCGCCGCGCAATGCGGAGTGACGGCGACGTTGTCGTAGGCCCAGAGTGGGTGCTCTGCCGGCAGCGGCTCGGTCGCGAAGACGTCGAGGGCCGCGCCCTTGATCCGCCCGTTGTCGAGCGCGCGCAGCAATGCGGCTTCGTCGACGACGCCGCCGCGCGAAATGTCGATGAGCACGGCGGACGGCTTCATGGCCGCGAAGGCGGCTTCGCCAAGCAGGCCGCGCGTGCTGGGCAGCAGCGGCACGCAGCAGACGATGAAATCGGCGCGGCCAATCAATGCCGGCAGCGCGTCGGGACCATGCACTTCGTCGAGCGAGGGCATTGGTTTCGGTCGCGCGCGGATGCCCAGCGTGCGCATGCCCACCGCCTGTGCGCGGCGTGCGACGGCCTCACCGGTCTTGCCGAGGCCGACAATGAGGACCGTCTTGCCCTCGATCGGCTCGACGCGGCCGCCGCCCCATTGGCGGGCCTGCTGGCGACGCTCGAAGCCGCGCAGGTCGAGCGAGAAGGACAACATGGCGCCGAGCGCATATTCGGCCAGCATGCCGGCGGCGACACCGGCCGAATTCGTCACCGTCACATGCGCGGGATCCCAGCGACCGAGATGGTCGGTACCGGAGCCGCCAATCGATATCCATTTCACCGTGGGGCTCTCGACAAGGGCCTGGCGCGGATAGCGCGGCGTGCCGTCGAAACGGATCGAATAGACCACTTCGGCGTTGGTGCGCTCGATCAGCGCGGGAAGGCCGGCATAGGTGTCGCAGGCATGGACATCGAGATCGGGATGCGTCTCGGCGAGCACGGCAAGCGCGCCCGCCGGCTTGTCGGTGTGCAGGATGATTGTTGGGCGCGCCGACATCGCTATCTCAATCGCGGCCGATATGGTCGGCGGCGCCGCCGAGGGTGGCAAGCAAAGCCTGGCCGTTTTCCAGCGTCGCATTCTCATGCGGGGCGCGCAGGTTCAGCCAGCGCCGGTCGCCGGACTTGACCGCAAGCACCGCCTTCATCGCCGGGATCAGCCCGGCATCCTGGATCACCTTCCGAAACGCCTTGATGGCGGCATCCGCCTCGGCGACGTCCTCGCCCTTGCGGGCCGCGTCATAGAGGCGGCGGATGGCGGCGGCGTTCAGATTGACCGTGGCCGAAATGCAGCCGGCCGCGCCGCTCGCCAGACCCTTGGTGAGCTGTGCCTCCGAGCTCGGAAAGACTGAGATACCAGGCGCGGCGGCGATGATGGCGGCCGTGTTGTTCCAGTCGCCGGCGCTGTCCTTGTAGGCGACGACCGTGTCCGGAAATTCCTTGCTCAGCCTCGCCGTCAGCGCCGGGCTGACCGGCACGCCGGAATTCTGCGGGATGTGATAGAGGATCACGCGCATCGAAGGTTTTGCCACCTTCTCGATCAGCTCGCTATAATAGCGTGCCTGACCGTTGTCGCCGGCGCCGGTGTAGAAGAAGGACGGCAGCACCATGACCGCGGCACAGCCGAGGCCGACGGCATGGGCCGACAGTTCGACCGTTTCGGGCAGCGCGGTGACGCCGGTGCCGGGCATCAGCTGGTCCGGCGCGATGCCGGCCTCGACCAGCCACTCCAGCGCCTGCATGCGTTCGCGCAAGGACACCGACAGCGCTTCGCCGGTCGTGCCGAAGGGCGAGAGGAAATGCGCGCCTTGGCCGAGCACCCATTTGGCGTGAGATATCCAGAGATCGCGCGCGATGCGGCCGTCGTCTTCGAACGGCGTCAGGATGGGAGCGATTGTTCCTTGCGGGCGGGTCATGAAAGTCCTCTGTGCTGGTCTGTGTGGCCGGCCACCGCCGCGACGGCGCGGGCGAAGTAGGCCGAAGCGGTGACGTCGAAGAGTATGTCGAAACCTGTCGGCGAACGGAACGTCACGGCCTCGACATGGCCGACGCGGGTCTGGGCGATGTCGTCGGCGCCGAATTTTGAGGGTCTCAGATCCAGCGCGCAAAGCCCGCTCATCGCTTCGGCGAGGCGAGGGCCGGAGAGGCGCATCCATGCCCAGCCTTCCTCGCGCCATGACGAGTAACCTTTTGGCGCCGTCGCCGCATGCCAGGCGGCTTTGACCTGGACGAGCGTCTCGCCGGCGTCCTCGGCGAGTAGCAGGATGTCCTCGTTGCCGAGGCGAAGGACCCGCATGCCGCGATGCTCGCCCATGCGGTTGACGGCCGGCAGCGGAATGCCTTGCGCGGCAAGCCAGGCTGCGCTGCCGCCGCCTTTCAGGCCGAAGCGCGGCTTGTCTGTAAGATCGCTCAACGCGACCGCGCCGGAAACCAGCTTCGCGCCGTCGGCCGCGCCGCCGGGCATGAAGGGGTAGACGCGAGTCGCGGTGCCGGCGGCCATCTAGATCTCCTGCCGCGTGTTGGTCGGGTCGAAGAAGGTGTGGGCGACGACCGTGGCCTCCACCAACTCGCCGTTGCGGCACTTCACCGTCACGCGGCTGCCTTCCGCCTGGTCGTCGACATGGACATAGGCGAGCGCGATGTGGCGCCCAAGCGACGGCGAATATCCGACTGATGTGATCTGGCCGACGGGCGTGCCGCCGCGCAACACCAGGCAGCTTTCGCCAGGGATGCTGCGGGCGCCTTCGGGGAACTGCAAGCCGACCAGCCTGCGGGTCTGGCCGAGCCTTGCGCGCATCTCGATCGAGCGCTTGCCGACGAAGAACGGCTTCTTCTTCGAGACCGCCCAGCCGAAGCCCAGTTCGTCCGGGGTGGTGATCGCATCCGTGTCCTGGCCGATCAGGATGTGGCCTTTCTCCAGGCGCAATATGCGCGACGCCTCCAGCCCGTAGGGCCGCAAGCCATGCGGCTTGCCGGCGGCCATCACTGCATCCCAGAGGCTGGGCGCCAGGCTCGAGGGGCAATGCAATTCATAGCTCAGCTCGCCCGTGAAGCCGATGCGCATCACCCGCACCGGCACGCCGGCGACGGTGCCGTCGCGGCCGCTCAGATAGGGGAAGGCGTCACGGCTGAAATCGATGTCGCTGTCTAGCGCTTCGAGCACCTGGCGCGCCTTGGGTCCGGTTACGTTCAAGCCGCAGAAAGCGCCGGTCAGGTTGAGCACGTCGACCTTCAGGCGCCACTCGGCATTCCAGAACAGCATGTCGGCATAGACGCGCGCGACGGCGCCGGTGGTCGCCGTGACATAGAACTGGTCCTCATCCATCCGGTAGGCGACGCCATCGTCGATCACCGAGCCCATCTCGTTGAGCATCAGGCAGTAGCGGACACGGCCCACTGGCTGGTTGGCATGCGCCATCGTGTAGAGCCGGTCGAGAAATTCACCGGCGTCCGGGCCGCGGATCTCCAGCTTGCCGAGCGTCGAGACGTCGAGCAGGCCGACGCCTTCGCGCACGGCCAGGATTTCCTCTCGGACGGCTTCCTCAGCGCTGCTGGCGTCGCCGTAATAGTAGGGCCGCCACCATGCGCCGACTGGCTTCATCGCAGCCTTCAGCGCGACGTGCCGCGCATGCAGCGCGGTGCGGCGCTCCAGCACTTCGTGATGGCCGGCGAGGACGCCGAGCGTTTCCGGTCCGACCGGAGGACGCGCCGTGGTGATGCCAATTTCCCCGACGGTCCGGCCGGTCGCTTCGGCGACGATCCGGGCGGTCGCCAGCGCTGAATGACGTCCCTGGCTCGGACCCATGCCGACAGTGGTGAAGCGTTTGACCAGTTCGATCTCGCGATAGCCGTCCTTGGTCGCGTTCTGCAGATCCTTGACCTGCAGATCCTCGTCGAAGTCGACGAAGTCGCGTCCCTTGGGATCGGCGACGATCGGTTGAACATAGCGTGGCCGGGCGACTTTTGGGCTGGCTGCCGGAGGCTCATCGGCAACCGCGTGGCCGAGTCTCGAGAGCGCGGTTGCCGCCGCACGCCGGCCGCTGGCGATTGCGTCCTCGATCTCGTCCGTTCCGGCAACGGCGCCGGCGAGATGGACAGAGCCCTGCGGAAGCGTGATCGTCATCGTTTGCGTACTGGCGTCGTAGCCGACCTTGCCGCCGGCTTGGCACGGCAATTGCCATGCCGGCGCGCTGCCGATCGAAACGGCGAGCAGGTCGCAGGCGATCCAGCCTCCGCCGACACGGACGCGGGCGAGATGACGATTTCCGGCCGTGCCGTCCGCCGCCTCGACGGTCGCGCCTTTGCGGATGGCGACGCCCTTGCCGCGGAGCTCGGCTTCCAACGGACCGGCCTTATCAGCGGATCGCGGGTCAATCAGCTCGACGACCGACACGCCTGCGTCCAGCAAGTCGAGCGCCTTCCGGTAGCCGTCGTCATTGGCGGCCAGCACCACCGCACTCTGGCCGGGTCGCACGCCATAGTGCCGGATCAGCCGCTGGGCGGCGCCGCCGAGCATGATTCCGGGCAGGTCGTTGTTGCGGAAAACGGCTGGCTGCTCGATGGCGCCTGTCGCGAGGATCACCTCGCGGGCGCGGGTGCGATGAAGCCGATTGCCCTGGATCAGCGGCAGCCAATTGTCCTCGTACCAGCCATTGCAGACGGTGCCGGTCAGCAGCTTGAGATTGGGCAACGCCTCGAGCCGCGAAGCCAGGCCGGAGAGTAGCGCTGGATCGTAGCGGCCATAGCTCAGCGCGCCGCCGATCTCGGGGTTCTCGTCGCACAGCACCACATCGGCGCCGGCCTCGGCGGCGGCGATCGCGGCGCTCAGTCCCGCCGGGCCGGCGCCGGCGACGAGCACGTCGCAATGCAGATGCGTCATGTCGAAATGCCGATGCGGAGCCTTGGTGTCGACCACGCCCAGGCCTGCCTTGCGGCGGATGATCGGCTCCCAGAATTGCAGCCAGCTGTCGCGGCGCGGACCCATGAAGGTGCGATAGTAGAAGCCGACCGGCAGGAAGCGGCCGAACCGGTCCATGATGGCGTCGCGGTCGCGCTCGAGCGAGCCGTTGACGTTCTGGGCGCTGACCCGCAGCCCTTCGCTGATCGGCGTGCGTTCGGCGGCGGCGTTCGGTTCGGACGGCAATTGCACCAGCGCGTTGGCGTCGGCCCCGGTCATCGACAGGATGCCGCGCGGGCGGTGATACTTGAACGAGCGCGACAGCACCCATTGGCCGGACGCGGCAAGCGCGCTGGCGATGCTGTCGCCCTCATAGCCTTCGAAGGGCTTGCCCTCGAAGGTGAAGCGGATGCAGCGGCTTCGGTCGATGCGGCTTCCGAAAGGGGCGGGCAGCCGGTTCATGCGCGGTCCCGCAGTTCGGATGCGTCGAAGGTGCGGAGGATCTCGTTGCTCACGAGATCGCGCTCGGCCAGGAAGAAATAGTTGCTTGGCACGTGCCGCCACCACTCGACCACGACGCCTTTGCGGTTCTCTGCGCGGAACAGGTGCCGCGACCAGTCCCTGTCGGCGGTTGCGTTCGGATCGGGCCGCGCGCGCACCGGTCCGAAGGACTGGAACTCGTCGATGTTGCGCGGACCGTTCATGGGGCAGGTGAGCAGTTTCATGGATCAATGGCTCGCGGCGGTCGCGCCCATTTCATTGAGCAGTTGGAACGTTTCGAACCGCTCCAATGCAAATGGTTTCAGGATGTCGGGCACACGGCCGTCGGCGATGGTCTGCGCCATGCGCTTTCCCGCGACGGGCGTCGCCTTGAAGCCCCAGGTGCCCCAGCCGCAGTCGAGCCAGAGATTGGCGAGCGGGCTGGCACCCATGATCGGGCTGTAGTCCGGCGTCATGTCGGTGATGCCGGCCCATTGCCTCAGCAGCCGAACGCCCTGCAGGAAGGGGAAAAGGTGGACGGCGCCTTCGGCGAGATGCTCCTTCATGTCGAGCGTCGAGCGCGTCGAATAGAGCTGGTAGGGATCGGAGCCGCCGCCGATGACCACCTCGCCGCGCGAGGACTGCACGAGATAGGTGTGCAGCGAGACCGACGAGACCAGCGTGTTGAGCCACGGTTTCAACGGCTGGGTCACCATCGCCTGCAGCGGATAGCAGCGGATGGGAAGCTCGACGCCGGCCATCAGCGCCACGTCGTAATTCATGCCGCCGGTGGCGATCAGCACCTGGCCGCAGGCGACGCGGCCCCGGTTCGTGTTGACCGCTTGGACTCGGTCGCCGACGACCTCGAAGCCTTGCACCTCGGTGCGCTGGTGAATCTCGACGCCGCGCCGCGACGCCTGGGCGGCGTAGCCCCAGGCGACGGCGTCGTGGCGCGCCGTTCCGCCATCGGCATGCCAGAGGCCGCCAAGGATTTCGAGCGGGCCGCCATAATCCATGTTCAGCAGCGGGCAGAGCTCCTCGACGCCCTTCTGGTCGACGACCTCGGTGCGCGTGCCCATGTGCTTGCCCATCTCGGCGCGCAAATGGAAGCTGCGCATCGTCGCCTCTGTATGCGCGAGCGTCAGCTGGCCGCGCTGCGAGAACATGACGTTGAAGTCGAGTTCTTGCGACAAGCGTTCGAACAGCTCGACGCCCTCCTTGTAGAAGGCGATGCCTTCCGGCGTGATGTAGTTGGAGCGGATCGTGGTGGTGTTGCGCGCAGTGTTGCCGCCGGCGAGGTAACCCTTCTCCAGCACCGCGACGCTCTTGATGCCGTGATATTTGGCAAGATGATGCGCGCAGGATAGGCCATGCCCGCCGCCGCCGATGATGACGACGTCATAGGCCGGCTTCAGCTCGGGCGTGGCGGGGATGTCGCCGCTGACCGGATAGTCCCTGCTGAGACCGTATTTCAGGAGCCTGAGGGGCATTGCGGGCTCAGCTCGAAGCCGTGGGAGGATCGTAGAGCAGCGCCGAGAGATCGGAGAAGCGGCTGTCACGGTCGTCGAGCGAAAGCACCGCGTCACGGATCGCCGCGGCGCGGTCGGAGCCGAGCACGGGTGCCGCGAACTCCATGTATTTGGCCTCGACCTCCTGCTTGGTCATCGGCGCTTCCGGGCCGCCGCGCGCATGCACGTCGCCCGACATCAATACGCGTCCATCGTTGGTCGTGATGACGACGTCGGCCCAGCGGCCGACCGGGAAGCGGGCGCTATGCCGTTCGGTTTCGACCACCGTGACGCGGGTGAGCATGTCGGCGACCGCGGCGTCGGCGAGCCCGGCGCCCGAAATATGCTCCAACTCGATGCGCCGATGGATGATGAAGGTCGCGACGGCGAAGCGCAGGCTGTACTGCGCCTTCGAGGTCGTGTCCGGCATGCCGTCAAACAGGGTGGCGGCGTAGTGGAAGCTGTTGACCTGGACATGGGCGATGTCGGAGGGGGCAAGATTGTGCGCCAGGCAAAGTCCGCGCACCGCGTCGATCGCCGCATGAGCCCAGCGGCAGATCGGGTAGGGCTTCACATATTGATGCAGCGACTGCCAGAAGACGCCGAGATCCTGCCAATGCGTCGCGACCTCCGGCGCCTCGACGGTGACCGCCGGCGCGCCGGTGAAGCCGCGTTCGGCGAGCACCGCCGCCGATAGGCCGATAAGGGCACCCGGGCCGGAGCCGTCATGCAGCATGGTGGGGGTGGCGATCTCACGCATCATCTGGCTGCGAGGGCCGTGATACTCGGCAATGCCCAGCGCTTCGCGCAATTGCGTTTCGTCGAGCCGCCGCAGCCGTGCCGCGATCGCCGCCACGCCCAAGGCGTTCCAGGCGCCGGAGGTATGATAGTCGCTCACTGTCGCATGCAAGGCGATGCCGGCCCGGCCGGCGACTTCGTAGCCGATGACCAGGGAGGCCAGCGCCTCCGGCCCGGTGAGGTCAGGCCTTGCTTCCGCGAGCGCTGCAAGCGCCGGCACCACCGCGACGCCGATATGGCCCTTGGTGGGGCTGTAGCCGTCGTGGCCGTCGAGATTGTCGGTCTGCGTGGCGACGGCGTAAGCCGCGCCCGCAATGCTGGCGCGCCGCCCGTCGAACAGCATGCGGGCCGAATAGTGCGGATCGCTCGAACCGTAGAGCAGCACGGCCGCATCACGGGCGATGCGGCCCGCATCCATCGGCCCGGCGGCGATGGCGATGCCCAGCGTGTCGAGCAGGAGATAACGCGCCTGTTCCAGCACCGGCTGGGGAAAGACGGAGGCAGGACGCCGCAGCACGAAATCGGCAAGCCGCGTGAACGTATCGGAACTGACGACAGGCCCCTCACGCCGGTATGACGGCACAGCCACGCGCTTATCTCCCCTGTCTCTCCACAACATCATTAAATTGGGTTCATCGCGCAGGCACGCGATTAGTTTGGCGGCTTTGGCCAAAAATATCGATGCCATGTCGCTTGTCTACGATTGAACGTCCGGTCGCCCATGCGATAGCTATGCGAATGCGCCGCAGGAGACCGGGATGAAGCCGCCACCCCCCTTGAACTATATCCGCTCGTTCGAGAGCTCGGCCCGCCATTTGAGCTTCACCACGGCAGCGAAGGAACTGGGCTACACGCAAGCCGCGGTCAGCACACATGTGCGGGCGCTCGAACATTATATCGGCCGGCAGCTCTTCATCCGCTATCCGCGCAGCCTGAAGCTGACCGAGATGGGGGAGGCGTTCCTGCCGACACTGCGCCAGGCGCTCGACCAGATCGACCAGGCGACCGAAGCGATCGTCGCTTCCTCGCGAAACAAGACCGTGGTCGTCTCCTGTCCGATGAGCCTTGCGGAAAACTGGCTGGCGGGCTGCATGGCCGCCTTCCGCAAGAAGCATCCCGAGATCGAGATCGTGCTGCACGGCACGATCTGGGAGGATATCGGTGAGCAGATCGCCGACATCACCATCTCGACGCGGCGTTTCGACGACCGGCCGCCCGCCGCCATTCCGCTCTGGAACGACGAGCTGGTCTTGCTCTGTGCTCCCAGCCTGCTCGAGGGCGAGCATGCGCTGAAGACACCGCAGGACATGCTCAAGGTTGACTGGATCTTCGTGCATGGCCGCCAGGAATACTGGCAGGTGGTGACCGAGGCGCTCGGGGTCGATCTGGAAGAGCACGACAAGGGCCTGTCGACCAACGCCTCCAACATCGCGCTCGAGCTCGCCGCCATGGGCGCCGGCCTCGTCGCCACGCAACGCTCGCTGTCGCACGCCTATATGGATCGCGGGCTGCTCGTCGAGCCGTTTCCCGTGCGGCCGCCAAGCCCCTGGAATTACTATCTGACCGAGAGCCAGCTTTCGAAGGGAAACATCGCGCGCACCGTCAAGGAATGGATCCTTTCCAGGGCCAGGGAAGACGCCGCGCGACCTTAGCACCCGTTTCAGCCTCAAAAATTTGACCGGCCAATGGCATCGTTTTTTTAGGCCTCAAAGGCCGGGTTTCTGCGGTTTGTGAAGGATCGAGCCCTTCCGGGATTTTTGCATCGCCCCTAACATGCATGCCGCAAGGGGAATGCAACGGGCAAAAAGCCCTAAACCGGAGAACAACGATGACGATGTTCAAGAGCAACGGTGACCGCGTCCCGGCGGTCATCGAAAGCTACGCAGCCGAAGTCAAAAAGGGTGGGATGGACCGCCGCGAATTCCTGGCCATGGCAAGCGTGATGGGCGCTTCCACGGCGCTCGCCTATTCGATGGCAGGGATCGAGCCGGCCAAGGCCGCTGCACCCTTGCCCGGCAAGAAGGGCGGCATCCTGAAGATGCAGATGATCATCAAGGATATGAAGGATCCGCGCAGCTGGGACTGGTCCGAAATCGCCAATGTCATGCGCCAGTGCAACGACTACATGATCCGCTACACCACCGACTTCACCTTCGAGGGCCATCTGGTCGAGAGCTGGGAGGTGAGCGACGACGCCACCGAATACACGCTGCACCTGCGCAAGGGGGTGAAATGGTCGAACGGCGACGACTTCAACGCCGACGACATCGTCTACAACATCACGCGTTGGTGCGATAAGGCGGCCGAAGGCAATTCGATGGCCGGCCGCATGAGCTCACTGATCGATCCCGCCACCAAGAAGGCCGCCGCCGGCGCCATCACCAAGGTCGACGACCATACGGTGAAGCTGAAATGCAACCAGTCGGACGTCACCATCATCCCGGGTTTTTCCGACTATCCGGCGGTCATCGTCCATCGCGACTTCGACAAGAACGGCGCCGACATGCTGAAGACGCCCGGCACCGGCCCCTATGAGCTGATCTCCTACAAGGTCGGCGAGTCTGCCTCCGTGCGGCGGCGCAAGGACTTCACCTGGTTCGGCGGCGAGCCCTATCTCGACGGCGTCGACTGGACCGACTACGGATCGGACGCCTCGAACCCCGCCATCGGCAGCGCCTTCGAAGCCGGCGAGATCGACTGCAACTACCAGACGGTCGGCGGCACGGTCGATCTCTATGACAGCATGGGCCTGGTCAAGGAGCAGGTGGTCACCGCCGGCACGATCGTGCTGCGCACCAACGTGACCAACAAGCCTTACGACGACAAACGCGTGCGCAATGCCATTCAGCTCGCGGTCGACAACGAGACGGTGCTGAAGCTCGGCTATAGCGGCTTGGGGCAAGTCGCTGAAAACCATCATGTCTGCCAGATCCATCCGGAATATTACGCGCTGCCGAAAGTTCCGCGCGACCTGGCAAAGGCCAAGGCGCTGATGGTCGAGGCTGGCCAGACGGACCACGAGTTCGAGCTGATCTCCTACGATGCCGACTATGTGAAGGACCCCGCCGACGTCGTCGCCGCGCAGATGCGCGAGGCCGGATTCAAGGTCAAGCGCACCATCATCCCGGGCTCTTCGTTCTGGAACGACTGGACGAAATATCCGTGGTCGACCACCGACTGGGGCATGCGACCGCTGGGCGTCCAGGTGCTGGCGATCGCCTATCGCAGCGGCGAGGCGTGGAACGAGTCCGGCTACGCCAATCCTGAGTTCGACAAGAAGCTCAACGAGGCGATGGCCGTCGCCGATCCGGCCAAGCGCAAGGAGCTGATGAAGGAGGTGGAGTTCATCCTGCAGGACTCCGGCATTCTGGTCCAGGCGTTCTGGCGCTCGCTCTACCGCCATCTTGCCCCTTACGTGAAGAACCTCGGCATGCACCAGACCTTCGAGCTGCAGCTGGACAAGGTCTGGCTGGACAAGGCCTGAACCCGGCAGATCAAGGCAATGGTCAGGGGCGCAATTTTGCGCCCCTGAATTCACCGGCGACTGGGATTGATCAGTCAGCTAGATGAAATCCCAAAGCGCTGCCAAAGAGCGCGAGACAAGTCGCAGAACACAGGGAAGAAAGCTCAAGAATGCGCACTCATGCACAAGCCGTCGTCATTGGCGGCGGTCTGATCGGCTGCTCGATCCTCTATCATCTCGCCAAGTTCGGCTGGACGGATGTCGTGCTTTTGGAGCGCAGCGAGCTGACTTCAGGTTCGACCTGGCACGCGGCGGCCAACATCCACGGCCTGCATGATTCCACCAATATCAGCCGCCTGCAGCATTACACGATGGCGCTCTACAAGGAGCTGGAGGCCGAGACCGGCCAGGGCTGCGGCATCTTCCAGCCGGGCTCGCTCTATCTCGCACAGACCGAGGCGCGCGAGCATCAGCTGAGACTCCAGGAAGCCAAGGCGCGACGCTACAAGATGAATTTTTACGAGGTCGGCCGCGACGAGGCGGAGCGGCTGCATCCGCTGGTCGATTTCGACGGCATACGCTGCATCATGTACGAGCCGGAGGGCGGCAATGTCGACCCGTCGGGTGTTACGGCCGCCTACGCCGCCGGCGCGCGGCAGCGCGGCGCGGAGATCCATCGCTTCACGCCGGTGACAGCGACCGAGGCGCAGGCTGACGGCAGCTGGATCGTGCGCACGCCGAAGGGCGATATCCGCACGCAGTGGGTGGTCAACGCCGCTGGACTGTGGGGCAGGGAGGTCGCCGCCATGGCCGGCCTGCAGCTGCCGCTGATCCCGACCGAGCACCAGTATTTCGTCACCGAGACCATTCCCGAAATCGCCTCGATGGGCCGGCGCCTGCCGTCGGTCGCCGACCGCGACGGCGAATATTACCTGCGGCAGGAAGGGCTTGGGCTGCTGATCGGCGCCTATGAGCGCAACATGAAATTCTGGGCCGAGGAAGGCACCCCGCTGGATTTCGGCCACGAGCTGTTCCCCGACGATCTCGACCGTATCGAGGAAAACATGATGCGCGCCGTTCAGCGTGTTCCCGCGGCCGCCACCGCCGGCGTCAAGAAGGTGATCAACGGTCCGATGATCTGGTCGCCGGACAGCGCGGTGCTGTTCGGGCCGGTGCCGGAGCTCAGCAATTATTTCTGCTGCAACGGCATCATTCCCGGCTTCTCGCAGTCGGGCGGCATGGGCAAGCTCGCCGCCGAATGGATGATCGAGGGGGAGCCTTCACTCGACATGTTCGGCTGGGACATGGCCCGTTTCGGCCATTGGGCCGGCAAGGCCTTCACCAAGGCGCGCGTGCAGGACCAGTACAGCCACCGCTTCAAGATCCATTTCCCGAACGAGGAGCGCGCCGCTGGCCGCCCGGTGCGGACGCGGCCGGCCTATGACATGCAGAAGGAGATGGGCGCCGTGTTCGGCCTCAATTTCGGCTGGGAACATCCGTTGTGGTTCGCTGCGGCAGGCGAGCCGCGCGAGGAAACGGTCGGCTTCACGCGGCAGAACTGGTGGGGGCCGGTCGGCCGCGAAGCTCGTATGCTGCGCGAGCATGCCGGCATCATCGACATCTCCAATTTCGCCAAATACGAAGTGAATGGTCCGGGCGCCGAAGCCTGGCTGAACGCGCTCTTCGCCAACCGCATGCCGACCAAGGTCGGCAACTCCTGCCTGACGCCGCTGATCGGCAAGCGCGGCGGCATCGCCGGCGACTTCACCGTGACCAGGCTGGCGGAGGACGAGTTCATGGTGATCGGCTCAGGCATGGCCGAGCGTTTTCATCGGCGCTTCTTCAAATCGGTGCCGCTGCCGGAAGGCACGACCTTTCGCTCGCGCACCGAGGAACTGGGCGGGTTCAACGTCGCCGGGCCGAAATCACGCGAACTGCTGCAGCGGCTCACCAATGACGACCTGTCGAACGAAGCCTTCCCCTTCATGCGCTCGCGCCAGATCACTGTCGCCGGCGTCGATGTCGTGGCGCTCAGGGTCTCCTTCACCGGCGATCTCGGCTGGGAACTGCACTGCAAAGCCGCCGACCAGGTCGAGCTCTACCGCGCGTTGCTAAAGGCGGGCGCGGAGGTCGGCGCCGGGCCGGTCGGCTCGCGGGCGCTGATGTCGCTGCGCGTCGAGAAGGGCTACGGCAGCTGGAGCCGCGAGTATTCGCCGGAATACTGGCCGCAGGAGGTCAAGCTCGACCGCCTGATCAAGACGGACAAGGAATTCCTCAACCGCGACGCCTATCTCGCCGTCGCCGAGAAGCCGGCGCGCGACGAGCTGATCATGCTTTCGGTGTCGGCCATGGATGCCGACGCCACCGGCGGCGAGCCGATCTTCCTGCCGGACGGCACGCCGATCGGCCAGGTGTCGTCGGGCGCCTATGGCTATTTCGTCGAGCAGTCGCTGGCGATGGGCTACGTCAAGGCGGGAACCGCAAAGGCCGGCGACAAGGTGACCGTCGCCATCCTCGGGCGACCGCATGATGCGGTGCTGCTCGCGCATCCGCCCTTCGATCCGGAAGGCAAGCGGCTGCGGTCGTAAGCCGCGAACGCTTGGCGACTGGGAATACGCGACATTTGAAGAGGACTTCAAGCAACTAAAAATAAAGGGGAATCGCATGATCAAACGGCATTTGCTGGGCACGATGCTTGCCCTGGTGCTGACGACTGCCGCACAGGCGGCCGACGTCAAGGTGGTCAACGACGACGCGTGGTTCGCCGAAGGTCCGATCTGGTATCAGGACAAGCTTTTCTACGTCGAATACGGTCGCGGCTCCGTGGACGTGTGGGACGGCAAGAAGAACGATATCTTCTGGAAGATGGATGGCTGCGGGCCTTCGGCCGTGCTGCCGACGACGACCGGCGAATTCCTCGTCACCTGCTACGACAACAACACGATCGGCCGTATCTCGGCCGACGGCAAGACGCTGCCGGCCTATGACAAGGATACGGATGGCAAGCCGTTCAGCGGGCCGAACGATTTCGCGCCCGACAAGGATGGCGGCGTCTATTTCACCGGATCCGGCAAGGGCGGCCCGCTGATCGACGCTTCAGCTTATTACATCGGCAAGGATGGCAGCGTGAAGAAGGTCGCCGGCGACCTGCACAATGCCAACGGCCTCGTCCTATCGAATGACGGCAAGATCCTCTATCTGGTCGAGACCGAGGACAACCGGATCATCGAGTTCGATGTTTCGTCCGACCACAGCCTGAGCAATCGCCGCGTCTTCCTGCGGCTCGACGATCTCTTCCCGAACCAGCCGCATATCTGGCCCGACGGGATCAAGATGGACAAGCAAGGCGAGATGTATATCGGCCAGAGCCCGCGCTCGCTCGACGCGCCTGGCAAGATCATCGTCGTCGACAAGGACGCCAAGCTTTTGCGCACGCTTTCGGTGCCGTCGCCTTCCATGCCGAACTTCACCTTCGGGCCGGACGAGAAAATGCTTTACGTGATGGCGCTCGACCAGATCGACGCCGCGCCTTGGCACGGCAAGGTCTATGAGGTGCCGAACAAGTAGGGGCTTCGCCTACGGGCGGCGCTGGCTGGCCCCGCCGGCTAATCGACTGCCGATAGCTGGCTCAGCCGCCGAAGCGGCTCAGCCAGTGGCGGGCGAGGTCGGAGCGGCGGCAGACCCAGATGTCTGGGTTGGCAGTGATCTTGTCGAGGAAGCGTTCCAACCCGATCATGCGGCCCGGCCGGGCCGCCAGCCGGCAATGCAGCGACACCGTCATCATGCGCGGGGTCTTTTGGCTTTCCTTGAGCAGCCAGTCGATGCCGTCGCTTACATAGTCGAAGAACTGGCTTCCCGTCTCCAGGCCTGAGCCGCGCGAAAAGCGGCTGTCATTGTTGTCGAAGCTGTGCGGCACGACCAGATGCCGTTTGCCGCCGACATCGACGAAATAGGGCAGGTCGTCATTGTAGTCGTCGCAGTCGAACAGGAGGCCGCCATGCTCGACCACCAGCCTTCTGGTGTTGAGGCTTGGCCGGCCGGTGTACCAGCCCGTCGGATCGACGCCGGTGATCTCGCGGACTGCATCCACCGTCATGGCGATGTGCTGGCGCTCTTCCTCTTCGCTGAGCGGCGCGTAGTCGATCCAGCGCCAGCCATGGCAGACGATGTCGCTGCCGAGCGCAGCGATCGCCTTGCCCGCGGCCGGGTTTAGCTCCAGCGCGCGCCCGACGACATAGAAGGTGGGAACAACACCCTTGTCCTGAAACAACGAGATCAGCCGCCAGACGCCGACGCGCGAGCCGTATTCATAGAGCGATTCCATGTTGCGGTTGCGCAAGCCGGGTACGGCCGGCGACACGGCAAGATCGGACAGGATCGTCTCGGAAACGCCGTCGCCTTCGCCGATCGAGTATTCCGCGCCTTCCTCGTAATTGACGACGATGTTGAGCGCCAGTTTTGCGCCGCCGGGCCATTCAGCCTGCGGAGGCTGCTCGCCATAGCCGATGAAATCGCGGGCGGGCAGATACGGCATGTCGGACGTCACGTCTTGAAATCCCCTCGGATAAAAACCCTTACCAGCATTGCCGACCGCGCAGGGCGGTGAGCGCGCGCAGCGTGCGATCCATGACGTCCTGCGGCCCGATCGTGATGCGCAGGCAATCGGTGAGGCCGTAACCGGCGAGACCCCGCACGAAGATGTCGGCGCCACGTAGGGCGTTGTCGGCTGCCGCCGCTGCCGCCGTGTCGGCAAAGCGCACCAGGACGAAATTCGTCCGGCTTTCCGAGACCTCGTAGCCGGCGGCGCGCAAGCCTTGCGCGAAGCGGTCGCGAATGTCCGATGTGCGCGCCACCGTCGCGCGCATATGGGCCTGGTCCTCGACGGCCGCGACGGCCATGGCAAGGCTGACCGTCGAGACCTGGTTGGAATTTTGCATCTTGCGCACTTCGGCGGCGATCTGGGGCGCGAACAGGCCCCAGCCGATGCGCGCTCCGGCGAGACCGTATGCCTTGGACAGACTGCGCAGCACGACCGTGTCGCCGCGCCCGGCCAACGCAAAAACGGCTTGCGGATCCTGGTCGTCGAATTCGCCGTAGGCCTGATCGATCATCAGGAGAACGTCGCCGGGCAGCGCCGCGCGCAGGCGCAGCAGCTCGGCGTTCTTGATGCGCGTGCCGGTGGGGTTGCCCGGATTGCAGACGAAGATGATGCGCGTCGCAGGCGACACCGCCGCCAGGATCGCGTCGATCGACACCTCGTAGCCGCGCTCCGCGGCCTTGACGTAGGTCGCCCCGACACGGGCTGCCGCCGAGGCGGCAAAATTATAGGCATAGTCCGTGCCCAGCACGGCCGCGCCGGGACCGGCGAAGGCCGCGATAGTGCAGGCGATCAGCTCCATCGAGCCGGCGCCGCACAGGACAAGGTCGCGCTCGACGCCATACGCCGTGGCGATCGTATCGCGCAGCAAGGTCCAGTCCGGATCCGGATAAAGGTGGCTGCGCGCCACGGCGTCGCGGCCTGCTTCGATTGCGCTTGGGCTGGGTGGGAAAGCGCTCTCGTTCTGCGCCAGCGTCGGCCGGTCGTAGCCGCCGAAATTCGCCAGCGCGAAAGCGGACATGGCCTCGATATGGGCGGTGGCTTTCAAAGGCACGGCATGGTCCGGCTATCGGCTTGTCGGCAAGGTGTTGCACAACGAGGCTAAGGCAGGCCGATCAAGCCGCAAAGCAAAATTCGCCGGCACAATGGCTATGGGATTTTGGCCCATGCGGGTGAGGGTAGAGGCGGTGGCGCATGCCCTCTCGTCGTTAGCCGGACCAGCCGGCTTTCCTGCGATTGGGTTTTCGTGATTGTCATCAACTCGCCCTGCGAGGCGTTCAGGGTTTATTTAAATGCGTCGTGGTTGACGGTGATGGCTGGAGGCTTCCAACTGCCGCCTCCCGGCATGTCCAACGATGCGTTACGGAAACTCCGCTCGACTTCGGCGGTGTAGGTGCCGTCGTTCTCGAAGCGGTCCCACAGAATGAAGCCAACAATGAGCGCGATGACGAACAAGGGCCAACGCATCAGACAAACCCTCAGATGCCCGATCGATATTATCCAACTGCGGATCAACAAATACAAGCTTTTGCTAATATATGGCCTGACAACGGTGCACAAATTGCTCGGGGACCAGCTTCGGCGCCGCCGATGTTCCCATCAGGCCGGCGCCGGAGCCGGTCAGGATGACGGACGATCCCGCGGGCAGTTACTCGCCCTGCAGCTCCGGAACATGTTCGTTGAGGCTGTCATCCACAATCGCCTGATAGCTGGCATGGATCGAAGGTAGTGGCGACACGCGCCGGCGCTCCGCATGCCGGAACGATTTCCATTTGGCGCCGGCAAGTCGCAGCTGGCCAATGGCCCGACGGACGAGCAGCCTGGGGTTGCTAAGTTTCCGGGCAAGGCTCATGTCCCGGGTGATCGTCGTTGCTCCCAGGCGGGGCAGATGATGGCCGAATATCCCGCGCATCTTATCCATAGGCGCGGCAAAGCCGGGATCGGCCTGCAACCGGCTCACCCCTCGAGCATTCCAGATATAGATGTCGGCGATCGGACCCCGGCGGCCAATATCCGCGACGAGCCGGGTTGCAGCATCGGGCGTTAGAAAATAGGCTCCCGAGCCACTCGTTCCAATCAGCATCTCAAAGATGCGGCAATCGCCGAGCCCTTCGAGCGTCACGGGTTCGGTCGACAGATGCCGCAAGTCTCTACGGGCTTCGAGGTTGATCGCAATGGCACCTTTTACCGCTGCGGCATGACGCAGGAAGGCGGCGATCTCGGGGGCGAGCACCACGTCGTCTTCCAAGATCAGCGTGTTCACGCCGCTCCTGATCACCTGCTGCCAGCACGCTTGATGGCTAAGCAGGCAGCCCACTTCAGACCGGCTTAGAGGACGTTCCCACAAATAGGCGTGCTTGCGGAATTCGTCGTCGGGCAGCAAAGCTCCGTCGACAGCCTCCAGCCTTCGGAACGTCGTCCCGATCCGCCGAAACTGCCTTTCCTGAAGCCTTAACCTGTCTACGGATTTATTCAGGTTTATCAGAAGGATATCCGTCGTGCCGGCTGTGCTTTCTATTTCGGTTGAACCCATACCTGATGACACCCTCGGCGGATTAGCGCGAATTCAAATGACGCATCCATTGGCCTCGTTGGACCTTTGCCAGGGCCTTCATCTAGACGAGGACAATCGCGCATTCCATTTCGACCTTCAAGCCGATCCGGGCTTCGCGGCGACCGGAGATCCCGTTGTCGGTCTGCTCCGGAATTAATCGAAGTGATTTAAATTTAAGCTGGCAATCTTGCTCGCATTTTGCTTTTATTTGCTCTGGCTCGGGAGATCGCCAAATGTTTTCGTCGTGGAAGATTATTGTATTGATGTCCGGCTTATCCGGCTTGATCGGCACCACAGCGATAAGTTACTTGTTGGCGCGAGTCGGAGTCGGTGACCGTGCTAGTATACTGGTCGCCGCTACTGTAATGTGTGCCGTTTGTTCGGTGGCAGGCTATCATGAAGGAATTGAGGAAGGCATTAGCGCCGCCTGATCGAAAAATAGCCTTTCCCGAAAGAGCAGGGGTCTCCTAGCGCTGGTTCAGTGTCTTGCGAATGGCTGGCGGATACCGAGGGCATCAGCTTGCCCACCTGATCAATTCCGACCTCCATTCGTCGGCATAAGCACAATGCTCATAGCCGGGCATGGCGGGGGTTCCGTCCGTAAAATGCACGATGGAGGGATCAATCCCTGGATCCGAGTGACCGACCAGCCAGTTCCACTCGGGCGACAGTTCGCCGATCAGATCGTCTTCCAGCCAGCAGAAACGGTGCAGGTCCCGCCCGGGTACGGAGTTGACAAGTTCAAGCGTCAGAGCCTTGTTCGCCGGATGGTCGCAGTTAAAAAGCATGACGCTCGACCAGTTCTTGCGGGCATAACGGAGCTGGGCCTGCCCATCCATTTTAACGTCCACCGTCGGCTGGTGATTGTGCTTGACCACCATCACCGCCTTTGACGGGTCCGCAAGACCGAAAAGCCGCTGCAGGTCCCTGCGGACCAGCATGTCGCAATCCATAAACAAAGCCCAACCCGAATTCGCCAGATGCGGCACCAGGAAACGAGAGCAGGCGAACTCCGTTGCCATTGGAGCTTCAGAAATCTCATCCCACAGGCGGCCGTCCTTCCGGCTTGTCGGGCGGGTGTAGAGCCCCCGAGCCCTGAGATCCGCCAACACCACCCCGCGCGCCGACACGGGTGAGATCATGTGGCGCCTTATCGAGTTGCGAGCGACCGCAAACGCATCGATTTCACGAGGATCGAAACCGATCCAGATTGACTGCTTACCCGCCATTTAATTCCCTGCGCAAATAATCGTCGAAAGATCTATAATCGGAGACTTGCTCAATTCATTTTTATAGCCGGGGTTTCACGTACCGGTATATCGGCGCGGCCGGCGGATGGGGCGGCCGACCATTTGCTATAGGTATAAGTCGCGCAGTATCCGGCCACCAGAAGACCAACTGCTCCATCAAGCATGCCGAAACGAATAACATAGCTGTTAAGATAAGCCCAGGCGGAGTGGAGGATCGCCTTCGTGATGGATCCTTTCTTTCCCATATTTTCCATATGCGTAGACGACGCTTGGGCATACATCTGAATCTTACGGTGCGCGTCACCGAGATCGGTTACGCAATCATGCTCCAGGGGGCGGGAAAGGCGAGACAGGTTACCTCGCAAGACAACTTTCTCGTGGACAGGATAGTCGGTGAAGCGACCAGCATCCCTGCGAAACAGGCGCAGGACATAGTCCGCAGACCAGCTTCCATGGTTTACAACGCGTCCGCAGAAGCGCGATTTCCGGGGGATCTCGAAACCTGCACAGCCTCGCGGGTCCGCAATGGCTTTCTTTATTTCCGCGGCGAGAGAAGCGTCCACCCACTCATCGGCATCCAACGACAGTACCCAGTCTCCGGTGACTGCGGCAAGCGCGCGGCCTTTTTGAACGCCGAAGCCCGGCCAGTCTTCGGTGACGTGCACTTCAGCACCCATGGCAGCAGCGATCTCACGGGTCCTGTCTGTGCTGCCACTGTCGACGACGACGATTTCGTCGGCAAAGCCAACCGAACGCAAACAACGCTCGATGCACGCCTCTTCGTTAAGGGTGATGACGATGACCGATAGCTTCGGCATCATCTCAACCCATCGATCAACGGCCAAGGTCCGTTGAATTTATGATCAGTGAACATCCGCCCCCGGACCTCCAAGCCAGAATGAGGTCGGCAATCGCCGACATCGCGACGTACAACGAATTTACGGACGGCCCTCTTTCCGCCGATTTAGAACATTCGTAAACGCGAATATGCCCCAACGGCAGCTATCAACGCAAGCCTGTCGGGGCGGGTGAGGGCAACAATAGGCCGGTGGAACTGTCGTTGGCTAACAAAGTTGCGCCGCGGTCACACTTAAATCCGCTGCGCGGCCGCTGCCTGTTCTCGACGCTTTTCCGCCAGGACGCTTTCATAGAGGGAGACGGTCCTGTCGATCATGGTGTCGAGGCCGTACTGGCTCGCAGCCTGCCTGAGCAAATGGGCGGTCTCCCCCGAGCGGGAGTGCTGCAGGGCTCGACGGAGGCTCGTCGCGAGCTCATCCCGCTCCGCAATATTGCAGACAAGGGCAGGGTCGAAGCGCTCGACCAGCTCGCGGCCGCCGCACATCGTGCTCACCACGGTCGGCAGCCCGCATGCCATGGCCTCCAGAACCACAGTCCCGAAGGGCTCGTACACCGATGGAAGGGCGGCGATGTCCGCGGCCCCGTACCATGGCCTCACATCCTTTTGCGGCCCGACGAATTTCACACGGTCACCCAGGCCGCGCTTTTGCGCGAGGCGCCTGAAAGTCTCCATTCGGGTATCGTGCCCGACGACCCACAGTTCCGGAAGGGACTCCAGAATCGCCGTGGCCTCGATGAGAGGTGCGAGACCCTTTCTTGTGAAGCCGGAGCCGACGAACAGAATGACGGGCTTATCCGGGAGAACATTCAGCTGCGCCCTGACCCTTGCCCGGTGCTCGTCGCGCAGCGCAACGTTGTACGCGGCCAGAGAGATACCATTGGGTATGTGGTGGATCCTGTCGGCCGGAAAATCATAGTGGCGACGAATGTCGTCGGCCACCATTTTCGATATGGCGATCACGGCCCTGAGCCCTGCGCTTCGAAAGGTAAGCCGCTCAAGACGCAGCATTTCCTTGTGAAACAGGCTGAGACTGAGCCCTGCGCCGTCCAATTTCGACAGCCGGCGGCGCTCGGCGAGGTAGGCTGCATGGACTCCCTCTCCGGCGCGAAAGATATCACAGCAGGGCAACCTGTCGTTGCTCTGGACAAGCACCGGCGCCGGGTCGAGCTGCGAAATCCTGCGACACGCCGCCGTGGCGAAGGATCGAGCCCGCCACGCACGCGGGAAGTGGCGGCCGGTGCAGCGAATGAACTCTATGCCTTCGCTAGCCGGCCAGTCGCCGGACATGATCGCGACCGCCATGTCCCTCGCGCGGAATTCCTTGGCTATCGTGTCGAGCATGATCTCGCCGCCGCCGAATGGCGAATATTGCCGGCGCACAAACAGAATGGGCTTCCGGGAGGTGCCGTCGGGCCGGAGAGCTGTTGTCTGCATCTAGAGGGCACCCCCGCTGTCTCAAGCGGGGGGATGTAGGAAAGCCCGGCGCCAAGCCGATCGATCCGCTTCCGGCTCCCGTCAGCTTGCGGTTTGTTTAGCATTGCTGCATTTAGCAGGCAAAGATCAACCCGGCGCCCGGTCTGAAGCCTTTTTGGTCCAGGCCCCGGACGTTCGGTCACTTCTGGCATGGGGAAACGCGACATTGAGCAGAACGGCCTGGCCAAGCGTTGTGCGCAGAAGCATAACCGACACGGCCTTTTACCGGCTACGGCATGGCCTGAGCGGCGCGGAGGTTACTTCGGCAAAACCGGTCTTGCCGCTGAAGCCGGACGATCTGTCCTTGATCGTTGTCGTTCGCAACGAGGCCGAACGGCTGGCGCCGTTCCTGAGGCATTATCGCGAACTTGGGATCACCAGATTCGCCGTGCTCGATGACCGTTCCACCGACGGTACGGCGGAAATGCTCTCCGCGCAGCCGGACGTCGACCTGTTCCGTTCGCCGATAAGCTATGCGCAGGCGGACCTTGGGAACCTGTGGAGACAGCGTATCGCGCGGATATACGGACAGCCGCGGTGGCATGTCACGGTGGATGCTGACGAATACCTTGTCTATGAGGGCATGGATCGCCATCCGCTCGGCGCGCTGATCCGCTGGCTGGAACGGCGGAAGATGTCACGTCTGCTGGCGCCGATGATCGATATGTACCCCGGCGGCAACATCTGGGATGCAAGATTCGATCCTGGCGTGCCGCCGTGGCAGGTGGCCGATCATTTCGACAGCACCGGCTATCAGGTGACCAGGAGCCCCCGGGGCGTGAAAATAACCGGCGGGCCCAGGACCCGGCTTTTCGACCGGCAGCACAAGCTGATGAAATTTCCGCTCATCTATGTCGACCGGCCAACCATCTTCACCTCGATCCACGCGCCGCTGCCCTACTGGCGCAACTACGCGGACGCGTTCGGCGCGCTGCTTCACTTCAAGTTCTTCTCCGACTTCAACGAAAAGGCGCGGGCCGCGGTGGAGGAGGGGCAGTACTGGAACGGCGCCGCCAAATATCGCCAGTATCACGCGGTCTCGAGCGAAAGGGCGGTGCTCAGCGCGATGACGGACCATTCGGTGCGTTATCAAGGCGTGCGGAGCCTGGCCGAAACCAACCTGATCAAGCCGATCGACTGGTAGGCAGGAACTCCCGACTCTACCGGTAGCCGAATTCCTTCATAAGCTGCGCGCCTCGCCCCTGCATCAGGTCCTCCAGCTCGAGGTCTCCGACCTCCGAGCGCCATCGTCCACGCCCGTCATAGATCGGCTGGCTGACCTGTTGGTTGCGAAGCGCGACATGCCCTTGCTGCTCGGCCTGGGCGCCGCTCGACTTGAACCAGTTCTGCGGATGCTTGTGATAGTCGAGCAGGTCCGGGCTGTAAGCCAAATCGAGAAAGGTGCAAATCCGCTCGACGACCTTGGCCGGCTCCTCGACAAGGTCCTCGTAGCGATAGATCAGCACGTCCGGTTCACCTCGCTCGGCCAGGACGAGACCATTGTCGGTGATCCAGCGGTCGAGCGCCTCTTTCGGATCGCCCAGACGCCTCGTCAGCGAGGCCACGACGTCGCGACCGTCCCGGACCGGCATGATGAAGCGGGCTCCGGGCACCAACGTCCGGATCCGGGCGACACGACGAATGTGCCGCGGCGTCTTTTCAAGCAGCAAGCTCTTGCCGGCGCCGTTCGCCGCCAGCTTCAGCTTCCAGTAACGGAACATTGCCAGCGGCGTCCATTTGAAGAAGATATTGGTCTCGTCGAAGGGCAGGTAAACGTCCGGATGGGACGCCAGGATCGTCGCGATCAGCGTCGTGCCGCTATGTCCGCAGCCGCAGATGAATCCGGTCCTCATGACCATCGCGGCAATGGCTCCTAGTCGGAAACCGCAATCCGAGATTGCTCCTGAGGCTGATAGCACAGGCCGTTCTGGCGAAACACCTTGTCCAACTCCACCCAATATCGGAGCTTCAACAAAAGATCGTCGCAGTAGGCTATGTCGTCATCAGAGAGATAATCGCGATAGCCGCCAATCTTACCTTTGCGCACTTTGAAGCTTTCCGGGTCATTAAGGTCGCGGGGTTGTAATATGTGTCCGTAGCGCCTCGAAAAATCGCCCGTCTGCTCGCTTGATCGCATATTCTCAAAGGTACGATTGTTGGCAACCTCGGTAAGCTTGCCAACATCCATTTCTATGCCAAGGAAATCAAGTATGGCCTTCAGAGCGCCGGCGGTGTCTCGGTGAATATCCTCGTACTGGATGTAGCGTACCGCATGCAATCGCGGCATTGCTGAAAACCAGCCAAGGTTGAAAAGCGCTATTTTTTCAATTCCGTGCAGATCGCTTCTGATAAAGTCGCTAAACGATCCGGTGGGGAGGTTATGGCGTTTTTGCATCTGGAAATAACCGGATACAACTGTGTCTTTTGGATCTCGAACAAGAACTACTGTTGTTCTTCTTTTATATCTAGATTTACTTGTATTTATACTTGATATTGACCTAAGTTGCTTGTGATCTGTGCCGTCGTGTATATATTGAAAATTAACACCAAGATCATCAAGCATGACGCGCAGCCAGGTTCGGCCTGATTTTGGAAACGATACAAGGACGGGTGGTTCGTTCAACCCAAACAATTTCGAGAAAAGCATTAAAGATGATCTCCTTGAATTGCCGGTGAAAGCTATCTGGTTTTTACCCAGCGCGCCAGGATGCTCTCGGCCTCGGTCATCACCGCGCCCCATGGCCGCTCCCGCTTCGAGACGAGCACGGCAGATGGATAATAAGGCGTGCGATCGCCTTCGACAGGCCAGGAGCGTTTGAAGCCGTCGCCCAGGATGAAGACCGACGGAACGCCGAGTGCCCCCGCAAGATGCGCGCCCGTATTGCTGATGGTCAACACGGCGTCCATGGCCGCGACTTGCGCCGCGAAGAGATCCATGTCGACCAACTGGTCAACTGTCCGATCATAAAGGATGCGCTCCGGCACGCCGTCACTCAGCACCCTCAGGTCGTTCTCGATCGGGCCGTATTGCAGCGAGACGAAGTTGAAGCCGGGACGGCCGATCAAGTCGCACCAGGCGGTAAGCGGCGGCAGATCCTTGCCGGGGTTTGAGCTGCCCCAGGCGACACCGACCAACGGCCGGCCATCCTTGCGATAGCGGGCGCGGAGCTCGGCGACGCGCTGAGGGTCCGGCTTCAGCGGCACGAAGTGCGCCCGGATCGCTCTTTCGTCGGCCTCAAACAAGGCGGTCAGATGCTGGACACCGGCGAAGGCCTGCGCCTCGGCATAGGCCTGCTTCTTCCCGGGACCCACGGGTCTGACATCGGCCGCGGGAAATGTGCGCTGAAAAAGCGGAACGAGCCGGTGCTCGACAAGCACGATCACCCGGGCCGCGCTGGCGAGCGCGCGCCCGACCGAACTGGCATGGTGGATCGCCGTGGCCAGCCCCTGCTTCTCGGTCTCCATGAGATCAACAAGCAGTACTTTTCCGGAAATATCCTGTCCTAGCCACTCGCCGTCCGAACGGCCCTGGACGACGTGGCGCCGGGCGATCTTCAGCTCGGCCGCCGGGCCGTAGGCGCCCATCCGCATCAGCCCCTGGCCAAGCTCGTCGAGCAGGCGGACCTCTCCCATCTCCTTGGCTCTTGATCCCAGGGCAAGGGCCTTGGGCAGCGCGGCCTGCCAGTCGCGATCCTCGACGCTCTGCCGATAGTCCGCCATCTGGACGGCCAGGTCACCGTCGCGCAGGCGAAGGAAGAGCTGGCGCCGGTGGCGCCTGAACCACACCTTGTACCGGTATCCCGCCAGCGTGGCCATACGGCGGATCCCCCGCACAATCCGGCTATTGCCCATCGTGAGACCCACCCATGATGCTTTTCGCCAGATCGGCCGCTTCCTGCAAGGCAGGCGCCCAGGCCCGGCCGCCCTTTCGGATCAGTCGCACGCTGGGATAGGCGGCCACGGTGTCGCCGAAGGCGGGCCAGGACAGGCGAAAACCGTCGTCGAGCATGACGATGGTCGGCACGCCCAGCGCCCCGGCCAGATTGGCGCCGGTGTTGCTGATCGTCACCACCATGTCGAGCGCCGCGATCTGCGCCGCAAAGCGGTCCATATCCGAGAGCTGATCGACGGACGTGTCGAGAACAATGCGGCCCGGCGCATGGCGCTCGAGTTCCAAAAGCGCCGGCCCGACATCGCCATATTGCAAGCTGACGAGCCGGCCCGGCAATCGGCCGAGCAAGCCCCGCCAATCCTCCAGCGCCGGCAGGTCCTTGCTTTTATTCAGGCTTCCCCAGGCGAAACCGATCAGGGGGCCCGGACCGCGATCGAGATACCTGCTGCGCAGTTCGGCGACCAGTTGCGGGTCCGGCCGCAATGGGATGAAGGGGGCGCGTGCTGCCGGATCGTCCGGCCAGAAATGCGTCGCCAGCGTCTCGAAGCCCGAGAAGGCGTCAGCCCCGACGGCGTCCAGGTCTTCTTCTCCCTCGACCCTGACATCGAGCTTTGGATAGGTCCGGCGATAGAGCGACGCCAACCTGGGCTCGACGAATAGGATGCATCGGTCGGCGGCTGCGACAGCCGGACCAATCAGCGATGCGAACTGAAAGAAGATCGCCAGGTCGCCGGCGCGACGGTCGACGAGCAGCGTTCGGCCGGCGAGATCGCTGCCGTCCCATTCCGCTTTGCCCGATACGCGCTTGCTCGCCGCTATCAGCTGCCAGGTGCGGTTGCCGCCGTGAAGGCGTCTCAAGGCGCGCCCCGCCTTCTTGACCAGGCCGGCGTCGCCGAGGCGCTCGCCGAGTCCGCCCAGCGCCAGCGCGTGGTCCCGGGCGGCCGGCCAATCCCTGCGCTCGATGCTCTCTTCCATCGACCGCGTGTGCCGCTGGACCTGCGCATCGGCATGCCATGAAGGTCGCTTGAAAAGACCTTTCGCCCTATCGACGATCGCCCGCAGACGCTTGCCGGCCGTGCTTTGCGGTCGAAGGTCCGCTGACCTGGCCTTTTCAAGGATCGACCGCGTCATTTTCGGCCGCCACCGGCCGAGCCGGTATCGGAGCGCCCGGCCAGGACCGGCGCCAGACGGCGGCGGGCCTCGTCGAGCACCGCCGGCCATTCGCGTCCGTCCTTGTGAAGGACGACGCCGCTTGGATACCAAGGGGTCCGGTCGCCGGCCACCGGCCAGGCCGTCTGAAATTTGTCGTCGATCAGGAAGATGGTCGGCACGCCGAGCGCGCCGGCCAGATGGGCTGCGGTGTTGCTGATCGTCACCACCGCATCGAGCGCCGCGATCTGCGCGCCAAAACGGTCCATATCGACCATCTGGTCGACGCTTTCGTCATGGATAAGGCGCGCATCATCGCCTTTGCGCAGGCGCCGCAGGGCCGGCTTGATCGGGCCATATTGGAGGGAGACGAAGGTCGCAGGCGTTTTGGCCATGAAGTTTGCCCATTCGGGAAAGTCCGGCACATCCTTGGTGTGCGACTTGCTTCCCCACGACAGGCCAACCAGCGGCAGATCCGTCGCTGCGCGATACCGTCTGCGGAACGCCTCGACGAGGTCGGGATCTGCCAGCAGCGGCTTGAAGCTGGCGGCAAGCCTGGCTGGGTCACGGCCGAACACCCAGGCGAGATGTTCGAACGTCGCGAACTTCTGGCCGGATGCGGCCTGCCCGGCGGCGACGATCCTGGCCGTTGGAAAAGTGCGTTGCAGCAGCGGCACGATACGCGGCTCGACCCTTATCGTGGCGTCCTTGGCGCGCGCGGCGGCCGCGCCGGCAAGCCTGGCATGTCGGATGACGCGGCCAAGGCTGCGTGGATCGTCCTCGACAAGATCGATCAGCAGTGTATCGGCCGAGATGTCCTCGCCGGCCCAGTCCGCCACGCTTTCGCCTCTGCGCTCGCGTCGCGCCGCGAGGCGCAGTTCGGCCGCGCGCGCGAAATCTCCGAGCCGTTCATAGGCCTGACCCGCTTTCAGCATCAACTGGGGGTTTGCGGTATCTTTGGCCATGATGGCCATCTCGTTGACGCCGGCAGCGAGGCCGTTCCAGTCCCGGTGCGCGATCAGGGCGTCGATTCTGGCTTGCTGCGCTACGGCCGGAACTGGTCCGCGATCATTGGCCCCGAGCAGCTTTCGCACGGCCTTGGTTGCCCATCTCAGGCGCAGGCCCAGGCCGCCGATCGCGTAGCGGACGTAGGAGCCGTGGTAGAAGCTGGTCATCGGCCTTCGCCAGACATCTTGCCACCAGGACGGCGTGTCGGAATCATGCGCGCAGCTTCCTGCCGCCTTCGATCACCGCCGGTGTCGAGAGATGGAAGATCGAGCGATAGATTTCGCAGCGCCCGGCCAGATCCTTATGGGTCCCGGAATCGATCAGCTGGCCGGCATCGAAGACCAGAATGCGGTCGGCCGCCTTGATCGTCGAAAGCCGGTGCGCGATGCAGATCACCGTGCGGTTGAAGGCGGCGTCGAACGCCGCGTCCATCACGGCTCGCTCGTTCTCGCCGTCGAGAGCGGACGTTGCTTCGTCATAGATGATGACCGGCGCGTTCTTCAGCAGCGCGCGCGCTATGGCGACGCGCTGCTTCTGCCCGCCCGACAGATTGGTGCCGCCAGGTCCGACGAGCGTGTCGAGCCCGTTTTCGAGGCCGGAGGCGAAGCTGCTCACCTGGGCGAGGTCCGCGGAATATTGTATTTGCGCGTCCGTGGCGCTGGGGCGCCCGTCGCGGATGTTGTCGCGAATTGTGCCTTCGAACAGGAACACGTCCTGCGACACCAACGCGATGTTGTCGCGGATATCGGCCAGGCTGATCGCGGCGCTGTCCCTGCCGTCGATGAAGACCTTGCCCTTGTCAGGCTCGACCAGGCGAAGAAGCAGGTTGACGATCGTCGTCTTGCCGGCACCGGAGCGCCCCACCACCGCGAGCTTTTCGCGCGGTCGCACGTCGAAGGAAACATCATGCAGCGCCGGGTTGCCGCCGTCATAGGAGAAGGAAACGCCTTCGAAACGGATAGCACCCTGGGCGTTGGTCAGCCGTTCGCCGCCATCCCCTCGCGATTGCTGCACCGGCATGTCGATCAGCTCGTACATCTGCTCGACCGCGACCAATTGCTTCTGAATATCAACATTGACGCGCGCCAGCCGCTTGGCCGGCTCATAGGCGAACAGGAAAGCGGTGATGAAGGCCATGAACTCGCCGGGGGTCTTGCCGTTGCCCAGGCTTTGCCAACTCGCGTAGATGATGAAGAGGCCGATGATCAGCCCGCCGCCGGTCTCCATCAGCGGGCTCATCATCGCCGACGTCCGGTTGATCTCTATGCCACGCTTCTCCATCTTGCGGACGGCCTTGGCAAAGCTGGCAACCGCCTTGTCCTCGAGCTGGAACGACTTGATCGTGCGGATGCCCTCGATGGCTTCGGTGCCGATCGACTGGACCAGCGCCGCCAGCTCCGTTTCTCCCCTTGCCAGCGCCTTGATCTTTCGCGTTATGGCGCCCACCGAGAAGAACAACACGGGCAGAATCGCCACGGATATCAGCGACATCACCGGGTCCTGATTGATCATGACGACCGTCAGGCTGACCAGCGTCAGGGCGTCCGAAACGGTGCTGCTCGTCAAGGTGAGAATGACGGACGCACCGGCGCGCGCGTTGAACATGATCTTGGAGACGAACTTCGCCGGATGCTGATTGGCGAAACGGCTGATGTCGAAACGCACCACCCGGGAAAACTGACGGTTCTGCAGATCGGAGACGATGGCGCGGCGAATTTTTCCCGTCGTGATCGTCTGGCTGTAGGCGGCGATGCCCTTGATCAGCGAAATGCCGATGATCACGGCGCTGATGCCCCAGACGGCGGCGGCATTGCGCTCCACATAGATGGTGTTGATCATGATTTTCATGATCCAGGCCGATGCGCCGGTCGCGCCGGCGGCCGCGATCGAGCACAGCAACCCTGTCAGGTACAGCATCTTGTGCGGCGGCAGGTTCTCGACGATTAGTCGGTTCACCAGCGGATAGGCTAGCGCCGCCGAAATCCGTTTCTTCGCCTTCATTGCGTCGCCCGTTGCCGCCAATGCCGGTGTTGCACCGGTCCAGTTCAGCTTATAAGTTGCCCCTAATGGGCCATTTGTCTGTGACTTCGTTCTTGATCACAGTCAATGCCAAACAGGAATCCTTTGCCTGGCGTGGCGTTCGACGGCCCGGCTGGCCGAGCGCTTCCCGCTGCTATGCTCGGTCAGTATCTCTCGAGCACAATGACATGGCTGCCAAGAGGCGATACGTGGGTGCCTTTGACCGAAAAGCCTTCACCTGAAAGCAATTCGATCAATTCGCGATCCTTTCTGGGGGGGACGCGGGCAACGATCGTCTGGGTGCGCCTCACTATGTCGGCAAGCACCTCTCGCGCTTTTTTCTGGCCAATACTGGCCTGCATGTGATGGTAGATTGCCAGGAGCATGACGATATCATATCGCGGTCGGAGCACTCGTCCCAGCTTCTGACTGCCAAGGTTGAGGCAATCAAAACGGCTTTCTACTGGCGAGCCTAAGAAAATCATCCTCGCCGTCTCGATATGAGGTCTGAGTACGTCTATTCCATGAATCGAACTGGGCCTCAGCTTGGATATCTCATAGGCGACAACGCCCATGTTGCAACCGACATCTAAAACCGACTTGCCGGTGTAGGTGACGCCTGCGGAGAAAATTCCGTCCAGTCTGTCTTCCCAAGTGCCCTTGAATCTCTTTTCAGGTTTTGACCAAAGCAAATCATTCGTCTCCAAAGGTGGCATAGCCAAGCTTGCTTAGCGGGGAGCGAGCACCAACCAGGCGCCAGCCCGTAAGCGACAATGTCCAGAAACGCAACTTGTGCAAATCGCGCCGAAGGGGACCGCTCTCACCGAGCGGCGCATGCTGTCCTGGAGTCATTGGAACCTTACACGCTCTGCTGATGTTGCAAAAACTCTAATTTAGTGGAACCTGCATCCTCGGAAAGTCGATAGAGACCGCCGAATCCGATGATCCCGCGGATGCCGTCGGGGAGCATAGGCGCGTTGTGGAGGACATCGGCGAGGGTGGGCTTCGTCGTCGACCTCAACGGTCGCCTGGACTGTTCTTCGGTCGGCAACCGGAGTTTGAACGACAACTACCGGGACGCAGTGCATTTCACCGGGAAAGGGGCGGATGCCGCGGCTTGCCGAGCAGATTGTGGACCGTGATCTGCTGCGCGCCGGTGCGGCCAAACCCCTTTTGCATTGAGGCCAGGATTGGCTCGGTGTCGAGGTCATGGATCAGCGTGTGGCCGCCAGTGTTGCTTAATTGCTAATTTAGTGACAGATGCATTTCGAGCGATTGACATATCGGAGACCGGGTCGGGTTCTCGATGGCGTGGGGCCTATGGATGTTGAGCGGTTTCTGCCTGAGATGCTGACCGATTCTGGCGCAGCCCGGCAGGATGCGGCGGAGGTCGGTTTTCGTAACGCCCGCATCTTCGACGGCAAAATAGAAGGCAGGAGCTTTCTCGATATCGGGAGTCACCATGGCGATTTGTGCCTCGAAGCGCTCCGCCTCGGCGCCGCGCGGGCTGTCGGAGTGGAGCTGATCCGGGAAAATGTCCTCATCGCCAGGAACCGTGCGGAGGAGGCCGGGCTTGCTGCTGAATATATCCACGGGGACTTCGAGCGCGGCGAAGAACCGGGAAACTTCGATATCGTGGCCTGCCTGAATGTTCTGCCCGAGCTGTTCGATCCGATTCACGCCTTGAGGCGAATGGCGGCCATGGCGCGCGAGAGGCTGATCATCGAGTTGCCGAGCCGGCGCCGCGGATGGCTTTCGCGTTTTCGGGCGCCTGAGCCTGTCATCGATGTTCCGCTGGCGGCGAGGATGCATGAGGTCGCCGGCTGCACATTCCTGCCGAACGCCGCGGCAATGGCGGGAATTCTCAACCAGCACATGGCCACGTTCGAGCCCGTCCAGGTCTTCAGCTCGAATGCGGGCAAAAGCTTCCTGGTGGTTGCCACCAAAAGGCGCATCAAGCACCTGACCGTCGTGGCGGGACCGTCCAAGGCGGGAAAAAGCACGTTCAAGAACCGCATCATCGGCGATGAGGCTTTCCGGCGGTCATTGGGTCTGCCCGCCGAGGTGACAGCGCAGGCCGACGCGAACGAGATGCGGCGCCTGCCGACCGGTGAGCTCGCGCACGTGGTCCTGCACTATGATTTCCTGCGGCCTTTCGATCGCGCGCTGGGCACATACGAGCGCGATCCCGCGGCGGAGCTTTTCCGCAGTGCCGAGCAGGTCTCGATGTTCACGCTGATGACGCCCAAGGCGCGATTGCGGGCGCAACTGGCTGCGGAGAAATTGAAGCGGAAAAAACAGGAAGTCGTCCCGCTGCGGCGCGATATCCTTTACGCGCTCTACGATACACCGGACTTCCTCACCACGTGGTACGACCGGTGGTTTCGGTTTTGCGAGACCCTCGATTTAAAGCACACAGTGGTTCGCAACGATGGGAACTACGAATTCTTCGACAGCCGGCACTGGCAACGGATTCACGCGGAAAACCATGGCGACGGTCTCAAGTCAGCTTAGAACGAAATTGTCGCCGTCCGAGGTCTTCGGCGGCAAGAAAGTCGCCGTCTTCCTGTCGGGAGATGGCCACGTTGGCGAGGCGGTCCGCCGGGCCGGCGCCGTTGATGTCGCAACCTATGGCCGCGGTCCGGCATCGGCTGACGAACTCCGGTTCACCTATCGGAACGTGAGGGACGTCGGTCGCAACAACGCCGATGTCGTCCTGCTCGAGGGCGCGTCCGTCCGTGCCCTGTATTCGAAGGACCTGAAGCATGTCGGCGGCGCGAAGCTGTTGCTGGTACGACCCGGCGTGCGTTTGCTCCTCGGCGGCATTCACCTTGTCAACCACATGCGGCGTCGGCGGCTTGTCCTGCGGGGACAGGTGACAATCCGCACCGAAGCCGGCAGCCATTCCCAATGGCTGGTGTTCGAGAACACGTCGCGCAGGCAGCGCAGCGCCAAATACTACGCCGCGCTCGGGCGTGACATCACGGAGATGTTCGCGTCCGTCGCGGACCTACGCTACAGCACGCTGCGGTCGGCGCAGAAGATCAAGGATCCGTCGACGGCGGGGGACATCGATCTCCTGGTGCACAACGACGATGCCAGCGAGCTGGTGCGGCGCGTGACGGCCCGCTTCGGCACGCTGCCTCTCGATATCTACACGCCGTTCAGCGTGCCGGGGCATTCGGACGGCAATGTCGCTTATCTGCCGCCGCCGCGGGCGCTCGACCTGCTGCAGCGGCGCGAGCGAGGCGAGGCGGGAGAGTGGCGTCCCTCTGCTGCGGATGCCCTCCTGAGCTACTGCTACCATCTGCTCTTCCACAGACAGCCCTTGCTGCTGGGTGAGGGGGAGGCGCTTCTGCCGAAAACCTGGGACGACGAGGCGCGCTTCGCCGAACTCATGCGGCTTTGCGACGGCGCCAACGTCAGCCGGGTTCGCACATTGGGGGATATGGAAGCGCTTTTGCGGCGCGAAAAATGGTTCCCCGAAGGCGAGACGGTCAATTTTCTTGCCAGAACCAGTGAATTCGTGCGGTCGAGATACGCGGTCACATCACCTTATCTGCCGGGGCTTGCCGTGTTCATCATTCGCGAAGCCGCCCTCAAATACGATCTGGTCGGCCCGATCGAAACCATGCTGGCCGGGGAAGGCTTCCAGATCCGCCTGTCGGAAACGATACCCGTGGAGCGTCGCATGGAGATCGCCTCGCTGTTCCGGGGCGGTAACTGGGTGTCGACGCAAGACAGCGAGCCGGCCGGCGTGCCGGCCCACTTTATCGTCACCTTCGACCCCGATCCGCTGCCGATGCCCACTGAGGTCAGGGTCGAGCGCTCCTTCGTCGATAACAAACGCCTTCTGCTCAAGAAGAGGTTGCGAAGAGAGACGGCGAAGCTCGCTGGCAAGAAGCATCTCAACACGGTGCATTCGAGTGACAATTCGGGCCAGGCGCTCGACTATATCGAGCGGCTGCGGCCCGACCGGTTCGAGGAGTTCGAGGCTCTGGTGCGGAAGCCTTCGAGCGCGGATGCAAATGATGTTTCCAGCGCGGGCAAACGGCCTGAAAAGACCATCCGCGTGGCATGATGCCCGCGAAATGAACCGCGGCGCCTTGACGGGGAAGGGGACAAATGTCGGACAAAGTTCAATCAAGCGCCTGGTTTTCGGACCTGATATCCGCGCTGGTGTTCTATGGCGTGATCCTGCCGGCAGGCCTGGTTCGCCGGCTCACCAAGGCGCTTCGGCCAAGAGCGCCAAGCGACACATTCTGGATCGCCAGGCAGCCCGGCAATGACGCAAACTCGATGACCCGTCAGTATTGAAGGCTCGGTCGTGACCAGCATCCTCGGCATATCCGCCTTCTACCATGACAGCGCGGCCAGCCTTGTCGTCGACGGCGCCATTGTCGCCGCGGCGCAGGAAGAGCGCTTTACCCGTCGCAAGCACGACGAGCGCTTCCCCTCGAACGCCGTCCGCTCCGTCCTGCAGATCGGCGGCGTGGCCTTGAAGGACGTCGAGCACGTCGTCTTCTATGAAAAGCCGCTGCTCAAATTTTCCCGGCTGCTCGACACCTACGTCGACGCCGCGCCGCAGGGCTTCCCGACCTTTCGCAAGGCCATGCCCGCCTGGCTCGGCGGCAAGCTGTTCCAGAAGCGGATCATCCATGACGAATTGAAAAGGATCGACCCCGGTTTCGTCGACGCGTCACGGATTCTGTTTTGCGAGCATCATCTGAGCCACGCAGCCAGCGCCTTTTTTCCCTCGCCCTTCGAGGAGGCCGTGGTTCTGACGCTTGACGGCGTGGGTGAGAAGGCCACGACCACGGTAGCGATCGGCCGGGGCTCGAAGCTCGATGTGGTGAGGGAACTGCACTTTCCCCATTCGCTCGGGCTGCTCTACGCGGCTTTCTGCTATTATCTCGGCTTCAAGATAAACAGTGGCGAATACAAGGTGATGGGCCTTGCTCCTTACGGCGTGCCACGGTTCAAGTCGCTGATCCTGGAAAGGCTGGTCGACCTGAAGGATGACGGAAGCTTCCGCCTCGACCAGAGCTATTTCGACTATGCGACCGGCGTGAAGATGACGAACGCGCGCTTCGCCAGCCTGTTCGGCCAACCGGTGCGGCGGCCCGATGCCGACCTGCTCACTGACTTCCACATGGATATGGCGGCCTCTATCCAGGCGGTGACGGACGAGATTGTCCTGCGGCTTACCCGAAGCCTGGCGCGTGAATTCCAGATCCCCAATCTATGCCTGGCGGGCGGCGTCGCACTGAATTGCGTGGCAAACGGCAAGGTGCTCAGGGACGGCGCCTTCAAGAGGCTGTGGATCCAGCCCGCCGCGGGTGACGCCGGCGGCTCGCTTGGCTCAGCCCTCGCCGCCTGGCACATGAAGCTGGGCGGACGGCGCGTGCCCGCCGTTCGGGATTCGATGCGAGGCAGCCTGCTGGGGCCGGAATTCAGCCAGGACGAGATCGAGAGGCAACTCACCGGCCTCAAGGCCGTGTTCGAAATCATGCCGACCGATCGGCTCGTCGACACGACGGCGGCCGCGCTGGCATCCGGCAAGGCCGTGGGCTGGTTCCAGGGTCGGATGGAGTTCGGACCCAGGGCGCTCGGCGGCAGGTCGATCCTGGCCGACCCACGTTCCGACCAGATGCAGAAGACGCTGAACCTGAAGGTCAAGTTCCGGGAGAGCTTTCGCCCCTTCGCGCCATCGGTGCTGTCGACGAAAGTGTCCGACTGGTTCGAGCTGGATGCCGATTCGCCCTACATGCTGCTCGTTGCCCCGGTCAAGGAGAGCCGGCGACGCGAGATGACCGCTCAGGAAGCGGCGATGTTCGGCATCGACAAGCTCAATGTCCGGCGCTCCGAAATACCGGCGGTGACACATGTCGACTACTCGGCAAGGGTTCAGACAGTCCATCCGGACACCAACCCGCTTTACCACGCGCTGATCTCCCGGTTCGAGGCCCTCACCGGCTGTCCCGTCCTGGTCAATACCAGCTTCAACGTGCGGAGCGAGCCGATCGTGTGCACGCCGTCGGATGCGTTCCGATGCTTCATGGGCACCGATCTGGATATGCTGGTGGTTGGCAATTGCGTGCTGCAAAAGTCGGCGCAGGACACGACGCTTGCCGTGGACTATCGCAACGAATTCGAGCCTGATTGAACTTATGTCCTTGCTAGGTGCCTGGAGCTTGAGATGAGTGTCGCCAAGAAGCGCTCGAGGGCGCAGCGTGCCGCGCTGAAGGGCCTGGTGATGATCTTCGGCGATCGGGCATTGCTGCAGATTGGCTATCCCGGGCGGATCGCCAAATGGCTCGGCTGCCCCCCGCCGCTGGTGTGTCCGCATCCCTACACGCTTTACGAATTGAATCCCGCTTGGCGATCCGGGGACGGCAAATCCATGCATAACAGTCTTGGATTTCGCGGGGCTGAAATTGTGGTGCCCAAGCCGGAAGACCGTTTCAGGGTCGTCTGCATGGGCGAGTCGTCAACCTATTGCACGGGCATAGACGACGACCGCGACACCTACCCTTATCGCCTCGGTGAGCATTTGAGGAGCATGCTGGCGGACACCGACATTGAAGTTATCAACGCGGGTGTCGGCGGCTATACCTCGATCGAGAACATATTGAGGCTGCTCTTCCACGTGGTGCCTTTGCGGCCAGATCTTATCGTCTACTATTACACTCACAATGATGTTCATCCCCGTCGCCTGGCGAACCTGTCCCGCGACTACAGGGAATATTCGTGCTCGTGGTTCGAGCCGGCTATGGGCGGCGGATTCTACGGTTGGTTCAAGAGACGGCAGAACCTCGCGACTGCCTATGTTGGCAACGTCGTGCGGCGGCGTGGAGGCGGGCGCCGCAATTCGAAGCACATCGCGGGCAATCCGCCGGTCGCCTTTCGTGCAAACCTCACAAGCCTGGTTGTTCTGGCAAAGACTGCAGGAGCGCGGGTTCTTCTCGTGAATCCGAACTACCGGCAGGAAAGCGCTCAGGATCCTATGCCGGGCGCCGTCTGGGAGCATCGCCGTGTCGTTGACGATATCGGCAAGGCGCTGGAGGTGCCGGTCGTCGATCTGCACGGCGCGCTGGCTTATCCGGAGGAAGGCGCGATAATCATGAATGAGAACTACAAGGACGAGGTCCATTTCTCCGAGAAGGGGGCGGATGCGGCAGCGAGGATCATCGCCGGTGCAATTGTCGACAGCGGTCTTCTCGATTCGACTAAGGGCGGGACGCCTCTCATTTTTTAGGCTGGAGAGCCATGAACAGCTTTGTCGTGTGGACAGGGATTGCCGTGCTGGTTGCCGCCGCGGCGGCATTGCTTCTCGGGCGCGTCCGAGGGCGGAAGGGCAAAGAAGAGGCTGACCCCGAAGACAACTATCCCCTCTGGTAGCGAGAAGGACGGGCAGCGGGGGAAACAGTGGGATATTGCGCCTTTGTTGCTTCATCGGTCCTGCCTGGATCCGCCTCCGGCAACCGTGCTGTCGCACAGCCTTCGTGAACCTGAGCAGGCTAAGCTTCTTGAGCCGGCCCCTTGCGAAAAGGCGAGATATGTCGGCTTTTCCATCCCGTGGAAGCGGCGCTTGAATCCTGCTTGTCTTGAAGGTCGCCCCGGGCTTTCCGCGCCAGCGAAAGTGAAGAGGGTGGGGCACTGATCACGAGGGCAAGCGAACCGGCTAATCTATTTAGCGGTTCGGTATGTTCCAAAGACCAGGATGGCGTAGTGCAGCAATAGAGGAAACACAACGATGAGGGTGAATTTTACAATAGTCCCGTGCACGAAGCAGCCGCTTTTGCAGAAATTCTGAATCTCATGGTTCAGATCTTTGGAAAACCCAAATATTATCAGGCGCGCGCAAACGACGTTAAAGAGAATGGTAGCAACGATAACGGTTAAGTTTTTCGTCATTACCGACCGAAATCCTGCAAGTACGGAGCTCGTCGTCCAGTCGTAATTTAACAATTGAACGGCATGAAGGGCTCCGATGAAGATCGTCGACAGCCCATCCAGTATTGCTATCAAAACGGCTGCGCTGATCATGATATCGGCGTCAAACGCCCAATCGATCACGATCTTGAAATACAAAAACGTCCCAATTACCCAAGCAATAAGCAGTCCCGCCATCAGTGATCCCCGACCTCGGCGATAATATGTGGCGATCTCCGGGTGCGGCAAGGCGGACCAAGGTCGGCGGTCAGGCGAGCAAATGGTCGCCAAAATTCCGGCCTTCAAACGATGGATCCAGAATTTCGGATCTGAGGAAGGGTGATCTATGATCCGCTTCACCTTCATCCGCGCATGGCGCGAATTTGGCTGGAAGGCGACGATCCTACGCTCGACGACGTTGATGCGCGTTCGGGAGGTCGCGGCCCGATCGGTTCGCGCACAGAGCGTCCAGGGGGTAGGGCAAAGGTCCGAGTGGAGGCCGGGCAGGGCGGCCAAGCGGCGAAGCGAAATTGGCCGCACAATGGCCATGACGGCGGCCGTCCGAGTTTACCGCATTTTTGCGCGGCCGCGGTCGAAAGCGGGCCAGGCGTAGGCAGTCTTGGAAATGTTTGGCTCCCCGGGCCGGATTCGAACCAGCGACCAACCGGTTAACAGCCGGTTGCTCTACCACTGAGCTACCGGGGAACGGAGGCTCTGACGTGAGTGGCGCAGCCTATAGCAAACACCTTTCGGCTTTGCAAAGAAGCAATTCGCAATTTTTCTCCAGTTTTTGATGCGGCTATTTGTGCCATCGTTCGGCGTGCCCACATATGAAGGGCTTCACACCGGCAGGGAACAAAGCGGCCGGTGATCGCCTTTTGGCTTTGCCCGTGGATAGGATTTGGTTTTGAATGACGGCAGCTGACGACGACAACGCCCCGGCGCGGAAGATCTCGATCTTCGGCCGCGAATTCACGATGCCGCGCTCGCGCGGTTTGCGAATCGTGATTGGCATGCTGCTCACCCTTGGCGGGATTCTTGGCTTTCTGCCGATTCTCGGCTTCTGGATGATTCCGCTCGGTCTCCTAGTGCTTTCCTATGAATTCGCGATGATCCGGCGTCATCGGCGGCGTTTCGTCGTCTGGTGGGAACGCCGGCGTCGACCCGACTGAGGAGCCCCGGCGGCGGGCCACCGGCTCGGCGACTGCGATGCTCCAGCCATCACAACCGATTGGTAATCACCATTTTCGCCGCTCTACGTGAAAGCGTCGGGAATGACGCGCCGGCGCTTGACGACCCTTGAGCGTCAACATAATGAGTTCGCTCGGAACGCCGGGAGCATTGCGAGGCCTCGTGGCGGAGTGGTTACGCAGAGGACTGCAAATCCTTGCACCCCGGTTCGATTCCGGGCGAGGCCTCCAGATGCTTGCGGGCTCCAGCGCAACCGCGCCGGGGCGGGGGTTCCGGTTGAAGTTGAGCCGCGCGTTTGGCGCGGGGAGCGGATTGTTGGGACATGAGCGCTGATTTCTCCGAACGCCGCGTGAAGATGGTCGATGGCCAGATCCGCACCACCGATGTCACCAGCGCGCCGCTCATCGAAGCGATGCTGACCGTCCCGCGCGAGGCCTTTGTCGGCGCCGGACAACAGGATCTGGCCTATATCGACGAAGATATCCGCATTTCCGATGGCGCGAATGGCGCCGCGCGCTACCTGATGGAGCCGTCGCCGCTTGCCAAGCTTTTGCAATTGGCCGAGATCGACGCGAGCGATTCGGTGCTCGATGTCGGCTGCGGCAGCGGCTATTCCGCCGCATTGCTGTCCAGGCTGGCGCGGTCGGTCGTGGCACTGGAGAGCGATCCCGCGCTGGCCGAGACCGCGAGATCCACACTTTCCAGCCTCGGCTGCCAAAATGTCACGGTGATCACCGGGCCTTTGCCGCAAGGGCATGCCGCTAAAGCGCCGTACAACGTCATCTTCATCGGCGGCAGCGTCGAGGAAGTGCCGCCGTCGCTGCTCGACCAGCTTGCGCAAGATGGACGCCTGGTTGCGGTCGAAGGACAAGGCAACTCTGGCGTGGCCCGGCTGTTTTTTAAAGCAGGGGGGGTTGTAACCGGAAGACGGGCCTTTAATGCGGCAATTAAGCCACTACCGGGCTTCGAACGTGCTCACGCGTTTGAATTCTGAGCGTTTTTGCCTTGCAGCGAAGGCGCTGTCATGATCGCTTGCGCCTGACAATCGTTGCTGATTTGGTTAACCGAGCGTTTGCGGGAGGCCGTCAGCGGGGGAACGATAAACAACGCGGCGCCGGCCGATCCGTAAGGGTAGGCTGACGTGGCGTGGTTCCCATGTAAACGAATGAGGGAAATAACGTGCCGCCCCGACACAAAAAAGTTTTAGCAGCTATTCTCGTTTCCGCGACGGCGCTGTCGCCGCTGGCCGCCTCCGCCGAGACCATTACGGGCGCGCTCGCCAAAGCCTACCAGTACAATTCGCAGCTCAACGCCGCTCGTGCCGGCGTACGCGTGACTGACGAGGGCGTGGCCATCGCCAAGTCGGGCTGGCGCCCGACCGTCACCGGTTCGAGCAGCATCGACTACACCAGCACCCATGCGCAGGGGGCCACCCAGAACATCACCACGGGCAGCTTCGGCGTGCAAATCAATCAGACGCTGTTCGACGGCTTTCAGACAAAGAACAATGTCGCCGCCGCCGAATCGCAGGTGAAGGCTTCGGTCGAGAGCCTGCGCAACACCGAAGAGAACATCCTGTTCAACGCGGCCAGCGCCTATATGGACGTGATTCGCGATCGGCAGGTCGCGGTGCTGACCGAGCAGAACCTGCAGTTCCTGACCGAGCAGGCGCGCGCCGCCCGCTCGCGCTTCGAGGTCGGCGAGGGCACCCGCACCGACGTCGCCCAGGCCGATGCCTCGCGCGCCACGGCCGTGGCGCAGCTCAGCGCCGCCCGCGCGACGGCGCTGGCGAGCGCCGCCACCTATCATCAGATCGTCGGCGACGAGCCGGGCAAGCTCAAAGCGGCCTCGCCGCTGGGCAAGCTGTTGCCGGGCAACCTCGATTCGGCGCTGGCCGTCGCTTCCGCCGAGCATCCGGCCATCCTGGCAACCCAGCACCTCGTCGATGCGGCGGCGTTTTCGGTGAAATCATCGGAAGGCGCGCTGCTGCCGCAGGTGACGGCCTCGGCCGGCGTTTCGGACAATTACAGCCACTCCGTTCCCGACTTCAGGGGCACCAACGGCACTTCGACGTCCGCCAATATCGGCGCCACGCTGACCATTCCGATTTATTCGGGCGGGCGGACTGAAGCGCTGGTTCGGCAAAACAAGGAATCGCTCAGCGAAGCGCGCATCCAGGTTGACGTCAGCCGCGACCAGGTGCGCCAGGCCGTGGTCTCGGCCTGGACGCAATATGTCGCCGCGCGCGAAAGCGTGGATGCCAACAGGCAGGTCATCGACGCTGCTCAGCTGGCGCTCAACGGCGTCATCGAGGAGCGCAATGTCGGCCAGCGCACGACACTGGACGTGTTGAACGCGCAGAACGCGGTCATCACCGCCAAGATCAACCAGGCGAGCTCCGAACGCGACGTAGTGGTGGCAAGCTACGCCATCCTGTCGGCGATGGGCCGGCTGTCGGTCGATCGCCTGGGTCTGGCGGTCACCAAATACAGGCCGGAAGAGCATTACAACGCCGTCAAGGACAAGTGGTTCGGACTGCGCACGCCTGACGGACGCTGATTTCCGATCCGAGCTTTGACAAACGCCGCGCGTCCATTGGATGCGCGGCGTTTGTCTTTTGTGGATGGCTGATCGGGTTGCGCTTCGCCTAATCTGTTGAAATCCAACGAGTCCCCAGATTGGGGATTCTCGGATGACGATCGGTCGGTTACGCTGTCGCCATTGATTCGAATTCCGGTCCGGGCAGGACGGAATTGCGTAACGGGTCACAAGGGCGGCGGATGTGACGATGGCGACGGCAAGCAGCGCGCAGCGCGAACCTTCCATGGAAGAGATACTGGCTTCCATCCGAAGGATCATCGAGGACAGCGACACCGGTCGCAAGCAGCCGGCCGAGGCCGGTGAACTGCGCCAGGACCTGGAACCGGCCGTCGTCAACACGCCTCCCGCTGTCGAGGTCGACGCCTTTCGTTCCGAACTGCATGCCGAACCCGGCCCCCGCAGGCCGGCGACGCTGGCGGAAGTCCAGGCCCAACTTGCAGCGACTGATCCCGTGCTTGCGCGCGCCGAGGCTCGCCCGGAGCCGGTGAAGGCAGCGCCGGCGCCGGCGACCCCGGCGGAGGCCGATGCCAGGCGCGCGGTCGAGCCGAGCCCGCCGGCAGCCGCCAACAGGCCCGCCGCTGCAAACGCGCCGCAGACCGCCGAGACCATCGTCGCCGATTGGCGGCGGGAAATCGCCGCTGCCGGCGGCAGCACGGTTACCGCGAAGCCGGCTGTCCGCGCGCCGGAAGCCGTGCCGCGGGTCGAGATCGACAAGGAAGAGCCCGCGGTCGAAGCCGCCGTGCATGCCGGCGCTCCCCAGGTATCCGCGCCTGAGGCTCAGCCGTCTCGTCCCGCGATCCTTTCCGAGCACACGGGCAGGCAGGTTGCGGCTGCCTTCGGTGAACTTTCCGATGTCTTTGCCAGCCGCGGCAAGAAGAGCTTCGATGAAATGGCCGAAGAGATGCTGCGGCCGATGCTGCAGGATTGGCTCGACAACAACCTGCCGACGCTGGTCGAAAGGCTGGTGCGCGAAGAGATCGAGCGCGTGGCGCGCGGCGCGCAGTAGGTTGCCGCAGCACGTAAGCTGAAAAGCGCGCCCTCCGGGCGGTGCTTTTGTTCAAGGCTGGTCAGGTGAGCGCGCTTTGCTCCCGCTCGGCCGGGATTGTCGCTGGTCGAGGGCAGGCCTATCTGTGGCGGTGATTGCTGCTCTCGCGGTTGACTCGGCCAAGAGCTTCCGATTTACACCGGACGCTTGTTACCGACAGTTCGGACCTCCTCCATGCTTGAAAAGACCTACGACGCCAAAGCCGTCGAGCCGAAGATCGCCAAAATCTGGGAAGAGGCCGACGCCTTTCGGGCCGGCGCGGGCGCGGAGGAAGGGGCGGAAGCTTTCACCATCGTCATCCCGCCGCCGAACGTCACCGGCTCGCTGCATATGGGGCATGCGCTCAACAACACGCTGCAGGACATTCTCGTGCGCTTCGAGCGCATGCGCGGCAAGAACGTGCTTTGGCAACCCGGCATGGATCACGCCGGCATCGCCACGCAGATGGTGGTCGAGCGCCAGCTCATGGAAAAGCAGATCCATCGCCGCGATCTGACGCGCGAGCAGTTCATCGAGAAAGTCTGGGAGTGGAAGGCCGAATCCGGCGGCGCGATCTTCAACCAGTTGAAGCGCCTCGGCGCCTCGGCCGATTGGTCGCGCGAACGCTTCACCATGGACGAGGGCCTGTCCAAGGCCGTGCTGGAAGTCTTCGTCACGCTCTACAAGGAAGGCCTCATCTACAAGGACAAGCGCCTTGTGAACTGGGACCCGAAGCTGCTGACCGCCATTTCCGACCTCGAGGTCGAGCAGCATGAGGTCAACGGCAATCTCTGGCACTTCCGCTATCCAATCGAAGGCGAAGCGTTCGACCCGGAGAACCCGAAGACCTTCATCACGGTCGCGACGACGCGTCCCGAGACGATGCTCGGCGATACGGCCGTGGCCGTGCATCCGGGGGACGAGCGCTTCACCGATCTCGTCGGCCGCAGCGTCGTGCTGCCGATCGTCGGCCGCAAGATACCGATCGTCGCCGACGAGTATTCCGATCCGGAGAAGGGCTCCGGTGCGGTCAAGATCACGCCGGCGCACGACTTCAACGATTTCGAGGTCGGCAAGCGCCACAAATTGCCGGCAATCAACATCCTGACGGTCGAAGCCGCCATCAAGCTCAAAGACAATGAGGATTTCCTCGCCGGTCTCGAGGTCACGCCGGAGCGCCAGGCCGTGTGGGACGAGCTGGACGGGCTCGACCGCTTCGCTGCCCGCAAGAAGATCGTCGAGCTGATGGAGGCCGGCGGGTTCCTCGACAAGATCGAGCCGCACCGGCATACCGTGCCGCATGGCGACCGCGGCGGCGTGCCGATCGAGCCGTTCCTGACCGACCAGTGGTATGTCAACGCCGCCGAGCTCGCCAAGCCGGCGATCGCCTCGGTGCGCGAGGGCCGTACCAATTTCGTGCCCAAGAACTGGGAAAAGACCTATTTCGACTGGATGGAGAACATCCAGCCTTGGTGCATTTCGCGCCAGCTCTGGTGGGGCCACCAGATTCCGGCCTGGTACGGGCCGGACGGGCATGTCTTCGTCGAGAAGACCGAGGAAGAGGCTTTGGCCTCGGCGGTCGAATATTACCTGGCGCTGGAAGGGCCGTGGAAGGCCTGGGTCGAGGACAAGCTGGAGAACTTCCAGCCAGGCGAGATCCTGACCCGCGACGAGGACGTGCTGGACACCTGGTTCTCATCGGCGCTATGGCCGTTCTCCACGCTGGGCTGGCCCGACCAGACGCCCGAGCTCAAGACCTATTACCAGACCGACGTGCTGGTGACCGGCTTCGACATCATCTTCTTCTGGGTCGCCCGCATGATGATGATGGGCCTGCACTTCATGGACGAGGAGCCGTTCCACACCGTCTATGTGCATGCGCTGGTGCGCGACAAGAACGGCGCCAAGATGTCGAAGTCGAAAGGCAACGTCATCGATCCGCTCGACCTGATCGACGAATATGGCGCCGACGCGCTGCGCTTCACGCTGACCGTGATGGCGGCTCAAGGGCGCGACGTGAAGCTCGATCCGGCGCGCATCGCCGGCTACCGCAATTTCGGCACCAAGCTGTGGAACGCGACGCGCTTTGCCGAGATGAACGAGGTCGCGCGCAACGACGATTTCTGGCTGAACGACGCCAAGCTGCCGGTCAACCGCTGGATCCTCACCGAACTGACGCGGGCGGCGCGCGCGGTCACCGAAGGCATCACCAGCTATCGTTTCAACGAGGCGGCGACTGCTGCCTACCGCTTCGTCTGGAACCTGTTCTGCGACTGGTACCTGGAGCTGTTGAAGCCGGTGTTCATGGGCACGGACGAGGCCGCCAAGGCCGAGAGCCGGGCTTGCGTCGCCTTCGTGCTGGACGAGATCTACAAGCTCCTGCATCCGATGATGCCGTTCATGACGGAGGAGCTGTGGGCGCAGACCGCTGGCGAGGGCAAGGAGCGCTCCTCGCTGCTTTGCCACGCCGCCTGGCCGTCGCCCGACTTCGAGGACGAGGAGGCCGCCGCCGACATCAACTGGCTGGTCGATCTGGTCTCGGGCATCCGCTCGGTACGTTCGGAGATGAATGTGCCGCCGGCCGCGATCGCGCCGCTGATGGTGATCGGCGCCAACACGCTGACGCATGAAAGGCTTGAGCGCCACGCCCAAGCGATCAAGCGGCTGGCGCGCGTCGGCGATATCGCGCTGGTAGACGCGTCACCAAAGGGCTCGGCCCAGATCGTGCTCAACGAGGCGACGATAAGCCTGCCGCTCGGCAGCCTGATCGATCTCCAGGCCGAAGCCGCGCGACTGCAGAAGGAACTGGCGAAGGTCACCGAAGAGATCGCGCGCCTGCACAAGAAGCTCTCCAACGAAAAGTTCGTCGCCAACGCGCCGGAAGAGGTGGTCGAGGCCGAGCGCGAAAAGCTCGCCGAATACCGCGAGGCGCAGGAGAAGCTATCGGTGGCTTTGACCAGGGTTCGCGACGCCGGCTGAACGGCAAGAATCGCCCTCAGTGCGGAGGTGGTTTCCGGTACGTTAGCTGCCTCGAAAATAGGCATTCCGCCACGTTAATTTTGACGTAAACGGAAAGTTTGCGCCCCATTGTTGCCATAATGTAACAATGGGCCTTCTGAGGCTCAAAATCGGCTGTTTTTGGCCTGTTTTGGGTGGGTTTTCCGGATTTTTTCGGTCGTTCGAGGTCGGTAAGCGCGGTTTATGCGCCAATCGCGGCGCCCCTCACCATGGCAAGAATACGCCTTGTCAAGGTGTACGTGTACAGCCCTTGAAAACATTGTTGCGTCGTTAACCCGAATTGGTTCTAGCTTGAGCCACTTGTATTTGGGGAGGGATTTCCATGAACAATCTGCGGCTCAAAGCGCTGCTGGGGGCAGGCTGCTTTTCGCTGGCCATGATTGGCTCCGTGGTCACCCCGGCGAATGCCGGCGGACTGGAGCGGGGTTGGTACGATATCGATCTGCTTTTCGATCCGGCGCAGATCACTGGCGAGGTCACCGGCACCTATGTGATGCCGCAACGTGACCTCAAGAACGTGAAGGACTCGAATCCGGCCGACGGCCCGCTTAACGCGCTGGGCTTCTCTAACAGTGCCCGCGACACGGAAAGCTATTGGGTGCCGAGCGCTGGCATCAAGGCTGGCGTCGGGCCTATCGACTGTCTTTTCGACTACGGCCAACCGATCGGTGCGTACAGCAATCCTGGCGCCAATTGGGCCGGTGCGAACGGCAATATCGTGACCAAGGTCAAAAGCGAGGCCTTGGGCGGAACCTGCTCGTACAAGATGGACCTGGGCAAAGGACAGTTTCGATTCATCGGCGGCGTGTTTCATGAAGATGTTTCCGGGTTCAAGGAGCAATTGGTTGCACCGCTCCCGGCCTTCCTCGGCACCGGCATTGGCCGCCTTGATCTCGAAGGAGACGGGTGGGGATGGCGCGCCGGTGTCGCTTACGAAATTCCGGACATCGCCCTGCGCGCGAGCCTTGTCTACAACTCGGCCGTCAAGCTCGACAACCTGAGCGGAACGCTTGACCTAACACAAGTCCCCGCCTTTATAGACCCGACGAACCCGATCCTCGGCAGAGTAACTGACGTATACGGTTTCTCCGAGGTGCCTCAATCAGTCGAATTGAAGCTTCAATCCGGCATTGCGCCTGGATGGTTGGCATTCGGATCGATCAAGTGGGTGGACTGGAGCGTGCTGCAGAGCATCCCCTTTTGCCCGACCTCGACAAAAGGCCTTCTTGCTTGCACCACGACAAGTCCTGTCCGCGCTACTTCGCTTGACCTCCTCTATCGCGACGGCTGGACGGTCTCCGCGGGCATCGGTCACAAGTTCAACGATCAATGGAGCGGGGCTGCCGGGATCAGCTGGGATCGCGGCACGACCACCGGTCTCAGCGCGCAGACGGATACGTGGACGGTAAGCGCCGGCGTGGCCTACACCCCCACCAAAAACGTGGAACTCCGCTTCGGCGGCGCGTTGGGCGTGCTTACCAGCGGACATATCCATTCGGTCGTTGGCTCCGATGGCGTTACCTACGGCACCGACTATACTGCCGACTTCGGCAACGACCTCGTGTCGGCCATTTCAGGATCCGTTAAGGTCAAGTGGTAACTATCTCAATTTGAACAAAAAAAGGCCGGGTTATGCCCGGCTTTTTCTCGTTGGAGGACGGCGGTCGCAGCATCATTCTCGGCCCGATGTTGCATATTCGCGTCACAGCCGGCGCCTTATACGATTGTGACGTTTTGGCAACAGTTTATGAACAACCCCCGCGCTACAAGTCCGGCAGAGGGAACTGCCCATTTCCCGCCATAAACCCGGAGCAACCCGGATAGGTCTCGGGATGCGTGCCAGGTTGGCCCGGCGATGGGACCGGCCGCGGGGTGTGCGGCAAGGACGAGTATGGACGCCAGGGTAATCTCCAAGGCCAAGCTGCCCAGCCGCTACGTGACCGAAGGTCCGGCGCGCGCACCGCATCGTTCCTACCTCTATGCCATGGGCCTGTCGGCGGCCGAGATCGCGCAGCCACTTGTCGGCGTCGCCAGCTGCTGGAACGAGGCGGCGCCCTGCAACATCTCGCTGATGCGCCAGGCGCAGGTGGTCAAGAAGGGCGTTGCTGCCGCCAACGGCACGCCGCGCGAGTTCTGCACCATCACCGTCACCGACGGCATCGCCATGGGCCACCAGGGCATGAAGTCGTCGCTGGTGTCGCGCGAGGTGATCGCCGATTCGGTCGAGCTCACCATGCGCGGTCATTGCTATGATGCCCTGGTCGGGCTTGCCGGCTGCGACAAGTCGCTACCCGGCATGATGATGGCGATGGTGCGCCTCAACGTGCCGTCGATCTTCATCTATGGCGGCTCGATCCTGCCCGGCAGCTATCGCGGCCGGCAGATCACCGTGCAGGACGTGTTCGAGGCCGTCGGCCAGCATTCGGTCGGCACGATCAGCGACGCCGAACTGCTCGAGATCGAGCAGGCGGCCTGTCCTTCGGCCGGCTCCTGCGGCGCCCAGTTCACCGCCAACACGATGGCCACCGTCGCCGAGGCGATCGGCCTGGCGCTGCCCTATTCTTGCGGCGCGCCGGCGCCCTACGAGATGCGCGACCGTTTCAATTTCGCCTCGGGCGAAAAGGTCATGGAGCTGATCGCCAAAAACATCCGGCCGCGCGACATCGTTACGTTGAAGGCGCTGGAAAACGCGGCGACCGTGGTGTCCGCCACTGGCGGCTCAACCAATGCGGCGCTGCATCTGCCGGCGATCGCGCATGAGGCCGGCATCAAGTTCGACCTCTTCGACGTGGCGGCGATCTTTGAGAAGACGCCCTATATCGCCGACCTCAAGCCCGGCGGCAAATATGTCGCCAAGGACATGTTCGAGGCCGGCGGCATTCCGCTCCTGATGAAAACGCTGCTCGACCATGGCTATCTGCACGGCGACTGCATGACGGTCACTGGCCGCACTTTGGCCGAAAATATGGAGCACGTTTCCTGGAATGAGAGCCAGGATGTTGTGCGTCCCGCCAATCTGCCGATCACCAAGACAGGCGGCGTTGTGGGCTTGAAGGGCAACCTTGCCCCCGAAGGCGCGATCGTGAAGGTCGCCGGCATGTCGGAACTGAAATTCTCAGGGCCGGCGCGTTGCTTCGATTCGGAAGAGGAGTGCTTCGAAGCGGTCACGCAGCGCAACTACCGGGAGGGCGAGGTTCTCGTCATCCGCTACGAGGGGCCGCGCGGGGGTCCGGGCATGCGCGAGATGCTGTCGACGACGGCGGCGCTCTACGGCCAGGGCATGGGCGGCAAGGTGGCGCTGATCACCGACGGACGGTTCTCGGGCGCCACGCGCGGCTTCTGCATCGGCCATGTCGGACCGGAGGCGGCGGTCGGCGGACCTATCGGGCTGATCAAGGATGGCGACGTGATCTCGATCGATGCCGTGAACGGAACGATCGAAGTGGCCCTGTCGGACGCCGAGCTGGCGGCCCGGGCAAAGAATTGGAAGGCGCGCAAGACCGACTATCAGTCCGGCGCGATCTGGAAATATGCGCAGACCGTAGGGTCGGCCCGCGACGGTGCGGTGACCCATCCGGGCGCGGCCAAAGAAACGCACTGCTATGCGGACATCTGAGGTGTTGAGGTCGTCTGTCTTTTCGGCACTGGTCGCTTTGGCGACCTTGGGCGCCGTCGGGCAGGCCATGGCCTTCGACGACAAGGTGTTCGACGACAAGACCGGCGTGAAGCCGCAGTCGAGCCCTTGGGCGGTGTTCCAGTTCGGCTTCTCCGCTTACAAGAGCGGCCACAAGGACCAGGCGGTCGAAGCTTATAAATATGCCGCCGAGAACGGTCAGATCGGCGCCACTTGGAAGCTTGCGCGCATGTATGCCGAGGGCGACGGCGTGACGCGCGACGACTATGCGGCCTTCAAGTTCTTCTCGGAAATCGTCGACCAGGATGTCGAGCCCGGCTCGCCGGAAGAAAGCTATGTGTCGGACGCGCTGGTGGCGCTGGGCGACTATCTGCGCAAGGGCATTCCGGGCACGCCGGTCGAGGAGAACGACGTGGCGGCGCAGGAATATTACATGCGCGCCGCCGCCAACTATCGCAATCCGAACGCCCAGTTCGAGATCGGCCGCATGTTCCTGAAGGGCGAGGGCGGCGTGAAGGCCAGCGTCAAGCAGGCCGGCCGCTGGCTGCAACTGGCAGCCGAGAAGGGCCATGCCGGCGCGCAGGCGACGCTCGGCAACCTCCTGTTCCAGAGCGGCAAGATCGTGCGCGGCCTGGCGATGATGACGGCAGCACTCGAGCGGGCTCCGGCGGCCGACCAGCCCTGGATCCGCAACATGCAGGAAGAGGCGTTCGCCGCGGCCGGCGAGGCCGATCGCCGTACCGCGATCTCGCTTGCCGACGACATCCTGACCAAGGGCAACAACGGCGACCAGTAAGCGCAGGTTTGGCGATAGCGTGCATGGCGGCGGGCGCATGCATCGTCTTATGCGGCGCTGATCGACCCCCACTCCGTCTCGGCTTCGCCGAGCCACCTCTCCCCCGATCGACGGGGTAGAGGAAGGCGCCAAACTTTTTGCCATCAACGCTCGTCCAGCAACGCTCCCTTCCTTTCCCTCCGGAGGGGAGAAAGGTGGCGCTGCGAAGCAGCGACGGATTGGGGGCACCACATGGCAATCAAGCCTCGGCCCGATCAGTTACCTGTGCATACCGTACTCTGTATTGGGCTGATCGGCAGCGCCTCAGTTCTCGGTCGGCTCCGTCGGGGCGGGACCAGGCGTCGGCGTCGAGATCGACGTCGGGTGCGGTTTTGGCGCCTCTCCCGGACATTCGTCCTTGATCCTGGTCCAGGACGTGTTGTTGAGAACCATGTCGCAGCGGGCGAGGTGGCTCTCGCCGGCCAGCGTCAGGCACGCGGTCTCGCCGACATTGAAAGACTTGCCGTTGGCAAGGCAGGTCGGCGCCGCCAGCGATAGCGTCGGCGCGGCAAGCGCCAAAGCAAGGCCGACCGGCCAGATAAGATAACGGATCGCCATTCAACCCCCACAGCAATCCGCATCAAAAACCGGATTTGTGGCGATATCTGGTCCAGAAACGGCTCAGGCCGGCTGCAGCCTGAGCTCGATCGCGACCGGCACGTGATCGGAGGGCTTCTCCCAGGCGCGGACGTGCTTTTCCACCGAGGCCGACGAGAAGCGGTTAGCGGCTTCCGGCGACAGCAAGAGGTGGTCGATGCGGATGCCGTTGTTCTTCTGCCAGGCGCCGGCCTGATAATCCCAGAAAGTGTAGACACCGGCCGAGTCCGTCACCGACCGCACCGCCTCGGTGAAGCCGAGATTCTTCAGCCGGCGGAAGGCTTGCCTCGTCTGCGGCTGGAACAGCGCATCGCCCAGCCAGTTTTCCGGGAAGCGGGCATCGGCGGGTTCGGGAATGACGTTGTAGTCGCCGGCCAGCACCAGCGCCTCTTCCAGGCGCAGCCGCTCTTCCGCCCAGCGCTCCAGCCGCGCCATCCAGGCGAGCTTGTAGGAGAACTTCCGCTCATCGTCGATCGGATTGCCGTTCGGCAGATAGAGCGAGACGACGCGCAGGGCGCCCTGGTCGGTCGAAAAGACGCCTTCGATGAAGCGGGCGTGGTCGTCCTCGTCATCGCCTGGCAGGCCGCGGTTGACCTCGTCGAAGGGAAGCTTCGACAGGATGGCGACGCCGTTGAAGCTCTTCTGGCCGTTGGTCTCGACATTGTAGCCCAGCGCCTCGATCTCGGCGCGTGGGAACTGGTCGTCGACCGTCTTGATCTCCTGCAGGCAGACGATGTCCGGCGCGCTTTCGGTCAGCCAGTGGGTGAGGTTGCCGATGCGGGCGCGAACGCCGTTGATGTTCCAGGTGACGATCTTCATGCAGGCCTCGATGCTGTTCGGACGGAAGGCGTTCGACGAAGCGGATCGTATTGCCTGTACGGACCTTTCGAAAGGCCGTCCATTCGCATTCCTGCCAATAGCCGGGGACAGCCACGCGCCACCCGGTTCACACCGGTCATGGGCTTGCAGGTTTTCGGTCGATCAGATGGAGAAGCTGGTGCCGCAGCCGCAGGAGGCGACCGCGTTCGGGTTCCTGATCTGGAAGGACTGGCCCATCAGATCGTCGACGAAGTCAATCACCGAGCCGCCCATATAGACCAGCGACAGGTCGTCGATCAGGACGGTCGCGCCGTCCTTCTCGATGGCGACATCGTCTTCGTTCGCACCTGCAACGAGGTCGAATTTGTAGGAAAAGCCGGAGCAGCCGCCGCCTTCCACGGAGACGCGCAGAGCCGTCTTGCCGGGTTCGCCGGCCACGATCCTGGCGATCCGCTTTGCCGCGGCGTCGGTCATTTCGACCTTCATGGCAGTCTTGGCATCCGCGCCCATCGGCGTCACCTTGCTTTCGGTTTCACATGATAGGTATGAAGCAGGCGGGGCCAAGTCAACTGGCGGGTCAATGGAAGAGCAGCGGGGCAAGGATGCTCTCGGCGACATCGGGTTCGGCTACCGGCCGCGCGCCGTCTATGCGAGCGACCCGGCGCGTTCGCGCGGGCGCCTGTTCCCGGAGGCCGAAAGCCCGACGCGCACGCCCTTTCAGCGCGATCGCGACCGCATCATCCATTCCACCGCTTTCCGCCGGCTGAAGCACAAGACCCAGGTCTTCGTCGCGCATGAGGGCGACCATTACCGCACGCGGCTGACGCATTCGATCGAGGTTGCGCAGATCGCGCGTGCCCTGGCGCGGGCCTTGCGCGGCGACGAGGATCTCGCCGAGGCCGTGGCGCTGGTGCATGATTTCGGCCACACGCCGTTCGGGCATACAGGCGAGGACGCGCTCAACGAGAAGATGGCCGCCTGGGGCGGCTTCGATCACAATGCGCAGTCGCTGCGCGTGGTCACGCGGCTTGAGCGGCGCTATGCCGAATTCGACGGGCTGAACCTCACCTGGGAGACGCTGGAAGGGCTGGTCAAGCACAACGGTCCATTGACCGACGCGAGCGGGAAGGGGCTCAAAGGTCCGGTACCGCAGGCGATCCGCGACTATTCCGAACTGCATGATCTCGAGCTCGACCGTTTCGCCGGCATCGAGGCGCAGTGCGCCGCGATCGCCGATGATATCGCTTACAACACCCACGACATAGACGATGGCCTGCGCGCCGGTCTGCTGACGCTGGACATGCTGGGAGGCGTCGGGCTGCCGGGCTCGATCCTGAAGGGCGTGCGCGCCAAATACCCCCAGCTTGACGATGTCCGCACCGGCCACGAGTTGATGCGCCGGCAGATCACCTTGATGGTCGAGGATGTCATCGCATCGACCACCGCCAATATCGAACGCCTGAAGCCGGACAGCGCCGATGCGGTGCGGATGGCGGGCGAGACCCTGGTGACATTTTCGCCAGGCATGGCGGCGGCCGAGAAGGAACTGAAGGCCTTTCTCTACAAGCATCTTTACCGGCACGCCGAGGTGATGCGCGTGCGCTCCGAAGCCGAGCGCATCGTGCGCGAGCTGTTCGACGTCTATTTCGCCGATCCGCGCGCCATGCCCGACGGCTGGCGCGAGGGGCTCGATCGGGCCGAGGATCGCATCAAGGCGCGCAGCGTTGCCGACTTCCTGGCAGGCATGACCGACACCTATGCGCTGAAGGAACATCGGCGTCTGTTTGACCATACGCCGGATTTGAGCTAGGGCGAGCCTCGATTTTGCCGGCCATTGAGCCGGTCGCCTCTTAAAGCCCAGAGCACTTCCAATGAATATCTTCGCCGATTTCAACGCGCGGATCGTAAAAGCCGTCGAAACCCTTGACCTGAAGGACAAGGATGGGGCCGCCCTCGACCTGTCACGCATCACGGTCGAACCGCCGCGCGACGCCAGCCACGGCGATCTCGCCACCAACGCGGCGATGGTGCTGGCCAAGCCCGCCGGACAGAACCCGCGCGCTTTGGCGGAAAAGCTCGTCGAGGTGCTGAGGGCCGATGCAGACATCGCCTCGGCCGACGTTGCCGGACCAGGCTTCGTCAACCTCAGGCTGAAGGACAGCTTCTGGCATACGCATCTGGCGGCGCTGCTCGGCGAAGGGCGCAACTATGGCCGCTCGAAGATCGGCGGCGGCCGCAAGGCCAATGTCGAATATGTCTCGGCCAACCCGACCGGCCCGCTCCATGTCGGCCATTGCCGCGGCGCCGTCGTCGGTGATGCGCTCGCCAACCTTATGGCCTTCGCTGGCTACGACGTGACCAAGGAATATGTCATCAACGACGCGGGCGGCCAGATCGACGTTCTCGGCCGGTCTGTGCTGTTGCGCTATCGGGAGGCCCTCGGCGACGACATCGGCGAGATCCCGCCTGGCTATTATCCAGGTGACTACCTAGTTCCCGTCGGCCAGGCATTGGCCAAGGAATTCGGCCGCAGCCTGCTGCAGATGCCGGACGACGAAGCATTGGCGATCGTCAAGGATCGCGCGATCGATGCGATGATGGCGATGATCCGCGAGGATCTGGCGCTGCTTAATGTGCACCATGACGTGTTCTTCTCAGAGCGCACGCTGCATGCCGACAACGCCAGGAAGATCCGGGCTGCGATCGCCGACCTGACGCTCAAAGGGCATATCTACAAGGGCACGCTGCCGCCGCCGAAGGGTGAGAAGCCGGACGACTGGGAAGACCGCGAGCAGACTTTGTTCCGCTCAACCGCGGTCGGCGACGACATGGACCGGGCGCTGGTCAAGTCGGACGGCTCGTTCACCTATTTTGCCGCCGACGTCGCCTATCTCAAGGACAAGGTCGAGCGCGGCTTCGTCGACCTGATCTATGTGCTCGGCGCAGACCATGGCGGATATGTGAAGCGGCTGGAGGCGCTGGCGCGCGCGGTTGCCGATGACAAGGTCAAGCTGACGGTTCTGCTTTGCAATCTGGTCAAGCTGTTTCGGGACGGGGAGCCGGTCCGAATGGGCAAACGGGCAGGAAATTTCGTCACTTTGCGTGACGTCATCGAAGAGGTTGGCCGCGATGCGGTCCGCTTCATGATGCTCTACCGGAAAAGCGACGCGCCGCTCGATTTCGACTTTGCCAAGGTGACGGAGCAGTCGAAGGACAATCCGGTGTTCTATGTCCAGTACGCTTCGGCGCGCTGCCATTCGGTTTTCCGGCAGGCGAGCGAACAGCTTGGCGAGGCGAATTTCGACCGCAACCGGCTCACGGCCTCGGTGGCGGCGCTGACCGACGAGGGCGAAATCGCGCTGATCCGGAAGCTGGCTGAATATCCGCGGCTGATCGAATCCGCGGCGCTTTCGCTCGAGCCGCACCGGCTTGCATTCTACCTCTATGACCTGGCTTCAGGCTTCCATGCACAGTGGAATCGCGGCCACGACAACCAGGACTTACGTTTTGTTAAGGTTAACGACCGAGAATCAACTTATGCCAGACTAGGGCTGGTGCAGGCTGTTTCGGATGTCTTGACCTCCGGCCTGACGCTGATCGGGGCTGACGCGCCTACCGAAATGCGTTAGGTTTAACTAAAAAACCTGTCACCTTTTGCCCACATTGCGCTGGTAAGGGCCAACCCTGCGCGACGTCCATGGCGTCCGACTGTGTGCGAGTTCGGGAACAATAATGGCAGACAGAACCCCGCTGAAAGCAGCCGACCACAACAATATCGCCGACGATGATCCGTTCGCGGAGCTGACCCGGATCATGGGTTTCGATCCGCGCCAGCCGGTCAGGCAGCCGGCCCCCGCGGCCGAGAAAACCATGCCGGCTAACCAGGCTCCTGCGGCGGACGACTTCGATATCGACCTCGAGAAGGAGTTGATGGGCGAGTTCGATTCCGTCGAGGAAAGCGCGCCGGTCGCTCAGCAGGCTGCCATCCATCAGATCAGCCGTGAGCCGGCCTTCGAGGCCGCCAGCACCGCCGCGAATGACGACGAGCTGACGGCGTCCTTCGAGCAGGATTTCGTTTTTGACGACGCGGCTGATCACGCCGACTTCGCCGTGGCGCCCGCGCCGGAGCCGCAGTTCGTTCCAGAACCGCAGGTCGCCGCTGAGCCGGAAGCCGCGCCAGAGGCGCATTTCGCATCTGAGCGTTTCGCGCCGGAGCCGCAGGCAGCTCCCGAGCCGGAAGTCGCTTTCGACGATGATTTCGACAAGGCCGTCGCCAGTTCGCTCGATATCTCGCCGGTCGAAGATGAGCTTCCGATCGATCATGAAATGGCGGCTTCGCTGGACCAGGATTTCCGGCTCGACCATCACGAGCCGGCGGACGCCCGTCAGGATGCCGTCGAAGCCATGCAGGCCGCGAGCGAGGAGGCGTTCGACGCCGATTTCGATAGCGCGGTCCAGATATCGCTCGAAGACGAGCTGTCGTTTGAAAGCCATGAGCCCGAGCAGCATGCGCAGGCCGTCGAGCCGGTCGAAGCTCATGCAGCCGCTCCGCTGATTTCCGAGGATGATTTCGCCGGTCATTTCGACCAGGCGCTGAGCGATGACATCAATCTCGGCCAGGATCAGGGCCTTCAGGAGCCGGAGCTGTCGCTCGGCGACGAGCCTGCGCCGGTGGAAGAGGCGGAGGCCGCCCACTTTGCCGCTGAGCCGGAACCCGTCGCGCCCGGACCTTCCGCCGCGCTGACCCTCGATGACGATTTCGAGCTGAGCTTCCGCGACGCGCTGAACGAAGAGCCGCAAGCTCCGGCCGTCGAGCCCGCCGCCGTATTGCAGCCGGCCGCGCCGGCCCCGGTCGTTGCCGCTCCGGTCCCACCAGTCGCCGCTGCTCCGGTTGCGGCAGTGGAACCGGCAAAGCCGGCCGCCAGCGAGCGCAGCCTGGAGGACGAGCTCAACGCGCTGCTCGGCGCCATGACCGCGCGGCCGATGCCCACGATCAAGGAGCCTGCTCCCGCGCCACGACTGGTTGCCGAACCAGAGAGCCACGCCGGTGGGCACGCGACCGCCGACGATCTCGACTGGGATCTCGACGAGCACCAGCCGGCGCAGGACAGGCAGGATGCTCAGCCGGTCGAGAGCGATCTGGACGACCTGCTCGCCAGCGAGCTCGACCGCCAGGATTTTGCGCCCTCGGCCAGGGCCGAACCCTCCGGGACCGAGTCTTCTGCGGCCGAACAGGGCATTGAATTCGACGACGACGCGTTCGGCGCTGCTTTCGCCAAGAGTATCGAGACCGAGCAGGCGGCCGCCAGGGCGAAGTCTCCGGCAAATTCGTCCGATTGGATACATCCGACGCCGGTCGAGCAGACAAGGTCGTGGAGCCGTTCGACCCCGACCGCCGCTCCGCCTGTGCAAGCCTCGTTTGCGGCACAGCCGGCCCCCGCGGCGCCGGTGCAGATGGCAGCGCCTTCAGTGCCGCTGCAGATGACCGCGCCTGCTTATCGCAACGAGCCGGCACCGGATTATTCCGCCTATGCCAAGCCGGCGCAGGCCCCGATGGCCACGCCGCAGCCCAGCCAGCATGACGAGGTGCCGGACGTCGAGACCGTCGATGTTCCGGAGCGCGTGGTCGCGCTCGCGGACGACCTCGACATTCCGGAGCTCAGCTTCGAGGAGGATCAGCCGGCCGCCGCCGCTTATGACGATCTGGACGCGGAATTCGCGAGCCTGCTCACCGACATGAACGCGACGGAGATCGCATCGGCGCCCGTGCAGAACCGCGGCTATGACGACGAAACCTACGGCGCCGGCTTCAACGGCTATGACCGTCGCGACCTGCGGGCCGAGGCTCAGGCGGCTCCGGCCGCTCCGGCTTCCTTCGCGGCCGCCAATGATTACGACGCCGACGATCTGCCCGGCAGCCGGCCGGTACAGCAGCAGGACGAGTTCGCCGCCGATGAGCTCGACTATGATCCTGAGCTCGAAGAGTCGATGGCGATCCCCGGGCTTGGCGAACGCGAAGCGGCGCAGCCGCGCCGTCGCGGCATGATGATCGCGGCCCTGGTCGGCGCCGTGGTGGTTCTCGGCGGCCTCGGCGCGCTGGCCTTCTCCTTCGGCGGCAAGGGCGGCAGCGAGGCTCCGGTGATCGTCAAGGCCGACAATTCGCCGATCAAGGTGAAGCCCGAAAATCCAGGTGGCGCGGTGGTGCCGAACCAGGACAACAAGGTTTATGACGCGGTCGCCAAGGGCGGCGGCGCGGCCAAGCCCGCCGAGCCGGTACAGCAGAAGCTGGTGAACACCACCGAGCAGCCCGTGGACCTGGCCTCGAAGGAACCGCCGCCGAGCCGCGTGGTCGATCTTTCGCCCAACGATAACGACGCCGCGGCCGGCACTGACGCCGCTGGCGGTTCGAACACGGCATTGCCCGGCGTCGAGCAGGCGGCTGCACCCGAAAGTGTCCAGCCGGCCGCGCCGGCAAGCACGCAGCCGGCGGCACCGGCGCCGAAGTCCGAAGACCGCATCGCCCAGGTGCTGCAGCAGGATGAGGCCAACACCGCCAACAACAACGATGTCGTCGCCGTCGCGCCGCGCAAGGTGAAGACCATGATGGTCAAGCCTGACGGCTCGCTGGTGCCGCGCGAGGATCCGGCTCCGGCCGCGCCGAAGGTCGCGGCGGCCGAGCCGAGCGATCCGGCACCGCAGCATGTCGCGCCGGCCTCCGACGGTCAGCAGACGGGAACCGTTGCTTCCGACACGGACCAGGCCAATACGGGCCAGGCCAATGCGGGCCAAGCCGATACGAGCCAGGCCGATGCGGCGACCGTCAAGCCTGCGAAGCCCACGAAGAAGGCTGAAGCCAAGGCGCAGTCGGCCAACACCCCGGCGGTGGTGCCGGTGGCGCCGGCGCGCCCGTCCGACCAGCCGGTCGATATCGTCGGCGAGGTCAAGCCGGACCAGGTCGCTTCCATCGATCCGGCGGCGGCAGCCCGCGGCGGCTCATGGTCGATGCAGATCGCCTCGCAGCCGACGGTCGAAAGCGCCCAGTCGACGTATCAGGATCTGCAGCGCCGCTATGGCAGCGTGCTCTCCGGCCGTACCGCCAACATCGTCAAGGCCGAGGTCGCGGGCAAGGGCACCTTCTACCGCGTCCGTGTCCCGGCGCAGTCGCGCAACGATGCGATCAATCTTTGCACGAGCTACAAGGCCGCCGGCGGCAACTGCTTCGTGTCGCGCTGATAGATTTCAGCTTCCAAAGCCGGCGCCGCCGAAAGGCCGCGCCGGCTTTTCGTTGTGGACGGTTGTGGGCTTTGACCGGTCGGAGGGCAGGGGTGATTCCCTTTGCTCGCTCAAAGTCTTAAGCTTCCATGCATGAGCGAATCAAAATCCATGATCCTCGGCTGCGCCGGGAAATCCCTCACCGAAGACGAGCTCCGCTTCTATCGGGACGAACGTCCCTGGGGTTTCATCCTGTTTGCGCGCAACATCGGCGAGGCCGGGCAGATCCGCGACCTCGTCGCCGCGATGCGCGACTGCGTCGGGCGCCCGGATGCCCCTGTCTTCATCGACCAGGAAGGCGGCAGGGTGCAGCGCCTGCGGCCGCCGCTGGCGCCGAATTATCCGGCCGGGGGTGCGCTTGGCGCGTTGTGGCGCGATGATCGCGAGGCCGGCCGCCGCGCGGCCTGGCTGCTGGCGCGGCTGCATGCCTTCGATCTTTCCCGCCTGGGCATCACCGCCGACTGCCTTCCGGTGCTCGACGTGCCGGTGGAAGGCGCCAGCGACGTCATCGGCGCGCGCGCCTATGGCAAGGAGCCCAATGCCGTGATCGAGCTTGGCCGGGCCTCGGCCGAGGGGTTGATGGCCGGTGGCGTGCTTCCGGTGATGAAGCATATTCCCGGCCACGGCCGCGCCTTTGCCGACACGCATTTCGCGCTGCCGACCGTCGATACGCCGCTCGATGCGTTGCGCCGGCATGATTTCGCCCCGTTCAAGGCGCTTAACCAGCTGCCGATGGCGATGACGGCGCATGTCGTCTACAGCGCCGTCGACCCGGACAATCCGGCGACGACGTCCGCCAAGGTCGTCGATCAGGTGATCCGCGGCGAGATCGGCTTCGACGGGCTGCTGATGAGCGACGACACGTCGATGAAGGCACTTTCTGGGGATTTCCCGACAAAGGCGGCCTCGATCCTTGCGGCCGGCTGCGATCTCGTCCTTCACTGCAACGGCGTTTTCGAGGAAATGTCGGGGATCGCGTCGCGCACGACGGCGCTGTCGGGCAAATCCTTGCAGCGCGCGGAGCGGGCGCTGACCTATATAAAGGATCGCGACGTCGCCGACGAAACGGCGATACGCGCGGAATTTGCCACCTATTTCGAAGCGGTGGCCTGAACCGAAGGGACGAAAGGCGAGTGGCGGAGACATTGGAAGGCAAGGCCGCGAAGGCCGCACCGATGGACCGTCTGTGGGCCGAGAACGACGATTCACGCCTGACCGGCGACCCGTCGCTGGTCGTCGACGTGGCAGGCTTCGAAGGCCCGCTCGATCTTCTCTTGCATCTTGCCCGCAACCAGAAGGTCGATCTGGCGCGCATTTCGATCCTGGCTTTGGCCGAGCAGTACCTGGCCTTCATCGAAAAGGTGCGGGCGCTGAGGCTCGAGCTGGCCGCCGATTATCTGGTGATGGCGGCATGGCTCGCCTTCCTGAAGTCGAAGCTCTTGATTCCGAAACAGCCGGGCGAGGAGGGCGAAAGCGGCGAGGAACTGGCGGCGGTGCTGCAATTCCGGCTGAAGCGGCTGGAAGCCATGCGCGACGCCGCGGCGCGGCTGGTCAACCGCAACCGCCTCGGTCGCGACGTCTTCGCGCGCGGCATGCCGGAAATGGTGATCGTCGAGAAGCGCAACCGCTTTTCGGCCTCGCTCTACGATCTGCTCACCGCTTACGCGCAACAGCGGCAGCGGCAGGCGATCAACAATGTGACGATCGCCCGGCGCGCCGTGTGGTCGCTGAAGGATGCGCGCGAGGTGCTGGCGCGGCTGGTCGGCTCGATCGGCGACTGGACGGCGCTCGACAGCTTCCTGATCGAATATCTGGCGGCGCCGGAAGAGAAGCGCACGGCCATGGCAAGCTCCTTCGCCGCGACGCTCGAAATGGTGCGCGAGGGCAAATTGGAAGTGCGGCAGGACCAGGTGTTCGCGCCGATCTATTTGCGCAGCCGCGCGCAAGGTGCAAGGGCAGTCGAGGTGGTATCATGAGCGAACGCGCCAACGCTTCGGTCATCCCGTTCAGGGTCGAGGATGAGCCGGAAGACGAAATGGCCGAGCAGGGTTCGATCGAGAATCCCGCCGAGCGGCTGCAATTGTCGGAAGCCGTGCGCATGGCCGAGGCGATCGTTTTCGCCAGCGCCGAGCCGGTCAGCGAAAAGCAGCTTGCCGCGCGTCTGCCTGAAGGCGTCAACATCGCCGCCGCGATGGCCGATCTGCAGCAGATCTATGCCAAGCGCGGCGTCAATCTGGTGCGGGTCGGCGATGCCTGGGCCTTCCGCACCGCCGGCGATCTGGCTTTCCTGATGAGCCGGGACTCCGTCCAGCAACGGAAGCTCTCGCGCGCGGCGCTCGAAGTGCTGGCGATCATTGCCTATCACCAGCCGGTCACGCGCGCCGAGATCGAGGACATCCGGGGCGTGGAGACCTCCAAGGGCACGCTCGACACGCTGCTCGAAACGGAATGGGTCAGAATGCGCGGCCGCCGCCGCACACCTGGGCGGCCGGTGACCTATGGCACCACCGATGCCTTCCTGGACCATTTCGCGCTGGAGGAGATCCGCGATCTGCCCGGCATGGAAGAGCTGAAGGGCGCTGGCCTGCTCTCGACGCGCATGCCGGCCAATTTCTCGATGCCGGTGCCGCCGGCCGATCCCGACGCGCTGACCGAGGACGAGGATGAATTGACCGATATCGATCTCGAGGAGCTCGGGCTGCTGACGCCGCGCGTCACGGAAGAGTGACCGCGGAACCGGCACGAATGGTCTATTAGCAAGGCCTGCGCGGATTCGTAGCAAGGCGCTCACGCCGAAAGTGCGTGACATCCGCTAGCCATTTTATCAACTTCATTGCGGTTGTGTTTGAATCCCCGAGCGAAAACGCATAGATCATCGCCGAGGGAAAACATTCGAGAGAGATCGTTATGGGTTCGTTTTCGATTTGGCACTGGATGATCGTGCTGGTCATCGTGCTTCTGGTGTTCGGCCGCGGCAAGATCCCCGAGCTGATGGGCGACATGGCCAAGGGCATCAAGAGCTTCAAGAAGGGCATGGCTGACGACGACGTTGACGACAAGCGGACCGTCGAGCACCGCGCCGACGAGACTGTTTCGCCGGGCAAGGAAAAGGTCAGCAAGAGCTGATCCGATTGTTGGTTTGAGCATGCCGTTGTCCCAAAACCGCTTCGCATGTGCGGGCGGCATGCACTCGTCGGAATAGATTGCCATGTTCGAAGTCGGTTGGAGCGAACTGCTGGTGATCGCGGTCGTCATGATCGTGGTCGTCGGGCCCAAGGATTTGCCCAACATGCTGCGCACCTTCGGCCGCACCGCGGCGAAACTGCGCGCCATGGCCGGCGACTTCCAGAAGCAGTTCAACGAAGCGCTGAAGGAAGCCGAACTCGACGACGTCAAGAGTTCGATCGACAGTCTGCGCAGCCTCAATCCGATGAACGAGGTGCGCAAGCAGCTCAATCCGTTCGAGCAGGCAGCGGCCGATGTGCGGGCCGGCGTCGACACGATGATGAAGCCAAAGCCGGCCGCCGATCCGACGGCGCCGGCGGCAGAGACGCCGCAGGCGGCCGAGCCGCTCAAGAACGGCGCGACGGACATGCCCGGCGTCGGCGTAACCGAGCCTGCTCCGGCCGCCCCGATCTTCCCTGCCATGACCGACGCCTCTGTCACGGCATCGGTTTCGGAGGCCCCGCTGGCGGTCAAGCCGGCGAAGAAAGCGGCGACCACAAGGGCCAAGACGACCGGCGCAGCGGCGAAAACGGCAACGGCACCGAAGGCCGCCAAGGCGCCGGCCAAGGCCACGCCAGTGCCGGCCAAAGCCGCCGTGCCCGCGCCCAAGGCTGAGGCAAAGCCTGCCGCGGCCAAGAAGCCGACCGCCAGGAAGACAGCTGACAGCAAGAAGACGGCGGGAGCCGCCAAGTGAGCGTATCGGACAAGGAGCGGGAAGAAATCGAGAAATCGTCGGCGCCGCTGATCGAGCATCTCATCGAGCTGCGCCGTCGCCTGATCTGGTCGCTGGGCGGCTTTTTCGTCGCCTTCCTTGTCTGCTTCTTCTTCGCCAAGCGCCTGTTCAACCTTCTGGTGATCCCGTTCAAATGGGCGACGCAATGGGCAGGCCTCGATCCGCACAAGGTCGAGCTGATCTATACCGCGCCGCAGGAGTTCTTCTTCACCCAGGTGAAGCTCGCCATGTTCGGCGGCATGGTGATCGCCTTCCCGCTGATCGCCACGCAGATCTACAAGTTCATCGCGCCAGGCCTTTACAAGAACGAGCGCAACGCCTTCCTGCCGTTCCTGATCGCGTCGCCCATCCTGTTCCTGATGGGCGCCTCGTTGGTCTATTTCTTCTTCACCCCGATGGTGATGTGGTTCTTCCTCGCCATGCAGCAAGCCGGCACCAACGACCAGGTGCAGATTTCGCTGCTGCCGAAGGTGTCGGAATATCTCAGCCTGATCATGACGCTGATCTTCTCCTTCGGCCTGGTGTTCCAGCTGCCGGTGGTGACCAGCCTCTTGACGCGTGTGGGCCTGCTGTCGTCGCAGGCGCTGGCCGAGAAGCGCAAATGGGCGATCGTGCTTTCCTTCGTGGTCGCGGCGGTGCTGACGCCGCCCGATCCGATGAGCCAGTGCGGCCTCGCCATTCCGACGATCATTCTCTACGAGGTCGCCATCTGGTCCTCGCGCATGATCGAGCGCAGCCAGGCGCGCGACCGCCTGGCGCGGGAGCAGGCGGAGACGAACAGCTCGGTCGCTGGCGACAAGACACCGGACGCGCCGTCCACCTAACCGGCGGCAAGGCAGGGAAATCGAGGCGGCGCGCTTATCCGCCGTCTTGCATCGATGGCGGATGCGGTTTACGCCCTCGATCCTTAAAGCGCGTCGCGCTGAAACGGATTCAAGCGACGCGCTTTAAGTCTTAGTTTTGATGCATGTCGTTGTCCCAGAACCGCGACACACTTCTGGGCGACATGCATTGCTTTGAGGATCGAGCATGCTTGACATCAAATGGATTCGCGACAACCCGAAGGCCCTTGTCGAGGCGCTGGTGAAGCGCTCGTGGTCGGCTGACGAGGCGCAGTCCACGGTCGAGGATCTGGTCGCCAAGGACGAGGCGCGGCGTTCGCATCTCAGCGAATTGCAGGTCAAGCAGGAGCGCCGTAATGCCGCCTCGAAAGAGATCGGCAACGCCATGCGCTCGGGCGATTCAGCACTTGCCGAAAAGCTCAAGGGTGAAGTCAGCGACATCAAGGCGTTCATCCAGAATGGCGAAGCGCGCGAGCGAGAGCTCGACAAGGCGCTGAACGACGCGCTTGCGGTGCTGCCCAACGTGCCGCTGGAGGACGTGCCGGTCGGCAAGGACGAGCACGACAATGTCGTCAAGCGCATCGTCGGCGAGGTGCCGACCCGCCCGAACTGGGTGAAGGAGCATTTCGAGATTGGCGAAGCACTCGGCATGATGGATTTCGAGCGGGCGGCGAAATTGTCCGGCGCGCGCTTCACCGTGCTGAAAAGCCAGCTGGCGCGCATGGAGCGCGCGCTCGGCCAGTTCATGCTCGACCTGCACACCACCGAGCATGGTTATGAGGAGGTCATTCCACCGCTGATGGTGCGCGACGAGGTGCTTTTCGGCACCAACCAGCTGCCGAAATTCGAGGAAGACCTGTTCTTCACGCGGCATGGCGATGGCCGGCTTGGCCTGATCCCGACGGCCGAAGTGCCGCTCACCAACCTCGTGCGCGAGGAGATCACAGCGCATGAAAAACTGCCGCTGCGCTACACGGCGCTGACGCCGTGCTTCCGCTCGGAAGCGGGCTCGGCCGGGCGCGACACGCGCGGCATGCTGCGCCAGCATCAGTTCTACAAGGTCGAGCTGGTCTCGATCACCGACCAGGAAAGCTCGATCGCGGAGCATGAGCGCATGACGCAATGCGCCGAGGAAGTGTTGAAGCGGCTCGGCCTGCCGTTCCGCACGATGACACTCTGCACCGGCGACATGGGTTTCGGCGCGCGCAAGACCTACGACATCGAGGTCTGGCTGCCGGGGCAGAACGCCTATCGCGAAATCTCGTCCTGCTCGGTCTGCGGCGATTTCCAGGCCAGGCGCATGGATGCCCGCTACAAGGACAAGGACGGCAAGGGCAACCGCTTCGTCCACACGCTGAACGGCTCGGGCACGGCGGTCGGCCGCGCCCTCATAGCTGTCATCGAAAACTACCAGAATGAGGATGGCAGCGTAACGATTCCTGAAGTGCTGCGGCCTTACATGGGTGGTCTCGCCAAGATCGAAGCGAAATGACTTGATGCGCATTCTCCTGACCAACGACGACGGCATCCACGCCGACGGGCTGGCGTCGCTCGAACGCATCGCCCGTACGCTGTCGGACGACGTCTGGGTGGTCGCGCCGGAGCAGGACCAGTCCGGCTACGCGCACTCGCTGTCGATTTCGGAGCCGCTCCGGCTGCGCAAGATCGACGAGAAGCATTATGCCGTGCGCGGCACGCCGACCGACTGCGTCATCATGAGCACGAAGAAAATCCTGCCCGGGCCGCCGGACCTCATCCTGTCCGGCGTCAATTCCGGCGCCAACATCGCCGACGACGTGACCTATTCCGGCACCGTGGCTGGCGCCATGGAAGGCGCGCTGCTCGGCGTGCGCTCGATCGCGGTGAGCCAGGCCTATTCCTATGTCGGCGAGGATCGCGTGGTTCCTTATGAGACGACCGAGGCGCTGGCGCCGGGTCTGCTCAAGCGGCTGGTGGAAACGCCGCTGCCGGAGGGCGTGCTGCTCAACGTCAATTTCCCGAACTGCGCGCCGGACGAGGTGGAAGGTACCGTCGTCACCTCGCAGGGCAAGCTGGTGCACAGCCTCTGGGTCGACGAGCGGCGCGACGGACGCGGCCTGCCTTATTACTGGCTGCGCTTCGGCCGCGAGCCGGTTGAAGGCAAGAAGGGCACAGACCTTCATGCGCTGCGCAACCGGCTGGTGTCGGTGACACCGCTGCAGCTTGACCTCACCGCCCATGAACTCCGCGATCAACTGACCAAGGCGTTGTCATAAATAAGGTTTTGGCATGAACACGGCTATCGACGACCGCGAAGGGTTTGCCGCTTTCCTGCTCAGGCTGCGAGGCAGGGGCACGGCGCCCAAGGCGCTGGTCGCCGCGTTCGAGGCGACGCCGCGGCGTGGCTTCCTGTCGGCCCAGTTCCATTCGATCGCCTGGTCGGACGGCATGCTGCCGATCGAATGCGGCGAGGCGATCGAGGGCGCCGATCTGCAGGCGGCCGTGATCGCGGCGCTTCACATCGAGCCGGGGAACCGCGTGCTCGAGATCGGCACCGGCTCGGGCTATACGGCCGCGGTCATGTCGCGGCTCGCGGCGCGGGTCATCACCATCGACCGCTACAAGACGCTCACCGAGCAGGCAAAGCAGCGCTTCGAGGCGCTTGCCATCAGCAACATCATCGTCCGCCAGGCCGATGGCTCCAACGGCCTGCCCAATGAGGGGCCGTTCGACCGCATCGTCGCCTGGGCGGCCTTCGACAGTCTGCCGCGCTTCCTGCTCGACCAATTGTCGAGCGGTGGCGTCGTCATCGCGCCGATCGGCCCGGAAGAGGGCGAGCAGGTCCTGGCCAAGCTCACCAAGGTCGGCAGCCGCTTCGAGCGCGAGGACATCGGCATGGTCAGGCTGCAGCCGATCCTACGCAGCGTCGCCGCGGTGATCTAGGGAACGAGCCGATATTCGGGTGCGCCCAGCCTGCGAAAGGCGGTCTCCCGCGCTTCCGGTGCTCACGTACTGATAGTACGCTGCGCTCCGGTTCTCGGACACCACCATTCTCGACTCGGGCTGACCTGAATCTCGGCCCGTCCCATGCGGCCCGAAATGTTTTAAGAAAATTTTCGTCGGATTCTAAGGGGTTAACCCGGCAGTAACATTAACGCGCTTTAATTAGGGCCAGTTTGTACCGGGTCTGTGCGGGTTAGTGCGATGCAATTCAATCACTTGAAAGCAAACAGACGCAATCTGGCGCGCGGTTGCGCTGTCCTGATGATTGCCGGCGCGGCGGCCGGGTGCAGTTCCCAGTCGATGCGCTTCAACGGTGTCGATGACGTCTTCACGTCATCCACCAACAATCAGCGCGCCATCATCAACAAGCAGAATGTCGACCAGCCCTATCCGGGCGACACGGTCGCGCCTGCGCCGGTCGATGGCACGCACACCCAGTCGGTGAGCCGCTCCAGCCTCGAGCCGGTCACGACCCAGCAATTGCCGCCGCCCTCGGCGCCGGCTACGGCAAAGCCGATGCGTAGCGTTTCGGCTCCCGCTCTCGCGCCGGCTCCGGCGCTTGCTCCCGCGCCGCATCTCGACAGGACGGCCACCGGCACCGTCGCGGCGGCCGCAAAGCCCTTCAAGACGGCCGAGCCTGATGCGGTCCGCAACGCAAGTGCTGCGCCGCATGCGACCGAGATCGTCGTCCGGGACGGCGAGACGCTTTCGGGCCTGGCGGCGCACTACCATGTACCGGCCGATGCCATCGCCAAGGTCAACGGGATCGATCCGAAGAAGGGCATCCGGTCCGGCCAGAAGATCGTCATCCCCGCCTATGCCTATTCGAGCAAGGCGGAGCCGAAGGTCGCCGAAGGCAAGCCGACGAACACGCCAAAGCAGCCTGCTCCTGAAAAGGTCGCGGTGCTGCCGCAGCAACCGAAGGTCAAGGACGGCAAGTCGGCCGCCCAAGTCGACACGTCTGCAGCGGCCACGGGTTCCAAGAATCCCAAGCCCGCGCCGCAGGTCGCCGAGGCGAAGCCTGCCGGCGCCGGAGGCACCTATACCGTCCAGCAGGGCGACTCGCTGTCGTCGATCGCCAGGAAGACCGGCGTCAGCGTCGTGGCGCTGAAGCAGGCCAACGGCATGCAGGCCGGGCTGCTCAAGATCGGCCAGACGCTCAAGGTTCCGGCCGGCGGCACCGTCGTGGCGGCTGCCAAGCCGGCGGCCGCCAAGCCCACGGTCGATCCGGTGACGACGGCAACAACGCCGCCTGCGACCAAGACCACCGAGACGCTCGCCTCCTACACGCCGCCGAAGAAGGATGCCAAGGTCATCCAGCAGGCCGAGGACGACAATGCGGAGGCGCCCGATGCGACCGGCATCGGCAAGATGCGCTGGCCGGTGCGCGGCCGCGTGATCTCCAGCTTCGGCTCCGGCAAGGACGGCGTCGACATCGCCGTGCCGGAAGGAACGCCGATCAAGGCGGCCGAGAACGGCGTCGTCATCTATGCCGGCGACGGCCTCAAGGAGTTCGGCAACACCGTGCTGGTGCGACACGAGAACGGCCTGGTCACCGTCTACGGCCATGCAAGCTCGATCGAGGTGCAGCGCGGCCAGAAGGTCAAGCGCGGCCAGGAGATCGCGCTGTCCGGCATGAGCGGCACCACCGACTCGCCCAAGCTGCACTTCGAAGTGCGCAAGAACTCGGCGCCGGTCGATCCGTCCGGCTATCTCGAATAGAACAAGAACAATTGCGCGCCGCCTGACCTCCAGTCCGGCCCGCCGTCTTCAGCCCGCTCCGCGAGGAGCGGGCTTTTTCAGTTGCGCGGGATGCAGGGCTTAAAGATGATCCCGGAGCGTGTCGGCGATCATGTCCTCGAGGCTGCTGGCCTTCACGCCCAGAAGCGTCTCGGCGTCGGAGGAATCGACCAGCAGGGGACTCTCGAAGAGATACCTCATCTCGATGAGCTCCTGCATGCCCAGCGCTTCCATCTCGGAGACGGAATAGGAACGGGTCTCGGAAGCCTCCCGACCGAGCATCGCCGCGGTTTTGCGGATGAGCTCGTTGGGCGAGGCGTGTTGCGAGGGAACGTGAAACGCCCGTCCCCATTCGCCCGAGTAGCGGGAGGCCTCGACGAGCGTCCTGGCGACGTCCTTGGTGAAGGTCCAGGCATGAGTGGCGTCGAGGTCGCCGATGAAGGCGACAGGCTTGTCCTCGATGATGGAAGGCAGGGCGATCAACGAGAAGTAGCTGATCGCGCCGTGCCCGAGATAATCGCTGGAGCGTATCTCGATCGCCGGCACGCTGGCGCGGGCCGCGCGCTGCCACATGATCGTCCTGGCGGTTCCCTTCTTCGAATTCGGGTCCAGCGGCATGTCGGAGCGAAGCGGGTCGTCGCCATTCTTGCCGTAACCATAGAGGTTTCCGAGCACGATGAGCTTGGCGCCGACTGCTTCCGCGGCGCGTACGGTGCCGTCGATTATGGGGAAAAAGTCGGTTGGCCAGCGATGATATGTGGCCATGGCACACATGAACACAGCATCGGCGCCTCGGCAGACACGCGACAGCGCCGAGGCGTCCGTGGCGTCGGCCTGTATCGAGCGCACATTGCGCAACGCGTTCGAACCGACGCTTCGGCTGGTCAGGATGACATCGTGGCCCTCTTCGCCAAGAAGGCGAGCCGTCTCGCGCCCAACCGGGCCTGCGCCAACAACAACATACGAACTCATGGCAACCTCTCTTCCATGTTTGAAGGAGAGGCGGGAGTACAGGGTTGCGGCGTTGAAAATCGCGCGGGAATTGCCAAATCTTGAACAGGTTTCGCCATGAATCGAGAGAGCATGCCTCCGCAGTTCGCCCCGGCCCGATCGACGTCCGAAGTCACGATGGTTTCCCGGCATGTCGAGGCAGGCGTGCATCGGCTGCCCCGGGCGCCGCACCATCGCATCATGGTGCACGCAAGCGCGGCGACGCGCTCCTACTGCAATCAGGTCGGGCGATATTTCGTCAGGCGTGCCGGCGACATCGACCTGGTGCCGGCAGGCGAGGAAGGCGGCTTCGAGGCCGAAACGCCGTTCGAGACGATGGAGATCGTCTTGCCGCCGGCCTTGATGGAAAGGGTCGCCGCGGAACTTGGCGGCAAGGCGCGGACATCGCGGCTCGACACCCGCCATCTGCTTCGTGACCAGCGCATCGAGCATCTCGCTCGAGCGCTGCAGAGCGATCTCGCGGCAGGCGCACCAAGTGGCTCTTTGTTTGCCGACAGCATTGGCGCTGCGCTTGCGGTGAGGCTGCTTGGCCTCGATGGCCCAGACATAATTCGCGTGAACCGGCTTTCGGACGCTCAGCTCAAGCGTGTGCTGGAGCACATCGAGGCCGCTCTCCATGAGCCGCTTTCGATCGATCGCCTGAGCCGGGTTGCCGGTGCGAGCAGCTCGCATTTGCGCACATGGTTCAAGGCGGCGATGGGCGTCACCTTGCATCGCTATGTGTTGCGCCGTCGCGTGGAAAGAGCATGTGTCCTGCTGCGACGCGGCGATCTCAGCACGAGCGAGGTCGCGGCGTTGACCGGATTCGCGCACCAGTCACATCTGGCGTATTGGATGCGCCGCGAGATCGGCCAGACGCCGCGCGACTTGCGACGGGCGCAGCCGCCCAAGTGACATTCAATCCTTCAGCGGCTTGCCGAGCCGGCCGGCGAGGTCCTGCGTGAACTGCCAAGCGACGCGGCCGGAACGGCTGCCGCGCGTCGTCGCCCATTCCAGCGCTTCGGCTCGCAATTGCTCGGGTTCGATGACCAGGTCGTGATAGCGGACATAGCCGTCGATCATGTCGAGATATTCGTCCTGCGAGCATTTGTGGAAGCCGAGCCAAAGGCCGAAACGGTCGGAGAGCGAGACCTTTTCCTCGACCGCTTCCGAAGGGTTGATGGCGGTCGAGCGCTCATTGTCGATCATGTCGCGCGGCAGCAGGTGACGCCGGTTGGACGTGGCGTAGAAGATGACGTTGGCCGGCCGGCCCTCGACACCGCCTTCGAGCGCCGCCTTCAGCGACTTGTAGGAGGTGTCGTCATGGTCGAAGGAGAGGTCGTCGCAAAACAGGATGAAGCGATAGGGAGCCGCCTTCAGCAGACCCATCAGCTTGGGCAGCGTGTCGATGTCCTCGCGGTGAATCTCGATCAGCTTCAGCGGCTTGTCGAGCTTATCCGAAGCGTTCACGGTGGCATGCACGGCCTTGACCAGGGACGACTTGCCCATGCCGCGCGCGCCCCACAACAGCACATTGTTGGCCGCATAGCCGGACGCGAAGCGCTCGGTGTTGTCGAGCAGGATGTCGCGCACGCGGTCGACACCGCGGATCAGGCCGATGTCGACGCGGTTGACCTTGCGCACGGGCTCCAGAAAACCGGGATCCGCCTGCCAGACGAAGCAGTCCGCCACGCCGAGATCGGTCTCCGGCACCGGCGGCGGGGCAAGGCGGGAAACCGCCTCGATCAGGCGGTCGAGCTTTTTGTTCAAGGCGTCCAGGCTGTCGGTCATTTTGGGTCTTTTTGTTGAGGTCTTTCAGCGCGTGGGAGCAGCTTCCATGACATCGCTGCAAGAACCACGCCCAAGCTTTTGTTGGAGCATGATCTTTCGGTGGCCTCGAAGCCGCTTCCGCTGCGACGCTCTAGCACGCCGCAACCGGCTGGAAAAGCAACGGATTGGGCTCGCAGCGCAGTTGCATTGGCAAGTTTACCGACTATATTCCGGCCAAATTTTCGCGGGGCGGCCGCGGCGGAATTTCACCATCCAGGAGTTTCTTGATGTTCGTTACACCGGCATACGCCCAGGGCGTCGGCGCTTCGCCAGACATGTTCATCTCGATTTTGCCGTTTGTCCTGATTTTCGTGATCATGTATTTTCTGATCATCCGGCCGCAGCGCGCGCAGCTGAAGAAGCGCCAGGAAATGCTTTCGGCGGTGCGCCGCGGCGATACGGTGGTGACCGGCGGCGGCTTCGTCGGCAAGGTGACCAAGGTGATCGACGACAATGAACTGGAGATCGACCTTGGCGGCGGAACCAAGGTGACGGCGCTGCGTTCGACGATCTCGGACGTGCGTGTCAAGGGCGAGCCGGTGGCGAACCAGAACGCCAAGAAGTAGGCGAAATCCCGGCGGCGATGGCCGCGGGCAGGGCTCCGACGAACGGCAACATATGGTCCATCTTTCGCGCCTGAAGATCGTTTTGATCGGGCTTGCCCTGGTCTCGATGGTCTTCGGCGCGCCGGCTGTTTTTGCATCGGTGCCGGGCGCACATGTTCTGCTTCACCTGGATACGGACCAGGTAAGAAGCCGCCGGCTGGAAGCAATGCGGGATCAGATCAGGACGCTGCTTCGCGACGCCGAACCGAGGATCAACTATAACGGCCTTGTTGTATCCGGCCCTACGGTTCAGGTGCGCATCAGCGATGCCGCGCAGGTTGAGGCCGCCATGGTGGCGCTCAAGGCGGTTATCGATCCCATTGCCGGCAAGGAAGGTCCGGTCCAGGAGTTTGCGCTCGACGACAGCGAGCCTGGCTTGCTGAAGTTCACCATGACCGATGCCGGCGCAAAATATCGGACCTCTGCGGCGCTCGCTCAGTCGATCGAGGTCATCAAAAATCGCCTCAACGAACTTGGCGTGGCCGATGCCGCGGTCCAGTTGACGGATGACGGCATACTGGTTCAAGCGCCAAGCGTTGCGGATCTGCACGGCCTGGCGCAGACCCTTGCGCGGCAGGGCCGGCTGAGCTTCCAACTGGTCGATACTTCGATGCTTGTGGACGACGCAGTCAATGGCCGGGTGCCTGCCGGTTCAACGGTGCTTTACACGCACGACGATCCGCCAGTTCCCTATCTGGTCGAAGACCGGGTGCTTGTCTCGGGCGACAGCGTGCTGGACGCGGAAGCGACACACGACAGTTCGACAGAACAGTTTGTCGTCGCATTCCGGCTCGATTCCAAAGGTACGCAACGTTTCAAGTGGGCGACCACGCGGAATATCGGCAAGCCGTTTGCGGTGATTCTGGACGATCAGGTGATTTCCGCGCCTATCATCCGGGAACCGATCGAGCATGGCACCGTGCAGATATCGGGCAATTTCACGGCCGCGAGCGCCAAGGAATTCGCCGTGTTGTTGCGCACCGGCGCGCTGCCGGCGAGATTGACAATCGTCGAGGAAGCGCGATAGGGCCGGCCGTGGTCGGAATGATAACCATAGCTGACAACCTCGCCGATGGCGGAACGCTGCCGCTTGTACGCCTGAACGGATAAGAACGAATGCTTTATTTCTCGCGCCTGAAGATGATCCTGATCTGGCTCGCCGTGGCCGTCACAGTGATCCTTGCCGCGCCCAATCTCTTCCCGGCAAGCATGCTGGCGCAATTGCCGAGCTGGGTGCCGAAGCGGCAGATGACGCTCGGCCTCGACCTTCAGGGCGGTTCGCACATCCTGCTCCAGATGGACCAGAACGATCTGATCAAGGATCAACTGGAGACGACGCGCGACGAGATCAGGACGCTGCTGCGCGACGCCAAGATTCAATATACCGGCCTTGGCGGCACGGGCCGCACCGTGCAGGTGCGTATCAACGATCCGAGCCAGGTCGACGCCGCAAAGAATGCATTGAAGCCGATAACCAACCCGGTCACGGCCGGGCTCTTTAGCGGTGGTTCCGTCCAGTCGATGACGCTCGATGATTCCGAGCCCGGGTTGCTGAAGTTCACTGTCACGGATGCGGGTATCAAGTACCGCACATCGACGGCGTTATCACAAGCGATCGAGGTGGTGGAGCGGCGCGTCAACGCGCTCGGCACCACGGAACCGATCGTGCAGCGGCAGGGTGACGATCGCATTCTGGTTCAGGTGCCCGGACTGCAAAATCCGCAAAGGCTCAAGGATATCATCGGCCAGACCGCCAAGCTGACCTTCCAGATGGTCGATACGTCGGTGCCGGTCCAGGACGCGATGAAAAATCGACCGCCGCCCGGCGACTCCGTTCTTTACTCGCAGGATGATCCTCCCGTTCCTTATCTGGTCGAAAACCGCGTCATCGTGTCGGGCGAAGACCTGTCGAACGCGACGCCAACCTATAACTCGCAGACCAACGAGCCGGTCGTTTCGTTCACCTTCAATTCCCGCGGGGCGACGCGGTTCGGCCAGGCGACCCAGCAGAATGTCGGCAAACCTTTTGCGATCGTGCTGGACAATCAAGTCATCTCCGCGCCGGTCATCCGTGAACCTATCCTTGGCGGCACGGGGCAGATTTCGGGCAACTTCACGGCAGAGAGCGCCAACGACCTCGCCGTCCTGCTGCGCGCCGGCGCCTTGCCGGCGAAATTGACCATCATCGAAGAGCGCACAGTCGGCCCGGGCCTCGGCCAGGACTCGATCCATGCCGGCAAGGTGGCCGGTTTGATCGGCTCGGTCCTCGTCGTCGCCTTCATGTTCGTCGCCTACGGCTTCCTTGGCTTCCTCGCCAACATCGCGCTGGCTGTCCACGTGGCGATGATCGTGGGCGCGCTATCGCTGCTCGGCGCCACGCTGACGTTGCCGGGTATCGCCGGTATCGTGCTCACCATCGGCATGGCAGTGGACTCCAACGTCCTGATCTATGAGCGCATCCGCGAGGAGCGACGAAACGGCCGCTCAGTCATTCAGGCGATCGACACCGGCTTCTCCAAGGCCCTGGCGACCATCGTCGATTCCAACGTTACATCGCTGATCGCGACCGTCGTGCTGTTTTTCCTCGGCACCGGTCCGGTCAAAGGCTTTGCTGTCACCTATGCGATCGGCATTCTGACCACGGTGTTCACCGCCTTCACCTTCACCCGCATGCTGGTTGCGATCTGGCTGCGCCGCGCTCGCCCGAAGGAATTGCCGCGTGCGCCGGTCACCTTCATTCCGCCGGGCACGAAAATCCCGTTCATGGGCATCCGCCGCTGGACCTTCGCTCTGTCCAGCCTGTTGTCGGTGCTTTCGGTCGTCGGCTTCCTGACCATCGATATCAATTACGGCATCGACTTCAAGGGCGGCTCGATGATCGAGGTGCAGGCGAAGCAGGGCAACGCCGACCTCGGCGACATCCGCAACCGGTTGTCCGAGCTCAACATCGGTGAGATCCAGGTGCAGCAGTTCGGCGCGCCGAACGACGTGCTGATCCGCGTCGGCACGCAGGATGCCGGCGAGAATGCCGAGCAGACCGTCATCGACAAGGTGCGGGGCGAGCTGCAGGACCAGTATGATTTCCGTCGCGTTGAAGTGGTCGGCCCGACGGTATCGGGCGAGCTCGCCAAGCAGGGCACGATCGCCATGCTGATCGCGCTGGTCGGCATCCTGCTCTATGTGTGGTTCCGCTTCGAATGGCAGTTCGCGGTCGGCGCCATCGTCGCCACGGTGCACGATGTGGTGATGACGATCGGCTTCTTCGTCCTGACTGGGCTGGAGTTCAACCAGTCGTCGCTGGCTGCGATCCTGACCATCATAGGCTACTCACTGAACGACACCATCGTCGTCTATGACCGCGTCCGCGAGGATCTCAGAAAATACAAGAAGATGCCGCTGCCGCAGCTCCTGAACAACGCCATCAACGAGACGCTGTCGAGAACCACGCTCACCTCGGTGACGACGTCGCTCGCGCTGCTGGCGCTGGTGCTGTTCGGCGGTGAGGTCATTCGCTCCTTCACGCTGGCGATGCTGTTCGGCGTCGTGTTCGGCACCTATTCGTCGATCTTCATCGCCGCGCCGCTGCTGATCCTGTTCCGGTTGCGGCCGCAAGCCGCTGCCGAAGAGGAGAAGAAGCCGGTGAACGGCAAGGCCCTGACGACCTGACGCTGCCGGATCAGGAGGACGTTCCAACCGTCCTCCTGATCTAACCTTTTGTTGGAGCATGATCTTTTCCGAAAACCGGCTCCCAATTTCCGGGATCATGCTCTAGAGCCGGATGAGTTACGCTCTAGATCCATGGCCAAAGGCATCATCATCCGCGAGGCGCATTTCCCCGGCAAGGCGGCGATCGAGGCCTATGGCAATGGCGGCTTCCGCTTCGCGGACATGTCGCATCGCGGATCGCTGCTTGTCATGCCGTCGGGCATCCATGGCTGGGAACCTGCCGATCCGCTGGCGCTGAAGGCCTCGGACTTCGACAAATTGCTCGCCGAAGCCGACCGAGTGGAGATACTGCTGGTCGGCATGGGCAAGGATTTGCGGCCGCTGCCGGCGGCGCTGCGCGCCGCGCTCAAGGAGGCCGGCATCTCCGCCGACCCGATGTCGACGGGCGCGGCGGTGCGGACCTACAATGTTCTGCTCGCCGAAGACCGCGCCGTCGCCGCCGCGCTGATCGCCGTCGACTGAATGGCCGACACGCCCGACATCGTCGACAATGGCGACATCGTCATGGACGCGGTGCGCGCCGCCGACCATGACCGCTATTTATCGGCGCTCTACGCGCCGGCCGACAAGCGCGGCGCGCTGCTTGCGCTCTACGCCTTCAATGCCGAGATCGCCGGCGTGCGCGATCGCATCCACGAGCCGCTGCCGGGCGAGGTCAGGCTGCAATGGTGGCGCGACGTCATCGCAGCCGACGGGGATGCCGGGACAGGCCACCCGACCGCCGATGCGTTGCGCGCGACGATCGCCGCTCACCACCTTCCGAAGGCTGCTTTCGAGAACATGCTCGAAGCGCGGATCTTCGATCTCTATGACGATCCAATGCCGTCGCGGACCGACCTCGAGGGCTATTGCGGCGAAACGGCCGCAGCGCTGATCCAGCTTGCGGCCTTGGTGCTCGATCCGGTGGCGGCGCCAGGCTTTGCCGAACTGGCCGGCCGGGCCGGTTGCGCGCAGGCCATCACTGGCCTGCTGCTTTTGCTGCCGCTGCACCGTCGGCGCGGCCAGTGCTTCGTGCCCGCAGAAATCCTTGCTGCAGCCGGCATGACGCCGGAAGAGTTCATCAAGGGCCGGGGCGGGGCCGCCGCCGAGCGCGCGGTTGTGGCGATGATCGCGCTGGCGCGGGAGCATCTCAACGCGTTCGAGAAAGGTGCGGCGGCGCTTCCCGTTTCGTTGCGGCCGGCCTTCCTGCCGTTGGCGCTGACCCGCGCCTATCTCGACAGAATGGAGACGAGCAGGTCGCCACTCAGCGCCACGGCGACGCTTTCCATCCTGCGCCGGCACTGGCTGCTCTTGCGTCACGCGATGCGGGGCTGGAGGCCCCTTTGACGTAAACGTCAATCGTGCTAGGGGTTCTGTCGCGTGGACCCGCGTCAAAGAAATGCGGGCCGCCGGAGGAGCCGCGTTTCCATGAGCCTGCCAGTCCTTGTCGTCCTAGTCGTGTTCGGCATCGCATTGTCGGTCGCAGCCGTGCATTTCACCGGCGGCACGACAACCGCGACGCTTGCCGGCGCCGATCAGGCGCTCGCACGCTTTGCCGAGGATTTTCCCGATGAGAAGCCTGGCGCTGTGCGGCTGAACGCCGACAATCATGCCGCGTTTCTCGACCTCGGCCCGCGACGCTGCGGCATTGTCCAGAGCATCGGCGACTGCTTTCTGACGCGCATCGTCACGCCGCACGACATTCTGGCGCTGGCGAGGGAAGGGAAAGCGGTGTCGCTGCGGCTCAACGATTTCACCTGGAAGGGCGGCAGGTTCGTCTTTGACGGCGAAGCCGATGCGCGAGCCGTGGCGGCGGCCCTGCAGACCAGCGATTGGATCCGGGAGGCGGCGTGATGGACGAGTATAATTTCCCGCAGGTCACCCAGCTTGCGATTCCTTTCTTCGTCGCGGCGATCCTGATCGAGCTCTGGCTGGTGCGCACCGGCCGCGCCAAGGGATCATTCGAGACGCGCGACACGCTGACCAGCCTGATGATGGGGACCGGCAATGTCGTCGCCGGCCTGCTGCTCGGCGTCCTGTCCTATTGGGCGCTGCTGTGGCTGTGGCAATTCCGCTTCTTCAATCTCGGCCTGTCGATCTGGGTGTTCGTCGCTGCCTTCCTGCTCGATGACTTGCGCTATTATGTTTATCACCGCATAGCGCACCGCGTGCGCTGGGTGTGGGCCGAGCATGTCAACCATCACTCCAGCCAGCACTACAATCTCTCGACAGCGCTGAGACAAAGCTGGACCGGACTGTTCACCTTCACCTTCATCCTGCAGGCGCCGCTGGTGCTCGCCGGCTTCCATCCGGCGGTGATCGCCTTCGTCTTCGGCTTCAACCTGGTCTGGCAGTTCTGGATCCACACCGAGACGATCGGCAAGATGTGGGGCTGGTTCGAGTTCGTCTTCAACACGCCCTCGCACCACCGCGTCCACCACGCCACCAATCCGCGCTATCTCGACGCCAATTATGCCGGCACGCTGATCATCTGGGACCGCATGTTCGGCACCTTCGTCGAGGAGTTGGAGGAAGACCGGCCGCGCTACGGCATCGTCAAGAACATCGGCACCTTCAACCCGCTGAAGGTGGCGTTCCACGAATGGATCGGCATGTTCAGGGATGCGCTGGCGCCGGCGCTAACGCTTCGTGAGCGCTTGAACTACCTCATCCAGCCGCCGGGCTGGAGCCATGACGGCTCGCGCGACACGTCGGAGACGCTGAAGGCGGCCTATGTCAGGCGAAATCCTTCCCAGGCCGGCAAGCCTGGCCTGCCGACTGCGACTGCCGAGCCGGCGGAATAGCGATCGCCAAGGGGAAGGCGCTGCCGCGATACCACCTTCGGCGACAGCCAAGTCGAGCCGCTCCATCCTTCGACAAGATCAGCAAGCCTTTCATCGCGTCCCCTTTGCGGGGTCTTTGCGTGAAATGCCGTCGATGAGCGCCTCCGGAGGGGCGTCGGGACGAAATTCCGAGCTGATCAGCCAAAAGCGGGGCGCGGCGTAGCGCGCGGCGTTCTCCTCGGTCAGCATTCGTGCGGATCGCAGCGGCCGGCTTTCAAGCCAGACCCTTGTCGCGCCAGGGGGAGTGTCAAGCTGGATTTCGCAAAAGACCTCCAATGCGGTCTCCGCGCGCGGAAGCTTCGGGCGCACATGGAAGGCGGCAACATGCTCGGCGTCGCTGTTGATCTCGAAGGCGAGACGCCGCCATTTCACCGACGCCGGCAATCGGATGTGCAAGCGCAAAATGCCGGCGCGATCGGGGAGAGGCAGATCGGCGCGCAGCACGCCCTGGCCGGCAGGCAAACCCCTGCTGAATTTCGTCTTCAGGCGCGGTCTCGGTTTCTGCTCGCCGCGTGGTTCGGACTCGGCCAGCTCAAGCGACTTGCGACGCGTCTTTGCAAGCCAACGAAGGGCGGCACCGGCAGGAGTCTCACTTTGCCTGGGCCTTGCTTGAACGAAAGCCATCCACGCGGCCATCGGCCCGGGAAGAGCCGCCTCGAAGCGTCTCATCGCCTCTGCGTCAACCGCATAGCCTGCACGCGCTTTCAACCAGCCAAGCGCGATCACTGCCGGCACCACAATGTCGCGGGCGAGAACTTCGTCGGAAAACAGCCTCCAATCGAAACCGGATTCAACGATCAGGCGGGACAGATCGACCAGCCAGTCGCTGTTGGCATGGGCATCGAGACCGCCATTGGCGATGGCGATCACCGCCAGGTCTTCCCGGACCGGCAGTCCGCAGGCCACCGAATTGAACTCCACCGGCCTGGCCCGCGCCCAGACCCGGTCATCGTCGCCGAGACTGCCCTGGCCCGGACGAAAGATGCAGCCGTGAAGATCGATGTCGCCGTAGCGGCCCTTGTGAAGATTGACGCTGCGCAGCCGTCCTGCCAGCGTCAGCATCCGCACGGCGCTGGAACCGCTCGACGGCTCCCAGCCCAGTTCAATGAACACGCCCAGGGCATCGCCCAGCCGGTTCCTCGGGACCACGATATCGAGGTCGTGGAACGAGCGTCCACCCCGTCCAACGGGATCAGCGGCACGCGCGGCTCCCTTGATGAGCATCATCGGCACGTCCGCCGCAGCCAGCGCCGCGAATGCCGGTTGGCACTCTCGCATCAGAAGCATGGTTCGCGTCCACAGCATCCGTTGAAGCCCGGCAAGCCTCGGCGCATCCGGCAGATCCCTCAAACCGGGTCCGAGCCTGTTCCAGGCGGCGAGGATCAACCGCTGCTCGCTGAATGTGCAGTCGTTCAGGTCGTGCGTGCCGATCCAAGCGCGCAGTTGCCTCTCGGCCGCCACCGGATCGATGTGCACCGCGGCCAGCAGGAGGCGCTCGTGATCGCCAGCGGGCCAGGCGCGATCAAGAGACGGGTACCAGAGAGGCCAATTCATTGCCCCCCTCTTTCTCCATCATCATCACCCCTCTTGGCCATGATCGCCCGGCGTGCGATTTCAAGAAAATCAGATGCCATGCCGGCCGGTGCGCCGCCGGCGACGGCTACCCTTCTGGACAACGTGCCTGGTCGAATGCGACGTCGATGAACCGTCTCGTCCAGCATGGTCATTTTCATGCCAGCGGCAATAGCTCTGCGGTACCAATCTATGAAGGAGCCAGTGCGCAGGCTTTCATCGAACAGGATGCCGAGCCGCTCGACAGCGCTTCGCCGCACCGCAAGCGAACTCGCCAGGTAGCCCGGATAGCGGCCTTTCTTATAGTGGAGAGAGTGAAAGGCTTCGGCGGGGTATTCCGGGCTTTCGAAGGTTTCGCTGTGGCCAAGCACGGCGTCCAGCGAGGGATCGGAATCCAGCGCTGCCCTCTGTAAGGCCAGCTTGTCGGGCGTCCAGAGGTCGTCGGCATCGAGGAACGCAAGAACCGCGCCCTGGGCGGCTTTTATGCCGACATTGAATGCGGACGGCGCTCCCCCGTTGGCCTTTCTAACTATGCGCGGATGCGAAGCATGGCACTGAGCAACCTCGACCGTGCGGTCGCTCGAGCCGTCATCGACGACGATAACCTCCGGCTGCGAAAGGTCGTTCTGCTCCGCGATGCTGTCGAGCGTCTCATGAAGCGTGGTGGCCGCGTTCCACGCAGGAATGATGACGCTGAAATACGGCGTTTCCACTCACTCCTCCATCAGATGCTTGAAGGGAGGCAACGGCTTTGTGCTGCCGCTCTTGCGCCGACGCATGAGCGACAACATCAGGGCGCGGTTGAAGTCGCGCTTTTCTTCCACCGTATAAGTGCTCGTCATCGACTCCGCGTGCCGGCGGTAGCACAGGGTCACCGCGTTCAGGATCGTCATCGGAATTTCGGCTTCGCGAATCCGGAGCATGAGGTCCACGTCTTCGGAATACAGCAAGTTTTCGTCGAACATCCCGACCCGGTCGAAGACTGTCCGGCGATAAAGGGTTGCACCCAGATGAACATGGAAAAGTTCTTCTGTTATCGCCGCTGGATCGGGTGCGGGAGTATCCGTCATCTGCCGATCGAAATAGCTGACGAAGCCGGAAACGACATCCATATGAGGTGTTCGGGCGAAACGCGCGAGATGCAGCGACAGCTTGTCGGACGGCCAGAGGTCATCGCAATCCAGGAAGCCGATGAACTCGCCGCCGGCGATCCGCAGACCGACATTTCGCGCTGGCCCCGGGCCGCGCCGCGGCCCGTCGAGGACACGGATCGCCGGGAAACGCGAGGCCAGGGACTCGACGATCTCGCGCGAGCGATCGGTCGAGCCGTCGTCGATCACCAGGATTTCCTGCACCGGCCACGCCTGGTCGAGTACGGTTTTCAGCGCGTCGGCGATGTATTTCTCGCCATTTCGCACCGGCATGATGACGCTGATCTTTGGGCGGTCGCTCATGCTCTCAGTTCCCGCAGGAACCCTCGCAGCACGGCTGTCGCCTCCATCGGATCATTGCCGATCAGAAACTCATGGCAGGGAAGCGACCGCGACAGGCTGGCGACCTGCTGGAATGTCTCGTTGTGACCGGTCCGCAAGATTTTCGACGTGCTCGGCGAGATGGCGCGGATCATCTCGAACCGGGAAGCGGGACGGATTACCGAAGCATCCTCGCCGGTGAGTTTGCATGAGACAAGGGCCTTCACCGCCATTTGCGGGACCAGTGCATCCTTTATCGTCGTGCTGATCGGGATGAGCGCCTTTTCTTTTGGGCGACGGTCCCGGTTCACCGCTTGCGCGGCAAGCCCGCTGAAGAGGGTCTCCGCCATTCCAGTGAGTTTCATGGTGTCGAAAAGCGAGTGGCTCCGCCAGTTTGCTCCAGACTGCGACACAAGCACGAAATCATCGCCCGTGGTCTGCATCCCTGAAGAAATCGCGGCAGCCGTCAGCGTTGATTTGCCGGAACCTCCCGGACCGGCGAGCATCACGCCCGCGTCATTTTCGCCGACAACGGCGGAATGAAGCATCGCATGGCCGGTGGCCAACGCGCCCCAATGGATGTGATGGCGGAGCGGCGATCCATATTCCCAGCCCGGCAGCCCGGTTGCGGCTCCGACCCAATAGACGCCGGTGCCGGTGGACAGATCGTGCAGATGCCAGATTCCACGGCTCTCGTCGGACACGACTGCGACACCGGCCTCTGCGTCCCACGCGGTCCGGTTGACGGCGTCGGCCTCGCCGGCTTCAAAGGGCCATTCGGCGGGCGGAGCAGCAAAGCCGTCATCCTCATGCCAGACGGCGTAGACAGTGATCGAGCCGTCTCCCGTGGTGGCTTCCGTTGTTTGCGCATGGCGTAGAACCGGCAGGATGACCGGATCGAGCGCGGTTCCGCATGTGCGCAGCCGCAGCGTCAACCCGCCAAGGCGAAAGCAATGCTCAGCGCCGGATTCGGACCACCGGAAACTCGCGTCGGCAATGACGCGGCGGACGAATGCTGCAGGCGCCGTAGGGGAATCGACGGCGGCTTCGACCATTCGGATCAGCTGTCCCCCAATTCCCGCCTCAGTGGCCATCCACCGCCCGGATCCACGTCATGGATGGGATCGAGGACAATCAGTTCCTGCAGGTCCGTGTGGATCTCCATCTCCGGCCTCACGAACGATGCACGGCCGGAAATGTCGGGCAGCTTTGGCGATGCGATCGGCGAGGCCGGCTGAAGTATGCCTTCCTCCACGAGGAGGTCGAGGAAACGTTGCACCGAAGCAACGTCGTCGTCGTCCAAGTCGGGATAACCCGTCCTCAACGCCGTCTCAATCATGGCGGGATCGACGGGCTCGCGCAACATCTCCCAGATGAGCTGCGCGCTTCCCTTCATGCCATAGTACTTGCCAGTCGCAAAATTCACCGCGACGACTTCACCGTCGAAGATCTCACTCGACAAATTTGTTTCGTCCAAGACGACGCCCGACATTATACCGCCCTTCGCCCCCGTAAATGCGGGGTGATACACTATGAGACCGTATGGGGGAAGCGTTCCTTGGTCACAGTATCCCAGGCAACTTCGTTCGGAGCGGTCCGTAGTCGCCGGTGAAGGGGTCGCCGCTGGTCTGGTAGCCTGGTGGCAAAGCTGGGAGGGACGCGAGACGTCAGCCCAGATCAAGCAGCCGCTTCCGTCCGGGGAGCCTGTCCCAACCACTCGCGGCAATCGGCCAGCGCTCTCGCTGTGATCGCATGACGTTTGGCGACGGTCTTGTCCTTGCCGCGCAGGCGCTTGCCGTCGGTCTTCGGCGCTTCGACCGGCGGAAAAAGCCCGAAATTGACGTTCATCGGCTGGAAGGAGCGTTTGCCGGGCTCATCGTCCGACACGATATGCCCGCCGGTAATGTGGTTGAGCAGCGCGCCGAAGGCGGTGGTCGCCGGCGGCAGCGCGGGCGCCCGGCCGAGCCGCTCGGCGGCGGCAAAGCGGCCGGCGAGCAGGCCGATCGCGGCGCTTTCGACATAGCCCTCGCAGCCGGTGATCTGGCCGGCAAAGCGCAGGCCCGGTCGCCATTTCAGCTGCAGCGAGGGATCGAGCAGCGTCGGCGAGTTGATGTAGGTGTTGCGGTGCAGGCCGCCGAGGCGGGCGAACTCGGCATTCTCGAGCCCGGGAATGGTGCGGAAGATGCGCACCTGCTCGGCGTGCTTCAGCTTGGTCTGGAAACCGACCATGTTGTAGAGCGTGCCCAGCGCATTGTCCTGACGGAGCTGCACCACGGCATAGGCTTTTACCGAGGGATTGTGGGCGTTGGTCAGGCCCATCGGCTTCATCGGGCCGTAGCGCAGCGTCTCGACGCCGCGCTCGGCCATCACCTCGATCGGCAGGCAGCCGTCGAAATAGGGCGTGCCTTCCCACTCTTTGAATTCTGTCTTCTGGCCGTCCAGCAGCGCCTGGACGAAGGCGAAGTACTGGTCCTTGTCCATCGGGCAGTTGATGTAGTCCTTGCCGGTGCCGCCAGGACCGATCTTGTCGTATCGCGACTGGAACCAGGCGGTGTTCATGTCGATCGTGTCGAAATGCACGATCGGCGCGATGGCGTCGAAGAAGGCAAGCGCGTCGGCGCCGGTCGCCTCGGCGATCGACTGCGCCAGCGACGGCGCCGTCAGAGGACCGGTGGCGATGATCGCCTGGTCCCAGTCCGCCGGCGGCAGCCCAGGCACTTCCTCGCGCTGGATGGTGATCAGCGGATGCGCTTCGATCTTCGCGGTGACCGCGTCGGAAAACCTGTCGCGGTCGACGGCCAGCGCGCCGCCTGCGGGAACCTGGTTGGCATCGCCGGCGCTCATGATCAGCGAGCCGGCCAGCCGCATTTCGGCATGCAGCAGGCCGACCGCGTTGCTCTGCGCATCGTCGGAGCGGAAAGAGTTCGAGCAGACGAGCTCGGCTAGGCCGTCGGTCTTATGCGCGTCGGTGCCGCGCACCGGGCGCATCTCGTGCAGCACGACCGGAACGCCGGCCTCGGCGATTTGCCATGCCGCTTCGGAGCCGGCGAGGCCGCCGCCGACGACGTGTATGGGATTTTTGCTCATGGGCGTCGGAATAATCGCTTGGCGGCCCGATTGCAATTGCCGGGCGGCGGCGGCGAGAAGCTGGCGCCGAAAACAACAACACCCGCCGGGGGAGGAGGTCCGGCGGGTGTCGTTTTGGGGGTCGATCCTCGGGAGGAGGTGAAGATCGACCTAATTCGTCATCGCCGGGGAGGAGGTCGGCTTTGACGAAATTCCTTTCGCCGTTTCAGAAGGGGGCGAAACCCTGGAAGACGAACTGCGTTCGCTTGGAAGACGAACTACGTTCGCTTGAAGACGAACTACGTTCGCTTCTTGAACAACGCCCGCCGGGGGAGGAGGTCCGGCGGGCGCCGTTTCAGTGGTCAACCCTCGGGAGGAGGTGAAGGTTGACCGTATCCGTCAGGGTCGGGGAGGAGGTCGACCCTGGCGAAATTCCTTGCTTAGATCGCCTTGCGGGCGACCATCTTGATCTCGTCGCGAACGATGCCGAGATCATGGAGCTGACGGTTCGAAAGCCGACCCAGCTCGGAAACCGTCTCGCGATAAACGCGCCAGTTACGGTAGCTACGGATCAGGTTCATTGTCTTAACTCTCTTCAAAACTGGTTCGGACCATTTGCGGTCCGAAGCGGATTAGACCGCCTTGCGGGCGACGTAGTGGATGTCGCTGCGGCTGATGCCGAGGTCGGTCAGTTCACGGTTGGACAGGCGGTTCAGCTCGGAAACGGTTTCCCGGTAGCGGCGCCAGTTGCGGTAGTTGCGGATCAGGTTCATGGTAGTTCTCGTTTCGTCTTTAGTTCGGATCATTCCGTTTGTGTACGAACAGAAAATAAGTGGGATCATATCGGTTTAAAAGTGCCGTTGGCGCATGGCAGCAATGCAAATTGTGCAATGCAACATTAATCGCCATTCACGCCTGCGTCACAAAGAAGGCCGAATCGAAAAATGCCGCTGCGTCAACGGTTTGGCTGTTTCGACTAAGGAAGTCGTCAGGCTTGGGGGAAATGCATGGCGGGCTATGCCACACGGGTGAAGGCGGATATCGCCCGCTGGCGGGAGATCGGGCTGATCGATCCCGCCACGGCGGAGGCACTGACGCGCGATGTCGCCGCCAATGAGCGCGCGTCGCTGAGCTTCGGCTCCATCCTGGCGATGATGGCGGCGCTTTTGTTTGGCGCGGCGATCCTGATCTTCGTCGCCGCCAATTGGGAGGCCTTCCCGCGCCTGTTGCGCGTGGTGGCTCTGTTCGCAGTCATTCTTGCCGGCTATGTCGGCGGCGCGGTGCTGAAGACGCGCGACCATGCCGCGATCGGCGAGGCGCTGTGGATCATTGCCGCGGCGGCGTTCGGCGGATCGATCGCGCTGATCGGACAGATGTACCACCTTTCGGGCGACGAGGCCTCGGCGCTGGTGACATGGTGCGCCGGCACGGCGCTAGCGGCGGTCGCGCTGCGTTCAAGCCCGCTGACGCTCGCGGCGGTCGGCATTGCCGACGCCTGGCTGGTCCTCAAGGGGTTCGGCTTCTATTGGCGCGCGGAAACCCCGCATCTCTTCATCGTCGTGGCGATCGTCCTCTTCGCCGTCTCGTTCTGGACGCGCAGCCGGGCCGCGCGGCACCTCGTCATCCTGTCGGTCATTCTCTATCTGGTGCTGCTGGCGACCGACCGCGAGACGCTTCCGGTGGCCATGTCGCTGGCCATCGTCTCAGCGCTGCTCTTTGCCGCTTCGGTCTTTGCGGGCGATCAGATCGACAGGATCCTCCAGCTCGGCGGCCGGCTGCCCTTGCACGCATTGCTCGGCTTCCTCACCGGCATGGCGATCATCCAGTTCGAGCTGGCGGATGAAAGCACCTACAACAGCGGGTTTGCCGTCGCTTCGATCGTGGCCCTGGCCAGTATCGTGGCGGCAATCATGCTGGCGGGGCGCGAGAGCAGGGGCTTGCGCTGGCTGGCCTATACCGGCTTCGCCTTCGAGCTCGCCATCATCTACAGCGTGACCTTGAGGTCGATGCTGGATACGGCCGGCTTCTTCCTCGCGGCGGCGGTGCTGCTCGGCATACTGGCGCTGGTCATCATCCGCATCGAAAAGCGCATGAAAGCGCCTGCCGGAACAGGAGCGACAGCATGACCGGCAAGAAACTGATCATCTCCGCGCTGGTGCTGGCGCTTGTCCAGATCGGCTTTCTCAGCTGGATCATCGCCGGCCGCGCCGCGATCCTGCGCAACGGCAAGGAGGTGCTGCTGAAAGTCCAACCGGTCGACCCGCGCGATCTTCTGCGCGGCGATTACATCTCGCTCAACAACAACATCTCGCGCATCCCCGTGAAGCTGATCGCCAACATTCCGCAAGGCAAGCTCTCCAGCGACGACACATCGATCGTGGTCCGGCTGAGGAAGGGCGATGACGGCTACTGGCAGCCGACGACCGCCTGGTTCGGCCAGGCGCCGTCACCGGCGGGCGAGGGCGAAGCGGACATTGTCGGCCATGTCGTGGACGGCTGGGGCTTTAGTGACCCGGAAGCGACGATCGCGCCCGACTATGGCATCGACCGCTTCTACCTGCCGGAAGGCGAGGGCATGACGATCCAGGACGATATTCGCGTGCGGCCGTTCGGCATCAAGCTTGCGCTCGCATCCGACGGCACCGCACAGATCAAGGCGCTGATGGACGGCGACAAGACGCTGTTCGAGGAGCCGCTTTATTAAAGCGTGCAGCAGTCCATATTTGATGACGGCTCCGGTTACCCTTGAAATTTTGCCGGGTATCGCGATGATTTTGGGATAGGAGCGCGGATCGTGTAGCTGAAGCATGCTACGCCTTTCCTGTTTCGAGGGGCTGCTGACACCGGTTCAAGCCCGGTAGAGACTGCGCGAAGGTCAACGGCCTTTGCGACCATGACCGTTCACCGTTCTGGGCTTATACAAACCCGAGTCGATGAGCAGGAGCGCGAGCTTTGGTAGACAAAGCAATTCCTAAGTTGCCGAAATGAGCTGAAGTAGTTAGAAATTTCTCCGCAACTAATTGGGGGAGAAGATGGCGACGCATCCTTATATCTCGGGAGCAGGCAACGTTACGCAGATGATCGGCTACCTGCGTAAGAACTTTCCGGCGACAGTGAATTCAGACACCGTAAAAAAAGTTTGGCCTTGCCCCGAATAACGAAAGTTACGTTATCAACGTGCTGCAATTTTTAAAGCTTATTGATGAGGAGGGTAAGCGTACTGAGAGAGGGCACGAGGTCATGACGACCCATGATGAGCCTGAATTTCAGAAGGCTTTTTCGGACTTGGTCAGGAGCGCGTATGCGGATTTGTTTGAGCTGCATGGTGACTCAGCTTGGACTCTCACCCGTAGCCGGCTGGTAGGGTATTTCAGGCAAGCTGACAAAACGAGCGACGTCATAGGAGGGAGGCAAGCCAACGTGTTTGTTGCCCTGCGTGAGTTAGGCGGGCATGAGAGTTTGGGAAATGAGAAAGGAGGCGCAGCTAGGCCAGCGACTGCAGCAAGGGCGCCGTCAACTTCAAAGTCTCGAAGGACAGCTGCACAGTCGAAGGTATCTAACCCTTCTGCGGCTGACTCTGTTACGCCACCTGCTACCAAGACTGACATGGCGTTGACGGTGCGCATCGAAATCAATTTGCCTGCCGGCGGCACCCAAGAGACCTACGATGCGATATTTAAGAGCATCAAGGCCAACCTCCTTCCATGACTGATCCGCTTTCAAGGTTCGAGCAACTTGCTCGGAGAGTGATGAACTATGGGGAGCCCCGGGCGGCAGAAAGCCGCGATGTCCACCCATTTGATGAACGGAACATCCACTCTGACATTGCCGCCGTTTCACTCAAACTGTTTGACGACGGTCACTACTCGCAGGCCACCTTCGAGGCCTTCAAGCGCATAGAGAACGAAGTGAAGAGTCTGTCTGGTATTCAGGAAGAGGGGTTCAGCCTCATGATGAATGCCTTCAAGGACGCGGGTCCAAAGATTAAGCTGACCGACCTCGTGTCGATGAGCGACAAGAACGTGCAGAGCGGTTTCCGGCACGTTTTTGCGGGAGTGATGTCGGCGATTCGAAACCCGAGAGGCCACGACATTCTGATCGACCCTATCGATCTATGTCTTGATCATTTGTCAGTGGCTTCGGTTCTATTGCGTATGCTTGAAAACAGGAAGGCGCCTTAGTGGTGCGGATGAAGGGACTCGAACCCCCACGCCTTTCGGCACTGGAACCTAAATCCAGGGCGTCTACCAATTCCGCCACATCCGCTTTCCCCGGCAATCCCATGTAGCCATCATTCTGTCAATGTCGGGGCTCAGATCATGCTTATCCGGCTAGACGCGAAGATAGTTGAAAATTGGCCTAGCCTGTGACAAAAGGCGTGTCGAATGTGACGGAACGTGAGTTTCCGCTTCTGCAAGATGTGAAAAGTTATAGGAAAAACAAAGACTTATTCGCATCTGGCAAAGCGTAGTTCAGGAGAATTTGAACCGCATTAGCGGTCAAATCGCCAGGTTCCGTACCAAAAGCCATTTCCGGCAACATCATACCGGCAGGCTGTAAACGGCTAGGACCGTTTGGCAGTCTCATCGTTAAAACAAAGGTTCTAGGATGCAGGTCACCGAAACGCTCAACTCCGGTCTCAAGCGCGAGATCAAGATCACCGTGCCGGCCGGTGACATGGAAGCCAAGCTGATGGCGCGGCTGACCGATGCCCGCGACAAGGTGCGCATCAACGGCTTCCGCCCGGGCAAGGTGCCGGTGCAGCATCTGCGCAAGATGTACGGCAAGTCGTTCATGGCCGAGGTCGTCAACGAGATCCTCAACGACTCGACCCGTTCGATCATCACCGGCCGCGGCGAGAAGGCCGCCATGCAGCCCGAAGTGATCATGACCGAGGACGAGAAGGAAGCCGAGAAGATCCTGGCCGGCGGCACCGATTTCGAATTCAGCCTCAATTACGAGGTCATCCCGGCGATCGAGATCAAGGACTTCTCCGACATCAAGGTGACGCGCCAGGTCTATGACGTGCCGGAATCGGAAGTCGACGATCAGGTCAAGCGCGTTGCCGAATCGGCGCGCAGCTACGAGCCCAAGACCGGCAAGGCCGCCGAGGGCGACCGCGTGACCATCGACTATGTCGGCAAGATCGGTGGCGAGGCCTTCGCCGGCGGCGCTGGCACCGACCAGCCGCTGGTGCTCGGCTCCAAGGAGTTCATCCCGGGCTTCGAGGACCAGCTGATCGGCGCGAAGGCCGGCGACGAGAAGCAGATCATCGTCACGTTCCCGGAGAACTATCAGGCCGCGCACCTGGCCGGCAAGGAAGCCACCTTCGACGTCACCGTCAAGGAAGTGTCAGCGCCCGGCGAGCTCGAGGTCAATGACGAGACGGCCAAGAATCTCGGTCTGGAATCGCTCGAGCGCCTGCGCGAGATCGTGCGCGGCCAGATCGAGAGCCAATTCGGCTCGATGACCCGCCAGAAGGTGAAGCGCCAGCTGCTCGACCAGCTCGATGCTTCGTATTCGTTCGAGGCGCCCTCCAAGCTCGTCGAGGCCGAGTTCAACAACATCTGGGCACAGGTCAACCGCGACCTCGAGGCCGCCGGCCGAACCTTCGCCGACGAAGAGACGACGGAAGAAGAGGCGCGCGCCGAATATATGCGCCTTGCCGAGCGCCGCGTGCGTCTCGGTCTGGTGCTCGCCGAGATCGGCGAGAAGGCCGGCGTCACCGTGTCGGACGAGGAGCTGCAGCGCGGCTTGTTCGAGCAGGTGCGCCGCTTCCCGGCCAACCAGCAGCAGGAAGCCTTCGAGTTCTATCGCAGCAATCCGGAAGCCATCAACGCGCTGCGGGCGCCGATGTTCGAAGAGAAGGTTGTCGACTATCTTCTCGGCCAGATCTCGGTGAACGACGTCAAGGTCGGCAAGGACGAATTGATGGCCGACGACGAGGAAGCCGAGACCGCGACCAAGGCGAAGCCGGCCAAGAAGGCTTCGAAGAAGGCCGAAGCCAAGGCAGAGGCGGGCGAAGTCGCCGACGAGGCGGAAGAGCCGAAGAAGAAGGCCGCGCCGAAGAAGAAGGCCGCCAAGGAAGCCGAATAACGGGTTTCAGCACCGCAATTTCGAAAGGCCGCCTCCGGGCGGCCTTTTTCATTAGGCCTATGTCATTGTGGCGGCGCGGCAACACACGCAACTTGTCTTGATGGTCTGCCGCTGGCGATACCAACCGTTGAAGATTATCTGTTTTCGATGGCGTCCGCGGGGTCGGAGGCATTTGTGAGGCTGGGTTCATGGTAAGAGGCTTAGTCGTTGCCGCGACGCTCTTGTTGGCGGCGATCGGCGGGAGCGTTCGCGCCGAGCCGGATGTCCCGTCGCTCCTCTTGGCGGCGGCTGAAGGAGGCGCCCGGACAGAGCCGGATCTCGGCGATTGGCGCGTCGACGCCGGCAGCGACGCCCAGATAACGGCCTCGCTGCATGCCATCAACAAGCTGATCACAGGGGGCGGAGCGCTGGGCTACAGCCCGGTGCTGACCTTAGCTTGCCGGCGCGATGGCGAACCACGCTGGAGCGAATGGCTGCAGCTCAAGGATCCGGTCTCCGCCAGCCGCAAGATCACGATCTCCGTCATTGTCGACGGCGGCAAGACCGATGAAAGCTGGTCGGTCGGCCCCCGCGGCAGAACGCTGGTCAGGGACGGGGACGACGGCATCAAGCGCCTGGTTTCAGCGAGCCGGCTGACGCTGTCATGGCGCTTCGGCCTCCTGTCGGGGCGCGGCGAGGCCGATTTCGAGCTTGCTGGTCTCTCCAAAGCGATCGGCCAGATCGCCGCGAGCTGCAAAACCGATCCACCTTGACCTTGCCGCCTAAAGCGCATCGCGATCTTTCATATTCGCTCCATGCGCTTTAGGTTTTTGATGTTACGCATGTCTTTCTCCCGAAACCGGATCCCACTTTTCGGGAGACATGCTTACAGGCTTTCCAGTTCGGCGGTCGTCATGGCGCGCCCGAACACCTTGCCGATGATATCGAGCATCGCATTGTGCGGGCCTAAGCCTTGGCAAAAGCTGGCTTTTTCTATCCGTTTGGGCGATTCTGTGGTATATAGGTGCCGCAATTCCACTGAAGAAGCCCGGGATCCTCTGCTCTAATGCGTGGCGCACGCAAGCGGGCCGGTGTGGTGCCGATCGTTCCGACGCAAAACGAGACCATCAGGGAGGAAATGCGATGCGTGCAACAGCGCTTTTTATCGTCTTGTCCGCTACGACCTTCTTCGCAAGCCCATCGCAGGCGCAAGATGCCGCCGCGGGCGAGAAGGTCTTCACCAAATGCAAGGTCTGCCACGTTGCCGACCAGGACCAGAACAGGATCGGTCCGTCTCTGAACGGCGTCATCGGGCGGGTTGCAGGTACGCATCCCGGTTTCACCTATTCCGCGGCCATGATCGCGGCTGGAAAATCCGGCGTCAAATGGGACGAGCCGACCCTGACGACCTACCTCCACGCCCCCCAAGCAATGGTCAAGGGGACGAAGATGACATTTCCCGGTCTCAAGGACGATAAGGACATAGCCAACGTCATCGCCTATCTGAAGCAATTTTCCAAATAGACGGCCCTTCCGGGCGCCATCGCTGGTCGTCCGCCAATTGCACTGTTGAAAGGTCCCGACGCGCGCCGTCTAAGCCGGCAGCGCGAAGAACCCCAACAGCAGCAGGACAACTATGCCAAGGCCGAGTATGACAAGCGTCCGCGTGTCCATCACGTTCACCTTCGACCGGGCGTATGCCCCGAAAATCGGGATCGATTTTCGAAAAGGACCGTAGGCCCATCAAAGCGGTACAGCGTCCCGTTGCACGCCCAAAAAAGGCGGCGCGCGACGCTGCAGGAGAATATCGAAAAAAGTCTTCTGGAGCCAGTGCGCCGACCTGGCCGACTGCCGCACCCGCGGCAATGAAATGACGACAAATCGGGCGCAAGGGAGTATGTTGGCGGTCGGTGCAGGTCGCGGTTTGCGTGGCCATCACGCAGAGCGGTAGCACCGTGAATTCCGCGACCTTGCCGGGCCCGATCTGGAGGAACGGTCATGGCAAGCTTTCACGTGATTGCAGGCGCCAGCGAAACGCTGGAACATACCAGGGTGAGAAAGATCGGCGTTTCCGATCTTTTCGACGCGCTCAAGCGCGGTGTCGACGACTTCATGGTCAAACCCTCGCACATCGTGTTTCTGTGCATGATCTATCCACTCGTCGGCGTGGTGCTTGCCACGTGGACATCGGGCGCAAACGCGCTGCCGCTGCTGTTTCCGCTGGTCTCGGGTTTTGCGCTGATCGGCCCGTTCGCGGCAATCGGACTCTACGAAATCAGCCGCAGACGAGAGGCCGGGCTCGATGCATCCTGGCAGCACGCATTCGAGGTCAGGAACTCCCCGGCGGTGCCGGCCATCGCCGCGGTCGGGATCATGTTGTTTGCGATCTTCATCGCCTGGCTTTTGACCGCCAAGATTTTTTACGAGCAACTGTTCGGTCCCGAGCCGCCGGCGTCACTGTCCAGCTTCATAGCCGAGATATTCGCCACCGGGCGCGGCTGGACGCTGATCGTGCTGGGTCACGCCATAGGGTTCGTGTTCGCCGTGGTCGTGTTGTGCACCACCGTGGTGGCATTCCCGCTGCTGCTTGATCGCGACGTCGGTGCCTATGAAGCCATCCACACGTCGGTGCGCGTGGTCCTGGCCAACCCGATCGTGATGGCCGTCTGGGGACTGATCGTCGCCGTTGGGCTGATCATCGGTTCGCTGCCCGTGTTCGCCGGACTGGCGGTGGTGCTGCCGATCCTCGGCCACGCCACCTGGCATGTATATCGCAAGGTCGTGGAGCCGCCGGCCAACCCCAGACCGGCGACTTAAGCAAGCCCTGTCGCCGCGTATTGGCGATCTGTGCCGGAGCGCTTAGAAGGCCGGGTGGCTGAACCGCGCCTGGCGCGCGCCGGTGGTCAGGTTGCGGAAATCCTTGCCGCTGACATGCACCAGCGTCTTGTGGTCGCCACCTTCGAAATAGACATCGGCGGCATCGCGCAGGCTTTCGTCCAGAATGACCGGCACGTCATAGGCCGCGCCGATCGGCGGTACGGCGCCGATGTCGCAATCATCGAAGAGCGACACCACCTCGTCCTCCGAAGCGAGCCCAAGGCGCTTGTCCATGACGTCCTGCAGCTTGCCGAGCTCGATCCTGTGGGTGCTCGGGACCACGGCCAGCGCGTAACCGAGCTCGTGGTGAACGACCACGGACTTGGCCATGATGCTGCCGGGCACATGCGCGGCGATGGCAGCCTGCCTGCTGGTGGATGTGCGGTGATGCGCAACGGTGTCGTACGGGATTCCCTTACCGTCGATAAAATGCCTCAGCCTGTTTGCTATGGTCATTATCCGCGTCCTTTTGCTTGAGTTCACGACGCATGCGCAAAACGGGGCAATCACGATTGCGCCCGGTTGCTGCTCCGGAAAATGGATCGGCCGCCTGTCGTTTCAAGGCGCCGGCATCCGCGGTTCCGGCGGCCGCGAATGGATCCCAGTCGCGCGCGTCAGGGCCCGGGTCCGAAAAACGCGATACGGGTCAGCAGTGTATAATCGGCTTCGAAAACCATCATGGTCACGAAGACCAGCACCAATATCGGCGGCAGGATGATCGCATACATCATCGCCAGCCGCTCCCAGGCCATGTGCATGAAGACGGCGACGATCAATCCCGCCTTGAGCATCATGAAGATCAGGATCAGCGACCATCTGAGATAGCCGTGGATGCCGAAATAATCGACCAGGTAGGAGCATGTGCTGAGGATGAACAGCCACGCCCAGACCACCAGGTAGAGCTTGATCGGGTGCTCCTGGTGGGTGTCCGTGGTGGCGACGGCCGCTGCTTCCTGCGCATGGGTGGCGTGCAGTGCGTGTTGTCCGAGACCGTTTGCGGTTGCTTCTGCCATATCTGCCTCTCACCAAAGATAGAAGAAGGCGAAGATGAACACCCAGACCAGGTCGACGAAGTGCCAGTAAAGGCCCATGATCTCGACATTCTCGTAGCGACCGCGGCGACTGGTGAAGAAGCCGGGCCGCCCGATGTCGAAATCGCCACGCCAGACTTTTCGCGCCACGATAATCAGGAAGATCACGCCGATCGTGACGTGGGTGCCGTGGAAGCCGGTGATCATGAAGAAGCATGAGCCGAACTGCGCGGCCCCCCAGGGATTGCCCCATGGCCGCACCCCTTCGGTGATCAGCTTGGTCCATTCGAAGGCCTGCATGCCAACGAATGTCGCGCCAAGTGCCGCGGTCAAAAGCATCAGGATCGCGGTTTTGCGGCGATCGTGGCGGTAGCCGAAATTGACAGCCATGGCCATGGTGCCGCTGCTCGAGATCAGCACGAAGGTCATGATGGCGATCAGGATCAGCGGGATTTCCGAACCGCCGATGCGCAGGGCGAAGACCTCGCTCGGATTGGGCCACGGCACGCGCGTGGAAATGCGCGCCGTCATGTAGGAGAGCAGGAAGCAGCCGAAGATGAAGGTGTCGCTGAGCAGGAAGATCCACATCATGGCCTTGCCCCAGGACACGTTCTTGAACGCCCGCTGGTCCGAGGCCCAATCGGCGGCGATGCCGCGCCAACCGGCGGGCCTGGGCTCCATCTGGCTGGTATGCGTCATGGTCGTCTCGGCCATCGCGGTCTCCTAGGTCAGCAACCGTTGGCAGATGTCGATGAAGGTCGCGGCCCAACCCGCCAGCAGGGCGAAGATGCAGAGCCAGACGAAAAGCAGGAAATGCCAATACATGGCGCAGAGCTCGACGCTGAGGCGAAGGCGCTCCGGCCGCGCTCCGTTCCAGGCGCCTATGCTCGTCTTCCCAAGTCCGACCAGACCGCCGAGTATGTGCAGGCCATGCATGCCGGTGATCAGGTAGAAGAAGCTGTTGGCCGGGTTGGACGTGAGCACATAGCCGTCTCCGGTCAGTTGTCGCCATGCCATCAACTGACCGACGAGGAAGGCAAGCGTCGTGAGCCCCGCCGTGGCTAGGCCCAGCCGGACGTTGTCGATCTGGCCTTTGCGCGCGGCGGCCACGGCACATTGCAGGGCGACGCTGCTAAGCACCAGCACGCCGGTGTTGAGCCAGAGCAGGCGCGGCAGCGGCAGCGGCTGCCAGTCGGGCAGACCCATGCGCATGAAATAGGCGCTGGTGAACAGCGAAAACAGGCAGCCGACGACGGCGAGGAAAACGCCGAGGCCGATCTTGGCGGTGGGCAGCGCCGACCGGTCGAAACCGACGAAATCCCCGGCCAGGCCTTGCTCCAGCCAGGGCTTGGCCGTCAGCCGCTGGTGCGAAAGCCACCATCCGGCGAAGCCGGCGATCACCAGCAGAAAGACTAGGATGACGCTCATGCCGGCTCCCTCGAGGGAGCGAAGTCGCCCGGCACGTTCTGCGGGATGAAGTCCTCCTTGGCTCCCGGCACGCTGTAGTCATAGGCCCAGCGATAGACGATCGGCAGTTCCTTGCCGAAATTGCCGTGCGCCGGCGGCGTCTCAGGCGTTTGCCATTCGAGCGTGGTCGCCCGCCATGGGTTGCCGCCGGCCTCGCGGCCATGCCGGATGCTCCAGATCAGGTTGAACAGGAACACCATCTGGGCGAAGCCGACGATGAAGGCCATGATCGAGATGAACGAGTTCAGATGATGGGCCGATTCCGTCATTATGGTCATGTCGGTGAGCTCGGCGTAGCGCCGCGGAACGCCCATCAGGCCGAGATAATGCATGGGGAAGAAGATCAGGTAGGCGCCAACGAAGGTCACCCAGAAATGGAAGCGGCCGAGCGTCTCGTCCAGCATTCTGCCGGTGACTTTCGGGTACCAGTGATAGATCGCGCCGAAGATCACCAGGATCGGCGCGACCCCCATGACCATGTGGAAATGGGCCACGACGAACATGGTGTCCGACAGCGGCACGTCGACGACGACATTGCCGAGGAACAGCCCGGTCAGGCCGCCATTGACGAAGGTGACGATGAAGGCGAGCGCGAAAAGCATCGGTATGGTCAGATGGATATCGCCGCGCCACAGCGTCAGCACCCAGTTATACACCTTGATCGCCGTCGGCACGGCAATGATCAGGGTCGTGGTCGCGAAGAAGAAGCCGAAATAGGGATTCATGCCGCTGACATACATGTGGTGCGCCCAGACAACGAAGCTCAGGGCGCCGATGGCGATGATCGCCCAAACCATCATGCGGTAGCCGAAGATGTTCTTGCGCGCATGCGTGCTGATCAGGTCGGACACAATGCCGAAGGCCGGCAGGGCGACGATGTAGACCTCCGGGTGGCCGAAGAACCAGAACAGATGCTGGAACAGGATCGGACTGCCGCCATTGTGCTGCAATTGCTGACCCATCTCGACGATCGCCGGCATGAAGAATGAGGTGCCGAGGGCGCGGTCGAGCAGCATCATCACACACGCCACAAACAGCGCCGGGAAGGCGAGCAGCGCCATGACGGTGGCGGTGAAGATGCCCCAGACGGTGAGCGGCAGGCGCATCAGGGTCATGCCGCGCGTGCGGCCCTGCAGCACCGTGACCACATAGTTGAGGCCGCCCATGGTGAAGCCGATGATGAACAGGATGAGCGAGGAGAGCATCAGGATGATGCCCCAGTCCTGGCCGCCCGGCGTTCCGGTCATGATGGCCTGCGGCGGGTAGAGCGTCCAGCCGGCGCCGGTCGGTCCGCCCGGCGCAAAGAAGCTAGACACCAACACGAGCACCGCGAGCAGATAGACCCAATAGCTCAGCATGTTGACATAGGGAAAGACCATGTCGCGGGCGCCGACCATCAGCGGGATGAGGTAGTTGCCGAAGCCGCCGAGAAAGAGCGCGGTGAGCAGGTAGATCACCATGATCATGCCGTGCATGGTGATGAACTGGTAGTAGGCCTCCGGCGTGATGAAGTCGAACGTGCCGGGAAAGCCGAGCTGCAGGCGCATGAGCCAGGACAGAACCAGCGCCACAAGGCCGATCGCGGTTGCCGTTGCCGAGTACTGGACCGCTATGACCTTCGCATCCTGCGAGAAGACATATTTCGTCCACCAGCTGTGCGGATGGTAGAGTTCCACCTCCCCAACTTCGGCGGGCGGAACGGCATCTGCGGGTGTGACGTCGACCATTGGAGCACCTCCGTGCCCTATTGTGCGGACCTCGAAAGTTTCGAGTTTGCCGCGACGCCCAGATTGGACGCGATTATCTTTTCCGGCGGCTGGTTCGCCGAGCCCGATTGCTGGGGCGCTGACAGTTGCGCAAAGGTCTGCTGCTGGCCGAGCCAGGCCAGATAGTCCTGCTCGGTGTCGACCACGACCACGCCATGCATCAGCGGGTGCCCTTGGCCGCATAGCTCGGCGCATAGGACCTGGAAGGTACCGGTCCTGGTCGGGGTGAACCAGAAATAGGTCACCGATCCCGGGATCATGTCCATCTTGGCGCGGAATTCCGGGATATAGAAATCGTGCAGCACATCGATCGAACGGAGCAGCACCTTGATCGGCTTGCCAACCGGCAGATGAAGATCGGCGGCTTCGACCAGGACATCGTCCTGGCCGTTCGGATCCTTGGGGGCGACGCCCAACGGATTGTCAGCGGTGACGTCGCGGGTGTCGGAAGTGCCGAGCTTGCCGTCCTTGCCCGGCAAACGGAAGCTCCACTGCCATTGCTGGGCGACGACCTCGATTTCGGTCGCATCGCCTGGCACCGTGACGAAGCGGCTCCAGACGAACAGGCCGGGAACCAGCAAAGCGGTGACGCCGACCGCGGTGACGATCATCAGCCACGATTCGAGGCGCTTGTTCTCGGGTTCATAAACTGCGCGAATGCCTTCCCGATGCCGGAAGCGGAGGACGCAATAAGCCATGAACAGGACGACAGCGGCAAAGACGATGCCGGTGATCCAGAAGCTGATGATGATGGTGTTGTCGATATAGTCCCAGTTGGAGGCAATAGGCGTCCACCACCATGGGCTCAGGAGGTGGAACAACACCGAGCCCACGACAATTAAAACGAGTACAAGCACAACGGCCATGTCCCGTTCCTCCCGGCATTCCAAACGCGCGAAGCGTCCCGAAATGCCAAGCGCATCATGCTCGATTTCCGGTTGAAATTCCAGAGCCGACTAGCTGATGGCAAAATGTTGCTCTTTGAGCAGGCTTTCGGGACGCAAGGGCGGCGGCTGCCAGGGGCTGGATGCCATGCCGCGCCATCGCTTTTCGGGATCAGGCTTCAGCTTGCTCTAGCGGCACCATTTCTCCACGGCAATCGCAATTGCCTTGGTGCAATCGACGAGGTCGCGCACCGAAACGCGCTCATTGGGCTGATGCGCCTGCGCCGGGTCGCCGGGGCCGAAATTGACGGTCGGCGTGTTGCCGAGGCCTGTCGGCAGGCCGATGTCGCTATGCGCGCCGAAGCCGCTCAGCACCGGCGACAGATTGGCGTCCTTCACGGCTTCCTGGAGGACACTCACGAACGGACTGTCGGAGGGGATTTCGGCGCAGTCGGCATCAAGTATCCATTCGACGCGGGCAGGGTGCAGGCGCAGATAAGGGTCCGCCTGGCAGACATTGGCGATATGCTCTTCGATCTCGCGCTTGACGTTGCCGCCCAGCCTGAATTCGTCATGCTCGCTCGGCAGGTACTGCGCGTCGATGATGATCTCGCCGCGACCAGCCATGGAGGAGGGGTGCTCGCCGGCATTGATCTGGGTGACGATGATCTGGTTGGGCAGGTCCATCAGCGGATGGTTCTTCCTGGGGTCGAACATCCAGCGCCGGTTGAGGATGTCGATGCCGTCGAGGATCTGCCGGCAGAGCTGCACGGCATCGACCGGGCCGCTCGAATGCCAGGCGTTCGGCGTCAGCTCGGCATGGCCGCCGATGCCGTCGACGATGATCCTGCCCCACAGGATGCCGTGGCAGAGCGGCGCGATCCTGTTTGCCGTCGGCTCGGTCATGATGCCGGCATCGGCGCGAAAGCCATGATCGACCATGGCGAGCGACCCCATGCCGCCGATCTCCTCGTCGACGACGGTGGTGAAGACGATGTCTCCGGAAAGACTGACGCCGAGCCCTTTCAGGATTTCGACCGCCATCAGCATGCAGGCGACGCCGCCCTTCATGTCGACGGTGCCGCGCCCATGCAGAAAACCGTCCTTCAGCACGGGCCGGAACGGATCGGTTGCCCAGTGTCCGGCTGCGCCTGGCGGCACGACGTCGATATGACCGGTCAGCATGATCGAGCGGCCGCCGCCCGTGCCCTTCAGCACGCCGCCCAGATTGGGCCGGCCTTCAAAAGTCCTGCCCTTGTTGGCGCCGGCGCGTCCCTTGTATTTTTCATAGAGCGCCGGGCCGTCCGGGTCCCACAGATCGGTGGTGAAGCCGAGCGCCTCCAGGCGCTTCTGCAGATAGAGCTGGCAGTCGCGCTCGCCCGGGCCGGCCTCTTTCGGATTGGATTTCACGATCGAGGGGAAGGCGACGAGATCGCTCAGCGTCTCGACGATGCGATCGGCCGCTGCCTCGACGCGCGCGGCGATGGTCTCTTCCATGGAAGGCATTAGGATCTCCAACGTTGGGAAAGCCGGTCGGCAAGAAGGACGAACACCAGAAGGGCGCCGACGATCCCCACTTGCCAGACCGTGTTGATGTTCAGTTGCAGCAGGCCGGTCTTGAGCGTGACCAGGAGCAGAACGGCCGCGAACACGCCGCCGACGCCGCCGCGCCCGCCAGTGATGGCGATGCCGCCAAGCATCGCGGCGGTCAGCGATTCCAGCTCGAGGTTCTGGCCGATATTGGGCCTGCCGCTGCCGAGCCAGGCGAGCGAAACCAGGCCGGCGGCGCCGGCGAGCGCGCCGCTCAGGGCGTAGAGGATGAAGCGCACGCGATCGACAGGAATGCCGACCAGCCTGGCCGAGCGTTCGTTGAAGCCCATCGCGTAGATCCAGCGCCCCCAGGCCGTCGCCATCAGCGCAAGGCCGGCCAGCGCGAAGCAGGGGATGGCCAGGGTGAGGAAGGGCACGGGAATGCCGGCGACGACACCGCGTCCCCACACAAGCAGCCATCCTGGCACGCCCGACTGGGCCGCGCCGCCGGTGACGGCAAGCGCCACGCCGGAATAGACGAAGAAGGTGCCCAGCGTCGCGATGAAGGGCAGCAGCGCCAGGCCGTTCACGAGCAATCCGTTGAGGGCGCCGAGCATAGCGCCGGTCAGGATGCAGACGGCCGGCAGCAGGACCGGCGGCAAGCCCAGCTTGAGCGACAGCAGGGCAATGATGGCGGAGAGCGAAACCGCGCCGCCGACCGACAGGTCTATGCCTGTGCCGCCGGCCAGGATGACCATCCCCTGTCCGAGGCCGACCAGCGCCAGGATGGTCGAGAACTGAAGAATGGTGGTTACGGTGCCGAGATTGAAGACGGAAGGCTTGAGCGCCAGCAGGCCGACAATCACGATCAGCCACAGCGCGCACAGCAAAGCCAGGGTCAGGGCCGGGCCCTGCAGGTTCCGAAGCGTTCTCATGCGGGGGCTCGCTGGAACCGGGTAAGAGGCAGGCGATTGGAGACCGCTTCGAAGCCGAGCACACCGATGATCAGCACGCCGGTGACGACCGGCTGCCAAAGCGAGGGGACACCGATGAGCAGCAGGCCATTCTGGAGGATTCTGAGCAGGAGCACGCCAAGCACAGTGCCGAGCAGGCTGCAGCGGCCGCCCAATATGCTTGTGCCGCCGAGAATGACCGCGGCGATGGCATCCAGCGCCGAGGTGCTGCCGATCGACGTTTCAACGTTGCGGTAAGTTGCGACATAGAAGGTGGCGGCAATGCCGGTCAGGACGCCGCTGATGACAAAGGTCAGGAATCTGACCTTGATCACCGGAATTCCCGAAAGCCGCGCCTTTTCTTCCGAATTGCCGATCGCCAGCAGATGCAAACCATAGGGCGTGCGCCGCAGTGCCAGCCAGACGATCAGATAGGCAACGGCGATCACCAGGGCCGGCACGGGGATGCCGAGCACGGTGGTTGCCAGCAGATCGTTGAGGCTCGAGGGCAGGCCGGAAAGCCACTGCCCGCCAAGCAGCGCAAACACGGCGGTGCGGTAGACACCAAGCAGGCCGAGCGTTCCGACGATGGCCGGAACGCGGCCGAGGACGACGACGGCGGCCGTCACGCAGCCCAGCAGCGCACCGACGAGCGGGCCCGCGACAAGCGCCACGAACGGGCTGCCATCGGCGCCAAGAATGCGGCCGATGGCGATGGCCGCGAGGCCCATGACGATGCCGATCGAGACATCGACGCCGCCCATGGCGAGCAGCAAGGTCATGCCGAGGCCGATCAGCAGCAGCTCGATGCTGTTGCGCAGCACGGTGACCGCGTTGCCCTGGGTCGCGTAGTGCGGCGATGCGACAGAGAAGATGGCGATCGCCAGCAAACAGGCGACAAGCAAAGACCACTCCCGCCCGTTCATGGAGAAGACACCGCTTCCAGACTGCCGCACCGCGCTCACGTCAGGGCTCAGAAGTTGAACTTGTCGACATTGTCCTTGGTGAAGACGGCCGGCGGCCCGAGCAGCAGGATGCCCTTGGCGGCATCATAGGTGGCGGGCTTGTCCAGGCCGGCGATCTTGTTCTCGGCCTCGAAGCTCTTGCCGTCGATAAGCTGCTTGCCGGCCCAGACCGTCAGGTAGCCGAGCTGTTCAGGGTCCCACAGCACGGTGAAGCCGAAGGCGCCGCTCTTCAGATAGGAGCGGGCGGTGTTCGGGCTGCAGTAACCGGTCCCGATAACCGAGCCGATCTTGCCGGCGGTCTCGATCGCCTGGGCAACGCCCGGGCAGGTCGAGGATGCGACGGCGATGATGGCCTTGATATCGGGATTGGCGGCCATGAGGTCGCCCGAGATCTGCGCGGCGCGCTCGGCCGTGCCGCCAGCGAATTGCGGGGCGAGCAGCTTCAGCTTGGGATACTTGGCGGCGGCTTCCTTCTGCATGAAGCCGATCCAGGCGTTGAGGTTGGACGCGGTCGCCTCACCGGAGACGATGCCGATCGTGGCGTCCTCGCCGACGCGCTTGACCAGTTCGTCGATGATCGTGGTGCCGAGACCCTCGTCTGTCGCCTGCGCCACATAGACCGCGCGGCCGCTGTCGGGCGCGTCGCTGTCGCTGGTGAACAATTTGATGCCTTTGGCCTTGGCGCTCTCCACCACCGGGGCGATGCTCGAAGCATCGAGAACGGAGACCGAGACCGCTTCGACGCCCTGGTCGATCAGGTTCTGCACGATCTGCAACTGGTCGACCGGGTTGGTGTCGACTGGACCGGAATAGACGAAATCGACGCCGAGATCCTTGGCGGCTCGGTTGCCGCCGGCCTCCATGGCGTTGAAATAGGGGATGCCGATAAGCTGCGGCACGAAGGCGACCTTATGCTTGTCTGCCGCATGCGCCGCCGTCGCGACGACGAACGACAGCGCGGAGGCCGCGAGCACTTTCCTGAGTTGTGAAAGCATTGTGTGTGATCCTCTCTGGAATGACGTGCGTTTCAGTTTGTTTTTTCGAGCGCCCGCACGTCGGGATGGGCGCCTGTTATGAGTGAAACGACTTCCTCGTGATTGGTCTCGGCGGCCAGACGTTCGGCCACCTTGCGGCCGCGCCGGAACACCACGATCCGGTCGGCAACCTCCAAGACTTCGGAAATGTTGTGGCTGATCAGCACGACGGCGCAGCCGCGGCCGGCAAGGCGACGAGTCAGCGCCAGCACCTTGCGGGTCTCGGCGACGGCAAGGGCGGCCGTCGGTTCATCCATGATGACCAGCCGGGCGTTGAGATTGAGCGCCCGGCAGATAGCGACGGCCTGGCGCTGGCCGCCCGACAGGCTGCCGACCGGGGCCTCGGGATCGGAGATATGGGCGTCGAGCTCCTGCAAAAGTCCGTCGACGCGCTGGCGCATCTCGGCGCGTTTCAGAAAAGGGATGCCAAAAATGGAGCGTTTCAATTCGCGGCCGAGAAACACGTTCTCGGCGATCGAGAGGTTCTCCGAAAGCGCCAGTTCCTGAAAGATCGTCGCGATTCCGGACGCCGCCGCATCCTTGGGCGAGGCGAACGCCACCGCTTTGCCTTCGATCAGAAGTTCGCCATCGCTCGGCGGATGGGCGCCCGCTAGGATCTTGATGAAAGTCGATTTGCCCGCGCCGTTGTCGCCGAGCAGCGCCAGCACTTCGCCGGGCCGGATTTCCAGATCGACATCGGCAAGGGCAGTCAGCGCGCCGAAGCGCTTGCCGATGTTCCTGGCGACGAGAAATGGTGCCGTCATGACGGTTTCTCCGGCATTCGTGGATAGGCTAGACGGCCATGCTGACCCAGCGCAGCACGTTGGTCCAAAGCCGCGCATAGCCGGGCCATTCGACGAAGCTGTTCGGCAGCCAGTGCGGGCCGATATCGGACGTCCAGACCAGGGTGCGCCCCTCGCCATGGCGCCCGGTGACCAGCAGCGGATGACCGCCCTGGTCCTGCGGCAGCCGCGCCAGTATCTCGACGTCGTCCCGGTCGCGGGCAACGACCTCGTTGGCGCCGAGCAGGATCGGCCATTCGCCCTCGATGCCGGCAAAGAGTGCATGATCCCTGCGGCCGGTGATTTGAGGCCGAAAGCCCTCGGGGATTTCGAGCCGGTCGTCATAGGGAAGGCAGGTCACCGGCAGCGCGTCCTCGACGGCCGTGCGGTGCCAGCGGGCCTTGCCGTCAATGCCCTGGAAGCTGAAATAGCCGCCGATCATGACCAGGCCGCCACCGCCTCGCGTCCAGTCGCGAAGCAGCTTGAGCCTGTTGGGCACGGTCTTGCCGTGCAGCCACACACCGGGATGCAGCAAAAGCGAGTTGGCGCCGATATCGGAGAGCATGATCGCCTTGTATTGCGACAGGCCCTCCATGGTGAAAGGCAGCTTTTCGACCGCCTCGTGGGCCGGCATGTATTCAAGATCGAACTCGCTGTCCTTCAAGGCGTTAACCAAAGGCGTGGCGCCGAGATGGAAGGTGACGCTGCCGAACTGGTCGAAGCCCTTGTAGTGGGTGGCGGAACTCATCCAGCTCTCGCCGACCAGAAGGACTTTTGTTTTCGCCATGACCCATGTTCTCCCGATATTGCCTGTTGGTCGCCTGCCAGCCGCCTGGGCCGGTAAGCCATTGACCTAGCTGGCCATCACGTCGCTCGCGGCAGCGGTGGCCTTCAGTGTCGCGAAGTCGGCGATGTAGCCTTGCGCGCCTTCGACCGTCGTCGTCAGGCTGGCGCCGATCGCGGCGTAGCGGGCCGCGGTTTCCAGCGACGCGCCATGCAGCCAGAGGCTGAGGAAGATGCCGGCGAAGCTGTCGCCAGCGCCAGTCGCATCCACGCGGTTGACGGGCAGCGCCGGCACCTCGATCTGCGGTCCGCCGGTCGCCGGAAACACCACCGCGCCGAACTCGCCGAGGGTGAGCACGACCGTGCCGCGCGGCTTGATGCGCGACAGCATGAGGCGAACCTCTTCGATCATGGTCGCCATGCGCGTGCGAAATCCGTAGATCTCCCTGATCATCACATCATTGATGAAGGTCAGGTCGATCTGCCTGACCATCTGCGCGAAGATTTCAGGCGTGCGCGCGCTCCTGGGCAGGCCGGCAGAATGCAGGCTCACCTTCCAGCCGGCCTGGTGGAAGCGCGCTATGGATGCCGTCATCGTCTCGTAATGGAAGCCTTCGATGTGAAGGCACGCGGGTCGCTTTTCGGGTTGGATGTCGAGATTGGCGGTGAGGTCGACTTCGCCCAGCTCGAAAGGCTCGCTGATGATGGTGCGGCTGCCGTTGCGCTCGATAATGACGATCGCCTGCGAGAGCCGGTTGTTGGGCGTGCTGCGGATTGGCAAGGCGTGCACGCCCAGCTTGGAAAGCTCGCCCAGCGCCCAGTCGCTCTCCGCGTCCTCGCCAACCGCCGTCGCCAGTTCCACGTCAAGCGCGTAGGGCGCCCCGACGCCGGCCGCGGCAACCGCGAGATTGGCGGCGGGGCCGCCGAGCGCCTTGTCGATATGGCTGGCCGTGATCCGGTCGTCGCGATGCGGCAGCACCTCGACGCGGCAGAGGAAGTCGACGCTCACCCGTCCGGCGACCAGGAGCCTGGGCAGATGGTCGAGATTCTTCGGCCGCTGCGGGGCACGGCCGGGCAGGGAGCGCGCAAACGAGCTCGGCCGGTACATCAGGGCGGCGATCGCCTTCTCTATGCGCTCTCGCGTGCCTTCCTTGAGGCCGGCCGTGCCATTGATGAAGTTTGAGACCGTGCCGATGGAAACACCGGCGGCTCGTGCGACATCGGCAATGGTCGGGCGTTTGCGTTGCAAAGGCGTGATCCACTTGAAGCGTTTCAAACGCTAGCAGTGGATGTGAAAGGCCTCAATGGAATTATCTTCCAAATAGGCCGCCGCTATCCTTAATAGACAGAAAATTGATCCGCGTGAGCGCCGTCACGGAGATCAGTCGTTGCGCAATTGAACTATTTTCAAATCCAGCCTTTTTGCGCCTTGCCCGGCAGGCCGCGCCAGTCATTGGCAGGCGCATGGTCCGATCTGCGGTAGCCGGCCAAGCCGTGGCAATCTCCGGCAGCAGATCAGATCAGCAGCAGGCCCTTCATCGAGGCGTTGCCCTTGCGGCCGATGATGATGTGATCGTGCACGGCGATGCCGAGGGGCTTGGCCGTATCGATGATCTGCTTGGTCATCTCGATGTCGGCGCGGGACGGTGTGGGATCGCCCGAAGGGTGATTGTGGACCAGGATCACGGCGCTGGCCGAGAGTTCGAGCGCGCGCTTCACCACCTCGCGCGGATAGACTGGCGTGTGGTCGACGGTGCCGGTCTGCTGCACCTCGTCGGCGATCAGCCCGTTCTTCTTGTCGAGGAACAGGATGCGGAACTGCTCGCGGGTCTCGAAGGCCATGGCGGAGCGGCAATAGTCGAGCAGTTGCGTCCAATTGGACAGCACCTCGCGGCCGCGCACCTCGCCGCGCGCCATGCGCTGGGCAACAGCGGCGACGACCTTGAGGTCGGTCGCGACGGTCGGCCCGATGCCTTTGACTTCCTCGAGCAGGGATGCCGGCGCGCCGAGCACCTCGGCCAGCGAGCCGAAGCGGGCAATCAGCGCCTTGGCGATGGGCTTGGTGTCGACGCGCGGGATCAGCCGGAACAGCAGCAACTCGAGCAGTTCGTAGTCGGGCAGAGCGTCCGGCCCGCCATACGCAAAGCGTTCGCGCAGGCGGTCGCGATGGCCGTGATAATGCGGCTTCTCGATGGGCGCGGCCTTTTTCAGCGCCGCCTTAGGCGGCTCGATCCAGCCTTCGGAAAAGAACGCCCGCTCGTCGTCGACTTTGCCCATGACTGCTAACCCCCAAGGCTTTGGGTGAAGCTTAGGCGGGCAGGCCGGGGCGGTCGAGCTTTTTCGGCGACAGCGTGAAGATCTCGCAGCCGGTGTTGATGACGCCGATCGTGTGCTCGTGTTGCGCCGAGAGCGAACGGTCGCGCGTGACCGCCGTCCAGCCGTCGGAGAGCAACCTTCACATACCGGCGGCCGAGATTGATCATCGGCTCGACGGTGAAGATCGTGCCGGGCCGCGTCTCGCCGCCTTCATTGACGGTGCCCGTTCGGATGGGCTGACCGCCGGCGCGGCCGATCCGTCACGACAGCCGTCGCGGCTGCGCACTCGTCGAACCTTCCCAGCGCGTCAGCATCGCCGCGACCTAACTGATGCGGGTCCCTTTTCGCGCCCAGCTCAGGCCTCGTCCTGCCACCTGCGCAGATCCGTCTGGTCGTGATAGGCCATGCGATCCGGCGTGGTGATGAATTCCATCGTTGTGCCCCACGGCATACGGCAATAGCAGACCTTGTTTCCGGGACCTTTCTCGGTTGCGTAGGGAATAGCGCGCGGCGCGGTGAGGGGTGTACCTCCCGCCTTCTCGAAGCGCTCGACCGATGCGTCGATGTCGTCGGTGTAGACACCGAAGTGCGTAATGCCGAAGTCGCTCGCCCGGGTCGGCAGAGCTTGCTCGGAACCGTGCATTTCGAAGAGCTCGATGTCGGGTCCGGTTCCGATTTTGACCATCGCCTGCGCACGCACGACCGTTCCGGGGAACGCGCCGACGGCCCGCTCGAATTCGGGTCCCCGCCGCGGCGGATCCTGCGGTCCGAAGGACTGGTAGATCACCTGGCCGCCAAAAGCTTCCACCAGGAACGATTTTGCTGCTTCGATGTCGGGCACCGTGATGCCGATATGATTGACGCCGCGAATGACGGGTGCGCTCATGACAGTCTCCATTCTTGTTTGGTCGATTCGCCCGGCCCACGACGGCGCCGGCGCAGAGTTTCAATTGGTCTTCAGAAAATCGATCAGAGCGGCGGCAACTTCATCCGGCCGCTCGTCCGCGACATAGTGGCTGCACCTGGCGATCGAGCCGCCCGTCACATTGGTGGCGAACTCCTTGAGCATGGGGACCATCTGCGCGCCGAAGCGATGGTCCCCACCCAGGCCAAGCACCGGTATCTCGAGCGGCTGCTTCTTGTACTCGAGCGCGGCCGCATGGTCCGCCGCGAGGGTGCGATACCATTCCATGCCGCCACGCGTGCGGCCAGGAAGCGCCATCGCCTTGGCGTAGATCTCGATGTCAGCCGGATTGTAGGTGCTGTGATCGTAGAACCGCTCCGCCATGAAGGTCGAAACATAGTCATATTCACGGCCATGGATCAGGCGCTCGGGCAGATCCCGGTTCATGTGGAAGCTGAAGTGCCAGAGCCTGGCGGTTGTCGCCTCCCATCCAGTCCAGCCGGGAAGCGGAACATCAAGGATGGCCAGGCGGGTAACGGCCTCCCGATAGATGGCGGTCTGCGGCAACGCCACCATTCCGCCAATGTCATGGCCGCACACAGCGTAGCGTTCATACCCAAGGGCAACCATGACCTCGTGCGCGTCGCGCGCCATCGTGGCCTTGTCATAGCCGTCAAGCGGGCAGTCGGAAAAGCCCGCGCCGCGCAGATCCATGGCCACCACGCTGAAATGCTCGGCGAGCCGCGGCATCACATGGTGCCATTCCCACCATGTTTCCGGCCAACCGTGAAGCAGAAGGATCGGCGGGCCCGAGCCTCCCGTGACGGCGTTGATCTTGATGCCATTCACCGGCACCAGCTGCTGGGTAAACCCTTTCAAAGTTGCGATCATGATCGCTTTCCAATCGATGTTGACGTTCAAACGGAGCTCGCGGCCAGCGCTCAGGGCTGGTCGAAATCGGTGGCGATCGTGATGTCGCGCCAGGCGTCGATATCGCTGCGGAAGGAAGCCAGCTTTCGCTCGGCGATCGCGTGCGCGATCGGACCGAGCGGCAGATGAAGCGGGGCGTCATCGGCGTCGACAGCCTGCAGGATCACCGCGATCGCCTTGTCGGGATCGCCCGCCTGATTGCCGTCGTTGGTTTCGCGATAGTGCTTGCGCGAGGTCGCGGCATATTCCGGCATCTCGTTGGCCGCTATCGTGATCGAACGGCCAAGGAAATCGGTGCGAAACGGCCCGGGCTCGACGATCAGCAAGCGGATGCCGAACTGCTTCAGTTCGCCGGCGAGCGCTTCGGAAATCCCTTCCACGGCAAACTTGGCGGCGTGGTAATAGCCTCCGCCGCCACGGCCCTCGATGCCAGCGCCGGACGACATGTTGACGATTGTTCCGCCCGAACGTCGTAGGGCCGGTAGCGCGGCTCTGGTGGTTTCGATCAGACCGAAGACGTTTACCTCGAACATCGGCCGATATTCCTCGGGCGTGCCTTCCTCGATCGCGCCGAACAGCGCGTAGCCGGCATTGTTCACGAGCACGTCAAACCCGCCGAAGGTCTCGACCGCCTTTGCCACCGCTGCCTTGGCTGCCGCCGCATCGGTCACGTCGAGCGGCAAGGTGATCATGCGGCCGCCGAAAGGCTCGGCCATTGCCTCGATCGTCTTGACATTGCGGGCCGTCGCGATGACCCGGTCGCCGCGCTGTGCCGCAGCGAGCGCGAGCCGCTGGCCGAAGCCGCTTGAGCAGCCTGTGATGAGCCAAGTTTTCACTACTTTTTCTCCGAGTTGTTTTCAGACGACGCCACGCTGTCGCCGCCGCGAATCGGCCATGATCGACCGAGAGCCGCGCCGATGAGTTGGCCGGTCGCGATGCCGAAGCCACAGGGGTGGCTTCGGCGCATGGGTCACGAAACTTCCGCGGCCCTGAGCCTGAACATCAGGGCATCGGCTTCATTTGCTCGCCGCTTCGGCGATGACATCGGCGACTTCGCGTGGATGCGAGATGTAAACCGCATGGCTGGCACCGGGCACCTCGGTGACCTTGGCACTTGCCCGCTCGTACATAGACCGCTCCGCCTCGGCGCTGATAGCCATGTCCTGCCCGGCCACGATGCCGTAGCTCGGCTTGGTCTTCCAGGCCACGTGCTGCGTCTTGGTTCCGAGGATTTTCGCCGAAACCGGCACCTGCGAGTCAGTCATGAAATCCGTCTCGGCCTTGGATAGGTCAGCGGCGAATCCCGCCCGGAACTTCCCGGGATCGAACAGCAGGAAGCCGTCAGAAGTCGGCTTGAACGCATCCGCGGTCGGGCTCGGCCACTTCTCAAACAGATCGCCCACGCCCTCGCCAACATTGGGGACGAGGGCCGCGACATAGACAAGTGCCGAAACCTTCGGGTCGACGCCGGCTTCGGTGATGATCTGACCGCCATAGCTGTGGCCGACGAGGACGACCGGCCCATTTTGCTGCTCGATAGCGCGGTGAACCGCCTGAACGTCATCCGCCAGCGAAGTGTTCGGTTCCTGAACGACCGTGACTTTCAAGCCGTTGGCGACCAGACGCTCATAAACGCCCCTCCAGCCGCTGCCATCGACCAACGCGCCATGGACCAAAATCACATTTTGGGCCGGCTGCGCGAAAGCGGAGGGCGCGCCCAACACCGCTGCAAAAGCCGCAGCACCGAAATAGAGAGACTTGAGAGACATTTGCCGATCCTTCCGAATGACATGAGGTGATACACGAGAGACGGTCCGATCGACCGATGGTGGGAATCTAGGTGCTTAGATTTGTTCTTTAACTGACAGAAATGTATTCTCGGCGTTCAGTTTTGTGTGGGTGGTCGCATGAAATGGAGTGACGTCAGAATCTTTCTTGCTATTGCGCGATCCGGCACGCTCGGCGGCGCCGCGCGTTCTCTTCAGACAAGCCATCCGACCGTCGGCAGGCGCCTTCGCGCACTTGAGCAGTCGATCGGCCACACGCTTTTCCAGCGGACAGCGGACGGTCTTGTTCTGACCGACGAGGGCCACGGGATCATCGCGCTGGCGGAGCAGATGGAGGAGGGCGCGCTGGCCATGGAGCGCCGGCTTGCGGGGCACGAGCAGAATCTCAAAGGCAGTCTGCGCATTTCGTCAGCGGACTGGTTTGGGGCCTATGTCCTGCCTCCCATCCTGGCGGATTTCGCGAAAGCCTACCCCAATGTCGACATCGAGGTCCTGACCGGCACGCGCCTGTTCAACCTCGCCCAGCGGGAGGCCGACGTCGCTTTCCGTATCGTTCCGTTCAACACTGCCGATGTCGTTCAGCGGCGGCTTTTGAAGCTCGAATACGGCGTCTACATCGCCGAGGGGTCTCCTGATCCCAAATATGGCGATGGGACCGGTTTCCGGCTGATCACCCATGACACATCCACCGGCCATTTCCCCGACATCGCGTGGCTCATCGAGAGTTTCCCCAACGCGAGACCGGTCCTGCGATCGAACAACCGCAACGTCCAGGGGCGCATGTGCAGGCAAGGCGTCGGCATCGCTGTCCTGCCACGCGTGGTCGGCAATCAGATCCCGGGTATCCGCAGACTGGAACTGCCGACGCCGCCGCCGGCGCGAGACATTTGGATGGGATACCACCGGGACTTGCGGCGCCTTCAGCGTCTTCGCGCGTTCATCTCGACGGTATCGGCCCATCTCGTGAACGCGACGGCATGATGTGCGGCCCGCAAATGACTCAAGCTTCCCGAAGAAAACACCAAGATCGCTGCAGTCGTCTCGGCCGGTCGATCCTCGGCGATCCAGTGCCCGGTTGCCTGGAATTCGATCATAGTCGCATGCTGCGCGGAGCGATCAAGGAAGGCCTTGAGGAACGGTGTGCTGATTCCGCTGGTGCCTCGACGCTCGGTCGGGATGCCGGACGCCGCGTTGAAGGGGATGCGCAAGCGCCGCAGCGAGGTGCTCCAACTTCGGAAAAGAACGCCCGCTCGTCGTCGACTTTGGCCTAAGCGCGCTGACCTCAAGGCTTCGGGTGAAGCTTAGGCCGGCAAACCAGGCCGGTCGAGCTTTTTCGGCGACAGCGTGAAGATCTCGCAGCCGCTGTCGGTGACGCCGATCGTGTGTTCGTACTGCGCCGACAGCGAGCGGTCCCGGGTGACCGCGGTCCAGCCATCCGACAGCACTTTCACATGCGGTCGGCCGAGATTGATCATCGGCTCGACGGTGAAGATCATGCCCGGCCGCATCTCGACGCCTTCGTTAGCGGTGCCGTAGTGGAGGATGTTCGGCGCATCGTGGAACAACTGGCCGACGCCGTGGCCGCAGAAGTCGCGCACCACCGAGCAGCGCTCGGCTTCGGCGTAGGTCTGGATCGCGGCGCCGATGGCGCCGGTGCGGGCGCCGGGCTTGATCGCCGCGATGCCGCGCATCAGGCACTCATAGGTCACTTCGAGCAGGCGCTCGGCGGCGCGCTTGATGGTGCCGACCGGGTACATGCGCGAGGAATCGCCGTGCCAGCCGTCGAGGATGTAAGTGACGTCGATGTTGACGATGTCGCCATCCTTCAGCGGCTTGTTGTCGGGAATGCCGTGGCAGACGACATGGTTGATCGAGGTGCAGGACGACTTGGTGTAGCCGCGATAGTTCAGCGTTGCCGGCAATGCGCCATGGTCCATGCCGAATTCGAAGACGAAGCGATCGATGGTTTCGGTTGTCACGCCGGGCTTGACCATTGGCACCAACTCATCAAGGCAGCGCGCGGTGAGATCGCAGGCCTTGCGCATGCCGGCAAAACCTTCCTCGCCATAGAGCCTTATTTGACCGGTGTTTCGAAGGGGGGCCGTGGCGGCGTCGAGATAGGTAACCATTTTTGTCCGTTTACCGGCGTTGGCTCCAAAGGGAGCCGAGTGCCAAAATCTGCCCCAGATTTGGCACCGGAAGCCGCAAGGTTCAAGGACGAAGTGCGAGCGCGCCGTCCATTGCGGCTTTCCTTCGGCCATTCCATGGGTTAGGGCGGGTCCTGGATCCGGAGATTGCCTTGACGGCACCTGAACGCGAAAGATCGAAGCTGCTGCCGGTCAGGACCGCTTTTGCGGGCCTGATGGCGCTGCTGATGCTTGCGTTGCTGGGCTTTGCCCAGGCCGGAATTTCCGCGTCGGCCGTCTCGCTCCAGGGTGGCTCCAGCATCAGCGCCGCCCGCCAGGGCGATGCGATCGCGCTGCTCAGGACCTCCGGCAAGGCGCAGGCACTCGAGGTTCGGGCCAGCCGGCCGCTTCCCGTAAAGCCTGACGGCGGCAATCCCGGCGTGCTTGCGCCCGCAGCCGATTTTCTGGTTATCGGCCAGGTGTTGCCAGCCGAGATGGGCGTCACGCCCCTGTCGGCGAGCGCAACCGGCTCGCGCGCCAACCAGCCACGCGCACCGCCCGCCGCATGAATCCCCTGGCCGCTGAGCGCGGCATTCAAATCAAAACATTCCTTCGCGTCGCGATCCGGCGACGGCCGCCGGCCGTCCGCCGGTCGCGTGCGCATCAATTCGGATTTTCGTCAATGCAACGCATCAAGACGTTCAAGACACTCACCCGCGCGGCGGCCGCGGCCTGCTTCCTGGCGGTTCAGGCGGTGATCTGCATCGGCACCGTCTGCTGGGCCGTTGCCGCCACCCTTCGCATGGAAGGAACGGCGGCGATCGTGCTCGGCGCCATCTTCGCACTGCCGTCCGCCTATGTGCTGATGGTGGTCATCCGCATGGCCTATGACGCGGAGACGGACCCGGCCAATCAGTAGCGGCAAAGGCATGGTGGAAGGGACAGGGGGCAGGGCTGCGCGGGTTGTGTCGCCCTGTCACCTGGCCTGCGCGGATTGGCCGGCCGCCGGCCCGACGCATCCGTGAACCGATTGTTGACCGCACTGAGGTCACATTCCTGCGTCAGAAGGCCGCCAAAGCAACTTTTCACATCGAGCGGCGTTGCTGGGGCTGCGCCAGTTCGGGAGACAGGGAATGGACAGACTGCAATTCGAGGTGCCGGTGCGCATCACGCCCGCGCCCGGCCTGCCGGTCGAGGAAATCTACAGTGTCGAGCAGGCGCTCGATTTCCTGCAGGATTGGCCGAAGCGCCGGCAGGGCAAGATCTACGAAGCGGCCTTCAATGCCTGCTTCGGGGCGACGGTCGATGTGGCCAGCACCGAGGAAGCATGCCGGGCGTTTGCAACCTTCTGCCGCGTCAGCGGACTGCTGGCGAGGGACGCGATGTTTCTCGGCAAGCGCAGGGCAGGGACGCATCGCGAGGCGCGCGCCTGAGTCTTTGTTTCGTCCAGGTCTTTCCCAAGACCGTATCTACGGGCGACATGCACAAGGCGTTGATCGCACTGGTTCAGCCGCCGAACGACACGCCGCGGTAGCGCATTCCCACCTGGACGCCGCGCACGATCACGCGCGACAGGATCTCCATATCCAGCGGCATTTGCGGACGCCACACGTCGAGCAGGAGAGCGACGCGCGGCTGATCCGAGTTGTTCGTGACTTCGTGCTCGAACGTGTCGTCCCACAGCATGCATTCGCCATCGGCGATGCGCCTTTCCTCATGGTTGATCATCATGATCGTTGCCGGGCGGCCATCCGGCTGCTTCGGGATGACGAGGCCGAGATGGAAGCGCATGATGCCGCGAAATGGTCCGCGGTGCGGCGGGATGTGCTTGTGCGGGGCGAGGAACGAGATGGCCGCCGACTTGACCTCGGGGCATTCGGTGAGCAGCCGGCTCAGCACCGGCATGCGCGCGAGGTTTTCCGGGACCGTCATGTCATAGGCTTTGAGCACGAACATGCGCCAGTCGAGACCGTCATTGGCTGAGATATCGGCCTGCTCCGGCATGATGTCGTGGAAACGCGGCGCTTTGTTCAGCTTTGCCGCCAGCGCCTCGTCGCGGATGTCCTGCCAGGCGGCGGCGAACTTCGCTGCATTGGGAAAATGCGTGCCGGCATCAAGAATGGCCGGCGCATCTATGCGCTTTTCATAAATACGGCGGACCAGGTTGGTTCCGAGATCGTAGGCGCCTGTCATCTCATTACCTCAACGAGGCTGTTATATAGTGGGATATTGTTTGCGAGCGTCGCTCACGGAGATTTGTATGGTTGTCAACAGGCGGGGCCTCCCCTGCCTTTTCAAGGCTTCGCTCGCTGCATCGTGACCGCGCCACCGTTGCGGAGCGGCGTCGCCAGATGCGAACTTAACGATACGATGTTTTGCGAGGATGCCACCATGCCCATGCGCAGGATTGCGTTTTGCGCGGCAGCGATGATCGTTGCCGCCACAAATTTCGCCGATGCACGGCCCGACTCACGCAAAATGACCTGCGCGCAGACCCAGGCGCTGATCCGGAGCCGGCATGCGGTGGTGCTGACCACCGGGGCGAACACCTATGAGCGCTATGTCCGCCAATTCGGCAACGAGTGCGATGCCCCCTACGTGCCGATGGTCGACTATGTCACGGCCAGTGACGGGCGGTGCATGGTCTATCGGTGCGAAGAGCCGGCGCCGATGATTCCGGATTGATCTGCGCTCGCCGCTTCGCTCTGCCGGGTGCCTGCTTTTTTGGAGCGTCAACGTGACCTGGCGAGGGCGGCGGCATTCCGTTTCCACCGCAAAGTGCCCGCTGCCTCTCACTTGACTTTCTTAATCTCCGGGCCTGCCGGCTGGTCGGTCGCCGGAGCCGGCGTGCAATCCTGCCCTTTGCATTCCAGGGCGGGGTCGTCCTTCGGCGGCAGGCAATTCTGCCCCTGGCAATGAACGGGCGGCTGCGCCGCGTCGCCGTTCGGCTGGGTGGGCTGATCTTCGGCGCGGGCGGGCTGCAGCCCGGCCAGGCCGGTCATTGCAACGCATAAGAGCGCTGTCCGAAGCAGGTTCATCCGCGCCTCCATGTCGAGGCAGAACTCTACACCGTCTGATCGTTGCCAACATGCGTCACCCAATAACGCCGTTAATGACGGGTTTCAGCCGGAAAGCGCGAGGTGCCGGATTTTGCAGCTGTTCAGGGGAGATAAGTCTGGTACGCCCAAGGGGAATCGAACCCCTGTTACCGCCGTGAAAGGGCGGTGTCCTAACCGCTAGACGATGGGCGCGCTCAGACGAAGCGGCTTATAATTGCGTTGTTGGCAACCGGCAACCCATCTGCCGCCACATGCGACAACTTTTTTCAAAGGGCTGCAACAGCCGGCTTTCGGGGCAGGCACAGTTTGCGATCTCGCTTTTTGCGCACCCTGGAGATTAGTCGGGACTTCCCTCGCGATCGTCATTCTATGGCGGAGCAAGGAGCGAAGCGACGCGGCGCAGACCATAGAATCCATTCCGTTACCTATGAGCGTTGCAACCGGGCAGAATCTGCGCCGCTGCATTCCACGGTCGAGGTAACGGAATGGATCCTCGGGTCTGCGCGTCCGCTTCGCTCCCGCTCCGCCCGTGGATGACGAAGCTCGGAAGACTTTGGCCAATCGCGAACGCCCCGACGGCTTGTTGGAGCAGCGTGCTATGCCTGGGCCAAGCCGAATATCAGCCGTCTTCTCCACCGCCGCTGCGGCGACGGCAGCGCCAGTTCCAGTCGCGCTCGGGGCCGACGTCGACATGGATGGATTCGGTGTGGCAGTAGGTGCCGACGCCGCCACGGCCGGGCATCGTGCGGACATAATTCGCCAGCTCCCATTTCGAGACGCCGGGCACCTGGATGTCTGCGGCGGCGCAGTACATGTGCAGCGAGTTCTTGGCGCCGTTGGCGCGGCGGTTGCGCGAGGGGTCGCGGTAGCCGGAGGTGACAACCATCTTGCGGCCGAAATGACCCTCGATCGTCTTCAGCACCCGCACCAGCGACGGTTTCAGGCAGGCGACGTCGACGCTTTCGTTCTGCTTCAGAAGGCCGTTGGGCGCGAGCCTTGCCATGCCGGCGGCCGAGGCCACCTGATAGGAACCGCCGCCGCCCTCGTCCTCGTTGAGGTCGACGTCGCTCTCGTCGTCGATGCCGGACTTGCGCTTGATCTCGAACAGCGCGGTCTGGCGCACGCCGGGCAGCGCGTCGGCGCCGGTGATGTGATAGCTCGGGTCGTCGAGCGAGGCGAGTTGCACCGGCTTTGCGGCCGGCGTCGCGGAGGCCAGCTCAACGATCGGCTTGGCGGGAGCCGGCGCGTCGGTTGCGGTCTTGGCCTGCGCCGCCGGTTGGTCGCCGGAGCGCGAATTGTTGATCAGCGGCGCGGGTGCTGCCGATGCCGGCGTGGTGCTGAACAGCGAGGCGAACAGGCTCTTCTTCGGCGCGGCGACCTGCGGCTGCGCCGGCTCGCCCGCGGTCACATAGACGCCGTTGCTCATGGCCTGCGTGGTCGCCTGCGCCTTGGACGCAATGGCGGCGGCATCGCCGGCGGCGATCTGCTGGGCCACGGCTTGCGTCTGTTCCGCCGTTTGCGCCGGCTGAACCAGCGGTTGCGGTGTGTTGCCGGCAATCGCGGCGGCGCCGGCGGGCACCACGACGGCGGGGAAGGCGGCTTGCGGCCGCGTCTCCGGCACATAGGCGACCTTCTCGGGCAAAGGCGTGTCGCCTTCGCTCATCACGGTCGCTGCCGCATCGGCAGTCGCGGATGCCGCCTGAGCCGACGAATCGGCGGTTGTTGCCGCCTTGGCGCCGGATGTCGCGCTCATTTCGGTGGCGGTTGAATTGTAGGCAGGCGAAACGACCGACATCGTCGGGTCGCCGGTCGATGTGCAGGAGGCCAGAAGCACGGCGAAAAGCGCCGCCGCTATGCTGCGACCTTCCTTTCGTGCAAGACGCCAACCTGCTGATTTCAAAATAAATTCCCCCTCGGCATCCGGTCGGTCCGTCATCGCCGCGCCACTCCAGCATTGCGCTGCGATAACCCTCCTGTTCCCAACCGGAAACGGGATATGTGTCGAATCTGCAAGCCTCGAAATTTATCTGCTTCGAACGCTGATTTGAGGCCGTGAAACGATTGACGCCACCATTTCGCCCTGTTTTGGCGGCCCGTCAACTCACCAGACATTACAATCCGTTACACACGCACCTTGACATAGGTGCCCGGCGCATCCCCCAAGGTTTTCATATGCTTGCCGGGTTTGCGGGCGGGCACGCGGATGTTGTCCTGGTTCTCGATCCAGTGTTGCCAGTGCGTCCACCAGGAGCCTTGATGCTCGTTCGCGGCGGCAAGCCACGCGTTGAAGTCGCCCACCGGCTTGCCGCCGGTCCAGTACTGGTACTTTTTGGCGGCAGGCGGGTTGACGACGCCTGCGATGTGGCCGGAACCCGCCATCACATATTCGACGTCGCCGCCGAAGAACCGCGAGCCCAGGAACACCGAAAGCGCCGGCGCGATGTGGTCTTCCTTCGTGGCAAGGTTGTAGACGGGGATCGTGATGTCGGCCAGCGACACCGTGCGGCCGGCAAGCTCCATCGTGCCGCGCGAGAGATTGTTCTCAAGATAGCAGTTGCGCAGATAGAAGGAGTGGTTGGCCGCCGCCATGCGCGTGGAATCGGAATTCCAGTAGAGCAGGTCGAAGGGCAGGGGCTCCTTGCCGCGCATGTAGTTGTTGATGACATAGGGCCAGATCAGGTCGCCCGAGCGCAGCATGTTGAAGGCGGTCGCCATCTTGGTGCCCTCAAGATAGCCCTTTTCGCTCATCGAGCGCTCGACGGCGGCGACCTGGTCCTCGTCGACGAAGACCTTGAGGTCCCCGGCATAGGTGAAATCGACTTGCGTCGTGAAGAAGGTGGCCGATTTGATGCGGTGGTCGCCTTCCTGCGCCAGCAGAGCAAGGGCCGCACCAAGCAGCGTGCCGCCGACGCAATAGCCGATGGCGTTGACTTCCTTCTCGCCGGTCGCCTTCTCCACCATGTCGAGGCCGTATTGCAGGCCTTCGCGGATATAGGCTTCCCAACCCTTGGCGCCGTGGCGCTCGTCGGGGTTGATCCAGGAGATGACGAAGACCGTGTGGCCCTGCTCGATCGCCCAGCGGATGAAAGATTTCTGCGGGTTGAGGTCGAGGATGTAGAATTTGTTGATCCATGGCGGGCAGATCAGCAGCGGCCGCTTCAGCACCGTTTCCGTCACCGGATCGTATTGGATGATTTCGGCGACATCGCTGCGGCCGATGACCTTGCCGGGCGTGGTGGCGATGTTCTTGCCGATTTCGAAGGGCGTGTAGTCGGCCTGGCGCAGCTTCAGGTCGCCGCGGCCGGCGGCGATATCCTCGGCCAGCATCTTCATGCCGCGCACCAGGTTCTCGCCGTTGGAGGCGACAGTCTCGCGAAACAGTTCCGGATTGGTCAGGATGAAGTTCGACGGCGCGATCGCGTTCGACACCTGCTTGACGTAGAAGCTCGCCTTGTGGCGGGTGTGGTCGTCCAGGCCCTCGGCATGCTCGACGAGCTCGTTCGCCCAGCGCGAGGTGACGAGATAGGCCTGCTTGAGGAAATCGAAGAAGGCGTTGCGGCCCCATTCCGGATCCTGGAAGCGCTTGTCGCCGCGCTCGGGCTGAACCGCGTCCGGCGGCGCCTCGGTGTTGGGATTGACCTTCTGGATGGCGTTCGCCCAGACCGTCATGTAGCCGGCGAACAGCCGCGTCTGCGCTTCGAGCGCGCGCTGCGGGTCGCCCAGCCAGTATTCCGACAGCTTGGAGAAGGTCTTGACCATGTCGACGACCGGTTCGGCGACATGGTCGCGCACCTCACCTTTCTCGCGCGGCTCGGTCCAGGCGGAAGCCGCCTTGCCGGCCTGCTCGATCATGCGCGCCATGTTCAAGGCGAAGCGTTCGGGATCCTTCACCAGATATTGCTCGATGGCCGAAGGTCCGCCATTTTCCGCTTTGTCCGAATCGTCAGGTTTGGACATGGTCCGCGGGGTTCCTCCCGGAGCGTTTTCTTGACATATTACCATGGGACATCTGACCGGGTCCAATTCGCTGTAACCCGGCTGCCAGGAAAACAATATGACGATTAATGTTGGCGGGACTTTTTTTCTCAGGCCGGGTTCGATCTGCCGCAAGGCGGTGCTGGCCGGGCTGGTCGGCGTGCTGTTGCCCGCCGGCGGCTGCACGAGCACCAGCACCAACAATGCAGCGCCGACCGCCTTGACCGAAGGCCCCAAGGACACCGGCTCCTACCCGAATCTCAACATTCCCCCGCAGGTGGCCGCCAAGCAGCTCACCAAGGAGGAGACCGCGGCGAACCTGGCTAGGCTCAAGGCCGAGCAGCAGGCGCAGGCTGCCAAGGGCGGCAGCGTCAAGGCGCCGACGAATTCCGCGGCGCTGAAGACGCTTGCCAAGACGCATGGCGACGACACGCTGAAGCAGATCGAGGGCAAATGCGACCCGACCCTCGACCCTAACTGCAATTAGGTTTATATCGCGCGCCGAAAGCGCCCCCTTCGATCGTCTGGAACTAACATGGAAGAATTTCACAAGGTCCGCCGGCTTCCGCCTTACGTGTTCGAGCAGGTCAACCGGCTGAAGGCCAGCGCCCGTTCGCGCGGCGCCGACATCATCGACCTTGGCATGGGCAATCCGGACCTGCCGACGCCGAAAGCCATCGTCGACAAATTGTGCGAGGTGGTGCGCGATCCGCGCACGCATCGCTATTCGTCCTCGCGCGGCATTCCGGGCCTGCGCCGCGCCCAAGCCAACTACTATGCCCGCCGCTTCGGCGTGAAGCTCAACCCCGACACGCAAGTGGTGGCGACGCTGGGCTCAAAGGAAGGCTTCGCCAACATGGCGCAGGCGATCACCGCGCCGGGCGACGTGATCCTGTGCCCCAATCCGACCTATCCGATCCATGCCTTCGGCTTTATCATGTCGGGCGGCGTCATCCGTTCGCTGCAGGTCGAGCCCGATGACGGCTTCATCCCGGCGGTCGAGCGCGGTATCCGCCATTCGATCCCGAAGCCGCTGGCGCTGATCCTCAACTATCCGTCGAACCCGACGGCGCTGGTTGCCTCGCTCGACTTCTACAAGGACGTGGTCGCCTTCGCGAAGAAGAACGACATCATCATCCTCTCCGATCTTGCCTATTCCGAGATTTATTTCGACGGCAATCCGCCGCCTTCGGTGCTGCAGGTGCCGGGCGCGATGGATATCTGCGTCGAGTTCACCTCGATGTCGAAGACCTTCTCCATGCCGGGCTGGCGCATGGGCTTCGCTGTCGGCAACGAGCGGCTGATCGCGGCGCTGACACGCGTGAAGTCCTATCTCGACTATGGCGCGTTCACACCGATCCAGGTGGCGGCAGCGCATGCGCTGAACGGCGACGGCGCCGACATCGAGGAGGTGCGCGAGGTCTACCACAAGCGGCGCGACGTGATGGTCGATTCCTTCGGCCGCGCCGGCTGGACCATACCCGCGCCCGCTGCCTCGATGTTCGCCTGGGCGCCGATCCCGGAACAGTTCCGCCATCTCGGCTCGCTCGAATTCTCCAAGCTGCTCATCGAGCACGCGGATGTCGCGGTGGCGCCGGGTGTCGGCTTCGGCGAGCACGGCGACGATTATGTGCGCGTGGCGCTGGTCGAGAACGAGCACCGGATCCGTCAGGCCGCGCGCAACATCAAGCGCTTCCTGGCATCGACCGCCAAGCAGCCCAACAATGTGGTGCCGCTCGCCGCTCGGCGCTGAGTCTGCCTAATATCTACGGAATTTTTGAGGGGCGTCGCCGGACATGGCTGAAGCGTTGCGTGTTGGAATTGCCGGCCTCGGCACGGTTGGCGCCTCGGTGGCGCGCGTGCTGCGCGACAAGGCGGCGGAGCTCACCCGCCAATGCGGCCGCGACATCGTCGTGACGGCAGTTTCGGCCCGCGATCAGAAACGCGACCGCGGCATCGATCTCAGCGCCGCGAAATGGTTCGACGATCCGGTCAAGATGGCCGAAAAGGCCGACATCGACGTCTTTGTCGAGCTGATCGGCGGCGACGAAGGGCCGGCGCGGCTGGCGGTCAAGGCGGCGCTCGAGGCGGGCCGGCATGTCGTGACCGCCAACAAGGCGCTGCTTGCCAAGCATGGCGTGGCGCTTGCCGAGATCGCCGAGAAGAAGGGCGTGCTGCTCAATTACGAGGCGGCGGTGGCCGGCGGCATCCCGGTCATCAAGACGATGCGCGAGGCGATGGCCGGCAACGCCGTGACGCGTGTCTTCGGAATCCTCAACGGCACCTGCAACTACATCCTGACCCGCATGGAAGCCGAGGGCATCTCGTTCGATGCTTGCCTCAAGGACGCGCAGCGGCTGGGCTATGCCGAGGCCGATCCGACCTTCGACATCGAAGGGCACGACACGGCGCACAAGCTGTCGATCCTGACCAGCCTTGCCTTCGGCACGAAGATCGCCGCCAACGACATCTATATGGAAGGCATCTCCAACATCACCCAGGCCGACATCCGCGCGGCGGCCGACCTCGGCTACCGCATCAAGCTGCTCGGCGTCGCTCAGCGGACCGACAGCGGCATCGAGCAGCGCGTCCATCCGACGATGGTGCCGACGGCGTCGGTCATCGCGCAGGTGCACGGCGTCACCAACGCCGTGGCGATCGAGACCGACATTCTGGGCGAGCTTCTGCTTTCCGGCCCAGGCGCCGGCGGCAATGCCACCGCCTCGGCGGTGATCGGCGACATCGCCGATATCGCCAAGAGCCGGCCCGGCTTCCAGCACGCGCCGGTGTTCGGCTGGCCGGCGAAGGAGTTGAAGCCTTACAAGAAGGCGCAGATGCGCAGCCATGCCGGCGGCTACTTCATCCGGCTGACCGTGCATGACCGCACCGGTGTCTTCGCTGCCATCGCCAAGCGCATGGCCGACAACGACATCTCGCTGGAATCGATCGTTCAGCAAGCGGCCGGCACGGAAACGCAGGCGCAGAAGACGGTCATCCTCGTCACCCACGAAACGACGGAAGCGGCGGTGCGCAAGGCGGTCGAAGGCATCACCAAGGACGGTCATCTGACCGACAAGCCGCAAGTGATCCGCATCGAGCGGGCGGAATAAGTCAGGTCCGATTCCGTCTTCAATCGATTGATTTTGCTGTCATTTCGAAAAATTGACGGGCCAAGTCTTGCCGTTGTCATGGAGCTTTGCCAGAAGGAGCCCGCCTCTGGCGGGAGGCGGAGCAATTCCGGCGCTCAATCGTTCTGGGATTGCTCGACGCAAACAGACAACGAGGAATGCGTAATCCATGAACATCGCCCAGAACATTGCTGCCGGCCTCGACCGGATCCTCACCATGGAAGTGGTGCGCGTCACCGAGCGGGCCGCCGTCGCGGCCGCCAGGCTGCGCGGGCGCGGCGATGAGAAGGCCGCCGACCAGGTGGCGGTAGACGCAATGCGCCAGGAGCTCAATCGCCTCGCCATCAAGGGCACGGTGGTGATCGGCGAGGGGGAGCGCGACGAGGCGCCGATGCTCTATATCGGCGAGGAGGTTGGCACCGGCAAAGGCCCGGCCGTCGACATCGCGCTCGATCCGCTGGAAGGCACCACGATCTGCGCCAAGAACCTGCCTAACGCGCTTGCGGTCATCGCTATCGCGGAAAAGGGCAGCCTGCTGTTCGCGCCCGACGTCTATATGGACAAGATCGCCATCGGCCCCGGCTATCCGGAAGGCCTGATCGACATCGACGCTTCGCCGGCTGAAAACCTCGCCAACCTGGCCAAGGCCAAGGGCGTGGCGGTTTCCGACATCACTGCCTGCATCCTCGACCGGCCGCGTCACGCCAAGCTGATCGACGCCGTGCGCGCCACGGGCGCGGCGATCCGGCTGATCGGTGACGGCGATGTCGCCGGCGTCATCCACACCACCGACCCAGACGAGACCGGCATCGATATCTATCTCGGCACCGGCGGCGCGCCGGAAGGCGTGCTGGCGGCGGCAGCGTTGCGCTGCACCGGCGGGCAGATGCAGGGCCGGCTGATCCTCGACACGCCGGAGAAGGTGGCGCGGGCCGAGAAGATGGGCATTTCCGATCCGAAGCGCGTCTATCGCGCCCAGGACATGGCGCGCGGCGACGTGCTCTTCGCGGCGACCGGAGTCACCGACGGCAACCTGCTCGATGGGGTGAAGTTCGGCCGCACCTTCATCACCACTCACACGATCGTGCTGCGCTCGTCCTCGCGCACGGTGCGCGAGATCAAGGCGCGCCACCAGGATCTGGACAAGTTTTGATTTCACCTCGCCTGGAGGCTTTTGCGGCAATTCGGGCAAGACCCTCCATAGTTTTCCCCGAATTGCTCACTTCCCTGCAATTGCTCCCGCCGTCGCATATTGATATCTGCCCAGGATGATGTGCAGACGGCGCGTCGCATGACGGGCGAGAAACGGTTCTTCCTCGATGTCAGGCAGTCGGCGACCGGTGTTTCCTGGCAACACCGGCTGACCGAGCGGCAGGACATGGCCGCCTTGGCGATCGCGCAGGGCCATGGCGTGCCCGATATCGTAGCGCGGGTGCTTGCCGGGCGCGGCGTCAGCGCGGAGCAGGCCGAGCGCTTCCTCGACCCGACCATTCGCGAGCTTCTGCCGAATCCGGCATCGCTGACCGATATGGAGAAAGCGGTGGCGAAGCTCGCCGATGCGATCGTCGCGCGCGAGAAAGTGGCAATCTTCGGCGACTACGATGTCGACGGCGTCGCCTCGTCGGCGCTCCTGAAACGCTTTCTCACGCATTTTTCGGTGCCGTCCGAAATCTATATCCCGGACCGCATCTTCGAGGGCTACGGGCCCAATCCGGAAGCGATGCGCGAGCTGATCTCGCGCGGCGCGAAGCTGATCGTAACCGTCGATTGCGGCACCAACAGCGCGGCCTCGATCGAAGCGGCCAGAGAAGCCGGCGCCGACGTCGTGGTGCTCGACCACCACCAGGTCGGCGGGCCGCTGCCGCCGGCGGTGGCCGTGGTCAATCCCAATCGCGAGGACGATTTGTCGGGGCAGGGGCATCTGTGCGCCGCCGGCGTCGTCTTCCTGTGCCTGGTCCAGACGGCAAAGCTGCTGCGCGAACGGCTGCCGAACGCCGCGCCAGTCAACCTGCTTTCGCTGCTCGACCTCGTGGCGCTGGCAACGGTCTGCGACGTGGTGCCGCTCACCGGCGTCAATCGGGCCTTCGTGGTCAAGGGGTTGCAGGTATTGCGTCAGCAGAAGAATGAGGGGCTGGCGGCGCTGGCGCGGGTCTCGCGCATCGGCGAGCCGATCAACACCTTCCATCTGTCCTTCCTGATCGGGCCGCGCATCAATGCGGGCGGCCGTATCGGGGATGCGGCGCTCGGCAGCCGGCTTTTGGCCACCGACGATCCCGTCGAGGCGGCAAGCATCGCCGAGACGCTCGACCGGCTGAACCAGGAACGGCAGCAGATGGAGCAGGAGATGCTGGCGCAGGCGCGCGCCGAGGCTGATGCCGAGCTTGCCGGCGGCAACGGTCCGGCAATCATCGTCACCGCCAGCAACAGCTGGCATCCGGGCATTGTCGGGCTGATTGCCTCGCGGCTCAAGGACTATGCGCGCCGGCCGGCCTTCGCCATCGCCTTCAATTCGACCGGTATCGGCACGGGTTCCGGCCGTTCGGTGACCGGCTTCGATCTTGGCCGGCTGGTGCGCGAGGCAGCGGATGCCGGGCTGATCGTCAAGGGCGGCGGCCATGCGATGGCGGCAGGCATCACCGTCGAGCGCGCCAAGCTCGGCGAACTGCGCGCCTTTTTCGAGGAGCGCGCCGCGGCCGATGTCTTCCGGCTGCAGAACGAGGAAAGCCTGGCGATCGACGGCGCGCTGGCCGCGGAGGGCGCCACCATCGCGCTGCTCGATGCGCTGGAGAAAGCCGGGCCGTTCGGCGCCGGGCACATCGCGCCGGTATTCGTGCTGCCGCGCCACCGGCTGACCGACGCGCGCGCGATCGGAACCAATCACATTCGCGTCGACCTGCAATCGCAAAGCGGCGGCAACATCCAGGCGATCGCCTTCCGTGCCGTCGACACCGCGCTCGGCGAATTCCTGTTCAAGAACAGGGGCAGAACCGTGCACATCGCCGGTTCGCTGTCGGGCAATTACTGGAACGGCAACCGCACGGTGCAGTTTCGCATCAGCGATGCGGCGCTTGCTTAAGGTGTTGATATTCAGGTGAGGCCGGCCTGCAAATGGCGGCTTCCTGCGCTTCCGGTGCTCACGTACGAAAAGTACGCTCCGCTCCGGTTCTCGGAAACCACCATTTTCGACTCGGCCTAACCTGAATCTCGACACACCTTAGAGCGGTGCCGCACCGGGAATTCACACCAGAACGGACTGCAGCCGAGTCAGTTCGCTGATCTGGGACATCGTCGCCTGGTAGCCGAGGCTGATCGCCTCGTCGGCGCGATGGAATTCCGTCAGGCCGATATGGCTGAGTTTCGGCTGCAGCGACATGTCGGGCGGATCGCCGGCCAGCCTGGCGCGCGAAATCCGGTCCTGGATGATGTTGAAGGCCTCGACCATGACGCCGGTGATGCCAAGGCGGCTCTGGTGCGACTGGGGATTGAACTGGCCGGGTCGCGGAGCGTCTTTCTCGACGACCAGCTCGCCGGCGTTGTGCTTGATGACGGCGGCGCGTCCGAACAGATCGTAATGCAGGTTGACCGCCACGACGAGCGGCTGCTCGTAGGCGCGGCAGACCGAGACCGGCACCGGATTGACCAGCGCGCCGTCGACCAGCATGCGGCCGTTGCAGGCCACCGGCTCGAAGACGCCGGGCAGCGCGTAGGAAGCGCGCATGGCGGTGACGAGCGAGCCGCTCGACAGCCAGATCTCGTGGCCGGTGCGTATTTCGGAAGCAACGGCGACAAAGGGTTTCGACAGGTCGTCGAAGCGGGCGCCGTCGAGATGCTCGCGCAGGCGCTGGTCGAGCTTCATGCCGCCGAACAGGCCACTGCCGCGCAGATTGAGATCGAGCAGGCCGAAGATGCGCCGCTTGGTCAGGCTCCTGGCGAACTCTTCCAGCTCGTCGAGCTTGCCGGCCAGGTAGCAGCCACCGACCAGGGCACCGACCGAGGTGCCGGCGATCATCGACACTTCGATGCCGGCTTCGTCGAGCGCGCGGAGCACGCCGATATGAGCCCAGCCGCGCGCGCAGCCGCCGCCGAGCGCCAACGAGATGCCGGTCTTCCTGCCGGGGTTAGGATCGGGCAAGCCGCCGGACGATGCGGGACCGTTGGCCTCCCGAACGTCAGGTTTGCTGCGCAATGACGCCCATTCGAGCATCACGATCTCCCTTGTCCCATATCCCTTCTATCAAAAGGATATTTGAGAATAGTGAATCTGCGTGGTTTGTGAATATTGAATGGTTCACACCGGCTTCCGATACGTCTGGTCCGTATCGAACAGCGGTTTGCTGCCATCGTCGGCAAGCGTCGCCTTGCCGTCGTTGAACCCCACCGTCCGATAAAAGCAGGAACGCCGACCGGTGTGACAAGTTGCGTCGTGGCCCAACACTTTGACGCGCAACCATATCGCGTCCTGGTCACAATCCGTGCGCATCTCGACGATGTGCTGGAAATTGCCGGAGGTCTCGCCCTTCTTCCACAGCGCGCTGCGCGAGCGCGACCAGTAATGTGCGATGCCGGTTTCGAGCGTCAGCGCCAGCGCTTCGGCATTCATATGCGCGACCATCAACAGCATGCCGTCAGCGGCGTCCGTCACGACGACGGTGACGAGGCCTGCGGCATCGAAGCGCGGAGAAAGAACAGAACCTTCCTCCAGCGCCTTCTTGTCTGACGGAGCTTTCGGGAACTGCAGTGCCGACATCGCCGGTCCTTATATGTTTGGCCGGCGACGGCCGGTCATCAGCCGCCGGCGCGCACCATGGTGACGAAGCGGACCTGCTCCTCGGGCGTGTCCTTGAAGACGCCTGTGAAAGTGGAGGTCAGCGTGGTCGAATCCTGCTTGCGGATGCCGCGCATGGCCATACACATATGCTCGGCCTCGAGCATGACGGCGACGCCGCGCGGGTTGAGCACGTCCTGGATGACGCCGGCGATCTGCGCGGTCATTGCCTCCTGCGTCTGCAGGCGATGCGCGAAGATGTCGACGACGCGTGCGATCTTGGACAAGCCGACGACCTTGCCGTCCGGCAGATAGCCGACATGCGCCTTGCCGATGATCGGCACCATGTGGTGCTCGCAATGCGAATGGAATTTTATGTTCCTGACGATGACGAGATCGTCATAGCCGGCAACTTCCTCGAAGGTGCGACCGAGCTCGTCGGCCGCGCACATATCATAGCCGTTGAACATTTCGCGGAAGGCCTTGGTGACACGCTTGGGCGTGTCGATCAGGCCTTCGCGATCCGGATTGTCGCCCGTCCAGCGCAGCAGCGTGCGCACGGCGGCCTCGACCTCGGCCTCGCTCGGCCGGTCGGTGACCGGCTTTTCCATGTATTCGGACGGGGGCATGATTTTCTTGATGACGGCATCCATAAAGGCGTCTCCCGTAGTCCCACTCAATGGTGGGACGAGTTGAACGGACCACGACCTTTTGGGTGAAAATCGCCCATTTCCATCCCGCAAGCGGCGTGAACATGTGGGCAGGGACAATGGCCTGTCATCGCCTTGTCGATGCCCGACTGCCACCATTATATATGGTTCTGACGGAGCGAAAGGAAGACGCGAGAGCGGCAAAGCCTGTTCGCTGGGCGGCGACGGATTGGAAAAATATGATCGACGACGTCTACAATGCGAAAATTCTCGGCTTCGCCGGAAATATAGGGCGGATCGGCCGGCTCGACGATGCCGACGCGACGGCCAGGGCACATTCCAAATTGTGCGGCTCGACCGTCACCGTCGACCTCAAGATGGATGGCGATGTGGTCACCGATTTCGCCCACGACGTGAAGGCCTGCGCGCTCGGCCAGGCCTCGTCGTCGATCATGGCCCAGCATGTGGTCGGCGCCAGGGCCGACGAATTGCGTGCCGTGCGCGAGACCATGCTGAAGATGCTCAAGGAAAACGGCGCGCCGCCGGAAGGCCGCTTCGCCGACCTCAAATATCTGGAACCGGTGCGCGACTACAAGGCGCGCCACGCGTCCACCATGCTGACCTTCGACGCGGTGGTCGACGCGATCGGCCAGATCGAGAAGAAACGCGCCGGACATGCGGCTTGAGGACAGGGCTTAGGCCGCTCCCCTGGTTACAGCGAATTCACTTCTCACCCAGTCAGCAAAAGCCTTGGCCGACTCCGGCAGGTTCTTCAAACTCCTGGCCACCAGCCAGTAGGCGCCGGAAGCGACATCGATAGCGAACGGCTTGATCAAAGTGCCTGACGCGAGCTCTTCGCCGACCTGCAGGAGATCGCCGAGCGCCACCCCATGGCCGAGCAGCGCGGCCTGTTTGGAAAGCGAGACGTCGGTCAGCATCGGGCCGCGCGCGGGGACCGCCTCGACAGGCACGCCGGCCGCCTGGAACCAGCGCGCCCAGCCTTGCCGATTTTCCTCATGCAGCAGCGTGTAATGGCGAAGGTCAATCGGCTTTTCCAGGGGAGGACCCGAGGCCAGCAACGCCGGCGACAGGACCGGTGAATCGACGGTCGAGGCCAAGTGCTCGGCCTCGCTGCGCGGCCATGAGGTGGCATGAGCGCTGAAACGCAAGGCGAGCTCAGGCTGGTCGCTGCGGAACTCGATCGGCCGTGGATCGACTTCAAGGGAAACGTCGATATCGGGTCGAAGTTGGCGAAAGCGATTGAGCCGTGGCACCAGCCACACCGCGGCAAGCGACGGTTCAACGCTGACGCGCACGACGGCTTGCGCCGGCGAGGCCGCGAGTTCCGAAAGCACGCGATCGATATCGTCGAAGCTTCTGATCAGTCGGCCGAGCAGCCGATGTCCCGCATCCGTCAGTTCGACACGGCGATGGAGGCGCAGAAACAGCGGTCTGCCCAGAAAGGTCTCGAGCTCGCGTATCTGCCGGCTGATGGCGGCCTGCGAGACATAAAGCTCCTCTGCCGCCCGGCTGAAGCTCAAATGCCGGCCGGCCGTCTCGAAGCTTCTCAACGCCGTCAGCGGCAGGCGGCCCCGCTTCATTCGCATAACCTCAAGTTATCCGAGACGGAAATTATACTCGTTTGAGGAGGAAGGCCAGCGGCAGTCTAATCCGTCTCAAAGGAGACCCCATGAACGAGTTCCTGGCCATTTTAAGCGACGTGATACGGATCGCGACCTTCCAATGGCATGGCGGAGCCGCGCGCGGAGGCCACCATGACTGTCGCGGTCTTCCCCCTCACCATCGCCCATGGAGCGGCAGCCATCCCATCCGGCGCTCCAGGCCTTGAGGGCATTGCGTTTCAGCGTCGAAGCCCACATCTATCGCGCAGTGAAACAGGCTGCGGAGCGATGGGCGACCATCACGGACATACGCACCCGCGGATCCAGCGGGGACGCAATTGGCCGGGGCCATGGCGCAAGACGCCCGGGCGCATCCTTGGCACTTCGCTCGTGCGCCTCTATCAGCTGACGCTCTCGGGCTTCGTCGGCAACAGCTGCCGGCACCTGCCGACCTGCTCCGAATACGCGCATGAGGCGATCGCCCGCCACGGCCTGTGGGCCGGCGGCTGGATGGGCCTGTTCCGAATCTTACGCTGCGGGCCGTTTGGAACGCATGGCATCGACCGCGTGCCGGAGACGCTTGCGGCGCGATATCTCTGGTTCGCGCCCTGGCGCTACTGGCAAATCGGCAAGAAGCGCGGCGACCCCGAAATCTGATTGCTTGCCGTTACGCGGCCCGCACTTTAACGGTCCGGTAGGGTTAACGCGAAGCTGCACAAACATTGCCAATTTGAGACAAAATCGAGACAAGTCGCCTCGCTAAGCCGCTCCTGCAATCTCATACCGGAGTGACTTCGCCATGCGCCAGATGGACCGCTATCCCTTCATTTTTGCCATCGTCCTGTTCCTTCTGGCCTGGATGCTCGGCTTGCCGGTGCGGGCGCAATCGGCGCCGCTCAACGACATCCGCTGCACGCTGATCGAGGACGCGCGAAGCGGCGCCACGCTTTACCAGGACGGCGTCTGCGACCAGCGCGTCAGTCCGGCCTCGACGTTCAAGGTGCCGCTCGCGCTGATCGGCTACGATGCCGGAATCTTAAGCGATGCGCACAGGCCGAGCTGGGACTACAAGCCGGAATTCAAGGCGGCAAAGCGCGACCAGAAGACCGTCGATCCGACGATCTGGGAACGCGATTCCATCGTCTGGTACTCGCGCGAGATCACACGGCGGCTCGGCGGCGCGCAATTCGCCGGCTACGTTTCGAAATTCAGCTATGGCAACAAGGACGTCTCTGGCGATGCCGGCAAGGACAATGGGCTGACGCAATCCTGGATCAATTCCTCGCTCGAAATATCGCCGGTCGAGCAGGCGGCGTTCCTGCGCCAGCTGCTCGCCGGCAAGATACCGGTGTCGGCGAAGGCGCATGAGATGACCAGGGCGATCCTGCCGACCTTCGCGGCAGGGGACTGGACCGTGCAAGGCAAGACCGGCAGCACCAGGCTCGGCCAGGACGGCAAACGGTCTCTCGGCTGGTTCGTCGGCTGGGCCGAGAAAAATGACCGTCGCATTGTCTTTGCAAGGCTGGTCGTCGATGCCAAGCGTACCGACATGCCGAAGGGTCTCGCGACGCGAGCAAGCTTTCTCAAAGACCTGCCGCAACTGCTGAAGTAGTTTTTCTCAGATGCTGCGGCGGGCGCGCAGGATGTGTCCGCCGGAATTGCTTTTCGTGCTCGGGGACCTGGCAAAACGGGCGGTGATGTCGCCGCTGTCGAGATCCTCGATATCATTGAAGCCGAGATCGGCGAGGGCCTTCGCCAACTCATCGGGAACAAAGAGACTGATCCAGGGCTCGCCGATCGCCGCGACGCGCGCCGCGTAGAAGGCAAGCGTCGCCCGGCCCGCGGCGTCGCGGTTCCCGGCCGGCTCGCTGTAGTCGAAGACGACTTCCGAGCCGGCGACGCCGGCAATGTAGCCAAGCGTTGCAAAAATCGCTTCGCGCGTCAGGTAGGGCACGACTCCCAGCCAGATGAAGAAGCTCGGCTCATCCGGCTTCAGGCCCGCCGCCGCCAGTTCCCCTGCCAGGCTCTGGTGTTCGAAATTGACCGGCACGAAGGCGGCGCCGGCCGGCTCGGCAAGACCGGCCTCGGCGATGCGTTGGCGTTTCCAGGCCTGTGTGGCCGGATGATCGACCTCGAACACTGTGACGTCCGGATATGGATTGCGCAGCGAGAAGGTGTCGAGGCCGGCGCCAAGCACCACGACCTGGCGGACGCCGCGCCGCACCGCCGCCACCAGCCAGTCTTCGGCAAGGCGGGCGCGTGATGTAACGAATAGGCGCATGCGACGGCCATGCTCGTCTTCCTGCGAGAGTTCCCCGGCGCTCGGCGCGGCCTCGCCCAGAATCGCAAGCGCATAGGGATCGCGAAACAGCGCCGCCTGCGGTGAAAATTGATGAAGAGCCCGCAAGCGCGCGACGCGCAGGGCGGTTCGGCTGGGTGATGCGTCTTCCATGTCCATATACAAGCCGCGCCGCGCGGCGTTCACAAGCCCGCGCGAAGCGCTCGCGACATCACTGGCGACATTTCCTGACGAGCCGCTCTTTACCTGGCGCGACACTGCCTCTAAAACCGCGCCGCTTGCCGGACGCCTCCGGCTAACCCTCTGCATGCGGCAAAGCATCCTGCGACATGCATTTCACCACCCGCGCTCGTTTGCGGGACTGGATAGGAGAACCCTGATGCCGAATTCCGTTTCCCTGACATTTCCCGATGGCTCGGTCCGCGACTACGACGCGGCGCTGACCGGCGCGGCGCTTGCCGAGTCGATATCCAAGTCGCTGGCCAAGAAAGCTGTCGCCTACAGCCTCGACGGTACCTTGCGCGATCTTTCCGATCCGCTCGGCAAGTCCGGCAAGGTCGAGATCATCACCCGCGAGGATCCGCGCGCGCTGGAGCTCATCCGCCATGATGCGGCGCATGTGCTGGCCGAGGCCGTGCAGGAGCTTTGGCCGGGAACGCAGGTGACCATCGGACCGGTGATCGAGAACGGATTCTACTACGACTTCGCCAGGAACGAGCCGTTCACGCCGGACGATTTCCCGGTGATCGAGAAGAAGATGCGCGAGATCATCCAGCGCAACAAGCCGTTCACCAAGGAAGTCTGGTCGCGCGAGAAGGCTAAAAAGGTGTTCGCCGACAAGGGCGAGCGCTACAAGCTCGAGCTGATCGACGCCATTCCGGAAGACCAGGACCTCAAGATCTACGCGCAGGGCGACTGGTTCGACCTCTGCCGCGGTCCGCACATGGCTTCGACCGGGCAGATCGGCAACGCCTTCAAGCTGATGAAGGTGGCCGGTGCCTACTGGCGCGGTGATTCCAACAATCCGATGCTGACGCGCATCTACGGCACCGCGTGGGCTGACCAGGCGCAGCTCGACGCCTACCAGACGCTGCTGGAGGAGGCCGAGAAGCGCGACCACCGCAAGCTCGGCCGCGAGATGGACCTGTTCCATTTCCAGGAAGAAGGCCCGGGCGTCGTCTTCTGGCACGCCAAGGGCTGGAAGATGGTGCAGAACCTGATCAACTACATGCGCCGCCGCCTGGACGAGCATGGCTATCAGGAAGTCAACGCGCCGCAAGTTCTGGACAAGAGCCTGTGGGAGACCTCGGGACACTGGGGCTGGTATCGTGACGCGATGTTCAAGGTGACCGTCGCCGGCGACGACACGGACGACGACCGCGTCTTCGCGCTGAAGCCGATGAACTGTCCGGGCCATGTGCAGATCTTCAAGCATGGGTTGAAGTCTTACCGAGAACTGCCCGTAAAACTTGCGGAGTTCGGCAATGTGCATCGCTATGAGCCATCGGGCGCGCTGCACGGGCTGATGCGCGTGCGCGGCTTCACGCAGGACGACGCGCATATCTTCTGCACCGAGGAGCAGCTCGCCGCCGAATGCCTGCGCATCAACGATCTGATCCTGTCGACCTATGCCGATTTCGGCTTCGACGAGGTCAGCGTGAAGCTGTCGACGCGGCCGGACAAGCGCGTCGGCACCGATGAGGCCTGGGACCATGCCGAGGCGATCATGAGCAACGTGCTGGACACGATCCGCACGCGCTCCGGCAACCGCATCAAGACCTCGATCAATCCGGGCGAGGGCGCTTTCTACGGGCCGAAGTTCGAATATGTGCTGAAGGACGCCATCGGCCGCGAATGGCAGTGCGGCACCACGCAGGTCGACTTCAACCTGCCGGAGCGCTTCGGCGCTTTCTATATCGGCTCGGATTCGGAAAAGAAGCAGCCGGTGATGGTGCATCGCGCCGTCTGCGGCTCGATGGAGCGGTTCCTCGGCATCCTGATCGAGAACTATTCCGGCCATTTCCCGCTGTGGTTCGCGCCGCTGCAGGTGGTGGTGGCGACGATCACCTCGGATGCGGACGAATACGCACTGAAAGTCGTCGACCGGCTGAAGGCCGCGGGGCTGCTCGCCGAGGCCGACCTGCGCAACGAGAAGATCAACTACAAGGTGCGCGAGCATTCGCTCGCCAAGGTGCCGGTCATTCTCGTCTGCGGCAAGCGCGAGGCCGAGGAGGAAACCGTCAATGTCCGCCGCCTGGGCTCGCGCGACCAGGAATCGCTGAAGCTCGGCGATGCGGTGAAGGCTCTCGCCGACGAGGCGGTCTCGCCGGATCGCAAGCGTCGCGCGGCAGCCTGACATACCAACACTTTCCAAAATGGCGGTGGCCGGTCCACCGCCATTTTCATATGCCTGTCACGCCAGCCCTGTAACGAGCCGCCATGCTCAAATTGAAACTGCGGGAAAGACGTTTTCCCGAGCTCTCCTATGCCAACCTGCATCAGCCGGTGCTGACGCGCTGGTTCATCCATTCCGTCGAGGGCCTGTCGGGGCGCGATCGCTTCGCCGTGCTTTATGATTTCTGGCGCCGGCAGGTGGTGCCGACCGGCGATCGCGTGTTCAGCCGTATGCTGGAACTGATCGACGTCAAGGTCCGCAACGCCGTGCAGTGGCCGCCGGCGGCGCTGCCGGAGACACCGCTGGTCATCGTCGCCAACCATCCTTTCGGCATCGGCGACGGCATTGCGGTGCTGTCGCTGGTCGAGCAGATCGGTCGGCCTTTCCGGGTCATGATCCACAAGGATCTGCTCAGGATCCGCGAGATGGAGCCCTTTTCGCTGCCTGTCGACTTTTCCGAAACCAAGGAAGCACTGAAGAACAACATGGCAATGCGCCACGAAGCGGTGCGGCTGCTGAAGGAAGGCGTCACTATAGTAATCTTCCCCGCTGGTGGTGTCGCCACCGCGCCAAAGGTGTTCGGTCGCGCCATCGACCTGCCATGGAAGATGTTCCCGGCCAAGCTGGTGCAGGAGGCCAAGGCCTCTGTGATCCCGATGCACTTTTCCGGCCAGAACGGCCGGCTGTTCCACCTCGTCAGCGGCCCCATGAACATGGCCGAGCGCGATAACCGCGTGGCCAAATTCATCGGCAGGACATCGCTGACGCTGCGCCTTTCCTTGCTTATCCGTGAGTTTGCCCGCCTGTCGGGCAAGGAGATCGAGGTGCGCATCGGCGATGTGCTGACATGGAGCGACCTCGAGCCGCTGCGCGACCGCAAGGCGCTGCTCGACCGCCTCTACCGCGCGGTGTTTGACCTGGCTGCGCCTGCTGCGCAGCGTGGCCGCGTGCCGTTCCTGCCGAAGCGGATACGCAAGGCGGCCTGAAAGCGTGAGCTTGTTTTAGTCCGCGCCTTCTTCAGGGTCGATCGCGGACTGTTCATTGGCCAGAACCTCGATTTCCTGGTTCTGACCGGCGACGACCGTGAAATCCTTCTGGTAGATGCGGTCGCGGTTCTTGGCGATGATCGTGTACTGGCCCTCGGCCAGTACCATCGAGGCGAAGGCGCCGACCGCTTCCTTGATCGGGTCGCCGCTCTCGTTGAGCAGCGACCAGGACGTATCGGCAATGGCCTCGCCGCCGGGCTCGCGCACCAGCTTCATCGTCATCTCGGCGGCGCGGTGCTCGACGGTTGCCTCGGTCAGCTTGCCGGCCTCGACGCGGATATCGGAGCGGATCACGGCGTTGACCGCGCCATAGGTGGAGACGACGTGGTAGGTGCCGGCGTTCAGCCGCACCACGGTGTTCGGCGCGACGTCGGGGGCGATCAGCGCGCGGTCGCCATTTGCGGCGGGATGGTCTTCATAGATCGAGAAGCGCAGCTTCTTCGACTGGATGGGCGCGCCGCCGGAGGTCACTGCGTCGAGCTTGAGGCCGCCGGCGTCGAGGACGAGGCTTTCGCGCCTGGCGTCCTTGCCGACGGTGATGCGTTTGGTGGCGCCGGCGCGTCCATAAGAGGCGTGGACGAGATAGCTGCCGGGGTCGAGCTGGAACACGGCCGTGCCGCCATGGGCTGAGGCCACCATCGGAAGCTTGCCGTCGCTGGACGGTTGCGGTTTGAACACCCGCCAGACAATGCCACGGGTGATGTCGGCGCCCTTGTCGGTCAGTTGCGCCGACAGGGTGATGGCGCCGCCATTGCCAAGCGCCAGCGGTGCTCCTGTCTTCGGCGTCGCGTAGCTCGAAATGCCTGGAAGCTTGAGGTCGCCGACATCGTTGGCGTTCTGGGCCAGCGCGAAGGAAACCGGCACCGCGAACAACGCGGCGACCAGCGCGATCACGAAAAGGCGCAGTGTCCCCTCAAACATGCCTTGCGTTGAAGCCCAAGCCGGTGGCAATTTCAAGGCCTAGAAGCGCGCCGCGCCGCGCGGCGGCTTCTTATCCGGCGCAAAAACGCCACCGCCCGAGCCGCCCGACATCCCGATGGCGTGCTTCAGCTCAAAATTGAGTACTATAGAATGCTGAGGAGACTTGCGCCCATGGCGTCGCCGATCATCGACTTCCTGCTCACCCGCAATTCCGCGCCGATCCCCGACCTCAAGGAACCGGCACCGAGCGATGCCGAGATCGCGACGATGATCACGGCTGCCTCGCGCGTTCCCGACCACGGCCGGCTCGAGCCCTGGCGGTTCATCCTTTATCGCGGTGAGGCGCGCATCGAGATCGGCAAGAAGCTGGCAGCACTTGCCGAGCAGCGCGAGGGGCCGTTGCCGGAGGGCAGGCGCAACCAGGAGCTGGCGCGCTTCTCGCGCGCCCCGCTGGTGATCGGCGTCGTGTCGGTGCCGAAGGAGAACCCGAAGATCCCGCAATGGGAGATGTTCCTGTCGGGCGGCATGGCGGCCATGAACCTGATGATCGCGGCCAACGCGCTGGGCTATGGCACCAACATGATCAGCAACTGGTACTCCGACGTGCCGGAGGGCAGGGCGATCCTCGGGCTCTCGCCGCAGGAGCGCGTCGTCGGCTTCGTTCATATCGGCTCCTGCCAGAGCCCGGCGCCGGAAAGGCCTCGGCCCGATCCAGCCAAGCTCTATGCCGACTACACCGGTCCCTGGGCGGGATGAGCGGCCTAATGCCGCGAAGGAGCGTGGGCCAACTCACGATCCTTCGATGCGCCCGCGCCGACGGCAGGATTGGAGCGGCGCGCTGTCATGACGGCGCGCACGTAGCCGGGCTCACCGATCCGGATGCTGCCGTCCGGCAGTCCTAGAATGCGGTCGAGCGCGATCTCGTAGAGCCTGACACGCCTCTCCAGCGCCTCGATCGCGACGTCCATGTCGGCATCGCTGCCGCCGGCGAACGCCTTGGCAACCACATCGTGGGTGGCCAGGCCGAACTGCATGACGATGTCGGCAACGCCCTCGGGATCGAAAGTCCGGAATGTTCCGTCTTCGACGCCTTGGCGGATGATCTCCACCAGGATCGGCGAGAAGGACTTGCTCGCGGCCAGGTTGATGCGGTGGAAAAGCACCAGGTTTTCCGCGCGAAACAATGTCTCGAACAGCGCCCATGCTTCCGGCGCGGTTTCGATCTTGGCCTGGCGCGACTGCGCGAGGAGCGCGTTCAGGCGCCCAAGCGGATCGAGGTCCGGATCGTCGAGAATCTTCTGGACACCGGCCAGTGCCTGCCTGGCGAAACGCTCGGCCAATGCCTCCAGCAACGCCTCCTTGGAGGCGAAGTAGTGATAGAAGGCGCCCTTTGAGACGCCGGCGGCCGCGATGACGTCGTTGAGGCTCGCTTTGTCGTAGCCACGCGCCAGGAATAGGGCCTGGGCATGGTCCAGCAGTTCTTCGCGCCTGATGTCCGGATGCTTGATGATGCGGGGCATAGCGAAACCTTGTGCATGCGGCGGCCGTTCTCGTCCAGAGTGCCGGGCGTACCTTGAGTTATAGACCGTCGGTCGGTATAATAGACTACCGGTCGGATTCGGCCAAATCGCGGCTGGCGGCATGCCATGGAAGGTTCGTCATGATCTCGAGATTGGTTTTCCAGACATTCGTGTGGTTCGGTGTGATGGGCGCGCTGATGTTCGTGTCTGCAGGAACGCTGCACTGGTGGGGTGCCTGGGTGTACATAGTCGTGATGGTCGGACTGAGCCTTTCCATGGGCGTGGCGCTCGCCCGGCGCGATCCAGGCCTGATGAATGAACGCCTTCGCCCGCCGATCCAGAAGACCCAGACCGCGGCCGACAAGATAGTGCTGAGCATATTGCTGCTCGGCATCTTCGCCTGGCTGGTCTTGATGGGGCTCGACTTCCGTTTCGGCTGGTCGGAAGCTCCCGTCTGGGTGCAGGCGATCGGCATGCTGGTCCTGCTCGTCGGCATCTGGATCTGCTATCGCACGATGCTGGAAAACAGTTTCGCGGCGCCTGTCGTGAAGATCCAGGACGAGCGTGGGCAGAAGGTGATCACCACCGGCCCATACGGCTATGTACGCCACCCTATGTATGCGGGCGCCATAGTTTATTTCGCCGGAACGGCGCTGGTGCTCGGCTCCTGGTGGGGGCTGGCGTTGGTCCTCGTCTTCATCGTCCTGCTCGCCATCCGCACCTTCGTCGAGGAAAAGACCCTGCGGACCGGCCTGCGGGGCTATGACGACTACGCCGCGCGCGTGCGCTACAAACTCATCCCGATGGTCTGGTAATCTCAGGCAGATGTGCCCGACGCCTTGGCGCGGGCCAGCAGCCGTTCGGCCAGCCGCAGATGCGGCCTGTCATACATCTTGCCGTTGATGCCGACGACGCCCGGATTTCCCGCCGCCGCGAAAGCCTCGACGATCGCCCGAGACCGCTCGACCGCTTCGGCCGACGGCGTGAAGGCGGCGTTGATGATCGGCACCTGCGCCGGATGGATCGCCATCTTGCCGGTGAAGCCGTCGCGCTCTGCCTCGCGGCATTCTTTCTCGAAGGCGGCCATGTCGCGGAAATCGGGAAAGACGGTGTCGATGGCAGCGACTTCCGCCGCGCCCGCGGCCAGGATGGTCAAGGTGCGCGCCAGGCGGAACACGTCGGTATAGCGGCCGTTCTCGTCGCGGGCCGTGCGCGCACCGATCGCGGCCGACAAATCCTCCGCGCCCCAGGTCAGGCCGGCGAGCCGCGCGCTTGCGCCGGCATAGCTTGCCGCCGCCAGGACGCCTGCCGCGGTCTCAGTGATGATCGGTAGGATTTTTATGCCGCCGTCCGGCAGTCCGCTTTCGGCTTCGTGGACCCGAAGCTTTGCCGCGAGTTGCTGGACATCCTGCCCGCTGTTCGACTTGGGCAGCATGATGCCGTCGGGTTTTGCAGGAACCAGCGCGGCCAGATCATCGTCTGTCAGACCCGTCGAAAGGTCGTTGACCCGCACATAGACGATCGAGCCTGTCTGGCGCATTTGGCTCGAGATGAAACCAGCCGCGGTCGCGCGCGCCGCAACCTTGTTGGCAGCCGCCACGGAATCCTCGAGATCGACGATGACCACGTCGGCACCGGCCGTGAAGCCTTTTTCCAGCTTCCGCGCGGAATCTCCGGGCACGAACAGCAGCGAGCGCATCAGGCAGCCTTCTTCAGCATCATCGCCTGCCTTGTGCATTTGGCGACAAGAACGTCATTTTGATTGTAGGCGCGGTGCTCGAACTCGACGATGCCGCGATCGGGCTTCGACTTGGACTCGCGCAGCGAGACGACCGTCGTCTCGACCCGGATGGTGTCGCCGTGGAAAACGGGGTGCGGGAACACCGTTTCCTTCATGCCGAGATTGGCGACCGTCGTGCCGACGGTGATGTCGTTCACCGAAATGCCGATCATCAGGCCGAGCGTGAACAGCGAATTCACCAGCGGCTTGCCCCATTCGGTTTTCGCCGCAAAGTCGAAATCGATGTGCAAAGGCTGCGGGTTCAGCGTCATCACCGAGAACAACATGTTGTCGCTCTCGGTCACCGTCTTGCGCAGCGTGTGGTGGAAGACGTGGCCGACAACAAACTCTTCCAGATAAAGCCCGGCCATGCTCGACCTCCTCCAATTCCACCGCTTGATAGGCGTTGGCCGCGCCTCCATCAAGCCGGTTAAGAAATATGGTGAACCGTTCGTAAACCATTTCCAGCCTACCGTTCACAGCGGGGCCGGGGACATTCCGGCAGGGCGTAGCAGGTCGGCATGGTTGTTTCGCACTTTCTAAAATGGATTGATACGGCAAGGGTTTCCGAGCGCGCCGCCGCCGCGAGCGCATTGGCGCGCGCCTATATCAATTCCGATCTGCCGTTCGAGGACCGCTGTGCCGCAGAGGCGGCGCTGACGCTGCTTCTGGATGATGCTTCCGCCAAGGTGCGCCTGGCGCTCGCCGAGGCGCTGTCGATGAGCCATCACGCGCCGCCGCAGGTGATCAGCGCGCTGGCCGCCGATCAGCCGGAAGTGGCGGCGCTGGTGCTGGCGCGTTCGCCGCTGCTTACCGATGGCGATCTTGTCGAGCGCGTCGCCTGCGGCCAGAAGGCGACGCAGAAGCTGATCGCCAACCGGCCGGTCGTCTCGATGTCGCTGGCGGCGGCAATCGCCGAGATCGGCGAGGCGGAGGCCTGCGCGGCGCTGGTCGGGAACAGCGGCGCGGAGATCGCTTCGCTCAGCTTCCGCCGCATGGCCGAGCGGCATGGCCACGTGCCGCTGGTGCGCGAGGCACTGATCGCCGATCGGCGCCTGCCGGCCGACTGCCGGCATATGTTGCTGGTCAAGCTTGGCGAGACCCTGAAAGGGTCGCCACTTGTGCTGGCGATGATGGGTGCCGCGCGCGCCGATCGCGTGATGCGCGACGCCTGCGTGAAGGCCTCGGTAACACTGATCGAGGGAACGCGCATGGAAGAGCATGCAGCGTTGATCGAGCATCTGCGGCTGCGCGGCGACCTCACCGCCAGCTTCATCATCCGGACCATTGCCCATGGCAAGGTCGACTTCTTCGGTTCGACGCTGGTGGCGCTTGCCCGACAGTCCGAGCAGAGGGTAACGGCGCTTCTGGCCGGCGGGCACGACGTGGCGCTGCAGGCACTGTTCCGCAGCGCCGGGCTTGCGCCGGCCACGCATGCCGTCATCCTGCGCGCGCTCAAGATCTGGCGCGAGGTCGCCAATGGCCGGCGTCTCGCCGGCGTGCAGGAAGTGAGCTGGCTGATGCTGAAGGAACTTGGCGGCCAATCGGCCGAAGGCGATCTCGCCGGGCTGGTGAAGTCGATCCATCTCGACGCGCTGCGTGAAAACGCGCGCGGACACGCGCTCGCGATCGCCGCGGCCTAAGGACACATATCAGGTTTCAGCTGAGTTCCTGGGCAAGTCCGATGAGAAGCCCTTCAGGCCCACGGATGTAGCAGAGCCGATACGCGTCCTTGTACCGGACGACTTCGCCGACGAGCTCGGCGCCACGCTTGCGAAGCCTCTCCAGCGTGTCGTCGATGTCGTCCACGGCGAACATGACGCGGAGATAGCCCAGGGCGTTTACCGGGGCGTTGCGATGGTCCGCCACCACCGGTGGCCTGAGGAAGCGGGACAGCTCGAGCCGGCCGTGGCCGTCCGGCATGCGCATCATAGCAATCTCGACATGCTGATCGCCCAGTCCAGTGACGCGTCCGGCCCATTCTCCTTCGATCAACGCCTGTCCTTCGAGTTCAAGGCCGAGCTCACGAAAGAAATCAATCGCCCCATTCAGGTCTTCGACGACGATTCCGACGTTGTCCATCCGTTTGAGCGCCATGTGTCCAACCTAAAAAGTGTCGACCAATCCAACAAGGAACCATTTCCAAACCGGTCCGACCTGAAACGCGACATGGCCCCGAATTGTTCAAGCGCGGCCCTTGGCAAAGAAATCCGGATAGTCTTCCATCGCCGCGGCGATGATGCGCAGCGAGGCGGCGATCCGCAGCATTTCGAGCCGATCGCTGCGTTCGCCGATGCTGGCCGCATATTGCCTAGCCACCGCGATGGTCGCGGTCTGCGGCTCGCCCGGCCGCCGGAACAACAATTCGCGCGCCAGGCCGCGCAGAAAATTGCCGATGGATTCGACTGTCTCGCGCGGTACGGCGGAGTTCAGTTGCGCATGGCGAAGCCGCAGCACCTCCAGCCCGACGGTGACGGCGGCGATGCTGCCGCCAAGAATGGGGTCGCCCCTGCGGCCCGTTCGCTGCACCTGCGGCATCAACTGATTGATCCGGTCATAGGCGAGGCTTTCGAAAGCCGAACGCCGAGGTATCCGCTCATGCAGGCAAAGCCGCGCCAGATCCTCGCGCATCGCCTGCGAGATACGCTCCACGGTGACCCACGGATCGGCAGGCAGAACGACGATGAAGACGCCGATGGCGATCAGGATGCCGACCAGGATCGAGGCCGAGCCCGCGAAGAATGGTCCAGGATCATAGATCATCTGCTGATGCGGGCTGAGGAAGGCGAGGAAGTTGATGGCGAAAGCGGTGGCGACGCCGACATGACGTGGATTGGCCATGCCGAGCGCCGCAGGCACCAGGATCGGCACGACGAAGAGCGTGAACCAGCCGAAGCCGGGCAGCGCCGGCAGCGCGACCTGGCCGACCAGAAAGGCAAAGGGCAGCGCGATAAGGGTGCCGGCGAAGAAACCCCAAGCGGATTGCACGGGATCGGGGCGCGCCGCGAACAGGCTGGAGACCACTGCGACAAGGATAACGGTGCCGGCTGCTTCCGACCATTTGGTCGTCAGCCAGAAGACTGCAACGAGCAGCGTCGCGAGCGCGGCGCGCACGGCGTTGCGCCATGCGGCCTGATAGTCGCGGTGGACGACCAGAGCCGGCTGGCTTCCCTCATTCGATTTCCGGGAGACGGGCGAGCGAAGCGCCTCGAGGCCGTCCAACACCTGTTTCAGCGCTTCGGCAAAATCGCCGGCAATGGTGAGGCGAGTGATGGTGCCTACCTTGTCCTCGGCGTCATCGATTGTACTGGCATCGTCGGGCAGCCCCGGCACCTCTCTGGCCTTGCTCGCGATCGCGTCGAGCCGCGCCACCCAGGGGCCCGTGTCGTCGAGCGCGCCGGGTGTCGCAGCCAGCTCGCCGACAAAGGCTTTCAAGTCGCGTCGCATGGGGATGAGCGCCGCATTCTTCGGCGCGCGGTGGCTGTGCAGCGTGCGGGCCGCCGACAGCGCCCACAGAAGCTGACCAATGGTGCGCCTCACCGGATGGGCGCGGGGGGCGAAACTCGGCGCTTCCAGCCGCGCATAGGTGCGCATTTCAGCGAGCGTCTGGGCGTCGGTGATCAGCTTGCGCTGGAGCGCGGCAAGGCTTGCCGGATCGCCGCCGGAAAAAGCCCCGGACGCATATTCCGCGAGATCGAGGATGCTGCGCTTCAGCCTGGAAATGATGGCGTCAGCCGCGAGCTTCGGCAGGATCAGCCGGCTCGTCACACCGGCGCATAGGATGCCAAGCACGATCTCGGCGCAGCGCGCGATGGCGAGGTCGACAACGACAATCGGTTGGCCGAGCGCCGGCAGGCTGATGATCATCGCCGTGTAGCCTGCAAGCGCCGCGCCATAGGCCTCCGGGTTGCGTAGCAGAGAGGATACGAGCGTGCAGATGCCGACCCAGAGCGCCAGGACAGTGACCAGCAGCCAGGGATTGGTACCGGATAGGGATGTTACACCGATCGCGGCCAGGCCGCCGGCCAGCGTGCCGAGCAGCCGGTAGAAGCCCTTCGCCAACACCATTCCGGCCACCGGCTGGGCGACGATGAACACCGTCATCATCGCCCATTGCGGATGGTCGAGCCTCAGCGCGTAAGCGGCAAGAAGCGCGATCAGTCCCGCCGAAACCGTGCGCAGTGCGAAAATCCAATCCGAACGGGTCGGCTGTGTCAGGCCGCTCAGCGATGCTTCGGCAAGCTCTTTGAGCCGCGTCCAGGTCACATGCCCGTCTCCATATCGGAGCCTGTTATTGACCGGACGGCGTTCAGATATCCAGCACGTCCGTCTCGGCGAATTCGGCGCGCTCCTGGATGAAGCGGAAGCGGGCTTCGGGCTTGGTGCCCATGAGCGCGTCGACGGCATCCTTGGTGGCCTGCTCGGCGTCGATCACGTCGACCCGCAGAAGCGTGCGCTTCTTCGGATCCATCGTGGTCTCCTTGAGCTGCGAGGCCATCATCTCGCCCAGGCCCTTGAAGCGGCCGATCTCGACCTTGCCGCGTCCGGTGAATTCGGTGCGCAGCAATTCGTCCTTATGCGCGTCGTCGCGGGCGTAGCCGACCTTGCCGCCTTGCCGGATCGAATAGAGCGGCGGCACTGCCATGTAGAGATGGCCGCCGCGGATCAGGTTCGGCATCTCCTGATAGAAGAAGGTGATCAACAGCGAGGCGATGTGCGCGCCGTCGACGTCGGCGTCGGTCATGATGATCACGCGGTCGTAGCGCAGGTCCTCGTCGCGGTACTTCGAGCGCGTGCCGCAGCCGAGCGCCTGGATGAGGTCGGAGATCTGCTGGTTGGCGGCAAGCTTGTCGTTGCCGGCGCTGGCGACGTTGAGGATCTTGCCGCGCAGCGGCAGCACCGCCTGGCTGGCGCGGTCGCGCGCCTGCTTGGCCGAGCCGCCGGCCGAGTCGCCCTCGACGATGAAGATCTCGGCGCCGGCGGCCGCATTCTGCGTGCAGTCGGCGAGCTTGCCCGGAAGGCGCAGCTTGCGCACGGCGGTCTTGCGCGAGACTTCCTTTTCCTGGCGGCGGCGCACGCGCTCGTCGGCGCGCGCGATGACCCATTCGAGAAGCTTCGAGGCTTCCTGCGGATTGTCGGCGAGCCAATGGTCGAACGGGTCGCGGATGGCGTTTTCAACGATGCGCATCGCCTCGATGGTCGCCAGCCTGTCCTTGGTCTGGCCGACGAATTCCGGCTCGCGGATGAACACCGACAGCATGCCGGCGGCCGAGATCATCACGTCCTCGGTGGTGATGATCGAGGCGCGCTTGTTGCCGATCAGGTCGGCATAGGCGCGCAGTCCGCGCGCCAGCACGTTACGGAAACCGGCCTCATGCGTGCCGCCTTCGGGGGTCGGGATGGTGTTGCAGTAGGAGTTGAGGAATCCGTCGCCGCCGAACCAGGTCACCGCCCATTCCAGCGAACCGTGGCCACCCTGCTTGTCGCTCTTGCCGGCAAAAACCTCGCGCGTGACCTGGAACTCGTCGCCCAGCGTCGCCTTGAGATAGTCCTTCAGGCCGCCGGGGAAATGAAATTCGGCCTTGGCCGGCGTCTGGTCCTTCTCCTTGATCAGCGACGGATCGCAGCTCCAGCGGATCTCGACGCCGCCGAACAGATAGGCCTTCGAGCGCGCCATGCGATAAAGCCGCGCCGGCTCGAAGGCGGCGCCCTTGCCGAAGATCTGCTCGTCGGGGTGGAAACGGGTCCTCGTGCCGCGGCGGTTATGGACCTCGCCCAGATGCTCGAGGCCGCTGACCGGGACGCCGCGGGAAAAACGCTGGCGGTAGAGCTGGCGGCCGCGCGCGACCTCGACTTCGAGGTGGTCGGACAGCGCGTTGACGACCGAAACGCCGACGCCGTGCAGGCCGCCGGAGGTCTCATAGACCTTGGAGTCGAACTTGCCGCCCGAATGCAGCGTCGTCATGATGACTTCGAGCGCCGGCTTCTTGAATTTCGGATGCGGATCGACCGGGATGCCGCGGCCATTGTCGGTGACGGTCAGGAAGCCGTCGGCGGAAAGCTCGACGTCGATGAAGGTGGCGTGGCCGGCCACGGCTTCGTCCATCGAATTGTCGATGACCTCGGCGAACAGGTGATGCATCGCCTTGTCGTCGGTGCCGCCGATATACATGCCAGGACGGCGCCGCACCGGCTCGAGCCCTTCCAGCACCTCGATATCGGCGGCGCTGTAGCTTTCGCTGCCGTCGCGGGCGGCGGCCGAGCGCTTCGCCGCCTGCACCAGCGGATCGGCAGGGCGCGAGGGCGCGCGCACCGGCTGTGCCTGCTTTTCCATCTTGCCGAAGAGGTCGTTGCTGTCGTCCATGCGAGGTCTAGCGTCCGGTAATGCGAATCACGTCTCGATACTGCCACGCTTTTTGCGGGCGAACGAGTTCCTGTTCCGTTCAGGGATAAAACTGTCTCTTATTCCAAAACCAATCGATAACCAAGCCGGCCGAAATAGGGCGGCCCGCGCGGCCCGCTGTTCCTTATTCTTTAACATTAACGCCTAGCGTGAGGCCCAACCAACAAAAGACCACGGGCGTCAGGGGTTTCGTTGTGAGGGGCAGGGTCATAACCATGATCGGTATCGCAGCCGTCTTCGGCGCGATCTCGATCTTTGCGGCGGACTTCTGGGTCAAGAGCCAGGCAAAGGCTCAGCCCGAGGTCAAGGTCGTCACGGTCGAAGCTCCGCAGCAGCCCAAGGTCGAGTTCAAGACCATCGTGGTGGCTCAGGCGCCGCTGCGTTACGGCATGGAGCTCGGACGGCCGCAACTCGCCGAGATCCCGTGGCCGCAGGATTCCCTGCCGCAAGGCGCTTTCCCCACGATCGACAAGCTGCTTGCCGACGGCAGTCGGGTCGTGCTGTCGCCGATCGAGGTCAACGAACCGGTGCTGCTGGCCAAGCTGTCGGGACCGAACGGCCGCGCCACGCTTTCCAACATGCTGTCGCCCGGGATGCGGGCCGTCACCATCCGCACCGACGAGATCGCCGGTGTCGGCGGCTTCATCACGCCGGGAGACCGGGTCGACGTCGTGCTGACGCGCGACGCGGGAGACATCCAGGAGGTATCCAAGAATGCTCAAGGGGCGGCCGGCTCGACGGTGACGTCCGAGGTCGTCGTCTCCGACGCCAAGGTGCTTTCGGTCGGCCAGGGCGCCGACGAGCGCAAGACTGAGCCGCAGGTCGCCAACTCCGTGACCATCGAGGTGACCAACGAAGGCGCGCAGAAGGTGGCGCTGGCCCGCACCGTCGGCACGCTGTCGTTATCGCTGCGGTCCGCCGCCGACGCCAGCGCCAGCAAAAGCGGGCTTACGACGATCTCTTCCTTCGGCGGCTCGGCTGCCGCAAGCGCTGAGGCAAGTGCGGCCTCGCTCGTCAATGCGGTGACGAAAGAATCCGACGAGCCGAAATTCAAGACGGTGATCGTGACGCGCGGCGAGAAGGTCGAAGAATACAAGGTTCCTTCACGGGAAGCGCCGCAGGAACTGCAGCAATAGCCGGTGGGGACCGGCGGGGACGGGGACAACATGTTCGGGTTCAATGCATTTCGGACGGCCGGCGGATGGCGCCTTCCTGGCGCGATCGCGCTGGCGGTGTCGCTGGCTATGCTCGGCTTCGCCGCGCCGGCAAGGGCGGACAATGACGTCGTCTATGTCTCGGCGAACAAGAACGCCTCGATCAAGGTCGCCAAGGGCAAGCCGAAGACGATCGTGACGAGCGCGGCCTTTTACCAGATCGTCATCGGCGATCCGGAGATCGCCAATGTCAACCCGCTGACCGACAAGTCCTTCTATGTGCTGGGCAACAATCTCGGCACCACCGGTATCGCCCTGTTCGACCAGAACAAGCAGCTTGTCGGCACCATCGACATCGAGGTGACGCTGGACACCGATCAACTGGCCAGCACCATCCGCGCCAGCGTGCCCGACGCCAAGATCAAGGTCGGTTCGGCAAACGGCCGCGTCGTATTGTCGGGCGAGGCCGACGATGCGGTCGCCGCCGACAAGGCCAGCAAGATCGCCTCGCGCTTTTCCGGCAATGAGGAAGTCATCAACTCGGTCAACATCTCGTCCTCGCAGCAGGTGCAGCTCAATGTCCGCTTCGTCGAGATCAACCGCCAGGCCGGCCAGGATCTCGGCGCCAAATACGGCGCCAATTTCGCCTTCGGCATGGGCGGCCGCGACGTCGTCATCGATCCGGGCACGGTGCCATCCGCTGGCACCGGCGAGATCATTGGTCGGCTGCTCTCCAACGGAGTCTCGATTGACATCGCCATCAAGGCGCTGGAAGAACGCGGCCTGGCGCGGCGGCTTGCGGAGCCGAACCTGATCGCGCGTTCGGGCCAGACCGCGAGCTTCCTTGCCGGCGGCGAGTTCCCGATCCCGGTTTCGGAAGACAATGGCAAGATCAGCGTCACCTACAAGAAGTACGGCGTCGGCCTGGATTTCACGCCGACGGTGCTGAAGGACGGACTGGTGAGCCTCGACATCGCTCCGGAAGTGTCCTCGATCGACCCGTCCGCCTCGATCCAGGTCAGCAGCGGCATTTCCATTCCGGCCTTCATCGTGCGCCGCGCCAGGACATCGGTCGACCTCAAGAACGGCCAGAGCTTCATGATCGCCGGCCTTCTGCAGTCGCAGAACGACATCACGACATCGCGAGTGCCGGGGATCGGCAAGCTGCCTGTGCTAGGCCCGCTGTTTTCCTCGAAATCCTATCAGCGGCGCGAGACCGATCTGGTCATCATCGTGACGCCTTACCTGGTCAAGCCGGTCGATCCGTCGAAGAAGATGGTCGAGCCGACCGACGGCACCCGGCCGGCAAGCGCCGCCGACTATTTCCTCAACAACACCGAGGAGGTGGACGCCTCGGCGCCGAAGCGTCCGCTGGCGTTCGCCGACGGTGCCGCCGCCCGCTCCGTATCGGCCACGTCCGGCCACTTCCTCGACCTGCCGAAGGATTAAGGCCATGCGCAGCCTCTCTTGCATCGCTCTGCTCCTGGCCGGCGCTGTCGTCGCCGGCTGCACCAGCGACGACTTTGTGCGCACCGAAGGGGTGACGCCGGGCGTAGGCAACGCGCAGGCATCCAACACCGCCATGCAGATGGTCGACCCTTGGAAGTACGGCGTCCAGAACACAAGGCTTCTCGTGCCGGCTCAACGTCCGGGTTCCGAGACTGTCGCCGTCGGCGCGAAGGCCGGCGCCGCGTCCGCGCCGACAACATCATCAACGACATCGAATTGATCGGCCAACGACGATGGCATCTGCTACCAAGACCAAGAAGATCCTGCTCGTTTCCACCGACAGGGCGTTCGTGCAGGACACGCGGACGGCGTTTGCGACCTCCGAGGTCATCGAGCTCCTGACGGTGGAAAAGAGCATCAACGAGCTGCGCGGCGAAGCCCTCGAGACCGATTTCGGCACCGTCATCGTCGACATGGACGCCGCCAAGCTCGAGGAGATCGAGTCGCTGCAGCGCGTCATGCGCCGGCTGGAAGGCAGCGTCCCCGTGGTCGTCGTCACCCAGGAATTCAACGCGGCGGCGGTGCGCATCCTCGTGCAGCTCAAGGTCGCCGATTTCCTGGTCAAGCCGATCACCACGGCAGACCTGGTGCGTTCCGTCATCCGGGCGCTGCAGGGACCGGGGCGGGAAGAGAACACCGAATCGCACATCTATACCTTCATGCCGGCCGCCGGCGGCGTCGGCACCACCACGCTCGCCCTGCAGACGGCCTTCCAGTTGCATCATTCGGTGACGCGCGGCGCCTCGACATGCGTGGTCGACCTCAACTTCCAGCAGGGCGCCTGCGCCGAATATCTCGACCTCGAACCGCGCTTCGACATCACGGAAATCGAGAACCAGCCGGAGCGCCTCGACCGGCAACTGCTCGATGTGATGCTGTCCAAGCATGCGAGCGGGCTATGCGTGCTCGCGGCGCCGACGCGCCCCTCGGACATGCGCTCGTTCAAGACCGATGTGGTGGTTCGCATGCTCGACCTCGTGGCGGCTTATTTCGACAATGTCGTCATCGATATGCCGCGCACCTGGTTCCCGTGGACCGAGACCGTGCTCTTGGGTTCCAACAAGCTCTACATCGTCGCCGAGATGACGGTGCCTTGCCTGCGCCATACGCAGCGTCTCATCCAGGCCGTCTACGAGACCGCCGGCAAGGAAGTGAAGCCCAACGTCATCGTCAACCGCTTCGAGCAGAAGATGTTCGACAGCGGCATCAAGCAGGCCGATGTCCAGGACATACTCGGCGAGCATTTCGTCGGCGGCATCTCCAACAACTACCGGCTGGTGCGCGAGGCCGTCGACCGCGGCGTGCCGTTGCACGCCATCGACCCCAACGCCAATGTCGTCAACGACCTGAAGAAGATCATCCTGCCGGAAGAGGCCGTCCAGACCACGGTCAAGTCGAAATCGTTGTTCGGCCTCGGCAAGGGCTTGCTGAGGAGGAAGGCGGGATGAACAGTCGCTTTTCCAACCTGCAGAACCGCGACCTTCGCCCGCAGCGGGCGCCGGAGCCCGCGCCCGTGGTGCACAATGCGGTGATCATCCCGACGACCCGCAAGCCGGCGCCGCCGAAGCCGGAAGCGGCGCCCGCAAAAAGCGCCAACAAGGTGCTCGATGCGCGCGTGCGCATCCACCGCATGCTGCTGGAGGAGATCAACCTCGTGGCGCTGGAGCGGCTGCCCAAGGATGAAATGCGCCGGCAGGTGCATGAGTTCGTCTCGGAAAAGACGCGCGAGGAGCGGATGGCGATCAACATCGCCGAGCTCGATGCGCTGGTCGACGATATCGTCGACGAGATGGTTGGCCTCGGCCCGCTCGAGCCGTTGCTCAAGGACCCCGAGATCAACGATATCCTGATCAACGGCCACGAGAATTGCTTCGTCGAAAAGCGCGGCAAGCTGCAGCAGGTCCACATCCCGTTCAAGGATGAAGCGCATCTGCTTAGAATCATTAATAAAATCGTCGCGGCCGTCGGCCGCCGCGTCGATGAATCGCAGCCGATGGTCGATGCCCGCATGCTCGACGGCTCGCGCTTCAACGCGGCGATCCGTCCGGTCGGCGTCGACGGGCCGCTGGTGTCGATCCGCAAATTCTCCAAGAACAAGCTCGGCCTGCACAAGCTGGTCGAGTTCGGCGCCATCACCCAGAACATGGCCGAGGTGCTGGCGGCCGCGGTGCACGCCCGCAAGACCACGATCATCTCCGGCGGCACCGGCACCGGCAAGACGACGATGCTCAATGCCCTGTCTGCCTTCATCCCGGAAGACGAGCGCCTGATCACCATCGAGGACGCGGCCGAGCTGCAATTGCAGCAGCCGCATGTCGCGCGCATGGAGACGCGCCCGGCCAACATCGAGGGCCATGGCGAACTGAAACAGCGCGACCTGGTCAAGAACGCGCTGCGCATGCGTCCCGACCGCGTTATCCTCGGCGAGTGCCGCGGCGAGGAAGCCTTCGACATGCTGCAGGCGATGAACACCGGCCATGAAGGCTCGATGGCCACCATCCATGCCAACACGCCGCGCGATGCGATTTCGCGTCTGGAACAGATGCTCGGCATGACCGGCATGCCGATGACGGTGCAGTCGATCCGCAGCCAGATCGCCAGCGCGCTCGACATCATCGTGCAGTTGACACGCCTTTCCGATGGCAAGCGCAAGGTGACCAGCGTCGCCGAAGTGACCGGCATGGAAGGCGATGTCATTCAGATGCAGGAGATATTCCGCTTCGTGCGCACCGGCATGGAGGCGGACGGCAAGATCCTCGGCCACTTCGAGGCGACCGGCATCCGCCCGCGCTTCCTCGAGGACCTGCGCAATATGGGCATCGAATTCCCGGGCAAGTATTTCGAGCCCGGCCGGCCGCAGGACTAGGCCGGTGTTCGAGGGATTCAGCCCGATCTACGTCGTTTACGCCGCGGCGGCGCTCACCGGCATCATGATCGCCGAGGGCCTTTACCTGCTCTATGCCGGGCGCAGCGACAAGCGCATGGCGATCAACCGCCGCATGAAGCTTGCCGAGAACAAGATCAGCCAGGAGCAGGTGCTGATCCAACTGCGCAAGGAGCGCGGGATCGACGGCCACAGCTCCGTCTTTTCCCTCGACCGTTTCCGCGCCCTGCGCACGCAGTCCGGCATGACCACGCCGTTGCCGAAGTTCCTGATGATCACATCGGGGGTCGCTTTCGCGCTGGCGCTTCTCACGATTTGGAAGGGCTTGCCGCTTCTGTTCGGCCTGATCCTGTTTCTCATACTGCTGCCGGTGCTGCCGGTGATGGCGATGCGCTTCATGCGCAAGCGCCGGCACAAGCGGTTCGGGATACAGTTGCCCGAGGCGCTGGAACTGATCACGCGCGGCCTGAAGGCCGGCCATCCGGTGCCGGTGGCGATCGCCATGGTGGCGCGCGAAATGGCCGACCCGATCGGCACCGAGTTCGGCGTCGTCGCCGACGAGGTGACCTATGGCTCGGACCTGGTGTCGGCGCTGAACAATCTGTTCGACCGGGTGGGGCACGAGGACCTGCCGCTGTTCGTCACGGCGGTGTCGATCCAGAGCAGTTCGGGCGGCAATCTGCGCGAGATCCTCGACGGCCTGTCCGCGACGATACGCGAGCGCGGCAAGCTGCGCCGCAAGGTGCGCGCCATTTCGACCGAAGGGCGCATGTCCGCCTACATCCTGACCGCGGTGCCGGTGCTTTTGTTCACCGCCATCATGGTGCTGATGCCGCAGTTCTACCAGGACGTCTGGGACGAGCCGAAGACCTGGTACATGCTGAGCGGAACCATCCTGTGGCTGCTGCTCGGCAACGCCATCATGTTCAAGATGTCGAATTTCAGGTTCTGAAATGGAAGACGTCATCCGCTTCCTCGCCTCGCTCGCGCCGACGTCGCTGATGCCGGTTGCTGTGCTGCTGCTGGTGCTGGGCGGCGGCGCCGTCGCCTGGCCGCTTGTGCTCGCCAAGGGCGATCGCGGCGAGGTCAAGCGCCGGCTGAAGGTCGAGGTGGTGCAGCCGGTCGAACAGGCGGAAGCGGCGCCCAAGAAGAGCACCAGCGCCGTGCGCGAGAAGGCGGTGAAACGGGCGCAGGAGTTCTATGCCAAGAGCGACCCGGAAAATGTCGCGCGGCTGCGCATGAAGCTCATCCAGGCCGGCTATATGGAGCCGCGCGCCGTCGGCATGTTCTTCCTGATCCGCTTCGCCACCCTGATCGGTGCGGCCTTGGGCGCGTTCCTGATCAACCATTGGGCGGCGAGTGCCGAGTCGACCATGACCAGCCGCTGGACCTTCATCATCCTGTCGGGCGCCGGCGGCTACTTCCTGCCGGGTCTGGTGCTGACGCAGAAGGTTCGGGAGAAGATGCGCGAATACCGCAACGGCTTTCCCGATTTCATGGATCTGATGATCGTCTGCTCCGATGCCGGCATGAGCATGGAGGCCGGCATCGAGCGGGTCTCAAGGGAGCTTTCCAGGACCTATCCGTCGCTCAGCCAGAACCTGATCCTGGTGTCGCTGGAACTGCGGGCCGGGCGCAGCCTCGACGACGCGCTCAAGGCGCTCGCCGACCGCCTCAGCCTCGACGAGGTGCGCTCCTTCGCAACGCTGCTGCAGCAATCCAAGGAACTCGGCACCAGCCTGTCGGGCTCGCTGCGCGTCTTCTCCGACGAAATGCGGCACAAGCGCATGTCGCTGGCGGAGGAGAAGGCGCATGCCTTGCCGGCCAAGATGTCGGTGCCGGTGACGGTCTGCATCCTGCCGGTGGTGCTGATGATCGCCATTATTCCGATCATTGTTAAGCTGACCACCCACCACTGAGGATTCAGGTGAGGCCGGTCTGCAAACGGCGGCTTCCTGCGCTTCCGGTGCTCACGTACTTTAAGTACGTTCCGCTCCGGTTCTCGGAAGCCACCTTGTTTGATCGCTTCGGGCCCGTCTTCGACTCCGACTCGGCCTGACCTGAATCCAGCAGCACCTCAAGGGGCGCTGGTTAACGCATCCTTGGCGGGCAACCAAAATTTAGCTGCATTTCGGCACCGAAGCTTAATCGCCTCTGCTGTATCGTCTTTTCCTGAAGAACGACCCGGCAAATCGGGCGATGGGGCAGGGGCATGCGTCAGAGACTTCCCAAAGCAGCGGCGGCGTTGGCAGCCATTTTGATGATTGCGGGCTGCACGACGAACAACAACGTCGACACGACCAAGACCACGGCAATCCAGCCGGTGGCCAAGGATGTCAGCGCCGATGATCTCGTCGAAGGCAAGGCGCAGTTCCGCGAGGCGAATTTCGGCCTGGCCGAACAGCATTTCCGCAAGGCGGTCGAGCTCAGATCAGACAATGCCGAAGCCTGGATGGGGCTTGCCGCATCCTATGACGAACTCGGCCGTTTCGACTTCGCCGACCGCGCCTATGCGCAGTTGCTGAAGGTTGCCGGCCGCAAGCCGCAGATCGTCAACAATATGGGTTATTCGCAGCTCCTGCGCGGCAACAAGAAGAAGGCGCGCGCGCTGCTGCTCGAAGCCAAGGCCCACATGGCTGATCCGACCGTGGTCGACGCCAATCTGGCACTTCTGAACAAGAGCTAGAGCCTTCTCGGGCTTGGGTTGAATCGTTCCGCCCGAATTCCTCGGCCGCCGGCCGAACGCCGTTTCAGCGAAACGGGACAAGTTCCACCCGGTACGATTTTTGTTTGTCGATTGGCGAAATCGAAGCGCCAGGGTGAAACTTCCGGGCTGGCGGACGCACGCCCTGTGGATCGCCTCGCGCTGGTGAGAAGAACTGTTTCAATATAAACCAACAATTTCTAGTCTTCGCGTCTGCTGGATGCACTGGTGGATGCTTTGTAAACCTTGTCGGAAGGTTAGGTCGAAAGGTTAGCTGAAAACGGTATCAGCGGGCCGCCGTTAACCTAGAATGCAGCGTCACTGACGACTCCCAAGAGGTGGCGGCTCAACAATGTTGGATTTTAGTTCGCTCCTGCTCGCGGCGGCGTTGTCGGGCACGTGCCTCAGCATCACCATGCTTGCGATCTGGCTCACCGCTCCGCGGGCGCCCTTCGTGCTGACGGTGGCGTGCGGCATCCTTGTGCTTGTCGCGCATGTCATTCTGTTCTGGCAATACACCAAGGAACCCAACCCCTGGCTCTGCCAGGCAGCGCTGGTGCTGCTCAGCCTGGGTTTCCTCATCATCTGCCTGTCGGCGATGCAATATCTGGGCGTCGGCAACCATGGTAGGGTTGTTCTGCCGACATTGGCAGCCATGGCCGCCTGCGCCGTGTTCACCTATCTCGGATTCGACGGCATCGGCTTCCTCATCACCTATTCGGCTGTCACGGCGCTGCTCGCGGCGATCGGAACGATGTTCTGGATGAAGGGCGATCACGACCGCAGGATTCTGTTCGTCGTCTCGTTCCTGAGCGGAGCCTGCGGCTTGTCCTTCGCGCTGTGCGGCCTGGTGTTGCTCGAGCAAGGGCAATGGGTTCTCGGTGCTGCGCCCGACAACTGGGCGGAGCGGCTGAATACCGTCGTCGCGGTCGCCTGCATGACTGGCCTCGGCGCGCTGACGCTTTCGCTGCATCATCTGCAAGCGCAGATCGAGCTCAAGGCCGAGACCATGACCGATCCGTTGACCGGCCTGATGAACCGCAGGGCGCTCAACGAACTCTACGGCGATCGCAGCTTCGGTCCGTTCATGGCGATCGCGATGTTCGATCTCGACCATTTCAAGACAACCAATGATGTCTTCGGCCATCCCGTCGGCGACAAGGTCCTTTGCCGCTTCGCGGCGGTGATCAAGAAATATGGCAGGACAGGGGTCGACGCCTTCCGGCTAGGCGGCGAGGAGTTCGCGATCGTCATGTCGCGGATCACGCCTGAAAAGGCGCATGACATGGCAAGCCGCATCGGCGTCGCCTTCGGCACAGAGGTCGTCGCGACGCATCGCGGCCCGCTGCGCAGCAGCGTCAGTGGCGGCATGGGATTTGGCGCAGCTAGCGGCCGGACCCTGGACGAGATGCTGGCCGAAGCGGACGCCGCGCTCTATGCCGCCAAACGCGCCGGGCGGAACCGCGTTATCGCCCAACGCCAGGAGGGCCGGCCTGATAGCGGGCCGGCCCAGAAAACCGCCTGAACGACTACTCGGCAGCGCCGAGATATTCCGACAGCGGCGGGCAGGAGCAGACCAGGTTGCGGTCGCCGGCGACATTGTCGATGCGCGAGACCGGCGGCCAGTATTTCGACGCCAGGTCGGCGTCGCCCGCCGGATAGGCGGCCTCCAACCGCGAATAAGGATGGGTCCATGCACCGGCAAGCGCTTCCGCCGCGGTGTGCGGGGCGTTGACCAGCGGGTTGTCGGTGAGCGGCCATTCGCCTTTCGCCACTTTCGCCGCCTCGCCGGCGATGGCGACCATCGCCTCGCAAAAGCGGTCGAGCTCGCGCTTAGGCTCGGACTCGGTCGGCTCGACCATCAGCGTGCCGGCGACCGGGAACGACATGGTCGGTGCGTGGAAGCCGTAGTCGATCAGCCGCTTGGCGATGTCGTCGACGCTGATGCCGGCGCGCTCCTTGAGCACGCGGGTGTCGAGGATGCATTCATGGGCGATGCGATCGTGCCTGCCCTTGTAGAGGAGCGGGAAGTGCGGCGCGAGCCGGGTCGCGATGTAGTTGGCGGAAACGATCGCCGTTTCCGTCGCCTGCTTCAGGCCCGAAGCGCCCATCATGCGGATATACATCCAGGTGATCGGCAGGATGGAGGCGCTGCCGAACGGCGCCGCCGCCACGGCATGGGTCGTGCCTTCCGTCACGTGGCCGGGCAGATAGGGCTTCAGATGGGCCTTGACGCCGATCGGACCGACACCCGGCCCGCCGCCACCATGTGGGATGCAGAAGGTCTTGTGCAGGTTCATGTGGCAGACGTCGGCGCCGATATCGCCTGGGCGGGCGAGGCCGACCAGCGCGTTGAGGTTGGCGCCGTCGAAATAGACCTGGCCGCCATGCTCATGGACGATGGCGCAGAGGTCGCGCGCGCCTTCCTCGTAGACGCCATGCGTCGAGGGGTAGGTGAACATCAGCGCCGCGAGGTCCTTCGAATGCTCGGCCGCCTTGGCCTTGAGGTCCTCGACATCGATGTTGCCGTCCTCGGTGCAGCGCACGACGACGACGCTCATGCCGGCCATCGCAGCGCTCGCCGGATTGGTGCCATGCGCGGAGGATGGGATCAGGCAGACGGTGCGATGGCCTTCGCCGCGCGAGCGGTGATAGGCGCGAATGGCGAGCAGGCCGGCATATTCACCCTGGCTGCCGGCATTGGGCTGCAAGGTCACGGCATCGAAGCCGGTGATCTCCGACAACCAGGCTTCGAGATCGGCGATCATGGCGCGGTAGCCGCCCGAATGGCCGGCAGGCGCGAAGGGATGCAGGTTGGCGACGTTGGGCCAGCTCACCGGCATCATTTCAGCCGCGGCGTTAAGCTTCATGGTGCAGGAGCCGAGCGGGATCATGGCGCGGTCGAGCGCGAGATCCTTGTCGGCCAGCCGGCGCAGGAAGCGCATCATGTCGGTCTCGGAGCGGTTCTCGTGGAAGACCGGCTGGGTGAGGAATTCCTTGCCGCGCGGTTTGCCAGGCATCGAGCCGGCACCCGCACCGGGCTTGGCGCCGAACAGGCCGGCGATCGCCTCGAGATCGGCTTCCGTCGAGGTCTCGTCGAAGGCGATGCTGATATTGTCCGCATCGATGACGCGCAGCAGCCGGCCTGTCTTCTCCGCGGCGGCGGCGATCGCACCGGCCTTGCCCTTCAACTCGACCGTCGCCGTGTCGAAGCGGCTTGCGCCGAGCACCGAAATGCCGGCGGCTTTGAGACCTGAGGCGAGGCGATCGGCAAGGCCGTGGATACGACCGGCAATCGCCTGCAGGCCGGCAGGGCCATGCCAGATCGCATAGGCCGTGGCCATATTGGCCAGCAGCGCCTGCGCGGTGCAGATGTTGGAGGTGGCCTTGTCGCGGCGGATGTGCTGCTCACGTGTCTGCAGCGCCAGCCGGTAGCCGGGGCGGCCCTTGGTGTCGGTCGACTGGCCGACGAGACGGCCGGGCATCAGACGGGTCAGCTTGTCGGAAACGGCGCAATAGGCGGCATGCGGACCGCCGAAACCCATCGGCACGCCGAAGCGCTGCATCGGACCGACCGCGATATCGGCGCCGAGCTTTGCCGGCGCATCCGTCAGGGTGAGCGCCAGCGGATCGGCGATGAAGACGACCAGCGCGCCGGTAGCGCGGGCCTTCTCGATCGCCGCCTTGTGGTCGCCATAGACGCCGAACGTGTCCGGCCAGGAAACCAGCAGGGCGGCGGTGTTGTCGTCGATCGTCTCGCCGTCGACCTCGATGCCGAGCGGCTCGGCTCTGGTGCGCACGACATCCAGCGTCTGCGGATGCGGGGTGCCGGCAAGCGCCACCTTGGTGCGCTTGTCGCGATGATGGCGCAGCGCAATGCCGACAGCCTCGGCAACGGCGGTGGCTTCATCGAGCAGCGAGGCCGACGCCACCGGCAGGCCGGTGAGCTCGGTGACCAGGGTCTGGAAGTTGAACAGCATTTGCAGCCGGCCCTGGCTGATCTCGGCCTGGTAGGGCGTGTAGGCCGTGTACCAGGCCGGATTCTCGAACAGGTTGCGCTGGATGACCGGCGGCACGAAGACGCCGTGATAGCCGGCGCCGATGAAGCTCTTCAGCACCGTGTTCTTCGCCATGATCGCGGACAGTTCGGCCAGCGCTTCGGCTTCGCTCGCCGGAGCGGGCAGGTCGAGCGGCCGTTCGAGGCGGATCGACTTCGGCACGGCCTGGCTGATCAGCGTTTCGACGGATGGAACGCCGATGGCGGCGAGCATCGCCCTGACGTCGTTGACGGAGGGACCGATATGGCGGGCCGAGAAAGGAATAGGTGCTGCGGTCATTTCCAAGATCCTGTTGTCAGCCGATATGGGCTTTGTAGGCGGCCTCATCCATGAGGCTGTCGAGTTGGCTTTCGTTGGAAAGCTTCATCTTCCAGAGCCAACCGTGGCCGGTCGCCGCCGAATTGACCAGCGAGGGGTCGGCCGACAGTGAGCCATTGGCCTCGGTGATCTCGCCGTCGACCGGCGCGTAAACGTCCGAAGCCGCCTTGACGGATTCGACAACGACGGCTGTATCGCCCTTGGCAAGCTTGCGGCCGATTTCCGGCAGCTCGACGAAAACGAGATCGCCGAGCTGTTCCTGCGCATAGTCGGTGATGCCGACAGTGGCGACGCCGCCTTCGATACGGAGCCATTCATGATCTTCAGTGAAGTAGGTCTTTGCCATCTGGAAATCATCCTTTGCGGTAGCGGTGCGGGGTGAAGGGCAGGGACGTGACGTCGATCGGGATTTTCGTCCCGCGGACATCGGCGAAGAGTTTTGTGCCGGGCCTGGCCAGCGCCGTGTCGACATAACCCATAGCGACCGGGTGGCCGGTCGAAGGGCCGAAGCCGCCGGAAGTGACATGGCCGGCCTGATTGCCGCCGGCATCGACGAGTGCCGCGCCGGCGCGCACCGGCTGGCGGCCGTCGGGCTTCAGGCCGACGCGCTTCTGCGACGGCCCGCGCTCGACGATGGAGCGTAGCGCGTCGGCGCCGATGAAATGGCCGGCGCGGACTTCCTTGGGGATCGCCCACATCAGGCCGGCGCTCGCCGGGTCGACTTCCGGCGTCAGGTCCTGCCCGTGCAGGCAAAGTCCGGCCTCGAGCCGCAGGCTGTCGCGCGCGGCAAGGCCGATCCACTGCACGCGCTCGTCTTCCAGGAGTTTGGCGATGAGATCCCGCGCGTCCTTTTCCGGCAGGCCAATCTCGAAACCGTCTTCGCCGGTGTAGCCGGACCGGCTCATGAACCAGTTCTGGCGCGGCTCGATGCCGTGCATGAAGAGCAGCGAGCCGGTCTCGATGCCGGCTCGTGCCAAAGCCGCCCAGGCGTCCGGACCCTGGATCGCCAGGAAGACGCGGTCGAGCGGCTCGACTTTGGCGTCGAAATCCGTTGCCAAAGCGCGCAGATGCTTCTCGTCCTCGACGGCGTTGCCGGCATTGGCCACGACCATGAACCGGTTTTCGCCCAGGCGCGTGACGATCAGGTCGTCGATAATGCCCGCTGCCTCGTTAAGGAAGAACGTGTATTTGGACTGCGAGATCTCCAGCGCGCCGGCATCGAGCGGGCAGGCCCGGTTCAACAGCGCCGCGGCGCCCGGACCGCCGACCTCGAACAGCTTCATATGCGAGATGTCGAACAGCCCGGCGTGCTCGCGCGTGTGCAGGTGCTCCTTCATCACGCCGGGCGGATAGGTGAGCGGCATCGACCAGCCGGCGAAAGCGCCGAAGCGCGCGCCCGCAGCCTGATGCAAATCCTCGAGGGGTAGGTGCCTGGTGTCTTCGCCTGTCATGTCTTCTCCAGAGTCGCACGCAATCGACCGCAATTGGCGGCCTAGTCCGTGCCCCTCTGTCTGAAGCCTGAGAGACTCGCGCCCCGTAACTCTGTCGGCAGCGCTTACACCTTCGGCGCGGGGCCAGGCCCCGACTTTCCAGAGTTGTCTTTCCCGTCCACGGTTCTTTTGCCTGAGAGATTTCGGGCGATTTCCCCTTCGGCGACAGCTCTCGCTGCTCTCTCCCGCAAACAGGTGGGACTCACAACCGAGCCCCCGACGCGCCATCCATAGCCCGTCGGCGACACGTTGTCACCTCCCAGCGACATGTTGCTGACAAGTCTTCGCTAACCACGCCATTTGCCGGTTTCTCAAGACAATGCTGATAAACCGGCAAAATGACAAAGGCTCGCCGGCAATAGGCGACAGGGCAGGGACGGCGGATGGGCGAATTGATCATGAGCGCTCCGGTGGCGGGGTTGACCTCGAAGAACAAGATCTCGGCCGAGGACGTGGCGATGCTGCGGCGCGAGGTTTTCGCTGACGGCGTGGTGAGCCGCGGCGAGGCGGAGGCGCTGTTCGCGCTCGACCAGAGCGCGCGCGACAAATGCGGCGAATGGGCGCCGTTCTTCGTCGAAGCGGTGACCGACTACATCGTCCACCAGGAAAAACCGGAAGGCTATATCTCGGAGCAGAATGCCGACTGGCTGGTCCGCACCGTCTCGCGTGACGGCATGGTCGACAGCCGCACGGAGCTCGAGCTTTTGGTACATGTGCTGGAGGAAGCGAAATCCTCGCCCGGCCAGCTTTCGGCCTATGCGCTGGAGCAGGTCGCGCATGCGGTGATCGACGGCAAGGGGCCGTTGATGCTCGGCGGCGAGCTGGTTCCGGGCTTGATCGCCAAGGCCGAGGTCGATCTCCTGCGCCGCATCCTCCATGCCTTTGGCGGCGACGGCAACATCGCCATCAGTAAGGCCGAAGCGGAGGTCCTGTTCAGGATCAACGACCGGACCGCGGACGTCGACAACGATCCGTCGTGGAACGACCTCTTCGTCAAGGTGATCGCCAACTATGTCATGTGCTCGGCCGGCTACGAGCCGCCGACGCGCGAGGTGGCACTGTGGCACGAAAACTTCCTCGACGAGGCGGCGCCGACGCTGGGCGGGTTCTTCGGCCGCATGGTCTCGGGCGGGTTTTCCGCAATCCTCGAGGCCTACAATTCCCCTGACAATATAGAGGCCGAATGGGAAGCCAGGAACCGGGCCAGCGAGGCGCTAGCCCGCCGCGCCGAGACCATCGACGCCGATGAAGCCCAATGGCTGGCCGAGCGCGTCGGCGGCGGCCAGCGGCCGTTGCGCGACAACGAGCGCGCGCTGCTGACGCTGATCAAGCACGCTTCGCCGGAAATCCATCCGGCGCTGAAGCCGCTGCTCGATAAGGTCGCCTAGGCGTTTCCTGGAAGTGTCTTGCAAAGGATGATGTTGGAATGGCCTTCGGGCCAGCCGGTCAATTCGGCAATGCGCTTGAAGCCGGCCTTTTCGTACAGGCCAGGTACCTGGAAGTCGTGAGTCGAAACCCATATCCGCAGGGAGCCGCGCGCGGCGGCCTCGGCGATGAAGGCATCAAGCAGCTTCCTGCCGTGGCCAAGACCGCGATGCGCCTCGTCGATCCACATCAGCGTGAGCTCGGCAATGCCGGCCCAGGAATAACCGGCGGCGATCCCGACGGCGCGGCCTTGCTCGTCTCGCAAGGCAAAGACGAGCGCACGGTCGTCGTCACGACCGGTCAGCCGCCGATTGTCGTCATGCAGACGCTCCTCGACGGCATCAAGCTCGGCGGACGGCAGATCGTGCTCGGCCCGCAGGCGAGGGGCCATCAAATCCCGCCATACCAGTCGTAGCCATTGTCCTCCCAGTAGCCGCCGCGGCCGCCGCCGACATTGGCGAAACTGTCGACCAGCTCGATCTTGTAAATGTATTTCGGCATCTTGTAGCCGAGCTGGCGCTCGACGCGTACTCTGAGCGGCGCGCCGTTCTCGACCGGCAAGGGCTTGCCGTTGAGACCGTAGGCCAAAATGGTCTGCGGATGGCGGGCATCGATCAGGTCGATGGTGCCGTAATATTTGATGTTGCCGGACAGGCTCTGCTCGATCGTGTCGAGGCAGTGGAACATGACGTAGCGCGCCTGCGGCTTGACCACCGCCTGGTCAAGCACCAGCGACAGCGGCGTGCCGGTCCACTTGGCGATGCAGCTCCAGCCTTCGACACAGTCGTGGCGGGTGATCTGGGTACGGCTCGGCATGTTCTGGAGCTGCTCGCGGGTGAGCGACAGCGGCTTTTCGACAAGGCCGGTCACCTCCAGGCGCCAGTCGGCAAAATTGTTGGCGAGCAGGCCCTTGTAAGTGTCGTCGTCCGGCGCGGTGACGCCGTTCGGCCGCTGCGGCTGGCGGATGTCGGCCTCGGTGAATTCCGGTGCCAGCGCGTCGCGACCTGCAAGTAAGCGTTGCGCGCGGTAAGTCAGGCCGTTGGCGTTCTCGAGGAAGCTGCGCAGGCCGCCGCCGATGCCGAGACCGCTGTCGAAGGCATCGCAACCCGATAGCGCGATGCCTGACAGGCCGAGGCTGCCGGCGGTCAGGAATTTACGGCGGCTGATCTGAAATTTGGCCATGTCAGGCGCTCCTCTCGGTAGGCTCGGCATGCTTCGCCGGCGGGTCGGTGCGGTACCAGCCGGTGATGATTGAGCGGAGTTCATTGATCGGGCCGGCGGCCAGGATCATCAGGATGTGGACGATGAAGAAGAGGACGAGCAGCACCATGACTGTGAAATGGATGGTGCGCGCGCTCTGTCGGCCGCCCAGGATTTCGTTGAGCCACGGCAGCACCGAATCCATGCTCGGCGACATTGCGAGGCCGGTCACGATCATCAGCGGCAGCAACACGAACAGCACGCCGCCATAGGCCATTTTCTGCAGCGTGTTGTATTCGCGCGTGTGATGAAACTTCAGCTTGGCGTGTTCGACTATGTCGCGCGGCAGCTTGCGCAGGTCCGACACGCGAGGGGCGAGGTCGCGGCGGATATGACCGTTGACCAGGCCGGCTATCAGCCAGACGAGCAAGGTCGTGGTCAGGATCCAGGCGAAAAAGAAGTGCACCACGCGGGCCGTGCCGAGATCGTAATAGGAGGGAATCGTCGCCCAGGATGGAAAGGCGCGAGGCGTCTCCTGCCCGGGCGGACCCGACCAGCCGAGCACGCCGGTGGTGTCGAAGCGATGGCCGAAAATTTCGGTGAAGCCGCGCGGACCGTTGGCCGTGTTTTCGGCGCCGATCTGGAGGATCGTGTTGTTGAATTCGAAGCCGGATTGCTTGCCGATATAGAGTTGCGGCCGCGCGTTGAAGATCTGCAGGCCGGAAAGCAGCATGAAGAACAACGAAAAAGCCCAGATCCAGTGGGTCAGCCGCGTCCAGCGCGATTGCCGATAGATGAGGGTCTTATCCTTGCCGTCCGCCTTGGCGGCGGATTGGTTGTTGGCAACAGTGTCCATTCTGCCTCCGACCGCCTCATGCAAGCGGCTTCTCAGATCATTGTCTCCCCCTCAATACGTCGCCGCACAAGGCAATGTTTCATGCGATCACGGATTTATTACGGAGAACCCAGGCTGACCGCGAGATTGACCGCCGCCGCAACGATGACCGTGTTGAAGAAAAAGGTCAGGATCGAATGGACGAGCACGACCATGCGCATCTGCGAGGTGGTGATGGCCGTGTCGGCGGTCTGCGCCGTCATGCCGATGACGGTCGCGAAATAGAGGAAATCCCAGCCTTCCGGACGCTTGCCGCCGGGAAAATCGAGGCCGCCGACCGGCAACTTCTTTTGTGTTTTCTCGTCGGTCTCGCCACCGTCCTTCCAGTAGACATGCGCGTAATGCAACGATGCCATGGCGTGGATCGTGAACCAGCCGAGCGGGATCGACAGAATGGCAAAGCCGAGCTGCCAGGGGTGCGTGGCGGCTTTCTGGTTGATCAAAAGAAACAGCGAGACGATGGCCGCAACGACTACGAAGAACGTAACGGCGAAGATCAGCAGCACGGGCATGTCTGTGGCGCGGGCGTTCTTGCTGAGATAGCGGCCGGTAAGCCGTGGCATCAGCGTCAGGACCAGGACGATATAGCTTGCAAAGAATACATTAGCGCCAATGGAATAGGGGAGCGGCGCGCGCAAAAGCAGGGCTAGGAGCAGTGCGACGACGCCGATGGCAAAGGCCAGAGCGAACTGCATATGCCGATGCATCGGCGTCTTAAGGTCTTCACCCATGGCTCGGGTCCCTGAAGACGTTGGATCAGTTCGGTGTGACGGATTTGAGCGCGCGCCGCAAGATGCGGTCGAGCTCGCCGAGAAACTGCGCCCTGTCCTTCTGCGTGAAGGAGGCGTTGAAGCCGCGGCTTTCGCCGGTCTCGCGCAGATGCTGCTTCAGATCGCGCATCGCCATCGCCATGCCGATGGTCTCCGGCGTGAAGGGGCGGCCGGTGGGTCCCAGCACATGCGCGCCGAGCGCCACCGTGCGTGCGGCAAGCGGGATGTCGGCCGTCACCACAACGTCATTGGCTCTTGCGTTCTCGACAATCCAATCGTCTGCCGCATCAGCACCCTTGGAGACCACGACGTTGCGGATCATCGGATCGCGCGACGGCCGCAGCCCGCCATTGGAGACGTAAGTAACGACGACGCCATGGCGCTCCGCGACCTTCTCGACCTCGGCTTTCACCGGGCAGGCGTCGGCATCGACGTAGATGATTGGTGCGGGCAATCGTCTCTCCAAACGAACATGGGACCGGCTTTTGACCGGCCCCATGGCAGAAATATTGCAACTTGTCAGGCCGGAAGCGCGCCGGACTTCTTCGCCGTCCACGTGGCCATATAGTCCATAAGGCCGGGGTTGAGGCAGTCATAGGGCTCCAGCCCGATCGACTTCAGCTGGCCGCGAATGCCGCCCATGCGGTTCGGGTCGACGCCGGATTCGATGATCGAGGAGACGAAGGCGGCGAAGCCGGGCGGCGACCAGCCGTCCTCCTCGAAGCGCTCGGGATGGATGAAGGACAGGCCCTTGAAGGGGTGGTCGCGCTCGACGGGGCCATGCATGTGGACGCCGCAGCCGGTGCAGGCGTGGCGCTGGATGAGCGCCGAGGGGTCGACTACCTTCAGCTTGTCCCCGTTCTCGGTAACGGTGACGTCGCCCGTGCCGACGACGGCCACGACCGAGAAGATAGCGCCGTCCGGCTTCCAGCACTTCGTGCAGCCGCAGGCATGGTTGTGGGCGATCTGACCCTTGACCTTCACCTTCACCGGCTTGCTGGTGCAGAGGCAAACCAGCGTGCCGCCGGAGAAGGATGCGCTTTCCTTTGGCAAGCCATTGTCAATCTTCGGATGCAGTTTCTCGGCCATTCCATTCCTCCCATGTTTTACCACAGAGGTCGCCGGCGTTCCGGCCTGCGGCCTGGTGGCTTTCCTCAATAAACCACGACGCTGCGGATCGACTTGCCCTCATGCATGAGGTCAAAACCCTTGTTGATGTCTTCGAGCTTCAGCGTGTGGGTGATCATCGGGTCGATCTCAATCTTCTTTTCCATGTACCAGTCGACGATCCTGGGCACGTCGGTGCGGCCGCGCGCGCCGCCGAAGGCGGTGCCCATCCAGGTGCGGCCGGTGACCAGCTGGAAGGGGCGCGTCGAAATCTCCTGGCCGGCGCCGGCGACGCCGATGATGACCGACTTGCCCCAGCCGCGATGCGAGGCTTCCAGCGCCTGGCGCATCACCTTGGTGTTGCCGGTGCAGTCGAAGGTGTAATCGGCGCCGCCGATCTGGTCGGCGCCACGCTTGGTCAGGTTGACGAGGTAAGGCACGATGTCGCCGTCGATCTCCTTCGGATTGACGAAATGCGTCATGCCGAATTTTTCGCCCCAGGCCTTCTTGTCATTGTTGACATCGACGCCGATGATCATGTCGGCGCCGGCAAGGCGCAGGCCCTGGATGACGTTCAAGCCGATGCCGCCCAGGCCGAAGACGACAGCCGTCGCGCCTTGCTCGACCTTGGCGGTGTTGATGACCGCGCCGATGCCGGTGGTGACGCCGCAGCCGATGTAGCAGATCTTGTCGAAGGGGGCGTCCGGATTGACCTTGGCGACCGCGATCTCCGGCAGGACGGTGAAGTTGGAGAAGGTCGAGCAGCCCATATAGTGGAAGAGTTTTTCGCCGCCGAGCGAGAAGCGCGAGGTGCCGTCCGGCATCAGGCCTTGCCCCTGCGTGGCGCGGATGGCGGTGCACAGATTGGTCTTGCGCGACAGGCAGGACGGGCACTGGCGGCATTCGGGCGTGTAGAGCGGGATGACATGGTCACCCTTCCTGACCGAGGTGACGCCCTTGCCGACATCGACCACGACGCCTGCGCCCTCATGGCCGAGGATCGCGGGAAAGATGCCTTCCGGATCGGCGCCCGACAGCGTGAACTCGTCGGTGTGGCAGATGCCGGTCGCCTTGACCTCAATCAGCACCTCGCCTTCGCGCGGGCCTTCGAGGTCCACCTCCATGATCTCCAGCGGCTTTCCGGCGGCAACGGCAACGGCGGCACGCGTTTTCATCGAGGCATTCCTCCCAAGCGATTTGTAAGTTTTAGCTAACGGCAAGCTGCCCGTGGCGAATGCCAGCCTGCCATCCCTTCAGCCTTGTGGGTAACTTTAGCGAGTTCCGCGCTGGCGGCCAACGTCTCTTGCGACGTTTTTTCGGCGCGGTTTCCGCAATCGGCGCCAGCCGCAGGGGCCAAGCGGCTGGCACTTGAGGCGCGCCGGAATTGTCCATAGAACTGGTCCGCTTTGCCGGAGGAACGACATCCGAATGTTCAAGAAGATCCTGATCGCCAATCGCGGCGAGATCGCCTGCCGCGTGATCAAGACGGCGCGCAAGATGGGCATTGCCACCGTTGCGGTCTATTCGGATGCCGATCGCGATGCCGTCCATGTCGAGATGGCCGACGAAGCGGTGCATATCGGGCCTTCGCCGGCGGCTCAGAGCTATCTGCTGCCGGAGAAGATCATCGCCGCCTGCAAGGAGACCGGCGCCGAGGCCGTGCATCCGGGCTATGGCTTCCTGTCGGAGCGCGCCTCATTTTGCGAGGCGCTGGAGAAAGAAGGCATCGTCTTCATCGGACCTAAGCCCAAGGCCATCAAGGCGATGGGCGACAAGATCGAATCGAAGAAGTTCGCCAGCGAAGCCAAGGTCTCGACCGTGCCGGGTTGGCTGGGCGTCATCGAAGACGCTGACCATGCCGAGCGGATCGCCGGCGAGATCGGCTATCCGGTCATGATCAAGGCTTCGGCCGGCGGCGGCGGCAAGGGCATGCGCATCGCCTGGAGCCAGGCGGAGGTGCGTGACGGCTTCGACCGGGCGCGTTCGGAGGCGAAAAGCTCCTTCGGCGACGACCGAGTCTTCATCGAGAAATTCGTCGTCGATCCGCGCCATATCGAGATCCAGGTGCTGGCCGACGCGCATGGCACGGCGCTCTATCTTGGTGAGCGCGAGTGCTCGATCCAGCGCCGCAACCAGAAGGTGGTCGAGGAGGCGCCGTCGCCATTCCTCGACGCCAAGACCAGGAAGGCGATGGGCGAGCAGGCGGTGGCGCTGGCCAAGGCCGTCGATTACCAGAGCGCCGGCACCGTCGAGTTCATCGTCGACAAGGACAAGAACTTCTATTTCCTTGAAATGAATACGCGATTGCAGGTCGAGCACCCGGTGACCGAACTGGTCACCGGCATCGACCTGGTCGAGCAGATGATCCGCGTCGCCGCCGGCGAGAAGCTCGCCATCAAGCAGAGCGACGTCAAGCTCAACGGCTGGGCGGTGGAAAGCCGCCTCTATGCCGAGGATCCTTTCCGCAACTTCCTGCCGTCGATCGGCCGGCTGACCCGCTATAGGCCGCCGCAGGAGGGCACGTTCGGCGACACCGTCATCCGCAACGACACCGGCGTGACCGAAGGCTCGGAAATCTCGATGTTCTATGACCCGATGGTGGCGAAGCTCTGCACCTGGGCGCCGACAAGGCTGGAGGCTATCGACGCGATGTCGGAGGCGCTCGACAGTTTTGTCGTTGACGGCATCGAGCACAACATCCCGTTCCTTTCGGCGCTGATGCAGCATCCGCGCTGGCGTGAGGGGCGGCTGTCGACCGGCTTCATCGCCGAGGAATATCCGGACGGTTTTTCGCCGGTCGCGCCGAATGGCGAGGAGAGGGCGGTTTTCGCCGCCGTCGCAACCGCGATCGAACTTTTGCGCCGCGACCGGCTCGACCGCCTGAGCGGCCGGCTGGCGCCGCATTCCGGCCATCTCAAGCGCGACTGGGTGGTGAAGATCGGCGCGGACTATCTTCCGGTCGCGATCGTCGACGGCATGGTCACGATCCCGATGGAGGTCGATCTGTCGATCGACGGCGGCAAGCCGCTGACCGTTGCCTCCGACTGGCGGCCGGGCGACGGGCTCTGGCAGGGTAGGGTCGGCGCCCACACGATTTCGGCGCAGATACGTCCGATGCTGAACGGTTTGCGCATCGCCTGGAAAGGCATGTCGGTGACGGTTCAGGCCATGCTGCCGCGCACGGCGGAGCTGGAAAGGCTGATGCCGGAAAGGCTGCCGCCGGACACCTCGAAGATGCTGCTCTGCCCGATGCCCGGTCTCGTCGTCTCGATCGCGGTCGCCGAGGGCCAAGAGGTCAAGGCCGGCGAGACGCTGGCCGTGGTCGAGGCCATGAAGATGGAAAACGTGCTGCGCGCCGAACGCGACCTCACGATAGCCAAGCTCAACGCCAAGCCAGGCGACAGCCTGGCGGTCGACGCGGTGATCATGGAGTTCGCCTGAGAAGAGGCGGTAGCCGGCCGTAAGCCTGTGCCTTGTCGGTCATTTGTGCTGGACTGGCATGGCCGCGTCCGGGACAATACATCTGCATGGAATTTGAGTCTCTGGAACAGCGCGAAAAAACATGGCGGATGAACGACTTCCACGCGACCCGTTGCAGCGCGAAGCAGCCGTGAAGGCCGCGCGGCCGGAAGCGCCGGCCCGCGCCTTCATCCATTTGCGGGTGCACTCGGCCTATTCGCTGCTCGAAGGCGCGCTTCAGCTTGGCGCGATCGTCGGTCATGCGGTCAGGGACGAGGCGCCGGCGATAGCGGTCACCGACACCAACAATTTGTTCGGCGCGCTCGAGTTCGCCCAGAAGGCGGTCAAGGACGGTATCCAGCCGATCATCGGTTGCCAGATCGATCTCGCCTTTTCCGGCGAGGCGAGCGACGGCCAGCGCGACCGCCGCCGACTTGGGCCGGAGATGTCGCCGGTCGTGCTGATCGCCGCCAGCGAAGGCGGCTACGCCAATCTGGTCAGGCTGATCAGCAAGGTTTATCTGGAGACGCCGCCCGGCGAGCCGGTGCACCTGACCAGCGCCATGCTGGAAGGCAAAAGCGACGGCTTGATCTGTCTGACCGGCGGCCCGCGCGGTCCGATCGGCAGCGCGCTGAAAGCGGACCGGCGCGACCTCGCCGAACAGCGGCTGCTGTTCCTCAAGGGCTTGTTCGGCGACAGGCTTTATGTCGAGCTGGAGCGGGTCGCCGGCTATGACCGCATGGTCGAGAAGTCGACGGTCGACCTGGCCTATACCCACGACCTGCCGCTGGTCGCCACCAACGAGGCGTTCTTCTTCAAGCGCGAGGACTACGAGGCGCATGATGCGCTGATCGCCATCGCCGAAGGATCGGTAGTCGCCGCGGACAACCGCCGGCGGCTTTCGCCGGACAATTTCCTGCGCAGCCAGGCCGAGATGGCGCGGCTGTTCTCGGATTTGCCGGAGGCGATCGACAATACGGTCGAGATCGCCATGCGCTGCTCCTACTATCCGAAGAACCGCAGCCCGATCCTGCCGCGCTTCACCGGCGCCGACGCCGCCGACAAGGACGCGGCCGAGAAGGCCGAGGCGGCCGAGCTCGCCCGCCAGGCGCGTGAGGGGCTGGAGGCGCGGCTCGCCGCGCATGGGCCGACGCCGGGCTACACGGTCGAGCAATATCGCGAGCGGCTGGAATTCGAGCTCGGCATCATCGAGAAGATGAAGTTTCCGGGCTACTTCCTTATCGTTGCCGACTTCATCAAATGGGCCAAATCGCAAGGCATCCCGGTCGGGCCGGGGCGCGGTTCGGGCGCCGGCTCGCTGGTCGCCTACTCGACCACCATCACCGATATCGACCCGCTGCGTTTCTCGCTGCTGTTCGAGCGCTTCCTCAATCCGGACCGCATCTCGATGCCGGACTTCGACATCGACTTCTGCCAGGACCGGCGCGAGGAGGTGATCCGCTACGTCCAGCAGAAATACGGGCGCGACCAGGTCGGCCAGATCATCACCTTCGGTACGCTGCAAGCGCGCGCGGTGCTGCGCGACGTCGGCCGCGTGCTGCAGATGCCTTACGGCCAGGTGGACAAGCTCTCCAAGATGGTGCCGCAGAACCCGGCCAATCCCGTCAAGCTGGCGGACGCCATCGCCAACGAGCCGCGCTTCGCCGAGGAGGCGGAGAAAGAACCGATCGTGCAGACCCTGCTCGACACGGCGCAGAAGCTCGAAGGGCTCTACCGCCATGCCTCGACGCATGCCGCCGGCATCGTCATCGGCGACCGGCCGCTGTCCGAGCTGGTGCCGATGTACCGCGATCCACGCTCCGACATGCCCGTCACGCAGTTCAACATGAAGTATGTCGAGCAGGCGGGGCTGGTAAAATTCGACTTCCTCGGCCTGAAGACGCTGACCGTGCTGGAAACGGCGGTGAAGCTGATCCGCCGGCGCGGCGTCGACATCGATCTCGCGACGATCCCGCTCGACGACAAGGACACCTACGCCATGCTGTCGCGCGGCGAGGTGGTCGGCGTGTTCCAGGTTGAAAGTGCCGGCATGCGCAAGGCGCTGATCGGCATGCGGCCGGACTGTATCGAGGACATCATCGCGCTGGTCGCCCTCTACCGCCCCGGCCCGATGGAGAACATCCCGACCTACAACGCCAGAAAGCATGGCGAGGAGGAGATGGCCTCGATCCATCCCAAGATCGACCATCTGGTGAAGGAGACGCAAGGCGTCATCGTCTACCAGGAACAGGTGATGCAGATCGCGCAGGAGCTGTCCGGCTATTCGCTCGGCGAAGCCGACCTTCTTCGCCGCGCCATGGGCAAGAAGATCCGCGCCGAGATGGACAAGCAGCGCGAGCGCTTCGTCTCCGGCGCGGTCGAGCGCGGCGTCTCCAAGCTGCAGGCCGACTTCATCTTCGATCTTCTGGCCAAGTTCGCCGACTACGGCTTCAACAAGTCGCACGCGGCGGCCTATGCGGTGGTTTCCTACCAGACCGCCTATCTCAAGGCGCATTACCCGGTCGAGTTCCTGGCGGCGTCGATGACGCTCGATATGAGCAACACCGACAAGCTGGCCGATTTCCGCCAGGACGCCATGCGCCTTGGCATCGAGGTGGTTGCGCCGTCGGTGATGACCAGCTTCCGCCCCTTCGAGGTCGGCGACAACAAGATCTTCTATTCGCTGGCGGCGCTGAAAGGCGTCGGCGACGCGGCAGTCGAGCATATCGTCGCCGTGCGCGGCGAGAGGCCGTTCAAGAACCTTGCCGATTTCTGCGAGCGCGTCGATCCAAAGATCGTCGGCAAGCGCGTCTTCGAAAGCCTGATCATGGCCGGCGCGCTGGATTGCTTCGGCCATGACCGCGCCCAGATGATGGCCGGCGTCGAGCGGATGATGGGACTGGCCTCGCTGGCGCAGCAGAACGCCGTCTCCGGCCAGGCCGATATTTTCGGCTCCTCTCTCGGCGCGCAATCGCAGGCGCTCAACCTGCCGGCGACCGATCCTTGGCTTGCCGCCGACCGGCTGCACCGTGAGTTCCAGGTGGTGGGCTTCTATCTCTCCGCGCACCCGCTGGACGAGTACAAGGCAGCGCTTCAGAAGATGCGGGTGCAGAACTGGGCGGAATTTTCGGCCGCGGTCAAACGGGGCGCAGCCGCAGGCCGGCTCGCCGGCACCGTCACCACCAAGCAGGAGCGCAAGACGCGCACCGGCAACAAGATGGGCGTGGTGCAGTTCTCCGACACGACCGGCCAGTACGAGGCGGTGCTGTTTTCCGAAGGCTTGGCGCAGTATCGCGACATGCTGGAGCCCGGCCGCTCGGTGGTGATCACCGTTTCGGCTGAGGACAGGCCGGAAGGCATCAATCTGCGCATCCAGACCGTGCAGTCGCTGGAGGACGAAGCCAGCCGAATCCAGAAGGCGCTGCGCATTTTCGTGCGTGACGCGGCACCCCTCGGCATGCTGGCCAACCAGCTTTCGGTCAAGGGCGAGGGGCAGGTGAGCTTCGTGCTGATCAAGGACGCAGGACAGGGCGAGGTCGAGATCGAACTGCCCAATCGCTACCGCATTTCACCCCAGGTGGCATCGGCAATGCGCGCGGTGCCGGGCGTGGTGGAAGTGGAGCTTGTTTGACCACCAGTCGTCGCCTGTAGCGCGGTAAAGAAATTCAAGCCGAATACGCCCCATTTGCCCCGGCCCGACGGCGCGCGACCGGTATATTATTGTTAGCTAACTTGTTTTAATGTTGCGGACAGGCGGCGGGCGCATGTCTGCGTCGCCTGCAAGGCTGATGATTGGGCCGGGGCGCATCATGGTCGACAGGTTGGATTTCGAGACGATCCAGACGGATCGCGATAGGCAGCACGCCGATGAGGCGGCGACACCTCTGGTTTCGGCCATTATTCCGTGTCTGAACGAAGAGCGTACGCTCGGCATCTGCATCCGCAAGGCCTTTGACGTTTTTGCGAAGCGGGGCATCAAGGGCGAGGTGGTCGTAGGAGACAACGGATCGAGCGACCGGTCGGTTGAGATCGCCGAGTCTCTCGGCGCGCGTGTCGTGCACCAACGGGTCAAGGGATATGGTGCGGCGATCAGCGCGGCGGCTGAATCTGCCCGAGGTACGTATCTCGTCATGGCCGATGCCGACGATTCTTACGATTGGAGCAGCCTCGGCGATTTTATCGACGCCTTGGAAGAAGGGGCCGATCTGGTGATGGGTGATCGCTTTGCGGGTGGTATCGAGCCTGGCGCCATGCCGCCGCTGCATCGGTATCTCGGCAATCCGGTGCTTTCGATGATTGCCCGCCGGCTTCACCATTCTCCGATACATGATTTCCACTGCGGCATGCGAGGCTTCACCCGCGATGCGTTCCGCAGGATGCGGGCGCGCTCGCCTGGTATGGAATTCGCCTCGGAGATGATCATCAATGCGCATCGCGCGGGCTTGGTGATCCGCGAGGTGCCGATCAAGCTACACCCGGACAAGCGTGGCCGCCCACCTCATCTGCGCTCGTTCCGCGACGGCTGGCGACACCTGCGGCTGATCATAGCCCATGCGCCAGACACCATGTACCTCATACCGGGAGCGGCCTTGCTGGCGACAGGCATCTTCGGCCTTGCGGCCCTCGCTGCTGGACCCGTCCGTATCGGTGGCTGGTATTTTGGAATTCACTTCGTCGCGCTTTCCTCCATGGCGACTCTGATCGGCCTTTCGGCGATTTTGTTCGGTATGCTGGCCAAGGTGGCAATCGCTATCTATCAGCCAGTCCACGGCGGCCGAATCGTGCCCTGGCTGATGCGTGGCAGCCCCTTGGAATGGCTGTTCTTTTCCGGCGGTGCGCTGGCAGTGGCCGGCTTTGTCGCGGACGCGCTGCTGGCGCTGCACTGGATCTTTGTCGGTGGCCCGATGGAGCAGTCGGTGCACCTGACCTTTGTGACCACCACCGCCTGCGTCGCCGGGATGTCTATGGTGTTGTCCGGCTTCGTGCTTAAGCTGCTGCTCGATAATTTGGACCACAGGCATGCGTTCTGACGGTTCGGCTGGCGCCCGAACCCAGGCTCGAACAGATGGCTCAGCGGGCGAAAAGCCATTCCTGTCGGTGGTCATGCCGGTGCATGAAGGAACGGCATGGATTGCGGCGACGCTTGACTCGCTGGCAGCGGAGCCGACGGCGGGCCTGGAGATAATCGTTGTCGACAGCAGCTCGACGGATGCCACCTCTGCCATCGTCGAGCGATTTGCCGACCGACTACCGCTTCGGCTGCTTCAGCGAAGAGACCTTGCGCCTTGGCAGACGAAGACCAATTTGGGCGTTGAATTGGCTGCCGCTGACCATGTTTGTATGCTCCATCAGGATGACCTGTGGCTGCCTGGGCGCGTGAAGGCCGCTCGCCGCTGGCTGGGAAGCTTTCCCAAAGCCGGGCTGCATTTGGCCCCGACCGCCATCATTGACCGCGACGGCCGCCGAATCGGACGCTGGAACTGCCCCTTGCCTGCGGAGGAGGCGCTCGGCGCCGAATTCCTGCTGGAACGGCTGCTCGTGCAAAATTTTGTCTCGGTGCCTGCTCCGATATTTAGCCGAACCGCATGGCTGGCGTGCGGAGGCATGGATGAGAAGCTTTGGTATACGGCGGATTGGGACATCTGGGCGAAGCTCGCCAACACCGCCACGGTCGTTTATCACGACGAGATCACGACTGCATTTCGGGTCCACGGCAGTTCGCTTACTGTAACCGGATCTCGGGATGTCAGTGAGTTCCGGTCGCAAATGCAGATTGTCATGGAGCGCCATCTTCCCCGTCTTGCGGCGAGCAACCGGCGCCTGGTTGAACCTACTGCCCGGGCATCGATCAGCGTCAATGTATCGCTGGCCGCCGCGTCGGGCGGTGACTTGAAGGCACTGGTGCGCGCGGCGCGTGTTGTGCTCTCGCTTGGACCGGTGGGCATGAGGCGTTATTTGCGTGACTCGCGGCTATGGGAGCGCGTCATATGTCGGCTTCGGGCGAAATTGACCGGAGCTTTTTGACCCCAATGCCCAATCCAGTTGCACGCACGGATGAGCGGGTTGAGCGGGAGCCTTGCGCGGGAGCCAGCGACAGACCGCTTTTGGAACGAGGGTGGCGGTACACGCTGGTGGGAGCGGTCTGCGCAATCGCGCACAACGCCATCATGATTGCAGCCGATCACGTGGAAATACACTACCTGCTGGGCACCGTGATTTCGTTCCTGGCTGTGACGCCACTTGGATACCTACTCCACAGCCGGTTCACCTTTGCCGAACCACTTCGGTTCAAGGCATTCACACGTTTCGTAGGAGGCGTGGCCATGGCTTATCCGATTTCAGTGGCCATGATGATCGTCCTCTGTTCGGGCCTAAGCCTGAGTGTTGCGATTGCAACTCCGATTGCCACCGTTGCGCTGTTCGTCTGGAACTTTATCGCTGCGCACTGGGCCATCCTGCCGCGGTTTTATCTGCGGCGTCGATGACCGTCGCGTATCGAACGGATTATCAATCGACGCCCTTGCATCTTGCGACAAAGACATGCGATTACATCGCCGCGTGCTCGCCTTTTGATTTCTGTAGACGATGCCTATTCCTTGACGGCAATCACTCTAATTGCGGTCGAATTGCCCGTCAGGACTTCCCCGAGGACCTGCACCGGGTGCGCTAGGATACCCAGCAGCAGCCAGAACAGATTATTGGTTCCTCCGGCAATGTCGGCGAATGATCTACCCATTGTCGGAACGGTCACCCCATGCACGGACTCAATCTTAAGGCCGTTGCGCTGCATCAATCTGACCAGAGAGTTACGGGTAAAATGGTGCCTGTGGTAGGGCAGGTACCAGGCATCCCAAAACTTTCCGAACGCCATACCCCACACACAATCGATGTTCGGAACCTCGATCACAACTTTGCCCCGGCTGCGCGCGTACCCGGAGATCGTTGTGAGTAAACCGTCGGCATCGTCATCATGTTCTAAGACGTGCAACGCTATGACGATGTCAAAGCTCTCCTTGCAGGAGCTGAGCTCCTTTGGGCCGAGATAGGGCCTTTCAGCCAGTTCGGCCGGGGGTTCGGAGTGCATATCGGCGCCGACGACCTCCGAAGCGCCACTAACCATTTCACCAAGGACTCTCGTGAACTGTCCGCTTCCGCAACCGAAATCGAGGATTCTCCCTTCAGCGCCGCCGATTTGCCGCAAGAGTTTTCTAGCCTGCGAGCGAAAGGCAATATCCTTGATTGCGTGTGAGAGGCCTTTCGCGTCCGGCTGAAAATCCTGACTCTCTCGGTTCTGGTAGAGAAAGGTTACATCAGGCAGCGGCGGCATGGAGACGCCGTGACCACAACGCAGGCAACGCACAACTTCGACATGCTCGAACTGCCCGCTACGATCCAGAAATTTGCCCAGCGACACATACTGGCAAGTTTCCGAATCGTCACCAAGGCAGATCATCCGGAACACCCCATAACTGTGCATCTCAGACCAGATTGGCACAAGACAATATCAACATCCCGCGCGATTGCTGGCAACTGCTAACGCAATTCCCGACCTGCCTTGTGAGCGTGCATTCCATATGTACAATACGACTTCTACAGCGATTCAGGCTCGCCGTGGCGCAAAGAGGTTGGCACGTACATTTAATGAAAACAGAAGTGGCTAATCAAGTAATGCGGAGTTTTAACGTCGGGTTTCGACTGTATTTATAGGTATCGCGGTCGCCGCAAAGATCGTCAAATATCTTCCAGCCGTGAGAGGGCATGTGATTGAAGGCCGTTTTCTATCCGGTAGCGCAGAGGAGAAAGCCGCCCGCATCCTCGTGATCACGCTTCTGGGAGTCGCGGCGGTTTACGTAGCGCTTGCGCTGACGCCTTCGCATTACGCGGTCGGGCTGCGCTATCTCGGCGTGAAGGATGCCACCCCACTGCTGCTTTCGGCTCGTCCTATCCGGTCAGACGAGTGGATTGTGCTTACGCCGTTTTTTCAAACCGCAGTTCGCGGCGGGTTTTCCACGACCAACCAGATTTCCCCCTACCATGAGTCTCTCAAGGGCTTCTGGGCGCTGCCCATCCTGGATTGGTCGCTCGTTTTCAAACCCCAGCTCTGGGGGTTTTGGGTGTTGCCTCCGGCTTACGCCTATTCGCTCTATTTCGCGGCAATGTGGACTGCCTTTCTTGCCGGATACGCAATGCTCTTCAAGCTGTTTGGCGTCAAGATCTGGGTCGCTGCATTGGGTGCCGCCTGCCTTTTCTTCTCAAGCTTCGTCCAAGTCTGGTGGACGTCGAACGCACCAACATTCGCCTTCGCGCCTTGGCCATTGGTCGTGTTCCTGCTCCCGATCCGACCTTGGCTGAAATTGCCGCTTCTGTTCTGGACTTCCGCAGTCTGGGTTTTCGGTCTGGTTTATCCGCCGTTCATGATTTCCGAAGCCTTTGCGCTTGCCATTCTGCTGCTCGCCTTCCGCCGCGATGCCCTTTCCCCTGGTAATATAGCAATCGCGATCGTGGCGCTCTCGGCTCTCGGTGCCAGTTTCATCCTCTATTTCGGCGATTACATCCAGACGATGCGGGAGACCATCTATCCGGGGCAGCGATACATGTCCGGAGGCGGGGTTGAAGGGACAAGGCTGCTCAGCCACCTGTTTCCGTTCCTGACAACTATTCAATTCACGCCTCTCTTAGCAAACTTCAACGAATGCGAGATTGCCGTCGTCTCCACGCTGCTGCCGATGACGATGCTGTGCTTCGTCGACTATCGATCGCTGCGGAAAGCGCTTGAAGGCAATCCCATCGATTTCTGGATTACGGCCGCCGGCTTGATCCTGATGCTGATCTGGATGGTCATTCCAGTTCCCGCATCCATCGGGTGGATATTTTTGTGGACCCAGGTTCCCCCGACACGAATGATATGGGGGTTCGGTCTTCTGGCGACCGCGTCGCTGATCGTCCTCGCTGCGAAATGCAGTTTCGTCGTTACCCAACCACGGCTGGCAGCGTTCACGGGCGCGATGGGGGCTGCATGGCTTGCCAAGATCGGCTACATCCAGATATGGCCGCAGGCGAGTGTGACCACCGCGGACGCCCTGACATATGGCTGGTTCGACTGGATAGTTATGGTCATATTTCTGGAGGCCGCGGTGCTTCTCTGGAAGTACAAGGCTCCTCCAGCCTTCAATATCCAGGTGCTGTTCGCGGCCGCCGCCATTTCCGGCATGACTACCTTCGGCACCTTCAATCCATTCCAGCAAGCATTTCCGATCTTCGCCGCTCCCCCTGAAACAGCGTTCCTGGCGTCGGTTCGCGAGCAGGCCAAAAACGATCCCAATGGTTGGGCGGCCGTGCCTGGCTGGTATGGATCACTGTTCTCCGGAATAGGAATAGCCGCGATCAACCATACGCTCACGGCACCCGCGATGGGTTTCTTCAGGAAAGTATACCCGGAAATGGATAGCGCGAAGTTCAACTATCTATTCAACAGATATGCGCACATTTCTCTCAAAAACGTGCCCGCCCCGGAGGTCAGAGCAGACGTGTTGATCCTGCCGATAAGCCGGTTTCTACCAGCCGGCAACGAGAACAATTCCCGCGATGATGAGGGTAATTCCCGGTAGGAAGAAGCGCGGTATCGGTTCGCCAAACAACATGAAGCCGGCAACCGGAACGACGATGAAAGCGAGGGAATTGAACATGAAGGCCACGGACAGCGGAACCGTGCGCAGGGCATGGACCCAGGCCAGGGTCGACAGCAGATAGAAAAACAAGGCCAACGCCACCAGCGAGAACGGCCAGGCATTGTCGCGCAACAAGGCCAGCAGCGATTGGGACGGCAGAATGCGAAGGCTTTGAGCCGCGAATTTGAATGTGATCTGTCCGGCCGCAATTATGGAAACTGCGAATATGATGAAAATATAATTTATGTTAAACATAGAAATTCCCAGAATATATCAGATTGATGTCTGGAAACGGCAGCCGCGTTGGCCACCATATGATCTCTCTCTTCGGAAAGTGATATTTCAGTAATTGGTCTAGATTGAATATGCTGTTTATATGTTCCCGCGCCATGTAGTAATCGTAGGGAAGCCCTGCCTTTTCCGCCTGCTTGCGCGGCCCCAGATATCGGCCCAACCGCCAGGCCCAGCCTGGATCGCAGGGTAGGATCAGCGACAGCACGCCGCCGGGCTTTAGGACACGCACCCATTCCTGGATTGCCAGATGAGGGAAGGGAACATGTTCCAGGACGTGGGTTGCTATCAGGCGGTTGAAGCTGTTGTCCTGAAAGGGAAGCGAAGACCCGTCCAATTTCAACAACTCCACGCCCTCGGGGCGCGGTGCATCCTTGACGGCATCAAGCACCGACTGGTCGAAATCGGAAGAGATGTAGCGTTCGAAGCGATGCCGGACAAAAGGCAGGTGGGCAAGCGTGCCGGCGCCCACTTCGAGGACCTGCGGGAATATAACGTCGGGGCCGAAGGGCCGCTCGACGAGCGCATGGGTGTTCCTCAGTACGGCGGCCGACAGGCCTCGATCGTAGTTGGATTTGTCGTAGTTGCCCAACCATCGCGCTACGAGCGCATCGTAGTCTGGGAGAGGGCGGTAGTTCTTGGGCTCAGTCGTTGCCGTTCCTTCAGGGCACATGGACCATCCTTTGCAGTTCACGGCCTTACCCGCCAGCCCCCTTATGTCATGTCAGCGCCCGCATCGGTTGGCGCGAGGCTGTCAGCCGCGGGTGCAACGCGATGCGCGGTACCGACTGTATATCGTAGTTGATGAAGGCAAGCAGCAACTGGAAGCCGATGATGATCGGCAGCGCGGCGACCATCACGGTTCCGGCCGTCGCGGGTGCGACCGTGCCCCAATTGGCAAATCCGTAGACAACACCGAACAACAGAAGCAGCACGCCCAGCGCAAGTTCGAGAGAAGCAAGGCTGAAATTGCGGATAAAGTAGTTGTAGAAGATGCGCTTGGCGAAATTGCGCATATGCGAGAAGGCGAAGCGGGGAATCTCCCGCAATGGCCGCATGCTGCTGACCTCGTCCGCGTAACGGGCATGCATGGGGACATCGACCACCCGCGCCGTCAGGATGTTCAGTCGAAACAGCAAGTCCGACTCGAAGAAATACCGCTTCGAAATCTTGTCCAGCGGCAGCAGGCGGATAAGGCTGGCATGGATCGCGACATAGCCGTTGGTCGGGTCGAAGCTGTGCCAGTAGCCGGTCGATATCTTGGACAGAAAGGAAAGACCGGCATTGCCGATCAACCGGCCGAGTGGCATGGCGGCGAGTCCTTCCGGCTCGAAGAAGCGGTTGCCTTTGGCGTAGTCCGCCTCGCCGGAGAGGATGACGCCGGCAAAGCTCGGGATCAGCGCCGGGTCCATTTGTCCGTCGCCGTCGATCTTGATGACGACATCGGCGCCATCGGCGGCGGCATGCGTCATGCCCACCATGGTGGCGCCGCCAACGCCTTGGTTCGCCGAATTGCGAATCACCCTGATGCGAGGATCCCTTGTGTTCTCCTCGACGAAACGGCCACTCTCTTCCGGGCAGGCGTCATCGACCACATAGATCAGTTCCACTTCGGGACCGATCCGCTCCAGCACAGAAAGAATGCGAGCACGCACGCGGTAGCTCGGAATCACGACGGCGAGGCGCGGCAAGGTCGGGCCTGATGTTGCGTTCATTTGCGCCATGCCGACAACGACCCATCGGCCCGGTCTACCTTCCAGTCTGTCATAGCGGGCAGAGTCAGGAGACGGCCGCCGCTAGCAGGCCGAGAGGAAAGCGGCCGAAGGACACCAATCGCCTTGTTGGCGGATGAGGACAAATGGCTTCGCACTCCCTTTTTGGCGGGCGCAACTTTCTCCATCCGGCGCCTTGTATAATAGACGGGCACCTTCGCTCCATGTTGTCTGACGACCTGTTTACAATCAGTAAGCCGAAGCCCCATGCTGCGGCGTACCGGACTCTCCCCTCGATCCTGGTCCGGATCAAGCTGCCTTGTGAGCGTACGCATTTCGTGTGCAGAATATATCTTCTGCGCCGATTCAGGCTCTTTGCAGCTGCAAAGATTTTGGCACCGTAGGTTCGATGAAAACAGAAGTGCTTGCAACGAATAGTAATAACGATTTTCCCCGAGTTGCAACCGCATTTATAAGTATCGCTGTCGCCATAAAGATCGTCATTTTATTCGTCTTTGCATATAAATGCCGCTTCGTCATGGACGAATTTGTCCAGCTCGGATGGGCAAAATACTTCTCCCACGGCCTCTTCGATACGATCTGGCACCCCAAGGCTGTTGGTTACGCGGTATTCTTCGGGATAGCACATCTCATCGGCTGGGACGCCACGTCGATCCTGCTTGCTGGCCGCATCCAGACCGCCCTGCTGGCATGCGCGACCGTGGCCACGGTCTATGCCTGCGCTCGCGCGCTCGGGGAGGACCGGAACCGGGCTTTGATCATTGTCCTCCTGCTCCTCTGCTTCTCGAATTTCATGGAGCGCATCTTTCGCACCATCGCGGAACCGCTGGCGGTGTTCTTCGCCGTCGCTGCGCTGCTGGTCGTCCTGCGGGTGCGTGAATTGAGGGGATGGCAGCTGGTCGCCGCCGGCATGCTAAGTGGCCTGTCGTTCCTCGCTACTCAGAAATCGCTCTACTTCAATCTTGCGCTCGGCCTTGGCCTGGTCGTCGACGCGGCGTTGATGAGACGCTACGCGGCAGGCATCGTTCGCGGCGCATGGCTCGTGCTTGGGTGGACTATCCCCATAATTGCCTATTGCTTCATCTTCGGCGGTACTCATCCTGTTCCGGTTGCCATGAACCTCTTGCTCGGTCCGGTTGAGATCGCGACGCGGGGGGGCGGTGACTACGGGGGGCTACGGCGCTATGTGCTGCAGACGTTCGCGCGCAACTATGTTCTTTATGTCTTCTGTTTCGCCGGCATGGCACTGTCCCTGACGCGGATCATGAGGCTGGGCGAGCGAAGGCGAATTGCGCTGGTCTTCTCGATTGTCGTGACGGCGCAGGTTTTCGCGCACGATCAGCCATGGCCTTACGTGTTCATCATGGCTTTGCCGTTCATGTCGCTATGGTCGTTGACACTGCTCGACGGCATTGCAGCCCGCGCGCGCTACGTACGCGTTGCGCAGATAGCGCTGGTCACGGCCATGGGCATAAGCTTCGTCGCCAATCTGCTCTATCTTCGCTTCGACAACGCGGCCCAGCTTGACCTGGTGACGCGTGCGGAGTCGTTACTCGCGCCTGACGAGCGGTATTTCGACGGCGTAGGAATGCTGCCCAACCGAATGGAGCCGACAACCTTGTGGCTCGACAAGCACTATGTGCTAGCGACCTTGAGGGAAGGCAAGAATTCCGAGGCTTACAATGTCCTTAGCAAGTCTCCGCCGAAGCTGATCCTTTGGTCCTACCGGATGAACTATATCTATCCGGTGGTCGCGCCCCTGATTTTGAACAGCTACGTCCGTGTCGCACCAAACCTCCGGATCGCCGGTTTCCGCCTGCAACCCGGTGAGCGGAAGATTTTCGAAGTTCCGATTGCAGGAAACTATGCGCTCTACAGCGCCGACGGAACGCCACTGCAGGGCGAGGTCGAGATCGATGGAGCCGTGCTTGCCCCGCCATTTCATCTTGCGACGGGACCAAAAACTGTGGCATTACGCAACGGCTCAGGCGAAGCGCTGCTGTTGCCGACGGGTTCCTACGCAGGACATTTCAAGGCCGGCGGTGACAACGATTTTCTATTTTACGGCGTCTATGACTGAATGCTGTTCGACCTGCGGGGCAAGTGGCGCATCTACGTAGCGAGGCTTTGAGATCGCTCAGGGCGTTGCCGCCTCAGCCTCCGCCACTTGCGGCGTCTTGCGCTGCAGGTTGAGCAAATTGCCGGCCAGAATCAGCGCCGCGCCGCCGGCGGTGAAGATGTCGATCTGCTCGCGATAGAGCAGCCAGCCGACCAGTGCCGACAGCGGCACGCGCAGGAAATCCATTGGCGAGATGAGGGTGGCGTCCGCATAGGCCAGTGCACGCGCCATGCAGAAGTGTGACGACATGCCTGTGAAAGCGATCACCACGATCCATGGCCAAAGCGCAAGCGGCGGGTTGCGCCACTCGTAGAGCGCGGGCAGCAGGCCGAGCACCGACTGGATGATCAGCATCCAGAAGATAATGCGCACGACGCTGTCGGTCTTCGTCAGCGACTTTACCATGACCACCGAAGTGCCGAAGCAGACCGCGGCGCCCAGCACTATGAGTTGCCCCGGGTTGACCGAGCTGACGCCTGGACGCACGATGATGATCACCCCGATCAGGCCGAGCACGATAGCCGTCAGCCTGGGCCTGGAGAGCCGTTCGCCAAGAAAACCAACCGCGAAAACCGCGGTCCAGATCGGTGTGGTGAATTCAATGGAAATCAGCACGGCGAGCGGGATCAGCGTGAGCGCATAGAGCCACGCCGCCTGGCCGGTATAATGGATGACATTGCGGGCGATATGCGTGAACGGGCGTTTCGTGAGCATCGCCGGGAAGCCGCCGCTTGTCATCACCAGCGGCAGCAGGATGAAGAAACCGATCACCGAGCGCAGTTCCAGCACCTGGAAGACGTTGAGATCGCTGGTCGTGGCGCGGCCGGCTACGGTCATCGCCAGGAAGGAGGCGATTGACAGCGCCATCCAGAATGCGGCTTTGGGGATCGAGGGAGCGGGTGCCATTTGGGACTCTATCTCGCAAGCCCGGACCTGGGCTGCAACCGTTAGCGGCGTCATTCCACTGGGCCAGGGGATTCGTGTCAAAAAACAGTCATCGCCACGGCGGAACTTGACGCTCCGGGCATCCGTTAAGCCCACGCCTTCCATCGGCAGGTGCCGACCGAAACCGTTTCAAACTCTTCCTGGAATTGTACTAGTGATCGCGAGAGGGGGACATTTTGATGAAATCGACCGCTGCTTTGCTGGCCGCCGCCTGTCTTTTCTGCGCGAGCGGCGCGCATGCCGACGAGGCGGCTTTCCTGCGTTCGCTGCAGGGCAAGTTTTCCGGGAAGGGAACGGTGAGGATCAGGACGAACACGCCGGTGATGAACATCGACTGCACCTTCACCTCGGACGCGACGGCGGACTCGCTGTCGCTTGATGGCACCTGCCGTGCGTTCTTGATCATGTCGCGGGAAATCCGCGCCGACCTGAAGGTAAGCGGGGCGGGGTACACCGGCACCTATATCGGCTCGCGCAGCGGACCCGCCGGGCTCAACGGAAGCCGCAAGGGCGATGCGATCGACCTCGACATCCACTGGGCGAAAATCGTCAATGGCGACCGCGACGCCGAGCTGACGGTTGAAAAGATCGGGCCGGACAATATGCGCATGACGGTGACTGACATGGATCCGGCGACCGGCAAGATGGTGGTGACCAGCCGGATCGATCTGAAGCGAAACTGACCCCTCAATCCTCCAGCGGCTCGGGCGGATTGGCGGCGCGGCCCTTGCCGAATGTATAGCCGGTCTCGACGGCTTTCCTGCCGAACTTGTCGCGCAACGCGTCCATGGCGCCTTCGGCCAGCGCGCGCTTGCGCGACTGCTGGTCGACCAGATCGGGCGGATCGGCCTTATCGTCGCCGGAGAGGTCGCTGACGCCGATGCCGAGCAGGCGGAACTTGGTGCCGTCGGCCTCGCGGCGCAACAGGTCGAGGCCGGTCTGGAAAATGCGGTCGGCCAGCCGGGTCGGATCGCCGAGCTGGCGGTTGCGGGTGCGGAGCTTGAAATCCTGCGTCTTCAGCTTCAGCACCACGGTTCGCCCCGCAATGCCGGATTTCTTCAGCCGCGCCGAGACCTTTTCCGACAGGCCGCGCAGCACCGGCACAAGGTCCGCCAGGGCTCCGATGTCGGTGTCGAAGGTGGTCTCGGCCGAGACGCTCTTGGCATCGCCGCCCGGGTCGACCGGACGATCGTCCTCGCCGCGAGAAAGTCTGTACAGCCGGTCGCCCATGACGCCATAGCGGCGCATCAGGTCGCCGCGCTCCATGCGCTGCAACTGCGCGATCATGCGGATACCGTCGCGCTCCAGCGTCGCGGCCAGCGCCTTGCCCACGCCCCAGATCATCGTCACCGGCTGCGCGGCGAGAAAGCTTTGCGCTTCCGCCTCGCCGATCACCGAAAAGCCGCGCGGCTTGCGGAAATCCGAGGCGATCTTGGCCAGGAACTTGCAGTAGGAAAGGCCGGCCGAGACGGTGATGCCGAGTTCCTTTTCCACCGTCTGCGCGAAGCGCGCCAGCACCAGCGCCGGCGGCATCCCGTGCAGCCGCTCGGTGCCGGCGAGATCGAGAAAGGCCTCGTCGATCGACAGCGGCTCGACCTGCGGCGTCAGCGCCAGCATCAGCGCCCGCACCTGGCGGCCGACACCGACATATTTTTCCATGTTGGGCGCGATCACCACCGCTTCCGGGCAGAGTTCCAGCGCCTTGAACATCGGCATGGCTGAGCGAACGCCCTGGATGCGGGCGATGTAGCAGGCGGTGGAGACGACGCCGCGCCGGCCGCCGCCGACGATGACCGGCTTGTCCTTCAGCGCCGGATTGTCGCGCTTTTCGATCGCCGCGTAGAAGGCGTCGCAATCGATATGCGCGATCTTGAGCCGGTAGAGTTCCGTGTGCCGGACAAGGCGCGGGCTGCCGCAGCGATCGCAGCGGCGCGTCTCCGAGCGTTGGAGCGCCAGGCAGTCACGGCAAAAACCGTGTTCGGGATTGTTGACAGGAGCCGCCATCGCTGCGAACATAAAGAGAACAAACGCAATGGTACGACAGCGCAAGGCTGGCAACAAGCTTGGCCTGGGGAGAACGCATGAGCACGACCATAGCACCGCTGACCCCCGAGCGCTGGGCCGATTTCGAGGACCTCTTCGGCAAGCAGGGCGCCTGTTACGGGTGCTGGTGCACGCATTTCCGGCTGGCGCCGGCGGAGCGCCGCGCCAGCGACAAGGAGCGCAACAAGGACCTTATCAAGGCGCGCATAGAGGCAGGTCCGCCGCCGGGACTCCTGGCGTTCGAGGACGGTAAGGCCGTCGGCTGGATGCAGGTCGGCCCGCGCGCGGACGTGCCCGAGTGGAACAATCAGGGCAGGGGCTCGGCCCCGATCGATCCGGCCGATGCAGGCGACCCGAATGTCTGGGCGATCTCCTGCTTCTTCATCCGCGTCAAGTCGAGGGGCCGCGGGGTCTCGCATCGGCTCGTTGCGGGCGGCATCGCCTTCGCCCGCGAGAACGGCGCGAGGCTGCTCGAAGCCTGCCCGATCGACCTGTCGCGCGATTCGCGCTCGATCGGGCTTTTCGTCGGCTCGTCGCGGGTGTTCGAGAAGGCCGGCTTCGAAAGGCTCGTGGAGCGCAAGCCCGGCCGGCCGCTGATGCGGCTGGTGCTTTAGCCGGATGCGCTTTTGGCCTACAGTGGGCGTCTTGCGGCTGTAACGCTTCTTGCCTACCAGAAGCCATTGTTTCGTCTTCCGACAGCACGGAGAACCGACGTGAAGCGTATTTTGCCACTCGCCTTTGCCCTCGCGCTCAGCGCGCCCGCTTTTGCCCAGACCGTGGACAGCCAGGGCGCCAAGCAGCTTTCCGACGATCTGGCGCGCTATTTCGGCAAGCAGGCGTTCGACAAGGGCGTGCTCAAGGTTTCGGTGGAGGGCGACGCCTACAAGATCGCTCTCGACATCAAAGCGCTCGTCAATGCGGTGCCGGAGCAGAAGTTCCTGAAATTCGACATGGCGCCCTACGCGCTGATGGTGAAGCCGCGCAGCGATGGATCATGGGACGTCTCGTCGAATTTCTCGCAGGGCGCGTCGTTCGAGTTCGATGGGCCGGAAGGCCGCCAGAGCATGGAATTCACGATCAAGGACGGCAAGCTGACCAGCGTCTACGATCCGGCCCTTGCGGCCTTCACCAATGCAACCAGCTCGTTGGCCGGGATGACCATGACGTCCCGGGACGCCAAGCAGCAGGCCGAGGCCTCGACCGGCGCCGGCACCGCCACCGTTGTCGCGACCAAATCCGCCAATGGCGGCGTCGACTTCACGGCGACCCAAAAAGTCTCGGACTTCGTCGAGACCATCAAGGTCAACGATCCCGACAGCGGCATGAATTTTCCGCTCACCTTGAAAACGCCGGAACTTTCCGTCGACGCAACCGGCAAGGGCGTGCGGACGAAGCCGCTGCTCGACCTGCTCGCCTTTGCCGTGGCGAATGAGGACGAAGCCAAGCTCAAGGCGAACCCGGCAGAGCTCAAATCGCTGATGCTGGCGGCGCTGCCGATCTGGCAAAGGGTCGACGGCAATTACGGCTTCAAGGATTTCATCGTGGAAAGCCCTGTCGGCGAATTCGGGGCGAAGCAATTCAGCACCGCATTCGGCATGGATGGCGTTTCCCAGAACGGCAAGGTCGATTACACGATCAAGGCAACCGGGCTAACGATCCCGCATCAGACCCTGCCTGAATGGACCACGCCATTGCTGCCGACCGACATCGACCTGAACTTCGGCGGCGCCAATATCGATCTCGATACGATGGCGAGGAAGACGATCGAAGCCTTTGATCTCAATAAGGAACCACCGCTCTCGGACGAATTCGGCAAGGCTCTGGTCGCGGATTTCAAGGCCAAGAATCCCAAGGTCGTCATCGGGCACAGCACTGTGAAGAACGGCGACATCGAGGTCGCGCTGGAAGGCGAGATGACGTTTCCCGGCGAGAAACCGGATGCGACCGTGACCATCGACGTTGCCGGCTATGACAAGATCGTCGATGCGCTCAAGGAAGGCGCCAAGAGCGACGAGCAGATGGCGCAGGCCTTCCCGTTCGCGTTGGCCGTCAAGGGCTTCGGCAAGACGTTGCCGGACGGCCGGCTGGAGTGGGTGATCAACACCAAGGCCGATGGGTCCGTCGCCGTCAACGGCGCCATGCTGAAGGGGCCGGACGAGGTCCAGGACAACAGCGCGGGACAGGACGACAATTCGAGCGGCGATGATGGCGCGAACGGAACCGATGGTTCAACCGGAGGCGACGATTCGGACGGCGGCGACAACGGCGGGGCGGGCGCGAAGCTGCAGCCCTGAGCATCAGGTCTCAGATTTCAAAGATGTTTTATCCCGAAATCGGTTCTCGTTTTCGGGACATGTGCCCTAAAGCCCAAGCGCGACAGCGATCTTGGGCGCGGCCTCGCGCCAATCCTCGACCGAGACGATGTCCTCCGGCGTCGGCGGCAGGAAGGCACGCAACGAGTTGTCGGCCATCAGATGGAAGAGGTGGGCGTCGGCCACGGAATTGCGCGCCGAGACCAGGTTGGAGGGCTGGTCGTCGACAAAGGCGACCGGCCGACCCTTGAGGCCCCGCAGTTTCGCGATCGCCGGTCCCTTGGCCATCTCCGTCGTCAGCAGCGGGTAGTCGAGCCCCAGCGCGTCGAGATGGGCGCGGCGCACGGCGCGATGCTTGTGCGGCATCGCGGTCAGCAGGACGATCTCTGCGCCTTGTCCAAGCATCGCTAAGGCGTCCGCCGCGCCCTCGGCGATGCTTTGCCAATCCGCCTGGGTGTCGAAGAATTCGCCCAGCAGCGCCGTCACTTCCGGCTGTCAGTCGGCCGGTCGCCGTTTCGGCGATGTTGCCGGTGAGGCGGAAGGAAGTCAGCGTCAGCCCGAAGCCGCGCGTCCTGAGGAAATGCGGAAAGGGCCGGACGAATTCGAGCACGACATCGTCGACATCGAGCACCAGCAGCGGCCGGTCGTCGGCGGCAAGCTCTTCGATCTGCCGCGCCGTCTCGGGATCGTCGCTCATGTCGAACGCTCATGATCGTCGTTGCCGAGCGGAAGCGCGCGCAATGCCTTGCCGACAGCGGCCGGCGGCGTGCCGGTCTCCTCGGCGAAGCGCAGCAGCGTGGGCTCGTGGGCCAGGATGAATTGCAGGACGCCGGCAAGGAAGCCGGGCTCCGCGGCGGCCTTGCGGACCGAGTTGGCCTCGATGCCGGTGATCGCCAGGAAGCGGGGCAGAAGTTCGGGATCTGCGGCGACGAAGCCCAGCGCCTTGACGGCAATGGTTTCCGCTTCCTCGCGCATTGACGCTGCGTTCGCCATCATTACCTTTGGAATGGTGGATTTTTGAGTCTCCTACCGCAGTAACGGCAAGCGTCGCTTGCGGCAAGCCTCCGCTCTTTCCCGTACAGCGTCCGAAGGTGGAATTGATGCAGCTTTCCAACCTCCGGTTTCCGTTTCGTCAATTATATTGGGCTAGGGTGGAACAGGGTTGGGTGCGGTCCGAAGGGGACGCATTACGACGGTCTTCGGCTTCGAGGGCGGTCGGGACGGGAAATTGATGGCTAAGAAGGTCATGATCGTCGAGGATAACGAGCTCAACATGAAGCTCTTTCGGGACCTCATCGAAGCCAGCGGTTACGAAACGGTCCGCACGCGCAATGGGCTGGAGGCGCTGGATCTGGCGCGCCAGCACCGGCCGGACCTCATCCTGATGGACATCCAGCTGCCCGAAGTCTCCGGCCTGGAAGTGACCAAATGGCTGAAGGAAGACGACGAATTGCATTCGATCCCCGTCATCGCCGTCACCGCCTTCGCCATGAAGGGCGATGAGGAGCGCATCCGCCAGGGTGGCTGCGAGGCCTATATCTCCAAGCCAATCTCGGTGCCGCGCTTCATCGAGACGATCAAATCCTATCTGGGCGATGCCTGATGCCCGTGACCAGCAGAACCGGAGCCTTTTGAGATGACCGCGCGGATCCTCGTCGTCGACGATATCCCCGCCAATGTGCGGCTGCTGGAGGTTCGGCTGCTTGCCGAGTATTTCGAGGTGCTGACAGCCAATAACGGGCCGGATGCGATCGAGACCTGCGAGAATGGCAAGGTGGACGTCGTGCTGCTCGACGTGATGATGCCGGGCATGGACGGGTTCGAAGTCTGCAAGCGCCTGAAGGGCGATCCGGCGACCTCCCATATACCGGTGGTCATGATCACCGCGCTCGATCAGGTCTCGGACCGGGTGCGCGGCCTCGAGGCCGGCGCGGACGATTTCCTGACCAAGCCGGTCAACGACCTGCAGCTGATGACGCGCGTGAAGAGCCTTGTCAGGCTGAAGTCGCTGACCGACGAGCTCAGGCTGCGCGCCTCGACCACGCGCAATATCGGCATCGAGGAACTTCTGAGCCGCGATTTCGCGACCGACGACGTCAAGCCGAAGGTGCTTCTCATCGACGAGCGGAGATCCTCGGTCGAACGCATCCAGAAGATGCTGCGCCACAGCGCGGAACTCGATGTGGCGACCGATCCGAACGCAGGGTTTTTCCAGGCGGCCGAGACACCGTATGAGTGCGTGCTGATTTCGACCGCCTTCTCCGGTTTCGATGCGCTGAGGCTCTGCTCGCAGCTGCGTTCTCTCGACCGCACCCGCTTCCTGCCGATCATGCTGCTCGCCGACGAGGGCGAGGAGGGCCGCATCCTGCGCGGGCTGGAGCTCGGCATCAATGATTACCTCATCCGGCCGATCGACCAGCACGAGCTGACGGCACGGCTGCGCACGCAGGTGCGGCGCAAGCGCTACAACGATCAATTGCGCGCCAGCGTCGCCCAGACCATCGAGATGGCGGTGATCGACGGACTGACCGGGCTTCACAACCGGCGCTATCTCGACAGCCACCTGCAGACGCTGTTTGATCGCGCCGCGGCGCGGCGGCGGCCGCTGTCGGTGATGATCACCGACCTCGACCGCTTCAAGTCGATCAACGACACGTACGGCCATGACGGCGGCGACGATGTGCTGCGCGAATTCGCCAGGCGGTTGCGCAAGAATGTGCGCGGCATCGATTTGGCCTGTCGCTTCGGCGGCGAGGAGTTCGTCGTGGTCATGCCGGATACCGACGGCGCGATCGCCGAGAAGGTGGCCGAGCGCATCCGCGCCGAGATCGCGCAGGCGCCTTTTGCCATCGGGAGCGACGGCAAGACGATCGAGGTGACGGTCAGCGTCGGCGTATCCTCGCTTCTGAAGGGAACCGACAGCGTCGCGGCGCTGATGAAGCGCGCCGATCTTGCGCTTTATGAAGCCAAAAGCGGCGGCCGCAACCGGGTGGTCGCCAAGGCGGCCTAAGGCGCCCTCGCAATCTTCCAGACCCGCTGTTTATGCTCTAGATTTAGATTTTGCGCATGTTCGCGCTTCGGCGGCATGCCTGCAAAGGGCGCCGATTAGCGACTGTCCCCACAGGGTTACGAATTTACCTTAACCCGAGCGATTCGCGAGCGGTGGTTAAGAAATGGTTGATTTTTATAAGGTCTTGCGCAAATCTGCGGCGCATAGACAGATGATGAGGCCGGCACGAGGGTAGACAAGCCGGCCCGATCCGAAAAATACCCCATGATGCTCAGGTCCGCCGCATCTCCTGGGTCCGTGGGGTCGGCCGGCCGGCGCTGGCACATAGTGGCCTCCTCGTACCGCTGCCAAACGCCGACCGGCCCCCTTTTTCCTACAAAGCCGCCGACTGACCTTGCGCTGACAGCCGCGCGGCTCTGCGTCGCGGTCTTTCTTCCTGTCGGAAAACCGTGCTTCCTGAAAATTGCTCCAAAACAAAAACGCCGCCCCGAGGGCGGCGTTTCGATTTCTCGGGGTAACCAGATTACTTGATCTTGGTTTCCTTGAACTCGACGTGCTTCTTGGCGATCGGGTCGTACTTGCGGAACGAGAGCTTGTCCGTCTTGGTACGGCTGTTCTTGCTGGTCACGTAGAAGAACCCGGTGTCGGCGGTCGACAGAAGCTTGATCTTGATGTTTGCGGCTTTGGCCATGATGTTCGTCCGTTAATGTTCGTGGAGTTTTGGCCGCTGGAGCACGGGGAAAACACCCGGACGCGGGAAACTTGGCGCGACACATAAAGAACGCGCCCGGAAAGTCAAGCCCGGGCGCCGTCCTTGCCTCATTCCAGGTCGCCGATCTGACGGCTTCAAGCATTCTCCCTGATCGGCTGACCCGCCTTTTTCCAGTCGCCCGTGGTGTTCCACCAGCGATTCGGATTGGCGCGATCGTCAAGGCCCTTGGAGCGGCTGGCGAGCAGCGGCTGAATGCGGATGACGGGCTCCTGGTAGGAATGGGCCTGGAATATCGCCTCGACGACACGGGCGGCGAGCGCCTGGTCGTCGGCAATCTCGAACGACACTTCGACGGTGCCGGGTCGCCGGCGCAGTTCGCTCTCGGCACCGGCGGCGGCGCCCTCGAGCGGCCGGTAGCGCTCGATGCCTTGCGCCGACTGATAGGCATTGCTGTCGTATTTGCCCATGCGCAGTGACGTGATCGCCACCACGGCCTCCATGATGCGCTCGACATCGGCGGCCGGCGCCTGAAATGTGACGAGCAGAAGCAGTTCCATCCTGAGGGATTTGGTTTCAAAGCCGCTGTCGATCATCGCAATTCTCCTGCCTGGCGTCGGAGGCAGGTATAGCAGGGGTGCTGCTGACACGGTGATGTCAGGATGCTCGACGTTCAGGACATTCGCCTAGAGAATCCTGCGCACCAGCCTGACCAGGACCAGCAGCATGTAGGCGGCGAAGAAGACGGCCAGCGACCAGCCGAAGCCTGAGGGGCCGAAGGCGTCCATGCCGATGCCGATCGCCTGCGGGCCGATAACCATGCCGACGCCGTAGCACAGCACGAAGGCCGCGTTGGCGGATGCCAGTTCATGGCCGGAAAGCTGCGAGCCTAGATGGGCAAGGCCGATCGTGTACATGGCCGCGACGACACCGCCCCAGACAAACAGGAGGGCGGCCATCAGATGCCAGTTCTGCGCGAAGAAGGGCATGAATACGGTGCCGATCAGGCCGACGGTGGCGCAGCCCAGGAGCAGATGGCGGCGGTCCGAGACACGGTCGCTGATCATGCCGATCGGGATCTGCAGAAGCACGTTGCCGAGCCCGATCATCGTCAGCAGGAGCGCGGCGTCGGCCTCCGAATAGCCGATGCGGCTGCCATAGACGGGGAAAAGCGCGAAACCGCCGGTCTCGACCGCGCCGAAAACAAGCACGGCGAAGGTCGCGGTCGGCACCAGCCAGACGTAGCGCAGGAAATGGCTGGTCTCGCTGTCGGCGACGATGGTCGGGCTCTCGTTGCGGGCCGCCAGCACCGGAATCGCGGCAAGCGTGACCAGCGCTATGGTGACGCCGAATGGCAGGAAGCCCGAACTGCCGAGATGGGCGAACAGCCACGGTCCGGCGGCGAAGCCGAGCGACAAAACGGTGGCGTAGATGCCAAGCACAAGGCCGCGGCGGTTCGGCGGAGCTGAGGTGCTGATCCAGAATTCCGACAGGATGAACAGCACCGTCAGCGAGATATGCAGGGCGACGCGGAGCGGGAACCACATCCAGAAATCCGGCGCGAAGTGAAAGCCGACGAAGGCGAGCGCGCCGATGGCGATCATCAACAGCATGGTCCAGGCGACGCCAAGCCGCATGGCAAGCGGGGTTGCAAGCGGCGCGCCGGCGATAGAGGCGAGGCCGGCGACGGCCGTGTTGAGGCCGATCATCGAAGCGGAGTGGCCGCGGCTTTCCAGAATGACGCTGAGCAGAGGCATGCCGAGACCGATGGCGATGCCGACGACGCTGATCGAGGAGATCGCCGCGACCATCGGCAACCAGTGTACACGTTCGTCGCCCTGTTGTTGGGTATCGACCGTCATGGGATCAAAATGCTCTGCTTCTAAAGGACTTCGCGGACGAAGCGGTTGCGGACGAGCCGGAAGAACGGCACGGCGCCGCCCGGCCGCAGCAAGGGATCATCGGCAAGCCGACCTTCCAGTTCTTCCAGGATCATGCCGGTAATGTCGGGAATGTCGGCCTTGCGGGCATCGGCAAGCGGCAGCCAGACGAGTTCCTCCAGCTCGTTGGTCGGGCCGCCGCCGGGCAACTCGACGGCAACGTCGTGGCGCCAGGCGCTGAAGAAACGCGTGTCGAAACGGCGCACGCGATTGGGCGGAGTGATGGCGCGGGCGATGAAGCGGAGCACGTCCAGCGACGGGATGACGCCATGTTCGGCGAAACCCTGCCAGTCGCGCTTCGTGGTCGAGAAGGCGCCCTTGCAGCCGATCAGCAGGCCGGCTTCCTCATAGGTCTCGCGAATCGCCGACAGGGCGATTGCCCGCGCCCGCGCCGGACTGGCGCGGCCGGGGCCGGCGGCCAGCTTTTTCTCTTCTTCGCCGCGCAAAGGGGAGCCGACGGCAATGCGGCTGTCCGCCGGATCGGTGCGGCCGCCGGGGAAGACGAATTTACCGGGCATGAAGGCGTGGCCGGCATGGCGCCGGCCCATCAGCACCAGAACGTCCTTGTTCTTGCGATCGAGCAGGATGAGGGTCGCGGCATCGCGCGGACGCAATGCCCGGCCGCTGCGTACGGCCAGGCCTTTATCGAGCCTGTCGACATCCGCCTTGGTCATTCGTTCCATGCGCTCGACCTAGCGGAAACTTCTCGGATGTGAAAGTGGCTTGCGCGCCATGGTCTTTGCACCAGGACGGACAGCCGCGCATTCCGGCTTATCAATGGCTCTCGAACTCGTCCTTCTCGTCGCCGAAGCCGTGCATATAAAGCGCCCATTGCAGGCCGATGACAGCGCCCTTGACCGGCTGCAGCAGCGCGACGGCCAGAATGATGGTCAGCGGCACCCAGATCAGCGCGTGCTGCCAGGTCGACAGCGTAGTGGCCGCCTCCACTGCCATGAAGGAGCCAACCACGATGTGGCCGACAATGACGATGACCAGATAGGCAGGCAGGTCGTCCGCGCGATGGTGGTGCAGCTCCTCGCCGCAGACCTCGCACTTGTCCACGGATTTCACGAAAGCGCGGAACAGCTTTCCCTTGCCGCAATGCGGGCAGCGACCGAGCAAGCCGCGCTTGATAGCCGTCCACAGCGGGCGGGCGACGCGGCTCGAATGATGCTCGCCGCCGAAAACCTGTTCTTCCACCTGGAAGTTGCCTGGCATTACCGTCTCCTGCCGCGCGGTCCGACGCGCGATTGCGACGCGCGGGCGCGGCCCTTGGCCTTGTGGAACGACCGCCTCGATCCGGGCAGGGGCTTCGGGTCGGTCAGCATCTCGAAACGCATCGCGCCGGCCATCGGCGCGACCTCGACCAGCCGGACTTCGACGCGATCCGCAAGCTGGTAGCCTTTGCCGGTGCGTTCTCCGAAGAGCGATCGGGCGGTTTCGTCGTAGATATAGTAATCGCCGCCCAGAGTTGACACCGGAATAAAGCCGTCGGCGCCATACTGCGGCAATTGGACAAAGAGCCCCGCCTTGGTGACGCCGGAGATGCGCGCGTCGAACGTGTCGTTGACGCGCTCGGCCAGATAGGCGGCGATCAGCCGGTCGACCGTGTCGCGCTCGGCGGCCATGGCGCGGCGCTCGGTGGCGGAGATCAGCGCGGCGACTTCTTCCAGCCGGTCCGCCTCCTGCTGCGTCAACCCGCCTTGCCCGAGGCCAAGCGCCGAGATCAGCCCCCGGTGCACGATCAGATCGGCATAGCGGCGGATCGGCGAGGTGAAATGCGCGTAGCGCCGGAGGTTGAGGCCGAAATGGCCGATGTTCTTCGGCGAGTACTCCGCCTGGCTCTGCGAGCGCAGCACCACTTCGTTGACCAGCGCCTCGTTGTCGGCGCCGCGCACCCGCTCCAGAATGCCATTAAACTGGCTGGGCCGCATCTGCGCGCCGCGCGCCAGGGACAGGCTGAGCGTCTGCAGGAAGTCGCGCAGCGATTCCTGCTTGGCGAGCGACGGCGCGTCGTGGATACGGTAGACGAGGGGCTCTTTCTTACCCTCCAACGTCTCGGCGGCCGCGACATTGGCCTGGATCATGAACTCCTCGATGAGCTTATGCGCGTCGAGGCGCTCCGGCACCACGACCCGGTCGACGGTGCCGTCGGGCCTCAGCAGGATCTTGCGTTCCGGCAGGTCGAGTTCCAGCGGCTGGCGGGCATCGCGGCCGCGCTTGAGCACCGAATAGGCTTCCCAAAGCGGCTTCAGGACCCTGTCGAGGATCGGCCGCGTCTTGTCGTCGGGGACGCCATCGATCGCCGCCTGCGCCTGCGGATAGGCGAGCTTGGCCGCCGATTTCATCATGACGCGGTGGAAGGAGTGCCTGAGCTTGCGGCCCTCGGCGGAAAAGGTCATGCGCACGGCGATCGCCGGCCGGTCCTCGCCCTCGCGCAGCGAGCAGAGATCGTTCGAGATGCGTTCGGGCAGCATCGGCACGACGCGGTCCGGGAAATAGACGGAATTGCCGCGCTTCAACGCTTCGCGGTCGAGCGGCGTGCCGTAGCGGATATAGGCGGCGACATCGGCAATCGCTACGGTGACGACGACGCCGCCGGGATTGTTCTCGTCCGAATCGGGTGCGGCGAAGACAGCGTCGTCGTGGTCCTTGGCATCGGCGGGGTCGATGGTCACCAGCGGCAGGTCGCGCCAGTCCTCGCGGTGAGCAAGCGTGGCCGGCTTCACCGCCTCGGCCTCGGCAGTCACGTCCGCCGGAAAGACATGGGGAATGTCATGGGCGTGGATGGCGATCATCGAGACCGCCTTCTCGCTGGTGAGCGACCCCAGCACCGCCAGCACCTTGGCGCGCGGCAGGCCGAAGCGCGAAGCGCGCGCCGGCTCGACCTCGACGAGGTCGCCGTTCTTCGCGCCGTTCTGGAATTCCTTGTCGACGATCAATTCCGGCTGGCGGCGTTCGACGGGCTCGATGCGGAACGTGCCGTCCTTCAGCACGCGGAAGACGCCGAGCACCGCGTCGCTGCGCTTCTCGAAGATCTTCATCACCCGGCCGGTATAGGCAGGGCCTGACGGATCGTCGGTCGGGAAGGTTTTGGCAAGCACGCGGTCGCCGATGCCGGGCGCCGGGCCGCTGGCGCCGCGCGACATGCGGATGGCAATGACGGGCGGCGAGCCGGCGCCGGTATATTCGCTCGGATTGGCCAGAAGCACGCCGTTGTCGTCGCGGCCGAAAATGTCGAGCACGGCGACGTGCGGCACGGCGCCCGCGCGGGTGAGGCGTTTCCGCTCCTTGTTGAGCAGACCCTCGTCCTGCAGGTCGCGCAGCATGTCCTTCAGCCAGACGCGATCCTCGCCGCGCAGCGCAAAGGCCTTGGCGATCTCGCGCTTGCCGGAACGGTCGGGATTTTCGGCGATGTAGCGCAGGATCTCGTCACGCGAGGGCCGATAGTCGTCCTTGACCTTGGCTCTGGTGTCGGCGTGGCGCGGATCGCCGTGGCTTCTTCCGGAGATCCTGCGCGCCACGTCCTGCTACCCCTTCTTTGCCGCCCTGCGGAAGGGCTTCTTGCCGCCTCCGCCCTTGGCTTCCTTTTCGGCGATCAGGGCGAGCGCTTCTTCCATCGTCACCGATTGCGGGTCCTTGCCCTTGGGCAGCGTCGCGTTGACCTTGCCGTAATTGACATAAGGCCCGTAGCGGCCGTCGCGCACGACGATCTTGCCGCCGCCGTCGGGATGGTCGCCAAGCTCCTTCAGCGCTGCCGGCGTGGCGCCGTTGCGGCCGCCCTTGCCCTTCTGCTGCTTCTCGGCGATCACCGAGACGGCGCGGTTCAGGCCGATCGAGAACACGTCCTCGATGCTCTCCAGATTGGCGTAGGTGCCGTCATGCAGCACGAACGGGCCGTAGCGCCCGAGGCCGGCCGAGATCATCTTGCCGGTCTCAGGATGTTTTCCGACATCGCGCGGCAGCGACAGAAGCGCCAGCGCCTTCTCATGGTCGATCGACTCGGGCGTCCAGCCCTTGGGCAGGCTGGAGCGCTTGGCTTCCTTGCCTTCGCCGCGCTGGATATAGGGGCCGAAACGGCCGCTCCTCAGCGTGATTTCCTCGGCCGTGTAGGGATCCTTGCCGAGCAGCTTGACGCCGTCCTCGCCATTGCCATTCTCGCCATTGGGATTGGCGGCGTCGCCGAGCTGGCGGGTGTAGGAGCACTCCGGATAGTTCGAGCAGCCGACGAAGGCGCCGAACTTGCCAAGCTTCAGCGACAGGTTTCCGGTGCCGCATTTCGGGCAGATGCGCGGGTTGGAGCCGTCCTCGCGCTCCGGGAAGACAAGCGGCGCGAGTTCTTCGTTGAGCGCATCGAGCACGTCGGCGACACGCAGCTCCTTGATGTCGTCGACGGCGCCGGAGAAATCCTTCCAGAAATCGCGCAGAACGTCCTTCCAGGCAAGCTTGCCGTCGGAAATCTCGTCGAGCTTTTCCTCGAGCGAGGCGGTGAAGTCATATTCGACGTAACGCTCGAAGAAGCTCTCGAGGAAGGCCGAGAGCAGCCGGCCCTTGGCCTGCGGCACCAGCTTGCGACGGTCGATGGTGACGTAGTCGCGGTCCTCGAGCGTCTTCAGGATCGCTGTGTAGGTCGACGGCCGGCCGATGCCGAGCTCTTCCAGCTTCTTGATCAGCGACGCCTCGGAGTAGCGCGGCGGCGGCTCGGTGGTGTGCTGGGTGGCGTTGATCGCCTGGCGGGCGAGCTGCTCGCCGGAGCGGATCTCGGGCAGGCGGCGGCTCTCCTCGTCCTCCGCGTCCTCGTCCTTCTGGTCGGTATAGGCGGCGATGAAGCCATCGAAGCGGACGACCGAGCCGACCGCACGCAGCTCCGCGGTGCGGGCGCCGTTGACGGCCTCGATCTCGACCGTGGTGCGCTCGATCTCGGCCGGCTGCATCTGGCTGGCGATGGCGCGCTTCCAGATCAGCTCGTAAAGACGGGCCTGGTCGGCGTCGAGATATTGCCGGACGGAAGCCGGCGTGCGCCGGAAATCGGTCGGGCGGATCGCCTCATGCGCTTCCTGGGCGTTCTTGGCCTTGGTGGTGTAGAAACGCGGCTTTTCCGGCAGATATTTCGCGCCGAACTCGCTGACGATGGCGTTGCGGGCGGCCTCGATCGCCTCGGGGGCCATCTGCACGCCGTCGGTACGCATATAGGTGATGAGACCGGCAGTCTCGCCGCCGACATCCATGCCTTCATAGAGCTTTTGCGCCACCTGCATGGTACGCGTCGCCGAGAAGCCGAGCCCGGACGAGGCGGCCTGCTGCAACGTCGAGGTGGTGAAGGGCGGGCCGGGATTGCGTTTTGTCGGCTTGGCCTCGACCGACAATGCCTTGAAGGTCGCGCCTTCCAGCATCGCCTTGATGTCGTCGGCCTGCGCCTTGTTGGCGATATCGAGTTTTTGCAGCTTCTTGCCGGCAAAGGCCGTGAGCCGCGCCTCGAAACTGTCGTTGCGCGGCGTGTTGAGGATGGCGGCGATCTGCCAGTATTCCTCGCGGATGAAGCGCTCGATCTCGGATTCGCGATCGCAGACGAGGCGCAGCGCCACCGACTGCACGCGGCCGGCGGAACGGGCGCCCGGCAGCTTGCGCCACAGCACCGGCGACAGCGTGAAGCCGACGAGATAGTCCAGCGCGCGGCGGGCGAGATAGGCGTCGACCAGCGGCGCGTCGATCTGGCGCGGATTGGCCATCGCGTCGAGCACCGAGGCCTTGGTGATGGCGTTGAAGACGACGCGGCTGACAGGCTTGTCCTTCAGCGCGCGCTTCTGCTTCAGGACTTCCAGCACATGCCATGAAATCGCCTCGCCCTCGCGATCCGGGTCGGTGGCGAGGATCAGGCCGTCAGCGTCCTTGACCGCCTTGGCGATGTCGGCGAGGCGCTTGCCGGACGCCGTGTCGACCGACCAGGACATGGCGAAGTCCTCGTCAGGGCGCACCGAGCCGTCCTTGGCGGGCAGGTCGCGGACATGGCCGAACGAGGCCAGAACCTTATAGTTCTTGCCCAGATATTTGTTGATTGTCTTCGCCTTGGCCGGCGATTCGACGACGACGACGTCCATGAGGTCTCTTTAATCAGCTGTGAGGTGGCGGAAGAACTCCGCGACGCACGACGAAATCCCACTCTTTTCGTCGCTCACATGGCCGTGCTTTTGCAATCGGTCAAGGGGAAGCGGCCAATTTGGGAAGCGGTCGCCGACGATACACTCTTAGAGTGTATGGCAAAGATCACTTTTTTGGCGATGGAGGCATGCGCGCGCCGAACCGGTGGTGACCAGCGGAAAGATGGCTGGCTGCCGGATCAAGGAACCCGGCAGCCGGATCGCTCGGTGGGGCGAGTTCAATCTGCCTTGACGACATGCCAGGCGCCGGCCACGCCTTCGCCGTTCATGTCGCCGGCCTTCTTGTCCTTGACGAAGGTGTAGACCGGCTTGCCGTCATAGGCCCACATATGGGTGCCGTCGGTGCGCTTGACGACAGACCATTCGCCTTCGGTCTTCGCGCTCGCCTTGGCTTTCAGCGGCGGCCAGTTGGCGGCGCATTTGTCATAGCAGTTGGACTTGCCCTTCTCGTCCTTGTCGAAAGTGTAGAGCGTCATGCCCTTGGCGTCGGTGTAGATCTTCGTGCCGCCAACCTCGGCTTCCTTCCAGGCCTCGGCGGCCTGGGACGCGGCGGTGCCGAGCAGAAGGGCGGCAAACCCGAGTGCGATCGTTTTCATGCTGAATCTCCCTGAGAACGAGCGCGCCGCAATCGCGCGCTCATCCCGACAACGCGTTGGAAAGCCTGTTTCTTCCTGCGGCGAAGCGGCGACGTGCCACACAATGGCGCCTGCCACACAATGGTGATTGGCAGGCGCACGCCCGCATCGCTATATCGAACGCGAGCACAATCGGGACTCATTGGATGGCATTGGACATCGGCTATGTCAGCGCGGTCGGGGCGGGGGCGATCTCGTTCCTGTCGCCTTGCGTGCTGCCGCTGGTGCCGCCCTATCTCTGTTACATGGCCGGCGTGTCGGTCGACGATTTCCGCGGCAATCATGGCGTGACGGCGCGGGAAGGCACGCGCGGCGCGCTGCTTTATGCCTCGCTTGCCTTCGTGCTCGGCTTCTCCACGGTGTTTGTCGCGCTTGGCGCGGGAGCTTCGACCATCGGCAGGCTGCTGCGCGTGTGGCAGGAGCCACTGGCGATGGCGGCTGGCGCGCTGATCATCATCATGGGGCTGAACTTCCTCGGCATATTGCGCATTCCGCTTTTGTCGCGCGAGGCGCGCTTCCAATCGCAGGGCAAGCCCGCAAACATGGTCGCCGCCTATGTCATGGGGCTCGCCTTCGCCTTCGGCTGGACGCCCTGCATCGGCCCGGTGCTGGGGCCGATCCTCACTTTGGCCGGCGGGCGCGAGACGGTGGGTGAGGGCGCGCTGCTGCTCGCCGCCTATTCGCTCGGCCTCGGCATTCCATTCCTGATCGCGGCGCTGTTTTCCGGCGCTTTCATGCGCTTCCTCGGCAAATTCCGCGTCCATCTCGGCCGCGTCGAGAAGGGGATCGGCGCGCTGCTGGTCGTTGCCGGCGTGTTTTTCCTCACCGGCGGCGTGCAGAGTGTCTCCTACTGGCTGCTGGAGAATTTTCCGGTGCTGGGGCGGTTGGGGTAGGCTGCCATCTTATCCGCGACGATCACTCCGGCACGCCGGCGACGCCCAAGGCCTCGACGTAACGCTCGCCGAACATCTTGTCCTGCCATGGGTTGATCTGTCTCTGCAGGGTGAGCGTGTAGGTCGGGAACGCCTCCATCAGCCGCTGCGCAGCCGCCCGCGCCTCGTCCAACCGATTGAGTTTGACCAGCGCCATGATCACCACCCGGTGCGAGGAGCCGTAGTTCGGCATCTCGTGCAGCGCGCGTTCACCCCATGCCAGCGCTTCCTCGTAGTGCTCGAGCATCAGGTAGCTCATCCCGATGCCCGAGAGCGCGATGCCCTTCTCGGGATCGACTGGGCTCAGCCGCATTGCCCTATGAAAATGCTCGATCGCGACGAGCGGGCGGCCGGAATGTGCGTTGACCCAGCCGCAGCTCGTATGGCCCTGCGCCGAATTGGGGTTGAGCAGCAGGGATCGTTCGATCGTGCCCAGCGCCATTTCGTAGTCCTTCGCGCTGTAGGCAATCACCTGCGCGGCGAAGCGCAGGCTCGTGGGGTCGTCGCGCGCTTCCGCCAGTACCTCGCGCGCCATGCGCGTGGCGACTCTGGTATCGTCGGGCTCGTGCCAGCACTGGCTCACGGAGATGCTGCGGATATAAGCGCCGAGTGCCTTCGCCAAGCTGAAGCCAGGGTCGATGCTGAGCGCCTCATTAGTGAGCCGACGCACATCGGCAAAGCCCTCGCGGGTCATGCTGTAGAAGCGCGGCAGCGCGCGAAGGTAGAGGTCGTAGGCGCTCATGTAGTCGGTCGGCTTCATGCGCGCCTGCTTGATTTCCTCCAGCCGGATGCTCGGCTCGACCGCGCCGACGACGCTCTCGGTCACCTTGTCCTGCAGGTCGAAGATGTCGCTCAGGTCGCCCTCGAAGCGGCCGGTCCAGACATGGTGTCCGCTGATCGCGTCAACCAACTGCCCACTGATGCGAACCCGCGAACCTGCTCTGCGGATGCTGCCTTCAAGCACGTAGCGGACGCCCAACTCGCGCCCGACCTGGCGCAGGTCCACCGCTCGGCCTTTGTAGGTGAAGGACGAGTTTCGGGCGATCACGAAGAAGGAGTCCACCCGGCTCAATCCCGTGATGATGTCTTCCACCAGCCCGTCGGCGAAGTATTCCTGGTCGGGGTCGCCGCTCATGTTGGTGAAAGGCAGAACCGCGATCGAGGGTTTCTCGGGCAGGGGAGGCGGTGCAGCGCCGGCGTCGGCCTCGACGCGGTAAGCGCGCACCGGCCGCTCGATGTTCTTGAGGCGGAGGTCGCCAAGCGGCGTGAAGCCGCAGTCGAGCTTGCCCTGAAGGTGGTCATAGGCGGTACCCGAGACGACCACGGTGCCTGGATCGGCGACGCTTTCGAGGCGGGCGGCGATGTTGACCCCGTCGCCGTAAAGGTCGCCGTCCTCCTCGCAGACCACGTCCCCGAGATTGACGCCGATGCGGAAGCGAATCCGCTCTTCCTCGGGCGTCTCCGCCTCGTGTTCCGCCAAGGCTTGCTGGATCGCCATCGCCGAGGTCACCGCGTTAACGACGCTCGCGAACTCGCACAGCATGCCGTCGCCGGTGCGCTTGACGACCCGACCGTGGTGCTCGGAGACCAGCGGTTCGAGGAGATCCTTGCGGTAGATCTTGAGCCGCTCGAGCGTGCCACGCTCGTCGCGCTCCATCAGGCGCGAGTAGCCGACCACGTCGCAAGCCAGGATCGCTGCGAGGTGGCGCTGCGTGCTCGGCCATACGCCTGCACGCGGGCCGCCCCGCGTCCATGTCCTGCCAACTTCCAGACGCGCCACGCGCATGGTACACATCTCTCCCAGTCCGCGAGATCTCGCTGTGCCGCTTGCAAGGCGTGGAGCGTTCCAGTCGCCGCGGTCGAGCGTTTCAGCGTTTCACAGAAGCGCCGAATTTTCCTGGATTGCTCTAACAGTCAACCGACACGTTTCGCGCAGCCTCTGGGCACGCTGACACAGCAATCCCAGATGGCCGGAGATATCTCCTGTTTGTGTAACCGGCTAACGCCACCAGGGCGGCGCTTTTGTATCGGTCATCCCCCCAGACGTCCGCGCTCGAAGACTTCGCTCTACCATCTCACCGGAATTTAACCGCATTGGTGCAGCATCACGCGGCTGCTAGCATGCATTGATTCAAACCATTTCATACGGTTGCCCATCCATGAGCCAGAGATCCTGCCTGTCCGTTATCCTCGCCGCCGGCGAGGGCACGCGCATGAAAAGCGCGATGCCAAAAGTGCTGCATGCCATTGCCGGCCTGCCTATGGTGGCGCATGTCGTGAAAGCGGCCGAGGCGGCCGGCGCGACGGGCCTGGCGCTGGTGATCGGGCACGGCGCCGACGAGATGCGCAAGGCGGCACAGAAATTCGCGCCCAAGGCGGAGACTTTCGTTCAGGAGAAGCGGCTCGGCACTGCCCATGCCGTTCTGGCCGCCCGCGAAGCGATATCAAAGGGTTACGACGACATCCTCGTCATGTTCGGCGATACGCCGCTGATTGACGCAGGCGCGCTGGCCGCCGCGCGGCAGAAGCTCGCCGGCGGCGCTGCAGTGGCCGTGATCGGCTTTCGGCCGCCGAGCCCGACCGGCTATGGCCGGCTGATCGAGAAGGGCGGCAAGCTCGTCGCCATTCGCGAGGAGAAGGACTGCTCGGAGGAGGAAAAGAAGATCGGCTTCTGCAATGCCGGGATGATGGCGGTGGCGGGCAAGCATGCGCTTCGCTTGCTCGACAAGGTCGGCAACAACAACGCCAAGGGCGAATTCTACCTCACCGACATCGTCGAGATCGCCGGCGCGGAAGGGCTCGACGTGGTGGCCACCGAGGCAAGTTTCGAGAGTGCGCTCGGCATCAACAACCGGGCCGAGCTTGCCGAGGCGGAAGCCATCTGGCAGGCGCGCCGGCGGCGCGAGGCGATGCTGTCCGGCGTCACTTTGATCGCGGCGGAGACAGTCTATTTTTCGCACGATACCGAGATCGGCGCCGACACGATCGTCGAGCCGAATGTCTGGTTCGGGCCGGGCGTTAGAATAGCCTCGGGCGCCAAGATCCACGCCTTCAGCCATATCGAGGGCGCAACGATTGCGTCCAATTGCGATGTCGGGCCGTTCGCGCGGCTGCGGCCGGGCGCAGACCTTCGAAACAAGGCAAAGGTCGGCAATTTCTGCGAGGTCAAGCAGGCGACGATCGAGGAGGGCGCCAAAGTCAATCACCTGACCTATATCGGCGATGCGCGCGTGGGCGCCGCCGCCAATATCGGCGCCGGCACCATCACCTGCAATTATGACGGCTACTCGAAATTCTTCACCGATATCGGCGAAGGCGCCTTTGTCGGCTCGAATTCCTCGCTGGTGGCACCGGTCACGATCGGCAAGGGTGGCTATATCGCGTCCGGCAGCGTGATCACCGAAAGCGTGCCGGACGACGCGCTGGCCTTCGGCCGCGCCCGCCAGAAGACGATCCCCGGCAAGGGCAAGGAATTGCGCGAGCGCTTCGCTTCGGCCGCAGCGGCAAGGAAGAAGGCGGCGGCGGAATGATCTCCAGCGCCTCTTCAAGGAGGCGGTCGCAGCTCGATCAGATATGAATGAGTGGAAACCGGGGCCCTGAAAACCCAAGCGGTTCAGGTAACTGGATTGCAAGCGCCGTCTGGCATGGTGCATGGAAGAAAAGACCGTTCCGCTGACACGGAACGAAACGCAAAGTGACTTTCGCGGCAGGCCGGCAACCCCTAGATAACGCCGGGTTTTCCGCTGGGAATCGGGGGTTATCGCATGTGCGGTATCGTTGGAATCGTCGGCTATTCACAGGTCGCGCCGCTCATCGTCGACGCGCTGAAGCGGCTCGAATATCGCGGCTACGACTCGGCCGGCGTCGCCACCATCGAAAAGGGCGAGCTCGGACGTCGCCGCGCCGAAGGCAAGCTCATCAATCTCGAACGCCGGCTGAAGGACGAGCCGCTCGACGGCACCATCGGCATCGGCCACACGCGCTGGGCCACGCATGGCGTACCCAACGAGACCAACGCGCATCCGCATTTTTCCAACGGCGTCGCCATCGTCCACAACGGCATCATCGAGAATTTCGCCGAGCTGCGCGACGAGCTCACCCGCGATGGCTACAAATTCGCCTCGCAGACCGACACCGAGGTCGTGGCGCATCTTGTGGCGCGCGAGCTCGCCAAGGGGCTGAAGCCGGTGGAGGCCGCGCATGCGGCGCTTAAGCGGCTGTCCGGCGCGTTCGCGCTGGCGATCATGTTCCAGGGCGACGAGGATCTGATCGTCGGCGCCCGCAACGGTCCGCCTCTGGCCGTCGGCCATGGCGAGGGCGAAATGTTTTTGGGCTCGGACGCCATCGCGCTGGCGCCCTTCACCAACTCGATCACCTATCTCGAGGATGGTGACTGGGCGGTGGTGCGCCGCAACGGCGTCGCGATCTACGACATCGACGGCAACAAGGTGGACCGCAAGCGCCAGCAGTCGCTGTCGACCAGCTTCATGGTCGACAAGGGCAATCGCCGGCATTTCATGGAGAAGGAGATCCATGAGCAGCCGGAGGTGATCTCGCACACGCTGGCGCATTATGTCGACTTCGTCTCCGGCCAGTCCAAGCCGCTCGACCTGCCGTTCGACTTCGCCAGGATCGGCCGGCTAGCGCTGTCGGCCTGCGGCACCGCCTATCTCGCCGGGCTGATCTCGAAATACTGGTTCGAGCGCTATGCGCGGCTTCCCGTCGATATCGATGTCGCTTCCGAATTCCGCTATCGCGAGATGCCGCTGTCGGCCGATGACGCGGCCTTCTTCATCTCGCAGTCGGGCGAAACCGCCGACACGCTCGCCTCGCTGCGCTATTGCCGCCAGGCCGGCATGAAGATCGGCGCCGTGGTCAATGTGCGCGAATCGACCATGGCGCGTGAATCCGACGTCGTGCTGCCGACGCTTGCCGGCCCGGAGATCGGTGTCGCCTCGACCAAGGCTTTCACCTGCCAACTGTCGGTACTGGCTGCGCTTGCGGTGCGCGCGGGCGTGGCGCGCGGCACCATTTCGCCCGATCAGGAAAAGCAGCTGGTGCGCGAGCTTTCCGAAGCGCCGCGTTTCGCCACCCAGGTGCTGAAGCTCGAGGAGCAGATCGAACGCATCTCGCGCGAGCTGTCCCGCTACAAGGACGTGCTCTATCTCGGCCGCGACATCAATTTTCCGCTGGCCATGGAAGGCGCGCTGAAGCTCAAGGAAATCTCCTACATCCACGCCGAGGGCTATGCTGGCGGCGAGCTCAAGCATGGGCCGATCGCGCTGATCGACGAGAACATGCCGGTGATCGTCATCGCGCCGCATGACCGCATCTTCGAAAAGACGGTGTCGAACATGCAGGAAGTGGCGGCGCGCGGCGGCAAGATCATCCTGATCACCGACGCCAAGGGCGCCGCGCAGGCCGGCATCAAGACGATGGAGACGATCATCCTGCCCGAGGTGCCGGAGATCATCTCGCCCATCATCTACGCGCTGCCGATCCAGATGCTCGCCTATTTCACCGCCGTGTTCATGGGCACCGACGTCGACCAGCCGCGCAATCTGGCGAAATCTGTGACGGTGGAGTAACGCCACACTCCTACGCGGGCGATTTGTATCAATCCATGATACAAGACCTTGCAGCTGGCTGTGTATCAGAGTATGATACGGTTCCTGGGGGCAGCCGTTGATCGTTTCGTTCAAAGGCAAGATGGTCGCGGAGGTAGCGGCTGGCAGGGCACCTAAGGGATTTCCTCCGGATCTGGTCGCCCGTGCTGAAAGGCGGCTCCGGGCGATTGATAATGCAATCCAACTAAATGACCTTCGGTCGCCACCCGGAAACCACTTGGAGGCTTTGAAGCGGGATCGTGCCGGGCAGCATTCGATATGCATCAACGGTCAATGGCGCATCTGCTTCAGATGGACTGCCGCCGGTGCCGAAGATGTGGAGATTGTGGACTATCATTGAGGGGGCACTCGCCCTAACCCTTTGAGGATACTGAGCTATGCTCAAGTTCGCACGCCCTATCCATCCCGGAGAGTTCCTGCGCGAGGAATATCTGGTGCCGCTCGGCATGAGCGCCGGCGCGCTGGCGAAGAAGCTGAACCTCCCGCGCACGCGGATCGAGCGCATCGTCAAGGAAGAGGTTGGTCTTACCCCGGATACTGCGCTTCGTCTCGCCAGGTTCTTCAACACCACGCCTGAATTCTGGATGAATTTCCAGAAGGCCTACGAGTTGGAGACCGAGGCGAGGAAAATAGCGTCGGAACTCGAGAAGATCGTGCCTTTGGACGCAGCCGCATAAGCGCGTTCTTTAAAAACTTCGCAGTTCCAAAGCGGCTCGCGGTTCATTAATCTTGCAGCGCAACATGCGCCGCGGTGAGCCCCATGTCCGACGCCCTGAAGACCTCTGGCATGACCCGGCTGAGGAACTATTTCCTGACCGGCTTCGTCGTCTGCGCGCCGCTGGCGATCACGGCCTATATCGCCTGGTCGCTGATCGGCTGGGTTGATTCATGGGTGAAACCCTACATCCCGGCCCGCTACAATCCCGACACCTACCTGCCGTTTCCGGTTCCGGGCTTTGGGCTGATCGTGGCGCTGGTGCTGATCACGCTGATCGGTTTCCTGACGGCGAACATCGTCGGCCGCGCCATCGTCAATTTCGGCGAGCGGCTGCTCGGCCGCATGCCGCTGGTGCGCGGCATCTATGGCTCGCTGAAGCAGATCTTCGAGACGGTGCTGTCGAACAAGGGCGACATGTTCCGCCAGGTCGGGCTGGTCGAATATCCGCGCAAGGGAGTCTGGTCGCTGGTCTTCGTCGCTAGCGAGAAGGAAACCGAGATCAACCAGAAGCTCGACCAGGAAGGCGATCCGCTGATCGCGGTGTTCATGCCCTGCACACCGAACCCGACCACCGGCTTCCTGATGTATGTGCACAAATCCGAGATCGTGCTGCTCGACATGTCGATCGAGGACGGCGCCAAGCTGATCGTTTCAGCAGGCATGGTGGCACCGGAGGTGAAGGCCAAGCTGGTGACGCTGAATGGCGAGCCCGTCGAAGGCGGTCTCGCCAACCCACCGGTCGGCGCTCAGCCGGCGCGCAGCAGCCGCACCGCTTCGTCGCGGCCGAACAGGTAAAGCAACAGCCGCAGCGCCTCGCCGCGTTCGGACTGCAGTTCCGGGTCGCGCGACAGGATCAGCCGCGCGTCGTCGCGTGCCGCTTCGAGCAAATCTGCGTGGAACTCCAGGCGCGCCACCTGGAAGCCGGGCGTGCCGGATTGCCTTGTCCCCAGCAACTCGCCTTCGCCGCGCAGTTTCAGGTCTTCCTCGGCGATCTTGAAGCCGTCCTCGGTCTCGCGCATCACCGAAAGCCGGCGCTTCGCGGTCTCTCCGAGCGGGTCCTTGTAGAGCAGCACGCAGGAGGACGGCTTGTCGCCGCGCCCGACACGGCCGCGCAGCTGGTGCAACTGGGCAAGGCCGAAGCGTTCCGCATGCTCGATCACCATGATCGTGGCATCAGGCACGTCGACGCCGACTTCAATGACGGTGGTGGCGATCAGGATGCGGGTCTCACCGTCCTTGAAGGCGCGCATCGCCTCGTCCTTCTCCGCGCCCTTCATGCGGCCATGCACGAGGCCTATCCGGTCGCCGAAGCGCGGCTTCAGCGAGGCAAAGCGATCCTCCGCCGACATCAGTTTAATTTCCTCGGATTCCTCGACCAGCGGGCAGATCCAGTAGATTTTTTGCCCCTCCGCAACCGCATCGCGCATGCGTCCCACCAATTCGTCCAGCCTTTCCATCGGCAGGGTCACGGTGCGGATCGGCTGGCGCCCGGCCGGCTTCTCAGTGAGCTTCGAGACGTCCATGTCGCCGAAGGCGGTCAGCACAAGCGTGCGCGGGATGGGTGTGGCCGTCATCACCAGCATGTCGGGCGCATCGCCCTTGGCGGTAATCGCGAGGCGCTGGTGGACGCCGAACCGATGCTGCTCGTCGATGACGGCCAGCACTAGATCGTGGAATGTCACCGTTTCCTGGAACAGCGCATGCGTACCGACGACGATGTCGATCGCGCCGCTGGCAAGACCTGCAAGCGTTTCGGTGCGCTCGCGGCCCTTCTCGCGCCCGGTGAGGATGGCGAGGCGCAAACCGGCTTTCTCGGCCAGCGGCGTGATGGTTGCCAGATGCTGGCGCGCCAGGATTTCAGTCGGCGCCATCAGCGCCGCCTGGCCGCCGGCCTCGACCGCGCGCGCCATGGCTAGCAGCGCCACCACCGTCTTGCCGGAGCCGACATCGCCCTGCAGCAGGCGCAGCATCCGTTCGGGGTCGGCGAGATCGGCGTTGATCTCGCCGAGCGCGAATTCCTGGCTGGGGGTCAGCCTGTAGGGCAGGGCTGCGCGCAGCTTCTCGACGATGCGGTCGTCGCCGATGAGCGGCCGGCCCGAGAGGCGTCGAATTCTGGCCCGCACCAGCGCCAGCGACACCTGGCCGGCCAACAGCTCGTCATAGGCTAGACGGCGCCAGGCTGATCGCTCGACGGCGACGTCGATGGGGTCGTTCGGATAGTGGATGCGGGCAAGCGCATCGCCGAAGGATGGAAAGGTATGCCGACGCATGAAGGCGTCGTCCTGCCATTCGGGCAGTTCAGGCAACCGGCCGAGCGCCTGTCCGATGGCGCGGCGCAGCACCTTGGCCGACAGGCCGGCGGTAAGCGGATAGACCGGTTCGACCAGCGGCAGGCCCCCGGCCTCGTCGATCGGGGCGATGTGGTCCGGATGGACCATGGTCGGGCGGCCGTTGAACCACTCCATACGGCCGGAGATCACCACACGCTCGCCTTCGGGAAGCATCTTCTGCAGATAGGCGGCATGGGCATGGAAGAAGGTCAGCGCAACCTCGCCGGTGTCGTCATGAGCGTAGACGCGGTACGGTACCGACCTGTTGCCGCGCGGCGGCGGCTGATGGCGATCGACCCGCACTTCCAGCGTGACGATCTGGCCCTCGGCCGACAGCGCGATGCCGGGACGGTTGCGGCGGTCGATCACGGTATTGGGCAGCAAGAACAGAAGATCGGCGGCGCGCGCTGCGCGATCGCCGAGATCGGCCGGCACGACACGCTCGATCAGTAAGCCGACCTTCGGGCCGACGCCGGCAAGCGAAGTGATCGGGACGAACAACGGATCGAGGATGGTGGGGCGCATCGTGTCAGCTTATGTCGCGACGGCGGCAGCGCAAGGCTGACACCGCTCTCTATCCACGCTATATGCGCCGCTTCGAACAGGGATAGCGTGCCATGACCGGAACACAGCGATCAAGCGAGGGGTTGGATGCCCGCCGCCGCAAGCTCCTGTTCCGCTCCTGGCATCGCGGCATGCGCGAGATGGACCTGATCCTCGGTTCCTTCGCCGACGCCGAGATCGGCGCCTTGACCGGCGATGAAATCGACCAATATGAGAGGCTTCTCGAAATTTCCGACACCGATTTCCTGCCGATGGTCACGGGCGAGCACCCGGTTCCGCCCGATGTCGATTGCGCGGTGCTGCGGAAAATCATGACGTCGCGCCGGACCATGACATTTTGAAAAACGCATGAGCCTCATTCCTTCCATCGGCCTGCCCAAGGGCCGCGCCGGCCAGTTCATCGTCGACGGCGTCGCCGACGGCTACGAAGCCTTCGCCCTGGTCCAGACGGCGCAAGAGATCGCGCCCGACAAGCCGGTGCTGTTCGTCGCGCGCGACGGCCAGCGGCTGCCGGCGATCATCGAGGCGCTCGCCTTTGCCGCGCCTGGCCTGCCGGTGCTGGAACTGCCGGCATGGGATTGCCTGCCTTACGATCGCGTCTCACCTGGAGCGGATGCCGCGGCGCGGCGGCTCGACGCGCTTTCCGCCATGATCGCGCTGGCGAAGAAGCCGCATCGCGCCGTGATCCTCACTACCGCCAATGCGCTGTTGCAGCGTATCCCGCCGGCGGAGCTGATCGAAGCGCAGACCTTCCATGCCAGGCCCGGCAACCAGATCGACATGAACGCGCTGATTGCGCGGCTGGAGACTTCCGGCTTCGAGCGCGTGCCGACCGTGCGCGGACTTGGCGAATTCGCGGTGCGCGGCGGCATTCTCGACCTGTTCGCGCCAGGCTGGAGCGAGGCGCTCAGGCTCGACTTCTTCGGCGACACGCTGGAATCGATCCGCGTCTTCGACGTCGCCACCCAGCGCACCACCGGGCAGCGCAAGTCGATGTCGCTGCAGGCGATGAGCGAGGTGGCGCTGACGCCGGAGACGATCAGCCGCTTTCGCCGTTCCTATATCGAGGCTTTCGGCGCGCCCTCGCGCGACGACGCGCTCTATGCGGCGGTCAGCGAAGGCCGGCGCTTTGCCGGCATGGAGCACTGGCTGCCCTTCTTCTACGAGCGACTGGAGACGGTGTTCGACTATCTGCCGGATGCGCCTGTCGTGTTCGACCATCTGGCGCATGAGGCGCTGACCGAGCGCCACACGCTGATCCTCGACCATTACGAGGCGCGCCGGAAGCAGGCCGACAGCGCGCTGAAGGATGCCGTGCCCTACAAGCCGGTAGCGCCGGACCTGCTTTACCTGTCGCCTGAGAACCTCAAAGCCTCGCTCGGGCCGCGCGAGGACATCGACTTCACCGTGTTCGACGCGCCCGATGTCGGAGGCAAAAAGGTCTTCCATGCCGGCTCGCGGCAGGGCCGCAGCTTTGCGGAAGAGCGCGCCGACCCGAACATCAACGTCTTCGATGTCGTCGTGAAGCACATCGCCGATGAGCGCGCCGCGCGTCGCCGCGTCATCGTCGCCGGCTGGACGGAGGGCTCGCTCGACCGGCTCGGCCAGATCCTGGCTGAACATCATCTCGGCAGTCTGAAAACGGTCGCGACGCTTGCCGAGGTCGAAAAGCTCGAGCCGGGGCAGGCGGGCCTTGCCGTTCTGCCGCTCGAATCCGGCTTCGAGACCGACGACATGGTGGTCGTCGCCGAGCAGGACATTCTCGGCGACAGGCTGATCCGGCGTTCCAAGCGTAAGAAGAAGGCTTCCGATTTCATCGCCGAGGCCTCGTCGCTGTCTTCCGGCGACATCGTCGTCCATGCCGACCATGGCATCGGCCGCTTCATCGGCCTGCGCACCATCGAGGCGGTCGGCGCGCCGCATGACTGTCTCGAAATCCACTATGCCGGCGACGACCGCCTGTTCCTGCCGGTCGAAAACATTGAGCTTCTGTCGCGCTACGGCTCGGATTCGGCCGAGGCGACACTCGACAAGTTGGGTGGCGGCGCCTGGCAGGCGCGCAAGGCGCGGCTGAAGCGGCGCCTGCTCGACATGGCCGGGCAATTGATCCGCATCGCCGCTGAGCGGCAAATGCGCGCCGCACCCGCCATGATCCCGGCGGAAGGGCTCTATGGCGAGTTCGCCGCGCGCTTTCCCTATGAGGAGACCGACGATCAGCAGACGGCGATCGATGCCGTCATGGACGATCTCGGCGCCGGCAAGCCGATGGACCGGCTGGTCTGCGGTGACGTCGGCTTCGGCAAGACGGAGGTGGCGTTGCGCGCCGCGTTCATCGCGGCGATGGAAGGGTTCCAGGTCGCGGTCGTGGTGCCGACGACGCTTTTATCGCGCCAGCATTTCAAGACCTTCTCGCAGCGTTTTTCCGGCCTGCCGATCCGCATCGCGCAGGCATCGCGCCTAGTCGGTTCGAAGGAGCTGGCGGAAACCAAGAAAGGCATTGCCGAGGGCACGATCGACATCGTCGTAGGCACGCATGCGCTGCTCGGCAGCTCGATCTCATTCAAGAATCTCGGACTTCTGATCATCGACGAGGAGCAGCATTTCGGCGTCAAGCACAAGGAGCGGCTGAAGGAGCTCAAGAACGACGTGCATGTGCTCACGCTGTCGGCGACGCCGATCCCACGCACGCTACAGCTGGCGCTGACCGGCGTGCGCGAGCTGTCGCTGATCGCCACGCCGCCGGTCGACCGCATGGCGGTGCGCACCTTCATCTCGCCCTTCGATCCGCTGGTCATCCGTGAGACGCTGCTGCGCGAGCGCTATCGCGGCGGTCATTCCTTCTATGTCGTGCCGCGCATCAGCGACCTGGCCGAAATCCATGATTTCCTGAAGGAATCCGTGCCGGAGCTGAAGGTGGCGGTGGCGCATGGCCAGATGCCGCCGGGCGAGCTCGACGACATCATGAACGCCTTCTATGACGGGCAGTACGATGTGCTCCTGTCGACCACCATCGTCGAATCCGGCCTCGACATCCCGACCGCCAACACGCTGATCATCCATCGCGCCGACATGTTCGGTCTGGCTCAGCTCTACCAGTTGCGCGGCCGCGTCGGCCGCTCGAAGGTGCGCGCCTATGCGCTGTTCACGCTGCCGGCCAACCGCAAGCTGACCGATACGGCCGAGCGCCGCCTGAAGGTGCTGCAGTCGCTCGACACGCTCGGCGCCGGCTTCCAACTCGCCAGCCACGACCTCGATATCCGCGGCGCCGGCAATCTTCTCGGCGAAGAGCAGTCGGGGCATATCAAGGAGGTCGGTTTCGAGCTTTACCAGCAGATGCTGGAGGAGGCGGTGGCCGAGGTGAAGGACACCGGTGAAGTTCAGGACGGTGGCTGGTCGCCGCAGATCGCGGTCGGCACCGCGGTGATGATCCCGGAAAGCTACGTGCCCGACCTGCAGCTCCGCATGGCGCTTTACCGGCGCCTCGGCGACCTCGAAACCACCGAGGAGATCGACGGTTTTGGGGCCGAACTGATCGACCGGTTCGGGCCGCTGCCGGAAGAAGTGACGCATCTGTTGAAAATCGTCTTCATCAAGGCGCTCTGCCGCAAGGCCAATGTCGAGAAGCTTGACGCCGGGCCGAAGGGCGTCGTCATCCACTTCCGCAAGCGCGAATTCCCCAATCCGGTGGGGCTGGTCAAGTTCATCGGCGAGCAGGGCTCGCTGGCCAAGATCAGGGCCGACCACAGCGTCGTCTTCATGCGCGACTGGCCGAATGCGGAGAAGCGGCTGGCGGGGGCCGCAGTTGTTATGACTCAATTGGCGCGGCTGGTCGACAAGGCGGCCTGACGGCACCCGGACCATTCGCCACTGCTGAAAAACCCGGCTAGAATAGGCAATCGGCTTCGTGTAAGGAGCCGCGACCTCGTGTTGGGGCGCAAATAACGGGCGAGGGTGCTCGTTGAGAAGAGTATTGGGTGCAGCGATGACGAAATGGTCGCCGAATTCGTGGAGAGAAAAGCCGATCAAGCAGGTTCCGGCCTATCCGGACCTTGCCGCGCTGAAGGCGACGGAGGCCCAGCTCGCCACTTTCCCGCCGCTGGTTTTTGCCGGTGAAGCGCGCAAGCTGAAGAAGCAGCTGGCGGCGGTCGCCGCCGGCGAAGCCTTCCTGCTCCAGGGCGGCGACTGCGCCGAGAGCTTTGCCGAGCACGGCGCTGACAACATCCGCGACTTCTTCCGCGTCTTCCTGCAGATGTCGGTGGTGCTGACCTTCGCCGGCGCGCAGCCGGTGGTGAAGGTCGGCCGCGTCGCCGGCCAGTTCGCCAAACCGCGCTCCTCCGACAACGAGACCAAGGGCGGGGTGACATTGCCGAGCTACCGCGGCGACATCATCAACGGCATCGAGTTCGACGCCAGGTCGCGCATTCCCGATCCCGCCCGGCAGGAGATGGCCTACCGCCAGTCGGCCGCGACGCTCAACCTTCTGCGCGCCTTCGCGCAGGGCGGCTATGCCAGCCTGGAGAACGTGCATCGCTGGATGCTGGGCTTCGTCGCCGACAGTCCGCAAGGCGAGAAGTATGAATCGCTCGCCAATCGCATCACCGAGACGATGGAATTCATGCGCGCGGTGGGCATCACATCGGAAACCAATTTCGCGCTGCGCGAGACGGATTTCTACACCAGCCACGAGGCACTGCTGCTCGGTTACGAAGAGGCGCTGACGCGGGTCGATTCCACCTCCGGTGACTGGTACGCCACGTCGGGCCACATGATCTGGATCGGCGACCGCACCCGCCAGCCCGACCATGCCCATGTCGAATATTGCCGCGGCATCAAGAACCCACTTGGCCTTAAATGTGGACCTTCGCTGACGCCGGATGGTTTGCTGGAACTGATTGACCTGCTCAATCCCGAGAATGAGCCTGGCCGGCTGACGCTGATTGCGCGCTTCGGCTCCGACAAGGTGGCCGAACACCTGCCGAAGCTGGTGCGGGCGGTGAAGAAGGAGGGCCGCAGCGTCGTGTGGTCGTCCGATCCGATGCATGGCAACACCATCGAGGCGGCCGGCTACAAGACGCGGCCGTTCGACCGCATCCTCAAGGAAGTGCAGACCTTCTTCGAGGTGCATCGCGCCGAGGGCACGCATCCGGGCGGCATCCATGTCGAGATGACCGGCAAGAACGTTACCGAGTGCACGGGCGGCGCCCGCGCCATCACGGCCGAAGACCTGCAGGACCGCTATCATACCCATTGCGATCCGCGCCTTAACGCCGATCAGGCGATCGAGCTCGCCTTCCTGGTCTCGGACCTGCTCAAGAAGAGCCATCCGATCCAGCACAAGCAGGTCGCCAACGCCTGAGCGGCGCGCGGCGCTTGATCATTGGAGGCGCCGGCAAAACCGGCGCCTTTTCAATTCGGGCGGGTGGATCAAGCTTGGCTGGTCATTCCGGGTCGGGCGGCCCGGGCGGGTCTCCCGGGAAACTGGCCCTGCCGGGTGGAATGACGGCAAAGTTGATCAACAGGGGCGGCGCCCTGAGCGACCAGTCGAAAGACACCGTCTTGACCGGCAGGCCGTCGATCCAGGCCATTTGCTGCGGACTGAGTTGCCAGCCCTTCGGCCACACCAGCAGCATTCCCTGATCCCGCAGGCGCTGGTCCGTGATCCACGGAGCGAGGCGCCTGTCGAGCATCGTGAAGATGGAAGGCTGGTCCGCGGCTTCCAGTCCGGCAAGTCTGGCCACGCCGTCTTCGCCGCCGACAATGCCCAACGGCCCGGGCACCGCCTCATGCCAGATCGCCTCGGCCGTCCGTGAAATCGATCGCGCCGGCCAGCACATCGGCTGCAGGCGACCGCGGACGTTGCAGCCGGTCCAGCGGGTGACGGCGTAGGCGCTCGATATGGCGACCACGCATAGCAGCGCCAGCACCGTCAGCCGGCGCAATTCCGCGGGTCCCAGTCGCTGGCCCAGAAGCGCGATCGCCAGGGCGCCCACGAGATTGTACATCGTCGCGCCCCAGGACTCGCCGGTGCCGGTAAACAGCGAGGCGACCATGATCAGGAGCGCCGGTCCCAGACCCATCCATGCCAGGTAGACAACCGCGCGCCGCTCGGGGGCGGGCTGGGCCTGTACGGGTTCTCGCGTGGGGTCGGCCTGCCGCCGCAGCAGGCCGGAAAGAGCAAGAACGACGGGAACAGCGGAAAGCCCGGCAAGCTGAACGCCGATATAGTAAAGCCGGGCGCGGTGGGCGAGAACCCACTCGTTGCGGTGCTCGGCGTAGGTCAGCGGCAGGAAATCGAGTCGGAAAAGCTCGACCGCCAGCGGTGCCGCGATGCCAAGGAAAACCGCAAGGCCAAGCCACGGCCATGGGGTGGCGAGCCGGCTCCGGGCACGGCTATCGTATAAGAGCCAGATGCCGCCGAAAGCCAGCAGCAAGGCCGTCGAGAACTTGGCGTAGAGTCCCAGGCCGGAGACGACGCCGAGGGCGAGCCACCAGCCGGGCCGTCCGTCGCGCGCCGCGCGCCACAACAGCCATGAGATGCCGGCCCAGAAAGGCATCTGCGCATAGTCGTGGTTGAATTGCGGGGTCGGCCAGCCAAAGAAATAGATCGCGGGCATAAGCAACACCGCGGCGAGAGCGCGGATCGAACCCATGATGTCGCGTGCGAGAAGATAGACCAGGACGAAAGTCGTCGAGATCAGCAGTTGCGAAAGCATATATTGCGGCCAGCGGAACGAGCCGGTCAGGAGATGGCTGATCTCGAGCAGCCAACAGGGCAGCTGCGGGTGTTTGTATGTCAGCAGAACCCATTCGCGGCCCCACATGAACCCCTCGACGACGTCGTATGGCGGCCCAACGTTGACGAGCGCCGGCATGACGGTCCAGCAAGCGATCTGGCTGAGGCACAAAAGCGCCAGCAATCGCCATGGATGCCGGACCAGGCCGTTCCAGATCGAGCGCGCATTGCCTTGCGCGGCTGCCGCCGGCCAAAGGTGAACGGATTCGCTGGTTCTCGACATGCGGGCCTAAAATCACACCGACGGATTTCTGAACAGTCCGATAGCAAAAGCTTACGAAAATGTATGCTGCTGCAACATTGTAAAACCAAGATTGCGATGGAACCCGTCGCGGCGCCTCGGGCAGAACCGGCCAGTCCATCGTTGCCGGAACCGGCCTTCGGCGCCGCGATTCCAGCAATACAGGTTCCTCCATGCGCCACCAGCATGCCGTCATCCATCATCGCGCGCTCGACTTCTGGTCGGCGCGCGCGGCGGTTCTCGTCATCATCTGTCTTCAGCTTCTGGTCATCAACAATTTGTCCTTCGGTTCGCGCTGGCTGGCTCCTACCGTCGAGGCGGCGCTGCTGGTGCCTTTGTCGGTGGCGGCGGCCTGGACGCAGATGCGGACGCAGAAGGCAGTCGACCATGAGCATTGGTACGCGATCGGCCGATTGCGCCTCTATATACGCCGCACGGCATTGGTGATGACCGGCGTCATCAGCGTCATGAATTGCGGATCGCTGGTCTTCCTGGTGCGGGCACTGCTGGAAGGGCGTGCCGGCGCCGGCACGACGCTGCTCATCGATGCCCTCAACATCTGGGTCACCAATGTGATTGTCTTTGCGCTCTGGTTCTGGAGCACCGACCGCGGCGGTCCGCCGACCTGCGGGCTGGTCAAGCGGGCGCAGGCCGACTTCCTGTTCCCGCAAATGACGCTGCCCGATCGCGAGATACAGGGCTGGCTGCCGGGCTTCGTCCGACTACGTCTTCCTGGCCTTCACCAACGCCACTGCTTTCTCGCCGACCGACACCTTGCCACTTACGCAGCGCGCAAAGCTCCTGATGATGGCCGAAGCGATGATCTCGCTGCTGACGATCGCGCTGGTGGCAGCGCGGGCGGTCAACATCCTGGCATAGCTATCTGCCGTCTCGTCCTGAATCTCGAGAGAGTTTTCCGAGCTCAGTGGCCGCGCTCCCAACGCATTCCGGCCAGTCGCGGATCGGCAAAGGCGGCGCGTGAGAATTCCAGCCTTTTGTCGGGGAATTCGCAGATCGCCTGCAGGCCGAAGGAGCCGATTCGTATGCGCCAGGTCTGCGGCTCCAGCGGTTTGGCCTTGGCAAAGCCCTTGCAGGTCAACAAGGCGATGTTGGCGCCCCTGGGATCGCGCACCGAGCGATAGCGGATCGCCTGGACGTCGGCTTCGCGCGCGATATCGGCGATCGCCTGGCAGGCGGTGTAATCGGTGGGCTGCGTCCAGGCCTTCTCGTCGCGATCGAGCGGCGGCCGCGTCAGGTCGATCGCGCGCCGGCATTTGATCGCGGCGGCGAAGGCGGTGTATTCCGCCGCGTCGTTCGGCCATGGCGTCGCCGGCGATTCGGCAAAGAACAGCAAGCGGTAGAAGGCCATCTCCGCCACCGCCGTCAGCACTGTCTCGGTCGCGTAGTAGACGCCTTTGGTCTTGCCCGCGCGACGGAAGCGCGAGCCGTATGGATAGACGGAGCCGTAGCGGAAAGGCGTCGCCAGCAGATAGTGGAGGTGGCGGCATTCCAGCGGGATATGTGGCTTGGTGTCCTCGACGAGGTCCTCGAGCAGCGACTGCTCGTCGAGCGTGTCGACCAGCTTGAGGGTCGAAACGCGATGCTGCGCCTCGACCATGCGCCAGTATTTGCCTTCGAGCCTGACGGCTTCAGACGAGAGCGCGCCGGGAGTCCAGGTAGGCGATGACATCGACAAGTCCGGCAATGGTCAGGATTTTCTCGAGCGGCGTGCCGTCGAGCGTGACGTTGGGATTTCTCAGCCATGCCCGCGCAACAGTCTCGTCGCCGCCGACGATGGCGTCGAGCGAGCGGAACAGGCGGACGAACAGCACCGCCAGCTCGAACGGCTTGGTGCCGCGTTCGAGCAGGAACTCCTGCTTGCGCATGCGCGAGACCGTTGCCTCCGACACGCCGATGACCAAAGCGAGCGTCCTGGCGGTGATGTCGAGCAGGTCGGCCGCGCGCAGCGTGGCCTTGGTGATGACGGCGTTTTCGGCCGCCGTCGCGGCCGCGACTGGACGTTGCATAAGCGCACCCTTTCATTTCTGTGGAAAATATAGTCCACAAAAATTCTTATGGAAAGGGTGATGTCAGTCTTTCTTGTAAAGCAGCCAGCCCTTGCCGGCTCGTCCGGCCGTGGCCGAGTGCCTTGTCACGCGGTTGCGGCCGCCGACCTTGGAGCGGTAAAGCGCCCGGTCCGCCTTGGTGTAGAGGTCCTCGGGGTTTTCCGCCTCCGAAGCCATGCAGATGCCCAGCGATACGGTAACGGTGCCGTAATTCATGCCGGTCTGGCTGCTGGTGAACGGGGTCCGCTCGATCAGCGCGCGGATCCGCTCGGCGATCTCGTATGTGGCGTCCTCGCTGGCGCCTTCAACAATGAGCGCGAACTCCTCGCCTCCGGTGCGCGCGACAAACATGTCGGAACGGACACTCGACTGGAAGATCTCGGCGATGATCTGCAGGATCCTGTCGCCGACCGGATGGCCGTAACGATCGTTTATGTCCTTGAAATGATCGATATCGGCAAGGATCAAGGCGTTGAACAGGATGCCGCGGTTGCTGTTGTAGATCCGGGTGATCTCCTTGTCGAAGGCACGGCGGTTCCACAACTGCGTCAGCGGGTCGGTGTCGGCAAGCCGCTTGTATTCCTCGAGCTTCGACTTGACGCTTTCAAGCTCGGCCGTCTTTTCGCTGAGCGTGCTGGCGATCTGGCGGCCATGGTCGATCGTCGAGCTGGTGGCGGCCGACATTGCGCTGGCGATCTTCTGCAGGAGTTCCTGCGAAAGCAGGCTGCGATTGCTCAGGCCACTCGAGGTCTCGTCGAGGAGACGGCCGTATTTCTCGATATGCGAGCGCTCGCTGCGCAACAGCGCGGCGATGTCCTCGAGCTCCTTGGCGACCATCTCGCGGGCATGCTCGACAATGGCCGGTCCGTGATGCTGGGGGAAGAAGGCGCGCCCGATGCCGTCGAGGTCCTCCTGGGTCGGTCGGTTGCTCAACGAGACGACGGCAAGGCTGAGTTCGTGATTGCTGCCGCTGAGCGCCTCGTAGAAGATTTCATAGTTGCGGGGCAGGCCAAGCACGCCAAGCTGCCGCATCGTCGCCACGACGGTGCTGGCGATGTCGGTATTCCTGTCGGTCGGAATGGCTGCCGGCTGCATGTTCTGTTCATTCCCCCTTCAGTGCGACCGGAGACCTGCCACCACCGGGTGTCGCGCACGCGGGGATTTGTATCGGAACCCTAAATGCGACGGCGCGTCCCCAACACGACCTTCGCTTGCAGGAAACATAGATGCAGTTGCGCTAAAGTTTCCTTAATGGCCTGCCTTTCCTCGATTTCTCTGCTACCTCAGGGTGTAGCGCCGTGTGAGGCGCAGCTTTTGAAACGCGTCGCTTCGGTGTCGCATTTGCCTGCGCCCAGCCATTTCAAACCTGAAATTCTGTCCGGCAATGGATCGGGCAGATGGTCGAAGGAGGCCGGAATGGACGACAACCACAGCGGATCGTGCCTGTGCGGGGCGGTGCGTTTCAGGACGAGTGGCCCGTTGCGCGGCGTCGTATACTGCCATTGCTCGCAATGTCGCCGGCAGACTGGCCATTTCGTCGCCGCTACCGCCTCCAGGGATGCCGATATCGTCATAGAAGGGGCCGACGCGCTCAGCTGGTATGGTGCTTCCGATGTGGCGAAGCGCGGCTTCTGCCGAACCTGCGGCTCGTTGCTTTTCTGGAAGCACAACGAATTGGATACGATTTCCATCATGGCCGGATCCTTCCAGAGGCCGAGTGGCCTCTCGGCGGAAAGCCACATCTTCGTCGGCGACAAGGGCGATTACTATTCGATCGAGGACGGGTTGCCGCAGTTCGAAAAATCGACGCCGTCGATAAAGGTCGCCGACGGGTGAATTTGCAGGGGCTGCCTTATTCCCTTGATCCGGCCGTTGCGATATCCCCTCAACGTGACTCGAAACGGGGCTGGGCATGCAGCGGCTGATCGACGCTTTCATCAATTCGGTGCGGGCCTTCCGCAAGTTGGCCGCGCATGAAAAGGCATTTCAGCAGGAGCTGCTGTTGCTTGCGCTTGCCCTGCCGGCCGGCTGGTTCATCTCGGTCTCCTGGCGCGGCTACGCCCTGCTGATCGGCGCTGTGCTGCTGTTGATCATGGTCGAAGTTCTCAACACCGGAATCGAAGCCGCCTGCGATGCGATCTCGCGCGAATTCCACATCGAAATCCAGCTCGCCAAGGACTGCGGCTCGCTGGCGGTGCTGATTTCGATCGTGATCGCCGGCGGTGTCTGGGGCATCGCCTTGATCGAGCGCCTTATTGGTGCGCCGATCTGATCCTCGCGGTTCAGGCTCCTGATTGATCTTCCCTGGCGCGTTCGCGCCTGGCGAAGTGATGGCCGACCAGCCAGGCAACAATCGCGACGACGACGCCGACGCCAAGGGCGATGAGCAGGCGCTCATGCCGCGCGAATGCTTGGCCCACCATTTCCTCCGCGCCGAGGCCGAAGACATAGCCGATGCCGCTGAACAGGGCCGCCCAGACCGCGGAAGAGATAGCGTTCAGGAGAACGAAACGGGGCATTGGCACCGTCGACAGGCCGGCTGCGATGCCGCCGACCAGGCGCATGCCGTAGATGTAGCGGTTGGTCAGCACGAAGATGTTGGGATGGGTGTTGAGCAGGCGGTAGGCACGGCTGAAGCCCGGACGCCTGCGCAGCCTTCTCACATAGCGATGCTCGGCGAAGCTGCGCCCCAGGGTGAAGAAGAACGTGTCGCCGGCGAAGGCGCCGAGAAAGGCGGCGAGGAAAGTCTGCCACAGCACGAAGACATGTTGATGGGCAAAGAAGCCGCCCAGGATCGCGGCGCTTTCGCCTTCGGCGACGCAGCCCAGGAAGACCGCGATCAGACCGTATTGCTCGATGAGATGGTGGATCGTCTCGCTCATTCCGTTGCGGGCCACGCCGACAGTTTTTCGTCGATGCGCCTGATCTGTTCGGCCATGCGCAGGATCTCGTCGCGCATGCCGATGATCTCGCTGTGGCGCAACTCATCGAGCTTTTCATGCAGGGCCATGATCTCGATCTCGGCCTTCAGATTGACTTCGTAATCATGGGCAGCGTCGATGCGGTCGCGCTCGGTCTGGCGGTTCTGCGACATCATGATCACCGGCGCCTGGATCGCCGCGAGCATCGACAGCACGAGGTTGAGGAAGATGAAAGGGTAGGGGTCGAAGGCGTCGCGGGTCAGCAGCCAGGCGTTGCCGGCAGTCCAAAGAACCAGAAAGCCCAGGAAGCCGAGGATGAAGGACCAGGAACCGCCGATCCTGGCGATGGTGTCGGCGACGCGATCGCCATAGGTCTCGTGGAAGGCGACGGCCTTGTTGGTGTCACGCGCGATCGTGGTGCGCTCGAGCGTCGACTGGAGCACGCGGCTCTCGAGCGGACCGAACCCGTCCGGCTTTCGCTTGAGCAGACGGTTCGCCATGTCCTCGACGATCTTGTTCATTGGTTCTTCTCCTTAGGCAGAGCCTCGATAGAGGTAGAGGCTGCCGGGCCGGACGTGAAGTGATAGATTGCGGCGAACAGGCGAGGACAAAGATGCTCGATTTCCAGAAAATCCACGCGCGGGCGGCAAAGCGCAAGGGCGGGGAGGCGGTGCTGGCTCCGCTGCTTGGTCCTGCGCCTGACAACAAGGCGGTGGCGAAAGTCCCCGACGATCGCATTCTCTCCACCATGGCCGAGCGCATCTTCGCCGCAGGCTTCGTGTGGCGCGTCATCGAGCAGAAATGGCCGGGTTTCGAGGAGGCGTTCCTCGGTTTCGAGCCGAAGCGGCTTCTGTTCCAGCCCGACGACTTCTGGCACGAACTGGCATCCGACAGCCGCATCGTTCGCAACCCGCAGAAGATCAGATCGGTGCGCGACAACGCCGCCTTCGTCGATCGCGTCTCGAAGGAGCATGGCAGCTTCGGCAAATTCATCGCCGGGTGGCCGGCCGACGATCAGATCGGCCTGACCGCGTATCTCGCCAAGCATGGCAGCCGGCTCGGCGGCAACACCGGCCAGTATTTCCTGCGCTGGCTGGAATGGGACACGTTTGTCGTTTCCACCGACATGGCGGCGGCCTTGCGCGATGCCGGCCTCGACATAGCCGAGAATCCGACCTCGAAGCGGGACCTCGAAAAAATCCAGGCGCAGATCAACCACTGGTCGGCCGAAACCGGCCTGCCGCGCCGTCACATCTCGCGCATCCTGGCGATGTCGATCGGCGAGAACCGGTCGGCGGAGGCGCTGCGCGAGTATATGGGCGACTAGTCGATCGGGACTGATGGGCTCTGCCGATTAGTTAGCATACGATCGGCTTTGCCGATCGATCCTATTTGGCACAAGCAATCGCCATTGCGAGGCGATTTGTGCCACGCTACATCCGTTGCATGACCAAGACCGCTCCCGATATCCTGCGCATCGCCGTCGCCCAGCTCAACCCGACTGTCGGCGACGTCGCCGGCAACCTGGCGAAAGCGCGCGAGGCGAGGGCGGACGCCGCGCGACAAGGCGCCGACCTGGTGCTCTATACCGAGCTCTTCCTCGCCGGTTATCCGCCGGAAGACCTGGTGCTGAAGCCATCCTTCCTGAAGGCATGCGAGAAAGCGGCCGAGGATTTCGCCAAGGACACGGCCGATGGCGGGCCCGGCGTCATCATCGGCACGCCGCTGAAGCGCAAAAGCGGCACGCACAATTCCATCGTCTTCGCCGACGGAGGCAAGATCATCGCCGAGCGCTACAAGCTCGATCTGCCCAACTACGGCGAGTTCGACGAGAAGCGGGTCTTCCAGGCCGGACCGGAACTGCAGGGGCCGGTCAATTTCCGCGGCGTGCGCATCGGCGTCCCGATCTGTGAGGACATCTGGGGCGATATCGCTGTCTGCGAGACGCTGGCCGAAAGCGGCGCCGAGATCCTTTTGGTGCCGAACGGCTCGCCCTACTACCGCGCCAAGATCGACGTGCGTCACCAGGTCGTGATCCGTCAGGTCATCGAAACCGGCCTGCCGATGATCTATGCCAACCAGCTCGGCGGCCAGGACGAGCTGATCTTCGACGGCGCCTCGTTCGCCATCGGGGCCGACAAGACGCTGGCCTTCCAGATGAGCCAGTTCGAGGACGCGGTCGCTGTCACCACCTGGAAAAGAAAGGGAGATACCTGGGTCTGTGTGGAAGGCCCGACGTCGAAGATCCCCGACCGCGAAGAGGCAGACTACCGGGCCTGCATGCTCGGCCTGCGCGACTACGTCAACAAGAACGGCTTCAAGAATGTCGTGCTCGGCCTCTCCGGCGGCATCGACTCGGCGATCTGCGCGGCTCTTGCCGTCGATGCGCTGGGCGAAGAGCGATTGCGCACCGTCATGATGCCCTATCGCTACACGTCGAAGGATTCGCTGAAGGACGCCGAAGACTGCGCGCGCGCGCTCGGCTGTCGCTATGACATCGTGCCGATCTCCGAGCCGGTCGAAGGCTTCAAGCATGCGCTGACGCAGCTCTTCGAGGGCACCCAGGAGGGCATCACCGAGGAAAACCTGCAGAGCCGCGCGCGCGGCACGATCCTGATGGCGATCTCGAACAAGTTCGGCTCGATGGTGGTCACCACCGGCAACAAGAGCGAGATGTCGGTCGGCTACGCCACGCTTTACGGCGACATGAATGGCGGCTTCAACCCGATCAAGGATCTCTACAAGATGCAGGTTTACGCGCTGTCGCGCTGGCGCAATTCGCATGTGCCGCCGGGCGCGCTCGGTCCTTCCGGCGAGGTCATTCCGAAGAACATCATCGACAAGGCGCCATCGGCGGAGCTGCGCGAGAACCAGACCGACCAGGATTCGCTGCCGCCCTATCCGGTGCTGGACGACATTCTCGAATGTCTGGTCGAGAACGAGATGAGCGTCGACGACATCGTCGCGCGCGGCCATGACCGGGCGACGGTGACCCGCGTCGAGCACCTGCTCTACATCGCCGAATACAAGCGCCGGCAAGCGGCGCCCGGCGTTAAGATCACGCGCAAGAATTTCGGCCGCGACCGCCGCTATCCGATCACCAACCGGTTCCGGGACCGCGGTTAACCTTCGCATGCAAGACATTGAAATCAGTTTCGACCTGTCGCGGATCGATTTCCGGGCAACTTCCGACCAGCTCATGCGAAGCTATTGGGGTGCGTCCCGAACCGACGAGGCCCATCACCGCGCCTTCGACAACTCGCTTTGCGTCGCCGCCTATCTGGACGGCAAGCAGGTCGGTTTCGCCCGCGCGATCACCGACTACACCGTCTTTGCTTATGTTGCCGACGTCATCATCTGGCCGGAGAATCGCGGGCAGGGGATCGGCAAGCGGCTCGTCCAGGCGCTGATCGATCACCCCGGAGTCGGAACCGTGACGCATTGGAGCCTTTCGACCGACGATGCCCACAGCCTCTATGAGAAGTTCGGATTCAAGGCGTCGACCGATGGACGCTACATGCGGCTGGATCGTAAGCCAGCAGCCTGAGGGGCTCAAAGCGCATCACGTCGAAACGCAATCGGGTAACGCGCTTTAAGTCTTTGTTTTGATGCATGTCGTCGTCCCAGAACCGCTGCGCGCTTCCGGGCGACATGCATATGCCCGCACAACCCGCCGTTGTTGCAAATTCGTCGCAGTGGTTGGGCCAGATGGCATTTTGACGATAGGCCGGCTTGGCGATCGGGTGACGCCTCCCTATAAGAACCTCTCCGCGATTCCCTTCCGGGAGGACCGTATGGCAGGATTTGACATCGTTATGCGAGGCCGCGAAGCCTAGGTCTGCTCGGGCTTTCCGAAGGTTTTTCGGAGAGCCGGACGCAGGATAGGCGTTTGCCGCTGCCGGTCGCCGCCTCTGGGCAGGCGGGCTACCATACTGAACCTCCCGCTCTTTTGCGGCGCCGCAGGGCGCGGATGCGGGTTTTCCAATTTGATTTTACCGGGACCGGGCTCGTTTGCGCCCGGATGACATAATGGCTCGTTTCAAAATCGATCTGCGCGCCGGCGCCTTTCGCAGCGTGCTCGGTTTCACGTTCACCCACTGGCGGCGCCAGCCGTGGCGGCTTTCGCTCATCATGGGCGCCTTCCTGCTCTCGACACTGGCCGACGTGCTGACACCCTTCTATTCCGGCCGGCTGGTCGATGCGGTCGCAAGCGGCGCCGGAACCGACGAAATCGCCTGGAATGCGGCGATGACGGCGTTCTCGATCCTGATGGCGCTGGCCGTGGCAGGCGTGATGCTGCGCAACGCCGCCTTCCTGTGGATCGTCGAGCTGACGCTGAAGATGATGTCGGATATTGCCGCCGACGGCTTCCACCGTGTGCAGCGTTTCTCGACGGACTGGCACGCCAACAGTTTCGCCGGATCGACGGTGCGCAAGATCACGCGCGGCATGTGGGCGCTGGACCTGCTGAACGACACGATCCTGATCGCGCTTTTGCCGTCGGTCGTGATGCTTGTCGGCTCGACGCTGCTGCTCGGCTGGTTCTGGCCGCTGATGGGGGGTGTCGTGGCCGTCGGCTCGGTGTTGTTCATCACCGTCACGACAATGCTGTCGCTCGGCTATGTCGCGCCTGCCGCGCGGCTCGCCAACAGCTGGGACACGCGATTGGGCGGCGCGCTGGCGGATGCGGTGAGCTGCAACGCCGTCGTCAAGGGCTTCGGCGCGGAGACCCGCGAGGAAGCGCGGCTGGCGCGCGTGACCGCCAAATGGCGCCTGCGCACAGGCCGCACCTGGATGCGCGGCACCGCCAACGGCACCACGCAAGGGGTGCTGCTGCTGGTCATGCGGGCGGCGGTCATCGGTCTTGCCCTCATGCTGTGGGCCTGGGGCCAGGCGAGCGCCGGCGATGTCGCTTTCGTGCTCACCTCGTTCTTCGTGCTGCAGGGCTATCTGCGCGACATCGGAACGCATATCCGCAACCTGCAGCGCTCGATCAACGACATGGAGGAGCTGGTCGACTTCCAGTCCGAGCCGCTCGGCATCGAGGACCGGCCCGGCGCTCGGCCGATCCGGATCACCGATGGGCGTATCGCCTTCGACAAGGTGACGTTCCACTACGGCAATCATCTTCTGCCGCTCTACCGCGATTTCTCGGTCGAGATCGCGGCGGGTGAACGCATCGGGCTGGTCGGGCATTCAGGCTCGGGCAAAACGACCTTCGTCAAGCTGATCCAGCGGCTCTATGACGTGAATGCCGGGCGGATCCTGATCGACGGGCAGGACATCTCGCAGGTCGAGCAGGCGTCGCTGCGCAGCCAGATCGCCATCGTCCAGCAGGAGCCGATCCTGTTCCACCGCTCGCTGGCCGAGAACATCGCCTATGCCAGGCCCGGCGCCAGCCAGGCCGAGATCGAGCATGCCGCCAGGCTGGCCAGCGCCCATGATTTCATCACCAGCCTGCCCAAGGGCTACGGAACCCTGGTCGGCGAGCGTGGCGTGAAATTGTCGGGCGGCGAGCGCCAGCGCGTGGCGATCGCCCGCGCCTTCCTGGCCGACGCGCGCATCCTGATCCTGGACGAGGCGACGTCAAGCCTCGATTCGGAATCGGAAGTGCTGATCCAGAAGGCGATGGAGCGGTTGATGGTGGGGCGCACGACCCTTGTCATCGCGCATCGGCTCTCGACCGTGCGGGCGCTCGACCGCCTGCTGGTCTTCGATCGAGGCCGAATCGCCGAAGAGGGTTCGCATGACGACCTGATCCGCCTCAATGGCGGCATCTACCGGCGGCTGTTCGAGCGGCAGGCGCTCGAATTGACCAAGGGCCTCGTCGCCTGAGGAAAGGAACTGCGCCCGGCCTTGGCCGGGCGCAGTCGGCAGCGACGCGGCCGGGCTCGATCTCGCTACCGGTGAACCGGCCGAACCTGTTGCGAGCATGTCCGCGGGCGCGTTATGTCCGCCCCCTCCCTTGCTACCCGGCACGTGATCGTGGGCAATCTGCCCGCAGATCCTACATTTGCAACCACTCTCCCGTCATGCGGTTAGATCGGTTCAATACGTCGTTCAAACTACTTTATATGGGCTTAAATTTTTAGAAGGTTGTATTTTAGATATTATGTATGTTCAGGGATTTACGTAATTGTCTTGATGTATTTACAGAAAAGAAAATCGAGCGTGGCAGAAAAAGACCTCTTGGACATTTTCACAGGAAGCCGACCGGATGGAGATTTCTTTGGGAAGAACGGCAGCCCATAGCGCTTTCGTATAGGCATTCGCGATGAATCCTGTTTCCGCAAAAGCGGGCCTAGCCAAGGTGGCTGGGCCATCGGCGCTGGAGTCCCATGGCTCGGTACGGCCGCTTGCCGCTGAAGATCTCGAGCGCGTCGCCGCACTCTTCCTGACGAAGTTCCGTCGTCGCCGCCTTCGCGATCACGCCGTCGCGCAGACGGCGGACTATATGGGAAAGCTTTATCTTGACGGCGGTGAGAACAAGGCCCTTGTCCAGATAAACCCGCAGGGCGGCCTGGGCGGGTTCATGGGCGTTCTGAAGGCCCGCTATGAGCTCAATGGAACGGCATTGAATGCGGCCATCATCGGTCCCTTCATGACCGATTCCAGCACCGATCACGGTTGGGCCGGACCGCAATTGCTGCGTGCCCTGCATCAGGGCGAGTTCGATCTATATCTGACTGATTCGGCCAACCGGACATCCTTGGCCTTCGCGCGTCCGATGAAGTATCAGCTCTTGCCGGTGCACTGTCTGGAATGGACCTGTGTTTTTCAGCCGGGCGCCATGGCCGCCGCCTTGCTGCAGCGTAAATGGCCCGGGCTGGCTCGGCTGGCGCTCGGCCCCTGTGCGCGAGCGTTCGATGCTCTCGCGGGAAGACGGCTCGAGCCCCCGGTCCAGCCTTCATCGTCGCGACGGATCCACCATGAGCGGATCGATGCCGCGCAGTTTGCGGAGCGGCTGCCGGCACTGATGTCCGATTTTGCTCTTCGACCGAGCTGGAAGGATGGCGAACTGCCGCGGCTGCTCGCGCTGGCGGCCGAAAAGCAGGCCGACGGGCCACTTCATTTCGGCGGGACTTATGACGAAGCAGGCAAGATGGTCGGTTGTCATGCCTTCTACGGGCAGGCTGGCGGCATCGCGAACCTGTTGCAGATCCAGGCGCCCGGACCCCACTGGGGCGCGACGCTGGACGGCCTTATCGCGGCTGCGCGGGAGATGGGCTGCGTGGGCATAACCGGCCAGACACAAGCCAGGTTCCTGCCGCACCTCTTCGGCTACAACCGTCTCTTCTTCCGCTATGCCGGCGGCACGATGGTACGCTCTCGCATCGCCGAGGTCGCGGAAGCGGTGCGCTCCGGCGACATCTTTATCGGCGGATTGATGGGCGACCGCTGGACCCGACTGAGTTCCGATGATTTCGGTCGCGTCTGACGATCAGACGAAGGTGTGCGGCGCGGCGCAAAAACCGGCAATGATCTGGCAAAGGTCCGGCTCGTTGATCATTTCGACCGCCTCGGTCGCGCCAACCCATTTGCGCGTCCGTGCGCGCTTCTCTTTCCAGCGGTCGGCGATGCGGTCGACATGCAGCGGAAAGACCAGGACTTCGCAGGGCACTTCCTCGCCGGAGGCGAGGACCTTGGCATAGAAATAACGGCCGGCTTCAAGATGCGAGACGGTGCCGCGCAAGCCGGCTTCCTCGCCTGCTTCACGGGCGGCGGCCTCGCAAAGCGGTTCCCTGGCCTCCGGCCAGCCCTTCGGCAGAACCCAACGCCCGGTGTCGCGGCTGGTGATCAGCATGATCTCGACGCCATCTTCGCCTTCACGCCAGGGCAGGGCGGCAACCTGCAGGCGGCACGGCGCCTTGCCGAAGAGTCGCCGGACTCTTTCGGCCATCTGGTTGTGCGTTGTCGGCCTCGTCAACATCGGAAGAAAGCTGCCCCCAGCCTCCAGAATCGTTTGCCACCTTACGAATCTTACGGCGAATTATGGGCTTTAAAAGTAAAAAACTTCACTCCGTGGGAAAATGCCGCCAGAAAAGGTCAATCTCACAAAGTAGACGCGCTCATTGGTTCGACTACACGCCGCTCCTTTGAGGCAGATCCTCTGGAAAATATGACGGCCGTTCAGCCGACATGATCGTCCGCGATCGGCTTCTGGTAAGTGAAGCCCATGTCCCACGGAAAGTAGATCCAGGTGTCCTGGCTGACCTCGGTGACGAATGTGTCAACCAGAGGACGGCCCTTCGGCTTGGCATAGACGGTCGCGAAATGCGCCTTCGGCATCATGGCGCGCACGATGCCGGCCGTCTTGCCGGTATCGGTCAGGTCGTCGATGATCAGCACGCCGGCCCCGTCATCGGCGAGCAGCGGCGGCGAAATCTCCTTCAGGACCTGCAGCTGACCCTGGCTGCTATAGTCATGGTAGGAGGCGACGCATACCGTCTCGATGATGCGGATGCCGAGCTCGCGCGCAATGATGGCCGCCGGCACCAGGCCGCCGCGGGTGATGCAGACGATCGCTTTCCATTGTCCCTTGCTGGCGCCGGAAAGCCGCCAGGAAAGCGCACGGGCGTCGCGGTGGAACTGGTCCCAAGAGACGGGAAAGGCTTTTTCGGGAAGGGACATGGTTCGCGCACTCCGCAAGGCGCGCCGTGGCGCGCAGAAACACTGGAATGCAGGCGGAATTAGCCGGAAAGCGCCAGGCTTGGCAAGAGCAGGGCCGGCGACGGCTGTGGACTCGGGCACCGCGCTCAACCGGATTCAAGCGACGCCCGTCAGACTTGCAAAGGTGTTGCCCTGAAGCTGGCTCCCGCTTTCGAGGGATGCTCAACGCGATAGGAAAGCCGCCACATTCGTCGTGCGCAGCACCGTGCGGGTAACGCCGCCGAACAGAAGCTGGCGCAGCCAGGAGTGACTGTAGGCGCCGAGCACCAGAAGGTCGGCGCCGGATTCGGCGATCCTGGCCTGAATCATGTCATCGACCGAAGTGCCGCCGGATTTCTGCACGCAGACGCTGACATTGGCGCCGTGACGCGACAAGGCCGCTGCGATCTCGGCGCCGGCCGCTTCCGGAGATTCATCCAGCGTCTCGGGCGGGTCGATGACGAGAATGTCCGTCTTGTCGGCCTCGGCGATGAAAGGCAGGGCATCGAAGGCTGCGCGAGCGGCCTCCTTGCTGCCATTCCAGGCGAGCAGCACGCGTCTGAAGGTGGTGATCAGAGGCCCGGCATGGGGCACGACCAGAACCGGCCGGCCGGCATCATAGACCAGTGTGTCGACATCGGCGCTCGGGTCGCCACCGGTGTCACGCTGCGCGGCGATGATCAGATCGGCGGCGCGCACGCTCGTTATGCCGGTCAGCGCGCTGTCGCCGGAGAAGCTTTCCAGGCTTCGCCATTCGAAGGACAGGCCGGATTCCTCAACCCGCTTCAGGAAATAGGCCTGCAGCTTGCCGGCGCGTTCCTTGTTCATCTCGGCCGAGACCTGGAGGAATTCGGTGTCCGGGAAGCCGGTGGCCGACGTGTAGGGAACGGGCAACGACTCGGCATGGATGCCGACGAGATGGCTCTCGAACCTTTCGGCAAGCGGAAGGGCGCAATCGAGAACGCGCTCGGCGTCTTGCTCGTTCTGCAAAATGGCGACGATTGTCTTGAAGCGCATGATCGTTCCCTCAATTGCTTGCGCTACGTGCGTGCGCGGCAAGGGAACGCCTCAGCGCGTTGACTGGTTCCAGCCTAACGCCGGGTCAGCCTGCCCTGGCCAAGCCCGCCACCATCGCCTCGACATCCTTGCGCGCGGCCTCGAGCGCTTCCTCGCTGCGGGCGCGGACGACGAGCTCGGTCCAGAACTTGCCGTCGCCATATTTGGGATAAGAGCCGATGATGGTGTCGGGATGCGCCTTCTGGATCTCGGCCAGCGGCCCGCCGATCAGGCCTTCGCCAAACGGGCAATGCACCGTGGCCGACAGCATCTTCGTGCCGGCCTTGAGCGTCGGCACGACATTGTCGAGCATGGCCTGGAAGATCGACGGCACGCCGGCCATGACATGGACATTGCCGATGCGGAAACCCGGCGCGACGGAGACGGGATTGTCGATAAGGTCGGCGCCGCGCGGCATGCGCGCCATGCGCTTGCGCGCTTCGGTGAATTCGATGCCACGCCCGGCATAGCTTGCCTCGAGCAGGGCGTAGGCCTTGGCGTCGTATTCGCAGGGCACGCCGAAAGCCTTGGCGATGGAATCGGCGGTGATGTCGTCATGCGTGGGGCCGATGCCGCCGGTGGTGAAGACGTAGGCATAACGGGCGCGCACGGCATTCACCGCCGCAACGATCTCGTCTTCCTCGTCGGGGACGATGCGCACTTCCTTCAGGTCGATGCCGATCGCCGTCATGATGTCGGCGAGATGGCCGATATTCTTGTCCTTGGTGCGGCCGGAGAGGATTTCGTCGCCGATGACGAGCATGGCGGCGGTGACGATTTCAGGCATGGCGGACTCCGGCGCGAAAGCTCGCCTGAGATAACGCGGCCTGAGGCCGTCCGCAATGCGAAAGCCGGATGCGCGCTTGTGGCGGCGGCCGTTGCGGATATGGTGCGGTCGGTCGGGGGCGGATGAAACCATGCTGATATTGATCGTCCTGTGGCTGCTCGCGGGCTTGCTCGCCGCGGCCGCGCTTGTCCTGCTCGTCCTGATGCTCGCGACATGGCGGATCGCGGCGAGGGCCGAAAGGCTGGTGCCGGCTTGCGGAAAATTCGTCGAGATCGACGGCAACCGCATCCATTACGTGGAAGAAGGCGAGGGCAGGCCGATCGTTCTTCTGCATGGGTTGGGCGCCCAACTCCACCATTTCCGCCATACGCTGTTCGGACGCTTCGGCGCCGGCTACCGCCTGATCGCGCTCGACCGGCCGGGCTCGGGCTATTCGGTTCGGGAGAGCGGCGCGACCGGCCGGCTGCCAGAACAGGCGCACGTCGTGCGGCGCTTCATCGAGGAACTGCGGCTGGAACGACCTCTGATCGTCGGCCATTCGCTGGGCGGCGCCGTCGCACTTGCGCTGGCGACCGAGCATCCGACGGCGATTTCCGGCATCGCGCTGCTGTCGCCGCTGACGCATCTGGAAGCGAGGACACGTCAGCGGTTCGACCTGCTCTATATTCCATCGCCGCTGCTGCGCCGGGTCCTGGCCTATACGGCGGCGATACCACTCAGCCTGCGTTACGCGCAGCCGACGCTGAGGTTCATCTTCGCACCGCAAGTGGTTCCCGCGGACTACATGGTCGCCGGCGGGGGATGGCTCGGCTTGCGCCCGTCCCACTATTTCGCGACGTCCACCGACTTCGTGGCGGTCGAGCAGGATCTTGATCGCATCGAAAAGCGCTATGGCGAAATAGCGATGCCGACCGGCATTCTGTTCGGCAGCGCCGACCGCGTCATTGGCGAAGCTGTCCATGGCGAACCGATGCTGGACAAGATCCAGGGACTCGACTTCGAGCGGGTCGAAGGTCTCGGCCACATGCCGCAATTTGTGGAAGCCGAACGGGTCGTCGCGTTCATCCAACGTATCGCCGCACGCGCCTTCGCGGGCGTGAATTGAGTTTTCGCCGCAATTGCGCGCATCAGTCGGTGTTGAGCCTCTGACGCCTCACAGAACCGTCACATAAACGTGTCGACCGCCGCGATTCATCGTGATCTCCCCGCTGGAACCTTTGCCTGCAACCCCGGGTTTCAGCCACGTCGCCGGTCAAATCTTCGGCGACCAACAGAATGGAGACTCCAATGCTTAGGAAAATCATAGCAGCCTCGGCGCTCGTATTGGCCCTGAGTGGCGCGGCGATGGCGCAGTCGTCCGACGACTGGTCGTGGTGGCACAGCGGCAATTCGGCCTCGAGCGAGCGGCCGATCGACCGGACCACCACGGGCAGCATCGCGGGTGGTGACGCTTCCGGCCTCAATACGCTCGGCAATCCCGGCCCCGTGGGACCGTGCGCGTCGAGCACGCCCGGACCGGACGCCAATGCCAGCGGTAACGTCAACGACCAGTACTGCGGCAAATAAGCCTTGAGCGGTTCAGCGTTTGATGGAATCGCTGGCCCGCCCCAACTCTTTGTTTCTACGCAATTCGGACGGAAAACCGCTACGCGCTTTTCCTGGAATTGCTCTGGCACCCCGCCAGCGGCCGGCATGAAGGCTCGGGCATCGTCGGCCGCGGGCGCGGGTAAAACTCAGTCCGATACTTCGGTCTGCGGCCGGTCGCGGCCGTCGGCAAGCTCATCGTGCCACTTTCCTTCGGCATCCTCATACTGGATGCCGTCGGTGGTTCCGGCGACCTGCTGCTCGGACGAGGCGATCTCGGCGGCGCGCAGCGCCTCCTGGTGGGTGCGGAAAGTCTCGGAAAACGTCGAGCCGACCTTGTAGGCCCAGCCGCCATCATGCTCGACGATCTTGTAAGTCAGCTTCGCCATGAAATCCTCCGGTTAAGAAGCGTGCTAGTACGTTTCTACGCAATTCCGGACGGAAAACCGATCACACTTTTCCTGGAATTGCTCAGTGCAGCTTTCCGTCGAGCAGCCTGTCCTCGGGAACCAGCACATCCGATTCCCTGGCCGCCTCGATAAGGGCGCGACGTGCGTCCGCTGGCGAACGATACCCTTCCAGCGCTTTGAGGCAAGTGTCGAGAGCATCACGATGGCGCTCGCCGCGATTGAGCGGCCAAACGGTCATCAGGCACTCGGCGGCCCCGCGGGTGCTGCTTATCTGGCGATATTTGCCGACATGGCCGAGCTCGACCACCACCGGCTTCTCAAAAGGTTTGCTGTCTATCATGGCCGCCAACGTAAAGCGGCCAAATTGGTTGCAGTTGTGGCGAGGATCCTGCGCCCAAACGTCTCAGGCCCCCGCTGATTTCCGGTTTCGTTTTGACGCAATTCCGGACGGAAGACCACGGCGAAGTCGCCGAGCCTAACCGCGCGCACTTTCCTGGAATTGCTCTAGCCGGCAGCCTTCATCCAATGCCGCATCGTCGTCACCGAACGTGCCAGCTGGGGCGCGGGATGGATCTCCTCGCCGAACGCCGCCGCCGCGCGCCAGCCCCAGCGCGGGTCGGCGAGGAAGGCGCGCGCCAGCGCCACCATGTCGGCGCGACCATCGGCGACGATCGCCTCGGCCTGGCTCGGATCGTCGATCAGCCCCACGGCGCGCGTCGGAATGCCGGCGCCGTTGCGCACGGCTTCCGCCAGATGCACCTGGTAGCCGGGGCCGGGCGGCACCTGCTGCAGGGGTGAATTGCCGCCGCTGGAGCAGCAGATATAGGCGATGCCCTCGGCCTTCAGCGCCTTGACCACCTCGATCGCGTCCTCGATGTCAAAACCGCCGTCGACCCATTCCTTCACCGAGAGGCGCGCGCCCAGCATTATGGACGGAGCGGCCTTCCTGACCGCCCTGGCGATTTCGACCGCAAAGCGCATGCGGTTTTCGAGTGACCCGCCCCAGCGGTCGGTCCGCTGGTTGGAGAGCGGCGAGAGGAACTGGAAGATCAGATAGCCATGCGCGGCGTGCAGTTCGGCAAAGTCGAAGCCGGCGCGTTCGGCGCGCACCGCCGACTGCGCAAAACGCGCGATGAGCTCAAGAATCTCCTCATCCTCCAGCGCGTGCGGCACATTCCAGCCCGTGTCATAGGCGATGGCCGAGGCAGAAACCGTCTGCCAGGGATCTTCGCCGGGCTGCAGCGGACCGCCGCCTTCCCAGGGTCGGCGGTTGGAGGCCTTGCGGCCGGCATGGGCAAGCTGGACGCCGAACTTCGTGCCGGGCGCGGCGACGCGCCTGGCGGCGTCGAGCGTGCGCTTGGCGGCCGCCTCATTGTCGTCCGAATAGAGGCCAAGACAGCCATGTGTGATGCGCCCGCGCCGCTCGACATCGGTCATCTCGACGGTGACCATGCCGGCGCCCGACATTGCCAGGTTCATCCAGTGATGGAGATGCCAGTCGCTAGCCGAGCCGTCCTCGGCCGAATACTGGCACATGGGGGCGACCGCGATGCGATTGGGGAAGGTGAGGTCGCCGAGGGTGATCGGCTGGAAAAGCGATGACGTCATGAAGCGGGCTCCTGGGAAGATACCGCTATCTAGGCAGTCGCGGTGCTTCGCGCCAGACACGAGCCGGTGAAACTGCCGCTGGACCAGTCGGTTTCCAGGATTGCGCGGGTCATCTTTCGCCGCTCTATTCTTTTGACGCAATTTCGGACGGAAAACCGCTTCACACTTTTCCTGAAATTGCTCTATCCCTTTGCGGCCAATACGGAGGTCGTCATGGAAGATCGCGTTCGCATCCGTTCGGAAGAGGTCCTTTCGGACGACTGGGCGGTGCTGAAGAAGACGGTGCTCGACTATCGCCGCCGCGACGGGCAATGGGAGACGCAGATCCGGCAGACCTACGATCGCGGCGACGGCGCGGTGATCCTGCCGTTCGATCCGCAACGCTCGACCGTGCTCCTGGTGCGGCAGTTCCGCTTCCCGGCTTACGCCGTGGGTCACCGCGAGCCGCTGATCGAGGCCTGCGCCGGGCTGCTCGACGAAAACGACCCTGAAACCGCCATCCGCAAGGAAGCGGAAGAGGAACTGGGTTACCGGTTGAAGGACATCGAGCGGCTGTTCTCGCCGTTCATGAGCCCGGGCAGCGTGACGGAGCGGCTGTGGTTCTTCACCGCGCGCTATTCGCCGGCCGACCGCATTTCCGACGGCGGCGGCGCGCCGGAGGAAGGCGAGGACATCGAGGTTCTGGAAATACCACTGGACGAGGCGCTGGCCGCCATCGCCGACGGCCGCATCGTCGACGCCAAGACAATCATCCTGCTCCAGCACCTGAAGCTCAACCCGATGAAGGTTTGAGCCTGTCTTCGGCTACGATGTTTCGGCGTTGGGGGCCTGCCACCCGAAGCTCCTCTCTTCAGCAAGGCTCGGAGGACTCGTCGAAGAGCGAAGGTTGGTGCGGACGACGGGAATCGAACCCGTACGATCAGAGATCGAGGGATTTTAAGTCCCTTGCGTCTACCAATTCCGCCACGTCCGCAGGCGTGCCCTTTTCAGATGCCTGACATGGGCCGTCAAGCGATGTTTCGGATCGTCCGCAGTTTGCGTGGGTGATCCGCCGCATAGATTTAACATTAGTGATGTTTAAAATGCCGGGTTCCGCAAACCGATCTCATTAGCCTTTGTCTGCGAGCATGGGGCCGGCTTTGGTGCTGGAACCATGCGTGGGGCAGGTTGGATCAGAGGGCTGCGGGAGGCGGAGGCGCGTCAGTTGCGCAGCGAGATCGATCGGCTCGAGCGGGGGCTGATCGAGGCAGCCAATTCGAAGGCAAGATGTAACCTGCACGAGGTTGGGCATACGCTGCGCTGGCAAAAAGCGCGACTTCGGCTGCTGGAGGAGTGCCTGGCCGCGATGCCGGCGGGAAGGCCGGCATCGAACCGATCCTGACCAACCGGCTGCAGCCTCGTCGGCGAAGCGTATCCGCCATGTTCGGTTCAGGCGGGGCAGGTAATTGGAAAGTGGCGCGATCGCGGAATTACGGTCTGCTGCGAGAACGCTCATGTTTGCCATACGGCGGATCGATCCGCCGAGGCCGGCGTCTATCAGGCCGTAGCCATTCCCCCGCCCCCTGCGGGCGCCGGCCATTTGATTTTCAAGAGCCTGATTTCAAGAGGCAATAAGAGACGGAGCCGCCACGACGGCGGCAAGCCTCAGAATTTATAGCTGAAATTCACGCCGAGCGTCTGCAGCTTCACGTCCTGGTCGCGTTCCGTGAAGGTGTCCGAAGCGTCGAAATGCTCCTTGCCGAAATCGTAGTAGCGGTATTGCGCGCCGACGACGACATTGTTGGTCAAGGCGTAGTCGACGCCGGCGCCGAGCGTCCAGCCGGTGCTGGTGCGGGTTCGGGCAAAAGTCGTGCCTGCCGCCTGCGAGTTCTCGATGCCGGCGAAAGCGATGCCGCCGATGCCATAGAGCAGCACGCGATCAGCGGCGTAGCCGGCCTTGGCATCGATCGATCCGAACCATTTGACGTCCGTGCCGAACGTGCCTGCCGGGCCGGCATCGGCAGTGCCGTCGATCGAGGCGTAGTTGAGGTCGGCCTCGGCGCCGATCACGGCCTGGTCGAACTGCCAGAGCCCCGCTACATGGCCGCCGACAAAACCGCCGTCGATGTCGGGCTTGACCGAACCGCCATCGACGGTGATGTCGGACCGGCCCCAGCCATAGCCGGCCTGCATGCCGGCATAATAGCCGGTCCAGTCGAAGCCAGGCGCGGTCATCGGCAGATCAGCGCCTAGATCCGCCGCCCAGGCAGACCCGGACAGCAGGGCAAGAAAGCCGGCACTGGCGAGCGTCAGTCGACGCATCGAGCACTCCGAAATGGCGGTTCCGAAAGACTCCTTGGGAAAGACTAGCCCCTTTCGCCGCTGAACGGAATTGCATCTCTGCAACAGTGGTTTACGACCTGACGCTCTGGCTCCACGCGCCGACATTTGCCAAAGTGGCTTATGCAAGAGGACTCGCCCATGACCAACGCCAAGCCGACCAGCGCCGCAAAGCCAAAGCCGTGGACGGAGGTCGCGACACATCTGGTCGATGTCGCGATGGGCCGAAAACCCGCGGATCTGGTCATCCGGAACGGCCGGTGGGTGAATGTCCATTCGGGCGAGATCATCCCCGGCACCGACATCGCGATCGCCGCCGGCCGCTTTGCCTATTGCGGGCCGAACGCCGGGCACGCCATCGGGGCGGGGACCAAGGTCGTCGATGCCGGCGGGCGCTATCTGGTGCCTGGCCTCTGCGACGCGCATATGCATGTCGAAAGCGGCATGGTGACGGTAACGGAGTTCTGCCGCGCGGTGATCCCGCATGGCACCACCTCGATGTTCATCGATCCGCACGAGATCGCCAATGTGCTTGGACTGCCGGGCGTGCGGCTCATGCATGACGAGGCGGTCGCGATGCCGGTCAACGTGCATGTGCAGATGCCGTCCTGCGTGCCGTCGGCGCCGGGGCTAGAGCACGCCGGCGCCGAGTTGACGGTCGCCGACGTGGCCGAGGCCATGACCTGGGAAAACATCATCGGGCTCGGCGAGGTGATGAATTTCCCCGGCGTCGCCGCCAACAATCCGGTGATGTCGGGCGAGATCGCCGAGACAGTCAAGGCCGGCAAGACGGTGGGCGGGCACTATGCATCGCCCGATCTCGGCCTGCCGTTCCACGGCTATGTCGCGGGAGGCGCGGAGGACGACCATGAAGGCACGCGCGCCGAGGACGCGATCGCGCGTGTGCGCCAGGGCATGAAGGCGATGCTGCGGCTTGGTTCGGCCTGGTACGACGTCGCGGCACAGATCAAGGCGGTGACCGAAGGCGGCATCGACCCGCGCAACTTCATCCTGTGCACCGACGACAGCCATTCCGGCACGCTGGTGCATGAAGGCCATATGGACCGGGTGGTGCGGCATGCCATCCAACAGGGCCTGAAGCCGGTGACCGCGATCCAGATGGCGACGCTCAACACCGCGCAGCATTTCCGGCTGGAGCGCGATATCGGCTCTATCGCGCCGGGGCGACTGGCCGACCTGCTGATCGTTTCAGACCTTGCCCAGATGGCCATAGACGAGGTCTATGGCCGCGGCGTCAAGCTGGCGAAGGCCGGCAAGCTCGAGATCGACATCCCCGCCTATGACTATCCGCAATCCGCGAAGAACACGGTCAAGCTCGGCAAGAAGCTCGCGGCGAAGGATTTCGACATTGCGGCGCCGCAGGGCGCCAACGAGGTGCGGGCGCGGGTGATCGGCGTGATCGAGAACCAGGCGCCGACGCGGGCGCTGGAGGCCGATCTGCCCGTCGAGGACGGGTTGGTCGCCATGGATCGGCGCAACGACATCTGCCAGATCGCCCTGGTCGAGCGCCATCGCGGCACGGGCGGCGTCACCAACGCCTTCGTCTCCGGTTTCGGCTATGTGGAAGACTGCGCGATGGCATCGAGCGTGGCGCATGACGCGCACCACATCATCGTCGTCGGCACCAACAAGGAAGACATGGCTTTGGCCGTCAACCGGCTGGGCGAGGTGGGCGGCGGCGTGGTGCTCTATTCCAAGGGCAAGGAACTGGCGCTGGTCGAGATGCCGATCGCCGGCCTGATGTCGGACGAACGCGCCGAGATCGTCGCGGCGAAAGCCGAGCAATTGACAGAGGCCATGTGCAAGGTCGGCTGCTCGCTCAACAACGCCTATATGCAGCACTCGCTGCTGGCGCTGGTCGTCATCCCGGAGCTCAGGATCTCGGATGTCGGCCTGGTCGACGTGAGGACCTTCCAGAAGGTCGACCTCTTTGTCTGAGCGGGAGCGGCGCTATTCGCCGCCGGTGGCTATGGTCAGCACTTTGAACGGCGTGGTGATGACCACCTCGGCCACCGATCCCACGGCTTTGCCGAGGCCTTGGCCGATATTGTCCAACCCGGCTCCCTGCGGTTCGCCCGCTCGCAGCGCTGCCGGCGTGCGCAGCCGGTCGCCGAGCAATTGCACCAGGATCGGGTTATCGGCGAATTTGGCATGGTTCAGGCCGCCGTCGCCGCCCTTGGTCTTGGTAAGGTCGGCCACGACCACCCCGTAGCTCGCGAGGTCGGCGGCGTTGCCGTAGTCGCCGACGCGCGGCTTGTCGCCGGAAATGAAGCTCGACAGCTTGAGCGCGCGGTCGTCGCCCGAAAGCAGGATGGCGAAGGGCTTGTCCGGCTTGCCATATCGGATCATCTGCTTCTTGAAGACATCGACGTCGATGTCGGGCGAGGCGAGGATGACATAGCCGAGCTTGCCGCCGAGGTCGCGGTCGCCGGTGATGGCGAGCTGGCGCAGCGCTTCCATCGTCAGCCAGGTTCCCATCGAATGAGCAATGATGTCGATGCTCTTGATCCGTGTCCTGGCCAGCATTCTAAGCGTCGCCTCGAGGTCGTCGCGCGCGGCGTTGGCGCTGTCCTTGTCGTAGATATAGCCGGTCGCCTTGGCGCTCGATGCCCATGAGAACAACACCGGGGTGCCTGGATATTTGGTGTCATGCGCTATCTGCGTGATGCGATAGATGCCGTCGTCGAAACCATTGTTGAAGCCGTGCACGAAGATCAAAGCGCGGTCGCCTCGCATGGAGATGTCGGCGCCGACCGCCTTGGCGAATTGCTGCGCGTCGCCATAGTGGACGACATCGGTGGCGGTGAACTGCTTGGCGGGATTACTGTCGGCCGAGCCCTTGGCGCGCTCGATCGCGCCGACCTGGTGGATCTTCGGCACGGTGACGTCGACGCGGGCGTAGCTGGTGGTCAGCGATCGGTCGCCGTCGAACACCTGGCGGGGGTCCTTCGTCGCCTGCTGGCGGGTGGTGGCGACGAAGATCTCATGCGTGGCGGCAATGTCGGAGGCCGGCGCCGCAACCGCCTTGCGGTTGAGAAGGTCGTGCGTGGGACCGGCGCAGCCGGCGAGGGCGAGCGCGAAGGCAAGGCCGACAACGATCTTCACATGCACAGTCACCCGGGGTCCCCCAAGGGCGGCAAAGCTCTCCATTACTCCGATAAAGGCAGAGAGCGGCCGGGTCCAGTTCAAAGTCTATGCAACGCAGAAACTGCGCGGTTGGGACTACTGCGCCGCCAGTTGGCGGATGCGGTCGGTGACGTCGCGATCGCTGGCAAATCCATCGTCCTCGCGAAGCCGCTGTCCGATCATCTGCACCATCATCGGGTTGTCGGCGAATTTGGTGTGATTGAAGCTGTCGCCGCCCTTCATTTTGGAAAGGTCAACCACCGTGACGCCATAGGAGGCGAGGTCGGCGGCGTCCCGATAGTCGCCGACGCGCGGCCGCGAGCCGGCGATCAGGCCGGAAAGCCGCAGCGCCCGGTCGTCATCCGACAGGAGCAGGATGAAGGGCTTGTCCGGCTTGCCGTAGCGGCGCATCTGGCTCTTGAAGACGTCGACATCGATGTCGGGCGAGGCGAGCACGACATCACCGAGCTTGCCGCTCAGATCGCGGTCGCCGGTGATGGCGAGCTGGCGCAGCGTCTCCATCGTCACCCAGGTTCCCATTGAATGGGCGACAATGTCGATGCGCCGGGCACCGGTCTGCGCCAGCATCCTGAGCGTCACTTCCAACTGGTCGCGCGCGGCGGCGGCACTTTCCTTGTCGTAGACATAGTCGGTGGTCTTGGCACCGGAAGCCCAGGAGAACAGCACGGGTGTGCCCGGATAGCCGGAATCATGGACGATCTGGGTGAGCCGGTAGACGGCGTCGTCGAAGCCGGTGTTGTAGCCATGGACGAAGACCATCACACGTCCGCCGCGGGCGTCGATGTCAGCGTTGAGGGCGCTGCTGAATTTCGGCTGCGTATCGTAGCCGACGACTTCCGAGGCCATGAAATACTTGGTCGGGTCGTCCGACTTGCCGCGCGAACGGCGCTCGATCTGGCCGACCTGGTGAACGGGCGGAACGGTGACGCTGACGCGGGCATAGTTCAGCGTCGCGGAGCGTTCGCCGTCGAAGACCTTGTTCGGGTCGTCGGACCGCTTGCGCGTGGTGGCGATGAAGATCGAATGATTGCCCGCGATCTCGGTCGCCTGCGTAGGCACGACGACGCTGCCCAGGATTTCCTGCGTCTGGGGACCCGCGCAGCCCACCGTCAGCAGGGCAAGGGCAATAATGAGAATTGTCTTCAACCGCACGTCGACACTTCCACTGCAATTCCACTTTGGCCGCGATTGGCCGTCCACCTCCGCGGAAATCTCCCGGACAGCCGAAGTGCGGCTAAAGTAAGTCGTGTCCAGCGGAAATTAGCTCAGCGCCGGGCGAGGACCATCGTGGTGTTGCGCGAAAGCCAAAAGGGCGGCAGGAAGGTTTGCCGGCACCGGCAGGATGGTGGCGCGTGCCGGCGAGATCGAAAATGAGGGACTTGTCGTGAACAGCTTTTCCGCCCGCGTCGCTGTGGCCGCCGAAGCGATCCGCGAAATCTTTCCGGAAACGCCGCTCCAGGAGAACGACTATCTGTCGAAGAAGACCGGCGCCCGCATCCTTTTGAAGCGCGAGGACCTGACGCCGGTGCGCTCCTACAAGATCAGGGGCGCCTTCAATTTCTTCCGCAAGGCGCTTGCCGCCGGCAATAATGCCGAGCTGTTCGTCTGCGCCTCGGCCGGCAACCATGCGCAAGGTTTTGCCTTCGTCTGCCGGCATTTCGGAAAAAAGGGCGTCGTGTTCATGCCGGTGACGACGCCGCAGCAGAAGATCGACAAGACGCGGCTGTTCGGCGGCGATTTCGTCGAGATCAGGCTGGTCGGCGACTTCTTCGACGACTGCTACCGCGCCGCCTTCGAATTCACCGAAAGCGCCGGCGCGCATATGGTGCCGCCCTTCGACCACAAGGACATCATCGAGGGACAGGCGACGGTCGCCTATGAGATTGCGGCCCAGATGCCGGGTGGGCGTGTGCCCGATATCGTCATGCTTCCCGTCGGCGGCGGCGGCCTTGCCGCCGGCGTGACTCATTATTTCGCCGACCAGCATCGCGACCCGCGCTTCGTTTTCTGCGAGCCGGCGGGCGCGCCGAGCCTGCGTGAGAGCCTGGCCAGCGGCAAGCGGGTCAAGCTCGCCAAGGTCGACAATTTCGTCGACGGCGCCGCGGTGGCCGAGATCGGCCGCGAGCCACTGCGCCACCTCAAGGACTTCACCGCCGATGCCGTCCGGCTGGTTCCGGAAAACCGGCTCTGCGCCACGATGATCGAGATGCTCAATGTCGAGGGCGTGGTGCTGGAGCCGGCCGGGGCGCTGGCGATCGATGCGCTGAAGGATTTTTCACGCAAGGAGATCAGGGGCAAGACCATTGTCGCGGTTGTCTCCGGCGGCAATTTCGATTTCGAGCGGCTGCCGGACGTGAAGGAGCGGGCGCTGCGCTTCGAGGGGCTGAAGAAGTATTTCATCATCCGCTTTCCGCAGCGGCCGGGCGCGCTGCGCGATTTCCTCGAAATGCTCGGTCCCGACGACGATATCGCCCGCTTCGAATATCTGAAGAAGTCTGCGCGCAATTTCGGCTCGGTGCTGATCGGCATCGAGACCAAGGACCGGCGCAATTTCGACTTGCTGAAGGCCAATTTCGACGCCGAGGGCGTGCAGTATCAGGATATCACCGACAACGAGACGCTGGCGGGCTTCATCATATGAGCGCAAAACAAGGCACGGTCTTCGTCGCGCTGTTTTCCGGCATCAATGTCGGCGGCAACCGCATCGTCAAGATGGCGGACCTCAAAGCCTTCTTCGAAGGCCTCGGCTTCACCGATGTCGCGACCTATATGCAGAGCGGCAATGTCGTGTTCCGGGCGAAGAATGGGGGTGCGGCGGCGCTGACCAAGGAGATCGAAACGGCCTTCGAGAAGAAATGGGGTTTTCACTCGCGCATCATGGTGCGCGACGCCGGCTGGTTCGAGCGGCTGGTGAAGGACAATCCCTATCCCGAGGTCGCCGGCGAACCGACCAAGCTGCATGCCTATGCGCTGGAGCGGGAACCGACCGCCGAGGAGACGCAGCGGCTCGCCGACAAATGCACCGGCCCCGAGCGTTTCGAGATCAAGGGCGACGTGCTTTATCTTCACGCGCCGGACGGGCTCGGCAAATCGGTCTTCGCCAATCTGATCCCGCGTACCTTGAAGGTGCCGGGCACGGCGCGCAACTGGCGCAGCGTCCTGGCGCTGCTCGATATGGCTGGAAAAGCCGGCGGGTGATCGCCGATTGTCAGGCGGCCTTTTGCCAGTCGAAGCTCAATTCCTCGCGGAAGGCGAAGCGCTTGATATGGTCGGCGACCACTGTCTCCAACCGGTCCAGCGAAGCTTCGTCGTCGGCGGCCAAAGCGATGTGCAGCGCATGATCGTCGGCGTCCATCACGGTGCGGCCGATCGAGAGCTGGATGGCGCCGTGGCGCGGGTCGAACTCAACCGGGAATTTGTGCGACCAGTGCTTGCAAAGCTGCTGCAGGTAGCGGCTGGCATGTTCGGTGGCGACATCGGCGCGGCTGGTCAACATGAAGTTCTCCTGGCGGATGAAGAAACGCCAGCCTGGATGAGGCTGACGCCAATTCCCGGTAGATAGGCAGCATCTGGCGAAACGCCAGCGGCGGCCGGTCAAATCGGCGCGGGACCGCCGGTTCTACCAGACGCCCGTGTTCGCCATCGAGGCCCATGGCTCGGCCTTGGCCTTGGCGGGGCCTTTCTGCAGCAGCTCGATCGAGATGCCGTCCGGCGAGCGGATGAAGGCCATGTTGCCGTCGCGCGGCGGACGGTTGATGGTCACGCCGCTGTCCATCAGCTTCTGGCAGGTGGCGTAGATATCGTCGACCTCATAGGCGAGGTGGCCGAAATTGCGGCCGCCCTTGTAGTCCTCAGGGTCCCAATTGTAGGTCAGCTCGACCAGCGGCGCCTTCTCGTTGATGCCGCTCTGCTCGTCTTCGGGCGCGGCGAGGAAGATCAGCGTGTAGCGGCCCTGCTCGTTTTCATAGCGGCGGACCTCCTTCAGGCCGAGCTTGTTGCAGTAGAAATCGAGCGATTGGTCGATATCGGCGACGCGGACCATTGTGTGCAGATAGCGCATGGCGGCTTCCTCGGCTTGTTGGGGTTGTGAGGCACCATAGGGGCCACCCGACGAAAGGGCAATCGTCCGACAATAGCGGCGGCGGGATCGGTTTTTGGGGCCTCGCCAATCGTCTCCGGGAAGCGCCGGCAAACAGCAATTCAGCCTTTCCGGTGCTGAACGGTGAAAAAAGGCACGTCAGCCCTTGCACACCCCGGAAGCCGCAGTGTTAATCTCTTGGCAAGAATCAGTTGCGGTTCAGTTGGAAAAAGGGGGCATTCTTATGGGGGAAAAAGCCTCTTTAACGAGGCGGGACGCAAGCCTTGACGACGCCTTGAAGCGGGACAATGGCGGCGACTCCGCCGAGCTTGTCGAAATCGCCGGCGCGATCAAATGGTTCGACGTGGCCAAGGGCTACGGGTTCATTCTTCCGGACGACGGCGTCTCGGGTGATATCCTCCTCCATGTGACTTGTCTTCGAAAGGACGGCTTCCAGACGGCGCTCGAGGGCGCGCGGGTCGTCTGCCTGGTGAAACAGGGCGAGCGCGGGCTGCAGGCTTTCCGCGTCCTGTCCATGGATGCCTCGACGGCGGTGCATCCGGCAGAGCAGGAACAGCGCACCCACGTTACCGTCAGCCCGGAGAGCGGCCTCGAGCGGGCCCTGGTCAAGTGGTTCAACCGCACGAAGGGTTTTGGCTTCCTGACGAGGGGCGAGGGGACCGAAGATATCTTTGTCCACATGGAAACCTTGCGACGCTACGGCATAACCGAGCTCCGGCCTGGTCAGGTCGTGCTGGTGCGCTTCGGACGCGGCGACAAAGGCCTTATGGCCGCCGAAATCCACCCCGATATGGGTACCTTGTCGGTCTCGCATTAAGGGCTTCTTGACGCAGTCGATGAGCCCTTTGCCGCGACATGACCATCTTGTCCGAAAACCGGTTCCACTTCCGCGGATCATGGTTTAGGACGAGCGTCTGGACGAGGTACCCCATGGCTTACCGCAATTGGCTGACTGCGGGCGCGCTCTGCGCCGCGATCGTTTTCGCCGCCTGTTTCATGGCTGCGAAGCCGAGTTCGGCGGATGCGATGCTACTCCCCATCGACCGGACGCCGCTGGTGGTGTCGACCGGTTCGGGCGAGCGTTCCTTCTCCATCGAGATCGCCGATACTTCCGCGGAGCGGGAGGCGGGACTAATGTTTCGCCGGACGATGGCCGACGATCACGGGATGTTGTTCGTCTTCGACAGAACCGGCGAGGTGGATTTCTGGATGAAGAACACGCCGATGGCTCTCGACCTCGTCTTTGTCGGCGAGGACGGCCGGATCAAGGCGATCAAGCCTGGCGAGCCCGAGTCCGAGGCGATCATCTCACCCGGACAGCCCGTGCGCTTCGTGCTTGAGTTGAAGGCAGGCACCGCCGCCAGGGACGGCATTAAGGAAGGCGATCTTTTGCGCCATCCGGCCATCGGCGCCCAATCCAACTGAAAAGCAGCCGATGCAATTCCTTTCGCATGACGGTTTCGAACTCGCCTATCTCGATCGCCAGCCGGCCTCGGGACAGGGCGACCCGGTGCTGATGATCCATGGCTTTGCCTCCAGCCACTATGTCAACTGGGTCTCGCCGGGCTGGTTCAAGACGCTGAACGACGCCGGTTACAGGGCGATTGCCTTCGACAATCGCGGCCATGGCTCGTCGTCGAAGAGTTATGACGAGGCCGATTACACGCCGGCCAAGATGGCTTCCGATGCAGCCGCGCTGCTTGATCACCTCGGCATCGAACGCGCCCATGTCATGGGTTATTCGATGGGCGCGCGGATCTCGGCCTTCCTGGCGCTCTCCAACCCGCAGAAGGTTGCGACGCTGGTGTTCGGCGGCCTCGGCATCGGCATGGTCGACGGCGTCGGCGACTGGGATCCGATCGCGGCGGCGCTGCTGGCGGAGGACCCCTCGCAAAACACGCATCCGCGCGGACGCTCCTTCCGCGCCTTCGCAGACCAGACGCGTAGCGACCGGCGCGCGCTCGCGGCGTGCATCGCGACGTCGCGCGAGCTGCTTAGCGAGGCCGACATGGCGCGCATCGCCCAGCCGACGCTGATCGCCGTCGGGACGAAGGACGATATCGGCGGCTCGCCTGACGAGCTGGCGGCGCTCATGCCCAATGCGAAAGCATTCCATATAGAAGGCCGCGACCACATGCTCGCCGTCGGCGACAAGAGCTTCAAGCAGCGCGTGCTCGAATTCTACGCCGAAAACCCGCTCTGAGCGCGACGCTCCTCGGCTCACAAAATGGTCGATCTTCTCGTCACCTACATGGAGATGCTGGCGCCGCCGCAGAGCGCGCCGCTTGCGTCGCCGTCGCCCGGCGCCACGGTGGCGCGCGAAAGGCTCGATCTTTCCTTCTATCTCGATCTCTACCGCGCGGTCGGCGGACCGGTGCAATGGGACCAGCGGCTGCGCATGGCGGAAGCGGAACTCGAAACGCTGCTCGCCGACGATGCCACGCATATCCACGTGCTGCGCCTCGATGGCGAGGCCGCGGGCTTCTGCGAGTTCAACCATGTCGGGCAGACGGCCATCGAGCTCGTTCACTTCGGGCTGGTCCCGGCCTTTCAAGGAAAGCGGCTGGGGCCGTTCCTGCTCGACCGGGCGCTGCGCGCGGCGTGGTCGCATCGGTCGGAGCGGGTTTGGCTTCACACCGATACGCATGACCACCCGGCCGCTCAGGCGGTCTATGAGCGCGCCGGCTTCAAGGCCTATGCGCGACGGATGGAAACTTTTCCAGACTAGCCTTTGTCCGGCTGCAGCGAAGCCAGCGAGCGCTCCAGATTTTTTCGTGCCCTTGCCTCGAACCGATCGCGGAACGATTGCGTGTAGAAAATATGCGGACGGGCGAGGAAATTCTGCAGGACGGAAGCACGACCGGCGCGCCACATCGGCTCTTCCACCCAGCCATATTCCAGCCGAACCGCCTTCTCATAGGCATCGAAGACCGCAGGTTCGGCGCCGAGGATCGCCAGATCCATGTCGAGCAGAAGAGCGGCATCGTTGAGCGCGTCCTCATCGCGGAAAGGCGGCAACTGGTGCGTGGCGGTGGCGTTGATCATGGCCGCTATGCGGGCGAGGCGGTGGGGATCGATGCGCGCGGCGAGCCTTTTCTCGGCCAGTTCGGCGCTTTTTGCCTCATTGTCCTTGGCGCGGCTGTCATAGATTGCATCGTGGAACCAGATCGCCGCCTCGACGGCCTCTGGATCGTCGAGCAGGCCCCGGTATTCTTCAGTCAGCGCCAGCATCGCCTGAATGTGGGCCAGGCCGTGGTAGTGGCGATCTTCGGAGCTATAGAGCGCGGCAAGCTCGCTTTTCAGCGCTTCGTCGATCAAGGATCGTTGCATGGCTGGCCTTTCCAGGAGCCGTTTGGCGCGGGCGAGGGAGAATGTCGCCCAGCACGGCCGCAAATGCCAGCCGGCATCGGCGAGCGGTTGACCAAACGACAAGACGGCTGGAAGCTGCCGCGTCACTCAAACCGGAGGAGTTTGGCATGACCAGCATCGAGAAAGCGAAACCAGGCACGATCGACATGAAGCTGGAGGCTGTCGTCATCCCCGTCTCGGACGTCGATCGGTCCAAGAATTTCTATGCAGGGCTAGGCTGGCGGCTCGACGCTGATTTCGTCGTTGGCGACACGTTTCGCGTCGTCCAGTTCACGCCACCCGGCTCACCGTGCTCGATCCATTTCGGCAAGGGATTGACGCCGGCGCCACCCGGCTCGGCAAAAGTGCTTTATCTTATCGTGTCCGACATCGAGGCGGCCCATGCCGAGCTGGTTGCGCGCGGCGTCCAGGCAAGCGAGGTGTTCCATCGCAACGGCCCCGGCCAGCCGGCGATCAAGGGCCGGCATCCGGAGGGGCGCAGCTATTCCTCGTTCGTCACCTTCAGCGATCCGGACGGCAATGGCTGGCTGCTGCAGGAGATCACCCAGCGGTTACCCGGCCGCGTCGATGCGCGCGATACGGTGTTCGCGTCGTCGGCCGAGCTTGCCGCCGCGCTTCGGCGGGCGGCGGCCGCCCATGGTGAGCACGAGAAGCGAACCGGCGGGGAATACGACAAGAATTGGCCCGACTGGTACGCCGAATACATGGTTGCCGAGCACGCCGGCGCAATGTTGCCGACCTGATCCTTGAGGTGCAGCCGGGGCCATTTTTCGACAGGCGGGCGCCGAAGGCAGGACATTTCGGCGCCTATCCCCCAGCAAGGGTTCGTTTTCCATCATCGCTTGAATTTGCGTGAACCAGGTCCATTTGAACGAACACTAAGGAAAATTGAGTTCAACCGTGCTATGATCTGGCCTATATGTGCCGCCGGAGAATGAGCAAGGCCGGAGAGCGTCGATGAACAGCATTACGATTGCCCGCCCCAGCATGGTGCAGCCGGTCGATCCGATCTGGCGGTCGATCCGGGACGAAGCGATGGAGGCGGTGAACCGCGATCCGTTGCTTGCGGCCTTCCTCTATTCCACCATCCTCAACCAGGAGAGCCTGGAAGAAGCGGTGATCCACCGGCTTGCCGAGCGCCTGGCACATCAGGACATCGGGTCCGACCTCATCCGCCAGACCTTCAAGGCGATGCTGGACGACGACCCGGATTGGAGCACCACGGTTCGCGTCGACATCCAGGCCTATTACGACCGCGACCCGGCCTGCGACCGCTTCATCATGCCGGTCCTCTATTTCAAGGGTTTTCACGCCATCCAGACGCACCGGCTGGCACACTGGCTGTGGAATCAGGGCCGCAGGGATTTCGCGCTCTATCTGCAGAGCCGCTCGTCCTCCGTGTTCCAGACCGACATCAATCCGGCGGCCCGCATCGGCAAGGGCATCTTCCTCGACCACGCCACGGGCTTGGTCGTCGGCCAGACGGCCGTCATCGAGGACGACGTCTCGATCCTGCATGGGGTGACGCTGGGCGGTACCGGCAAGGCCAGTGGCGACCGCCATCCGAAGATCCGCCGCGGCGTTCTGATCGGCGCCGGCGCCAAGATCCTCGGCAATATCGAGGTCGGCCATTGCTCGAAGATCGCCGCCGGCTCGGTGGTGCTGTCGCCCGTCCCGCACAACAAGACGGTCGCCGGCGTGCCCGCGCGTGTCGTCGGCGAGACCGGCTGCGACCAGCCTTCGCGGCAGATGGACCAGCTCCTGCCGTCGCAGAGCATGGATCACGTGGTCAGCTTCGACATCTGACCGACCGCTTACCGCTGGCGGCCGAACGGGTCGCCAGTTCCGCCTGGCTGTTCTCCCATGTTATCCTGCCGGCTTGCCTTTACATGGCCATTGTTGGCGTGTCAGAAGCGCGTTCCCACGAACAAGGCCGACATTTCGGAGAAGACTTTTGAAGCCTGACGAAATCAGAAAGCTGGACGCCTATTTCAAGCGCGTCTTCCAGAACCCCAAGCTGCAGGTCAAGGCGCGTCCGCGCAAGGAAGACTCGGCCGAGGTTTATGTCGGCGACGAATTCCTCGGCATCGTCTTCAAGGACGAGGACGACGGCGACTACAATTTCTCGATGGCCATTCTCGACATCGACCTGGGCTAAGCCGGCAACAAAATGCGGCCGGTGCGCGGCAAGGCGGCCCGGCCGGCTGCAACCGATAGGCGAGTTTTCGCCTAATCTTGGCATTGCCGGGGAATTTGCACCCGCCGCCAGCTGGTCGAGCCTTCCCGCACCACCACCCGGCGCGCCACTGTTCCATATGAAGGCGGGATTTCCCGGATGCGGACTTGCTGCGGCCGCACCAGCACTTCGTGGGCAACCGCTTCATATTCCGCCGGCTGAACGACGCGCCGGACGCGCCCCGGCTGGACCACGACCGTTTCGGCCACACGCGCATAGCGGGCCTTGCGCCAGACCTTGCACAGCACCTTGCGGCCATGGATGACGCGCCACTCCCAGGCATAGCCGCCATCATCGACCTTGACCGTGTGGTAGACCGTGCGTGTCACCGCCGGCATGGTCTCATAGGTGACGCGCGGCGGCGCGATCTGGTCCACGCTTTGATAGGAGCCGAAGATCGGCGCGTCGTAATCGACCACCTGTCCGCCGGGGCTCACCATCACATCCTCGTAGACGGTGTCATAGAGCGCCGGCCTGTGGATCGGCTCGTAGCATTCGAGCGCGCGGCCACCAGCGGCGGTTCCTGAGATGCTGGCAAGCATCGCGACCGCCGCCAGCGATGCGGAGTGTTTGCGGATCATGACATTCCCCCGTTGAAAAAGGACGCCTTCACAACGCAGGACTGTAGCGGAAGGTCCAGGGTCGGACAGTGATTTCAAGGCTTTTCGTTAAGCGGCGCGGTTAAGGAATTGCTACCTTGCGGATGGCTTCGTCCGGCCAACCAGGACCGAAGCCGTCTCGCGCGATCAAATCAACCGTGTTTCTCAGGCCTGCAGCGCTTTACTCGACTTAACCAGATGGCTAGGAGAGGCGGCCTTGCGCTAGGGTGAGCCGGCATCCTATTTAGGTCATAACCGGTCCAGAACGATTCCGCGCCATTGCTCGTCTACCAAGGTGCCGGAAATCCATCTCCAACAAGGGTAGTCCATGAAGAACCCCGTTGAAACCTACATGAACCTCGTTCCGATGGTGGTCGAGCAGACCAATCGCGGCGAGCGCGCCTATGACATTTTCTCGCGTCTCTTGAAGGAACGCATCATCTTCATCACCGGCCCGGTCGAGGACGGGATGGCGACGCTGGTTTGTGCACAGCTTTTGTTCCTCGAGGCGGAGAACCCCAAGAAGGAAATCAACCTCTACATCAATTCGCCGGGCGGCGTCGTCACCTCGGGCATGGCGATCTACGACACCATGCAGTTCATCAAGCCGGCCGTGTCGACGCTCTGCATCGGCCAGGCAGCCTCGATGGGATCGCTGCTTCTAACCGCCGGCCACAAGGACATGCGTTTCGCCACGCCGAACGCCCGGATCATGGTCCATCAGCCGTCCGGTGGCTTCCAGGGTCAGGCGTCGGACATCGAACGTCATGCGCAGGACATCATCAAGCTGAAGCGCCGCTTGAACGAGGTCTATGTCAAGCATACCGGCAAGAGCTATGAGGAGATCGAGCGGACGCTCGACCGCGACCACTTCATGACCGCGGACGAGGCCAGGGACTTCGGTCTGATCGACAAGGTCATTTCGAGCCGCGAAGCGGCCGAGACGGTCGCTGCTTCGGCCTGACATCAGCAGCAAATGACGGCATAACGCGGTTTTGGCGCGCCTTGCGGCATTTCGGCCACATTTGGCTGTTCCCTCAGGCGTCGGGATTGCCTACGTTAAGGCTATGTTGATTTTCGACGGCTTAGCTTTGAATGGGGTTGCAGCGAATCATTGCCGCGTTTTCTGATTTCGTGTTTCGTACGGAACGCGCTGTGTGAGCCGGGACACTGGCGGTGGCGGATTCCCGCGATAGATTGGTGAGACGTCACTGAAAGCCAGACCACCGGCGGGCGTTGGTGAAAGGACAGAAAAATGAGCAAGGTCGGCAATAATGGCGGTGACTCCAAGAACACCCTTTACTGCTCGTTTTGCGGCAAGAGCCAGCACGAAGTCCGCAAGCTGATCGCCGGCCCGACCGTCTTCATCTGCGACGAGTGCGTCGAACTCTGCATGGACATCATCCGCGAGGAGAACAAGACCTCGATGGTGAAGTCGCGCGAGGGCGTGCCGACACCGCAGGAGATCCTCAAGGTCCTCGACGACTATGTCATCGGCCAGCCTTACGCCAAGCGCGTGCTGTCGGTGGCGGTGCACAACCACTACAAGCGCCTCGCGCATGCCGGCAAGAACAACGACGTGGAGTTGGCGAAGTCGAACATCCTTTTGATCGGCCCGACCGGTTGCGGCAAGACGCTGCTGGCGCAGACGCTCGCCCGCATCATCGACGTGCCCTTCACCATGGCCGACGCCACGACGCTGACCGAAGCCGGCTACGTCGGCGAGGATGTCGAGAACATCATCCTGAAGCTGTTGCAGTCGGCCGACTATAATGTCGAGCGCGCCCAGCGCGGCATCGTCTATATCGACGAAATCGACAAGATCTCGCGCAAGTCGGACAATCCCTCGATCACCCGCGACGTGTCGGGCGAGGGCGTGCAGCAGGCGCTCCTGAAGATCATGGAAGGCACGGTCGCCTCGGTGCCGCCGCAGGGCGGCCGCAAGCATCCGCAGCAGGAATTCCTGCAGGTCGACACCGCCAACATCCTGTTCATCTGCGGCGGCGCCTTCGCGGGCCTCGACAAGATCATCTCGGATCGCGGCCGCAAGACCTCGATCGGCTTCGGCGCGACCGTGGCCTCGCCCGAGGATCGGCGCACCGGCGACCTGTTCCGCCAGGTCGAGCCGGAGGATCTGTTGAAATTCGGCCTGATACCGGAATTCGTCGGCCGTTTGCCGGTCCTGGCGACGCTTGAAGACCTTGACGAGCCGGCGCTGATCCAGATCCTGACCGAGCCGAAGAACGCGCTGGTCAAGCAGTACCAGCGGCTGTTCGAGATGGAGAATGTCGACCTGACGTTCCATGAGAACGCGCTGTCGGCGATCGCCAAGCGCGCCATCGAGCGCAAGACCGGCGCGCGCGGCCTGCGCTCCATCATGGAAGCGATTCTTCTCGACACCATGTTCGAGCTGCCGGCGCTGGAAGGCGTGCGCGAAGTGGTGATTTCGGAAGAGGTGGTGTCCGGCAACGCAAGGCCGCTCTACATCTATTCCGAGCAGAAGGAAAAGAAGGGCAATGTCAGCGCCTGAAATGGCACTGGACCCGTCATTTTTATGGAACGGCGCCCGCGTGGCGCCGTTTTGCTGTCAACGGGGCGGGGATAAGCGATGGAACGGGTCGAGCGACCGTGTTAACCCTTGATCTTTGCCCCGGCTGCATCCACCTAACAGCAGAAGGCCGAGGCGCCGAATTCTGTGCTGTAAAACTCCCGTCACAAACGGTGGTAGGCGGAACGATACTCGGTCGTTAATATGAGATTCGCGGTTGGCTAAAATAAGCGGCCGCGACATGAAAGGTTGGACAATGGCCAAGATATCCAAGGCTTCCGGCGACGGCGTTTTCGCAGTCCTCCCACTGCGCGATATCGTTGTGTTCCCGCATATGATCGTTCCGCTCTTCGTGGGCCGTGAAAAGTCGATCAAGGCGCTGGAAGAGGTGATGGGTCAGGAGAAGCAGATCCTGCTCGCCACCCAGATGAATGCAGCCGACGACGATCCTGAACCCGATGCGATTTTCGACATCGGCACGCTCGCCAATGTGCTGCAGCTCTTGAAGCTGCCCGACGGCACCGTGAAGGTTCTGGTCGAGGGCGCCTCGCGCGCCAAGATCGTCTCGTTCACCGACCGCGCCGATTTCCATGAGGCCCGCGCCACCGCGCTCGCCGAACCGGAAGAGGAAGAGGTCGAAATCGAGGCGCTCGCCCGCTCGGTCGTCACCGACTTCGAGAATTACGTCAAGCTGAACAAGAAGATCTCGCCCGAAGTAGTGGGCGCGGCCAGCCAGATCGACGACTATTCCAAGCTCGCCGACACGGTTGCCTCGCATCTCGCCATCAAGATCCCCGAGAAGCAGGAGATGCTCGCGACGCTTTCCGTGAAGGAGCGTCTGGAGAAGGCGATGGGCTTCATGGAAGCCGAGATCTCCGTGCTCCAGGTGGAGAAGCGCATCCGCTCGCGCGTCAAGCGCCAGATGGAGAAGACGCAGCGCGAGTACTACCTCAACGAGCAGATGAAGGCGATCCAGAAGGAGCTCGGCGAGGGCGAGGACGGCCGCGACGAGGCCGCCGAGATCGAGGCGCGCATCAAGAAGACCAAGCTTTCCAAGGAGGCCCGCGAGAAGGCGGAAGCCGAATTGAAGAAGCTGCGGTCGATGTCGCCGATGTCGGCTGAATCGACGGTGGTGCGCAACTATCTCGACTGGCTGCTGTCGATCCCGTGGGGCAAGAACTCCAAGGTCAAGCAGGACCTCAACTATGCGCAGGACGTGCTCGACGCCGATCATTTCGGCCTCGACAAGGTCAAGGAGCGCATCGTCGAGTATCTCGCCGTGCAGAGCCGCCAGAAGAAGATCAAGGGGCCGATCCTGTGCCTCGTCGGACCGCCCGGCGTCGGCAAGACCTCGCTCGGCAAGTCGATCGCCAAGGCGACCGGCCGCGAGTTCATCCGCATGGCGCTCGGCGGCGTGCGTGACGAGGCCGAGATCCGCGGTCACCGGCGCACCTATATCGGCTCGATGCCCGGCAAGGTCATCCAGTCGATGAAGAAGGCCAAGAAGTCCAATCCGCTCTTCTTGCTCGACGAGATCGACAAGATGGGCCAGGACTTCCGCGGCGATCCGTCATCGGCCCTGCTCGAGGTGCTCGATCCGGAGCAGAACTCGACGTTCATGGACCATTACCTCGAGGTCGAATACGACCTGTCGAGCGTGATGTTCGTGACGACGGCGAACACGCTGAACGTCCCTGCGCCCCTGATGGATCGCATGGAGATCATCCGCATCGCCGGCTACACCGAGGACGAGAAGATCGAGATCGCCAAGCGTCACCTGATGCCCAAGGTGATCCGTGATCATGCCCTGCAGCCGAACGAATTCTCTGTCGGCGAGGACGCGATCCGCGGCATCATCCAGACCTATACGCGGGAAGCCGGCGTGCGCAGCCTGGAGCGCGAGCTGATGAAGCTCGGGCGCAAGGCGGTGACCGAGATCCTGCGGACGAAGAAGAAGACGGTGAAGATCACGGCGGAAAACCTCGCCGATTATCTTGGCGTGCCGCGCTTCCGCTTCGGCCAGGTCGAGGCCGACGATCAGGTTGGCGTGGTCACGGGTCTTGCCTGGACGGAAGTCGGCGGCGAGCTGCTGACGATCGAAGGCGTCATGATGCCCGGCAAGGGCCGCATGACGGTGACGGGCAATCTGCGTGACGTGATGAAGGAATCGATCTCGGCGGCGGCTTCCTATGTCCGCTCCAGGGCGATCGATTTCGGCATCGAGCCACCGCTGTTCGACAAGCGCGACATCCACGTCCACTTGCCGGAAGGCGCGACCCCGAAGGACGGCCCGTCCGCCGGCGCCGCGATGGCCACGGCTATCGTGTCGGTGCTGACGGGTATCCCGGTGCGGGCCGATGTGGCGATGACCGGCGAGATCACGCTGCGTGGTCGCATCCTGCCGATCGGCGGCCTGAAGGAGAAGCTGCTCGCGGCATTGCGCGGCGGCATCAAGAAGGTCCTGATCCCGGAAGAGAACGTCAAGGATCTGGCGGACATTCCGGACAATGTGAAGAACGGCATGGAGATCGTTCCGGTCTCGCGGGTCGGCGAGGTGCTCGCGCACGCGCTCACCCGGATGCCGGAGCCGATCGAGTGGGTCGAGCCGGTTAATGCGCCGGCCCCGGTCGACAGCGGCGACGATGCCGGAAAGTCGCTGGCGCACTAACAAAAGTTAAGGTTGCAGTGCACAAAGAGAGAGCCGGGCTTCGAGCCCGGCTTTTTCATGTGAAAAAGCCACGAAAAAATGCAAAAAAGCCCGGAATTCCGCGGTTTTTGGGCTTGGGTTCCGGGACGCTTCTTTCTAAAGTCCGTTTCCTGCCGGGATGAGTCGTAAGTTCCGGTTTTCTCATGGAAGGGAATTTTTATGAACAAGAACGAACTGGTGTCCGCTGTCGCCGACTCCGCAAGCATTTCGAAGGCTGATGCTCAGTCCGCCGTCGATGCGGTGTTCTCCGTGATCACTGGCGAACTGAAGAAGGGCGGCGATGTCCGGCTTGTCGGCTTCGGAAATTTCACCGTGTCAAAACGCGCTGCTTCGACCGGCCGCAACCCGCAGACCGGCGCGGAAGTGAAGATTCCGGCGCGCACCGTGCCGAAGTTCTCGGCCGGCAAGGGCCTCAAGGACGCGGTCAACTAAGACCTTTTTCTTTAAGAGCAGAAAAGCCGGGCTTGCCCGGCTTTTCTTTTTTGCAGCTGATGGAGGGCGGCAGCTCAGGCCGTCGGCGCGTCGGCGCGCATCAGGCCTTCCTGCTTCAAATCCGCCCACAGCGCCGCCGGTATTTTGGTGTCGAGCAGCGCGCGGTTGCTTTCCACTTCGGCCGGCCGCTGGCCGCCTGGGATCACCGACATCACCGAAGGATGCTGCAGTGGGAATTGCAGCGCCGCCTCGATCAAACGCACGCCATGGCGCTTGCAGACGGCCTCGATACGCGCCACGCGGTCGAGGATATCCTTCGGCGCCTCGCTGTAATTGTAGAAGGCGCCAGGCTTCGGCCCGGTCGCGAGCACGCCGGAGTTGTAGGGGCCGCCCAGCACGATGCCGATGCCGCGCTTCTGGCAAAGCGGCAGGAAGCTCTCAAGCGCCTCCTGCTCGAGCAGCGTGTAGCGGCCGGCGAGCAGGAACAGGTCGAAGTCGCCGCGCTCGGCGAGCGTCTGGGCGACCTGCCACTCATTGATGCCGCCGCCGAAGGCCTTGATCACGCCCTGGTCGCGCAGCGAAAGCAGCCCGTAATAGCCGGACGACATGAACTCCTCGATGCGGGCATCCGAGGCTTCCTTGCTGCCATGGGTGAAGATGTCGACGTCATGGACGAAGAGGATGTCGATGCGGTCCACGCCCAGACGTTCCAGCGACGCCTCGAAGGAGCGCATGACGCCGTCATAGGAGTAGTCGTAGACTTCCCGGCGCGACGGAGTCTCGAAGAACTTGCCGATGCCGGTGCGCTGGTCCGGCGGGGCGACGCGCATGATGCGGCCGACCTTGCTCGACAGCACATAGTCGTCGCGCTTCCTGCCGCGCAGGAAAGGATTGAGGCGGGTTTCCGACAGGCCGAGGCCGTAAAGCGGTGCCGTGTCAAAGTAACGGCATCCGGCCGCCCAGGCCGCTTCCAGGGTGGCGTTGGCGTCCTCGTCGGAGATGGCACGGTAGAGATTGCCGAGCGGCGCGGTGCCGAAGCCGAGCTCGGTGAAGGTGATGCCGCCATTGCCAATGCGGTCGAAATGCCGTGTCTTCATGTCTGACGATGTCCCGGAGTGATTTGTCTGACATGACACTATCACGCTCGTGGCCCAGCAAAAGTGCCGAGGCTCGTTGGACAGCGATTTTCGCGGTGATAGCATGAACAAAAACAAGCCTTTCGCCGGAAACGCGCGGCCACTCGCGCCTCGCAATCCAGTCCGCGACAAGCCAAGGTGGATCTCAATGACGCAAGCCGGATCAGAGATGTTCGCGACCGCGCTGGACGAGCTTGGCGCGGTGCTGGCGCGCACGGAGGAAGCCCGGATCGACGCCGCCTGCCAGATGCTTGCCAGCGCCGGCAGGATCGCCGTCTATGGCTGCGGCCGCGAGGCGCTGCAGGTGAAGGGTTTTGCCATGCGGCTCTACCATCTCGGCCTGCCGGTCTTCGTGGTCGGCGACATGACCGCGCCGCCGCTCGGGCAGGGGGACGTCTTCCTGGCGAGTTCAGGGCCGGGCGAGACCACCACGGTGCTGACCTTGATGCGGGTTGCCCGCGCGGCCGGCGCGAAGGTGCTGCTGTTGACGGCCGAGCCGGCAGGCAGCGCGGCGCAACTCGCCGACTTCACACTCGTCATTCCGGCCCAGACCATGGCCAGCGACCAGGGTGCGGCAAGAAGCTCGGTGCTGCCGATGGGCTCGCTGTTCGAAGGCGCGCTGTTCCTTTTGTTCGAGATCATGGTGCTGAAGCTCCAGGCGCTGACCAATGCAACGCCGGAAGCCATGCGCGCCCGGCACACCAACATGGAGTAGGGGATGCGCTACGAGCTCATGCTGCCGCACCAGATCCGCAAGGCAATCGAGGAGAACTGGCCGGTCGTGCTGCCGCTCGGCGTGCTCGAATATCATGGCGAGCACATGGCGGTCGGCATGGACACTTTAGCCGTCATCAAGACGGTGGAGCTGATCGAGAAGGAGAGGGACCTCGTCATCCTGCCGCCGTTCTATTACGGCGCTGCGAGCTATGCGGTGGCGGCGCCGGAAGGCAGCGGCTCGGTGCAGGTCGGCGGCCCGGTGCTTTCGCCATTCGCGGAGGAATTGTTCTATGGGCTATTGCGCATCGGCTTCCGAAACATCCACGCCATCATCCACCACCAGACCGAGAATTTCGTGGCCGGCATGCCGACCGACCTCGCCTTCAAGACTGCCGGCCGCCAGGCGATCTTCCGTTTCCTGGAAAAGGAGCGCGGCGAGGGCTGGTGGGGGTCGAACACCATGGCGGACTACTATGCCGGCCATGCGCAGGGCGAGAATGTCTTCAACTGGGTGCAGGTGCACCCGCTGATGCCGGCCGCGATGAACGGCAAATACCCGTTCGACCATGCCGGCAAAGGCGAAACCTCGCTGATGCTCGCGCTGTGCCCCGAGGCCGTTGACGAGACGCATTACGCCGACAACACCGGCTGGTACACGAAAGACGCGGCGGAGGCCTCGGCGGGCCTCGGCAAGATCGGCGTCGCCATGATCCTCGATCATTTGAGGGCGATCCTGCAGGCCTAGCTCCCCCTTCTCCCCCTTGTGGGAGCCTAGGGAATCCACACATCTTGCGTGACTGGCGTGACTGATCGGGCGGAGGCTTGATTGCCAGGTGGTTCCCCCAATCCGTCGCTGCTTCGCAGCGCCACCTTTCCCCCCTCCGGAGGGAAAGGAAGGGAGCGTTGCTGGACGAGCGTTGAGGCCAAAAAAGCTTGGCGCCTTTCCTCTACCCCGTCGATCGGGGGAGAGGTGGCTCGGCGAAGCCGAAACGGAGTGGGGGTCGACCAGCGCTACATAAGACAATGCATGCGCCAAGCAGCCATGCACGCTATCGTCAAAGGCCAGCCGCTTGGAAACGTGTGCATGCCGTAGTCTCGGGGGAAGGAGAGGTCTAGCTACTTCACCGAGCCGGCCGTCATGCCCATGATCAGGTAGCGTTCGAGTGCGATGCCGATGATCGCCAGCGGCGCGATCGCGGCGGTTGCCAAGGCTGCCATCGACCACCAGTTGATGCCTTGCGAGCCGGTCTGGCTCGCCACCATGACGGGGATGGTCTTGGCGTCGGTCGACGTCAGAAGCGCGGCGAAGAAATATTCGTTCCAGCACAGCACCATTGCTAGGATGAAGGCGGCGACCATACCCGGCAGCGCGATCGGCATCACGATGCGGAAGAAGGCGCCCCAGATCGACAGGCCGTCGACCAAGGCCGCTTCCTCCAATTCGACGGGAATCGAGTTGAACTGGTCGCGCATGATCCAGATGACGATCGGCAGCACCATCAGCGTGTAGAGCAGCACGAGCCCGATGCGCGTATCGAGGAGGGCGACTTCGCGGTAGAGCACCAGGAAGGGGAGCGCCAGCACGACCGGCGGCAGGATGAGCTGCGACAGGAAGAAGAAGGAGATGTCCTCGTTCCTGAACCAGGCGAATTTGTAACGGTAGCGGACAAGGCCATAGGCGGCGAGGCTGCCGATGACTATGGCGAGAGCCGACGCGCCGACCGAGGTGATGACCGAGTTCATGAAGCGCTTGAGGAACTCGTCGCGCACGGTCGACGTCTGGAAGATCGAATCCGGCGACAGGCCGAGCGAGCGCCAGCCCTTCCAGTCGGGCGTGAAGTCGACGAAGGGAATGAGATGGCCTTGCGTGACGTCGACCGCCGATTTGAACGAGGTGGTGATCGTCCAGTAGATCGGGAACAGGCAGACGAAGGCCCAGAACACAAGCGCGCCGTAGATGAGGACGCGGTTGGCGATGAAGGCCGCCGGCGAGCGGATCTCGGAAACGGTGTAGTCGGTGGTCTGGACGCTCATGGTGCCGCTCAGTTGACGTTGCGCACGAAGCGACTGGCGACTTTCAGCAGCCAGGTCACGAACACGACGATGATGATCAGATAGGCCATGGCGAGCATTGTGCCGTAGCCGACATTCGAGCGGTCGCGATATTCGCGGTAGATGAAGCTCGATACGGAATCGGTCGCACCGCCGGGGCCGCCAGAGGTCAGCGTGATGATGATGTCCGCGAGCTTCAGCTTGAAGATGATGCGCAGGATCACGGCCGTCACCGACACCGGCAGCATCAGCGGAAAGGTAACCTGCCAGAAGGTCTGCCACGCGGTCGCGCCGTCGACGCGGGCGGCCTCCAGCACCTCGCGCGACATCGCCTGCAGCCCGGCAAGCAGCATGATCATCATGAACGGGATGAAGGTCCAGGCGTCGAGCATCATGATCGAGATGCGGGCGGTGATCGGATCGGAGAAGAAGGCGGGATTGTCCCAGCCGAGATGGCGCGCCAGCGTTGCCGCCGGGCCGAAGCGGTATTCCATCAGCGATTTGCCGACCATCCAGGACACCGCGACCGGTGACAGCATCAGCGGCAAAAGGAAGACGACACGGAAGAATTTGCGGGCGCGGATCTGCGCGTTGAGCAGCAGCGCCAGGCCGAAGGCGACGACATATTCGACCAGCACCGCAAGCACATAGAGCACCATGTTGAGCAGCGCGTTGCGGTAATAGGGGTCGGCCAGCATCTGCCAGAAATTGTCGAGGCCGTTGAACCTGCGTCCCGTAAACGAACTGAGGTTCCAGTCGGTCAGCGCGATGTAGAAGCCGAACAGCGTCGGGAAGATCACCATGGCGATGGTGAAAAGCAGCGCCGGCAAAAGGAACAGCGCGCGCTGCCCGTCCTCGCCGCGCGTCAGCACCTGCCAGGCGCCGAGTGCCGCGCCCCACAAGATGTAGGCGTAGACCATAGGGCGCCAGGTGTCGAAGCCGACCGTGGACATCTCGGTCTTGTAGAGGATCTGCACGACGATGATCGCCAGCAGGCCGAGCGTGGCTGCGGCCAGTAGGCCCCAGCCGAGGCGCTTGCGGCCTGCCGGGATCAGGTCGGCCGGATTCGCCGGCCACGCATTCGCGGTCGAAGTCTGCTCAGCCACGCTTCTCGCCTCTTCGAGTCAGCCTAAATATGCGGCCCGGCGACGAGGTGTCGCCGGGCCGCGAGTTGGTCGAGACAGCCTACATGCCGAGCGAGGCTTTGTAGAGCTTGACCTGGTTTTCGCGGCCGATCTGGTCGGTTAGCTTTTCCCAGGCAGCTGCGATGGCGTCGGCGCCTTCCTGCGCCTTCATCTTGCCGGCGAAGGTGTTGGCAAGGATGTCCTCGGCGGCGCTGTAATACTGAAAGATGCCGGGGATGCGCGGCTCGATCGCCGCGTTCGGATGGTTGTAGCTGTCGGCTTCGGACTTCAGGTACGAGCTGATGAACGCCTCGTCATAGCCGGCCGCCACCCATTCCGGAATGTTGAAATGGCTGTTCCGATAGGGCTGGAAGCCGGAAGGATAGGCCGCGCACCACAGCGACAGATCCTTGCCGCCGAGATGCGCGGCGGCCGACCATGCGGCCTTCTTCTTCTTCTCGTCGGAATCGACGCGTGCCATGACATACACGCCCCAGCCGAGATAGGCGCAGTTCGGCGCATAGTTCGGGCCGCTGGCGAGCTTGTCCCACTTGCCGGTCTTGGAGTTATAGACGTCGTCGGAGCCCGGCAGGATCGAGAAGCCGGTGACGTCGCCGATGACTGACGAGTCATTGGTCTTCACGTTCGAGCCGACGTCGCCCCACCAGGGGATCATAGAGCCGGTGCCGGCCAGGAACTGCTGGAAGGCGGTCGTGTTCGGATCGGCGTTGATCTGATCGGCCGGTTCGGAAGGCAACGCATCGATGACGTCCTGGATGGCGCGCACCCAGGCCGGATTGTTGACGCGTGGCTTCATCGTGTCGGCGTCGAACAGCCAGGCCTTGTCATCGGGATGCTTGGCATAGGCCGTGGCGCGGCTGCCGAGGAAATAGAAGCCGAAACCGCCCCAGGGCTTGGGCGCGTCGAGATAGCCATAGACGTCCTGGCCCTTGAACTTCTTGCCCTTCAGGAACTTGGTGACGGCCTGCACCTGCTGCCAGGTCTTGGGCACGCCCCACTCCGTCAGGCCTGCCTTGTCGCCGCTGTCCGCTTTCCAGGCTGCAGCCAGCTCGGAGTCGGAGAACACGTCGGTGCGGTAGTTGAAATTGTGCGCGTCGCCGTCGATGGTCACGCGATACTGCTTGCCGTTCCAGGTGCCGACCGGCGGCTTGAGATAGTTGACGAGGTCGTCGAAGTCGATCTGCTTCTTGACCCAGTCGGGCATCTCGGAGGTGAGGCCCTTGCCGCAGACATCGCCTTCGAAGGGCGCGCCCATCTCGATCACGTCGAAGTCGACGGTGCCGGTGGCGATCGACTGCTGCAGGCGGGCGTTGTAGTCAGCCTGGGCGAGGTCGATCCAGCTGATCTTGGCGCCGGTATAGGCCTCCCACGGCTTCAGGAAGCCGCGGAACAGCACGTTGTGCAGGTTCTGGTTGTTAAGACCCATGAAGGTCAACTCGACGCCGGCGAACTCGCCTTCCTTGACATTGGCCTTTGTCGCTTCGAGGCAGAGCTCGCCGACCTTCTGGAAGTCGGCATCGGTCGGCTGGCCTTTGCCGACGCCCGGGATCTGCAGGATCTTGGCCCGCAGGCTGTCATCGGCCGCGGCGGGCCTCGTCAGTGCGCCGAGCCCGGCGCCGGAGGCGGCGGCGATTGCCGCCATCGAGGCAGCACCCTTCAGCACATCGCGGCGGCTCGCGCCGGCGCGCGTCAGTTTTTCATACAGGTCGACTCTCATCTACAGGTTCCTCCCAGAACAACAGCGATTGAATTGAAGTGCCAATCTCTCGGACGTGGAAACGTCTCTCGGTTCTCCTCGATCATACGGGGACGTGGGACCCCCACCCTGCGTCGCCGAAGCTCCGATCTCAGGGTAACAGGCCTGCGTCGGATTGGCACTCGCCACTATTTCGCGTAATCGATTACCTTGTCAACAAGATTGGGTTTTTATCTATAAGATACCGACTTGCCGTTGCCCTTGGCAATGGCTAGCTTCACCGCAAAAGATCAAAAGATAAAGGGGAGACGATGGCTCAGGTCGCGATCAGCAGTGTGGCCAAGGCGTTCGGAACCGTCAAGGTCCTGCATGAGGTCAGCGTCGATATCGCCGACGGGCAGTTCGTCGTGCTGGTCGGCCCTTCAGGGTGCGGCAAGTCCACGCTGCTCAGGATGGTGGCCGGGCTGGAAACGGTTTCCGGCGGCACGATCTCGATCGGCGATCGCGTCGTCAACAACCTGCCGCCGGCCAAGCGCGACATCGCCATGGTGTTCCAGAATTACGCGCTCTACCCGCACAAGACGGTGGAGCAGAACATGGCCTTCGCGCTAAAGCTGCGCGGCACCGATCCGGCCATCGTCGCCGAACGTGTCAAGCGCGCCGCCGACATCCTCGACCTCGCGCCCTATCTCAAGCGCTATCCGCGTCAGCTTTCGGGCGGTCAGCGCCAGCGCGTCGCCATGGGCCGCGCCATCGTGCGCAATCCGCAAGTGTTCCTGTTCGACGAGCCGCTGTCCAACCTCGACGCCAAGCTGCGCGTGCAGATGCGCACCGAGATCAAGGAGCTGCACCAGCGGCTGAAGACCACGACGATCTACGTCACGCACGACCAGATCGAGGCCATGACCATGGCCGACAAGATCGTGGTGATGCGCGACGGCCGCATCGAGCAGATCGGCGCGCCGCTCGAACTGTTCGACCGGCCGGCCAATCTGTTTGTCGCCGGCTTTATCGGCTCGCCGGCAATGAACCTGCTCAAGGGTACTGTGAGGAAAGGCGAGAAGCCGGTCGTCGACATTGCCGGCACAGCGTTTCCAATGCCCGCCAACAGTGCCGGCGAGGACGGTCAGGCCGTCGTCTACGGCGTGCGCCCGGAGCACCTGGAGATACATCCCGACGGCGTCGAGGCCAAGATCTCGGTTGTCGAGCCGACCGGCTCGGAAACCCTGGTGTTCGTGCGCTTCGGCGAAGGCGAGATGGTGGCGCTGTTTCGCGAGCGCCACGACTTCAAGCCGGGCGATGCGCTGAAGCTCAGGCCGCGTCTCGACCAGGTTCACCTCTTCGACGCCGAAACCGGCAAGCGACTTTAGAGCTTTACGCAATTCCGGACGGAAAACCGCTCACACTTTTCCTGGAATTGCTCCAGGCCGCACACAGACTTCCAGGAGGGAACCATGCTCAAAGGGATCAATCCGCTGCTCAATGCCGATGTGCTCCAGGCGCTGCGGGCGATGGGCCATGGCGACGACCTGATCATCGCCGACACCAATTTCCCGTCCGATTCGGTGGCGCGGCAAACCGTGCTCGGCAAGCTCTTGCGCATCGATGCGCCGGCGGCCGACGTGGTGAAGGCGGTGCTGTCGGTCTATCCGCTGGATACTTTCGTCAACGATGCGGCGGCGCGCATGGAGATCGTCGGCAAGCCGAATGAGATCCCGCCGGTGCAGAAGGAGGTCCAGAAGGAGATCGACGCGGCCGAGGGCAAACCCTGGCCGATGATCTCGATCGAGCGCTACGCCTTCTACGAGCGATCCAAGAAGGCCTATTGCGTGATCCAGACCGGCGAGCGCCGCTTCTATGGCTGCTTTGCCTTCCGCAAGGGTGTCATGCCGCCGGATGCGGAGTGAGGACATGGCCATCGGCAAGCCTGTTGTCATCCTGGGCGTGTTCGTCGCCGACACCGCCTATCGCGCCGACCGTCAGCCGCACATGGGCGAGACGATCCTCGGCAATTCCTTCAAGCTCGGACCGGGCGGCAAGGGCTCGAACCAGGCGGTCGCGGCAGGCAAGCTTGGCGCCGACATCACCTTCCTGACGCGACTGGGCGTCGATGCATTCGCCGATATGGCGAAGCAGACCTGGAGAGACGCAGGCGTGAAAAGCGCAGTCATCGACACGCCGCACAGCTATACCGGCGCGGCCTATATCTTCGTCGAGGAAGGCAGCGGCAACAATGCCATCATCGTCAGCCCGGGTGCGGCGATGCTGATCTCGCCTGCAGACATCGAGGCGCATGCCGAGCTCATCCGGTCCGCCGGCGTCTTCGTCACCCAGCTCGAACAGCCGATCGACGCAGCCTTGAGAGCGCTGGAAATCGCGCGCGGGGCAGGGGTGACGACCATTCTCAATCCCGCGCCGGCCGCCAGCCTGCCGGATCGCATCTACACGATCTGCGACTATGTCACGCCCAACGAGACCGAGGCCGAAGGGCTGACCGGCATCAAGGTGTCGTCGGTCGACGACGCCCGCCGCGCCGCCGACGCTTTGCTGGCCAAGGGTGTCGGCACCGTCATCGTGACGCTCGGAGAAAAAGGCGCGCTGCTGCACACCAGGGACCGCTCCGAACATGTCGGCGCGGTCAGTGCCGGTCCGGTGGTCGAGACGACGGGTGCGGGCGATGCCTTCAACGGCGGCCTGGCTGCAGCCTTGGCAAAGGGCGTCGAGCCGCTGCAGGCCGTGCGCTTCGCCTGCGCGGTCGCCGGCATTTCGGTGACTCGCCCAGGCACCGCGCCGTCCATGCCGACATTGCAAGAGGTCGAGGCGCTGCTCGCGAAGGCATGAACTTGTAGTTCGCCTGGTTTATTAGCGGCCTCTTGAGCCGGAACGCTCCTGAAGCGAGCGCGTTCATCCTCCTGGTCGGCAACGCCGGAACGGCAGGATGAAGAAACCTTACGAAAAACCCACGCTTGTGAAGCGCCAGAGGCTCACCGAGCGTACGGCCCAGATCATCGCTTCCGGCGTGGTCGTGGGCGAATGATTCGCTGAATCGGGCTCGGACAGCGCTAAAGAATCCTGCTTGTCAGCTCCAGCATTGTCGTCGCGTCTTGCTCGCTGCCAGGCATATGCACGACGCGGAGCACGCGAAGGTCCTGGTTCGATCCGTCGACCGGCATCGACACGCTTTCGCCAACCCGCGGCAATTCCTGGAAGGCAAGCTCGTCCACATCCCTGGCGTCATCAATCGAAATGCGGCATCTCACAGCCATCTTGATCTCCGTCTTTTTCGCCCGTGGGCTGAACGGGATAAGATTGGAATGGTTCCGGGAGGGTGCCGGCACCGCTTGTGTTATGACGAGTGTTCTCAAGACATGAGAGAGAACCGCGCTAAGACGCGCTCTACACACCGATTTTTCCGATTGATCCCGTGAAGGAAATGGCGCGAGTGACGGGGCTCGAACCCGCGACCTCCGGCGTGACAGGCCGGCACTCTAACCGACTGAGCTACACCCGCGCACTGACGAGCACGTGTCAGGCGTGTTCGTCGTTGGGGCGCTGGATAAGGGGTTCGCCTGCGGGTGTCAAGCGCGGCATTGAAGCATTACAGCAATCAGGAGAAGGTTTTTTGACAGCGGCGTCGAACCTGGGGAAATCCGCGCCGCGACGGGCGCACCGCCGGTTCATTTGGCCTTGCGAACGCGACCCTAACTGCTTAAAGGTCCGCGCTCAGGCGGGCGATTAGCTCAGTTGGTAGAGCGCTTCGTTTACACCGAAGATGTCGGCGGTTCGAGCCCGTCATCGCCCACCATGATCCAAGATGCCGATTGCGGTGGGGCGATCAAATGACCGTCCCACCATCGTAGTCGACTACTGCCTCACGTAGCAGCGCTTCTGGACATCCGGCGCCGGGTCTTCGCCGAAGGCGTCGTTGCTGCACTCCACACCGTTCCTGAAGACGTCCTGCGTGTACTGGCCACGTGCTCCGTATCGGACCACAGCGCGGCCGCGGAAATCGCAGAAATCGCCTTCCTTCGCGCAGGGGACCCACCCGCCGCGGCCCGGGCGCGAACCGTAATCGTCGCCGCCGTAGTTGTCGTCGTCGCCGTAGTTGTTGTCACCGCCATAGTCACCGCGACCGCGCGCGACAAAATAACAGGCTTTCTCGCGACCGGGGGCCGGGTCGCCAAAAACGCGATTCGAGCAACGGACGACGGGACGATCGAAAAACCGGGAGGTCATTCGACCGCGCGCGCCATAGACCACTTCCGTGGGGTAGGGCAGGCGGCAAACGCCGCCTTCATTGGCGCATCGCCGCAGCTGCTGGGCCGACGCGGTGGCGGGGAAAAGGGTGGACGCCGCGGCGACCAGGCCGGCCAGACATATGAAGGCCAGCATCGTTCGGATCGAGACGTGAAAAGTTTTTAGCACGAATTGTCTCCCGGTTTGGTTGTGCGTCCGCATCCTACCGCAGACGGGTTGAATGCGCGATGAATGGCCGATTGCGTCGGAAGGCTATCGCTAACTCGACGTGCGAGTGCAGAACGCCGGCCGGTCTCACCGATGGCACGGTTCAGTATTTGATGATCCGCCGTTCAACAAGAACCACCAGGCAGAACAGCGCGATCGACAGCGACGACGACAGCGCGATCGCAGCATAGAGCCGGTCGGACTGGTAGTTGAAGGTGGCCTGGATGATCAGCGCGCCGAGCCCTTTGTCCGAGCCGATCCATTCGCCGACGATGGCGCCGATCACGGCGGTGGCCGAGGCGATCCTGAGCGAGGAGAACAGCATAGGCAGGGCGCGGGGCAGGCGCAGGCTCCAGAAAATCTCCGAGCGTGTCGCCGACAGCACCCGGAACAGCTCGTGTTCGTTGTCGCTTGCCGAATCAAGGCCGCGGATCATGTTCACCAGCGTCGGGAAGAAGCAGATCACTGCGGCAATCACGATCTTCGGCGTCATGCCGAGGCCAAAGATCAGGATGATGATCGGCGACAGCGCCAGGATCGGAATGGTGTTGAAGAAGAGCACGATCGGGAAATAGGCGGCCTGCAGGACGCGGCTGTGGACGAAGAGCACGGCGAGCAGCACGGCAGCGAGATTGCCGATGACGAAACCGGCCAGCGCCTCGATCAGCGTTGGCCGCAGATTGTCCATGAGGAGGGTAAAATTCTTCTGGAAGACGCCGAAGATGGCCGTCGGCGTCGGCACGATATAGGCCGGCACGCCAAGCAGCGGCAGGAGATATTGCCAGGCAAGCAGGATCGACGCCGCGCCAAGGACGGGAAGCGCGACGGTCATTTGCGGGGAGAGCGGCACCTGTCTCACGATGCGCGCTCCAGCGCCACGCGCAGATCGGCCATGGCGGCGACAATTACCGGAGCTTCGCGCTTGCAGCGGTTGCCTTCCTGCTTGAAGGGCCGCATGTCGAGGTCCTTGACGACGCGCCCGGGATTGGCGGCCAGCACGATGACGCGCTCGCCGAGATAGGCGGCTTCCGCAATCGAATGCGTGACGAAGAGGATGGTCGTGCCGCTGCGCCGCCAGAGCGCCAACAGCTCGTCGTTCAACCGGTCGCGCGTGATCTCGTCCAGCGCGCCGAAGGGTTCGTCCATCAGAAGCAGTTTCGGTTCGCCGAGCAGGGCACGCGCGATCGCCACCCGCTGGCGCTGGCCGCCGGAGAGCTGGTGCGGCAGGCGCTCGCTGAGGCCGCCGAGCCCCATCAATTCCAGCAGTTCCGTGCTGCGGTCCTCGATCTTGCGGGTCAGGCTGCGCTGGCCGACGCCAAGCGGCAGGCGCACATTGTCGCGCACCGTGCGCCAGGGCAGCAGGGTGGAATCCTGGAAGACGAAGCCGACATCGCGGCGCGAGCGCACCGTATGCGGCGTCTCGCCAAGCACGCTGATCGTGCCGCCGAGGGGATCGAGCAGGTCGGCCACCACGCGGAGCAAGGTCGACTTGCCGCAACCGGACGGCCCCAGGATCGACAGGAAGGAACCGGCCGCGACGGTCAAGTCGAGGCCGGCGAGCACCTTGACGGCCGCCTGCCGGCCGCCATAGCCGACATCCAGCTGTCGCGCTTCGATCGCGTTAGCCATTAGATCAGCATGATCTTTTCTGAAAACCGGTTCCCACTTTTCAGGATCATACTTTAGGCCGCGGGCGCGTCGAGTTTGGGCCGGTCGGCGGCCGAGAGTTCGAGTATCTTGGTGGTGTAGACATCGGCGGCCGCCGGGCGTCCGTTCGGATATTGGCCAACCTTGTCGAGCAGCGCCAATTGCTCCTCGATCGAGGCGGGATCGAACGTGCCCCAGCCATCCTTGGCGGTGGCGCCGTCGAAGGAGAGCTTCAGCACCAGGTTGATGGTCTTTTCTTCCCAGCCGAGGTCCATTTCCGGATAGGCGGCGACCATCTTCTTCACCGCTTCCTGCGGGTTGGTATGCACCCAGCCCCAGCCCTTGCCGACGGCGCCGATGAACTTCGCCAGCGTCTCAGGGTCCTTCTCGATCGCGGCGTCGGTGGCGAAATAGACGTCCGCATAGGAACTCAGGCCGAGATCGCGCACCAGGAGGTCGATGCGATCGTCGCCGACCACGCTCAGCGCCTGCGTGTTGGTGATCCAGCCGCCGATCGCGTCGACATCGCCGCGCACCAGCGGGCCCTTGTCGAAGCCGACATTGACGATGGTGACCTCGGACGGATCGATCCCGTTCTTGGCCAGGATCTCGTCGATGACGAAGCGCGCCGTCGGCTGGATGCCGATCTTCTTGCCCTTGAGATCGGCGACGCCCCGGATCGGCTTGGCGGGTTTCGAGGTCAGCGCATAAGGACCGGTGCGGAAGCCGCAGGCGATGATCTTGATAGGTACGCCGCTGGCGCGGGCAGAATAGAGCTGCGGTGTTTCCGAGAACTGCCCAAGCTGGGCGGCTCCCGAAATGACCGGCGGCACGGTCGACGCGTTGGGGCCACCGGGGCTGAACTCGACCTCGAGGCCGGCATCCTTGAAGTAACCGTTGGCGACGGCCGCGATGTCGCCGATCTGTCCGTTGGACATCAGCCAATCATACTGGATGACGACCTTGCCCGCGGCCCTGGCGCCGGGCGTCAGCACCAGCTGCATGCCGGCAGATGCGGCCGCAACGGCTGCGATGCCGCCTTTTACAAACGCACGGCGATTCAATTCGAAGTCCCTGTTCCCATTCATTTTTCGCTCCTGTTGCAGACTTTTCTCGTCTCTTCTTCAGGCGCCGCTCCCTTCAGTGCGGCGTCGTCTACGGCTGTTCGTCGTGATAGTCGCCAGGGCCGCCGTCGAGCCAGGCGTAAAGCTCCCAGAGCGTGTCGTCCGGGTCGGTGAAATAGGCGCAGCGCGCGTTCCAGACGTAGTTTTCCGGCGGGCCGTAGAAAGGCACGCCTTTGGCGCTCAGCTCGCCATGCAGCCGGTCGATGTCGGCCGGCGTGTCGAGCTGCACGGCGACGCAGACCTTGTGCGCGTGGCGCGGCGATCTCAGCTTCGACACGCCGGTATGCCGGTTGATGTGGTCGAGCTCCCAGGCGGCGAGTGTCACGCCCTCGCCATGGAAATCGGCAAAGCCTTCGGCGCGGCGGCGCAGGCGGAAGCCGAGTTTCTCGACATAGAAATCGACTGTCCTTTCGATGTTTTCCACCAGAAGGCAGACGTCTGAGATGCGCGTGATGCTCGCAGACATGGCTATTTCGCTCCGCCGGCTTTCGAGAGCGGCAGCTTGACGCCGACGCGGTTGGCGGCGCCGACGATGTGCGCCCGCATTGCCGCTTCCGCCGCTTCCGCATCGCCCGCCACCAGCGCCTGATAGATGCGCACATGCTCGCCGACATTGATCTCGACGAGATCGTGCAGCGGATTGGTCATGCGCGCGTAGTGGATCGAGTGGCGAATCTGCTCACAGACGAACGAGATGAAGGTGTGGATGTAGCTGTTGCCGGTGGCGCGGGCGATCTCGCGGTGGAAGAGCAGGTCGGCGTCGATACTGCCTTCTTCCCAACGCTCCTCGCCGCCCATGCGGTCGAGCGCAGCCTTGATCGAATCGAGATGCCCCTGATTGCGGCGCGCCGCTGCGAGCGCCGCCGATTCGGCCTCGAGGATGCAGCGCAGCTCGAACAGCCGCTCCATGTTGTGCGTGTCCTTGAGCGCCTCGCGGTCGATGCGGATCGCTGCCCGCTGCTCTGGCGCCAGCACGAAGGCGCCGATGCCTTGGCGCGCCTCGATCATGCCGTCGGCGCGAAGCTGGGCGATCGCCTCGCGCACGACATTGCGGCTGACGCCGAATTTTTCGGACAGCTCCTGCTCGGTCGGCAGCCGCGCGCCGGGGTTCAGCTCGCCGGATTCGATCTCGCGGCTGAGGAAGGCTGCGACCCGGTGCGGCAATGTCTCGACAGTGCCGATGGCGGCCAGTCTCTGCTTCATGGAAAAGTCTCCGTCGCCGGCAACAGGCAGCCGGGATTCATCAGGCCCTTGGGATCGAGGGCGCTCTTCAGCGCCGTGACCATGCGGCGATGCGCCGGCGAGAGCCCGGCCCAGAATTCCTTGCGGCGGCTGCGGCCGATGCCGTGCTCCGCGCTGATCGAGCCGCCGAGACCGATCGCGATTTCATAGAGCCCGGCGATGACCTCGGCACCACGTGCGCGGGCCTCGTGCTCGGCAAGGTCGAGCGGCGGCAGCACGTTGAAGTGGATATTGCCGTCACCGGCATGCCCATAGGCGAGGGGGATCCAGCCGGGATGATCATTGGCGACGAAGCGGCGGGCCCGTTCGATCAGGCCGGGGATGTCGGAAATCCTCACCGACAGATCGGTGCGCACATGATAGCCACGCTTGGCCTGGCCTTCGACCAGACCTTCGCGGATCGCCCAGAAACTCCTGGCCTGCGCGGTGCTCGCGGCGAGAACCGCGTCGGTCACCAGGCCATTTTCCATGGCATCGCCGAGGAGGCCGGCCAGCAAGCTGTTGAGGTCGATAGCGGCGCTGGACGACAATTCGATCAGCACCTGGACGGGCGCGGCGACCGGCGCTCTCATTGCCGGGTCGATCAGCCTGGCAAGCTCGATGCATTCGGCGCCGATGATCTCGAAAGCGGAGATCAGGTCCGAGCAGTCGCGGCGCGCCTGGTTGAAGAGCGCAACGGCCGCCTCGAACGAGGCCAGGCCAAGATAGGCGGTCTCGGTCAGCACCGGCTTCGGAAACAGCTTGACCTCGACACCCGTGATGATGCCGAGCGTGCCTTCCGAGCCGATGAAAAGCTGCTTCAGGTCGTAGCCGCTGTTGTTCTTGCGCAGGCCAGAGAAGCCGTTCCACAGCTCGCCATCCGCCAGCACCACTTCGAGGCCCAGGATCAGATCGCGCGCCATGCCGTAACGCAGCACGTTGACGCCGCCGGCATTGGTCGCCGCATTGCCGCCGATCTGGCAGCTGCCTTGCGCGCCGAGCGCGAGCGGGAAGAGGCAATCCTGCGCCTCGCAGGCGTCCTTGATCGTCTGCAGCACACAGCCGGCATCGGCTTGCAGCGTGAAGTTGCCCGCATCGATCTGCCGGATGTCGTTTAGCCGCTCCAGGCTCAAGACAACCAAGCCGCCCCCCTTGCTGTCGATCGCGCCTGATACCAGCCCGGTGTTGCCGCCCTGCGGAATGACGCCGACCCCAAGCTCGTTGCACAAGCGCATCAGGACCTGGACTTCGCCGACCGAGCCGGGCCGCAGCACGGCAAGCGCTTCGCCGCGATAATCGCCGGCCCAATCGCCGAGATATTTCGCCATTCCAGCCGGCTCGGCGGCAATGCCGTTTCGGCCGACGGCGCCTTCCATGGCGCTGAGGATTTCTGGCGAGAGGCGGTGAACGGTCATGAATGTTCATGTCTGGATATCGGGTGATACATATCATCCTACAACTTACCTCGAGTCAATCGTGCTCTGTTCGGCAAACCGGTCACCGGCTCGTTCAAGGCAGTGGAGCTGACCATGTCGGGGGCAAGCAGAGCCTGTCCGGCTAGGCCCTGCCTATGCATCGTCCTGGCCGATTGTCGTCCGTCAAAACCACCGCAATGGTGGGCGACAGGGCTTTGTCCCGACCAGATCGATCCGGCAAGGAGAAGAGATGATTGAACTGCCCTTCGCCCGCGCCGAGTACCAGCAGCGGCTCGGAAAAATCCGCGCCGAGATGGCCAGGCGCGGTATCGAACTCCTGATCGTCAATGACGTCGCCAACCAGCATTACATCACCGGTTATGACGGCTGGTCATTCTACACGCCGCAGGTCGTGCTTGTTCCGATCGAGGATGCCGAGCCGGTCTGGATCGGCCGCGCCATGGATGCCGCCGGCGGCTTGCTGACGGCGTGGATGAAGCCGGAAAATGTCGTCGGCTTCCCGGAGGACCATGTCCAGCGCGCCGACCGTCATCCCATGGACTGGATCGCGGCCTGGATCGTCGCCAAAGGCTGGGGCAGCCGTCCCATCGGCATCGAGCTCGAAGCCTATTACTTCTCGCCGAAGGCCCATGCGCGTCTGGTCGCCGGCCTGCCCAATGCGAAATGGCACGACGCCGACCTGCTCGTGAACTGGATCCGTGCGGTCAAATCGGCGCCGGAAATCGCCTATCTGCGCAAGGCGTCGAGGCTGGCCGAGGCGGCGGTCGCGCGGGCCTACGAGGTGATTTCGCCGGATGTGCGGGAGTGCGACGCGATTGCTTCCATCCAGGCGGCGCAGATCGCCGGCAGTCCGGATTTCGCCGGCGACATCACGGCGCTGCCGCCAACGATCCTCGGCGGCGAAAACGCATCCGCCCCGCATATCATGTGGAGCGACAGGCGGTTCGGAAAGGACGAAACGATTGCGCTCGAGCTGGCCGGCGTCTGCCGCCGCTATGCCGCCGGGCTCGCCAGGACGATGCAGCTCGGCAAGACACCGATCCGCGTCGCGGACACGGCAAAGGCAGTGATCGAAGGCATGGACGCGATGCTCGACACCGTACGGCCAGGCACGACCGCCGAGGCGGTCGAAGCGGCCTGGCGCAAGGTCATAGAGCGCCACGGGCTGAAGAAGGAATCGCGCATCGGCTATTCCATCGGCGTTGCCTATCCGCCGGATTGGGGCGAGCATACGATCAGCCTGCGGCCCGGCGACAAGACGGTGCTCCAACCCGGCAATGTTCTTCATTCGATTCTGGGCATGTGGATGGATGGCTGGGGCATCGAGATCAGCGAGACCATTTTGGTGACCGAGACCGGCAACGAGACGCTGACGAAGTTCCCGCGGGACATCCATGTCAAAGCCTGACCAGCCGCCTTCAGCGAGCGATACCGCGCCCGGCATCGAGGCCGGAATTCTCGATCGGATGATCGAGATCCGCCGCCATCTGCACCGCCATCCGGAGCTTTCGAACCGGGAGGCGGGCACGCAGCGTTATTTGCGCGAGATGCTTGCAAAGGAAGGAATCACCGAGATTCGCGACGTCGCCGGCTACGGGCTTGCCGTCGACATCGTCGGCACCGGCCGGCCTTCGAACCGTAAGGTGGCTATCCGCGCCGATATCGACGCCCTGCCGATCGAGGAAGAGTCCGGCCTCGACTTTGCGTCGGAAAATCCGGGCGTGATGCATGCCTGCGGCCACGATGCCCATGCTGCGATGGGTTTTGCGGTGGCCGCGCATCTCAATCGCTCGCGCAACAGTTTCGGCGGAACCGTTCGCCTCATCTTCCAGCCGGCCGAGGAGGACGAGCCGTCAGGCGGCAAACGGGTGGTGGAGGAGGGGCTGCTCGACGACGTCGACGCCGCGATCTGCGTCCACGTCGATCCCTATACGCCGTCCGGCAAGGTCGCCGTCGGTTCCGGTCCCTACACCTTGGCGTGCGACACGTTCGATGTGCTGGTCACCGGCTCGGCGGCGCATGCGGCAAAACCCTACGAAGGTATCGACGCGCTGACTGTCGCCTGCTCCATGGTGGGCGAATTGCAGAAGATCGTCTCGCGCGAGACCGATCCCTATGATCCGCTGGTCATTTCGGTGACCGCCATCGATGGCGGCAATGCCTACAACGTCACCGCCGGCAAGGTCGCGTTCAAAGGCACTATCCGCAGCGGCAACGACGCCACTCGCGAGCGCGCTTGGCGCCGGCTTCGCGAAATGCTTGAAGGAATGGCGGCAAGCCACGGCGCAAGTGTAAAGATCGACATCCACCGGGGCGAACCGGGCGTCGTCAACGATGCCGGTATGGCGGCGCTCATCATGGCCGGCGCCAAGGCCAGCATCGGCGCGGACAATGTTCTCAACATGCCTGGATGGAGTATTGCCGACGACTTTGGCTATTACAGCGAGAAAATTCCGTCGGTGTATTTCCGGCTCGGCATCCGCAATGAAGCGGTGGGGTCGGTCTATCCGCTTCACCATTCCAGGTTCCGCGTCGACGAGGCCGCGTTGAAGAACGGCGTCCTTACCCTGGTGTCGGCGGCAACGATGTACCTGGCCGGGCAGGACAATCCCGGCGCTTAGCCGATTCGCTGGCGCCTTTGTCGGATCAGCCGGTCAAAGATATTGCGCGACTTTCTTGCCGACGGTGAGAAAGCGCAGCGGGTCGACCGCCTCGCCATCGTGGCGCACCTCGTAATGAAGGTGCGGACCGGTCGAGCGGCCGCTGCTGCCGGTCTTGCCGATGATGTCGCCGGCGGCGAGCTTCTGGCCGACAGCGACGTCGATCTCGCTCAGATGTCCGTAGCGTGTGGCGAAGCCGTTGCCATGGTCGACCTCGACCATGCGGCCGTAGCCTCCGGCCCAGCCCGCCCTGGTGACGATGCCGGCGGCCGTGACCTTGGCCGGCATGCCGATCGGCGCCCTGAAATCCATGCCCGTATGCAGGGCGGCGCTACCCAGGATCGGGTCGGTGCGCACGCCGAACGGGCTGGTCACCGGATGGCCAGGGGCGGGGTTGGCGAGCGGCAGCTTGCGCGCTTCCTTCTTGACCCCGTCAAGCGCGTCGAGCGCCTCGTCCAGTTCCTTGACCTTGCTGTCGAAGGCCATCGATGGATCGAGCGGCACCAGCGGGCCGCCGACATCGCTCTTGTTAAGTTCGCTGTCGACCGGCAGGCCCGCCGCTTCCAGTGCCTGGGTTATGGCATCGGCATTCTTGTAGGCGCTGTCGGCAAGCGTGGTGATGCGCGAGAGCTGCTGGCTCTCGATGGCCTTCAGCGATGCGTTGATCGAGACGAACAGCTTGTCGGCGCGGTCGGCGGCCGTTTCGCCATCGAGCGGATCGGACCGTGTCGACCAGAGCGAGAATGGCCTGGTGTCGCCGGCGCTCAAGGATGCGACGGAGTAGGTCGGCGCCTGGGATAGGCCGCCGGTGACCTCCGCGTGTTCATCGGGTTTGGCCGCTGCGGCGCCTGCCGCGGGCGCGTCGCCGACCTCGTTCTCGGCGCGCTCGAGGATCGGGCCGAGCCGCCCGTGGCGCTCGCTGAGCTGGGTCTGCCTGGCCAAGAGCTCGCTGACCTTGGTTTCCATCAGCTGCTGGTCGAGAAGCTGGCGGCTGGTGATGCGGTCGACCTGGGCGCGCAACGCCGAGATGCGGTCCTCATAGGCCTGCTGCATGCGCGCCTGCCTCGCCGTGGTGGCGCCGATCAAATCATCGCGCAGCACAAGGTAGGAGGTGGCGAGCAGATAACCGATGGCAATCGCCGCCAGCGCCGAACCGATGAAGGCGGCGAGCCAGGGCCGGATGGTGAAGTGCCTTATCTCGTTGCCCCGGGCGATGATGACCGTGTGCGGTTCCTTGCGCCTGCCGAAGACAGCTGACTGACCGGTTGGTTTCACGGGGACCAGGCTTTCGTTACGGGACCAACGACAAGCCTGATTACACATTATTAGGGTTAACAAAGTTTTGCCGGCCCGATCCGGGCGCCGCCTTTGCCCGTAACGCGGGTACCGGATTGCAGCGTGGCGGCGTCGGCGCCTCAGAGCGCGCGCACGGCCTCGAGCACCTCTTCGGCATGGCCCTTGACGCGAACCTTACGCCAGACGCAGGCAATGCGGCCGTCCTTGCCGATCAGGAAGGTGGCACGCTCAACACCCATATAATTGCGCCCATACATCGTCTTCTCGACCCACAGATGGTAGGCCTCGATCACCTTGCGCCCCTCGTCGGCGACGAGATCGACGGTGAGGTCGTGCTTCGCCTTGAATTTGTCGTGTTTCTTCACGCTATCGGGGGACAGCCCGATCACCACGGCGCCAGCCTTCTCGAATTCCGGCTTCAACTGCGAAAAGCCGATCGCCTCGTTGGTGCAGCTTGTGGTGTCGTCCTGCGGGTAGAAGTAGAGTACAACGGGCTTGCCCCGGAACGCGGCGAGGCTGAGGGAGCCGCCGCCGTCACGCGGAAGATCGAATTGGGGCGCTGCGTCGCCCACCGCGAGATCAGCCATATCGATGCCCTTGTTTGCGGTTACGCGCGGGAAAGCATCGTTATAACGTGAGGCGGGGATTCGTCCATGACGAGTTCGTCACAACGGAAGATTGCTTGGATCAGGAAGACCCGCAGCACGAGAAGATCAGGTTCAGGCGTGACGAGATCACCGACCTGGCGAAGCTCCCGTCCGCTTGCAGCGTGCCGCCGCTTGGCCGCGCGGTGGTGCGGCGGCGCTTCCGTGTCCTCGGCCGCGTGTTTGCCGGGCTTTGCGCGCTCGTGCTTCTGGTGGCGGCGGGCGTCTATGTGCTCGGAGCCTCGGGCATCGGCACGGAACGGCTCCGGGCCGAGGCGGAGATCGCCATCGAGAAGCTGGCAGGCGTCGATGTCAATGTCACCGTCGGCGCGGCGCGGCTGACGCTGGACGGATCGAGCTTCGTCGCCCTGCAGGTGAACGATGTCAGCCTCAAGACGGCCGACGGCAAGCCGATGGCCGATATTGGGCGCGTGCGTTTCGGCATGCGCCTCTTGCCGCTGCTTTCGGGCGATGTCCGGCTGACCAGCGCCAGATTTTCCAACGCCCACATCGTCGTGGCCGCCATGCCTTCCGGCGGCGGCGACTGGACGGCGGCGCTGCGCAACGCGGACGGCCTTGTCGACCCGGAGAAAGTGTCGGCGGCGGTGTTCGCCAGCGTCAATGAAGCGCTGGATGCCGTGCGCGAGGACTCGATGCGCCAGATCGATTTGCACAACGTCGAGTTTGAGCTGCCGGACACAGGACTGGTCAAGCGTGTGATCGTCGCCTCGGCGACCGTCGCGCAGACCGGTACGGGGCGCATGCAGTTCTCCTACGATGCCGATGTCGACGGCCGGCACGCGACTTTAACCGCCTCGGCGACCCGCGACGCGACGGCAAGGCGGATCGCCTCGCTGGACGCCAACATCGAGATAGAAGGCGCGGGTAATTCCGGCGAGGGCAGCTCGACCGAGGCTGCCGCCGCGGCCGACGGCGCCAGACTGGGTTCGATCGCGCTGAAGCTTTCGGGCTCGGAAGCGTCGAGCGACAGCCCGTCGCGCCTGGCGGCCTCGCTATCGCTCACCGGTTCCGTGCTCGATCTGGGCGAACGCGGCCTGCTGCCTGTCGATGTCGATACCGACGCCACTTTGGTGACCGGCTCGAACAAGATCTCAGTCGACCGGCTGCTGATCAAGAACGGCCGCTCCAGCTTCGACTTTGCCGGGTCGATCGGGCCGAAGCCGGCAGCCGCGGGAGAGGAGCCCGCATACCGCTACGACCTCACCAGCGACGGCTCGACACTGGCACCCTCGGAATCGCCTGAACCGGCGCTTCGTTTCCTCGCCCGCATCGCCGGCGTCTATCAGCCGAAGAGCCGCAAGCTCATCGCCGAGCAGATCGGTGTGCGTTCCGGCGGACCGGGCGAAGTGCTAGGCGCGGCCACGGTCGCCTTCATCGACAACGGCCCTCCGGGCATATCGCTGTCGCTCAACGTTCACGACATGCCGGTTTCGCACGTAAAGCAATTGTGGCCATGGTTTTCGGCCCGCAACGCGCGGCTTTGGGTGTTGGGCAACCTGTTCGGCGGCACGGTGACCGACGCCAACCTGCAGTTCCAGGTCGCGCCGGGGCGCCTGGGCAACGGCGTGCCGCTTACCGGCGACGAAGTGTTCGGTCGTTTCCAGATCGAAGGCTCGCGCTTCGATACCGCCGGGCGCATTCCGCCGGTCCGCGATGCCGTCGGCGTCGTCGCGTTCCACGGCAACGATGTCGACATCAGCCTCTCATCGGGCAGCGTCTATATGCCGAGCGGCCGCACAGTGGCGGCAAGCGGCGGCACGCTGACGATCAAGAACGCGAACCGACCGATCGTGGTCGGCGGGCTCGACATCGACGTCGCGGGTGAGGCGCCCGCGATCGCCGAGCTTGCCTCCTATGAGCCGATCAATGCCATGCGCCATGTCGGGCTGGCGCCCGAGGACCTGTCCGGCACCGTCACCGGGCATGTCAGGGCGGACATTCCGCTGACGAAGGGCATGGACACCTCGAAACTGGATTGGCTGGTTTCGCTCGACTATCAGGACCTGTCGTTAGCCAAGCCATTCGAAGACCAGACCGTGACCGAGGCTGACGGCTCGATAACAGTGGGGCCAAAGCAGGCGGTGATTTCGGCCGAGGCCAAGCTAAACGGCATTCCGGCCGAGCTCGATCTGGTCGAACCGCTCGCCGACGACGGGCCTGCGCGAAGCCGCAAGGTCACGCTGATCCTCGACGACAAGACGCGTGACGCCAGCATGCCTGGACTGTCGGACCTGCTGTCGGGAACCATCAAGGTGGCGATCGACAAGAGCGGCGAGGGCGCCCAGCAGGTCTCGGCGGACCTGACCAATGCCAGGCTCGACATTCCCTGGGCGGGCTGGAGCAAGGGTGCCGGCATTCCGGCCAAGGTCGCTTTCGACATGGCCAAGTCCGGCAGCACCACCACGCTGTCGGATTTCGCTCTCGACGGAAAAAGCTTTTCGATCGACGGCAATGTGACGCTGGTCAACGGCGCGTTGTCCGCGGCCCGCTTCAGCAAGGTTGCGTTGAACCGAGGCGACGATGTTGCCGTTTCGGTCAAGCGCGCCGGCAAGAGCTACGCTGTCGACGTCAGCGGCGCGTCGCTCGACGCCCGCTCGCTGATCAAGCAGTTCACCTCCGATGTCGACACCGCCACCAAGGGCGCCGGCAGCGACGGGATCTCGGTGAGCGCCGATGTGGCATCGCTGACCGGTTTCCACGACGAGGTGCTTTCCGATCTGAAGCTCGAATACAGCGCGGCCGGATCGCGCGTGAACGGGCTCAACGTCACCGCCGCGGCAAGCTCGGGCGCCCCGATCACGATCAACAACACCACCAACGAAGGCGGCCGGGTGCTCAGGGTGAAGTCGGCCGATGCCGGCGCGATCCTGCGCTTCCTCAACGTCTATGAGCATATGGAAGGCGGCGCGATCACACTGTCGCTTTCCGGCGCCGCCGACGGGCCGATGAGGGGACAGGTGGATGCCAGCAATTTCTACGTCGTCAACGAGCCCAAGCTGGCCTCGATCGTGTCGACCACGCCGGCCGGAGATACACGCAGCTTGAACGAGGCCGTCAAAGGCAACATCGATACGTCCAGGGTGCAGTTCGAGCGCGGCTTCGCCGAGATCGACAAGGGTTCCGGCTACCTGAGGCTGGCGAACGGCCTGCTGCGTGGCCCGCGCATCGGCACGACCTTCCAGGGAACGCTCTACGATCAGAACAACAACATGGACATGACCGGGACCTTCATGCCGGTCTATGGGCTGAACCGCATCTTCGGCGAATTGCCGCTGTTCGGGCCGCTGCTGGGCAACGGTCGCGACCGTGGCCTGATCGGCGTCACCTACCGGCTCAAGGGCAACGCCAACAAGCCGATGCTCAACATCAATCCATTGTCGGTCGTGGCGCCCGGGATATTCCGCTCGATCTTCGAGTACCGGTAAACTTGATCCCGAAAAGCGGTCTCCGGTTTTCGGGAAGGATGAGATCGAGTAGGCGGCCAATCAGACCGGCCGCACCAGCACGTGCTTCTTCTTGCCGAGCGAGAGCTTCACGACGCCTTCCGGGCCAAGGTCCTGGGACGTGACGATGCGCCGGTCGTCGGTCAGCGGCTGGTCGTTGACGCGCACGGCGCCGCCCTGGATATGGCGGCGCGCTTCGCCATTCGAGCCGGCCAGCCCGGCTGTGACGAACAGCGCCAGGATGCCGATCCCGGCTTCGAGGTCCGATTTGGCGACTTCGACGCTGGGCAGCGTGTCGGCAAGCGCGCCTTCCTCGAAGGTCTTGCGCGCCGTTTCGCTTGCCGTCTCAGCCGCCTCACGGCCGTGCAGCATGGCGGTGATCTCGGTCGCGAGGATCTTCTTCGCCTCATTGATCTCCGAGCCACCGAGCTTTTCGAGCCGCGCCACCTCGTCCAGCGGCAGCGTGGTGTAGAGCTTCAAGAAGCGGCCGACATCAGCATCCTCGGTGTTACGCCAGTACTGCCAGAACTCGTAGGGCGAGAGCATGTCGCCATCGAGCCAGACGGCGCCCGAGGCGGATTTGCCCATCTTGGCGCCGGACGAGGTGGTGAGCAGCGGCGTGGTCATGGCGAAGAGCTGCACACCCTCCATGCGGTGGCCGAGGTCGATGCCGTTGACGATGTTGCCCCACTGGTCTGAGCCGCCCATCTGCAGCCGGCAGCCGACGCGCTTGTAGAGCTCGACGAAGTCGTAGGCCTGCAGGATCATGTAGTTGAACTCGAGGAAAGACAGCGACTGCTCGCGGTCGAGCCTCAGCTTCACGGAATCGAAGGCGAGCATGCGGTTGACCGAGAAGTGCCGGCCGACGTCGCGCAGGAAATTGACGTAGTTGATCTCCATCAGCCAGTCGGCGTTGTTGACCATGACCGCGTCGCCGGTACCGCTGCCGAACTTCAGGTAAGGCGCGAAATTGCGGCGGATGCCGACGAGATTGTCCTCGATGTCCTGCGGGGTGAGCAGCTTGCGGGCCTCGTCCTTGAAGGACGGGTCGCCGATCATCGAGGTGCCGCCGCCCATCAGCGCGATCGGCCGGTGGCCCGTCTGCTGCAGCCAATGCAGCATCATGATCTGGATCAGCGATCCGGCATGCAGACTCCGGGCGGTAGCGTCGAAGCCGATATAGGCGCTTACCGTTTCCTCGGCGAAAAGCTGGTCGAGGGCGGATTCGTCCGAAATCTGGTGGATGAAACCGCGCTCGCTCATAATGCGCAGGAAATCGGATTTGAAGGCGTACATTTTCTCTTCCTGGAGATCGCTTGGCGCCAAGGCCAAGCTGGATATGAAGGCGCGCGTTTAGCATCCAAGCGCCGTTAGCAAAAGTGATTTCCGGTTTTGCGACCGATCGGACGCGGCGCCCAGGCGTCCTTGCTTCGCCCTTTTTGCTGTCGTAATGAGGCGCCGCGCACAGATAGGCGCCCATGCGCCGCGACGGGGCCATCCCGCAGTTTCAGATCGGACGAGCTCCCGCGATGAACAGGAACTACATTCTCCTCTTTCTGTTCAGCATTGTCATGACCGTCAGCGGGCTGGCCAGCCTGCCGCCGGTGGACCGCGACGAATCCCGCTTCGTCCAGGCGACCAAGCAGATGGTCGAGACCGGAGACTATGTCGATATCCGCCTGCAGGACGTCACGCGCTACAAGAAGCCGATCGGCATCTACTGGCTGCAGTCCGCGGCGGTCGCGCTGAGCGGCGAGGGGGCGGCGGCGCCGATCTGGGTCTATCGCCTGGTCTCGATGCTGGGCATCGCGATCGCGGTCGTCGGCATCGGCTGGACCGGGACAAAACTCTTCGGCGCCAATGCCGGGCTGGCGGCCGGTCTGATGATGGCGGCGATCTTCGCCACCGCCTTCGAGGGACGCGACGCCAAGACCGACGCGATGCTTCTCGCCTGCTGCGTGATCGCGCAAGGCGCGCTGGCGCAGGTCTATATGGCAGCCAAGCGCAACGAGCCGGTTCCCGGACATCTGCCGTGGATCTTCTGGATCGCGCAAGCGCTGGGCATCCTGATCAAGGGTCCAGTTTCGCCGCTCTTGTCGCTGCTGACGGCCGCGGCGCTCTTTGCCTTCGACCGCGACTTGCGCTGGCTGCTGAAGATGAAGCTGGCGCGCGGCGTGGCGATCGTGCTTGTCATCGTCCTGCCTTGGCTCATCCTCATCACCTGGAAGAGCGGCGGCGCCTTCTTCCAGGAAGCGGTCGGCAAGGACATGCTGAACAAGGTGGCGCAGGGCGAGGAGTCGCACGGCCTGCCGCCCGGCTTCTACATGCTGACCTATTCGCTGTTCATGTGGCCCTTCGGGCTGATCGCGGTCGGCGCCGGGCTGCAGGCGATCAACCGGTTCTGGGACGATCCGCGCCTGCGCTTCTGCCTGGCCTGGTACATCCCGTTCTGGCTGGTCTTCGAGGCGATACCGACCAAGCTGCCGCATTACGTCATGCCGGCCTATCCGGGCATGGCACTTTTGATCGGCTGGCTGCTCACCTTGCCGGCAGACCAGGCCAATGCGCCGCTGAGGCGCTGGCAGACATGGCTGTGGTGGGCGACCGCCTTCGGCCTTGCCGTCGTGGCGATCGGCCTTGCCGTGGTCTGCGTCGGCGCGCCGCTTTATGTGGCGAAGACCTTCTCCTGGTGGAGCGTACCGGCGGCGATCGCCGCCCTGGTCACCGGCTATCTCGCTTTCCCAAGGCAGTTGCAGGTGTCGCTTCCGCGCATCGCCGCGATCGCGGTTGGCGCGGGCATCACCTTCAGCCTGCTGTTCGGCGTGATCGCGCCGTCGCTGAAGCCGATCTGGCTGAGTCCTGCGGTCAAGGCGGCGGTCGACGCCAACCGGCTTTGCGACACAACCGTGCTTGCCTCGGCAAAGTTCCAGGAGCCGAGCTTGATCTTCCTGGTCGGCACCAAGACCGTGCTCACCGATGTCGAGGGCGTGGCGCGGCATCTGCTCGACGATCCGGGCTGCGCGCTTGGGCTGGCGCCGATCAAGGACGAGCAGAAGCTTGCCGATGTGCTGACCGCCCAGGGCAAGTCGGCCAAGCGCCTGACCGAGATCGACGGCATCAACTATTCGTCAGGAGACAAGCTGTCGCTCGGGCTTTACCGGGTGGCGCCGTGATGAATAGCCTCGGGCGTCGAATGCTCCTATAGACTTTGCGCCAAAGCCATGTCCGTAGCGCCCCTTGCCCTCTACCGCCGCTCGCTCGGCAATTTCCGCGATACGATGTCGATCGTGAGGCGGCGCTTTGCCTTGAGGCCGGCGCGCTATCCGCGAATTCCATGGAGCGTCTGGCTCATAGCCTGGGTGCTGCTCACCGTGGCGGTCTTCCTGCGCCTCGACGCCGGCGCGGGCGAGATGCGCGGCGAATGGTCCCCCGGCTTCGGGCGCTTCACCGATTTCTTCACGCAGTTCGGCCTTGGCGGCTGGTACCTCATTCCGGCTGCGCTCTGCCTCATCGCCGCCAACCTGACGGATTGGCGCGGCCTTTCCCGGCAAGGCCGGATGCTGGTCTACAACTGGACCTGCTTCGCCTTCCTGGTGCTGTGCGCAGCCGGCCTGTCCGGTCTCGCGGTCAACCTGCTGAAATACGGCATCGGCCGGGCCCGGCCGTTCTATTTCAACAGTTTCGGCGTCCTGTCGCTGCATCCCTTCGCCATGGATGCGCGCTTCGCCGGCTTTCCGTCCGGCCATGCCACGACGATGGGCGCGGTGTTCGGCATCCTGCTGCTTTTGTTCCCGCGGCGCTGGTATATCGCGCTGGCGGTCACCGCCTGCATCGCCTCGACCCGCGTCTTCGTCGGCGCGCATTATCCGAGTGACACGGTCGCGGGCTTCGGCCTCGGGCTGGCTTTTGCGGTGCTCTCGGGGCTGGTGTTCGCCCGGCTGGGTTTCATCTTCCGCCAGACAAGCGCGAAGCTGCCGGTGCGCAAACGGACATTCAGGCTGGCACCGTCCCGCGCGCCGAGAATGTCGAGGGTCGGCCCGGTCGAGAGCGGTGAGATCCGTGCCGACCGAGCCCAGACTCCTTAAGGCGCCCGGGCCGGCACTCTCCGGTGCTTAGCGCAGGCGCTTCGGCCTCGGATCAGCGAGCTCGCCGGCCAGGCGCCGGTCGAGATAGTCGGCGCATTCATGGATCAGCAACTCGGCGTCATTGGCGAAGAAATGGTTGGCGCCGGGCAGCGTCTTCTGGGTGATGGTGATGCCCTTTTGCGTGTGCAGCTTGTCGACCAGGCCCTGCACGTCCTTGGGCGGCGCCACCTTGTCGGCATCGCCATGGATGATCAGGCCGGATGAAGGGCAGGGCGCCAGGAACGAGAAATCATAGGTGTTGGGCTGCGGCGCGACCGAGATGAAGCCCTCGATCTCGGGCCGGCGCATCAGAAGCTGCATGCCGATCCAGGAGCCGAAGGAATAGCCGGCGACCCAGCAGCTTTTCGAATCCGGATGCAGCGACTGCACCCAGTCAAGCGCGGCGGCCGCGTCCGACAACTCGCCGGTGCCGTGGTCGAACTCGCCCTGGCTGCGGCCGATGCCGCGGAAATTGAAGCGCAGCACGGTGAAATCGCGCTTCTGGAACATGTAGAAGAGGTCGTAGACGATCTTGTTGTTCATCGTGCCGCCGAATTGCGGGTGCGGGTGCAGCACGATGGCGATCGGGGCGCTCTTTTCCTTCGAGGGCTGATAGCGTCCCTCCAGGCGACCAGCCGGACCGGCGAAAATGACCTCAGGCATAAAATACTCCACGTGGCATATGAATGCGCTAGCCCGGAACTCTTTCGGCCCTAACTCTGCTGCGGCCCCAAACCTTCTGTGGCCTTGACGCCGGGCGAGCGTCTTCCTAGAAGCTAGTTTAGAATGGTTCAAAACTGGGAGGCCGAAACCCGATGGTCCGGCCGCCCGCGCCGCAAGCCGGGTAAATAGGACGGCTTGCCTTGCAATTTCAAGGAAATAACGCGCTATCCTCGCGGGATAGTCGGCGGAAGGACGAACTGAGCGAAAATGGCCGCAACCCGCGCCTATCTCGACTACAATGCCAGCGCGCCGCTCATTGCGGAAGCGCGGGCGGCGATGGTCGCCGCGCTCGATGCCGCCAACCCGTCATCGGTCCACACCGAGGGCCGCGCCTCGCGCCGGCTGGTCGAGGACGCGCGCCGCGACGTGGCGCGGCTGGTCAACGCCAGGCCCGAACATGTCATCTTCACCTCCGGAGCCACCGAAGCCGCCTCGACGCTGCTTACGCCCGACTGGCGGATGGGGCGCGGCGCTATCCGCATGAGCCACCTCTATGTCTCGGCGGCCGACCATCCCTGCATCCTGAACGGCGGCCGCTTCACGCCGGCGCAGGTGACGAGGGTCGGCGTCGACCGGAACGGCATCGCCGATCTCGAGGTGCTTGCCGGCGCGCTCGCCAAGCATGACAAGTCCGCCGGCCTGCCGCTGGTGGCGATCCATGCCGCCAACAACGAGACAGGCATCGTCCAGCCGGTCGGGCGCATCGCCGAAATCGTCAAGGCCGCCGGCGGGGTGCTGGTCGTCGATGCCGTGCAGGCCGCCGGGCGGATTCCGCTCGATATGTCAGCTCCTTATGCCGATTATCTGATCCTGTCCTCGCACAAGATCGGCGGCCCCAAGGGCGTCGGCGCGATCGTCGCCGCGTCCGACCTGATGATGCCGCGGCCGCTGGTCAATGGCGGCGGCCAGGAGAAGGGCCACCGCGCCGGTACCGAGAACGTCGCCGGGATCGCCGGTTTCGGCGCCGCCGCGCGGGTAGCACTTGCGGGCTTGGACGACATGCACGCCATCGCGCGCCGACGTGACGAGGTCGAAGCCATCGTGACCGAACTGGCGCCTGACGCGGAAATCTTCGGAAATGGCGCTCAGAGGCTTGCCAACACGACATTCTTCGCTATTCCCGGCGTCAAGGCCGAAACGGCGCAGATCGCATTCGACCTTGCCGGCGTCGCGCTGTCGGCGGGCTCGGCCTGTTCGTCGGGAAAGGTCGGGCCAAGCCATGTGCTGAAGGCCATGGGCCATGGCGACAGCCTGGGCGCCTTGCGCGTCTCGATCGGCCGCGCGACCGGCGCCGAGGAGATAGAGGCCTTCCGGGCGGCGCTGGCGGGCATCGTCGCGCGCCGGGCGGGCAAGGAAGAAGCCGCCTGACGGCGGCGAAAATGAATTCAGGCCCTGCGGCCTGGTAGAGTGGTGCGTTTTGTCCTGGCCGGGTGAATTTCCGGCGGACACGCACTATATGGAGCTTACTCCGCTGCGCACCCCTGCCGGGATGCGATTACAGCGGTGCCATAGTTTGAAAACTGCCGGGCCTTGACCCCGGCGTGTATGGAGAACGCTTATGCCTGCTGTGCAGGAGACGATCGATCGAGTCCGAAAGATCGACGTCGACCAGTATAAATACGGATTCCAGACAGAGATCGAGATGGACAAGGCCCCCAAGGGCCTGAGCGAAGACATCATTCGCTTCATCTCGGCCAAGAAGGATGAGCCGGACTGGATGCTGGAATGGCGTCTGGGGGCCTATCGCCGCTGGCTGACGTTGGAAGAGCCGACCTGGGCGCGCGTCCACTATCCGAAGATCGACTTCCAGGACATCTATTACTACGCCGCGCCGAAGAGCGCGCCGGGGCCGAAGTCGCTGAGCGAGGTCGACCCTGAACTGCTCAAGGTCTATGAGAAGCTTGGCATTCCGCTCAAGGAGCAGGAAATCCTGGCCGGCGTGCAGAAGCCTGCGGTGACGGACGAGGAAGCGGAGATAGGCGACAACGTCTACAAGTCCGGCCGCGTCGCGGTCGACGCCGTGTTCGATTCTGTTTCGGTGGTCACCACCTTCAAGGAAGAGCTCGCCAAGGCGGGCGTCATCTTCTGCTCGATCTCGGAAGCGATCCGCGAGCATCCGGAACTGGTGAAGAAGTATCTCGGCTCGGTCGTGCCGACCTCGGACAATTTCTACGCGACGCTGAACTCGGCCGTGTTCACCGACGGCTCGTTCGTCTTCGTGCCGAAGGGCGTGCGCTGCCCGATGGAGCTGTCGACCTATTTCCGCATCAACGAGAAGAACACCGGCCAGTTCGAGCGCACGCTGATCATCGCCGAGGAGGGGGCTTACGTCTCCTATCTCGAAGGCTGCACGGCGCCGCAGCGCGACGAGAACCAACTGCATGCGGCGGTGGTCGAGCTGGTCGCGCTCGACGACGCCGAGATCAAATATTCGACGGTGCAGAACTGGTACCCCGGCGACGCCGAGGGCAAGGGCGGCATCTACAATTTCGTCACCAAACGCGGCGACTGCCGCGGCGACCGCTCGAAGATCTCGTGGACGCAGGTCGAGACCGGCTCGGCTATCACCTGGAAATATCCGAGTTGCATCCTGCGCGGTGACGATTCCAGCGGCGAGTTCTATTCGATCGCGGTGTCGAACGGCTACCAGCAGGTCGACAGCGGCACCAAGATGATCCATCTCGGCAAGAACACGTCGAGCCGCATCATCTCCAAGGGCATTGCCGCCGGTTTCTCGCAGAACACCTATCGCGGCCAGGTCTCGGCGCACCGCAAGGCGACCAACGCGCGCAACTTCACCAATTGCGATTCGCTGCTGATCGGCGACCAGTGTGGCGCGCACACCGTGCCTTACATGGAAGCCAAGAACGCAACGGCGAAGTTCGAGCACGAGGCGACGACGTCGAAGATCTCCGAGGACCAGAAGTTCTACGTCATGCAGCGCGGCATCCCAGAAGAGGAAGCGATCGCGCTGATCGTCAACGGCTTCGTCAAGGATGTCATCCAGCAGCTGCCGATGGAGTTCGCCGTCGAGGCGCAGAAGCTGATCGGGATCAGCCTCGAGGGTTCGGTCGGCTGACCGCAAAAGTTATTCAGGAAGAAACTATGCTTGAGATAAAGAATTTGCATGCCCGCATCGTTGATGACGGCACCGAGATCATCCGCGGGCTGAACCTGACGGTGAAAGCCGGCGAGGTCGTCGCCATCATGGGGCCGAACGGTTCGGGCAAGTCGACGCTGTCCTACATCCTCGCCGGCCGCGAGGACTATGAGGTGACCGAGGGCGACATCCTCTATAACGGCCAGTCGATCCTCGAAATGGATCCAGCCGAGCGCGCCACCGCCGGCATCTTCCTCGCCTTCCAGTATCCGATGGAGATACCGGGCGTGGCGACGATGGAATTCCTGAAAGTGGCGATGAACGAGCAGCGCAAGGCGCGCGGCGAGGAGCCGCTCAAGGTGCCGGAATTCCTCAAGCGCGTGAAGGAAGCGGCGGCCTCGCTCAACATGGACATGAACATGTTGAAACGGCCGCTCAATGTCGGCTTCTCGGGCGGCGAGAAGAAGCGGGCCGAGATCCTGCAGATGAAGCTTTTGGAACCGAAGCTCTGCGTGCTCGACGAGACCGATTCCGGCCTCGACATCGATGCGCTGAAGATCGTGTCCGACGGCGTCAACGCGCTGCGTTCGCCGGAACGCGCCATCGTCGTCATCACCCACTATCAGCGCCTGCTCGAGCACATCGTGCCGGACTCGGTGCACGTGCTTTACAAGGGCCAGGTCATCAAGTCGGGCGACAAGTCGCTGGCGCTCGATCTCGAGGCCAACGGCTATGCCGGCGTGATCGGCGAAGCCGCGTGAGATGGGAGCAGTCGAGGCGAAAGTCATGAACATGCATGCACAGCCCCAGCGGACCTTGGCCGAGACGGGGCTGATCGACGCCTTCGGCGAGCGGCTCTCGCTGCTGCCCGGCGACGGCGCGGTGATGGTGAAGCGCGACGATGCGATCGAGGCGATCAAGCACGGCCTGCCGACGCGCCGCGTCGAATCCTGGCACTATACGGATCTGCGCCGGCTGCTGACCTCGGTGCCGGCTTTCGAGGCCGGCGCCGTTGCCAAGGCGCTTGCGCCGGTTCTTGAAGGGTCGGCCGTGCTGCCTGTGCTGAACGGAGTCTCACAAGCGAAGCTGCCTGAGGTCGAAGGCGTCACGGTGCAGCGCCTGTCGGAGAAGCTGACCGACGGCAGCGCCGCGCCCGGGCTCGACCCCTATGGCGACGACGATGCGATCGGCGCGCTCAACACGGCCTTCGTCGCCGACGGCTATTTCGTCGATATTGCCGACGGCACCCAGCTGGAAAGGCCGATCGAATTGCAGAACCTGCAGGCCGGCGGCCAGTCGCATGTGCGGCTCTTGGCGCGTATCGGCGCCGGCGCTAAGGCGATCATCGTCGAGCGCCAGACGGGCGTGGGCGACGAGGCGCTCGTCTCTTCGGTCATCCAGCTCGTGGTTGGTGACGGCGCCGAGGTGACCTGGCTGATCGTGCAGGAGCAGCCGGACACGGCCACGCATCTCGCCCAGTTCAAGGCGCATATCGGCAAGGACGCCAAGCTGACGCTGTTCGTGATGAATGCCGGCGGCAAGTTGGTTCGCCAGGAGGTCGTCGTCAGGACGACAGGCGAGGGCGCTGACTTCAAATTGCGCGGCATCAACCTTCTCGCCGGCGACACCCATACCGACACCACCATGGTGCTCGACCACGCCGTGCCGCATACGACGTCGACGGAAGTGATCCGCAACGTGGTGACCGGTAAGGCGCGCGGCGTCTTCCAGGGCCGCATCAACGTGCATCAATACGCGCAGAAGACCAACGCCAAGATGGCCTGCAACACGCTGCTCCTGTCGGATGACGGCGAGTTCTCGACCAAGCCGGAGCTGGAAATCTTCGCCGACGACGTGGTCTGCGGCCATGGCGCGACGGTCACCGAGATCGACCACGACCATCTGTTCTACCTGATGGCGCGCGGCATCGACGAGAAGAGCGCGCGGGGCCTTCTGGTGAAGGCTTTCGTCGCCGAAGTGATCGAGGAACTGGACGACGAAGCGCTGGTCGAAGCGCTCGAAGAGCGGCTCGACGGCTGGTTTTCGACGCACGGCTAGCGCTTAACCTTCTCCCCTTGCGGGAGAAGGTGGATTGGCGCGGAGCGCCAAGACGGATGAGGGGTGCTGGACGGAGTGAGGCGTTGCCTCGGAAGAGCTTGTGATGGACCAGAAGATCGAAACCACCCCCTATGACGTCGAGGCGATCCGCCGCGACTTCCCGATCCTGTCGCGCCAGGTCTACGGCAAGCCGCTGGTCTATCTCGACAATGGCGCCTCGGCGCAGAAACCGCAGGTGGTGCTCGACACGATCCGGCACGCCTATTCCCAGGAATACGCCAACGTCCATCGCGGCCTGCATTTCCTGTCGAACGCCGCGACCGACGCCTATGAGAATGCGCGCAAGTCGGCGCAGCGGTTTTTGAATGCGCCGAGCACCGACAACATCGTCTTCACCTCCAACACCACCTCGGCGATCAACACGGTCGCCTATGGCTGGGGCATGCCGCGGATCGGCGAGGGCGACGAGATCGTGCTGTCGATCATGGAGCACCACTCCAACATCGTGCCGTGGCATTTCATCCGCGAGCGGCAGGGCGCCAAGCTCGTCTGGGTGCCTGTCGACGATCTCGGCGCTTTCCACATCGAGGAATTCGAAAAGCGGCTGACCGACCGCACCAAGCTGGTCGCGATGACCCAGATGTCCAATGCGCTGGGCACGGTGACGCCGATCAAGGAAATCGTGCGCATCGCGCATGCGCGCGGAATTCCCGTCCTCGTTGACGGCAGTCAGAGCGCCGTGCACATGCCGATCGACGTGCAGGACCTCGACTGCGATTTCTTCGTCTTCACCGGACACAAAGTCTACGGCCCGTCGGGCATCGGCGTGCTCTACGGCAAGAAGGACAGGCTGGAAGAGATGCGGCCCTTCATGGGCGGCGGCGAGATGATCGAGGAGGTGACGGAAGACATCGTTACCTACAACGATCCGCCGCACCGCTTCGAGGCCGGCACGCCGCCGATCGTGCAGGCGATCGGGCTCGGCGCCGCGCTCGACTATATGGAAAAGGTCGGTCGCGAGCGCATCGCGGCGCATGAAGCCGACCTCAAGACCTACGCGCATGAGCGGCTCAGAGCCATCAACTCGCTGCGCATCTTCGGCGACGCGCCCGGCAAGGGCGCCATCATCTCGTTCGAATTGCAAGGTATCCATGCGCATGACGTGTCGATGGTGATCGACCGGCAGGGCGTCGCTGTCCGTGCCGGCACCCATTGCGCCCAGCCGCTGTTGAAACGCTTCGGCGTCACCTCCACATGCAGGGCGTCGTTCGGCATGTATAATACCAGGGCCGAAGTCGACGCTTTGGCCGAGGCGCTGGAAAAGGCGCGAAAGTTCTTCGGGTGATGATGATGGACGACGTGAGCGCGACCGCAGAGACTGTTCCGGAAACGGCCGGCAACGGCATCGTCTCGGCCTCGGCGATCCCCGCCGACGAGCTGGCGCGGCTGACCGACGACATCGTCTCGGCGCTGAAGACGGTCTACGACCCGGAAATCCCGGCCGACATCTATGAGCTCGGCCTTGTCTACAAGATCGACATCGAGGACGACCGGTCGGTCAAGATCGACATGACGCTGACCGCGCCGGGCTGCCCGGTGGCGGGCGAAATGCCTGGATGGGTGGAGAACGCCGTCGGCGCCGTCGAAGGCGTGTCCGGTGTCGAGGTCTCAATGGTGTTCGACCCGCCGTGGACGCCCGACCGCATGTCGGAAGAGGCGCAGGTTGCGGTCGGGTGGTACTAGGCAAGCACAGGCTGGCGCACTTGCGCCGGTGGTAAAACTTCACCATTTTAGGTGAGAATCATTCGGCAGGCCTTGAACCTGCAGGGAATGGAGAAGGAAGAATATGGGACGCTTCGCCGTCATCACGATGACCGAAAAGGCCGCCGACCGCGTGCGCGAGATCGTGGCCGCGCGCGACAATGCGCACGGCGTCCGCCTCGGCATCAAGAAGGGCGGCTGCGCCGGCATGGAATACACCATCGATCTGGTGACCGAGCCGAACCCCAAGGACGACCATATCGAGCGCGACGGCGCGCATGTCTATGTCGCGCCCGAAGCCGCGCTCTTCCTGTTCGGCACCGAGATGGATTTCGAGCAGACGACTCTGCGCACCGGCTTCACCTTCAAGAACCCGAACCAAAGCTCGGCCTGCGGCTGCGGCGAATCCGTCGAACTGAAGCCCGCCGATCTCAAGGCGATTGCCGAGGCGCGCGCCTCGGCCTGAGGAATTCCTGCCGCGCTGCTCAGTCCGGCAGTGCGGCGATCACAACAAGCTCCACCACCAGGTCAGGCTGCGCCAGGGCGGCGACGCCGATCACTTCCGATGGCGGCGGGTTGTTGTAGCTGCAGTGTTTCGGGCAGTGCTCGGCAAAGAATTCGTCCAACACGTCCAGACGGAAATTGGGTGAACTGAGGACGCCGCCCGACGGAAATGGTCCTTTGACGTAGAACGTCACCTTGACCAGATGGTCGAGGAGCTGCCAAGCTCTTCCAGATCCGACTTGATATTGGCGAGGATTTCGCGCCACTGCGTTGCGGCGTCCCCGACTGCGCCGCCCTGGTGTTTCGACGGATCGTAGTCGTCGACGGTGGCGGTGTTGCCGGACAGAAAGACATATCCCTTCGCGTCCGAGACAACCGTACCCTTGCCCCAAGGCATCAAACGATCGCCTTTGAATTTCTTGTGCGTCGTGAGGTTCATTTCGGCCTCCTGTCGCCAGATGGTTGCCTTGACGCAATTCCGGGCGGAAAACCGATGGGCAGTTTTGCTGGAATTGCTCTAATCAACCCACATCCCAGTCCGTTTGTGCCAGTCGGCGATCGATTCCTCTGGATAGACGTCGAACACCTTGTCTTGTCTGCCGACCACCGGCTCGACCCAGTTCGCTTTGTATTTCAGCATCAGATGCACCTTTTCCGGCGGTTTCGGCAGGTCGGTGTCGATCGCCGAGGCGAAGGGATGGACGAGATCCGGCCAGGTCGGGTCGTAGAGCCAGAGCGCTGAGCCGCATTTGCGGCAGAAATTGCGCTCGCCGGTCGAGACCTCGCAATGCGGATGCTCGTCATCCTCGATCTCGGCGCAATAGATGCCGAGGCTGCGCTTGCCCGTGATTTTCAAAGTCTCGTAGTCGGCGCCGAGATTGATGGCGAAACCGCCGCCGCCCTGCTGCTTGCGGCAGATCGAGCAGTAGCAGAGCATGAACGGCACCGGGGTGTGGCTCTGCACCTCGAAGCGGACGGCGCCGCAACGGCAGGAGCCTTTGAGCAGGACGGGCATGGCGGGAACTCCGTTTTCAGGTTTCAACCTGTCAGCATGCTTTTGGTTGCGGCGATGACAAGGCCCATGCCGGATGAGATGATCGCGGCATGGATAATACGCGCCTTGAAGAACTGTTCGAAAGCCTTGGTCCGATCAGCATCCGCAAACTGTTCGGCGGCAAGGGCATCTATTGCGACGGCGTTATCGTCGCGGTTGTCGTGCGCGGCGAACTGATGCTGAAGGCGGACGAGGAAAGTGCGCCGGACTTCGAGGCAGCGGGCTGCAGGCAGTGGACATATACCGGCTCACGCCACGGCAAGGCGGTGGAGATGCCCTATTGGAGCGTGCCGGACGATGCCTTTGACGATCCGGATGAGATGGCGATATGGGCGCGGCGCGCTTATGAGGCGGGACGAAGGGCGGGGAAGTGAAACTTAGAGATGCTGGAGGGACAGCACCCCCCTCTGGCCTGCCGGCCATCTCCCCCGCAAGGGGGGAGATTAGCTGTCGCGCCGGCTTTCGCTAATCGCCAACATTGCAAGAAGAGCGCCTTCGATGAAGCTGCCAATCTCCCCCCTTGCGGGGGAGATGTCCGACAGGACAGAGAGGGGTGTGACGGAACGCGGCCATTGCGGTTGGCCGGAGCTGCCGTAACCCGAATGCCCTACAGCGCCTTCGCAATCGCCGCCGCCAGCCGAGCATTGTTCTCGACCAGCGCGATGTTGGTCTTGAGGCTGCGGCCGCCGGTCAGCTCAAGGATCTTCGACAGAAGGAACGGCGTCACTGCCTTGCCGGTGACATTCTGCGCTTCGGCGGCTTTCTGCGCGGCATCGATATAGAAGGCCATTTCGTCGGCGGGGATCTCGTCATTGTGCGGCACAGGATTGGCGACAAGGATGCCGCCGCCCAAGCCCAGCGCCTGTCGCGTGCGGTAAAAATGCGCGATGTCTTCAGGCGCGTGCAATGTCAGCGGCGCGCGGAACGGCGACTGCCTCGACCAGAAGGCGGGCATGGTTTCGCTGCCATGGCCGATGACCGGCACACCACGCGTCTCCAGCACTTCCAGCGTCTTTTCGATGTCGAGGATCGCCTTGGCGCCGGCCGAGACGACGATGACCGGCGTGCGCGCCAGCTCGTCGAGATCGGCCGAGATGTCGAAGCTTTTCTCGGCGCCTTTGTGGACGCCGCCGATGCCTCCGGTGGCGAACACTTTTATGCCGGCCATATACGCGGCGATCATGGTGGCGGCCACCGTGGTGCCGCCGGTGCGCCCTTGCGCCACCGCAAAGCCGATATCGGCACGCGACAGCTTCATGGCGTCGCCGGTCATCGCGAGCGATTCGCGTTCGCCGTCGGACAGGCCGATCTTGATGCGGCCGTTGACCACGGCGATCGTCGCCGGCACCGCGCCGGCATCGGCGATGATCTGCTCGACCTTGGCCGCCATCGCGCCATTGTCGGGGTAGGGCATGCCGTGGGTGATGATGGTCGATTCCAGCGCCACCACCGGCCGACCGGCGGCAAGCGCCTTAGCCACGGGCGGATGGATGTCGATGAAGGGGCGGGCGGTCTCGGGCGTCATGGCTGTCTCCGGCAAGGAGGAACTGGATGGTTGGTGGCCCTATGCCACCTCCCGTGCCTCCGGCACAAGGGCAAGCGCCTGCGTGAAGTTGGCGCTCGTGAAGGATGGCACGGCCTCCGGGCTCTCGATGGCGAGCATGGCCGCAGCGACGCCCTCACGCAGCGCGGCGCGCAGCGGCAGGCCGCGCAGTATTGCGGCGACGGCCGCGCCGGTCAGCGCGTCGCCGGCGCCGGTGACGTCGGCGACCCGCCGCGGCGCGGGCGGGTCGATTTCGAAGATGCCGCTGTCGTCGAAGCCCAGCACCGGGGCGCTGCCGGCCGTGATCACGCCGGCGTTCAGGCCGGTCTGCCTGAGTGCGTCGACAAGCGCGTTCCCGGACATTTCGGCGCCGACCAGCGCGGCGGCTTCGCGGCGGTTCATGAAGAGCAGCGACAGGTGGTCGAGCAGCGGCGTCAGCCGAACGACCTTGGCCGGTGAAACGGCGATGGCGAAGACCGGCCGGCCGCCGGCGAGCGCCACCAGGCGTTCCAGCGCCGCCGTCGGCAGGTTGGCGTCGCACAGGATCGCGTCGGCCGCGGCGATTGCCTCGCGCACCTTGGAACGCCTTATCTGCTTAGGGAAGGCGAGATCATAGAGCGCCATGTCGGCCAGCCCGACGATCAGCTCGCCCTCGGCGTCGATCAGCGCCGTGTAGCTCGGCGTCGTGCGGTCGAGGAACACGACCGAGAGGTCCGTTATCCCGGCGTTGTCGATCGCCGAGGCAACCGTGTCCGCCGCCGCGTCGCCGCCGCGCACGGAAATCAGCGAGGCCGACACACCGCGCTTGACCACGCTGCGCAGCGCGTTGAAAACCACGCCGCCGACGTCCTCGCGCATGATGCCGGGGTTGGAGGCTGCCGGCACATAAGTGCCCGAGACCTGGCCGCGCCGGTCGATATGGGCGCCGCCCAGCGCGAGGATAGTTGGGGATGTCGGCATTTCGGGTCGGTGACTTTCATTGATCGTGCGGCTGCGCACACTAGGTTTCCCCGGGTCACCCTGCAATCGGGGTCGCGATTCGGGATGGCCGGATATCGAAATCTCTTCTGGACCAGTGGTTGTGCTCCGCACTAGCCCTGGTGAGACAAAAATAGAACAAATCCAGATATTGATTGTTTTTCAGATATTTGTTGCCCCTTGCCAAATGAGAACAAAAAAGGTACAAAACGGCAAGGATCACGGATTGTCCGGCCTTCATTGACGACCACGGGGTGATGTATCATGGCTCAGAATACTTTGCGGCTTGTAGAGGATAAGGCAGTGGACAAATCAAAGGCTCTGGACGCGGCGCTGTCGCAAATCGAGCGCGCTTTCGGCAAGGGCTCGATCATGCGGCTCGGCGCAAACGAGCAGGTGGTCGAGATTGAAACCGTGCCGACGGGATCGCTCGGCCTCGATATCGCGCTCGGCGTCGGCGGCCTGCCGCGCGGCCGCATCATCGAGATCTACGGGCCGGAAAGCTCGGGCAAGACGACGCTGGCGCTGCACACGGTGGCGGAAGCGCAGAAGAAGGGCGGCATCTGCGCCTTCGTCGATGCCGAGCACGCGCTCGATCCGGTCTATGCCCGCAAGCTCGGCGTCGACCTGGAAAACCTGCTGATCTCGCAGCCCGACACCGGCGAGCAGGCGCTGGAAATCTGCGACACGCTGGTGCGCTCCGGCGCCATCGACGTGCTGGTCGTCGATTCGGTCGCGGCGCTGACGCCGCGCGCTGAAATCGAGGGCGAAATGGGCGATGCGCTGCCCGGTCTCCAGGCCCGCCTGATGAGCCAGGCGCTGCGCAAGCTGACCGCCTCGATCTCGCGCTCCAACACCATGGTCATCTTCATCAACCAGATCCGCATGAAGATCGGCGTCATGTTCGGCTCGCCCGAGACCACGACCGGCGGCAATGCGCTGAAATTCTACGCCTCGGTGCGCCTCGACATCCGCCGCATCGGCTCGGTCAAGGACCGCGACGAGGTGGTCGGCAACCAGACCCGCGTCAAGGTGGTCAAGAACAAGCTGGCCCCGCCCTTCAAGGTGGTCGAGTTCGACATCATGTATGGCGAGGGCGTGTCGAAGACGGGCGAGCTCGTCGATCTCGGCGTCAAGGCCGGCGTGGTCGAGAAGTCGGGCGCCTGGTTCTCCTATAATTCGCAGCGTCTCGGCCAGGGCCGCGAGAACGCCAAGCTGTTCCTGCGCGACAATCCCGACACGGCGCGCGAGATCGAGCTGGCGCTTCGGCAGAATGCCGGGCTGATCGCCGAGAAATTCCTCGAGAATGGTGGCTCCGAAGGCGGGGACGACGGTTTCGAGGACGAAGCCGGCGCCATGTAGGGCTGGCCTAGGAAGATCGCGCAGCGGTTTCCTGTTCGGGATTGAGCGCAAGCAATTCGTCGGCTTAGCCGGAGTTCGGCCACAATCCTGGTCTATTTGCTTGTGCTTATGTAATCGAGTTCTTGAGTAGTGCGTACCTGAACCGCCGGCCTTCGCGCCGGCGGTTTTGCATTTCGCGGGTGGTGTTGAGCCGCTGCCCGCTTGCCGATTGGCCCAACTCCGTGTTTCTGGACAGGCTCAAGAGCTATCGCTAAAAGGCCCATCTATCTTCTGAAATACCAAAGCCCATTGCCGCCGGCCGAGCCGGCGGTTCTTGCGAAAAAGGCAGTGTGCAATGAGTGGCGTGAACGACATCCGGTCGACATTCCTCGACTACTTCCGCAAGGAGGGCCACGAGATCGTCGCCTCCAGCCCGCTGGTGCCGCGCAACGATCCGACGCTGATGTTCACCAACGCCGGCATGGTGCAGTTCAAGAACGTCTTCACCGGCCTGGAGAAACGTCCCTATTCGCGGGCGTCTACCGCGCAGAAGAGCGTGCGCGCCGGCGGCAAGCACAACGACCTTGACAATGTCGGCTACACCGCGCGCCACCTCACCTTCTTCGAGATGCTCGGCAATTTCTCGTTCGGCGACTATTTCAAGGAGCGCGCGATCGAGCTTGCCTGGAACCTGATCACCAAGGGTTTTGGCCTGAAGAAGGACAAGCTGCTCGTCACCGTCTATCACACCGATGACGAGGCGGCGGGCTACTGGAAGAAGATCGCCGGATTGTCCGACGACCGCATCATCCGCATCGCGACGTCGGACAATTTCTGGGCGATGGGCGACACCGGCCCGTGCGGTCCGTGCTCGGAAATCTTCATCGACCGCGGCGAGCATATCTGGGGCGGCCCGCCCGGCAGTCCGGAAGAGGACGGCGACCGGTTCCTGGAGTTCTGGAACCTGGTGTTCATGCAGTATGAGCAGGTGACGAAGGAAGAGCGCATCGACCTGCCGCGGCCCTCGATCGACACCGGCATGGGACTGGAGCGCATGGCCTCCATCCTGCAAGGCGTCGACAGCGTCTTCGAGACGGACCTTTTCAAGCATCTGATCGATGCCGCGTCCTCGTCGCTCGGCCAGGGGCCGAACCAGGAGAACGTCGCGTCGTACCGCGTCATCGCCGATCACCTGCGCTCGTCCTCCTTCCTGGTGGCGGACGGCGTGCTGCCTTCCAATGAGGGGCGAGGCTATGTGCTGCGGCGCATCATGCGCCGCGCCATGCGCCATGCGCAGCTGCTTGGCGCCAAGGAGCCGTTGATGTGGCAGCTGGTGCCGGCGCTGGTGCGCGAGATGGGCCAGGCCTATCCCGAGCTGGTGCGCGGCGAGGCGCTGATCACCGAGACGCTGAAGCTCGAGGAAACGCGCTTCCGCAAGACGCTGGTGCGCGGCCTCGGCCTGCTTTCGGACGCCACCGAGACGCTTCATGCCGGCGACATGCTGGACGGCGAGACGGCCTTCAAGCTCTACGACACCTACGGCTTCCCGCTCGACCTGACGCAGGACGCGCTGCGCCAGCGCAGCATCTCGGTCGACATTGCCGGCTTCACCGACGCGATGGAGCGGCAGAAGGCTGAGGCGCGCGCGCATTGGGCGGGCTCGGGCGAGGCCGCGACCGAGACGGTGTGGTTCTCGGTGCGCGAAAAGACCGGCGCGACCGAATTCCTCGGCTACGAGACTGAAGCTGCGGAAGGCATCGTCCAGGCGCTGGTCAAGGACGGCAAGACGATCAACAGCGCCTCCCAGGGCGACGCGGTCGCGGTGGTCGTAAACCAGACGCCGTTCTATGGCGAATCCGGCGGCCAGATGGGCGACACCGGCGTGATCTCCGGCGAGGGCTTCTCGATCGAGGTTTCCGACACGCAGAAGAAGGCCGACGGCCTGTTCGTGCATCTCGGCAAGGTGGTTAAAGGCACGGTGAAGACGGGTGCGGCGGTCGAGCTCAAGGTCGATCATGCCCGCCGCTCGAAGCTGCGCGCCAACCATTCCGCAACGCATCTCATTCACGAGGCGCTGCGCGAGGTGCTGGGCACCCATGTCGCGCAGAAGGGCTCGCTGGTCGCGCCTGATCGCCTGCGCTTCGACATTTCGCACAACAAGCCGATCTCGGCCGATGAGCTCGAGGAGGTCGAGCGCATGGCCAACGAGATCGTCGTGCAGAACAGCCCGGTGACGACGCGGCTGATGTCGGTCGACGACGCGATCGCCGAGGGCGCGATGGCGCTGTTCGGCGAAAAATATGGCGACGAGGTGCGCGTCGTGTCGATGGGCACCGGCCTGCATGGCGCCAAGGCCAACCGGCCCTATTCCGTCGAGCTCTGCGGCGGCACGCATGTCAGGTCGACCGGTGATATCGGCCTGGTGCGCATTCTTTCGGACAGCGCGGTGGCGGCCGGCGTGCGCCGCATCGAAGCCCTGACCGGCGAGGCTGCCCGCAGGCATCTCGACGAGCAGGACAAGCGCCTGAAGGCTGCGGCGGCGACGTTGAAGATCTCGCCGGCCGATGTGCCGGCTCGCGTCGAGACGCTGCTCGAAGAGCGCAAGAAGCTCGAAAAGGAGCTGACCGAGGCGCGCAAGAAGCTGGCGCTGGGCGGCGGCTCGGCCGTTGCCGATGCCCCGGCCGCCAACGAGACGGTCGCCGGCGTCGGATTCCTCGGCAAAGCGGTTTCGGGCGTTGCGCCGAAGGACCTGAAGCCGCTTGCCGATGCCGGCAAGAAGACGCTCGGCTCCGGCGTGGTCGTCTTCATCGGTTCCGGCGAGGACAACAAGGCAAGCGTGGTCGTCGGCGTCACCGATGACCTGACCGGCCGCTTCAGCGCCGTCGATCTGGTCCGCGTCGCCTCGGCCGCGCTTGGCGGGCAGGGCGGCGGCGGGCGTCCCGACATGGCCCAGGCCGGCGGCCCCGACGCCTCCAAGGCCAATGATGCTATCGCGGCGGTGAAGGCGGCGCTGGAGGCGGCGTGAAGGCTGAAGTGACCGGCTTAGCTCAACCCGGCTCCTAACTCTTAGAGGGTAGCGCTGCCCCTCATCTGCCTGCCGGCATCTTCTCCCCGTTGAACGGGGAGAAGGGCGATGTCGCCGCGGCTTTCGCTGATCGCCGACGTTGCAGGAAGGGCGCCGCGCTCCGGCCAGCCTCTTTCTCCCCGTTCACGGGGAGAAATGCCCGGCAGGGCAATGAGGGGCGGCGCCGACGCCGAGGAAGTTCACTCGAATTAGTCGACCCTTTCAGTCCGCGCAAAGCTTGCACGATCAGCGACGCGCGCATACCAATCCCCGATATCCGCAAACCGCGCCAACAGATCGCGCCCTTCCGAGACCTTGAGGAAATAGGCGATGATCGGCGCGGCATGCAGGTCGGCCAGCGTCAGCTGCTCGCCGAGCAGCCAAGGCCCCCCTTTCGCCTTTAGTGACGTCAACACCTTGAGCACCGTCTCAGCTTGGCTCAGCCCGCTGGCGATCAGCGCCTCATCCGGCGGGGTCTTTTCGAGCCGCTCTACCGCCACGTCCCAGACCATGGCGCGATAGCCATAGGCGTCGAGCATGCCGATGATCTGGCTCATTTTGGCGCGGCCGCGGGCGTCGGTCGGCTGCAGGGCCGGACCGTCGAAGGCTTCGTCGACATAGCGCGCGATGGCGCTTGTCTCGAACAGGCGAAAGCCGTCATGCTCGAGGGCCGGGATGCGGCCGAACGGGTGAAGCTCCAGATACCAGGCCGGAATGCCTTCGGCGGCGAAGATATCGAGCGGGACCAGCCCGTAGCCGACGCCTTTCTCCTCCAACGTCATCCGCGCGATACGGACATAAACGCTGTAGTCGGCGCCGTAGAGAACAGGTATTGCCACGTGTCATTTCCCTCCGCCTTGGCGATCCCGTATCCAGACGCGCAGCCGGCCAGTAGTTTGAAAGCCGCAGGCCAACGCGTCATCCAGCCCGCAACCACGATCATACCCGACCAGCGCGCGGCCTCCGGCAAACGCGTGGGCTGCGGCTTGCGCAGCATCTCGATATGTCGGGCTGCCATCTGCGGCAAAAACATTCGACAACCCGATCACAAGCTCGGATCGATTGGCTATGCAGCCGGCGCTGAAGCCGTCGGCCGTCCGTCGGCCTAGGATGGCGATGGCAGGATCGGCGAGAACGGCAGCCGGAAAGACACGGCCGTCGGAACGAATCGCGCCATCCGCCCAGGCACGTTCCCACATCTCCAAGCTGGCGGCATCCTCGACACGTTCCCAGCCAGAAGGCGACGTCGTCGGCCGACGCAGGTCCATCCAGATCCAGCTTGCTTCGAAGAGCTGACTGTACCCCAGCGGTTGGAGATCAAGACGGCAAAATCCGTCCTTGACCGAAAAATCGGTGGCAAGAACGGATGTCAGTCTGGCTATTTCGGCACGTTGGGCCGCTATGGCATCGGCATCCAGAGTAACGGCGTTGGGGTAGTAGGGAGGCGCTTGCCCGTCGCTGGACCAGTAGGAGTCGCTTCTCCGATCGCTTAGACCATGCGCTTTGAAAATAGCCTGACAGAGATCGGCATTGTTGCCAGCGCAAAGGCGAGCCCTTTCGCTGGCAATGCTCGACACTTCTTACCCCATGGCCTTCTGCAAGTTCTCGTCGATCTTGTCGAGGAAGCCGGTGGTGGAGAGCCAGGGCTGGTCGGGGCCGATCAGCAGCGACAGGTCCTTGGTCATGAAGCCGCTCTCGACAGTCTGAATGCAAACCTTTTCCAATGTCTCGGCGAAGCGCTTCAGCTCGGCATTGTCGTCGAGCTTGGCGCGGTGGGCGAGGCCGCGCGTCCAGGCGAATATCGAGGCGATCGAATTGGTCGAGGTTTCCTCGCCCTTCTGGTGCTGGCGGTAGTGGCGGGTCACGGTGCCGTGCGCGGCTTCCGCCTCCACCGTCTTGCCGTCCGGCGTCATCAGTACCGAGGTCATCAGGCCGAGCGAGCCAAAGCCTTGCGCCACGGTGTCGGACTGCACGTCGCCGTCATAGTTCTTGCAGGCCCAGACATAGCCGCCCGACCATTTCAGGCTGGAAGCGACCATGTCGTCGATCAGGCGGTGCTCGTACCAGAGCTTCCGCGCCTTGAACTCGGCCTCGAACTCCTTCTCGTACACCTCCTGGAAGATGTCCTTGAAGCGGCCGTCATAGGCCTTGAGGATGGTGTTCTTGGTCGACAGGTAGACCGGGAAATTGCGCAGCAGGCCGTAGTTCAGCGAGGCGCGGGCGAACTCACGGATCGACTCGTCGAGATTGTACATCGCCATGGCCACGCCGGCGCCCGGTGCATCATAGACCTCGTGCTCGATCACCTGACCGTCCTCGCCGACGAACTTGATCGTCAGCTTGCCCTTACCGGGGAAGCGGAAGTCGGTGGCACGGTACTGGTCGCCGAAGGCATGGCGGCCGACGACGATCGGCTTGGTCCAGCCCGGCACCAGGCGCGGCACGTTCTTCATGATGATCGGCTCGCGGAAGATGGTGCCGCCGAGGATGTTGCGGATGGTGCCGTTGGGCGACTTCCACATCTTCTTCAGCTTGAATTCCTCGACGCGCGCCTCGTCAGGGGTGATCGTCGCGCATTTCACGCCGACGCCCCATTTCTTGATGGCGTTGGCCGAGTCGATCGTCACCTGGTCGTTGGTGGCGTCGCGGTGCTCGATGCCGAGATCGTAATATTCAAGCTTCAGGTCGAGATAGGGGTGGATCAGCTTGTCCTTGATGAACTGCCAGATGATGCGGGTCATCTCGTCGCCGTCGAGCTCGACGACCGGGTTCGCCACCTTGATCTTCGCCATGGAAAGAGTGCCTCGTTGCTGGGGGATCTGGACGGCCTTGCCCGCATGGTTTCGGCCGGGGATGCGGAGCGTATATCAAAGGCTTTTTCAGCGCGCAAACCACGATCCGCGCCGGGATGGACGGGTGCCACTGTTGTGAATGCTTCATTTTCCGGTCCGGATGTGGCAGGGGACGCCGAAACGCCGCAAACCCCGGTTAGCCCACAGCCATGCCAGCCACCGAAGATAGAGCCAACACCACCTCCTCCGGACCGGCGATCATCCTGGTCGAGCCGCAGCTCGGCGAGAATATCGGCATGGTCGCGCGGGCGATGGCGAATTTCGGCCTGTCCGAGCTCAGGCTCGTCAATCCGCGCGACGGCTGGCCGAGCGAGAAGGCACGCGCGGCCGCCAGCCGCGCCGATCATGTCATCGACGCCACCCGGGTCTTCGACGATCTGGCGTCGGCGGTTGCCGACTTGAACTTCGTCTTCGCCACCACGGCGCGCGAGCGCGACGGCTTCAAGCCGGTGCGCGGGCCGGTGGAAGCGGGCAGGGCGCTGAGGGCGCGTGTCGAGGCGGGCGAGCGCACCGGCATCCTGTTTGGCCGCGAGCGCTTCGGCCTCTATAATGACGAGGTCGGGCTCGCCGACGAGATCGTCACCTTTCCGGTCGATCCCGGCTTCTCATCGCTCAACATCGCGCAAGCGGTGCTTTTGATGTCCTATGAGTGGATGAAGTCCGGCCTCGCCGACGAAACCCAGACCAATTTCTCCGGGCCGGAGCTGGCGCCGGCGACCAAGGAGCAGCTGCACAGCCTGTTCGCCTATCTGGAGAACGCGCTGGAAGCGCGCGGCTACTTCCGCCCCGAGGAAAAGAAGCCGAAGATGGTCGACAACCTGCGCGCCGTGCTGACGCGCGCGGGTTTTGCCGAGCCGGAACTGAAGGTTCTGCGCGGCATCATCTCCTCGCTCGACCGGTTCTCGCCGGCCATGCCGCGCGGCGATGGCTCGCCGGGGGATGATCCGAGGCGGCTGCCGGCCGCTGTGCGCAGTCGCGCCAAAGACGAAGAAAGTTAAAATCGATAAGCTGTGAGCATTTGAAGTAACCGATTTTTATTCGGTCATGCCTCATCCTTGCTGCAATAGTGGGGGTGGCACATGTTTGCGTCCAATATTGGTCGACTGCGCTTTTTCCTTTACTCTCTCGGTCTGGCCGTCGCCGAAACCGTGGTGATCGTTGTCTGCATTGTCAGCACGATCGGTTTCGAAGGACTGATCAATTCGGGACCTGGCCCGGCGCGTCAGGGCATGGCAGGCGCGGTCCTGATCGCCTCGCTTATCTTTGTCGCCTTGCGCGGCAACATCGCCTCGCGCCGCGTCCGCGACGCCAACGGGCGGCGCTGGATCCTGTGGGCCTACATCGCCCTTTCCGCCATCTACGCCCTTTTGCAGGCCGGCGTGCTGCTGGTCGTCAAGTTCGGCGATCCCGATAGCATTCCGGGCGGGCTGAATCTGCTCGGACTTTCGATATTCGGCCTCTGGTGCACGATCCTGGTGGCGAAACCCGTCACGGGCAGCAACATCGACGAACTGACGGATGTTTTCGACTTCGACGGTCCGCTGCCGGCGCCGGCGCGCACCGCACGGGCGGCTGTGCCGGCCGCTCCACGCGCCGCCGTTGCCCCTTCAACCGCCCGCGTTCCGCCCGCGCCGCAGCCCTTCGGCAGGCCGCGCCCCGCCGGCTTCGGCAAGCGCGGCATATGAGCGAGCCTTCGAGACAGCTGCGCAAAAGCTGCTCGCATTCGCCACTTCAAGACCAAGATCATTCGCGATAGAAGCGCGGTTGGCCCAATCACGGACCTGCCGCCTCTCTTTGTTTTGACGCAATTCCGGACGGAAAACCGTTTCACACTTTTCCTGGAATTGCTCTATGACCGGATGACAATGAGCGATCGACCAAGCCAGCGCCCGATCCTGATGTTCGATTCCGGCGTCGGCGGCCTGACCGTGCTGCGCGAGGCGCGCGTGCTGATGCCCGATCGCCGCTTCGTCTATGTCGCCGACGACGCGGCATTTCCTTACGGCGCCTGGGAAGAGCCGGCGCTCAAAGAACACATCCTTACGCTGTTCGGCAAACTGCTCGACCGGCTGCAGCCGGCGATTTCGGTCATTGCCTGCAACACAGCCTCGACCCTGGTGATCGATGCGCTGCGCGACAAATTCCCAGGCCACCCTTTTGTCGGCACCGTGCCGGCGATCAAGCCGGCCGCCGAACGCACGCGATCCGGCCTGGTCTCGGTCCTGGCGACGCCGGGCACTGTGAAGCGCCAATACACGCGCGACCTGATCAGCAAATGGGCGCAGAAATGCCATGTTCGCCTGGTCGGCAGCGACCGGCTGGCGGGCCTGGCCGAGATCTATATGCGCCAGGGTTTCGTCGACGAGGAAGCGGTGCGCGCCGAGATCGCGCCCTGTTTCCTCGAACGCGAGGGAAATCGCACCGACATCGTCGTGCTCGCCTGCACGCACTATCCGTTTCTGGTCAACCGCATGCGCAAGACGGCGCCCTGGCCGGTCGACTGGATCGATCCGGCCGAGGCGATCGCGCGGCGCGCCATGTCGCTGCTCGAGCCGGTCGGGGAAACATCCAGCGAGAGCGAGCCCGATCTTGCCGTCTTCACTTCCGGCAAGGTGGATTTCGCCACCAGGCGACTGATCCAGGGGTTTGGATTGACCGCGCGTTAGACGGCAGTCTCGAAGACGATGCTGCGCTGATCCGGGTCGGCCGTGACCAGCTTGAGCGTGAGACTATCGCCCTGCCTGAGCCCGGAGGCCTTGACGTTGGCAACGACAGGCATGTCGGCAAGCTGCGCGCGCACGCCATGATCGACGAAGTCGGTGACGACGGCCCTGAATGTCTCACCCTCGTGTCCCTGGAGCATGACCGCCTCGGCAAGGTCGATGGCCGCATGGTTGATCTGCGAGGCTCGGGCATCGCCGCGCCCCATCACCTTCGGCAACCGGGCGAATGCTTCGGTGACGGCCTGCGGCACGGGCTGGCCGTTGGCGATTGCCAGCGCGCAGCGCACGACATAGCGGTCTGCCAGCCGCCTGAGTGGCGCGGTGGCATGCGCATAGGTCGCTGCCATCGCCTCATGCCAGGGGACGACGCCCGCCTGATAGGGCTGGTAGGACGCGCCATTGCCCGCGCGGCGGATTTCCAGCATCAGCGCAGCCTGTTTCGGATCGGCCGGATCAAGCGTGCGCTGATAATCGCGCAGGCTGGTGGAGTCCGGCCAGGACAGGCCGAGCGCCTGCGCCGCGTTACGCAGTCTTTGCACCTTGGCAGCATCCGGCCCCGACATCACGCGGAACAGTCCGGTCTTATGCGCCAGCATGGCATCGGCGATCGCCATATTGGCGGCCAGCGAAAGCGCTGCATTGTCCTGCTCGGATTGCAGCAGCGGTCGGAACGAAAGCCGGAACGTGCCGTCGGCCAGTTCTTCCACCTCCTGTTCCGGCGGATCGACTCGCGAAGCGCCGCGGCGTTCTTCGTTTGCCGCCATGCGCCGGGCCAGTTCGGCGAAGCCGGCCGGAACGTCGGTGGCCTGCACGCTTTCATAGGCGAGCTTGGCGCGGCTTTGGATGATGGCGCGCTCCGCGCCGTCCAGCTTCACCGCACCGTCCCCGGCAACCCGGATCGTGAAGATGACCGCAGGGCGCGGTCCATCGGGCAACAGGCTCGCCACAGCCTCGGCGAGCACCGGCGGGTAGAGCCCGGCCTTGCCGTCCGGCAAATAAAGCGTCTCCCCCCGGTTCCAGGCTTCGAGATCGATCGCGTCGCCGTCCTCGACGAACCAGGCCACGTCGGCGATGGCATAATGCAAGAGGAGGTCGCTGCCGCTCGCCTCAATGGAGAAGGCCTGGTCGAGATCGGTCGAACTCGCCGGATCGAGCGTGACGAAGGGGATTGCGGTGCGGTCGGCATGCTGGCTGGGCACACGCCTGGCCGCCTCTTGGGCCGCCGCCGTTACCTCCGGCGGAAATCCATCCGGCACGTGGAATTCAGTGCGGATTTTCACGAGGCCGGCGGAGAGTGCCTGTGACGGATCGGTCAGCGATTTCATGCCGTCGTCCTACACCGGGGTTCCGGACCCGGGAAGCCCGCCAACGAAGATCAGGCTTCCGGGGATTGAGCTGCCGACGCTGGAACTGCCGCCGAAGCGCGGCGTTTCTACTCTATCCGATTGACGCAATTCCTGACGGAAAACCGTTTCACACTTTTCCTGGAATTGCTCTCCAGCAAAGGAGAAACGACCATGCCCGCCAAATCGCAAGCCCAGCAAAAGGCCGCTGGCGCGGCGCTTTCGGCTAAGCGCGGCGAGACCAAGAAAAGCGAGCTCAAGGGTGCTTCGCGCGAAATGTATGAATCGATGAGCGAGAAGCAACTCGAGGAATTCGCGGAGACCAAACGCAAGGGCCTGCCCGGCAAGAAGTCATAGACCGCGAAGCCGAAATGAAAGGCCCGCGGCGTTGGCCGCGGGCCTGCGTCGATCCCCGCTGCGCAATAGGTTAGTAGCGCCACCAGCAGTATTTCGTCTTGTAGCGGATGACATGGCGGTGGCCGTGGCGCCAGACGACTCTCTTCTTCACTACGACGCGGCAGACCTGCTTGTGGCCATGCCAATGCCTGGCCATGGCCGGTTCAGGGGTCATGACCGCCATCGACCCGGCCAAGACGGCGGCTCCGGTCAGGGTTAGGAAGAATTTCTTCATGGGAATTCGCACTCCTCTGCTCCAGTCCCTTCATCATGTGCAGGGCGTTTGCCCCCGAAGACGCTGCATCCGCCCCGATGCCGACGGCGTGCAACTTTCCGCCACGTCCAGCGCCGCATGCAACGCAGGAATGGTATAGGCTTGCGCTTAATGCCGCCAGCCACAAGCTTGACAGCGGTTAAATCTGTGTTTAACAGGCCCACCAACACCGGGTGGCGACGCCCGGTGGTTTCTTTATGACGTGTCCCGTGGGTTTTCTGTCGCTTTGCGTGGGAAACCCTGTCAGGTCTCGAAAACGGAGGCCAGAGGAGGGCGCGTTTCCTTCGCCCGGAGCCATGGGGTTCCGGGTATATTGTTTTGAAAGGGAATGCGATGAGCAAGCGCGAATCCGCGAAATACAAGATCGACCGCCGCCTTGGCGAAAACATCTGGGGCCGCCCGAAGTCCCCGGTCAACAAGCGTGAATACGGCCCCGGCCAGCACGGCCAGCGCCGCAAGGGCAAGCTTTCCGACTTCGGCCTGCAGCTGCGCGCCAAGCAGAAGCTGAAGGGTCACTATGGCGACGTTTCGGAAAAGCAGTTCCGCAAGGTCTATGAAGAGGCCAACCGCCGCAAGGGCGACACCTCCGAGAACCTGATCGGCCTGCTGGAGTCGCGCCTCGACGCGATCGTCTACCGCGCCAAGTTCGTGCCGACCATCTTCGCCGCCCGTCAGTTCGTCAACCACGGCCATGTCAACGTCAACGGCAAGCGCACCAACATCGGTTCGTATCGCTGCAAGCCGGGCGACGTCATCGAGGTGCGCGAGAAGTCGAAGCAGCTCGTGATCGTGCTGGAATCGGTCGCTCTCGCCGAGCGCGACGTCCCGGACTACATCGAAGCCGACCACAACAAGATGACCGCGACCTTCGCGCGCGTTCCCGGCCTCTCGGACGTTCCGTTCGCCGTGCAGATGGAACCGAACCTGGTCGTCGAATTCTACTCGCGCTGATCGAACTCAATCAGCCGCAACATCCAAGGCCGCCCTCGAGGCGGCCTTTTCTTTGTTCGCTATGTCCGGTAAGCCGTGCGCCAACAGGACCCCGTGGGCACCAGCGCCATGAACATGCTGCCAGATGTGAAATCCCTGGAACCGATCGACGATGAGGCCGATGGCGGCTTCCATCCGCTGTTTCGCGAGGTGCCGTCCTCGGTCGAATTCAACAAGCTGCGCAAGCGGCTGTTGAGGCTCACCCGCCAGGCGATCGAGGATTTCGCCATGGTGAAGCCCGGCGAGCGCTGGCTGGTGGCGCTTTCCGGCGGCAAGGATTCCTACGGCCTGCTGGCGCTGCTGCTCGACCTCAAATGGCGCGGCCTGCTCCCCGTGGATCTGCTTGCCTGCAATCTCGACCAGGGCCAGCCGAATTTCCCGAAACATATCCTGCCCGACTATCTCAACGCCAACGGCATCGCGCATCGCATCGAATACCAGGACACCTATTCGGTGGTGACCGACAAGCTGCCCGAGGGCAGCACCTATTGCTCGCTCTGCTCGCGGCTCAGGCGCGGCCATCTCTATCGCATCGCGCGCGAGGAGGGGTGCTCGGCGCTGGTGCTTGGCCACCACCGCGAGGACATACTCGAAACCTTCTTCATGAACCTGTTTCATGGTGGTCGCCTTGCCGCCATGCCGCCCAAGCTCCTCAATGACGAGGGCGACGTCATGGTGTTGCGGCCGCTCGCCTACAGCGCCGAGGCCGACCTCGAGAAATTCGCCAACGCGATGAAATTCCCGATCATTCCCTGTGACCTGTGCGGCAGCCAGGAAGGGCTGCAGCGCAACGCCATGAAGGCGATGCTCGACGACATCGAGAAGCGCATGCCGGGCCGCAAGGATACGATGATCCGCGCCATGACCAATGTGCGGCCCTCGCATCTCCTGGACAGGAAGCTGTTCGACTTCGCGAGGCTCGCCACGAACCCAGGACAAGACATTTCCGATGACATTTGACGATCACGCGATCGACTGGCTGGCCGACCTTCTCGCCGATGCAGCCAGGGTTGAAATCATGCCGCGTTTCCGGCGGCTGGGCGAAGGCGACGTTCGCCAGAAGACCTCCGCCGCTGACCTGGTGACGGAAGCGGACGTCAATGCCGAGAGGCTGATCACCGCCCGGCTGCGCGAGCGCTATCCAGACGCAATGGTGGTCGGCGAGGAGGCCTGCTCCGACAATCCGGCGCTGCTGTCGGGCCTTGGCGATGCCGCGCTTGCCTTCGTCATCGATCCGGTAGACGGCACCTTCAATTTCGCCTCCGGCGTGCCGCTGTTCGGCGTCATGGCAGGTGTCGTCGTCAATGGCGAGACCGTCGCCGGCATCATCCACGATCCGGTCGGCAAGGACTGGCTGATCGGAGCCAAGGGCGCCGGCAGCCATATCCGCCACGCGCATGGCGCGCTGGAGAAGGTCCGCGTCGCGGCGCCGGTGCCGATCGCGCAGATGACCGGCGCCGTTTCCTGGCAGTTCCTCCAAGAGCCTGAACGCTCGCGGCTCGCCCGCAACCAGACCAAGACGCTGTCGCAGTTCGCCTATCGCTGCGCGGCGCATGAATACCGGCTGCTTGCGAGCGGTCATGCCCATTTTGTGCTCTACAACAAGCTGATGCCCTGGGATCATCTCGCCGGCGCGCTGATCCATCAGGAAGCCGGCGGCCATGTCGCGCGCGTTGACGGCAGCGCCTACCTGCCGTCGCATGTCGACGGCGGCCTGCTGGTCGCGCCGGACAGGAAAAGTTGGGACGAGTTGCGCCGCGAGCTCTGGGCTGAATAGGACCTGCGCCCCGGCCGGCAACCTGCCGGCCAGACGGCAATCTAGTGCAGATCGGTGACGTGGCCCGAAACGGGGGGATTGTGGGGCTGGAACATCCTGCCCCGCTCGGCGATCAGGATCATCAGCAAGGCCGCGACCGAGACGCTGCAGAAGCCGGCGGCCAGAGGCGTCACCGTGCCGTTATAGGCCTGGCCGATCGCCGCGCCGATCAGGGCGCCGAGAAAAGTCTGCATGAAGCCAAGGATGGATGCGGCCGTGCCGGCGAGTTCGCCGAGCGGCTCCATGGCCAGGGCGTTGAAATTCGCGCCCAGTCCGCCGAATGGCAGCATCGCGCCGGCAAAGAAGGTGACGAAGAGCCAGAGCGGCATCTGCATCTCCAGCGAGACCACCAGCCAGGCCAGGCTGATGCACAGGAAGATAAGCAGCGCGCCCTGCGACAGGCGGCGCATGCCAATCTGTCCGACCAGCCGCGAATTGAGATAGTTGGAGAAGGCAAGCACGGCGGCGACGCCGGCAAAGATCAGCGGGAACAATTCGCCGACATGGAAGATGTCGATATAGATTTGCTGCGCCGAACTGATGAAGCCGAACATGGCGGCGAAGATGAACGTGCTGGCAAAGGCATAGCAAAGCGTGAGCCGGTTGGTGAGCACGATGCGGAAGCCGCCGAGCACGGATCCTACCGTGAGCGAGCGGCGATATTCGGGATGCAGCGTCTCCGGCAGGCGCAGCAGAGCCCAGGTCGAAACGATCAGCGCGCCGATAGCCATGGTCACGAAAATCCAGTGCCAGCTGGCGAACAGCATGACGAACTGGCCGATGCTTGGAGCGATGACGGGGATGGCCATGAACACCATGAAGATCAGCGACATCACCTCGGCCATACGCCGGCCTTCGAACGTGTCACGCACGATCGAGACGGCGATGACGCGGGTTGCGGCCGCGCCGATACCCTGGATGAGACGCCAGGTCAGCAACAGGGCGAAACTGGGCGCTATGGCGGCGGCGGCCGCGGCCACGACATAGACAACCAGGCCAAAGACCAGTGGCGCGCGGCGTCCAAAGCGATCCGAAATGGGCCCGAACAAAAGCTGTCCGCCGCCGAAGCCGAGCATATAGGCGGTGATGACATATTGGCGGTGGTTCTCGCTCTCGACGCCGAGCGAGGCGCCGATCTGCTGCAACGCCGGCAGCATGATGTCGATGGCCAAGGAGTTGAGCGCCATCAGCGCTGCGCACAGCGCGATGAATTCCCAGCGCGGAATGGGCAAGCTGCTTGCCCGTTGCGACGCTTCTACCTGCTTGTCCACGGCAAAGTCCGATCTTTCGAACGAACAAGCGCCGGCTGGCCGGCGCGGTTCGTCTCATCCCCGCGATGCGGGTTCATAATGCCGAGGTGGGGGCGCCCTCAGGCGATGCTTGCCAGCCGAAGGCTTAGCCTCCGCGCCGGCGCGCAAGATTGATTCAGGCCGCGCCTTTGACGCTGACGCCCTTTTCGACCAGGAAGTCCTGCAACTCGCCGGCCTGGAACATTTCACGCACGATGTCGCAACCGCCGACGAATTCGCCCTTCACATAGAGCTGCGGGATGGTCGGCCAGTTGGAATAGTCCTTGATGCCCTGGCGCAGTTCGGCCGAGTCGAGCACGTTGACGCCTTTGTAGTCGGCCCCGATGTAATCGAGGATCTGCACCACCTGGCCGGAAAAGCCGCATTGCGGGAAGCCCGGGGTGCCCTTCATGAAGAGCACGACGTCGTTGCTCTTCACTTCATTGTCGATGTAGTCGCTGATGCCGGTCATGGACAATCCTTTCACGCCTGTGGGAGTCAGGCTCGAAGCATATCCATCAAATAAACCCATAGGGTGGCTGAAACAAGACGTTAGCCGAGACACCGGCCCAATGGCGCAAGGGATAGCGCGATTTTGGGCCAAGCCCCGGGACGATAGCGCTCAATCCGGGACGCTAGTCTGCAGCGCCAGCGCATGCAGCACGCCGCCCATATTGCCCTTCAGCGCGTCATAGACCATCTGGTGCTGCTGGACACGGCTCTTGCCGCGGAAACTCTCGGCCACTACTTCGGCCGCGTAGTGGTCGCCGTCGCCGGCGAGATCGCGGATCGTCACCTTGGCGTCCGGAATGCCTTCCTTGATCAGTTTTTCGATGTCGTGGGCATCCATTGCCATGGCAAAATCCTGTCTCGTGCGCGGGCAGCTAGGCAGCACCGGTATGATCTGACTCGCGAGCCTAAAGCCTTTCCGGCCCGGATTGAAGCCGCTCCGTCCGCGACAGCGGCCTAAGAATTGTCCTGCTTCGAATGGACCACGCCGTCTTCGGTGATGTCATCGCGGGTCGAGAAGGCCCGGCCGAGGCTGAAAGTCAGCACATAGAGCGGGATGTTGATCAGCAGGCCGACGATCGGAAGATAGCTCGTCATTCGCCAGGCGGACGAGAAGAAGGGTTGGCCATAGCCGTCGCAGACCAGGGACGAGCCATAGTCCCAAGTCGCTCCGATGATCGCGGCAACGACGAAGAGCTTGATGCAGGTCGCGATTTGCCGTGCCCGCGCCGGCTCCGGCGCGAGCCTGTCCCACAGCACCAGGCAGACGACCGGAACCGCATAGATCAGGGTCTGCAGGACGAGCATCGGCAGCGCTCCGTTGGCTGCTGCCAGGAACTCGGCGCGAGTTTCCAGCCGCGGACAAACCTCGCTCGAGGTGGTCGACAGCAACAAGAAAACGAACGGGCCGAGGAACCAGAAGAAGAACAGGGACGGCCAGAAGACGACTGCGACCAGCGCCTTCGCAGTCAGCCTGGTCAACTGGCCTGGTCCATGAAGCGCGGGAACCAACCTTCATGGGCGGCCTTCAGCTCGCTCACCGGGATCGCACGGGCATCGCCGCATTTCAGCGTGCTGCCACCCGTGGTACCGATCCAAGGCGCGAAGATGCCGAGCTTGCCTTGCTCCTCGCAGATCCGGTCCCATTCCCCGCTTTGCGGATCGATCGACAGCGTCAGCAGGTAGCGGCCCTGGTCTTCGCCGAACCAGACCGGGATCGGATCGGTGCCGGTGAGCCCCGGGATGCTGGCGCCGATGCCGGAAGCCATCGCCATTTCGGCCAGCGCTATCGCCAGGCCGCCGTCGGAGATGTCGTGCGCGGCGGTCACGATGCCGGATGCAATCAGCGAGCGCACATGGTCGCCGACGCGCTTTTCATGCGCGAGATCGACCGGCGGCGGCGGACCGTCGGCGCGGCCGTGGATGTCGCGAATATAGATCGACTGGCCGAGATGGCTGCCCCAGCTCGGCGGCGCGCCGACCAGCACGATCATCTGGCCCTCGGCGGCAAAGCCGATGCGCGCCATCTTCGACCAGTCGGCGATCAGCCCGACGCCGCCGATGGTAGGCGTCGGCAGGATGCCGCGGCCATTGGTTTCGTTGTAGAGCGAGACATTGCCGGAGACGATCGGGAAGCCGAGCGCGCGGCAGGCATCGCCGATGCCTTTCACGGCGCCGACGAACTGGCCCATGATCTCGGGCCGCTCCGGATTGCCGAAATTGAGGTTGTCCGTGGCGGCAAGCGGCAGCGCGCCGGTGGCGGTCAGGTTGCGCCAGCATTCGGCGACGGCCTGCTTGCCGCCTTCGTAAGGGTCGGCCTCGCAATAGCGCGGCGTGACATCGGAAGAGAAGGCGAGCGCCTTGGTCGGATGGCCCTCGACGCGCACCACGCCGGCATCGCCGCCGGGGAGCTGCAGCGAATTGCCCTGGATCAGCGTGTCGTACTGCTCCCACACCCAGCGGCGCGAGGAGAGGTCCGGCCCACCCAGCATTTTCAGCAGCGCGTCGGCGACATCCGCCTTGGGCGCATCATTCGCGGCGAGCGGCGCCGGCTGCTTCGCCTCGACCCAGGGGCGGTCATATTCCGGCGCCTGGTCGCCCAGCTCCTTGATCGGCAGATTGGCGACCTCATCGCCCTGATGGATGACGCGGAAGCGCAGATCGTCGGTGGTCTTGCCAACGATGGCGAAGTCGAGCCCCCATTTGCGGAAGATCGCCTCGGCTTCCTCTTCCTTCTCGGGGCGCAGCACCATCAGCATGCGCTCCTGGCTTTCCGACAGCATCATCTCATAGGCGCTCATGCGCTCCTCGCGCACCGGCACCTTGTCGAGATCAAGCTCGATGCCGAGGTCGCCCTTGGCGCCCATCTCGACGGCCGAGCAGGTGAGGCCGGCCGCGCCCATGTCCTGGATGGCGATGACGGCGCCCGAGGCCATCAGCTCGAGGCAGGCCTCCAGCAGGCATTTTTCGGTGAAGGGATCGCCGACCTGCACGGTCGGGCGTTTCTCCTCGATCTTGTCGTCGAACTCGGCCGAGGCCATGGTGGCGCCGCCGACGCCGTCGCGCCCGGTCTTGGCGCCGAGATAGACGACCGGCAGGCCGACGCCCTTGGCCTGCGACAGGAAGATGGCGTTGGTCTTGGCAAGACCCGCCGCGAAGGCGTTGACCAGGATGTTGCCATTGTAGCGGGCGTCGAAATTGACCTCGCCGCCAACCGTCGGCACACCGAAGGAATTGCCATAGCCGCCGACGCCCGAAACCACGCCGGCGACCAGATGCCGGGTCTTGGGATGGTCAGGCGCGCCGAAGCGCAGCGCATTCATCGCCGCAACCGGCCGCGCGCCCATGGTGAAGACGTCGCGCAGGATACCGCCGACGCCGGTCGCCGCGCCCTGATAGGGCTCGATGTAGGACGGATGGTTGTGGCTCTCCATCTTGAAGACCACGCAGTCGCCGTCGCCTATGTCGACCACGCCGGCGTTCTCGCCTGGACCTTGGATCACCTGCGGACCGCTGGTCGGCAGGGTGCGCAGCCATTTCTTGGAGGACTTGTAGGAGCAGTGCTCGTTCCACATCGCCGAGAAGATGCCGAGCTCGGTGAAGCTTGGCTCGCGGCCGACCAGATCCAGAATGCGCTGGTATTCGTCGGGCTTCAGCCCGTGCGCGGCGATGAGCTCGGGGGTGATCGGCACGGAATTGGAAATGGTCATGAGCGGCGATTTTTGTCCGTGGGAGAGGGGAGGTTCTTTGAGTCTCCTCTTATCGCAAGCTTTCGCGCGATACACCCCCACCAGATAGGGAAAGCGCCAGAAAACTGCCACTCCGGTGATGCTTAGGGGCGGGGCTTTAAGGCTTGATCAGGAAAAACTGTCGTAGCCGGCGCGGCCCTCGTCGAGCAGGCGGCGGATGACGGCGACGCCGCCGGCGACATCGTTGCTTTGCCGCGGTTGCGATATGCCGAAGCGCACGCCGTGAAAGACCTGCTCGGAGCGCCCGGCCTTGAACTCGTCCTCGTCGTCGATGAGCACGCCTTGCGCCAGGCATGCGTTCTTGAAGGTGCCGGACAGCCACGGGTCCGGCAAGGTCAGCCAGACGAAGGGGACGCTGTCCCTTGCCTTGGTGTCGAACCCCGCCAGCACGTCGCGGACGATAGCAAGGCGCGCCTGGATTTCGGCAATGCAGCGCTTGCGGATATCGCCCGCCTGACCCGACATCACCAGCCGCGTGCCGACCTCGGCCAGCAGGAAGGGCAGGCCGCCGGTCATCATCTTGTGCGCGACACGGATGCGGTGGCGGTAGGCCGGCGGGCAGGAAAGCCAGCCGCCGCGCACGCCGGCCGCGACCGACTTCGACAGACCGCCGGCGACGATGGTGCGCTCGGGCGCATATTCGGCCAGCAACGGTGTCGGGTCGTCGGTGAGCTCGCCGTAAAGATCGTCCTCGATCAGCGCGACATTGTACTCGCGCGCAATCTTCGCGATCGCCTGCCGCCGCTCCGCCGACAGCGTCACCAGCGTCGGGTTTTTCGCGGTCGGCATCAGGAACATCACTTTTGGATGTTTCTGCGCGCAGACGCGCTCGAAATCATCCGGGTCAATGCCGTTGTCATCAGTCGAAACCAGCGCCGTGCGGCGGCCGATCAGCCCGGCGCTGCGGGCGATCTGCGAATAGGTTAGGTGCTCGAAGACGACATAGTCGCCGGGCATGGTCAGCGCCGCGATCGCCGCCATGACCGCGGCATGGGTGCCCAGCGTCGGCACGATCGAATCGGGCGAGGGGCGGAAAGCATTGCGCGCCAACCAGCGGCTTCCAGCCTCGTACCAGCGTTCGGGAAAATCACGCGTGTAGCTCGAGATATCGTACGGATGTTCCTGCGCGGTACGCGCCAGGATGTCGGCGATCACCGCACCCTGGCCGACATCGGGCGCGGCGGTGCTGTCGAAGCGCAGCTTGCCGCTCGGCACGTCGATGGGGCGTGTGCCTTGCAAGCCGGGCTCGACATCGGATTTCGGGGTCTCTGTACGCTGGCCGAGCACATAGGTGCCGCGACCGACCTCGCCGCTCACCAGGCCACGTTCGCGCAGCAACTGATAGGCCCTGCCGATGGTGCCGACCGTCGTGCCGATATCGTAGGCGAGGTCGCGCTGCGGCGGCAGTTTTGCACCGGCATCGATGACGCCCTTATCGATATCTGACTCAATGCTGTCAGCAAGACGCTGGTACAGGGGACCGGAGCCAGAGGAGAGGTCAGGGAGCCAATTTGTCATGGTGACAATTTTCTATATTGCACCGCGCGATGAGTCAATCCATATCGAACCGGCGATTGGAAAGGTACAATCGAGACAAGGCAGAACGACAATGGATACAATTGAGACAATTCGCTACGCTCGCCCCGCTTTTGGTGCGCAGGCTGAGCCCTTGGCCCATCGCGGCTTTGTCAGCCGGATGGTGGTTGCGCTCCGTTCCATCGTCACGCAGATCGGCGGCATGCTCGAGCGCCGGCGCGGCCGCCTCGCGCTGCTGGAGATGACGGACGAGCAGCTCAAGGATATCGGCATCTCGCGCTGCGACGCTCATCGCGAAGGCATCAGGTCGTTCTGGGAGTAGTGGCTTATCTTTGGCTCGATCGGACGCGGGTTGCGGGCTTTGCCCGCAACCGGCCGATGCCGTGATCGATCAGCACGGCAAGCACGCTCAATCCGATGAACAGCGCGGTGACGCCCGCAGCCGAAACGGCGACGCTGGCCGCGCCGTTCTTGGCGACGTCGAGGAACGGGTAGGGCACTTCGCCGGCGAAGGGCGCGCGTATCAGCGCGTAGGCGAGATAGGCGAGCGGATAGATCATCCACCAGGAGATATCGCGCCAGCGCGTCGAGCCATCCGCGCCCGCAATGAGCCACCACAGCACGAAGATCAGCGGCGTGACGTAGTGGAGCAGGATGTCGCAAAGCAGGAACAGGCCCTGCGGCTGCCAAAGCCCGGCCAGCACGGTCGCATAGACGATGAAGACCAACGTGATGGCGACCGCGACGCCGGCGCGCATGCGCTGCCCGGCGAAGGCCGGGAACCAGGCATAGCCTGTGGGCGATAGCAGCGAAGCATGCACCATCACGGCGGCTATGTTGGTCAAGATGGTGAAGAAGCTGAAGAGAAAGACGATCGAGCCAAGCAGGCTGCGCCCTGCCGCCATCGACGCCGGAATGGTGATCGCGGCCTGCAGGACGAGCCCTATAAGCCCGATAACCAGTCCCGCCTTCTGCAGGAACCGGCTCATGGCAGGTTCACGCGGCTGCCGCGCAGGACGGATTGCCGGCCTGCCAGCGGGCGATGTCGGAACCGATGCGCGCGCCGAGCGGCTCGTTCATCAGCGGCCCGAACACATCGACGCGGCTGGAATTGCCCTGCGCCTGCACTACGAGCAGTGGCTTGCCGCCATAGTGCTTGGCGGGCACCAGCAGGAAGCGCGGCGTGCCGCTGTAGGAATTGAGCTCATTGGCCATCTGGTAGGGCTTGAAGGCCGGGTCCTTGCTGGCGATCCAGCACTTATGCGCCGAGATCGCGACCTGTTCCATCGCAAGCAGCGAGGCGCTTTTGCCCGAGGGAACCGGCGTCGTCTTGGGGCTCGACTGGCAGGACGCCAAGCCGAGCCCGGCGGCGGCCAGGAGAGCAAGGCGAACAATCGTCGGTCTCATGGTCTGTCCGCCCCGCGTTCCGATAGGATGTTAAAGGATCAAGCCGCGAGGCCGAGCGCGCTTTCGAACAGCGCGCGTCCATCATTGCCGCCATGCGCCGCCTCGATCAGGTTTTCGGGATGCGGCATCAGGCCAAGCACGTTGCCCCTGTCATTGACGATGCCGGCGATGTCGTTGATCGAGCCGTTGGGGTTGGTGCCTTCCGCATAGCGGAACACGACCTGGCCTTCGCCTTCGAGCCGGGCGAGCGTCTCGGCATCGGCGAAGTAGTTGCCGTCATGATGCGCCACGGGTGAGCGGATGATCTGTCCGGGCCGGTAGCGGCGCGTGAACATAGTGTTGGCGTTGGCGATCTCGAGCTTGACCTGCCGGCAGACGAATTTCAGCGATGCATTGCGCATCAGCGCGCCGGGCAGCAGTCCCGCCTCGACCAGGATCTGGAAGCCGTTGCAGACGCCGATGACGGTGACGCCCTTGGCGGCCTTTTCGGCCACCGCCCGCATCACCGGCATGCGCGCCGCGATCGCGCCGCAACGCAGATAGTCGCCGAAGGAGAAGCCGCCGGGGATGGCGATCAGGTCGACATCGGGGATTTCTGTGTCGGTCTGCCACACCGTCGCCGGCGCCTGGCCGGAGATCTTGGTCAGCGCCACAATCATGTCGCGGTCGCGGTTGAGGCCAGGCAGGAGGACGACGGCTGATTTCATTGTCAGGCAATCTCCACCGCGTAATTCTCAATCACCGTGTTCGCCAGAAGCTTGTCGCACATGGCCTTCAGGTCGGCTTCGGCCTTGGCCTTGTCGGTTCCGGTGATCTCGATGTCGAACACCTTGCCCTGGCGAACCTGGCCGACACCGTCGAAGCCCAATCCGGAGAGCGCATGCTCGATCGCCTTGCCCTGCGGGTCGAGGACGCCGTTCTTGAGGGTCACGGTGATGCGGGCTTTCATCGATACTCCTAAGTGATGGATCAGGCGGTGGACCTGCCATTGCCCGGCAGGCCCGTCGGTATTCAGTGCTTCAGGCCCTTGGGCGCATCGGAAGAGGCGACGAGGACCGGACCAGTCGGGCGCGGCGGCTCGTTCTCGTTGATGATGCCGAGACGGCGGGCGACTTCCTGATACGCCTCGACCAGCCCGCCCATATCGCGGCGGAAGCGGTCCTTGTCGAGCTTGTCCTGGGTGGCAACGTCCCACAGGCGGCAGGAATCCGGCGAGATCTCGTCGGCGACGACGATGCGCATCATGTCGCCCTCGAATAGGCGGCCGCATTCGATCTTGAAGTCTACGAGCTGGATGCCGACGCCGAGGAACAGGCCGGAGAGGAAGTCGTTGACGCGGATGGCCAGGGCCATGATGTCGTCGATTTCCTGCGGGCTCGCCCAGCCGAAGGCGGTGATGTGCTCTTCCGACACCATCGGGTCGTCGAGCGCGTCGGCCTTGTAGTAGAATTCGATGATCGAGCGCGGCAGCACCGTGCCTTCCTCGATGCCGAGGCGCTTAGACAGCGAGCCGGCGGCGACATTGCGCACGACGACCTCGAGCGGGATGATCTCGACTTCCTTGATCAACTGCTCACGCATGTTGAGCCGGCGGATGAAGTGGGTCGGGATGCCCATGCGGTTCAAGTGGTTGAAGATGTGCTCGGAAATGCGGTTGTTGAGCACGCCCTTGCCATCGACCACTTCGTGCTTCTTCTTGTTGAAGGCGGTGGCGTCATCCTTGAAGAACTGGATCAGCGTGCCCGGCTCAGGTCCCTCATAGAGGATCTTGGCCTTGCCTTCGTAAATGCGGCGGCGATTTTTCATTTGATTTTTTCTCTGGGTCTGCGGGCAGGCGGCAAGTGACCGGTTCCTGTCCGTCTGCCTAAATTAGTATGGCGACGGCGGTGTTCAATGCCGGTGTTATCGCAATCGCCTGGTTTGCTCAATCGCCAAATCCGGCGAATCAACCGCTTTCGGGACTGAAATGCCGCAGCGCAGCATGCGACGAAGTATATTGACCGGGTCGCGGCCTTTTGATTTGTGCTTGCCCATCACACATATTCACCGCGAACGCGAATCGGATTTGATCGGAGGGACGTCATGAGCAGCATGAAAGACCGCGAAGAGGGCTTTGAGCGCAAATTCGTCTTCGACGAGGAACTTCGCTTCAAGGCCGCGGCGCGGCGCAACAAGGCGCTTGGCCTGTGGGCCGCCGAGAAGCTGGGCAAATCCGGCGCCGATGCCGAAGCCTATGCCAAGGAAGTGGTGGTCTCCGATATCGAGGAGGCGGGCGATCACGATGTCTTCCGCAAGATTCGCAAGGATTTCGATGCCGCCGGCGTCAATCAGTCCGACCATCAGATCCGCCGCACCATGGACGAGTTGATGGCCCAGGCGATCGAGGAGATCAAGAATGCCTGAGGCCGGCCTCTAGCTGGACCAATCGACCGCCCGGCCAAACCGGGCGGTTTTTCTTTGCCTTTGCCGTCGTTTCCGGCTGAAACTGCGGATTGTCACCAAGGAAAGTCCGATGTCGCTCAAATCCCGCCTGGCCGCCGACGAAACGCTGTTCACCGCCTGGTCCGGCGTGCCGGACGCGCTGACGGTCGAAATCATCGCCAAGCAAGGCTTTGACGCCGTCACCCTCGACATGCAGCATGGCGGCCACCACGAGGACAGCGTGCTGCGCGGCCTGGTGCCGGTGCTGGCCGCCAGCAAGCCGGCGCTGGTGCGCATTCCGGTCGGCCGCTTCGACATGGCGAGCCGCGCGCTCGATTTTGGCGCCGAGGCAGTGATTGCGCCGATGGTGAACTCGGTGGCCGACGCAAGGCAGTTCGCCGCGGCGATGAAATATCCGCCCATGGGCGAGCGCTCCTGGGGGCCGACCTACGCGTTCCCGCGCCACGGCAAGGGCGACCACGCCGAATGGCTGCGCGACTCCAACCAGCGCACTATGGCTTTCGCCATGGTCGAGACACGGGCGGCGTTCGAGGCGCTCGACGGCATCCTCGATACGCCCGGCATCGACGGCATCTTTGTCGGCCCGTCGGATTTCTCGATCGCCTGGTCGAACGGAACGACCGTCAATTCGACGCTGGAAAGCATGATGGAGACTGTCGCTTCGATCGCCGAGCGGACGCGCAAGGCCGGAAAGCATGCGGCGATCTACGTCATCGAGCCGGCAATCGCCGGCCGCGTCGTGTCGATGGGCTACCGGCTTCTGGCCATGGGCTCGGACCACACGCTGATCTCGCTTGGCGCGAAGACCTTGTTGAAGAGCATGCGGGATTCGATCGGCTCTTGAGGTCGGCCTAGGGCTGCTTCAGTTCCGTCAGGAACTTGGCGAAAGTCATCGAACCTTCCGGCCACGGGCCGAAGCCGGCGTCTTGGTTGAGGTGGCCGGCCTCGCCGGCGTCGATGAAGAGCGACCCCCAGGCGGCAGCGATGTCCTCGGCGATCTCGTAGGCGCAGAACGGGTCGTTGCGGCTGGCGATGACGATCGACGGAAAGGGCAGCGGATCGCGCGAATAAGGGCCAAAGGTCATCAGGTGCTTCGGCCTGATTTCCGGGTTCGAGACATCCGGCGGCGCGACGAAGAAAGCGCCGGCGACGGGCTTCTTGAACTGCGGGATGGCCTGCACCGCCGCCGCGACGCCAAGCGAATGCGCGACAAGCACCACCGGCCGCTCGGCCTCGTTCACGGCGTTCGCCACGCTCGCCGTCCAGTCCTCGCGCACGGGTTTGGTCCATTCCGCCTGCTCGACGCGCCGCGCCGTCGACAGTTTCGACTGCCAGCGGGTCTGCCAGTGCTCGGGGCCGGAATTGGTGTAGCCCGGTACGATGAGAATATCTGCGTCTTTGACTTTCATCGGGCCGATGTAGCGAGCGGCCTTCTCACCTGCAACCCTGTCGCCAAAATCGGTGCGATCACAATGGTGAACAACTTGTTCGATTCTTGCCCTCTTGTGTGAACGATAGCAATCGACGATTTGGAGGGGAACAAGAGCCGGCGGCCTGCAAATCCCATTTTGGGAAAAAGGCGTCGCCTGAACGGAGAGTTTGATGAGCGAACTGCCTTTTGCCGCGACCACCCCGGTTAGCGTGTCGCGTGTCGGGCTAAAGGCGCGCGACGCCGAGGGCCTGGCCTCCTATTACCGCGCCGTCGTCGGCCTGCAGGAGCTGAGCCGCGCCGACGGCGCGATCACGCTTGGCGCCGCCAACCGCCCGCTGCTGGTGCTTGAGCAGGATGCTTCGGCCAAGCCCGATGATCCGCGCAGCGCCGGGCTCTTCCACACCGCTTTCCTGTTGCCGTCGCGCGCCGATCTTGGCCGCTGGATCAGCCACGCCGCTGCCAACCGCATCGGCATCGAGGGCGCGTCCGACCATCTGGTCAGCGAGGCGCTCTATCTCACCGATCCGGAAGGCAACGGCATCGAGATCTATGCCGACCGACGCCCGCAGGACTGGAAATGGAACGGCTACAGGATCGCCATGGCGACCGAGCGGCTGAACCTGCCGGCGGTGGTGGGCAGCGTGCCGGCGGGCGATGCCGGATGGCAGGGCGCGCCGGAAAACACCATTGTCGGCCACGTTCACCTGCGCGTCGGCCGACCCGAAGATGCCGAGGCCTGGTGGCACGACGAGTTCGGCTTCGACACCGTCGCCAAGTATGGCAGCCAGGCGGTGTTCCTGTCGTCCGGCCATTACCACCACCATATCGGCGCCAATGCCTGGCAGAGCGCGGGCGCCGGCCGCCGCGATCCGTCCCGCGCGGGCCTCGCCTGGGTCGAGATGCGCTCGGATAATGTTCAGGAGGAGATAAGCCGTGAGGATCCTTGGGGCACGGTGATCAGGACTGTGCCGGGGAAGGCTTGATGGGGCGCTAACGCACGCCTTGCCTTAGCTTAGGCCTCCCCAAACACCCGCTTGAAGATCGTGTCGACATGCTTGGTGTGGTAGCCGAGGTCGAATTTCTCGCGGATATCGGCTTCGGAGAGGGCCGCGGTCACGTCCTTGTCGGCAAGCAGCTCCTCAAGGAAATCGGCGCCGTGCTCCCAGACTTTCATAGCGTTGCGCTGCACCAGCCGGTAGGCGTCCTCGCGTGACAGGCCGGCCTGGGTCAGCGCGAGCAGCACACGCTGCGAATGCACCAACCCTCTGAACTTGTTGAGGTTCTTCTCCATGTTCTCGGGATAGACGAGCAGCTTGTCGACGACGCCGGTGAGGCGCGCCAGCGCGAAATCCAGCGTCACCGTCGCGTCCGGCCCGATCATGCGCTCGACCGAGGAATGCGAAATGTCGCGCTCGTGCCAGAGCGCCACGTCTTCCATGGCAGGCAGCGCCATCGACCGCACCATGCGGGCAAGGCCCGTGAGGTTTTCGGTCAGCACTGGGTTGCGCTTGTGCGGCATGGCCGACGAGCCCTTCTGGCCCGGCGAGAAATACTCTTCCGCTTCAAGCACTTCGGTGCGCTGCAGATGGCGGATCTCGACGGCCAGGCGTTCGACCGACGAGGCGATGACGCCGAGCGTGGCGAAGAACATGGCATGCCGGTCGCGCGGGATCACCTGGGTCGACACCGGCTCCGGCTTCAGCCCGAGCTTTGCCGCAACATGCTCTTCGACATAAGGCTCGATGTTGGCGAAGGTGCCGACCGCGCCGGAGATGGCACATGTTGCAATATCCTCCCGCGCGTGCACCAGACGCTCGCGGCAACGCGAGAACTCGGCATAGGCCTGCGCCAGCTTGACGCCGAAGGTGGTCGGCTCGGCGTGGATGCCGTGGCTGCGGCCGATGGTGACGGTGTCCTTGTGCTCGAAGGCGCGGCGCTTTAGCGCCGTAAGCAAGGCATCGATGTCGGCGAGCAGGATATCGCTGGCGCGCGTCAGCTGCACGGCAAGGCAGGTGTCGAGCACGTCCGACGAGGTCATGCCCTGGTGGATGAAGCGGGCGTCCGGTCCGACAAATTCGGCGAGGTGGGTCAGGAAAGCGATAACGTCATGCTTGGTGACGCGTTCGATCTCGTCGATCTTGGCGACGTCGAATTTGGCCGCGCCGCCCTTTTCCCAGATCGTCCTTGCCGCTTCCTTCGGGATGACGCCCAGTTCGGCCAGCGCATCGCAGGCATGCGCCTCGATCTCGAACCAGATGCGAAAGCGGGTTTCGGGCGACCAGATGGCGACCATTTCCGGCCGGGAATAGCGAGGGATCATCCGATTTTCTGTCCTGCCTGGGAGAAGCGTCGGCCGCGTCCTAACAGAGGCGGGCCCAATGCTCAACGCCGCTGCCGCGCAAACCATATGCTTGTCGCGACAAGCGCCGCAAAATAGAGCCGTACGCCAAGCGCGAGAAACTGGTAGAGCGCGGTCAACAGCGTGAAGGTGAATTCATGTCTATCACGCCACGGTGAATGAGACGTGCCCTGCGATGCATCCAATCCGGCGTTCGTTTGTTATTGTCGGCCGTCTCGCATCCGAAGGGGCACATCCAGCGGAGAACCAGCATGAGCACCGACATCAGCAAGATACGCGGACATATGGAAGTGATCGGCGCCGATGGCGTCCATATCGGCACCGTCGACAAGGTCGAGGGTGACCGGATCAAGCTGACCAAGGCCGACAGCGGCATGGGCTCGCATAAGGGTCATCATCATTACATTTCGCTCGCCCTGGTCGCGGAGATCGACGGGCAGAAGGTCTGGCTTTCCGCGAATTCCGATGTCGCGGTCACCTTCGAGGAAGAGAAATCCGATCCGACCTGACCTTTGTTTTCGAGCAATTCCGGACGGAAAGCTACGGCGAAGACGCCGAGCCTAACTGCCGCACACTTTTCCTGGAATTGCTCCAGTCAGCGCGACGACCAAACCGGGAACAGATCGCCGTCGGCCGGTGTCGCGGCATGGACGCCGCGGCTGATAGCCCGCGCCATGCTCGCGCCGGCCGCCGCGAACAGGTCGATCGCGGCATCGGCGCTGAGCTCGATGCCGCTTCTGCCGGTCGCCAGCGCAAACACCAGATCGCCGTCCGCCGGCGTATGGGTCGGCCAGATGGCGCGGGCAAAGCCATCATGCGCCGAAATAGCCAGCCGCTTGGCCGCCGCTTTGGTCAGCACGGCGTCGGTGGCGATGACGGCAATGGTGGTGCTGCCGGCTCCCCAATGCCCGCCGTCGGGCCTGTCGCGGTATTTCAGCAGGATCTTCCTGGCATCTTCGGGCAGCGGATCGGGATAACCCAATCCACCGAATTCGTCGCCGATCTCGAAGGGCGCCGCCCAGAAATGGCGGCTGCGGCCGACCGTCACCGAGCCGGTGGGGTTGACGGCGGCGAGCGCGCCGATTGTGACGCCGCTGTCGAGAATGGTCGAGGCGGAGCCAAGGCCGCCCTTCAGTCCGAAGGTGAGCGAGCCCGTGCCGGCGCCCGCCGTGCCGATGGCGAAATCCATTGTTGCCGCCTGCACAGCCTCATAGCCGAGCTCGCGATAGGGCGGATAAAGGCCCCAATCCTTGTCGCCGCCATTGCGCAGATCGAACAGGATCGCAGCCGGCACGATCGGCACGCGGAAGCCGCCGACCTCGACGCCGATGTTTCTCTCGCGCAGCGCCGCCTGCACGCCGGAGGCAGCGTCGAGGCCGAACGCGGAGCCGCCCGACAGAACCACGGCATGGATCGCGGCGATCGAATTCTGGGGCTCGAGCAGGTCGGTCTCGCGCGTGCCCGGCGCGCCGCCCAGCACCTGGACGCCAGCCACGGCAGGCTCGTCGCACAGCACCACCGTGACGCCGGATTTCAGCCTTGGGTCGGTGGCGTTGCCAACACGGAGGCCCGCAACGTCGGTGATCAGATTACGCGGTCCGGTGCGGAACATTACTTATCCTCCAGCGGTACGAAATGCGTGCCGTCGAAGCGGAAGACGCGGAACGGGTTCTGGCTGAGGTCGCCCTTGTCGTCGAAGCGGATGGTGCCGATGGCGGTCGCGAAATCATGGCCGGTCAGCACCTCGCCGAGCGGCTGGCCGGAGCTTTCCGCATCGGCGGTCGCGGCCTTGGCGATCTCGACCGCCGCATAGGCCGGCAGCGTGTAGCCGTCCGGCACGATGTTTTTTGCGCCGAAGGCCTGCACGATCTTGCGGTCGGCTACCTCCGACCATTCCGGCGTTGCGATCATCAGCGTGCCGACGGCATAGGGTACATCGCCCGGCGGCGTGCGCAGGTTCTCGCCGCCGGCGAAAGTGATGCCTGCATCGAGTTGGGCGGCATCGCGGCCCATGATGGCGATGTCGTCGCCGTCGCCGCCGGCGAACACCTTGGTCGCGCCGGCCTTCTTCAGCCGGCCGACCAACCCGATCTGGTTGTCGAGCTGCGGCCGGAACGTGTCGACGAAGACCGGCCTCAAGGCGGCCTGTTCGGCCGCGCCGCGGAAGGTCTCGGCCATTTCGCGGCCATAGATGGTGCCGTCATCGACGATGGCGAACAGGTCGTCGCGCCAGAGCTGCGTAAGCCTGGCGGCAACCGCGTTGCGCTCATCGTCGCCGCGCGGGCCGAGCCGGTAGATCGGCCAACCGGTCTTGGCGCGCCGGTCGGTCAGGCTTTCGGTGCGCACGCCGACTGTGATGGCCGGAATGTTGGCATCCTTCAGGATCGGCAGCGCCGCCTCGATCGCCTCGGTGCAGAGAAAACCCACCACGACATTGACCTTGGCGTCGACGAATTCCTTTGCCGCCGCGGCGCCGCCATCGGCGGTGCAGGCATCGTCGACGGCTTTCACCGTAATGCCGGTTGCCTCCGCCGCCAGGCCCGCGCCATTCTCAATCTGGTTGCCCAGGATCGCCGACGGACCGGAAAGCGGCGCCGCAACGCCGACCAGCGTCTCGGCGTCGGCGCTCGCTGCCAGCGACAGCCAGAGCAGCACGGCTGATGTCGTCGTGAGAAGACGCATTCGGGCTAAGAGATCCTCCATGCCGGGGATACAATCCCGACACTATTCCAAGAAATGCCTAAAGGCTGGCTAAGCGCCGCGCAACACGCGAATTTGCGGATTGCGGTCAAGCACTTCGCCCGTGATAGGTAACTTGTGGCGTGCAATATGCCGCCATATATAACGCGCTTGTTCCGACAGGTGGATTATCGCGTGCTGAAGATCAATGACATCGGGCCGCAGCACTATCGCGATGCGATGGCGCATTTTGCCGGCCATGTGCATGTGGTGACCACGGACGGGCCCGGCGGTAAACGAGGCGCGACGGTGATCGCCGCCTGTTCGGTTTCGGACACGCCGCCGACGGTGCTGGTCTGCCTCAACCGCGAGAACGCCAAGAACGAGGCTTTCATCAAAAACGGCAGGTTCGCACTCAACACGCTTGCCTCGGACCAGGAAGCCGTCTCGGTCGGCTTTTCCGGTGCCACCGGGTTGCCGGCGGACGAACGCTTTGCGCTTGCCGAGTGGGATGTGATTTCGACCGGCGCGCCGACGCTGAAGGGTGCGCTTGCCGTGTTCGACTGCGAGATCATCGATGCCAAGGACCTTGCCACCCACCGTGTGCTTTTTGGCAAGGTGACAGGCTTGCGCATCGGCGATAATTTGCGGCCGCTGATCTACCATAACCGCGGCTATCACGTTCTTTGAAACGGGCGGGCGGGATCCACGGAGACGAGATGACCGCGCCGCGCCCCGTGCCGAAAACGATCGACGAAACGCTCGATCTTTTGACGGGCGCGGATTATGTGGCGGATCGCCCGCTGGCGACCGTGCTGTTTTTATCGCTGCGCATGAAGCGGCCCTTGTTCCTCGAAGGCGAGGCGGGCGTCGGCAAGACCGAGATCGCCAAGGTGCTGGCCGACGCGCTCGGTCGCCGGTTGATCCGCCTGCAATGCTATGAAGGGCTCGACGTCTCCTCGGCCGTCTATGAGTGGAATTATGCCGCGCAGATGATCGAGATCCGCATGGAGGAGGCGGCCGGCAAGGTCGTGCGCTCCGACATGGAGCGCAACGTCTTTTCCGAAAAATACCTGATCCGCCGCCCGGTGCTCGACGCGCTGACCGGCAAGGCCGGCGCGGCGCCGGTTTTCCTCATCGATGAGCTCGACCGCACCGACGAGGCCTTCGAGGCGTTCCTGCTCGAAATCCTGTCGGACTTCCAGGTGACCGTGCCGGAGCTCGGCACGATCAAGGCGGAAGAGCCGCCGATCGTCATCATCACCACCAACCGCACCCGCGAAATCCACGACGCGCTGAAGCGGCGCTGCCTCTATCATTGGGTCGACTATCCCAATGCCGAGCGCGAGCTGGAGATCGTGCGCCGCAAGGTGCCGCAGGCGAACCGCCGGCTGTCGGCGGAGGTCGTGTCGTTTATCCAGAAGCTGCGCCAGGTCGAGCTGTTCAAGGCGCCCGGCGTCGCCGAAACCATCGACTGGGCCGGTGCGCTGACCGAACTCGACAAGGTGGCGCTCGATCCGGAGACCGTGTCCGATACGATCGGCGTGCTTTTGAAATACCAGGACGATATCGCCCGCATCGGTGAGGGCGAGGGCCGGCGCATCCTCAATGAGGTGAAGGCCGAGCTTTCGGCGGCGGAGTAGGGGCGGTGCCCTTGCCGCGTCCGGAACCCAAGGAGGCGCGCGCCGATGGGCGTATCGCCGACAACATCGTCTATTTCGCCCGCGCCTTGCGCAAGGCTGGCATGCGCGTCGGCCCGGCCTCGGTGAAGGACGCCATCGAGGCGGTGCTGGCCGCTGGCATCGGCTCGCGCGACGATTTCTACTGGACGCTGCATGCGGTGCTCGTCTCGCGGCACGAGGATCATCCGGTCTTCGACGAGGCCTTCCGCCTGTTCTGGAAATCGCGCGAGCTGATCGAGAAGCTGCTGGCGATGTTTTCGCCAGTCGCGCCGGACGATCGTGAAAAGCAGAAGCCGCGGGCGGCCGAGAACCGCGTCAGCCAGGCGATGTTCGAGGGCCACCAGAAAAATCAGCCGGTGAGGGAAGTACCGGAGATCGAAGTTGATGCGCGCCTTACCTTTTCGGGCAATGAGGTGCTGCGCGGGAAGGACTTCGCCCAGATGGATGCCGGCGAAATGGCCGAGGCCAAAAAGGCGATCATGGCCTTGCAACTTCCCTTCGATCTCGTCCGCACACGGCGCTTCAAGGCCGACGCCCAAGGGCGCCGCGTCGATCCGCGCGCCATGATGCGCTCGGCCGCGCGCACCGGCGGTGAGCTTATCCTGCCGAAATTCCGCTCGCAGCGCGAAATGCATCCGCCGCTGGTGGTGCTTGCCGACATTTCCGGCTCGATGAGCCAGTACACGCGTATCTTCCTCCACTTCCTGCATGCGCTGACGGAAAAGCGGCGGCGCGTGCACGCCTTCGTCTTCGGCACGCGGCTGACCAACCTGACCCGCCAGATGCGCCACCGCGATCCGGACGAGGCGCTGGCCGAATGCTCGGCGGCGGTCAAGGACTGGTCGGGCGGCACCCGGATCGGCGATACGCTTGCCGAGTTCAACCGGTTGTGGTCGCGGCGCGTGCTGGGACAGGGCGCTGTGGTGCTTTTGATCACCGATGGGCTGGAGCGCGACGACGTCACCGGCCTTTCGCAGGAGATGGAGCGGCTGCATAAATCCTGCCGGCGGCTTATCTGGCTCAACCCGCTGTTGCGCTTCGACGGGTTCGAGGCCCGCGCCCGCGGCGTCAAAGCGATGTTGCCGCATGTCGACGAGTTCCGGGCAGTGCATAATCTCGACGCGCTGACCGATCTTTGCGCCTCTCTCGACCAGCGGCCGGCGGCCTCGGTCGATCCGCGCCGCTGGTTGCAAACTGGCGGGAGGCGCGCCGCGTAGCCATATGCTCTGCCAGGGAATGTCCCGGCGGGAAAACAGACTTTGTGAGAAGCGACGATGGATGAGAGCAATTATCTCGATGAGGCCCGCGATCCCCTGATAATCGCGGAAGGTTGGATGAAGGACGGCAAGGATGTCGCCATCGCGACCGTGGTCGAGACCTGGGGTTCGGCGCCGCGTCCGGTCGGCAGCCATCTTGTTATCGATGCCGAAGGGAATTTCCATGGCTCGGTCTCCGGCGGCTGCGTCGAGGGCGCCGTGGTGACGGAGGCGATCGACGTCATCGGCTCGGGCAAGGCCAGGATGCTGGAGTTCGGGGTCGCCGACGAAACGGCCTGGCAGGTGGGCCTTTCGTGCGGCGGCCGCATCAAGGTCTATGTCGAAAGGCTGGGCTGACCGCCGTGGATCCGTATATTCTAAAGACCCTCAACGAAGAACGCCGCGCCCGCCGCGCCGCGGTGCTGGTCACCGACCTTGGCGATGGCCGCGACCGCATCGTGCGCGAGGGCGACCATGTCGCGGGCGATCTAGGGGCGGCAATCGCCAATGCGTTCCGCACCGGCAATTCGCGGTCGGTGGAGGCGGAAGGGCGGACATTCTTTCTCAACGCGCATCTGCCGCGCCCGCGGCTCGTGGTGATCGGCGCCGTGCATATCAGCCAGGCGCTGGCGCCGATGGCCAGGATTGCCGGCTATCCCGTCGAGATCATCGATCCGCGCACCGCTTTCGCCACCCCTGAGCGCTTTCCCGACGTCGCGCTGCATGCCGAATGGCCGGAAGACGTGCTGAAGCGCGAGCCGCTCGACAGCTACACGGCGCTCGCCGCCGTCACCCACGACCCGAAGATCGACGATTTCGCGCTGAAGGCGGCGCTCGATGCCCGCTGCTTCTATGTCGGGGCGCTCGGCAGCCGCAAGACCCACGCCAAGCGTGTCGAGCGCTTGCTGGCGCTCGGCGCCGGCGCCGACCAGATCGCCCGTATCCACGCACCGATCGGCCTCGATATAGGCGCCGCCAGCCCGGCCGAGATCGCTGTCGCCGTCCTTGCGCAGACAATCCACGCCTTCCGCTCGCGCGGTCTCGAAGCAAAAGGCGCCGTGGCGTGAAATTTGGACCGGTTCCGATCGACGAGGCTGAAGGGGCGGTGCTGGCGCATGCGACGGCCGCGGGCGAAAAGCGGTTCCGCAAGGCGCACCGGCTGAGCCGCGAGGATATCGCGGCGCTCAAGGCGGCGGGCATCGCTGAAGTCGTCGCGGCGGTCCTTGCTGAGGGCGATCTCAGCGAGAACGCCGCCGCCGCGAAGATCGCCGCCGCGATGAGCCATCGCAACATCGAGATCAAGCCGGCCGCGACGGGGCGGGTGAACCTGCATGCAGGCGCCTCGGGCGTCTTTACCGTCGATGCCGGGATGATCGACGCCATCAATGCCGTCGATCCGGCCATCACAATAGCGACGCTGGCGCAGCATGCGCCGGTCGAGCAGGGCCAGATGGTGGCGACGGTGAAGATCATTCCTTTCGCCGTCGCCGCAAGCCTGGTGGACAAAGTGGTGAGGATCTGCGCCGGCCGCGAGATCTTTGCGGTCAACGCCTATCGTCCGATCAATGTCGGCGTCATCCAGACGGTGCTTCCCGGCGTCAAATCGAGCGTGCTCGACAAGACGTTGCGCGTCACCGAGGCGCGGCTGGCGCGTTCCGGCGGCCGGCTGACGGCCGAGCGGCGCACGCCGCATGAGATCGCGCCCGTCGCCGCAGCCGCAACCCAGTTGGCGCGCGACAATGACATGGTGGTGATCTTCGGCGCCTCGGCGATGAGCGATTTCGCCGATGTCGTGCCGGCCGCGATCGAACGCGCAGGTGGCACCGTCATCCGCGCCGGCATGCCTGTCGATCCCGGCAATCTGCTGGTGCTTGGGACGCTCGACGGCAAGCGCGTCGTCGGGGCGCCGGGATGCGCGCGCAGCCCGAAGGAGAACGGCTTCGACTGGGTGCTCGATCGCCTGATTGCCGGGCTCGATGTGACGGCTCGCGATATTGCCGGCATGGGCGTCGGCGGGCTTCTTATGGAAATCCCGACAAGGCCGCAGCCGCGCGAGCCGGCGCCGCAGCCGGCAAGGTCGGCGCTGAAGGTCGATATCGTGCTTCTGGCCGCCGGCCGTTCGAGCCGCATGGGCGGGCCGAACAAGCTTCTGGCGTTGTTCGATGGCGAGCCGCTGGTGCGCCGCACTGCTTCGCGCGCACTGGGCTCGAAGGCCGCCAGCACCGTCGTCGTCACCGGCCATCAGCGCGAGCGCGTGCGTTCCGCGCTAGCCGGCCTCGGTGTGACAGTCGCGGACAATCCCGATTTCGCCGACGGCCTGGCCTCGTCGTTGAAGGCGGGCATTGCGAAGGTCGCGCCCGACTCGGCCGGCGCGATGATCGTGCTCGGCGACATGCCGGGCGTTTCGTCGAAGGACCTCGACAGCCTGATCGATGCGTTCCGCAGCTCTGGCGGTCGCTCCGTGGTGCGCGCCTCGCACCAGGGCAAGCGCGGCAATCCGGTGCTCCTGCCGCGATCGCTTTTCGCGGCGGTCGCGCAGCTCGAGGGCGATACCGGCGCGCGCCATCTGGTCGAGGCCGAGGGGCTCGACGTCATCGATGTCGAGATCGGGCAGGGCGCATCGATCGATGTCGATACGCGCGAGGCGCTGGAAGGGGCGGGCGGCGTCCTACAGGATTGACAAACCGAAGCTGAATTTCGCATGCCTCTCGGCATGTCATTGCGCTTCCTCTTCGCCCTGCTCGTCGCAACCGGTTTTGCCGCCCACGCCGCCCACAGCCAGACGCTTTCGCTAAAGCCGTTCAAGGACGATCTCTTCGCTTATCCGGCGACGCTGTCCACCGGCGACAACGGCGCTTACACTGTGCTCGACTATCATGAGATGCGCGACATCAACCAGCGCGACGAGCTGCCGGAAAGGCGTGTGCGCGCGCAATACACCGACCCCGGCGTGCGCAAGGTGCAGCAGGACCTGATGCTGAGGACCGACGCCGGCGATGTCAGGCATGTGGCGGTCGGCAGGACGGAAGGCGCTTCGATCATCGTTCTCTACCTGCATGGACAAGGCGGCAGCCGCAAGCAAGGCGTCGACGACTTCACCTTCGGCGGCAACTTCAACCGCATCAAGAACCTGATGGCGCAGAATGGCGGGCTCTACCTCTCGCCCGACTTCCCCGATTTCGGCGACAAGGGCGCGGCGCAAGTCGCGGCGCTCATCGATCACTACGCCCAACAATCGCCCGGCGCGAAGATCTTCGTCGCCTGCGGCTCCATGGGCGGCATGATCTGCTGGAAGCTCGCCGCGCGCAAGGATACGGGCGGCCGCATTAACGGGCTGCTGCTGCTCGGCTCGCTGTGGGACGACAGCTTTTTGACCAGCCCCGCCTTCAAGCGCCGTGTGCCGGTGTTCTTCGGCCAGGGCAGCCATGACGTGGTCTTCCCGGTGGAAAAGCAGGAAGCCTTCTTCCACTCGATCCTGGCCAAAAAATCCTATCCGACACGCTTTGTGCGCTTCGAGACCGGCACGCATGGCACGCCGATCCGCATGGTCGACTGGCGGGGCACGCTGAACTGGATGCTGACGAAAGCGCCGTGACCATTCTGTCGAGGCTCAAGGCGCGGTATTGTAATCGATGATCGTCTGCGGATTGATCTCGCCATCATAGGAAGCATCGACGTCGTACTGGACAAGCGAGAAGTCACCGTTGCGGAACAGATAGGTCCCCGATGACGAGGCGTCCCCTACGCCACGCCATTTGTCGGATGTGGTGATGGTTTTCGTGTTCTCGTCATAGTCCGAGTTGGTCGCCCAGCCGCTGGTCTTGAAACCAATGATGTGGATCGATTCGACCTTGCCTTCGCTGTTGTTGTTCTCGTAGCGGATATCGAGATCCGGCTCGGTGAACTGCAACTGGGTCACGCCGTTGACGTCATCGGCGACGTAATAGACCGCGGTTTCGTTGTAGGCGGCCATCGAGCAGAAGAAGCGGAACAGCCGCGTCTCGCGCTCCGGGTCGGAGGCTTGAGCGTCCTTGTCCTTGTAGTGGATCGAATGAGCCTCGGGCTCGCCGATCGGCTTGCCGTCCGGATTCTCCTTGTCGCATTGGCCGCCATAAGTGGCGAGAAACGCCTTCTTGGCTTGCTCCAGAGCTTCATCCTTCTTCGGTGGCGGCGGGCCGTCGCCGCAGCTCGCCGGCACGGCGCTGTCGAAATCCTCGGTCGATGGCTTCAGCGCGCCCTTGTCGATGAAGATTGGCTGGAAGGGCGGCTCCTGGATCTGCGCATTGACCTGGCGGACCGTGTAGCAGCCCGCGAAGACCTTGGCCTCGCCCTTCTTGTCGGTCGCCTGGATGGCGACTGGAACGCTGTAATAGATGCTGCCGGCGGCACCTTCGTCCGATACAGCGCCGGTCTTGACGTCGACGCTGTCGGTGCCGTCGTAACCTTTCACGAAAGCGTTGAAATCCTTAGCTGGCTTTGTATCGCCGAAATAACCCCAGGCGCGGGCGAATTCATGGCGATTGATGGCGCTGTAAAGCGAGCGGATGACGGCGTCGGCGCTGGACCTGTCGTCGATATAGGGCGCATCGGCCGCAAAAGCGGAATGCGCGAAGCCGGCCAGTGAGAGAATGACGGTCGCTGCGAAAACGGCTTTTTTCATCGAATCCTCCGGTCGGTAACGAAAATACTACCATGGCGATTGCGGCGGCGTGGTGACGCCGTGGGCAGGACCGCTTGAAGAATCGTGGTGGGAAGCGCTAGTTCACGGCCCGCGGCGCTCGGGCCGCCTGGGGAGATTATCCGTGACCATTTCCATGTACGACATATCGGTTGGCGTCTTTTCCGCCCGGCTGAAGGCGCTGGCCAGCGTGCTGACGGCGGCGGAGCAGAATGCCGGCGAACGCAAGATCGATCCGCAGGTGTTTCTCACGGCGCGGCTGGCGCCGGACATGTTCGCGCTGGCCAGGCAGGTCCAGATCTCCACCGACCATGCCAAGGGTGCGCCGTCGCGGCTCGCCGGCCGCGAGGTGCCGAAATATGAGGACAATGAAGCGAGCTTTGCCGAGCTGCAGGCCCGAATCGCCAAGACGCTCGATCATTTGGCGACGTTCTCGGCGGCCGATCTGGAAGGATCGGAGGACCGGACGGTTGAAGTGAGGCTCGGCGGGCGCGAAACCACGCTGCCCGGCCTGCAGTACCTGCTGCATGTCGCGATGCCGAACTTCTATTTCCACGTCACCACGGCCTACGACATCCTGCGCCACAATGGCGTGCCGCTCGGCAAGCAGACATTTTTGGGAAATCGCTGACTTTTGGATGGCTTTGAGGTTTCCCGGCAGTCCGGGAAACCTCTTTGGTTCGGCGTTGTTCAGCGGGCCGACATCTCGCGCGCGATGCGCGGAAAATCCGCTGGCTTGATGCCGATATCGGCACGGTCGGCATTGCTCATCGCGTTCAGAAGCGCAAGCGCCGCGCGGTAGCGCTGGTGCTCCTGCGGCCGTGGCCGAGCGAACATTTCAGTGAAGAACCCCATGACAGTTGCCCCTGTTGGTCCTCCCGACAACAAAATATAATCGATTTGTTAAAATTGTGCAGTGCAGCAATTGCATGGCTGCCATGCCGCATCAGATTTTTCGGCCACAATCGATTTTTCGTGAAACTTTCCGGCGGGCTCGACCGTAGGGGCCTATGCCGGCCCATGGCTGGCTTTTTCCTCGCCACTCCTGGCGACCTTGCCGGACTGCACGAAAATGCGGTCCGGCTTTTTACTGATGGCTCCGGGGGCAAAATGCCTGCAATTGTTAACGTCGCCAGAAGTCATTTTTAACGAGGGCGCCCTATTTTCAGCGACATCAACGCATGCCGTCACGACAGGGAGGCTGAGATCGGCACCGGTAACAAGCTCGATTTCGCTTCGTTGCTCGACGACCTGATCGTCGCCTCTGAGAAAGGCGAGGAAGAGGGTACCCGGCCGTCTATCCCGTTCGACTATCTGTCCGTTGCCGATGAACTTCATTCCGGCCGCATCAAGGTCGCGAGCGAAAGTGTCGCCGCCGAATATCGCGAGTCCGCCGCCGACCTTGCCGCGGAGTTCACAGCGCTTCTCGACCAGGCAAAGCTGTCGCTCGCGGATGAAGAGCATCGGCCCGAGGAGCAGCTGCCGTCGATCGATCCCGAAGCAATTGCCGGGGAGCTCGGCCTCGACCGCCCGGCCAAGAATGCCGATTTGGGCCGCATCCGGCGCAATTTCGCTTTCGCCAATCATCCGGATCGGGTCGCACCACATCTGCGCCAGCGCGCCATGATCCGCATGCAGGTCGCCAACATGCTGATCGACGAGGCGAAGCGGCGGGCCTTGGTCGCGGCCAGGCGGTAGTTCCTTCCACCGAGATTTCCGTCATCCTTGGGCGTAGCGACGCGAAGCGGAGCGAAGACCCAGGGATCCATGCCGTAACCTCAGCCGAAGGATGCAGCGGAGCAGAATTCTGTACTGTTGCAACGCCTTAACGTCACGGCATGGATCCTGGGGTCTGCGCGCGTCGCTTCGCTCCTTGCTCCGCCCCAGGAGGACGAACTGAATGGCGCTTTGGACAATCTCCACACTGTGCACTTTGCCAAACGCAACAGTCTTGCTCTATGTTCGGATTTCCTCCCCGCGCAGCCGCGCAAACCTCCCGCCGGAGAAATCCCATGCATAAACGCCGCCTCGGTCGGACCGACCTCCTTGTTTCGCAAATCTGCCTCGGCTCGATGACCTGGGGGCAGCAGAATACCGAAGCGGAGGGCCACGCGCAGATGGATCTGGCTTTCTCGCGCGGCGTGAATTTCATCGACACGGCCGAGCTTTACCCGATCCCGCCCAAGGCCGAGACGCAAGGGCGGACCGAGAAGACCATCGGCAGCTGGATGAAGGCCAATCGCAACCGCGACAAGGTCATCCTTGCCTCTAAGGTGGTCGGCCGCACAGCCAACACATGGTTTCGCGGCGATCGTCCGTCGAAGCTGGTGCGCGCCGACATCTTCGACGCGGTCGAGAAATCACTGGCCAAGCTCGGCACCGATTATATCGACCTCTACCAGATCCACTGGCCGGACCGGGACATTCCGTGGGGCTCGAATCCGACGCGCGTCGGGGCGGTGGCGCGCCGGCCCGACGCCGCGGGCACGCCCGACGACGAGACGCCGATTGCCGAAACGCTCGCCGTCTTCGACGAACTGGTGAAAGCAGGAAAGATCCGCCATCTCGGCCTCTCGAACGAAAGCTCCTGGGGCGTCATGCGCTTTGTCTTCGAAGCCGAAAAGGGAGCGGGTCCGCGCGTCGCCTCGCTGCAGAACGCCTACAACCTCGTCAACCGCACCTTCGAGGTGAACCTTGCCGAGATCTGCGAGCGCGAGCAGATCGCGTTCCTTCCCTATTCGCCGCTAGCCCAGGGCTATCTCACCGGAAAATACGACCATGGCGCGCGGCCGCAGGGTTCGCGCTCGCAGCTGTTCAACCGCGGCCAGCGTTATGAGACGCCGAATGCGGCGGAAGTGCTGCTTCAATACAACAAGCTGGCGCGCTCTTTCGGCATGGAGCCGGCGCTTTTCGCCAATGCCTATGTGACAAGCCGGCGCTTTGTCACCGCGAACATTGTCGGCGCGACCACGACAGCGCAGCTCGAGATGGCGCTCTCCTCGGCCGACGTCACCTGGACGGAAGAGATGCAGAAGGCGGTCGACGCCATTCACCAGCATGTCGGCAATCCGTGTCCTTGAGCGGAATCGATTGAAAAACAAAGGGTGAGAGGATGGCAGAGTTTCCGATCGAGGCCGTGCGCGGCAGATTTCCGGCGCTTTCGCTGACTGATAAAGGGCGCCGCCGCATCTATCTGGACAATCCCGCCGGCACGCAGGTGCCGCAGGCCGTGGCGGATGCGGTGTCGCGCTGCCTGCTCTCGACCAACGCCAATCTGGGCGGCTTCTTCGAAACGACGGTCGCTGCGCAGCAGGTGGTCGACGGTGCACATGCCGCGATGGCCGATTTCCTCAACGCCGCAAGCGTCGAGGAGATCGTCATCGGCGCCAACATGACGACGCTCACCTACCACATGTCGCGCACGCTCGGCCGGACGATGAAGCCGGGCGACGAGATCATCGTCACGCGCATGGACCACGAAGGCAATGTTTCGCCCTGGCTGCAGCTTGCAGAGGATCTTGGCCTGGTCGTGCGCTTCCTGCCGTTCGACGAGCGGAGCTGGCAGGTGGAGGAAGCAGCGCTGAAGGCGCTGCTGTCGGACAAGACACGGCTCGTCGCTCTGAATTATGCCTCCAACCTCACCGGCTCGATCAACCGCGTGCGGGCGCTGACCGCAATCGCCAGGCAGGCCGGCGCGCTGGTCTATGTCGACGCCGTGCAGTTCGCGCCGCATGGGCTGATCGACGTTCAGGCGCTCGGCTGCGATTTCCTGATCTGCTCTGCCTATAAGTTCTTCGGGCCGCATATGGGCATATTGTGGGGGCGCCGCGATGTCATCGGTGGTCTCAAGCCATACAAGTGCCGCTGCTCGTCAAACGGGCTGCCGGAGCGGTTCGAACTGGGCACGCCGCAGATCGAGCTGATGGCCGGGCTGACGGCGGCAATCGACTATTTCGCCGATCTCGGCGCTGCCGCCTGCGAGCGCGGGTCGCGGCGGCAGCGGATTGCCAAGGCTTTCGACGTTTCGATCGCTTACGAGAATGCGCTGGCCCGTCAATTGATCGAAGGCCTGTCCGATATCGAGGGCCTGATCATCCGCGGCATCACCGATCCGCAGCGCCTCGCCGAGCGGGTGCCGACCGTTTCCTTCACCGTCGAAGGCATCGCGCCGGAAACGATCGTGCGGCAGATGAACGCCGAAAACATCTTCCTGTGGTCAGGCCACAATTATGCATGGGAGATCGTCCACCAGCTGGGCATACCGGCCGAGCAAGGCGTCGTGCGCATCGGCATCGCGCATTACAACACAGCGGGCGAGATCGCGGAGACGCTGGAGAGCATGCACCGCGTGATCGCGATGCTGAGGCAGCAACGAACTTGAATTTGCCTACCGCTGCTTGCCGCCGAAGCCGGTCAGGAAAGCGGTGAGGTTGTCGCCGAGCGCGTCGCAGAGATAGCCGCCTTCCTGGACGATGACCGTCGCCAGTCCGAGCCCGGCAATCGCTTCGCCGATGCGCGAAAAGCCCGGCGTCGTCACCGACAGGCCGCCGAACGGATCGCCTTCGAAGGCGTCGAGGCCGAGCGCCACGACCAGCGCTTCGGGCGAGAAGGCGCGAATGCGCTGGAAGGCCGTCGCAAGCGCTTCGAGGAAGGCCGCGTCGGCTGATTTGCGCGGCAGCGGCAGGTTGAGATTGTAGCCGAGGCCGGGGCCTTCGCCGCGTTCGTCGGCATGGCCCCAGAAGAACGGATAGAAGCGCACCGGATCGGCGTGCAGCGAGACGGTGAGCACGTCGGGGCGGGCATAGAAGATGCCTTGCGTGCCGTTGCCGTGATGCAGGTCGACATCGAGGACGGCGACGCGGGCGGAATTCTTCCGCAGCACTTGTGCCGCGACCGCCGAATTGTTGATGAAGCAGAAGCCGCCGGCGACATCGGCGAAGGCATGATGTCCAGGCGGACGGCAAAGCGCATAGGCCGAAGGCGCGCCGGCCATCACCACCTCAGCGGCCTCCACCGCGCTCCAGGCGCTCCACAGCGCGCTGTCCCAGGTCTCGGCCGAGATCGGACAGGCGGTGTCGGCCATGTGGTAGCCGGCCTGGCCGACAGCAGAGGCCGGATAGGAGCCGTTGCGGGCGATCGGGTGGATGTTCGGGATGACTTCCGCCGAAGCGCCTTCGATGCGCTGCCAGCGCATGAAGATGTGCTCGAGGAAGTCCAGATACTCAGGCGTATGCACCGCCGCGATCGGGCCAAGTCCATGTTTCCTCGGACGTTCGATCGTCAAGCCGGCCGATCTTGCGCCGGCTAACAATCTCTCGATCCGCTCCGGCTTTTCCGGGTTTGGCTGCGGCGCGCCGCTGGAGAGGAAAGCCTTGGGATCATGGCGTTTCTGCTCCTCGGCATAGAAGGCTTTCATCGTCATTCCTCCGGCGCGTCGGCAAAGGCGAAGAAGGCATCGCCGACGATTTTCTGCACCTGCTCGTAGCTCGACCAGCCGATGCCCAGTCTTTCATAGAAGGCCTTGGCGGTCTCGTTGTCGGTATCGACGGATAGCCTGAGATAGACACCTCCGGCCGCGCGGCATTCCCTGGCAACGCACCGCAGCAGCTTTTCGCCAATGCGGCGGCCGCGAAAACGGTCGTCGACATAAAGGTCCTGCACATAGACACCCGGGCGGCCCATCCAGGTCGAGAAGATCGGGAAATGCAGGCAAAGTCCGGCGAACTCGCCGCTGATTTCGGCAATCAAGGTCGAGAAGGCGGGCTTTTCGCCGAAGCCGTAGCGGCGAAGGTCTTCGGGTGTCGAGGTGATTTCCTGATGCGCGCCGATATGAGTGCCGAGACGCAGCAGGGCGGCGTGGATGGTTTCGACGTCGTCGATGCGCCCGGGGCGGATGACTGTCTTGGTGCCTTCCTGCCGCATTGATCAGGCCGGGGATTGCGCCGGCCCAAGGCCGGTCAAAAGATCATCAAGCTCCTCGATCTGGTCTTCCGAGAAGACACGGATACCATTTTCCTCGAGCAGCGCTGTGGTCGTGCCTTGGCCAGCCACGCGGGTCCCTGAAAAGCTCCCGTCATAAATGAAGCTGCTGCCACAGGACGGGCTGCCATCCGTCAATACGGCATAGCGGCATCCGGTTTCGCGGGCGAGGTCGAGCGCCAGTTGCCCGGCTTGGCGGTAAAGGTGGGTGACATCGCTGCCGGTTTGCTCGATCACTCTGCCCTGGCCCTGCAGGACCGCATGGCCGTCGCCCGCGCCCTGGATTTCCGCCGGCGGACGCGGCGTCGAAAAACCTGCCGCAACCTCTGGACAGATCTGCACGATCCGGCCTTCCGACTGCCACCGCGACAGTACGGGATGGTGGTCGAGCCGAAACGAGCCGTTGTAGCGCACCTTGCTGCCGAGCAGGCAGGCCGAGACAAGCACCCTCTCCATATCGGCTCCTCCCTTGGCGAGGGCTCAGTGATTGACCGGCAGGTCAAGTTCGGCGGCAAGTGCCTCCAGTGCGTCGCCAAGCACCGCGATAATCTCACCGATCTGTTCGCGGGTTGTGATCAAAGGCGGGCAGACCATGAAATTATCACTTACCGGCCCGCCGCGCACGCGCCGCGAGTAGATGATGAGTCCACGCTCGAAGGCCAGATCGATGAGCCGCAAATTGGCGTTGAGATTTTGTGGCAATGGCGTCCGGGCCAAGGGGTCGGCGTAGAGCTCCGCACCCATGAACAGGCCCTTGCCTCGCACGTCGGCAATGAAAGGAAAGCGACCCGACAGCGCTTCGAGTTCGCCCCTCAGCACTTCGCCCATGACGGCGGAATTCTCGACCAGGCCAAGGCGGTCGACTTCGCCGAGAACGGCAACGCCGGCCGCGCAGGCGACGGGATTGCCGCCATAGGTGTGGCCATGCAAGAAGCCACCCGTAGCAACGACCGGCCCGACGATCCTCTCTGTCGCGGCAAGCGCCCCCAAGGGCGCATAGCCGGAACTCATCCCTTTCGACAGCGCAACGATATCCGGCCGGCAGCGCCAATGATCGCCGCCCAGGAACTTGCCTGTGCGTCCGATGCCGGTCATGACCTCGTCGTGGATCAGCAGGATACCGTAGCGGTCGCAGATCTCGCGGATCCGGGCAAAATAGCTGTCGGGCGGCACCAGCGCGGCGGTCGCCGCGCCGCCAATCGGCTCCATGATGAAGGCGAGCACGCTTTCGGGCCCTTCCTCCAGAATTTTTTCCTCAAGCATATCAGCGTAGCGGACGCCGCGCTCTTCCAGCGACAGATTATCTTGGTCGCGATGAACAAACGGGGCCGGCACCAACGGCATCGGCCGTCCAAGCGGGTCGAATGTCTTGGTGAGGACATCGTCGCCGGTAACGGCAAGCGTGCCGAGCGTGATGCCGTGATAGGAGGGCATGCGACCGATGATTTTCCAGCGCTTGTCCTGGCCCGTCGCGACCGCCCATTGCCGCGCGAGCTTGAGGCAGGCCTCGACCGCTTCGGAACCGCCGGAAACGAGATAAATGCGGTCGAGCCCGTTCGGAAGCCGATCGGCCAAGTCCCGCGCCAGCGCGACGGCCTGTTCGTTCTCGAATTGGAAGATGTAGGCGAAACTGACGCGGTCGAGCTGCCGCTTCATCGCATCGATGACGTTGCGATTGCCGTGACCGATATTGACGTTGACCGCGCCGCTCGATCCGTCGATGTAGCGGCGGCCGCTCTTGTCCCACAGATAGATGCCGTCGGCGCGATCCACCATCGGCTGGGGCCGCCTTGTGAAGTGGAAAAGGTTCGGCCGGCTGCTGGTTTCGATGGATTGCACAGCGCTCATTCGCCCCTCTCGTCTCGGCCGAGATAGCGGTCGAGAACATTTTTGGTCACGCGTTCGACCATCGCGTCCTGCCTTAGCAGGCCGGCGACCCATTCGCAGCTTCCGGCATGGAAGACCTCGCCCTTGCCGCGCGGGAAATTGACGATCATGCCGTTGCCGCGCTTGACCTTGTCGAGATTAGCGTCGCTGGCCTCGCCGAACAGAGTCTCGGCGGTGAAGCGGCCGTCCTCGTCGGTAAGGAACTGATCCTCGATCGGGATATCGGCGCTTTCCTCGACTTGGCTCGCCATGCCGACCGCCAGCACCTGCAGGCCATCCGGCGCGCCGCTCTCCGCGGTCGGGTAGGGCAGGCCGCCGCGGATCTCGAAATCGAGGCCGTCGACCTCGTAGCCATAGACATGGCTGTCGGCGCCGAGCAGGTCGCCGTAATAGATGCCGGTGCCGGCGAAGGCCCAGTGCTCGGGACGGTAGACCGGGAAGCCGCGCACGCCGCGCGGCGCGCAGCCGCCCCAACCGGCATAGACGCCGCGCGTCGCATTGAGGCCGAAGGTGGCGCTGCCCGGACGTCCGATCTCCGGCGCCTCCCAGGAGTTGGTGGCGCGGGTGACGTCACCGCCGCGATAGGCAGGGTCCTGCGCGCGCGCCTTGTATTTGTAGCAGACCTGGCGGCGGCCTTCGTCCTCCAGCCTCGTCTGCCACATGAAATTGCCGGCGAAGCGCGCCGCATGTCCACCGCGCTCGACATAGTTGTCGACGGCGTCGCGCATCTCCCAGGTCCAGTATTCATCGTGCCCTACGAAGACGACGCAGTCGTAACCGTCGAGGATTTCGGGCGAAAAATGCAGCTCGTGCTGGCTGGCGAGATCGACCTGATAGCCGGCGCGTTCGGCGAAGCGGAAGAAATGGCTGTCATAGCTCGCCCAGCCGGAGGAGGCGTATTTCTTCGAATGTCCCGTGGCGAAGGCCCATTCCATATGGGGATAGCGCGGTACGGTCTTCGGCGGCACCGCGACTTCGAGCGGCACGCGTGGCGCGTCCTTTGGCAGCACGACGAAGCCGCGGCACCAGGGGCGCTGCGTAGACACCATCGTCGCGTACTGATCGCGGTTCGGGCCGGTGATGCCCTGGTAATGGTTCGAGCCGCCCCAGGTGTTGTAGGCAAGCCAGGTGCCGGTCGCGGCCACCTGCAGCAGACGGCCGGGTTTCTTGCTGGGCAGGGGCGCGACGATGAAGAGATGGTGGCTGCGGATCGGGTTGCCGTCGCGGCCCTCGGCCGAGAGCGTCACGCGATAGGCGCCCGACGGCCAATCGTCGCCGACACGGAATTCGAACGACCCTTCCCAGCCGCAGCCTTCGACCGAGCATTGGTCGAGCGTGTCCTGCCAGCGCGCCGACAGGCCCGATCCCGCGAAGACCTTGGTTTCGCTGTCGCCGTCGCGGATGACGGCAAGGCTGAATTGCGGCGCCGTCGAACTGACGAAAAGCATGACTATCTCGCCCGGGCGATAGGAAAACCGGTCGCTGTAGCCCCAGATCTCACCGCGCTCACCATCCATCCCCGGCCATTCGTAATAATGGCCGCGCACCGCCTCGCGGCGCTGCTCGGGCGTCAGCCCGAAATCGGGAAATTCGGTGGGCAATTGCGTCAAGGAACACCTGGAGATCACGAAGCCGTCATTGAGACCATCGGCCGGCCAAGCGTCAAATGGAAATCATCGGGCCAGCAGGCGCTTGCGCTTGGCGATATCCGGCAAACGGACTATTCAACTTCAGGCGATGTTTCAACGCCGGGAGCCGACATGCTGCGGGTACAAAAGGTCAAGGTCGACGACATCTACGTGCCGACGGCGCGGCGCAAGACGCTGCATCCCGAGACCGTGCGCCATCTCGCCGAGGACATCCTCGAGAACGGCATGAAGACTCCGATCCAGGTGCGCCATGACGGCAAGCGCCACATCCTGGTCGAGGGGCTGCACCGGCTCGAAGCCGCGAAATGGCTGGGCGAGACCATGATCGACGCCTATCTTGTCCAGGCCAAACGCCACTGATTTCTCTGATTCAAGAAGCCTTGGCTCTTCGCGGCTGGCGCAGGTGCCTGACGCCGCTCATTTCGACGAATTTCGTCGCCGCGTCCCAGAGATAGTCGCCATAAAGGAACGGCTCGAAGGGCTCGGCGCCCTCGAGCGGCAGCGGCGCGATCTCGGCGTCGACGCGTGGCTCGTAGAAGAACGGAATCGAGAAGCGCGCCTGTTTGGGCGCGATCACCCGATGCCGGGTCGCGCGCACCCTGCCAGCGGTCCAGCGCTCCAACAACTGGCCGAAATTGACGGCGAGCGTGTTGTCTGCCGGCGGCACGTCGATCCATTCACCGGCAAGGTTTTTTGCCTGCAGGCCTTCGACGCCGTCCTGCGCCAGCAAGGTGACGAAACCGGAATCGGCATGCTCCCGGCCAATGATGGTCCGCATCTCGCCCTTGTGCATCACGGAGAAGTCGGGGCCGCTGAGGTCGATGCCGCTGTTTGGATCGCGCAGCGGGTAGCGGATCAGGCGCAATGTGGAGATGCCGCCCTCGAAATCCCTGTCGAAAATTGTCTCGGTCAGCCCAAGGCCGCGCGCGACCGAGCGCAGCAGCGCGTTGCCGACCGTCTCCATCGCCTTGTAGTAACCAGCGGCTGCCGGGTGCCAGCCGGGCAGGACGTTTTCGGGCGGCAGAGGCGTGGCCTCGCAGAGCGGATCGGTGGCATCGAGGCCGGAGGGCGCGGTGCGCACCTCGGCGATGTCCGGCCCCATGTCGATGCCTTCCTTGTAGGAGACGGCGGTCGGCTGCAGTGGGAACCAGCCGCGATAGACATTCTGTTTGGTGTGGTCGAAATTCCAGCGCAGCAGCTTCTCTTTTTCGGCCTCCGGCAGCGAAAAGATCGCCAGCAGACGCGCCCGGTTCTGCGGCGTCAGCGAGTCGTCGCCCGGAAAGTCACGGATCGCCATGAAGCCGATGCCCGACGCCGCGGCCATGATCCTCGAGTCGGTCTGGTCGCGGGCGGGCGAGGGCGGACCGAACAAGGGTGCAATCGCTATCGTGTCGATGTCGGCCATCAATCTTCCTCCCGACGGACGCCGTAAGCAGGGCGTGGCGGCGGCCGATTGTCAATCGCGGGCAAGGACACGTCGTTGGGCCACCCGTATCAGCGCTGACGATCGCATCCCATCAATGTTTTTTGTTTGACCCAGTCATGCCGGTCACTACCTTGCCGGCATTCCTCGAAACGGGTTGTCGGTGATGGCGAAATATCAGGGTGGGTGCCTGTGCGGCGCGGTGCGTTACAGAGCCGAGGTCGCGCCGATCAACGAGCGCGTCTGCCATTGCCGGATCTGCCAGAAAGCGATCGGCGCGGCCTTCAACGCGCGACTCCTGTTCCGCATCGACGATGTGACCATCGAAGGGCCGGTGGCGACGATCAACTCCACGCCGGACCTCAAGCGCGGCTTCTGCCCGGCTTGCGGCACAACCCTGTTTTCGCGCCGCGATTCCAGAAACATTCTTGGCGTCACGTCCGGCTCGCTCGACGACCCGTCATTGTTCAAGCCCGACATGCATTTCTGGACCGCCTCGAAGCAGCCTTGGCTGATGCTCGACGATGGCTTGCCGCAGTATCAAGGCGCGCCACCGGCTTAAGGTCTGTCGATATTCAGGTGATGCCGGCCTGCAAATGGCGGCTTCCTGCGCTTCCGGTGCTCACGTACTTAAGTACGCTCCGCTCCGGTTCTCGGAACCCACCATTTTCGGCTCGGCCTGACCTGAATCTCAACATACCTTGGCTTGCCTTGGCCTGACTCATTTCGACGCAGCCGCTGCACAAAAATTTCATCTCCGGTGCACGAGATAGCCGGCAAAGCGTCATTGGCAGGCCATCATTGGCTGCCTATCTAAGCGCCATGCGGGCAGGCAGTGAGGAGGCGACGGATGAGCGAGAGCATCAACACCCTGGACGAGCTTTTGAACGACCCGATGGTCCAGCTCGTGATGGCGCGCGACCGGGTGCGCCCGGCCGAGCTTCGCCTGCTCCTGGAAAAGGCTCGCGACAGGGCCGGCGACGATTCCCGCATCGACCAGGCGTCAGTGCCGCCTGCGCATATAGTGGCAAGAAGCTGTCTGAAGCAGTGGCTGCACCGCTGAGGCTATTCCGGGAAATCAGCTCGAATAGGCGGGCAGGTAGCTATAGTGACTGCGTGAATAGGCGAGCTTGAAGCCGAGCCGGTCGTAGTTGCGATAGGCCGGTCCGTCGCGGTCGGGGAGCGGCGCCTCGATATCGGCGACAAACAGTTTCGCGCCGGCCGCAATGCCGTCGCGAACCAGCCTTTCTCCGAGCATGGCATCCAGATCGAAGCTCGGCGCCATGATGCCGGGTACCGGCGCGTCGATGCCGCTCCAGGCAGCGCCGTCAGGGCCGATGAAAAGCGAGCGCACCGCGGCGACCGCGCCGCCACGTTTCAGCATGTAGTGGCGCCAACCCTTGCGGCCGACAAGCGCGGTGAGCCAGGGCGAGGTGGGGAGCCTGTATTTGGCATCGATGAAGGATGCCCATTCCGAAGCCGTCCTGGAGGTGACCTCCTCGACCACTGGATCGTCTACCGGGATCAGCGGATCGCCCGGGAAGAGCGGTTCGTTCGGCAGCGGCGTCGCGTCGCGATAGATGCGCTCCCAGCCGCCCTGATGCTGCAGGCCGCGCGCTTCCAGCCAGCATCTCAGCCGCGCCGGCTCGGTGTGAGGACTGGTGTAGAACCAGGGACGCCTGATGCCGGCATTGCGATAATGCGCGAGCAGCGCGTCGAGCTGTTCCTCGGTCGCCGGCCCATCGACGCCGACATTCTTCACGCAGTTGAAATGGATGAACGGGATTGTCGTGCATGTGGTCCAGACCAGATCGCCGTCGCTCGCGATCGACAGCCCTTGGCGTGCCGCAAAATCGGCGGGCACCGCCTCGTAAAGGTCGAGCCATGCCGCGACTTCGGCGCGCTCGATGGCGCGGCTGATCTCACGCGATACCTCCTCGATCGCGATTTCCGGGATGTGCGTTTCCGGCGGCGCGAGGGGCTCGAGTTCCGAGAGGGCGGCGGTCGACATAGCATGCTCCTCCGATATGCCTTACAGTGTAAGATTAGCGAAGGATAATATGATGCAGCCTGTTGTCAAGCAGGATTAGCGGCACCTTACAAATCCGTGAGTTGGAATCACGCTATCGTGAGGCTAAGCCTCTCCAGAGGGGCTTTCGAAGACGATTCACTTTTGCCTCCGACAGGGATCGGGGGCGCAGGGAAAAGGGTTGAGATGACCGACGTCTGCACTCAAGGACTGGACACCGGCTTTGTCGGCCTGGGCTATGCCAAAGTGGCGTTCCTGGGCATCGTGCAAGGCATCACCGAATTGCTGCCGATCTCGTCCACGGCGCACATGCGGATCGTGCCGGCGGTGCTTGGCTGGCAGGATCCCGGATCGGCCTTCTCGGCCGCGATGCAGCTCGCGGCACTCGCGGCAGTGGTCAGCTATTTCTGGAGCGATGTCAGGGACGTGCTCTTCGGATCGATCTCGGCGATCGCACGCCGCGATTTCGGCGACCGCTATTTCCGCCTCGCGATCAGCATCGTGCTGGCCACCGTGCCGATCGTCATTGCGGGCCTTGCGCTTTCCGGCGTGCTCAACGCCTGCAATTCGCCGCTGCGCGGGCTCGCCGTCATCGGCTGGGCCTGTATCGCCATGGCCATCCTCTTGGCGCTCGCCGAGATTTTCGCCAGCCATAAGCTTATGCTGCGCCAGGCGTCGATCCTCGATGCGCTCTTGGTTGGCATCGCCCAGGTCGGCGCGCTCATTCCTGGAGTCTCGCGCTCGGGCTCGACGCTGACGGCGGCCATGGGCTTGGGCTTCGCCCGGCCGGAGGCGGCGCGCCTCTCCTTCCTGCTCGGCTTGCCGGCCATCGCGCTCGCCGGCCTCAAGGAGCTCTATGAACTGCACAAGGTGCATCTCGACGCGCATGGCTGGTCGGTCCTGGCCGTCGGCCTCGTCGTCGCCTCGATCTCGGCCTTCTTCGCCATTTGGGGGCTGATGCGAGTGCTCGAACGCTTCTCCGCCTGGCCGTTCGTCATCTATCGCGGCCTGCTTGGTGTGGTGCTGCTAATCAGCGTGGCGACCGGTTGGCTCACCTAGGGTGTGTCGATATTCAGGTGAGGCCCGGCCTGCAAATGGCGGCTTCCTGTGCTTCCGGTGCTCACGTACTTAGGTACGCTCCGCTCCGGTTCTCGGAAGCCACCATTTTCGACTCGGCCTGACCTGAATCTCGACACACCCTGGCCTGGCCTAGAGGCCGCCACGCGATCCGCTATTTCTTCGGGGGCGCTGATGGATCTTGTGACTCTGCTGCAATCTGTGCCGCTGCTGGCCACGCTGGTGAAATCGGCGGTGCCCGCCGCAGTTGGCGCCGGCATGGGCGTCGGCCAATGGCTGGCGGCGCTGCCGCCCTGCCGCAACCAGACTTTCGAGAACGCGACCTATCTGGTCTGCGAGGCCGATCCGAAGCATTTTTCCATCGAGCTGTTCTGGAAGAACAAGGATGGCGAACTCTACCGGTCGCTCCACAATCTGCGCAAAGCACAGCAAGCGGCGGGGCGCAGCATGCTGTTCGGCATCAATGCCGGCATGTATCACCCGAACCTCGCGCCGGTCGGGCTTTACGTCGAGCGCGGCGAGCAGGTCACGCCGGCGAAGACCGGATCAGGAACCGGCAATTTCTCCATGCAGCCAAACGGCATCTTCTATCTCAGCGCCGGCAAGGCGGGTGTTCGCGCGACCAAGGACTATCTGAAGCGTCCGCCGCGCGTGGATTACGCCACGCAGTCCGGGCCGATGCTGGTCATCGACGGCAAGCTGCATCCGAAATTCCATGCGGACGGCACCTCGCGCAAGATACGCGACGGCGTGGGCGTGCGCGCCGATGGCGTCGCGGTCTTCGCGATCTCGGACGACGTCGTGACCTTCCACGAATTCGCGCGGCTGTTCCGCGACCAGCTCGGCTGCCCGAACGCGCTCTTCCTCGACGGCTCGATTTCGAGCCTCTATGCGCCAGGCATCGGCCGCAACGACGATTTCTGGAATCTCGGGCCGATGATCGGCGTGTTCAGGCGCTAGCTGGGAGGCACTTCGGCAAGCGTTGCGAATCGCCTGGCCGCGCCAAAGGTAAATTTTGATTCAAACTTTGTTGGTAATTTCTCATTAGGAATGGGGTTTCCGGCGGCGCTGTTCCTGCCCTCGGTCTGTTTTGTTTTGCGTACAGGTCAAGATGCGGATTTTCAGCGTCAGTTTCGTGCTCGCATCGCTCTGCCTTGCCGGCTGTTCGTCCACAGCTGGCGTCGATGCCTTGCAATTGCCGTCCAACGAGACGACGAGCTCGGTCGTGCGGCCGAGCGCGCCGGTGTCGAAGGGCGTGAGGACCGCCGTGACGGAAAAAACCGTCGAGACGGCCTCGATGTCGGGCGCGACGCGTTTCACGCCGCCGGCGCCGCTGCTCGACGAGGACAATGCCAGTTCGGACGCTGACGCTGGCGACGAGAACTCGCGCCCCTTCGGCCTTGCCGAGGAGGAGACCGCGAACTTCCCGGCGACCGATCTCCCGGACAGCGTCGAGCCGCCGGTGCAGGAGGCAGCGCTCGTCTCGCCGCCGAAGCGGCTGTCGCGCGCCGCGCCCGCCATGCTCGCCAGCCCGGTCACGCGCTACGCCTTCCGCGACGCCAAGCCGATCAATTTCGGCCGTTCTTCGCCACGCCACCTTGCCGTGCATGGCGTCGACGTCTCGCGCTGGCAGGGCAATATCAACTGGGAAAAGCTGCGCGCCCAGGGCGCCAACTTCGCCTATATCAAGGCGACCGATGGCGGCGACCATCTCGATCCGATGTTCATGAAGAACTGGCGCAACGCCGACGCCGCCGGGCTGAAGCGCGGCGCCTATCATTTCTTCTACTGGTGCCGCACCGCCGGCGAGCAGGCCGACTGGTTCATCCGCAACGTGCCGAAGGTCGACGGCGCGCTGCCACCGGTGATCGACGTCGAGTGGAACGGCGAATCCTCCTGCAGGCGCAAGCCCTCGCGCGAAAAGGTGCTGGAGAAGATGCAGGTGTTCATGGACAAGCTGGAGCGTCATTACGGCCAGCGTCCGATCATCTACACCAGCCCCGACTTCTATCGCGACAATCTTCGCGGCGCCTTCCTGGATTACCCGTTCTGGCTGCGCGCCGTGGCGGCGCATCCGTCGAAGGTCTATCCGGGCCGCAAATGGCTGTTCTGGCAGTATTCGGGCTCCGGCCTGTCGCATGGCGTGACTGGCCGCATCGACCTCAACGTCTTCCGTGGCGATGAGCGGCAATGGCGCGCCTGGCTGGGCGGCGGCGGGCAGATGATGGCCGACGCGGACTAAGGCGCCTTCCGATCGCCTCGGCTACCTCCGTGGCAGAATTCGCGACTCCGTCATTGTCACATAGCCGAGCACGGCCATGAAGGTTGCGAAATAGGCGACAATGGCGGTGACGACGATTAGGCTCTCTGTAGGCATTTCCATCTCCTCGGAAAGAACAGCCGAGGAAACACCGGGAACGATGGGCTTTGCCTTGATCTGGATCATGCGATCGATCGATTGGATCGCCTGGCCGTCGTGCCGTGCTTAGCAGGTGACCAGATCCGTGTGACCGAAACCCTTCGAGTAGTCGAGCACAGAGATCACTGTCGGCATCACGCGGAAGATACGGACCTGGTCCGGCGTCGGCATCGGGCCGGGCAGCGAGGTCTGCGGCGGATATTTCATCGGCAGCATCCGCAGAACCTTCTCGGCCTCGGCCTTGTCGGTGACCGGCTGCGCCCGCGCCGCCATGGAAAGCCCGGTGATCTCCATCACCTGCGGCGTGTCGTGGTCGATGGTCAGCGAGAGACGATCGTCCCGCGCGATATTCGCCGCCTTCTGGCTGTCCAGGCCGCAGAGGAAGTAGAGGGTGAGGCCGTCATTGACGTAGCCCACGGTCGTCGCCTGCGGCCAGCCGTCTGGCCTGAGCGTTGCGACCGTCATGATCCGATGCTGATCCAGCAGCGTCTGGATCTTGTCCTTGATCTCCTTGTCCATCTTCGCCTCCAACGTGATTGCTGACGGCGGCGATGGTAGGGATCGCGGAGAACGTTGCTTTGACGTGCATCAACGCATGGGCGGCAATGCGCCCTTGGCGTCCCCACCTTCGTCATCCTCGGGCTTGACCCGAGGATCCATGCCGAGACGTGAGTGAAGCTCGCTGCGGTCGAGAATGTCCCCGCTGCCGAGCGCTTGATCCTGTACCGCTAGGCTTGTCGTCGGCATCACGGCATGGATTCCAGGGTCTGCGCGCGTCGCTTCGCTCCTTGCTCCGCCCTGGAATGACGAAGCTGCGGGGGCATCGCGCACTACGCCTCGTTGATCATCGCCTCGATGTTGTAGCCGTCGGGATCGAGCACGAAGCAGGCGTAGTAGTTCGGCGCATAATCCGGGCGCGACCCCGGCGCGCCATTGTCGGCGGCGCCCGCCGCGAGCGCCGCGCGATGGAACGCGTCGACCTCGGCCTCGCTCTTCACCCGGAAGGCGACATGCAGATGAGTGAGCGGCGGCGTCTCGCCCGTGCTCTGGATCTCGAACAGGCAGCCATTGCCGACATCGAAGGCCCAGAAGACGCCCTCCTTGCCGAAGGCGAGGCTATAACCCAGCGGCGAAAAAGCCTTTTCGTAGAAGAGCTTGCTCTTGGCGAGGTCGCTGACTTCGATGGTGATGTGGTCGATCATAGCAAAGCGACGCTACCGGGCCGCAGCGCCCGTCAGTCGGCTATGCCTCAACATACTCAGCCAGACTGACTGCCTTGGGCACTTCCAGCCCATCGGCGCGCAGACCCTCTATGTGGAAACGAATTGCGTCGCGGATTTCGTTCTCCACCTCAGGCACTGTTGCACCTGTCGCGATGCAGCCTGGCAGGTCCGGCACATAGGCAGAAAAGTTGTTTCCGGCTTTTTCGATCACCACCGCGTAGCGCATGCCATCACTCCTTTAAGCCGGACTGCTTGAGGATGCTGTTAAGCGTGCCTGGTGCAACCTCTTCAGACGGCTTGCCGGCCACGGTGACGCGGCCGGCTTTGGTTTTATGCTTATATTGGCGATGGCTGCCTTTGGTTGCAACCAGATACCAACCGTCGGCCTCCAGCATGCGAATGACTTCGCGGACCGTAAGCCGAGGCGGCATCTAGATTCTCAGCTGCACCCGCTCGTCGAGCCACACGTGTCGCACTTCTCGCAGGTGCCGTTCCGGACCATGGTGAAGTTGTGGCACTCGGAGCATTCGTTGCCGGTGTAGCCCTGGAGCAGCGACTGCTGGCGGCGGGTCGCGGCGAGCTTCTTCGCCTCGGCCGCTTCGTTGGCTGCGGCGTCGGTGAACAGCGCCTCGGCGCCGCCGGCGGCCTCGGCTTCTTCTTCCACCATGTCCTCGGCCAGTTCCCGGGCGCGCTCCTCATAGTCGCGCTTGTAGGCGAGCGCCTCGTCGCTGGCCGGCTTCAACGCCAGCACGTTGGAGCCTGCAAAAGCGGTCGGCGCGGCGCGGGCAGGGGCAGGCGTCGACGTTGAGCCGCCGAAGCCCTTGGGCTCGCTGCCGATGCCCGACACCAGCTTCACCGGCGAGGCGCCGCGATAGAGGCCCTTGGAGAAGGGCGTCGCCTTGCCTTCGGTGATGCCGCGGCCGAGCGCCGTCTTGTCGAAGTCCGACTGGTCGACATGGGCGAGGTCGTGGCGGCCGAGATAGGAGACGGCAAGCTCGCGGAACACGTAGTCGAGGATCGACGTGGCGTTCTTGATCGCGTCATTGCCCTGCACCATGCCGGCCGGCTCGAACTTGGTGAAGGTGAAGGCCTCGACATATTCGTCGAGCGGCACGCCATATTGCAGGCCGAGTGAGATCGCGATGGCGAAGTTGTTCATCATCGCGCGGAAGGCAGCGCCTTCCTTGTGCATGTCGATGAAGATCTCGCCCAGGCGGCCGTCATCGAACTCGCCGGTGCGCAGATACACCTTGTGGCCGCCGACAACCGCCTTCTGCGTGTAGCCCTTGCGGCGGTTCGGCAGCTTTTCGCGATCGCGGTAGAGGCGCTCGATGACGCGCTCGACGATCTTCTCCGTCACCTGCACGGCGCGCTGCGCCGCCGGTGCCGCGACCAGCTGTTCGACCGCCTCGTCCTCATCCTCCTCGCCATCGGCGAGCAGCGAGGCATTAAGCGGCTGCGACAGCTTCGAGCCGTCGCGATAGAGCGCGTTGGCCTTCAGCGCCAGCTTCCAGGACAGCATGTAGGCGCTCTTGGCGTCCTCGACCGTCGCCTCGTTCGGCATGTTGATGGTCTTGGAGATGGCGCCCGAGATGAAGGGCTGGGCTGCCGCCATCATCAGGATGTGGCTCTGGATCGATAGCGAGCGCTTGCCGATCTTGCCGCAGGGGCTGGCGCAGTCGAACACCGGCAGGTGCTCGGCCTTGAGGAAGGGCGCGCCTTCCAGCGTCATCGCACCGCAGACATGGATGTTGGCGGCGTCGATGTCCTTCTTGGAGAAGCCCAGCGCCGGCAGCATCTCGAAGGAGACGTCGCTGAGCTGCTCGTCGGTGAAGCCGAGCGTCTCCTTCACCCAGTCGGCGCCCAGCGTCCACTGGTTGAACACGAACTTGATGTCGAAGGCCGACTTCAGCGCCGCATTCAGCGCCGCGATCTTCTCGTCGGTGAAGCCCTTGGCCTTCAGCGAGGACGGGTTGATGCCGGGCGCCTGGTTGAGGTTGCCGTGGCCGACGGCATAGGCCTCGATCTCGGCGATCTGGCTTTCGGAATAACCCAGTGTGCGCAGCGCTTCCGGCACGGCGCGGTTGATGATCTTGAAATAGCCGCCGCCGGCGAGCTTCTTGAACTTCACCAAGGCGAAGTCGGGCTCGATGCCGGTGGTGTCGCAGTCCATGACCAGGCCGATCGTGCCGGTCGGCGCGATCACGGTCGCCTGCGCGTTGCGGTAGCCGTGCTCCTCGCCGAGCTCGATGGCGCGGTCCCAGGCGGCGCGTGCATGCTCGGCCAAAGCCGGCTGCTTCAGGTCGGAGGCGACGAGAGGCACCGGGTTGACGGCGAGCTTCTCGTAGCCGTCCTTGTCGCCATAGGCGGCGCGGCGATGGTTGCGCATGACGCGCAGCATGTTCTGGGCGTTGCGGTCATAGTCCGGGAAGGCGCCGAGCTCGGAAGCCATTTCGGCCGAGGTCGAGTAGGCGACGCCGGTCATGATGGCGGTGAGCGCGGCGCAGATCGCGCGGCCCTCGTCGGAGTCGTAGGGAATGCCCGAGGTCATCAGCAGGCCGCCGATATTGGCGTAGCCGAGGCCGAGCGTGCGGTAATCGTAGGAAAGCTTGGCGATCTCCTTGGACGGGAACTGCGCCATCATCACCGAGATTTCAAGCACGACGGTCCACAGCCGAACGGTGTGCTCGTAAGCGGCGATGTCGATCGTGCCGTCTTCCCTGCGGTAGGGCAGAAGGTTGATCGAGGCGAGGTTGCAGGCCGTGTCGTCGAGGAACATGTATTCCGAGCACGGGTTGGAGGCCCGGATCGCACCGGCGGAGGCGCAGGTGTGCCAGTCGTTCATCGTCGTGTTGAAGTGCAGGCCGGGATCAGCCGACGCCCAGGCGGCGTAGCCGATCTTTTCCCACAGATCGCGCGCCTTCAGCGTCTTCAGTACCTTGCCGTCCTTGCGGGCGGTGAGCTGCCAGTCGCCATCGGCCTCGACGGCGCGCAGGAAATTGTCCTTCAGCGACACCGAATTGTTGGAGTTCTGGCCCGAGACGGTGAGATAGGCGTCGGAATCCCAGTCGGTGTCGTAGGTATTGAACGACATCGACGTGTAGCCTTGCTTGGCGAACTGGATGACGCGGTAGATGTAGTTCTCCGGCACGGCGTCCTTCTTGGCCGCCTTGATCTCGCGCTTCAGCGCGGTGTTCAGCGCCGGGTCGAAGCAATCGTCGCCATTGCCTTCGCAATTGACGCAGGCCTTCATGATGGCTTCGAGGTGCTTCTTGACGATCTTGGAGCCGGTCACCAGCGAGGCGACCTTCTGCTCCTCATTGACCTTCCAGTCGATGAATTGCTCGATGTCGGGATGGTCGGCGTCGACGATGACCATCTTGGCGGCGCGGCGCGTCGTGCCGCCCGACTTGATGGCGCCCGCCGCGCGGTCGCCGATCTTGAGGAAGCTCATCAGGCCGGAGGAGCGGCCGCCGCCGGAAAGCTTCTCGCCTTCGCCGCGCAGCATCGAGAAGTTCGAGCCGGTGCCCGAGCCGTATTTGAACAGGCGCGCCTCGCGCACCCACAGATCCATGATGCCGCCCTCGTTAACGAGGTCGTCCTGCACGCTCTGGATGAAGCAGGCATGCGGCTGTGGATGCTCATAGGCCGACTTCGACTTGGTCAGCTTGCCGGTGAAGGGGTCGACATAGAAGTGGCCCTGGCTCGGACCGTCGATGCCATAGGCCCAGTGCAGGCCGGTGTTGAACCATTGCGGCGAGTTCGGCGCGACGCGCTGGGTGGCGAGCATATAGGCAAGCTCGTCGCGGAAGGCGCGCGCGTCCTCCTCCGACTTGAAGTAGCCGCCCTTCCAGCCCCAATAGGTCCAGGTGCCGGAGAGGCGATCGAAGACCTGGCGGGCGTCGGTTTCCGAACCGTAGCGCTCGGCCTCGGGAAGCTTGGCGAGTTCGGCCTCGTCGGCGATCGAGCGCCACAGGAAGGAGGGAACGTCGTTCTCCTCGACCTTCTTCAGCCGCGCCGGCACGCCGGCCTTGCGGAAATATTTTTGGGCCAGGATGTCGGCGGCGACCTGGCTGAACTGCGCCGGCACATCGATGTTGTCGAGGCGGAACACCACCGAGCCGTCGGGATTCTTGATCTCGGACAAAGCCTTGCGGAATTCGATCTCCGCATAAGCTGACTGGTCTGGCTTGGTGAAGCGACGCTCGATGCGCATTGGTCCGGTCCCTTTGTGTCTATATATAGCGCCTTTCCCCAGGGATTTCTGCCCCACATGGCGAAAAGCGCAGTCCGCCGTTTGCCGGCATCACAGGCGACGCCGACATTCTCCTCGTCGCGGGCGCCATCATGCAGACAAGCAAACGCCTTTCCAGGCGCTTACCCAGGTTGCCGGCCGACCCGCGGGTCCCTCAAGACTGAAACTTTGGTCGATTCCCTCCGCAGAGGGAGGTTCACATTATCTAGCGTCGAGCCTGTCTGCAAACACTAAATATAGTGTTAACAGATCATTTTTTCCAGGCCGACAATTCTCCCTTTCGCCCACCCAAACCCCAATGATCCCAACGCTTCCGCCGGCCTCGTGAACAGGCGGAAATTCGGGCAAAACGCACAAAATCCGGGAAAAAAGACCGGCCTCGAAACTCTCCGGTCACGCCCGCAACAGGAGCGCATGGCCTATAAAAAGCGACTCGTTCCGACCCGTCAAGGATTCGTTTTTGTAGGTTTTGTGACCCCAACATCTTGTGTGTCACATATGTGGATAACGGGGACATGCGAAGCCCGGGTCCCCGGGCACTTGACGCGGTTTGTCAGGCTGCCGCGAAGCGTGTCGGGCCAGTGGCTTTTCATTTTTGCTGGCTTGCACTATCTGTTGCGTTTGCGCGGGGGGCGCGTCTTGTCAACGCCAAAAGCATCCGCTACGCCCCGCTCATGACAGTAACCGTACGTTTCGCCCCCTCGCCGACCGGCCGCATCCATATCGGCAATGCGCGCACCGCGCTGTTCAACTGGCTTTTCGCCATGAACAACAAGGGCCGTTTCATCCAGCGCTTCGACGACACCGACACTGCCCGCTCGAAGCAGGAATATGCTGATTCCATTCTTTACGACCTGCACTGGCTGGGCATCTTCCCGGACGTCACCGAGTACCAGTCGCGCCGCTTCGAGATCTATGACGCGGCGGTCGAGCGGCTGAAGGCGGCGCGGGTGCTCTATGCCTGCTACGAGACGCCGGAAGAGCTCGATCTGCGCCGCAAAGTGCGCCGCACGCGCGGCCTGCCGCCGGTCTATGGCCGCGAGGCGCTGACGCTGACTCCGGAGCAGGTGGCCGAATACCAGTCGGACGGGCGCAAGCCGCACTGGCGCTTCCTTTTGCCCAATTTCACCAGCGATCCGCTGCAGCCGGAGCGCACGGACGTGCATTGGAACGACCTGGTGCGCGGCGAGGAGACGGTCGATCTCGCCTCGCTGTCGGACCCCGTCCTGGTGCGCGAGGACGGCACCTATCTCTATACGCTGCCTTCGGTGGTCGACGATATCGAGATGGGCGTCAGCCATGTCATCCGCGGCGACGACCATGTCACCAACACCGGCGTGCAGATCGCGATCTTCAAGGCGCTCGGCGCCGAGCCGCCGGTCTTCGGCCACCACAATCTGCTCACCACGACCACGGGCGAGGGGCTGTCGAAGCGCACCGGCGCGCTGTCGATCGAGAGCCTGCGCGAGGATGGCATCGAGCCGATGGCGGTCGCCTCGCTGGCGGTGCTCGTCGGCACCTCGGAAAATGTCACGGCGGCGCATGACCTCGCCGAGCTTGCCGGCCATTTCGACCCGGCGGCGACCTCCAAGTCCGCCTCCAAGTTCGATCCGGACGAGCTTTTCGTGCTCAACCGCGCGCTGATGCATCACATGCCGTTCGAGGAAGCGCGCGACCGGCTGATGGTGCTGGGCATTTCCGGTGACAAGGCCGAGGCGTTCTGGCTGGCGGTGCGCGGCAATCTCGACCGCCTGTCGGACGCGGTCGGCTGGTGGCGAATCCTGAGCGAAGGCCCGCAGGAGCCGGCCGAGTTTTCCGCCGAGGACCGCGATTTCCTCAATCAGGCGTTCGACGTGCTGCCAGAGGAGCCCTGGAACGGCACGGTCTGGAAGGACTGGACAGGCAAGATCAAGGAAACGACGGGGCGCAAGGGCAAGCCGCTGTTCATGCCGCTGCGGCTGGCGCTCACGGGGCGGACTTCGGGGCCGGAGCTTTCAGATCTATTGCCGCTGATGGGTCGGGAAGGAACGCTGGCCCGACGACCCTGACCTTGCGCTGATCCGGCGGAAGCGCCGAGACCGGCGACACCGGCACCTTGGTGGTCAGCCGCTTGATCGCGTCCAGGTCGAGCCCGCCTTCGGCATTGGCGAGCGTTTCGGGATCGGCGCCCGGATCGGGCTTGTTCGCCGGCACCGGGATGAAGGGTGCCACTCCGCCCTCCGGCTGCGACTGTTCGGGATTGGGCGGGTTGCCGCCGATGATCGTGAAATTGCCATTGCCGGCCTGGGCGTTGCAGCCGCAACTCGGCGGCCGCGAATAATTGGCCTGCTTGTAGAGATAGGCGGTCGGCAGCTCGCTGTAGGGTTGACCGGTGACCGAGGAGGTCATCGACCCCGAATCGTCGTCCATTCCGCGCGAATAGAAGACCTGCATCTCGGTGCCCGGGCAGCTCGATTCGCAATTCTTCTGGTCGCGCTCGAAGTCGCCCGCGGAGGCAGCGTTGGACATCGGGAAGAAATATCCGTCGCAGGTGCGCACGCACATGGTGCGGAACTCGCCGCCCAGTCGCGGCAGGTCCATGCCGTCGGGCTGGTTGATGACGCGGCGGATGTTGCGCACGCTCGGATCATCAAGCGGCACGCCCGAAGCGTCTGGCACATCAGGGGCATCGGGTGTTTCGAGCTGCTCGTCCTGGCGGCCGAAAAGCTGCTCGAAAAGATTGCCGCCGCCATTGTCGCGGGAAGCCTCCTGAAGCGGCGCGCGTCGCGGCGCGATCTCGTCGTCGCGGCAGTTATTGGCGTCAAGCGCCGCCAGGATACGGCCGCGGTCGCGCCGCGTGCCGCCGGCGGAAAGCCGCTCGCGCTTGGCCTGAAGCGTGTCGAGATTGGCGTTCATGCGCTCTATCGAGGCATTGATCGCCGCGCATTGGCTGACATTGCGCGAAAACAGCGTGAAGCCGCAACCAGCATCGCTTGCCCGGCCGCGGGCTCTTGCCAACTGCTCGCGCTGGCGCGCGATGGCGTCATCATATTTGCGGACGAGGCCCGGCCCTCCGCCACCACCGCGCGTCGCGGCGAGTTCGGCTTCGAGCTGCCTGCAGGTGCGCGAGGCCGCCTGGGATTGATCGACGGCGAAGGCTGAACCCTCAAGCGCTGCGAGCAGCGCCACAAGGTGGGTCAGCTTCAGCCCTCCGCCATTCATGTGCCCAAACTCAGCTCACCAGTCTGTCTGGATGCTACCGGATTCGCGGTTAATCGTTCCCTCAAATTTACAGCCAAAGACGGTCCAGGCCCAGATTGGCCTCACCGATCTTCTGACAAAGCGGCGAGCGCAGTCTCGAGCTGCATGGAAGTTGCACAAAGGAGGTGCAAAAAAGACGTATTCGACTCTGAAAATCTCCCGGTCCAGCAAGGCCGGAGCCAGTCATTGACCCCGATCACCCGTCGAGCCGCACTGCAGTTCGGCCTTCTGTGTCTGGCGATGCCGCCGGCCATGGCCGGGAAGAAGTCCATCGCGCCGGAATGGCAGTCGAGACTGGTCGATGCAGCACGTCGCCAGATCGGCGTCACGACCATCTACGATCCCACCTACACCCGCATCGGATACCCGGGCGGCGATGTGGCGCAGGACCGGGGCGTGTGCACGGATGTCGTGATCCGCTCCTATCGCCGCGCCTTTCGCCTCGACCTGCAAAGGCTGGTGCATGAGGACATGGCGGCCAATTTCGCCGCTTATCCGAAGGCTTGGGGCATGAAATCGACAGATACTAACATCGACCACCGCCGCGTGCCCAATCTCGCCGTGTTCTTTGAGCGGCGAGGCGCTTCCCTGGCCGTCAGCGAGGATCCCGCCGACTACCTGCCGGGTGATCTCGTCACACAGATGCTGCCTGGCAACCTGACGCATATCGCCATCATCTCATCCAACCGCTCGACCGAGGCGCCGGAGCGGCCGCTGGTCATTCACAATATCGGCCAGGGCGCCCGCGAAGAGGACACTCTTTACGTCTTCAGGCGGACGGGGCATTTCCGCTTCGCGCCAACCTGAGCAACATAGTCAGATCGGAGCGAGCGCCTGCGCCTTGTGCGCCGCCTCGACGACGGCCAGCGCGGTCATGTTGACCACGCCGCGCGAGGTCACCGACGGCGTCAATATATGCGCGGGCTTGTCGGTGCCGAGCAGGATCGGCCCGACATGCAGCGCGTCCATCATGGCGCGCAGCGCCGTCAGCGTGATGTTGGCCGAATCGAGATTCGGGAAGACCAGTAGGTTGGCCTCGCCCTTCAGCCGCGAATGCGGATAGACCCGCTGGCGCAGATGCTCCGACAGCGCGGTATCGGCATGCATCTCGCCGTCGCACTGCAGGTCGGGCGCGATGCGCGCCAGGATCGCCGCGGCCTGCCGCATCTTGAGCGCGCTGGGCGCGTCGCGCGAACCGAAATCCGAGAAGGAGAGCAGGGCGGCCTTGGGCTCCATGCCGAAACGCCTGATCTGCTCCGTCGCGAGAACGGTCATCTCCGCGATCTCCTCGGCCGTGGGATCGATGGAGACGTAAGTGTCGGTGAGAAAGATGATGCCTCGCTGCGAAATCAGCATGGAGAGCGTCGACAGATCGCGGTCCTTGACGCCGGCGCGCGGCCCGATGATCAGCGAGACATTGCGCAAATGCCGCTCGAAGCGACCTTCGAGCCCGCATATCATGGCATCCGCATCGCCACGCTTCAGCGCGAGCGCCGCGATCACCGTATTGTTGGTGCGCACCATGGTGCGGGCGGCTTCCGTCGTCACGCCGCGCCGGCCGGCGAGCTCGATCAGCAGATCGACATAGTGGCGGTAGCGGGGATCGTCCTCGGGATTGATCAGGCCGAAATCGACGCCCGGCCTGATGCGCAGCCCGTAGCGTTTCAGGCGAACCTCGATGACATGCGGGCGGCCGATCAGGATCGGCTCGGCGATGCCTTCCTCCAGCACCACCTGGGCCGCGCGCAGCACGCGCTCGTCCTCGCCTTCGGCGTAAATGACGCGCTTGGCGCTCGACGCCTTTGCGGATGAGAACACCGGCTTCATCACCAGGCCGGAGCGGAAGACGAAGCGGTTGAGCTTGTCGATATAGGCGGCGAAGTCGGCGATCGGCCGCGTCGCGACGCCGCTGTCGCAGGCAGCCTTTGCCACCGCCGGCGCGATGCGCAAGATAAGGCGCGGATCGAAGGGCGAGGGGATCAGGAAATCGGGACCGAATATCGGCGTCTCGCCGGAATAGGCACGTGCCGCGACATCGGAAGGCTCCTCGCGGGCAAGGGCGGCGATCGCCCGCACGGCCGCCATCTTCATCTCCTCGTTGATGGCGCTGGCGCCGCAATCGAGCGCGCCGCGGAAGATGTAAGGAAAGCAGAGCACGTTGTTGACTTGATTGGGAAAATCGGAGCGGCCGGTACAGATCATGGCGTCCGGCCGGGCCGCACGCGCCACCTCCGGCATGATCTCGGGATTGGGGTTGGCCAAAGCCAGGATCAGCGGCTTCGGAGCCATATGCTGCAAAAGCTCGGGCTTCAGCACGCCCGCGGCGGAGAGGCCGAGGAAGACGTCGGCGCCGGAAATGACATCGGCCAGCGTGCGCGCCTCGGTGTCCTTCACATAAGGGTCCTTCCAGCGATCCATCTCCTCGACGCGGCCCTTGTAGGCGACACCGAAACGGTCGGTGACCCAGATGTTTTCCACCTTGGCGCCAAGCGAGACCAGAAGGTTGAGGCAGGCAAGCGCGGCGGCGCCCGCGCCGGAGGTGACGATCTTGATGTCGGAAATCGTCTTGCCGGCCAGTTCCAGCCCGTTGAGCACCGCGGCGGCGACGATGATCGCGGTGCCATGCTGGTCGTCGTGGAAAACCGGGATGCCCATGCGGGCCTTCAACTGCTCCTCGACCTCGAAGCATTCCGGCGCCTTGATGTCCTCCAGATTGATGCCGCCGAAGGTTGGCTCGAGCGCGGCCACCGTCTCGACCATACGCTCGATCTCCGGCGCGTCGATCTCGATGTCGAAGACGTCGATGCCAGCGAATTTCTTGAACAGCACCGCCTTGCCTTCCATCACCGGCTTGGAGGCGAGCGGCCCGATATTGCCGAGCCCAAGCACGGCCGAGCCGTTGGAAACGACGCCGACAAGATTGGCGCGCGCAGTGTAGTCGGCCGCGGTGGCCGGATCGTCGCGGATCTCCAGGCAGGGCGCCGCCACGCCGGGCGAATAGGCAAGCGCCAGGTCGCGCTGGTTGCCGAGCGGTTTCGTCGCCTGGATCTCGAGCTTTCCCGGCGTTGGATACTTGTGGAAGAAGAGGGCGGCCTCGTCGAGGTCCGACCGAGCCGGTTTCTTGTTCTCGCCGTCCATTGCGGCCCCTCCCTGCGATACTGGTTTGGAGCCTTTTAGCATGCGCTCGCGATTTTTCGCGACCGCAAATCGCAGGCTCCCGCTTCACAATGCCGGAGCGGAAATAATCTACCGATTCCAGCTGGTTGGCTAGGGAGCTTCAGGCGATGCTCAGAACGCGCTGACGTAGAGGCCGCCATCGACCGGGATGTTCTGGCCGGTCAGGTAGCCGGCATGGACCGAACAGAGGAAGGCGCAGATCTGGCCGAATTCCTCCGGCGTGCCGAGACGTTTTGCCGGCACGTCGGCGCTGATGCGGGCCTTGCGCGCGGCGGCCGCGGCCGGGTCTTCCGGGCTGCCTGCCTCATGCGGGCCGCGCAGGCGGTCGGTGTCGAGCTTGCCGGGCAGCAGGCTGTTGATGGTGACGTTGCGGTCGATCACCGTGCGCGCCACGCCGGCCAGAAACGACGTCAGGCCGGCACGCGCGCCGGAAGACAGGTCGAGGCCGGGAATCGGCACATAGACCGACAGCGAGGTGATGTTGACGATGCGGCCGAAACCGCGCTTGGCCATGCCGTCGATCACCGCCTGGATGAGCTCGATGGGCGTGACCATGTTCTGCGTCACGCCCTCAAGGATCTTGGCGCGATCAAGCTCGCGGAAATCGCGCAGCGGCGGGCCGCCATTGTTGTTGACCAGGATGTCCGGGTCGGGGCAGGCGGCAAGCAGCGCCTTCTGCACCTCGGGCTTCGACACGTCGCCGGCAACTTCGATCACCTTGACGCCGAATTTATCGCGGATCTCTTGCGCGGTCTTGGCCAGAAGCTCGGCGTTGCGGCCGTTGACGACAAGGTCGGCACCGCCCTCGGCCAGCGCCATGGCGCAACCTTTTCCAAGTCCCTTGCTTGAGGCGCAGACGATGGCCTTCTTGCCGCGAATGCCGAGATCCATGGTGATTTCCTCCTGAATACGTTGCGCGCAAGCTAGCGCCTGGGCTGGACCAACCGCAACCGTCATACGGTTGTTGCATGAATCGGGGCATAGGCACGCGAAAGCAAAGGGTAAAATCGCGATGTCAGCCCCAGAGCCCCGCACTTTCCGCGCCCTGTTCATTTCCGACGTGCATCTTGGCTCGAAAGCGGCCAAGGCCGATTTCCTGATCGACTTCCTGCGCTATCACGACGCCGAGATCATTTATCTGGTCGGCGATATCGTCGACGGCTGGCGGCTGCGGCGCAGCTGGCACTGGCCGCAGAGTCACAATGACGTCGTGCAGAAGCTGCTGCGCAAGGCGCGCAAGGGCGCCTCGATCACCTATATCGCTGGCAATCACGACGAATTCGCGCGCCAATTCCAGGGCGTGCATTTCGGCGGCATCGTCGTTGCCGACCGCGCCATCCACGAAACCGCCGACAGCCGGCGCCTGCTGGTCATCCATGGCGACCAGTTCGACACGGTGGTGCACAACCAGCGCTGGCTCGCCTATCTCGGCGACTATGCCTATGACACGGCGATGCTGATCAACCGGGTGGTGACCAAGCTGCGCCATCTGCTCGGCCTGCCTTACTGGTCGTTCTCGTCCTGGGCCAAGGTCAAGGTGAAGAAGGCGGTGAACTTCATCGGCTCGTTCCAGACGGTGCTTTCGGAAGAGGCGCGGCGTTCCCATGTCGACGGCGTGATCTGCGGCCACATCCATCATGCCGCCATCGAGAACTATGGTGAGGTGCAGTACATCAACACCGGCGACTGGGTGGAAAGCTGCACGGCGGTTGTCGAGCACTTCGACGGCCGCATGGAAATCCTGACCTGGGCGCATGTGCTGCCCGAATCTTCCGCCGGCAAGGATGTGCTGGTGCCGGTCGACATCATCGACCTCAAGGGCAGGGCGGCGCAGGCGGCCTGAACGCACCTGCCCCGTTGCTTGACCGGTTCGGCCCGTAACCGTGGACCACAGCGGGACGGCTTAGTTCGGCTGGCTGTATTCAACAGTTTGCAGCCCGATCGATTGGTCCAGACGGTTCCGCCGCACGTTGCCGCATGTTAGGGATCGAGACGCGTTGCAGGCCGTCGACTGCAGCGAAATTGGATCGATCCATGTCGCTGCCGCCGCTCTCGCCCGAACAACGCATCAAGCCCAGCCATTTCGAACTGCGCATCAGCCTGATCTTCGCGACCTTGTTCGTGTCGCAGGGCACGCATCTGCCATACTTTCCGCTCTGGCTGCAGGCGAAAGGGTTCCATGCAGAGCAGATCGCGGTGATCCTTGCTGCGCCGATGTTCCTGCGGGTCGTGACCACGCCGATGCTCACTGCGCTTGCCGACCGGGCGAAGGACCGCGCCAATGTCTATATCGCACTGGTCGCGGCCTCGATGGTCGTCTCCGCCGGCTATTTCCTGCCGGCCACCTACGCGATCGTGCTTGCCGTGTCGCTGCTGCTCACCATCGTCTGGACTCCGCACTCGCCGATGGCCGATTCGCTGGCGCTGTCGGGCGTGCGGCGCTTCGGCTCCAATTACACGGCAATGCGCAAATGGGGTTCGATCTCCTACCTCTGCGCCAATGTGGTGGGCGGATTCATCCTGGCGGCCACCGGCCCGCAGGCGGTTCCGGTGATCATCTTCGTGGCGCTCGGCGCGGCCCTCGCTGCCGGGCTCTGGGCGCCGCGCATGGGGCGGCCGCGCAAGGCCTCGCCACTGTCGGCCACTGAGATCCAGCACCAGGCGCCCAGCCTGTTCAACGCCTATTTCCTCTGTTTCACGCTCGGCGTCGGCGTCATCACCGCCAGCCACGCCTTCCTCTACGGCTTCGTGTCGATCTACTGGAAGTCGATCGGCATCGGCGATTCCGTCGTTGGCCTGCTATGGGCCTGGGGCGTGGTATCCGAAGTTTGCATGTTCCTGTTTTTCAACCGCATTTTCGCCTCCGTCTCGGTCGTGCGGGTGATGGTGATCGCCAGCATCGGTTCGGTCGTGCGCTGGATCGCCTTTCCGCTCGTCTGGCCGCTCGGGCTTGGCGTCGCCGGCTTCTTCCTTGTCCAGTCCCTGCACTCGGTTTCGGTCGCGATGGTGCTGATCGGCCTGCAGAAAATGATCGGCGAGACGGTTTCCGAGGAGCGCACGGGCGCGGCGCAAGGCATCGCCTATTTCTTCAACGGCTTCTTCATGGCCGCCGTCACGCTTGCTTCCGGCCCGCTTTACGACCGCTTCGGCGTCGAAGGTTTCTGGGCGATGATCCCGATCGCGATCATCGGCATGGCGCTGATCGGTCTTGCCGCGCGCTCAGCCCCAAAGCTCTCTGTCAGGGGGTGAAACCAGCGACCCCTGATAGACGAGGCCGGGCTCGCGATCGCGCGCAAGCAGCAGCGGGCCATCGAGGTCGACGAAGTCCGCATCCTGCGCCAGCAAAACCGCAGGCGCCATGGCGAGGGAGGTGCCGACCATGCAGCCCACCATGATCCCGAAGCCCAGATCGCGGGCACGGTCGCGCAATCTCAACGCCTCGGTAAGGCCGCCGGATTTATCGAGCTTGATGTTGACGGCGTCGTAGAGGCCGACCAGCGCGTCGAGGTCCTTCGCCGCGTGCACGCTTTCGTCGGCGCAGATCGGCACCGGATGCGCTATCCGGCGCAGGATTTCGTCGCGGCCGGCGGGCAGGGGCTGCTCAATCAGCGCGATGCCGTGATCGGCGGCAAAGGCTAGATTGGCTTCGATGTCGTCATCGGTCCAGCCTTCATTGGCGTCGAGGATTAGGCGGCTGTCTGGAGCGGCTTCTCTCACCGCGCGTATCCTCGCCATGTCGTTGTCGCCGCCGATCTTGACCTTGAGCAAGGGCCGCGCGGCATTGGCGCGCGCCTGCGCGGCCATGGCTTCCGGTTCGGCAAGCGACAGCGTGTAGGCGGTTTCCAGCGGCTTGGACGGAAGGAAGCCGATCGCCGCCGCCACGGGCGTGCCGGTCAGCTTGGCTTCCAGATCCCACAGCGCGCAATCTATGGCATTGCGTGCCGCGCCTGCCGGCATGGCATCAAGCAGCGCGGTCCTGCCCAGTCCGCCGGCGATCTGGTCGCGCATCGCCTCGATGGCGGCGTATACGCCGTCCATGGTCTCGCCATAGCGCTTGTAAGGCACGCACTCGCCGCGCCCGGAACGTCCCCCGTCAGCGATCGTTACGGTGATGACTTCGGCCTCGGTTTTGGATCCGCGTGAGATGGTGAAGGTGCCGGCGATCGGGAATCGCTCCATTTCGACCGAAATGACACGCGCCATAATTTTCTTCTCCGGCTGTGCGACACCAGTCTGCCGGCAAATCGACACGCCAGTCCCGTCAGGCTAAACAGTACGCCATGTTGACCATCCGCAAACGCGACGCAAGCGGTGAGGCCGCCAAGGACGCCGAGCACCAGCCACGCGTTGCCGTGGGCGAGGAAGGCGGCGTGCTGAGCTGCGCCTTTTCCGGCGTGTGGACGACACGCACTGTGGCGGCGGTCGATGCGGACATGCGTAAGATCGAGCGGAGAAGTGGCGCGAAACAGCTGACGCTCGACCTTTCCCACATCGAAAAGATGGACACGGCCGGCGCCTGGCTGATCGACCGGCTGGCCAGCGCCTTCGAGAAGAAAGGCGTCGAGGTCCATTTTCAGGGGCAAAGCGAGGTCGCCTCGATCCTGCTCGGCGCGGTCGGCGACGCGGTCCGCCGCGAGCCCGAATCGGGCCCGTCCGGGCCGCCCAACATCATCCTGCGCGCGCTGGAGCTGGTTGGCCGGCGGGTCTACGAGATGCGCGACGATTTCTTCGCCTCGATGAACATCCTCGGCGCCACGATCCGCGGCGCGCAGATGAAGCTCGGGCGCGGTCACGCGGTCAATCCCGCCGCGATCTTCAACCAGATCGATCGCATGGGTGTCGGCGCGATCCCGGTGGTGGTGCTGATGTCGGCCATCGTCGGCGCCATCGTTGCCCAGCAGGGCGCCTATCAGCTCAGCTATTTCGGCGCCAATATCTTCGTCGTCGACCTTGTCGGCGTGCTGATCCTGCGCGAGCTCGGCGTGCTGATGACCGCGATCATGCTTGCCGGCCGCTCGGGCAGCGCCATCACGGCCGAGATCGGCTCGATGAAGATGCGCGAGGAGGTCGACGCGCTCAAGGTGATCGGCCTCAATCCAATTGGCGTGCTTGTCTTTCCGCGGCTCGTCGCGCTGGTGATCGGGCTGCCTTGCCTCACCATCATCGCCAATTTTGCCGCACTTGCCGGCGGCATCGTCGCCGCCTGGCTCTATTCCGACATCCCGCCGGCTGCGTTCATCGACAGGCTGCGTGTCGCCATCGATCTCAGCACCATCTTCGCCGGCCTGATCAAGGCGCCGTTCATGGCCCTGATCATCGGCATCATTGCGTCTGTCGAGGGCATGAAAGTCGGCGGCAGCGCCGAATCGCTCGGCCTGCATGTCACCGCTTCGGTGGTGAAATCGATCTTCGTCGTCATCATCCTCGACGGGCTTTTCGCCATGTTCTACGCAGCGATCGGGTTCTGAGATGGCGAGCGGCGGCGCGGCAACCGAGGAAGCCACAGACGACGACGAGATCGTACTTTCGGTGCGCGACGTCACCGTCGCCATCGACGACAAGCTGATCCTCGACAAGCTTTCGCTGGACATCAAGCGCGGCGAAATCCTCGGCTTCGTCGGCGCCTCGGGCGCCGGCAAATCGGTGCTGTTGCGCACCATACTGGGGCTGATGCCGAAGCAGTCGGGCACGATCAGCCTGTTCGGCGTCGACGTCGACAAGGCGAGCGACTTAGACCGCCTGCGCATCGATATGCGGCTTGGCGTCCTTTTCCAGCATGGCGCGCTGTTTTCGGCGCTGACGGTGCTGGAGAACGTGCAGGTGCCGATGCGCGAATATCTCGACCTGCCCAAGGCGCTGATGGACGAGCTCGCCATGCTCAAGATCGAGCTGGTCGGGCTGCCGCCCGACGCGGCGCAGAAATTCCCGTCCGAGCTTTCCGGCGGCATGATCAAGCGCGCGGCGCTGGCGCGGGCGCTGGCGCTCGATCCGGACATCGTCTTTCTGGACGAACCGACCTCCGGGCTCGATCCGATCAGCGCGGCCGAATTCGACGAACTGGTCGTCAAGCTGCGCGACACGATGGATCTCACCGTCTACATGGTCACGCACGATCTCGACACGCTGTTCACCGCTTGCGACCACGTGGCGGTGCTCGGCAAGAAGAGGGTGCTGGTGGAAGGCACGATCGACGACATGCTGAAAAGCGACGAGCCGTGGGTGAAATCCTATTTCCGCGGAAAACGCGCCCGGCAACTTGATCTTGCGGCGCGCGCATAGCGATAAGTGGGGCGATGGAAACAAGAGCCAACTACGTAATCGTCGGCATCTTCACGCTGGGCGCGATCCTGGCGGCCTTCGCCTTCGTCTATTGGACGGCTGCGATCGGAGACCGGGGCGAAACGGCGATGCTGCGCGTGCGCATCCCAGGCTCGGCCTCCGGCCTCAGCCGCGGCAGCCTGGTGCTGTTCAATGGCGTCAGAGTGGGCGACGTGAAGAACGTCTATATCGATGGCGACGATCCGACCGTCGCCATCGCAGACACCGAAATCGCCCGCTGGACGCCGATCACCAAGTCGACGCAGGCCGACATCGGACTTACCGGCCTCAGCGGCCAGGCCAATATCGAACTCAAGGGAGCCGACCCCAAGGAAGCCAGGCTGCTCGACGAGGCGGAGAAGGAAGGCAGGGTCGCCGAGATCGTCGCCAACCCGTCCGCGGTCACCAACCTTCTGCAGACGGCGCAGAACATCTTTACCCGCGCCGACAAGGTGCTTAGCGAGCTCGAAGGCTTCACCAAGGACGTACGCGGCCCGCTGACGCAGACGGTCAAGAATGTCGAGACCTTCTCGGATGCGCTGGCCAAGAACTCCGACGGCATCGACAAGTTCCTGTCGGCGGTGAGCTCACTTTCGGACCAGCTGAAGAATGTCTCGGGCCGGCTCGACAGCACGCTGAAAGCGGCCGAAGGCTTGCTCAATTCCGTCGACAAGGACCAGATCAAGAGCATCGTGGCCAATGTCGATACGGTGACGGCGAACCTGAAGGAGACCTCGAAGCAATTCGATACGGTCATCGACAACGTCAACACGGCGGTCGGCTCGATCAACGATTTCGCCAAGCAGACGCAAGGGACGCTGGCCAAGGTCAACGGCGTGCTCGACGGCATCGATCCGGCCGATGTCAAGGCCGCCTTGGCCAACATCCAGAAGGCCAGCGCCAACGCCGACAAGGCGGCCTCCGACATCGCCAAGGTCACCGACAAGATCGCCAACCGCTCCGACGACATCAATGACACGATCAAGAATGCCCGCCAGCTTGCGCAGCGCCTCAACGACGCCTCGGTGCGCGTCGACGGCATCCTGGCCAAGGTCGATAATCTCCTCGGCTCCGGCGAGGCCAACGGCGTGATGGCCGACGCCAGGGCGACGCTGAAATCCTTCAAGCAGGTGGCCGACACGCTGAACTCCCGCCTCGGCACCATCGTCGACAACCTGTCGCGCTTCTCAGGCTCGGGGCTGCAGAATGTGGAAGCGCTGGTGCAGGACAGCCGGCGCTCGATCAACCGCATCGAGGAAGCGGTGACCGATCTCAGCCGCAATCCACAGCGCATCCTGTCCGGCGGCGAGGGCGAGGTTCGTCAGTTCGACGGAAGGGCACGGCGTTGACTTCGGCCGCCGCGACCGCCAAGAAAATGAACCGCGAATGCGGGTTGATCGGGGACAACGGGGATCACGCGTGAAGTCGGTCAGGGTGGTAGCGGGTAGTTTGAGATCATCCGCGGCGGCATTGCTGGTACTTGCGGTTGCCGGCTGCGCGGTTCTGGGCGGCAAGCCGGCGCCGCTCGACACGTTCGAATTGTCGGCGCCGTCGGTCGACGTGCGCGCCCACAGCCGCCGCCAGATCCTGATCGCCCAGCCATCCGCGCTCAAGGCGCTGGACAGCCAGAACATCGTCATCAGGCCTTCGGACCAGTCGATCCAGTTCCTGAAAGGCGCGCAGTGGGCGGACCGGCTGCCGCTGATCGTGCAGGCGAGGCTGGCCGAGACCTTCCAGCGCTCCGGCAGCTTTGCCGGCGTCGGCAAGCCGGGCGAGGGGCTGGCGATCGACTATCAGATCATCGTCGAGGTGCGCTCCTTCGAGGTGCGCGTCAATGGCGGCGAGCATGCCGAGGTCGATCTGTTCGTGCGCATCCTGAACGACCGCAACGGCGAGGTGCGCGCCTCGAAGGACTTCACCGCGAGCGCGCCGGTCTCGGGCAGCGGCAACGCGGCTTACGTTGGCGCGCTGGACAATGCCTTCGGCCAGGCGGCCAAGGATATCGTCCGCTGGACGGACCAGACGATCTGAACGCCGGCCGAGCCGACAATCGACATCGTGGACATGAAAAAGGCGGGCCGAGACCCGCCTTTTTAGTTTCTGATTCCGCTTGGCCGCGTCAGTGCAGCCGGCCGCTGGCGTGGGCCAGCATGGTGTAGACCTTGCCGGTGTCGGACGTCAGATAGGTCTGCGCCATGATGTTGTCGCGGTCGTTGCGCGAGACATCCTTGAGCAGCTTTTCGAAATCCTCGCAGTAGCGGTCGACCGCGGCGCGGAATTCCGCCTCGGCCTGGTACTTGCGGCGGATCTCGTCGAAGGTCTGCTGGCCCTTCAGCGTGTAAAGGCGGCGCGTGAACACGTCGCGCTCGCCGCGCCGGTAGCGGTTCCAGAGCTCGATCGAGGCGTCGTGGTCGATGGCGCGGGCAATGTCGACCGAGAGCGAGTTGAGCGACTCCATGACATGCAGCGGCGAGCGCTGGGCAGGCGTCGCGCGCGGCGCTTCCGCCGGCGCCGCCGGCCGCAGCTCTTCCTCGCGCGAGGCGTTGGTCAGAAGGTCGCGCACCCAGCCGCCCTGCGTGGGCTTGCCGTTCGGCTCGCGGCGCTGCGCTTCGGCCGGGCGTTCGAGATCGAGCGTGCCACGCAGCGTGGTCTCGGCCAGCGGCGCCTGCGGAGCGCGAGGCGCCGGTTGCGGCTGCGGCTGCGGCTGCGGAGCCGGCGGACGGCGCAGCGGCGGTTCGGCGGCGCGGGCCGGCGCCGGCTGCGGAGCAGGGCGCAGACCGCGCGGTTCGCCCTGTTCGCTGCTGCCGCTGCGGCCGGATTTCGCAACGATATCCGACAGTTCCTTGAGCGCATTGATCTGCTCGGAGACGGCGCGGCGGATGGCCGAAGTCGATTCCTTGGCCTCTTCCGGCATCTCGATGACGCCCTTCTTCAGTTCGGCGCGGGTCAGGTCGAGCTCGCTCTTGATCGAGCTCGCGGTGCGGCGCATCTCCTCGGTGGCGTCGGCGAAGCGACGCGTTGCCGAATCGACGACCTCGGCGATCGCCGTGCGGATCTTTTCCGCCGACTCCATCGTGCGGCCTTCCGCGGTCTGCATCGTCTGGCCGACGAGGCTTTCGAAGGAACGCATCACCTTTTCGAGGTCTTCCGACTTCTTGACCAGGCCCACGGCGAGGTCCTCCAGCGAGGACTGACGCTCCAGCGTGTGCTCGAGGTTGCTCTGCGCGGAGCTGAGCAAATTCGAGGCGCTGGAGAGCAGCCGGCTGTGCTCGTCGAACTTGGTCGCGATCGAGGCCACCTCGCGCAGCGTCGCCGAGGACAGGTCGGTGAGCCGCGTCGTGTTGGAATCGACCAGACGCGCCGAGCTGGCGAAGGTCTGGGCGGCCTTCTCCGTGGTCGCGGCGAAGCTCTGCGTGCTGCCGGAGAGCCGCTCCTCGACCTGGCCGAGATTGACGGCAGCCTGCTCGATGAGCTGGCCAAGCTGCGCGCTGGAGGTCGTCATGCGGCCGATGAGATCGGTCACGCTGTCGGCAAGCGAGGAACGCGCGCCTTCGACGGCCGACAGCGTTTCGGCCGTGCGGCTGGCGAGAGCATTGACGAGGTTCGTGTTCTCGCTGCGCAGCTTCTCGGCCGCGCGTTCGGCGACCTCCTCCATGCTGCGCTGCAGTTCGGAGCCGCCCTGGGCGAAGCGCTCGACCAGCGGCTTGGCCGTCTCGTCGAGGATTTTCGCCATCTCGGTCGAACGCGCCGCGAGCATGGTGTTGAGCTCGCGGGTGTTGGCACCGATCGTGCGCGCGGCCTCGTTGGTGCTCTGGCCGATATGCTGGCCGACCGCCGTGAAGGTCTCGGCGATGACGTTGGCGCGCGAGATCAGCTGGGCCTCGGCGCTGGAGACCTGCTCGTTGAGCTTCTGGCCCATCGTCTCGGCGGTGTAGGCGAGGCGGTTTTCCACGCTCGCGACCTGGTCCTCGACGCGCGCGGCGGTAGCCGCGGCGCTTGCGGCAAGCCGCTCGTCGGCGCCGGCCAGCGCTTGCTCGATCTCGCGGGCGTGCACGGCGAGCTCCTGGCCGGTCTGGCGGGCGCGGTCGGCGACACGCTGTTCGGTGGCGGCGAAGGCGCCGATAATCGTGTCGGCATGCCCGCCGATGGTCGAGCTGGTCGAGGCGATGCGCGACACCAGGCGGTTGTCGGCGTCGTCGAAGATCCGGCCGATCTCGCCGGCGCGGGCGGAAAGCGCTTCCGAACCCTCGGCAATGCGCGCCATCAGTTGTTGGTCGGCGCCGTCGAAGATGCGGCCGAGATCGCTGGCGCGAGCGGCCAACGCTTCGGCCGATTCGGTGATGCGCATCGACAGCCGCTCGTCGGCGCCCTCGAAGTTGCGCAGGATGTCTCCGGCGCGGGCGGCCAGCGACTGCGCCGTCTCGACGGCGCGGGCAACCAGCTTCTGGTCGGCCGTGTCGAAGGTGCTGGCGATCTCGCCGGCGCGCGTCGCAAGCTTGTCGGCGGTTTCCTCGGCGCGAGCCATGAGCGCGTTCGACGCATCGTCGGCGCGCGCCATCAGCATGTTGGACGTATCCTGGGCACGCTCGTGCAGGCGACGGTCGGCCGCCTCGAAGGCCTGGGCAATGTCCTCGGCCCTGGCAAGCAGCGCGGCGGAGGTCTGCTCGGCGCGCTCGGCGATCTTGCGATCGGCATCGCTGAAGGCCGCACCGGCCTGCTCATGCAGGGTGCTGGTGACTTCCATGACCTTGTCGCGCAACGCGCCCGCCACGAACACCGCGGTCTTCTCCAGCACGCCGCGCACATTGTCGACACCGGTCGACAGCGCGCGCTCCATGGTGCTGGCGCGTTCTTCGATGACGCCGGTCTGGCGGCTGAAGGCCTGCTCGATCTTCTCGACATCGGCGGCGATGGCAGCCGAGATGTCGCCGCTCCTGGCGGCGATCTGGTCGATATGGCCGGACACCGAACGGTCGACGTCCTTGCGCGCATCGGCGAGCTTGGCGAGATCGTCCTCAAGCGCGCGGGCCAGCATGTCACGGCCTTCGGACAGCTTGCCGACGTGGCCGGCGATGACGTTGTCGATCTCGGACCGGCTTTCGGTCAGTTTCTGAAGGTCGGCTTCAAGGGCGCGCTTGAGGATATCGCGGCCCTCCGCGAGCTTCTCGACCTGGCCGGCGACGAGCCCGTCGATGCCGGAACGGCTTTCGGCAAGCTTGGCGAGGTCGGCTTCAAGGGCGCGCGTGAGGATATCGCGGCCCTCGGCGAGCTTTTCGACCTGGCCGGCGACGAGGCCGTCGATGCCGGCACGGCTTTCGGCAAGCTTGGCAAGGTCGGCTTCAAGGGCGCGCGTGAGGATATCGCGGCCTTCCGAGAGCTTCTCGACCTGGCCGGCGACAAGGCCATCGATCGAGGCGCGGCTCTCGGCCAATTTGGCAAGGTCGGCTTCCAGCGCGCGCTTGAGGATATCGCGGCCTTCCGCGAGCTTCTCGACCTGGCCGGCGACCAGGCCGTCGATGCTGGAGCGGCTCTCGGCCAACTTGGCAAGATCATCCTCGAGCGCCTTGGACAGGCTCGCGCGGTTCTGCGACAGCTGGTCGGCATGGGTCTGCATGAGGCCGCTGGCGCTGGCCATATCGGCCTCCAGCGCGCGCGAAAGGTCGGCGCGGTGGTCGGTGATCTTCTGCGAATGATCGACGATCGCGCCCTGGATCGTGTTGAGATCGGCCTCCAGCGCGCGCTTGAGAATGTCGCGGCCCTCGGCGAGCTTTTCGACCTGGCCGGCGACAAGCCCGTCGATCGAGGAGCGGCTCTCCGCCAGCTTGGCGAGATCGTCCTCCAGTGACTTCGATAGCACCGAACGGTCCTGGACGAGCCGGTTCTGATGGTCGGCGATGGCGCCGCTGACGGCCTGCAGATCGGCTTCGAGGGCCTTCGACAGCTGCGAGCGATCGTCAAGCACCCTCTCGGAGTGGCCGGCAATGGCGCCCTTGATGGTGTTGATGTCAGCCTCCAAGGCGCGCTTGAGGATATCGCGGCCCTCGGCGAGCTTTTCGACCTGACCGGCGACGAGGCCGTCGATCGAGGCGCGGCTTTCGGCCAGCTTGGCGAGGTCGGCCTCCAGCGTCTGCGACAACAGGCTGCGGTCTTCGGCAAGCTTGCCGGCGTGGCCATCGATCAGGCCGCGGATGCCGCTCAGATCGCTTTCAAGCGCGCGGCTGAGTTCGCCGCGGTCCTCGGCGAGCTTGGTCGAATGGGTCTCGATCAGGTTCCTGATACCGATGATGTCGGTTTCGAGCGCCTTGGCGAGCACGGCGCGGCCCTCGGCGATCTTCTCGACCTGGCCGGCGACGAGGCCGTCGATCGAGGCGCGGCTGTCCTGCAGCTTGCCGAGATCGGCTTCCAGGGCGCGCGCCAGGATGTTGCGGCCCTCGGCCAGTTTCCCGACATGGCCGGCGACCATTTCGTCAATCATTGAGCGGGCTTGGACGAGTCTGCCCGAGTCTTCGTTCAAGGCCTGGGAGAGGCGGCTGCGACCCTCTTCGAGCTGTTCCAGATGGCTGCCAAGCGATGCATCGATGGCGGCGCGCGACTCGTTCACCTTGCGCAGGTCTTCTTCCAGCGCGCGCGAGATCAGGTTGCGACCCTCGGCCAGCTTCTGCACCTGGTTGGTGACGGCGGCATCGATCTCGGCGCGGCCCTCGGCGAATTTCGCCAGGTCCTCCTGCATGGCGGCGGCCATGCGTTCACGGCTCTCGGAAAGCGCGCGGCTGTGGTTTTCGACGGCTTCCTCAATGCCGACACGGGCATCGGCCAGCCGCTGGATGTCGGCATCGAAGGAGCGCGACACGACATGCCGGGCTGCTTCCATGCGGCCGGCGAAGTCGGTGGCGCGGGCTTCCAGCATGGAGGAGGTCGACGAGATGATATCGGCCATATCGGCGCCGATCTGGGTCTTGCCCTGATCGATCATCGCCGACAGCGTGTCCTTGCTCTCGGCGAAGGCGTGGGCGATCTCTTTCGCGCGCTCCACCATCGTCTCGTTGATCTGGCGGGCGCGCGCTTCGAGGGCGGCGTTGAGCTTCTGCGTGCCGGTGTCGAGCGCTTCGGCGCGGGTCTGGAATTCGCTGATCAGCGCCTGGCCGCGTTCGGCCAGCGTCCGTTCGATGCCGCTGAGGCTCGCCTCGAATTCGGAGTTCAGCGTGCGGGCAGCGCCGCCGAGAAGTGAGACCATCCCATTCGTGCGGTCGTCGAGCAGGTCGGTCAGCGAGCGGGTGAGGCCGTCCGTGGTGTCGGTCAGCTTGGCGATGCGGGTGTCGAGCAGGCTGGCGAAGGCTTCGCCGGAGGTCGAAAGCCGGTCGGTGATGTTGTCCAGGCGCGACTCGACGGAATCGAAGATCGACGTCGAGCTTTCATTGATGCGATCAATCAGCGTGTCGCCGGAATTGTTGATCGTCATCGATAGCTTGGTCGAGGCGTTGAGGATCGAGTCGCGGATGATGTCGCTGGCAGCGCCGATCTCGTCGCGCAGCGTCTCGTGCGCGCTCGCGATCGAGGCGCGCACGCGCTCGGCATGGGTGACGACCGCCTCGCGCTCGCTACCCAGACCATCGACCAGCGAACGGATGCGGGCCTCGTTTTCGGAATAGGAGCGTTCGATCTGGGTGACTTCGCCGTGGACGAGCGTTTCGAGCTCGACGGCGCGGGCGAGCGTCCGCTCGATGCCTTCGCCCATTGCCGCCACCTCGCGGCGAACGGCCTGGCCGATCATCATGACACGATCCTGGGCGAGGTTTTCCGGCTCCGCCAGGCGGAAGGCGACCTCGGTCATGGACTGCGCGGCGATGCGCATCTCCTGCGCGCGCCGGATCATGGCGGCGAACGCCCAGAACAGGATGACCGGAACGATCGCGGCAACCGCCAGGCCGATCAACTCGGGACGGGCGAAGAACTGGTCGAAGGTGCGGATCTTCCAGATGCCCGAGCCGAACAGGAGATTGGCCAGGCCGCCGGCGCCCGCGATCCAGGCCAGTGAGATAAAGGCGATGACCCAGTAGACGGTGCTCGATGCACGCCGGTTGAGGCTGTGCAGCAGCGTCTTGTAGTCCTTCTGGCGGTCGTCATTGGCGGGCGTGAAGCCAGCGGGCGGCGTGAAGCCGGACGGTTGTCCGTTGCGCGGCTCGACAGGGCGCAACTCGGCTGGCTTGGGCGCGGGCGCCCTTGGAGGCTGGGGGGTGGCGGGCTGAGGGTTGTTCGCCGGCTCTGTCCGCTGGCTGCGACCTTCGCGCGCCAGTTCGTCGGCCGCCGCCGAGATCTGCGCTTCGAGGTCCTCCATCGACGCCGCCATGTCGAGGCCGCCTTCGTCGCCACCAAGGTCAAGGTCAAGCGCCTTTTCCAGTTCCGCGGCTACGTCGCTGTCGAGAGACTTGGTCGTCGTTGGTTTCTTAGCCATGCCTTCGCTACCCTGTACTAGCTGCCGCGGGACTTATGATTTTGGCCTGATTCTGGCCCGATTCTGGCTTGTATATCCCGAGCAGGAGGCTGAAAAATGGACCTTCGTATCGTAATGACACACTGGGGTAAAGAAAACATGCATTCCGGGCGATACGTAAAACTTTAAATATAAGGTTAACGGAAGCGTGATCCGGCCGCCTCCGTAACAACATTTTTCCCCTCCAATCGTTAACCCGTTGGCGACCGGAATCGCCTATTTTCTTGGGCTCATCTGCCCGCTTTGTGGAGTTGCAGTGCGTATGCGTGGCGAAAGTGGTATTGCGTTTTCCATGCCGGGGGGAGATGCCTCCGGAACGGCTGGAGCCAGACCTGTGGATCTCGGCCATCTGGCGCGCCAGACAATGGGTGACCGGGACCTCGAACGGGAGGTGCTGGCGCTGTTCGTGCAGCAGTCGCTCACCGTCTGCGACCAGATCGCGGATGCCGACGCCAGGCAGAGGATACTTCTGGCGCACGGCTTGAAGGGCTCGGCGCGCGGCATCGGCGCGTTCGCGGTCGCCGAATGCGCGGCGATCATCGAGAAGCAGCCGGAAGATGTCCGGGCGCTCAAGCGGCTCGGCATGCTGATCGAGGAAGTGCGCGACTTCATCGCGGGCATCAGCCGCTAGCACTATCTTTTTGAAAAACGTCATTTCGTGGCGCTTTCGCGCCGCAGTTGACTTGTCCGGTGGAGTGATTATCTCCGTCGCGACTCCTCAGGTGACTTAATGACCAAGCTGACTTACATCGCCCATGACGGGACCCAATTCGACGTGGAGGCCGAAAATGGCTCGACCGTCATGGAAAACGCGATCCGCAACGCGGTGCCCGGCATCGAGGCCGAATGCGGCGGCGCCTGCGCCTGCGCGACCTGCCATGTCTATGTCGACGAGGCATGGACGGCCGAGGTCGGCGAGCCGGAGGCGATGGAAGAGGACATGCTGGACTTCGCCTACGACGTCCGGCCGAACTCCCGGCTCTCCTGCCAGATCAAGGTGCGGGACGCACTGGATGGCTTGGTCGTGCGCGTTCCCGAGCGCCAGGGTTAAAGTCGACTTCCAGTTTTCTTCGCGCTGGCTGCTTGGCAGCGGTCGATAGCTCATGCAGTCTCGCACCGTTTGCCAACGGGGCGCAGCGCATGACTGATACGATCAAAACGGACGTTCTCATTGTCGGGGCAGGGCCGGTGGGTCTGTTCGCCGTGTTCGAGCTTGGCCTGCTCGACATGAAGTGTCATCTGATCGACATCCTCGACCGTCCGGGCGGCCAATGCGCCGAACTCTATCCGGAAAAGCCGATCTACGACATTCCCGGCTGGCCGATGATCTCCGCGCAGGGCCTGGTCGACAAGCTGATGGAGCAGATCCATCCGTTCAAGCCGGACTTCACCTTCAACCGCATGGTGTCGAGCTTGGAAAAGCTCGACGACGGCAGCTTCCGCGTCGCCACCGACGAGGGCGAGTTGTTCGAGGCCAAGGTGGTGGTGATCGCCGCCGGTGGCGGCTCGTTCCAGCCCAAGCGCCCGCCCATTCCGGGCATCGAGGCCTATGAAGGCAAGAGCGTCTTTTATTCGGTTCGGCGCATGGAGGAATTTCGCGGCCACGATCTCGTCATCGTCGGCGGCGGCGACTCGGCGCTCGACTGGACACTCAACCTGCAACCGATCGCCAAAAGCGTGACGCTGGTGCATCGCCGCCCTGAATTCCGGGCGGCGCCCGACAGCGTCAACAAGATGTATGCCTTGCAGGAGATGAAGCAGGTCAAATTCCTGGTCGGTCAGGTCAGCGGGCTTGCCGGGGCCGACGGCCAGTTGTCATCGGCGACCATCAAGGGCGGTCCGGACGGCGACGTCGAAGTGCCATGCACCCGCATGCTGCCTTTCTTCGGCCTCACCATGAAGCTCGGACCGATCGCCGAATGGGGCCTTAACCTCAACGAGAACCTGATCCCGGTGGATACCGAGAAGTTCCAGTCGTCGATCCCGGGCATCTTTGCGGTGGGCGACATCAACTGGTATCCGGGCAAGCTGAAGCTGATCCTGTCCGGCTTCCACGAGGTGGCACTGATGGCGCAGGCCGCCAAGCGCATTATCAGCCCGGGCGAGCGCATCGTCTTCCAGTACACGACCTCGTCGACCAGCTTGCAGAAGAAGCTCGGCGTCCACGACTGACCTGAATCTCGACACACCTCAAGGAGATCTATTCCGCGAGCACGGGTGCCGCTTGCTCGTCATGGCCGCGCAGCGGTTTTTCCGGCATAAGCGCCAGCGCGATCAGCGCCAGGACAAGCGTGACGCCGGCGGTGAGGAAGATCATCACGAACGGCATCGCCGATGTCAGCTGGATAGGAGTCTGCGAGCCCTCGGCTGCCAAGGGCAGCCCATAACCAAACGCGACGGCGCCGAGCATGGCGACGCCGAGCGCGCCGCCCAGCGTGCGCAGGAAAGTCAGAACGCCCGTCGCGACGCCGAGATGCGCGCGATCGACGGCGTTCTGCACGGAAATGGTGCTGACCGGGAAAGTCGTGCCGCTGCCAAGGCCGATCAGTGTCGTCAGGATTTCGACCTCGAGCAGCGAGGCGTGTGCCGCAATGGCACTGAGCACGCCAATGCAGACAATGGCCAGGCTGACGCCGATCATGGCAATGCGCTTGTAGTGGACGAAACGCGGGATCATGCGGCCGCTGAAAGTGGCGCCGGCAACCGTGCCGAGCAGGAGGCCGAGCATGGCGGTACCGGATTGGCTGACCGAAAGCCCGACCACCGACTGCAGGTAGACCGGCAGGTAAACCGAGGCGCCGATGTTTGCCGCCTGCAGCAGGAACATCGATAGCGTGCCGGCGAGCACGATCCGGTTGCCCAGCACGTCGAGCGAGATCAATGGCTCGGCGGCCTTGAGCAGCCTCAGCGCGAAGAAGGCCCAGAACAGGGCCGAGCAGGCCACCAGCCCAAGGATTTCGCGGGAGAACCAGGGATAGGCGCTGCCGCCCCAGTTGAGCGCCAGGAGCAGCAGCGACGTCGCGATCACCAGCAGCACGGCGCCCAAGCCGTCGATGCTATGGTTCTTGGCTGCGATCGGCAGCTTCCTCAGCGGGTTGTTGATGATCGCCATGGCCAGGAAGCCGATGGGAAGGTTGATCCAGAAGATCAGCGACCAGTGCAGGTGTTCGGCGAACACGCCGCCGAGCAGCGGGCCGGCGACGCTGGCGACCGCCCATGTGCCGGCGATCCAGGCGGCGTAGCGGGCGCGCTCGCGCGGCGGCACGAGATCGCCTATGACCGTCTGGGCCAGCGCGAAGAGACCGCCGCCACCGGCACCCTGAATGGCGCGGCCGATGACCAGCACCAGCATGTTGGGCGCCAGCGCGCTGACCAGCGATCCGAGCAGGAAGATCAGGATCGCGGCATAGATGACGGGACGGCGGCCATAGACATCCGAGATCTTGCCGTAGAGCGGCGACATCGCCGTCGCGGTCAGAAGATAACCCGTGACGATCCACGGCAGATACTCGGCATGGCCGAGCGCGCGCGCGATCGTCGGCAGCGCGGGAGCAACGATTGTCTGGTCAAGGGCCGCCAGCAGCATCGACAACAGCACGCCGCCTATGATGGCGTTCTTCTCGCTCTCGCTTATCAGCGGCGCGGCTTTCGGCGCCATCGCCTGGTTCTCGACGGTCTGGTCCATGCGTCATTCTTTCAAAGGCTGATGCTCAGTGCGCCAAGGCGGTCCTGGCCGGTCCGTTGCGCCTGGCGCCTGTCATTTCTCTTCGATGTCCGAGGCTCGGGTTGGTTCAAGACCTGGATATTTCGAACCCGCTATATGTCGGTCGGTATAGGCCGATTTCGACCGCCGCTCGAAAGTTTTTCCGATCTGGCACGATGCTTGGACAAAATTGGCCCGGATGGCCTTGCCTCTGTCAGGGCGGCGGCAACTGGCCGGCTTCAGTGCGCTCCATCCGATAGCGCATCAGCCGAATGATACGGCTTTCGAAATTGACGGCCTCGACGCGGTCGAACCGCACCTGGTCCTGATCGTGCCTGGCGAGCTCGGCTGCCTGGATCGCCGCGGCCTCCGCCTTTGCCTGTTCGCACGTCTTTTGCGCGGGGCTGGCCTTCAGCGCATCCTCGAGCAAGCGCGCATGGTTCTTGGCGATCTCGACATGGCGCTCCTCATGCCGCTTGATATCCGCCGAGAGCGTGTCCCAGAACAGCCTGACGTCCGGATCGGCTTTGCGCGGGCGCCGCCATTCCGGGAGGATCACCTTGACCTTCACGGTGACGGCCGCGTCGGCGATGCGGCAGGATTCGGCGCTCTGCGCGTAGCTGATACGGGTGGTAAAGGCCATCTGCGTGGCGCCGGGATGGCGCGACCCGGTGCTCTTTACCTCAGGGCCGTTTCTGGACAGCTGGTTCTGGATATCGTCGAGCGTGCGGCCGCCGACGCTGAAATAGCTGTAGGTCTTCACCAGATTCGCAGCGGCGGCCGGCGTGGCGGCCAAGGCGAGCATCAAGGTGCAGAGCAGGGATCGGTTCATCATATTGCCTCTTCACGCACCTTGCTTTAGGGCCGTCGCCAGCGCAACGGAATTGATTTCCGGCGGATCACGCATGGTTGATGGACAATGACGACAAGGCGATGGCAGCTGGCGCATGGGCGCTATCTCGACCTCGGACCGAAGGCGGTCGTCGTCGGCATCCTCAACGTGACGCCCGACAGTTTTTCGGACGGGGGCTTGTTCATCGCGCCTGACAAGGCGCTGGAGCAGGCGCGCCGCATGGTGAAAGAGGGCGCCGCCGTAATCGATGTCGGCGGGGAATCGACCCGGCCTGGTTTCGCGCCGATCACGGCTGAAGAGGAGCAGGGGCGCGTGCTGCCGGTCATTGCGGCGCTCGCGGCGTCCGGCGCGGCGCTGATCTCGGTCGACACCTATCGCGAGGATACCGCGCGGCGCGCGGTCGCCGCCGGCGCCCATATCGTCAACGACGTGTGGGGCCTGCAGCGCGAGCCTGGCATCGCGCGCGTCGCAGCCGAGACCGGCGCCGGGCTGATCGTCATGCATACCGGGCGCGAGCGGCAGAAGCTGCCCGACGTGATCGAGGATCAGTTGCTGTTCCTGCGCAAATCGCTGGCGATCGCGCGCGCCGGCAAGGTCGCCGACAGCCAGATCGTGCTCGATGCAGGCTTCGGCTTCGCCAAGGAAACGGCGGCGGAAAACCTCGAGCTGATGGCGCGGTTTTCCGAGCTTCAGGCGCTTGGCTATCCGCTGATGGCGGGGACCTCGCGCAAGCGCTTCATCGGCACCGCTACCGGGCGTGAGCCTGGCGATCGGGCCGCTGGCACGGCGGCGACGAGCGTCATCCTGCGCTTGAAGGGAGCCGACCTGTTTCGCGTCCACGATGTCGCAATCAACGTGGACGCGCTGGCGCTGACCGATGCTATGCTTGCCCGCGAAACCGAGCTTCCTCCCGGACCCTGATCATGTACGTCATCCGCATGAAGAACTGCGCCTTCTTCGCCCGCCACGGCGTGCTGGACGAGGAAGAGACGCTTGGCCAGCGTTTCTACGTCGATGCCGAGCTGACCGTCGAGCCCAGCCGGCCGCTGGCGGAGGATTCCATTGAGGATACCGTCAATTACGGTGTTGCCTTCGCGGTCATCGAGAAGATCGTGACCGGACATCGCCGGTTCCTGATCGAGGCGCTGGCGCTGGAGGTTGCGAAGGCACTGACGGCACGGTTCTCGCAGATCAGGAAGGCCGCGATCACCGTGCGCAAGCCGAACGCCCCGGTGCCGGGCGTGCTCGATTATGTCGAGGTGACCGTTGTCTGGCCAGAATAGCGTCGTCTATCTCAGTCTCGGCGGCAATCTTGGCGACCCGGCGAAGTCCATGGGCGCGGCGTTGCGTATACTGGACGGCGACGATGCGACGCGCGTCACCGCCGTCTCCTCGCTCTATCGCACGCCGCCTTGGGGCAAGCTCGACCAGCCCGATTTCCTCAATGCCGCCGCAGCGATCGAGACGGCGCTCTCACCGCGCGCGCTGCTCGACCTTTGCCTCGACGTCGAGAGGCGGCTGAAACGCGTGCGCGAGGAGCGCTGGGGGCCGCGCCTGATCGACATCGACATCCTGGTGTTCGGCGACCGGGTGATCCACGAGACCGGGCTCGAAGTCCCGCATCCGCGCATGCTGGAGCGCGCCTTCGTGCTGGCGCCATTGGCCGAGATCGCGCCCGGGCTTTCGGTCGGCAGCAGGAGCGTCTCGGAGCGGCTCAAAGCCGTCGATACGTCCGGCATCGAGCGGCTGCCGTCCGGCCGGGAATGGTGGCTCGGCTAAGATCGGCCGGTTAGCCGGAGAAGCCGCCGCCGTCCAGGAAGGCCTGTTCGTCGGCCGTCGTCGCGCGGCCAAGCATCCGGTTGCGATGCGGAAAGCGTCCGAAGCGCCGGATGATGTCGCGGTGCTCTTCCGCATATTTGAGATCGCCCGGAGCTCTGGTGGCGATGAGCTGCACTGCCCGTTCCTGGTCGGCCAGCAATTCGGAATGCTCGAAGGGCAGATAGAGGAAAACGCGGACCAGCTCCTCCAATTTCAGGTCATGCCCGGCGGCTATTGCCTTCTCGGCGAAGTATCTGGCCAGAGGATCGGTAGCGCACATGTGACCGGTGCCGCGGAAGCAGTTGCGCGGAAACTGGTCGAGCAGGATCATCAGCGCCAATGAGCCTTCGGCATGCGCGTTCCAGTCGTCGCATTCGCGCCGTGCGGCTGCGTAGTGCAGCTCCAGGAAGCGGCTGCGGAAATCGGTGTCGAAGGCATCGTTCTTCTCGAACCAAGCGTCTTCGCCGGCATCGCGCCAGAATTTGGTGACGGAAAGCGCCCGCGGATCGAGTTCTGCCATGCCTTGCCCTTCAGTTGTTGGTCTCTGCCTTGTTCAGCACGACGGCCGTTTCCTGGTTCAGCGCGCGGCCGGCGCGGCGCGGCTGGGTGAGCGGCGTCGGGATCGGCGTGCCGATATTGCCCTTGAGGAAACGCTGGCCGGCGCGCACGCCCTCGGCCAGCTGCGTCTCGAAGCGCGCTTCGTCGCGGCGCCGCACATCCTCGATGACCTCGGCGACTTCCTCCGGATCGACGCCTAGCGCCTCCAGCGCCGAGCCGCCGAAGACCAGCGCCGATTCGAAGGTCTCGCGCAGCTGATAGTCGACGCCGGCGCGCACCAGCTGCAGTGCCGTGCCGCGATCGAAGGCGCGCGCCAGGATGGTAACCAGCGGGAATTCGGCCTTGATCAGCTGCGCGATGCGCACGGCGGCGTCCGGCTTGTCGACGCAGATCAGCACCGCGCGGGCCCGGCCGGCGCCGGCAGCGTGCAGGATGTCCAGCCTCGTGCCGTCGCCATAATAGACCTTGAAGCCGAAATCGGCCGCGGCCTGGATCATCTCCACCTCATTGTCAATGATCGAGACGTCCATCCCGCGCAGCAAAAGCGGCTGGCTGGCGATCTGGCCGAAACGGCCGAAACCGATGATCAACACGCTGCCGGTGAGGCCGTCGGCGATATCGACACCGTCGAGGGACTGCTCGTCGCGCGGGGTCAGGTAGCGCAGCGCCACGATCGCCAAGGGCGTCAGCACCATCGAGATGATGATGATGGCCGTGAGCGTGGCGTTGGCCTGGCCGTCGATGATGCCGACCGCGGCCGCGGACGAATAAAGCACGAAGGCGAACTCGCCACCCTGCGCCATGAAGACGGCGCGTTCGAGCGCCTCGCGGTGGCCGCTCTTCAGGATGCGCGCGACGATGTAGATGCCGAGCGCCTTCATGACCATGTAGGCGACGACATAGATGGCGACGAGCCGCCAGTTCTGGGCGACGACGCCAAGGTCGAGCGACATGCCGACAGCGAGGAAGAAGAGGCCGAGCAGGATGCCGCGGAACGGCTCGATATCGGCTTCGAGCTGGTGTCGGAAAGTCGATTCCGACAGGAGCACGCCGGCGAGAAAGGCGCCCATCGCCATCGACAAGCCGGAGAGCTGCATGGCGAGAGCCGACCCCAGCACCACCAGGAGGGCCGCGGCGGTCATGACCTCGCGGGCACGGGCGTCCGCCAGGACGCGGAAGAGCGGATTGAGCAGGTAACGGCCCGCCACGACCAGTCCGACGATCGCGGCGATGCCGATGCCGACTTCGGTCAGGCGCTCCGAAAAACTGGTCTCGGCGCCGCCGGGCGCGAGGAACGCCACCAGCGCCAGCAGCGGCACGATCATCAAGTCTTCGAGCAAGAGGATGGAGACGATGCGCTGGCCTTTCGGCGTGGCGATCTCGCCGCGCTCTTCCAGCAATTGCATGACGATCGCCGTCGAGGTCAGCACGAAGCCGGCGCCGGCAACGAAGGACTGCGCGATGGGAAAGCCTCCAGCCAGTCCGACCAGCGTGAGCAGGACCGCGCAAACGCCGACCTGGAGGGCGCCTAGTCCAAAGATCTCGCGACGCAGGCTCCAGAGCCGCGACGGCTGCATTTCGAGACCGATGATGAACAGGAACATGACGACGCCGAGCTCGGCGACGTGGAGGATCGATTCCGATTCGGAAAAGACGCGCAAGCCGAACGGGCCGATGACCACGCCGGCGGCGAGATAGCCGAGGATCGAGCCCAGCCCCATACGCTTGAAGATCGGCACGGCGACCACGCCCGCGGCGAGCAGCGCCACCACCTGCACCAGATCGCTGCTCGACGCTTCAGCTGCCATGCCTGTCATCCTGTTGCTCCAAAGCGCGTCGCCTGAAAAGACTCAGGCGATGCGCTTTAGGTCTTTGCTTGATGCATGTCGTTGTCCCGGAACCGCTGCACACTTCTGGGCGACATGCGTTGGAAGCACTCCTTGCATGCACCGGGAGCGGGAGGCAAGGGCGGGAAGACTGACTGTGCCTTTGAAGCGGCCTCGGCTTGCCTGTCGGACGTTCGGCATGTATAATAGCTCAATGTCTGACTATTCGTCCCGGCCCTCTTCGGCGTCCCATATCCCGATGGATGCGCTCAGCGAAGTCCTGCAGGATTTTCACTTGAGTGGGGTCAATTATGGCCGCTGCGAGCTCCGACATCCATGGAGCATCGCCTTTCCGCAACAGAAGCTGCTTCGCTTTCACTTTGTCGGCCAGGGTCCGTGCTGGATTTATACCGAAGCGGAAGGCTGGCAGGAGTTGCGCGATGGCGATCTGGCGCTGCTGCCGCAAGGCATCGCCCATCGGCTGGCCAGCGCGCCGGACGTCGTCGGCGACTCGCTTGAGGGCTGCCAGGTGACCAAGCTGGGGAGCAATGTTTGCGAGGTGGTGCGGGAAGGGACCGGCGCGACAAGCACCCTTTTCTGCGGCTCCATGGCCTTGGGCGTCTGTGCGCTCAATCCACTGATCACGTTGATGCCGCCGATCATCAAAGGCTGCGACGTGGCTGGCAATGACCCGGTCATGCGTCCTTTGCTGGCGGCTATGACGGCCGAGGCCGCGCAGCCGCAGATGGGCAGCGCCACGATTCTGTCGCGCATGGCGGATTTGCTGACAGCCCGGCTCATCCGCTGCTGGGTCAATTGCACGGGAGCCTCGACCACCGGTTGGCTCGCCGCTATCCGCGACCCCCATATCGGCCGCGCGCTGGCAGCCATGCACCGAGACCCCGGCCATAACTGGACCTTGGAAAGCCTTGCCGGCCTGGCAGGCCAATCGCGCTCGATTTTCGCCGAGCGCTTCAGCGCCGTGCTAGGGGAGGGCGCCGCCCACTATCTCGCCCGTCTGCGCATGCAGCTTGCCCGCGAGTTGCTGGGGCAAAACGGCTTGTCGGTTGCGGAGGTTGCTACCCGTTTGGGCTATGATAGCGAAGCATCCTTCGCGCGCGCGTTCAAACGCATCACCAATGTCTCGCCAGGCGTTGTGCGTCGCACAATTTCCGGACGAACGGACATGAATTTCGGATTTTAAGATACATATCATCCGAATGGACTCGTCTATTTAAGATCTCCAGACCTTGGAGATCTTTCAGTGACAGACACAACATTACAGCTTGACGACGAAGACACGGCGTTAGACCTCGACACCGCGGCGCCAACCACGTGGAACGCAGCCACCTGGTTCTCGGTCATTTCATTGGCGGCCACCAGCTTTGCCCTGGTGTCAGCGGAATTCCTGCCGGCAGGCCTGCTGACGCCAATGGCGCGCGATCTCGGCATCAGCGAAGGAACGGCCGGACAGGTCGTCACCGCCACCGCTTCGGTGGGCGCCGTGACGGCCATGTTGAGCAATGTTCTCATCGGCCGATTGAACCGCAAGACTGTGCTGGTTGGCCTCAGCGCCTTGGCGGTCGGTTCCAACCTCCTTGCAGCGCTGGCGCCCAATTTCTGGCTGTTGCTGCTGGGCCGGGCCGGGCTCGGAATCGCTCTCAGCGCCTTCTGGGCACTCTCGGTTGCCGTCGTGGCCAGGCTGGTTGGCGCCAGTGCGACAGGTCGGGGCATGGGCATCGTCACCCTCGGCGTGTCGCTCGCCACCATTGCCGCACCATCGGCGGGCGCGTTGATCAGCGACTGGCTGGGATGGCGCAGCGCCATGGCCTTGACCGCGGGGCTGGCCGTGATTGCCATGCTGCTGCAGTTGCTTAGCCTGCCGACTTTGCCTGCCACGGCCAGCAATAGCCTTGCGGATGTATTTCGGCTGACACGGCGGCGTGGCATTCAGCTCGGCATGCTGGCCATTCTTTTGCTGATGACAGGGCATTTTGCCGGCTCGGTCTATGTACGCCCCTTCCTCGAACATGTGACGCTACTGGCAACAGGGCCAATTGCCCTGGCCCTGCTCGGATTTGGCATCGCCGCCGTGATCGGCAATGTTGCCGGCGGCCGCATGGCCGACGCCAACATCCACATGGCTCTCGTGGGCACCGCGGCGCTGATGGCGTTTGCGGCTCTGGCATTGGTGCTTTGGGGCGTGCACATCGCAGTTGCCTTCGGATTCGTCACGCTTTGGGGCTTGGCATTCGGCATGGCGCCGGTGGTGCTGCCGACCAATCTGTCGCGCGCGGCACCTGATGCGCTGGAAGCGGCGGGCAGCCTGATGGTCGTTTCTTTCCAGGTTGCCATCACCACCGGCGCGGTTGTCGGCGGCTATGTCGTGGACACCTACGGCGCGGCGGGACCTTTGACCCTTACCGTTGTCCTTGCCGCATCGACGGTCGTGCTGGCGCTGTTGCAGCCTCGCCGGTGAACTTGTCCCAGTTGACCTGGAGCGTCTCACCGTTTCACGAAAACGGTGAGACGCTCTATCTCTTTGTTTTTACGCAATTCCGGACGAAAGGTTACGGCGAAGTCGCCGAACCCAAACGCTTCACACTTTTCCTGGAATTGCTCTGAAGCGCGTCGCGCCTGAACGGCCTCATGCGACGCGCTTCAGGTTGTTTTTATGCGGCCCCACCCCGGACCGCCGCGATATTGCAGCCTGGTTACACAAGTTTATGCGGCCCGGTCGTTGCGTGCCGCCACAATCAGCGGTTAAGGCACGCTTGGCTCTGGCCTTTGGGCTTCGGCCATTGGAGGCGGCTGCGATGGGCGGCCGCCTTTTTGAGGAGATGATTGACATGAAGAAGTTTTTGCTCGTCGCCGTAGGTGTTGCGGCGTTGGCCGCCTCGGCTTGCTCCAAGGGGCCGGAATGCACGCAGGAAATAGCCGCCAAGAAGGCGCAGGACATGGCTGCCGCACTTCAGGCGGCGATCACCAAGGATCCAAGCAAGGCCGCCGACCTGACCGCAAAAGCTCAGGCCGTGACCGCCAAGTACCAGGGCGCGACGACGCTCGATGAGGCCTGCAAGGCCTATGACGAATTGACTGCCACCTTCAAGGGTTAAGCGCAGCCGTCGAGTAATGCGAAGGCGGTGGCCAGGCGGCCGCCGCCTTCTTGTTTGCGCTCCGCTTCGAGCTTCCAGAGACGTTTCAGGCTATCGCCATTGCCCGTTTGTGGTCGGCGACCTCCGACAGCAGCCAGTCCTGGAAAAGGCCGGTGGCCGGCTTGTTGCCGATGCTGCGGCGCTGATGCAGGTAAATGCCGGCGGGATAGGTGTGGCGGGCGCTGAACGGGGCGACGAGCCTGCCTTGCTGCAGAAGATCCTGCGCCATCATGGTGTCGGCCAAGGCGATCCCGGCGCCGTTTATCACCTCGCGCATGATCAAGGTACAGTCATCGAGCGTCGTGCTGGATTTCGGCGTGGTGTCGAGGACGCCTTCCTGCTCCAGCCAGCGCCGCCAGCGCATGCTCTCGCATTCGTGGATCAGGTGATGATTGACCAGATCGGCGGGTGTTCTGAGCGGCACCGGCCCTTCCAGCAGCGACGGCGCGCAGACCGGGGTCAGGACCAGTGGGATCAGCAGCGTCAGGGCCGGGCCGGCCTTGTAGACGAACTCGTCGACAATGGCCAAATCGAAGTTGGCGCGCTTGCCCGATGTCGAGATCTCCAGGTCCACGGACGGGTGCAGCTTGCGGAAATTCGGCAGCCGGTCGGCCAGCCAGAGATTCAGGACCGCCGGCACGCAGAGCACTCTGACGCGCTGAGTCCTGCCATGCCCCGGCCCGTCAACAAAGCTGACATCGCCGGTGGCCCGCCAGATGGCCTCGAATGCCTCGGAGAGGCTGCGCGCATAATATGAGCCCCTGATGGTCGGCGTTATCTGACGAAAGCCGCGCACGAACAGATCCTGGCCAAGGTTTCTTTCCAGCGCGCGGATGTGGCGGCTGACGGCGGAGGGCGTCAAATGCAGCTCTTCCGCGGCATCCTTGATGCTGCCGAGACGCGCGGCGGCCTCGAAAGCGCGCATGCCGTTGAGTGAAGGCAGGGCCATTGCCCAATCATGAATTGTCAGTTGAGTTTTTGTCAATCGACTTGGGCAAAATTGGCGTTTGATCGCCTGGCGGTTTCGGGGATACCCAAATGGCAAGAGCGACTAAGTCGCCGTCAGAAAACAATTATCCGGGTACTCCGATACCATTTCCCCAGCGGTGCAAACCGGCCTCACCGGTTTCACCGTTGCCAGGAGAGGCTTTGCGATAACGCAGCCGACTTGGCAGGAGCCGCCCCGCAAATGGGAGAACGAGCTTTATGCCTCAGTCGCCGGTGCCGGTCTTCGAAGCGGCGGACGAGATTTCCGCGGAAACCGCGGTCGTCGTGATCCTGCAGCCCGCTCAAAACGGTTTTGGCCTCCGGGCAGCGGCGCTCGATGCCGAGATGGACGGGATCTTGTCCCGCGCCTGCTCCGATCGCGCCGCTCTCGAGGAGTCCGGCGCCTGCGTCGACGTTATTGCCCCCAAGGCAGTATCGGCCCGGCGCGTGGTGGTGTTGGCTTTGGGCAGAGCCGAGACCGTAACCACGCTTTCCCTGGCACGGGCCGGCGGTCTGCTTGCAGCGCATCTGGAAAGCAAGGGCGAATGCACGGCCACTCTGGTGTTGGACCCAATCGCCGGTGTGGACCTGCCCGCGGCGGAAATCCTGGCGCGGGTCGCGCTCGGCATGCGGCTGCGGCGCTATCGTTTCGACATGCGCAACCGGCGGCAAGGAGCCGGGGCTGACCGGACGCTGAGGGTGCAATTGACCGGCGCGGCTGGTCCGGAGCTGGAGGCTGCGCTGGCGCGGGTCAACGCCATCGCCGACGGCGTCGAATATGCGCGCACGCTGGTCAACCTGCCGCCGAACCATCTCCACCCCGACAGTTTCCACGACCATCTGGAGCCGCTGCGCGAGGCCGGCATCGATATCGAGATACTCGATGCGGCGCGGCTGAAGGAACTCGGCATGAATGCGATCCTGGCCGTCGGCTCCGGTTCGGCGCGGCCACCGCGCGTCGCGGTCCTGCGCTATCGCGGCAAGGGTGCCCCCGCGCAGCCGCTGGCTTTCGTCGGCAAGGGTGTCTGCTTCGATTCCGGCGGCCTATGCATCAAGCGGGGCGAGCAGATGTTCGACATGAAGGCCGACATGAGCGGTGCGGCCGCCGTGGTCGGCCTGTTGATCGCGCTCGCCCGGCAAGGCAGCCCGGTGCACGCCGTCGGCGTGCTCGGCATCGCCGAGAACATGCCGTCCGGCACCGCGCTCAAGCCGCGCGATATCATCACCACGGCGTCGGGACAGACGGTCGAAGTGTTCGACACGGATGCGGAAGGCCGGCTCATCCTGGCCGACTGCCTCTATTACGCCGCCTCGCGCTTCAACCCGTCGGTGATCGTCGACCTGGCGACGCTGACCTATTCGGTGATGCGCGGCCTCGGCTCGGTGTTCGCCGGTCTTTTCAGCACCGACGACACCATCGCCTCGCGGATGATCGCGGCCGGGGAAAAGGTCGGCGAGCGGTTCTGGCAGTTGCCGCTCGACCGGGCCTATGACCAAGGGCTGCAATCGCCCTTCGCCGATATCCGCCACCACGCCAAGGACATGGAAGACGGCGACGCGCCTTATGCCGCGGCCTTCCTGCGCAATTTCACCGAAGACCGTCCCTGGGTGCATCTCGATATTGCCGGCAAGGAACTGGCCGACAAGGACCGGCCGCTGGGCCGGGAGGGCGCCACGGCCTTCGGCGTGCAGATGCTGGAAGAATGGGTGCAGTCCGGCCTGGCGGCGAACTAGGCGGCAGCGAGATGTCTTCAACCAAGCAGGAAACCGGGATGTCGTCCGAGATCGTCAGCAAGGAAGGCCGGGCCGGCTTCGGCGCCTATGAGACCTGGTATCGGATCAGCGGCGAGCTCGATGCCGCCAAGGCGCCCGTCGTGATCCTGCATGGCGGGCCGGGTGCCGCGCACAACTACGTCGACGCCTACAAGCTTCTCGCCTTAGGCGGCCGTGCGGTCGTCCATTACGATCAGTTGGGCTGCGGCAACTCCACCTTGCTGCCGCAGAAGGGCGCCGATTTCTGGACGCCCGGTCTCTTCATCGACGAATTGGAAAACCTCGTCGACCATCTTGGGATCCGCGGCGGCTTCCATGTGCTCGGGCAGAGCTGGGGTGGCATGTTGGGCGCCGAATATGGTGTCACCCGGCCGAAAGGCTTGAAGTCGCTGACCATCGCCAACTCTCCGGCTTCCATGAAGCTTTGGGTCGAGGAAGCCAACCGGCTGCGCGCCGATCTGCCCAGGGACGTGCAGGAGACGCTGACGAAGCACGAACAGGCCGGCACGACGGACGATCCGGCCTACCAGGAAGCGACGATGCGGTTCTATGAGCGGCATGTCTGCCGGGTGCTGCCATTCCCGCCCGAGGTGACCGAGACCTTCGCCCAGATAATTCGCAACCCGACCGTCTATAATGTGATGAACGGCCCGAACGAATTCCACGTGATCGGCACGCTGAAGAGCTGGAGCGTCATCGACCGCCTGCCGGCCATCGAGGTTCCCACACTCCTCATCTCCGGCCGCTACGACGAAGCCACGCCCGCGACCGTGCAGCCATTCAAGGACGGCATCAAGGGATCGCGCTGGCGGATATTCGAGCATTCCAGCCACATGCCGCATGTCGAGGAGCAAGAGGCGTGCATCAGACTGGTGGGAGGCTTCCTGGACGACAACGACAACTGAGAAAAGGGGAATGACGACATGAAGAAAGTTCTTTTGGCGGCTTCGGCCGCGGCTTTGCTGGCCGGCTTGTGGCTGGCTCCGGCGCAGGCTGAATATCTCAAGGAGCACCGAGGCGGCACCATCCGCCTGCTCGCCCGCTCGGCTGCCGGAACGCTCGATCCGCACATCAACTACACCGACCAGGGCTGGCAGATGTACCAGCCGATCTATGACGGCCTGGTCACCTTCCGTAAGGCCGAGGGCGTCGACGGTTTTTCCGTCATTCCCGATCTGGCTGAGGCGCCGCCCACGGTCAGCAATGACGGCAAGTCCTACACCTTCAAGCTGCGCAAGGGCATCAAGTTCTCCAACGGCCAGGATCTCGGCGTGAACGACGTCGTCGCCTCCTTCCAGCGCATTTTCAAGATCTCCGGGCCGACGTCGGGCACATTCTATGCCGGCATCGTCGGCGCCGATAAATGCCTGGCTGACGCCAAGACCTGCACGCTGGAAGGCGGCGTCGTCGCCGACAAGGTGGCCGGCACCATCACCCTCAATCTCACCAAACCAGACGCCGAGATCCTCTACAAGCTGGCCCTCCCGCATGCCGTGATCCTGCCGGCGGATACGCCGGCCGAGGATATGGGCTCCAAGCCGATCCCCAGCACCGGTCCCTACATGATCTCGGCCTTCGACCCCAACAAGGGCATGACGGTCTCCCGCAATCCTAATTTCAAGCAGTGGAGCGAGGAAGCCCAGCCGGACGGTTACCCGGATGTCGTACAATATGATTTCGGCCTGTCGGAAGAGGCGGCCGTGACCGCGATCCAGAACGGCGAAGCGGACTGGATGTTCGACGCGCTGCCCAGCGATCGTCTCGGCGAACTTGGCAGCAAATCGATGGACCAGTTGCACATCTCACCGCTTTCGGCATGGTGGTACGCGCCGCTCAACACCCGCATGGCTCCGTTCGACAATGAAAAGGCCCGCCAGGCCGTCGCCTATGCGGTCGACCGCAACACGCTGGTCAAGCTGTTCGGCGGCAAGGTGCTGGCTTCGCCGGTCTGCCAGGTCCTGCCGCCGGACTTCCCCGGACATGAGGACTATTGCCCCTTCACCAAGAACCCTGGCGCCAAATGGTCGGCCCCGGATGTCGACAAGGCCAAGCAGCTCGTCGAGGAATCGGGCACCAAGGGCCAGAAGGTGACCATCATCGTCGAGGATACCGAGATCTCGCGGTCGATCGGCGTCTATCTGCAGAGCGTGCTGACCAACATCGGCTATGTCGCCGACGTCAAGCCGATCTCGCCCAACCTGCAGTTCACCTACATCCAGAACACCAACAACAAAGTGCAGATGTCCGTCAGCCAGTGGTACAAGGATTACCCGGCGGCGTCGGACTTCCTGAACATCCTGTTCAGCTGCGCCTCCTATCGCGAAGGCTCGGACGCCTCGATCAACATCTCCGGCTTCTGCGACAAGGATATCGATGCCCAGATGCAGAAGGCGCTGGACCTCGGCGTGACCGACCAGAGGGCGGCCGACAAGCTGTGGGCCGCGATCGACAAGCAGGTCACCGACAAGGCGCCGGCGGTCGGCCTCTTCACGCCAAAGCGGCTCGATTTCGTCAGCAAGCGCATCGGCAATTTCAAGTTCAACCCGCAGTTCAACTGGATTATCACCCAGTCTTGGGTGCAGTAACGAACCGCGGAAGGCACATCGTGTCCAGCCAAGTCGCCGCCATGCCGCGCAAGACGCGAGGGCCCTGGGCCGTCGCGTTTGCGAAGCTGGCAACGGACAGGGCCGCCATGGCGTCCCTGGCCGTGTTCCTCATCATCGTTCTCGCCTGTTTCAGCGCGCCGCTCTACGCGAAATGGGCTGGCACGGACCCGTTCGCCTCGACGCTCGACGCCGTCATCCAGATTGACGGCGCCGACGTTCCGGTGATGGAACAGTCGACCGAGGGGCTGGGGCTTGGCTACACGCCGATCGGCCCAACCTGGCGGCTCGGCAATTACTTCCTCGGCGCCGACAGCCAGGGCCGCGACGTCATGGCAAGGCTGCTCTATGGCGGGCTGGACTCGCTGCTGATCGCCGGCGCTGCCACCATCTTCACGCTGATCTTCGGCACGCTGGCGGGGCTGATCGCCGGCTATTTCGGCGGCATCACCGACACGGTGCTGTCGCGCTTCCTCGACGTGCTCTGGGCATTTCCGATCTATCTGTTGGCAATCTCGCTTTCCATCGTCACCATCGCGCAAGGGATCGCGATCGGACCGATCGAGATCCAATCGGGCAGCCTATGGCTGCCGATCATCATCATAGGCATTGTCTATATACCTTATGTCGCGCGCCCCATTCGCGGGCAGGTCCTGGCGCTGCGGCATAGCGAGTTCGTGCTTGCCGCGATCAATCTGGGCGTGCCGGGCTGGCGCATCCTGTGGCGCGACATCCTGCCCAACATCACCACGACGCTCATCGTCTTTGTGCCGCTGATGATGGCGCTGAACATGCTGACGGAATCGGCGCTTTCGTTCCTGTCGATCGGCGTGCAGCCGCCGGCGGCGAGCTGGGGCACCATCATCCAGGACGGCCAGGCGCTGCTCTACACGCGGCCGCTGGTGGCACTGGTGCCCGGCCTGGCGATCGCCGTTTCCGTCATGGCGCTCAACGTCTTCGGCGATGGTCTGCGCGACGCGCTCGATCCGCGTTCCAAGGTCCGGCTGGGGCGCGACTGATGTTTTATGCGATCCTTCGCCGTTTCGGTCAGATGCTGTTCGTGATGTTCGGCATCTCGGTCATCGTCTTCCTGATTTTCTTCGCCACGCCCGGCGCCGATCCCGCCGCGCGCATCGCCGGCCGCAATGCCTCGCCGGAGGTGCTGGCGGCGGTGCGCCACAGCTTCGGCTTCGACCAGCCGCTCTACGTGCAATACACTCGGATGATGGAGAAGATCTTCGTTACCGGCGATCTGACCTCCTTCGTCAATCGCGGCTGGAAGGTCGTGCCGGCCGTCTTGGATTCGATCCCCGTCACGTTGTCGCTGGTGTTCGGCGCGGCGATCCTGTGGGTGGTCGTGTCCATCATCATCGGCATCGCCGCCGCGGCCACCCGCGACAGCTGGCTGGACAAGCTGCTGATGGCGCTGGGCCTGCTCGGCATTTCCATGCCGGTTTACTGGCTGGGCGAGGTGATGAACCTGATCACCCAGAGCCGTTACCACGACAGCTGGGCGTTCTCCTGGGTGCCGCCGCTCGGCTACAAGAACTTTTCCGACGATCCCAAGGGCTGGTTCCTGACGCTGGTCATCCCATGGATCACGCTGGCCATCCTCTATATCGGCATTTACGGGCGCGTCTTGCGCGCGGCCATCATCGAATCCATGCAGGAAGACTACATCCGCACCGCCCGCGCCAAGGGCCTGTCGGAGACCCGCATCCTGTTCCGCCACGCGCTGCGCACCTCTTTGATCGCCTTCGTCACGCTGTTCGGCCTTGACTTCGGCGCGCTGGTGGGCGGTTCGGCTCTGCTGACCGAAGTCGTGTTCGGCCTGCACGGCATCGGCAAGCTCACCTATGATGCGCTGCAGAACCTCGACCTGCCGATGATCATGGCGACGGTGATGTATGCCTCCATGTTCGTGGTGATTGCTAACGCGGTCGTCGATTTCGTCTATATCCTCCTCGATCCGCGCCTGAGGGCATCATGATCCTGTCTGTGCGCGATCTCAGAGTATCCTTCCGCACCCATGACGGGCCGGTGCGCGCCATCGACGGCGTTTCCTTCGACCTCGAGGAAAGCGAGATCCTTGGCGTCGTCGGCGAATCCGGCTCCGGCAAGACGGTGTCGCTGCTCGCCGTCATGGGGCTCATCACCGACCCGAACGCCACCATCGAAGGCTCGATCCGCTATAAGGGCCGCGAGCTGGTGGGGCTGCCGCCGCGCGAGCTTCGGCGCCTGCGCGGCAACGAGATCGCGATGATCTTCCAGGATCCCATGACGGCGCTGACGCCGGTCTACACGATCGGCTGGCAGATCGCCGAACAGATCCGGGCGCATCGCGGCGTCAGCAAAGCCAAGGCGATGGCGCGTGTCGAAGAGCTGCTGGCGGAGGTGAACTTCCCCAATCCGCGCGAGGCGATGTCGCGCTATCCGCACCAGCTTTCCGGCGGTATGCGGCAGCGGGCGGTGATCGCAATGGCCCTGTCCTGCGATCCGGCGCTGCTGGTTGCGGACGAGCCGACGACCGCGCTCGACGTCACCGTGCAGGCCGGCATTCTCGACCTCGTGCGCAAATTGCGCGCGACGCATAAATCGGCTGTGGTCTTCATCACGCATGACATGGGCGTGGTCTCCGAGCTCGCCGATCGCGTCATGGTCATGTATGCAGGCCGGGTTGTCGAGCGCGGCACGCGCACGGAACTGTTTTCCGACCCTCGACACCCCTATACGCGCGCGCTGCTCGGCTCGATTCCGCCGTTGACCGGCCAGAAACCCCGGCGCCTGCCGGCCATCCCCGGCTCGCCGCCGTCCTTGCTGCGGCTGCCGCAAGGCTGCGCCTTCGGTCCGCGCTGTCCGGTCCGCTACGAGCCTTGCGAGGCCGATAAGCCCGGTCTCGGCAAAGGCGCCCACGCGGCAGCATGCTTTCGGGTGGCACAGGCATGAGCGAAGCAATGATGGACGCCGACCGACCGATCCTCGAGACGCGCTCTCTGGCCAAGCGCTTTTCGATCGGCACCCGGTTTTCCGCCGAGGGCAGGCGGACGGTCCACGCCGTGGACAACGTCTCGCTGACCGTGCGGCGCGGCGAGACGGTTGGCCTGGTCGGCGAATCCGGATGCGGCAAGTCCACCCTGGCGCGCTGCCTGGTGCGGCTCTACGACATCACCGACGGCATGCTTCTGTTCGAGGGCGACGACATCACCTCGAAGTCGCTGTCCGAGCTCAGGCCGCTGCGCCGGCGCCTGCAGATGGTCTTCCAGGATCCCTCAGCCTCGCTCAATCCGCGGCGGCGCGTCGGCGATCTTGTCGCCGAGCCTCTGCGCATCCACGGCAAGCTTTCGGCCAAGGAGATCACGGCGCGCGTGGCGGAGCTGTTCGAGCTGGTCGGACTGCTGCCGGACCATGTGATGCGCTATCCACACGAATTCTCGGGCGGTCAGCGTCAGCGTGTCGGCATCGCGCGGGCGATCGCGTTGAACCCCGACCTCGTCGTGCTGGACGAACCGGTCTCGGCGCTCGACGTGTCGGTGCAGGCCCAGATCGTCAACCTGCTCGCCGACCTGCAGGAGAAGCTGAAGCTCACCTACATCTTCATCGCCCACGATCTCTCCGTGGTTCGCCAGGTCTCGACCCGCATCGCGGTCATGTATCTCGGCTCGATCGTCGAGGAGGGGCCTGCGGAAGAGGTGTTTGCGACGCCGGCCCATCCTTACAGCCAGGCGCTGATCTCGGCGGTTCCGGTCGTCGAGACGACGCCTACGGGCGTGCGCAAGCGCATCATCCTCACGGGCGATGTGCCGAGCCCGCTAAAACCTCCATCCGGATGCCGTTTCCACCCGCGATGCCCGATCGCGGCTGAACGCTGCCGTTCTGAGCGGCCGGAGCTTCAGGAACATCGTCCGGGCCGCAAAGTCGCCTGCCACTTCCCGACTTTGACCTGAATCGCCTTCTTTGCGGGTGGCGGGCGGCCGCCGGAGGAGATCAGTTCTTGGCGATGGCGCCGACTTCGACCGAGTCGACCCGCTTCAGGCTCATGCCGATCACCGGCACCAGCTGTTTGTCGACACGCACGGCCACCGTCACGGTCATCGAATTGTCGTCGGGCACGCGGGCCTGCATGACGCCGTTCAGCTGGTTGCGGTTGATGGTGAAGACGACCTTCTGGGCGTCGACGACGTTGCCGCCGACAATGTCCATGCCGTTGCCGGTCGAGCCGCCCATGAAGGCGCCCCTGTAGCCGTCGCGACCCTTGCGCTCAACGGTCGCGGACATCTTCTGCGTGAAGACGCCGACCCGGCAGTTGCCGTCCAACGTCATGCCGACCTTGCCGTCAGGCGTCGAGCCGTTGAAATCGCAGGTGAATTTGGTGCCCTTGTACTTGCCGGCAATGATCTCGCCAGGGCCGACCCATCGGCCTTCGACGGAGCGGAAGAACTGCTTGTCCGGTTCTGCGCCAAAAGCCTTTTCGACCAATCCGAGCGGCGCGGCAATAGCAACGGTCGCAGGCAGCACGCAGGACAGGATTACGCTTCTCATGGACGACACCCGGCACGACAGAGTCTATTCTTGGGACCTGATCGACCATGGCGAAGATTGGTTAATGCTTCGTCACTGGAGCATGATGCCGAAAAGTGTGAAGCGGTTTTCGGACGACATCATGCTCCATTTCTTTGATTTAGAGCCGAATGATTTCAGGTCGCTTCGACCTGAAATCATTCGGCTCCGGTGGCGGTTTTCGCGTTTACCCTATTGCTCCGCCTGACCGTCTTTTTTGGCCGCGAAGGACGTCAGCGCCGAAAGGAAATCCCCGAGGCCCGGGCGCTTCACGGCGATGAACGGCAAGGGGCGGGCGGTTTCCATCGCCGCGATGCCGATGCGCGCCGTCATCATGCCGTTGACGACCCCTTCGCCGAGCTTTGCCGAGAGTTTCGCGGCAAGCCCATGGCCGACGATCTGCTGCACGAAACTGTCGCCGACCGCAATCGAGCCCGTGACAGCCAGATGCGCGAGCACGCCGCGCGCCAGCCGGAAGAAGCCGAGCGTTCCTGGACGGCCGCCATAGAGTTCCGAAAGCCGCCGGATCAGGCGGCCCGCCTCGAACACCACATAGGCGATGTCGACCAGCGCGCGGGGGCTGACGGCCGTGATGAGGGAGACGCGCTTTGCGGCCTCCAGAATCATGACCTTGGCGCGGGCATCGAGGGGCGACAGGATCTCGGTCTCGGCGAGCCGCACCAGATTGGCGCCGTCGATGATCTCGCCGCGCAATTCGGCAAGCGAACGGCGACCGGCTGCGGTCTCGGGTTTTGCGGCAACGAAGGCCGAAAGCTCGTCGACCAAAGCGCGCGCCGCCTTGGGATCGTCGCGCGCCACGGCGTCCAGACCCCGCTTCTGCATCTTTTCGACTTCGGCAAGGCGGGCAATGGCAAGGAATTCGCGGATCAGGATGACGAGCAGCGACAGCAACGCGATGGCCGCCATGCCGGCCGCCAGCCAGCCCAGCCATTCGGCGCGCGCGAACAAGTCGCGGATCAGCTGGTCGGCCCACAGGCCGACCGCCAGCGAGACGAGCGCCCCGACCGCGCCGAAGAACAGCCGCGCCAGCAGCGAGCGCTTTCGCGGCGCTGTCGCCGGCGGCGGGGCCGCGGCCTCGATGTCCGGCTCGTCGAAAACGTCGACCTCCGAAGGGATCACGACCGCCACATCGGCCCTCGCGGCACGTGGCCTGCGCGCGGGCTGCTCTTCGGCGACGCGATTTCGCGGTGGTTGCGGCGCCTCGGCCTCGGGCTCGATGCGGAAGGCCGCCGGTTTGCGGGGCGCGGTCATGCCAGATGATCTCCGATCAGGAACTGCAGCGCGCGGTCGAGCCGGATATGCGGCAAGGACAGCGTGACGCCCTCAGCGGTGCGCTCGAGCTTCGGCGGACGGAAACGCACGAAGCGGATCGCCGGTTCGGCGCCGTCGGGCGATGATCCGGAACTGTCGAACACCGCATCGACCTTTTCCGGCAAATCGCCCGGGAATATGGCGGTTTCGGCCTTTCCGTCGAATGTCTCGCCGTTGATCGTCTCGCCCTTCAGCGGCGTGCCGATGATGACCGGCAGCGTCTCGCGGCCTTGCTTCACCGTGCCTTCGCGGGTCGAGCGAACCGCGGCCATGGCAACGACATCGACCGCGGCGCCGCTGAAATTAGCGCGCGCGACGGCGCGGTCGGTCAGCCGGCGCACGATCGCCTGCAGCCGGTCGTGGCTTTCGTGGTGCAGATGGTCCGCCTTGGTCGCGGCGACCAGGATGCGGTCGATACGGCGGGAGAAGAAGTCGGTGAGGAAATTGCCGCGTCCGGGCCGGAAGCAGGACAGGATCTCGGTGACGGCGCGTTCCAGATCCGCCATGGCGGCCGGGCCGGCATTGAGCGCCTGCATGGCGTCGATCAGCACGATCTGCCGGTCTAGACGGGTAATGTGCTCGCGAAAGAACGGCTTGACGACATGCGTCTTATAGGCCTCGTAGCGGCGCTCCATCATCGCCTGCAGCGATCCGGAGCGCGGCCGGCCTTGCGCGAGCGTCATCAGCGGCGCGAAGGTCAGCGCCGGCGAGCCTTCGAGGTCGCCCGGCATCAGGAAGCGGCCGGGCGGCAGCGTCGACAGGGCGCGTTCGTCAAGCTTGCAGGCCTTGAGATAGGCGGCGAAGTTTTCGGCCAGGCGCCGCGCCGTCATCTCGTCCGCGTCGGCATCGGGATTGACAGTGGAAGCCAGCTCGCGCCAGTCCTGCGACAGGTCGGAGCGGACGGGCAGGGCGGCCAGCTCGACCGCTTCGCGCGAAAAATCGGCGAAGGATTTGCCGAGCAGCGGCAGGTCGAGCAGCCATTCGCCGGGATAATCGACGATGTCGACGGACAGTTTCCCGGCTGAAAACAACCGATTCCAGCCGGAAGCCGACTCGTACTCGATGGTGAGCCGCAGCTCGGAGATGGCGCGGGTCGAGTCCGGCCAGACGCGGTCGTTCACCAAAGCCGCGACATGATCCTCGTACTGGAAACGCGGAACGGCATCGTCCGGCTGCTCCTCGAGGAAGGCGCGGGCGATGCGGCCGGATTTCTGCGCTTCGAAGAGCGGCAGGCGTCCGCCATGAATGAGGTTATGGACGAGGGCGGAGATGAACACCGTCTTGCCGGCGCGGGAAAGGCCGGTAACGCCAAGACGCAATGACGGGGAGAAGAGCCCGGCGGCGCGGCCCGACAGCGTGTCGAGCGCAATCCTCGCCTCGTCGGTGAAATTGGTCAGCGATGATGCCAAATCAGCCTCTGATTGCGCGTCCGCGCCCGATATAGGCGCTGGGCCGGGCGTTTGAAATGGCCTCAGAGGTCGGCAGGCGTGAGAAAGGCTTCGAGGTAGCCGTTGCCCTGCGCCGCTTCGGCAAGATTGCCGGGAAAGCGCACCACGGCGAGGCCGGAGGTTGGAAAACCGTGCTTCATCATGCCGCGCGCTGCCTCGTCGCCGTCGCCCGACACTGCCATGGCCAGATCCTCGGTCATCGGATTGTGGCCGATCACCAGAAGCTGGTCGGCGCCGGCATTCTTGCGGATGATGTCGAGATAGCCGGCCGCATCCTCGCTGTAGAGCGTGTCGAAGAACAGCACCCGGCCGGTGTCGGTGCGCCCCGCCAGGCCTTCCAGCGTCTGCCGTGCCCGTTTGGCATTGGAGCAAAGCGTGACGTCCGGCACGTAGTTGCGGGCCCGCATGGCCTCTCCCATCGCCTCGGCGTCGGCCATGCCCGATTCGTCGAGCGGGCGGTCGAAATCGCGCACGCCGGGCAGCGCCCAGCCGGCTTTGGCATGCCGCAACAGATAAAGTCTGCTCAACCGGACCCCCATGGCGCTGCCTTCCTGGCAAAGCGCGATTAGTCACCAGAACCACGTCATGCACAATGGCCGGCGCGAGCAACTGCAACGAATCATGTGCGAACTCGTTTTATGCCGTTGAAACAACGTCGTTGCCGGAGCTGCCGATGCGAGACTAACAATTGCGTGAAACTGTCGCCGATAGCGCTTGTGCAGGCTCTTGTCCCCGAATATATAGGCGCCAAATTTGGGGTTGTTGGGTGAGTCGAATGAACGACATCGTTACCGCCGATTACGTACCCTCCGAAGACGAGCCGTTCATGAACGAACGGCAAAAATCGTACTTCCGCCAGAAGCTCATTACCTGGAAGAACGACATCCTTCGCGAAGCACGTGAAACTCTCGAAATCCTGCAGCAGGAAAACGCCAACCACCCCGACCTGGCCGATCGCGCCTCCTCTGAAACCGACCGCGCCATCGAATTGCGCGCCCGCGATCGCCAGCGCAAGCTCATATCGAAAATCGACTCCGCGCTCCAGCGCATCGACGAAGGCACCTACGGCTATTGTGAGGAAACCGGAGAGCCGATCGCGTTGAAGCGGCTTGATGCGCGTCCGATCGCAACGCTGTCGATCGAGGCACAGGAGCGTCACGAGCGCCGCGAGAAGGTCTATCGCGACGACTGACGCGAACTGGGCAGGGAAACGAACAACAAAAATGGCCGGATTTCCGGCCATTTTTTGTTTCGGTGCCAAGGGGGAGAATAGCTGACCCGCCGGCAGTTGCCGTTGGGGTCAGCGCTTGTGGCTGCCCAGTTCGCCAAGAAGCCTGGTCATCTCGTCGTCGAGCGAAGGCTTGGCCGCTGGCTTGTTTGCCGCCGGCGGCTGGGAATGCTGATCGTCGAGAGAGGTCTCGAGTTCGTGCATCAGCGTGTCGTCGATGGAATCGTTCGAGGGCGGCGGCGGATACCTGGTACTGCCGTTGGTCGTCCCGTAGCCCGGCAGCGGCATGAGCTTCGCCGTCGGCTGGCTCGGCGCCGCCGGCTTGGGCGCCGGAGCAGGCGCCGGGGGACGCGGGCGTGTGGCGGCAACCGGCTGGGCGGCTGGCGGCGGCGCCTGCCTGGCAGGTGCGGGCGCAGGCGCCGGTTGCGGCGCGCGCGGGCGTGCGGCGGCGGTTGCCTGCTGCTGGCCGCTGTCGCCGGTCAGCGCCGGGCGGCGCGGCGCTGCCAGCCTGATATCGCGTTCGACCACGACATCGGTCGGCCCGCCGATCAGGATCAGGTGCTCGATGTCGTCGCGGCGCACCAGCACCAGCCTGCGATGGCTGTCGACGGCGGTGGCGTCCATGACCGCGAGGCGCGTCTTGCGGTTCCTGCCGCCGGCCACGAAGGTGCCGAAGGTCAGGTTGCGCACAACCTTGATGACGAGCAGGACGACGACAAGCAGAATGAGCGCTGCAAACGTCCACAGGATTGCAGCGACATAACCTGGTCCCGCCACGCTATCCAGCCACTGCAGCATCGGTGCACCCAATCGCCTCTTGAGGTCAGGCGACACTAGACCGCGGTGGCGGCCCGCCGCAAGTTCACATCACCCATCGTGAACAGTTTGAAACATGAATCATTGATTTTATCGGACATTTGCCGCCGGGGCCTTTTCCGTTACAGGAGAATGTGATTCAACCGGCCGTCCGCGCCCGTCGGACACCGGAATCACGAGCAGGGGGAACATGGCCAAGGAAGCGCGCGGCGATTTCTATCCGGTACCGATCGTCGACCAGAACACGCGTCCGGGCGCCGTCACCAGGCTCATCGTCTTCATTGTCGTCCTGACCGGCGCCGCGATCGTCTTCGGGCTTTTCCGTGAGCGGCTCGGCGATCCTTTCCTGCTCGGCATGCTCGGCGTGCTCGCCATGATCGGCGTCGGCTTCCTGTTCGCGACCGCGATCGGCTTCGTGCAGATCGCGCCACGCTCGACCGGCGACGAATTGTCGAAAGCCTTTGTCGACTCGATGTCGCAGGGCCTGCTGGTGACCGACACCAAGGGGCGCGTCGTCTACGCCAACCGCGCCTATGCCGACATGACGGGTGCCGCCTCGGCGGCCGATCTCAAGACCGTCGAAGGGCTGTTGTCGGATGTTCCCGAGGCCTCGATGACGATCTACAGGCTGGCGTCGGGCCTGCGCGACGGCCAGGCGGGCGACGGTGAGTTCCGGCTGGCGCAGTCGATCAAGCCCGGCGCCGAACCTGGCGCGCGCTGGTACCGGGCGCGTGCCCGCGCCTTCAGCATGCCCGGGCAAAGGCTGCCTATGCTGGCCTGGCAACTCGCCGACATCTCGCAGGAACGGGCGGAGCAGGAGCGTTTCTTCCTCGACCTGCAGAAGGCCATCGACCATCTCGACCATGCGCCGGCCGGGTTCTTCTCTGCCGACCAGGAGGGTCGCGTCACCTATATCAACGCCACGCTTGCCGAGTGGCTGGGCATCGACCTTGCCTCTTTCACGCCGGGCGCCATCACGCTGCCGGAAATCATCGCCGGCGACGGCATGGCGCTGGTCCGCTCGGTCAAGGCCGATCCCGGCACGACCCGCAACGCGGTCATCGACCTCGACCTCACCACCATGAGCGGCCAGGCGCTGCCGGTGCGGTTCATGCACCGGGTTTCGGCAAGCCGCGAAGGCGTGAACGGCCCGACCCGCACGATCGTGCTCAACCGCACCCAGGGCGAGGACGCTTCCGCGGAACTCAGGGCCTCCGAAGTCCGCTTCACCCGCTTCTTCAACTCGACGCCGATGGCCATTGCCGGCGTCGACGCGAGCGGGCGCATCCTGCGCACCAACGCGCCGTTCCTGCAGCTGTTTTCGTCCGTGGTCGACCGCGACGCCGTCGACCGGCGGGTGCGCTTCGAGACCATCGTCCACGAGCGCGACCGGCCGGCCTTTGCCGCCGCCTTCGAGAAGGCCCGGCAGCGGCAGGCCAATATCGAGCCGATCGACTCCGTGCTGCCCGGCAATGAGGAACGCCATATCCGCTTCTACGTGAATGCCGTCGCCGACAGCGCGGGCGGCGAGGGCGCCGAGGAATCGGCGATCGTCTACGCGGTCGAGACCACCGAGCAGAAGGCGCTCGAGGGCCAGATGGCGCAGAGCCAGAAGATGCAGGCGGTCGGCCAGCTTGCCGGCGGCATCGCGCACGACTTCAACAACGTGCTCACCGCCATCATCATGGCGTCCGACCTTCTGTTGACCAACCATCGGCCGTCGGACCCGTCCTTCCCCGACATCATGAACATCAAGCAGAACGCCAACCGGGCGGCCTCGCTCGTGCGGCAGTTGCTGGCCTTCTCGCGCAAGCAGACGCTACGTCCGGAAGTGCTGAACCTGACCGATGTCCTGGCCGATCTCAGGATGCTGCTCGCCCGCCTGGTCGGCAACGACATCAAGCTCAAGATCGACCATGGCCGCGACCTGTGGCCGGTCAAGGTCGATATCGGCCAGTTCGAGCAGGTGGTGGTCAATCTCGCCGTCAATGCGCGCGACGCCATGCCGAGCGGCGGCGATCTCACGGTACGCACCCGCAATGTCACGGCGGACGAGTGCAAATCCTTCGCCTATCGCGAGCTGACGCCGGCCGATTATGTGCTCGTCGACGTCGAGGACACCGGCAGCGGCATCGCGCCCGACGTGCTGAAGAAGATCTTCGAGCCGTTCTTCACGACCAAGGAAGTGGGCAAAGGCACGGGCCTCGGCCTGTCGATGGTCTACGGCATCATCAAGCAGACCGGCGGCTTCATCTTTTGCGATTCCGAAGTCGGCAAGGGCACGGTGTTCCGCATCTTCCTGCCGCGCCATATCGCCGAGGTGAAGAAGCAGCCCGAGCCTGGCGAGGCGCCAGCGGCCGCGGCGGCGGCGCCGGCCAAGCCGGCCGATACCGCGAAGGACCTTTCCGGTTCGGCCACCGTGCTCCTGGTCGAGGACGAGGACGCCGTGCGCATGGGCGGAGTGCGGGCGCTGACCTCGCGCGGCTACACCGTGCATGAGGCGTCGTCCGGCGTCGAGGCGCTGGAAGTGTTCGAGGCGCTCGGCGGCAAGGTCGACATCGTCGTGTCCGACGTTGTGATGCCGGAGATGGATGGACCGACATTGCTCGGCGAGCTGCGCAAGCGCCAGCCCGACATCAAGTTCGTGTTCGTTTCGGGCTATGCCGAGGACGCGTTCGCGAAGAACCTGCCGGCCGACGCGCATTTCGGCTTCCTGCCGAAACCGTTCTCGCTCAAGCAACTGGCGACGATCGTCAAGGACGTGCTGGAATCGTAGTGTGGTTTCGTCGGTTAACCGCTCCATCTCTTTTGTTTTTGACGTAATTCCCTGGAATTGCTTTTAAAACAGCTACTGCTTGCACATTGCGGCGGCCCTGCCATGATGGCAACTGGATGGATCTATCATGGGGGTGGTAGCGCGTGACGCCGCATATCGAGGCGGGCAGGGGCGATTATGCCGAAACGGTGCTGTTGCCGGGTGACCCCGAGCGCGCCCAATGGATGGCGGAGACCTTTCTCCATGGACCGCGCTGCGTCAACCGCCGAAGGGGCGCGCTGGGCTTCACCGGCCGGTTCCGCGGCAAGCCGGTCAGCATCCAGGCGACCGGCATCGGCGTTTCATCCTTCCTGATCTACGCCCATGAATTGCTCGACTATCATGGCGTGAAGACGCTGATACGCACCGGCACCAGCGGCGGCTTGTCGGAAGATGTGCCCCTGCGCGGGCTCGTCATCTCCAGCGAAGTGCGGGCAGAGAGCGCGATCAGCGGACAGGTGTTCGGACTTTACCAGCCGGCGGGACCGGATCCGGCGCTCCATGCGCTGGCGCTGCGACGCGCGGCTGATCTCGGCATTACCTGTAGCGCCGGACTGACGATCTGCAGCGACGTGTTCCACCATCCCGACGGCCGCGCGCGCTTCGACGAGCCGAGGGCGCTCGGCGCGCTGGCTGTCGATATGGAGACCAGCGCCCTCTATCGGATTGCCGCGCAGTTCGGGGCGCGGGCGCTGTCGCTGCTCACCGTGGTCGATCATGTCGCCACCGGCGAGCTGACCGATTATTCGGAGCGACAGGCCCTCTTCACCGACATGACCCAGCTGGCGCTCGAAGTCGCGGCAGAGAGTTAGGCGGCTTCCCGCTTCAACGCGGTCTGCTCCTCGGCGCTGGGCCGGTGGCCCTGCAGATAGAGCGCGCAGGTCGTGCGCAGCATGGAAGCGAAATTCGGGATCTGACCGTTGATCTCGATCGCCTCGTCATAGAGCTTCGAGATGAATTTCGGTGTCGTCAGTCCCTGGCTGTCGGCGATCTCGTCAAGCAGACCCCAGAACGTCGCCTCGAGCTGGATGCTGGTCGAATGACCGTCGATGCGGATCGATCGGTTGATCTGCCGGTAGCCTTCCGGGTCTTGCCCGGCGAAGACTCTGCACATCGGTACCTCCCGTTTTTGTTTGTCTTGGGCGCCGATCGAGTGAGCCGACGCCTTTTTTGAACACTGCCTGCGCTGTTGATCTTCGATCCGATAGCCGGCGACGGCAATCAGACTTTCGTCCTTACGCGTGGCGAGACTACCCGTTTTCAAGCCGCACGCGTGGTAATCGGCTGCCACCACCATTTTTCGCCGGCGCGCATAATCGGCTTCGAAAAGCATGAAGAGCTCACGGAGTCCGATTTGGCGAAGACGATCCATTCCATGATCAGGGTTCTCGACGAGGCGCGTTCCGTCGATTTCTACAACAAGGCCTTCGGCCTCGAGGTCGCGCAGCGGCTCGATTTCGAGACCTTCGCGCTCATCTATCTCAGCAATGGCGACTCGCCTTTCGAGGTGGAGCTGACGGTGAACAAGGGGCGTACCGAGCCTTATGCGCTGGGCGACGGCTACGGCCATCTCGCCGTTTCGGTCGCCGATCTCGACAGCGAGCATGACCGGATCGGCGCGCTGGGCTTCAATCCGAAGAAGATCGTCGAGTTCAATCACGGCGGGGTGCGGATCGCCCGCTTCTTCTTCATCGAGGATCCCGACGGCTACAAGATCGAGGTCCTGCAGCGGGGAGGGCGCTTCCAATAGGGATATCCGCCGCGGAGAGGCGCGGCGCCAGCAAAGGCACTCTTTCAGGGTGCGAACAGCAAGCAGGGAGGAAATCATGGTTACAGTCTACGAGAAGAAACCGGGCTACGAGAAGAAAGCCGGGCTTTCGCGGCGCGAGCTTCTCAAGCGCGGCGGCGCCGGCGCGCTGCTCATCATATCGGGCAGCGCCGTCATCAGCCCCGAACACGCCTGGGGTCTCGAAACCTCGGCGCTGAAGCCCGGGACGATGGCGACGCTTATCCAGATGGCGCGCGATATCTACCCGCATGACAAGGTGCCGGACAAATATTACGCCATCGCCGTCAAGGGTCATGACGAGACGGCCGCCAAGGACCCAGCCCACAAGGAACTGATCGAGAAAGGCATCGCCGACCTCGACAAGAAGGCCGGCAAGGGCGGCTATCGCGGGCTTGGCTGGGAGGAGCAGCGGGTAGCGCTGCTCACCGGCATCGAGAAGACGCCGTTCTTCCAGGCGGTGCGCGGCGGTCTCGTCGTCAGCCTCTACAACCAGAAGGAGCTGTGGCCGATCTTTGGCTACGAAGGCGAGTCTTATTCCAAGGGCGGCTACATCGCACGCGGCTTCAACGACATCGAGTGGCTGTAGGCCGCTCTGCCCTGAAGCGCATTTCGACAGATTTCATGGGAGGAAACCATGGCAGCATCATTTGATCTCAAGAACGACGGCGTGGTCGTGATCATCGGCTCCGGCGCCGGCGGCGGCACGCTCGGCAACGAACTGGCGCAGAAAGGCATCGACGTCGTCATCCTGGAGGCGGGCGCCCGCCACGAACTTGAGGACTTCATCAACGACGAGTGGGAATCGTTCGCCCAGCTTGCCTGGAAGGACAAGCGCACCACGTCGGGCGACTGGCGCGTGGCCAAGGATTTCCCGAACCTGCCGGCCTGGATCGTCAAATCGGTCGGCGGCTCGACCACGCACTGGGCTGGCGCCTCGCTGCGCTTCCAGGAGCATGAGTTCAAGGCGGCAACGACTTACGGCAAGGTCAAGGGTGCGAATCTCCTCGACTGGCCGGTGACGTTGGCCGAGATGGAGCCCTATTACGCCAAGGCTGAAGCCAAGATGGGCGTCACCGGCACCAACAACTGGCCGCGGCTGCCCGGCAACAACAATTTCAAGGTGCTCAAGGCCGGCGCCGACAAGCTCGGCTACAAGGAATGTCATACCGGCAACATGGCCATCAATTCGGTGGAGCGCGACGACCGCAACTCCTGCCAGCAGACCGGCTTCTGCTTCCAGGGCTGCAAATGGGGCGCCAAATGGTCGACGCTCTACACCGAGATCCCGAAGGGCGAAGCGACCGGGCACCTGGAGGTCCGGCCGAACTCGATGGTGATCAAGATCAACCATGACGCTTCCGGCAAGGTGACCGGCGTCGTCTATGCCGACAAGGACGGCAAGCTGCAGGAACAGAAGGCCCGCATCGTCGCCGTCGCCGGCAATTCGATCGAGAGTCCGCGACTGCTTCTCAATTCGGAATCGTCCAAATTCCCGCACGGGCTCGCCAACTCGTCCGGGCAGGTGGGCAAGAACTACATGCGCCACACCACCGGCTCGGTCTACGCCATCTTCGACAAGCCGGTGCACATGTATCGCGGCACCACCATGGCCGGCATCATCCGCGACGAGGCGAGGCATGATCCCTCACGCGGATTCGTCGGCGGCTACGAGATGGAGACGCTGTCGCTCGGCCTGCCGTTCATGGCGGCCTTCCTCAACCCCGGCGGCTGGGGCCGTTCCTTCACCACGGCGCTCGACCATTACGACCATATGGCGGGCCTGTGGATCGTCGGCGAGGACATGCCGCGCGAGGAGAACCGCATCACGCTGCACAAGGATGAGAAGGACGAGCACGGCATGCCGATCGCCGACGTCCATTTCGACGATCATCCGAACGACGAGGCAATGCGCAACCATGCCTACAGCCAAGGCCAGGCGCTTTACGCCGCGGTCGGCGCGACCAGGACTTTCCCGACGCCGCCTTATCCTTCGACCCACAATCTCGGCACCAACCGGATGAGCGAGAAGGCGGAAGACGGCGTCGTCAACAAGCACGGCCAGTCGCACGACATCAAGAACCTGTTCCTCTCCGACGGCAGCCAGTTCACCACCGGCGCGGCGGAGAACCCGACGCTGACCATCGTGACGCTGGCGATCCGCCAGGCCGACTACATCGCCGCGCAGATGTCGGCCAAGACTATCTGAAGCGGTTCGGCGTTACCGCCGAGCCGCTCCAGGTATTTGTCACGCAATTCCGGATGGAAAACCGCTGAGCACTTTTCCTGGATTGCGTTTGTCCTCCCGACTGCCTGCTGGCGCGGAATCCAAACGGGTTCCGCGCCTTTTTTGTGTGAAGCCGGCCGCTATCTTTGGGTGCAGGTCGAGGCCGTGAAGGCGCCGTCCTGCTGCTTCATGATGATGTCGAAGGAGGGGCCGCTAGGGTCGTCGAGCGTCGCCTGAGTCATCGAGATCGAATTGCCGCCGCTGGTGTATCCGCCGAGCGGACCAAGCCAGGTGATCTCGCCATTGGGGTTCATCTGGTAGTCGTAGGCTTGCCGCGTGGCGCCGAAGGTCACCGGGCCGCTATAGAGGTTGCCCTTGATGGTGATCACGCCGAGGTCGAGGAACAGGCCGAGCAGATAGACCTCGCAGTGATAGGCGCCGTCGGGCAGCTTGCCGTCGGTGAAATCGGCTTGCGCGCCGCCGGCGGCGGACAGGAGAATCAGGAAGCTCAGGATCGTTCGTAGGGCCATGACGTCGCTCGTTTGCGCAGCGACCTTGCCCCATTTTGCCCCGGGCCCGCAACAGGTCGGATCAGCCAGTCTTTGCCTATGTGATGAAATTTAAGGCATTTTTACCATTTGGGCAAAAACTAGGCAGTGCTGCGTAAACTTTTCTCAATCTGGCCGCGGGGGCGGCAGATCGAAAAGTTTCCCGGCTACTATATAACTGGCTGTAATCTCATCGTTATCCCGCAATTCCGTTGGGCGCATTCCCGTCTGGCACGTCACTTGCACAGTCTATGCTGCGATGCAAACAATCACGCTTGGGAGAGTGTCATATGAGGGGTAACTTCGCGAAAATAACAAAAATCCTGTCGGCGGGCGTCGTCGCGGCCGGCCTGCTGGCGTCGGCTTCCGCCAAGGCGGCGGAAGACACGATCAAGGTCGGTATCCTCCATTCGCTGTCGGGGACCATGGCGATTTCGGAGACGACGCTGAAAGACGTTATGCTGATGCTTATCGACGAGCAGAACGCCAAGGGCGGCCTGCTCGGCAAGAAACTGGAAGCCGTGGTCGTCGACCCGGCGTCCAACTGGCCGCTCTTCGCCGAAAAGGCGCGTGAGCTGATTTCCAAGGACAAGGTCGCCGCCGTGTTCGGCTGCTGGACCTCGGTGTCGCGCAAGTCGGTGCTGCCGGTGTTCTCGGAACTCGACAACATCCTGTTCTATCCCGTCCAGTATGAGGGCGAGGAGAGCGAGCGCAACGTCTTCTACACCGGCGCGGCGCCGAACCAGCAGGCCATCCCGGCCGTCGACTACCTGATGAGCGCCGATGGCGGCTCGGTGAAGCGCTGGGTGCTCGAAGGCACCGACTATGTCTATCCGCGCACCACCAACAAGATCCTCGAAGCCTATCTGAAGTCGAAGGGGGTGCCGGCTGAGGACATCATGGTCAACTACACGCCGTTCGGCTTTTCCGACTGGCAGACCGAGGTCTCGGCGATCAAGAAGTTCGGCTCGGCCGGCAAGAAGACGGCGGTTGTGTCGACCGTCAATGGCGATGCCAACGTGCCGTTCTACAAGGAACTCGGCAACCAGGGTATCAAGGCCGAAGACATCCCGGTCATGGCCTTCTCGGTCGGCGAGGAAGAGCTTGCCGGTCTCGATACCAAGCCGCTGGTCGGCCATCTCGCCGCCTGGAACTATTTCGAGAGCGTCAACACGCCCGAGAACAAGAAGTTCATCGCCGATTGGCACAAGTTCATCAAGAACAACAAGCGCACCACCAACGACCCGATGGAAGCCCACTATATCGGCTTCAACATGTGGGTGAAGGCGGTCGAGAAGGCCGGCACCACCGATCCGGACAAGGTCATCGACGCCATGGTCGGCGTCTCGGTGCCGAACCTGACCGGCGGCTATTCGACGATGATGCCGAACCACCACATCACCAAGCCGGTGCTGATCGGTGAAATCCAGGCCAATGGCCAGTTCCAGACGGTCTCGAAGACGCCCGGCCTGGTGATGGGCGACGAATGGTCCGACTACCTGCCCGATTCCAAGGACCTGATTTCCGATTGGCGCGCGCCGCTCAGCTGCGGCAACTTCAACGTCAAGGCCGGCAAGTGCGGCGGCAAGGGCACCAACTGATCCTCCCTGGACTGGACCATCAGGTCCAAGCCCAAGACTGCGTGCGTCCGGACGGTTTCCTCCACCGTCCGGACGCCCATTAAACCCTCAACGGTCACCAAATACCGATGAAGATCTTTCGTGCGATTGGCCTCACGCTTTTGTTCCTGCTGACGACGCTGTCGTCCTCGGGCGCTGCGGAAGCCGATCTGCGTGCCATCATCGCCAAATTCGCGACAGCTGCGGACTTTTCCGAGACTGGAGTTATCGTTCGCGAGTTGACAGCCACAGGCGATCCGGCTGTCGAACGGCCGCTTGCTGCATTGGCGGAAGGCAATCTTTACATTCGCGCCGCCGACTCGATGGTGTTTGTCGGCAAGGAAGGCAGCGACAGCATCCAGCTTTTCGACCCGCTGAGCGGCGAGGCAGCGGGCGAGGCTTCCGCAGATGACTTAACCCAGATCGGCGTCAACAACACCTTGCGCCGCACTATCCGCGATGCATTGGGCACGTTGACGCTTGGTTCCAAGGATCCGACTGTCCGCATCGCCGCCGCCAACACTATGTTCAAGACACCTGATGCCGCCAACATCGAGCCGCTCGACGCAGCGATCGCCAGTGAATCCGTGGCGAGCGTCAAGGCTTTGCTGGAGCAGGCGCGTGGCGCTTCCATATTGGTTTCGGACAAGCCCGATGCGGACAAGCTCGCCGCAATTGCCTTGATCGGGGCGCGGGGCGACCGCGACGCGCTCTCGCTCCTCACCTCCGTCGAGGCCAACGCCTCCGGAGCGGTCAAGGAAGCTGCGACGGCCGCAATCGCGAGTATCAATTCGACGCTGGCGCTTTGGGATGCCGGCCAGAACATCTGGTACGGCATTTCGCTCGGCTCGGTCCTGCTGCTCGCGGCGATCGGGCTCGCCATCACCTTCGGCGTGATGGGCGTCATCAACATGGCGCACGGCGAAATGGTGATGCTCGGCGCCTACACCACTTTCGTCGTCCAGCAGGTGATCCGCACCTCGTTTCCCGGCCTGTTCGACTGGTCGCTGGTGATCGCGCTGCCGCTCGCCTTCCTGGTCGCAGCGCTTGTCGGGCTGGCGATCGAGCGCGGCATCATCCGCTTCCTCTATGGCCGTCCGCTGGAGACGCTGCTGGCCACCTGGGGCGTTTCGCTGATCCTGCAGCAAGCGGTGCGCACCATCTTCGGGCCGACCAACCAGGAGGTCGGCAACCCGTCCTGGATGTCCGGCTCGTTCGATATCGGCCAGCTCGCGATCACCTGGAACCGGCTGTGGATCCTGGTGTTCGCGCTAGCGGTGTTCGGCGTCCTGCTCTACGTCATGAAGCGCACCCCGTGGGGCCTGCAGATGCGCGCCGTGACCGCCAATCGGCGCATGGCCGCCTCGATGGGCATCAAGACGCCCTGGGTCGACGCGCTGACCTTCGCGCTGGGCTCCGGCATTGCGGGCATCGCCGGCGTGGCGCTCAGCCAGATCGACAACGTGTCGCCTAATCTCGGCCGCGGCTACATCATCGACAGCTTCATGGTCGTGGTGTTCGGCGGCGTCGGCAATCTGTGGGGCACGCTGGTCGGCGCCTTCTCGCTCGGCATCGTCAACAAGTTCCTCGAGCCCTATGCCGGCGCGGTGCTGGGCAAGATCGTCGTCCTGGTGCTGATCATCCTGTTCATCCAGAAGCGCCCGCGCGGCCTGTTCGCGCTGAAGGGCAGGGCGGTGGAAGCATGATCGCGCAGCGCTTCTTTTCCGCCGACCATCGCATTGCCATTACGATCGTCGCGCTGCTCGCGGCAGCCGTCATCGTGCCGCTGCTCAACCTGGTGGTGTCGCCGCAAAGCGCTTTCTATATCCCGCCCTACATCGTGGCGCTGGTCGGCAAATATCTCTGCTACGCGCTTCTGGCCCTCGCGCTCGACCTGGTCTGGGGCTATTGCGGCATCCTTTCGCTCGGCCACGGCGCCTTCTTCGCGCTCGGCGGCTATGCGATGGGCATGTATCTGATGCGCCAGATCGGTTCGCGCGGCGTCTACGGCAATCCGATCCTGCCCGACTTCATGGTGTTCCTGAACTACAAGGAGCTGCCCTGGTTCTGGTACGGTTTCGACCATTTCTGGTTTGCGGCGCTGATGGTGCTGACCGTGCCCGGCCTGCTCGCCTTCGTCTTCGGCTGGTTCGCCTTCCGCAGCCGCGTCACTGGGGTCTATCTGTCGATCATCACCCAGGCGATGACCTATGCGCTGCTGCTTGCCTTCTTCCGCAACGACATGGGCTTCGGCGGCAACAACGGTCTGACCGACTTCAAGGACATACTCGGCTTCAGCGTGCAGGCGGACGCGACGCGCTCGGCGCTGTTTGCGGCGAGCGCCATCACGCTCGCGCTTGCCGTCTTCGTGACCGCGGCCATCGTGCGTTCCAAATACGGCAAGCTGCTGATGGCTGTGCGCGATGCCGAGAGCCGTACCCGTTTCCTCGGTTGGCGGGCGGAGAACGTCAAGCTCTTCGCCTTCACCGTCTCGGCAATCATGGCCGGCATCGCCGGAGCGCTCTACGTGCCGCAGGTCGGCATCATCAATCCCGGCGAATTCGATCCGGCCAACTCGATCGAGGTGGTGATCTGGACCGCCGTCGGCGGGCGCGGCACCATCGTCGGCCCGATCATCGGCGCGCTGCTCGTCAATGCGGGCAAATCCTGGTTCACCGGCGTGCTGCCGGAATTCTGGCTGTTCGCGCTGGGCGGGCTGTTCGTCGCCGTCACGCTGCTCTTACCCAAGGGCATCGTCGGCATGTGGGATGCCTGGCGCGGCCAGGCCAAGGCGCTGCGTGCGGCTTCGCTTGCGGCGGAGGCCGGCACCGATCCGCAGGCGCCGGAGCCAAAGATCGTTCGCTCGGCGGCAAGGACGCCAGGCGCCTGGTCGGCCACCGGCCCCGAACCGCAGCCGGCGGAGTGAGCGGTCATGAGCAAGTCGAACACCATCCTCTATCTCGACGGCGTCTCGGTCTCCTTCGACGGTTTTCGCGCCATCAACAATCTGTCGCTGGTGCTCGACAAGGGCGAGATGCGGGCGATCATCGGACCCAATGGCGCCGGCAAGACGACGATGATGGACATCGTCACCGGCAAGACGCGGCCGGACGAGGGCGAGGTGTTCTTCGACGGCCAGGTCGATCTCACCCGCCATGACGAAGCCGAGATCGCCATGATGGGCATCGGCCGCAAATTCCAGAAGCCGACCGTCTTCGAGAGCCACAGCGTCGAGGACAACCTGATGCTGGCGCTGAAGGGCCCGCGCTCGATCTTCCCGGCGCTGTTCCATCGCCGCTCCGCGGCCGAGGCGCGACGCATCGACGACATACTCGGCATCATCCGTCTCGGCGACAAGCGCGACGAGCTCGCCGCCAATCTGAGCCACGGCCAGAAGCAATGGCTGGAGATCGGCATGCTGCTCGCGCAGGACCCGAAACTCTTGCTCGTCGACGAGCCGGTCGCCGGCATGACCGATGCAGAAACAGAGGAGACCGCTCGGCTGCTCAAGGACATCGCCCGTGACCATTCGGTGGTGGTCGTCGAGCACGACATGCATTTCGTGCGCGAGCTCGGCGTCAAGGTCACCTGCCTGCATGAGGGCTCGGTGCTCTCGGAAGGCACGCTCGACTTCGTCTCGGCGGACGAGCGCGTCGTCGAAGTCTATCTGGGGCGCTGAGCATGGTCTGGCGGGTTCCGTTCTACCGTTTCGATTTCGCCTTCCTGAAGCGCTGGAGAAGGGGCTGACCGTGCTCGAAGTCTCCAACGCCACACTTCACTATGGCGCCGCCCAGGCGCTGCGCGGTGTCTCGCTGAAGGCGGGCGCCGGCAAGATCACTTGCGTGCTCGGCCGCAACGGCGTCGGCAAGACCAGTTTGATGAGATCGATCGTCGGCCACCACCGGCTGACGAGCGGAAGCGTTGCCTTCGAGGGGAAGGCGCTCGACCGGAGCGCGGCGTATGACCGCGCCCGGTCGGGCATCGCATTCGTGCCGCAGGGCAGGGAGGTTTTTCCCCTGCTGACGGTGCGCGAGAACCTGGAATCCGGTTTCGCGCCGCTCAGGCGCGCAGACCGCAACATCCCGGCCCATGTCTTCGAGCTGTTTCCGGTGCTGAAGCAGATGCTTGGCCGCCGCGGCGGCGACCTGTCCGGCGGCCAGCAGCAACAGCTCGCCATCGGCCGCGCGCTGGTGATGCGACCCAAGCTGCTGGTGCTCGACGAGCCGACCGAAGGCATCCAGCCGTCGATCATCAAGGATATCGGCCGCGCCATCCGCTATCTGCGCGACCAGGCGGGGATCGCCGTGCTTCTGGTCGAGCAATATCTCGACTTCTGCCGTGAGCTTGCCGACGAGGTCAACATCATGGATCGCGGCCAGATCGTGCATACGGGCCCGGCCGAGGATCTCGACCGGGCGGATGTGCGGAAGTTCCTGACAGTTTAAAATAGCTGCTCGACTTCGACCGACACCGCGAACCGATAGTAAGCTTAATATTTCTCCCGCGCGCCCCTGCCCAACTCTGGCGCGGCGAACGCCGCATGCTAGTCTTTTCTTGGCCTTGGTGAGTCGGCCGCTTTCCGTGCCAGTCGCGAATGAGGGGGAAGGCGCGCGAACTCCGCCCGCAAGTTCCACGCAAGGAAGTCGGCCTAGCTTTCCCCGCAGTGATTGTCGGTCAATGCGTCCAAGAAGAATCTTGCCAGGGGATGGCGATGGAACGTTTTGTCGAGGACTATCAGAAGCGGCGCCTCACGGAGCGCGTCGATATCATGACCGCGATCAACATCCTGATGTCGCAAGGCTATGACGAGGATGATTTGATCGGCGAAATGACCAAGGTTTTTTACGTCGACCTTGATGCCTTCAACGACGTGATTGCCCATCACTGAGAGTGAGCAGGCGGCCGGAAAAGGTCACCCGGCGAGGCGGAAGTCCAGGACACGATTGCGGCCGGCGCGCTTGGCGGCATAGAGCGCCTTATCGGCGGCGCTGAGCACTTTGTCGAAGCTCATGCCCTCGCTGCTGCCGAAGGCGAAGCCGGCGCTGACCGTGCAGCGCAACGGCCCGGCCTCGGTCTGAACAATGCGCGCCGCGAGCGAGGCCCTGACACGTTCGGCTGCCGCTTCGGCTGTCTCGGGCAGGGTGCGTTTCAGAACCATGGCGAATTCCTCGCCGCCCATGCGGGCGACGGAGTCGGTGGAGCGCAGATCGGCGGAAAGCACCTCGGCAAAGACCTTGAGCAGCTCGTCCCCGGCGGCATGACCGAACTCGTCATTGATCGCCTTGAAGCCGTCGAGGTCGAACACCACCACAGCGGTGAAGGCGTTGACGGGCATCCTGCCGTGCAGGTCGAACAAAGCGCGGCGGTTGAGAAGGCCGGTCAAGGCATCGGTTTGCGCCTCGCGCTGATGGTGGCGGGCGAGCCGACCCTGGTTGAGCGCCAACGACAATGCGCCGATACCGGTCATGGAGGCGATCACGATGACGAGGCTCAGATCCTCCGCCCAATTGCTCGGCGCGTGACCGAGAACCAGTTTGCGATCCCACGCCAGCACGGCCGCGCACAGCACGAAGGATGCCGCGGTCAGTGAATAGAGCAGCGACACGCCAATGAGATGGACGGGCGCCTCGGCGCGGCCCCGCCAATATTCATACGCGGTGCCGAACAGGAGCAGCGCGGCCAGAGCGTTTTCCAGCATGAAGCCCAGACCGTCATAGCCGAGCGCCATGGGCGGCAGCGCGAGAGCATAGGAAATGCCGGTGCCAAGCGCTGTAAGCGGCACGGGCGAGCGCCTGGTCCTGAATTGATGGGCAGCGCCCAGCATGACCGAGAAGCCCAGCAGCAGCACCGCCAGCGTCAGCACGCCAAGGGCCGTTCCTGGCGCCTTGATATAGGCGTCGTAGGCAAACACTTCGCACCCCACGACCAGCACGCTGATCGCCCAGGTCAAAAGGAACTTGTCGGAACGGGCGGCCAGCCAGGTTCCAAACAGGGTGAGGCTGAGGCAAGCGGCGGAGAAGCCTACGGCCAGAAGCAATGAATTGTAGTCGAGCAGCATGCACGCGTCCTTGCCGGCGCCGGGCTTCTGCAACCTGACGTAGGTACCATTAGTGGAGCAAGGAAGTATCGATTACGTTACGATCGCCGCGAAGATGCGAGGATTCCTGCGTTATAGGATCATTACCGACAATAGCAGGATAAGGCCGATCGCCATCATCACCAGACCCGGCCAATTCTGCGACAGGCCGAGGAAACCGAGCCCGCGCCGTCGCGGCTCCAAAGTCGGGCCCGATGTTGCCAAGTTCGGCGCCGGACGAGGTGCTGGATCACTCAGTCGTCCGCGCCTCAGAGTGGCGCCTGCCATGTACACGACGCCTGCGATGGTAAGCAAGGCACCGAGGATGACGATCATCTTTCCTCGCTCCTTTCCGACGCTGCGGGACTTGGCAAGCGTTTCGCGAGGTGGCTGCGTCCAGTTCCGACCTTCAGCAGCTGTTGCGACTTCGCAGCGGTCTCCCGCGGTCAGCCGCTGAGACAGAACGGACAAGACGGCCGGCAGGTTCCGACAAGCCGACGGCCGATTAGCGTCGCATGGCGCGCCGAACAAAACTCTGGCGTTTGAACTACGGCCGCTGTGGAGGGCTGCAGCTCTAAAGCATGTCTCCCGGAAACCCGGTTTCGGGATAAATACATGCGTAAAATCAAAGACCTAAAGCGCATGGAGCGAATCCGAAGGATCGCGACGCGCTTTAGGCTGTCACCCGCTTCATCAGCGCCATGGCGCCGAAGGGCGCGCGCACCTTGCCTTCGGTGATGAAGTAGGCGAACACGTCGCGCGGCTTGACCGGCGCATCGGCCTTCGGGTCGGCGCGCGGCAGGTCGGCAGGCTGCTTGCCTTGGGCCCAGGTCTTCACGCGGCCCGCCCATTCGTCGAGGCCTTTCGGCGTGTAGCAGTCGGGGTTGTCGTCGCTGCCGGTCTGAAGCCGCGCATAGACGAAGTCGCCGGTGACGTCGGCGATCGCCGGATATTTGGCATGGTCGGCATAGACGATCGCGGCATTGTATTTTCGGGCGAGCGCCGGGAATTCCGGCACGATGAAGCTGTCGTGGCGGACCTCCAGAGCATGGCGCAGCGGCACACCGTCCTGCTTCTCGGGCAGAAGTTTGAGGAACGCCTCGAAATAGTCGGCATCGAATTTCTTGGTCGGCGCGAACTGCCACAAGATCGGCCCGAGTTTCTCGCCGAGCGCGGCAACGCCGGAGCCGAGGAAGCGCATCATCGATTCACCGGCTTCGCCGAGCACGCGGCGGTTGGTGACGAAGCGGTTGCCCTTGAGCGAGAAGACGAAGCCCTCCGGCGCCTCGCTGGCCCATTTGACGAAGGTCGGTTCCTTGAAACTGGAATAGTAGGTGCCGTTGACCTCGATGCTCGGCACCTGGCGGCTGGCGTAGTGCAGCTGCTTGGCCTTGGCGAGCTTCTCCGGATAGAAGGAAGTGTCCCAGGGCTCGAAAGTCCAGCCGCCCATGCCGGCGCGGATTTTTCCTTGGACAGTCATCGTTTTCCTCCTCCGTTTGAACTGCGATCAGGCCACTCGGTCGACCGGCTTCACCATGTCGACCAGCGTCCATCCTGGCCGGTACGGATTGGCGCGGCGACCCGTTTCGCGATAGCCGCAGGCGGAATAGAGCGCGATGTTCCGCTCCATGCGCGCATTGGTGTAGAGCCGCACCTCCGGCACGCCCCATGACCGCGCCTGCTCGTCGGCGAAGTTCAGCAATTTGATGCCGAGTTTTTTGCCCTGGAAGGCCGGCGCGACGGCGACGCTGAAGATCATCGCGTGGTCGGGATGACGTTCGAGAACGATCAATCCGGCCAGTTCGGCGCCTTCTTCCAGAAGCCAGATCTCGCCGCGATCGATACGCGGCGCGTAGTCTTGGGTCACAGGGATCGGCGGCCCACCGAAGATGGGCGTGTAAGGCGCATAGGCATCCGTGGTCAGCGCAACGACGGCGGCGAGGTCTTCGGGGCGGGCAAGTCTCATGATTGGCCCGCTCCGGCCGCGGCCGCGACAGCCTTTTTCATACCGGCAGCCATGGCCGCGACGGCATCGAAGCGGCTTTCGATGGAGATCAGGCCGTTACCTGCCATCACTCCGCCGCTTCGCGCTTACCCCCGGGCCGGCGCTCCAGAAGCTCCTTCAGGAACTGGCCGGTGTAGCTGCGCTTCTCGCGCACGATCGCTTCCGGCGTGCCCGAGGCTACCAGCTCGCCGCCGCCGTCGCCGCCTTCGGGACCGAGATCGAGAACCCAGTCGGCGGTCTTGATCACCTCGAGATTGTGCTCGATGACCACCACCGTGTTGCCCTGGTCGACCAGCTCATGCAGCACTTCGAGCAGCTTCGCCACATCGTGGAAGTGGAGGCCGGTGGTCGGCTCGTCGAGGATGTAGAGCGTCTTGCCTGTCGCCTTGCGCGACAGTTCCTTGGCGAGCTTGATGCGCTGCGCCTCGCCGCCCGACAAAGTCGTCGCCTGCTGGCCGATATGGATATAGCCGAGGCCGACCTGCTTCAGCGTCTCCAGCTTGTCGCGCACACCGGGCACCGCCGAGAAGAACTCGACGCCTTCCTCGACCGTCATGTCGAGCACGTCGGCGATCGACTTGCCCTTGAAAAGCACGTCCAGCGTTTCGCGGTTGTAGCGCTTGCCGTGGCAGACGTCGCATGTGACGTAGACGTCCGGCAGGAAGTGCATCTCGATCTTGATCACGCCGTCGCCCTGGCAGGCTTCGCAGCGGCCGCCCTTGACGTTGAAGGAGAAGCGGCCCGGCTGGTAGCCGCGCGCCTTGGCCTCAGGGAGCCCGGCGAACCAGTCGCGGATCGGCGTGAAGGCGCCGGTATAGGTCGCCGGGTTGGAGCGCGGCGTACGGCCGATCGGCGACTGGTCGATGTCGATGACCTTGTCGAGGAATTCCAGCCCCTCGATGCGGTCGTGCTCGGCCGGATGCTCACGCGAGCCCATTATCCTGCGCGAGGCCGCCTTGAACAGCGTCTCGATCAGGAAGGTCGACTTGCCGCCGCCCGACACGCCGGTGACAGCCGTGAAGGTGCCGAGCGGGATTTCCGCAGTGACGTTCTTCAGATTGTTGCCGCGCGCGCCGACCACCTTGATGCGCCGGTTCTTCTTCGCCTCGCGGCGCACCGCTGGCGTCGCCACTTCGAGTTCGCCCGACAGGTACTTGCCGGTGATCGAGGCGGGTGTCGCCATGATCTGCTGCGGCGTGCCCTGGGCGATGATGCGGCCGCCATGGATGCCGGCAGCCGGACCGATGTCGAGGACATAATCGGCATGCAGGATCGCATCCTCGTCATGCTCGACGACGATCACCGTGTTGCCGATGTCACGCAGGTGCTTGAGCGTGTCCAGCAGGCGCGCATTGTCGCGCTGGTGCAGGCCGATCGACGGCTCGTCCAGCACATAGAGCACGCCGGTGAGGCCGGAGCCGATCTGCGAGGCGAGCCGGATGCGCTGGCTCTCGCCGCCCGACAACGTGCCGGAGTTGCGCGACAGCGTCAGATAGTCGAGGCCGACATCGTTGAGGAAGCGCAGCCGCTCGCGGATCTCCTTGAGCACGCGCACCGCGATCTCGTTCTGCTTCTCGTTCAGCTGCGCCGGCAGGTCGGTGAACCAATGGTCGGCCTTGCGGATCGACAGCTCGGTCACTTCGCCGATGTGTTTTCCCGCGATCTTCACCGCCAGCGCCTCCGGCTTCAGCCGGTAGCCGTTGCAGGCGGGGCAGGGGGTGGCCGACATGAAGCGCTCGATCTCCTCGCGCATCCAGGCCGATTCCGTTTCCTTCCAGCGCCGGTCGAGATTGGGGATCACGCCCTCGAAGGTCTTGGTGGTCTTGTAGGAGCGCAGGCCGTCGTCATACTGGAAGGTGATCTCGCGCTCGCCGGTGCCGTGCAGCACGGCTTCTTTCGCCTGTGCGCTCAGATCCTTGAACTTGTCGCCGAGCTTGAAGCCATAGGCCTTGCCCAACGCTTCGAGCGTCTGCGCGTAATAGGGCGATGTCGACCTCGCCCACGGGCTGATGGCGCCGTCGCGCAGCGAGACGTTCTCGTCCGGCACGACGAGGTTGGGGTCGATGGCGCGCTGGCTGCCGAGGCCATCGCAGGTCGGGCAGGCGCCGAACGGGTTGTTGAAGGAGAACAGCCTGGGCTCGATCTCGGGAATGGTGAAGCCGGACACCGGGCAGGCGAATTTTTCCGAGAACAGGATGCGCTCATGCGTCTCGTTCTTGGACTTGTTGACCGAGTCCTCGCCGGTCAGGCTGGCGTCGAGCGGCCGGTCGGCGAACTCGGCCACGGCCAAGCCGTCGGCGAGCTTCAGCGCGGTTTCCATCGAGTCCGCAAGCCTGGTCGCCAGATCGCCGCGCACGACGATGCGGTCGACGACGACGTCGATGTCGTGCTTGTACTTCTTGTCCAGCGCCGGCACGTCGGCGATCTCATAGAAGACGCCGTCGACCTTGACGCGCTGGAATCCCTTCTTCTGCAACTCAAGCAGTTCCTTGCGGTATTCGCCCTTGCGGCCGCGCACGATCGGCGCCAGCAGATAGAGACGCGTGCCTTCGTCCAACGCCAGCACGCGGTCGACCATCTGGCTGACGGTCTGGCTCTCGATAGGCAGACCGGTGGCCGGTGAATAGGGGATGCCGACACGCGCGAAGAGCAGGCGCATGTAGTCGTAGATTTCGGTGACGGTGCCGACCGTGGAGCGCGGGTTGCGCGAGGTGGTCTTCTGCTCGATCGAGATGGCGGGCGACAGGCCGTCGATCTGGTCGACGTCCGGCTTCTGCATCATCTCCAGGAACTGCCGGGCATAGGCCGACAGGCTCTCGACATAGCGGCGCTGGCCCTCGGCATAGATGGTGTCGAAGGCGAGCGACGACTTGCCGGACCCCGACAGTCCAGTCATGACGATCAGGCTGTCGCGCGGCAGGTCGAGATCGATATTCTTGAGATTGTGTTCGCGCGCCCCGCGAATGGAAAGATATTTATGGTCGGCCATCGCCGGTCGCCGCCTCAGATCTGGAATTTGCTGGATTGGGCGGGTTCGTCCCGGCCATCCCCTATGTAGGTATTTTCGCCGCCACGTCGAGAGACACCACAATCTCGACGGAAGAAGCCAATCCTGGGTTTAACCGCCTTTCGCGCGAGCGGGCAAGCGGAAAGAACAAAGGCCGAACACGCTCCTGACAAAGCGTTGTGGAAACAGTCGCGTTAAGCGTTGTGGAAACAATCGCCCAAAGCGTCGCGAAGACAGGTGCCGCCGATGCCCGCGTCGTTGATTCACGGAGCCACTCGACTTACCCGTACGTAACCTCCCGGCGATCACATTTTTCGGTAACCGGCTATTCAACGGTTGACGTCGGCGACTCACGGGGGCAGTCTCAAAGGCGTCAACGAAGCCGGCCGTCTTTCGATGGCCTCGCCGCCCAACTGGTGACCTGCGAGACGCCGCAGGTGATAGCGATTAGCGCTTCGAACGACATTGTCGCAACGGACCCAGGAGCGGAGCATGACGCCACCGGACAGTCCCTTGAGGCTCCACACGGAGATGGAGCCGCGGCGGGCATAAGTGCCAGGGCAGACTTGAAACGCCAGCCCGACAAACCGTGACTTGCCGATTCCCTACAATCAGAGACCATAGTCGGATCGTCGGCCGAACGCCGCGTTGCATCCGAAACAGAACGCCGGCAGTCCACTCCCGGCTAAAGTTGGATTTTTGGATCCATGAAGCCCCATCCGTCTGCTCAGCAGGGATGGGGCTTATATTTTGGGGGGTGGGTTCAGCCTTACGGGCAGGGGTCGAGAACGCTCAGTGGTTCGGAATCCTGGTGCCGCCCGTCGCCATGTCAACGGTGATGCTGCCGCCGATCCTGACATCGGTGTTGCCGATCTTGAACGAGCCGTCGCTGCTGGCGGGCTGCGCGTCATCCGGCTCGGGCTGCGGCGCCGGCTTGGCGATGCGGTAGTTGTCGCTGACGCCGGGCAGTTTTTGCGTCGAGCTGTCATCGGCAAGCGCTGTGCCGCCCATCAGCGCGGCGGCAAGAGCGGCGAGCGTGGCGCATAAATGTCTGGGCTGAACGGACCTGATCATGCGCGGACTATATTGACGCAACTGGAGCGATGCCAGACGCGCAGCGATCAAATTGCTGCCGCGCGTCCGCCCCGCGATGTCAGGCCGCTTTCTTGCGCGTGTCGTAGACGTGGTCGACGAGGCCCCATTCCTTGGCTTCCGCGGCGCTCATGAAATAGTCGCGGTCGAGCGTGCGCTCCACTTCCTCATAGGTCCGGCCGCAATGCCTGGCGTAGAGCTCGGTCATGTGCTGCTTGGTGCGCACGATGTCCTCGGCATGGCGCTGGATGTCGGAGGCCTGGCCCTGGAAACCGCCCAGCGGCTGGTGCAGCACGATCCTCGTGTTGGGCAGCGCAATGCGCCGCCCCGGCGTGCCTGCCATCAACAGGAAGGAGCCCATCGAGGCGGCGAAGCCCATGCAGACCGTCGACACCGGACAGGAGATGTATTGCATCGTGTCGTAGATGGCGAAGCCGCTGGTCACCATGCCGCCGGGCGAGTTGATGTAGAGCGAGATCTCCTTGTCGGGATGGTCGGACTCCAGCGACAGCAGCTGCGCGCAGACCAGCGCCGAAACGGTGTCGTTGATCTCGCCGTTGATGAAGACGATGCGCTCGCGCAGCAGCCTCGAAAAGATATCGAAGGAACGTTCGCCGCGGCTCGATTGCTCGATGACCATCGGCACCAGATTGGCAATGCTCATGACGGGTTTCCTCAGTCCTTTTGATTAGGCGGCGCGCAGCATCATGCAAGGCGCATTGGCCGCGACCGGGTTCTTGCGGGCATAAAGCGAGAGCCTGCAACCGGCGCCGGCAATGGCAATGACGGGCTCGGCCACCGGCACGAAACCGTCATGGACGATGCGGAGATGCGTGCCTCCGGAGGCGGTGCGGGCGAGCGTGAAGGTGACGATGCTGTCAAAGGCAGGGAGCTGGTCCGCGTCCTTCGCGCCGGGCCACTCGCGCCAGGAATAACGCAGCAGCTTGCCGGGCTCGGCCTCGAGCACTTCGCATTCTATCGGCGCATCCGGTCCGGCAAAGGCGAAGCGGCTGCCGCCTTCCGCCTTGATGTCGTTCGGCATCATCCAGGCGGCGAGGAGCTCCGGCTCGGTCAGCGCCCTCCATACTTTCTCCGGCGGATCGGGAAGGTCGCATTCGAAGCTGAGCGGCGCCTCGGTCGCTGTCGGGTTCTCTACCTTGGTCATTGGTCCATTCCCTTCAGAACCGTCTTCAACTTCTCGATGCGCTCTGGCCAGAAGGCGCGGTAGCGTTCGACCCAGCCGAGCAGCGGGTCGAGCCCCTGCGGATCGGCGCGGTAATAAGCGTTGCGGCCGGCGCGCCGCTCGACCACCAGGCCGGCGCCGCGCAGCACGGCAAGATGCTGCGAGACCGCCGGCTGCGACACACTCATGCCGGCGCGCAGCTCGCTCACGCTCATCTCGCTGGCTGTCAGCCGCTCATAGACGGCGCGTCGTGTCGGGTCGGCCAAGGCTCGGAAAATCTCTGCTTCGATCATGGATAAAGCATAAGTCGATACTTATTGATTTGGCAAGCGCCGTTTTACGGCGTCCAGCGTTTCACCGGCTGCGCGGCTCCGTCGAAGCTTGCCTCGAAGATCGGCGAGGCAAGCACGGCATGGATGTGAAGCATGCCGGAATCGACGTTTCGAAAGCCATGTTTGCGGTGCGCGGGAATGATCAGCGACTGTGCCGCGGCGAGCACGGCCCGTCGGTCGTCGATCCACATTTCGGCTTCGCCGGCAATCACCGTCAGCACTTCCTCGACCGTATGCGAATGCGTCGGCGCGCCGGTTCCCGGTTCCACCCACTGCTCGAATATGCAGAGCTCGGCCCCGCCATTGGCGGCAGCAATGTGCATGCGGGTTTCCCCTCCGGCCCGCCACGTTTCCCGCGGCTGATCCTTATGGGTGATGATGTTCATTCGAATGTCCCCTTTGTTTTCAATGGAAGAACATTACCTCTTGGTGACAATCCTTGACAGAAGTAGCAGTCAAGACTAGAACGAAAAGAGAACAAAAACCTTGTGGGAAAAGCCAGCCTTTACGGGCATGGGTGGCCTCAAGGCTGTAAGGTGAGCGACTTAAAATTTGTTTCGGATGAGCGCGGAGAAGTAAGATGGCGGGTAGCGTCAACAAGGTCATTCTGGTCGGCAATCTCGGGGCGGACCCGGAAATCCGCCGCCTGAATTCCGGCGATCCGGTCGTCAACATCCGCGTCGCCACCTCGGAAAGCTGGCGCGACAAGAACTCGGGCGAGCGCAAGGAAAAGACCGAGTGGCACAATGTCGTGATCTTCAACGACCAGCTCGCCAAGGTGGCCGAGCAGTATTTGAAGAAGGGCATGAAGGTCTATGTCGAAGGCCAGCTGCAGACCCGCAAATGGCAGGATCAGACCGGCAATGACCGCTACACGACCGAGATCGTGCTGCAGAAATTCCGCGGTGAATTGCAGATGCTCGACGCGCGCGGCGAGGGCGGCGGCGGCCAGGTCGGCAACTATTCCGGCGGCGGCAGCAGCCGCGGTTCCGATTTCGGCCAGTCCGGCCCCAACGAAGGTTTCAGCCGGGGCGGCGGCGGCGGTTCCAGGGGCGGCGGTGGCGGCGGCTCGTCGCGCGAGCTGGACGACGAGATCCCGTTCTAAGCGTCTCTCGACATGATCGTTTAGGGGGAAGGCGCGATGTCGCTCGGACCGCTTCTGTCGGCGCCTCCTCCCATTCCATGGCATGCCTTCGCGGCCTTCGCCGCATTAGCCATCGGCGGCGCCCAGCTGGCGCTGCCGAAAGGCAATGTGCGTCACCGCGTGCTGGGCTATGCCTGGGTGGCGCTGATGCTGGTCATCGCCATATCGAGCTTCTGGATCCAGCAGATACGGCTCGTCGGTCCGTTCAGCCCGATCCATCTGTTGTCGATCCTGGTGCTGGTCACCGTGCCGCTGGCGGTCTGGCATGCGCGCAACCACCGTGTGGCGAAGCACCGCAAGGTGATGATCTCGCTCTATTTCTTCGCTTTGATCGGCGCGGGCGTCTTCACGCTGCTGCCGGGGCGAATTATGCACGCCGTGGTGCTCGGCCAGTAACCCCGTAAGGAAGATCATCGTGAAAGCACGCGTCAAATGGGTTGAGGAACGCACTTTTGTCGGCGAGTCCGGCACCGGCCATAAGGTCGTGCTTGGCACCGCGCATGGGCCGGATGGCAAGACGCCTGGACCGAGTCCGATGGAACTGGTGCTGATCGGCACCGGCGGCTGCTCGGCCTATGATGTCGTGCACATCCTCGAGAAAGGCCGCGAGGCGATCGAGGATTGTGTCGTGGAACTCGACGCCGATCGGGCCGAGACCGACCCGAAAGTGTTCACCCGCATCCACATGCATTTCATCGTCAAGGGCAGAGCCCTGTCGCACGACAAGGTGAAACGGGCGATCAACCTCTCGATCGAGAAATATTGCTCGGCTAGCGCCATGATGGCCAAGACCGCGACGCTTACGCATGATTTCGAAGTGATCGAGACGGGGGCCAAGTAAGGCAGTAGGGGTGTCGCTCAAGCGGCCATCAGCGCTCTGACGCCGTCCGCCACGAATTGCACGGCGAGCGCCGCCAGGATCACGCCCAGCAGCCTGGTCAGGATCGAGCGGCCGGTCTGGCCGAGGATGCGGTCGATGCGTTCCGACAGCACGAACACAAGATAGGTGATGACGAGGCAGAGGAAGATGATGCCGACCAGGGCTGCCTGGGCGGCAAAGCCGTCAAAATGCCCCGATAAGAGCACGGTTGCCGAGATGGCGCCGGGGCCGGCGATCAGTGGGATCGCCAGCGGGAAGGCGGCGATGTTGTGGATCATGTCCTTGGTGATGGCGACGTCGCCGATCTTCTCCTTGCGGTCCTGGCGGCGCTCGAACACCATTTCGAAGGCGATGAAGAACAGGAGAAAACCGCCGGCGACGCGGAAGGCCGGCAGCGTGATGCCGAACACCGACAGGATCGAGGCGCCGGCGATCGCAAACAGCGCCATGACCAGGAAGCCGATCACCGAGGCGCGAACCGAGACCTGCTGGCGCTCCTCGCGGTTCATGCCGCGCGTGACGGCGAGGAAGAGCGGCGCCAGTCCCGGCGGGTCGATGGTCACCAGGATGGTGACGAAGGCGTTGAACAGGCTGTCGAAACTCGGCATCGCTGGTCCCCTCCCGCCAGGCGAAGCCCAGCCTCTGCAATTGGTAGAGCAAAGCCCGGGCGCTGGAAACAGCCGGGAGGGGAAATGGGTGCGCGAAGCTGTGAAAGCAGGCGGGACAGCGCCCTCCTCGCCGTCGCCAAAGCTGCCAATCTGCCCCAAAGTGGCTACGCTATGCACATCTTTCGTGACTGGCGTGACTGATCAGGCCGAGGCTTGATTGCCGCGTGGTTCCCCCAATCCGTCGCTGCTTCGCAGCGCCACCTTTCCCCCCTCCGGAGGGAAAGGAAGGGAGCGTTGCTGGACGAGCGTTGATGGCAAAAAAAGCTTGGCGCCTTTCCTCTACCCCGTCGATCGGGGGAGAGGTGGCTCGGCGAAGCCGAGACGGAGTGGGGGTCGACCAGCGCGGCAGAAGAAATGCATGCGCCAAGCTGCCATGCACGCCATCACCAAAGTGTGCATGCCCTAGCCGCAAGTGGGGGAGATGCCCGGCAGGGCAGGGGGGGCGCGAAGGATCGCGGCTTTTCGATCGCTATCGAGCTTCATTCACGCGCCGCGCCAGAAACTCGACCTCCATGCGCCAGGTCGCGCCGCCGTCGTGGGAGCGCTCGCCGAGCCAGCGGAACGAGTTTTCGGTGATGCGTGCAAAGCTCCAGCGCACCGACGCGCCGGTGCCGTCGGCACCGACCTGGACGATCGTGTCGCCCTCGGCGCGGCCGAGCTGCCGGCTGTAGTATTGGTTGCGCGGGTCGCTCCAGAAGATGTGCCAGGCGTCGGCGCCGGGGTCGTAGACGCGCAATGTCGTGCCGTAGAAGGTCCACGGCCCGAGCGAGTTTTGGGCACCGGCGTCGCGCGCGGGCAGGATCCATACGTCCTGTACCGCCCTGCCTTCCAGGACCCAGCCGAAATGCACCTCGCCGCGGCCCGTCAGTCTGGTCCCGTCATCCAGGATGCGTGTGGCATCGAACGTCCAGGCGCCGATGAAGCGGCCGTAGAGCTTCAGCTTTTCGGCGAGATCCGGATTGGGGCTACCGCTGTGCAGGGCTTCGGCAAAAGAATCGATCATGGCTGCTGCCTCGTTTGTCAGGAGAGGGCGAGCAGTAACGGCATTGCGGGGTTCTGCGCTTGGGAAAAATTGCTATCTTTCGGTGATGGCGACGACTGATAAAACCGTTGCTTCGGGACCTGGTTGGCAGGTGTCCGACGTGATCTGTACCGCCGCCGCCGGCGACAGGCCGTTCGAGGAGGAGCATCGCGCCTTCTGCGTCGCCGCGGTGACCAATGGCACGTTCCGCTATCGCACGAGCCAGGGTACCGCGATGCTGGCGCCAGGCGCCATCCTGCTTGGAAATCCTGGCGCCTGCTATGAATGCGGGCATGAGCACGGCGCCGGCGACCGCTGCCTTTCCTTCCATTTTTCACCGGCCTATCTAGAGCGCGTCGTGGCCGAACTGCCGGGCGCGAAGCGCCTGGGCTTCGCCGATCCGCGCCTGCCGCCTTTGCCGTCGCTGACTCCGGTGCTGGCAGAGGCGGAGGCTGCGCGGGAAAGGGGCGACAACGAGGCGTTCGAGGAACTCGGCCTGCGCATTGCCGGCGCGGTGGTCGCGGCTGCCGCCGGTCCTTCCGGAACGGCACGGGCACCCAGCCGCCGCGACCAGAAACGGGTTGCCGAAGCGGTGCGGCTGATCGAGCTCAACGCCGAACGGCCGCTCTCGCTGGCCGAGCTCGCCGACGGCACGGCGACCAGCCCGTATCATTTCCTGCGCATTTTCCGGCAGGTTGCCGGCATGACGCCCTATCAGTTCCTGCTGAAGATCAGGCTGCACCGCGCCGCGGTGCGCCTGGCTAGCTCGGACGCGTCGGTCTCGACGATCGCTTTCGATGCAGGCTTCAACGACCTGTCGACCTTCAATCGCCGGTTCCGGCGCCAGATGGGGGAGACGCCGGGCAGTTACAGAGCCAAGCTGACCGGCGCCCGGTAGGTTTTGCCTTCAATCGTCGGTCGGACCGCACCATCCGGGCAGGTAATCCGCATCCTTGCCCTTGGCCAGAATCAGCGCCTGCTTCATCGCCTTGTCGAAGTTCTTGGCAACCGCATCCTGGTCGATGCGCCGGCGCAAAAAATCAGCCCAGATGAATTCGCTGAACGGCGTCGTGTCCTTGGCGAAGCCGCCCTGACGGCGCAGTTCGCCCGCCATGCTCCGGTAAGGATCGTCGACCAGCTCGCCAATGGTCTTTGGAATGGCCGAGTAATCGCGGCGCCGGCCGTTCTCGTCGAACGGGTGCATCCAGCCGCGATTGTCGAGCACGAAGAAAAACGCGTCCTTGTCGAGCGCGGAGAGGTCGCTGATCACGGTCACGAGCACGTCCTTGACGCCTTCCTCGAGCAGGGCGCGGGCGAGATGATGGTGATCGGTGACGTAGTAGCGGTTTTTCGGACCGAGCACCACCGGCACCATGTGCCTGCCCACAAAGACGCCGGTCTTCCTCTTGGCGTCCTGCGCCCGGATCATCTGGCGCTTCAACGCAACTTCCCTCATGCCGACCGTGATCTGCGTCGGCCTTAGGTCCTCGACGGGGACCGGAGTGACGATGGGCTCTCGGGGGTCGATCATGGCGCGCTATCCTGTTCTTGCTGCTGCGGTTTCCCCGGACCAAGTGTTTTGATCGCCGCGTCGACGCTGTGGAATATCCGCTCTGTGCCGACGATTTCAGCGATGCCGAACCGCTTGAGCGCCGCCTGGGCGCGCAGCGATTCCATGCGCGCGATAGCAAAGACCGCGCCTTTGTCGCGACAATGGCGGATGGTGTCGATCAGCGCCTGGGCGGCGGTGTAGTCGATCTCGACGATGTTGCTGGCCTCCAGCACCACCAGCTTCACGTCGTCTCTCCTGGCGTCGATCAGGTCGGCGAGGCCGCGCTTGAAACGGTCGGCGTTGACGAAGGAAAGCGGCGCCTGGAACGCCGCCACCAGCACGCCAGGATGCTGTTCACCCGGGCTGGAACTGCTCGGCGGCCACCAGACCGAGGTGCCCGGCACCTGCGCCAGCTCGATCGGCTCGGTGCGCGTCGAGCCCCAGATGCCGTGCAGCAGCGACAGGCCGATGCCGATCGCGACGCCGGTTTCGATCGGCAGGACGACGATCGCGATCATGGTGATCAGGATCAGCGCGAACTCGACCGGCGCCTGGCGCCAGACCTTGGCGAAGACCTGCCAGCGCAGGATGTGCTGGGCCACGAACATCAGCACGCCGGCAAGCGCAGCCTGCGGCACATTGGCAAGCAGGCTGCCGCCGAAAGCGCCGAGCGCAAGCACGATGGCCGCCGCGATCAGGCCCGAAAGCTGCGAGCGGCCGCCTGTCTGGGCAACGATGGCCGTGCGCGGCGGGCTGGCGTTGACGGCAAAGGCGCCGAACAGGCCGGCCAGGATGCTGCCCGCGCCGACGCCGACGAAATCGCGGTTGACGTCGGGCGCTTCGCCATCCCGCGGCGGGAAGGAGCGGCTGGTGGCCGCCGTCTGCACCATGACGACGATGGCGATCAGCAATGCCAGCGGGATAAGGGCCTGCGCGTCGTGGAAGTCGGCGGTCGGCATGCCGGGGACCGGCAAGCCGTTCGGCAAGGCGCCGAGCACCTCGACGCCCCTGCTCTTCAAGTCGAAGGCGACAAAGCCAAGCGTCGCCAGGACCATGCCGATCAACGCCGCCGGGATCCGCGCGCTGACCTGTCCGGCGGCGAAGACGATGGCGAAGACGCCGAGGCCGATTGCCAGGCTCCAGGGATTGGTGAGGTGGAGATTGGCGGCGATCTCGCCAGCGCGCCGCACCGTCTCGCCGCTTTCGGCCGGCAGGCCGAGCAAGGAGGGCAGTTGCGAGACGATGATATGGACGGAAATGCCGGCGAGGAAACCGGTCGTGACCGGCACGGACAGGAGATCGGCAATCCAGCCGAGACGGAAAATGCCGCTGAGCGCCACCAGCAGCCCCACCATCAGCGCCAGCATGGCAGCCAGCGCCAGGTAATGCGGCGAGCCGGCGGTGGCGATCAGCGCCAGGCCGCCGGCGAACAGAGGCGTGATCGTCGAATCCGCGCCCGCCGACAACTGGCGGTTGGCGCCGAGCAGCGCGAAGGCGACCGAGCCGGCGACGAAAGTGAAAAAGCCGATCTCCGGCGCGAAACCGCCGAGGCGCGCCGTCGCCATCTGTTCGGGAATGGCGATCGCCGCGAGCGTGATGCCTGCCGCTAGGTCGCCGTTGAGGTCTTTTGTCGTCCAGCCGCTCAAGGCGCGCAGGGGCAACCAGGAGTTCGCCGCGACTGCCGCGCCCATCTCAGGGTGACGATCCATTGCCGGCCTATGCCCCTTCAACCGCGACTTCGGGGCGAAATGCACTGTGGCCATATCGTCGCAATCTGCGGTATCCATTTGAAATTACCATCAAAATTGTCTCTGGAAAAGTCCGGCCGACATTGGAGTTTCGGCGAGGCTTCCTATATAAGCATGCAGTGATTCCCGACTGGATTGTGACCTGATTTGACCGACCAGAAGACACCGCGCGGGCCGGACGGCGGCCCCACCGGCATCGAGCCGATTTCGATCATCGAGGAGATGCAGCGCTCCTATCTCGATTACGCCATGAGCGTGATCGTCAGCCGCGCGCTGCCCGATGTGCGCGACGGCCTGAAGCCGGTGCACCGGCGCATCCTCTACGCTATGCAAGAGGGCGGTTACCACTGGAACCGCAAGCATGTGAAATCGTCGCGCATCGTCGGCGACGTGATGGGTAAATACCATCCGCATGGCGACGCCTCGATCTATGACGCTTTGGTGCGCATGGCGCAGGATTGGTCGCTGCGCGTGCCGCTGATCGACGGGCAGGGCAATTTCGGCTCCATCGACGCCGACCCGCCCGCGGCCATGCGCTACACCGAGTCGCGGCTCACCAAGGTCGCGCATGAGCTCCTGGAGGATATCGACAAGGAAACGGTCGATTTTCAGGACAATTACGACGGCGCCGAACAAGAGCCGAAGGTATTGCCCGCGCGCTTCCCGAACCTTCTGGTCAACGGTTCCGGCGGCATCGCCGTCGGCATGGCCACCAACATTCCGCCGCACAACCTGAGCGAAGTCTGCAACGGCGCCATCGCCCTCATCGACAACCCGGCCATCGATCTGCCGGCGCTGATGGAGATCGTGCCCGGCCCCGATTTTCCGACCGGCGGCATCGTGCTTGGCCGCTCCGGCATCTACAGCGCCTATTCCACCGGCCGCGGCTCGATCGTCATGCGCGGCCGCGTCGAGATCGAAAGGCGCGGCAACGACCGTGAATCCATCGTCGTCACCGAGATTCCCTATCAGGTGAACAAGGCGGCGATGATCGAGAAGATGGCCGAGCTGGTGCGCGAAAAGCGCATCGACGGCATTTCCGACATCCGCGACGAGAGCGACCGCCAGGGCTACAGGGTCGTCATCGAGCTGAAGCGCGAGGCCGTCGCCGACGTCATCCTCAACCAGCTTTACCGCTTCACGCCGCTGCAGACGTCGTTCGGCGCCAACATGGTGGCGCTGAACGGCGGCAAGCCGGAAGTGATGACGCTGATCGACATGCTGAAAGCCTTTGTCGGCTTCCGCGAGGAGGTGATCAGCCGCCGCACCAAATACCTGCTGCGCAAGGCGCGCGAGCGGGCGCATGTGCTGGTCGGCCTGGCGATCGCCGTCGCCAACATCGACGAGGTGATCAAGCTCATCCGCACCGCGCCCGATCCGCAGACGGCGCGCGAGCAGTTGATGGAGCGGCGCTGGCCGTCGCATGACGTCGCTCCGCTGATCAAGCTGATCGACGACCCGCGCCACCGCATCAACGAGGACGGCACCTACAATCTCTCCGAGGAACAGGCTCGCGCCATCCTCGATCTGCGCCTGCAGCGCCTGACCGCGCTCGGCCGCGACGAGATCGCCGACGAGTTGAACAAGATCGGCGCTGAGATCGTTGATTTCCTTGATATTTTGTCGTCTCGCGCACGCATCCAGCAGATCGTCAAGGACGAGCTGATCGCGGTCCGCGACGAGTTCGGCACGCCGCGCCGCACCGAGCTCTCCGAGGGCGGAGCGGATATGGAAGACGAGGACCTGATCCAGCGCGAGGACATGGTCGTCACCGTCAGCCATTCCGGCTACATCAAGCGCGTGCCGCTGTCGCTCTACCGGGCGCAGCGCCGCGGCGGCAAGGGCCGCTCCGGCATGTCGACCAAAGAAGAGGATTTCGTCACAAGGCTGTTCGTGGCCAACACGCACACGCCGGTGCTGTTCTTCTCCTCGCGCGGCATCGTCTACAAGGAAAAGGTCTGGCGGCTGCCGATCGGCAACCCGCAATCGCGCGGCAAGGCGCTGATCAACATGCTGCCGCTCGAGCAGGGCGAGCGCATCACCACGATCATGCCGCTGCCCGAGGACGAGAGCAGCTGGGGCGAGCTCGACGTGATGTTCGCCACCACGCGCGGCACCGTGCGCCGCAACAAACTGTCCGACTTCGTCCAGGTCAACCGCAACGGCAAGATCGCCATGAAGCTGGAGGAAGAGGGCGACGAGATCCTCGGCGTCGAGACCTGCACCGACAATGACGACGTGCTGCTCACGGCGAATTCCGGCCAGTGCATCCGTTTCCCGGTCTCCGACGTGCGCGTCTTCCAGAGCCGCAATTCCGTCGGCGTGCGCGGCATAAGCATGGCCGAGACCGACCGCATCATCTCGATGTCGATCATCGAGAATGTCGATGCGTCACCCGCAGAGCGCGCCGCCTATCTGAAGCGTGCGGCGGCCGAGCGCCGGCTTGCCGCCGGCGGAGCGGGCGAGGAAGAGGAGATCGCGCTCACCAATGAGGAGGTCGGCGAGGAAGCCGAGCTTTCCGACGAGCGTTACGAGTTCCTCAAGGCGCATGAGCAGCTCGTGCTGACGGTAACGGAATACGGCTACGGCAAGCGCTCGTCGTCCTATGATTTCCGCCTGACGGGTCGCGGCGGCAAGGGCATCCGCGCCACCGACGTGTCGAAGACGGCCGAGATCGGCCGCCTGGTCGCGACCTTCCCCGTCGGCAATGACGATCAGATCATGCTGGTTTCGGACGGCGGCACGGTGATCCGGGTGCCGGTCAACGGCATACGCTTCGCCAGCCGCGCCACCAAGGGCGTGACGATCTTCAACACGGCCGAAGGCGAAAAGGTTGTCTCGGTGGAGCGGATTTCGGAGCCGCAGTCGGACGAAGAGGCGGAAGACGTGGCTTCGAACGAGGCCGGTGCGGACGATACGGGCGGGAGCGAATAGGATCTCGTCCGGCTCAACCGGCCCGTTGGGCCGGTTCGGTCATGATGGGGATCAGTGGCGGCGGTAGACGTTGCGGTGGGCGAAACCATCGAGGCGCTTGGTGTTGGCCTTGACGCGCACCCGCGCCGCTTCCTGATGCAACCCGAATGCGGTCGCGATGAGCATCACGATGGTCATTGCTGTGGCAAGCATGTAGATCAGCATTTGCGTGTTCTCCTGCGCTTACAACGGATCAAATGGTGATTTGGTTTCACCTCTTGAAGCGGCAACCTAGTGAACGCTGCGTGAAACGTTCGTGATCGTCGCATTCATCTGTCGTTCATGTCCGCGAAATGGTTCACGGATGCCCGCAATTAATCGGATTTGCCTTCCGTACGCCCGCCCGCTAGAAGCCTGCCATGACCGAACGCACCGCCCTTTACGCTGGCTCCTTCGACCCGCTGACCAACGGCCATCTCGATGTGCTGAAAGCCTCGCTGGCGGTGGCCGACACCGTCTATGCTGCAATCGGCATCCATCCAGGCAAGAAGCCGTTGTTTTCCTTCGAGGAACGCGTGCAACTGATCGAGGCCGCGACCAAGGCCGAATTCGGCAAGGATAGCGGTCGCATCAAGGTCGTTTCCTTCGATGGGCTGGTCATCGACGCGGCCCGCAAGCACGGCGCCTCGATCATCATCCGGGGACTGCGCGACGGCACCGACCTCGATTACGAGATGCAGATGGCCGGCATGAACGAGACGATGGCGCCGGAACTGCAGACGGTTTTTCTCCCCGCCAGCCCGTCGGTGCGCACCATTACCGCCACACTCGTGCGCCAGATTGCCTCGATGGGCGGCGACATCCGTCCATTCGTGCCGGCGGCTGTTGCCGGCGCGCTTACCGCCAAGTTCACCAAATAGGCTTTCCCGGAGATCCCCATGCAGCTGAAGAAGCTTGCTTCGTTCCTCGTCGTGCTTGCCGGCCTTTTTGCGGCATCCCTTTTCTCGGTATCTGGGCCGGCCGTTGCCGCCGACAAGGAAAACGCCATGATCATCACGCTCAAGGATGGCGACGTGACCATCGCGCTGCGCCCCGATCTGGCGCCCAAGCATGTCGCGCAGATCAAGAAGCTGGTGCGCGACGGCGCCTATGATAATGTCGCCTTCCACCGCGTCATCGACGGCTTCATGGCGCAGACGGGCGACGTCAAGTTTGGCAACATGAAGAAGGGCTTTAACGCCGAAGCCGTCGGCACCGGCGGTTCCGACCTGCCCGACCTGCCGGCCGAGTTCTCGCAGAGCGAGCAGTTCACCCGCGGCGTGGTCGGCATGGCTCGTTCGCAGGACCCGAATTCAGCCAACTCGCAATTCTTCATCATGTTCGCGCCAGCGCCGAACCTCGACGGCCAGTACACGATCGTCGGCAAGGTGGTTGGCGGCATGGACCTCGTCGACAAGATCAAGAAGGGCGACGAGGCCAACAACGGCACGGTCGCCGACCCCGACCGCATGATCAAGGTTCGCATCGCCGCCGACCGCAAATAAACCCCTCAATTTTCAAAAAGGATTTCTGACATGGCTGAGATCAAGGACCGCGAGAACGCGCTCATCATGGAAACGACCAAGGGCCAGGTCGTCATCGAAATGTACCCCGAATTGGCCCCCGGCCACGTCGCCCGCATCAAGGAGCTTGCGCGTGAGGGCGCCTATGACGGCGTGGTGTTCCACCGCGTCATCGACGGCTTCATGGCGCAGACCGGCGACGTCAAGTTCGGCAATTCGAGCAAGCCCACCTACGCGCCGTCGCGCGCGGGCATGGGCGGCTCCGACAAGCCGGACCTCAAGGCCGAGTTCTCCAACGCCAATCACGGCCGCGGCGCTTGCTCTATGGCTCGGGCCCAGAACCCGAACTCGGCGAATTCGCAGTTCTTCATCTGTTTCGACGCCGCCGCCTTCCTCAACCGCCAGTACACGGTGTGGGGCCAGGTCATCGAAGGCATGGAGAATGTCGACAAGATCAAGCGCGGCGAGCCGGTGCAGGATCCCGACAAGATCGTGTCGCTGAAGGTCGCGGCCGACGTCAAGTAAAGGCGGAACGATGGGCGCAGTCTGGTCCCTGCTTGGCATCCTGTCCGGCGCCTTCATCGCCGTCCAGGCGCCTATCAATTCGCAGCTGGCGCGCGGCCTCGGCCTCCCGGTCGCGGCGGCGGCGTTCTCCTTCCTGTCGGGCGCTATCGTGCTTGGCATCATTGCCTTCGCGGTGGTGAGGCTGCAGGGCATCTCGCTCGACTGGAAGGCGCCGGCGCCCTGGCTGTTCATCGCCGGCGGCATGCTCGGCGGCTTCTATGTCACGCTCTCCACCATTCTCACGCCGCGCATTGGCGCCGCGGCTCTCATGGCCTTCCTGGTCGCCGGGCAGTTGCTCGCCGGCATGCTGATCGACCGCGTCGGCTTCCTTGGCGTCGCGGTGCGCGAAATTTCGCTCGGCCGTGTCGCCGGCGCGGTAATGCTGCTCGCCGGGGCGCTGCTCATCCGGCTTTTCTGATGCGCGTCGACCTGTTCGACTTCGACCTGCCGGAGGAGCGCATAGCGCTTCGCCCGGCGGAGCCGCGCGACAGCGCCAGGCTGCTGGTCGTCAAACCGGGCGAAACGCTGCAGGATCGCGTCGTCCGCGACCTGCCGTCGGTGCTTCGCGAAGGCGACGTGCTGGTGTTCAACGACACCAAGGTCATTCCGGCGCAGCTCAAAGGCGTGCGCAAGCGCGGCGAGGCCGTGGCGCAGGTCGAGGCGACGCTGCATATGCGCGTGGCGCCGGATCGCTGGCAGGCCTTCATGCGGCCGGGCAAGCGCATCGCCGCTGGCGACCGCATCCATTTCGGCCATGACGGCAATTCCTGCTTCCTCGGCCAGCTCGACGCGACGGTGATCGAAAAGGGCGAGGCGGGCGAGGCGCTGCTCGGCTTCGACCTCTCCGGGCCGTTCCTCGACGAGGCGCTGCATGCCGTCGGCCATATCCCGCTGCCGCCTTATATCGCCTCGAAGCGCGACGACGACGAGCGCGACCGCGCCGACTACCAGACCATTTACGCCAGAGAAGAAGGCGCCGTCGCGGCTCCCACCGCCGGGCTGCATTTCACGCCGGAGCTGTTTGCCGCGCTCGACGCCAAAGGCATCGAACGCCGCTTCGTCACGCTCCATGTCGGCGCCGGCACCTTCCTGCCAGTCAAAGCCGACGACACGGCCGATCACAAGATGCATGCTGAGACCGGCTCGGTAGATGCCGAGACAGCGGCGGCGCTCAACGCGGCCAAGGAGCGGGGAGGGCGGATCGTCTGCGTCGGCACGACGTCGCTGCGGCTTCTGGAGAGCGCGGCGCGTGACGACGGCAGGATCGAGCCCTGGTCCGGACCGACCGACATCTTCATCACGCCCGGCTACCAGTTCCGCACCGCCGACATGCTGATGACCAATTTCCATCTGCCGCGCTCGACGCTTTTCATGCTGGTCTCGGCCTTCAGCGGGCTGGAGACGATGCGTGCGGCCTATGTGCATGCCATCGAGAACCGCTACAGGTTCTACTCCTATGGCGACGCCAGCCTGCTTTACCGAGCGGAGACGAGCGATGGACGATGATCTCGACGGCATGGACCGCGACACGCTGATCGCGGAAGTGAGGAAGCTGCGCGCCGGCATCCGGGCGCATCGCGATACGACCGGGCATGATCTGTGCTGGCATCATCCCGATCTATGGGACCTTTTGCCGGAAAAGACCGAGCCTGCGATCGCTGTGCCGCCCTGGCCGAAATTCATGCGCGGCTGCATCCGCTACCGGCAGTCGCTCGACGAGCAGGCGCCCGATGCGCCGGTGCACGACAAGGAATTCAATGGCTGAAACTTTTTCCTTCAAGGTGCTTGCCAGCGACGGCAAGGCCAGGCGCGGCCTTGTCTCGATGCCGCGCGGCGAGATCCGCACGCCGGCCTTCATGCCGGTCGGCACAGGCGGCACCGTCAAGGCCATGTATATGGATCAAGTGCGCGGCGTCGGTGCCGACATCATCCTCGGCAACACCTATCATCTGATGCTGCGGCCCGGCGCCGAGCGCGTGGCCAGGCTCGGCGGATTGCACGAGTTCGCGCGCTGGCCGCATCCGATCCTGACCGACAGCGGCGGCTTCCAGGTCATGTCGCTGTCGAAGCTCAGGAAGCTGACCGAACAGGGCGTCACCTTCCGCTCGCATATCGACGGCGCGCCTTACGAAATGTCGCCGGAGCGGTCGATCGAGATCCAGGGACTGCTCGATTCCGACATCCAGATGCAGCTCGACGAGTGCACGGCACTCCCGGCCAAGCCCAAGGAGATCGAGCGAGCCATGGAATTGTCGCTGCGCTGGGCCGAGCGCTGCAAGATTGCGTTCGGTGATCAGCCGGGCAAGGCGATGTTCGGCATCGTCCAGGGCGGCGACAGCGCGCCGATGCGCGTGCGTTCGGCTCAGGCGCTGAAGGCGATGGATCTGAAAGGCTATGCCGTCGGCGGGCTGGCTGTCGGCGAGCCGCAGCAAGTGATGCTGGAGATGCTCGACATCACCTGTCCGGAACTGCCGGCCGACAAGCCGCGCTACCTGATGGGCGTCGGCACGCCGGACGATATCTTGAAATCGGTGGCGCGCGGCATCGACATGTTCGACTGCGTGATGCCGACGCGCGCCGGCCGCCATGGCCTCGCCTATACGCGCCGCGGCAAAGTCAATCTCAGGAATGCCCGCCATGCCGACGATCCGCGGCCGCTCGACGAGGAAAGCGACTGCCCGGCCGCGCGCGATTACTCGCGCGCCTACCTGCACCACCTCGTGCGTTCGCAGGAATCGCTTGGCGCCATGCTGCTGACCTGGAACAACCTGTCCTATTATCAGAAGCTGATGCAGGACATCCGGGTGGCCATCGAGGCGCAGGCTTTTGAAGCGCGCGCCGCCGAGATCGCCGAAGGCTGGGCGAGGGGCGACATTCCGGCGATCTAGCCGCTGGTCCCGCCGATTGACGGACGTTCTGCCTGGGAGCAGAGTCCTGTCTTGAGGGATCAGCCATGGCTGTGACGTTCGATTTCGCCGGCAAGACGGCGATCGTGACCGGCGGATCGAGGGGCATCGGCAAGGCCGTAGCCATGCAACTGGCGCGATCCGGATGTGACGTCTGGATATGGGATGCCGATCCAGCGCCACTCGACGGAACCCGCAGCCAGACAGTCGATGTAACCAAGGCAGGCGATATCGGAAATGCGCTGAGCGAAGTGATCGCCGAGAGCGGCCGGGTCGATATTCTCGTCAACAATGCCGGCTATCTCGGCCCGTATCGCAGCTTCGAGGGTTTCGAGCCGGCCGAGTGGCAGCGCATCATCGGGATCAATCTCATCGGGACGTTCGAGGTCACACATCAGGTTTTGCCGTTCATGCGCAAGACCGGCAGCGGCCGCATCGTCAATATGGGGTCGCTGGCCGGCAAGGAGGGATTGCCTAACCTTGCGGCCTATTCGGCGGCGAGCGCAGGTATCATCGCTTTTACCAAAGCCTTGTCCGTGAAGTCAGTGACACCGATATCCGCGTCAATTGCGTCGCGCCGGGGCCGATCGATACCGAGCTTATCAGGCGACTTGGCAATCAAGTCGTCAGCGACATGATCGGCGCAAGTCCGCTCAAGCGCCTTGGCGCCGTCGACGAGGTCGCGGCGCTGGTGCTCTGGCTTTGCTCGGATGCCGTCAGCTTCAACACGGGCGCGGTATTCGACATGTCCGGCGGCAGGGCTCGCTACTGAACACCGGTTTATGTGCTGAGGCCGAGGTCCCCAAGCCTCTGCTTGAGGCACGTGCGAACTATTTTGAAACGACTGCGAATATAAAGATTGCCGGGGTGATCTCAGGCAAAGGCGCAGACCTTGCTCGTCTCGGAACAAGCCTCGGTGTCAGGCGAGGCGCAGACAAATCGCGCTAGCGGCTCTCGCGAGTCTGCTGCCGCCGTTCAGCAATGGACGGGAGCGGTGTTGCCGGCCGTCGCGGTCATCGGGCTCGCCGGCCTCGCCCTGCGGGTGCTCGGCGCGCGTGGCGACCTCTGGCTAGATGAGATCTGGAGCCTGGTGCAGCTTGAGCCGCTCACCTCGATCGACCAGATATTCTGGCGCATAAATCATGACAACAACCATTTCCTCAATTCGATCTATCTCTACCTTGTCGGCGCCGATGCCTCGCCATTGCTCCAGCGCGGACTGTCGATAGCGCTGGGTGTCGGTGCCGTCTTTGCCGCGGGAGCGGCTGCTCGAGGCCGGTGGGCAGCTGTCGCCACAAGCCTGCTGTTCGCCATCAGCTATCCGATGGTTCACTATGGCTCGGAAGCGAGAGGCTATGCCGGCCTGGTGTTGTTCACGCTTCTTGCCGTCATGTTCCTGGAGCGCCGGCTCGACGGAAGAGGTTCGGGCGTCGCGTTCGGGGCGATCGTCCTCCTCGGCTTTCTGTCCCATCTCATCATGGTGGAAACCGTGGCTGTCCTGGTTGCCTGGGCCGCCTGGATCGTCTGGCGGCGCACCGGCAGCCTCGGGCGGGTCAATGTGGAACTCGGTCAGATCTTCGCGCCAGCCTTCCTGGCCGTGCTGCCGCTTGCCGCCTGCATGCTGATTGGCTCGCTGCTGTTCGGCTTCAGGATCGGTGGCGTCCTGCCATTCTCGCTTCACGCCTTCGGGCAGGGCTATGGCGGAATGATCCGCTACCTGTTTGACGTGCTGGATTGGATCGGCGACTGGGTATCCATCGTTGCCGCCTGCGGGCTCGTCTGCGTCTGCGCCGCCACCTGGCGCGATCGGCGAGCCAGCCTCTATGTCATTGGGATCGTCGGATTGCCCGTTATCATGGCGATGGCACGACCGCCCAATGCCGAATTCCCGCGCTACTTCCTCGTTCCCGCAACATTGATGCTGCTGTGGGCGGGCGAGCTGCTTGGGCGTGGTTTCGCCGCCGGAGGCAGGTACCGTCTGTTCGCGGCGGCCGCAATGGCGGCAATCCTCGCCGGCACGACAACGCTTCTGCTGCCATTCTACGAATATGGGCGGGGGTCCTACGCCGCGATGGTCGACAAAATGACGCGTGACGGCGCAGCCGACTACGCTACCAACCAGGAATTCCGGACCGTCATGACCGTCGATTATTTTGCCAAACGGCTCGGGCGTCAGGCCTCGTTTGTCGCCATGGACAAGATATGTGACGAACATCCGTCCTGGCTGATCCTCGAGGGGTCCATCGACCGGCAGCCGCAATATGTCGACGCCGCGCCGGCCTGCAGATCGGCCTATGAGCGTGTCGATGCTTCGACGAGCTGGGGTCTTTCAGGCCTGGCCTGGACGCTGTATCAGCGCCGGGATTGAGTGCGAGGCCAGCCAAATTCCGGACGTCGCACGCGGTCCCGGAATTGCTCAGGTGCTGACCGAAGTCGAGGCGCGCAGGCTGCAGCCGGTGATCTTGAAACTGCCATCCGCCTGCTGCTCAAGCGTATAGACCGCCTCGTACTCCTTGCCGTCCGGTCCGACGATCAGCACCTGCTGGACGATCGAGCCAGGCCCTGTCTCCTCAACCTTGCCGAAGGAATAGGATTGGGGCTTTCGCACCGGCGCATAGCCGTTCGTCACCATGTTCATGAAGGTGTCGACGGTCGGAAAGATCTGCTTCACGTTCGGCGCGGCGAAACTATAGGCGGCGGTGCCGTCATCGGCGATGAAGGCCTTCAATTGGCTGTCGATAACCGTCTGCGCGGCCTTGACCTCCGCATCGCCGGCGAAGGCAAGCGTGGTCATCAACATCGGAACAAGAGCTATTGCGAACAAAGCGCGGCGCATGGCCTGCCTCCCGGAATTCGCTTGGCGAACGACTCTAACATACGCGTAGCGGCGTGGCGTGGTTTCACCGACCCGCGAAGATTTCGCCTATTTCGCCGCCGGAGGCGGAACCGGGTGCTCTTTGAGCCGCGCGGCGCGTGAAGCTTGAAAGCCGGGCGGCAGTCTGCCACAAGGGCCGCTCATTCATGATGCAGGCGGCAGGACCGGGCAATGAAGGCATTTTTCGTGCAGATTAAATGCGATCTGGGCAAGGCCTATGAGGTCGCCAGCGCGCTTGCCGACGCCGAGATCGCGTCCGAAATCTACTCGACCGCCGGCAATTATGACCTGCTCGCCAAATTCTACGTCGACGACGAGGAGGATATCGGCCACTTCGTCAATGAGCGGGTGCAGATCCTGCCCGGAATCAAAGACACCTTCACCATCGTGACCTTCCGGGCGTTCTGACCGGCCTGGCGATGCCCCGCTGGCAAGCAGGGGCTGACCCGACCTTGCCGCCTGTGCCTTAAATTTAGGCAATTTGCATAGAGTGGCCGTCACGGCTTCCTAAATCATCGATTGCCCTTGATTTTCTCCGGCGAGGCCAGTGAAATGGCCTCATAGGGGAGTACACGATTGGCAGCGTTCGACGAAATGCTTCCGGAAGTTTCCGGATTGAGAAGACCTTACGAGGCTTACGATCGCTGGCTGAAGGAGCAGGACCCGGCCAGGCTTACCCAGAAAATGCAGGACGCGGAGCGCGTCTTCCGCAAGACCGGCATCACCTTTGCCGTCTATGGCGAGCAGGAAGCTTCCGAGCGGCTGATCCCTTTCGACATCGTGCCGCGCATCCTCTCCGGCCAGGAATGGCGCCGGCTGACGCAGGGCATCGAGCAGCGCGTGCAGGCGCTGAACGCGTTTCTCGACGACATCTATCACCGCCAGGAGATCCTGCGCGCCGGACGGGTGCCGAGGGAGCTTGTCGCGAAGAACGAGGCCTTCCTGCCCGAGATGATCGGGGTGAGGCCGCCGGCGGGCGTCTACACCCATATCATCGGCGTCGATATCGTCCGCATATCGGAGAACGAGTTCTACGTGCTGGAGGACAATGCCCGCACGCCGTCCGGCGTCTCCTACATGCTGGAGAACCGCGAGACGATGATGCAGCTCTTTCCGGAGCTGTTCCAGAAGATCAAGGTGCGGCCGGTCGAGAACTATCCGCAGCTCCTGCGCCAGTCGCTCGCAGCGGTCAGGCCGCAAAGCGCCAAGGGCGCGCCGACCATCGCAGTGCTGACGCCAGGCTCCTACAACTCGGCCTATTTCGAGCATGCCTTCCTCGCCGACCAGATGGGCGTGCAACTGGTCGAGGGGCAGGATCTGCGCGTCGTCGACGGCCATGTCGCGATGCGCACGACCGAAGGCTACAAGCAGATCGACGTGCTTTACCGGCGCGTCGACGACGCCTTCCTCGATCCGCTGACTTTCCGCCCGGACTCCGCGCTCGGCGTGCCGGGCATCATGGATGTCTACCGCGCCGGCAACATCACCATCGCCAATGCGCCGGGCACCGGCATCGCCGACGACAAGGCGATTTATTCCTACATGCCGGAGATCGTCGAGTTCTACACCGGCCGCAAGGCCATTCTCGGCAACATCCCGACCTGGCGCTGCTCGGAGCCGGACAGCCTCAAATATGTGCTCGAGCACATCAGCGAGCTGGTGGTCAAGGAAGTGCACGGCTCGGGCGGCTACGGCATGCTGGTCGGCCCGGCCGCGACCAAGAAGGAATGCCAGGAGTTCGCCAAGAAGCTGCAGGCGAAGCCCTCGAACTACATCGCCCAGCCGACGCTGGCGCTGTCGACCTGCCCGATCCTGACCGAAAAGGGTCTATCACCGCGCCATGTCGATCTTCGGCCTTACGTGCTGGTTTCCGACCGAATCCAGATCGTGCCGGGTGGCTTGACGCGCGTGGCGCTCAAGCAGGGTTCGCTTGTCGTCAATTCCTCGCAAGGGGGCGGGACGAAGGATACGTGGGTTCTCGACGACTAGAGCGGTGAATGGTGAATGGTAAAATGGTGAATGGTCGGATGCCTGGTTACGAGAGGATGGCAATGACGAAGTGTTGCTGGATACTACTCACTATTCACCATTCACTATTCACCACTCGCTAGGCAAAGCCACATGCTTCTCGGCCGCACCGCCAACGGTCTCTACTGGATGAACCGCTATATAGAGCGGGCCGAAAACATGGCGCGCCTCGTCGATGCCGGCCTGCGCATGGCGCTGACGCGCACGCAGAATGCGTCGGAGGAATGGAATTCGGTGCTGCTTAGCGCCGGCTCCGACTATGCGTTCTCGCAGAAATACCAGGACTACACTGCCGCCAACGTCTCCGACTTCCTGCTGCGCGACACTTCGAACCCGTCGAGCACGATGTCGTCGATCGAGACGGCTCGCAACAATGCCCGCATGGTGCGAACGGCGCTGACGCGCGAGACCTGGGAAAGCATCAACGAAGCCTGGATGTCGCTGAAGCGCATGCTGGCGAGGCCGATCGACGAGCGCGACCTGCCGACGGTGCTCGATGCCATCAAGCGCGAGACGGCGCTGATCCGCGGTTCGTTCTACGGCACGATGCTGCGCAACGAGATTTTCGACTTCTCGCAGCTCGGCACCTATGTCGAGCGCGCCGACAATACGGCGCGCATCCTCGATGTGAAATATTATGTGCTCCTACCTTCGCTGTCCTGGGTCGGCTCGACGCTGGACAATTACCAGTGGGAGTCGATCCTGCGCTCGGTGTCGGCGCACCGCTCGTATCGCTGGGTCTATGAAGCCGACTACAAGCCGACGAATATCGCCGACTATCTGATCCTCAATGTGCGCATGCCGCGCTCGCTGACCTTCTGCTATCGCTTCCTCGGCGAGCACCTGAAATTCCTCGCCGACGACTATGGCGAGCGCCATGCCTGCCACGCCACGGCCGAGAAGATCCAGGCGTTGCTCAAGAGAGGCTCGATCAAGGATATATTCGATCACGGCCTGCACGAGTTCCTGGCCGAGTTCATTCGCGACAACACCAGGCTGGGCGACGAGATCGCCCAGGATTACCGGTTCCATTGAGGGGGCTGAGGGCGGGCGTCATGCGGCTCAAGATCACCCATCGCACCGAGTACCACTACGATGCGCCGGTGCAATATCTGCTGCAGCGGCTGCGCCTGCTGCCCCTGAGCGGACGTACGCAGACCGTCGGCTCCTGGGCGATCAAGGTCGAAGGCGCGCGCGAGGAGGTACGCTTTGCCGATCATTTCGGCAACGACACGCGGCTGGTGAGCGCCGAGAGCGGCCACAGCGCGATCACCGTTGAGGCGGCGGGAGAGGTGACCACGCATGACACGGCGGGCGTGACAGGCCCGCATCAGGGCTTTGCCCCGCTCTGGCTGTTCGGCCAGCACACGCAGCTTACCGCCGCCGGCGAAGGCATACGTGAACTGGCCGGCACGCTCGGGCAGGGAACCGAGATCGAGCGGCTGCACCGGTTGATGGTCGCCATCCGCGAACGGGTCGCCTACAAGCCCGGCACGACCAGAGTCGTGACGCCGGCGGAGGAGGCGCTTGCGCTGAAGTCCGGCGTCTGCCAGGATCACAGCCATATCTTCATCGCCGCGGCCGTCGCCCTTGGCTTTCCGGCTCGCTATGTCAGCGGCTACCTGATGATGGATGCGGCCGTCGAGCAGGCTGCAAGCCATGCCTGGGCCGAGGCTTATGTGGTGGGGCTCGGATGGGTTGCCTTCGACCCAGCCAACGGTATCTCTCCAGACGAACGCTATGTACGGGTGGCGACGGGGCGCGACTATCGCGACGCCTCGCCAGTGTCGGGGATACTGCTGGGGCAGGCGCAAGAGAAGCTTGCCGTCTCCGTCACGGTAGAGCAGTAATTTCCGACGGGATTCGCTGCTAAAGAAGAATCATGACCTATTGCGTCGGCCTCAAGATCGATCGCGGGCTCGTGTTCATGTCGGACACGCGCACCAATGCCGGCATGGATTCGATCTCGACCTTCAAGAAGATGCACATCTGGGAAGAGCCGGGCGAGCGCGTCATCGTGCTGATGTCGGCAGGCAACCTTGCCACCACGCAAGCCGTGGTCAGCCTGCTCGACGAACGCAACAAGACCGTTGGCGACCGCCATCCGAAGCTGCTCGAGACGCCGTCCATGTACCAGACGGTGCGGCTGGTCGGCGACACGGTCAAGGAAGTCATCGAGCATGCCTCGCCGAACGGCGACAAGGCGGATTCCTACTTCAATGCCTCCTTCATCCTGGGCGGCCAGATCAAGGGCAGCCCACCCAGGCTGTTCATGATCTACCCGGAAGGCAATTTCATCGAATCGACCGACGATACGCCTTTCTTCCAGATCGGCGAGACGAAATACGGCAAGCCGATCATCATCCGTGCCTATGACCGGACAATGGGCCTGGCCGAAACGGTGAAGCTGCTTCTGGTGTCGTTCGACTCGACGCTGAAATCCAACCTTTCGGTCGGGCTGCCGCTCGATCTGCTGTTCCTGGAGAAGGACAGCTTCAAGGTTGGGCTCAACAGGCGGATCGCCCAGGACGATCCCTATTACCGCACCATCTCCGACGGCTGGTCGAACGCCTTGAAGGCGGCCTTTGCCAGCCTGCCGGATTTCCCCGGCTAGGGTCCGTGCTTCGCAGCCGGTTGCGCCTATATTTAACATGTCAATCAATATTGAAGCTGGCTTACCGGCCGCGTTGCGGCTGGGCTCGGGAGGATAGATGGACAACGAGACATTCCGCGACTGGTCGAGGCGGGCGGCCGATTGGGGCGTCGATTACCGCGCCGGCCTGCGCGACCGGCCGGTGCGGCCGGCCATCGCGCCGGGCGAAATCTTCAGGAGCATCGAGGCCTCGCCACCCGAAATGCCCGAACCGATGGAGAAGATCTTCGCCGATTTCGAAGCCAAGATCGCGCCGGGCATGACGCATTGGCAGCATCCGCGCTTCTTCGCCTATTTCCCGGCCAATGCGGCGCCGGTCTCGGTCGTGGCGGAGTATCTGGTCTCGGCGATGGCCGCGCAATGCATGCTGTGGCAGACCTCGCCGGCGGCGACCGAGCTCGAAATGCGTATCGTCGACTGGATGCGCCAGGCGCTTGGCCTGCCCGAGGGCTTTTCCGGCGTCATCCAGGATTCGGCATCGTCGGCGACGCTTGCGGCGGTGCTCACCATGCGCGAGCGGGCGCTCGACTGGCAAGGCAACAAAAAGGGGCTGGCCGGACAGGGCAAGCTGCGCGTCTATTCCTCCGACCAGGTCCATACCTCGATCGACCGCGCCATCTGGGTCTCAGGCATCGGCGAGGAAAACCTCGTCCGGATTCCGGCCTCAGGACGTTTTCGCGCGATGGATACGGCCGCGCTTGAGGCCGCGATCGTCGCCGATCGCGAGGCCGGCCTGCTGCCCTCGGGCATCATCGCTTGTGTTGGCGGCACCAGCATTGGAGGCACCGACGAGATCGCCGCGGTGGCTGCGGTCGCAAAGCGGCACGGGCTTTACCTGCATGTCGACGCCGCCTGGGCCGGATCGGCGATGATCTGCCCGGAATACCGGCATTTTTGGGCGGGCGTCGAAGGTGCGGACTCCATTGTCTTCAATCCGCACAAGTGGCTCGGCGCGCAGTTCGATTGCTCGATCCAGTTCGTGCGCCAGCCGGAAGACCTGGTGCGCACGCTGGCGATCAGGCCCGAATTCCTGAAGACACATGGCCATGACGGCATCATCAACTATTCCGAATGGTCGGTGCCGCTCGGACGCCGTTTTCGTGCGCTGAAACTCTGGTTCCTGCTGCGTGCCCATGGCCTCGAAGGCCTGCGCACCATGATCCGCAACCACGTTGCCTGGAGCGAAGGGCTTGCCGCGCGGCTGGCCGGCGAAGCGGATTTCGAGCTCGTCAGCGAGCCGATGCTGTCGCTGTTCTCGTTCCGGCACAAAGCGCCTTCGGGTACCGATCCAGACGAGCATAATTTGCGGCTGGTCGACGCCATCAACACCGATGGCCGCATCTACCTGACGCAAACGCGGGTCGACGGGCGCGTGGCGATCCGCTTTCAGGCGGGGCAGTTCGAGTCGACGGCAGCCGATGTGGATGCGGCGTTCGACGTCATAACCGAGATTGCGCGGCGCCTATCCTGAGGCGGCAGACGCATTCCGCGCTGGTTTGCCTTTTGCAATCAGGTGATTTTCGTTAGCCGGCTTATACCTTTTCTTTGCTTTCGTTTTCCGATATAGACGGGAAAAACGAAAATGGAGGAACGCCGGATGTTTCTTTCGCCACGCCACGCCGAAATCATCCAGATGGCGAAAGACCACGGCCGGGTCCTGGTCGAGGATCTGGCTACGCATTTCAACGTGACGCCACAGACCATCCGCAAGGACCTCAACGATCTGTGCGATCAGCGGCTGCTCACCCGCATCCATGGCGGCGCGCTGTTCCCGTCCGGCATCGAGAACATGGAATATGAGGCGCGGCGCAAGATCGCGGCCGATGAGAAGGAGGCGATCGGCGGCGCGGCGGCGCGGCTGATCCCGGACAACGCTTCGCTGTTCATCAATATCGGCACCACCACCGAGGCCGTCAGCAAGGCGCTGCTCGACCACAACGGGCTTATGGTTATCACCAATAATATCAATGTTGCCAATAGGATGCGCATCTATCCTACGATCGAGGTGGTGATAGCCGGCGGCGTGGTGCGCGGTTCAGACGGCGGCATTGTCGGCGAAGCGGCCGTCGATTTCATCCGTCAGTTCAAGGTCGACTACGCCGTCATCGGCGCTTCGGCGATCGACCATGACGGCGCGCTGCTCGACTTCGATTTTCGCGAGGTGAAGGTGGCGCAGGCGATCATCGCCAATGCACGCCACGTCATCCTGGTCTCCGACCGCACCAAATTCGAGCGCACGGCGCCGGTTCGAATCGGCCACCTTTCGCAGGTGAATACCTTCATCACCGATCGTTGCGATATCCCGTCGATCCGCCGGATTTGTGAGGAGGCCGAGGTCCGGTTGATCGAGACGGCGCTCGAATAGGCGTGCGTCATGGCTGTTTGATGCAGCGGCAATAATTTCGTTTGACATTCGCTTTTAGTTCGAAATAATTCCGCTACGGTTTCGTAAAACACAAAAATGGTGCAATGCGAAATCGGTGGAGGAAACTTTGGACGCATCACCGATCCATGACATTTTCGTCATCGGCGGCGGCATCAATGGCTGCGGCATTGCCCGCGACGCCGTTGGCCGCGGATTTTCGGTTTACCTCGCCGAGATGAACGATCTGGCGAGCGGGACGTCCTCAGGCTCGACCAAGCTCATCCATGGCGGGCTTCGCTATCTCGAATTCTACGAATTCCGGCTGGTGCGCGAAGCGCTGATGGAGCGCGAGGTTCTTTGGAAGAATGCGCCGCACATCATCTGGCCGATGCGCTTCGTTCTGCCTTACGCCAAGGGCCTCAGGCCCGCCTGGCTGATCCGGCTCGGGCTGTTCCTTTACGATCACATCGGCGGGCGCAAACTGCTGCCGGCGACGAAGACGCTGGACATGGCGAAGGATCCGGCCGGCAAGCCGCTGAAGCCATTGTTCCGCAAGGCTTTCGAATATTCGGATGGTTGGGTGAACGACGCTCGCCTGGTGGCGCTGAACGCTCGTGATGCCGCCGACCGGGGCGCCATCATCCGTACCCGCACCAAGGTCGTCAGCGCGCGCCGCGACGGTCCGACCTGGACCATCAAGGTGCAGAATGTGCTCACCGGTGACACCGAAGAGGTTCGCGCACGGCTTCTCGTCAACGCCGCCGGCCCGTGGGTCGATCACGTTCTGCAGGCAGCCGTCGGCCAGAACGAAGTCCACAATGTCCGCCTCGTGCAAGGCAGCCACATCGTCGTCGCCAAGAAGTTCGACGATCCGCGCGCTTACTTCTTCCAGAACAAGGATGGCCGCATCATCTTCGCCATTCCCTACGAGGAAGAATTTACACTCATCGGCACGACCGACCGCGACTATCCGGGCGACCCGCACGATGTGAAGATCTCCGACGCCGAGATCGACTATCTGTGCGCCGCGGCAAGCGAATATTTCGCGGTCGCCGTGAAGCGCTCCGACATCGTCTGGACCTATTCGGCGGTGCGCCCGCTCTATGACGACGGCGCCTCCAAGGCGCAGGAAGCGACGCGCGATTATGTGCTGAAGGCCGATGGCGGGGAGGGTGTCGCCCCGCTTGTCAACGCCTTCGGCGGCAAGATCACGACCTTCCGCCGGCTGGCGGAATCGATGCTTGAGAAGATCGAGGGCTTTCTCGGCAAGCGCGGCAAGCCTTGGACGCATGACGCGCCGCTGCCGGGCGGTGATTTCCCGGCCACTGGTTTCGATGCCCAGGTCGCCAGGCTGAAAAAGACCTATCCGTTCCTTGACCAGCGGCTGGCGCGCCGGCTCACCCGTCTTTACGGCACGCGCGCGGAGAAGCTGCTCGGGCTCGCCAATTCGAATGCCGATCTCGGCCGCAATTTCGGCGCCGACCTTTTCGAGGCGGAGGTTCGCTATCTCGCCGAGAACGAATGGGCGGTCACCGCCGAGGACGTGCTGTGGCGCCGCACCAAGCGGGGCCTGCATTTCAGCCGCGAGCAGACGGCGGCCTTGGAAGAATTCATGCGAGGACTGAGCAGCCGTCACGTCGCGGCGGCGGAATGACGATCGACCGCTGAAGCGCAAGGCCTGGGAGGAGGCGTGATGCTAGAACTGAGGAACGTGACGAAGACGATCGGTGCGCAGGAGCATATCCGCGACGTGTCGCTGACGCTTCAGCACGGGTCACTGAATGTTCTGCTGGGACCGACGCTTTCCGGCAAGACCAGCCTGATGCGGCTGATGGCGGGTCTCGACGCGCCGACTTCCGGTTCGGTCTGGTTCGACGGCAAGGACGTCACCGGACAGCCGGTGCAGAAGCGCAATGTCGCGATGGTCTACCAGCAGTTCATCAACTATCCGGCGATGACGGTTTACGAGAACATCGCGTCGCCGCTCAGGGTTGCAGGCGTCGACCAGGCAAGGATCGACAAGGAGGTGCGCAATGCCGCCGCGCTTCTCAAGCTCACGCCTTATCTCGACCGCACGCCGCTCAACCTCTCGGGCGGCCAGCAGCAGCGCACGGCCCTTGCGCGCGCCATCGTCAAGAACGCCAGCCTGGTGCTCCTCGACGAGCCTTTGGCCAATCTCGACTATAAGCTGCGCGAGGAGTTGCGCGCCGAATTGCCGAAGATCTTCGCCGCCGCAGGCACGATCTTCGTCTATGCCACGACCGAGCCGCACGAGGCGCTGCTGCTCGGCGGCAATACGGCGACGCTTTCGGAGGGCCGTGTCACGCAGTTCGGCCAGACCGTCGACGTGTTCCGCAAGCCGGTCGACCTGGTGACGGCAAGGACCTTCGCCGACCCGCCGCTCAACACCATCGTGCTCTCCAAGAAGGGCTCGGACTTCCTGCTCGAAGGCGGCGTCAAGCTGCCGGTTCCGCCGGAGCTCAGCGGCATTGCGGACGCCAGCTACACGATCGGTTTCCAGCCGCATCATCTGTCGCTGGAGCGGCCGAACGCCAGCGCCGTGCCGGTGCGGGCCAAGGTCACCATCACCGAGATCACCGGCTCGGAAAGCTTCGTCCATCTCGATTTCGCCGATGCGCGCTGGGTGATGCTTGCGCATGGCATTCTCGCTTTCGAGACGGACGACGAGGTCGAGGTGTTCATCGACCCGCGCCACATCATGGTGTTCGACCAGAACGGCCGCGCCGTGACGGCGTCGAAGCTGGCGGCCTGAGGAGGATCAGATGGCGCGAATCGACGTCAACCATATCCGCCACTCCTACCTGCCCAATCCACGGAAGGATTCGGATTTCGCGCTGAAGGAGGTGCATCATACCTTCGAGGATGGCGGCGCCTATGCGCTGCTCGGGCCGTCGGGCTGCGGCAAGACCACCTTGCTCAACATCATTTCTGGCCTGCTGCATCCCTCGCACGGCCAGCTTTTGTTCAACGGCCGGGATATCACCAATCTGTCGACGCAGGAGCGCAACATCGCGCAGGTGTTCCAGTTCCCGGTGATCTACGACACCATGACCGTCTACGACAATCTGGCCTTCCCGCTGCGCAACCGCCGCGTGCCCGAGGCTGACGTCGACCGCAAGGTTCGCGAGACGCTCGACATGATCGATCTCGCCTCGCTGGCAAAAAAGAAGGCGCGCGGGCTCACCGCCGACCAGAAACAGAAGATCTCGCTCGGGCGCGGCCTGGTGCGCTCGGACGTCAACGCCATCCTGTTCGACGAGCCGCTGACGGTGATCGACCCGCATATGAAATGGGTGCTGCGTTCGCAGTTGAAGCAGCTGCATCGCCGCTTCGGCTACACCATGGTCTATGTCACGCACGACCAGACCGAAGCGCTGACTTTCGCCGACCGTGTGGTGGTCATGTATGACGGCGAGATCGTGCAGATCGGCACGCCGGCCGAGCTCTTCGAGCGGCCGCGCCACACTTTCGTCGGTTATTTCATCGGCTCGCCGGGCATGAACGTGCTGCCGGTCGCTCTGGAAGGCAGGACGGCGAAGCTCGGCGCGCAGCGCATCGAGCTGCCCGGCGTGCCCAAGGCCGAAGCCGGCGCCGTCGAACTCGGCATCCGTCCCGAATATGTGCGGCTCGGCCGCGAAGGCATGGCGGTGCAGGTCTCCAAGGTCGAGGACGTCGGCCGCCACAAGGTCGTGCGCGCCAATCTGGAAGGCAGGGAGATTGCCGCGGTGATCGGCGAGGACGACGAAGTGCCTGCCGAGCCGAAAGTCCGCTTCGATCCGGCCGGCATCAACATCTACGCCGATTCCTGGCGTGTCGAGATGGGGGCGTAGATGGACAAGACCTGGAACAACAAGGCCTGGTTCCTTGTCCTGCCGGTGCTGGTGCTGGTGGCCTTCTCGGCCGTCATCCCGCTGATGACCGTCGTCAACTATTCGGTACAGGACACGTTCGGCAACAACGTCTTCTTCTGGGCCGGCACCGAGTGGTTCGAGGAGTTGCTGCACTCCGACCGCTTCTGGGAAGCGATGGTGCGCAACCTGATCTTCTCCTTCATCATCCTGGCGATCGAAGTGCCGCTCGGCATCTTCATTGCGCTCAACATGCCGAAGAAAGGCTGGGGCGTGCCGGTCTGCCTGGTGCTGATGGCGCTGCCGCTGCTGGTGCCATGGAACGTCGTCGGCACGATCTGGCAGGTGTTCGGCCGCAACGACATCGGCCTGCTCGGCTATTACGTCAATGCGCTGGGCTTCAACTACAATTATGTCCAGGACCCGTTCGACGCCTGGGTCACTGTCATCATCATGGATGTCTGGCACTGGACGAGCCTGGTGGTGCTGCTCTGCTATGCCGGACTGGTCTCCATTCCGGATGCCTTCTATCAGGCGGCCAAGATCGACGGCGCCTCGCGCTGGGCGGTGTTCCGCTACATCCAGCTGCCGAAAATGCAGCGCGTGCTTTTGATCGCCGTGCTGTTGCGCTTCATGGACTCGTTCATGATCTACACCGAGCCCTTCGTCGTCACCGGCGGCGGCCCCGGCAATTCAACGACGTTCCTGTCGATCGACCTCGTCAAGACGGCGCTCGGCCAGTTCGACCTCGGACCGGCAGCAGCCATGTCGCTGGTCTACTTCCTGATCATCCTGTTGTTGTCGTGGGTGTTCTACACCGTGATGACCAACTACGACGCGGAGCGCTGACAGATGACAGGCGCCAACGAGACGACACGCGTGAGCGAAACTGCGATCACCGAAGTGGGCAGCACGCTGTCGCAGGACGAGGTGGCGAAGCTGATGCGCCGCCGCGGCGAGGAATCGCGCTGGTGGTGGATCGTACCGACGCTCTACATCGTCGTGCTGCTCCTGCCGATCTACTGGCTCATCAATATGAGCTTCAAGACTAATGCCGAGATCGTGTCGTCGCTGACGCTGTTCCCGCACAATCCGACGCTCGCGAATTACCGCACCATCTTCACCGACGCATCCTGGTATTCGGGCTACATCAACTCGATCACCTATGTGGTGATGAACATGGTGATCTCGGTGGCGGTGGCGCTGCCGGCGGCCTATGCCTTCTCGCGCTACCGCTTCCTCGGCGACAAGCATCTGTTCTTCTGGCTGCTGACCAACCGCATGGCGCCGCCGGCGGTGTTCGCGCTGCCGTTCTTCCAGCTCTATTCGGCCTTCGGGCTCATCGACACTTATATCGCCGTGGCGCTCGCCCACTGCCTGTTCAACGTGCCGCTGGCGGTGTGGATCCTCGAGGGCTTCATGTCCGGCGTGCCGAAGGAGATCGACGAGACCGCCTATATCGACGGCTACTCCTTCCCGCGCTTCTTCGTGAAGATCTTCATGCCGCTGATCGCGAGCGGCATCGGCGTCGCCTGTTTCTTCTGCTTCATGTTCTCGTGGGTGGAGCTCCTGATCGCGCGCACGCTGACCACGACTGACGCGAAGCCGATCGCCGCAACCATGACCCGCACCGTCTCGGCCGCCGGCATGGACTGGGGTTTGCTCGCCGCGGCCGGCGTGCTGACGCTGATCCCCGGCGCGGTCGTTATCTGGTTCGTCCGCAACTACATCGCCAAGGGCTTCGCCCTGGGGAGGGTGTGACCATGAATCTCGACTTCTCCTGGATGGCGTGGACCTGGCCGACAGCGGCCTTCTTCGGAACCATCCTGCTGCTGCTGTGCGGCATGGCGGCCTGGGAATACGTCTCGCCGGGCGGCAATCCGCGCGTCGGTGTGCTGCGCTTCGAGACGACGCGCGGCGATCGCCTCTTCCTTTCGCTGCTCGGCAGCGCCTTCATCCATCTCGCTTGGCTGGGTCTGGTTGGGCCCAACCTGTGGTGGGCTCTCGCTCTCTCCGTGGTCTACGCCATTGGCGTGTTCCGATACGTATAGAGGGGGAAACAGTCGGAGCGGCCGCGTGCTGGCGGCCACTTCGGATCACACTTCAAAACCTAAGACTGGAGGAGACACATGCGACGGCAATTTCTTACATCGACGACCGCCCTTGTCCTATTGCTTGGAGCGGGCCACGCCTACGCCGGGATGGACGAGGCAAAGGCCTTTCTCGACAAGGAGATAGGCCCCCTGTCGACGCTTTCGCGCGCCGATCAGGAAAAGGAAATGCAGTGGTTCATCGACGCCGCCAAGCCGTTCGCCGGCATGGACATCAAGGTGGTGTCGGAAACCATCGCCACCCATTCCTATGAGTCACAGGTGCTGGCGCCCGCTTTCTCGGCCATCACCGGCATCAAGGTCACTCACGACACGATCCAGGAAGGCGACGTCGTCGAGAAGATCCAGACCCAGATGCAGACAGGACAGAACCTCTATGACGGCTGGGTCAATGACTCCGACCTCATCGGCACGCACTGGCGCTACCAGCAGGTGCGCAACCTGACCGACTGGATGGCGGGCGACGGCAAGGACGTCACCAACCCGAATCTCGACCTGAAGGACTTCATCGGCACGTCATTCACGACGGCGCCGGACAAGAAGCTCTATCAGCTTCCCGACCAGCAGTTCGCGAACCTCTACTGGTTCCGCTACGACTGGTTCAACGACGAGAAGAACAAGGCGGACTTCAAGGCCAAGTACGGCTACGATCTAGGCGTGCCGGTCAATTGGTCGGCCTATGAGGACATCGCCGCCTTCTTCACCGGCCGCGAGATCGACGGCAAGAAGGTCTATGGCCACATGGACTACGGCAAGAAGGACCCGTCGCTCGGCTGGCGGTTCACCGATGCCTGGCTCTCCATGGCCGGCAACGGCGACAAGGGCATTCCGAACGGCCTGCCGGTCGACGAATGGGGCATCAAGGTCGACGAGAATTCGCGCCCGGTCGGCTCCTGCACCGCGCGTGGCGGCGACACCAATGGACCGGCGGCGGTCTACTCGATCCAGAAATATCTCGACTGGCTGAAGGCTTACGCCCCGGCCGAAGCGCAAGGCATGACCTTCTCCGAATCCGGCCCGGTTCCGGCCCAGGGCGCGGTTGCCCAGCAGATCTTCTGGTACACGGCCTTCACCGCTTCGATGGTCGACGCCGGGGCCAAGGCGGTGATGAACGACGACGGCACGCCGAAATGGCGCATGGCGCCGTCGCCGCATGGCGTCTACTGGAAGGATGGCATGAAGCTCGGTTACCAGGACGTGGGTTCCTGGACGCTGATGAAGTCGACACCGACCGACCGCGCCAAGGCCGCTTGGCTTTATGCGCAGTTCGTCACCTCGAAGACCGTCGACGTGAAGAAGAGCCATGTCGGCCTGACCTTCATCCGCGAGAGCACGATCCACGACAAGAGCTTCACGGAGCGCGCTCCTAAGCTTGGCGGCCTGATCGAGTTCTACCGTTCGCCGGCCCGCGTCCAGTGGTCGCCGACCGGCACCAACGTGCCTGACTATCCGAAGCTGGCGCAGCTCTGGTGGCAGGCGATCGGCGATGCATCGTCGGGCGCCAAGACCGCGCAGGAAGCGATGGATTCGCTCTGCGCCGAGCAGGAAAAGGTCATGAGCCGCATCGAGAAGTCGGGCGTCCAGGGCGACATCGGCCCGAAGATGGCCGAAGAGCATGACCTCGCCTACTGGAACGCCGACGCGGTCAAGAAGGGCAATCTCGCGCCTCAGCTGAAGATCGAGAACGAGAAGGAAAAGCCGATTACCATCAACTACGACGAGCTGGTGAAGAGCTGGCAGAAGTAGCTGCATGACGTGGGCGCGTTCGCCCGCGTAGGGAATGCAGGGGAGGCGGCTTGGCCGTCTCCCCTGTTGCATGAGTAGTGGAGGGAACGGAATGAGCGGTTTTGTGCTGGCGATCGACCAGGGAACGACCTCGACCCGGGCGATCCTGTTCGACGACAAGATGAAGGTCGCGGGTACCGGCCAGCAGGAATTCGCGCAGAGTTATCCGGCGTCCGGCTGGGTCGAACACGACCCGGAAGATATCTGGGCAAGCGTTCTCGCCACGGTGAAGTCGGCGCTTAAGTCCGCCGGCCGTACCGCTTCGGATGTGGCCGCTATCGGCATCACCAACCAGCGTGAGACTGTGGTCATCTGGGACAAAGCGACCGGCCAGCCGATCCACAATGCCATCGTATGGCAGGACAGGCGCACGGCGTCGCTCTGCCAGAAGCTGAAGAAGCAGGGGCTCGAGAAAAAATTCACCAAGAAGACCGGGCTGCTGCTCGATCCCTATTTCTCCGGAACCAAGATCGCGTGGATGCTGGACAAGGTGAAAGGAGCCAGGAAGCGCGCCGAGAAGGGCGAACTGCTCGCCGGCACGATCGACAGTTTCCTGATCTGGCGGCTGACCGGCGGCCAGGTGCACGCGACCGACGCCACCAATGCCTCCCGCACGCTGGTCTACAACATCGAGAAGAATGTCTGGGACGAAGAGCTGCTCTCGATCCTGAACATACCGGCCGCGATCCTGCCTCAGGTTAAGGACTGCGCCGACGACTTCGGCGTCACCGAAAAGAGCCTGTTCGGCGCCGAGATGCGCATCCTCGGCGTTGCCGGCGACCAGCACGCGGCGACCATCGGCCAGGCCTGTTTCGAGCCCGGCATGATGAAGTCGACTTACGGCACCGGCTGCTTTGCGCTGCTCAACACCGGCGCGGACCTTGTGCGCTCGAGGAACCGGCTTCTGACCACGATCGCCTACCGGCTGAACGGCAAGACCACCTATGCGCTGGAAGGCTCGATCTTCATCGCGGGCGCCGCCGTGCAGTGGCTGCGCGACGGCATCAAGGTGATCGGCAAGGCTGAGCAAAGCGGTGCGCTCGCGGCGACTGCCGATCCAGCGCAAGCCGTCTATCTGGTGCCGGCCTTTGTCGGCCTTGGCGCGCCGCATTGGGACGCGGAGGCGCGCGGCGCGATCTTCGGGCTGACGCGCAATTCAGGCCCGGCCGAGTTCGCGCGCGCGGCACTCGAGTCGGTCGCATTCCAGACGCGCGACCTGCTCGACGCGATGCGCAAGGATTGGAAAGGCGCCTCGGCCAAGACGGTGCTTCGGGTCGATGGCGGCATGGTGGCGTCCGACTGGACCATGCAGCGGCTGGCCGACATTCTCGACGCGCCGGTCGATCGTCCGACGATCCTGGAGACGACCGCCCTGGGCGCGGCGTGGCTCGCGGGATCGAAGGCGGGGGTCTGGCCGAAGGCAAAGGAATTCGCGAGAAGCTGGGCGCTGGAACGCCGCTTCAAGCCGGAGATGGATGCGGCCACGCGCGGGGCAAAACTGGCCGGATGGCGCGACGCGGTGCGCAGGACGCTGAGTACGCAGTAACGATCGCTGGACCGGGGGAGAATGCAACCGGATTGGTATCCTGCCTGGCGCGACGAAGCCTTCGAACAGCTTGCCGCCAAGAACGCACGCCTGGAGCAGGATTTCCGCCTCGGCCACTGGATGCGTTATAACTACGACCTGGCGGCCGGGAAGCTGATTTTCTCTGACAAAGCGGGCGCCAAGGTTATCTCGGAAATCCAGATTGCCGGCTCTACCAGCGCCAAGGCGGGCAATTGGCTCTGGGCTTGGGCCAATTCGAACTTACCGGGCGACCTTGTCGGCGACGCGAAGTTGATGCGGGCGTTCGGGGAGAAAAAGGGCGTGGACGACCTCGCCCAGGCCTATGTGGACGATACGAGCGGCGATCTGGATGCGCTCGGCTGGGAACTGACGGCAGCGATGGTTCGGGTTTGCAACGCGCTTGGAGCTTATCGCTCCTCGCGCGGGGAGGGCGGCGCTCTCTATCTGGTCTTCAAGAACATACGATGGGCGAACTGACACAGTCCTTCGCCGCGAGGCATGGCGAGAGAGCCCGGGCCTCTCGAGGCACGGGCTCGGTCAACGACCAAAATATGTGCTTTCCGCAATTCCGGAGGGAAAACCGCTACGCACTTTTCCTGGAATTGCTTTGGTACTGACTGGAGGCCGTCAGTAGGGCGACACGCACTGCCGTCGCGGGCCGCTGTTGGGCTGGAAGGTGTTGTCCGAGGCGCGATACGAACGGTAGCGGTCGTAGCACCACTGCACATGCGCATCGCCGCGGTAGACGCGGTTGTTCTCGCTGTTGACGATGGCGCCGGTGATCAACGCGCCGGTGGCGAAAGCGGCAAGCGGGAACCAATAGTCGCCATGGCGGCGATAGCCGTGCCGGTATTCGCGATAGCCGCGATGGCCGTTCCAATACATGCCGTCGTTGCGCGAGAAGCGCTGCCCGCCGCGCCAATTGCCGTTGTGTCTCCAGCGCCAGTCGCGTTCGGCGACGTTCTGGACATCGGGCGACGCAGGCGAAGCCTGCGGGACGAACACCTGCGCGGCATTGGCGGGCACCGCCGCAGCGGCGGCGAACGAAACCGACAAGGTGGCGGCAAGCAAGCCCGATACGATTTTTCTCATGGGTCTTCTCCTTGAAACGATGGTTGGCGTCCCTGTGCCCGAAAAACGGAAAATCGCCGCGACGGTTCCCGTTTGAATCTCAACCTGTTGTTATTCAATGGATTTCTGAAATATGCGGGTGGTCATAGGCGACCGGCTGAGGCTTGCTTGAAACAAGTGCCCCGACCGCCGAAAGGGGCGCCGGAAACCCCGAAAATCTGCGGCGGGAAAGCCATCTTTTTCCGGTTGACCGGCCGCGGCACTCTCCCTATGTTCCGCGCAATTTCGAGGGCGGCGTTTCGAGCCCGCGGGAGCGCGTAGCTCAGCCGGTAGAGCAACTGACTTTTAATCAGTAGGTCATGGGTTCGAATCCCATCGCGCTCACCAAATCTCCTAATAAATTCAGTATTTATGTTTCGACCCGAAACGAACAGGGGCAGCCGTCCACACGGTCTAACGGGCGGCTAACCAGATGACTTTTGATGAGTTGGGGTGTGGGGGAGGCTCCGCTACAAAAAGCAATCCTACTTGAGACGCAGGAATCGCTTCAGCTCGACCTCAAGGGCTCAGTCTACGACAAACACGGTGCCTTGCTTGCCGCCAATGGCAGGCTAAGCAACCAGTTTGTGCTTTTCCCCGAAGTAACGACTCCCTTGTTTTCGATCTTGAGCTTTGGCTTGGCAATTCAGCGCCGGTTAGCGCGCAGTACCCTTCGCTCTCCCTGCGGCCAACGTTCCGAGTGCGGAATGATCACCGGCCATTAGGCGCTGCGCCAGCCAACCGTCGAGCACGGTTCCGAGGAACATGATGTCGAGCGTCGTCATCAGGCGAGCCAGCGGTCCCGGAACCAAGAGTGCGTGGCTCTGTTTTCATCTCATGCAGATCGGAAGTTTCGACACCAAGGGGCATGCACACGGCGGCGGCCTGTACCTGTCGGCCAAGCTGGCGCCGCTGCAGTTCCGGGTCGACCACCAAATGCAGTTGACCGACGCCTCGGCCGACGCTGTGCAGCAGGCACTACTGGAGTTGGTTGAGGCCACCCGTCTTGCAGAGCTTCGACGATAATGACGAGGTTACCTGGCCAGCAAGATTAAGACGAATGAACGCTCCGATTGGCATGAAATACTCCATTCGTAGGTGACTAACAGCCATATGGCGATCTCGTCGGCACGATCGATCTGAGCGAGGGTCGCCGTCAGCACCACTGCGTTTCGAGTAGATGCTGTTATGCACTTTGCTCCTTTGGATCGGGATGGCGAAAGGCGAGCCGCTCTTCACCGGGCCGCGCGCCTTTCGCTTTTGCATGACCGGGTAATCAAACGCCTCGACCAAATTGACGACGGTGCTGATTTGGTCTTGAAGGCGGCGGCCGAGTTGGTCGAGGCTGCATTGGTCGAGCCGGATCGGCCGATCAGACTGCCAATGGCCGACTGGACGCTTGGGCTTTGAAGCCATCAGCATCAGCCCGCCCTCCCTGTTGCGAGGGCATAGGCAAAAGCCTCGCGCGTGGACACCAAGCTTACGATTCTCTTGGAGAATGTTTCAGTGTCCTTAGTGTCCCCTATAGTATTAGCTGGACTGAGGTGGTGCTGCCATAGCCGGAATACCGATAGTCAACATTGACGACGAAACGATCGGTAATTGGGTAGGTTAGGCCAGCACCAACGGGTCCACCGGCTTTGGTTCCGCTGAAATCGGCTCCAGGAACGACGGGCCGGGGAAATAGTCGCGCTTTGCGGGCCGGCCGGCTTTGATGTCCTGCCAACCGGAACAAAAGCTATCCGCGCCTGTTTAGTTCTTGAAGGGACCGCAATCTTGGGATGCGGATACAGTGGACGTATTGAACTTGGAACTGGCCAGGGCCAGGCAGCGCGTCAAGCGCGCGGAGATTTCGCTCAATCACGCAAAAGAACTGCTGGACGAGGAATGCGGCGTCGGGATCAATCTTGTGCTGTGCGACCGCATAAGGTCGGAACAGCAGCGAGTCGCGGAGGCCAGAAAGCGGCTGGTGAAGATCGCTTCGACTGCCTCAGCCTGACGGTGTGACGTCCCCAAGACAAGGGCGATCTTGCCGCGGATACAACAGGAGCCTGCAGCTTCGCTACGTTTTCCCTAACTGGATAAAAACTGGGAACGTCCGTTTACCCTATCTAAATTAGTAAGCCCTAATACTTGCTTGATCGGCGGTTCAGGGGCTTGTGCAAAGATGCAATTGATAGCGAATTTTCTGCGTGACGATTCCGGAGCAACGGCCATCGAGTATGGTTTGATTGCAGCGCTTATCGCCTTGGGAATCATGCTTGGGGCCAGCTCACTGGGCGGCGCGCTCAATGCCGAGTTTGTTTCGATTGCCACCGCTGTTAACACCGGCAGCGCACCGTGAGGGCGCTCCATGGTTGCGGGCAAGGCATGAGTCGCTTCGCGATCTCGGTTGCCGTGGGAGTGGTGATCTTGGTGATCCTTTATCTGCTGCAATGGCACAGCATGATCAGATTCTAGGATGCTCCGCTCAGCCTCTTGAAGAGTCGGGCCGCTCACGGACAAGGCGTCCAGCTCTTGGTGTCAGCGCGTGGCTGGTGAACTGCAGGTTCCGATCATCGCGGCCGGCGCCGCGGCATTCGCTGCAATAGATGATCTTGAGCAGATCCCAATGAAGGCAGGGCTGGTCCGGCCCGAACCGCCTGACCAGTTCGGCGACATCGAGAACGGCGTGGCACTCCCAGCGCGACTTCAGCGTTTCCAGCAATCGGAACAAAAAGCCATGCGCGGCTGTTTCCCTGCCGAAGGGACCGCAATTTGGGATGCCGATACAGTGGATGTACTGAACTTGGAACTGGCCAGGGCCAGGCAGCACGTCAAGCGCGCGGAGATTTCGCTCAATCACCCAAAAGAACTGCTGGACGAGGAATGCGGCGTGGGGATCAATCTTGTGCTGTGCGACCGCATAAGGTCGGAACAGCAGCGGGTCGCGGAGGCCAGAAAGCGGCTGGTGAAGATCGCTTCGACTGCCTCAGCCTGACGGTGTGACGTCCCCAAGACAAGGGCGATCTTGCCGCGGATACAACAGGAGCCTGCAGCTTCGCTACATTTTCATTTTCGCCGGCGTCATCGTTCCGATGATCATGGCGCTGTTCTTCGCCTACGGCGCGGCGATGTCGAACACGCGGCCCCGCACCCGAAAGCCAAGACCGCGGAGGCGTATCGTTTCAGGACGGCAATACTGGCACCGGCCTTGCAAGGCAGCCATTGCCGGGTTGATCTCCGGCAGCTCGTCGGGCTTGAGGCAGCTGTTGGGGGCCTCGCCCGGCGAGTTCCATGAAACCGGTGGAATGTAACCAACCGTGATATTCATGCAGCCTTGCTAATGTAACCTCTGCATCGGCTGACTCCCCAACCCGGGAGTCGGCTAGGCCCGGCGGTTCAATCCAACGCACCCCAACAGAGCGCGGAACTGTCGGGCCGCTTATGGACAAGGCGTGGTTCCACAGGCCGATCCCTGCCCCTTCTATTTCGCTCCCGGCGTTGAACCTCCAAGTCGCACGAACGTTGAACGCTACCCATGACGTTTCGGAGCGCAAATGACCAAACAAATCGGATGGAACGATACGTACGGGCCAGCCAAGCTCTCAGCGAGGACGGACCAGGTGTCCAAAAGGTTTTTCGTCGAAGAGATGGCCGGCGATTTGCCGACCGCAGGCCGCGAGATTACCGCGGAGACCCCTGAAGAGGCCGTCGCCCGCGTCATCAGCGATGCTGTTGTAGCTCCAGAGTGGGAAGCAGGCGCCGACGAGAAATGGGTTAGAGTGACGGATAGCGAGCGCGGCGTAATCTATCGATTTCAAATCCCGCTTAAGACGGCTGACTAGCGGCGCGCCCCTACGAGTCCGAAATGAAGAGCCCGCTGCCACTCGGGAGAGATTGGCAACGGGCTCGACCGCTTGCTTATGCAATTCGCGGGCCGCAGTGGGGTTCCGATTCCGATAAGCATTCTTGATTTTTAATATTAGTTGAACCTAAAGTTATTCGCGGGGGTGTCGTGTTGGAGGATAATCGATGTCAGGTAAACCACCCTCATTCCCGATGCCAAGCGACGTGCTAAGCAAGCTTCCCGATCAAGCCGCCGGCCACCTTCCACCGGCCACCTTTGGCGCCGCTGTTGAGACCGCCTCTGCCGGCGATCATTTCGCTCCACATGCGGACGTTTCGTTGCCGGAAAACGCGAGCACCGCTCTAGCAGACCATGGCTCGCACATTCCCGCTTTTGTGATCGATTGGCTGCTTTAACGAAAAATCCCGTCGGCTACTTGGGAGATAGGGCGACGGACCGAAGTCGATGGGGCCCTCTGGATCAATCTTGTCCTGTGCGACCGCATAAGGGCGGAACAGCAGCGGGTCGCGAGGCCAGGAAGCGGCTGGTGAAGATCGCTTCGACTGCCTCAGCCTGGCGGTGTGACTTCCCCAAGACAAAGGTGATCCCGCCGCGTTGCCTTGTCCCTGGACAGGGGCATTGTTAAACTCGGGGCCCCGAGGGAGGCTCCAGGATGGCACTTGACCTTTCGGTAGAGACCACGGCCCGTAAAGCGGCGACGCCGCCCGGCAGATATCTCTTCGGCCCGGTCGCCGATTTCCTCATGCTCGGCGGCAGCGCGTTTCTGATCCTGCCCGTGCTGTTCTTCGTGCCCCGCGAATACGAAGGCCCGCTGGCCGCGACGATGGTTGTCGTGGCCTATCTGGTGAACTACCCGCATTTCGCCCATTCCTACCAGATCTTCTATCGCAATTTCGGCCGCAAGGCGCGCGGCGAGGGATACGACAGGAGCCTGCAGCTTCGCTACATTTTCGCCGGCGTCATCGTCCCGGTGATCATGGCGCTGTTCTTCGCCTATGGCGCGGCGACGTCGAACACGCGGCTGCTCGGCTTCGCGGCAAATGCGATGTTCTTCTTCGTCGGCTGGCACTACGTCAAGCAAGGCTACGGCATGCTGATGGTCGACGCCGTCCTGAAGCGCAAATGCTTCGACGACCGGGACAAGAAGGTGCTGCTCGTCAACAGCTACGCGGTGTGGATCCTTGCCTGGCTGCAGACCAACACGGCCGTGACACAAGGGCAGTATTACGGCCTTCAATATTACACCTTCGCGGCGCCGTCCTGGATCACCGATATTGCCGTCCTTGCGGCCGTCGGATCGACGGCGGCCACGGTTCTGATGCTGATCAACCGCTGGCGACGGAATGGCGGCGGCCTGCCTTACAATGGCATCGTCGCCTATAGCGCCTCGCTCTATCTCTGGATCCTGATTGCCAGGATAAACCCGCTCTGGCTGCTGGTGGTGCCGGCGCTGCACTCGCTGCAATATCTGGCCGTGGTGTGGCGCTATCAGACCAATGTCGAGCGTGACGTCTCGGATGCCGCGAGCGACCCGGAGCCGAAAATACTATCGGTGCTCGGGCCTCGCTACAGGCTGCGGGTGCTGGGGTTCATCATCGGGGGTGGGGCGCTTGGCTATCTCGGCTTCTGGCTGATCCCGTTCGTGCTGACCGCCCTGGTCCCCTACGACAAACAGGTGCTCGGTTCGTCGCTGTTCTTCTTCATCGTGCTGATCTTCATCAACGTGCACCACTACTTCCTCGACAATGTGATGTGGCGCCGCGGCAATCCGGAAGTGTCGAAATATTTGTTTCGGTAGGGAAATTCGGGCCGGCAGGCGACGCCGAGGTCACGCGATCAGCGATACATTTCCGCCGGCGTGGCGCTCGAGCCGCCCGGCAAGGTCGAGTTCCAGAAGCACCATGGCAATCTGCGCGGCGCTCACTCCGGTGTGGCGGATGATGTCGTCCACTGCGATGGGCGTGGGCCCGAGCGCCTCCAGCACGTCGGCGCGGTCGTTTTCACCGGGTGGCGGCATGGCCGACATGTCGGGCGCCTCGGCCAGCGGCGTGGTTCTTGGAGCGCGGGTGCCGGCTAGCGGTGCCAGCGCGCCGAGCACGTCGGCGGCTTCGGTGACCAGCGTGACGCCGTCCTTGAGCAGGGCGTTGCAGCCGGCGGCGCGTGGGTCGAGTGGCGAGCCTGGCACGGCAAAGACCAGCCGGCCCATTTCATTGGCGAGGCGTGCGCTGATCAGCGAGCCGGAGCGTTGCGCGGCTTCGACCACCACCAGGCCGAGGGCCATGCCGGCGACAAGGCGGTTGCGGCGCGGGAAATCCTGGGCGCGCGGCTGCCAGGCGAAGGGCATTTCCGAAACGATGGCGCCGCCGCGATCGGCGATCTCGTCGCACAGGCCGGCATTCTCGGGCGGGTAGGGGACATCGAGCCCGCCGGCCAGAACGCCGATGGTTCCAGTCGAAACGCTGCCTTTGTGCGCGGCCGTATCGATGCCGCGCGCCAGGCCCGACACGATGGCGTAGCCTTCACGGGCGAGGTCGGCTGCCAGCATGCGTGCCATCTTGATGCCGGCCAGCGAGGCGTTGCGGGCGCCGACGATCGCCACTGCCGGCAGGCGGAAGACCGCGCCTTCGCCTCTCACCGCCAGCAGCGGCGGTGGGTTGTCGAGGGTCTTCAACAAGGGCGGATAATCTACTTCTCCGATACCCACGAAGCGCGCGCCGGCGCGCCGGGCGGCGTCCAGTTCGGCCTCGGCTTCGGCGACGGAGGGGATGCGGACGATACGGTTGGCGCCGCCGGAGATCATCAATTCGGGCAGCATTTCGAGTGCTGCTTCGGCCGAGCCGAAGCGGTTGATCAGCTCGCGAAACGAGGCCGGCCCGACATTGGGCGTGCGGATCAGCCGAAGCCAGGCAAGCCGCTGCCGGTCGCTGAGACGCGGGCCGGCGGCCGGAGCGCTCATCCCTTCGCCCCGATCTTGCCTTCGGTGCCGGCCAGCAGCCGCGAGATGTTGGCATGATGCTTGATGATGACGATCAGGCTCATCACGGCGAACAGGCCGGCGATCTGCGGCGTGCTGATGAAATAGAGCGCGACCGGCACGATGAACGCCGCCGTCAGTGCGGCCAGCGAGGAATAGCGGAACAGGAAGGCCATCGCGAGCCAGACGACGGCGAAGACGAGCATGCCTTGCCAGGCGAGGCCGAGCAGCACGCCGAGATAGGTTGCGACGCCCTTGCCGCCCTTGAAGCCGAGCCAGACCGGGAAGAGATGGCCGAGGAAGGCGCCGAAGCCGGCCGCCAGTCCGAAGTCCGGCGAAAAATGCCCGGCGACCAGCGCGGCGGCCGTGCCCTTCAGCGCGTCGAGCAGCAGTGTTGCGGCAGCGAGCCCCTTATTGCCCGTCCTCAGCACATTGGTCGCGCCGATATTGCCGGAACCGATCTTGCGGACGTCGCCGAGACCGGCAGCGCGGGTGATCAGAAGCCCGAATGGGATCGAGCCGAGCAGATAGCCGAAGACGAGCGCGATCGCGTAACCCATCGTTTCCCCCTTATTCTTTTGTCCCGGCTCTCACCTTACGATTGATCCAATTTGCGTTATGCAACTCTGGTTTGCAATAGCTGGCGCTGCTCGAGCATCGGTCGGGCATAATGGTAGAGTTGAGAGGGTTCGCCAAGCAACTCTGTGCCTACAGGCTCGCCAGGGCCGAAGGGCGGTCTATCCGGAAAACACCGTGCGGCCCGCGACCACCGTCTGCAGGACCTTGCCCTGGAGGCGCGCACCTTCGAAACAGGTGTTCTTCGAGCGCGAGTGCAGGCCGCTTTCGCTTACGATCCATGGCTCGTCGAGATCGACGACCGCGAGATCGGCCGGCGCGCCCGGCCGCAGCGTGCCGCCCGGCAGGCCGAACAGTCTCGCCGGCGCGGTGGACAGCGTCTCGATCAGCCTGAGCAGCGGCACATCGCCATTGTGGTAGAGCCGAAGCGCCGCGCCAAGCAGCGTCTCCAGCCCGATGGCGCCGGCAGCGGCATCGGCGAAGGGCAGGCGCTTGGTGTCGACGTCTTGCGGGTCGTGCGAGGAGACGATGATGTCGATCGTGCCGTCCTTGACCGCTTCGATCATCGACAGGCGGTCGTCCTCGGCGCGCAAGGGCGGGGTCAGCCGGAAGAAGGTGCGGTATTCGCCGACATCGTTCTCGTTGAGCGACAGATTGTGGATGGCGACCCCAGCCGTGACATTGGCGCCGTCGGTCTTGGCCCGGTTCACCGCGCCGGCCGCCATCTCGGACGAGATCTTGGCGGCGTGATAGGCGCCGCCGGTCAGCCGGGCCAATGCCAGGTCGCGTTCGAGCGGGATCAGCTCGGCCTCGCGCGGAATGCCCGACAGGCCGAGCCAGCTCGCATAGAGCCCCTCATTCATGACGCCGGACGAGGCAAGATTGGCGTCCTGCGTCTCATGCGCGATCACGCCGCCGAAATCGCGCGCATAGGTCAGCGCGCGGCGCATCACCAGCGCGTTGGCGATCGTGTGCCGGCCGTCGGTGTAGGCGACGGCGCCGGCCTCGCGCAGCAGGCCGAATTCGGTCATCTCGCGGCCTTCGAGGCCCTTGGTGATCGCGGCCGCGGGGAAGATGTTCACGCTTGCGGTATCGCGGGCCGTGCGCAGCACGAACTCGACCAGCGCCACATTGTCGATCACCGGATCGGTATCCGGCATCATGACGATGGAGGTGACGCCGCCCGCCGCCGCCGCCACGCTTGCCGAAGCGATGGTCTCGCGATGCTCGCCGCCGGGTTCGCCGATGAAGACGCGAGCGTCGACAAGCCCCGGAATGATCGTCTTGCCGGCGCAGTCGACGACGGTGGCGCCTTCCGGCACGCCCTGGTTCAATGCGGCTTTCCCGGCCGCGACGATCTTGCGGCCGTCGACGATGACGCTGCCGATCTCGTCCACGCCGCGCGACGGGTCGACGATGTGCGCCTTGCTGAAGACGGTCACGCTCATGCGCCGCGCCCCTCATGGTTGCGGCGCGGGTCGAGCAGCGCCTCCATGACCGCCATGCGCACGGCGACCCCCATCTCCACCTGTTCCTGGATGACGCTTTGCGGTCCGTCGGCGATTTCGGAGGCGATCTCGACGCCGCGGTTCATCGGGCCGGGATGCATGACCAGCGCATCGTCCTTGGCGGCTTTCAGCTTTTCGGCATCCAGGCCGAAATAGCGGAAATATTCGCGGATCGACGGCACGAAGGCGCCTTCCATGCGCTCGCGCTGCAGGCGCAGCATCATCACCACGTCGGCATCCTTGAGGCCTTCGGCCATCGAACGTGACACGATCACGCCCATCCGGTCGATGCCGGAGGGCAGCAGCGTCGAAGGCGCCACGACGCGCACCTGCGCGCCCAGCGCGTTCAACAGCATGATGTTGGATCGGGCGACGCGCGAATGCAGGATGTCGCCGCAGATCGCCACGATCAGCTTCGACAGCGGGCCTTTGGCGCGGCGGATGGTCAGCGCGTCGAGCAGCGCCTGCGTCGGGTGCTCATGCGCGCCATCGCCGGCATTGACCACGGAGCAGCCGACCTTCTGGGCGAGCAGGGCAGCGGCACCCGCCGACTGATGGCGGATGATCAGGATGTCCGGCCGCATGGCGTTGAGGGTCATCGCCGTGTCGATCAGCGTCTCGCCCTTCTTCACGGAGGAACTTGCCACCGACATGTTCATGACGTCGGCGCCGAGACGCTTGCCGGCCAGCTCGAAGGAGGATTGCGTGCGGGTCGATGCCTCGTAGAACAGGTTGATCTGCGTGCGGCCGCGCAGCGTCGAGGTCTTCTTTTCTGGCTGGCGCGAGATCGACACGGCCCGGTCGGCGCGATCGAGCAGCAGCTCGATGTCGGCCGGGGAAAGATCGCGGATGCCCAGAAGATGGCGGTGGGGGAAGAGCGGCAGGGACGAAGCGTCGGTCATCTCAAGGCGCTGCTATAGGGTGCGCTCCGGCCTGCCGCAAGCGCCAGCTTTGGATTGCGGGCGTTCTCCCCGGTATTTTCGTCGCGCGTGCCGTAACGCTTGGGCTATAAGGCCGGATGGCCTCGGATTCGTGATCGCGGCCTTGGGATGTAAGGAAGACGCGTGACCGACGAGGTGATCAACCAGCCGCCGCCGCTGACGGGCGGCAACGCATGGCGGGGCGATCCGTTGCTCATCCAGCTTGCCGAGCGTTTTTCCGACCCCGTGCGCAAGGATCTCGACGGGCTTGGCCGGTTCGTGATGACGCAGGAGGCGCAGGAGCTTGCCCGCCTCGCCAACACCGACACGCCGAAATTGCGCACGCATGACCGCCAGGGCCGGCGCCTCGACCTGGTCGAATACCATCCAGCCTATCACGCCTTGATGCGCCGCTCGGTTGCCGGCGGCCTGCATTCTTCCGTCTGGGAGAACGGCGATGCCGAGATCGGCCGCCGCCACCAGGTGAGGGCGGCGCGCTTCTATCTGACCGCTGAGCTCGAGACCGGGCATCTGTGCCCCATCACCATGACCAGCGCGTCACTGGCGGCGCTGATGGCAAGCCCAAAACTTTTCCGCGAATGGGCGCCGCGCGTGACGACGCGCAAATACGACCAGACGCAGAAGCCGCCGGTGCAGAAGACCGGGCTGACGCTCGGCATGGGCATGACCGAGAAGCAGGGCGGTACGGATGTGCGCGCCAACACCACCAGGGCGGAGCGCACCGGCAGCGGTTTTTATCGGCTCACCGGCCATAAATGGTTCATGTCGGCGCCGATGTCGGATGCCTTCCTGGTGCTCGGTCAGGCACCGGAGGGGCTGTCCTGCTTCCTCGTCCCGCGCATCCTGGGCGACGGGTCCGGCAACGGCTTCCGCTTCCAGCGGCTGAAGGACAAGCTCGGCAACCGCTCCAACGCCTCGTCGGAGGTGGAGTTCGTCAACGCGATCGGCGAGATGGTCGGCGATCCGGGCGCGGGCGTGAAGACCATCATGGACATGGTGACGCTGACGAGGCTCGACTGCGCGGTCGCTTCCTCGGCGCTGATGCGGGCCGGGCTCGCCGAGGCCGTCCACCACACGCGCCACCGCCAGGTGTTCGGCTCAAACCTGATAGACCAGCCGCTGATGCAGCGGGTTCTGGCCGACATGGCGCTCGACGTCGCCGCGGCCACGGCGCTGTCGTTCCGGCTGGCGCGCTCCTTCGACGAGGCGGCGAGCGATCGTGGCGAGGCGGCCTTTGCCCGCGCCATGACGCCTGTGGTCAAATACTGGGTCTGCAAGATCGCGCCGGCGCTGCTCTACGAGGCGATGGAGTGCCTCGGCGGCAACGGCTATGTCGAGGAAGCGCCGCTTGCCCGCTATTATCGCGAAGCGCCGGTCAACGCGATCTGGGAAGGCTCGGGCAATGTCATGGCGCTCGACGTGCTGCGCGTGCTTGGCCGCGCGCCCGGGCTGTTCGAGGAAGTGCTGGCCGGCATCGACCGCGATCTCGGCACCGGCGGACGCGGCACGATCGGCGTGCTGAAGGCGGCGATGCAGGTCGCCTCGACCGACCAGGGGTCGGCGCGCCTCTTGACGGAACAACTCGCGCTTTCGGCCGCCGCGGCGGAGCTGCGCCGGCTGGGAGCAGGGCGGATCGCCGACGCCTTCGTCGAAACGCGGCTCGGCGGCCAGTGGCGCACCACCTACGGCATGCTCGATTCGCGCCACGATGCGCGCATGATCATCGATACGCTCTATCCGCCGGTGATCTGATCCACCTTTCCAACGCCGATTGCCGGCCTGTGGATAGCCGTTAACCTTAACAAATGGTTTCCATTGCGGCGGACCTTCGCAAAGCCCAATCTCCGCTTGCTGGAGTAGGGAAGGGTTAACCATGGCCCGGGCTCCGCGAAGCAGGATCCTTATGCGGCACGTGTTGAGCTCAGTTCTGGCCTTGCATTGGGCGGTGGTTTTCGCCCTGCTTGCCTATGTCTGCATGGACGGCAGCCGGGGCATAGCAGCGGCGCTTGGCGTGCTTGGCCTCTCAATCCAGGGCGGCCGGTTTCCGCAGCTTGAAAATGTTGCCGTGGTCGCGCCGCTTTCGGTCGCGCTCCTGACCGTCGCGGTGTTGTTCTGCTGGGCCTTTGTCGAAACGCTGCTCAACGGCGCGGCAAGGCTGGACGCGGGTGAGAGCGTCGCCCGGGTCGCCTTCATCTTCGCATCGTCCCTGCTTTCGCTGATTCTCATCGGCGGCGTGGCGCAAGGCATCGACGGCCTGTTCGTGATCGTCGGCATTCAGATGACGGCACTGCTTGCCTCCTATGTCGCGGTGACGGCCGAACGCCGCTCCGCCATTGCCGCCGCAATGAATCTGCCCCAAGGCGATGTTCGTGCCGCCTCGCGCATGGCGATGGGGGCTGCGCACAGCTCCTTGCTTTCGCGCATATCAGGCCGTCCGGAAAACAAACCTGGAGGCAGCCGCTGATGCGCACGCTGTTCACACTCTGGGCTGCTCCGATGGCCATCTTCTGGGGATGGTTCTTCCTGTCGGCCAACGACATGAATTTCGGCTATGTGATGCTGAGCCGACAGGTGCACGATTTCGCCTTCCAGCTTTATGGCCAGATGCTAGGCGTCGACCCGGCCATCATCCCTGGCATGGTGGCGCGAACCTGCGTTTTCGACTTTTTCCTGCTGATGGGGCTGTGGGCCTTCCGCCGCCGGCGCAACATCGCCGAATGGATCAGGCAGCGCCGGCAGGGCAATATCAGCGAAGACGGTCTTGCCGGAGCGACTGAAGCCGGTCCAACGCTCCCTGCAGAATAAAGGCGGCGGCCGCCGAATCGATCTTGCCCGCGCGCTTCTTGCGCGAGAAATCCATCTCGATCAGCGTCCGCTCGGCCGCGACCGTCGACAGGCGCTCATCCCACAGCACGAAGGGCAGGTCCGAAAGCGGCGCCATGTTGCGGACGAAGGCACGCGATTTTTGCGCACGGGGCCCTTCCGAGCCGTCCATGTTGACGGGAAGGCCAAGCACGATGGCGCCGACATTATCCTTCTCGAGCTGAGCGAGCAGTTGGGCGGCGTCGAGCGAAAACTTCTTGCGCAGGATCACCGGCCGCGGATGGGCGAAGGACAGCCCGCGATCGGAGACCGCCACGCCGATCGTCTTGTCGCCGAGATCGAGCCCGGCGAGCGTCTTGCCGTCGGCAAGCCGCTCCGGCAGTTCCTCGATTGAAATAATGGCCAAAGGCTTCCTCTGACATCCGGGCGTCACACATCCTTTTGACGGTAGAGAACGCCGCGCTACTTTCAATTTGCCGCCAGCGTTCTATCCTTCGGCAACAGAAAAATCGAGGAAAGCATTGATGAAACTGACATGGTATGGACATTCGGCATTCCGCGTCGAGACCAAGGATGCCACCATTCTCATAGACCCCTATCTGGTCGGCAACCCGTCCTGGACGGGCGGCTGGGAAGGCCCGGCGGAAGGCGTCACGCATGTTCTCCTGACCCATGGCCACAACGACCATGTCAGCGGCGCGATCCAGGTGCTGAAGAAAAGCGTCGCCACGCTGGTCGCCAATTTCGAGATCTGCATGTACCTGGTCGGCCAGGGCGTTAGCAGCGACAAGATCAATCCCGGCAATATCGGCGGCACGGTCGATTGCGGACCATTCACCACGACCTTCGTCCAGGCGCTGCATTCGTCTTCTTTCGGCGGCGAAGGCGGCACGAACACCTATCTCGGCAATCCGGGTGGGCTCGTCCTGCATTTTCCCGAGGACAAGACGCTCTACCACATGGGCGACACCGACATCTTCTCCGACATGGGGCTGATCAACGAGCTGCACGAACCGAAGATCGGCATCGTGCCGATCGGCGACCGCTTCACCATGGGCGGCGCGGTGGCGGCCCTTGCCTGCCGCCGCTTCTTCGGCTTCGACACCGTCATTCCCTGCCATTTCGGCACCTTCCCGATGATCGACCAGACCGCCGACAAGTTCGTCGCCGGCATGGATGGCTCGGGCGTCAAGGTGGCGCTGCCCGAGATCGGCAAGGCGATCACGATCTAAGGCGCTTCGCTCTTCTGCGATGGGGTCGCACTGTCCTGGGCGACCCCTGGGCATCTCCGGGCCGATCGGGCCGACATGATCCATGTTGCGCGCTGAGCGCCACGCCGCTATAGCCCGCACTGGTTTTCCCGAGGCGAAAAGAACATGTCCGTTGATCTTCAGACCGTGAAGCGCGTCGCGCACCTTGCCCGTATCGCGGTGAGCGAGGAGGACGCCGAGCGCATGACTGGCGAATTGAACGCCATCCTCGGTTTCGTCGAGCAACTGAACGAGGTCGATGTCTCGGGCGTCGAGCCGATGACTTCGGTCACGCCGATGGAGATGAAGAAGCGCCAGGATGTCGTCACCGACGGTAACAAGCCCGCCGACATCGTCGCCAACGCGCCGGCAACCGAAGAGAACTTCTTCCTCGTTCCGAAGGTGGTGGAGTAGGCCGTGGCTGTCGAGATCGCCGTCGAGACGCCTTTGCAGGACGACGTGCGCGCGCTGGTCGCCGAACTCAATGCCGCGCTGCTCGAACTGACGCCGCCCGAGCATTGCTATCATCTGACCGTCGAGCAGATGGCTGGTTTGGATACGACGGTGTTCATCGCGCGCGACAACGGCCTTGCGGTAGGTTGCGGCGCGCTGAAGCGGCACGACGAGGCGATCGGCGAGGTCAAGCGCATGTACACGCGGCCGTCGCATCGCGGCCAAAAGATCGGCGCCGAGATCGTCGGACGCGTCGAGGCGCTTGCCCGCCACGAAGGATTGACGCGGCTGGTGCTCGAAACCGGCGATCGCCACCCCGCCGCCTGGACCGTTTATGAGCGCGCCGGATTCACGCGTTGCGGACCGGTGCTGGATTATCCCGACTCCGAATGGTCGGTGTTTTACGAAAAGAGCCTTGCCTGATGAGCGATCTCACACATCTCACCATTTCCGAGGCCCGCGCCAAGCTGCGCGGCAAGGAGATCACCGCGGCCGAGATCACCGAGGCCTATCTCGCGGCGATCGAGCGCGCCAATCCGGTGCTGAACGCCTATGTGACTGTCACCGCTGATAAGGCGCGCGACATGGCCAAGAACTCGGATGCCAAGCTCGCCAAGGGCGAAGGCGGGGCGCTGGAGGGCATCCCGCTCGGCATCAAGGACCTTTTCGCCACCGAAGGCATCCACACCCAGGCCTGCAGCCATGTGCTGGACGGATTCAAGCCGCGCTATGAATCGACTGTGACCGCCAATCTGTGGGCCGACGGCGCCGTTATGCTCGGCAAGCTCAACATGGACGAGTTCGCCATGGGCTCATCCAACGAGACCTCCTATTACGGGCCGGTGATCAATCCGTGGCGCCGCTCGCGCGTCGATACGGTCGTCATGCCGACGACGCATCAGGGCGATGGCGGCTTTGTCTCCGCCGGCGGCACCAAGACTCAGCGCACGCTCGACAACGCTCAACTGGTGCCGGGCGGCTCGTCCGGCGGCTCGGCGTCGTCCGTGGCCGCATTCCTGTGCGCCGGCGCCACCGCAACCGACACCGGCGGCTCGATCCGCCAGCCCGCCGCCTTCACCGGCACGGTCGGCATTAAGCCGACCTACGGGCGCTGCTCACGCTGGGGCATCGTTGCCTTCGCCTCGTCGCTCGACCAGGCCGGGCCGATCGCCCGCGACGTGCGCGACGCCGCGATCCTGTTGAAGTCGATGGCTTCGGTCGATCCGAAGGACACGACCTCGGTCGACCGCCCGGTGCCGGATTATGAGGCGGCGATCGGCAAGCCGATCAAGGGCATGAAGGTCGGCATTCCGAAGGAATACCGCGTCGACGGCATGCCGGAAGACATCGAGGCGCTCTGGCAGAAAGGCATTGCCTGGCTGAAGGATGCCGGCGCCGAGATCGTCGATATCTCGCTGCCGCACACCAAATATGCCTTGCCGGCCTATTACATCGTGGCGCCCGCCGAGGCGTCTTCGAACCTCGCTCGTTACGACGGCGTGCGCTACGGCCTGCGCGTGCCCGGCAAGGACATCATCGACATGTATGAGAAGACGCGCGCCGCCGGTTTTGGCCGCGAGGTCAAGCGCCGCATCATGATCGGCACCTATGTGCTGTCGGCCGGCTATTATGATGCCTATTACCTGCAGGCGCAGAAAGTGCGCACGCTAATCAAGCGCGACTTCGAGAATGTCTTTGCAGCAGGCGTCGACGTCATCCTGACGCCGGCAACCCCGTCGGCCGCCTTCGGCATCGCCGACGAGGACATGGCCTCCGATCCGGTCAAGATGTATCTCAACGACATCTTCACCGTGACGGTGAACATGGCGGGCCTTCCCGGCATTTCCGTGCCTGCCGGCCTCGACGGCAAGGGCCTGCCGCTCGGCCTGCAGCTGATCGGCCGCCCGTTCGACGAGGAAACGCTGTTCCAGACGGCGCATGTTATCGAGCAGGCGGCGGGCAAATTTCAGCCGGAAAAGTGGTGGTAAGGTCATACCTCATCTGACAGAGGGTGAGGGATGTTCTACTACCTGTCCAAAATCTTCTGGTTTTTCGGCCAGCCGATCAACCTCGCGATCTTTCTGCTGCTTGCCGGCCTGTTGGCAGCGCTGTTCCGGCGGCGCCGGCTGGCAGCGACGGGCACTGTGCTCGGCATCGCGATCCTGGTTCTTTCGGCCTGGACGTCGGTCGGCGCGATGATGCTCACCCCGCTGGAAGAACGCTTTCCGAAGCCGCCATTGCCCGAGAAGGTCGACGGCATCGTCGTGCTTGGCGGTGGCTTCGAGGGCGCCATCAATCTGGCGCGCGGCGGTTATGAGCTGAACAGCAGCGGCGATCGTATGGTCGAAACGGCGATCCTGGCCAGGCGCTTTCCCCAGGCGAAGATCGTCGTGTCCGGCGGCAACGGTTCGCTTTTCCTCGACGGCGAGGGCGATGCCGACACGGCGCCGAGGCTACTCGGGGCGCTCGGCGTTTCGGCCGATCGCCTGATCCTCGAGGACAAGTCGCGCAACACTTACGAGAATGCTGTCTTCTCGCGAAAGCTTGTCGAGCCGAAACCGGGCGAGACATGGCTGCTGGTCACCTCGGCCTTCCACATGCCGCGCGCCAAGGCGTTGTTCGACAAGGCGGGCTTTGCGACCATTCCGTGGCCGGTCGACTATCGAACCTCAGGCAAGGAAGGCGTCGGCTTCTACCGCGACAATCCAGTCGACTCGCTGCAGTCGACCACAATCGCCGTCCGCGAGTGGATTGGGCTTTTCGCCTACAGGCTCGTCGGCAAGATCGATCAGCTCTTCTCAGGACCGGGCGGCTGACCGAGCACCGCCTGCCGCGCCGCTGAAAAGAACTGGCGGCGCACCAGCACCGCAAGAAGCACCAGCGTCGAGATCACGAAGACGACCGGGTCGACGAACCAGCCGAGATAGCCGATCGAGAAGAAGACGGCGCGCAGGCCGGAATTGAAGTGCTTGCCGGCGAGCACGTTCATGCGTGTCGCCCGCCACACCGCGGTTTCGCTGACCGGATTGCGCGAAGCCGGGCCATGCGGCGTCGGCACCGCGCCGATCAGGATCGAGCAATAGTTGAACAGCCGGTAGGCCCAGCCGAATTTGAAGAAGGCGAAGGCGAGAATGAGCACCAGGCCGAACACCTTGGTCTGGAAGGCTTCGCGCGAGGAAGCCGCGCCGAAGGGCAGGTCGGCCAGAACCTGCAGCACGCGGTCGGAGGCGCCGAGCAGGGCAAAGCAGCCGCCGAGCGCAATCAGGGAAGACGAGGCAAAAAAGGCGGTGCCTTGCTGCAGGCCGCCCATGATGGCGGTGTCGACGATGCGGATTTCGCGCTCGGCCATATTGCGCATCCAGGCTTCGCGCTGGGCGTTCATCGCGGTCGTCAGCGACACGCGGCTGATCAGCCTACCGTCGGAGGCGAGCGTATGAAGCACCCAGACAACCAGGAAGAAGATCAAAGCCGTCAGATCTGCCATTGAGAGGTGAAGTGAGTCGCCCATGCGTTCTTGTAACACAGGCCGAGCCGGCGCTTCGACGGGCGTTCGAAGTTGCCGGAGGGCAATGTCGCTGGCGGAGCAAACAAGGTCGGCAGCCGCTGCGCCGCGACATGCAAAACAGCGGAAACATCGCGGGAGTTCCTATATGTAAGCCTTGATCGGCCCCAGGAGACAACGGCCCCGTGTTCCTTTCGGTTTTCGACCTGTTCAAGATCGGCATCGGCCCTTCGAGCTCGCACACGATGGGGCCGATGACGGCCGCGCGCCGTTTCCTCGACGAGATCGTGGCCGGCGACTGGCCACGGCCGGCGGGCGTGAAAGTCGACCGTATCGGCGCCAGCCTGCATGGCTCGCTCGCCTATACCGGCATCGGCCATGGTTCCGACCGCGCCGTGATCCTCGGCCTGGCCGGCCAGACGCCGCAGACGGTCGATCCGGACGAGGCCGACGGCATCGTCGCCAGCATCGGGGCGGAGAAGCGCATTTCGCCGCCTGGGCATCCGACCTACCGGTTCGACCCTGCCAAGGACCTTGTGCTCGACCGCAAGACGCCGCTGACCGGCCACGCCAACGGCATGGCCTTCTATGCCTATGACGCTTCCGATCGGCTGCTCCTCAAACGCATCTATTATTCGATCGGCGGTGGCTTCGTCGTTTCCGAGGAAGAGCTGCAGCGCATGAAGACCAAGGGCTCGGTGACGACCGAGGGCAGACGAGTGCCGTATCCGTTCAAGAATGCCGTCGAGATGCTGGCGATGGCGGCCAAGAGCGGGCTTTCAATCGCCGAAATGAAGCGCGCCAACGAAGAAAAACACATGTCGCGCGAGGAGCTTGATGCGGGGCTGGACGCGATCTGGGGCGCGATGAAGGGCTGCATCGATCGCGGCCTGTCGCAGGACGGCATCATGCCGGGCGGGCTGAAGGTGCGCCGCCGCGCGCGGCAGCTCCACGACAAGCTGCAGGAACAGTGGCAGCAGAACCGGCCCAACCCCTTGCTCGCCAATGACTGGCTGTCGATCTACGCCATGGCGGTCAATGAAGAGAACGCGGCCGGCGGGCGCGTCGTCACCGCGCCGACCAATGGCGCTGCCGGTACGCTGCCGGCGGTGCTGCGCTATTGGCTGCATTTCCATCCCGAAGCCGACCAGCCAAGCATCCGCGACTTCCTGCTGACGGCGGCCGCCGTGGGCGGCATCATCAAATCGAACGCGTCGATCTCAGGGGCCGAAGTCGGCTGCCAGGGCGAGGTGGGTTCCGCTTCCGCGATGGCCGCCGCCGGCCTGTGCGCCGTCATGGGCGGCACGCCCGAGCAGGTGGAGAATGCCGCCGAGATCGCGCTCGAACATCATCTCGGCATGACCTGCGACCCGGTCGGCGGCCTGGTGCAGGTGCCCTGCATCGAGCGCAACGCGCTGGGCGCGGTCAAGGCGGTGACCGCCGCCTCCTTGGCCATCAAGGGCGACGGCACGCATTTCGTGCCGCTCGACGCCGCGATCGAGACCCTGCGCCAAACCGGCCTCGACATGAACGAGAAATATAAGGAAACCAGCCTCGGCGGCCTGGCGGTGAACGTGGTGGAGTGCTGAGGTCTTGCCGAGATCAAGGCTGGCCCTGTGGAGAAGTTGCTCAAGGCGTTGACGCGTCAACCCCTGCGGCTAAATCTTGGGGCATGTCTCTCAATCTCCTAAAACTCTGCGTCGGCTGCGACAGCGTCGAGGATCTCGAAGAGTGGATCGCCTTCCGCCTCGACGAGCGGCGCCGCGCCGGCGAGCCGGCCGAGCATTGGCACACCACCCGCATGGTGCCGACGCGCGGCAGCGAGATCACGGATGGCGGATCGCTCTATTGGGTGATCAAGGGCAGCGTGCAGTGCCGACAGCTGATCACCGAGATTCGGCCTTTTACTGACGCTGAAGGTATCAGCCGCTGCCATCTGGTGCTCGATCCCGAGGTTGTGCGCACCGACTGGCAGCCGCGGCGCGCTTTCCAAGGCTGGCGTTACCTCAAGCCCGCTGATGCGCCGGCCGATCTCGGCAAGGGCAGGTTGGCATTCGCCGAAATGCCGCCGAAGCTGAGACTGGAACTCGCCGAACTCGGGCTGCTCTAAAGCGGCTTGTGTATCGCTGTCCCGCGCTGGCCCTTCGGCTCGTCCAGCGTGGGGCTTGCAAGCGCCGGACCTAGGTCCCATCCTATTTCCTATGCTCAGTCATCCGTATGGCGCTAACCGATGGGCGTGATCCTCGCTTTGGCAGCGGTGCTCGTGGTGCTTTTCGGCGCCGCGGTGCTTTTTGTGCGCGCGGATCCTGCAAGGATGGCGGACAGCCTCAGGTCGCTTGGGCCGGCCTTGCTTGGCCTGGTCGGCGCGCCGATGCTGATCTTCGGCCGCAGCCTTATCGGCGGGTTGCTCCTGCTGGCGGCGCTCGCCTGGGTCGTCTGGATTCGTACGAGGCGACCTCCGGCGCGGGCCGCCGCTTCCAAGCATTCGACGGTGCGCACCGCTGCACTCGAAATGGACCTCGACCATGACAGCGGCAGGCTCGAGGGGCTCGTTCTGGCCGGTCGCTATGAAGGCAAGATGCTTGGTGCGATGGGGCTGACGGATCTGCGCCAGCTTCATGGCGAGCTCAATCCGGACCCGGAGAGCCGCCAGCTTTTAGAGACGTATCTTGACGGCCGTTTTCCCGTCTGGCGCAAGGACGCGCAGCCGCACGGTGGCGAAGGGCTGAGTGTTGCGCCAGGTGCGGGCGCCATGACTAAGGAGGAGGCCTACAAGGTCCTTGGTCTTGAAGCGGGGGCTGCCGCGGCGGATATCCGCAAGGCGCACCGCCGCCTGATGCAGCGCCTGAACGCCGATGTCGGCGGCACGTCTGTCCTGGCGGCGCGAATCAATGAAGCCAAGGACGTCCTGCTCTCCAATCACGATTAGTCTCCTTCGACGCCGGTACCTTCCGGGAGATTTCAACAGCCGCCTATTGCTCGACGGCGTAGCACGAAATTTTCTTGCGCTTCAGCGCATCGCAGGCCTTCCAAGCGGCATTCTTCGAGCCGAAGCCGCCGAAGCGGGCGCGGTAGTAGGTGGTGCCGTCCTTGTCGAAGGCGACGGTGAAACCGGAAGCGTCGGCCAGGACCTTCGGCGCCTGCTTGGCTGTCTGGTCGAGCAGGGTCTGCGCTCCGGATTTGGTGGGCGAGGAGGCAACCTGAACCACCCAGCCGGACGGAACCGACGACGTCTTGACCGGATCGATCGCCGGCGCGGCGGGTGCCTGTTCGGCATAGGCAGTGACCGCCTGCGACGTGGTCTCCTGCGGCTTGGGAGCCGGCGTCATGGCGGCCACGGCAACCGTCTTCACCTTCTTGACTTGGATCACGGGCTTCGTCTCTTCGGCGACCTGTTGGGTGTCGTCCTCAACGCTATCGGCGGCGTCATCGGCCGAGGCGACGACAGTGTCGTCCGTCGCCGGCTTTTCGTCCGGAGTCGGAGCGTCTTGCTTGGGCGAGAAGACCTTGGCCAGCGTCTTGATCGGGTTGTCGTTGCCCTTGGCGATGAGATCGCCGCCGCCGCGTGTCGAGGCGCGCGGTAGATAGGTGTTGATCAGCGCGGCCATCTGGTTGTCGCGGCTGCGGCCGGAAGCGCCGCCCATCACCACAGCGACAAGCCGACGATCGCCATCGGCGACGGAGGACACCAGATTGTAGCCCGAGGCGCGGGTGTAGCCGGTCTTGATACCGTCGACGCCCTTGATGCGGCCGAGCAGGCGATTGTGGCCGTTGATGCGCTGACGGCCATACAGGAACGAGCGCTGCGAGAAATAGCCGTAATATTGCGGGAAGTGCTCGCGCAGCGCGATGCCAAGCATGGCCATGTCGTGCGCGGTGGTGAACTGGCCCGGATCGGGTAGGCCGTTGGCGTTGCGGAAGACGGTGCCGTTCATGCCGAGCTGACGCGCCTTGGCCGTCATCATGCGGGCGAAATTGTCTTCGCTGCCGCCTAGCATCTCGCCAAGCGCGGTGGCCGAGTCGTTCGCCGATTTCGTCACGATCGAGAGGATCGCGGTCTCGACCGGAACCGAGCCGCCGGGGCGCACGCCAAGCTTGGTCGGCGCCTCGGCGGAGGCATGCGCGGAAAAAGGAACCGGCGTGTTCTTGCTGATCCTGCCCTTCGCCAGCGCCTCGAAGGTGAGGTAGAGCGTCATCATCTTGGTGAGCGACGCCGGATAGCGCCTGCCATTGGCGTCGGCCGAATAGAGCACCTTGCCGGTCTTGGCGTCGACGACGATGGCCGCGGACTTGGCGGCAAGCGCCGACGCGACATCGGCGGCGACAATCGTTACCGCGAGCGCGGCAACCATGATTGCCTTGATGGAGAATGAAGATTTGGAGACGAAGCCCGACAACGCCTGACGCACCGTTACTTACCCTGAATTTTCGTTGCCCCGGAGGCGGCAAAGGGAGTGCCTGCCTCACTTCTGGCCAAGCTATCGCGCGCAGCGTTACCAATCCGTTTATGGTAACCGCCGCGTTCACCATTTTTCGGCAAATCGAACTTTTCTTTAATCGAATTTTACCGGCCGGCGGGGCCGGAGCGCCGGCTTACCCAAGGGATTCTTGACTTTTGTGCAACGCACAATATATTGAGGTGCATTGCACAAGGGCGCCCGGGGCCAAAAGGGCGTTTCAACCAAGGGAAGAATGAAATGACCCAGACCTATGAGGACTTCTCGAAATACGGCAAGGAGTTTGCCGACACCGGGCTGAAGAGCTTTGCCTCCCTCACCAAGGGCGCGCAGGCGATCGCCACCGAAGCCGGCGAATACACCAAGAAGAGCTTCGAGGCCGGCAGCGCCGCCGTCGAGAAGCTGTTCGCGGCCAAGTCGATCGAGAAGGCCATCGAGATCCAGACCGATTACGCCAAGCAGAGCTATGAGAGCTTCGTGGCCGAAGCCAGCAAGATCGGCAATCTCTATGCCGAACTCGCCAAGGAAGCTTACAAGCCCTTCGAATCGGTCGTCGCCAAGGCGAAGTAATTTCGTCCCATCGCAGCCGATACGGCCAACCGGCCTGCAGAAAGGACCCGGTCGCGGAAACGCGGCCGGGTTTTTTCATGCGTGATCGCAACCCGATGCACATTGCCGCATTCACGATTGAGAAATTCGCTGAGGTTTGCCCACCTAGCCATATTGTCAGCTAAACAGAAGGGCTTAAAATCGTCCATCGAGAACCTACATGTTGAACTCGCATGAGGATTCGAAAAGGCTGGACTACGTGACGATCGGTTTGACTGCCACGGCGGGCGTGGTGCGAATGCAAAGTGACGGGGACCGCAACGATCCCGGTCGCGGTACCGCTGTCATCACGCGCACCAAAACCAAGACCAAGAAGCCCAGTCTCTATCGGGTTCTCATTCTGAACGACGACTACACTCCCATGGAGTTCGTCGTTCACGTCCTGGAGCGTTTTTTCCAAAAGGACCGCGAGGCCGCCACGCGCATCATGCTTCATGTTCACAATCATGGAGTGGGCGAGTGCGGTATCTACACATTCGAGGTGGCCGAGACCAAAGTGTCCCAGGTCATGGATTTCGCCCGACAGAATCAGCATCCGCTGCAATGCGTGATGGAGAAGAAGTGAGGTAACATGCCGGCTTTCTCCCAAGGCCTGGAAAAGGCGCTACATCAGGCGCTGACATTCGCCAACGAGCGGCATCACGAGTATGCGACGCTCGAACATCTGCTGCTTGCCCTGATCGACGACACCGAGGCGGCCGCCGTCATGCGCGCCTGCAACGTCGATCTCGATGAGCTCAAGCACACGGTTCTCACCTATATCGACACCGAACTGGACAACCTCGTCACCGGTTACGACGAGGATTCCAAGCCGACGGCAGGCTTCCAGCGCGTCATCCAGCGCGCCGTGATCCATGTGCAGTCGTCCGGCCGCGAGGAAGTGTCCGGCGCCAACGTGCTCGTCGCCATCTTCGCCGAGCGCGAAAGCCACGCCGCCTACTTCCTGCAGGAACAGCAGATGACCCGCTACGACGCGGTCAACTACATCTCGCACGGCATCGCCAAGCGCCCGGGCGCTTCGGAATCGCGCACCCCGCGCGGCGCCGAGGACGAGCAGGGCGGCCAGAACGGTGCCGAGCCGCAGGAGGAAAACGGCAAGAAGAAGCAGCAGGACGCGCTGACGGCCTACTGCGTCAATCTCAACAACAAGGCGCGCGCCGGCAAGATCGACCCGCTGATCGGCCGCGACAGCGAGATCAACCGCACCATCCAGGTGCTGTGCCGCCGCTCCAAGAACAACCCGCTCTATGTCGGCGACCCTGGCGTCGGCAAGACGGCGATCGCCGAGGGGCTGGCCAAGCGCATCGTCGAGGGCGATGTGCCGGAAGTGCTGCAGGATGCCACCATCTTCGCGCTCGACATGGGCACGCTGTTGGCCGGCACGCGCTATCGCGGCGACTTCGAGGAGCGGCTGAAGCAGGTCGTGAAGGAGCTCGAGGACTATCCGGGCGCGGTGTTGTTCATCGATGAGATCCACACCGTGATCGGGGCGGGCGCCACCTCTGGCGGCGCCATGGATGCATCGAACCTCCTGAAGCCGGCGCTGTCCTCCGGTGCGATCCGCTGCATCGGCTCGACCACCTATAAGGAGTTCCGGCAGTTCTTCGAAAAGGACCGCGCTTTGGTGCGGCGCTTCCAGAAGATCGACGTCAACGAGCCGACCATCGAGGACGCCATCGAGATCATGAAGGGCCTGAAGCCCTATTTCGAGGAGTTCCACAAGGTCCGCTACACGAGCGAGGCGATCAAGGCCTCGGTCGAGCTGTCGGCGCGCTACATCAACGACCGCAAGCTGCCGGACAAGGCGATCGACGTGATCGACGAGACCGGCGCCTCGCAGATGCTGGTGCCGGAGGCCAAGCGCAAGAAGACGATCGGTATCAAGGAGATCGAGGCGACGATCGCCACCATGGCGCGCATCCCGCCGAAGACGGTTTCGGCGGACGACGAGAAGGTGTTGCAAGGCCTGGACGTCGAGCTGAAGCGCGTCGTCTACGGCCAGGATACGGCCATCACAGCGCTGACCTCGGCGATCAAGCTGGCGCGCGCCGGCCTGCGCGAACCGGAGAAGCCGATCGGCTCCTACCTGTTCTCGGGCCCGACCGGCGTCGGCAAGACGGAAGTAGCCAAGCAGCTTGCCGCCTCGCTCGGCGTCGAACTGATCCGCTTCGACATGTCGGAATACATGGAACGCCACACCGTCTCGCGGCTGATCGGCGCGCCTCCCGGCTATGTCGGCTTCGACCAGGGCGGCCTGCTCACGGACGGCGTCGATCAGCATCCGCATTGCGTGCTGCTGCTCGATGAGGTCGAGAAGGCGCATCCGGACCTGTTCAACATCCTGTTGCAGGTGATGGACCACGGCAAGCTGACCGACCATAACGGCAAGCAGATCGACTTCCGCAATGTGATCCTGATCATGACCACCAATGCGGGCGCGTCGGATGCGCAGCGCGCGGCGATCGGCTTCGGCTCGACCAAGCGCGAAGGCGACGACGTCGAGGCGATCAACCGGCTGTTCACGCCGGAGTTCCGCAACCGTCTCGACGCGATCATCCCGTTCGGCTCGCTGCCGGTGCCGGTCATCCATCAGGTGGTGCAGAAGTTCGTCATGCAGCTCGAGGCCCAGCTCTCCGAGCGTGGCGTCACCTTCGACCTGTCGCCGGACGCGATCGCCTGGCTGGCCGACAAGGGCTATGATGAGCGCATGGGCGCGCGTCCGCTCGGCCGCGTCATCCAGGAGCACATCAAGAAGCCGCTGGCGGACGAGGTGCTGTTCGGCAAGCTCAAGAAGGGCGGCACGGTGCGCGTCACCGTCGAGAAGAAGGAAACCGGCGAGTCCGGCTTGAAGCTCGAATCGCTCGCCGACGAGTCGCCGGTGCAGCCGAAGAAGGAAGAGCCGGAAGACGCGCCGAAGCCGAAGAAGGCGGTGGCCAAGAAGCCGGCGCCCAAGAAGGCGGTGGCGCAGAAGCCGGAGCCGAAGGGCAAGGACGGCAATAAGCGCAGCCTGGTGCCGCAACTGCCGCGCAAGAGCTGATCGGCCTTATCCCGAATTGCAGAAAAGCCCCGGCGACGGGGCTTTTTTGTTGCAAGGAAGAACGTGGAAATGCCGCACAGATCTTGCCGGCGTTTTCGGGCAGGGTTTGTGGCTGCCCGTGGCCGATGTCCTCCAACCCACAACAGATTTTCCTGGATCAATGGAAAGACGATGCGCCGCTTTCGGTGCGGTCGCATCCTACGGCCGCGCATGCTATGGCCGGCACATGTCGACTTGGATCTCGGACGCCACAGCGCCTCGTTCCACCTGGTTCCTGGGTGGTGTCCGCGCGGCCTTTTCCCTGCCTGGCCTGATCCTCATCAGCTCGTTCATTGGCTTTGCCGCCTTGGCGAAAGGCGCCGGGGTCACGGTCGTACAGGCCGCTTTCATGACCGCAACGGTGTGGGCGCTGCCATCCATGGTCGTGCTGGTGGGCGCGATCGCCTCGGGAGCGGCGCTGCCGGCGGCGATGTTCGCCGTCACGCTGTCCGCCATACGTCTGATGCCGATGGTGATGGCGCTAGCACCCGAGATGCGCGCCGGGAAGACCCGGCAAGGCGTGCTCTATCTCCTGGCGCATTTCGTGGCCGTGACCTCCTGGGTGCTGGCCATGGAGCGCCTCAAGCGCGTCCCGCCTCACATGCGTACGACTTACTATGCCGGCCTCGGCGGCACGCTGGTGACGACGAATGTCATCGTCGTGACCGTCGTCTATGCAGTGGCGGATGCGCTGCCGTCCGCCGTTTCGGCGGCGTTGCTGATGTTGACGCCGATGTATTTTCTGACCTCGTTGTGGGGGTCCGCACGCGAACGGGCAGGGCATGTGGCAACGGTCCTGGGCCTCGTCCTCGGACCGGTCTTCCACATAGTGTTGCCCCAGATCGATCTGCTGGTTGCCGGACTGATCGGCGGCACGGTCGCCTATGGCTTGCACTTGCGGCGGCGCAAGGTGCGCGTGGCGTGAGCTACTTTTCTAGCGGCGCCTGGTGGTGGCCATACCTGTTCATTCTCGTCGCCGGTTTCGCCGCGACGGATATCTGGCGCTTCCTCGGTGTCTATCTTGGCGGCAAGCTTTCCGAAGATTCAGACCTGTTGGTACTGGTTCGCACCATGGCGACGGCGCTTGTTGCCGCCGTCATCGGCAACCTGATTGTCTTTCCAGGCGGCGCGCTTGCGCACACTTCGTTTGGCTTGAGGATAGCGGCGGCGGCCCTGGGTTTCGTCGCCTATCTGGTGTCGGGAAAGCGCATGGTCGTCGGCATCGCCACAGCCGAGTTTTTGCTGCTGGCGGGACTTTATCTGAACTTTTGATTTCGCCCCATCTCAGCCCGCCAGAGCCGCCCGGACCTTGCTGGCATTCTCGGCCAGCACCTCCGGCTTCTCCATCTGCCCGGAATGCGGCTTCAGCGGCACGCCCTCGAAGCGCGGCACGACGTGGACATGGAGATGGTAGACGGTCTGCCCGGAAGCCGGCTCGTTGAACTGCATGATGGTGACGCCGTCGGCGTTGAAGGCCTTTTTCACCGCCACCGCCACCTTCTGCACGACCGCAAACAGCGGAGCGAACGTTGCCGGATCAGCGTCGAGCATGTTGCGCGACGGCGCCTTGGGCACGACCAGCGTATGGCCCGTGCCTTGCGGCATCACATCCATGAAGGCGACGACGGCGTCGTCCTCATAGACTCGGTGCGAGGGGATCTCGCCGCGCAGGATTTTCGCGAAGATGTTGCCGGGATCATAGGCTTCGGCCATGGGGTGACACTCCCAATTGCATTCGCCGTCCGGTGTAGCGAAGCCGCCGGTGGGCGGCAAGGCGTTCAGGGGAGATCGACCGCCAAGCCGCCTTTTTCGTCGCCCAGGATTAATCCCCGAGGTCCTTGCGGAAGGGCGTGTGCTCTTCGAGATATTCGCCCATGCGCTCGACCTCGCGCCGCTCGCGCCTGAGATAGTCGGCGACGGCGTTGCGCAGGCCGGGATGCGAAATGTAATGCGCCGAATGCATGGTCACCGGCCGGTAGCCGCGCGCCAGCTTGTGCTCGCCCTGCGCGCCTGCCTCCACCACTTTGAGCTTGCGCTCGATGGCGAAGTCGATGGCCTGGTGGTAGCAGACCTCGAAATGCAGGAAGGGGTGATCCTCGATGCAGCCCCAGTTGCGTCCGTAAAGCGCGTCGGAACCGATGAAGTTGATGGCGCCGGCAATGTAGCGGCCGTTGCGCTTCGCCATCACCAGAAGGATGTCATCGGCCATGCGCTCGCCGATCAGCGAGAAGAACTGCCGGTTGAGATAGGGCCGGCCCCATTTGCGGCCGCCGGTATCCATGTAGAAGGCGAAGAAATCATCCCAGGCGCGTTCGGTGATGTCCTTGCCGGTCAGCCAGTCGATCGAGATGCCGTCGGCAAGTGCCTCGCGGCGCTCCTTCTTCATCGCCTTGCGCTTGCGTGAGGCGAGCGTGGCGAGGAAGTCGTCATAGGTCGAAAAGCCTTCGTTGAAGAAATGGAACTGCTGGTCGATGCGATGCAGGAACCCTGCCGCTTCCAGCGTCGCGACATCGGGCTCGCTGGCGAAGGTGACATGCGCGGAAGAGACGCCGAGCTTGTCGGTCACGAGCTTCAACCCCTCCGCCAGGCCGGCCCTCACGGCGCCTGCGTCCTCGCCTTTGCTGACCAGCAGGCGAGGGCCGGTGACCGGCGTGAACGGCACCGAGCATTGCAGCTTTGGGTAATAGCGGCCACCGGCGCGCTCGAAGGCGTCGGACCAGCCATGGTCGAAGACATATTCGCCCTGGCTGTGCGATTTCAGATAACAAGGGACAGCGCCGAGAAGCCTGCCTTGCGCCGTTTCCAGCCGCAGGTGATGGCCCTGCCAGCCAGTGCGCCGGACAGCGCAGCCGGAGTCCTCCAACGCGCTTAGAAAAGCGAATGAAACCAGCGGGTTGTAGCCGTTTTCTTTATCGCTGCGCGTGGTGCCGACAAAGCCGTCCCATTCCTCGCAGGTGAAGGCACCGATGCCCGCCGCGACGCGGATCGCATAATCCGCGTTCGCTGCCCGTCCATCGTCGTCGTCGCCTTGATCCATGCGGCTTATTTAAGCGTCCTCAGGGCTGCTACAAGTCACGTTTCAGGCACCGCCTAGAGCATGATGCCGAAAAGTGTGAAGCGGTTTTTCGGACGACACCATGCTCTCTCTTTGATTGATTTAGAGGCGGATCAGATTTCAGGTCGCTTCGACCTGAAATCATCCGGCTCTAGGCGACCTTGACCAGATCGGGCTCGAAACCCTCGAAGGTCATCTGGTCGGCATATTTGAAGGTGAGGTCGACCGCCGGCTGGTCATGCACGGTCCAGGTGATGACAGGCATTTTGAGCTTCTCGCGCACGAAGCTGACAAAGGGGTTGGGCAGGTCGCCGGCGGCGTAGGAGGTGAAGGCAAGGTCATGCGCGAGCATGGCGAAATGCGCTTCGATCAACTGGTTCTCCGTGCCGTAAGCGGTCAGCCCGCCGGGAATGCCCGGCGCATCCTTGGCGAAGTCGCGGATCAGCCAGTGATCGAACGACATGATCGCCACCTTGCCCGTGTAGCGCTTGAGCAGCCGGCCGACGCTTGCCACCAGCCCCGCGTCGTGGCCGGGAACGCCTTTCAACTCGACCACCAGCGGTACGCGGCCGTCGATCAGGTCGAGCGCTTCCTGCAGCGTCGGCAGATGGTCCTTGGTGCCGCCCACCTTCAGCGACGTCAGTTCCGCCGCAGTGCGCTGCCAAATGAACCCGTCCTCGCCGGTCAGGCGCTTAAGGTCATTGTCGTGGATGATGATCGGAACGCCGTCGGCCGAGATGTGGACGTCGCATTCGATCGCGTAGCCGCGCTCGGCAGCGGCGGCGAAAGCCGACAGCGTGTTCTCCCAGCGCGTCTTGTTCATGTCGTGGAAGCCGCGATGCGCGACAGGCTGCGCGATCAGCCAGGAAAGATCGGTCATAGTAAATCTCACTCGACTTCGAAGATCGCTTCGATCTCGACTGCCGCGTTGAGCGGCAGCGACGCGGTGCCGACGGCGGAGCGGGCGTGCTTGCCGCGCTCGCCCAGCGCCGCGACCAGGAAGTCGGAGGCACCGTTGGCGACAAGATGCTGCTCGACGAAATCAGGCGTGGAAGCGACGAAGACGGTGATCTTGACCAGACGCCGGATCTTTTCGAGATCGCCGAGGGCCGCCTTGGCCTGCGCCAGGATGTTGATGGCGCAGAATTTAGCGCCTTCCTTGCCTCCCGCTGTGTCGATGTCGCGGCCGAGCAGTCCGCTTGCCTGCAGCTTGCCGTCCTTCAGCGGCAGCTGGCCGGCGGTGAACAGCGTGTTGCCGGTGCGGCAATAGGGCACGTAGTTCGCGGCGGGCGCGGCAGCGGCCGGAATGGTGACGCCCAGATCGCTTAGCCGCTTTTCGATTGTTTCGCTCATTGGTTTTCCCTATTGCTGGAAGGCGCCGCGTTGGCCGGGCCGAAATTGCTATTTTTGCCTCGCTTCCGCCACGACTTTTTTTAAGCTGGACCATCTTTCCCTGCGGCCTGCCTCGCGGCCGCGACGATCGGAGCAACGTATGCGCGCAACGCGCCTTTTTCTTGCCGCTGCCTGTCTTTCTGCGGCGTTCCCAATGGCGCCGGCCTTTGCGGTGCCCGCGCTGCAGGCGCATCGCGCCGTCTACGATCTCACGCTAAACAAGGCATCCGATCGCTCGGGCATTACCGGCATCACCGGCCGTATGGTCTACGAGTTCAACGGCTCAGCCTGCGAGGGTTACACGGTCAAGTTCCGCTTCGTCACCCAGATCGTGACCAACGACAACACGAGGCTCACCGACCAGCAGACGACGACTTTCGAGGATGCCGAAGGCAAGACCTTTTCCTTCGTGACGAAATCCTTCGTCGACCAGAACCTCGACAAAGAGGTGAAGGGGGTAGCCACCAGGGAACCGAAGGGCCTCAAGGTCGATATCGACAAGCCCGAGAAAAGCAGCCTCGAGCTCGCGGCCACGCAGTTCCCGACCCAGCATCTGGTCGAGCTGATCGGCAAGGCCGAGAAGGGCGAGAATTTCTATCAGACCAACCTGTTCGACGGTTCCGAGGACGCCAACAAGGTGATGACCACCACCGTTGTCGTCGGCAAGAAGACGGACGCGGAAAAGACGGATCCGGAAGCGCCGGCGCTGGCCAAGCTCGCTGCCGACAAATACTGGCCGGTCGACATCGCCTATTTCGACGATACCGACAAAAGCGGCGAAGAGGTGCCGGAATACCGGATCAGCTTCAAGCTGCACGAGAACGGCATCACCCGTGACCTCGTCATGGACTATGGCGACTTCTCGATGACCGGCAAGCTCGTGAACCTGTCGCTGTTCGATCAGACCAAGCCTTGCCCGGCTTCGAAATAGCGATTCCCGACGATTGGCGACCCGGCTTGTGGGCCCGGCCTCAAGACGCCATGTGTGAGGCTTACCCAGTGCGGCGAGCCTGATGGCGATCTATGTCGATGCGGCGATCTGGAAATGGGCCGGCCACCGCTGGTGCCATCTGCTTGCCGACGAGGTCGATGAACTGCATCGCTTCGCTGCCGAACTCGGCATCAAACGCTCGTCCTACCAGGGGCCGCCCAAGACGTCGGCGCCGCACTACGATATAACCGGCTTCGAGCGTGATCGCGCGGTCAGGCTTGGCGCGGTCGAATGCAGCCGCGAGGAGATCGTGGCGGTCTTCCGCCGTGTGCGGGTGCCGAATGGGAAGGTGAGACGATGACGGTGACGGCGTTCCTGGCCTATTGCGCTGCAATCACATTGGCAGCCGCCACGCCCGGACCGGCGATGTTCGCGGTTATCACCAACGGTTTGTCGCGCGGCTTCGGTCGGGCGTTCATGACCGGCGTGGGCGTCGCCGCGGGCGACGCCGTGCTGGTCACCCTGGCGCTGCTCGGACTGGTGGCGCTTGCCCAGACCTTCGAATGGATTTTTCTTCTGCTGAAATACGCGGGCGCCGCTTACCTCGTCTTTCTCGGGATCAGGATGTGGCGGGCCGCTGCCAAACAACCGGACGAATCTCCTCGGTCGCAGGCGCGGCTGTCGCGGTCCTTCGTTCTCGGTGCTTCAATTGCGCTCGGTAATCCGAAGGCGATCCTGTTCCACGCCTCCATCATGCCACTGATCTTGAACCTCGATACCATGACCTTCGCCGATGGCTTGCTGGTGGTGCTTGTGGTGGTCAGCGTGGATGTCATCACCATGGGCATCTACGCCGCGATGGCCGGCCGGGCAGCCGGCTGGTTCAACACCCCGAGGCGCATGCGCCTGATGAACAGGTTCGCCGGCGGCGCGATGATCGGCACGGGTGCGCTGATTGCCGCACGTTGAGCCGCGCAGCGATGCACGGCTTGCGTTTATGGGACTTCCCCTCTATATGCGCGCTCATTCCACACACGGACTTTGGTGTCTGCCCGGGAGAAATCCGGCTGAAACCTCCGGTGGCATCAGGACATCCCGTCCGAAATGCCTGTGTCCGTGGAGGCCAACCGGAAAGGAACTAAAGAATGGCTCTGCCAGATTTCAGCATGCGCCAGCTTTTGGAAGCTGGTGTTCACTTCGGCCACCAGACCCATCGCTGGAACCCGAAGATGGCGCCCTACATCTATGGCGCCCGTAACAACATCCACATCATCGACCTGTCGCAGACGGTGCCGCTGCTGCACCAGGCCCTGAAGCAGGTGTCCGACACCGTCGCCAAGGGCGGCCGCGTGCTGTTCGTCGGCACCAAGCGCCAGGCCTCCGACATCGTCGCCGACGCCGCGCAGCGTTCGGCCCAGTACTATGTCAACTCGCGCTGGCTGGGCGGCATGCTCACCAACTGGAAGACGATCTCGAACTCGATCCAGCGCCTGCGCAAGCTCGACGAGACGCTGGCCGGGGAGGCCCAGGGCCTCACCAAGAAGGAGCGCCTGAACCTCGATCGCGAGCGCGAGAAGCTCAACAAGGCTCTCGGCGGCATCAAGGACATGGGCTCGACGCCGGACCTGATGTTCGTCATCGACACCAACAAGGAAGCGATCGCCATCCTCGAGGCCAAGCGCCTCGGCATCCCGGTCGTGGCCATCATCGATTCGAACTGCGACCCGGACAAGATCGACTTCCCGATCCCCGGCAATGACGACGCGGCCCGCGCCATCCAGCTCTATTGCGACCTGATCGCCAAGGCGGCCATCGACGGCATCGCCCGCCAGCAGGGCGCGCTCGGCGTCGATATCGGCGCTTCGGCCGAGGCTCCGGTCGAGCCAGCGATCGACGCTCCGGCCAGCGAAGCTCCGGAAGCTTGATATCGAAGGCCGGAACCCGGCCTTCATCTTTCCAATAAGTTGGCGCGCTAAAGCGCTTTTGCCGAGCGCATCACCCGAGTCCCGGTTGGTGCGTCGGCGCATTTGAAACAAAGAGGCGACAATGACGATTTCGGCTGCACAGGTCAAAGAACTCCGCGACTTGACCGGCGCGGGCATGATGGACTGCAAGGCGGCGTTGAACGAGACCAACGGCGACATGGAAGCGGCCGTCGACTGGCTGCGCAAGAAGGGGATCTCGAAGGCCGACAAGAAGGCCGGCCGCACCGCCGCCGAGGGGCTGATCGGCGTCGACGCCGGTGTGCGTGAAGCGGCCATTGTCGAGGTCAATTCCGAGACCGACTTCGTCGCCCGCAACGAGCAGTTCCAGGAACTGGTGCGCAACATCGCCAAGGTCGCGCTCGCCTATGGCACGACCGAGGCCGTCGCCGCCGCGAAATATCCGGGCTCCGACAAGACGGTCACCGAGACCGTCAAGGACGCGGTCGGCACGATCGGCGAGAACATCAACTTCCGCCGTTCGGCGAAGCTCACCGTGCCGCATGGCGCGGTGGCGACCTATGTCCACAACGCGGTTGCCGACGGCCTCGGCAAGCTTGGCGTGCTGGTGGCGATCGAGACCACGGGTAACGAACACGCCGCTAATGCCTTTGCCCGCCAGGTCGCGATGCATGTCGCCGCCAGCAACCCGGTCGCGTTGAGCGCGGAGGAAGTCGATCCGGCGCTGGTCGAGCGCGAGAAGGCGATCTTCTCCGACCAGGCGCGCCAGTCCGGGAAGCCGGAAGCCATCATCGAGAAGATGGTCGAGGGCCGCCTGCGCAAGTTCTACGAAGAGGTGGTGCTTTTGAAGCAGGCCTTCGTGCTCAATCCCGACATCACCGTCGAGAAGGCGCTGAAGGATGCCGAGAAGGAGATCGGCGCTCCGGCGAAGATCACTGCCTATCTGCGCTACGCGCTGGGCGAGGGCATCGAGAAGGAAACGACCGATTTCGCGGCGGAAGTCGCGGCAGCGGTCAAGAAATAGCTCCGATCCAGGGGACGCGCCGCGCTCCCTGAAATGAGAGCTTACAAGCTCAGGCAACTCGGCCGGGTGTCCGCATGGATGCCCGGCCGATTTCTTGTGCGGTGTCGATAAAGGCCCTGAGCTTCGGCGCCATCGACGCGCGGCGCGGGAAATAGAGGAAGAGACCCGGCTCCTCGATCGCCGTCTGCGGCAGGATCTGGACGAGGCGGCCGGCGGCAAGGTCGGCGCGCGCAAGCGGCTCGAAGACATAGGCGAGCCCGACGCCGGCCAGGGCCAAGTCGACGGCGCCAAGCGAATCCGTGACGACGGCCGTGCCGCGCGTCTCGACGACGACGTCCTTGCCGTTTTCGCTCAGATCCCAGCGGTAAAGCGCGCCGGACCGAACCAGCCGGTAGCCGATGCAGTTGTGATTGGCGAGATCGGCAACGTCGCGTGGGCGGCCGTGCTTTCCGATATAAGCGGGAGAGGCGACGATCACGGCCTTGAACGGCGGCGTCATCCTGACCGTGACCATGTCCTGCGCGATCATTTCACCGAGCCGGATGCCGGCGTCAAAACCTTCGCCGACGATGTCGATAAGTCCCTGGTCGGCGACGACCTCGACCGTCACATCTGGAAAGCGTTCGGCCATGGCCGCGACCACCGGCGTCACCGCCAGGGGAATCGCGATGTTGGAGGCGTTGATCCTGAGCAGGCCGGTCGGCCTTCCCTTCACGCCGCGGATGCGGTCCATCCGCTCGGCGATGTCCTGGAGCGCTGGGGCCGCCGTCTCCACCAGCGCTTTGCCGGCTTCCGTCAGCGAGACGCTGCGCGTCGTGCGGGCAAAGAGCGGCTGGCCGATACGCTCCTCCACCAACCGTACCGCATAGCTGACGGCAGATGGGCTCATGCCGAGCTCAGCCGCGGCAAGCGCGAAGCCGCCGCGCCGCGCCACGGCGACGATGACCGGCAGATGTGTGAGCAGATCGCGATCCATTCATGAATGATATCGCATCATGCAACCTTATCGAGGGAGCCAATGAGGTGCATCTAAGGCGCATCAAACAGCACAGATCGAGCCGAGCCAGGGAGACCTCAAATGACCGACCTACACGCCAATCAGGCCCGCAATCTCGAAACCGTCCGCAGCTTCTTCGACCTGCTGCACAATAAAGACATCGACAACTGGGCTGGGCTTTGGGCCGAGAACGGCCGGATCATCGTGCCTTATCCGTCGGCAGGATTTGGCGACAGCATAGACGGCAAGGCCGCGATCGTGGACGCCTTCAAAGGATTGTTCGGCAATTTCGAATCCTTCGAATCCGAGCTGACAGCCATCTATCCGGCGGCGGACTCCGAAGCCGTCGTGGTCGAATACCGCAATCGCGCCGTGATCAAGGGCGGCACCGAATACACCAACAGCAACATCGCGGTCTTCCGTTTCGAAAACGGCTTTATCGCCGCTTACCACGACTATTTCGACCCGCGCCGGTTTCAGGTTGTGGTTGACGCGCTGGCGAAGGGCTGAAGGCAAACCCTCCCGCGCCGACAATCATCCATCCGTTCGCAGAGCTACCCACACAAGGAGAAGAGACATGAACGCCTTGAGACACGTAACTTTCGTTGCAGGCATGGCGCTGGCGCCGGTCGATGCCGGCGGCGCCGAACCGGCCGGTTGGCAGGCGCTTGCCGACGAGCGCGCGGTGATCCGCATCGCCGACGCCATCGACCGCGCGGTGGATGCACAGGACTGGACGCTGGCGCGCAGCTATTTCGCCGACCGCGTCACCGCCGATTTCAGCAGCCTGTCCGGTCAGCCCGCGGCCAACATCGCCTCCGACGACTTGATCGGCGCCTGGGCGGGCAACCTCAAGGGCAGCAAGACCAGCCTGCATCTGCGCACCAACCATCAGGTTGTGCTCGAGGCCAATGCCGCGACCGTTCATTCCAACGGGTATGCCTGGAACCGCATGGAAGGCAATGGCGACCCGCTCTGGGAGGTCTGGGGCACCTATGAGCACCATCTGACGCGCTCGGCTGCCGGCTGGAAGGTCGACGGCTTCCCCTTCCGCATGACGCATGAGCGCGGCAATCCCTGGGTAAAGGCGACGCCTGGACAGTGACCGGCAGCACATCAGTTCAGAATCGGAAGACAACCATGAGCATGATCTATTACACGCTTGGCAACAGCGGGCTGCGCGTCAGCCGGCTGGCGCTCGGCACCATGACCTTCGGCACCGAGTGGGGCTGGGGCGCGGACAGGGACACCGCCCGTGCGATATTCGACGCCTATGTCGAAGCGGGCGGCAACTTCTTCGACACCGCCGACCTCTATACCGGCGGCACGGCCGAGACCTGGCTCGGCGAGTTCGTCGCCGAGCGTGGCTTGCGCGACAAGGCGGTGATCGCCACAAAATTCACCTTCAACGCGGAACCGGGCAATCCCAACACCGGAGGCAATGGCCGCAAGAACATCCTGCGTGCGGTGGATGCCTCGTTGAAGCGGCTCGGCACCGACTATATCGACCTTTACCTGCTGCATGTCTGGGACAGGATCACACCGGCGGAGGAGGTGCTGCGCACGCTGGATGACCTCGTGCGCGCCGGCAAGGTTCGCCATATCGGCCTTTCCGACGTGCCGGCCTGGTATGCCGGCCGCGCCCAGGCGATCGCCGAATTGCGCGGCTACGAGCCGGTCTCGGCGCTGCAGCTCGAATATTCGCTGGCGGAACGAACGATCGAACATGAGTATGTGCCGTTCGCGACCCGTCATGGCGCCGGGATCATGGTGTGGAGCCCTTTAGCCAGCGGCCTGCTCAGCGGAAAGTACAAACCGATACAGGACGGCAACGCAGGGCGTCTCGATGGCTTCCGCAACACCACGCATCCCGGCTTCCAGAAGTTCAGCGACCGCAACTGGGCGATCGTGGCGGAGCTCGAGAAGGTGGCGGCCGAGCTCGGCCGCAGCATGGCGCAGGTTGCGCTCAACTGGGTGGCGACGCGGCCCGGAGTCGCCTCCGTCATCCTCGGAGCGACCAAGCTCAGCCAGCTCGAGGACAATCTTGGCGCGCTCGATTTTTCGATCCCCGCGGAGCTTCGCACGCGGCTGGAAAAGGTCAGCGCCACGCCGGCGCCGTTCCCGCATCCCTATTTCGGCTCCGAGATCCAGGTGCGGGTGACCGGCGGCGCGGTCACCGGTGACAAGCCGGCCGGCTATTCGCCCGCGGTCGTGATCGAAGGCGATGCGGTCAGCATCTCAAGCGACTGATTGAAAAGGGCAAAGATCAAAAGCCAGCAACTGACCGAAAAAGCCTGGGATTTTGCACGAGGGCGCGGCGTGACATCGCCGCGCCCTTCGTGTATCGGGTCAGCCAGTCATGACAGCATCGCCAGGTGAAGCGGGGGCGGTTTTGCCTCCAAAATTGCCGCGCCGAGATTTTCGAGGATCAAGATGACGGATAAGCCCCTCTATCGACGTGTCGTGCTGAAAGCTTCCGGCGAAGCGTTGATGGGCGAGCAGCATTTCGGCATCGACGTCTCGGTGGTCGACCGCATCGCCGCAGACATCGCCGAGGCGCGCGCGCTGGGCGTGGAAGTGGGCGTCGTCATCGGCGGCGGCAACATTTTTCGCGGCGTCGCCGTCGCCTCCAAAGGCGGCGACCGCGTCACCGGCGATCACATGGGCATGCTCGCCACCGTCATCAACTCGCTGGCGTTGCGCACCTCGCTGAACAAGATCGGCGTCGACGCCGTGGTGCTTTCGGCGATCGCCATGCCGGAACTTTGCGAGAGTTTCTCGCAGCGCCAGGCGACCGCCTACATGAACCAGGGCAAGGTGGTCATCTTCGCCGGCGGCACCGGCAATCCGTTCTTCACCACCGATTCGGCCGCCGCGCTTCGCGCCGCCGAGATCGGTGCCGATGCGCTGTTCAAAGGCACGCAGGTCGACGGCGTCTATTCGGCCGACCCCAAGAAAGACCCGAACGCGGTCCGCTTCGACCGCATCAGCCACGCCGAAGTCATCAAACGCGGGCTTGCGATCATGGATACCGCAGCGATTGCACTTGCGCGCGAAAACAACATTCCGATAATCGTCTATTCGATCCACGAAAAAGGTGGTTTCGGCGATATTCTGAGGGGCGGCGGCCATTGCACGGTCGTCACCGACAAGTAACAGGCGCCGGGATCCGCCAAGCGACGACGGAACCGCGGGCGAGAAACGATAGAAGCAGTGAACCCGGCTAACGGGTCGAGGAGATGATCATGAGTGGCGAGTACGAAGACCTGAAGCGACGCATGGACGGGGCGATCGCCGCTTTCAAGCACGATCTGGCTTCGCTGCGCACCGGCCGAGCCTCCAGCAACTTGCTCGATGCCATCCAGGTGCAGGCCTATGGCACGGCGATGCCGATCAACCAGGTGGCTAACGTATCGGTGCCGGAGCCGCGCATGATTTCGGTGTCGGTCTGGGACAAGTCGATGGTCAGCGCGGTCGACCGTGCCATCCGCGAAGCCAATCTGGGCTTCAACCCGATCGTCGACGGCACCACGCTCAGGATTCCGCTGCCCGAGCTCAACGAGCAGCGCCGCAAGGAGCTGGTCAAGATCTCGCATGGTTACGCCGAGAATGCGCGCGTCGCGGTTCGCCATGTTCGCCGCGACGGCATGGATTTCCTCAAGAAGGCCGAGAAGGATGGCACCATCAGCGAGGACGATCAGCGCAAGCGCTCCGACCAGGTGCAGAAGCTGACCGACGAGATGATCAGCACGATCGATCACCTGCTTTCCGATAAGGAAGCTGAAATCATGCAGGTTTAGGGTCGGGTTTTCCGGCTCGAAAGCGAGATTATGGCAACGCCCGCGCATGTCGCGATCATCATGGATGGAAACGGACGCTGGGCCAAGGCGCGCGGTCTGCCGCGCCTTGCCGGCCACCGGGCGGGCGTCGAGGCGCTGCGCAAGACAGTCCGTGCGGCGCCGGAGCTCGGCATCTCCTACCTGACCGTCTACGCCTTTTCCTCGGAGAACTGGTCGCGGCCGAAATCCGAGGTCAGCGACCTCATGGGTCTGTTGAAGCTGTTCATCCGCCGCGATCTTGCCGAACTGCATCAGAACGGCGTGCGGGTGAGGATAATTGGCGACAAGCAAGGGCTGCAGCCAGACATCAGAGGCCTGCTGCAGGAAGCCGAATCGCTGACGGCGGGCAACGAGTCGCTGACGCTCATCATCGCCTTCAACTATGGTGGCCGCGACGAGATCGTCCGCACCGCCCGCAAGCTGGCGGATGCCGTCGCGCGCGGCGACATGGCGAGCGACGCGATAACGGCGGAGAGCTTTGCCGCTTCGCTAGATACAAAGGGCATTCCTGATCCTGAGCTTGTGATCCGGACGAGCGGCGAGCTCAGGCTGTCGAACTTCCTTTTGTGGCAGGCGGCCTATAGCGAGCTTGTCTTCCTGCCTTGCTACTGGCCGGATTTCAGCCGCGAACATCTGGCCGATGCCTTGCGCGACTTTGCCGGCCGCGAACGGCGCTTCGGCGGGCTTGCCGCCCGCGATGTCGCGCTTTAGGCGCCGCCACGCATGAGCAACCTTCAGCAACGTGTCATCTCGGCAATCGTGATGGCGGCGCTGACGCTTGTGCTCACCTGGCTCGGCGGATTGCCGTTCCGGCTGTTCTGCGCGGGAATAGCGGCGCTGATCTTTTATGAATGGACGCGCATGGCGCGCTCGGGCAACGGCGCGGCGCTCGGCTTCCTGCCGGAAGCGCTGATTCTGGTTTTCATCGTCGCGATGATCGCCGGACTGCCGGCCTTGTGGCTGGTGCTCCTCGTCGTGATCCTCGTGGCGGTCGCGGCCATTGCCGCCCGGATCAGGGGTGCTGCCCAGTGGGAAGCCTCCGGCGTGGCCTATGCGGCGCTATCCGGCTTTTCGCTCGCCTATCTTCGTGACGACAACCATTCCGGACTGATTGCGATTCTCTTCCTGTTCGCCGTGGTTTGGGCGACCGATATTGCGGCCTATTTCGTTGGCCGCGCGGTTGGCGGCCCGAAACTTGCGCCGTCGATTTCGCCCGGCAAGACGCAGAGCGGCGCGCTTGGCGGCGCGGTTGGCGGCCTTGCCGCCGGACTGCTGCTGGCAATTGCAGCCGGCGCCGGCAATCTCGTCCAACTCGGCCTCGCGGCGCTGGTGCTGTCAATCGTTTCCCAGATCGGCGATCTGTTCGAATCCTGGGTCAAGCGCCGGCAAGGTGCCAAGGATTCGAGCAACCTCATTCCCGGTCATGGCGGCGTCATGGACCGGGTCGACGGGCTTGTCGCGGCCGCGTTCGCGCTGTACGTCATTGGTTGGGTCGCGGCGGGCGCCGAGCATCCGGCATTGGGGCTGTTTCCGAACTGAACGACGATACGGTCAAGGCGAAAAATGGCGCGCGCCACGGTTTCGCCCGGATTGATGCCACAGTCGCGGCGGAGTGTCGTGTGCGGGCGAATTTGAGGGCATGACTTGAACGATATTTTTCACGCGGTCTTCAGCACGCAAGGCTTCGTCCTTGGCACGCTCGTGCCGTTTCTGTTCGTGCTGACCGTCGTCGTGTTCGTCCACGAGATGGGGCACTATCTCATCGGCCGCTGGTGCGGCATCGGCGTGAAGGCCTTTTCCATCGGTTTCGGCCCCGAGCTCGTCGGCTTTAACGATCGCCACGGGACGCGCTGGAAGCTTTGCGCCATTCCGCTCGGCGGCTACGTCAAATTCGTCGGCGACATGAATGCGACGTCGAGCCAGCCGAGCGCCGAGGAGATCGAATCGCTGACCGACGCCGAGCGCGAGGTCGCCTTCCACACGCAGCCCATATGGAAACGCGCCGCGACAGTCGTTGCGGGGCCGCTGTTCAATTTCCTGCTGACGATCGCCGTGTTTACGGTGCTGTTTTCCCTCTATGGCCGTCCGGTTCTGGAACCTACGGTGGCCCAGGTCACCGCGGGCAGTCCGGCCGAGAAAGCCGGAATCCTGCCTGGCGACCGATTCGTCAAAGTCGACGGCAGCAAGGTGGAGACCTTTGCCGATGTGCAGCGCCTGGTTTCAGGCAGGGCAGGCGATGCCATCACCTTCACCATGCTGCGCGACGGCAAGGAAATCGCCGTCACGGCGACACCGGAGCCCATGGAGCAGCAGGATGCGCTGGGCAACAAGGTCAAGGTCGCGGTTATCGGCGTCGTCAACAATGCCGAGCTCGGCCAGCCACGTTTGATCTCCTATACGCCGGCCGGCGCCGTGGTGGCGGCGGTCGAGGAAACCGGCCATGTGATCGAGCGCACCGGTCAGTTCCTGCAGCGCTTTGCGCTTGGACGCGAGGACAAATGCCAGTTGGGCGGCCCGATCAAGATCGCCAAGATGTCCGGTCAGGCGGCAAAGCTGGGCTTCGAGTGGCTGGTGCAGCTTGTTGCATTTCTGTCAGTCGGGATAGGATTTCTCAATCTCCTGCCGATTCCCCCTCTCGACGGCGGCCACCTGTTGTTCTACGGCGTGGAGGCCGTCATAAGGCGGCCCGTTTCGGAGCGAATGATGGAGATGGCCTATCGGACCGGGCTGTTCCTGGTGCTCGGTTTCATGGGCTTCGTTTTTTGGAATGATCTGTTTGGGTGCTGAAATCATGAAGAAATTTGGCTTCAGCCCCACCCATATTGAGATGCCGTTTACCATGCGTGGGGATATGCGTGACGCGAAAGCCACGCGGTACGGTTAAGTAAATACAAATTAACCGGGAGCCTTGCGTGTAGGGAAAATCCGGTTAATACGGTAAGGGAAAATACCGCACGTCCGGTTTTCTCGCCGTGGGGACTACGAGAAAAAGGTACAAAAGCCCGATGAAGGCAGCATCCAAGTTTCTGAGCGCCGCTTCCGCGGCGGCTTTGTCCGCCGCTCTGGTCGTGCCAGGCGCGCTCGCAGTGCAGTTCGCTGCCACCTCGGTGGCCGAGGCCGCGGTCATTTCGCGTGTCGAGGTCAGCGGCAACCAGCGGGTCGATGCGGAGACCATCCGCAATTACATCTCGATCAAGCCGGGCAAGCCCTTCTCCAGCTCCGATATCGACGAAGCCGTCAAGGCGTTGTTCGGCACTGGGCTGTTCTCGGACGTTCAGATCAACCAGGTCGGTTCCAGTCTGGTCGTCAAGGTTTCCGAGTACAAGGTCGTCAACCAGGTCCTTTTCCAGGGCAACAAGAAGATCAAGGATAACGCGCTTCAGATGGGTATCCAGCTGAAGCCGCGGGCGACCTTCTCCCAGCAAACGCTCGATGCCGATGTCGAGGCGATCAAGTCCGCCTACAAGCGCATCGGCCGTGACGATGCCGCCGTGACCACACAGATCATGGATCTCGGCGACAATCGGGTAAACGTGGTCTTCAACATCAACGAAGGCGGCCGCACGCAGATCGCGGCGATCAATTTCGTCGGCAACCACGCTTATTCCAGCCGCCGCCTGTCCGACGTCATCAACACCAAGCGTTCGTCCTGGCTGTCCTTCGTGCTGCGCGACGACGTCTATGACGAGGACAAGCTGCGCGCCGACCAGGAGTTGCTGCGCCGCTTCTACTACAATCATGGCTATGCCGACTTCCAGGTCGTCTCGGCCGTCGGCGAGCTTGACGACGCCACCAATAAATACACGGTCACCATCACGGTTCAGGAGGGCGATCGCTACACGTTCGGCGACGTCAGCGTGGAAAGCACCATTCCGGAGGTCGATTCGAAGGCGCTGGAATCCGTCGTCGAAACCCACAAGGGCGATGTCTACAACGCCAAGGATGTCGAGGATTCGATCGTCGCCTTGACCGAGAAGGTCGCGGGCTCGGGCTATGCCTTCGCCCAGGTGACGCCGCGCGGCGATCGCAATTTCGAGAACCACACCATTTCGGTCGTCTACACCATCGACCAAGGCACCAAGGCCTATATCGAGCGCATCGAAATCCGCGGCAACGACCGCACGCGCGACTATGTCATCCGTCGCGAATTCGATGTCAGCGAGGGCGATGCCTTCAACCAGGTTCTCATCCAGCGCGCGAAGAAGCGGCTGGAGGGCCTTAATTACTTCCAGTCTGTCGACATTTCGACGGTTCCTGGCTCGGCGCCCGACCAGGTCGTGCTGGTCGTGACCGTGGTCGAGAAGTCGACCGGCGAGTTCTCCATCGGCGCCGGCTATTCGACCGGTGGCGACACGCCCGGCCCGTCGATCGAGGGTTCGGTCACCGAGCGCAACTTCCTCGGCCGTGGCCAGTACATCAAGCTGTCGGCGGGCGGCGGCAGGCATTCGCGCGACTATGCCGTTTCCTTCACCGAGCCCTACTTCCTCGGCCGGCGCATCGCGGCGGGTTTCGATATCTACAAATCGACGCGCGAGTACGACCACTACGACACCGACACTACAGGCGCGACTATCCGTTTCGGTCTGCCGATCACCGACAGCATTTCGACGCAGCTGGCGTACAATATCTCGCAGGAGAAGTACTCGCTTGCGGACAATTGCACGACCAACGGGATCTACGATCCAACCAAGTGCACCATCTCCCAGGCGATTCGCGATGGTGTGGCAGAAAGCCCTTGGCTCAAGTCGTCGGTCAGCCTTGGTCTGGTTTACAACACCATCGACGACATGAAGAATCCGCATGAAGGCCTTTATGTCACCGGTACGACCGAGTTCGCCGGTTTGGGCGGCGATGCCAAGTGGGTCAAGGTGACCGGGCGCGCAAGCGTCTACCAGACGTTGTCCGAACAGCTTGATCTCGTCGGCTTGGTTTCGGGTGGAGCAGGCTACATTGCGGGCTACGGCAATGGCGATCTGCGTATCTTTGACTACTTCCAGAGCAACGATCGGATGATCCGGGGCTTCGAATATGGGGGTATTGGTCCCGTTGCCAACGACGGCAGCGGGGACCATCTCGGTGGCACGACTTACTTCAATGCCTCCGCGGAAGCCCAGTTCCCGCTTCCAGTTATTCCGGAGAGCTTCGGACTGCGCGGGGCCGTCTTTGCGGATGCGGCGACGCTTTATGGCAACAAGCTTGCCGGTGTCGAGCCGTCTTCAGAAGGCATGAAGCTCCGCGCTTCGGTCGGTGTCGGCCTGATGTGGGCTTCGCCGTTCGGCCCGATCCGCATTGACTATGCGATCCCGGTCAAGAAAGAGTCGACCGACAACGTGCAGGAATTCAACTTCGGCATCGCGACCCGCTTCTGATTTCGTGGTCGCGAGTTTCCGGGCCGGCTGACGGCCCGGACTAGACTGATCCGACCCAGCTGGATATTGCTTCTGGAATGACCGATCCGGTGTTCTTCGCGCCTTCACGCCGGTATACGGCTGGCGAGGTCGCGAATCTGACCGGCGCCAGCCTGCTTGATACCGCCCAGGCTGAAATTGCCATCGAGGCGCTGGCTCCCGCCAATGAGGGCGGCGACGGCGCGCTCGTCTTTGTCGACGGCAAGCGCAATTTCGCGCTGATGCAGTCGCTGAGGGCGGCCGCGGTCCTGTGCCCCGTCGATTTTGCCAGCAAGGCACCGCCAGGGGTCGCGGTGCTTATGCATCCTCGCCCGCAACAGGCTTTCGCGATGGTCGGGCGCCTTTTGTTTCCGCACGCCGCAACTCCGGGGCCGATGACCGGAGAAACCGGCATCTCGGCGCACGCCTTTGTCGATCCGTCCGCACATATCGAGGAAGGGGCGATCGTCGAAGCGGGCGCCGTGATCGGTCCCGGCGTGTCCATCGGCAGCGGCACGGTCATCGCGCCTCACGCCGTTGTTGGCCGCTCCTGCCAGATCGGCCGCGACGGGTTCGTCGGTCCGGGCGCCAGCATCCAATATGCGCTTGTCGGCAATCGTGTCATCATCCATGGCGGCGCGAGGATCGGCCAGGACGGTTTCGGCTTCGTGGGCGGCGCCAAGGGGCCTGAACGCGTGCCGCAGATCGGTCGCGTCATCATCCAGGACGACGTCGAGATCGGCTCCAATTCGACCGTCGACCGCGGCGCGATGTCCGATACCATCATCGGCCAAGGCACCAAGATCGACAATCTGGTGCAGATCGCCCACAATGTTCGCATCGGCCGCAATTGCATTATAGCGGGCCTTTCGGGTATTTCCGGTTCCGTCGTCGTCGGCGACAACGTCACCATGGGTGGCGGTGTCGGCCTCGCCGATCATTTGACCATCGGGCCGGGGGCCAAGCTTGCTGCGAGAAGTGGATTCATGAACAACGTGCCGGCAGGCGAGATTTGGGGAGGCTATCCGGCACAGCCGATGGCGGAAGCCATGCGCGAGATAGCGATGCTGCGCAAGATGGCCAGGACGCGCAAGCAAGGCGGCGGAAATGGCTGATATGGTGGCAACTACACTCGAGGCGGTCGACATCATGGGGCTGATGAAGCTCCTGCCGCACCGCTATCCGTTCCTGCTGATCGATCGCATCGTCGACATCGACGGCGACGAATCCGCCATCGGCATCAAGAACGTGACCATCAACGAGCCGCATTTCCAGGGCCACTTTCCGCAACAGCCGGTCATGCCCGGCGTGCTGATCATCGAGGCGATGGCCCAGACCGCCGGAGCGATCTGCATTCGCACCCTCAATGCTGAAAAGCCCTCGCTGGTTTATTTCATGACCATCGACAACGCCAAATTCCGCAAGCCGGTGGTTCCAGGAGACCAGCTCAGGATCCACGTCAAGAAGATCAAGAAACGCGGTAACCTGCTGAAATTCGCCTGTGAGGCGATGGTTGACGGCGCGAAGGCGGCAGAAGCCGAGGTTTCGGCCATGATGGTTACCGGCTGACGGTTCGAAATGCTCATGAAAGTCGCGACATTCATCCATCCTTCCTCGGTCGTCGAAGAAGGAGCCCGGCTCGGCGAGGGCGTCCGCATCGGACCCTTCTGCCATATCAGCGCCGATTCAATCATCGGCGACCGCGTCGAGCTGGTCGGCCATGTGTCGGTGATGGGTGCCACGACCGTCGGAGCGGGGACGAAAGTCTATCCGATGGCGACGCTCGGCGCGCCGCCGCAGAACACCAAGCACAAGGGCGGGCGCACCACGCTCGTCATCGGTGAGAACTGTACCATCCGCGAAGCCGTCACGATGCATGTCGGCACCGATTCCAGCCGTGGCGAGACGAGTGTCGGCGACAACGGCAATTTCCTTGCCTATGCCCACATCGCCCATGATTGCGTCGTTGGCAAGAACGCGACTTTCGCCAATGGCGCGACGCTCGGCGGCCATTGCGAGATAGGCGACAACGTCTATATCGGCGGCCTGACCGCCGTTCACCAGTTCGTGCGCATTGGCGACAACGCCTTCATCGGCGGCTGCTCGGCGGTTGTCGGCGATATCATTCCCTATGCGATCGCCGCCGGCAATCGCGCCAAGCTGCGCGGCCTGAACATCGTCGGGCTGAAGCGTTCCGGCCTGCCGCGCTCGGAAATCTACCTGCTGCGCAAGGTTTACCGGTCGATTTTCGACCGTTCCCGCAGCGTCGCGGAGAATATCGATCTCGCCAGGGCGGAATTCGGCTCCTCGTCTCCTGCCGCCACGAAGATGATCGACTTCATCGCCAGCGGCGGCAAGCGGCACTATGCGGTCCCGCCGCTGAAGGGTGGCGGCGACGATGCAGATGACGAAGGCTGAGGCGGCCGGGACGAAACTAAACTTCGCGCCGGGCGCCAGGATCGGCATTATCGCCGGCGGCGGCAGTCTGCCGGTGGAAGTCGCCGCGAGCTTGGCAGAGCAAGGGTACCCGCCTGTCATCATCGCGGCCGAGGGCGAAGTCGACCGCAAGTCGGACCTCGCCGCTTACGAAACCGAGAAGCTTGCTCTTGAAGACTTCGGCTCGCTGGTGCCGCTGCTAAAGCGCAAACGGATCAGCCATCTCGTGCTGGCCGGCGAGATCAGGCGCAGGCCGAAATTGACTGGCATGCGGCCGAGCCTTGGCCTGCTGGCCGTCGTGCCTACAGTGGTCATGGGACTGGCGCGCGGCGACGATGGCTTGCTGAAGATCCTGACGCGCTTTCTGGAAAAGCGGGGCATCAAGGTCGTCGGAGCGCACGAGATCGTGCCTGAACTGCTTGCGGGCGGCGGCCCGCTGACCAAGGCGGAGCCGCGCAAATCCGACTGGCGTGACATCGAGGCGGCGCGGGCTGCGGCGAAGGCGATCGGCGCGCTGGATATCGGCCAGGCCGCGGTCGCGATCGGCGGCCGGGCGATCGCGCTGGAAGGCATCGAAGGCACCAACGGACTGCTCGAGCGAACAAGGCAATTGCGCAACCATGGCAGGCTCGCCGGCAAGACGCGCGGCGTGCTGGTCAAATGCGCCAAGCCGGGTCAGGAATTGCGGGCTGACTTGCCCACCATCGGCCCGCAGACGATCGAGGCCGCGCATGCGGCAGGCCTTGCCGGCATAGCCGTCGAGGCCGGCCGTTCGCTTATCCTTGAAGGCCCGATCACGCTTGCCCGCGCGAATGCCTTTGGCCTGTTCATCGTCGGCCTGCCCGCGACGGAGCTGGTCAAACGGGAGCCGGCTGATGGCCGCTGACAAGCCGCTCAAGCTCGCGATCGTCGCCGGCGAGGAATCCGGCGATCTGCTCGGTGCCGATATCGTGCGGGCGCTCGAGCGTACGACTGGCCGCAAGGTTCAGCTTGTCGGCATCGGTGGCCGGCACCTGCAGCAATTAGGGCTGACGCCGCTGTTCGACGGCGGAGAGATCGCGCTGATGGGTTTCAGCGCGGTGCTGCGCGACCTGCCGCGGCTGATGCGTCGCATCAGCCAGACGGCGGCGATGATCGCGACCGAGCGGCCTGATTGCCTCGTCACCATCGACAGTCCCGACTTTTCGCTGCGCGTGGCGAGGAAGGTCCGCGCAACGGCGCCCGCCATTCCTATCGTTCACTATGTCTGCCCGAGCGTATGGGCCTGGCGGCCGGGCAGGGCGGTGGCGATGAAGCCCTATGTCGACCATATCCTGTGCATCCTGCCGTTCGAGGTGAAGGCGCTTGCCCGTCTCGGCGGACCACCGGGCACTTATGTCGGTCACCGGCTGACGCGGGATCCGGGCGTGCTTGGCGCCGCCAAGGCGCAGAGCCAGCCGCGCGACCTCTCCGACGACCGCGTCAAGACGCTGCTGGTGCTGCCCGGCTCGCGCCGCGGCGAGGTCCGCCGGCTGATGGAACCCTTCGGCAAGGCGATGTCGGCGCTGCGCCAACGCGGCCATCGGCTGCGCCTGCTGTTGCCGACGGTGCCGCATGTCACCGAGCTGGTGAAGGCTTCGGTCGCCAGTTGGGACGACAAGCCGGAAATCATCACCGAGCCGGAGCGCAAATGGCAGGCCTTCGGCAAGGCCGATGCGGCATTGATCGCGTCGGGAACGGTGTCGCTCGAGTTGGCGCTTGCCGGCGTTCCGATGGTTTCCTGCTACAAGCTCGATCCGATTGCGCGCCAGCTTCTGCAGCATCTGGTCACGACATGGTCGGCGCTGCTGCCCAATTTGATCTCCGACCGCACGCTGGTTCCGGAATTCTACGACCAGTATGTCCGGCCGGAGAACCTCGCCCGGCAGCTGGAAGCCTTGTTTGCCGACACCGGCATGCGCGCCTGGCAAAAGGCCGGCTTTGCCGAAATTGCCCGGCGCATGGCGACCGAGCGGCCTGCCGGCGAGATCGCCGCGGAAGTGGTGCTGGGGTGCGTCAAGAAAGCGAATAGGGAGTAGCGAATAGCGAGTAGGGCTGTGTCGGCTTTGCCCTTCTGCCCCTATTCGCTACTCGCTACCTCGCTATTCGCTCGATTACCTTTTCGCAATCGGCACGTAATCGCGTTCCGTGGCGCCGGTGTAGAGCTGGCGCGGACGGCCGATCTTCTGGTGAGGATCCTCGATCATTTCCTTCCACTGCGCGATCCAGCCGACGGTGCGGGCAACCGCGAACAGCACGGTGAACATGGTGGTGGGGAAGCCCAGCGCCTTCAGCGTGATGCCGGAATAGAAGTCGACGTTCGGGTAGAGCTTCTTTTCGATGAAGTAAGCGTCGGTCAGCGCGATCTTCTCCAGCTCCATCGCGATGTCGAGCAACGGGTCGTCCTTGATGCCGAGCTCGCCCAGCACCTCATGCGCGGTCTTCTGCATGATCTTGGCGCGCGGATCGTAGTTCTTGTAGACGCGGTGGCCGAAGCCCATCAGCCGGAACGGATCGTTCTTGTCCTTGGCGCGGGCGATGAACTCCGGGATGTGATCGACATGGCCGATCTCGCCCAGCATGTTGAGCGCCGCTTCGTTGGCGCCGCCATGCGCCGGGCCCCACAGGCAGGCGATGCCGGCGGCGATGCAGGCGAAGGGATTGGCGCCCGACGAGCCGGCAAGGCGAACGGTCGAGGTCGAGGCGTTCTGCTCGTGGTCGGCGTGCAGGATGAAGATGCGCTCCATGGCACGTGCCAGAACAGGGTTGATCTTGTACTCCTCGCAGGGCACGGCGAAGCACATGTGCAGGAAGTTGGCCGCGAAGTTCAGCTCGTTCTTCGGATAAATGAAGGGCTGGCCGATGTGGTATTTGTAGGCCATCGCGGCGATCGTCGGCATCTTGGCGATCAGGCGCATCGAGGCGACCATGCGCTGATACGGGTCCGAGATGTCGGTCGAGTCGTGATAGAAGGCCGACAGCGCTCCAACCACGCCGCACATGACGGCCATCGGATGCGCGTCGCGGCGGAAACCGGTGAAGAAGCGCGACATCTGCTCATGCACCATGGTGTGGCGGGTCACGCGGTAGTCGAAATCCTCCTTCTGCGCCTTGGTCGGGAGCTCGCCGTAGAGCAGGAGGTAGCAGACCTCGAGGAAGTCGCCATGTTCGGCAAGCTGGTCGATCGGATAGCCGCGATGCAGCAGGATACCCGCATCGCCGTCGATGAAGGTGATCGCCGACTCGCAGCTTGCGGTGGAGGTGAAGCCGGGGTCGTAGGTGAAGGCGCCGGTCGTGCTGTAGAGCGCGCCGATATCGATCACGTCAGGCCCGGTCGAGCCGCTTCGCACCTTGAATTCGTGCGTCTTGCCGGCGAGTTCGAGCCTGGCGGTCGACCCTTGCGCCTTGCTGCCCGGTTCCAGTTTTGTCGCAGCTTCGCTCATTCTCAAACTCCTTTTGTGTCCTCATGCCGGCAAGGCAATTCCTGCAAACGGCACGTCGAAGTCACCGGAATGCGCGAACTCGCCACCGCATTTTAGGAGGTGCGTGCCAGATTGGGCCAAGGCCTAATGTTGCACTGCGAAACACACCTTTCAATGCCAATCTTTTTGGGCCAGCTCGCTCCTAATCGATTTGATCTCCAATGCGCGCCAGGCTTTCCTGGCGGCCCAGCACGGCAAGCACGTCGAACACGCCGGGCGAGGTGCTGCGGCCGGTCAGCGCGGCCCGCAGCGGTTGGGCCACGGCGCCGAGCTTGTGCCCGCCGGCCTGCGCGAACTCGCGGATCGAAGCCTCCGCCGAGGCCGCGCTCCACTCGCCTTGAACGGAAGACAACGCGCCATGCGCGCCGCGCAGAATCGCGCGCGCATCCGCGTTGAGCAAGCCCGCCGCCTTCTCGTCCAGGGGCAGTGGCCGCTCGGCGAACAGGAAAGCCGCGCCGTCGACCAGCTCGACCAGGGTCTTGGCGCGCTCTTTGAGGCCGGGCATGGCGGCAAGCAACTGCGCCTTGCGCTTGTCATCGAGCTTTGCGGCGAGCGCCGGACCGCCTTCGAGGTAGGGCAAGGTGGCGACGAAGATGTCGAACAGCGCCTGGTCGTCCATCTTGCGCATATGGACGCCGTTCAGCGCCTCGAGCTTGGCGAAGTCGAAGCGGGCAGCGCCCTTGTTGACGTCGCCGATGTCGAACCAGGCGACCATGTCCTTGATCGACATGACCTCATCGTCGCCATGGCTCCAGCCGAGCCTGGCCAGATAGTTGAGCAGCGCCTCCGGCAAATAGCCCATGGCGCGGTAGGCCTCGACGCCGAGCGCGCCGTGCCGCTTCGACAGCTTGGCGCCGTCGGCGCCGTGGATCAGCGGGATGTGCGACATCGACGGCACGTCCCAGCCCATGGCGTTGTAGATCACCGTCTGGCGCGCGGCATTCGTCAGGTGATCGTCACCGCGGATGATGTGCGTGACGCCCATGTCGTGGTCGTCGACGACGACGGCATGCATATAGGTCGGGACGCCGTCGGAACGCAGGATGATGAAGTCGTCGAGATCCTTGTTCGGGAAGCGAACCTCGCCCTGAACGCGGTCGTTGACGATCGTCACGCCCTCGGTCGGCGCCTTGATGCGGATCGCGCCATTGACGCCTGCCGGTGCCGCGGACGGATCGCGGTCGCGCCACTGGCCGTTGTAACGCGGCGGCAGGCCCTTGGCGCGGGCCGCCTCGCGCATTGCCTCGAGCTCGGCCGGCGTCTCGAAGGCGTAGTAAGCCTTGCCCAAGCGCACAAGCTCCTCGGCCACCTCGCGATGGCGCGGGGCGCGCTCGAACTGCGATACGGCGTCGCCGTCCCAGGAGAGGCCAAGCCAGGTCAGTCCGTCGAGAATGGCGGCCGTAGCGGCTTCGGTGGAGCGCTCGCGATCAGTGTCCTCGATGCGCAGCAGCATGGTGCCGCCGGTATGCCTGGCATAGAGCCAGTTGAACAGCGCCGTGCGCGCCCCGCCAATATGCAGGTAGCCGGTGGGCGAGGGGGCAAAACGGGTGACGACCTTGTCGGACATGGAACTCTCGAAGAAGCACTGAAAAAATGCATGTTTCGCGCGGACTTTCGCGCTTTGCGCGTTCATGTAGCATAGGCGGTCTGGGGCGCAAGGGGCAGACCCGATGGCTGGACGTGGCCGGGGCGCAGGAGAGGGCGAGGGAATGACAGCTGGCGTCAGCGAACGCCTGATGTTTGCCCATGCCGAGCCTGCGGAAGAAGTGCCGGTTTCGCTTCCGGAACTCCATCCGCCCGCCGAGCTACCGCCACCCGGTGGCGGTGCGCTGCAGCCAGCCTCGGCAACAGCCATCGTCGGCAGGATCCGAAAACAGCTTGGCCGCGCTTCGCTCCCTGCGCTGCGGCGAAGCGTTGCGGTCGCTGCCACCACCGAGCTCGACCGCGGCGTCGGCTTCCTGCTGGTGCCGGTGTTCCTGGCCGCCGGCGTGATCTACTATTTCTCGCTGAGCACCGAGCCTGATCTCTACAGGCCGCTCGCGGCGGTGGCTTTGATGGCTGTCTGCGCGGCAGTCTCGCGTTCCTGGCAGCGGACGCACCTTGTCTTCCTGGCATCGCTTTTCTGCGCGCTCGGCTTTCTGGCGGCCAAGGTGGAGACCTGGCGGATGGCGACGCCGATGCTGGGGGCCGAGATCCAGACACGGCTGACCGGCCGCCTGGTCACCGCCGAAGCGATGGCCAATGGCCGTGTGCGGCTGACCATCGATCTCATCTCCACCGAGCACCCGACGCTGCGTTACGCACCGGACCGCGTCAGGGTTTCGGCGCGCAGAATCCCGTCCGGCATGACGGCTGGGTCGATGCTGATCGGCTATGTCAAGCTGCTGCCGCCGACCGGCCCGGTTCGGCCGGACAGTTACGATTTTTCCTTCGACAGCTACTTTAGCGGCATCGGCGGTAGCGGCTTTTTCCTGGGCGATCCAAAGCTGTTAGCTCCGGCTTCGACGGCGCCCACGGGAGCACCTTTCGGAGCGCGCATCGCATCGGCCGTGGAAAATGCGCGCGAAGGGATCGCCGACCACATCCGGAGCAGCATCGGCGGGTCCGAAGGCGAGATCGCGGCGGCGCTGATCGTCGGCGTGCGCGCGGGCATTCCGGAAGAAATCAACGAGTCGATGCGGCGCACCGGCATCTATCACATCATCTCGATCTCCGGCCTGCACATGGCGCTGGTGGCCGGTACGATCATGTTCCTGCTGCGCGGCGCTTTCGCGCTGTTTCCGGATTTCTCGTCGCGCCGCCCGGTGAAGAAATACGCCGCTGCGATTGCGCTTGCCTCGATTGCCGCCTACCTCGTCATCTCCGGCATCGTGGTGGCGGCCGAACGGAGCTTCATCATGCTCGCTGTGATGCTGATCGCGGTGCTTTTCGACCGCGCGGCGCTGACGATGCGCAACCTGGCGATCTCGGCGATTGCCGTCATCATTGTCTCGCCGCATGAAGTGGTCGGCCCGAGCTTCCAGATGTCCTTCGCGGCCACCGCGGCCCTGGTCGGCGCCTATGCCGGCTTTGCCGACTATCGCGCCGGCAAAACGACCGCGCCGCCGGCAAAGCGTTCGTTCCTCGGATACCTGTCGCGAAAACTGGCGGTTGGCGTGGGCGGCGCCGCTGTAACCTCGCTCATCGCGGGCAGCGCGACATTGCTGTTTGCGATCTGGCATTTCCAGCGCGTGTCGCCGCTCAGCCTGCTCGCCAATCTGGCGGTGATGCCGATCGTTTCGCTGATCGTCATGCCGTTCGCCGTGTTGAGCGCGCTGGCCATGCCGTTCGGCTTCGACGGTCCCTTCCTCTATGTGATGGGCAAGGGACTGACAGCGATGATTGCCATTTCGGCATGGATTTCCGAGCGCTCGCCGGTCGATGCCGTGGGATTGATCTCGATCCAGTCGGTGCTGCTGGCGACAATCGCGCTGGTCATCGCGACCATGGCCACCACCTGGCTAAGGCTCGCCGCTGTTCCCTTCGCCCTCGCCGCGCTGCTGGCGATCCCGCATGTGCGCACGCCGGATGTGCTGATCTCGGAGGATGCGCATCTGGTGGCGATGCCGATCGGCGGCGGCGAACTTGCCGTCAACCGCGAACGCTCCAACGAGTTCACCACCGACAATTGGAAGCGGGCGCTGAAAGCCGAGGAAATCGTGCCGCCGGAGACGTTTGCCAAAGACGCTCTCGACATCGCCGATCCTGTCGACCTGCCACCAGGATCGCCCTTCTATTGCACCGGTGACCTCTGCATCGGCCGGCACCCTTCCGGCGCGATCGTCGCGCTTGCCGAAAACCGCGACAGCGCCCGGCCTGCCTGCGGCTTTGCCGACCTCATCGTCATCAACGATGCGACGGCCTACAATCCCTGCTGGGATCCGCGTGTGCTTGTCGTCACCAAGCGCCAGCTGGCGCGTGACGGCAGCGCCGCCGTCTTCTTCGATCCACAATCGGCAACGGCCCGCCCAGCCATCCAATATGCCGTCGAAAAGCCATATCGGCCCTGGCACGAGCAGCGCAAATACTCGCGCGAGGCGAGGGGGCTGCCGCCTTATGAAAAGCCCTGAGAGGGCCAAGCCCTCGCAGCCGGATCAGTAGCGCCTGATCAGCCCGACGAGCTTGCCCTGCACCTTGACCCGATCCGGTCCGAAGATCCGGGTCTCGTAGGCCGGGTTGGCAGCCTCCAGCGCGATCGAGGCGCCCTTGCGGCGGAAGCGCTTGAGCGTCGCTTCCTCATCGTCGACCAGCGCCACAACGATCTCACCCGGGCTCGCCGTGCTGGCGTTACGGATGATGACGGTGTCGCCGTCGAAGATCCCGGCCTCGATCATCGAGTCGCCCTTGACCTCCAGCGCATAATGCTCGCCGCCCATGATCATGTCCGGCGGCACCGAGATCGAATGCGTCTGGTGCTGGATGGCGTCGATCGGCACACCGGCGGCAATGCGGCCCATCACCGGAATGGACACGGCCGAAACGGCGTCGTCGTCATTGCTCGGCGTCGGCGTACGTGAAGGCGCTGCCGGCTTGACCTGGCGGCTTAGATTGCCCTGGCCGCCCTGGATGACGCTTGGCGAAAATTTCCTTGCGGCATTCAGGCCGGGCGCGATCGAGTCGGGCAGCCGCAAGACCTCCAACGCGCGCGCCCGGTTTGGCAGCCGGCGAATGAAGCCGCGTTCTTCCAGCGCCGTGATCAGCCGGTGGATGCCGGACTTCGAGGCCAAGTCCAGCGCTTCCTTCATCTCGTCGAAGGATGGAGGAATCCCGCTCTCCTTCAGGCGTTCATGGATGAACATCAGGAGTTCATGTTGCTTGCGCGTCAGCATTGGCGGCCCCCATGGGTTCAGAAACCAGAATCAGAAAAACAAACCCAGAACAAACACTATCTGTTCCAGTTGTGTTCCGCAACCGTTTAAAGTTTAATGAATTTCTTAAGGCTGCCGAAAGAATGTTGCATCCGACGGTGCCCGGCCGCCGGCGGCTGGGCTGTGTCATTGATTCCGCTCGATTTTGCAATTCTCCTTAAGCTGAAATTGAGAGGCGACACCGTCGCTGAGGCACCGAGAGTTTCGCGTCGGCTCATTCATGCATGCACCGTACCGTGAACGAAACGAACCCAAAATGCCAACCTTGGCGACGATTCCGGCCCTCAGCCTTTGCCGTCTATGGACCAGCTAACATAGGACAGAAGGTTCTTGCCGTGCCGCGGACGGTGATGAGACAACCGCTCGGTCGCCTGAGGATGTAGCGGCCTGGTTCGAAGCGGAGGCGGTAGCACAATGAGGGGAATTCCCGATCTTGCCGAGGTCGAGGCTATGGATGCCGCGGATCCGCTGCGCGCCCTGCGCGATCGCTTCGTTCTGCCGGAAGGGGTGATTTACCTCGACGGCAATTCGCTGGGCGCTGCTTCAATCAATGTCTTCAACGAGATCGAGAAGTCAGCGAAGCAGGAATGGGCGCGGGATCTCATCCGCGCATGGAACACCGCCGGCTGGTTCGACATGCCTGTCCAGCTGGGCGACCGGCTCGGGCGTCTGATCGGCGCCGCGCCTGGCCAGACGGTGGTGTGCGACACAACCTCGATCAACATCTACAAGGTCCTGCATGCGGCGCTCGCGATCCGGCCCGAGCGCCCGACGATCGTTGCCGAGGGCGACAGCTTCCCGACCGACCTCTACATGGCGGAAGGAGTTGCCTCGACACGGCCCGGCACGGTGCTGCGGCTCGAAGGCGTCGATGCCCCGGCGATCGAGGACCTGATCGACGACCATGTTGCCGTCATCCTGGTCAACCACGTCAACTACAAGTCCGGCCGGCTGCGCGACATGGCCGCCCTGACCCGCAAGGCCCATGACGCCGGTGCGCTGATCGTCTGGGACCTCTGCCACACGGCCGGCGCCCTGCCGGTCGATCTCGACGGCTCAAATGCCGATTTCGCCATCGGCTGCACCTACAAATATCTCAATGGCGGGCCGGGCGCGCCGGCCTTCATCTATGCCGCCACCCGCCATCATCCCGACATAAGCCAGCCGCTCAGCGGCTGGTGGGGCCATGCCAGGCCGTTCGCGTTCGAGCAGGGTTATGCCGCCGGCTCAGGCATCCGGCGGTTCCTGTGCGGAACGCAGCCGGTGCTGTCGATGCGCGCGCTGAAAGGCGCGCTGGATCTTTGGGACGAGGTCGACATGACGGCCGTGCGCGAGAAGAGCGTCGCGCTGACGGATCTGTTCATCCGGCTTGTCGAAGCGAGATGCGGCGCGTTCGGTCTCGAGCTGGAAAGCCCGCGCGATGGCGCCGAGCGCGGCAGCCAGGTGTCGTTCGCTCATCCGCATGGCTACCAGGTGATGCGCGCCTTGATCGAGCGCGGCGTGATCGGCGATTTCCGCGCGCCGTCGACCGTCCGCTTCGGCTTCACGCCGCTCTATGTCGGCTACAGGGATGTCTGGAACGCCGTCGAGGTGCTGGAAGACATACTACGCACGGGCGCCTGGCAGGAAGCGCGCTATGCGATCAAGGAGGCCGTCACCTGACTTCCAATGGCTTGCCGAACAAAGACAACTCGAATTTGATCTGATCGCTGGAGGGGCCGATGCTGGGACACCGCATTGTCGACTGGGATGACGCCTATGCCAACGGCGCGAACATCGCTGGCGGCGACCGCTGGCCGGCGGCCTGGGACGGCCCAGCTCAGGCATTTCGCGAAAGGCTGCTGGCAGAGGGCAGGGCGCGGCTCGACATCGTCTATGGCGAGGCGCCGCGCAGCCGGTTCGATCTCTTCCTTCCGGCTGCCGCGCCGAAGGGGCTCGTCGTGTTCATCCATGGCGGCTACTGGATGGAATCGGACAAGACATCCTGGTCGCATCTGGCCGCCGGCGCTGTCGGTCGCGGCTTTGCCGTCGCCATGCCTTCCTATACGCTGTGCCCGCGGACCAGGATCGGCGGCATCGTCAATGAAGTCGCGGCCGCGATGGGCAAGGCGGCGGCCATGGTCGATGGCCCGCTGATGCTGACCGGTCACTCGGCCGGCGGACATCTCGCCAGCCGGATGGTGACGGCGACTTCGCCGCTGGGCGCCATGGTGGCGCAACGCATACGCAAGGTCGTTTCGATTTCAGGCCTGCACGACCTTCGGCCGTTGATGTTCACGGCTTTGAACGAGACGCTGAACATCGACGAACGGGAAGCGTTGAGCGAAAGCCCAGCGCTGCTGCGGCCCGCGCAAGGAACCCGCATCACCTGTTGGGTCGGCGGCGGCGAGCGCTCGGAATTCCTGCGCCAGAGCGCATTGCTCGCCAACATCTGGACGGGGCTTGGCGCCGCTACCCAGTCAGTTGTCGAGCCGGACCGGCATCATTTCAACGTCGTCGATGGTCTCGCAGATCCGGACCATCCCCTGACCCGAACGCTGGTGGACGAATAACGATCGACTTCGTCGACATACAAACGATCGGCGTTGTCGATGTATCAGCGCAGCATAAGCACGCTGCATTCGGCGCCGGCTTCCGCGGCCGGAGCGAAGGGCTCGCGCACGATCAGGCCGTTGGCGTCGGCGAGCATCCTGAGCATCGAGGAATCTTGGATGCCGAAGGCGGTCGCGTTCAGCGCGCCGGCATCTTCGCGCACGACGGCGCGAACATAGTCCTGCCTGAGATCGTTGGCCGGCATCGCGGCGCCCAGCCTGGCCGTTCGCACGTCCTGCCTGAAATTGCGGCCGCCGAGCCGGGCAAGCAGCGGCTTCAGGAAGAGCTGCGAGCAGACGATGCTTGCCACCGGATTGCCTGGCAGGCCGATGCAGCGGACATTGCCGAGCCGGCCGAACATCAACGGTTTGCCGGGGCGCATTGCGATCTTCCAGAAGTCGAGCCGCATGCCTTCGCCGGTCAGCACGTCATGGATCAGGTCGTGATCGCCGACCGAGGCGCCGCCCAGCGTGACGATGACGTCGGCGCCCGCCTCGACCGCTTTCCGGACCAGCGCGGCGATCGACTCCTTGCGGTCGGCGGCGATGCCGAGATCGAGCGCCCGCGCGCCGACCGACTGGGCGGCGGCGGCAACGCCATAGGCATTGGAGGAAATGATCTGATCTGGGCCGAGCGTGCTGCCCGGCGGCAGCAATTCATCGCCGGTGGCGATGATCGCGACCACCGGCTGGCGCACGACATTCAAGGCAGGGTGGTTGGCAGAAGCCGCCAGCGAAAGAGCCGGCGCATCGAGCAAGCGACCTTTTTCGAGCAGCACATCGCCCTCGCCGAAGTCGAGCCCGCGGCGACGGATGTTGCGTCCTCCCGCGGTCGGTTCCGTCACTTCGATCTTGCGGTTGCCGAGGTCGCGGACGTTTTCCTGGATGACGATGGTGTCGGCGCCTTCAGGCAGTGGCGCGCCGGTGAAGATGCGTACGGCCTGGCCTTCGCCGACTGTTCCGGAGAAGCCGCGCCCGGCAGGCGCCATGCCTGTCACTTCCAGTTGCGCTGGCGCTGAAGCGACGTCGGCGGAACGCGCGGCATAGCCGTCCATCGCGGAGGCGTTGAATGGCGGCTGCGTGCGCAAAGCCACGACCGGTTCCGCCAGGACCCGCCCCGCCGCTTCCGCCAGCGGAACGCTCTCACCGGGCAAAGGGGATGCGCCGTCGAGCAGGCGCGCGAGCGCTTCGGCGACCGGTACCAGCGCCATCAGGAACCGACCTTGTAGTCACCCGACTTGCCGCCGGTCTTCTCGACCAGCCGGATGCCGGAAATCACCATGCCGCGGTCCGCCGCCTTGGCCATGTCGTAGATGGTGAGGCAGGCGACCGAGGCGGCGGTCAGCGCTTCCATCTCTACCCCCGTCTTGCCGGTGACACGGGCGAGCCCCGTGACCTTGAGGCCGGGCAGCGCACGGTCCGGCTCGATCTCGACAGCGACCTTGGTCAGAAGCAGCGGATGGCAAAGCGGGATCAGCTCATGCGTCTTCTTCGCCGCCATGATGCCGGCGATGCGGGCGGTGCCCAGAACATCGCCCTTCTTGGCGTCGCCGGCCAGAATCATCTCCAGCGTTTCCGGCCGCATCGAGACAAAACCTTCGGCGATCGCCGTGCGGGTCGTCTCGGCCTTGTCGCCGACATCGACCATGTTGGCTTCGCCCTTGGCGCCAAGATGGGTGAGGGCCATGCTCAGATGGCCTCGGCCGGCGCCTTGCCCGTCAGCAGAAGCCCGGTCGCCGCGGCCACGTCCGCCTGCCGCATCAGGCTCTCGCCGACGAGGAATGTACCGATCTTGCTCTTCTCCAGCCGGCGGCAATCCTGATGGGTGAAGATACCGCTTTCGCTGACCAGCAGCCGGTCCGCCGGCACCATGGCGGCCAGACGCTCCGAAACATCGAGGCTGGTCTCGAAGGTTCTCAAATCGCGGTTGTTGATGCCGATCAGCCGCGACGACAAGGTAAGCGCGCGCCGCATTTCCTTTTCGTCATGCACCTCGATCAGCGCGTCCATGCCGAGCTCGAAGGCGGTCGCTTCCAATTCCCTGGCCAGCGCGTCGTCGACGCTAGCCATGATGATCAGGATCGCATCGGCGGCCCAGGCGCGCGCTTCGTGGACCTGATAGGTGTCGAAGAGAAAATCCTTGCGCAGGGCCGGCAGGCGCACGGCTGCCCGCGCGGCCGTCAGGAATTCCGGCGCGCCCTGGAAGGATGGCGCGTCGGTCAGTACCGAAAGACAGGCGGCGCCACCTTTCTGATAGGCCCTGGCGAGAGCCGGCGGATCGAAATCGGCTCGGATCAGGCCCTTGGACGGGCTCGCCTTCTTGATTTCGGCGATCAACGCGAAGTTCCCGGACCTGCGCTTTGCCTCCAGGGCCGCGAGAAAGCCGCGCGGCGCGTCCGCGTCCTTCGCACGCGCCTTGATTTCGGCCAGAGGCACGCGCCCCTTTGCCGCGGCGATCTCTTCGCGCTTATAGGCTTCGATCTTGCGCAGGATGTCCGACAAGGCCTTATCCGTTCGAAATCTCGACAAGCTTGTCCAGCACCGCAAGAGCGCGGCCACTGTCGATCGCTTGCGCTGCCGCCGCGATACCGTCGGCAAGCGTCGTCGCCTTGCCGGCCACAACCAGACCGGCGCCGGCGTTCATCAGCACCGTGTCGCGATAGGCGCCGGCGGCGCCACCCAACATATCGCGCAATTGCTTGGCATTATAGGCTGCGTCGCCGCCGCGCAGCTCTTCCTTGGTGTGCCGCTTCAGCCCGAAGGCTTCCGGCGTCAGGGTGAAGGTGCGGATCTCGCCGCCGGCAAGCTCCGCAACCTGGGTCTCGCCCGTGGTTGTGATCTCGTCATAGCCATCGCCATGGACGACCCAGGCGTGCTCGGCGCCCAGCGCCTTCAGCGTCTCGGCCACCGGCATGATCCATTCCGGCAGGAAGACGCCGACCATCTGGCGGCTGACGCCGGCGGGGTTCGACAGCGGTCCAAGCAGATTGAAGATGGTGCGCGTGCCGAGCTCGACGCGGGTCGGCCCGACATGCTTCATCGCCGGATGATGCGCCGGCGCGAACATGAAGCCGACACCGGCTTCGTGAATGCAGCGGCCGATCATCTCCGGCGAGATATCGATCTTGACGCCCAGCGCCGTCAGCACATCGGCGGAGCCGGTCAGCGAGGACAGGCCGCGATTGCCATGCTTGGCGACTGGCACGCCGGCGGCGGCGATGACGAAGGCCGAAGCGGTCGAGATGTTGACCGAGTGCGAATTGTCGCCGCCGGTGCCGACGATGTCGATGGCGCCGTGCGGTGCCTCGACACGCAGCATCTTGGCGCGCATCGTGGCGACCGCGCCGGATATCTCGCCTACCGTCTCGCCACGCACGCGCAGCGCCATCAGGAAGCCGCCGATCTGGCCGGGCGTCGCGTCGCCCGACATGATGATGTCGAACGCCTCGCGCGCCTCTTCGAAAGACAGCGCGGTGCCGGTCGCGACCTTGGCTATGTGTGTCTTCAGCTCGCTCATCGTGTCTGTGCTTGCGAAACGGCGTTCGGGTCGATGCGGACGTTGTATTGCGACTGCAGCTGCGCCACCAGCTGGTCGAGCAGGTCGTCGGACATGCCGGCGCCGAAGGATTTCTGCGCCTCGTCCGGCACGGTGCTGCCGTCGGCGCCAGCCGGCTCGAAGACCTCGGCGACCTTGAACAGGATCTGGCCGTCGCCGGTGGGCGAGGGGATCAGCCCGGTGCCGCCTTCGCCGACGCCGAACATGGCCGCGGCACCCTCCTTGCCGAAATCGGCATCGTCGGCTTCGCGCTTCAGGCCGCGCTTGGTCTGTTTGTCGAGCTTGAGCTCGCCGGCGATGACGTCGAGCGTGGTGCCGGACTTGAGGCGCTTCTCGAGCTCCTTAGCCTTCGCGTCGAGCCGCTTTTCGGTCTCGGCTTCGGTCCAGTCGGCCACGACCTTCTTGCGGACCTCATCCAGCGTGCGGTCGCGCGCCGGCGTGATCGACTGCACCTCGTAGAAGACGAAACCGTTGTCGGCGGTCGTCAGGGCTTCATTCTCGGTATTGGGCTCGGCCGCGAACACTGCCTTGATGAGATCGGCCGATTGCGGCAGGTCGTTGACAACAGTGCCGTCCGGCCGCTGGCCGGTGCGGTCGATAGCGTCGATGGTGACGACCTTGAGCTTCAGCTTGTCGGCGGCCTGGGCAAGCGAGGCGCCCGAGGCGCGGGTGTCCTCGTAGCTGTCATGCACGTCGAGCAGGATGCGGCTTGCCTCGCCGAGCGCCAGGTCCTTGCGGATCTGGTCGGACACTTCCGAAAGCGGTTTCACGACCTGCGGCTTGATCTCGGTGACGCGCAGGAGCACGGGACCGAAAGCGCCCTGGACGACCTGGCTTACCTCGTTGGCATTGAGCGAGAAGGCCGCGTCGGCAACCGCCTTGTCGGCGATCTTGTCCTTGGAAAGCGTGCCGAGCAGCGTGTCGGCCTGCGTCTTGCCTTCGGCGGTGACGAGCTTGTCGAAGGTGGCGCCAGCCTTCAGCGAATCCAAAGCCGCCTTGGCCGCGTCCGGCGTCTTGAACACCAGCTGATCGATGGTGCGCATCTCGGGCGTCGTGTAGCGCGCGACATTCTTCTTATACTCGTCGCTGACCTGCTGGTCGGTCACCGCGGATGGATCCGTGATGTCCTGCGGTTCGAGCCGGACATAGGAGAACTTGCGGTATTCCGGCGCGGCGTAGTTCTTCTTGTTGGCGTCGAAATAGGCATTGAGGGCGATGTCGGACGGAGCCTCGATCGGCTGCACAAGCGTCTTGGGCAGCACGAGGTAGTCGATCGTGCGATCCTCCCCGCGATAGAGCGAGACCGCCTTCAAGAAGGTCTGCGGAACCTTGAGGCCGTCGGAGATCGCCTCGACGATCTGCTGGCGCACAGCCACCTGCGAGCGGTTCCTGAGATAGTCCTCCGGCCGCATGTCGAGCTGGCGAAGGAGATACTCGAAGGTGCGGCGATCGAACTGGCCGCTGGGGCCCTTGAAGGCCGGATCCTCGCGCGTCAGCTCCGCCAGCCGGTCCTTGGAAAGGCCGAGGCCCAGCTTGCGCGCCTGTTCATCGAGCACGGCGCCCGAAACGAGCTGCGCCAGCACCTGATTGTCGACGCCGAGCAGCTTGGCCTGTTCCTGGGTAACGCGCTGGCCATATTGCTGGGAAAGCAGGCTGAGCTGGCGATTATAGGCCAGGCGGTACTCGTTGATCGAGACCTCGGTGCCGCCGGCGGTGATCACCGCGTGATGGCCGCCCAGCACGCCACCCACCATGCGTGTGGTGGCGCCCCAGGCGAGGAAACTCACCACCAGCAAGGACAGCAACGCCTTCGCGACCCAGGTGCCCGCCGCGCTTCTCAATATACCAAGCATGCATACTTCCGAGTTTTGCGCATTTTCGCATGCGCCGAGTTTGAAACAAGCGCAATAGCGCCCTTCCGGTCCACTGTCGATTGCTTTGTGACCTGATTTTGGTAGTGAGGGCGCTGCTTAATGTCGCTCGGAGAACGCGTCCCATGACCCCTGGAATCCGCCCGCTTGTCGCCGGCAACTGGAAAATGAACGGCACCAGCGCCTCGCTCAACGAGCTGCGGTCGATCGGCAACGGGTTCATGAGCGGACTCGACGCCGAGACCGAAGCGGTGGTGTGCGTGCCGGCGACGTTGCTCCAGCGCGCGGCCGAGATCCTGTCGCGCACGCCGGTGCGGGCCGGCGGAGAGGATTGCCATCCCAAGGAAAGCGGCGCGTTTACCGGCGAGATTTCCGCCGAGATGCTGAAGGATGCCGGCGCGAGCCACGTCATTGTCGGCCATTCCGAGCGCCGCGAACTGTTCGGTGAGGACGACGCGATGGTCCATGCCAAGGCTTCGGCCGCCTGGCGGGCAGGGCTGGTGGCCATGATCTGCATCGGCGAGACGCGCGCCGAACGCGAGGCGGGCGCCACGCTCGATATATTGTCGCGTCAGCTCGAGGGCTCCGTCCCGAGCAGCGCCACCGCGGCGAACACCATCATCGCCTATGAGCCGGTGTGGGCGATCGGCACCGGCCTGACCCCGACGGCGGCCGACGTCGCCGAGGCGCATGCGCATATCCGCGGCAAGCTGACCGGCTTGCTCGGCGATGCCGCGGCCAGGATGCGCATTCTCTATGGCGGCTCGGTCAAGCCGTCCAACGCGGTGGAACTGCTCGGCGTAGAGAATGTGGATGGCGCGCTGGTCGGCGGCGCCAGCCTGAAGGCGGCCGACTTCCTCGCTATCGCGGAAGCCTACATGAACATTGCCTAGAGACCGTCGCCCGGGCTTCCGCGGCATAAATCGTTGTATTGGCCGCATTGCTTCCCATATTCCCGGCCACGGGCTTGGAAATGCCGCCAAAGCATTGTAAGGAGCCGCCTCCAAAACACCGGTCGTATGCGCGGCCGCGCAAGGCCTCGCCAGGATAAATTATGGAAACCGTACTGATCGTCATCCACCTCATGGTCGTGCTCGCCCTTGTCGGCGTGGTGCTGCTGCAGCGCTCCGAAGGCGGCGGCCTGGGCATCGGCGGCGGTTCCGGTTTCATGACCGCGCGAGGTGCTGCGAATGCGCTGACTCGCGCGACGGCGATCCTGGCGGCTGCGTTCTTCGTGACATCGCTGGCGCTGTCGATCCTTGCCCGCTACGGCGAAAAGCCGATCGACATTCTCGACCGTCCGGCGACGTCGAGCCAGGGCAGCGGCGTGCTCAACCAGCTGCCGGGTTCCAATGGACCGGTGGGCACCTCCAAGCTCGCGGCTCCGGCCAGCGGCACGGCTCCCGCGGCTCCGTCGGGCGGTACGACGACCACGACGCCTCTTGCCAACGGCAGCACTGCGCCTGCGCCGGCTCCGGCGACAATGCCTGCTCCGGCTGCGCCGGCGCCGGCAACCAACGGCGTCACACTGCCGGTCACCCCGCAGGTTCCGAACCAATAGCCGGCCAAGGACCGGGCCGCGACCTGTTGTTCTTTGAACACAGTCGCGGCAAATGCGCGTCCGATCACAAAGATTCAACTGGGCGTGGCGCCTGCCTCAGCTTGAGGCGGTGACGGCTAATCGATTATAGATTGCGCGCGGCACATTATCGGCGTCCTTGGGGGGCGCCGGGCGACGCCGTGGGCAACTTGCTTTTGAACAATCGGATCTTCGCCATGCAGCTTCGCAGCTTCATCCTCCTGGGAGTCTGTGCCGTCCTCGGCATGGGTTCCGCGGCCTTTGCCGGACCGGCAAACCTGGCCACTTCCCCGTCGGTAGAGACGACCGACGCAATTCCAGTCGTCGCCGCCAAGAGCGACGCATCGCAGCTGAAGCTTCTCAAGAAGAAGAAAAGCCCGACCTCGGACGACCTTGCGCAGATCAGCAAGCTCGAGGCCAAGATCGCGGCCGACAAGGAGGCCGCCAAGGAAAAGGCGCTCGAGGCTCGCAAGCTGGCGATGCGGGAAGCGGCGAAGGCCAAGGCGGACGCAGCGCGCCAGGAATGGATCGCCAAGAAGGGCGGCGGGGCGGCCGCATCTGAAGTCGCCGCCGCCAAACCGGCCAAGAAGACCACCAATATCCTCGCGCCGCTGGAGCCGATAGCGCCGCTCGGTCAGGTCAAGGCCGAAGAGCCGATCCCCGCCGAAGCCATGAACATCACCGCCACCGGCAACAATGGCGAGCTCCGCAGCGAGCAACCCGGGCAGAAGCAGACGAGCAGCGGCGGGCTGTTCGCAGGCCTGTTCGGCGGTGCCTCGGTGTCTTCGATCAGCTATCTGCCAGAGACCCGCGCACTTGATTCGGCGCTCGCCAAAAAGGACGCCAAGCGGCCGTTCAAAGTGAAGCCCGAATTCGTGCCGCAGGACGTCATGTTCACCGGCTATGAGCCGGGCACCATCGTCATCGACACCAGTGCCCGCCGCCTCTACCTCGTCGAGTCGTTTTCCACTGCCCGCCGCTACGCCATCGCCGTCGGCCGCGAAGGCCTGCAGTTCAAGGGTACCGTGGCGGTCGGAGACAAGCAGGAATGGCCGCGCTGGATCCCGACGCTCGATATGCAGAAGCGCGAGCCGAAGCACTATGGCCAGTACAAGGACGGCATGCCCGGCGGCGGCGAGAACCCGCTCGGCGCGCGCGCCATCTATCTCTATGACGGCAAGAAGGACACGCATCTGCGCATCCACGGCACGATCGCGCCGCAGTCGATCGGAACCAGCGCTTCGAACGGCTGCTTCCGCATGATCAACGAGCACGTCATGGACCTCTACAGCCGCGTCAAGATCGGCACCAAAGTTGTTATTATATAACAACTGGTCGTTATCATCTGACGCGTTGAATCATACTGCCGAAAGGGCCGGCACCGCCGGCCCTTTTGTTTTGAATAGTGAAAATGCCGATCATCGGCACCGGCGCCATTTTGGGAAAAAGCCTTCGCGGCGGTTTTTTCTCTGGCGGAATCAATCAGGCCGCGTTAAGCGATGACTCCCATGGCGCGATATGTATTCATCACAGGCGGCGTGGTTTCCTCACTCGGAAAAGGCATTGCCGCAGCAGCTCTTGGGGCTCTTCTGCAGGCGCGAGGCTATCGCGCGCGGATCAAAAAGCTCGATCCCTATCTCAATGTCGACCCCGGGACGATGTCGCCGTACCAGCACGGCGAAGTGTTCGTGACCGATGACGGCGCCGAGACCGATCTCGATCTCGGCCATTACGAGCGCTTCACCGGGCGCTCTGCGAACCAGCAGGACAACATCACCACCGGCCGCATCTACAAGAACATCATCGAGCGCGAGCGGCGCGGCGACTATCTCGGCGCGACCGTGCAGGTGATCCCGCACGTCACCGACGAGATCAAGCATTTCGTGCTGGATGGCAATGACGACTACGACTTCGTGCTGTGCGAGATCGGCGGCACGGTCGGCGATATCGAGGCGATGCCGTTCCTGGAAGCTATACGCCAACTCGGCAACGACCTGCCGCGCAACAATGCGGTCTATGTGCATCTGACGCTGATGCCCTACATCCCGACCGCCGGCGAACTGAAGACCAAGCCGACGCAGCATTCGGTCAAGGAACTGCGCGGTATCGGCATTGCGCCCGACATCCTTCTGGTGCGCGCCGACCGGCCGATCCCGAAGGAAGAGCGCCGCAAGCTGTCGCTGTTCTGCAACGTGCGCGAAAGCGCCGTCATCCAGGCGCTCGACGTGCCGCACATCTATGACGTGCCGATGGCCTATCACCAGGAAGGGCTCGATTCGGAGGTGCTCGCCGCCTTCGGCATCGATCCGGCACCGAAGCCGCGCATGGAGCCGTGGCAGGCGCTGTCCAAGCGCATCCACAATCCGGAGGGCGAGGTGACCATCGCCGTCGTTGGCAAATACACCGGCCTCAAGGATGCCTATAAGTCGCTGATCGAAGCGCTGTCGCATGGCGGCCTGGCCAACCACGTCAAGGTCAAGCTCGACTGGATCGAGAGCGAGATCTTCGAGAAGGAGGATCCCGCTCCCTGGCTGGAAAAGGTGCATGGCATCCTCGTTCCCGGCGGCTTCGGCGAGCGCGGCTCCGAGGGCAAGATCCTGGCCGCCAAGTTCGCGCGTGAGCGGAAAGTGCCTTATTTCGGCATCTGCTTCGGCATGCAGATGGCGTGCATCGAGGCGGCACGCTCGCTGGCTGGCGTCGATCACGCGTCGTCGACCGAGTTCGGCCCGACAGACGAGCCGGTCGTCGGCCTGATGACCGAATGGCTGAAAGGCAACATGCTGGAGAAGCGCCGTGCCACGGGTGATCTCGGCGGCACAATGCGGCTCGGCGCCTACCAGGCCGAACTCGCCAAGGGCTCGAAAATCGCCGACATTTACGGCGACACGCAGATTTCCGAGCGCCACCGGCACCGCTACGAGGTCAATGTCGACTACAAGCAGCGGCTGGAAGATTGCGGCCTGGTCTTCGCCGGCATGTCGCCCGACGGCGTGCTGCCGGAGACGGTCGAATATCCCGACCATCCCTGGTTCATCGGCGTGCAATACCACCCTGAACTGAAGAGCCGGCCGCTTGAGCCGCACCCGCTGTTCGCCAGCTTCATCTCGGCGGCAGTGGACCAGTCGCGCCTGGTTTGAACCATCGGCTGGCGAACCAGCTATGCAAACCTATGTCGCGCTGCTCTACAGCATAGGCCTCGGCGAGGGCCGGCGCCTCGTTATGTCGGACTTCAAGGCGATGGCCGAAGGTCTCGGCTTCAACAATATCCGCACGCTGGTATCGACCGGCAACCTGGTCTTCGAGGCGCGAGCTGGCGAAATTTCGAGACTTGAGCGTCGGCTGGAAAAGGCCTTCGAGAAAACTTTCGGCCGCCATGTCGATATTATCGTGCGCCGCGCAGAGGATTGGTTGAAGCTCGCGGCGTCTAATCCGTTCCCTGCCGAATCGGCGGAAGCCGGCGACCAGGTCGCGATTCGGGTGATGCGCCAACCTGTCGCCGACGAAGCGCTATCGGGACTTCAGGCCCGCGCGGCCGACGATGAGAAGGTGCTTTTGGTCGACGGCGACATTTGGCTTGTCTTCTCACGCGAGCGGCCGAACTCGCGGCTGCTTGCAGCCGCCAATCACAAGCGATTCGGCGTCGGCACGTCGCGAAACTGGAACACAGTGCGCCGGCTGGCGGAGATGGTCGGCACTAGGCAGTAGGCGCGAGAGCCTGCTATCGCCTACTGCCTAATTCCTACTGCCTCACTTTCAAGCCTTTGCCACCTTTGCACCCGCGCCGAGCGCCATGGTGCGCAGGACGTAATAGACGGCGCCGGCGATGGCCACACCGAAGAACCAGCCATAGACGCCCCACCAAGCGGGCAGCCAGTTGGTGAAGTTGGGCAGGACCGAGGAGAAGATCGCGCCGATGCCGGCGGCGATGAAGGCGTTGACGTGCCAACCGCTTTGGAAGCGGAACTCGCCGTCCTCGCGGTAGAGCGCTTCGACATCGACCTCGCTTTTGCGGATCAGGTAATAGTCGACCATCATCACGCCGAAGATCGGCCCCATCGTCGCGCCGATGATGCCGACGAAGTGCGCTGCGCTGCCTTCCCACGGCGCGAAGGGATAGAGCACCAGCGCAATCAATGCCGCGATGTAGCCGCCTTTCTTGAAGTCGATCTGGCGCGGGAAGACATTGGAGAAGTCGAAGGCCGGCGAAACGAAATTCGCCACCACGTTGATGCCCAACGTCGCCACCGCGAAGGTGAGCGCGGCAAGGGCTGCCAGGAACCAGCTGTCGAACTTGGCCGAGATCTGGTCGGGGTGGAGCAGCACTTCATGGTAGACGTCGTAGGCGGCGATCGTCGTGACGCCGGCGACCAGCGAGAACAGGATGAGGTTGACCGGAAGGCCCCAGATGTTGCCCTTGCGCAGCGCTGCATTGTCCGGCGCGTAGCGGGCGAAATCGCAGAAGTTGAGATAGAGCGCCGAGAAATAGGTTACCCAGATCGCGGCGGCACCGAAGAGCGCGGTCCAAGATCCCGGATCGCCCGGAATGCCGGCATCGGCGGTCTTGTCGCGCAGCACATCCATCGGGATGTCGCTGGTGAAAGCGAAGCTGCCCGACTTCACGCAGAGATAGATCGCAAGCAGCAGCATCATCACCCAGACGGCGGGGCCGGCCCAATCCTGGAAGCGGCGCACGGTCTCCATGCCTTTCTGGATGATCAGGAGCTGCAGCGCCCAGATGACGACGAAGCAGATCACCTCAAGGGTCGAGTGCCCCAAAAGATGCGAGCTCTTGTTGAACTCGTCGAACCATTGCAGGCGCGTCAGCAGCGCCACGATGGCGCCCGATGCGGCTGCCGTCTGGGCACCGTACCAGAAGCAGGCGACGATGGCGCGCACCAGCGCCGGAATGTTGGCGCCCCAGATGCCGAAGGAGGCACGGGCAAGCACGGGGTAGGGCACACCGGTCTTCACGCCGGCATAGCCGACCATGTTCATCAGCGCGTAGATGATCAGCGAGCCGATGCCGATGGCGATGATGAAGTTGACGAAGCCGCCGCAGAACAGAAACAGGCTGGCCGCCAGATAGTAGCCCCAGAGGCTGTGGACGTCCGAGGTCCAGACATTGAAGATCGAAAACGGTCCCCAGTTCCTGACCGTTGCGGGTGCCAGATCCTCGTTATAGAGGTCAGGCGATGCGCCTTGAATGGTCATTGCAAGTGTTCCCCTTGTTGCAAACGCGCCCTCACGCGTTTGACCGCGAAGGTTAAGCCTGACGCCGGGGAACCGGCAAGCAATCCATTTGCCGGCTTTCGCCTTAAAGATATTCAATGAGAATCGCCGTTATCCGCCGCCGCCAAGCCTGCATCGGGCTGAGTCGCAATAACGCCTTTGATCACGCGGGTGCCGGAGGGCGGGTTCCGAACTTTTTCCATCGGCAACCAAATTTGTTTGGAACCAATCCGCCGGACGTGCGTTTATGCTGGTTCGACTGCGCTGCGGTCGGCCGGGAGGATAATCATGGATCGCTTGCATTTCTTTACCCCAGTGCGAATTGCGCGTGGGCAGGGATACCCTGTGGAGGAAGTCGATAGCGTCTCCGAGGCGATGGTGTTCCTGCGGAAGTGGCCCACGGGACGGCGTGGCCCTGTCTATCAATGCGCCCTGAATTGCTGTGCGGCGGCTATGTCGGGCAAGATGTCGGCCGAGGAAGCGAGGAAAGCCTTTGTCGGCTTTGCCCGCATCACCCGGCTGCTGGACGACGACATGGCGCTGCCACTGAGTGGCGCGTCGATGGACAATGTCTACGCGCTGCGGCGCTAGGTCGTAAAACGCTTTTGAAATTAATATGCTGCGTCGGCGATGGCGCGGTATATTGAGGTGCTGTTGGTTTCCAGATGCCGCGTCAGGTCGGATCGGAAGCCGGCGTTTTGACTCGTCAATAGCGCCGTTCCGCTCTCTGCTAATTTTCTAGAAGCCAACGCTTTCGAAGCAACAGAGCATTGAAAATACTTATACGATTTCGGCGTGAAGTATCTTTAAACCTGTTGGCGCTATTCCTACGTCATCGCTGTTATGTCTAGCAAGGCAACACCGATGTAACATCGCTTATGGCCACGCCTTTCTCACGGGGGACTCGGGAGGCGGGGCCACTTTCCCAAACAATGAGCAGCCCGAACGTTCGACACGCCCTTTGGTGCGTCGAGCATCTCGGCGCGAAATCTCCCCGCTTTGTCAATCAACACCAGCCGGGTGGCGGTCGGGTGAACGAACCCGCGCGCCCTTAGGAGACAAGAGATGGAAGCCCTAGAATATCTCGGCCCGATGAAATGGACGGCGATCGAGATCGCCGTGCCGGTTATCGTGCTGGCGATCCTGTTCTGGCGGAGCGGCATGGTCCGCTACATCCCGAACGACAGGCTCGGCATCCTGGAAAAACTATGGAGCTTTCGCGGCTCCGTCAGTGATGGCTTCATAGCGCTCAACCGTGAGGCAGGCTACCAGCCGGAAGTCGTGCGCGGCGGCCTGCATTTCTTCATGCCGTTCCAATATTCGATGCACCGCGCCAATCTTGTCACCATCCCGCAGGGCCAAATCGGCTATGTCTTTGCGCGTGACGGCAAGCCGCTGCCTCCGACGCAGACACTTGCTTCCAACACAGAAGCCGATGATTTTCAGGATGTGCGCGGCTTTCTCGAGAAGGGCGGACAGAAAGGACCGCAGCGCAAGATCTTGCGTGAGGGCACCTATGCCATCAATCTCGCGCAATTCGTCGTGCTCACCGCTCAATCGACCTATGCCGTCAACCTGAGCTCGTCGGAACAAAGCCTTTTTTCCAACATGTCCAGCTTGATCTCGGAGCGGGGCGGCTTCGAGCCGGTCGTCATCCACAATGCCGAGGACATGATCGGTATCGTCACCATCCATGACGGTCCGGCCCTGCCCGATGGCGAGATCATCGCGCCTACCGTGGCCAACGATCCGAATGACCCGAACTTCCACAATAATTTCCAGGACCCGGAGAAGTTTCTGAAAGCCGGCGGCTATCGCGGCCGGCAGCTGCAGGTGCTGGCCGACGGCAGCTACTTCCTCAATCGCATTTTCGCGACCGTCGAACTGGTCGAGAAGACGATTATCGACGTCGGCACGGTGGGCGTCGTCGTCTCCTACAACGGCCGCCACGGCACGGACATATCCGGGCAGGCATACCGTCACGGCGAGCTGGTCGAAATCGGGGCGCGCGGTGTCTGGTCGACGCCGCTGCTGCCGGGCAAGTATGCGTTTAATACTTACGCCGGCAATATCATCACCGTGCCGACCACCAACTTCGTGCTCAAATGGACGAAGGAGCAGTTCGGCGATCACAGGCTGGACGAGAACCTGTCCGAAGTGTCGTTGATCACCAAGGATGCGTTCGAGCCCGTGCTGCCGCTCTCCGTCGTCGTGCATATCGACTATATGAAGGCGCCGCTCGTGGTGCAGCGCTTCGGTGACATCAAGCGGCTGGTCGAACAGACGCTCGATCCGATGGTTTCCGCCTATTTCAAGAACATCGCCCAGACGAAGACGCTGATCCAACTCTTGCAGGAGCGCAGCGACATCCAGCGCAAGTCAGGCGAGGAGATGCGCGAAAAATTCAATTCCTACAGCCTCGAGCTGCAGGAAGTGCTGATTGGCACGCCGCGTGCCGCGAACGGCCAGAACAGCATAGAGCAGATCCTGATCCAGCTGCGCGAGCGCCAGATCGCGGTCGAAAAGGTCGAGACCTACAAATTGCAGGAGAGGGCGGCCACTCAGGAGCGCACCTTGCGTGAGAAGGAGGCGCTGGCCGAACAGCAAGCCAAGATCACGACCTCGGCACTTACCATCGAGATCAGCGAGAACGAGGGCAAGGCGCAACTCGCCCGCACCCGTCAGGAGGCGGAAACCATTCAGGTCACCGCCAAGGCGGAGGCGGAGAAGGTGCGCGTTGCCGGCCAGGGCGAGGCCGACATGATCAAGGCTGTCGCGCTTGCCGATGCCGAGCGCATCAAGGCGACCGGTTTTGCGGAGGCCGAGAAGGTGCGCGCCATCGGCCTGGCGGAGGCCGAGGCCACCGAGAAGAAGGTCGCGGCCTTCGGCGGACCGGACTATCAGCTCAACTCGCAGGTTCTCATGCGCTTCGCCGAGGCGATCGAGAATGGCAGGCTGCCGCTCGTGCCACAGATCCAGATCGGCGCCAATGGCGGCGAGAAGGGTGCCGCCAACGGCCTCGTCGAGATGATGCTTTCGATGCTCGTCGCGGATCGGGTTGGACGACAAAACCTGCAGGACGCGATCCCGGAACCGGCTGAGGAGGAGGAGTAATTGAGGATGGGCCGGTGGTACCGGCCCATCCTGCGCTCTGCCGAAACATGGCGTGGCCAAGCGCGGGAACCCACTCATCCGGCCGGTCCGTTCACCCAACCGGGCGAGTTTTGACGTTGGCTGTACAGCCAACGTCATTGATCTTGTTGTCTCAATTCTCCCTGAAAGAGCGCGTGAGCGAGGCCTCCACCGGGGCCATCATGTAGTCGAGCAAAGTGTGCTCGCCGGTCAAGATCATGACTTCGGCCGGCATGCCGGGCGACAGTTTGACGTCGTGCAGCTCCGCGAGCTCGGCCGCGTCGACCTTCACCTTGGCGAGGAAATAGGGCTCGCCGGTTTTCTCATCCGTCAGCCGGTCGGCTGACACCGAGGTGAGCGTGCCATGGATCTGCGGCAGATGCCGGCTCGGATAGGCAGACAGCACCACGCGGGCGGGCATGTCCGGATGGACCACGTCGATATCCGTAGGCTTGATGCGTGAATCGATGATCAGATTGGGCTCGTTCGGGACGATGTCGAGAAGCGCCTGGCCGCTCGCGATGACGCCCGACTCGGTCGTTATACGCAGGTTCATCACCGTTCCGGCGATCGGCGCGACGATGTCCGTCCTCGCCAGCACATCTTGGCGGGAAGGCAACTGGCTGCGCAATTCGGCGAGATCGTTGCGTACTTTGGCAAGATCCTCATTGGCGCCCTCGCTGTCCTGCTGGCGCAGGTTGAGGAGCTGGAACTCAGTCTCGCCGATCTGCTGATCGTTTTTCGCCACCTCCGCCCGGTTCGATGCCTGGCTGGCGCGAATGTCGGCCTGGGAGCGCTGCAGGGCCAGTATCCGCGGGAGGCGCTCGAGGCCCTTCTTGTACATTTCCTGCGCGGAGGCGATCTCTTGGTCGATCAGTCCAAGCTGCTCGGCCTCGGCGGCCATGACGTCCCGCGCTCCGGTACTTTGCTCTTCTATCTGGGCGATGCGTTTGTTCAGGATCTGGGTGCGCCCCTCACGGGTTGCCAGGCGGCTGGCGAGCAGCGCCTGTTCCTCGACGACAACCTTCCGCGCGATGTCGCTGTCTATCGACGTCAACTCCTTGGGGAAGGCTATACGGCTTTGGCCGGCAAGCTCTGCAACCAGCCGCGCTTCGGTTGCCAGCAGGCGGATATAGTGCCACTGCAACTCGTCGTAGCGGCCTTGCGCGTCGGTCGTCTTCAAACTGATGAGAACCTGGCCGACGCTGACCTTGTCGCCCTCCTTGACATGGATCGCGCCGATGATTCCGCCCTCCAGATGCTGGACGGTCTTGCGATACCCCTCGGGGCTAACGACGCCGTTGGCGACGACGGCGCTCGCCAGCAGGGCGACGCTGGACCAGGCGGCGGTGCCGCCGACGAAAAGGATGGCTGAAGCGTAGCCCAGCATCCGAGCCGGTCGCGTCCGCTGCTTCAGATTGCGCCTGCTGGCACGGTAGACGGGCGAGCGTTGTCGGAGCAGCGCTCCAATCGAGATCAGGAGGAGGCCGCCGGTCGCCGCCAGCAACGCCGTGCGAGACTGCTGGCCGATCCCATTCAACCAAACTGATACCGCCGCGCTGAGGTCGCCGGCGGAGGCGGTCAGCTTGTCGGTGCGTTCGTGCAAGCTGTCCGCCAGCCGGTCCAGCGTCGTTGAAAAGTCGCCAAATCGATCGCTCATGGCTCACTCCGCTGCCTTCAGGTTCGCCGGCGCATTGGCGGCGATCTTGTCCAGCGTGGAAGCCGGCACCGGGATTCGCTTAGGCTGGCCGCTGAGCGCGGCGAGCACTTCGTCGCGCGTGCCGAACATGGAAGCGGACCCCTCTCGCAGGAAGAGGATATGGTCGGCCGTGCGCAGAAGATTGGTCTGGTGGGTGATCACAACGACCGTGCGCCTCCGCTCCTTGAGCTGCTGCAACACGTTGAACAGCGCGACCTCGCCTTCACCGTCGAGGCCGGTGTTCGGCTCATCCAGAACGATAAGGGGCGGATCTCCGAACAGCGCTCGGGCCAGCGCAATGCGTTGACACTGGCCGCGCGAAATCCGGGCGCCATGCGGTCCCACTTCGGTCCGATAGCCGTTCGGCAGCCGCAGGATCATCTCGTGGATGCCTGCAAGTTGTGCCGCGGCCATGACCGCCTCGCTGTCGACGTCGCGCAGGCGCGCGATGTTTTCGGCGATTGTCCCCGGAAACAGTTCGATCTGTTGCGGCAGGTAGCCGATATACTGGCCCAGTTCATCCGAAGGCCAGTTCCAAATCTCCGCGCCGTCCAGCCTGACATGGCCGAGCGATGGCTGCAGTGCGCCAACGATCAGTCGGCACAGCGTAGTCTTGCCGGATCCGGACGGACCGATCACGCCACAGGTTTGGCCAGGCTCGACGTCGAAGCCTACGGCGTTCAAAAGTGCTTGAGAGCTTCCCGGCACGCGATAGTGGAGGTTCTCGAGCTTCAACCGACCTTGCGGGCGGGGCAGGGTGACGCCGGTCGGCTCCATCGACCGCGTGTCGGCAAAAAGCTTCATCAGGTTGCGGCGCGCCGTTCGCGAGCTGACCAGGCTGCGCCAAGCCCCGATCGAACGCTCGATCGGCGCCAGCGCGCGGCTGAGCAGTATGGAGGCGGCAATCATCGAACCGGGCGTCAGTTCGCGGCGCAGGACAAGATAGGCACCAAGTCCAAGCACCGCCACCTGCAGCGCGAGGCGAAGCGAACGCGACAGGCTGCCTATGACGGTGGTGCGCCGCAGAAGCCTGGTCTGGATATCCATCAGCGACTGCTGGGTCTGCTCCCACCGCCGCAGCGCCGGCTCGGACATGCCGAGCGAGCGCAATGTCTCGGCGCCATCGATGAATTGAACAACGGCTGTTTGAGCGCGGCGCAACTCCGACGCTGCCGCCTGGCTCTTGCGGCGGGTGAGAAAATCGTTGGCGAGTGCCGCGCAGAAAAGGAGCACGCCTCCGGCGATGCCGACCATGCCCAGCGCCGGATGCAGCAACCACATGAACGCCAGGAAAACCGGCGTCCATGGCGCGTCGAGAAAGGTCAGGATGCCGTCGCCGGCGACGAAGCTGCGCAAATCGCCGACATCCTTGAGACCAGCCTCGAGGTTGCTGCCGGCGAGCCGCGCCTGCATGGCGCGTTCGATCACCGGAACGCTGAGCTGCTCGTCCAGCCATTGGCTGATATGGCCCAGCATCATGCGGCGGGCGTGTTCCAGCATGCCGTAGACCGCGATGGCGCCGATGACGGCAAGTGTCAGCCACAACAGCGTATCGATGGAGCCGCTCGACAGCACCCGGTCGTAGATCTGCAGCATGTAGACGGTGCTGGCGAGCAGCAGGAGATTGGCAAGCAGGCTGAAGAGGAGGAGGGCGGGCACCTGACGGCGCGCCAAGTGCATTACTTCCTGGAGTTGCGGTCTCGGCTGTATCACGGATACCCCCGCTTCTTCATTGCTGCTGAGACCAACGGGGGCAGCTTGGCTGCCCCCGTTGGTTCTGCATCAGGCGATGTCGACGAGTATGTGCTGGACGGTGGTCGCGTCGCCGTCCGCGTCGTGCAGCTGGACGCCGAAGTCGAGATGGGCGTCCGGTGTCGTGGTCTGCGTCGAGGTGAAGCCGAGGTCTACGATCTTCAGAACGTCGTTGTCGGTCGGGTCCCAGTTCACCAGTGTGGTCTGAGAGCTACCACCACTTGAACCCGTCGCTTGATTCAGATCGATCGCCGTGCCGTCGCCGGTGATCCCATTCCCGGACTGCATGATCTGGGCACCTTCGATCACCCAGTTCGAGTTAGCATCGTTGTAGTCGTTCCTCTCGATGATAACGAGGCCATCGTTGTTATCGAGTGGGAAGTCCGCTGCGTACGCGGCAGGCACCTGCCCTATTTTGTAAATGTCAGAATTCGAGATGTAGATCGCCTTGGAGGTATGCAGTGAACTGTCCGTGCTGCTGACCAGGTCGAGGATCACCATCAGGTCCTCACTGTTGCCGATGCCGTCGAATTTGATGGCCATGTCAGCGGCCGTCTGGCTCGGGGTGATGCTCTCGGTGGCGATACCGGGGCTGGTGTCAAAGAACCGCAGCGTCAGCAATTCGCCCTTTTGGATAGTATCACCAGCGACCCCGTTCGTGCTCTGGGTGGCAGACACCCAGTCCTCGTGGTTGTTTGTGACCAGATCGCCGGGGTTCCATGCCGTGTCAGCGGGTGTCGCGTTGTCACTGTCGCCGGTCGAGTTAAGGCCGAATTTGATCGTGTTGGTGGTCGAGTTCGCCGTGAACTGCACAAAGAAGTCGCGATCGGTTGTTTCGGGCGTGCTGTCTGCTTCGAAGAGCTTCTCAACCACGATGTTCGGGTGGCCGGTATTGCTGGTGGGCTGCTTGGAAAGAAGCTCGCTGGTGTGCAGGATGTCTTTGGTGAACCCCTCCACAGCGTCGTTCAATGTGATGGTATAGGTGTCGCCAGCCTTATCGAAGACAAGGGTTCCGCCTGCGGTGGCTGTCTGGTTGCCGGTCGTGTTCGGATCGCTGTCGTACGAAATTTGCCAGTTGAATGTTGCCGAGGTGGCGCTTTCCGACTGCAGCGTCGCGAACGAACTGATGAACTGGGTCGGCGTGCCAGGAACAAGACCGGTGAGGTTGCCGCCGAGGCTAAGTTGGAGCCCTGCAAGCACGGTGTCCTGGTCGACGAAATCCGAATGCGCGGCATCGTAGCCCGCGAACTGGTCGCTGCCGATATCGTAGCCGAAATCGCCCACGGCTTGCTGGCCAACGAGGTTGGTCATAACTTCGTGGGTCCCGATAAGCGGGCTCCCGGCGAGGTTGTTCTGGTCGCCGTCGAACGGCTTCGTTATCGTCGGGCCGTCGTCCTCGAAGGCAAAGGCGGTGCCGATGTTGGCTGTGTCATGGGCGGTGTCGCCGTCACCATCCGTGGCAGTCGCCGTCAATGTGACCAGATCGGCTGCGGCCAGTGTTGCCGCCGAAGCGCCGCTCTCAACCGGATCCGTCGGGTCGTTGTGGATGACAGCGCGGTTCTGGGTCAGCGTCACCTCGCCGGTATTCTCGTCGACGCTGATCACGTAAGCGACGGTGCCCGTATCGTTCTGCAAATAGCCTTCGACTTCGCCGTTGACATTGAGGCGCAACAGGATGTTGTCACCACTGAGCGTGTCGTCGAGGCCGCTGTCGTCGCCTGCGTTCTTGATGCCAAGCTCATAAGTGACAGTGCCGCCGTCGGCGCCGAGATCGGTGGTGAAAGCCGAAGCGAATCCCGCCGATGCGGTATCAGAAATATCGGTGTCGTCGGTAGTCACCGTGGGAATGGTGCCGTCCGCAGTCACGGTCGGGCCGTCGTCCTCGAAGGCAAAGGCGGCACCAATATCGGCTGTGTCATGCGCGGTATCGCCGTCACCGTCGGTGGCAGTCGCGGTCAAAGTGACGAGGTCGGCCGCGGCAAGTGTGGCCGCCGAAGCGCCGCTCTCCACCGAATCTGTCGCATCGTCGTGGACGACCGCACGGTTTTGGGTGAGCGTCACCTCGCCAGTGTTCTCATCGACGCTGATGACGAAGGCGACGGTGCCAGTGTGGTTCTGCAGATAGCCTTCGACTTCGCCGTTGTTGTTGAGGCGCAACAGAATGTTGTCGCCGCTCAGCGTGTCGTCCACGCCGCTGTCAACACCCGCTTGCTTGACACCCAGCGCGTAGGTGACGCCGTCGAGACCATCGGAGCCGCCGTCAGTGCTGAAGACGGAAGCAAAGCTCTTTGAATCGGTGTCGATGACGTTGGTATCGTCGGTAGTCAGCGTCGGAACGACCCCATCCGCGGTTACGGCCGGACCGTCGTCGTTGAAGTTGATGAAGGAGCCGACCTGTTCGTTGTAGGCGTTGGTGGTCTGTCCGGCAAAATGCACTTCCTTGACGTCGAAATAATCCTTCTGCGTATCGATATTCTTGATGGTGAAGCGGTCGAAGGTCCCGCCAGAGCCGCCCGCAGTCGTGAAATCGACTGTCACGCCCTCGCCGACATTGTGCAGGATCATTCCGGTGCCGCTGAGATCAACGGTGATGCCCAGGGCGGCAGCGGTCGTCGCCACGCCGTTCAGCTTGAACGTCGCTCCGGTGATATTGATCTCGGTATCGTTGTCGTCACCCGGTACAGCTCCGCCTTTCGCGTTGTCGTCATTATTGTAGGCGTGGACCTCGATATCGGCCACGGTGTTGGTCGGGGTGGACTGCGAGATCGAGAAACCCGCGCCGGATACGTTTTCGATATGATCGGTGTAATTTGGGGCAAGCGGCGAGTTGGTGAAGTTCTTGCCGGCGCTCTGACTCCCACCGTTGATCAAGTCGATCTGGAGTTCACGACCAAAGCGCACGTCCTGAGACGAAACACCCAGGCCTTGCGTGCTGACGTTGACTTCAGCTTGGACACCATTGTCGTGGGCCGTGACAAGAATCTTTTGCGTGCTCGCGACGTCGGCATCGAGGATGTACCAATTATTATGGCCGGGAGGAGCGTCGCCGAGCTGGCTGAAATTCAGCACCGACGTCCCGCTAACCGATGCGTACACCTTGTTGAGCAGATCGATCTGGTCGTTTGGGTTGGTCGCGTCCGGGTGGGACAGTGGCACATACTGGACCAGGTACAGGTCCGCATTGGTGGTGCTGGTGCCGACGAGTCCAAACGAGAAGGCGAGCGGACCGGTTGCAGCTGGTGCCGCGCCAGCGTTGGAGGTGCCAATGACACCGATCACAACGTTGGGGTGACTTGCATCCTGGAACAGCCAGACATAATTACCGTCGACCGTCCGGATGCCGCTGTTCACACCGACGGTGGTGGAAAATGGAGTTCCGGAGGAGTTCTGCGCAAGAATGACCGAGGTGATGGTTTCGCCGGCGTTTGCGGAGGCCACCACGAAGTCGGCTTGGAAGGCAACTTCGGGCGACGTCAGCCCGCCCGAACCGTCGAGGCCCAGGAGATATTGCAGCGTGCTGTTGTTGGTAGGGGCAATATCATCTTCCTGGAGACCGGTGGTCTCGTCGATGATGATGTCTTGCGCGGTGATGTCGAGTGCCATTGCGATTCTCCCTGGTTTCAATGCGGCTTGCGCTGTAATCGGCCCAACGCCCGGCAACCGGCCGCACGGACGCACATCCGCCGGCGAGAGCCGGCGCTGAGCGCCATCGTTAAAAGGAAACTGGAGTTCTGGATTGGCTCAGGGGGTAGAGGGTGTGGGAGGCGCCGCCGCTAATCCTCCGCTCCTTGCCCCGTCAGGCAAGTCTAGGCGGATGCGTCCTACGCGCGTCGGTGATCCACCAACGGCGGACACCAAGGATCGACAATGAGGGCATACTCAACCCCGCCCCTCTTCTCAGGCATTGCTGCCTGTACGCCTCCGAAGAAAAGTTTACGCTTATTTGTGGAAACTTCAAATCGGACTGTTGCCTTTTAACAAAAAGTGTGACTCCAGAAAAAGGTCCCTTGATTCACGGGACTTTTGTCCCTCCTTCTCGAACTGCTTGAAATCAAACGAGAATAAGGCAATTCGCGCTAAAGGATTTGACTGTGACACCTGCGCCAGCGATGAAATAGGCCCATGAAGAAAACGATTGCCGTAGCACCTATGATGGATGGGACGGACATTTAAGCAAAACCAGCCACTTACGAGAGGTCGTGTGCAAAAATCGCACACGAAGGTTCTGCTTCTCTTCTTTTTTCGTTCCCACGACGGAGCCGCCGACGGCCCTATTCGGACGCACTTTTGTCGATGAAATTGGCCGGACGGTCGAGGACGTTCGCTACGATGTCAGCGGGACCTTAGTGTCCGGTGCGGCGTCCAGTTTGCCCGGGGTTCTTGGAAGCTTTTCGAACTTTCTGCCTCACGCCTCCCGCTGAAGCGCGCCAGCTCTTCGAAAAAACTGGCGAGCCAGGATCCGCAGTGGTGCAAACTTGATCGAGGGGGATCCGAGGGGGAAGACCGGCACTGGGAACAGCTCCTGTTCCGACTCCTCATAAGGATAGGGGGATGTCGGTCGCGGAGGCCGCGCCGGACAGAAGGCGCAGCTCGAAGAACGCATCGCGCAGCTTGTCGAAGAAAGCTCGGGGTTGAGCGAGCAGCGGGTCGCAAAAAGCCACGAAATCGAGCTGATCGGCACCGAACTCGAAAGCATCCGCAAGCTCTGGCGCCAGAAGCTGGTCTCGATCGATCGCCTGACCGCGCTCGAGCGCGATGCGGTCCGCCTCGACGGCGAGCACGGCCAGCTCACCGCATCGATCGCGCAGGCCAAGGGCCGCATTGCCGAAACGCGACTGCAGATTATTCAGGTCGATCAAGACCTGCGCAAGGAAGTCGCAACCGAGCTGCGCGATGTCCAGAGCAAGATATCGGAATTCGTCGAGCGCAAGGTGTCGGCCGAAGACCAGCTGAAGCGCATCGATTTGCGCAGCCCACAGGATGGCGTGGTGCATCAGCTGACGGTGCATACCGTCGGTGGGGTCATCACGCCTGGTGAAGTGGTCATGCTGGTGGTTCCGGTTGCGGACGAACTGACTGTTGAAGCACGAGTCGCTCCGCAGGATATCGATCAGCTGAAGCCAGGCCAGGAAGCTGGGCTTAAATTCTCGGCGTTCAATCAGCGCGTCACGCCGGAGCTGAATGGCAACGTCAAGGAGATTGCCGCGGATCTCAGCCTCGACGAGCGCAGCGGGGGCAGGGTTCTATACTGTGCGTATCGGTATTGTCCGCAGCGAGCTGAAAAAGCTGAAGGGCCTGACGCTTGCGCCCGGCATGCCAGTTGAAGTGTTCTTTTCGACGGGCAACCGCACAATGCTTTCATATCTTGTGAAGCCCCTAGCTGATCAAATTGATCGGGCGTTCAGGGAAGAGTGACCCGCGCCGCGGACGGGTCGCCGAACGTCGGCTTTCTGGCAATCGCCTCACAGGTCGACAGCCCGCTTTCGGCCCAAAGCGGATGCCGAACAGTCCCACAATTTTAGGCCGAATCGAAGTAGCGTCGCGCGGGGCCGACTCCGCGGCGTTGCTGACTTGGTTGACACGCTGTGCGGGGGGGCGCTCTTCGGAAGAGCGCTACCGCCTTTCCCCACTCGGAAACCCAGCGATATTTCCTCCGGTGTTGGGCGTGATGACCTGTATCGGTTTTGCAAAGAGATCCGTCCGTCACTTTTAGATCAGTGCATCGCGCAAGCGTCGACAGCAGGCAATCTCGCGTCGCGAACTTTCAGGCGAGCGCCGGGCGGCTTCCCACAATCGGTTGGTGATGGGCTTTTGCGCGCGATTTCGCGCAGTGCCACTTGACTCCTGCCGAACTCTGTGAAAAATTTTGCAGTAATTGATAAAAATATCAGAGGGTGGAGATGGTAGGGTTCGGCAACGGCCTCCTTCGCGATGACGAGACCAGCATGGCCGCCCGAGCCGCATGGCTTCACTATGCCGGCGGCCTCACCCAGTCCGAGGTCGCCAAGCGGCTTGGATTGACCAGCCTAAAGGCGCACCGCCTCATAACCAAAGCCAACCAGGAGGGTCTGGTTAAGGTCTATATCGACGGCGAAATCTCCGAATGCGTGGCGATCGAGGACGAGTTGTCCGGCCGCTACGGCCTCGATTATTGCGAGGTGGTTCCGGAGTTCGATCCCGAGGACCTGCCGCTCAAGGCGCTCGGCATCGCCGGCGCGCAGTTTCTCAAGCGCGAGATCGAACGCGGCGAGGGCGCGCTGATCGGCGTCGGCCATGGCCGCACGCTTGCGGCCTGCGTTGAATATCTGCCGCGCATATCGGCGAACGGAATCCGCTTCGTCTCGCTGCTTGGGGGCCTGACCAGGAAATTCTCCGCCAATCCGCACGACGTCATCCATCGCCTGGCCGAGCGCACCGGCGCCGAAGCCTATGTCATGCCGGTGCCGATGTTCGCCAACACCGTCGAGGACCGCGCGGTGCTGCTTGGCCAGAAGGGCATCAGCGAGGTGTTCGACCTCGCGCGATCCGCCGATCTCCTGCTTGCCGGTATCGGCACCGCGGAACAGGAGGCCTCGCTCGTCGCCACCGGCATGATCGCAAAGGGCGAAATGGAGGAGACCCGCCGCAACGGCGCCGTGGGCGAACTGCTCGGCCACTTCTTCGACGAGGAGGGCAGGCCGCTCGCCACCACGGTCTCCAGCCGCGCGCTGGCGCTGGCGCGCGAGGACATAGCCAACCGCAGGATCGTCGCCGTCGCCGGCGGCAAGATAAAGGTCCGCGCCATCAAGTCGGTGCTGGAGGGGCGCTACCTCAAGGGCCTGATAACCGACGAGCGCACGGCGCGATCGCTCGTGGAGAAGACGCCGGTCGGGTAGCCGGCAACAGTTTCGTTGAAACTACCCTTTGGAGGAGAAGAAGACATGCATGAGAAAGAGAAAGACCTGCTCGACGCCTTCCTGCGCGGACAAGTCGACCGCCGCGGACTGATCAAGGGACTGGGTGCGATGGGCCTTGCCGCCAGCACCGCCGGCGTCCTGCTCAACCTGGGCCAGACCCGCGCGCTTGCCGCCGATTTCGACTGGCAGGCGCATAAGGGCAAGACCATCAAGCTCCTGCTCAACAAGCATCCTTATGCGGATGCCATGATCGCCGACCTCGACAATTTCAAGCAGCTGACCGGCATGAACGTCACCTATGACGTGTTCCCGGAAGACGTCTATTTCGACAAGGTCACGGCGGCGCTCTCGGCGAGCTCGCCCGAATACGACGCCTTCATGACCGGCGCATACATGACCTGGACCTACGGCCCGGCCGGCTGGATCACCGACCTCAACGAATGGATCAAGGACCCGACCAAGACCAATCCGAAATATGCCTGGGACGACTTCCTCCCGGGCGTCAGGAATTCCTGCGCCTGGAACGGCAAGCCCGGTGGCGCGCTGGGCTCCGACGACGCAAAGCAATGGTGCATTCCGTGGGGCTTCGAGCAGAACAACATCACCTACAACAAGGCGATGTTCGACAAGGCCGGCGTCAAGGTCCCCGGCAACATGGACGAGATGGTCGCCGCGGCCGCAAAGCTGACCAAGGATGTCGGCGGCGGCGTCTACGGCATCGGCGTGCGCGGCTCGCGCTCCTGGGCCACCATCCATCCGGGCTTCCTGTCAGCCTACGCCAACTTCGACCAGAAGGACCTCAACGTCTCTGCCGACGGCAAGCTATCGGCGGCCATGGCTACCGCTGAATCCAAGGCCTTCCACAAGCAGTGGGTGCAGATGATCCAGGAAAGCGGCCCGAAGGACTGGTCGACCTACACCTGGTACCAGGTCGGCACCGATCTCGGCGCCGGCGCTTCGGCGATGATCTTCGACGCCGACATCCTCGGCTACTTCATGAACGGCGGCACCAACAAGATGGCCGGCCAGCTCGCCTTCTCGGCCTTCAAGGCCAATCCGGCCGCCAAGGCGCCGACGCCGAACATCTGGATCTGGTCGCTGTCGATGTCTACCTTCTCGAAGGACAAGGACGCCACCTGGTACTTCATGCAGTGGGCTTCCGGCCTCGACCACTGCCTGTTCGGCGCCACCAAGATGGATTTTGTCAATCCGGTCCGCCAGGCGGTGTGGAAGGACGAGATGTTCCGCGAGAAGCTCAACAAGAGCTATCCGGGCTATGTCGATATGTTCGACGCTTCCGCGCCCGGGGCCAGCATCAAGTTCACCGCGCAGCCGCTGTTCTTCGACCTCACCACCGAATGGGCTGCGACCTTGCAGAAGATGGTGGCCAAGGAAGTGCCGGTTGACGAAGGGCTCGACAAGCTGGCCGAAAGCATCAACGGCCAGCTCAAGGAAGCCGGCCTCGGCTGAACCGGGTGACGGCTGGTCCGCCTGGAGCATGATCCCTAAAAGCGGGAACCGGTTTCCGGAAGATCATGCTCGAACTAGAGTTGGGTCTGATGGCGGTTCAACGAAACGCCATCATGATCCAGGCAATTCCGGGAAGAGCGCATTGCGGTTTTCGTCCCGGAATTGCATGGAACTCCAGGCGGGCGGGCCCGCCCCTGCATTTATTGCGATGCGGCGCCTATGGTGCTGTTAGTTCGCCCGGCCGGCCGCCTTGCTCCCTTGGGCGACCGGCGCGGCAAAAACAACCGACACAGGCTGACAAATGACTTCGGCGACGATGCAGAGAGCCAGGCCTTCGGGCTTCAGGATCAGCAAGAAGGTGCTGCCCTATATACTCAGCCTGCCGGCCTTGCTGGTCTGCATCGGCATCCTGATCCCGTTCCTCACCTCGGTGGTCTATTCGTTCCAGCGCTACAGGCTGAGCCAGCCCTGGGCGCGCCAGTTCAATTGGGGCGACAACTACATCTCCTTCTTCACCGATCCGAAATTCTGGAACACGCTGGAGATATCGCTGCTCTATGCCGGCATCACCGTCGGGCTGGAGTTGCTGCTCGGCCTCGGCATCGCCATGCTTTTGCAGAAGCGCTCGACGCTGAACAACTTCATTTCGATCATGCTCCTGATGCCGCTGATGACGGCCCCGGCGCTGGCAGCGCTGATGTGGAAGCTGATGACCAATCCCGGCTTTGGCGTGCTGAGCTATCTCGCCAGCCTGATCGGCCTGCAGGATTTCCGCTGGGCGTCCTCGCCCTCGACGGCCTTGCTCACCGTCGTGCTCGTCGACATCTGGGTCTACACGCCCTTCATCATGATCCTGCTGCTTGCCGGCCTGCGCAGCCTGCCGACGCAGCCCTTCGAAGCCGCCGCTCTCGACGGCGTGCCGCGGAGCTTCGTCTTCTTTCGCATCACCTTGCCGATGCTGACGCCCTATATCCTGACTGCGACGCTGTTCCGCCTGCTCGATTCCATCCAGCAGTTCGACATCATCTACGCCATGACCCAGGGCGGCCCCGGCGACACGCTGACGGTCTTCCAGGTCGAGGCCTATCTCAACTTCTTCCAGTCGACCAATGTCGGCCGCTCGGCCGCGCTGATGATCATCCTGTGGGCGATCACCTATTTCCTTTCGAACATCTTCATCAAGAACTGGCTCCGGCTGCGCGAACGCGCGCGCGGCCAGGCATAGGAGGGCCGGCATGGAACACACATCGCTTCTGGAACGGGTGCTGCGCGGTATCGCGCTCACGCTGGTCGTGGTCTTCTTCATGTTTCCGATCGTCTGGATCTTCATGATGTCGTTCCAGACCAACGAGACGATCCTGCGTATCCCGCCGCAACTGGTCTTCGAGCCGACGCTCGCCAACTATACGGCGTTGATCACCGGCAAGCTGCAGACGGCGGCCGGCACGCTCGACATCGCCTTCATGCGCAATCTGTGGAACTCCATCTTCCTCTCGGTGACCTCGGTCGCAGTGGCTTTGCTGCTCGGCGTGCCGGCCGCCTATGCGTTTGCTCGCCACAAGTTCCGCGGTTCGGAGGATATCGCTTTCACGTTGCTCTCGTTCCGCTTTGCGCCGGCGCTTCTGGTGCTGTTGCCGCTCACCCTCTATTTCCAGAAGCTCGGGCTGGCCAACACCTATTTCGGCCTGATCTGGGTCTACCAACTGATCTGCCTGCCGCTGATCCTGTGGATCGTGCGCGGTTACTTCGAGGATATCCCGGCCGACATCGAATACGCCTACCGTATCGCGGGCCATTCCTGGTTCGCCACCTTCCGGAAGATCGCGCTGCCGCTCGCCGGACCGGGCATCGCGGCGGCCGGCCTGCTCGCCTTCATCTTCGCCTGGAACAATTTCGTCTTCGCGCTGGTGCTCGCTTCCGCCGACAAACAGCCAGTGACGGTCGGCGCGCTCGCCTTCATCACCTCCTCGGGCATCCAGTACGGCCAGATTTCGGCGGCGATCGTGCTGTCGATCACGCCCACGCTGGCGCTTGCTCTCTATGCGCAGCGCTATCTCGTCGAGGGCCTGTCGCTCGGCGCGGTCAAGGGATAAATCGAATGGCCAGCCTCGAACTGAAGAACATCGTCAAGCGCTACAAGAGCCAGACCGTCCTCGACGATCTGTCGCTGACCGTCGCCGATGGCGAGACACTGGTCCTGTTCGGGCCCTCCGGGGCCGGCAAGACGGTGCTGCTGCGCCTCGTCGCCGGCGTCATCGATCCGGACGAGGGCAAGATCCTGATCGGCGGCGAGGACATGACGGACGTCGACGCCGAATTCCGCGGTGTCGGCATGGCGTTCCAGAATTTCGCCCTGTTCCCGCATATGAGCGCTTTCGAGAACATCGCCACGCCGCTCGAGGCCAAGCGCTCGTCCCAAGGCGCCATCAAGGGAGGCGTCGACAGCGTCGCCAAGCTGCTCAAGATCGGCCATGTTCTCAGCCACAAGCCGCGCGCGCTGTCGAACGGTCAGAAGCAGCGCACCGCGCTTGCACGCGCGCTGGTCGGCTCGCCGCCGGTGCTGCTGCTCGACGATCCGCTGCGCAACGTCGATGCCAAGCTGCGTTTCGAGATGCGGCTGGAACTACCCAGGCTTCTCGCCGACCGCGGCGCGACCGTCATCTACGTCACCCAGGACTACAAGGAGGCGATGGCGCTTGGCGACCGCATCGCGGTGATGTCGCAAGGCGTCATCAGGCAGCTCGGCACGCCAGAACAGATCTATCGCGAGCCGGCCAATATCGAGATCGCGCGGCTGTTCGGCGACCCGACCATCAACCTGCTCGATGTCAAGCCGCAGCGCGACGCCAGGGGCATCTATGTCGGCCTGTCGAACGTGCAGGTGCATCTTGGCGGCGCTCCGGAGGCCGCGATCGGCCGCGACTGCGTCATCGGCCTGCGGCCCGAAACCCTGCACTTCGTCGCGGATAGCGAGCCGGGCGCCATCCCCGTCACCGTCGAGGCAGAGACGCCCCTCAACGAAAAGATCGTCACGCTGGTTCGCACCGTGCGCGGCCGCGAGATCCTCGTCTCGCGGCCGTCGGGCACGCCGGGCCAGAGCGGCGGCAAAGCGCATCTCGCGGTCAACGCCAAGAGCGCGCTGTTGTTCGATCAGGCCAGCGGCGAGCGCATCGGTTCGAAGAACATCGTCAGTCTGCGCAACGGAGAAGCGGCATGAGCGCGAGCGCCCTCACCATTTCCAGCGTCGACAAATTCTACGGGCCGATCGACCGCGGCGTGCATGCGGTCCAGAAGCTCAGCATCGAGATCGCCAAGGGCGAGATCATCGCGCTGCTCGGTTCGTCCGGCTGCGGCAAGACCTCGACGCTGCGCATGATCGCCGGCTTCGAGGAGGTTTCGCGCGGCGAAATCTCTGTCGCGGGCCGCAAGGTGCACACGCTGCCGCCGGTCAAGCGCAATGTGGCGATGGCCTTCGAGGGCTATTCGCTCTATCCGCCGCTCACCGTGCGCGAGAACATGGCTTTTGCGCTGAAGGCGGCCAGGCTGCAGAAGAGCGAGGTCGATGCCAAGGTCGCCAGCATCGCCAAGCTGCTCGAGATCGAGGATATCCTCGATCGTTATCCGAGCTCGATCTCCGGCGGCCAGCAGCAGCGCGCCAGCCTCGGCCGTGCCCTGATCCGCGACGCCGACCTGCATCTGCTCGACGAGCCGATGGGCCAGCTCGAGCCGCAATTGCGCGCCGTGCTTCGCGGCCGCATCAAGCACTTCATTAAGGAGCGCGGCCTGACCGCAATCCTCGTCACCCATGACCAGACCGAGGCCAACGCTCTTGCCGATCGCATCGCTGTGATGGAGGGCGGCGTGCTGCAGCAGTTCGACACGCCGCAGATGATCAAGGAGCGCCCGGCGAACCTCTTCACCGGCACCTTCGTGGGGGAGCCGCCCATGAATGTCTTTGAGGCCTTCGTCGGCAGTGGCGCTGGCAAAATCAACCTCAGACTGCCCGACGGGCTTTCGCTCGACTATGACAAGGACGCCTTCAGCGGCCCGGTCCGCGAGGCGCTGCTCAATCGCGAGCGAGTCGTCATCGGCATCAGGCCGTACGCCGTTCGGCGCTCGAAGGATGGCGTCCCGGCCACCGTCTCGGCCAATCAGTGGCTGGGCGACCAGACCCATATCGCGGCGGATTTCGCCGGCGGCTCGCTCGTCCTCGTCGAGCATGACCGCACCCGTCTCGAACTCGGCGCGCCGATCAACGTCAGCATCGACCCGGCCAACCTGCATGTCTTCGACCAGTCGAGCGGCAACGCGATTTCGCACGGTATGGAGCTTGCCTGATGAAGAATGTGCTGATCGGGATCGACGCCGGCACGTCTGTCATCAAGTCCGTCGCTTTCGATACGGCGGGCCGGCAGATCGCGGCGACGGCGCTGCCGAACCGCTATGAGACCTTGCCCGGCGGCGGCGCCGAGCAGGATCTCGCGCGCACCTGGACCGATACCGCCACCACGCTGCGCCAGCTCGCCGACAAGGTGCCGAACCTCGCCGACAGGGTGATCGCCATCGCCGTGACCGGGCAGGGCGACGGCACCTGGCTGATCGACAAGGCCGGCGAGCCGGTCGCCAAGGGGTGGCTTTGGCTCGACGCGCGTGCAGCTGCCGTGGTGGAGGAAATCCGCGCCCGGCCCGAGGACCGGCTGCGTTTCGAGAAGACCGGCAGCGGGCTCGCCGCCTGCCAGCAGGGGTCGCAGTTCGTCTTCATGAAGCGCAACATGCCGGCAATGCTCTCCGGCGCCGCCACGGCGTTCCACTGCAAGGACTGGCTCTATTTCCGGCTGACCGGCGAGCGTGCCACCGACCCGTCCGAGGGCACCTTCACCTTCGGCGATTTCCGCACCCGCGACTACAGCGACGACGTGCTGGATGTGCTGGGCGTCGCCGACCTTAAGCATTTGCTGCCGCCAATCGTCGACGGGACCAGCCATAGCGCCGGCCTCTCGCAGGCGGCGGCCGACGCCTCCGGGCTCATCGCCGGCACGCCGGTCGTGCTCGCCTATGTCGACGTCGTCTGCACCGCGCTCGGCGCCGGCCTGTTCGATCGCCAGCGCAAGCCGGGTTGCTCCATCATCGGCTCCACCGGCATGCACATGCGGCTGGCCGAAACCCCTGACGAGGTGCTGCTCAACACGGCAAAGACCGGCTACACGATGACCATGCCGGCGCCCGGCGTCTTCGCGCAGATGCAGTCGAACATGGCGGCGACGCTTAACATCGACTGGGTGCTCGGCCTCGCTTCCGGCATCCTTGCCTCGCAAGGCATAACACGCTCGAACGGCGAGATGATCGCGCTGGTCGACCATTGGATAGCGGCCTCGGAGCCGGCCTCGCTGATCTATCAGCCCTATGTCTCGGAGGCCGGCGAGCGCGGGCCGTTCGTCGACGCCAATGCGCGCGCGGGCTTCGTCGGCATCTCCTCGCGCCACGGCTATGCCGACATGGTGCGCGCCGTCTTCGAGGGCCTGGCCTTCGCCGCGCGCGATTGCTACGCCGCCATGGGGCCGCTGCCCAGCGAAATCCGGCTGACCGGGGGTGCCGCCCGCAGCTCGGCGCTGCGCAAGATCCTTGGCGCCGCAGTGGGCTCCGACGTCCGCACCAGCGCGCGAGAGGAGGCGGGCGCCGCCGGCGCCGCCATGATCGCGGCGGTCTGCCTCGGCCTCTACCCCTCGATGGACGACTGCGTTGGCGAATGGGTCTCGCCGCTGCTCGGCGAGGCGGAGCCTTGCGACCAGCAACTCGCCGCCATCTACGAAGCCATGGCTCCCTCCTACGTAATGGCACATGAGGCCCTGCGCCCGGTCTGGCGATCTATCGCCGCATCGAAAGTGAATTGAGAAGCAGCATGCACAGAAAGATTGCGATCATCGGCGACCGTTTCATGCTTCCGGAGGTGTTCCGGTCGGAGATCGAGAAGGCCTGTGGCAACAGCCTGGACATCCGCACGCTCGAAAGCGCCTGGCCGGACGAACCGATGGAGTTCGGCAATCCCGCGCTCGGCCTCGACAAGGTCAAGGAATATTTCGGTCGGCCGGACGATGTGGTGGACTTCATCAGCGATGCCGAGATCCTGGTCACCCAACTGGCGCCGCTCTCGGAAGGCATGATGCAGCGTCTGCCGGGACTAAAGCTGGTCGCGGTCTCGCGCGGCGGTCCGATCAACATCGACATGGCCGCCGCCAGGGCCCATGGCATTCGCGTCGTCAACGTCCCTGGACGTAATGCCAGCGCGGTCGCCGAATTCACCATCGGCGCCATCCTCGCCGAGACGCGGCTGATCCGCGTCGGTCATGAGGCGCTGCGCAAGGGCGAGTGGCGCGGCGATCTCTACCGCGCGGACCGCACCGGCCGCGAGCTCAGCGAAATGACGGTCGGCGTCGTCGGCTATGGCAATATCGGCACCAAGGTCGTGTGCCTGCTGCGCGCCTTCGGCTGCCGCATCTTGGTCTGCGACCCCTATGTGCAACTGAGCGCGGAAGACAGGAATGCCGGCGTCGAGCTCGTCGCGCTGGACGACCTGCTCGGCCGCTCCGACGTAGTCACGATCCATCCTCGCGTCACCGAGGAGACCCGTGGCCTGGTCAACAAGGACACCATCGCCAGGATGAAGCCCGGCGTGATCTTCATCAACACCGCGCGCGGGCCGCTGGTCGACTATGACGCGCTGTACGACGCGCTGGCATCGGGCCAGATCGCCAGCGCCATGCTGGAAACCTTCGCGGTCGAGCCCGTGCCTGCCGACTGGCCGCTGCTGCAGCTGCCGAATGTGACGCTGACGCCGCATATTGCCGGCGCTTCGGTGCGCACCGTCACCTATGCCGCCGAGCAGGCGGCCGAGGAAGTGCGCCGCTATCTGGCCGGCCTGCCACCGGTCAATCCATGCTGAGGGCGGCGGCGATGACGCGGCAAACAGGCACCGGGGCTCGATCGGGATGAGCGGCGATAGCGACATCGTCGACCTCTTCGTCATCGGCGGCGGCGTCAATGGCGCCGGCATTGCGCGCGATGCCGCTGGACGCGGCCTGTCCGTCATTCTGTGCGAGAAGGACGATCTCGCCGAAGGCACCAGTTCGCGCTCCGGCAAGCTCGTCCATGGCGGCCTGCGCTATCTCGAATATTACGAGTTCCGCCTGGTGCGCGAGGCGCTGATCGAGCGCGAGGTGTTGCTCGAATCCGCTCCGCACATCATCTGGCCGATGCGCTTCGTGCTGCCGCACAGTCCGGACGATCGGCCAGCCTGGCTGGTGCGGTTGGGCCTGTACCTTTACGACCATCTCGGCGGCCGCAAGCGGCTGCCTGCCACTCGAATGCTCAATCTTCGTACCGCGCCTGAGGGCGCGCCGATCAAGGACGCCTTCAAGCGCGGCTTTGAATATTCCGATTGCTGGGTCGACGATGCCAGGCTGGTGGTCATCAACGCGCTCGACGCTGCGCAGCGCGGAGCCAAGGTCCTGACCCGCACCGCCTGCACCGCCGCGCGCCGTGAGAATGGCCTGTGGGTCGTAGAGATGCGAGACGGCGGCACCGGCGTGAAGACAATGGTGCGGGCGAGGGCACTCATCAATGCCGCCGGTCCTTGGGTCAACGACGTCGTCAACCGCGTCGCCGGCCAGAACTCCAGGCGCAATGTCCGCCTGATCAAGGGCAGCCACATCGTCGTGCCGAAATTCTGGGAAGGGCGGCAGGCCTATCTTGTTCAGAACAATGACAAGCGGGTGATCTTCATCAACCCCTACCAGAACGATCTGGCGCTGATCGGCACCACCGACATTCCCTATGAGGGGCGGCCGGAGGACGTCAAAGCTGACGAAAGCGAGATCGACTACCTGATCAGGGTCGTCAACCGCTACTTCAAGCGCGGGCTCGCCCGCACCGATGTCGTCTATTCCTTCTCAGGTGTCAGGCCGCTCTACGACGACAACGCCGACAATCCGAGCGCGGTGACGCGCGACTATATCTTCGAGCTTGACGCGCCGTCCGGCCATGCGCCGCTGCTCTCGGTCTTCGGCGGCAAGATCACCACCTTTCGCAAGCTCGCCGAGCACGCGCTGGATCGCATCGAGCCCTTCTTGCCGAAGATGGGCAAAGCCTGGACTGCGAAAGCGCATTTGCCGGGCGGCGAGATCGCCAACGCCGATTTCGAACAATTCCTGGGCGATCTCGGTCGCGACTATCCGTGGATGCCGGCTTCCTTGCTCAAGCATTACGGCCGGCTTTATGGCACCCGCGCCCGCGCCCTGGTCGGCGGCGCCGGCTCGCTTGACGATCTCGGGCGGCGCTTCGGCAGGGACTTCTTCGAACGCGAGGCCGCCTATCTCCTCGAGCATGAGTGGGCGTCGACCGCGGCCGATATTCTCGACCGCCGCACCAAGCACGGACTGCATATGTCGACTGCTGAGCGAGCTACCTTCGAGGATTGGTGCGCCAACCGATTGGCGAAGGCCGGCTGATGGTTGTTCGGATCGATCAGGAAGACGCCGAGTTGCGGGCGCTGCGCGTGCTGTCGGCCAGCGTCGGCGCCGATCCCCTGCTGGTCCAGGGCGCCGGTGGCAACACCTCCCTCAAACAGGCCGGCCTGTTGTGGATCAAGGCGTCGGGCACCTGGCTGATGAATGCGGCCACCAGCGACATCATGGTGCCGGTGGAACTGGCGCCCTTGCTCGAGGCGGTCGCCCACCGCAGCCCGGCGGCCGAGAAGGCCGACCAGTTCACGCCGGCCGACCTCAATCCGCATCGCCTGCGGCCTTCGATCGAGACGACGGTGCATGCGCTGCTGCCGCAAAGGATCGTCGTCCACGTCCATTGCGTCGAGACCATTGCGATTGCCGTGCAGGCCAATGCGGAAGCTTTGCTCGCCGAGCGCCTGCGCGGGCTGGACTGGGTCTTCGTGCCGTATCGCCGGCCGGGCCTGCCGCTGGCGCAAGGCATTGCCGAGCGGCTGAAGCCTCGTACCGATGTGCTGGTGCTCGGCAATCACGGACTGGTTGTCGCCGCCGACACCGTCGAGGAAGCGAGCCTGTTGCTGAGGCGCGTCAGCGGACTGCTCGCGCGTCCGCCGCGCGCGACGGCTCAACCCGACATCGACGCGCTGATCCGCCTCGCCATGGGCAGCGACTACCGGCTTCCGTCCGCCATCGAAGCGCATGCAGTGGCGACCGATCTTGCCAGCTGTCGCATCGCGGCGGCCGGAAGCCTCTATCCCGACCATGTCATTTTCCTCGGCGTTGGCTCGGTGATCGCCGGCCCTAACGAGAACGCCGCCACCGTCGCGGCCAGGACCGGCACGGCCGGCGAACAGCCACCGATGTCGATCCTGTTTCCTGGCAAGGGCGTGTTGATTCGGCGGGACGCCAACGCCGGCGCCGAGGCGATGGCGCGCTGCCTCGCTGACGTCGTCGCGCGCGTCGATCCGGCCGCGCGCGTCAACTATCTCAGCCCGGAACAGAATGGCGAGCTCTTGAACTGGGATGCGGAGAAATACCGCCAGGAACTGAACCGGCGCGCCGGGACGACCCTGCAATGACGGCGCTGGTCGTAGGCATCGATGTCGGCACCTCCGGCGTGCGCGCCGTCGCCATGGATCCTGGCGGCGCGATCCACGGGCAAGCCGGCGTCGCGCTTGCCGATTTCGGAACCGATTGGCGGGACGCGTCGACCTGGTGGCGCGCTACCGAAGCCGCTTTGAAGACCCTCTTCGCCCTGGTCGATAGAAGTCGGGTGCGCGCGCTTGCCGTCGACGGCACTTCCGGCACGATGCTGCCGATCGACAATGCCGGCGAGCCGCTCGCGTCGGCATTGATGTATTCCGACAAGGTCGAGGACGCGGCGATCCTCTCCGCGATCGCTGCCCACGCGCCGCCGGAAAGCGCCGCCCATGGCGCCACTTCCGGCCTCGCCAAGCTGCTGCAGTTCCAGGGCATGCTGACACCGGCTCGCATCCTCCACCAGGGCGACTGGATCGCCGGCCGCCTGACCGGCCGTTTCGATATCAGCGACGAAAACAATGCGCTGAAGACCGGCTATGACCCGGTCCGCCGAAGTTGGCCGGATTGGATCGGGGGGACGGGCGCGGACATGGCTTTGCTGCCAGGTGTCGTTCCCCCGGGCACTGCCGTCGGCAAGGTCAGCGCTGGGGCCGCGCAGAATTTCGGCCTTGAGGGGAACGTGGTCGTGGTCGCTGGCACCACCGATGGCTGCGCTTCCTTCCTCGCCACGGGAGCGAAGAATGTCGGTGACGCCGTCACGGCTCTTGGTTCCTCGCTGACTCTGAAGGTGCTCTGCGAAAGACCGCTGTTCGCGCCCAAATACGGCATCTACAGTCATCGCATCGGCGACGCGTGGCTGGCCGGCGGTGCGTCGAACACCGGCGGCAAGGTGCTGGCGCATTTCTTCCCCGTCGAGCGCATCGTCGAGCTCTCCGGATCAATTGATCCGGACCGGCCGACCGGCCTCGACTATTACCCATTGATCGGCACCGGCGAGCGCTTTCCGATCGCCGATGCGGGCCTCGCGCCGCGCCTCGATCCGCGCCCGGCGGACGACGCGCTGTTCCTGCAGGCGATGCTGGAAGGAATTGCCGCCATCGAGACGCGCGGCTACCGGCAACTTGCCGATCTCGGTGGGCCGGCGCTGCGTTCCGTCCGCAGCGTTGGTGGCGGCGCCCGCAACCCTGTGTGGACGGCAATCCGCGCAAGGCAACTGCGCGTGCCTTTTTTCGAAGCGCTTTCCGAGGAGGCGGCGGCCGGTACGGCAAGGCTGGCGCTGCAGGGCGCGCACCAGGCAGGCTTGCTATGAGCATCGCGGCAACGAAACCCGTGACGCTGCGCGATCTCGCCGACCTGGCCGGCCGCTACGATCATTTCATTGTCGATCAATTCGGCGTCCTGCATGATGGCAGCGTCGCCTATCCGGGAGCAATCACGGCGCTGTCGAAGCTGAAGGCCGCTGGAAAATCCGTGGTGCTTCTGTCCAATTCCGGCAAGCGTGCGGCGCCTAACGAGGATCGCCTTGTCGGACTCGGCTTCGAGCGCGGCTCCTGGGACGTCTTCGTCAGTTCCGGCGAAGTCGCCTGGCGGCGCTTTGCCGGGCTGGCCGGGCAGCCCGGTCTCCCCCGCGGCACGCGCTGCCTGCTGATTGCGCGCGATGGCGACACGAGTGCCGTCGACGGTCTCGACATCGTGCTGGTCGACGACGCCGGTCGGGCCGAAATCATCCTGCTTTCGGCAAGCGAGGGTGACCGTTTCGAGCTCAATCACTATCGCGAGATGCTGGCCCCTGCCGCGGTCTCCGGCGTGCCCTGCCTGTGCACCAATCCGGACAGGATCATGCTGACGAAATCGGGTCAGCGTTTCGGCGCCGGCAGGATCGCCGAACTCTACGAGGAACTGGGCGGCAACGTCGAATGGATCGGCAAGCCGCATAGGGCGATCTATGACGCGGCGCTCGCAATGTTGGGCAACCCGCCGCGCGAACGTGTTGTCGGTATCGGCGACAGTATCGAACACGACATAGCCGGCGCATCGGGCGCCGGCCTGCCGTCGGCGCTGGTGCGTTCGGGCATACTGGCCGAAATGAGCGGTCAGCAACTCAGCGAGCTGTTTGCGCGTCACGACGCCCGGCCGGACTTCATCCTGCCGGGCTTCGTCTGGCAGGTCTGAGCAGGAGGTGAAGCCATGGCTTTCACGCTGTCCCTCAACACCAATCCGCTGGTCAACCGCTTCGCCGATCCCGACGACCTGATCGACGCGATCGCCTATGGCATCGGCATCAGGGATGTCCAGCTCACGCATGAGTTCGTCAATCCGGGCTGGCCGGCGGCGACGATCGCGAAATTCATCCGCCTATTCCGCGCCGCTTTGGATCGTACTGGCGTGCGCGTCACGTCGTGCATGACCGGCCCCTATGGCAGGCTCAACCATTTCGGCCATCCGGATGCCGATGTACGCCGCTACTATGTCGACTGGTTCAAGATTTTCGCCGACATCTCGGCCGAACTGGGCGCCACAAGCATGGGCACGCAGTTCGCCATCTTCACCCACCAGGACTATGACGATCCCAAGCGCCGCGCCCGGCTGCTCGACATCGCCATGGAGTGCTGGCGCGAGGTGGCCGAACATGCCAGGGCGGCCGGACTGACCTATCTGTTCTGGGAGCCGATGTCGGTCGGCCGCGAATTCGGCCACACCATCGAGAACTGCCGGGCGCTGCACGAGCAGATCGAGGCGGCCAATCTGTCCATTCCGCTCTTGATGATGGTCGACATCGACCATGGCGATGTCACGTCGAGCAATCCCGACGATATCGACCCCTATGCCTGGGCCGAGGCCTTCCCGAGGCAGTCGCCGATCATCCACATCAAGCAGTCGTCGATGAACAAGGGCGGCCATTGGCCGTTCACCGCCGCCTACAACAAGGACGGCCGCATAACCCCGGAAAAGCTGTTGGAGACGGTTCGGCGCGGCGGCGGCACCGACAACGAAATCTGCCTCGAATTGTCGTTCCGCGAGCGCGAGCCGGTCGACCACCAGGTCGTGGCCATGATCCGCGAGTCGGTCGACTATTGGGCGCCCTTCATCGATGCGGGCAGGTCGGCGCTGGCGCCGCGAAAGTAGGCGATCCAAGCTCGCAGCGTTGAAGGCTGCCGTCTCGCCTTGACCCTTGCGTCCGACCGGGTGGCCGGCGATCCCATACGAAATCATGGAGCGACGTTCCGAGCGTATGGTCCGATGAACTCCGCCATGCTGCCTGCCTCGGCGATGCCATGGGTCAGGCCTTCGCGCCGCCTCCATCCAGCGTTCAGAATGCAACCGAAGAGCGCTTGCCTAATTGGTATGCTGGTATAATGTGTACCTGACATGGCGTCATTCTCATTAGATGCCGCTATGCGCTGTTGTCTTTCTGGGAGGAATACAATGAAGGTTTCAATTGTGGCGGCGCTTGCCAGCGCCGGGCTGGTGGCTGTTGCGACGTTGCCGGCGCAGGCATCCCCGGACGCACCGGTCATCGCGCTCGCCAATGCCTACTACGGCAACACTTGGCGTCATCAGATGGTGGAAGCGTTCGAGGCTTCGGCCAAGGAAGCCAAGGCCGCGGGACAGATCGCCGACTACATCGTCATGAACGGCGACGGCTCGGTCGCGCAGCAGAACAGCCAGATCGCCGAACTGATCCTGAAGAAGGTCGACGTTCTCGCCGTCGACGCCGCTTCGGAGACCGCCGTCAACGGCATCATCGAGAAGGCCTGCAAGGCCGGCATCATCGTCATCTCCTTCGACTCGGTCGCCTCGGCGCCGTGCAACTATCAGTTGAATTTCGACTTCAAGGGCTACAAGGCAACCCAGGCCGAGGCCGTCTTCAAGATGCTCGGCGGCAAGGGCAATGTCATCCAGGTGCGCGGCGTAAAGGGCTCGGCGCCCGACAACGACATGTTCAACGCGCAGCAATCGGTGCTGGCCAAATATCCGGACATCAAGGTGGTCGCGACCGTCTACGGCCAGGCGACGGCATCGGTCGCGCAGTCGGCGATCGCCAACGTGCTGCCCTCGCTGCCGCATGTCGATGCCGTGCTCGGCCAGGGCGGCAGCGACGATGTCGGCATCGCCCAGGCCTTCGTCCAGTATGGCGGCGACTACAAGGACAAGATGCCGGTCATCGAAGGCGGCGGCGGCACCGACTTCGTCAAATGGTGGGCCGAGGAGAATGCCAAGAACGGCTACCAGACCGTGTCCATGAACACCACGCCGGGCATCGGCGGCGCCGCCTTCTGGCTCGGGCTGTCGCTGCTCAAGGGCGCCAAGGCGCCGAAGCTGATGATCATGCCGGTAGCAACCGTCGATGCCGGCAACCTGAAGGATTACGCCAAGCTGCCCGGCGGCCAGATCATCAGCCCGAGCTACTCGCTGGATTGGGTCAAGCAGAACCTGCTCAGCAAGTAAGGCGACCGGCCCAGGGATCGGGCGCTGGCCGCACGGCCGGGCCCGGTCTCGCCGCCATGAATCGGAGGACGAATGTCCCATATCGCCGTCGCCGTACAGGCCACCGCTGCCGCCGCGGCTCCTGCCGGGCCGAGCGTCGTTTCGCTGAGCGGCATCACCAAGAGCTTCGGCCCGACGCTTGCCAATGCGGGAATCGATCTTTCCGTTCGCGCCGGCGACGTGATCGGACTTGTCGGCGGCAACGGCGCCGGCAAGACGACGCTGATGCGCATCCTGTGCGGCGCGATGTGGCCGACTCTCGGTTCGATTTGTTTCGCCGACGAGGAGGTAGCTTTCGCCGGATACGACACCGGCGAAGCGCAGCGGCGCGGCATCCGCATGGTGCATCAGGAGCTGTCGCTCTGCGCCAACCTGTCGGTCGCCGAGAACTTCTTCCTGGAAACCCCCGCCGACTCGGCAAGCCGGCCGGGCTGGCGCGCGCTCTACCGAGCCCGCGCCCGCGCGGCGCTCGATGCCGTTTTCCCCGGCAACGGCATCGATGCCGACGCCGAGGTCGGACACCTGACCATCGCCGAGCGGCAGATGGTGGAGATCGCGCGCGCCGCGGCGACACCGGGCGTCAAGCTCATCGTGCTCGACGAGCCGACATCCTCGCTCGATCTCGACCGCTCGAAACAGCTGCGGGCCTTCATCCGCGAGCGGGCGAAGGCAGGACTCGCCTTCATCTTCATCAGCCACAAGCTGCAGGAAATCATCGACATCGCCACCGAGGTCGTGGTGCTGCGCAACGGCCGCACAGCCTGGCAGGGCCATGCCGCGGACGCCTCGATCGGCAAGCTGGTGCAGCTGATGGGCGGCGACGCCAATCCGGTCCACCAGCACCCCGTCACCGCCGCGTCCTCCCAGGACGTGCTCGTGCGGCTCTCCGGGCCGCTGACGGCCACGCTCGGCCGCGACATCGACATCGTGCGCGGCGAGATCGTTGGGCTGGCCGGCCTCGAGGGCAGCGGGCAGAAGGAATTGCTGCACGCTATCTTCAGCCCCGACCGAAACCAGCATGCGGGCGTTTCCAGGCGGGCGGAGGCAGGCTTCATCGCCGGCGACCGACAGAAGGAAGGCGTATTCCCGCTGTGGAGCGTGCTTTCCAACATCAGCATCGGCGCTCTTGCCCGCAGGCCAGCGATCGGGCTGGTTTCCGATCGCGCCAATCGCGACACGGCCATCGGCGCCGCCAGCAAGCTGCGGCTCGACGACAAGCGCTTCCAGTCCAACATCACTGATCTCAGCGGCGGTAACCAGCAGAAGGCGCTGGTGGCGCGGGCGATGGTCGCCGACACGCCGGTCATCCTGCTCGACGATCCGACGCGCGGCGTCGACATCGCCACCAAGCAGGATTTCTACCGGCTCTGCAACGAGGTCGCGCGCGGCGGCCGCGCGCTGGTCTGGCACACGACCGAGGACGCCGAGCTGCTCGCCTGCGACCGTGTGCTGGTCTTTTCCGGCGGCCGGATCGTGAAGGAACTAGCCGGCGAGGCGATCACCGAGCAGGCGATCGTCGGCGCCTCCTTCGCGCTTTCGGCGGACGGCCAGGCGCGCGCCGCCAGTAAGCGGACCGCGCCCGCGAGGCTTGGGCGCAAGCTGGTCAATGCCGCGCCTTTCATCGGACTTACCGCCGTGCTCGCCATCATGATCGCGATCAACCCGGCGGTCGCCTCGACGTTCGGGCTCGACCTGTTGTTGATGCCGGCGCTGTCGCTGGTGCTGGTCACAGCGGCGCAGATGTTCATTGTCGGCGGCTCAGAGATCGACCTCGGCGTCGGCGCCTTCGCCGGACTGGTCAGCGTGCTCAGCGCCACGCTGCTCTACGACCAGCCATGGCTCGGCGCGCTGGCCCTGGCGGCCGCGCTCGCCGCCTATGCGGGGCTTGGCGGCGTCATCCAGGCGCGCAAGATCCCGGCCATCGTCGTCACGCTGGGCGCGTCCTTCATCTGGGTAGGCATCGGCTACGCGCTGCAGCCGACACCGGGCGGCGCCAGCCCCGAGTGGCTGTCGACGCTCTTCGGCTGGTCGATCGGCTTCATGCCCACCTCGATCTTCATGATCGTGGCCGTGGCGCTGATCGTGCTTGTCATCGACCGGCTGCCGCTCGGCGTGGTGCTGCGCGGCTTCGGCAACAATCCCGCCGCGATGATCCGCTCGGGATGGTCGCCGACGCGCTACGCGCTGGTGCGCTACCTCATCGCCGGCCTGTTCGCAGGCGCCGCCGGCCTGTCGCTGACCGCCATCAACACGGCGAGCGACATCAACTCCGGCAATTCATACACCTTGCTCAGCGTTGCCGCCGTAGTGATGGGCGGCTGCTCGCTGCTCGGCGGCATCATCTCGCCGGTCGGCGCGGTCGCCGGCGCGGTGACGCTGTCTTTGATCGGCGCGCTGCTCGGCACGCTCAGCGTCAGCAGCGACTACAACGCCGCCACGCAAGGGCTGATCCTGATCGCGCTGCTCACGCTGCGCAGCCTGACCGCCGACCGCAGGAGCGAGCCATGAACGCACTCGCCACATTCGGCCTCTGGGCGCAGCGCAACCGCTGGATCTGGGCCGCGATCGGCGTGCTCATCCTCTGGCTGGTGCTCTCCATCGTCACCAGCCGCTTCAGCCTCTCCAGCCTCTCCGGCGTCATTTTGTCGGCGTCCTTCCTGACGGTGGTCGGCATCGGCCAGATGTTCGTGTTGACGACCGGGCGCGGCAATATCGACCTGTCGGTGGCGTCGGTGATCACGCTCAGTGCTTTCGTCGCGCTGCTGACCATCAAGGGCCAGGACGCGAACCTCGCCATCGGGGTCGTCGCCGCCATCCTGCTTGGTCTTGCGGTCGGGGCGCTCAACTCGCTGCTCGTCGTCGGCCTCGGCATTCCGGCGATCATCGCGACATTGGCGACAGGCTATGTGCTGGCGACCGCGACGCTTCTGTCGAACAAGGCGATCCCGGGCTTTGCCGTCAGCCCTTCTCTCAAGGATCTCGCGACGGGGCGCATCGGGGGAGTACCGATCATGGCCGTTGTCGCCATCGTCGGAGTAGCCGTGACCTCCTTCGTGCTGCGCTACACCGTATTCGGACAGCTCCTGTCGGCAGTCGGTCAGAACCGCGCCGCGGCGCGGCTTGCCGGCATCCGCAATGGCCGGGTGATCGCGTCGGCCTTCATCATCTCATCGGTGCTGGCGTCGCTCGACGGGCTGCTGCTCGGCGCCTATATCGGCGGCGCCTTCCTGGAGATGGGCCAGCCCTATCTCTTGCAGTCGATCGCCGCCGTGGTGCTTGGCGGAACGCTGATCTTTGGCGGCTCGGCGACGGCGCTCGGCACGCTCTTCGCCAGCATCCTGCTCGTCCTAATCGTCACCACCATGCAGATCATCGGCCTGCCGCCGGGCGCTCAGGACATCGTGCAGGGCATCGTCGTCATCTTCGTACTCGCGCTGGCCGGGCGCCAGGCGTTGGCGCGGCGTGCGCCTGCCGATCTTGCGGACGGTGACAAGGGCGCCGCTACGAAGACGAGAGCGGACACAGCTACAGCCCTACCGAAATGACGGGAAACAAAATAAACAATGCTTCTTGCCAAAATTTGGTAGAGTGATCATACCAGTATACAAGATGACGATCGGCGCCGCCGTCGTCTGAACATCAGGAGCAGGTTAGATGACGACGATCGCGCTGTTCGGTGCCGGGGGCAAAATGGGCTACCGCCTGTCGACCAATTTTCGCGGTTCCCCCTACAGCATCCGCCATGTCGAGATCAGCGAGGCGGGCAAGGAGCGTCTGAAATCCGGACTCGGCATCGACACGCTCAGTGTCGATGAAGCGCTCGACGGCGCCGAAGTGGTGATCCTGGCGGTTCCCGACACGCATATCGGCAAGGTCGCAGCCGGAATCGAGAGCAAACTCGCGGCCGGCACCATGGTCATCGTGCTCGACGCGGCAGCGCCTTTTGCCGGCCACCTGCCAAAGCGGCCCGATCTGACCTATTTCGTCACGCATCCGTGCCATCCGCCGATCTTCAACGACGAGACCGACATGGCGGCCAAGAAGGATTTCTTCGGCGGCGTAAAGGCCAAGCAGCATTTCGTCAGCGCCCTGATGCAGGGGCCGGAGGCGGACTACGCCAAGGGCGAGAAGATCGCCCAGATCATCTGGGCGCCGGTGATGCGTTCGCACCGCGTCACCGTCGAGCAGATGGCGCTGCTCGAACCCGGGCTCTCGGAGACGGTCTGTGCGTCGCTGCTCGTCGTCATGAAGGAAGCGCTCGACGAGGTCGTGGCGCGCGGCGTCGACCGGCAGGCGGCGCTCGACTTCCTGCTCGGCCACATGAATGTGCTCGGCGCCGTCATCTTCGGCGAGACCAAGGGCGTGTTCTCGGACGCCTGCAACAAGGCGATCGAATTCGGCAAGCCGGTGCTGATGCGCGACGACTGGAAGCGGGTCTTCGAGCCGGAGGAGATCGCCGCCAGTATCCAGCGCATCACCTGAGGCGCCGGCGGCTCGAATTTTTGAAAGATGGCGAACTGGACGAGTCGTGAATCAGGTACATATCACCTGAATTAATGATTGACTCATCATACCAGTTGGTTTTAGCTGCTCCGGCTCGGACTTCTGGGAATCCGACGACGGAGGACGAAGGACGGCGAGCAGCAGGACAAAGTTCGGATGAAGCTGGCAAGGCTTTCAAACCCGAGGGACGCAGCTGCACCGCCTGACAAATTCAGACAAATAGCCTCGGTCGTCCGGGGCAGGTTTTTCAACGGGAGGACTTCATGAAACTCACTCGCAGAATGACGCTTGCCGCTTTCGCCGGCGTGCTCGCACTCGGCACCGCGATGCCGGCCTACGCGGCGGACCTCATCGCCATCATCACGCCCTCGCATGACAATCCGTTCTTCAAGGCGGAGGCCGTCGGCGCCGAGGCCAAGGCCAAGGAGCTCGGCTACGACACGCTGGTGCTGGTCCATGACGACGACGCCAACAAGCAGTCGCAGCTGATCGACACCGCGATCGGCCGCGGCGCCAAGGCGATCATCCTCGACAATGCCGGCGCCGACGCCACCGTCGCCGCCGTGCAGAAGGCCAAGGACGCCGGCGTGCCCTCCTTCCTGATCGACCGCGAGATCAACGCCACCGGCGTCGCCGTGGCGCAGATCGTCTCCAACAACTACCAGGGCGCCCAGCTCGGCGCGCAGGAATTCGTCAAGCTGATGGGCGAGAAGGGCAACTATGTCGAGCTGGTCGGCAAGGAGTCCGACACCAATGCCGGCATCCGCTCCAAGGGTTACCACGACGTCATCGACGACTATCCGGACCTGAAGAAGGTCGCGCAGCAGTCGGCCAACTGGAGCCAGACCGAGGCCTATTCCAAGATGGAATCTATCCTGCAGGCCAACCCGGACATCAAGGGCGTGATCTCCGGCAACGACACGATGGCGATGGGCGCCTACGCCGCGCTTGCCGCCGCCGGACGCAAGGACGTCATCGTCGTCGGCTTCGACGGCTCGAACGACGTGCGCGATTCCATCACCTCCGGCGGCATCAAGGCGACGGTGCTGCAGCCGGCCTTCGCCCAGGCGCAGATGGCCGTCGAGCAGGCCAACGACTTCATCAAAAACAAGAAGTCGCCGGAGAAGGAAAAGCAGCTCATGGACTGCGTGCTGATCAATGCCGACAATGCTCCCAAGCTGGAGACCTTCGCGCTCAAGAACTAAGCCGGCGCGATAGAAGCTGCGAGGGGCGGACGCGCGTTCGTCCCTCGCCTCCATTTCATTTTCCGGGTGCCCTTGATTGCCATGACCAAGCCGACTTGTGCGATGCAGACTTGGCTTATTCTCGCGATGACGGCAGCCATCGGCCTCGGCGGCTGCAAGATCCTGCCGACCCCATCGGCGCGGGGCAGCGACAGCGCCGACAGCTCGGCCTTCAACCCCGACAAGAAAGTCGAGGATATCTGGGCCTCGAAGGTCATTCCCTATCTGCAGCAGAAAGCCGGGCCGTTCGCAGAAGTGCATGCGCTGGCCAAGACCGATCAGGCCGCCGCCGGCGCCAAATACGGCAATCCGAAGAAGCAGGCGAATTCGCCATGGACCTTCGCGGTGCGCATCGAAGGCAAGATCGTCGCCACCAACACCCAGTCGCGCGCGGCGACCGTCGACGTCGACGTCGATGGCGACGGCAAGGCGGATGCGCGGGTGCAGATCGGGCCCGCGATGCGCGGCACCGCGCTGCGCGACAGCCTCAACTTCGTCCAGTTCAACGATTTCACCAACCAGATCGATTTCGCCCAGTTCGGCAAGGCCTTCAATGCCTATGCCGACAAGACGGTGCTGTCCAAGCTGCCGCGCGATGGGCTCGAGGGCCGAACCGCGAAAGTGCTCGGCGCTTACACGATCGAGAGCGGCCAGGACCTGCCGTTGGTGACTCCGGCGGAGACCGAGATCGGGCCGAAGCCATGAGCGCCTCACCCGGTCACGATGTCATCCTCAAGCTGGAGGACATCTCCAAGGTCTATGCCGGCACCGTTGCGGTCAAGCACGCCAATTTCGAGGTGCGCAAAGGCGCGGTCAACGTGCTGGTCGGCGAGAACGGAGCTGGCAAGTCGACGCTGATGAAGATCATCGCCGGCGTCGAACAGCCGACCGCCGGCCGCGTTCTGCTCGACGGCAACGAGGTGTCCTTCTCCTCCTCGGGCGACGCTGTAAGCCGCGGCATCGGCATGGTATTCCAGGAGCTGAACCTGTTCGGCAATCTCTCGGTCGCCGAGAACGTTTTTGCCACGCGCGAGCTCACCAACGTCTTCCGCAAGATTGACCACAAGGGCCAGGAGAGCCGCGCCGCCGAATTCCTTGAACAGCTCGAAGCCGGCATCCGGCCGGACATGCTGGTCGAGGATTTGCGCATCGGCCAGCAGCAGCTGGTCGAGATCGCCAAGGCCGTCTCGCTCGACGCGCGCATCCTGATCATGGACGAGCCGACCTCGGCGCTGAGCGCGGCCGAAGTGGAGATCCTGTTCAGGGTCATCGCCGACCTCAAGGCGCGCGGGGTCGCCATCGTCTACATCTCGCACCGGCTGGAAGAGCTGATCCGCATCGGCGACTACATCACCGTGCTGCGCGACGGCCGCATCACCGGCCAGGAAGAGATGCGAAACGTCGACACGCAGTGGATCGTGCGACAGATGATCGGCTCGGACGCCAAGGATTTCGCCAAGGCCGATGGCCATCAACCCGGCGCAGAAGTGTTCCGCGCCGAGGATATCTGCCTGCCGCGCGTCACCGGCGGGCTGGCGGTCGATCACGTCTCGCTGTCCTTGCGCGCCGGCGAGATCCTCGGCATCTACGGACTGATGGGGGCAGGGCGCAGCGAGCTGTTCGACTGCATCATGGGCCGCCACGGCCAGGCCAGCGGCAGGATCTTCATCGACGGCAAGCAGGTGAAGGAGCGCGACACGACGCGGCGCATCCAGCGCGGCCTGGCGCTGATCCCGGAAGACCGGCAACGCGAGGGCCTGGTGTCGATCCTGTCGGTCGCCAGCAATCTGACATTGGCCAGCCTGTCGCGCTTCGTCAGCCTTTTCCACATCCGTGGCGGCGCGGAGCGGCAGGCGGTGACCCAGATGGTGCGGGAGCTCTCGATCAAGGTCGCCGATCCGGCGCAGGAAGTGTCGTCGCTGTCCGGCGGCAACCAGCAGAAGGTGGTGATCGGCAAGGCGCTGCTCACCGGACCGAAGGTGCTTCTGATGGACGAGCCGAGCCGCGGCATCGATGTCGGCGCCAAGGCGGATGTGTTCCGCACCATGCGCAAGCTTTCGCGCGATGGGCTGGGCATCCTCTTCGCCACCTCCGACCTGGACGAGGTGATGGCGCTGTCCGACCGGATCGCGGTGATGAGCAATGGAAAACTGACGGGCATGTTCGAGCGCGCCGAGGCGACGGAAGCGGCGATCGTCGCCGCGTCGGCGCTTGGACATGGACCCGCGCACGGAGAGCAACGCAGATGACCGACATCCCCGCCAAGGCTGCCGCGCCATCTGCATCCGGCGGTTCGGCTCTGCTGACGCTGATGAAGCTCAGGACCTTCATCGCGCTGATCGTCGTCCTGGTCTTCTTCTCGATCGCCGCGCCGAATTTTCTTTCGGCCGCCAATCTGATCCTGATGGCTAAGCATGTGGCGCTCAACGCCTTCCTCGCCATGGGCATGACCTTCGTCATCGTCACCGGCGGCATCGACCTGTCGGTCGGCTCGATCGTAGGCCTGTGTGGCATGGTCGCCGGCTATCTCGTGCTCAACGGCGTCGACCTGCAATTCGGCTACACCGTCTATTTCAACGTCGTCGAGATCGCCCTCATTACGCTTTTGGTTGGTATCTTGATCGGGGCTGTCAACGGACTGCTGATCACCAGGCTGAACGTCGCGCCCTTCATCGCCACGCTCGGCACGCTCTATGTCGCACGCGGCCTGGCGCTTTTGTCGTCGGACGGGCGCACCTTTCCCAACCTCGTCGGCAAGCCGGAACTCGGCACCACCGGCTTCGGCTATCTCGGCGCCGGCAAATTGCTCGGCCTCCCGGTCTCGATCTGGATCCTCGTCGTGGTGGCGCTGGGAGCCGCCTATCTCGCCCGCAACACGCCGCTCGGCCGCCACATCTTCGCCGTCGGCGGCAATGAGCGCGCGGCACGGATCTCGGGCGTTCGCGTCAACATGGTCAAGATGTTCGTCTACATGTTCTCCGGCTTTTGCGCGGCGATTGTCGGCCTCATCATCTCCTCCGAGCTGATGGCATCGCACCCGGCGACGGGCGAGAGCTTCGAGCTGAACGCCATCGCGGCGGCGGTGCTCGGCGGCACCTCGATGTCGGGCGGGCGCGGCACGATCGGCGGCACCATCGTCGGCGCCTTCGTCATCGGCATTCTCTCCGACGGGCTGGTGATGATGGGGGTGAGCTCGTTCTGGCAGATGGTGATCAAGGGGCTCGTCATCATTGTCGCAGTGGTGATCGACCAGGCGCAGCGCCGGCTGCAGAGCCGCGTGACGCTCATGCAGATGGCGAAGGTGAGCTAACCATGGCGGAGCTGCGTGGAGCACTGATCGGCTGCGGCTTCTTCGCCGTCAACCAGATGCATGGCTGGCGCGACATTGACGGCGCCTCGATTGTGGCGATCTGCGACCCCGATCCGGAACGCCTCAGGACAGTCGGCGACCAGTTCGGCATCGAGCGGCGCTACAACGACGCGGCCGCGATGTTTGCCGGCGAGACACTCGACTTCGTCGATATCGCCACCACTGTCGGCAGCCATCGGCCCCTGGTCGAACTGGCCGCCGCCAATCGCATCCCGGTGATCTGCCAAAAACCGTTCGCGCCGACGCTTGCCGACGCCAAGGTCATGGTGAAGGCTTGCGCTGAGGCCGGCGTGCCGCTGATGGTGCATGAAAATTTCCGCTGGCAGTCGCCGATCCAGGCGGTGCGCGCCGTGCTCGACAGCGGCGAGATCGGCACGCCGTTCTTCGGCCGCATCTCCTTCCGCTCCGCCTATGACGTGTTTTCCGGCCAGCCCTATCTGGCGACGGGAAAGCGCTTCATCATCGAGGATCTCGGCATCCATATCCTCGACATCGCCCGCTTCCTTCTCGGCGACGTGTCGAGCCTCACCGCACGCACCACGCGCGTCAATCCCGCCATCGCCGGCGAGGATGTGGCGACGATGCTGATGGACCATGAAGCTGGCGCGACGTCGGTAGTCGATTGCAGCTATGCCACGAAGCTTGCCGTCGAACCGTTCCCCGAGACCTTGATCGAGCTCGACGGCAGCGAGGGCACGATCCGCCTTTCGCAGGGCTACCAGCTGACGGTCACCGGCAAGAACGGCACCAGAGTTTCCGACGTCTCGCCGCCGCTGCTCTCTTGGGCATCGCGGCCGTGGCACAACATCCAGGAAAGCGTTTTGGCGATCCAGAAGCACTGGGTGGACTGCCTGACGGCGGGCAAGGAGCCGGCGACATCCGGCGCCGACAACCTGAAGACATTCGCCCTGGTCGAGGCGGCCTATGCCGGCGCCGCCAGCCGGCAGCCGGTGCGGATCGACGATTTGCTCCAATGACCACGGATCGGTTCCTCCTCTACGGCACACGCGTGGTGGAAGCCGAACCGGTCCGGCTCAGTGCGGGTCTACTCAGCGCCGATTTCGTCAATGGCAATCTGCGCACCATCCGTCATGGCGGCGTCGAGGTGCTGCGCGCCATCGCCTATATCGTGCGCGACCGCGACTGGGGCACTTATGAGCCGGCGCTGTCGGACTTGGTCATCGAACAGCATGACGACAGTTTCAGCGCGCGCTATTCGGCGCGGTGCGAGGGAACGGACGGAAGCCGGCTCGGCTTTGACGCCAGGATCGAGGGCCATGCCGACGGTCGCCTGGCTTTCGATGTGAGCGCGCTGCCCGAAAGCGATTTCGAGACCAATCGCTGCGGCTTCTGCATCTTGCATCCGATCTCCGGCCTTGCCGGCAGTCCGGTCAGGGTCGAGCACACGGACGGCCGCGTGGTGGACACAAAACTGCCGCTGCTGATCGACCCCTGGCAGCCTTTCAAGGATATGCGCGCCATCACCCACCAGGTTCGCCCTGGCGTCAGCGCTGAATGCCGAATGGATGGCGACACTTTCGAGATGGAGGATCAGCGCAACTGGTCGGACGCGTCCTACAAGACCTATGTGCGGCCGCTGGAACTCCCATGGCCCTATGTGCTGCCGGCCGGACAAACCAATCGGCAGACGATCGCGCTGCGCATTACGGACGACGGACAGTCGTCGGCCGCCGCGGCGGGTGCGGAACCTGTGCGCGTCGAACCAGGCGAGGCCGGATCGAAGCTGCCCGAGCTCGGCGTGGTGATCTATCCCGAGGATGTCGAGGCGGCGCTTGGCAAGCTGCCGCTCCTCTCGCAACTTGGCCCCCAACAGCTTCTGCTTCACTACGACCCGACACGCGGCCATGGGCTTGATGCCTTGCGAGCCCATGCCGCGCTGGCCAGCGCCTTCTCCGCCGCGACGACGCTCGAATGCGTGGTTGCCTGCGATGGCGATCTCGATGCCGAACTCTCCGCAGTCGCGGCGATGGTGCGCCAGGCGGGTTTGCGGCTCGACGCCATCGCGGTCTCGCCTTCGGTCGACCGGCAGTCGACGCCGCCGGGCAGCGCCTGGCCGGCCTGCCCGGCGCTGGAAGACGTCTATGCCGCGGCACGCCGCGCCTTCCCCGGCATTCGCCTCGGCGGCGGCATGTTCAGCTATTTTACCGAACTCAACCGCAAGCGTGTTCCAGCGGCGCAGCTCGATTTCATCACCCATTGCACCTGCCCGATCGTGCACGCGGCCGACGACCTCAGTGTCATGCAATCTCTGGAGGCCCTGCCTTTCATTACACAGTCGACACGGGCGATCTTTGGGGCAAAACCCTACCGTATCGGCCCCTCGACCATCGCCATGCGGCAGAATCCATATGGCGGGGCGACCAAGGACAATCCCGACGGGCAACGCATCGCCATGGCCAATCGCGATTCGCGCCATGTCGGGCTGTTCGCGGCGGCCTGGACGATCGGCTATGCCGCGCGCGTGGTACCTGCCGAGCTCGAGATGCTGACGCTCTCGAGCTTCGCCGGATCGTTCGGTGTGCTGGCGCGGGCCGGCGACGCCATCGAGGAAGGGACGCCGCGGCCGATCTTCCACGCGGTCAAGGGTCTCGCTGCGCTGGCCGGCCAGACGCACATCGCTGCGCGCTCCAGCGACGAGAACCGTGTGGCGGCGCTGGCAGGCCGCTCTTCGACCGGCGCGATCACGGCGTGGCTGGCAAACGTCACCCCGCACGATGTGCCGATCGACGCCTCCGAGCTTGTCGGCGAAGCGGCAGGGCCGGTCACCGTCTGGGGCGAAGCGGGTGAACGCACGCTTGTACCCGATGCGGTTCCAGGGCGCTTCACCATGCCGCCCTACGCTATCGCCAGGATCGGCTGAGCGAAGCTATTTCTCCGACGTCAGCACATAGAGGGCGCGCGAGCGTTCGAGGTGTTTGATCATCGCCTTCTCGGCGCCCTCGGCGTCCTTCTTCTCGATGCGGCCAATGATCTCTTCGTGCTCGGTCAGCGTGAACTTTTCCTTGCCGGTCCAGATCAGCATCTCGGTGTGGTATTCCTTCAGCCAGCCGAGCATCGCCTCGCTGACCGCGACATAGATCGGATTGCCCGATATCGCCGCGATCTGTGTGTGGAAGCGCATGTCGGCGGATATGAAGGCCTCGGCATCGCCGCGCGCGGCGCGCTGCTCGGCCACGATTGCCTTGAGCCGCTGCACGTCCTCGGGCGTGGCCTTCTCGGCCGCTTCCCGGACCATGCCGCGCTCGAAGAAGATGCGCGCACTCTTCAGATGCTCCAGCGTATCCTTCGACGACGACAGGATGATCTTGGCCGCGCCGTCGACCTGCTTGATGATCGACTTGGCGGTCAGTTGCAGCACCTTGGCGCGCTCGCCATGCGAGATGGCGACGAGCCCCATATTGCTTAGCGCCTGCATGGCCTCGCGGATTGCCGGCCGGCCGACCTCGAAGCGCTCCATCAACTCGCGCTCGGACGGCATATCGTCGCCCGGCTGCAACTCGCCGCTGGCGATGAGGCGCTTCAGCCTGACAAAGACTTCGTCGGAAAGCTTACGTCGGATGATCGGTTCCGAACGGTTCATCGCAGCGAATCTCCCTTGACCCAGTCCCAATCTAGCATTGCGGCGGCGATCTCCGGAATGCCTGCCGCCGACGGGATATTGCTTGCAATGCTTATGTACTCATTATACCAGATTTACTATTCAGGGAATTCATTTCCTGCCATTCGACCTCGGTATGACCGGCCATGATCGTCCTCACCTATCGCATCGAGACCTCGGGGAGCGTCGAGGCGCTGGCCGCCAAGATCGCCAGCGACCAGTCGACCGGCACCTTCGTCGCGCTGCCCGGCGAGACCGAGGAGCTGAAGGCGCGCGTGGCGGCGCGCGTGCTGGCGATCCGGCATCTGCCCGAGGCCGCGCCCCCATCGATCCCTGAGGCGGGTCCCGGCCCGTTCAGGCGGGCCGATGTCGATATCGGCTTTCCCTTCGACGCCATCGGCACCGACCTTGCGGCGCTGATGACGATCGCGATCGGCGGCACGTTCTCGATCAGGGGCCTGTCGGGCATTCGGGTTATCGACATGAAGCTGCCGGAAGAATTCAGGGGCGCGCATCCAGGCCCGCAATTCGGTGTCACCGGCAGCCGCCGGCTGACCGGCGTCGAAGGGCGGCCGATCATCGGCACCATCGTCAAGCCGGCGCTGGGCTTGAGGCCGCACGAGACGGCCGAGATGGTGGGCGAGCTGATTGAGGCCGGCGTCGACTTCATCAAGGACGACGAGAAGCTGATGAGCCCAGCCTATTCGCCGCTGTCGGAGCGGGTGAAGGCGATCATGCCGCTGATCCTCGAGCATGAGCAGAAGACCGGCAAGAAGGTTATGTACGCCTTTGGCATCTCGCATGCCGATCCGGACGAGATGATGCGCAACCACGATATGGTGATCAAGGCCGGCGGCAATTGCGCGGTGGTCAACATCAACTCCATCGGCTTCGGCGGCATGGCTTACCTGCGCAAGCGCTCAGGCCTGGTGCTGCATGCCCACCGCAACGGCTGGGACATCCTCACCCGCCATCCCGGACTCGGCTTTGATTTCAAGGTTTGGCAGCAGTTCTGGCGGCTGCTCGGCGTCGACCAGTTCCAGATCAACGGCATCGCCTCGAAATACTGGGAGCCAGACGACTCCTTCATCCGCTCCTTCGAAGCGGTGACGACGCCGCTGTTTTCGCCCGAGGATTGCGCGCTGCCGGTGGCGGGATCCGGCCAGTGGGGCGGGCAGGCGCCGGAGACCTACGCGCGCACCGGCCGCACGGTCGACCTGCTTTATCTGTGCGGCGGCGGCATCGTCAGCCATCCGGACGGGCCGGGCGCCGGCGTGCGCGCAGTGCAGCAGGCGTGGCAGGCGGCGGTCGAGGGCATTGCGCTCAACGAATTCGCCAGGAGCCATGCCGAGCTGGCGCGCTCGATCGAGAAGTTCGGCGACGGCAAGGCGGCCTGATCATGCAGAACCTGCTCCTCAGTTACTATGGCGACGACCTCACCGGCTCGACTGACGTCATGGAGGCGCTGGAGCTCGGCGGCGTGCCGACTGTGCTTTTCATGCGCAAGCCGGATGCCGGCCTGCTGGCGCGCTTTGCGCATTGCCGTGCCGTCGGCCTTGCCGGCACCAGCCGCAGCGAGTCCCCGCAATGGATGGACACGCATCTCAAGGACGCGTTCACCTGGCTGAAGTCGCTTGAGGCCGAGATCTGCCACTACAAGGTCTGCTCGACCTTCGATTCCAGTCCCGTGATCGGCAGTATCGGGCGGGCGGCCGAGATCGGCCGCGCCGTGTTCGGGCAGGGCTGCGTGCCGCTGGTGGTCGGCGCGCCGCAGCTCAGGCGCTACACCGCCTTCGGCCATTTGTTCGCGGCCTATCAGGACCGCTACTACCGCATCGACCGCCATCCAGTGATGAGCCGCCACCCGGCGACGCCGATGGACGAGTCCGACCTGCTTGTGCACCTGTCGCGCCAAACCGATCTCAAGTCGGATCTGCTCGACCTTGCAACGCTGCGGTCGCCCAACCGGGCCGCCGCCTTCGACAGGCTGGCTGCGGGCGCGGCGCTGCTGCTCGTCGACATCGACAGCCCCGAGAGCCAGGCGCTGGCCGGCAAGGAAATCTGGCGCGCTCGCAAGCCGGGCGGCTATTTCGTCGTCGGCTCGTCCGGCATCGAATACGCGCTGCTCGCCGAATGGGCGCAGCCCGCAGCCCCAGGCGAGGGCGTCCGCTTCCCGCCGCCGGGCGCCGCCGACCGCATCGCCGTCGTTTCGGGGAGCTGCTCGCCGACTACGGAACGGCAGATCAGGCACGCAATGGGCGACGGCTTCGACGGCATCGAGGTCGACCCGGTCGAGCTGGTGTCCGAACAGTCCGACCAGGCCATCGCGCGCGCGACAGCAGCCGGCAAGGCCAGCCTCGAGGCCGGACGCAGCGTCATCCTCTACACGGCGCTTGGGCCAGCAGCCGATCGCGGCGCCGAGATCGACCGGCAGGAGGGCGCCCGCCAAAAGCTCGGACGCGGGCTCGGCGAGCTGCTGCGCGCCTTGACCGTGGAGCAAGCGTTGAAGCGTGTGATCATCGCCGGCGGCGATACCTCCAGCCATGCGCTTGGCCAATTGGGCGTCGACGCGCTGACGGTGCGCATGCCGCTACCGGCGTCGCCGGGCTCGCCGCTCTGCGTCGCCCATTCCGGCATCGCGGCGGTCGACGGGCTTGAGGTCGCGCTGAAGGGCGGGCAGGTCGGGACCGACCGCTATTTCTCCGCCATTCGCGACGGTCTCGGCGGTTGACAGGCAGGCTCCGCGCTTCCATACCAGCGGCGTCAATGTTCTCAGGGCGGGGTGAAAGTCCCCACCGGCGGTAAGGGACCCTTAGCTGGGACCCGAGCCCGCGAGCGCCTCCCGGCAACGGGAGGGTCAGCAGATCCGGTGCGATTCCGGAGCCGACGGTCACAGTCCGGATGAAAGAGAACGAAACGGTGAATGGTCCCGCTCGCGCGGGGCTCAATGGCCGTGTCGTGCGTCCTGATTCTGGTTCGAAACGGAAGGATGGACCCATGAATCAGCATTTCCCCAAAGACCAACATAGTCACCGTGTCGCCGTCATTCGGGCGCGCTGGCATGCCGATATCGTCGACCAGTGCGTCGCGTCGTTCGAGGCGGAGCTAGCCGTGCTTGCCGGCGGACGCTTCGCCGTCGAGGTGTTCGACGTACCCGGCGCCTACGAGATCCCACTGCACGCCAAGACCCTGGCCGAGACCGGCCGCTACGCCGCAATCCTCGGCACGGCCTTCGTCGTCAATGGCGGCATCTACCGCCACGACTTCGTGGCGAGCGCGGTGATCGACGGCATGATGAATGTGCAGCTGTCGACCGGCGTGCCGGTGCTCTCGGCGGTGCTGACGCCGCACAATTATCATGACAGCGCAGAGCATCACCGCTTCTTCTTCGAACACTTCAAGGTCAAGGGCCAGGAAGCGGCCAAGGCCTGCGTCGAGATTCTCGCGGCGCGGGAGCGCATCGCCGCCTGAAGCGTTTCACACTTTTCCTGGAATTGCTCTAACAGCCTGTAGTATCTCGAAAATACTGAAATCGGGAGGATGCCGTGCAGACCAAGAAGATAATCAACGACGGCAACCGCGCCGTTGACGAGATGCTGGAAGGGATCCTCGCGGCGCATCCCGCTCACCTCAGGAGCGTTGACGGCAGCCCGCGCTCTATCATCGCCCGCGACGGTCCGAGATCCGGCAAGGTCGGGCTCGTCATCGGCGGCGGCTCCGGCCACGAGCCGACCTTTCTCGGCTTCGTCGGCAAGGGGCTGGCGGACGCAGCCGCCATCGGCAACGTCTTTGCCTCGCCGCCACCCGATCCGATCCTGGAATGCGCCAAGGCGGCGAGCGGCGGTGCCGGGGTGCTGTTCATGTACGGCAACTACGCCGGCGACGTGATGAACTTCGACATGGCAGCCGAGATGGCGGCGATGGACGACATCGAGGTGCGCACCGTGCTGACTACCGACGATGTCGCTTCGGCGCCGCGCGACCAGCGGGGAAAACGCCGCGGCGTCGCCGGCAATTTCTTCATCTTCAAGGCCGCGGGCGCGGCCTGCGACCGCATGCTTTCATTTGACGAGGTCGAGCGCATCGCCCGCAAGGCCAACGACCACACCTTCACCATGGGTGTCGCCTTGTCGCCTTGTTCGCTGCCGCAGACGCGGCGGCCGAATTTCGAGATCGGCGCCGACGAGATGGAGGTCGGCATGGGCATCCACGGCGAGCCCGGCATCGCGCGCGGCGCGCTCAAGAGCGCCGATGCTATCACCGACGAGATGCTGGATAGGATTCTCCCCGAAATGGCGCCGTCACGCGGCGACAATGTAGCAGTGCTCGTCAATTCGCTCGGTTCGACGCCACTGATGGAACTCTACATCATGAACCGTCGGCTCAAGCAGAGGCTCGACGATATCGGTGTCTCGGTGCACGCGACCTGGGTCGGCAATTACTGCACCTCACTGGAGATGGCCGGCGCCTCCCTAACCTTGGAGCATCTCGACGGGGAGTTGCAGACGATGCTCGACCATCCTTGCGACTGCGCGATGTTCAGGGCCGGCTGAGGAGTTTGCCATGACCTCGATCGGGTCGCCTGAACTGAGCAAGATGTTCGACGCCATCGCCGCCGCGATCGCGGCGGACAAGGACCGGCTCTGTCAACTCGACGGCGTGATCGGCGATGCCGATCACGGCATCGCCATGGAGCTCGGCTTCAACGCAGCGCGCGACGCGGTTGCCGGCCTCGATCTCGCCGCGACCGACCCGACAGCTCTGCTCAACACGGCGGCGAAATCATTCCTCAATGCGGTCGGCGCGTCGTCCGGGCCGCTCTACGCAACTGCCTTCATGCGCGGCGCCGCCGCCGTCAAGGGCAAGACGAAGCTCGGCGCCGACGATGCCATCGCCATGTTCCAGGCGATGGCGCAGGGCATCAAGGATCGCGGCAAGGCCGAGCTCGGCGAAAAGACCATGGTCGATGCCTGGCAGCCAGCGGCCGAAGCCGCTGGTGCCGCGCGGGCTGCTGGCAAGAGCCTCGCAGACAGTCTTGCCGTGGCACTTGCCGCCGCCGAGGGCGGCGCCGAAGCCACCAAGGACATGATCGCCGCCAAGGGCCGTTCCTCACGCCTCGGCGAGCGGTCGCTTGGCCATGTCGATCCAGGCGCGGCCTCGGCCGTCACGGTCATCGGCGCAATGGCGCAGAGCTTAAACAGCGCAATTCCAGGAAAAGTGTGAAGCGGTTTTCCGTCCGGACTTGCGTCACAACAAGCAGCGTTAGCGCTTTGCCTCGTCGAGGCGGTTGATCGCCTGGACGTTGCCGGCCGATGGTCCCTTCTCGTCGAATTCGGAAGCGAGCCAGGTGTCGACGATCGCCTTGGCAAGCTCCGGCCCGATGACGCGGGCGCCCATGGTGATGATCTGAGCATTGTTGGATTTGGCAGCGCGTTCCGCTGAATAGGTGTCGTGGGTGAGTGCCGCACGGATGCCCGGCACCTTGTTGGCCGAGATCGAGACGCCGATGCCGGTGCCGCAGAACAGGATGCCGCGGTCGTTCTTGCCGTCGACGATCGTCTGGGCGAGGTTCTGCGAGAGGTCGGCGTAGTAGCCCGCCTGGCTGAGATCGCTGACGGTAAGACCGGGCCTGGTGGCGAGGTGCGCCGCGATCACGTCGAGCAGCGGCTTGCCGGCGACGTCGGCTCCGAGGGCTATCTTCATGGTTCTTGTCCTTCCTTTGACTGAAATGTGCTTTCGATCGGATTCAGATCGCTGCCGAGGCGCGCCGCAGGATGTCGATGTAGCCTTCGGCCTGCCAGGCGGAGCGGCCGACGAACAGGCCATCGATATTGGGCTGGCCGATCAGTTCAGCGGCGTTCTGCGGATTGACGCTGCCGCCATAAAGCACCGGCGGCGTTGCGAGCAGCAGGGCAGTGGCCACCCTCTTGATCAGCGCCTGCTGCTTGTCGGCATAGTCGGAACTGGCTGGGATGCCCTTGTCGCCGATCGCCCAGACCGGCTCATACGCGAACAGAATCCTGGCTAACTTTGCTTCTCCCTCCAGGAACTGCAGCGCGCCTTCGACCTGCGCCGTCAGTACCGCATCTGCCCTGCCACTCTCGCGCTCGGACAGCGTCTCGCCGACGCAGATCAGCGGCACCAACCCGTGCTTCACCGCCGCCGCCGTCTTCAGGCCGACCGCGTGGTCGCTCTCGCCGAAATGCTCGCGCCTTTCGCTGTGGCCGAGCTCGACCATATCGAGCCCGCAATCCTTGAGCATAGGCGGCGAGATCTCGCCGGTCCAGGCGCCGTTGTTGGCCCAATGCATGTTCTGCGCGCCGACCTTGATGTGCGTTGACGACAGCGCCTTCTTGACTTCGCGCACCGCCGTGAAAGGCGGGACGACGAAGGGCTGGATGCGCTTGTCGAAGCCAGGAGTGAACGCGGCGATCGCTTCGGCGAAAGCGAGGGCTTCAGCAAGCGTCTTGTTCATTTTCCAGCTTGTTCCGACCCAGTACGTCACGCCTGCGCTCCTGATGTTCAACCTCTGTTGTCGACAACCGTCAGCGAAATCCCCGCGGCTTCCAGTTCTTCGCGCGCGGGCGGCTCCAGCTCGCCGCCGGTGAAGACGATGTTGAACGCCTTGAGGTCGGTGAGGAAGTGCAATGCCGTGCGGCCGAATTTGCCATGATCGACCAGCAGGTATTTGCGCGCCGCGGCCGCCATCATCAGCCTCTTGGTCTGCACGACCTCCTGGTCCTGGTGAAATGCCGCAGCGCCGTAGATGGCCGACGACGAGAGAAAGGCGACATCGGCGCGAAGCGACCGTAGCGTCTCCTCTGCGATGAGGCCGAAGAAACCGTGGAATTTCTTGCTGTACTGGCCGCCAAGCGCGATCAAGGTGATGCCGCTGAGCCCTGACAGCTCCTGTATGACGGCGAGGTTATTGGTGATCACGGTCAGCGGGCGCAACTCGGCCAAATGCGCGGCTATGCCACCGGCCGTCGAGCCATCATCGATGATGACGGTCTGGCCGGGCTCGATCATCGCCACGGCCGCCACTGCCAGGCGGCGCTTCTCGTCGCCCGCCTGTTTTTGGCGGTAGCGGAAATCGCTCTCGAACAGGCCGCTCGACTGGATCGTGGCGCCGCCACGCAGCTTGCGCAGAAAGCCGCTTTCCTCGAGTTCGTCGAGGTCGCGATGCACGGTCATTTTAGAGACGGCGAAACGCGAAGCGAGATCGTCGACGGAAGCCGTGCCGGCCTCCATCAGGAAATCCATGATGCCTTGTCGGCGGTTGTCGCTTTTCATTGCAGGCGCCTTCGAAACGCGTCGTCTATATCACATCAATATCCCATGAAGATATCAGTTTTTTTGTGATAATGTGATATTATTCGCAATATTTATGTGATTTTCGTGGTCGGCAATGAGCGTAAGGCAACGCAGCCCGCTGGAGAAGGTTTCGAAAAAGATGAGCGGAACCTAATATACAGCTCATGCTTATGGAAAAATGAGCACACGGGGAGCCAATTTTCTCGAGCGTTGGATGGCTGAGCATCTGCCCGAAGTGGTCACGGATGACCCTGCCACGATAAGCGATCTGACTGACCAAGCTATGGAAGCTGCGGACCGGGAGGGCATTGAGGTCAGCGAGATCTATGAGGAAGTCGGCAGCGTGTTCGAGGTTATCGCCCACGCGATGCAGCACCGCGGTGGCAGTTTGCCCGAGACTGATCTCACCGAACTCGACCTACTCGCCGGGAGACTCTCGCGAGAAGCGAATCTCACGGAAGCACAGGCTCACGATTTGATCGAGCGCTTCGGCACGGATTGGGAAAAGCTCCTCAACGAAGCTTATTTCCTGAAAGAGCTTGAAGCCGGCAGGCGTCAGGAATAAATCCCTCATCGGTGCGGCGACCCCATTTACGAGGATCGCCACGATGTCAAACAAGTATCCCTTTTCGGAAGGCACGCTCGGCGACAAGCTTGCGGCCGGCACGGGCTTGTCAGTCCACTGCTTCGGCTGCCAGCGTCGCGCCGTCCTCGATGTCGCCGAGCTGGCCAAGCGGTTCGGGCGGGATCAGCCTTGCCTTCATTGGGATCTGCTGGAGATCATCTATTGCAGCGAATGCCGCGCCGCCGGCCGTGACGATCGAAATCTCCAATTCACCAACCATGCCGTAACGCCGGAGCAGCGGAAGGGCTGGACGGCTTGCCCGTAAGCGGCCCGACAGTTCCGCGCCACGCTCCATTCCATCGTGACCTGGGGCAGCCGCGTGCAAATCTCAAACTGAGGCTCTACCCGGCATTCATAAGGACTCGCGAAATTAATCGCGTAGGGATATAATCCTCTCCGTTCGCGGGGAATTGTCTTCGCCCCCGCCAATGTGTGAGAGGAATCATGGCGAATTCAAAATCCCTATCGGCATTGGATGTCGAAATCATCAAATCTGCGTTTCACAAAGAGGCCAGGGCCTGCCCGAGAGCCAATGGCGAGAACTCGCCGCGCACCTGATCCAGACCTTTACCGGCTTGTCAGCTGTCGATCCGCAGTTGGTGGAGTGGATTATACGGAAGTAAGTCTCATGCCTCGCCGCGAAACTCTCGTGCAGATGGCAGAGCGCCACGTCCGGGAAGGCGAGGCAATAATCGCCCGCCAGCGCGCTCTCATCAAAACGCTTGCACGGGATGGTCATCCGACAGACGAAGCCGAAGAATTCCTACGCAAGTTCATCGAAACGCGAGCGGAGCACGTCGCCCGGTTGGAGCGGCTGATAGGTCAGGCTGATTCGAAATCGCCCCAGCGCTGACCGGGGACCGGCGCCAGGTCTAGTACTGGCGCGCCTAGCTGTACCAATATGAAACAAGTCTAGATCAACAAATTTCGCCGATCGCGGTTTCGGGAACAAAGACTGAATTAGTCCGTTCTAAAATATCTGCAATATTTCTAATGGAGGATGTTATGTCGGACGGACCTACAGTGGTAAACTCGGGCGGTGGCGGCGCAGCAGTTGCAATTGTCCTTGCAATCTTAGCCATCGTCGGGCTGCTGTTCTTCACGGGCGTCATTAACGTCAACGGCAATGGCGGCACCAAGGAGGTCAGCGTCTCCGTAAACGCGCCGAAGGTGGAAGCCCCTTCCGTCGCCAAGCCTGCGGCACCAGCGCCCAAGTCCGCGACCGGCGGTTAGAGCTGCAACGGCTTATTGGCGCCAGGCCCGCTTCCTTAAACGGAGGCGGGCTCTTCTATTCTATTGGCAGGATGGGCCCGCTGCGGCCGGTTAAGTCCCTGATGAGGTAATGCGCAGCCGCACTCCCCTATCAGGTCTTATCGTCTCTCCAAGGAATTCCGTGCCGCCGGCCCAGAGCTTGTCGAAGCGCCAGCAACCGTGCTCGGGCGCGGATCGGCTGTAGCCCCGCTTTCTATATTTCTCACTGCCATTCCGGAAATCTCTGCCGCCTGCGCGAGTTCGTTTTGCGTCCATCCAAGCATTGTACGGGGGGTGCGGATTTGTTGCCTGGTGATCAAAAAAGTTATCCTCCTGGGTCTGCCACCGGACCCATGCCTATCGTCGCGAAAACCTCCGTCGTACAAACGAAGGATCGCTGCCTTACGGATTCATAGGTCCGCCTTGCCACCGGTCGCTCAAACTGGTCGGGCGCTCCCGTCGCCGCTGGTTCATCCGCAGTCAGCGACGGGTGCCGGAACGATCGGCTGAAGAGGAAATGCCGATCTTCTCTCAGCAAACTAGCGCGATGTGCGGCTGACATCATCCTTCAAAGGGAGGAACGATGTTTGCTTGGAACCTCCAAGCACGCCTGACGCCGGAGTAGCGCAAGGGCTGGACACCTTGTTCATAAGTGGCCCGACGGGCCCGCGCTCTGTTGGTGTGCGTTGGGTTGAACCGCCGAGCCGCCCAGCCGACGCTGAGTACGAACGCGGACGCCGGCTAGCGAACAATACGCCCCGGCCGAAATAGTAGGCACGTATCCAAAAGGACGAACGTGGGAGTAGCCGACGGGCCTGTCTCATCTCGGGACCGAATTTGCTGGCATAAGTCTTGCGTCAGCCGAATTGCTGGCAACGGGATCTTCTTCACATGCGATTGTCTACTCAGCCTGCGCGAAAGCCAAGATCATCACCGAAATGCATATACTCAGCGCCGCTCCGGATCGACGATGTGCAAATCGACGAGAACGGCGATGTGACCGTCTCGATTATTGCTGACGACATCTACTCGAAGAATGCCCTACAGCGCTACCAGATCACGCTGACTGAAGCCGAAATCGGCATTCTTTCCCGCGGCGCCGAACGGCGCTGGCGAGCATGACGCTTGCCGACAAGCGTCGGCTTATATGCGCGACAACGAACAGCAGCGGTCCGGCGGTTCCGTTGGGTAGCGTTGGTGGTTGACCGCCAAGCCTAAGCCTGCCGTTGTGAGGCAGCCGGCCTAGCCATGTATATCAGCCGCAGCTAAAGTTACGCTACCTGCGAACAGAGGACGATATGAAGAAGCCGCCGGCCGCCGACCCTCCATTGCCAGGAGTCTACCCTCGCGCGCGAGCGGGCACAGCAGGAAGCGCTCGACCGGCGAGATGAGTTAGCGGCTAGTGAAGCTTGCTCTTCGCAGGCTTAGCTTTCAGCCACCGGCAGCGGGCTGCCGAATTCTAGGCGGTGTAGACGGCGGCGCGACCGCAGCCTGCGAGTTCTTAACATTTGTAGGCGCGCCCGGCCGGCTGTGAGCGCATGATTAACTTCTTGGCCCACGTGCCGGGCCGAGACCCACTTCACCCGCTGGCTTCGGCCGGCGGGCTTTTTGTCGCCTTGCGCGACTAAAACTGGGCAGCCGGCAGAGTGAGCAACGATAAGAAATCGAGACGCCTATGGATCGCCATTAGCATCCTCATCGCTGGGCTTGTGCTCATCCTGCTAGTTGGCCTCGCATACGCCGTGCTGATCCAACATCCTGCCGGATAAGAAGCTTTTGGCTCCGCTGCTTGAGAGCGACCAACGCACTCTCGCCTCCGACGGGAACAGAGAGATGCAACGGCACCTACCGCCTAATGCCTTTTATCCAGAAGATCTCGACGTGCTGAAGCGCGTGTTCGAGGTTCTGTGCCGCGAGCGGGGTTGCCAGCCGGGCTGTCCGGATGCTGAGGCGACTGCCCTGCTACTGGTCAACTTGTTCGAGAGCGGCCGGAGAACGGAAGAGGAGCTACTTGAGGCGGTTCAGACCACCCAGGCCTACCACAAGGCAAGCTAGGCGGTGCCGGCCCAAGCGCCTCCCGACGCCCTTTTGGTGAGCAGCTCGGCCTCCTCACGTCATAACAGCAGGCAACCCCGGTGCTTGTGGAAACTCACGTCTTTATGCTCGGCGCTGGAGGTATTGCTCGGGGCTCAAAACTCAGCCGCTCCACGGTGGCAACAACCGACAGTGCCTCGGCCTCGTCGAGTAGCGTCGGGCCCTAGTGCCCATTCACCTGCTCCTCGCTCATCAGCACGCCGGGTGGGCAATGCTCCTCGATCGTCGCCCGGATCATGCGCAAGGCAGCGCGGCAAGCAGGGTCGTTTTCCATAACCAAATAAACATTCAATATTGCTAAAATGTTCCGGAACAAGGTAGCGGCCGGCGCCGGTGTTGTGGCGTTCAGCCGGACCGGGGATCCTTCAATCGGCGAGTTCGATGACGCCGTTGTTCTTTATGCCACCGGGATTGTTCCGCTGCATGACACGGAAGTGTCGATAGCATCCTAAGGGTTCGAAACAAAAAAGGCTATGGACGCTTTGCGCGTCATCTCGGCGGTACAGGTAAGATTTGCTGTGCCCCGAAAGCAGTCGTTGTATTCGAAGGCGCTCGAGATCGCGCTTACGGAAAAAGCGGTCAGAAAGGCACCGCGCTAACGCCCCTTCGCTCGGCTGACCCGCCAGATGACGTTACCAACATCGTCGGCGACGAGAAGTGCGCCGGCCTGATCGACAGCAACGCCGACCGGACGGCCCATCGCCTTGCCATCATGTCCGAGGAAGCCGGTGAGCACATCCTTCGGCGGCCCGCTCGGTCTACCGTCGCGGAAGGGCACGTAGATCACCTTATAACCGCTGTGTACGCTTCTATTCCATGAGCCATGCTGGCCAACGAAAGCGCCGTTGCCATAGGCCGTGCCGAGCGACGTGCGGCTGGAGAAAGCCAGTCCTAGAGAGGCGGTATGGGAGCCGAGCGCATAGTCGGGCTTGACCGCCTCCGCCACAAGATCAGGGCGCTGCGGCTTGACGCGTTCGTCGACGTTCTGCCCATAATAGCTATAGGGCCAGCCATAGAAAGCACCGTTGCGAACTGAAGTGATGTAATCAGGCACGAGATCATCGCCAATCTCGTCACGCTCGTTTACGGCGACCCAAAGCTCACCGGTTTCGGGATTCCAGGAGAGCCCGTTCGGGTTGCGCAGCCCGGACGCGAAAACCCGGGTGCTGCGGCTAGACCGATCCACCTCAAGGACGGAGCGGCGCGGTTCTTCTCCGCGGCGATGCCATTTTCTCCAGCGTTGCTGTTCGAGCCAACGGTGACATAGAGTTTGCGTCCGTCCGGACTTGCGATCACGTCCTTAGTCCAATGATGGTTGATGTCTCCGGCCGGCAAGTCGACGATCTTTTCCGGCGGCGCGGTTATTCGGGTCTGGCCATTGGAGTAGGGGAAAGCGACGAGCGCGTCGGTCTCGGCGACATAGAGCTTCCCTTTGGAAAGCGTCATGCCGAATGGCGAATTGAGGCCTTCCACGAAAATTCTGCGCACATCCGCAACGCCGTCGCCATTGGTGTCGCGCAGGAGCGTGATGCGGTTAGCGCTGATGGTCGCAGCGCCGGCTCGTTTCATGGCCTGGTTCATAAAGAGCTTTCTGAGGCTGAAGCCGTCGTCATGCTTGGCAGGTGCATTGGTTTCGGCCACAAGCACATCTCCGTTGGGGAGCACGTGCAGCCAGCGCGGATGGTCGAGGCCGGTGGCGAACGCCGTCACCCTGAGCCCCTTCGCCGGGGTCGGCATATCACCTTTCTGCCAGCCTGTTGCCTCCGCGACGTTGACGGTCGGAATCAGCGTGGATGTCGGTTTCGGCAGGGTAGGGTTGGGGCCGTAACCGCTTGTGGGAACCATTTTCTGAGCGGGAACGCCAGCGCAGCTGACTATGAGGGCTCCCAATCCAGCTATGATCAAGTTTTGTGAGAAGCCAGCATGCATCGAACGTCCTCCGTTCGGATTCGCCTCGTGCTCTTTGATTAAACGCAAGTCAGCGGCTTGGTATTCCAATCACGTCAAAACAGCAGCTCGTGATCCGTTGCCCGTTAGCGGCTTGAGGGCCAGGAGTTCGCGACCGCTCTGCTCTCTCTGCCATAGATATGCCGAGAGAAGATTCCGGCAACGCCGGCGGCCAAAACCGAGCGAACCAAGATAGGTTGGTGCATAACGCCTGACGTGGTTTGCCTGTGGCAAGCATCAAGCGTCGCTGTCGGCCAATGGCTCGAATCGAAAAAAGATCAATGGAATGAGTACATTCCTCCGGCCGCCAACACCCACGACGCGAATGGCCACTTGGCGCCTCTTTTCGGCCGTGGAGGTGAGGCTCTCCCGCCGCGAAAAGCAGACATTGCCGTCCACCACGCTGGAGGGGCCCTCGCGATGAAGTGGGAACCCAAGGCGACTTATGCCACACTACAGCAGGTCGAACGCCCTCCGCGAAAACGAAAGGAGCCCGGCCAACATTTCCAGATAGCGCCGGGGCCGCGGCTCAACGAGAGTAAGCTCCCCGTAAGGCAAAAGAGATGACCCCGAACGAAGTACGCGCGAAGTGGTGAGGTGGCCATCGCCTATCCCGTCCGCATATGCGGCCTACGAAGCGATGAATCGGGACATCGATATCTGGAATATCCTTCCTGCGATATCAGTGCCAACGCTAGTCGTGATCCGTTCTCACGATCCGGTTGCATCGGCTGAAGCCGCGCGCGACATGGCGCGGCGCGTACCTCAAGCAGAAATGAAGGAGTAGCCCGGGGACATACACACCTTTGTCGCCAAGGACATGGATACGATCCTGGCCGACATCCAGTCGTTTCTTACCGGTGTGACGCCGCTAGATTGCGCCTGACCGAAAACTGGCCGCCATACTGTTCCTCGACGTGGTGTCGTCAACCGACCACTTAGCGAGAGACGGGGATCAGGCATGGAGCAATACGCTGACGTCGTATTAGAACATCGTTCGCAAGGAAATCGCACCGCGGCGAGGAGTTCATGGAGCCAAGGGCAGTGGCTGCGAGAAGTGTTCCAGGCGACGGGATCGACTTGTCTTTGATCAGTGCTCTAGGTTTGGCTTCGCAGCCTGCGCTCGCGGGCAACAGCCGCTAGGTACACTGTCGGGTCCTGCTCATTCGGCTGCGCAAAAGCATTTGCAACATCGCAAGAGTTCAGGCCGAGGTCCTGAAGTTCGCGTATATTCATAGACGCAAGAGGGGCGAGTTGCGTTCGATGTGCCCAAAAACGTGGCAGCCATAGAATGGCAGAAGCCGCTACTTTCAGGAGGGCGAAAATGGGGCGGACAGCACGACTCTCGTGGTGGCGTCGCAACCCGGCTCTGTGCAGGAATTCGATGGTGGCCATGGCGTCCTCTCCTCTTGAGCCGCCTGCTATGGCGGCAGTCGCAGCCTAGGTGAGCTTGCGGGGCCAGGCCTGATATCCAGCGGAAAGATTTCCGAAATTGAGACGAAACTTGGGGGTTCAAGAATCCAATGGTCTTTAGTTGAGAGTTTCCTAATATGAGGAGATTCGGTATACCTAGGCACCCTTCAGGGGAGAACGCCGTTGAGCGGGGCCGATCAAGCGCACAAAGCTCTCATCCGGCTTGGCGCATACGCCTTCGACCGGGAGCGGGGTCTTCTTTTGGAGAACGGCCGCCCGGTCTACCTTCGCGCGAAGACCTTTTCCCTGTTGGTCTATCTGGTCGAGCACGCAAACCGTGTGGTGAGTCGAGATCAGATATTCGAGGTCGTGTGGCAGGGCCTCGTCGTAACTGACGATGCATTGACACAGACCGTCCGCGATCTTCGGAGCGTCCTCGGGGAGGAGGGGGCAACCCTGATCAAGACGGTCGCAAAGCGCGGCTACATGCTCACGCTTGAGGAGGAGGCAAACGATCGAGCCGATGATTCAGCCACCGCGGACGCACAATCGAACGTCGGGCCGCGCTACTCCTCAGCTCAGCCTGAAACGCGGCCTGACGCAACGGATTTTCCAGGCGACCCTTCCTTGCGGCGTGCGTTCGAGTTGTTGGCTGATGAAAGCAGGTCGACAATGCCTCTTTTGGGACCGGCGAGATCGGCTGAAGCACAGGCTGCTCGCGTCTCCGGGCGCGACAGGCCGGCGATCGCAGTGCTGCCGTTCGCGCTCGAGGACATAGCCTCCCGGCGCCTCCATGTCTTGAGGGACGGGTTGCTGAGGGACATTATCCGCGACCTTGCCCGACTGCGAACCGTCTTCGTCATCGCAGCGAACTCGCTACAGGCTTTGTCATCCCTCGGATTGAACAGCCTGGAGGCCGCCCGGCTGCTTCGCTGCGATTATGTATGCGCCGGCAACATCACGCTGCACGGACCGACGCTGCGGGTCGATGTCGAGTTGGTCGCGGCGGCTGACGGCCGCGCGCTCTTTTCCGAAAGATTCTCGAAGCCCCTCGCATTGATCTCGCAGTTCGGGCAGGCCTTGGCCGACGAAATTGCAATGCTGATCGCGGACGAGGTCAATCTCGCGGAGCGCAACATCGCGACTGGGCGGGCTATTCACGAACTGGATGCATGGCAAGCCTATCACCGTGGCCTGGGCCACATGCACATGTTCACCGGCCAGGACAATACGGTCGCCGAGGATCTATTCAAGGCCGCGATCGACCTTGATCCGCGCTTTGCCAGTCCGTACGCGAGCCTATCGTTCACACATTTCTTGAAGGCCTTCCTGTTTGATCCGTCGCATCTTTCGGTGGAAGGGCAACTCGCTCACGATCTTGCGGCCCGCGCCGTGGCGGTCGACCCATACGACCCTGCGGCGCATTGCGCTCTCGGGCGCGCGCTCTGGATCATGGGCGCACTCGAAGAAGCCACTGACGCGCTGGAGCGCGCAACTATCCTCAGCCCTTCCTATGCCTTTGGGCATTACGCGCGGGCCTTTACCGACGGCTGGTCAGGGGATGCAAAGGTTGCCATTCAAGCAGCCGACCATGCCAGAGAACTGTCGCCGTTCGACCCCTTCTTAGGTCCCAATCAAGCGGTGCGGGCAATTTCCCTGCTGCGGCTCGGAAGAGCCGACGAGGCTGCTGCGTGGGCTGTGCGCGCTACGCTCCATCGCAACGCTCACGCCCATATAAGGCGTATTGCGGTCTTGTCGCTGACTGCGGCCGGTCGGATCGAGGAGGCGACGCATCTTGCACAGGTGGTGAACGGCGAAAGCCCGGAGAATGGAAACGAGTTGTTCATCCGGACAAGCAGAATGCGGCCCGATGATGAGAAGCTATTCCGCGACCTGGCGCGGCAAAGTGGGTTGTGCTGAGCGCAGCGAGCCCACGCGAAAGGAGGGGCAACGTGAGTGAGACCCGCAAGCTCGCGGCGACCCTCGCCGCCGACGTCGTCGGATACAGCCGGCTGGCTGGGTCGGACGAAGATCGTACGCTCGCGTAAGCCAGAGCAGCGGAACGGCTGGATGCCATGCCCATGAGCCAAAGTCGGCGGGCAGTGCCCCTCGCCGAGACGGTCAATGGGCAAATGGTTGGGCGAGTTGATGAGGTGATGGTTCCAGCTCGGGTGCGGATTTCCTTTGCCTCCGTCCATCATCAATGGATTGGCCTCGGCCCTTCAGGGCAGACGGCCTCCTGATCTTTCTGCGCCTGGCGCTGCAATCTCCGGGCATTATCCCCGAGAATGGTGAGGTCGCGTCCGGTGATTCGCATGATGTTTATCGAAGCCTTAGCAGCCATTCCCCCTACCGGCTGGCCTCCGCTTATTATCCCCAGAGTGTAACCGGCTCCGTCAGGACGCCATAAGTAGGTGAATTGCCACAAGCTCGATGATCAGCACAACGGAGCACACCGCGCCACCAAGGGCATAGCCTCGCCAATACTGACGAACATCCTGATCGGTTTGAAACGTTTCTATCCAAGGCTCGTCAGGGGCAATGCCAAGGCAAATGGGGATGGGCATCGTGGTCGAGACGATTGTATCAGGAGCTAAAGCAGATCGACCCGACATGCAGGCGGCCCTCTCGACTGCACCGGCATATTAGTCCTCGCTAACTAATAGCGATAGCCCTTTGTTGATTGTGTAAAACGATATACCCGTGGCACCTGGCCACAGGCAGGCGTGCAACAGCGGCCTCTGACGGTTCGCCTAAGTAACGACATCGCCGGCGCTCGGCGGCCGGGCCTTTTTTTAGCCTAACTTTCGCGCGGACCATCGCGCGGTCTCGATGTCGTCACGGGAAATCCCGATATCACTGAGCATCTCAGCCGGGGACCCGCTCAGGTCGTCTGTTGCCTTCAATAGCGCCCTCTGATCGGCTCGGCGACCGAGCCAATCCACAAGGGGACCAGCTACGACAATCGGAAGCTTCACAAGCAAAGGGAGGTTCACAAACATCGGAAAACATCCTTCACCGCCAACGGAACACACACCGCAAGGTAGGTCGCTTCCCCGATCCGTCTGTGACGAAACTCACGTACCTAACAGATGCGCAGCGATCAGTGGCATCGCATCGACACTGCTCCGGTTCCTAGTGGTCGGGCTTTTGCAGTCGCCCTAGGGAAACCGGCAACGGTGTTTCGCTCAGGTGCGTCCGTTGCTCGATGCCTTCAGCGTTCACCTTCCACTTCACGCCTACACATTCCAACCGGTCACCAGTGCCGCTTCGGGCATCGCTTGCTTAGCTGCTGCAAATGGAGTGTTCTGACCAGCTTACGGCTCATTCTTGACGGCTGCTGACGATGAAGAGTCGTGTTCAAGCAATTCAGCTCGCTGGCGAGCGGCGCCAGGTGATTGCACTCTTCTACGACGTGTTTGGATCGACAGAGTTGCTGGAGCGCAGTGATCCGGAAGATTTTCCGGTTTGATGGCAGAATTTCACCGCGTGTCCGAAAAGGTCATCCAGCGTCATGGCGGGTTCCGCCGGATTTCCAAGAAGCTTCCGAGGTAAGCTGGTCGAAGGTGCGCAGCGAACTCGGCTACCGACATTTGGTGCACCTCGCGGATGTTTTCGAAGGATGGGCATTGGACAGCCGGATGACGTCTGAATGGACAGCGAAGCTCGGGGTGGGCAGAGTCTGTGCGGCGGTTGGCAGATGAATTTTTCCCCAGGACGGAGCATTTCCCTGAGGAAGCACGTGCTCAACGATGAGAAGCCGCACCCTTCGCGGACGTGCTTGGTGGCCGTTGAAGTTCCGCGCTAAGAGTTGCGATTTCATTTCACAGATTAGCATTCGCTAATATGACGGGGGACTACATTCCATGGTGCAGTTGCAGTGGTCTTCGGACGAGAGATAGAAGTCGTCGCTGGTGCCCAGGGATGATGCAAGGGGTCGCCTTCGCTGACCTACTCCCTGAAGCTGGCGAGACAGTAACAGCTGCGGGTTAGAACGTCGTCTGAGCATTGTAGGCAGAAGCGGTAATTATTTATTCCCTCTCACAGATGTAGGCGGTAGACAGATAGTTAAGACCAACAGGATGCCACATAAATTCATATTGATGTTTCAGATATTTGCATTCGGCCTCTGAAACCAACACCTTGGGAGGAAAGCCATTGTCATGACTGCCGGCTACTACAGTGCCGTCGAAATTGAACAGAAGGGTAATTAAAAGATACGGTTCCATCGCCCCGCTAATCTCCCTGACATGGTCGGGAACCACAGAGTCTCGCGATGTCGGGATCCGCCGCCGCAGACGCTTGCGCTGACACAAGAAGAGCAAGAGCGATGATGAGTCTGGTGGGACTCATGTCGTCCTCCTTCCAATCCGGTGCTGCTTGAATCGCTTGGATGCGAGCGCCGAATTGGCTATGCTGAGGGAGCGCGTCAGGGGCGTGAAATGTCCCGAAAGACTCCTGAAATTGACCCGAAATCTGCTGAAACGATCACTTTCGGCGGTTTTGTTTTCCTGACGAAAAAGGGAGAACTCCGGACCGTTGAAGGCAAAGCGGTCGATCTTCGCAGCCAGTCCACAGAGGTGCTCTCAGCACTCGCGGCGCGCTCGGGCGAGATCGTGTCCAAGGATGCGCTGATGCAGGCGGTCTGGCCCGATACCTTCGTTACCGAAGACAGCCTTACGCAATGCATTGCCGACATTCGCCGCGCGTTGGGCGAGGACGCGCACGCGATAGTGGAAACCTTCCCCAAGAGGGGCTACAGGCTGAATGCCGATCCGCCGGCAACTGCTCCAAGCGCCGCCGCCGGCACGGGAGGAGCCAGGTCACGATTGCCGCGAGCCGGCTTCATTCTCGCTACGATCGTTTTCGTCGCGGCAGCGATCGGTGCGTACCACGGAGCCGAGATGTGGCGAGCCCCTCCGGTTCGTTCCAGCGACATGCCGAGAATTGCCGTCCTTCCCTTCGATGACATGAGCACAGGTGCCGATAAGGGATATCTCAGCGATGCCGTTGCCGACGGGGTCATTACCGAGCTGGCGCGGAGCAAGACTTATGCCGTCATCGCCCGAAACTCGAGCTTCAGGTACCGTGATAAGCCCACCGACGCCAGGCAAATCGGAGATGACCTTGGTGTGGACTACCTGCTCGAAGGCAGCCAGCAGAAGATCGGAGATCGGCTGAAAGTGACCGCCCAATTGCTGGATGCACATGATGGATCACATGTCTGGGCCAATTCCTACGATCGCGAAATCGGAGATCTTTTCGTCGTCCAGGAAGAAATCATCCGCACGCTTGCGGACCGGGTCGGGCACAGGATCGAGCGCGCCTGGCCTGAGAGCAACTCTGCCCGGGTCAGCGCGCTCCACTATCACCTGATGGGACTTTCCGAGCTCGACAAGGATTTCTCTGCTGCGGGGAACGATCTGTTCCGGCAGCTGAACCTGAAGGCGATCGAAGCGGATCCGAACTCGCAATTCGGCTATATGGCGCTGGCCTTTTCCTATCGCAATGACGCGGTATTCGGGTGGCACCGGCAGGAATACACCTTCGACGAGGCTTTGAAGCGGGCCGCCTGGTACGCCGACAAGGCTATCCTGCTCGCTCCTGAAGACGCCGACGCCTATTATGTTCGCGCCCGCGTTCATACCGAAGCCGGCGAGCTGGATCAGGCCCTCGCACGGTATGAGCAGGCGATCGCCCTGAACCCCAGCAAATCGGAGATCCTCGAGGCCAGCTCGGCTCCTCTGCTCCTCGTCGGCCGCATCGACGAAGCGATCGAACGGATCAAGCAGGCCATGGGTATCGATCCTTTCTACCCTGACTGGTACCATTGGGACATGGGCTGGGCACTCTACGAAAAGAATGATTGCGGGGCTGCGCTGACGGAGATGCGGAAAATGGCCAGTATTCCGAGCGGCGCGCACCGAATGCTTGCCGGGATTTTCGCCTGCCTGGGAAAGGACCGGGAGGCAAAGGAAGCGCTTGCGGCTTTCCTAAAAGATTCGCCCGGCGATACCATTCGCGAACAACGCAAGAAATGGGAGAAGCTATACACCGACCCCGTTCGGTTCGAACGCTGGGCCGCACATATGCGCATCGCGGGATTACCGGAGTGACGGCTGTCGGTGTGACCCGGTCGGACGGCGCGACTAATGTCCTGGAAGGCTTGGATTGCGCCCTTCACCGCGCCAAGGCAATTGATAGCAATCCCAGGTGACGAACGCGCACTGCACCGGCCTCGACGCCACCAGGAAGCTCTCCGGCGCGTCGCTGCCGTTAAAGCGAATTCGTTGGCCGTGGACCTCGATCGTGTCGCCTTCGATGACAGAGGCGACGCGTTTGCCAGAGAGCCGCCGTTGGCGTATTTGCGAACGGCACACTTGTCAGTCAGGCAGGCCGGCCTTGCGCATGCCGTCGACGAAGTATTGGACCACGACCAAATGGCGCGCCGGCTGGGAGGCAGCCCACCGTCCTAGGGAAAACTGGGAGTTATTGGCCATAAAGATGTTAGCCTCTCGACGCGCTTCGCGGTCGCGATCGACCAGCGCAAGCGCGGCTGCGAGCACCTTCCTTGAGCCCGAGCGATAGGTCGACTCACTGCGCAGGGTGTCGATTGCCGCATCATACCGGCCAGCAGCGTAGTGGACCATTCCCAAGATCCAGAAATACCAGCCGGCTGGGTGCGGATTAAGCCGAAAGGCTCTGAGGATCATGTCGGTTGCCTCAATGATGCGGCCGTCCCACATAAGCATTTCGGCACTCATAACAAGGGTATCCGCGTGATTGGGATCGAGCGCAAGGGCAGCGGCGAAAGCGGCTTCCGACTCCGCCCAACGACGCTCATAGGCCTGCAGGTAGCCAACCACCCAGTGATTGCCAGCGTCGTTCGGGTCGAGCTCTACGGCGCGAAGCGCAAACGCGATCGACTCCGGCCTCTTGGTTTCTGGCGAGCCTATGCTGTGAGCCCAATACGACCAAAGGGTGAAGGCGAGCCAGCGCATAGCTTCAGCATAACCCGGCTCGATCGTGATCGCTTCCCTCAGCAGGATCTCGCACTCGCGGATTGCTTCGGCGGATCCGGCAAGATGGGCTATGAGCGGACGCGCTCGCAAGCAGAGTTCATAGGCCTCAAGATTTTTCGGGCGGCTGCGCGCGGGCAACGTGGTAAGTCGGCCGACAAGGGCCTCGACAATTTTGCCCGTTACCTCGTCCTGCACCGAGAATATATCTTCGATGCCGCGGTCAAAGCGCTCCGCCCAGAGGTGATCGCCGCCGGTCGCGTCGATAAGCTGAACGTTGATGCGAACGCGTCCGTCGATGCGGCGCGCACTGCCTTCCAACACATAACGGACGCCAAGCTCGCGGGCGATTTGGCGGACGTCTATCGCCTTGGCTTTGTAGGCAAAGGTGGAGTGTCGCGCGATGACGAACAACCCCTCATTTCGAGACAGGTCGGTGATCAGGTCTTCAGTCAGCCCATCTGCGAAGACGTCCTGCTCGCGATCGCCGCTCATGTTGGTGAACGGAAGCACCGCCAAAGAAGGCTTGGCGGGAAGCCTCGGCGGGGTCGGTTCGATGACACTTTCGATATGATCGCCCGGCAGCGGCCGCAGACGATACACACGCACGGGCTCGGCGATATTCTTTAGTGCTTGCTCTCCCAACTCGTCAAAGGCGGCGTCGAGCTTGCGCTTCACCTGGTCGAACACGCTCGCGGAAATGCACACTTCGCCAGGCCCCGCGAGGGTTTCGAGCCGCACGGCAACATTGACACCGTCGCCATAGATGTCACTCCCCTCGACGATAATGTCACCGAGGTTGACCCCAATGCGCAAAGTTATGCGCTTGGGCTCAGGCAGTGACCTATTCGCCTTTGCTGTTTCGTGCTGCAGATCAAGCGCGCATTGGGCGGCGTTCACCGCGCTTGCGAACTCCACCAGTACTCCGTCGCCCATTACCTTTACGAGGCGCCCGTAGTACTTGGCGATGAGAGGTGCCAGGACTTCGCTGCGACGCTGCTTGAGCGCTTTGAGAGTCCCCACTTCGTCGAGCCCCATCAGGCGCGAATACCCCACGACGTCCGCGCTCATTATCGCGGCGAGGCGTCGCGGCGCGCTTTGCTTGGCCATCCGGCACCAGAACGATCGTGACTACTGCATCAGGATAGTCACGGCATGGAGACAAGTCCATAAGTGTCGCTGTTGCTTCGGCGAGCCCAGACGATCAACCAACTGATACCTTCCTCTACGACAGGATTAGAAGCGCGCCATCTGCCCACGTCGGCCTTGCACCTTCACCTCGGTCGTTCCGCCGGCCGTTCCATCATCTGGGAGCAGACATGGCCGGCTTAGCGGCAATCACAGCGGACAATTCGACGGGCGACAGTTTGCGAGGTCATACCCCCCCGCAGCTACCTCCCGTGAGGCGCGGCGCACTGCCGAAGAGTGGCTACACCTTACTTGTACGAAAACTTCTCGAGCCCTTGCTTGATGCCCGCATGGGCCTCCTCGTTGCGGTGGACCATCAGAGTTGTGGCCGCTTCGGTCGCCTTGTCGGGATGGCCGCCATCGAAAGGCGGCGACGGGTCGTACTCAATCCCAAGTTGGATGGCTTGCGCGACCTCCGGCCCTGCAAGTTCGGCAATGATGCTCAATGCGAAGTCGATTCCTGCACATACGCCACCCGACGTGAAGACGTTGCCGTCTCGCACGACACGCGCCTCTTCGTGACGCGCGCCAACCAGAGGCAATAGGTCGACATAGGCCCAATGCGTCGCTGCCCGCCGCCCCTTCAGCAGTCCGGCTGCTCCAAGAAGAAACGCCCCCATGCACACCGATGTCACGTATTGTGCATGCGCGCCCTGCCGGCGAATGAAGTCGATCGTCACTGCATCGGCGAGCGCTTCCACAACGCCCGAGCCGCCCGGCACGCAAAGCAGGTCGAGCGCGGGACAAGTTTCGAAAGTGCAGTTGGGCATGATGCCAAGGCCGCGGTCACTCACGACGGGCAACATGGTCTTGGCGGCGACGTGGGTGCGCGATTGCGGGAACTTGCTGCGAGCCGAGATCGACGGCGGCGTTGCAAGCCGGCTCAGGACCTCAAACGGGCCGGTGAAGTCGAGTTGAGTGATGTTCGGGAAAATCACGAAGCCGACGTTGAACTCAGCCATGCAAATTCTCCCCTAAGTTCGTGAAGCCGACTTGGTGCCGTTGAAATCATCGCGCCTAGTCACGATGTCCGCAATGGGTCAAATTCAGCGAGACGCAGCGACTCCTTTCGACAATCGCTGGCAAGGTCGCACTGCGGACCCGAAGCGGCTGCAGGTCGAGCCGATCAAAATGAAGCTGCCCCCCCGAGTCTGTGCTATATCCCAAAGAAGGAGGGGCAAATGAGCGAGACCCGCAAGCTTGCGGCGATCCTGGCCGCCGATGTCGTCGGATACAGCCGATTGGCTGGCTTGGACGAAGCTCGGACTCTCGCGCGCCTGCGGGCGCTCCGCAGCGACCTTGTTGATCCGACCATCGCGGTACACATCGGACGAGTGGTGAAACGCACCGGTGACGGGACCCTTGTTGAGTTCCGCAGCGTGGTCGATGCCGTCCGATGCGCCATCGAAGTGCAGAACGCCATGCTCGAACGCAACGTCGGGGTGCCGCCTGATCGGCGTATCGAGTTCCGCATAGGAATCCACGTTGGCGATGTAGTCGAGGAGGGCGACGGCGACCTGATGGGCGATGGTGTCAACATTGCTGCCCGTCTGGAAAGCATTGCGGAACCAAATGGGATTTGCCTGTCGGGTGCGGCATATGAACAAGTGCGCGACAAGCTGAAGGAACAATTCGCGGATCTCGGCGAAAAAGAACTCAAAAACATTGCACGGCCGGTGCGAGTCTATCGCGTAGCCTTAGACAGTGACACCGCAACAGAGCCGATAGTGCCTGACCCTTCCGCTGGAAAACTGGCCGCACCCGACAAGCCCTCGATTGCTGTCCTGCCGTTCCAGAACATGAGCGGCGACCCCGAACAGGAATACTTCGGCGACGGGATCGCGGAAGACATCATTACGGCCTTATCCAAGCTGCGGGGCTTCTTCGTTATCGCTCGCAATTCGACCTTCGCGTACAAAGGCAAGGCGCCAGATATCCGTCAGGTCGCGCGTGAGCTTAACGTTCGCTATGTACTTGAAGGCAGCGTCCGCAAGGCGGGTGAGCGATTGCGGGTAACTGGTCAGCTTATTGACGCCGCCAGCGGCAATCACATCTGGGCAGAGCGCTACGACCGCCCCGCCTCTGATATTTTCGCCGTGCAGGACGAGATCACTCACAGCGTTGTCGCCGCGATAGAGCCGCAGATTTACGCAGCCGAACGCCTTCGCCTTCAAAGTAAGGCGCCGGAGAGTCTCGACGCGTGGGGCTGCGTTGTCCGAGCAATGCCTTATATCTGGACATGGGTCATCCAAGACGAGGACACTGGCATCAGCCTCTTGAAGCGAGCGATTGAGCTCGATCCTCACTATGCACGCGCTCGCAGCCTACTCGCATGGGCCTTCGCCACCCGCGTAATTTCCGGCAATTTGGAGTTTGAGCCGGGCATATCCAGTGCCCTCGCGCTTGCTCAGGGTGCGATAGACCTCGATCCGGACGACCCATGGGCCCATTTTGCGGCAGGTTATATATCCGCTTTTTCAAGACGACTTGGGCCGGCGGTGGAGGAACTGAACGAGGCACTGCAGCGCAACCCGAACTTTGTATTCGCCCACATAATCTTAGGGGTAGCGTACGGCTATGCCGGACTTGCGGACGATGGCCTCCGTCAGCTCGAAATCGCACGACGATTGAGCCCCCTTGATCAAACCCAGGCAGCAAATCTTTCGGTCGAAGGGCTTTGCCATCTGGTCGCTGGACGTTACGCCGAAGCGGTAAGAGCTGAACGCCGGGCCGTACTGATGAGACCAAACTTTGGAACCGCTTGGCGCACACTCACAGCAGCCGCAGGACTAGCCGGTGATCTGGAAACCGCACGGCAAGGACTCGTCGAATGCAAACGTCTACAGCCGAATCTCAGCATCGAGTGGGTCGAGAAATACCACCCGCTGATACGGACTGAGGACCGCGCCAGATACGTCGAGGGCCTGCGTCGAGCGGGCCTGGAATAGTCCGGGCTAAATCGTGCCAGCCGACACCCCGCCGGTCTCGGTGAGGTGGTGCAGATGTCAAAGGCGCCAGGTGGAAGCGTCGGCAAAGGACATCCTCCTCAGTTACTTTGTCCGGCGGGATGGTGAGCATCCATTGCGATGCCCGTCTCGGAAATCTGCTCAGCCGGAGTGACGTGCCAACTGGCTGGTCACTGAAGAAACTGCTAATATTAGTCGGGCTCACCAATCGGTCCGCAATGCATGGCGGGTTGATGGCGACAGCTGACGTCGAGGGGACGGCATGCGGATCGCAATGATGGGAGCGGGCGGCATCGGCGGATATATTGGCGCCAGGCTAGCCCAGGCAGGGGGCGACGTGAGCTTCATTGCTCGCGGAGCGCACCTCGCGGCAATGCTCCAGACTGGTCTGAGGATCCAGAGCGACCTCGGCAGCTTTGTTCTTGCGCCTGTGTCCGCGAGCAACGCCGCGGTTCATATCGGTCCCGTCGATTTGGTGATCTTTGCAGTGAAGCTCTACGACAGCGAGGATGCCGCTGCGTCGATCGCTCCGCTCATGGCCGATAACACGCGCGTCGTTACGCTGCAAAACGGCATCGATAGCGTCGAAATTCTTCGGCGTCATGTGCAGGGCGAGCGCGTGATCGGTGGCGCCACCTACCTTTCCGGTTTCATCAACAAGCCCGGCGAGGTCATTCATTCGGGCGGGCTGCCGCAGATCCTGGTCGGCGGCCAACATGATCCTGTCATAGAGGAACTGCAGGAGCTGTGTGATCGTGCCATCGGGCTTGAGCTGAAACCGGTCCCGGACATCGACGAAGTGCTTTGGGAGAAATTTGTAACGCTTTGCGCCTTCTCGGGAGGAACATCGCTGATGCGCTCGGGCATCGGTCCGATCCTGGCCGATCCGGAATCGCGTATCTTCATTGAACAGTTGCGGGATGAAGGGATGGCGGTAGCCGCAGCGGCCGGCCACCCAATGGCCGATGGGTTCCCGGGCCGCGTCGAGACAAGGTGGTCCGCGTTTCCCCCGCATGTGAAATCCTCGATGGCCAATGACCTCGAACGAGGGAAACCCATCGAGGTTGCGTGGCTTTCCGGTCGAATGCATCAACTGGGAATGAAACTGGGGGTGGCTACGCCGGGCCACTCGGCCGTGTTCCGAGCGCTCCATCTCCACGCACTGGGGACGCACGCCAGAATTCCAATCTCTGAATAACGGTCATAGCCAAAATTAATTGGGAGGACGTCATGGCAGGTTCCTCGAGCGAAACAATGCTGGTCAGGGCAGGCGACGACGCTGTTGGCCCCCAGGACATGTTCAACAAGGAACTGCAAACCTATCGCAAGATCGTTGGCGCGAATCTCATGTTCCATCGCGAGGTCTACGGCCTCCTTCGCGCTCTGCTTGTCGAGCATGCACCGGCGTCATTCCGGTTTCTCGACATAGCCTGTGGGGATGCCAGCGCCTCCGCCGCAATGCTGAGGACGATGGCGATCGGCAATTATGTCGGCATCGACTTGTCTGAGGCATCTTTGCGATTGGCGGCACGGGAGCTCGACGGTCTGCCATGTCCGGTTGAATTGCGGTGCAGTGATTTCGCCCAGGCCATGGCGAAATGGTCTGAGCCTGTCGATGTAATCTGGATCGGCATGTCGCTGCACCACCTGCCAGCCACGGGCAAGGCACAGTTGATGAGGGACGCCCGCCGCTCTCTGGGCGGCGAGGGCATGTTTATCATTTGGGAGCCGGCGCTGTTCGAGGGAGAGGAGCGCTCATCCTGGCTGGCACGATTTTCTTTGCTGCGCGACGAATGGTCCGCCGTTTCGGATGAGGAATTCGCTTCGATGGAAAGGCACATGCTTCTTGCCGATTTCCCGGAGACGGTCGGCACCTGGCTCGGCATGGGCAGGGACGCCGGCTTCTCCCAGGCGGAGGAGATTTTCATGATGCCTAATAAGATGGGCAGGGTGTTTCGGTTCTCAAATTGAGTCTGAGCCAGAATAGCCGCCCTCATCTTCGACACGACAACACCACGAGATGTGCCGATCTACCGATCAAAACGTCGAATTCGTCTTGTGAACAGACCGTCGGCTTGCGGCCCCTTTCCGGCCATCGTCCGCAGATTAATCGCTTGGCCACAATGTCACCATCCAGTGCCAACCGGCACGGGTGCAGATCTTACGTTGCTGACTATCGTCCAGGGGCTTGTCCGATCGAAACGCAATCGAAACTCCGCCGCGAGTGGATCTGAAAGGCCGCAGGTTGCACGCCGAAGGAAAAACCGGCGATTTCACCCACGAGCTTGTTCCGGATTGCTTTTGCGAAGTCGGCTGTG
>NZ_SADT02000199.1 GCF_004016445.2 Mesorhizobium sp. M2E.F.Ca.ET.219.01.1.1
CCTTGCCCATCTCAACGCCGTCAACGAGGTCGCCAATCTCTTGAAGAACGCCATCCAGCGCGCCGAGGCCGACGGCACCTATTCGGCCCGCGAATTCGGCTGGGCCCGGGCATGACTTCGGCCGCGAGGCCCATGCGAGGGAACGACCGGTGATCAAGTTCATCGCCGCCGCGATCTGGATCTGCGCAGCGACGCTCGGCGCCGTGTTCTATTCGTTCCAGGCGGCCGGCAAGGCCGGCGTCGGCGAGACGCCGAAGCCGATGCTGGGCGGCCTCGACTACGTCAAGACCGACATCGTCTCGGTGCC
>NZ_SADT02000200.1 GCF_004016445.2 Mesorhizobium sp. M2E.F.Ca.ET.219.01.1.1
CGCACTCACCGTCGCCATCACCAACACCGCCGATTCGCCGCTGGCGCGGGCATCGGACTTTGCCATCGACATCCTGGCCGGGCCGGAGCGCAGCGTCGCGGCGACCAAGACCTTCGTCAATTCGGCGGTCGCCGGCCTGGCGCTGATGGCGCATTGCACCGGCGACGATGCGCTGCTCGCGGCATTGGCGCGCCTGCCGGAGCATTTCGAGAAGGCAATCGCCTGCGACTGGATGGCGCTGGCCGGCGCGCTGGAGACGCCGCGGTCGCTGTTCATCCTCGGCCGCGGTCCGTCCGCGGCGATGGCC
>NZ_SADT02000201.1 GCF_004016445.2 Mesorhizobium sp. M2E.F.Ca.ET.219.01.1.1
CTACGAGGACATGCGCGTCGGCGACGTCATCGAGTGCTTCCGCATCGAGCTGGTAACCCGCACGCTCTGAGTTCGAGCATCGCATCGAGAAGTCCGGGCGGTGGTCGCAAGGCCGCCGCCCACATCACATGAGACATGCGGCGCGGTCCCATCCCGCGCATCACGATTTCAGGACCGAGGAAAATGTCCCGTTCAACCACGTCAGGCCCGTCCCAGCGCATGCTGCGTGTCGGTGAGCAGGTGCGCCACGCGCTGTCCGAAACCTTGCAGCGCGGCGAGATCATCGATCCGCTGGTCGAGAACAGCG
>NZ_SADT02000202.1 GCF_004016445.2 Mesorhizobium sp. M2E.F.Ca.ET.219.01.1.1
GGCAACGAGAGCTGCAAGGACGGCGAGAGCGCCATCGCGCACGACGTCATCGATCTCCGAGTCGGCTAGCGAGTACCTTATGCGGAAAGCCAAAGAGACGGCGAGTATGTACAATTTTTCGGAAGCATCTGCTCTCCAAAAGGCCGCGGCTGGATACCTCGATACGCCCCTCAGGAAAGAGGTACATGGTGTTTTAGACTCACTGGCGCTGAGGACGGCGCTGGGTCTTCACGAATCGTCCATTCAGCGAGAATTGCGGCGCATGACGGATTCCACTGTCATGGAACGATGCTGAAAGCCTTGGAGG
>NZ_SADT02000203.1 GCF_004016445.2 Mesorhizobium sp. M2E.F.Ca.ET.219.01.1.1
GGGCCGGGCGCGTTCCTGGTCGTCCACCTGCCGATCGTGATCCTCGCGGGCTCGGCCGGCCCGACAAGCCCGATGAGCGTCACCGCGGCGAGCGCGATGCCGAGATTGGTCGCCATGGATGACACCCACGGCGTCAGGCCGCCGCGCATCATGCCGACCGGCAGCCTCTGCTCGAAGATGAAAAGCCATATCGGGCCGAGACCAAACATCACCAGCGGATGGCGATAGAGGCGATAGGCAAGGCGGCCAGGCCAGGATAGCTGCCGGTATTCGGCGACGGTCAGTGTCCTGATGTCGCCCATGCCGC
>NZ_SADT02000204.1 GCF_004016445.2 Mesorhizobium sp. M2E.F.Ca.ET.219.01.1.1
GAAGTGTCCAAGCACCCAGATGATGAGGCCGACCAGCCAAAGACGCAGGCCAAGGCCCACGGCACCCGCCAGCGTGCCGTTCAAAATGGCGATGGAACGCGGCGCGCCGCCGAGCAGGATGTGCTCGGTCAACGCCCTGTGGACCGCGACGGTGAACCCCGGCACGATATCGAGGTGTTCGAGCGAGGTCGCCATACAGATCAATGCCCCGCCGCAGAAGGAAAAGAACGACAGGAAGAAGCTCGACGCCGCGAAGGCGATCGACAGGCCGAAGACGATCTGGATCAGCCGCATGAAACCGCCGGAG
>NZ_SADT02000205.1 GCF_004016445.2 Mesorhizobium sp. M2E.F.Ca.ET.219.01.1.1
AAAGCAACGTCGCGCCAGCATGCGATCTCAGCAGGATCGGCACCATCCTGTCAGGGAGCAATGCGAGTGGCTGGCTTAGCCGCTGCGACGCTGCCCGGCATCGATGACGAGGACCTGGCGCCGTGCGAGGAGCAAGAGTAGACGGATAGTATGCGCGGGAGTGGCGACCGACCACCTTGTTTCTAAGGCAGACTGAAAGCGGCTCTTACCGGGCGGCTACGCTGTTTCAGAGACTGGGGCGTCGTGCACATCCAGCCGATACTCTTTGTTGCGGATTGCGAACCGATTGCATTGCCGCAGTTACTG
>NZ_SADT02000206.1 GCF_004016445.2 Mesorhizobium sp. M2E.F.Ca.ET.219.01.1.1
GGGTGGTCCGCGGTTCGACCGCGAACTCCAGCTGTCGCATTGGCCGATCGTCGTCATGAATCTGACCGGCGCGGCCAGATTTGCGGCTCTTTTGCTGGCGAGATGGCCGCAAGAAGTGCAAGTGCCGCAGGATCGGCAGGCAGATGCCCAGGCGAGGTGACAGGCCATAATGCGATTTTTGCCGCCAAGCTTGCCGATGCTCGGCCGCGCGCTCGGAACGAAGCAGTTGCGACTGCTTCCGGCCGTGGTGGTTCTTGGTCTAGTCGGCGCCGCCCTCGAAGGGTTCGGCATAGGCTTGATCATCCC
>NZ_SADT02000207.1 GCF_004016445.2 Mesorhizobium sp. M2E.F.Ca.ET.219.01.1.1
GCCGCTCTGCGGGAAGGCGACGAGCTGGATGTCGATCAGCTCGCGATATTTCTCGCATATGGCGAGGATCACTTCGAGATGCTTCAAGCCGACCGAACCGTCGACCATGACGTGACTGCGCATGGCGAGGCTGCCGTGGCCGATGCACAGCTCGAGCTGGTTTTTCGCGCGCTCTGCCATCGGTGCGGCCGCGCTGAGGTTGCGCGCCTGGAAGGCAACGCGCTCGCGCACGTCGAAGCCGTTGGTGCAGGGAATGTGCGGTCGCCAGGCATCGCCGTAGAAGGAGGTGTCGAGATGGATATGCCC
>NZ_SADT02000208.1 GCF_004016445.2 Mesorhizobium sp. M2E.F.Ca.ET.219.01.1.1
GCTGCGGCAGGCGGCATTCTCGCGCGACATCTGCGTCGAAGCGGTCGGTGACGCACTGGCGGGCAAGCTCGCCACATTCGATCCCGGCCTGCCCTCGAAACAGTGCTATCATCCGACGATCTGGTACTACCTTTGGACCGGCTTGACGAAGCGCAACTGGTAGCCGGCCGGCCGCGCTATTTCACCTTTCTTTTTGCGACCTCCAATAGCGTCGCTTTTGAATGCGCGCGCGTCGTCCCATAACAAGCGGCCCCAGTGCGCATGCGGCAATGCTCGCAGCTGCTGCATCGGCCCGAAGTCGGACTC
>NZ_SADT02000020.1 GCF_004016445.2 Mesorhizobium sp. M2E.F.Ca.ET.219.01.1.1
TTTCCCTTGCCGGTGGAAGCCGCCTGGTTCGACGACTTGACCAACGTCACGCAGCAAGGGCATGCTGACGAACAGAGAGACCTTGACTGCAGGCTCCATTTCGTTCCGCGCTTAGGACGTTGTCGGTGAGGACGGCGTGGATCTTGTAGGGAACGGCCGCGATCAGGCGCAGCAGGAAGTCTCTCGATATGGCGGTGGTGGCCGTTTCCACGAAGGGGAACTTCGAGGTGCGATCAATGGCGACGAACATGTGCAGCTTGCCCTGTTCGGTGCGCACCTCGGCGACGTCGATGTGGAAGTAGCCGATCGGATGGCTCTTGAACTTCTTCTTCGCCGGCTTGTCACCTTCTACGTCCGCAGGCGGCTGATGCCGTGGCGCTGCAGGCAGCGATGCAGTGACGAGCGCGTCGTGTGGGATCGTCGCTTGTAAGGCGTAGAGGCAGTCATCGAGTGGCAACAGAGTGTAGCGCCGGAAGGGGACGATGACGGCCTCCTCCTCGGGCAAGAGCACCGTCGATCTAGGCTCTCTCGGACCGGTCGGCACATCGTCCACGGGACTGTCAGGAATTCTGTGCGCGAGGCCATGATGATGGAAAGGAGAGAATCATCACATGGCTATCGAGAAGGAACTTCTGGACCAACTGCTTGCCGGCCGCGATCCGAATGAGGTGTTTGCCAAGGACGGATTGCTCGACGACCTGAGGCGCTTTCGGAACGGATTCTGAACGCTGAACTCGACGAGCACCTCGAGGACGACCGCACCGACGGCAGCGCCAATCGCCGCAACGGCCATTCGAGGAAGTCGGTTCTGACGGGCACGTCGAAGATGACGCTGTCGATCCCGCGCGACCGGGCCGGGATCTTCGATCCGAAGCTGATCGCCAAATACCAGCGCCGCTTTCCCGATTTCGACGACAAGATCATCTCCATGTAGGCGCGCGGCATGACGGTGCGCGAGATCCGCGGCCATCTGGAGGAGCTCTACGGCATCGACGTGTCGCCGGAACTGATCTCGGCCGTCACCGACGCCGTCCTGGAGGAAGTGGCCGAGTGGCAGAACCGCCCGCTGGATGCGATCTATCCGCTCGTCTTCTTCGATGCGATCCGGGTCAAGATCAGGGACGAGGGCTTCGTGCGCAACAAGGCCGTCTACATCGCGCTCGGCATCCTGCCGGACGGCACGAAGGAGATCCTCGGCATTTGGATCGAGCAGACCGAGGGCGCCAAGTTCTGGCTGCGCGTCATGAACGAGCTGAAGAGCCGTGGCGTCGCCGACGTCTTGATCGCCGTCGTCGACGGCCTGAAGGGCTTCCCCGAGGCGATCAACGCCGTCTTCCCCCAGACCGTGGTCCAAACCTGCATCGTGCATCTGATCCGCCATTCGCTGGAGTTCGTGTCGTGGAAGGATCGCAAGCCGGTCGTGCCGGCGCTGCGCGCGATCTACCGGGCAAAGGATGCCGAAGCCGGCATGAAGGCCCTGGAGGAATTCGAAGCCGGCTACTGGGGCCAGCGGTATCCGGCGATCACCCAGAGCTGGCGGCGCAACTGGCAACACGTGGTGCCGTTCTTCGCCTTCCCCGAAAGCGTGCGCCGGATCATCTACACCACGGATGACATCGACAAGCGTGATTTCGGCTTTCTCGACTCCTGTGCGTTTATTTGTTCGGCTCAGGTGAGCGTGTTTCTTCGTCCCGGCCCACAGGATTTCCCATGCGAGCGTGTCGAGACGCAGTCAAGGCTGGCCGGTGCGATGGCGCCATGGCCGGCTGCGAGGTTTCCAGGCCACGCCTTGACTGCGTCGAGCACGGCGCCTTTCTGGAGTGGACCGGGGCGATGACTGTCGCACCGGGATATTTGCTTATGTTATGTTCGCCTGGCACGGACGACCACGTGGCAAAGAGCGGCGTGAGAGGATGAGAGCGCCGCCGCGCAGCCGTTATAGTCGTTCCTCGTTTGTGGCGTCCGTGCGCCGCTTCGGCCCTAGTGACCGCCAATGCCGAACCATCAGCTCGTAGGCACGTTCGGCATTCTCGGCCGCGGCTTTCTCGCTGTTTCGCAACTCCTTCACGTTGTAGGCGTAAGCCGAACCGCGGCGACCGACACCGCGCTCGCCCGGCGCGCCAGCCTTGAGAGCGAGCTGCCTCTGCTTTGCCGCCACCAGCGCCGGCGAGCCCAGAAGTAGTCCTGCTCCTTTGTCAGCAGATGCCAGATCAACACGGCGAGCTTGCGGGCGAGCGCCACGGCTGCGACCTGATGGCCGCGCTTGTTGCGGATGCGCAGGAAGAAAGCCCTGAGCGGTCCGGGCGCCTTCGCCGCCGCCCAGGCGGCCTCGACCAGCATGGCGCGGGCATGGGAACGCCCATGTTTGCTGATCCGGCCATATTGCGCCAAGCCAAGACCGGATTGACGCACACGAGGATTGAGGCCGAAGTAGCTCACCAGCTTCTGCGGTTCGCGGAACCGCCGGATGTCGCCGACGGCGGCGATGATACCGCTCGCGACGATGGCATTGACGCCGGTGATCGTCTGAAGACGCCGGACTTGCACATCATCAACCGCTTCCCGGGCGATCTCCCGATCGAGGTCAGCCAGATCCTCGGCCAGGCGGTCGATCTCGCGGATGTGGCGAGCGATAGCGGCCCGCTCGTCGTCGGGAAGCACCTGCCGCTCGAGCCAGGCGCGACCCCGACGGTTGAACAGATCGGCATGCGGGCACTTCGGCACGAGGTGCGCCTGCAGGAATCCATGCACCTCGTTCTTCACGCGCGTGCGATGCCGCACGACCTGGTTGCGCCGCGTGACGAAGCGGCGAAGCCGCTCCGTCCGCTCATCGGGAACCCAGACCGCCGGCAGAAAACCGCTGGCAATAGGGCGACAGAACCCGCACCACTGCCATGGCGTTGCCCGTAGCTTCGACGACAACCTCATCCATTCGTCGCAACTGCGGCCGAAGCCTTCCAGTCCCGAGCGGGTCATGTCGACCCGTCCGTGATGGCGCAGTTGGCCATCTTCCCAAACCACCACCTCCGCAAAGGTGCGGTGGATGTCCATCCCAATCACGCGTCTCATCGGCTCCTCCTCAAACAGTCGGGAGCCGGCGGGCGACGCGACACCTACGGATCCGCGCTCTCGGCGCAACCGGGCAGGTCGCAGGGGCGGCCAGCTACTAACGCGAGCTCGCAGCTCATCGAATACATCGGCCTGCCCGTACTTGGCGTGCTCCCGGTGCCCCTGTCCCGGATGGTCGCACCATACGCCGAAAGCCTTTCATCTCAGCGGGGATCAGGTGGCACCGTCATGACCATACCGGTTACGAACGCGATCGAGGCGCTGAACTCGAAACTGCGCCGCGCCGTCCGCACCCGAGGCCATTTCCCCAATGACGACGCGGCAATGAAACTGTTATATCTGGTCCTGAACCACGCGCCAAGGATTGGAAACGACCTCCGCGCGAGTGGTTCGAGGCCAAAACCCAGTTCGCCGTCGTCTTCGGCGAAAAGTTCGTCAGCCAATGACGAAACCGGCCTCGCGCACAGAATTCCTGACAGTCCCATCGGCCACCGAGGTCCGTTCCCGCCATTTGGCAACAGTCTTCTGGTTGATCCCGTACCGCTTCGCCAGCGCTCTCAGGCTCTCTTGACTATGCTGTATCGCTCGACGAACCGCCTCTGTCGTCGTGGCGCTCCCATGAAGAACCTGGCCCATAGCGCATCCTTTGATTCGGACGATGATGAACCATCAAAATCTGGGATCAAACATCTAGTTGGCCAGCCAATGGGCAAGATCGCACCGCACTTCGGAGAGGCAGTGCGGTCATACGTCCACTGCAGTAGTTTCGCAGTTTGCAGGAAATGCACTAGCATTATCATACCGCCTACACTCGCTTCTCGCCGAGGTGGCGGTGCCGCCACATCGTGGCCAGCGGCAAGCCACCAGATCTGGCAGTTACTAAAAAACGTTGAGAGACTATCTTCGACTCCTGTCAACGAACAACGGAGCACAAAACCCCGGCCACGCACGCGATATGAAGATGATTTGCCGTGCCGGCGGCCTGCGAACCGGCTGAACCGATTGACCCCAGAGCATGCAGCCTTTCCCGAAGGATCCGAATTGATTTTCCGGGAGTGGTGTCTGCCCACCGGGCAGAGACCGGCGGCCAAGGTAGAACGCCGCCCTAATCCACTTTTGCGGCTGTGATACAAACGAAATAGATTGATTGTGAGCGGTCGAAGAGAGGCAGCCCTTAAGCAGGTTCAAGATGTTAACCCAATGAAACTAATATTTCATAGGCTTGGACTTCACTCACACGGCCATCTCACTGCGAGATGTTAACAATACACAAACTGTGTTTGACGCAAACCACCCGGCAGTTGACCATCTAAGCACAACGACGGGAGCGGAGGAGAGGTAATGGCGAACACTCAGTCGAGCTTGGCGCCCGGGCTTCCTTTTAGCGAGGCGGAGTATAACCGTCG
>NZ_SADT02000209.1 GCF_004016445.2 Mesorhizobium sp. M2E.F.Ca.ET.219.01.1.1
CGACTGGGTCGGCGGCGCGGCCACCAGCCGCGAACTGACGCCGGGTTTCCTCTATTCCAACTGTTCCTATGTCTGCTCGCTGTTCCGGCCCGAGATCATGCGCGACCTGGAACTGCCGCGCTTCGGCCTGCAGGTGATTTCCTACGAGGGCGGCGCGGTGTTCACGCGCGACGGCGACTACCTCGCCAACTACCGCGACCACGACGCGCACCGCCGCGAGTTCGCCCGCTTCTCCAGGCGCGACGCGGAGGCCTATGACCGCTATTCGCGCGATGTCACCCGGCAGTGCCGCTTCATCCAGCCGC
>NZ_SADT02000210.1 GCF_004016445.2 Mesorhizobium sp. M2E.F.Ca.ET.219.01.1.1
GCAAGATTGCCACCGGTCTGGCCGGATGGCTGCGCGCGCATGGCGCCAATGTCTACGAGCACAGCAAGGCGGTCGAGGTCGATACCGACACCGGTCATATCGTGCTGGAAAGCGGCGAGACCATGCAGGCCGACCGCATCGTCGTTACGGCCGGCGCCTGGGTTTTGAAACTGTTTCCGGAACTGGGCGGCGAACTGAGGACTTTTCGCACCGCTCTCGCCTATGTCGAGCCGCCTGCAGACCTGAAGGCGGCATGGGAGGCCGCGCCCATTATTCTCGATGTTGGCGGCAAGACCGACGGCTAC
>NZ_SADT02000211.1 GCF_004016445.2 Mesorhizobium sp. M2E.F.Ca.ET.219.01.1.1
GGCGAACCCGCTTCGGCCGCTATGTGTTCGCCATCGGCGGCAATCCGGAGGCGGCCTCGCTCGCCGGCATCAACACGCGCTGGGTGACGATGAAGGTGTTCATGATCATGGGCGTGCTGGCCTCGATCAGCGCCGCCATCTCGTCGGCGCGCCTCAACGCCGCGACCAACGCGCTGGGCACGCTGGACGAGCTCCTGGTCATCGCCGCCGCCGTCATCGGCGGCACGTCGCTCGCCGGCGGCTCGGGAACCGTGCTGGGGGCCATGCTCGGCGCGCTTCTGATGCAGTCGCTGCAGTCAGGCAT
>NZ_SADT02000212.1 GCF_004016445.2 Mesorhizobium sp. M2E.F.Ca.ET.219.01.1.1
CAGATCCGACGTCGTGATGTGCTTTGGATCGGCGGCGAACTTCGTCTGGTTGGCAAGGAACGGGAGATCGTACTGCATATCCCGATGTGCGCTTTGCGAATCGCTGGCAGCTTCACTACGACGCAGCGCCTTGCCATATGCGTGTCGCAATCGATGTGAAGAGGTCTCCGGCGGCTCCATCACAGCTATGAATCCCAGAAACAAAATGCGACACCATCAGCGATGATTGCAGTATTTAACGGCGCCGTCGACGACATCAGCAAGGCTATGAGATTGCACCGGGTGTGGATCGCGCTTGCCCACG
>NZ_SADT02000213.1 GCF_004016445.2 Mesorhizobium sp. M2E.F.Ca.ET.219.01.1.1
CCTGAACTCGCGCCAGTGATGATTGCGATTTCATTGGGCATGCGTGTCCTCCCTGGTTGCGCGCATCGCAGGCAACATGGCCGCCGTGTCCCAATGGAACGGCCGCAGTTCCAGGATCCGGTTGTTTCGTACACGGAAGAACTGGAGCAGTGGCCAGTCGACCTCCCGGCCCGTCGGACGCGACACCGCATACACATGAGAGCGGCTGAAGATGACGTCTTCACCTGACGGATAGAATTGCGGATTTTTTACTTCCAGGGATGACCACTGGCGACCGAAAGCCTCCATCCACCCCTTGAAGCCG
>NZ_SADT02000214.1 GCF_004016445.2 Mesorhizobium sp. M2E.F.Ca.ET.219.01.1.1
CATGCAGCGAATGCACGAAGCGATCCGGCTCCACTGTCCGCTGCGCCGCCACCAGCGCCTGGGCGATGGTCTGGCCACCAAACACGCGCTGCCACTCCACCTGGGGGCTGCGACCACGATACAGATTGTGTTCCAGCCGCTCGAGGTCGAGAATGCCGAGAAGCTCGTCCATGGCCGCCGTCATGTTTTGTGACCTCGCCGCAAAATTGTTATGGCGGTTTCCGACAGGAAGGACGGGCCGTCAAGGGCGGATGCCCGGCCGTCGGCCAAGGAGCAAAGACGATGGAACGCAAGGCAGACGCG
>NZ_SADT02000215.1 GCF_004016445.2 Mesorhizobium sp. M2E.F.Ca.ET.219.01.1.1
GCCACCTCGTCGGCCTCCATCCGCACTATGGTGTGCGACAGGCCGCCATGTTCCTCGATCCATTGCCGGACCCAGTCGGGATATTGCGAGATCAGATAGTTGGCGGCGGCCGCATTCTGCCGGCCGCCGACGCCGCAAGGTAGATGGAAGCCGAAGGAGGCGTGCGGGCTCACGCAAAGCTGCTCGACGGGCAGCGACAGATAGAGTGTGCAGGCGCTGTCGCACGCCCCTTCAAAGCTCACCTGCTCGTCGGCGGCGCGCAATTCGGCGACGTTCAGCGCTAAGCTTATGATCTGGCCACCG
>NZ_SADT02000216.1 GCF_004016445.2 Mesorhizobium sp. M2E.F.Ca.ET.219.01.1.1
CCGGAAGGCCAAAAGGAAGCCGCCAACTACAAGCGCCTCGGGATTTCGGAAGGCGCCTATGAATGGGGCGCGCATTACGACCGCTTCAACCTCGCCAAGGAGCCGAACGAGCCCAACCGCTTCGGCTGGATCGTCGAGGTCGACGTCAACGATCCGACCTCCGTGCCCCGCAAGCGCACCGCCATGGGCCGCTTCAAGCATGAGGGCGCCGAATCGATCGTCGCCAAGGATGGCCGCGTCGTCTTCTATCTCGGCGACGACGAGCGCTTCGACTATGTCTACAAATTCGTCACCAGCGGCAAG
>NZ_SADT02000217.1 GCF_004016445.2 Mesorhizobium sp. M2E.F.Ca.ET.219.01.1.1
CGACCAGCGTGTCGTCCAGTTCAGGATCGATCCGGACAATATGAAGGCGCCCTTCAAGGCGCTCGACTATCTGGTCCCGGCCCGCGAGCTGCGCCAGAATCGCGGCTTCGAGACGGTCACGCATGCCAACCCCTACGCCCAGCACGAAGGCGGCCTGGTCGTGGTCTCGGAGAAGAGCCTCGACAAGGCCGGCAATATCTACGCCGCCATCATCGAAGGCCCGCACAAGGGCGTCTTCACCGTCAAGCGCAACGACGATTTCGACATCACCGATGGCGCCTTCCTGCCGGATGGCGATCTTTT
>NZ_SADT02000021.1 GCF_004016445.2 Mesorhizobium sp. M2E.F.Ca.ET.219.01.1.1
GCGGATGGCGACTTGTCCGGCGATCCACAGGGTGCGGCGCAGCCGAGCATTGCCGAATTTGGAAAGGCGGGTCTGGCCCCGATATTGGCCTGACTGCTGTGTCGAGAGGTTCAGCCCGCAGAACTTTAGAAACTGGCGATGATGGGTGAAACGGCGAAGATCGCCGGCTTCGGCAATGATGGTCAATGCGTTGATCGGTCCAATGCCCGGGATTTGTCGCAGGAGCTGATAATCCTGGCTGTGCCGCAACAGCTCGTCGGCCTGCGCTTCGATCTCATTGCGCTGCCGGATCAGGCTGCGTGCTTCGTCAATGACCATCCGGAACATGCGAATGGCAGGGACATCAAGCGGCAGCGGCAGTCCGATCGATGAGCGCGCCGTCTCGTAAATATCCATTAGAATCTGTGTCTTGCTGACCTTGCGGCCGACGACATCCCACGCTGCTGTCACAAACTCCTCCTTTGTCCGTGATGCTTGCTGGCGTCGGAAAGGCATGAAGGAAGGCGAAGAACCAATCGCTGCGGCTGTTCCCCCGGAATCGATCGATCTCGGGAAAATACAGTGGCAGGTAGTGCGTCAGGATACGGTGCTGGATCTCGGTCTTGGCCCTTGGCGATCGCTTCATGGGTCTTCGACAGTTCCTGCACGTCGTGATGCCGGCGCGCGGCGGATCATGGTAGACCTGCGTCGCCTGGATCCTGAGCATGTGCAGCATCACCTGGGCATCCTTTGGATCGTTCTTGTCCCAGCTGTTGTGCAACGCTTCTCGTGTTCGGGCCAGCGCCAGCGACGCCACCAGCCGCACCTCGAAACCCGCTTCAGCCAGGCGCCATGCTATCGGCCGGTGATAGTTCCCGGTCGCTTCAAAGGCGCAGACCACAGGGCGGCCGTACGCCTGCAGCACTTCGATCATATGGTCGTGCTCAACACCGGGTGTTGAGGACCAAAAGGCGACGCCGGCGCTTGTGGCCCGGTGCTTCGATCAGAACTTCATTGCGCACCTTGGCAATGTCGATCGCTACCAGCACCGCGGCGGCGGGTGTAGAATCTGAAGTGGTCATGGTCGGTCTCTCCGGAATGGGCTGTGAACATTCCACATTCTAGAGAAACTTTGACTGGCCATGGCCGCCTCGACAGCGGTGCGCGCCTGCAGCGAGCTGCGCGCACCGCTCTCTCGGTCGCCGCGGCTCCTTCATTCCGTAGGTGCTACGGCTCCTGCTACAAATCAAAGGCCTTCGCCAAGGCCTGCCGCGATCTCGGCCTCAAGCACGTCAGGACAAGACCCTATACGCCCAAGACCAATGGCAAGGCCGAGCGCTTCATCCAGACAGCATTGCGCGAATGGGCTTATGCCATCGCATCCGACATCCGATCACCGTGCCGCCGAACTGCCTGTCTGGCTACACAGATACAATTGGCATCGTCCACATGGCAGCCTAAAGTCCAAAACACGTATCAGTCGCCTGGCTCTAACCGAGGACAACCTGTGGAGGCAATGGCGGCGTGCATGGGGCGTCCATCGCGCGAAGCTTGGAGATCGGCCGCATATATGTTCCTGCAGCAGCGGGCGTTTTCAGTGCCGTGGGTCTGCTTCTGGCCGAAAAGTCAGTAGCTGTCGCATCAGCCTTCGTCGCACGACTGGACGAGCTCGACGATACGGCAGCTGAACAGGCTTACGTTCAGCTCCAGCGTGAGGCGGAGCGCCTTCTGGGTGTTTCCGGGAAGGCCAGGTGCATGCGCCAGGTAGAGATGCGCTACCTTGGGCAGGCATTCGAGCTGATTATTGATCTCGATGTTGGGCACCTATCCACCGAGGCGCGCAGCGAGCTGCGGTGAGCGCCCGATCAGGCGGAGCTGGTTGGGGTTGCACAGCCTGATCGGGCGCGGCTGATTGGCTTTCGGCTTCAGTTTGAGAGCGGCTCTTGAAGCGCCAGGACTCATTTCCGGTTTCGACGATCTCGCAATGGTGAGTGAGGCGATCGAGCAACGCGCTGGTCATCTTGGCGTCGACGAAGACGCTCGGCCATTCACCGAAGGCGAGATTGGTAGTGATGAGGATCGAGGTGCGCTCGTAGAGTTTCGAGATGAGATGGAAGAGCAACTGCCCGGCGGCCTGGGCGAAGGGCAGATAGCCGAGCTCATCGAGCACGACGAAGTCTAGCCGGGTCAGGTGATCGGCAATGCGGCCCTGGCGGCCGGAGCGGGTCTCGGCCTCCAGCCTGTTGAACAGGTCGACGACGTTGAAGAAGCGGCCTCGCGCGGCGTTGCGGATGAGTGAGCGGGCGATGGCGATCGCCAGATGCGACTTTCCTGTGCCTGTTCCGCCGACCAGGAACGACGTTGCGATGATCGGCGACGAAGACGCCGCCGGCGAGATCGCGCATCCGGGGTTCGTTGACCGGCGTGCCGGCGAAGTCGAAGTCCTTGGCCAGCGGCAACTTGGCGACGGCGAGCTGGTATTTGATGGAGCGGGCCTACTTCTCCGATATCTCGGCCTGCAAGAGATCACCGACAATCCTGGGCGGCTCGTGCTGTCGCTTGATGGCGACGCGCCCATGATCTCGTCATAGGCGCTGCGCATTCCGTAGAGCTTCAGCGCTCCCATCAGTTCCATTACCTCGGTGCGTTCCACGGCTGTTTGTCCTCCTGAGACTGTCATAGCGGGCGCAGTCGGCGACCGGCTCGTGAGCTAGCTTCAGCGCCGGGGAATGGAAAGGATCGTGCCCGGCGCCGGATCATGCGCGTCGAACACCATCTCCTGCGTCTCGCACGGATACGCCCTCACGAATACATGCGGCTGGTGGCAGAGCCGCATGTGCGCGACCTTCACTGTCACTGTCACGCCGTCGAGCAGGACGATCTCGTGACTCCAGTCGAACCGGTAGGCCTCGCCAGGTGCAAAACTCAGCGGAATGTGGGCCTCGGCGCTGCCGCGATCCGCCGCCCAACTCTGAGCATGCCGCCACACCGAACTGTAGCTGCCGTCAAAGTTCTGCGGGCTGAACCTCTCGACACAGCAGTCAGGCCAATATCGGGGCCAGACCCGCCTTTCCAAATTCGGCAATGCTCGGCTGCGCCGCACCCTGTGGATCGCCGGACAAGTCGCCATCCGC
>NZ_SADT02000218.1 GCF_004016445.2 Mesorhizobium sp. M2E.F.Ca.ET.219.01.1.1
GCTTTCAAGTTCGAGGAGCTCGAGGCCGGCATCGACGACAAGCACCATGTGGCGCCGGGCTACGACGCCGACGTGCTGTTGCGCTGGGGCGACCCGCTGTTTGCCGATTCGCCGGACTTCGACCCGACCAAACAATCGGCCGCGGCCCAGGCAAAACAGTTCGGCTACAACAACGACTATGTCGGCTATATCCCGATCGACGGCTCTGCCGAGCACGGCCTGCTGGTGGTCAACCACGAATACACCAACCCGCATCTGATGTTCCCCGGCATCGTCAAGATCGTCGACAAGGACGGCAAGAA
>NZ_SADT02000219.1 GCF_004016445.2 Mesorhizobium sp. M2E.F.Ca.ET.219.01.1.1
GGCTTGCTACTGATCGAGTAGATCGGGTCGCGCGCTGCTCCGCCCGGAAGTCGAGGAGCTTTTGCCGGCTCGCGCTACATCCAACCGAGGTCGATCGACGAACGATGGCCTCAAAGATGCTGCCAAATAGCCTTCAGCTGCGAGCCGATTGCCTGCTCGATCCTCCGCAATTGGTTGGTTTCCAACGAGGTCTCGTCGGGATTGACGACCGTAAGCGCACAACTGCCGAATGCGGCTGGCCATACATAGCGCAGATCGTTGAGCGATGTGGGCCCGTGGCAGCGATCTCGAGGACTGGTGGG
>NZ_SADT02000220.1 GCF_004016445.2 Mesorhizobium sp. M2E.F.Ca.ET.219.01.1.1
AAACAATTCATTAATCCTAATAAATTAATGATATTATTATTTTATAAAGTTAATAACATGAATTAGTTTGAAATTATAAGTAATAAAGAATTAGTCCTTTTTTAACTTGCGATTTTGATCGTGCATGCTTGCCTGGGGATATGGTTCGAGCCTGTAGTCTCTCACTCATATCATTTCCCCGGGCGTCAGCACGATGCAAAATCCCTATAAGTGATATGATTTAATACAATAGAAACTTCTTCGTATTATTTAACTTATACAACTAAAGCAAGTCATATTTTTAATTAACCAAAAGATATAAC
>NZ_SADT02000221.1 GCF_004016445.2 Mesorhizobium sp. M2E.F.Ca.ET.219.01.1.1
CGCAAAGGGTGGCGATGGGCAGAGCTTCCCAGAAACTTAGATGACCCAATGCAAGCGGCGAATCCGAGGTCAGCAGAGCGGTGGCGTAAGCGCCTATCGCAAAGAACGCGACGAAACCCAAATCGAGCAATCCGGCGAGCCCCAGTTCTATGTTCAGGCCCATGCCCATGAGCGCATAGAGGCCAACGAGAAGCATGACTTGGGCAACGAATGCATTTGTCAGGAAAGGGACGAGCAGGGCCGCGACCATCAGGATGACAACGTCGATCATTGGCGTGCGGCGTTGTCCGATCAAATAATGC
>NZ_SADT02000222.1 GCF_004016445.2 Mesorhizobium sp. M2E.F.Ca.ET.219.01.1.1
GGATGATGTTGTTCAGCGAATTGATCTGCGCCTGGACGGTGTTCTCGACATTCTCGATCTTGAGGTCGACGCGGCCTTTCAGCGGGCCCTTGTTCACCGACACCGTGGCGACGCGTTCCATCTGCTGGCGCCAGTCATTGCCGACGAAATTGTTGGAGAGATAGATGGTGTAGGGCTTCTTGTCCTCGGCGTGGCCGGTCTGCACGCCGGCGGCCATCATGGTGGCGGCGAGTGCTGCAAGGCCGATGTTACGGCTCAGTGATTTCATGGTTCTCCTCCCGGTTTTCGTTTCCAAACAGCGC
>NZ_SADT02000223.1 GCF_004016445.2 Mesorhizobium sp. M2E.F.Ca.ET.219.01.1.1
GATCCATGGCGGGCACACCAAGAACCTGTTCCTCAAGGACAAGAAGGACAATTTCTTTCTCGTCACCGTGGATGAGGAGGCGGAGGTCGATCTCAAGCAGATCCATCATCTGATCGGCGCGGCCGGCCGCGTCTCGTTCGGCAAGCCGGAAATGCTGATGGAACTGCTCGGCGTCATTCCGGGCGCAGTCACCGTCTTCGGGCTGATCAACGACAGCGAGCGGCGGGTCAAGGTCTTTCTCGACCAGGAGTTGATGAGCCATGCGGTCATCAATGCGCATCCGCTGACCAACGAGGCGAC
>NZ_SADT02000224.1 GCF_004016445.2 Mesorhizobium sp. M2E.F.Ca.ET.219.01.1.1
GGATGATGTCGGCCAGCGGCGGCACCGAGGCCAGCAGTTCCAGGCACTCGCTGCTGTGCGCCGCCTTTTCCTCCAGCGCGACGAGGCCGGCGGCGGAGGCTTCGCTCAGTGCCGCCGTGATGGCGCTCTGGACCAGCGTGGCAAGGGTGTCGAGCGTCGCGGCGGCACCGATCATCTGGACCAGGCGGCCGTTGGCGGCCTTTTCAATGGTCGGGCCATAGACCAGGTTCTCGACCAGGCGAACGGCATATTCCGGCTGCCAGGCCAGCACCCACCGCTCGCGGAAGGTGCCGCGGCTG
>NZ_SADT02000225.1 GCF_004016445.2 Mesorhizobium sp. M2E.F.Ca.ET.219.01.1.1
GCTCAGGCTGCTGGAACGGCCCTGGTGCGCGGTGATGGGCACGCCGTTCACCCATGACATGGGCGAAGGCTTCCTCTCGGCCGAAGCGATCGCCGATCCGCCGCCCTTCGAACGGGCGCGGGCCGCGGTCGTCTATTCCGGCGTGGCGCGCCAGATGGTGCAAGGCTTGAAGTATCAGGACCGCACGGATCTGGCGCCATGGATGGCGCGCTGGATGCTGCGCGCCGGAGCCGAGCTGATCGCGGAGACCGATCTCGTCTTGCCGGTGCCGTTCCACGGGCGGCGCCTCTTCAGGCGGC
>NZ_SADT02000226.1 GCF_004016445.2 Mesorhizobium sp. M2E.F.Ca.ET.219.01.1.1
GACGAAGTGGCTACGCGATAAGGGTTTGCTTGGGGACCGGCACAAGCTGCCGGAAGCCGCGAAGGTCGGCCGACATTCACATAGCAATCTCACCGCCAGTTCCTTCCTTCATTGCACCGAACGATCGCCAGTGCAAATTGGAGCCTTTTGTGCAATCGCACCCGAGGTACTCTTCGTATGCCAGGCGAACCACCCGACCGAAACGGCATCCAATTTCGGACTCCAGGATCAGATTCTGAAGACCAAGACAGTTTATGAGTACCTGCGAACCAAGGGACCTATCATTGTTGGAAACGAC
>NZ_SADT02000227.1 GCF_004016445.2 Mesorhizobium sp. M2E.F.Ca.ET.219.01.1.1
TATTGTCGATATGCGGGAAGGGGAAGGTGACGATCTGGCCGGGATAGGATGGGTCCGTGAGGATTTCCTGGTAGCCGGTGAGCGCGGTGTTGAAGCAGACTTCGGCGACCGCCGATCCGGTGGCGCCGAGGCCGCGACCCTCGATGACGGTGCCGTCGGCAAGCACCAAAAGCGCGGTCGGCTTCTCGGTATTCCAAGGGGCAGTCGTCGTCGCCATGGCGGCACTCCTGTAAGGCTGCGTTACAGCGGGTCTGGGACCAACTGCGCAGCAAACGGCGCGGAGCAGCGATTTCTGCG
>NZ_SADT02000022.1 GCF_004016445.2 Mesorhizobium sp. M2E.F.Ca.ET.219.01.1.1
CTACCGCCCGCCATCTCACGCCGCAACGAGACGGTCACCACCGACGTGCCCGATGCCTTGACTGCATCGGCAAGGATGGCCGGCGAAGGATACTGAGCCGTGCCGAGAAGCAGGCGCGACGAAAGCTCGGTTCCATAAAGCTCCAACATGCTAGCCGCCCTGCATGGGCGAGAGGATTTCGATCCGGTCGCCGTCGCTCAACTGGAACTCCGCGCGGTTGGCTTTGTGCACGAGGTCGCTGTTGACGGCGGTGGCGAGCCAATCGCCCTCATAGTCGAGCGCGGCAAGCAACTCGGCCAGCGTGGTGGCGGCAATCTCACGCGCCTCGCCGTTGACCATCAGTTTCATGAGCATGCTCCTTGGTTCTGTCTTGACTGAAAACCAGGTCGGCAGCCTGGCGCGCCATGGCGGGGGCGAGGAGAAAACCGTGACGATAAAGACCGTTGATCGCGATGATCTCACCGTCTGTTTCGACGCGTGGCAAATTGTCGGGAAATGCCGGACGGACACCCACACCGGTTTCAACGATCTCGGCCTCACCAAAGGCCGGATGGAGGGCATGGGCGGCGCCCAGCAGCTCCATCATGGAACGCGCCGTCACCGGTCCGGCGCTCTGGCTTTCAATCATCGTCGCTCCGATCATGAAACGGTGATCGGTGCGCGGCACGGCATAAAGCGGAAAGCGTGGATGAAGCAAACGGACCGGCCGCGACAGCGAGACATCAGGCGTGCGAAGGATCAGCATTTCGCCGCGAACACCGCGCAGCCTGTCATCGGCCGCTGCCATTCCCATGCAGTCTATCTGACGGGCGAAACCCGAAACAGGCCGGGCGTCGCAGCCGAAGTGGAATTTGACACCCATGGTCGCAAGCTTGTCATGAAGTGCCGCCATCGCCGGGCGTGGGTCGAGGTGAGCCTCGTCGGGGAAGAGCAATCCACGCCGGAAGCGGCCGGCGAGGTCGGGTTCCAGGAGCGCAATTTCGTTTTCATCGACGCGCCGATGCCCTGACGTGCGACTGGCGAACCGGTCAAGCTCACCGGCATCACGCGGCGCGGCCACGACCAATGTCCCGGCCCGTGTCACCTGACCCGACAGCACCGCATCCCACCAGTCGGCAGCGTCGCGTCCGAGATCCAGCACCGGCTGCTCCGCGCTTTCGCGCTCGCACCATGGCGCCAGCATGCCGCCGGCGAACCACGACGCGTTGCCGCCAAGGCCATGCCGCATCTCGGCGACTGTGACCGTCGCGCCGCGGGCGGCGAGTTCGAAAGCGACGGTGAGGCCGGCAACGCCGGCCCCTTTGACGAGCACCCTCATGATGGTTTGGGAGCCTCCGGCACGACCGGTACGCCAGTCTCGTCCGCCGGCATGTAGAGATCGCCGCCCTCCCGGTATTTTGCCGCCATTGCCGCCATGCCTTCCTTCTGAGCCTCGGCACGGATGTCGTGGGAAATGCGCATGGAGCAGAATTTCGGCCCGCACATCGAACAGAAATGTGCCAGCTTGTGCGCCTCCTTGGGCAAGGTCTGGTCGTGGAAGGACCGTGCGGTTTCGGGGTCGAGCGACAGGTTGAACTGGTCCTCCCAGCGGAACTCGAAGCGCGCGCGCGAAAGGGCATCATCCCTGGTTTTCGCTGCCGGATGGCCCTTCGCCAGATCGGCTGCATGGGCGGCTATCTTGTAGGTGATCACCCCAATCTTGACGTCGTTGCGGTCGGGAAGGCCGAGATGCTCTTTCGGCGTGACGTAGCAAAGCATTGCGGTGCCGAACCAGCCTATCATGGCGGCACCTATCCCTGAGGTGATGTGGTCATAGCCCGGCGCGATGTCGGTCGTCAGCGGCCCCAACGTGTAGAACGGCGCCTCACCGCACACTGCGAGCTGCTTGTCCATGTTCTGCTTGATCTTGTGCATGGGGACATGGCCCGGGCCTTCGATCATCACCTGGCAGTCCTTTGCCCAGGCAATCTTGGTGAGTTCTCCAAGTGTTTCCAGTTCGGCGAATTGCGCCGCGTCGTTCGCATCGGCGATTGAACCGGGACGAAGGCCGTCGCCGAGCGAGAAGGAGACGTCATAGGCTCTGGCGATGTCGCAGATCTCCTCGAAATGCTCGTAGAGGAAGCTCTCCCGGTGATGGTGCAGGCACCATTTGGCCATGATCGAGCCGCCGCGCGAGACGATGCCCGTGACCCGGTCGACGGTCAGCGG
>NZ_SADT02000228.1 GCF_004016445.2 Mesorhizobium sp. M2E.F.Ca.ET.219.01.1.1
GCCGCGACGCTGACCTGCAACATGGCTGCCACCTTCGCAACCTGGACCAGGAACGAGCTGGTGCCTGCCGCTCGCTGGCGTTATTTCTCAGGCGTCAGGACCATCCACCAGGGGTCCAGCTATTCCTGCCGCAACATCGCCGGCGAAGGCGTCCTGTCCGAGCACGGCAAGGGCAACGCGCTCGACGTCATGAGCATCGAGCTCAACAACGGCGACGACATCGACGTGCGCAAGCCCGGCCTGTTCGCCTTCCGCACCCGCGGCTTCCTCAACAATGTGCGCGCCGACGGCTGCCAG
>NZ_SADT02000229.1 GCF_004016445.2 Mesorhizobium sp. M2E.F.Ca.ET.219.01.1.1
GCGTAGACGCGATTGACTTGTTGCGGCGTCAGCCGGCCGGTCCGGCCATCGACGATCGGATTGGCGATCCGGTGCAGCGGCGACTGCGCCTGCAGGCGCCGGATGAAGGCGCGGTCGCCGGCCGGCGGCAGTTCTCCGATCGAGATGGCAATATGGACCAGCCTTTCGATGTCGAAGCCGAGATAGTGGCGCTTGGTGTTCGAGATGCGGCCGTTGTAGACGGCATCGAATTGGACCGGGACATCCGGCAGCGGCAGGAAGATGTCCTCCGAGACCATCAGAATGTGTTTGGAAAA
>NZ_SADT02000230.1 GCF_004016445.2 Mesorhizobium sp. M2E.F.Ca.ET.219.01.1.1
AATAGAGCGGTCAGCACCGAACTTCACCCAAACGATGTAATGTACAACACTGGTCCGTCACATTACTTCAACGTCGGGAAGTCGGGCGTGCAGGCCATTCTCACAGGCCTCTCGCTTTCGTGGCGCAGCCAGGTGATGACGGTTCTCGACTTGCCTTGCGGCCACGGCCGCGTTGGCCGGCACCTTAGGCAGCTCTTTCCCAATGCCGAGCTTTTCTATTGCGACATTGATGCCGAAGGGGCTGACTTTTGCGCCCGAGCGTTTGGCGGGAAAGCCATACACTCAAAGGCTGACC
>NZ_SADT02000231.1 GCF_004016445.2 Mesorhizobium sp. M2E.F.Ca.ET.219.01.1.1
GCCGGCGATCGTCGGCAAGAAGGACGAGCGCGGCGACTGGCTGTTCCCGGCCAAGGGCGCGCTCGATCCGAACGAGATCGCGATCGCGCTCGGCGAGCGGATCCTGCGCACCATCGGCCCGTCGGAAGAGATCGCGGCGCGGGTGGCGAAACTGCGCCAGTTCCAGGCCATGCTCGCCGATACAGTCGATATCGGCTCGCGTACGCCCTTCTTCTGCTCCGGCTGCCCGCACAATTCCTCGACCAAGGTGCCGGACGGGTCGCTGGCCGCCAGATCGGAAGGACGTCGTGTAGG
>NZ_SADT02000232.1 GCF_004016445.2 Mesorhizobium sp. M2E.F.Ca.ET.219.01.1.1
GTGCCGCTCATTGACAACGCCTGATGACGCGGCTTTCTTCCCATTCGATGTTAGCGGAAAGGACGGAGATCATGCCATGGGACTGGTGGTCAACAGACCCGCAGATGCCGGGCGCGCCTTTGCCGATGCCTGGAACAGGCACGACATGGCCGACTTCGCGTCGTTGTTCTGCGAAGACGCCAATTTCGTCAACGTCGTGGGCATGTGGTGGAAAAATCGCAGCGAGATCGAAGCGGCCCACCGCGCAACGCATGAAACGATGTTTCGTGATAGCCGATTAGAAGGTGTTGTCTC
>NZ_SADT02000233.1 GCF_004016445.2 Mesorhizobium sp. M2E.F.Ca.ET.219.01.1.1
ATGGCGGCATGTCGCACGCCGCCGCGGCGTTGAACACCCCATGCGTGCTCATTTTCGGCTCGAACCTTTCCTACTTGCACGGTCCGGTCAATGAGCACGTTCGCTTTCTCGAGCCACCCATTTCGACCCCTAGCTGGATCGAGGAGACGTTGGGCGTCAGCGAGGAAAGAGTGCGCGAGGCCCTGGCCGGCGCTCTTGAAGAAGCACGCCACCCGCAAAGCGCGTAACGTCCCCTACTCTTCTTCCGACGCGCCAAAGCCCGCGCTCATGCTCGCACGGGCGGTGTTTGCAGAT
>NZ_SADT02000234.1 GCF_004016445.2 Mesorhizobium sp. M2E.F.Ca.ET.219.01.1.1
AGAGCGTTTCGCTCAGCCGCACCATCAGCCCGGCCTGGTCGTAGAGCACCCGATAGTCGCCCTTGACCGTGACCTCGGCGCTGAAATCGCCGGCGACCGGCCGATAGAGGAAATGGCCGTTGTCGCGCCAGAAGCCATAGAAGGTCTCGCGCCAGAAGTCGGTCTCCTTGCCGGTGCGCACATGCACGGTGCCGCCGGCAAAGTCGTGGTGCGGCGGCGGGTTGAGCCAGGTCAGGTCCGCTTTCCAGTCTGTCGTCGACATGCTCGCCAAGGAATTCATATTCGCGAATGAAG
>NZ_SADT02000235.1 GCF_004016445.2 Mesorhizobium sp. M2E.F.Ca.ET.219.01.1.1
GATCGACCACTACTTCCGGCTGCGATTTGACGCGGACGGCGACAAGATGAACATTGGCGCCGATGAAGACGGCTAACAGCACCGCCACGACTGCAAACCACTTGAGCCGGGTGTTTGCCCGCCTTCGCGCCGATAGACCGGCAATCATGGCCGCCGTTCTCATTTGGCCTGCCCAAGCTGGCCGACATAGAGCGCGAGCAGCTTGATCTCCGCCGGCGTCAGCCGCGCGTTCCAGTTCGGCATGTGCCCCTGGCGGCCGGAATAGACCGTCGAATACACATCCTGGAGCGTGCC
>NZ_SADT02000236.1 GCF_004016445.2 Mesorhizobium sp. M2E.F.Ca.ET.219.01.1.1
CCCCGTCTACTCGATCCTGATCGAGCCTGCCGAGGGCCGCTTCCTCATCGACACCGGATACGACTATGACCACGTCATGAAGGTGCTGCCCTTCGAGAAGCCGATCCAGGAAAAGCACCAGACCATTCCCGGCGCGCTGGCGCTGCTCGGGCTGGAGCCCAGGGATATCGACGTCGTCGTCAACTCGCATTTCCATTTCGACCATTGCGGCGGCAACAAGTATTTTCCGCACGCCAAGAAGATCTGCCATCGCACGGAGGTCCCGCAGGCCTGCAATCCGCAGCCCTTCGAACA
>NZ_SADT02000237.1 GCF_004016445.2 Mesorhizobium sp. M2E.F.Ca.ET.219.01.1.1
GTTTCAGCTAGAGTTCCGGCATGAACATCCTGATTCTCGGTGCGACCGGCTTCATCGGGTCCGCCGTCACAAGAAGACTTGCGGAGGAAGGCCACCAGGTCACTGGGCTTGGACGCGAGCCGGCGCGCGCGGCGCTGAAGATGCCGCAGGTGCGCTGGCTGAAGGCCGACCTCGCCGGCATGACGCGGAGTGTGGACTGGCAGACCGCACTGGATGGCCAGCAGGCGGTGGTCAATTGCGCCGGCGCGCTGCAGGACGGGCTCGCCGATGACCTGACGGCCACCCAGGAAAAGG
>NZ_SADT02000023.1 GCF_004016445.2 Mesorhizobium sp. M2E.F.Ca.ET.219.01.1.1
CTAAAATGAGCAACGAAATTGTACGCCGTGTCGCCGCAGGCAGTGCACTTGCTGGATAGCTGCTAACGAATTCGGCGAGTTCAGATATGGCTCGCACTGAGGTATACTCCAATATATCCGCTTCTTTTCGAATAAAGTCTACGGCTGCTTTTCTACCTCGGGGCGAGCCTTGTTACCCACAATAGTCTCAAGCGAAGCCAGGGCCATGTGCTGGCAGATGGAATTAGGAGACGTCAAACTCCTGCTGCAGCTCGATCAACAACGCGCCTGCTTAACAGTTAAGAAGCCACTCCATTTTGCTGGTGCACTGTTCTACCGGTTTCGATACCGCGTAGCTCCAACAAGCCAAGTTTCATAAAGAATTTACACGTTGAGAACGCCTATTTGCACTTGAGGCGGAGCAATTAACAGAACGGCGAGGTTGTGATGCGCTGACCTTCGCTTCACCATCCCCCTTGCAATCCGCATGCCACCGAAGAAGTTGTCCGAGCAAGTGGCGGACACTGTGTTTCGCGCCGCGCTACCGGAACACTTGACCATTCGTGTGTCTTCTTCCGAACATAGGTGTCTCCGCATGAGAGGCGACCGTCGTATTCAACGTTCCAAGTTCTCGTGGGTCCATATCTAGTGCCAATTCAAACGCCCACCACAATAATGTCTATTGGGCTCTCAGTGGTGGTGGACTCGGCATCCGAGCATCACCAAAGACTCTTGCTAGCTGTGAGCTTTCGGGAGGTTGTCCATTCGGACCGGACCGAGGAGACTGGAGTTACCACGCTTCAGCATCTATCGGAGGGTCCGAATGAACATCCACAAGAATGCCCGTCTCACACCGCTGCGTCGAGAGGAGATGGCGCTGTCGGTGATAGAGGGCGCTTTTTCCAAAGCCCATGCGGCGCGGGTCTATGGCGTCGGCCAAGATCGTGGCGCGCTGGGTCGAGCGCTATAAGGCTGAAGGGCGGGCCGGCATGATCGACCGTTCCTCGCGGCCCGCCCATATGTCACAGGCCACCGCTGCGTTGATCGCCGAGCGCATCATGGCGCTGCGGCGGCAACGTTGGACCGGCAAGCACATCGCCCATGAGGTCGGCGTCTCGCCCGCCACCGTCAGCCGGGTTCTCAAGCGTGCCGGGCTGTCGCGGCTAAGCGATAGCGAGCCGGCCGAACCGGTCCGGCGCTACGAGCGGGAGAACCCAGGCGAGATGATCCATATCGACATCAAAGAAGCTCGGCCGCTTCAGCCAAGTCGGCCATCGCATCACCGGCGAGCCGCAAAAAGGCAAGTCGCGCGGCGCCGGCTGGGAGTTCGTCCACGTCTGCATCGACGACGCGTCCCGCATCGCCTTCTCGCAAATCCTGCCCGACGAGAAAGAAGAACGCGCCATCGCCTTCCTCAAGGCGGCGGTGGCCTGCTACGCCAGCCTCGGCGTCACAATAGCCCGCGTCATGACCGACAACGTCCTAAGCGCGGAACGAAATGGAGCCTGCAGTCAAGGTCTCTCTGTTCGTCAGCATGCCCTTGCTGCGTGACGTTGGTCAAGTCGTCGAACCAGGCGGCTTCCACCGGCAAGGGAAA
>NZ_SADT02000238.1 GCF_004016445.2 Mesorhizobium sp. M2E.F.Ca.ET.219.01.1.1
GCAGGCTAAAGAATGGAATGTAATTAAGCAACATCATAATCCGCTTGCATGCGGCAAATTCATCGATAATGTAGGAAAGTCACATAAATCTTGTGTCAGCACCGGCACAGGGAGCGCAAAAGCGTGGACCAAATGGGAGAGATCAGATGAACCTTGCGAAATGGACTGCCGGCCTGATGGCCGGAATGGGCATTCTGGCCTTCGCGGCGCAGGCAGAAGCTGGCGAAGTGCGGGTTACCGTCGCCGAATACAGCGCCAAGACCGGCCCCTACTTCGAAGAGGTCAAGAAAGAG
>NZ_SADT02000239.1 GCF_004016445.2 Mesorhizobium sp. M2E.F.Ca.ET.219.01.1.1
GGACTGGCCGCGCCGGGAAGCGTGGCACCGACGGCGGCGCCGGCGGGCGCACCGGTCGAGGCGCCCGGTTCGGCCGCCGCCCCCATCGTCATCGATCGCACCCAACCCATGCTGCTCAGCGATCCCGCGCTCGACGGCGGCACCGAATTGCTCGGCGCCGCCCCACTGCCGAAGGCCGATCCAGCTCTTCCCGGGGAAAGGTTGGTGATCGAGGGCAAGGCGCCGGAAGCTTCGCCCAGACGCGCCGACGACTTTTCCTGGCCGCCGAAGGCAAGTCCGGCAGCCGCGGCGGC
>NZ_SADT02000240.1 GCF_004016445.2 Mesorhizobium sp. M2E.F.Ca.ET.219.01.1.1
CCGCCGAAGGAGAAAAACGACAGGAAGAACGAACTCGCCGCGAAGGCGATCGAAAGGCCGAAGACGATCTGGATCAGCCGGCGAAATCCGCCCGAGGTGTCGCCGAAGGCGAGCGACAGGCCGGTGACGATGATGATGATCACCGCCACGATCTTGGCGACTGGCCCCTCGACGGATTCGAGGATTTGTTGGAGCGGCTGCTCCCACGGCATGGAAGAACCGGCCGCGCGAGCGGGCGCGATCATCATGGCAGCGACCGCACCAGTCGCAGTGGCCAGCGGGAGCACCGCAC
>NZ_SADT02000241.1 GCF_004016445.2 Mesorhizobium sp. M2E.F.Ca.ET.219.01.1.1
CCAGCCTCTTGGCTGGTCCCCAGAACCGTCGTGTTCTCGTGAATGATGGCATCGGTTGTTCGGGCGACCCGCAATATGCCCGACAGCAGTTTGGCGGGATGAAGGCCTCCGATGTCCATCCGTACGAAGCCGCCGGCGTAGAAGTCCGTGCCGATATACCGCGATACTTCCTTGCGGGGGACCGCCGACGTCTCAATCCCGAGGAAACGGTTTAAAAACTCGGCGTGGCGGCTGAGTTCATCACATTCGCGATGGTTTACCGCGCCATCGAAGAGACCCGAGAGCAAGACGT
>NZ_SADT02000242.1 GCF_004016445.2 Mesorhizobium sp. M2E.F.Ca.ET.219.01.1.1
CGACGCTGTTGCCGTCAGGGGCGATGTCGGCAAGGAAACCGACATCGTGGCCATGTTCGGCGCCGTCGACCGCGCCTTTGGCAGGCTCGATGCCTTCGTCAACAACGCCGGCATCGTTGACGTCAAGGCGCGCGTCGACGAGATGGATGTTTCGCGGCTGGAGCGCATGATGCGCATCAATGTCGTGGGCTCGTTCCTGTGTGCCCGCGAGGCGGTCAAGCGCATGTCGACGCGGCATGGCGGTTCGGGCGGTGCGATCGTCAACATCTCGTCGGCGGCGGCGACGCTGGG
>NZ_SADT02000243.1 GCF_004016445.2 Mesorhizobium sp. M2E.F.Ca.ET.219.01.1.1
AGCTCGAATAATGGGTCATTCACACGGAAATTGGGGGCCTCGATGCTCGGCAATCTCATAGCGTACGGGAAGAAAATAATTGTGCCGATTACCATTGTGTCGGCACTCGCCTGTGGCCAGGTGGCGGCCCAGGATCAGTCAGGTCCCATCAAGATAGTCGTGACCGGCATTACCGATGCCGATTTCATAGCCAATGTGTATGGGACTTTTCTCGAGAAGCAGGGTTTTAAAGTCGAGCGCGTCAAGGCCGATTACGCGGCCCAATTCGTCGGCCTGGAGGCAGGCGATCT
>NZ_SADT02000244.1 GCF_004016445.2 Mesorhizobium sp. M2E.F.Ca.ET.219.01.1.1
GAAACCCCTGTCATATGCCAGGCGCGGCGCGCGCTGGCTGATGGCGGCCGGTATCGCGGTCGCCATGATGCCGGCACTGCCGGCCTTCGCCGAGGACCCCATCCCGGCCAAGATCGTCGAGGCCGCAGGCCCGGAACCCAGGCTTGAGCTCGACAATCCCCGTGTCGTCAATCCCGAGCCGGGGCGCATCGTGCCGTTCTTCACCAAGAAGGGCGGCCAGAGAAGTTGCGACTATGCCTTCTACACGCTGACGTTCGGCCTGCGCGGCAATGCGCAAGCCTTTGCCAATC
>NZ_SADT02000245.1 GCF_004016445.2 Mesorhizobium sp. M2E.F.Ca.ET.219.01.1.1
AAGACCGACGCCATGCTTCTGGCCTGCTGCGTGCTGGCGCAAGGCGCGCTGGCGCAGGTCTATCTGGCGGCAAAGCGCAACGAACCGGTTCCCGGGCACCTGTCGTGGATCTTCTGGATCGCGCAAGGGTTGGGCATCCTCATCAAGGGACCGGTTGCGCCGCTCTTGTCTCTGTTGACGGACGCGGCGCGCTTTGCCTTCGCCCGCGATCGGCGCTGGCTCTTGAAGCTCAAGCTCGTGCGTGGCGTGGCGATCGTGCTTGTCATCGTCCTACCGTGGCTGATCCGCAT
>NZ_SADT02000246.1 GCF_004016445.2 Mesorhizobium sp. M2E.F.Ca.ET.219.01.1.1
CCGGGGGCGGCGGTGGAGAACATCCATGCCATGACCCGCCCGCGCGGCTGGGCGATGGTCGCCACCCCGTTCCTGTTCAGGGTCCATGCCCAAGCCGCACGACTACAACCATCGGACGCCGGGCTGAAGCAATTGATGGTCAAAAGGCGGCTTTGCTGAGGAGCCATGGCGCATTTCGGCGCGCCCCGTGTGGGCCTATGGGCTGTGGCGGGGTTCGTCGACATTATCCTCGTGGGCACATCGTGCGCCGGCGTGCTGGCGGCCATCTCATCTGTCGGATACGTCCCGCG
>NZ_SADT02000024.1 GCF_004016445.2 Mesorhizobium sp. M2E.F.Ca.ET.219.01.1.1
AAAGTTGGACGGTTCATTGAGCTGGGTAGGTTTAAGGGCTGGGTCCTGTATTGCACAGGGCTCAGCCCTTTCAGTTTCAATTTGATGCGGCGGTGGTTGTAATAGTCGATGTAGCGCTCGATGGCCTTGTCGAGGCTTTGGACGGTGTCGAAGCTTTCCGGATGGAAGAGTTCGGACTTGAGCGTGGCGAAGAAGCTCTCCATCGGTGCGTTGTCGAGGCAATTGCCTTTGCGTGACATGCTCTGAGCAAGGCCTCTGGCTTCCAGCCTGCGCTGGAATGCCGGCATCTGGTATTGCCATCCCTGATCGGAATGCAGGATTGGCCGTTCGTCCTCATCGAGCCGGGCAAGGGCTTTGGTCAGCATATTGTCCACCAGCTTGAACAGCGGCCTTCGTGAGGTTTCGAACGCGAGGATCTCGCCATTGTAGAGGTCCATGATGGGTGACAGGTAGAGCTTGTCGCCGGCCACGCTGAACTCCGTCACGTCGGTCACCCATTTGCGGTTGGCGCGCTCCGCGTTGAACTTGCGCTGCAAGAGATCGGGAGCGGTCCGCCCAACCTCGCCCCTGTAGGAACGATACTTCTTCGGCCTGACCAGCGACTTCAATCCCATCCCGGCCATCAGGCTCTGGACCGTCTTGTGATTGACGCGTTGACCCAACTGGCGCAGTTGCGCGGTCACCCGGCGATAGCCATAGCGGCCCTTGTGGCTGTCGAAGATGGCCTTGATCGCCTCCTTCAGCGCCGCATGGCGGTCTGGGCGCGAAGCTGCCTTTTGCCCGTAATAGAACGTGCTGCGCGGCAGCTTCGCCAGTTCGAGCAGGCCCTTAAGCGGATGCAACGGCCTTAACGCCTGGACGGCTTGCGCTTTTTGGGCGCGTGTTCCTGCGTTAAGGCCTTCAGTTTTTTTAGGTAGGCGTTCTCCATCCGCAGCTGCTTCAGTTCGGCCAGCAGTTCTTCACGGCTTTTGGCCTCGTCACTGGCTGCAACAGGCACTGCGGGGGCCGGCGGCTTCGACATGGGGCGTCCTCTGGGACGTGGGCCGAGCGCCTCTATCCCGCCAGCATGATAGCGCTTCTCCCAGCCCGCCAGGCAACTGGCATTGCGGATATTGAACAGCGCCGCCGTCTGGCGATAGGACAGGCCTTCCTTCCACATCCGCTCGAGCACGCACAGCTTGAACGCCGCGTCGTAACGACCGTATTTGCCAGACAGCCCGGCATCGCCATGCGCCTGGTACAGGCCAACCCACTTGCGGACAGTCGCCGCGTCAACTCCACGCTTCGACCCAGCACTCGCGTAGCTTTCATTCCCACACAAATAGCTATCGACAACCGAGCGCTTGAAACGCGGACTGTGCTTGGACATGCAAAACCCCCGAAGGTTGTGTCCAACTTTCGGGGGTCAGTTCA
>NZ_SADT02000247.1 GCF_004016445.2 Mesorhizobium sp. M2E.F.Ca.ET.219.01.1.1
CACGAACTGTTGGTGCTTGGTGTGAACCGTCCCACCCCGGAAGACGATAGCCACGACCGCCTCGCACCTTCGTCTGCGATCGCGGCGAGCCTCTAAACATGGGCGTCTCGGTCCGTCTCCTCAATCACGCAGGCAGTCTGATCGCGGGAGTCTGACCCCTGAGCCGGCCTGTTCTGGTCCGGCGCAGGCGTAGCCTTCCACCCGCCGATCAATTGCTTGTTGCCGGATACCCTTGGAGAGGCCCGGCTGGAGACTGGAGACGCACCATGCCCAATATCGACACTTGCCAG
>NZ_SADT02000248.1 GCF_004016445.2 Mesorhizobium sp. M2E.F.Ca.ET.219.01.1.1
CGGCCGGAGAGCCGCGCTTGATCGACATGACATGGGGGCAGCAAGGGGCGCCGAAGCTGAGCCTGGTTGGCAAGGGTGTCTGCTTCGACACTGGCGGCCTCGACATCAAGCCGTCCGCGGGCATGCTGTTGATGAAGAAGGACATGGGCGGCGCCGCCAACGTGCTTGGGCTGGCCTCGATGATCATGGCTGCCAGGCTCAACGTGCGGCTGCGCGTCTTGATCCCGGCGGTCGAGAATTCGATTGCCGGCAACGCCTTCCGGCCGGGCGACGTGCTGACGAGCCGCAA
>NZ_SADT02000249.1 GCF_004016445.2 Mesorhizobium sp. M2E.F.Ca.ET.219.01.1.1
CCTGGGTGGTGATGGCCGTATAGCCCTTGGCGGCATCGCCGGCGGGGATGACATACTCTTCAGAATTCGACCAGACATTGCCTATGATGTGATCGGCCGGGAAGCCTGTCTTCTGCGCGGTCTTCAAGGCGACGGGGTTCATCACGCCCCAGCCGCGCAGCACGACATAGTCAGGATGCTCGCGCCGGATGGTCAGCCACTGCGCCTGCTGCTCGTTGCCGGGATGCGGCACCTCGATCTGCGACAGCTCGAAGCCGTATTTCTGCGACAGCAGCTCATAGATCGGGAT
>NZ_SADT02000250.1 GCF_004016445.2 Mesorhizobium sp. M2E.F.Ca.ET.219.01.1.1
ACTTGCCGCCGGGCTCGTCAAGGCGGCGGCGCTCACCAGCTCCGGCATGGCGGCGGCGGTTCGGCGCTAAAGCGCCTTGGAGCTAACGCCGGCGCGCCGCCACGGCCTTAGTCGGCAGCGCCGGCAATTCCTCCATCACCCGGCTCAGCGGGAAGATGGCGATGGCCTCGGTGCCTTCGCGCAGCTTGGAGTGAAGCTCGAACTCGCCGCCATGCATGTCGAGCAGGCCCTGGACGATCGGCAGGCCGAGGCCGGTTCCCTGTTCTGCGCTCTTGATCGCGATCGTGCC
>NZ_SADT02000251.1 GCF_004016445.2 Mesorhizobium sp. M2E.F.Ca.ET.219.01.1.1
CAAAGCCGGTCGACGTCGTCGGATCGCCGATCGCGTTGCCCCAGTTGTAGAAGGCCGCCGGCGCCAGCTTGTCGGCGGCGCGCAGCTCATAGTGCTTGGCGATCTCGTAGACCTCGATCGTCGCCTCGATGCCGACCTTGCGCCACATGCCGACGATGGCCTGGATCATCTCATAATCCTTGGGCTTGAAGCCCTTGGTCGTCTGGATCGTGAACTTGACCGGCTTCTCCGGCGAAAAGCCGGAAGCGGCGAGCAGTTCTTTCGCCTTTTCCGGATTGTGCTCGACCTT
>NZ_SADT02000252.1 GCF_004016445.2 Mesorhizobium sp. M2E.F.Ca.ET.219.01.1.1
AGCCGGCCGAAGCCGAGCGCCTCGCCGGATTGCTGGTCAATGCGTTCAAGGACCCGTTCGTCATCAACGGCATTTCTGTCTTCGTCGGCTCGAGTATCGGAATTGCTTTCGGGCCGGAGCACGGGGCCGATGGCGAGCAACTGATGAAAGCCGCCGACATTGCTCTTTACGCAGCCAAGACGGATGGACGCGGCTGCGCTCGAACGTTCAACCGTTCGATGCTGCTCCTGCTCGAGCAACGCGAAAACCTGAGGCGCAGCCTTCGAACCGCGCTGGAGCGGAACGAGCT
>NZ_SADT02000253.1 GCF_004016445.2 Mesorhizobium sp. M2E.F.Ca.ET.219.01.1.1
CTTCACGACGCTCGAGGCTCATGCCGATGGCAGGGTTGCCCTTGTGATCGGCAATTCCGAATATCGCAATATTCCGGCCCTCAAGAATCCGGACACGGACGCCGCGAATGTCTCAAAGACATTGCGGCTGGCTGGCTTCAATGTGTTCGTTGCCAAGGACGTGACAAAGCTCCAGTTCGAGGAGAAGTTCCGCAACTATCTCGCCGCGGTCGACGGCGCGGATCTGGCCGTCGTCTATTATTCCGGCCACGGCTTTCAGATCGGCGGCGAGAATTTCCTCATCCCGGTC
>NZ_SADT02000254.1 GCF_004016445.2 Mesorhizobium sp. M2E.F.Ca.ET.219.01.1.1
GATGGGCCGGCAGGCAATGCATGAACAGGGCGTCGGGCTTTGCCTTGGCCATCAGCGCGGCGTTGACCTGATAGGGCGAGAAGACATTGTGACCGCGGGCACGGTGTTCCTGGCCCATCGACACCCAGCAGTCGGTGACGACGCAGTCGGCCTGATGGACGGCCTCCTCGGCCGAGCGGGTGAAGTTGAGCTTGCCGCCATTGGCCTTCGACCAGCCGATGTGCTTCTCGTCCGGCTCGCTGCCTTCCGGCACCGCGACGTTGAGGTTGAAGCGGAAACGCGCCGAGGC
>NZ_SADT02000255.1 GCF_004016445.2 Mesorhizobium sp. M2E.F.Ca.ET.219.01.1.1
AGCGCCGGCAGCACCTTGTCGCTGCCGCCCTGCGCCTCGGCGTATTCGGCGGCGATCATGTCCAGCACCGTTGCCAGCCTTTGCCATGCGGCGTGCTGGGACAGGGCGTCGGTGAAGACCGGCCGGTCGAGCGGCAGCAGGCTGTGGCCAGCAAGCGTGGCGAGCGCATCGTCGGCGACCGAGACGACGATGGCATCGGTGCCTGGTTCGATGTCGAAGCCATGCACCACGCCGCTCGGCATGAAGCTCACGGTGGGAGCGGAAAAACTCCAGGTCTTGTCCTCGATCC
>NZ_SADT02000256.1 GCF_004016445.2 Mesorhizobium sp. M2E.F.Ca.ET.219.01.1.1
CTGCCGACCAGCCAGTCGCCCTCTTCCGCACGTCCGGCATCGGTGACTGTCACGCGGCGCCTTCTATCGCCGGGCTGGCTGCTTGCAGCCTTGTGCGATGGGCCAAGCGTTGGCGTTCCGGCGCCCATGGTGACGGATGCTGAGCATGGCGATGAGGAGGCGCCGGCCGCGATCATGAGGTGTCGCACCAGAACGGGCCGGGCGGTGCCTGTCCGCTGCGCCAGACTGCGAGCGTGATCATCCGTCCTCCACAGCATGGGCAGCGGTGCGTTGCCGCAAGAGGGGCGG
>NZ_SADT02000025.1 GCF_004016445.2 Mesorhizobium sp. M2E.F.Ca.ET.219.01.1.1
GACTGGTCGCATGTGCTTTGCCATCTTGAATGGAGTGCTTATATACGCGAGAAGAGCTTGCGCTCCATGGTGGTCAGGCGTTCCGGGCCTTTTTCCGTCACCAGCACCGTCTCGCTGAAGCCCATCCCCGCTGCCATCATCAGCATATGAAACACCATTCCCGGCTCTAAGACCCATTCGACGCCAGGCACGAATTCGCGGATAAATTCGCCGGCCGACGGGCGATGATTAAGACCAAGCGAATAGCCGGCACGATTCGTATAGGTTTCGCGCAGTCCAGATGCCAGAAGCGGCTCGCGGCAAGCTCGGTCGACCACGCTGGCCGGTGTGCCCGGCCGCATCAATGCGATCGCCTCGTCTTGGATGCGGATGATCGTGTCGGCGATACGCTGTTGCGCAGCGCTCGCCGGACCGACAACAGCGGTGCGCATCAAGCGTGCCCAGTAATTCTTGTGGACCCCGTTTTGCTCAAAGTAGACAGGATCGCCACGTTCCAGGCGCCGGTCCGAAAGTCCTCCATGTATGAGACTTGTTCGATCGCCGGAGGTGATGATACCGCCGAGCGACGCTGCCCCCGCCTTCACCAATGCGCTAGACACAGCCTCGGCGAGTTCTCGCTCCGCGACTCCAGGCGCGATAGCCTCGATGCCGGCCCGCAGACCCACTTCAACTAGCCGCGCAGCGCCGCGCAGATGTTCTAGTTCCCGCGGCGATTTGATCAGGCGCAGGTGGTCGACAATACGGGGCTCTCCAACCAGAGTTGCCTTCGGCAGCAGCGCCTGCAGCATCTTCCAGCGCTCCACCGTCAAGAACCATGAGTGCTCATCCAGACCGATGCGCCCGCCTGCCAACCCAAGACCTTCAAGGGCTCTTCGCGCCGTGTCGAGCCAAACGGGGAGCGGATCAGCGGCATCTGCATAGACCACATGGTTTTTGACCCATGAGGTGCTGTGCGCCGTGGGGACTTCCATGTCGCGCACGATCAGCACCGGGTCGCCGCGGCTGGGTACTGCTAAAGCGTGATAGGAGAAATAGCCAATTTGATCGAGGCCACTTAGATAATTGATGTTTTCTGGTTGGTGCAGCAGTAAGACGGGAAGATCATACTTAGCCATCTCTTCTTGCGTACGCCGTAGGCGCTCCCGATACTCCTCCGCCGGGAAATCCATGCCGTTATTCGCAGGCTCACTCACCGTCTTAAGCTCCTTCATCGTTGACTAGCTCATTGTATTTGTTTCGCCGTTCACCCGTCTGGCGGACCACCTCTACGCCGGCATACATAACGACTGTCAACGCGATCAGCAGACTTGAAACGGCAGCGATTGTAGGCGTGATCTCTTCCCGAATTCCCGACCACATCTTTATCGGTAAGGTGGT
>NZ_SADT02000257.1 GCF_004016445.2 Mesorhizobium sp. M2E.F.Ca.ET.219.01.1.1
CGGAAACTGGTATATTCTGCCACCATCAGCGTCTCTCAGTCGTTCCCGGTGTCGCAGCATCCCCACTAGCCGGGAACATCACCGGGGGCTCCAAGTTCGGTGACCATGGAACGCTCGCCGCAACGTGTGCGAATGACCGCCTTGCTCGACAACCTGCGGGAACAGGAAGAGCGGCACAGGAACTGTTGCGCCAAACTCAGGATGTGATCGCTAAGAGCGCTCGCTTGGTCAGTGACTCCCGGACCCTGCTTTCAAAGTCGCCAGTTGCGAATAAGTCGCCGCTTATGC
>NZ_SADT02000258.1 GCF_004016445.2 Mesorhizobium sp. M2E.F.Ca.ET.219.01.1.1
GCCAAGGACCGGCCGGCGCTTGCGGGCAACCGCGCCCGGCTGCCAGAACTGCCGAAGAAGGCCTCCAAAGCCGATATCGCCATCACCCGAGGGCTCGGCGATTCCATGGCGCTGAAGCGCGCCTGCCACGATCAGCGCATCCACAACAAGCTGGCGCCTGAAGGCAAGCTGGCGCGCTCGATCTACGACGCGGTCGAGCAGGCCCGCGTCGAGGCGATCGGCAGCCGCGCCATGCAGGGCGTCGCCGACAATATCGGCTCGATGCTGGAGGACAAATACGCCAAGGCC
>NZ_SADT02000259.1 GCF_004016445.2 Mesorhizobium sp. M2E.F.Ca.ET.219.01.1.1
CGCGTATGTCTTCAACTGCTCAAGATGGGCCGCCGAACCCGTAGCTTCGAGGAGGCTCGCGCCAAAGTGCTTCTTGTCCGTGACGACAAGCCTGAGCGTGGATTGCTCGATTGCGGTCCGCTTCTTGCCCAGCGCGACCAGCGCGAGGTCGGCAACAAGTTCGCGACCGCGCCGGAAATCACCAGCGATTTCCACACGCGAAAATTCGGGATGCTCTTGCTTCACCGATAGGATTGCATGCTCAAGGAGTGCGGCGGCCTTGTGCAGGTGAAGCTGTGTTTCGCCGCT
>NZ_SADT02000260.1 GCF_004016445.2 Mesorhizobium sp. M2E.F.Ca.ET.219.01.1.1
CGCACGGGCAGCGAGCGCCCGCCCTTCGACCCCTATTCGGCGAGCCGCACCCGCGAGCAGGATGCCGGCCAGAAGGCCGAGAATGTCGTCTCGCTGCCGCGCAAGCGGGCGCCTGGGGAGCCAGCCGTCGACGCCTATGCCGAGATCGACGCCTTCGCCAAGCCCGACACCGATCTCAACAAGGGTCTGAGGACGATCAAGGACAACGATGCGTCTTTCGACCCCAAGGGCTTCGTCGATGGCGCCAAGATGGCTTACGAGATGATCGTCATGGCCTACGCCGATGGC
>NZ_SADT02000261.1 GCF_004016445.2 Mesorhizobium sp. M2E.F.Ca.ET.219.01.1.1
GGCAAGGAACAGACCGTTCAGGTCTGCGTGGGCAGCGTCAGCGGCGTGCAGCGCCTTCACAAGCGCAGCGACACGCCTCTCGGCTTCTGGACGCGCCGCGGCGCAGATGGCGCGCTCGACGGCAGGCCTGGCCGCGCCAATGCGCTTTTCAATAAGTTCGATTGCCTGGCCGGCCACAGCTTCCAAGCGTCGCAACTCCGCTACCCGCGCGCGCTTTTCAGCTTTGGCTGACGGCTTCTCGCCGATGAGCGCGGCAACCTCGGGTGCGATGTCAATGGATTTGTCGGC
>NZ_SADT02000262.1 GCF_004016445.2 Mesorhizobium sp. M2E.F.Ca.ET.219.01.1.1
GGGCTGGTCGAGCATCTCGATAAACGGCCGGACCAGCTCGCGGGCGGTCAGCGCCAGCGTGTGGCCGTGGCCCGTTTACTTGCCAATGATGCGCCCCTGATCCTTGCTGATGAGCCTACCGGATGCCTCGATTCGAAGAGTTCCGAACAGGTATTCGCGATCCTCGAGAATTTGGTGCGCGAACGCGGCAAGACGGTCGTTGCGGTAACGCATGACCTCGACATGGCCGGGCGCATGGATCGCCGGATCCATATCGTGGACGGCAGGATAGAGTGAAGACCATGACCC
>NZ_SADT02000263.1 GCF_004016445.2 Mesorhizobium sp. M2E.F.Ca.ET.219.01.1.1
GGCCTCGATCACTACGCGCGTGCGCCCGGTTGCCGAGATGGCGATCACCAGGTCGCCAGGCTTCAGCGTCGAGGCGGTCATGCGCATCAGGTAGGGATCGCACTGGGCGCTGATCGAGATGCCATAGCGAAACAGCCGGTACTGGGTTTCCTGCGCCAGCGCCGAAGAGCTGCCGCCGAGCCCGAACACGGTGACTTGGCGGGCCCGGGCGATCAGCTCGGCCGCCTTTTCCAGCTCACCCGGATCGAGTTGCCGCTCGGCCTCCTGCAGTGCCCGGCGCGCTTCGCC
>NZ_SADT02000264.1 GCF_004016445.2 Mesorhizobium sp. M2E.F.Ca.ET.219.01.1.1
GGCTGCCGGGCAAAGACCACAGAGCGCTTCGAGACCGGGTCGAAGGTGACGTCGTGGCCACGGTCGGGCAGGTCGATCGCATGCAGCACATCGCCTGCCTCGGACAGCACGGCGGCGCCATAGCTGCCGTCGCGCTTGACGAAGGCGGTGGCGAAGACCGCGTCGGCATCAAGCGTCTTCGCCCAGGCACGCGGCGTCATCGCCGCCATGAAGCCGGCGCCGGCGGCCCTCAGGAAATCGCGACGGTCGAGCAGCGGCGTGCGTACCGCAGTCATGGCTCAATCTCC
>NZ_SADT02000265.1 GCF_004016445.2 Mesorhizobium sp. M2E.F.Ca.ET.219.01.1.1
GGTCGAGCGCCTGTTCGACATCATGCGCAAGCTCGCCGCTACCGGCGTCGGCATCGTCTACATTTCGCACCGGCTGGAGGAAGTGCCTGAGATCGCCGACCGCGTGACGGTGATGCGCGACGGCCGCGTCGCCGGCGTCACCGAGCCGCACGCGCCGCAGGCCGAACTGGTTCGACTTCTGGTCGGCCGCTCGCTGGATGAACTCTACCCGGCGCGCGCCAGAAGCGCCGGCAAGACGCTGCTCAGCCTCAAGGATGCCAGCTTCAGGCTCGCCCGCGAAAGCGCCG
>NZ_SADT02000266.1 GCF_004016445.2 Mesorhizobium sp. M2E.F.Ca.ET.219.01.1.1
GTCCCTTCGAAAGGGCGGGCGTCTGTTAATCGATAACCCCAATCGAATCGGGTCTCTGCGTCATAAGTATTCTATGTGTGACGTTGCACAGCGCAACGACGATGTACGAATCGATATATTTAACAACGATGTGCTAAGTGATCGCGAGCACCTCGAAAGAATTGTCGTCCGCGATGGACGCGTTAGACGAACTCACCTTTCTTACAGGCAGTATGGGTTTTCTGAATATGTTCGCATGTTGCGAAGCGCGGGATTCGTTTCTGTGGAAGCTTATGGGGAGGAAGGTG
>NZ_SADT02000026.1 GCF_004016445.2 Mesorhizobium sp. M2E.F.Ca.ET.219.01.1.1
CGATAAAGGGCGCAGGACATCCCCAAGTGGGTGTCGTACAATCATTTCTTCCGGCCCTTTCCCTTGATCCATGACAACGCGGGCTGGCGTTTCGGCTGGAAACGCCGAAGCGAAATCGGAGGACGCTTCAAGCTCAATACGCCCGGCCAACTCAATGATGCGTACGTCAGTGAGACGTTCAGGTTGAACAGGCCGTAGGGCTTCCCGCCCGTACAAAGCGGCCAGTGCGCAACTAAAATAGAAGCTGTATTGAGCCCCCTCCAAGGTGCTGGGGGCGCGCTCGTTTGCTAGGCGCAGCGCTTGTGGGAAAGTTTCTATGCGCAGCTTGCGGATCTCTTGCCCATCGCGACGCATGGCTAGTATCGCATCGATAGCTGCGTGGATATAGCGACAGCATGCATACGGCTTAAGATAGCATTTTTGAATTTCCCATGAAGACCCAAGATTTTGGGTCAGGAGATGGCGGGTGAAACGATCGTCGTCATCGAGAAGATTGAGAGGTCCAGTTGCGGCTGCCCGCGCGCGATAGGCGGCGGTGATACCTGCAACCACGGCGGGCGGAATCCCTTCCTTGATCGTGCTACCCTCGAATTTCGAGGTTGTGGTCAGGAAGACGATTGGTCCTTCGGATCCGGCAATACCTAACGCATGAGCGGTTTCCGTGGCACTCAAACCCAAGAGACGGCTAGCTGCAGCCGCAGCCCCGTAGCCGACCCAGCGTCCAGTTGCATACGTATCGATTGCCGCAACCGGCCGAGAGCTCGCGATTCGGAGGGCGATTTCATATCCGAGCGCAATTGCAACCATGGTCTCGGAGACCGACGCGTCAACAGCCTGAGCCACTGCCAAGGCGGCGGGAATAACGCCGGCACCCGCGTGACCTGCTGCGCCACGATGACCGTCGTCGATATCCAGCGCGCTTGCCGCAGCGCTGTTCGCCATCGCGGCGCCGACCACACTAGAACGATCCTCGGTCAACCAAATGCTGATCAGGCCCTCGCCATAGGCTTCCAGTGCTGATTTTCTGGCAGCATCAGCTAACGGCGATCGCAGGCCCGCAGCCGTGGCACCGATAAGATCTAAAATGAGCAACGAAATTGTACGCCGTGTCGCCGCAGGCAGTGCACTTGCTGGATAGCTGCTAACGAATTCGGCGAGTTCAGATATGGCTCGCACTGAGGTATACTCCAATATATCCGCTTCTTT
>NZ_SADT02000267.1 GCF_004016445.2 Mesorhizobium sp. M2E.F.Ca.ET.219.01.1.1
CGGCTGGCGTGGCGAATTGGGTGCTGCCAAAATCGGAATAGCGATAGTCAATGTTTGCGACCAGTTTGTCGGTCGGCGCGTAGGCGAGGCCAGCGCCCACCGTCCAGCCAACCTTGGTTTTACTGAAGTCAGCCCCGGGGAACACCGGACCGCCGAGGCTGGCTTCCCGTACGTCTTCTTCATGGGTATCCCCCGGTTGATCCTCAAACGCGGCGACGCTCGTAATCGGCAGGGGCAATGGCAGGAATTGGATCTCTGCGCGGCCGAATTCCCGCCCAAGCCAGAAA
>NZ_SADT02000268.1 GCF_004016445.2 Mesorhizobium sp. M2E.F.Ca.ET.219.01.1.1
GCGACAGCCACCATCATGACGGTCTCGTCGAGGAGAGCTCGGAAAACCTGACCGAGGAGGAGCTGCGCGAGCTGATCGACGACCTCAATGTCGACGAAGCGGCCGAGCTGATCGCCCTCGCCTGGGTCGGCCGCGGCGACTATGACGCCGCCGAATGGGCCGACGCGCTGGCCGCCGCGCGCGAGCGCGCCAACAAGCGCACGGCCAAATATCTGCTCGGCATGCCGCTGCTCGCCGACTGGCTGGAGGAAGGGCTGGAAGCGATCGGCGCGTAACGCGTTGGTAAC
>NZ_SADT02000269.1 GCF_004016445.2 Mesorhizobium sp. M2E.F.Ca.ET.219.01.1.1
CGACGCGGGCGATGACGGTGATCCTGCGCAAGCTTGCCGGGTTCTCCGGCCTGCTGCATGAGAACATGTACCGCTTCACCGGCTGGCGCTTCCTCGAAATCGGCCGGCGGCTCGAGCGCGGCATCCAGATCGCCCGCATGCTCGCCCGGCTGACCAGGAAAGGCGCGCCGGACGGCGCGCTCGACATGATGCTGGAGATCGGCGACAGCGTCATGACCCATCGCCGGCAATATCCGGTGCAGGCCGGGCGGCGCACGGTGATCGATCTGCTGGCGCTCGACCCGCTC
>NZ_SADT02000270.1 GCF_004016445.2 Mesorhizobium sp. M2E.F.Ca.ET.219.01.1.1
GGCCAGGGCAAACGGCTTTTCCGGCGAGGCCGGCAGGACGCTGGCCGTGCCCGGCGAGAACGGAGCGCTCGGCGGCGCCATGTTCGGACTTGGCGACGGCGAGGGCGCGCTCGTCCTGGGCGCGCTGTCGAAAACCTTGCCGGAAGGCGACTGGCACTTCGCCTCGGCGCCGGCCGAGCCGGAGTTGGCGGCGATCACGTTGGCGCTCGGCGGCTATGTCTTTACCCGCTACGGCAAGAAGCCGGGCAAGGCGCTGCGCTTCGAATTGCCGGCCGGCGTCGATGCGC
>NZ_SADT02000271.1 GCF_004016445.2 Mesorhizobium sp. M2E.F.Ca.ET.219.01.1.1
AGCTTGCCCCGACCCCTCCGGGCGCCGCGCCCGCAGCCGGCCAGGAACAGTCGGGCGTCAATGCGACGCTCGCCGACACCCTGCTGCTCACCGACGACAAGGGCGTTGACGCCACCGGCCTCGACCCGCTGAACGGCGTCCGCCCCGCCGCCGGCGACATGCCGATCCTGCCGCAGGCCGACAATGGCAAGCTGGCGCTGGATGACGAAGCCATCGTGCGCCTGCCGGACGGCAGCATGTTCATCTCCGACGAGTACGGCCCTAACATCTATCGCTTCTCGGCCGAG
>NZ_SADT02000272.1 GCF_004016445.2 Mesorhizobium sp. M2E.F.Ca.ET.219.01.1.1
GATCAACAGCACCCGGCGGCCGGCGATCTCGATCTCCGCCTCGGTCGGCACGCGGAAGGCGGCGCGCACATTGTCCTCGCGGTCCTGCCGCTCCAGCCCGACCTGCTGGCGGGTGAGCTTCACGCGCCTCACAGCCGAAGGCGAGAAAGGCAGGCCGCTGAGGTGCGATACCGCCCTGGCCAGCTCGGCCGACTGGTTGAACTGCCGCCTGAAGAAGCGCCGCCAGTGCAACGGCACCGGCACGACGAGATCGGCCTCCGCGATCAGCTCGGCTCCGGCGCGCAGCA
>NZ_SADT02000273.1 GCF_004016445.2 Mesorhizobium sp. M2E.F.Ca.ET.219.01.1.1
GGCGCCACCAGAAGATAGGGAAAGGCCTTGCGGCGCCACCGGCTCCGGGGTCGGAGCCTGACGCCGGGATGGGCGGCCTTGGCCGCCCATCCTGTACTGTTCTGGACCGCGGAGTCCTGCATGACGTGAAGTGTCCCTGGACCAGTCGGCAAGCCAGCATCGTTCACTCGTCAGACCGGCGGGGTCTTGCCCTTGCCGGCCCAGGTCGCCGGAGCCACGGCGGCGTATTTGAAGGGGGCCTTGTCCGAGAAGAAGCCATTCTTGGTCATGATCTCCTTCCAGGCCTT
>NZ_SADT02000274.1 GCF_004016445.2 Mesorhizobium sp. M2E.F.Ca.ET.219.01.1.1
GCGCAGATCATCCGACAGCGCCTTCGCCAAGACCTTCGCCTAAGAAGAAGCCGGACGCACGGGATCAGGTTTGAAGCATGCCTTCATTAAAAGACCTTCGTAACCGTATCGCCTCGGTCAAGGCGACGCAGAAGATCACCAAGGCGATGCAGATGGTCGCCGCGGCGAAGCTGCGCCGCGCGCAGGAAGCGGCGGAAGCGGCGCGTCCCTATTCCGAGCGGATGGGCGCGGTGCTGGCCAACATCACCCAGGCGATCGGCGGCGGCGGCGATGCTCCGGCGCTGAT
>NZ_SADT02000275.1 GCF_004016445.2 Mesorhizobium sp. M2E.F.Ca.ET.219.01.1.1
CACGGCGTGCAGACAAGTCCATAAGTGTCGCTGTTCCTCCGGTGAGCCTGGACGATCAACCAACCGATGCTTTCCCGCCACGACAGGATCAGAAGCGCTCCAGTCTGCCGAACGTCGGCCTTGCGCTTCAGATCAGCCATTGGCACCGCACCCGTGAAGTGACCGGTTTCAGCCGTTGGCAGACGATATTCGTAATCAGAAGAGACTGACAGTCGATACAGTCGACGGTGGTTCGGGGGCTTGGATTCGGGGTGGCTTTCGTCCTTTGGAATTCCCGGAAACAGC
>NZ_SADT02000027.1 GCF_004016445.2 Mesorhizobium sp. M2E.F.Ca.ET.219.01.1.1
TCGCGATCGCCGTTGCTCAGGACCTCCGCCCCTCCATCGGTCACCAGGATCGTCTCGCTGCAACCGATCGCGAAACGGCCCTCCTCGTCGGTCAGGAACAGCGGCATGTGCAGCGCCATGTTGGGCCGCAGCACATTCTGGCCGCCCGGCTCTAAGCTGGTGTAGCCCCGCGTCGACCAACCGAGACCGCATGAATAGCCAACGCGCTGGCGGAATGTCTGCGGACGGCCAGCCCGCTCTACGACCCCTCGTGCGGCAGCATCGACGTCTCCGGTCAATGCCCCGGGCATCGCAGCTGCGATCGCCGCCTCCAACGCTGCGTTCGAGAGTTCATACAGAGCCGTGGCCTCGGCATGTCTGCCGTAGATTGCGGAGCGCACTAGCCCGGCGGCGTAATCATGAAGCCTGCCACCGACCTCGATGTAGGCGACGTCGCCCTGTTTGAGGCGGTTGTTGCCGGACTTCGCGTGCCCTACGGCTGTGTGATCTCCGAATAAAATCCCGAACAAAGTCGCGTCTACCCCCGTGGACTCTACGGCCGCCTGGACGATAGCGGCGGCCTCGAGCTCGGACACGCCCTCCCTGAGGACGTCAACAAAGGCGGCAACGCCGGCCTCCGTCCCCTTCATCGCCTTTCGCATGACGGCGATCTCCTCTGCCGACTTGATGTCCGCCACAGTGAGAATCAGACGGGAGACGTCCACAACCTCGATGTTCGGAAGTAGCTCTTGTAGCTCCATGGCGTCGCGGGCCGTCATTCCAAAAAGGTCGAGCTCCATTCCGACGCGCCCCCGATCCAGCCCAAGCGATCGCATCACTTCAGCGCAGACCTTGCCCGCTTCGGTAAGCTGGTGATACGTGTGGATCTTGAGAGGAATGCTCTCGGCCCGGACATTCCATTCGTCGAACAAGCGGACGATATTCGTTCGCGGCACGTGTGGCGCGATGATCAGGTAATAGGGCCTCGCGTACGAGCCGGAGGCAGCATGTCCAGTCAGGTACTGGTGGTTGCGCGAGAAAGTCGATATGACTGCGTCGACTCCAAACTCCTGGAATCGGTCAAGAACAGCTTGCCAGCGACGGTTATACTCCGCCTCGCTAAAAGGAAGCCCGGGCGCCAAGCTCGACTGAGTGTTCGCCATTACCTCTCCTCCGCTCCCGTCGTTGTGCTTAGATGGTCAACTGCCGGGTGGTTTGCGTCAAA
>NZ_SADT02000276.1 GCF_004016445.2 Mesorhizobium sp. M2E.F.Ca.ET.219.01.1.1
TCCGGCGGCCGCTCGCGGCCGTCCTTCAGATGGCAGTTCTGGCAGGCGCGCTCGTTGAACAGCGGCCCAAGGCCGTCCGATGCCTGGGTCGAGGAGGGTGAGGACACCCAGTTCTTGCGGAAAAGCGCATTGCCGAGCCTGAAGGTGCCTTCTTCCTCGAAGGTGATGTTGGCGGAGGGCTGCGAGAAGGCGTCGCGGCTGACGTCCTTGCGCGACGTGCCGGCGCCACCCTGCATCAGCTCGAACGGCTCGGGTTTGGAGAAATCCGCGGTTGGCCTGGTGACG
>NZ_SADT02000277.1 GCF_004016445.2 Mesorhizobium sp. M2E.F.Ca.ET.219.01.1.1
CGCGACCGGCACTGGGTGTGCGAGCGCACGCTGGAAGCCTATGGCAAGCATTACACGATCGGCTTTCCGCACGAGGAGTATGCCAGCGGCCGGCCGCGCATCGTCTCGCCGCTGTATGAGCGGTTGAAACGGCAGCGCGCCGTGTTCGGCTTGAAGCTCGGCTGGGAGCGGCCAAACTGGTTCGCGCCGGAGAGCGTCGAGGCAAAGGACGTCTATTCGATGGTCCGGCAGAACTGGTTTGCTGCCGTCGGCGACGAGCACCGGCATGTGCGCGAACATGTCGGC
>NZ_SADT02000278.1 GCF_004016445.2 Mesorhizobium sp. M2E.F.Ca.ET.219.01.1.1
GAAGGCCCCTGAAGGTAAAGAGGCGAACTGGGTCAAGACCGAAGCCGGGAAGGGATGGATGGTATCCGATTCTTCGGCTTTATGGCCCGCTCGAACCCTGGTTTGACAAGACCTGGCGGCCGGGCGAGTTTGAGGTGGTCAAGTAGCAGGGTTCCGCGTTCGATCCGGCATGGTTCGTTCGATTGCGGGAACGTCTGGTCGTACTGTCGATCGAAACTTGCCGGAGCGCTCGATGAGCAATGCACTGCCCACTCGAATTGGTCTTCTACTGTCGGCCGTCATTCC
>NZ_SADT02000279.1 GCF_004016445.2 Mesorhizobium sp. M2E.F.Ca.ET.219.01.1.1
CGATGTTGGCGGCTTCGGACATAGCTCTCTGTCAAATAACGAGTGACGAATTTCGATTTTCATCACTCGTAAATCGAAAGGGGCACTCTGTCAACACGGATTCGACGTACGCGTACGATAGGTGACAAATGGTGACATCCCATAGACGTCACAAGACGCCCCCAGGATGCGGGCCTCTGAAAATAATTCTCTCGAAAAGGCCCACGGAGGGCTTCAGGCGACCTTGGCCATTTCCCGCAGCCGGAATTTCTGGATCTTGCCGGTCGAGGTCTTCGGTATTTCGGC
>NZ_SADT02000280.1 GCF_004016445.2 Mesorhizobium sp. M2E.F.Ca.ET.219.01.1.1
GCGCTTTCAAGGGAGCCAATATGCAACTGGCCACGCGGCATTGATCAAAGTCGATGCCGATGGCACGGTAAACCCGAACGGAGCGTATTACGCATTCCGTCTTGATATGCATCAGACGGGGGCGAATCCATTCCTCTCGCTCGATCAGCTGAAGATCTACCAGTCGGCCAATGGCAGTCTTGGTGCGGGCAGCTTCGCGGCCGGCCCTGACACCGCCGGGACGGACCCCAACTTCCATTTCACTTCTGGGGTGAAGAAGGCGCTGGGCAAGCAAGCGATCGGCA
>NZ_SADT02000281.1 GCF_004016445.2 Mesorhizobium sp. M2E.F.Ca.ET.219.01.1.1
CCCGCGCCACCAGCCGCAAGCTCGCCGACGGCGAACTGTTCCTGCTCGATTCCGGCGGCCAGTATCAGGACGGCACCACCGACATCACCCGGACCGTGCCGGTCGGCCAACCCACCGAGGAGATGCGCGAGCGCTTCACCCTGGTGCTGAAGGGCATGATCGGCATTTCCATGCTGCGCTTTCCCGCCGGCACGCGCGGCTCGGAAATCGACGCCGTGGCGCGCGTGGCGCTGTGGAAGCACGGCTGCGACTTCGCCCACGGCACCGGCCATGGCGTCGGCTCC
>NZ_SADT02000282.1 GCF_004016445.2 Mesorhizobium sp. M2E.F.Ca.ET.219.01.1.1
GATCGGCAGCGTCTGGCTGTTTTCGCAGGTGATGCCGGCGCAGGTCGACACGCCGCAGGTCAATTTCCTGAAAACCTGCCAGCGTTCCTGCGAGCAGATGCGCAACGCCACATTCTGTTCGAGCTATTGCGGCTGTATGCTCGAGACTCTCGACGGTGAAGGCTCTCTTGATCGGCTCTACAACAACGACCAGACTGCGGACTTCAGGGCGCATCTGTCCGATCTTGCCGCAACGTGTACCGCCAAGACCGAGGACAAGATGACGGAGGGAGGGACGCAATGAC
>NZ_SADT02000283.1 GCF_004016445.2 Mesorhizobium sp. M2E.F.Ca.ET.219.01.1.1
CGACCTCGGTCCACGATCGGCCAGTACGTGGCAAGGCGATATACCAGTGATCGATCGAACTGGACCGGAGCTTCGCGGCGGAGCGCATGTAGCTATACGCCGGCGTGCGCTGTTGAACGATCAGCATGCGGCCGAGATTCCAAGCCGTGTGGTCGGCGGGAAAGCCGTCGTCCAGCGACTTGTTGTCCGGCAGCTTGACCTCAACTAGCGGCGCCACATGCGCTTGCCAAGCGGCGAATTGATCCTGTGGCGGCAGTTTTATCGTTGAAAAGGACACCGGCTTC
>NZ_SADT02000284.1 GCF_004016445.2 Mesorhizobium sp. M2E.F.Ca.ET.219.01.1.1
CTCGAAGTTCAGCGTCATGTTCTGCAGTTTGGTCTGGGCCGCCTCGCTGCCCCACTCGACATGCTCGGAGAGCCTTGCGTAGTGGAAGGCGTTGCGGTCGATCAGCACCGTGTTGATGATGGCCAGGCCGACCGCGCCGCCGAGGTTGCGGGTCAGGTTGAACAGGCCGGACGCATTCTTCAGCCGTTCCGGCGGCAACGTGCCGAGCGCGATGTTGTTGATCGGCACCATGCACAGCATCATCGAGCAGCCGCGCAGGATCTGCGGGACGAGCAGCTCGTAG
>NZ_SADT02000285.1 GCF_004016445.2 Mesorhizobium sp. M2E.F.Ca.ET.219.01.1.1
CTCGCGCCAGCACCACTGGTTCATGATCGAGGCGATGAAGCGCCGGGACAATTGGGTGCTGGCGCAGCTCTGCGTCGACCATCTGCAGCCGAGCAAGATGTTTTATCTCGAGGAGATCGAGAAGGCGGATGGGGCGTAGGAGCCCCTATTACCCCGCCGCCAGCCGCCGCCGCGCCACTGCCGCATGGAACCGCGCGCCGTGCAGCAGGCCTTCGTCGTTGAAGTCGTAGGACGGATTGTGCAGCGGCGCGCTGGCGCCATTGCCGAGGAAGACGAAGCAGCC
>NZ_SADT02000028.1 GCF_004016445.2 Mesorhizobium sp. M2E.F.Ca.ET.219.01.1.1
GACAAAGGGCTGACCGGAGCGGTCGATCCGGAGGTCGACGCGGGCGTAGTCCCGGCACTGGCAGGCACGGAAGGTCGCAACCGCAATGTCCTGCAGCAAAGTTGCAAGGCTGCTCTCGACTTGCGCCGGGCAAATCGTCGGTGGCTGCACGGCAGCCAGATACTTCGCTTCCCAAGTCAAAAGACGTGTTTCGCGTTCGCCGAAGTCGATCTCCGCCAAAGGCAATACCTCTATCTCTCGGTTTCCGAGCAGCGCCACATGGATTTCTCGCCCATCTATGTATTCTTCCACGAGCGCATCCTGCGCATATTGCGTGATGATCATTTCCACTGCCTGCGTCAGCTTAGCGGGCTCATGTACGAGCTGCAAACCGAAGCTGTTGTCTTCGTGACGCGGCTTCACTACCACTGGGAATCGAAGACCCTCGGTGCTCTCGGTGCCGCTGCGCATGACGCGAAAGTTCGGCGTTGGCACGCCGCAACTGCGCATGAGCGTCTTGCTGATGACCTTATCGTCGGTCAGCCCATGCCCGAGCGGACTCGATCCGGTGTATGGAACACCGGCCATCTCAAGCATGGCAGGAACGTGGGTGAAACGGTACTCGCCTTGAATTCCCTCTGCCAAGTTGAATACTAACCCCGAAGGGCGGGCTTGCGGATCGGGTGGCATGAAGCCCTGGAGCGTGGCGAGCAGTTCTTTATCGCCTTCACACAGCAGAGTTTCGTGGCCGCCCTCTTGCAATGCCGCCATCACGCTTTTGGTTATCGCGCCGTAATGCGGCCAAGGCTGCGGCGGCTGCGGATAAGGCTGACCGAACCGGTTGATCACGCCCGTAAAATCACTGTTCCACACGACGGCTACCCGCATGAGCTACTCCTTTGATGTATGCCTTGCTGTCACGTGCATTCGTTCGGATCCGGATCTCTGTGGGAACAGCTCATCTTGACCGCACGCCTACACGAAGCCTCAAGCAATCGGCGTGCCACCGAACAGGTGGCGCGAAAAAGGGGAAGCATGTGTTTCGCGCCGCGCCGGGGCATATTTGCGCCTCAATGTGTCGGGTTCCGCACGAAACGTGTCCCGTGGTGTAGATGATACGGGCGAGTGGCGAAGGCATCTTTCAGCCTGCGGTAGCTCGCGGCGGGCAGCGCCGTCGCGCC
>NZ_SADT02000286.1 GCF_004016445.2 Mesorhizobium sp. M2E.F.Ca.ET.219.01.1.1
GCGCCCTCGCCGATATAGGTGGCGATGAAGCGCTTGTCCGGATCGTCCATCATCTTGCCTTCGAGCGCCTTGGCCTGCGTCTCGACCTCCTTGATCGAGGTGCCTTCCGGCAGCCAGAGGTCGACGAGGATTTCGGGCCGGGAGGACTGCGGGAAGAAGTTCTGCGGAATGAACTGGAACGCCCACAGGCTGGTGGCGAAGGTGACCAGCGTCATCACCAGCACGATGATGCGATGGCGCACGGCCCAGCCGACGGTCGCGCGCAGGCGGCGGTAGAAGCGCG
>NZ_SADT02000287.1 GCF_004016445.2 Mesorhizobium sp. M2E.F.Ca.ET.219.01.1.1
CGCTGGTCGTCGCCTTCGCGCTCGCCGCCGTGCTGTCGCCGACCGATGCGGTCGCCGTGTCCTCGATCGTCGACAGGAACGTGGTTCCGGCGCGGCTGATGCACATACTGGAGGGCGAGTCGCTGCTCAACGACGCGTCCGGCCTCGTCATGTTCCGCTTCGCCGTCGCGGCGGCGCTGACCGGCAGCTTCTCTTTGGCCGCTGCGTCGCTGACGTTCCTCTATGCAGTCGCCGCCGGCATCCTGGCCGGCGTGGTGGCGCTGATCGTCGCCGCCAAGACGCT
>NZ_SADT02000288.1 GCF_004016445.2 Mesorhizobium sp. M2E.F.Ca.ET.219.01.1.1
CTTCGGACGCACCAGCCGCATGTCGAAGATCAGCACCTCGCCGCGCAGGAAGGGGGCCAGCTCCGCATCCATCGAGAAGGTCTCGACGGTCATTGCCGGCTGGCCTTCGGGACCGCCGGCAACCGAAACATTGGAGAAGGTCACCGAAGGAAACGGCAGCAGCCTGGCCGTCGCATCGCCCTCGACGGTGACCTTGCGGCCGAGGATGGCGCTCGCCTCGCGCTCGAAATCGGCGCGGTAGCGCGCCCAGTCGAGAAAATACGGCACCACCAGCGCCCCGCC
>NZ_SADT02000289.1 GCF_004016445.2 Mesorhizobium sp. M2E.F.Ca.ET.219.01.1.1
TTCAACTTTTCGGCCACCGACGCCGCGAGGTCGGCATAGCGCTCCTCCAGCCGCTCGGCCGCCTTGATGACGGGGAAGTCATGGTCGAACTTCTCCAGCGCCATGCGCAGCTTCTCGACGAAGTCGGCCTGCTTCTCCAAAGCCGAGAACAGTGTCTTAACCTGCGCCTCGCTGATGTCGGGATTGGCCAGCATCTTCGGCACCTCGCGGCCCATCTGGTCGCCGGTGGCGGTCTGTTCCTTCAGGATGCCGATCCAGTCGGTCAATCGTCGAACTCCTCTT
>NZ_SADT02000290.1 GCF_004016445.2 Mesorhizobium sp. M2E.F.Ca.ET.219.01.1.1
CACCATTCCTCGAAGCATCCCGGCCCCGACGCCTATGCCGGCAAGAAGGCAGTCGTCATCGGTTCGAACAATTCCGCCCACGATATCGCCGCCGCACTCTGGGAGGCCGGCGCCGACGTGACCATGGTGCAGCGCTCGACCACCCACATCTCCAGATCCGACACGCTGATGGAAATCGGGCTGGGTTCGCTCTACTCGGAAAAGGCCGTCCAAAGCGGACTGACGACGGCCAAGGCGGATCTCATCTTTGCCTCTTTGCCCTACAAGATCCTGCACGAATT
>NZ_SADT02000291.1 GCF_004016445.2 Mesorhizobium sp. M2E.F.Ca.ET.219.01.1.1
GTGGCGCGCTTCTACACCGCCGACGGCACGGCCGGCTTCGCCTTCGGCCAAAGATCTGCCGGCGGGTCGAGGCATGGCCGGCGACGTTCGGCATCATCGGGATGCCGGCGCGGGCGTAGTCGTCGGACTTGAACAGCGCCAGCGCCCAGAAATGCGGCGGCGTCCACAGGAAGATGATCAGGAACAGCAGGCTCTCTTCGCGTGCCGAGTACAGCCGAGCTTTGTTCGCGTCAGCGGTCTCGCGATTGTGCGGCTGGAAACCGCCCGGACACCCCGCTGCC
>NZ_SADT02000292.1 GCF_004016445.2 Mesorhizobium sp. M2E.F.Ca.ET.219.01.1.1
TCCCGCCACGCACCAGGCATTGTCGGCGGCAAGGGCCAAGATATGCAGCCGGCTCGCCCGCGCCTGCTCCTGGTTAGCGTCGAATTCCCATGCGACCTCCGGCCGATCGAACTGAAGCGACGGCACATGCACGAGGTCGCCCCAAACCAACAATGTTCCGCCGTCGCTCGTGGCACGAAAGCATGTGTGACCAATTTCGTGGCCCGGCGCCGCGACCGCCTCGACATTCGCGCTCAGGCGCTGCCCGGGGTCCAAAGGTTCTGCTCGATCATGGAAGCGGC
>NZ_SADT02000293.1 GCF_004016445.2 Mesorhizobium sp. M2E.F.Ca.ET.219.01.1.1
CTGCTCGGCGGCCTGGCGGCGGGCGCGCTTGCCTTCGACGTCGTCTTCACCACCTTCAAGTTCCTGCGCTCCGGCACCACCGGTCTCGTCGCCCAGGCGTTCGGGCGCGGCGACGCACTGGAAGAGCAGGCGGTGCTCTGGCGCGCCGTGCTGATCGCCATCGTCGCCGGCATCGTGCTCGCCGCGCTTGCGCCCCTGATCGCAATAGGCGGGCAAAAGTTCATGGGCGCCGAGCCGCGCGTCAGCGAAGCGATGGCTGTTTATGTCCATATCAGAGATCG
>NZ_SADT02000294.1 GCF_004016445.2 Mesorhizobium sp. M2E.F.Ca.ET.219.01.1.1
AGATCAGGCAATTCTGCAAGGTGATCCGCGGAGACGAACCGCCGCTTGTCAGCGGGCGAGAGGGGCTCAAAACCTTGAGGGTAGTCGATGCGGTAAACCGCTCGGCGGCAACGGGAGAACGTATCGAGTTGAACTGACGCCTGAGTAACGTGACCGCCTGCTCGCCCTTCGCGTCTCGTTGCATCCGATGCGATGAGAACGCCGGCTCAATTCCGATGCTAGGCATGCGCTTCTGGCGGAGGAAATCGTCGCCGCCGCTCTGTCTTCGCCGCCATCGAAAC
>NZ_SADT02000295.1 GCF_004016445.2 Mesorhizobium sp. M2E.F.Ca.ET.219.01.1.1
GACTACGGGCCGGCCAAGCTGGACATCTACGCACGCGACGGCGCCAAGGGCGATCCGGTCGTCTTCTTCATCCATGGCGGCGCCTGGCGGCTCGGCAGCCGCGACAACGTCAACGCCAAGCCAGGTTTCCTGCTCGCCAGGGGCTTCCTGTTCGTCTCGATCGATTATCGCATGCTGCCTGGCGCCGATGTCGCCACCCAGGCGGGAGACGTCGAGAAGGCCTATGCCTATGTGCGCGCCAACACCGCCCGGCATGGCGGCGACCCCGACCGGATCGCGGC
>NZ_SADT02000029.1 GCF_004016445.2 Mesorhizobium sp. M2E.F.Ca.ET.219.01.1.1
GATCAAAGGGTATTCGCACCTCCCCGTAGCTTATCGCAGCGTATCACGTCCTTCATCGCCTGTGCATGCCAAGGCATCCACCAATTGCCCTTAAGACACTTGATCGTTCTCATTGCCAATACCCATCACGCGATCCCGGAGGGATCGTCGCATAAGCGCGATCTCGCAGAGATCGTCGCATGAGCCAAACCCTGTGCGGGGCTTAGCTCGAATGGAATTGGCACAAAAAGACCAGCTTCTCGAGATCCGTTCGAGGGCGCGGTTAGGCAAACCCATCATAGGCAAGGGATTGAGCGTCCCTTGCGACAAATCACAGCTTTGCAGCCATGAAGTTCGAACAAATCTTCTCTTTACGATGTCAAACAGAACAGGCGCAGAGCACAAAGCTCGGCGCAAACTCTTTTATCGAATGACTTTTTTCTCACCGTCTCTGCTCGACACCTACGCGCGGTCTGTAAAGACCGTCGCGAACCGCGACGATCCTGCGGATCGCGCGCTTGCCAAACCGCAACGCGGCGGCTGAAGCGACGATCCCTTTGGGATCGCGCATTGGTGGAGCCGGACGGGATCGAACCGACGACATCCTGCTTGCAAAGCAGGCGCTCTCCCAGCTGAGCTACGGCCCCTGATAGTGTCTCCCGACGGATATCGAGGTGATCCGACAATCCTTGCGGATTGCGAATTGGTGGGCCTGGGAGGACTTGAACCTCCGACCTCACGCTTATCAAGCGCGCGCTCTAACCAACTGAGCTACAAGCCCTTAGACTGCGCCTTTGATCGGCTTTCGCCAACGAGACGCACGTCTCGCAAGGCCGACCGGCCGTCGCGGCTCGTGCCGCGCCCTCGCGGAGCGCCAGGCCGAAGGCCGGTACGGCGCGCGAGCGCAAGTCAAAGTCATTCGCTGAAGAAAGAGAAACGAAGGCGGCAGACCCGCTTCAGGTATGCGCGACGGTAAGAGTGACTCTCTTCCGTCTTGTTCCAAGAGAACCGAAAGGTAGAGGCTCAACGAGTGAGCGTTTCCATTAGGGTTCTTCCTTAGAAAGGAGGTGATCCAGCCGCAGGTTCCCCTACGGCTACCTTGTTACGACTTCACCCCAGTCGCTGACCCTACCGTGGTCGCCTGCCTCCTTGCGGTTAGCACAGCGC
>NZ_SADT02000002.1 GCF_004016445.2 Mesorhizobium sp. M2E.F.Ca.ET.219.01.1.1
GGCCCAACATGGCGCTGCACATGCCGCTGTTCCTGACCGACGAGGAGGGCCGTTTCGCGATCGGTTGCAGCGAGACGATCCTGGTGACCGATGGAGGGGCGGAGGTCCTGAGCAACGGCGATCGCGACCTTCGATTCCTCTGATCTAGCTATTTCAACACAATTCCAGATAAGACGATGTCATGGTGGTCGGCTTGTAAGGAAATCGTACGAGACGGATTTTGAAACCTGTTTTTGACCTAACTGAAAGTAAAAATTTTCGAGGAATAATCTGCATACATTTCAATACTGGGAGCACTGGCTGCAGTGCCTGATGGGGTCATTGGCGGAGAAATAATTGTCGCCTTCGTCAATCCGCCGGCCAAGCTGCACACTGTGGCAACGATTAATCCACCACGTTTTATAGATAATGGAACCTTGTCAATGAGCCAAAAACCGCACCTTACGTTTGACCTCGACGAGCCTGGCGTGAACAAGGGTTATCTTGTAGTCCCAACGGGCACGGACAGGGAAGCTCTTCCGCTTCCAGTTCTAAGCCTTAATAAAGGGGAGGGGCCGCGCCTCCTTATTACCGCCGGTATCCATGGCGATGAATTCGAAGGACCAATTGTCGCGCTTCGGCTCATTGACTGGCTAATTGAAGCGCAAACGTGCGGGAGAGTTCTCATTGCGCCGATGCTCAATCCGACAGCTTTGGAAGCGTGGAGTCGCAGGTCGCCAGTAGATAGGTTGGACCTGAATCGTGTGTTTCCCGGCCGGCCGAACGGGTCAATATCCGAACGCACTGCGAGTGCAGTGTCGGAGTTGCTGTTACCAACGGTTGACATGGTTTTTGATCTGCACAGCTTCGGACCCAAGTTTGATTGTCCCCCCGCAGCCACAACGCACCCTATTGGCGACGCCGATCTCATGCGAAAGACGCTTAACATGGCAGCGGCCTTCAAGTTTCCAGTGACACTGGCCTGGGATGGACCAACGCAAGGAATGTTCGATACCTTGGTTCAAAGCCAAGGCAAGGTATTCGTTTGTGCTGAGCTCGGCAGTGGAACCGTGAGCGCCGACGCTCTTGCGGTCGCCGAAGCTGGGGTACGCAACGCAATTATCGAGCTTGGGCTCGTAGAAGGAAAGACAGAGTATCCGACGCCCCGTCAAATGAAGACTAACCTGACACTCGAGTCGCTCACGTCGGACCAACTGACATCGCCGGCACGAGGCATCTTCGAACCTCGTTGTTCGGTGTTGGACGAGCTGAGTGAAGGAGATCTTGTAGGACTCCTGCATCCGTTGGATCCGTGGTCATCAAAGGCCATTGAAATTCGAGCGCCTACCACATCGATCGTCTGTTCATTAAGGACCGGAATGCAGGTCGACGTCAACGATGGCTTAGTGTACCTCGCGCGGCCGCTCAATCTCTGAATCTAAGGGGCATCGATATTTCGCCTCAACAACGACATACCGAGTGTGCGTACTTGTCAAGTAGCGCCCACGCGGCCGCCGGACACCCGACCACATTATGCTGCCCATGATGATCCTGCCTCTGGTCAGCGTCATCTCTGATGGCGGCCGCCCGCAGCATGGGCGACGCCTTTTTGCCGCCTTCTCGCGTTTTCTTCCCGCTCAGCCTGCCGGGCGTGCGCGGCGGTTCCCTGTGGTGTTTGTGATCTGCCTCGGCTTTTACATCACGCCGGCCCCTCGGCGGGTTGGGAGACGCCATGCTGTCGACCTTCATGGCGTCGCAGTCCAGACCTCCTGTAAGTTTGCGCGCGTCGCCCTCGGCCGTCACCGCTTCTGGCGGTCGCCGTTGTCGTGCTTTCCATTCTCGGGGCTAGACCTTTCCGGTAGGCAGGGCCGCACGGCGCAACCAGCGCGGAAGTTGGCTGACCCGGCTGCCTTGGTAGTGTGCTGAGAGTTCTGCAAATTCGCTGAGAGAGGGCGGTCATGGCAGGCTGATGATTGTTCACGTCACCGATTCCCGCGAAGGAACGCCGCCATGACCAAGACTGAAGATAAATCCGCCGGCCGTCAAAGACATTCTGCTTTCGAACCCGGATACGGATGGATTGCACGAGGTGATCCGCGCTGTGATGCAGGAGGTGCTCGAGGCCGAGATGGACGAGGCGCTGGGTGCTGCGAAGAACCAGCGCACGCCGGAGCGTCTCGGCTATCGCTCTGGCTATTAGTCTAGGGCCGCACCCTTGTCACGCGGGTCGGCAAGCTTGAGCTGCGGGTTCCGCAGGATCGGGCGGGCCGCTTCTCCACCGAATTGTTTGAGCGCTAGTATCGAAAAACTAGGTTCGGGTCTGCGGATATCCGTCGACGTTCCCGCTGGGGCGCGGCAATCAAGTGAGAGCGCAGCGTCAATCAAGATGAGAATGCCGCCGGCGGCGTTCCCTTTCGGAGCGTTGTCTGGCGATCGCGGCCGACCGGGTACGCCAGTGGTTTGTCGGATTGGAGGAATCACTTAGTGCCCGGCCGCCACGTAACCGATCACCAGATGAGGCTTCATGAAGTTCCGGCAGACCCATACGACGGCCGTCGCGGCGGCGAAGGCGTCGATCGGCACGGCACGGCCTATCGCATCGAGAAGGATTCGAGGCTGCCCTCGCAGAGGAAGGTTCCGCGACAACGCCGCCGCCCGATCCGCTCGCCCGACAATTTTGACGCCGAGATCGTGCCGCTGCTGTGGGCTGCGCCGGGAATCCGGCCGGTCGCAATCTTCGAGGAGACGCTGCGGCGTCATCCCGAGCTGGGCAACGCCATTCGCCAGCGTCGCGTCCGATCCCGGCGCGCTGTCCGATGGCGAGGAACAGGAAGTCATCTTCCGGCAAACGCACGAGCCGGCCGCCTCGGCCTGTCGGATTTCACCGATCATGAGCAGCACCGGCCTCACCATCGCCGGACAGCCGCTCGATCACCGTCTCTATCATTCGCGGCTCGCCTATTCCGGCTTGCAGCCGTGATGGCAGGCGTTGACGCACTGGTTTTTCCGAAGACGGATTCGGCAGAGTGGGTTTTAGAGATCGCGAATGCGGTTTCGGAACTCGAACGCGAAAGAAATCTTCCGCCGGGAGGCCCCGGTCCTTGCCCAGATCGGATCTGAACAGTTCACCAGTCCGACTATCGCACGATTCATCCTCCGAATCCATTCAAGGAAAATGAATCACGGCCGCAGCCCAAGGGCGAGCGCCTGTTTCAACATCCTGCTAGGTCGAGCCGGGTTCAAATCCTTATTTCTCGTCCTCCGCTTGAAATGACTTATTCCGCCGCACGAGATCTTGCCTGCCGCAGTTGTTGCGTGGCGTCGAGATCGATGACGATGCCCGCTTCACTCTTCGTGAGGACTACGGCGTAGTCGCGCCGCGCACCTTCTATGCTGATCTTGCCGAGACGACAGTCTTCCAGCACGCGCTCCGGCTCCCGTTCGGATGCTGGGCCGTACCCACCCCCCGATGGCATCACGTGGCAGAACAGGTCGTTTTTCTTCATTGGTACCGGCTCCTTAAGGAGCACCGGCAGCACGATGGCATTGTCGCCCGAGATCAGACGGTTCATCGACGGCTTGCCTTCGCAGCCCCCAAAGAGGCCATGCGGCGGATAGGCACGCTTATCGGAACGGATATTCAAGGTCGCTGAGCTCGCAAGGAGCCGATAATCGCGCCGGATGGCGAGCCCACCCCTACGGCGTCCCGGACCCCCTGTGTCGGGGACGAAGCCGTATTGCTCGATGCGGATAGGATAGGTCTGCTCGATCATCTCAACCGGCACGTTCGACTGGTTGGCGCCGATATGTGGGCCACCGTCCAGCCCGTCATTCGCTAGGCTGGCTCCCCAGGTTCCCATAACCGTTTCACAGAAGACGAACTGGTTGCCCCCATGCAGGCCCGCAATGGTAGGCAAAGTCGAGCCGCCGGATCCGTCGGCCGTTACCCGGTCGGGAGCAGCCTGCGAAAGCGCGCCGAAGAGGCAGTCGATCATTCTGTAGCCGGTAATGCCGCGCGCGCCGCAGGGGGCTGGCGATACGGGACGGACCACGGTGCCTTCCGGAGCCCTGACCTCGATGATCTCGGTGAACCCGTGGCAGTTGGGAACGTCCGCCTTCATCACGGATCGTAGGGCTGCGTAGGCACAGGCCTTGGTGAAGGGGAAAGTGGCGTTTACGCCGCCGGCGACCTGAGGCGAGGACCCGTCCCAGTCTATCACAACCCGGCTGCCCTTAATCTCGACCTGAACCTTGAGAAGGATCGGCTCAGGATTCTCGCCGATCCCGTCAATATGGTCGGTGAAGTGATAGACGCCGTCGGGAAGATCGCCGATCTCAGCTTCTGCCAGCTCACGTGCGTAGTCGTTCAGATCCTCTATCGCCTGCAGAACCGTATCGGCGCCATAGCGATCGAAGAGACGCACCATTGCCCGCGCACCCGTCGCTCCGGCGGCCATCTGTGCCTGAAGATCGCCCAGGACGAGATCGGGCGTACGCACGTTGATCGCTATCATATCCCACAGAGTGGCGTTGCGGCGCCCTCGATCCACAAGCTTGAGGACAGGGATGCGCAGGCCCTCCTGAAATATTTCGTGAGCGCCGAGAGCGTTAGAGCCCGCCACGATGCCGCCGACGTCCGAATGGTGCGCCAGTGTCGTCGCCCAGCCACGCAGGACATTCTCGTAAAAAATAGGGCGGACGATATAGATGTCGGGAAGGTGCTGGCCCGCTGCCGCGTACGGGTCGTTCATGATCAGCACGTCGTCCGGATGGATGTCGTCGCCGATTTTCCACAGCATCGTCTGTAGCGCATCATAGAAGCTGCCTAGATGCATGGGCGTGCACACGCCTTGAGCGATTGTACGCCCGGTCGCATCGCAGAGGGCCGTCGAGAAATCCAATGAGTCGCGAACGATCTGGGAGTAAGCGGTACGAACGATCGTAAGCGTCATCTCATCGGCGATCGTGTCGAACGCGTTCTTGAATATCTCGAGCAAAAACGGGTCTGTCTTGCGGTTTCGCATCACGCGACTCCTCGTTGCAGATCGACGACCAGGTTGTCAAATTCGTCTCGGAAGACGGAAGCGTCTGGCGGCACAACCGTCGTCCCTTCATATTCTTCCACGATAACCGGCCCGGCCTGCCTCTCCCGCGTGACTTCCGCGCGTCCCACGACAGCCGTCTCAATGAAGCCGTACCTCTTTCCGAACCACACCGGCCTTGAAGTGGTCTCGCTTGGCTTGAGTGCGTGCCGTAGGCGAGCAGGCACGACATGGTCCGGGTCGGATGCCCTGAGACGCAACGCGACGATCTCGACTGCGTTGTGCTCATCGAAACGGTGACCAAACCGTCGCTCATGCTCGGCGTCGAAGCGGGCGCGCAGCTCGCTGCGCGCCTCGGTGGATAGGTGCCCATCATCGAGATCAATAATCAGCTCGAATGCCTGCCCAAGGTAGCGCATCTCTACCTGGCGCATGCACCTGGCCTTCCCGGAAACACCCAGAAGGCGCTCCGCCTCACGCTGGAGCTGAACGTAAGCCTGTTCAGCTGCCGTATAATCGAGCTCGTCCAGTCGTGCGACGAAGGCTGATGCGACAGCTACTGACTTTTCGGCCAGAAGCAGACCCACGGCACTGAAAACGCCCGCTGCTGCAGGAACATATATGCGGCCGATCTCCAAGCTTCGCGCAATGGACGCCCCATGCACGCCGCCATTGCCTCCAAAAGCGAACATGGCGAAATCGCGCGGATTGCGCCCGCGATAGGTCGTCACCGCCTTGATGGCCCGCACCATCGTCGCATTCGCAACCTCATGCACGCCGTATGCGGCTTCATGCACGGACATTCCGAGCGGGGAGGCGATCGTCCTCTCAAGAGATGCGCGCGACAAGCCGGCATCGATCCTTACTGTTCCGCCGGCCAGAGACTGCTGATTCAAGAAGCCGAGCACGATATTCGCATCCGTAACGGTCGGCTCCTCACCGCCCAGCCCGTATGCGGCCGGACCCGGCGCCGCGCCGGCGCTGTCAGGGCCGACTTTGATAGCCCCTGCCCGGTCCAGCCGCACGATGGAGCCGCCACCAGCGCCAACCTCAGCGATGTCGATGACCGGAAGCTTGAGCGCGTATCCGCCGCCGCCGGCGATCGCACCCGCGGTGCTCATCGAAGCGCCGATCTCGTAGTTTTCGGCGAAGATGACATCGCCATCCTCGATCAGGGAACCTTTCGCGGTGGTGCCGCCCATGTCGAACGTTATGGCGTTCCGGATACGCAGAAGGCGGGCCAGATGGGCGGCGCCGACGACACCCGCCGCCGGCCCGCATTCCACGATCTGGGCCGGCTTGTCCTTCACCGCATCGGAGGAGATCGAGCCTCCGGAGGACTGCATGACTGATATGCGGGCGTTGCAACCGGCCGCAGCGAGATCGGCTTCCATCCCTTCCAGGTAGCGCTTAACCGGAGGGCCGACATAGGCGTTTACCACCGTCGTGCTGGTACGTTCGTATTCACGAATCTGCGGGAGCACGTCGACCGAAAGGGTTACGAAGCAGCCGGGGAGCAATTTCCGGAGGAGCGCGCCGGCGCGGCGTTCGTGGTCGGGAAAGCGATAGGAGTGCAGGAAGCAGACGGCGACAGCCTCCGCCCCCGACCTGGCGATGACCTCGGCGGCCTTGCACACATCATCCTCACCCAGCGGCACAACGACGCTGCCATCGGCTCCGACGCGCTCACGAACTTCAAGCCTCAGGTCGCGCGCCGCCAAAGGAAGAGGTTTGACGTAGAGCGGCTCGTAGAGCTTAGGCACACGGATGCGCCGCAATTCAAGCACATCACGAAATCCCGCCGTTGTGAGCAGCGCGACGCGGGCACCCTTGCCCTCCAGAATCGCGTTTGTAGCGACGGTGCATCCGTGCGCCATTTCGGCCATCGTCTCGATCCGAAGATCTCGGGCCGATGCGAGGGCTTTCGCACCTTCGATCACTCCGCTGGCATAATTCTGGGGTGTCGATGGCACCTTAATCGTACTTAGCAGCCCGTCCTCGGCTATAAAGGCAATATCGGTGAATGTACCACCAATGTCGGACGCCAAACGCCAGCCTTTCATCGAACCCTCCCTGCTCCACCAATTTGACGAAACATAGAAAGGAGCGCCCCATAGATGCAAATCGCAATTTACGCTGGAGATCAATAAAGTAATTTTATCGAGTCCGATGAGCCGCGTGCCTTCAAGAACTCTATGGCACGTTCGGTGAGCGTCTCGGGGACATGCGTGTCCGGCCCCTGCGGGTAGCAGACCGTGAAGCGGACATCGGTGAGCTTGAATTCGGTATCGACGACGACAAGGCTGCCGGTAGCGACTTCCTCCTCGATAGAGCCGAGAGGCACCGCGCCTATCCCCAAGCCCTTGCGAACCATCAAAATGGTTGTCTGAAGCGAGTTGATCGGGTTCAGCCTGGGCGCAATATCGGCTTTGCGAAGATCGCGCAGCAGATCCTGGTGTGGCCTAGTCATCCGCTCGAAGGTGAAGATGTCCATGCGGTCGATTTCGGCCGGTGTTAGCTTCCTGCCGTGCAGGCCGAGCGACGGTGCGGCTGCGAATACCATGGGACAGTCACAGAGCAGATGGTTGATCATCTGCGGATTGGAGATGGGACCCACAATGAACCCGATATCGATTTGTCGGGCAAGCAATTCGTCGCGCAGTCGATAGGATGGACCGATGTGAAGCTCGAACTCGGCATCCGGATTTGCCGCGCGCAAGGCCGCAAGGAAGGGCGGGATCCAGATGACTGCCATCGTGTCTGAAGCCCCGATACGCACGATTCCACGCAGCTCGCCTTTGCCGTAGCGTTTGAGGGCCTTGGCTTGGATTTCCAGTAGCTTCTCGGCGCTGCGAAGAAAGCTGCGGCCCTGCGGAGTGAGCGCAACCCGATGGCCCGAGCGATCGAAAAGACTGACGCCCAGCCGATCTTCGAGCGCCGCGATACGCGCTGAAATGGTTGGCTGTGTTGTGTTCAGTTGCTCCGCAGCCTTGGCAAAGGTCCCGAGCACCGCTACAAGATAGAAGCTTTTGATCTGGTCAAAGGTCATGCAGCTTTATCGGTCGGCGTCGGCGGTTCTGCAAGCGCCTTGGCGAGCCGGCCAGCCCCGTGATGGCACGCGGACCCTCGCGTGGGACTGATGATGCCGGTGGCAAACGACTACTACTCGGACCTAAACGACGAAAGGCGCCACTTCGATCTCGCCGACGCCTGCGCCGGCTACAGTGATCAGCTGGAGCTGCAAGCTGTTTCCCTCCTTGTCTTCCCGAATTCCGTCGCCGTTAGTACGCCGATATCCAACGGCATCGAAGCTGCCCGCGCACGCATTGAGCAAAAAATCAGAATGTTGGAGGAGCACATTCTCGGGTTCGCCACACAGGGATCCGTGCCGCCGTGATGACCGTACCCGGCATTGGCGTCTTGACGGCCAATCCGCTTCGTCACCGCGGTGGATGATTTAGCGCGCTTTGTTCGCTCATCGGGTGTTGGCGCCCATTTCGGCCTGACGCCGAGACGGTATCAATCGGGAAGTCGATCGTGACGGGTCGGTGTCAAAATGCGACGACACGCTCACAGGCACCTATCTATCTCTTCGAGCTGCGGGCACTCTGTTGGCACGGGTCGCCAGATGGTCTGCACTGAAAGCGTGGGCGCGCGTCTGGCGCGCCGGATTGGCAGCAAGAAAGCCCGAGTGGCCGTCGCCTGCAGAGTACCCATCCGGTGAAGTCCGCAGACGTGCGTATCTGGTGACCGTGAGGACCTGAGCACCGGAGTGCTGGGGTCAAGCTTTCGATGAGGAGACCCGATGATATTCTTCGAGGAGGAGTTTGACCTCCTCGATGCCTTCATCGGTGAAGGCCAAGATCCCGTCGTCATCGTTGGTGCCGTACACCCAGATGACGCCGTCCTCCGGCTCGAGACCGAGGGTCAGTTCGTGGATGAGCGCTTCGCTGACGCCGAGGTCGCTGGCGACACGGCCGACGGTGTAGACGTGATGCACCTTATTGCGCTGCATGATCAGGCGGCAGCTGGTTGGGTCCGCAGTTTTGCGGACCTCCAATTCCACGGCAGCAGATCATCGATCCGATGGGCCGGATAGGCGGGCAGTCGGGCGAGGACGTCGGCGAGCCAGGCCTGCGGGTCGATATCGTTCATCTTGGCGCTGACGATCAGGCTGTAGAGAACGGCAGCGCGCTGTCCGCCGCGATCGGAACCGCAGAACAGCCAGGACTTTCTGCCGAGAGCGATGCCGCGCAGGGCTCGCTCGGCTGCACTGTTCGATAGGCAGATCCGCCCATCGTCGAGGAACCGGGTGAAGGATGACCAGCGGCGCAGCATGTAGTTGAAGGCCTTGCTCAGGTCGTGTCCGCGCGAGAGCTTTGTCGCGCGTCTCGATCATCCAGCGCTCGAGCTCGGTGAGCAGCGGCGCGCTCCGCTCCTGGCGCACGGCGTGGCGTTGGGCTGGCGACAGGCCGTTGATCGCGCGTTCGATATCGAACAGGGCATCGATGCGCTTCACGGCTTCGACCGCCAGTGGATAGACCAGGTTGGGCTTCTCGCTGCGCGCCTTCTTGCGCGCCGCCGCTTCGATATCGGCCAGCTCGAACATTTTGCGCCGGCTGTGGGCCCAGCAGCTGGCTTCCATAACAGGCGCCGGCTGACGACCCGTCGCATAGAGATCGCCATAACCGCCAAAGGCATCGGCCTGCAGAATGCCGCTCCAGCCGGCGAGATGCGCCGCGGGATGTTCGCCTCGACGATCGCGGGAATAATAGAATACCGCCGCCGGCGGATCGGCGCCGCCGAACGGTCGGTCATCGCGCACATAGGTCCATAAACGGCCGGTATCGGTCTTGCCCTTGGCCAGGACCGGCACCGTTGTGTCGTCGCCGTGCAGACGTGAAGCGGCCAGCACATGGGCTTCGAGCTGCTTGAACAGCGGCATCAGCGCCGCGGCGCCGGCCCCGACCTGGTCGGCGAGCGTCGACAGGCTGAGCGGCACGCCTTCGCGCGCATAGCGTTCAGCCTGGCGGTTGAGCGGCTGATGCTGGCCGAACTTCTCGAACAGGATCATCGCCAGCAGGCCGGGACCGGCCCAGCCACGCGGGGTGGCGTGGAACGGCGCCGGAGCCCGGCTGATCGCCTCGGAGTCGCGGCAGGTGAACTTCTCCCGCACGTGCTGGATCACCTTCCATTGCCGCGGCACCACCTCCAGCGTCTCGGTGATATCCTCACCCAACTTGCGTAGCCGATGACCGCCGCAGCAGTGACAAGCAGTCGGCGCGGGCTCGACCATGCGTTCGCGCGGCAGATGCTCGGGAAATGGCTGGCGCGCGGGTCGCTTGCGCACATAAGGCGCCACCTCGGTGGTCCGGGCCGCAGCCTGTTCGGCGGCGATCTCGTCTTCCGTCGCGGTGCTCTGGAGTTCCTCGAAGATGAGTTCCATCTGGTCGTGCAGGCGGGCTGAGCGTTCAGAACTCTGACCATGCAGCGCCCGCTGCAGCTTCCGGATCGTCAGATCCTGATGTGCGATCAGCGCTGCATCATCCGATGCCTTGGCTCTGGCGACCGCCAGTTCGGCCTCGACCAGCGCAGCGCGCGCGGCCTTGTCTTCGGCTCTGGCCAGCGCCGCGATCAGCGCCGCTCTCAGCGCGCCAATATCGTCCGGCACAGCACCCTGGGCGGTGGCAACCATGCCTTGGAGTGAATCATAAAACGAGTCCGCTGACTCGCGGAAAATGGCGCAAACTCAAAGAAAAACTCAGCCCGCGCGCTGCGGTCGGAACGTGTGACGCGGGTTGCGCCAATCGATCCCGTCGAGCATGTAGGCAAGCTGCGCCCGTGATATCGAAACCGTGCCGTCCGCCGGCGACGCCCATAGAAACCGGCCCTTCTCGAGCCGTTTAGCATACAGCGACATGCCGAGCCCATCATGCCAGATAATCTTGATCAGGTTGCCGCTGCGGCCGCGGAAGACATAAAGATCGCCGGCATGCGGATCCCGGCCCAACGTCTCCTGAACTTGTAGAGCGAGACCCTGCATTCCGCGACGCATATCGGTCTGGCCGACTGCCAACCAGATACGCACCTGGCTCGGAACCGGGATCATGAAACCCCTAGCGCCTTCACCATCGCCGCCGCCAGTGTTGGCGGCGTGGTCAGCGGAATCCGCAGCCGCACCTTGCCGGCGACCTCCAGCTCGATCACCGCTGGGGATGCCGCCGGCCGCGAAACGGCGACAGGCTCATCGGGAGCCACGACAACTTCGGCAAAGCCCGTCTCGCGGGCTCTCACCGTGCGGCGCCACTTGTAGATCAGGCTGGTCGCGACATCGTACTGACGCGCCACCGCCGCCACTGTGGCCCCAGGCGCGAATGCCGCGGCCAGTATCCGGCACTGATCCGCTTCACTCCAACGGCGCCGCCGCTCCGGCCCGGTCAATAACGTCACATGGCTCATGTTGTGCTGCTAACCACGCTCGTAAGGACGACCTTAAGAGCGCAGCCTCGCTACCGTGCCATCTTCTCGCAAGGCGGCCTCCGCCGGAGGCGTACCCTGCAGACTGGCTGTGATCATGCATCGGATCTGGATCGACGTCAGCGAATTCCGCTGGTCGAAGGAGGAGGCGACCGCGATCACCAGCTAAGCATTAAGCAAGATCCGCCCTTTCGGCGGTGAATGTCCCTGCCGGGATGATGGCGTCGTGATCTCGTGGATGGGGAGGCAGCCCTAACTTAAGGTACTACTGCGTCGATTACATTGAGGCACCCACGTCTTGAACGCTAAATGCGGCGACCCAGTGTTAACCGCGAAGAGAACCACAGAGCCGGCAGGAACATGGATACGCCGACAGGAGCTTGCAATCAGCTCCACGATCAGAGAACCCCATCTAAATCCTAGATACCTGCGATATTGATTCTGTTCTTGCATTCCGTCTTTGCCCGCGACCATCATCTTCAACGCAAACGAAGGGAACCGCTGCATCACGCCAAGACATGGCCTAGGCTATGCGCGTTCGGTTTGAAATTGCGGTGCACTAGAATTTAAAGGGAGGACAGAATGAACGAGTGGCAGCTCAACCGCCGTGCCATGATGAAGGCTATGCTTGCGGGATCAACCGCGCCTTGGATCATGCACTCAAACGCGTTTGCCTCGTCGTGTGGTGATCATATCGTGCGCTTCGGCACAATGGGCACCCCGGACACGATGAACCCTTTTGCGAGTTATGGTTCCTTCTGGCCCCTGGTTTTCTCCTATGACTGCTTGGTGGGTATGGACGCGCAGCGCCACGAGGATCGGAAGGGGTTTGCGAAGGAGTGGTCCGTCGCTGACGACAAGCTCACCTGGACCTTTAAGATCTGGCCTGGCATGAAGTGGTCGGATGGTCAGCCTGCGACGGCCAGGGACGCTGCGTTCACCTATAATTATCTACGCGACTCCATTGGCAAGCCCGACGAACTAAATCGGGGTCTCAACAACACCGACGGCATGGACCAAATCGATCTCATAGAGGCTGTTGATGATGAGACTTTGCAAATAGTAACGAAGGCTCCTACGCGCTGGCCAATTGACAACTACCTTCTAATTGTCCCCGAGCACATTTGGAAGGATATCAGCTACGCCGATGCTCGCGGCACTTTCCGCAATAATCCCCCGCTGGTGGGAACTGGACCTATGATCGTTGCGGAGTTTAAACAAGGTCAGTTTGATCGCCTCACGCCAAATCCTTATTTCCGTACAGGACAGCCAAAAACTGCCGGCATGATATTGCAATACGTCACGACAATCGATTCAGTCGCGCAGGGTTTGAAGAGCGGCGACCTCGATTACGGCAGCGGTCTCACGGCCGCCCAATGGGCCGACCTCTCAAAGGATCCCAACATAAAGGTCGGTGAATCGCGCGTTGAGCAGCGTAATTATTTGGCCTTTAACACTCTCTCGGAGAAGGGGGCAGGCAGCACCAAGGCCCTGCAGGACCCGGCTTTTCGCGACGCGATCGGCTATGCGATCGACCAGAAGGCCATCGTCGACCGAGCTTACCGCGGGCACGCGGACCCTGGCGTGGGACTGGTAATGCCGGTGGCGGCCGATTACTATTCGGACCTAAACGACATCAGGCGCCACTTCGATTTCGCCGAGGCAGGCCGCCGACTCGATGCCGCCGGCTATCGCGACAAGAATGGAGACGGCGTCCGGGAGGACAAGGAGGGCAACAGCTTCCAGCTCGATCTGATTACCGGAAAGTTCTCGGGTGTCCTCGAGATGCCGATTGCGGTCGTGCAGCTTATCGCTGGCTGGCTGCAACAAGTCGGCATACCTTTATCGGTTACCCAACTCGACTCCGGCGCGCTCACTGCCCGCACGGCGGCGCCGGCGGATGGCGGCGGAGGCTGGGATTTGCTCGTAGCCAGCAACTGGCCATCTCCCACACCTCACGACCTGCTTAGGATGGGGAGCAGCAAGGCCATCGGCAACCCAAACATGTCATACTGGACCGATGACAACTTCGAAAAGCTCTTGTCCGAGGTCGACAGTACCGTCGACCCTAAGAAGAGCCAGGAACTGGTCGATGAGGCGGCGCGCCTCATTTATCGCGAAGCACCCTATATCATGCTATGCTATCCCCTCGTGCTCGACGCCCATCGCACAGATTGTTTCGAGGGCTGGGGGACACAGGACATGGTGTCGATGTGGACCTATTTTCCGTTCGATCGCTTGAGGTCAATCTGACATGGCTGCCAATGGTGGCCGGACCACGCGGCACATTGGGCATGCCCTTCTCAGAGCAGCCGTAACGCTTTCGATGGTAGTAATTCTGAACTTCATTTTATTCAGAGTCATTCCGGGCGACCCCGCTAAATTGCTATTGGGCGGGGCACGAGTTTCTGTGACCGCTGAGCAGTTGGAAGCGCAGCGGAAGAGTTGGGGCCTTGAGCGGCCGCTGGTGCCGGACCAGCTTGTCGACTACGTGTCAGCAACGCTTCATGGCGACCTCGGTTATAGTTTCAAGTTCAGGGGCAGGCGGGTCGCAGGCCTGCTCTTGGAGCGGCTGCCGGCCACTATTGCACTGGTCGGCATCGCTCAGCTCATCGCAATCGTTGTGGGGGTCACGCTCGGCATGTATGCGGGCTGGCGCAGGGGAGGAGTCGTCGATCATATCACGACGGGTGCCTCTCTCGCCCTCTATTCAACGCCATCGTTCTGGGTCGGCATGCTTCTGGTGGTCATCTTTAGCACGGCATTGGGCTGGCTACCTGGCTACGGTGGATATTCTCCGGGCGCGCTTAAGGGTTCTCTTGACTTATTGTTAGATTATCTGCGGCATCTCGTACTTCCCGTGTCCGCAGTGGCTCTTGGTCTGATCGGGCAATACGTTGTGGTTTCTCGTGCTGCTATGAGCGATGTTGTCGCCGAGGACTACATGGTAACTGCCCGGGCTAAGGGGCTGACTGACCTCCAAATGTTGATGCGTCACGCCTTTCGCAATGCAATGCTACCAGTCATGACCTTGGTGACGCTAAATCTTGGTTATGTAGTGGCGGGTGCTATTACCGTCGAATCTGTATTCGCATGGCCAGGCATAGGCAACTTAACTGTTGAGGCACTCAACGCGAGAGACTATCCAGTTCTGCAAGGGATATTCCTATTGCTTGGTGTGTCGATCGTTGTCGCGAACCTCGTCGCTGATCTTACTTACGGTCTTCTCGATCCAAGAGTTAGGCAATGAGTGAAAATACTGTTCAATATTCTAAGCGCAGCCGAGAGCGGGCTATCAAAGACTTTCTGCGTCAATTTCTTGGTCATGGCGGGGCTCAGCTGGGTATAGTATGCCTTATCTTCTTTTTTGTGCTGGCAGCGGTGCCGAATATTCTGGTGGGACCTCTGCAGACTGCGATCAATGCAACCGGCGACTTCCTCGCACCACCATCAAGCCAGCATCTGCTGGGGACGGATGAGGTGGGGCGAGACGTGCTCAATCTGGTCGTCCATGGTGCCCGGATATCACTCACGATCGCGCTGCTGGCGACTGTAATCAGCCTCATCGTCGGCACCACGGTCGGAATGACCTCGGGCTACTTTGGTGGCTGGGTGGATGTCTGGCTGATGCGCATCACAGATTTCTTTTTTGTTATGCCTTCATTCGTGCTCGCGCTGGTCATCACGCCTGTGGTCCTTGAGGTGATGGGGCGCGGTGGAGACATCCTTGGCTTCCGCCCTTCTCTTTTTGTGATCATTGTTGTCATCGGCATGACCAGCTGGGCGTTCGTTGCTCGTATCGTTCGCAGCCAGACACTCTCGCTTAAGGAGCGAACATTCGTTGATCGTGCCCGGGTGGTGGGAAGCAGCGATTTCAGCATCATGGTACAGCACATCCTGCCCAATCTCGTGCCGCAAATTGCAGCCAATGGCGCCTTGGTCGTCTCCGGCGCAATCTATATCGAGACTTCACTCTCGTTCCTTGGGCTTGGCGATCCCTTGCAGCCTTCATGGGGCACGTTGCTATCGCTCGCTCAGCGCGCCGGCGCCGCCAGTGCTGGAGCCTGGTGGTATCTTGGCGCCCCCGGGCTGTGCGCGCTTACGGTTGCGCTTAGCTTCGTCCTGATTGGCAATGCCCTCGACGATACGTTCAATCCACGCCGGAGGGTGATCCCATGACAGAACCCTCCCGGAGCACGGCGTTGCTTCTGAACGTCGACGGGCTCTCTGTTGACTACAAGCTCAAGGGCCTTTCATCGCGTGCAATCGATGGCGTAAGCTTTGCGCTTCGAGCCGGAGAGGCCGTTGCCCTCGTCGGTGAATCGGGCAGTGGAAAGACCACGACCGCAATGGCGATTGCGGGTCTGCTATCGCCCAACGCGCGGGTAAGCGAGGGCGAGGTACGCTATCGCGGAGAGCGACTGCCTATCAATGACGATGTCGCCATGCGGCCACACCGCTGGAGCGAGACGTCCGTCGTCTTTCAGGGCGCGATGAATGCGCTCAATCCCGTTCACCGCATCACCAAGCAGATCGCCGAGCCATGCATCCTGCGGCTCGGTTTGTCGCGCAGCGAGGCCACCGTGCGGGCAAGGGAGCTGCTCGAACTGGTCGGCATTCCGGCGGACCGCGGTGCAGCCTATCCTCACGAACTGTCGGGTGGGATGCGTCAAAGGGTGATGATTGCGATGGCACTCGCATGTCGCCCCTCGATTGTCATCGGCGACGAGCCCACCACGGCGCTCGATGTCATTACACAGGCTCAGATTCTCAAGCTCTTTGGGGACTTGCGATCGAAGCTTAACCTTGCCCTGATTTTGATTACCCACGACCTTTCTGTTGTTGCCGAGACTTGTGATCGCGTGATGATTATGTACGCTGGCCGCATCGTCGAGGATGGCACTGTCGCCGATGTCTTCGCGCAACCCAAGCATCCCTATACCCAGCTGCTGATCGAATCGATACCAAACCCAGCAAACGGCAAACGGATGATCCGGCCTATCCCCGGTGATCCTCCCAACTTGGTGAATCGACCCTCAGGCTGCGCCTTCCATTCACGTTGCCCGTCTGCAATGACGGTATGCGCGACCGAAGTCCCCAGCCTCGACGAAGTCCGGCGGGGCCGCGTCGCCTGTCACCTTCACCGGCCCTTGACGCAAGAGGACAAGGTCGCAATTCATGCCTGACACTGCCGACATCCTGCGTCTGGAAAGCCTGCAGGTCCACTTCCCGATCCGTGGCGGATTCTTCGACCGTGTTCTGGGCCGACCTGCCGGTGCAGTGCGTGCGGTGGACGGGATCGACTTGAACGTCGGACAGGGTGAAATCGTTGCCCTGGTCGGGGAATCGGGGAGCGGCAAGACGACAGTGGGCCGCGTCATCACCAAACTTGCTCAGCCGACAGGCGGCAGGTTGCTGTTCGAAGGCCGAGACATGACGTCGGAGCGAGGCTCCTCGACCCTGCGTCCTTACCGGCGTCGCGTGCAGATGATCTTCCAGGACGCCTATCAGGCGCTCAATCCGCGACACACCGTATTCGATATCGTGGCGGAGCCGTTGCGCTCCCTGCGGTTGGTCGAGAACCATTCCCAACTTACGGAGAGGGTCAGCGAAGCGCTTGCGGCAGCCGGGCTTAATCCTTCCGGCGATTTCTTTCCCCGCTTCCCGCACGAACTGTCCGGCGGGCAGCGACAGCGGGTCGTGATTGCCGGAGCGCTTGCCGTGAAGCCGGAACTCATCGTCGCCGATGAACCTGTGTCGATGCTCGATGTCTCGATACGCGCACAGATTCTTCAGGTCCTGGTGGATTTGCGTGACAAACACCACATGGCGCTGCTGTTCATCACCCACGACCTGCCGCTCGCGTGGTTGATCGCCGACCGGATTGCGGTGTTGTATCTTGGGCGACTGGTGGAAATCGGCACAGCGGATCAGATCACGTTCAACCCCCGCCATCCGTATACCGTCGCGCTGCGCAACGCCACGCCGCAGATTCGCGGCGACGCAGATCGCAGCAAGCTACCGGCCCTGCAGGGCGAGGTTCCAAGTGCCGCACGCGTGCCGAAGGGCTGTCGTTTCCATCCGCGCTGCCCGCTTGCCTTCGACCGCTGCAAGGAGGAGGAGCCGCCGGCCCTCGAAGTGGGACCACAGCATATGTCCGCGTGTTGGCTGACAAAGTGAAGGTCAGCCAATGCCGGTCAGTAAGGGCTCAGTGGTTGATACTCCAACCCCGTGCAAATCATCGACTGGTATGCTGTTTATGGGCGGGCTCCAGGCGGCGGTTGCGGGCGTTTGTCGCCTTGCTGGGTCGTTGCCGAGCCCATCGTCCCCCAAATACCTCCTCGAACTTCGCCCGCTTGTCGATCATCTCGTAGCTTCTCTTCCGAGAGACTTGATCTCTGGAGGAGGACATGCGGATGAAGATCCCACTGCGCATTCAACTGGATTTGTTCGCGCCCGCTGCGCCACCAACCGACATGTCCGACCGACGATCGGCTGAAGCGAGTGGCTCTGTTGCAATCGCTACTCATCGAAGCGGCGTCCGTGCCAGCCGACGGACAGTCGATCCGCGAACCTGAAGGAGGCGGGCAATGAGCAAGATCACCGCTGAGCACCTTTGCCGACCATCGTCTACATCCGGCAGTTGACAAGCTGCCAAGTCATGAACAACCGCGAAATCCAGCGGCGCCAATACGGCCTGGTCGAGCGAACTCGCCAGTTGGGCACAAGCTGCTGCTCGAGATAGTGCGGAGGCACTGGCCGTCAATCGGTCCGTTGAGAACACAGAGCCAGTCAGTTGCGTAAGGCGCCAACGTTTAACCTTCGCTCGCGGCCATGCGCGGTTCACAGGCGCTTGCTTTTCGGCCCCCACCTCGAGCGTACAACTGGCCATAACTTCGATTCGACGCGATCGACGTTGCCTGGCCGTGCACCGCACCGGCCTGTCCCCGCCGCCGGCGAGCATTGAGCATCTGGATTCGCGATAGCTGATAGCTTAATTCTATGCTTGTCAATTCCGGCATAAGCTTGAAGGTCTAATCAATAGCAAAGCAAGCGAGCTGCAGGGCCATCATCTAGGTAGCTGAAACGGTCGCCCGCGTGTTTATGACTATGTAACAGCGGATTTTTTGCAGTTCATGTTATTAATGATGGCTGAGAATAGCATGCACGTCGCTATTGTAAGCAAGTTCTGCGTCGTGCTGAACGCTATGCTGTCAAAATCGGAAAGAGAAAAACAATGAGGCATCTCATGGGTCATGATTTCTTGAGCGGTTTGCTCGCTAGTCGGGCGGGGGGCATTAGTGAAGAAACTATATTTTTGAGGGCTGCCGCGGCAATCCTTACTTTTGCTTCCACGTGAGGGAAGTGTGATGGGAGACAAACGCCTACAGCCGCCGCTTCCCCATTCCGAGCCGCGGATCAGGGTGCTTCATGACGACGTAACAATAGACCGGTATCGATGGCTTCAACACCGGGAGAATCCCGATGTCCGCGCTTATCTGGAAGCCGAGAACAGCTATGCGGAGCAAGCGACAGCTCACCTGAAGGGGCTCAAGGCGGAACTCATCGCCGAGATCGAAGGTCGTCAGACCTGCGAGGGCGTCGCCGCACCAGCGTTCCAGGTTGGACCTTTCGAGTACTTCCAAAGTCACGAGCGGGGCTTGTGTCATCCCGCATGGTGGCGCCGGCCGGTGACCGGAGGCTCGGCCGAGCTTGTTCTCGATCCGAACGCGATTGCTGGGGCCGAGGTCTTCTATCAGCTCGGTGTGTTCGAGCCGAGCGACGATGGGCGTTACGTGGCGTTCAGCTTTGATCTCATCGGCGACGAGCGCTACGAGTTGAGAGTGCGGGACATGGCCGCCGGCCGTGACATATGGCGCGACTCGGGTCGCGCCCGGCGCGTTGTCTGGGCCGCCGACAATCACACGCTCTTTCTTACACGGGAGCGGAGTGATCGGCGGCATGTCGATCAGATTGTCCGCTTGGACGTAGACGTCGGAAACTTCGAGGTGGTGTTCGAGGAGGCCAATGAGCGACTGGCGGTGCTGGTTCGGCGTTCTGATAGCGGCGCCTGGTTGTTCCTCGACGTAGTTACGACCTATTCCTTCAGCGTTCAGCAAGGCGCTGTAGAGGTGTGGTGTCTTCCGTCCGACGAGCCGCAGGGCAAGTGGCGCCGGATCGTGAAGCGTGAACTTGGGCACGAGATCTATGCCGAGCACTGGGGCGACAGGTTCCTGTTTCGGGTGGACGATGCTGGACCGTACTGGCGGCTCGTGTGTGCGCCGATTGACGACCCGTCGCCATCGCGCTGGGAAGAAGTCATACCACATCGGAACGGCGTGACCCTCGAGGAGGTCCACGTGCTCGAACAGCATCTGGTTGTCCTGGAACGAGAAGGTCTTCGTCCTCGCCTGATCTCGCGTAACGGAAGCGGGCGGGTTGGGGCCACGATCGTTCCCGACCAGCCGAGCTGCACTCTAATGGTCGGCCTGTCGGCAGGGGGGCACTGTTCGGTCGCACGGCATCCGTTCCGAAGCTCGAAGTTGACCTACTCGGTTAGCTCGTTTGTGACGCCGGACACCGTCATCGAGCATGATCTTGTCGACGACCGATCGGCAGTCCTGTACCAGGCCCGAATTCCGGGATATGACGCGGCTCAATATGTGGCGACGGTGGTCATGGCGGAGGCGGAAGACGGGGTGCAGGTCCCGATCTCCTTGGTCGCGCGGCGCGATCGAACAAGCCCGGGGCCGGTACTATTGAATGTGTACGGCTGTTACGGAATACCGAGATGGCCCTCGTTCTTCTCGTGGCCCTCATCCATAACAAAGCGCTTGAGCCTGCTCGATCGCGGAGTTGCTTTCGGCATCGTGCACGTACGAGGGGGCGGTGAGCTCGGACGTCCATGGCACGAGGCGGCTACCCGCGATCAAAAGCGCATTACCCACACAGACTTGATCGCCGCTGCAGAGGGGCTCGTTCAGCGGGGGATTGCCATCCGCGACGGCATCGTCATTGAGGGAAAGAGCGGTGGCGGGGGTACCGTGCTTGCCACGGCCGGCTTGCGGCCCGACTTGTTCCGCGCCGTGCTCGCCGAGGTTCCAGTCGCCGACATCCTAGATACCGAACTGGACTTCACGATGCCGTACGCGCTACATGAAACGGCGGAGTACGGAGATCCCCACATCGCCCACGAGTATCGGTACCTGCGCAGCTACGACCCGTACTACAACCTCAGCGCTGATCGCCCACTTCCGCCGACGTACATCGACGCCGCGCTCGACGACGGCCAGGTGCTCTATTACCAGCCCGCTCGCTACGTGGCGCAGCGTCGGTCCTGCGCGGCCGATCGCGATCCCGAGCTTGTCTTCCGCATGCGGATGGTGGGCGGCCACAGCGGCGCTTCACATGGGCCTGGTGTAGCCGAGGAAACAGCATTTCGCATTGCCTGGACGCTCGACCAGCTCCGACGAACAAGCAGCTGAACTGATGCTGTCACAAGTCCTCACGGATTGTGGTCAGACGGAAAGTTTGTCGTCGCCTATGATTATGTGGGCGCTCGGGCGGCCGACAAGTTAAGCAGCCGATTTGTGGACCCGCCTTCGTCCAGCTCTCGGCGCTTGCGTCGGCAATTTCGGGACAGGGACAACCGGCAGCCGAGCCTGAAGTGTACCTCGCATAAATCACCTTGGCTCGTCTGCGGGGCCGGGCCGGGTCCACGCCGCCGCAAAGCCCGCCGGGGCGTGGAGGGCGTAATTGCTGCCGTTGCTCTTTTGAACGAAAGATGTCATCGACGGCAGACGCGAGAGACTTTCGGACCTCGCCGTAGCGCCACATGAAGCGAATACCGATGTGCTCAGGTCACTGGGCATGTTGCTTTGCTGATCATATCGTCTGAGCACCGTGATGTCCTAGACGCCGCGAGATGGTTGCCGCCGCATTCATGACAAGAGGCGCCAGCTGGCGTTCACTTTGCTGGGTGAAATGAAAAACCGGCATCGTAACGGCAATTGCGGCCACAACTCTCCCCCTCCGATCGTGGATCACGGCCGCGATGGCGGCGGTTTCGGGAATGAACTCCCCCACATTCAGCGCGTATCCTCGTTCGCGCACGCAACGCAGCTCGCGTTCAAGCGCGTTCCCCTCGGTGATCGTGCGGTCCGTGTAGCGCTCTAGCCCGAGCGCCAAAACCTCTTCCAGGGTTGACCCAGGCATCTGCGACAGCATGGCTTTTCCAGTAGCCGTGCAATGCGCCGGATTGCGGCGCCCCGGTGCCGCGATGTGCTTGATCGACCCAGGACCAAGTACGTGCTCGATGTTGATGGCCTCCGTCTTGTTCCAAAGACTGAGCGAGGCCGTTTCCCTCGTGCTCTCGGCAAGTTCCTCCAGATAGGGTCGCGCCACCCGGACCACGTCAAGTTCAGCAAGAAGCCTGCTCGCCAGCGCGATGAGCTCAACTCCGAGCACAAACCGTCCAGTCTCTTCATCGCGCTCGACGAATCCGTTGTGCTCAAGCGTCGACAGTGTCCTGGAAACCGCGCTTGCATGCTGTTCTAGCCGCCGCGCGATCTCATTTACTCCGATCGGCCTTTCACTCGCGCCGACGATCCTCAGCAGATTCAATGCCCGTTGCACGGTTGTAACCTCACCACGGGCTCGGTCACGGGCGCTCGGGGGATGTTTGACAGAATTCATCGATGACTCCTCAGCTCCACTGGACAAGTGTTCACACCCCTGTCACGTTTCAAACCTAGTTGCAATACAGTTGCATTATCTGCAACACGGACGAGGTCTCGACGAGGTAAATTCGTGCTGAAGTCCGGTCATTCTCACGGGCCACACCTCCTCCTTGGATCCTCCTTGTTCTCAATTGGGGACTGAACAATGGCGATTTCACCAGCCGACCGCACAGTTCCATCGTTCTGGAGACCTGCGTGCCGTCGATCCGATCGCTATTGAGAGTGATGTCACGGGTACGCTTCGGCATTGGCAAACCGGGCAGGTTGGGAACGCAACTGCGACAGCCATCAATAGAGCAGTTGGTGAGTAAGGATCTGTCGAATGAGAATGAGCGAATATGCCGACCACGATGCTACCGATTTGGCCTCTCTCGTGAAGGCGGCCGAAGTGACGGCCATGACGAGGTCAATCGACGCATCAACGCCGTCATAGACTGTCGAGACAGTTGTCGTCTCGGACGAAGGCATCTTGGGCGGAGTACCTTTCCTTCGCAAGGATATTGGCGCTACCGCATCTCGGCGCCCTCAAGAACAGGGGAGCCGTCTCTTCAAAGGATATCGGCCCCGAACCGACAGCCATTATTATCGCCGCGCGCGAGACGCAGGGCTCCGTACCATGGGAGAACAACATGCCCGGAGTTGGGTACCTCAGGTATGAGTGAACTCAATGGCATTACCGCCAATCCATGGAATCTGGAACGATCTGCAGGGGGTCCTCATCGGCGCTGCCGCGACGGTCGCTGCCGACATCACCCCCTTGCACATGCCAGCGACGGCGGCGGGTCAATTCGCATTCCTGCATCCTGGTGCGGTCTTTTCGGGCTCATTCCGATCCCGCGGACGGATTTCAGGTCCAAGACGCTCATTTGGTCGCACTCGCGAATTTGTTTTCTGTCGAACGGTGCGCGACATGGCCGCCGCATTAGACGTCCTTTCGGACCCTCATCCTGGAGATCCGTTTATATCATGGTCTAGCTGGAATGACTTTGCACATGGCGACAACCGCGGGTTAGAAGTCATCGCGTCGGTCGGGCTGCCAGCCGTGTGCGAAGCGCTCTCTGCCAAGCTGTAGAATTGTGACGAGTTGCAGTGCACAGAATGCGCGAAATTACTTCCATAATGGAGATAGATCAATGACCGGAGCACCACACCTTACATTCGATCTCGAAGCGCCTGGCGTGAGCATAGGTTTCCTCGTTGTGCCCAAAGGCGCAGGCTGCGAGGCCCTTTCGTTCCGATTTTCTGCCTAAATAGGGGCCTGTTGCGCAGTAGCGGAGGGATGTTTGAAGGGATCGGATTGCAGGGGGTTTCGCTCGTATTCTTGAGCTCTGTCGCCTTGGGTGGGGGTTGGCGGCGGTGCGGCCTCTTGCGGCCGGATTGTAGGCGCACCTATCCCGTGATGGCGGTCCATCGGCGCATGTTGAATGCGATCGCCGCCATCGTTACCTGGGCGGTCGCCTTGGCCAGCCCGACATAGGGGATTGCGGTCAATCTCATACGGTTCTTGAGCGTGGCGAAGGTGGTCTCGACCGTCGCCCGGCGTCTGGCGATCAGGCGATTGTAGTGCTTGAGCCGCGGCGGCAACTGCGGATGATGCTTGTTGGGGCGGCGCGCAATGCGCACCTTCTTGCCCTCGGCCTTGAGCCGGGCGCGGCGGGCATGGGTGTCGTAAGCGGCGTCCGCCCACACCCTCTTCTCGTCGCCACGGATCAAATCATCGGCCATGGGGGACTGTCAGGAATTCCGTGTGCGGGTGGGCGGTTCAACATTGTGCCGCCATGGCTTTGATGAAGCGATTCGCCGAAGATGACGGCAAACTGGGCCTTGGCCATGGACCACTCACGTGGCGGCATTTTCCACTCTTTTCGGACCGGTTCAAGATCAGGTAGAGCAGCTTGGTGGCCGCGCCATCGCTGGGGAAGTGGCCCCTGGCCCTGACAGCCCGCCTGAGCTTCGAGTTCAGCGCCTCGATCGCGTTTGTGGTGTAGACGATCCGGCGGACTTCGTCAGGGAACGCAAAGAACGGGATGACCTCGCCCCAGGCACGCCGCCAGCTCTGGCCGATGGCGGGATAGCGCTGGCCCCATGGGCCGGCCTCGAACGCCGTCAGCGCCTTTTCGGCAGCATCGGCATAGACGGCGCGGTAGATGTCCTTGAGCGCTGTCGCAAGCCCTTTGCGGTCTTTCCAGGAGACGAAGTCCATGGAGTTGCGCAGCAGGTGGACGATGCAGGTCTGAACGATCGCCTCCGGGAAACGGCGGTGATCGCGTCGGGGAAGCCTTTCAGGCCATCGATGACGGCCAGCAGGATATCATCGACGCCGCGGTTCTTGAGCTCGTTCATCACCGGCAGCCAGAACTTGGCGCCTTCATTCTGCTCGAGCCAGGCCGAGTACCTCCTTGGCGCCAGCGGCGCGGACGCCCAACGCGATATGGATGGTTTTGTTGCGAACCATCCCTTCGTCCCGGGTCTTGACCCGGATCGGGTTCGAAGAAAATGAGCGGATAAACCGGATCGAGCGAGCGCTGTTGCCAAGTGGCGACTTCATCGAGCACGGCGTCCGTCACCGTGCTGATCAGATCCGGCGACACGTCGACGCCATACAGATCATGCAGGTGCCCGGTAATCTCCCGGGTGCTCATGCCGCGCGCATACATTGACACGATCTTTTCGTCGAAGCCGGGTAAGCGACGCTGATACTTGGCGATTAGTTGCGGATGGAAACTGGCGTGGCGATCACGCGGTATGTCCGGTTTCCGTCGTCACGGTCTTGCGGCCGTAGCAGTTACGCGTATTGCCAGCGCCTTCGCCGCTCGCCAGATGATGGTCCATCTCCGCGTTCAAGGCGCGCTCGGTCAGAGCCTTCTTGAGCGTATCCAGCAGGCCGCCCTGTTCGAAGGCTGCACTGGCTGCGCCTCCTGCCAGAAGCTGGTCGAGAAGATCATTTGGATCGCAGGCTCTTTAATCCTGGCGCAGAGCATTGGGGCTACAAGCTACGTAGTCGTGATTGTCTCAGCGACTTTAGCCAACTTTGATAGACGTTTAGAGCAAGCTGCCATGAGCATGGGGGCGGGTCCCGTCCAGACCTTCCGACGAGTAACTCTGCCTTTGATTCTGCCTGGTATCCTGGGAGGGGCCGTTTTTGCCTTCATTCATTCATTTGACGAAGTGGTGATAACCTCATTGGTACGCGGTTACTCAATCAAGACCTTACCGCTAAAGATGCGGGAGAACATTAGTCATTCGATTGATCCTACAATCGCCGCGGTTTCCTCTCTGTTAATGCTCCTGCCTGTCCTTTGGGTGGTCGCCATTTATTTTACGTGGTGGCGCTCAATGAAGGAAAAAACATCGTCTCATGCGGCGATTTAAGTGCCGGCAAGGCCCACAAAGAATACTCTGTTCTTCGCAGCGAGGCGGCAAAAGCGATAGTATGGTCAGGGCATTGCAATCGCTGCCGACGGCGGGATCCGGTTCTCTTGCAGGTCGGGCGCCAGTCAATTTAAGATCGCGAAGCGGTGTCATGTGCAATCGTTCCCCATGCCGCACTTTCATTCAAGGGAGCGCGTTCCGCCTAGATGGCAAGCATTCCGCGCGGCAAGCGAGATAGTAGGTTGTGTCTGTAAGTGTCGTGACCGAAGATGGAGCTGCAACAGGAACAGTGCACGTCGGAGCGGTGGCGCCGCAGGTGAAGCGGTTCACCGCGCACCTGGGGAGGTTGTGCGGGCAGAACGGCTTGCCCCACTATGCCGGGCGAACCTACGCACCACCGTGGAGCCTTTTTCGTCCGTCAAAAATTGGGGGAGCTTCAGGGTCTTAGGTCAGGGCCGTTGAGAGAAACCTTCTGCGGATTGGATGCATGGGTCCATGAGAGACTCCGCTTCCATGCTTCCAACCTCAGGCCCGCCGCCTGGAAGAAAGCGGTTCATTAGCGCCGCGCATCAAGCGTTGGTTCAAATCCGGTCGTGGCCTACCACCCGCTTGGCGAAGACATGGGAAGGGTGGCACCCGCAAAAGCAACCCAAAAGCACCGCAAGGGCAGCGGATGGGCCACGCCGAGGATTGTTCCTGGGGGAGCATCTCGCTTCTAGATCATGACATATGCAAACTGAATTTGACGCAACTTGAGATCGACAGTTAGAGGATCAATAGGCGACGTATGCACAGAGGCGAAACTTTCCGGCATCTGCAGAGCTTGGCGCCACAAAGGTCCTAACCTCGGATGTCGGCTGAACAACGCGCCATCCAAACATCCGGAGACTGCACACAACGCCAGAGGCTGAGTTGCCCTGATCTTTCGATCCGTTGAAATGGGGTACGCAGCCACAATCATCCAAGAGACATCGTGGCCTTCGTCAGTATCTCTCAATTGCTGACAATCCCATTCATAGAGGCAGACGATTCTACCCCTCTAGTTCCCCCGCGCTTTACGCTTTTCGGACACTTGGGCGCGTGCTGTTGCCCTAAATTACCCTACCGACGGACGGCCCCACACCAGGCAAGGAGTTAAAACCAATGGCGATGCCAAAAGGACCACAAGCGTTTCCCCGGGCTGAATATCTGCGACGGCTGTCCGTAGTTAAGGCGGAAATGGAAAAACGCGAGATCGATGCCTTATTGGTAAGCACTTCGGCGGATATCACCTATCTTTCCGGATACACTGCCAAATCTGGCTACATCCCGGAAGCGCTGATCGTTTCCTTGAAAGATGAGGAGCCGACCTTTGTGACGCGCCGTTGTGATGCGCCGGGCGCTGTTCATCAGATGTTCTTCGATAGCAATCGAGTTATTGGCTATCCAGAAGCGCTTATCGCAAACCCTGACAAAGATGGCTATGATGCAATAATTGATTTCCTGCATGAAGGTGGCCTTGCGGGGCGGGTGGGGATGGAAATTAAATCCCTCAGGCCGGAATCGGTAGAGAAATTCAGGACCCGGATGCCGGACGCCAAAATCGTAGATTTTAGCAAAGCAGTCGCTTGGATCCGGCTAATTAAATCCGACCTTGAAATCGCTATGATGCGGGAGGCAGCGGCGATCACTGATGCGGGAATGTTGCGAGCGGTAGAGGTAATCCGGCCCGGCGTTAGAGAAGCTGATGCTGCGGCAGAGATCATCTCGACGTTGATCCGAGGTGCGAATGGCAAGCCAAGCACGGATTTGTCGCACTTTCTTTTATGTGCTTCACCGCGTTCCTCCACGCCGCATATCAGGTGGGCAGAAGATGTTTTCCACGACGGTTCGCAGATCAACCTCGAGTTTAGCGGCGTGCGTCATGGGTATACCTCTGGGCTGATGCGAACTCTGTCAATCGGCAAATCGTCGGAGCAGTTGCGTCGAGTGCACGAGGGAGAGGTAGCAGGACTGGAAGCTGCGCTTGCCGCGGTCAAGCCAGGTGCCACTTGTGCCGAAGTCGCTATGGCTTTCAATAAAACGCTGAAAAAGCACGGTTTTGCGAAAGAAACCAGATGCGGCTACGCCCAAGGAATCGAGTGGCTGGAACCAACGGCGAGTCTCAAGGAAGATGACCTGACCGTGCTTCGGCCGAACATGACTTTTCACCTGATGCTCGGAAACTGGATAGACGAAGACTTCGGCTATGTGATCAGTGAAAGCTTCCGCGTGACCGAAAGCGGCGCCGAAACATTCTCTCGCTTGCCACGAACAATCTTCGAAATCTGATTACAGTTTGCCGCGCACCTCCCATCTTTGAAAAGAAGATCGGGCGGGCGGAGCGACACTACGCGGGACTCAGCGTTCACGCGAGCACGTAGCGGCGGATCACTTCCTTGATCGTCGCCAGCCGCCTGTCTGCTTCCTGGTCTTCCAGAATGCTCTTGCCGAATGACACTTCGACCGTATAGGCCGTGGCTACGCTGAACCAGCACTGGCTCGATAGGGAGATCCACAAATCAGCTGGATTGAGGTTCTTCCGAAACACGCCGGTCGCCTCGCCGCGGGCAATAATGCCACCCACGAGCGTCATGAGCTTGTCGATTGCCAATTCTGAGCGCGGCACTGAGCGCAAATTGTCGCCATGATGGAGATTCGCGATTCCAACCAGCACAAGGAACCCAGGATTTTTCCGATAGTAAGTGAGCGTGAACTCGCATAGCTGATCGAGCGCGACCATCGGGTCGGCGGAGATTGTGAGCACGGCTTCGGCCTCGCGCATTCGCCGATAGGCGTTGACGAGTACCCTCTGAAACAACAGTTCCTTGCGCTCAAAATGGCGATAAACTAACGCCTTGTTCACTCTGGCCGCCTTGGCGATACTTTCCATCTTCGTACCGCTCAGGCCATTCGCGACGAACTCCGCCTCGGCAGCGGCCAGAATGGCGGCGCGCGTGCGCGAGCTCTTTTCCGATATGCCATGACCTTCAGCGACTTGCGGCTGGCCTACGTTGGCACGTGCTACGATCATACGTTTGCCTTTCGAATCGGACGAAAACTTAGTTTGTTTCCTAAAAGAAAACTGCGAGGCCTGCCCATAATATGTCTTGCCAGACCATACAGCATTGCTTACGGTAACGGAAACGTTATCGTTACAAAGCGGTGAATGAGCAGGCGCATTCGTGTGCATCGGACGTCGGTGGCACATTCACCGACAGCATCGCATACGACGAGGCTACCCAGACCATAACGGTTTCCAAGGTGTCGACCACGCCTGTCAATCGTGCGCAGGGCACCGTGACCGGGCTGAAGCGGGCTCTTCTTCTGCAGGGCGGCACCGGGAGTGAGGTCGTTTACGTCGGCCATGGCATGACCACGGCGACGAACGCCGTCATTCAGCGCAAGGGAGCGCGCACGGCCTTCGTGACCAATCGCGGCTTCCGTGATATCCTTCTGATCGGCCGGCAGAATCGACCGACACTGTTCGACATTACAATCGTCCGCCCGAGCAACTGGTACCGCGGGACCTCTGCTTCACCGTCCGCGGTCGTCTGGCGCCGGGCGGCACGGAAATCGAGCCGCTCAACGAGGCGGATGTGCATGAGGTCGCCGCTGCGATCAAGGCGGCCAATGTAGAGGCTGTCGGCGTCCTGTTCCTGCACTCCTATGCCAATCCGACTCACGAGGAGCGCGTACGCAAGATCCTCGAAGAGTCGCTTCCTGGCGTCGCCATCTGCATCTCCACCGAGATCAATTCGGAATTCCGCGAGTACGAGCGGGCGTCGACGACGGTCCTGAACGCCTATCTCCGCCCCGTTATGCAGAAAATACCTGGAGTCGCTGCACGGTATGCTCGTAGATGCGCGGGAGGGGCTCGCGCTTTCCAGCGAAAAGCCAATGATGGTCATGGACGCGGCAGGCGGTCTCATGAGCCTCGACAGCGCGCGGATAAAGCCAGTGCACACAGTCCTGTCCGGGCCGGCCGGCGGCGTCGTCGCCAGTGCCCATGTGGCCCAACTCGCCGGGATTCCTGACATCATCACCATGGATATCGGCGGCACCTCGACCGACATCAGCCTCATCCGCAACGGGCGCCCGGAAATCACGCGTTCGGCGAGCCTGGAGACAGTGCCTATCCGGCTACCGGTCATCGATATCAATGCAATCGGCGCGGGCGGTGGCTCAATCGCCTGGATCGACGACGGCGGCGCGTTGCGCGTCGGTCCGATGAGTGCGGAAGCCGTGCCGTGGCCAGTCTGCTACGGCCGCGGCGGGATCCTGCCAACCGTTACCGACGCCAATCTCGTGCTCGGTCGCTTCGACGAGAAGTCGCGACTCGGTGGCGATCTCGGTCTCGATCTGGCGGCTGCGCGCAAGGTTATCGAGGAAAAGATCGCCAACCCGATCGACCATCATCCGCTCGCAGGTTGCTAAGGCGAACGCGCATCTCGACCATGACGGCGTGCGGCAGGAAAAGCGCGACATCGAGGTCAAGATCGACGTGCGCTACCTCGGCCAGAGCTACGACCTGCCGATCCTCGTCGACATAACCGATAAGCATTTCTGGGACAAGCTTCCGGACAACTTCCACGCCGCCCACGCTGCACGCTTCGGCCATGCGGATCCCTCGAACCCGATCGAAATCGTGGGTATCGGCGTGACCGGCATCGGCCGGATCGACACGCCGGTCTTGCCGAAGCTCGCCGAGGGAATGTCGCTACCGCCTCCAGCCGCACTCAAGGGATCGCGCAAGATCTATTTCGAGCCGTTCAATCAGCTCGAAAGGGGCGAATTCCAGGACGCGCCGATCTACGATCGCGCCGCGCTTCTGGCCGGCAACACGATTTGCGGTCCTGCGGTGGTTGAGGAAATCTCGGCGACGACCATTCTTTATCCCGGCGACCGATTGACCGTCCATGTGTCCGGCAACATGATCGTTGAGGTTGCGCAATGACCGGGTTTGATCCCCTCCGCCTCGAAGTCCTCAAAAACGGCCTTGAAGCGACGGCTCAGGAAATGGGTGTCGTCCTGAAGCTGACATCATTCTCGCCGAACATCAAGGAACGCATGGATGCCTCCTGCGCGATCTTCGATGCCAAGGCGCAACTCGTTGCGCAGGCTGAGCACGTGCCCGTCCATCTGGGCTCGATGCTGAGGGCGGTTGGTCCGACCCTCGCCCTCATTGAACCACTGGCACAGGGTGACGTCGTCATTCTCAACGACCCCTACGTCGGTGGCGCGCATCTGCCCGACATCACGCTAGTCGCTCCCGTGTTCGTCGAAGGCCGCTGCATCGCCTATGTCGCAACCCGCGCGCATCACTCCGACGTCGGCGGCATGGAGCCGGGCTCGATGCCGGGCCGCTCGACCGAGATTTTCCAGGAAGGCCTCATCATTCCGCCCGTTCGCCTCTATCGTCAGGGTACCGAGCAGACCGACATTATGGCAATGATCCTCGCCAACGTGCGGACGCCGGAAGAGCGTAAGGGCGACATCAACGCCCAGCTCGCAGCGCTCCGGATCGGCATTCGCCGCATTGACGAACTGGCCCATCGCATCGGCTCTCAAACGCTCGAAGACGGCTTCGCTGCCATTCTCGACTACACGGAACGTCGCGTGCTGAAGCGGCTAGCCGAACTTCCGAGCGGCAGCTGGACGTCGGAGGACTGCCTCGACGACGACGGCTCGAGCGACGATCCGGTCGTGATCAAACTGCGCGTGGATGTCATGCCTGATAAGATGGTGCTTGACTTCACCGGGTCTTCGCGCTTGCGGCGCGGTAACATCAACGCCGTCCAGGCGATGGTTCATTCATCGGTCTTCTACTCCATCAAGATCCTGATGGACCCGACGCTGCCGCCGAATTCCGGCGTCATGCGCCCGGTCACGATCCTGATTCCTGAGGGCTCGTTTCTCGACGCAAAGATGCCGGCCGCCGTTTGCGCCGCCAACACCGAGACGACGCAGCGTCTGGCCGACACGGTACTGAAGGCGTTCTCGCAATTCGCGCCGGACCGGATCGCCGCCGCGAGCCAAGGGACGATGAACCTCGTCGGCGTCGGCGGTCGACCCGCGCAACGGCAAACCGTACACTTACATTGAGACAATCTGCGGCGGCCAGGGCGGGCGGCCGATGGGCCCTGGCATGAGCGCGGTGCACGCCAACATGTCGAACACGCTCAACACGCCGATCGAGGCGCTAGAAATCAGCTACCCGATGAGGGTGGAACGCTACGAGCTGCGCGAAAACTCTGGGGGAGAAGGCGCCAATCGTGGCGGTGACGGCGTCATCCGCTCGCTGCGTGTCATCGGGCACGAAGCGCGTGTCTCGTTGCAGACCGATCGTCGCCGGTTCAACCCCTATGGCCTGCATGGTGGCATGGTGGGGGCGACAGAACGCAATTGGATAGAAAAAAAGGGAGAGCTCACGAGGGCGCCCAGCAAGGGAACGATGACCCTCGACGCTGGAGATGCGGTCATCCTGGAAACGCCTGGGGGAGGTGGTTGGGGAGCTCCGACCGGTAGAAGAGAACCGAAGGAATGAATTTGAAGGGCTTTGACATTGCCGCAGCGAAAATCCGGGCGCTGTCGTTCATGGCCGTTTCGCAAGCGTTCTCGGCTGCGGCTCACACACCGACCGGGTGGTGTTTGGCCACGAAACAGCCCGACAGCTCCGAGGGCAAGACACACAAAGTCTTCGCCGAACAGGTCGAGGAGTATTCCGGCGGCGATCTCATCGTCACTGTCCATCCGTCTGAGCAACTCCACAAGGAGAACGCAATCGGGCTCGAATGCGCTCGGTGCGACCGAGATTTTCCAGGAAGGCTCCGCTTGCCGTTCTTAAGCTCTACGACGGCGGCGTCCTGAACGAGGCGATCTGGGAGATTATCGGCTTCAACGTCCGCGTCCCAGGTATTGTCCTAGGCGATCTGAAAGGCACAAATGGCTGCCTGCACGGCCGGTCGCCGGTCCTTCATGGAGTTGCTCGGGCATTATGGCCTGACGGAAATCCTTGCCTACGCGGAGGAACTTCATAATTACGCCGAGCGGCTCACGCGCGCTTAGATCACCGAGCTACCCGATGGCGTTTACACATTCACCGATCACATCGACGGGCTCGGCAAAACGCCCGAGCCGATCATCATCAAGTTGGCGGTCACGATCAACGGCAATCGACTGTCGGTCGACTTCGCTGGATCGTCGAAGCCGGTCAAGGACGGCATCAACACCCCGCTCCCCTTTACCAAAGCAAGTGTCTATACCGCGCTGCGCTCGGTGATGAAGTCGGAAATACCGAACTGTCGCGGCTTCGAGCGCGCCATAGTCGTCGCCGCGCCGCTTGGCACCGCCGCAATTCCGTGCATCCCGCGCCCTGCGGCGCGCGCGGAATTACCGGCTACCGAATTATCGATGCGATGTTCGGGGCACTCGCGGCTCCGTTGCCCGATCGCTTCACCGCCGACGGGATGGGCGGATCGAGCGTCCCGACCTTCGGTGGCTGGCATAACGGCAAGCCCCTATGTCTTCACCGAGACGGTCATGGGCACCTGGGGCGCTGGTCAGTCGCATGATGGCCAGGTCGGGGTACCGCACATGGGCGCAACCAGGCGAATGTGCCGATCGAGATGATCGAGGCGAGTTACCCCTCCGCATCCGCAACTACGGCACGGTCTCCGACACCGGCGGTGCCGTCGCCAGCGCGGTGGCAACTCCTTCATTCGCGAATATGAATTCCTTGGCGAGGATGGCATTTTGTCGCTGCGGTCCGACAAGCTCGCCTTCCCGCCGCATGGTCTCTTCGGTGGTGAGGTCGGTGCCGGCCCGGACAGCACGTTGTCGCGCAAGGACGGCGCGAGCGGATCCGCCTGCCGGTGCTCGTGACCGAGCCCTATGAACTGCTGAAGGGCGATATCTTCCGTCACGTTTCGCCGTCGGGCGGTGGCTATGGCGATCCGCTCGATCGATCGCTCGACGACATCCGCTACGATCTGCTCGAAGGCTACAGCATGCGCGCTCACCTTGAGGCGAAATACGGCGTGATCTTCACCGACGGCGAGGTCGATGCCGCCAAAACGTCTGCCGCGCGTGCCCGCTTGCGCAGCGAGCGGGCAATAGCCCAGGCAAAGAGCACCCAGGGCGTCTCGGCTCGTGGCGCCGCCCCTAGGCGATCGGCCCGAAATACCGGCAGACGTGCTCACCCCCCGACTTAAGGCACCCCAAAATCTGTTCCGTGAACAATCTCGCTCCTAGATGACTACGATATACAAACTGCGTTTGACGCACGTTGTTGGCCGATTGATGGTCCTCTGTAACGAATGTGCGGCGGCCAACCCAGCCAGGACTTGATAGATGCAGAAGTTTGAAAATTTGAGAGAATTGCAATCTGAGGTCGCCGGGTGGCGACGTCATCTGCATCAATACCCAGAGCTCGATTATCGATTGCATAACACGGCCAACTTCGTTGCAGAGAAGCTGGCTTCTTTCGGTATCAATCACATCGAAACCGGGATTGCTGAGACTGGGGTCGTCGCACTGATCCAAGGCGAAGGCGGAGAGGGTCCGACTGTCGGCCTGAGGGCAGATATGGACGCCTTACCGATTGCAGAAGCATCAAACAAGCCGTGGTCCTCCCGGGTGCCCGGCAAGATGCATGCCTGCGGCCATGATGGCCATACAGCTATGCTTCTTGGGGCAGCAAAGCATCTTGCTAAAACGCGGAACTTCAAAGGCACGGTCGCCTTGATCTTCCAGCCAGCTGAAGAAGATGGGCGAGGCGGTCAGAAGATGGTGCAGGAAGGGATTATGGACCGCTTTGGCATCTCACAGGTCTTTGGCATGCACAACTCGCCGGGTCTCGACGTCGGGAAATTCGCCATCGCTGATGGGCCAATATTGGCTGCGCTCGATGAGTTCGATATTACGATAAGGGGTAGAGGGGGGCATGCGGCAATCCCACATCTTACAATCGATCCGGTCGTTATTGGAGCGCAGATCATTCTCGGGCTGCAGACCTTGGTGTCTCGCTACACAGATCCCACGGAATCGCTCGTCATTTCCGTCACAAAACTGAGCGCCGCGCAGGCCTACAACATCATCCCCGATACGGTCGAGTTGTCGGGCACTGTTAGGACGCTGCTGCCGAGCATGCGAGACTTCGTCGAGCATCAGATTCTGGCGTCCGCTCGAGGCATCGCGCAGGGGTTCGGCGCAGATGTTGAGCTGAAATACCGGCGCCTCGAACCGATGACCATCAATCATACCGAGCAGACTAGTCTGGCAGTCGCGGCTGCTCGAAACCTCGTCGGCTCGGGTGCCGTGAATGACAAGGTCAAGCCTCTAATGGGCTCAGAAGATTTCGCCTATATGCTCGAAGCGCGGCCTGGCGCGATGATATGGCTCGGGAACGGATCGACAGCAGCCGTACACAACCCGGCTTACGACTTCAACGACGAAGCCCTCCCTTACGGGATTGGCTACTGGATAAGCCTCGTCGAGACGACATTGAAGGCATGAACCCCTGTAGCTGACCACTGCCCAGAATTGATCGGAGCGGTAGTCAAGATCCAGAGCCATCGACCAAACTCTCGACAAAGATAACGTGGACCCGGATGGGTGTCTGGCAAACGGCTCGGAATGAGACCTTGGATGCATGGAAAGAGATGTCTGACGCATCTCCAAATGCGCGCTCGCTACTCTCAGGCCAAAGCAGCGGGTGGACGTGTCCATCTGAAAACGCGATAGTGCCGTCCCGGACTCTATATTGGCGAACTCTGCCCCAAGTAGCGCATACTTAGCGTTCAGCTGGTGTGTGCGCCCATCAATGGCTCTAAATGAATCGAGCGAAGTGAAGTGCAGATCAAAGACGTCCTTCTTGCGCCTGGCAACGGCGCGTTCTTTTATGACGATCAAGCTGCCATTAGGTCCGGCGCGACCCAGGACGGCTTCATCTATGTCGGCACACCGACTACGCCTGGGTTTGATCGAATTCGCATTCCGGCATCGTCGCTCAGTGTCGGGCTGGTTCTTACCGACGAAACCGTCGTTTGGGGCGACATGATGAACGTCCAGTACTCCGGTGCAGGTGGACGCGGCCTTGTGTTCGACACCAATCAAATCTCGGATCTTACCTCACGCGCTGTCGTACCGCGGCTTCTTGATGTCGATGCCACTCAGTTTCGTGATTCCTGCACGAACGCTTTTCAGCTCGTCGAACATCGGCGTCTACCTCTGGCTATAGAGTATGGCGTCAGCCAAGCTCTTCTTCGCGCAGCCGCCCATCTCCACCGTAAGACGATGGCAGAGATCATATGTAGTGAGTTCGGGCTGCAGTTACCCACGTCCCGAGTCCCAATTTACTGCCAGAGCGGTGACTCGCGAGAAATCAACGTCGACAAAATGGTTTTGAAAGCCGTGGATGTGCTTCCCCACGGTCTGATCAACTCACGGCAGAAATTCGGCATCGACGGGCAAGCCTTCATGGAGTTCGTGAAGTGGGTTGCAACGCGTACGCGCCAAATCGGCCGCCCGGGGTATCATCCGGTGCTGCATTTCGATGTGTATGGCTGGATCGGCCAGGAAATCGGCCTGGAGCCGCAAAGCATCGCCGACTTTATCTGCAAGGTTGCAGATACGGTCCCGGATTTCACGCTCAACATCGAGTCCCCGGCGGATTTTGGTTCGACGCAAGCTCAAATTGAGAACTACGCCAAGATCGTATCGATCTTGGACAACCGGGGCTCCAACGCACGCCTTGTCGTGGATGAGAGATGCAATACGCTTGAAGATATTCGGCTCTTCGCAGAAGCGAAAGCCACGCATCTTGTCCAGATCAAGACGCCCGATGTCGGTTCAATTGCCGACACAGCGCGGGCCGTTCTCCTCTGCAAGAAAAACAAGGTCGGAGCGTATGTCGGAGGAAGCTGTACCGAGACAGATCTCTCCGCCCAAGCTTCTGTCCACGTATCCGTGGCAACCCAGGCCGACATGATGCTTGCAAAGCCCGGAATGGGTGTCGACGAGGCATTCTCAATTGTCGGGAACGAACAAAGCCGGTTGCTTGCGATGCTGGACCGTCGCCGGTCTCAAGCCATAAACGTTGGATGAAAAGCACGGTGTCGCATGCAAAACGCTCTTGAGGGGATCACTGTCGTAGCCGTGGAGCAGGCCGTGGCCGCGCCTTATGCATCGTCTCGCCTTGCCGATGCCGGCGCCCGGGTGATCAAAGTCGAAAGGCCCGAAGGGGACTTCGCGCGCAACTACGACAAACTGGTGCGGGAACAGAGCGCTTACTTCGTCTGGCTCAACCGGGGTAAGGAGTCGGTCTGTCTGGACCTGAGGTCGGAGGCGGACCGCGCCGTCCTGGACACGCTCGTTGCCAGTGCTGACGTTTTTATCCAGAATCTGAAGCCGGGCAGCATCGAAAAACTGGGTTTCGGGTCTGCGGATCTCCGTCGTCGTTTTTCGCGGCTGATCACCTGCGACATCTCTGGTTTCGGGGAGAAAGGCCCGTATGCCCATTTGAAGGCTTATGATCTCATCGTCCAGGCTGAAACAGGTCTGTGCGCGATCACCGGCACCCAACAGGGACCGGCGCGTGTAGGGGTCTCGGTTTGCGACATCTCGGCGGGCATGACGGCGCATAGTGCCATTCTTCAGGCACTCTATTACCGCGAGGTTACCGGCAAAGGGACCAGCATTCAGGTGTCACTGTTCGATGCCGTCGCCGACTGGATGAACGTGCCGGTTCTGCAACATGACTATAGCGGCTACCACACGGCACGCGCTGGCGTGAAACACCCGTCGCTTGCGCCGTATGGCGCCTATCGTTGTGCCGATGGCAAAGACGTCATCTTTTCGGTTCAGAATGACCGCGAATGGGTAAATTTCTGCGAGAAATTCCTGAAGCAGCCGGCGCTCACGCGCGCACCTGGTTTTGCCGATAATATGGAGCGCCTCGGTCACGGGGCGCAACTTGATGAGATCATTGAACTGCGTTTTTCCGAACTATCCTGCCACGAAGCAATGCAGGAGCTTGAGGCAGCCGGTTTGGCATATGGCCGACTGAACGAAGTGGCGGATCTTTCAAAGCATCCCCATCTTCGCAGGGTCGAGGTCGTCACACCCGAAGGAACTGTCGAGACGATAGCGCCTGCGGCGATCTTCAACTCGGAGCGCCCCTCGCTGCGCCCAGTGCCGGGTCTTGGCGCGCATACAGAGACTATCCGGGAAGAGGTTCTGGGGCGTTTGCGCGATACGGGCCACGTTTCTGGCAGCTCTGCGGTCTCGGCCATGCGGGAAAATACCAAGCGTTGCGCGGCCGAGGGGCTAGCGAAGGAAGTCGGGCGGCTCGGGGCCCAGCCCTTAACCATGAGATCATCACCTGGAGACCCAGAGGACCTTCTCCGGCCGCCGGTGTCATATATTTCCCTCCTCGCTGTACCACCATGAACCAACTTACGAGACGGCGCTGAGCGTCGTTCGCGCGGCGCGGGAGAGTGTTTCATTCAGGACGACCTTGCGAGCGGCGAAGCAGCGCGGTTTCCTAGGGACGGGCCATCTGCAAACGCGATGATATCGTCCAGAATTTTATATTGGCGAACTGAACACCACGTCGCGCATACTCGCAGCTAGCGGGACAAACGCCCGCCCGCAGAGATATGCTCCGGCGCCTGCAATAAGCGAAATGCCACATCTTACCTTCGATCTCGATGTGACTGGCGTGAGCATGGGTCCTGCTGGTGAATGAGGAAGCCTCGCTTGGTCCTTTGGTTGCAGACCCAGACCGCTGAAGCACCGGAAAAACCTGCTCTCGCTGCCGGGGAAGCCCGCATGAGTGGATCGAGCGATCTGGCATGATGAGAAGTCCTGAGGACCGGCTTTTACGTTTGGCATGAGAGAGGTGCCGCGCACTGACCAAGGTAATTCGGCAACAGTGAAGCATGTATGCGCTGTTAAATGCCATATACAAAGTTTATATGGAAAATAGTACCTATAAATGTGCAAACGTTCAATTTGTCCAAGTAAAATTCGAGACATAGTTGCATAAAAGCAACGTCTAATTTATATAGCTCTGAAAGATAAACTTTGCCCTTGCGCAAATGGGAGCCATGGGTAGCTTCGCGCTGCGAAGAATGCACTGCGATGTGCGTCCGTTTCGGTCGTCGGGGCAAAGATGGTCGTCAATCGACGTTCTTCCCCTTTTTGTTGAGAGGCACCAGGTTGAGGCCGCGAGACGGCTGCTAGTTCGCATGCGTGCGAAAACGCAATACATCGCAGTTCTCCAAACTTCATGTCTTCAACGCTCTTTCGGCGGCCTGTTGAGGGAATCCTATTGGGAAAGCCACCTATGTCCGGACCGAGTGATCTTGCGGATGAAAAACGCCAGAGCGAGCTTTCAAGCTTTGTCTTGAAGGAGGTGCAGCGCATTCTTGCCCAATGCGATGAGGCAAAGCAGGGCGACAAGGCTGCTGGCGCGCTTTCGGGTTCTCCTTCCGACAACTCGACCGCCGTGGTCGCCGAATTTCTTGGCAGACTCGAGGCCGAAGCAGCGCGACGGCTGGATGCTCAGGCGTGTGAGATCGCTTCGCGACCGCGGCCCGCCGATCATCCCCTTGGGCATCCGCTTCTGAAAGATCATCCCAGAGAAGGCGCCCGCATTGCTGAGTGGGCCGGTCCAGTTGCGGGGTCGACGCATCTCGAGAGACGTTTTGGAATACCGCGGTCAACGCTACATTGGTGGCAGCGGCACAATGATGTGGTTGCCTTTCGCAGAGGCTCCCGCAAGCATGTATTTCCCCTGGCTCAGTTCATCGACGGCAGGCCTATGCCCGGAATCCGGGAGGTCCTTTCCTCGATCTCCGATCCCAGACTGGCTTGGCTGTGGCTGATCAGCCCGTCGCCTCTGCTCAAGGGTCGTGTTCCTGTCGAATTGCTCAGGGAAGGCATGAACACAGAAGCTGTTGCGTCGGCCGCCCAGGCTATTTCTCTGATTGGATCTATCTGACGATTCGTCGGCGTCGTTGGCTGTTCGCGCACGCTCGATGTGGCCGCAAGCAGTGAATGTGCCAATTGTGCGGTTTGTACAAATGTATAGTTGTTCAATTTGTGCAAGTAATAACGGCTATTTAGTGATAAAAATACAACTAATACTGGTACATATTGCAGTGGAACGGAATTTGAACTTGCGCTATTCCGCCCGGTGAATAGCGTTCGAACCGGGAAGGATGCATCGCGATGCGCATCTTTTTCGATCGTGGGGATAGGGAACGGTTCGTCTATCGACGTCCTCGCCCTTTTCAAATCATTCAAGGAGATCAAGTATGAACATCAAGAGCCTACTTCTCGGCTCCGCTGCGGCCCTGATCGCAGTTTCCGGTGCGCGCGCCGCCGACGCCGTCGTCGTCGCCGAGCCGGAACCGGCTGAATACGTCAAGATCTGCGACGTCTACGGCGCTGGCTACTTCTACATCCCCGGCACCGAAACCTGCCTGCGCATTGGCGGCTATGTCCGTTACGACATCAGCGCTGGCGATGTCGGCAGCTTCGATGGCGCACGTTCGACAGACGTTCTCAACGGCAAGGACCAGGGCACCTGGCACAAGAACGCCCGCTTCGCGCTGAAGACCTGGACCGGCCAGGAAACTGAGCTCGGCACGTTGAAGACCTACACCCAGACGAAATTCAACTTCGGCAACAGCGCCTACTACGCTGGCGAAGACGGCAATCAGGCCCACAACAAGGGCGTTACGATGGATTTTGCCTGGATCCAGCTTGGTGGGCTCCGGGTCGGTTTGGATGATTCGGCCTTTGACTCGTTCATCGGCTATGCCGGCAACGTTCTCAACGACACCATCGTTCCTTATGGTGATTTCTCCACGAACCTCATCCAGTACAACTTTGATGCCGGCAACGGCTTCTCGGCCGTGATCTCGCTCGAAGAAGGTTCGGTCGACGTCAATAATGTCTTCTACGTGGGCACGATCGACAGCTATGTTCCGCATGTCGTCGGCGGTGTGAAGTACACGCAGGGCTGGGGTGCCATCGCCGGCGTCGTCGCCTATGACAGCAACTACGAAGAATGGGCCGGCAAGGTTCGAGCTGACTTCAACGTGACCAGCGAGCTGTCGCTGTTCGCCATGTTCGGCTACGGCACCGACAAGAATTCGCTCGATTTCGCAAGCGGTCGCGACTTCTACAAGCAGTGGGGCGGTCACTGGGCCTGGTGGGCCGGCGGTACCTACAAGTTCAATCCCAAGACGTCGTTCAACCTGCAGGTTTCGGGTGACCAGGACAAGAACTATGGCGTGGCGGCTAACGTCGCTTACGACGTCGTCCCCGGTCTCACGGTCACCGCGGAAGTTGACTACGATCACTACGGTCACTTCAACGACGGCACGCCGTTCGGCAACTGGACCGCTGCCGACAAGAAGAACAGCATCGGCGGCCTCCTCCGCTTCCAGCGCTCGTTCTGAGGATTGAAGGGCCGTTCGCCGCGTTCGAAGCGGTAACTGCGAGCCTTCAATTTGTGGCTGAACCATTGTGGTGAGGCTTGAAGAAATTGTCGGGGAAGTGCTTGATCACGGACCTCCAATCCGAGCATTTCGTCGATGAGAAGGGGCGCCCTGTTCCCGGGCGCCCTTTTTTTGCGGGTCGTCATCAGACTCGCGTGAGCGAGACAGATCGGCAGCATCCGGCCGCAAGCCGGTAGCGCATCGCATTGATCACCTCACCCTCGAGCGGACGGCTCAACGCTCAGATCAGTTCCCATGCCTGGTCCGTCAGATTTGGACGAGTGGCACTGGTTTTCTCGGCGATCTTTGCCATCTGGCCGAGCTTGCGACCTCATAAACCACCGCGCCGAAGGGACATTTGCAACTAGCCGGCATAGGGGCGCCCGCGCGCCTTGTGGCGCGCGCCGGGTGCTCGTGAACCGAGCCCGCTTGTCTTCGGCAAGCTCAGGCGGTCTCGGCCCTGCGGCTTCGCCCCCTGGCGAGAGGCAGCCTTTCGGCTGCTGACGGTCGCCGGCCTCTCGGCCGGCGTGGTTTTTTGTGCTGGCCTTCCCCGGTGGCGCGGGGTGGGCGGCACTCCCTTCTAGGCCCGCCGCGGCATCCCGCAACCCTTCGCTTGCCGCTCCGGGTCCTCCTCTTCGTTCCGGTCCTTCGGATGCGGTTCGCCTTTGACGTCGGGCCTTTCCGGTCGCTTTCGCCGCCCACCCCGCTTCCGGGGAGGGCGCGGAATTGAAGAGCGGAGGACCAGACGATGCGTGCAAACAGCAAGCGTTCCGGCAGCCGAAAGGCTGGCGCGGGCAGCGGCGGGCGCACGGGTGCCAGCCTTTATCAGGAAATCACCGACCGCATCATCGCCGAACTGGAGCGCGGCACCGTGCCATGGGTCAAGCCATGGGGCAGCGCAAAGGCCGGCCTCGGCCTGCCGAAGAACGCGGCCAGCGGGCGCGCCTATTCCGGCATCAATATCCTGATCCTTTGGGGCGCGGTCATCGAGCGCGGTTTCTGTAGCCAGAACTGGCTCACCTTCCGCCAGGCGCTTGCGCTTGGCGGCAATGTCAGGAAGGGCGAACACGGCACCACCATCGTCCATGCCGACCGCTTTGTTCCCAAGGACGAGAAGGAACGCGCCAAGGCCGATGGTGACGAGCCGCAGGCGGTGCCTTATCTGAAGCGCTTCACCGTCTTCAATGTCGCGCAGTGCGACAACCTGCCCGACCACCTCTATGCCGCCGCCCAACCGCTGCCAGAACGCGAGATGATCCCGCAGGCCGAGGCGCTGATTCATGCAACCGGCGCTGACTTTCGCATCGGCTGCGATCGCGCTTTCTACATGCCGGGCAGCGACTTCATTCAGGTGCCGCCGCAGCCCGCTTTCTTCCACCAGATCGACTATTACCGCAGCTGCTTCCACGAGCTTGGCCACTGGACCGGACACCCGACGCGGCTTGCGCGCGATCTTTCCGGTTCGTTCGGCTGCAAGGCCTATGCGCGCGAGGAACTGGTCGCCGAAATCGCCGCCGCCTTTGTCTGTACCACGCTCGGCATCGAGCCGACCGTGCGCCATGCCGACTACATCGGCTCATGGCTGACGGTGCTGCGCGAGGACAACCGCGCCATCTTCCGCGCCGCCAGCTACGCCTCGAAAGCCGCCGATTTCCTGCTCGGCGCTAACGCCGATGCCCAAGGCAGCGATCAGCAGGAGATCGCGGCATGAGTGCGCGCAATCCCCAAACGCTGCCGACCGAGACGACGCCGGAAGGCGACGAGACCCTCATTCCGGTGAGCGGCCCGTCAACACGCGCGACCGATTTTGCCTTCTCACGAACGCGCCGATGCGCCCGCGCGCGGAGCAGAAATCACCCGATCTCGGCCTCTTGGACGAGTGCATACGCAACCAAACCGACCTGTTCTGACAAGGAACTTTGCCATGATCCTGATCACCGACGACCTTTGCGCCCAACTGCTCGCCAATGGCGCGGCCGACAAGGAAAACGACCATGTTCCGGTGCTGAAACTGTTCGATCCGACCGGGCCGGCGACCTGGCTTCTGACCGAACTCGATATGGACGGCGACACACTGTTCGGGCTTTGCGACCTCGGATTCGGCTTTCCGGAACTCGGCAACGTCAGCCTTGCCGAACTTGAAAGCGTCAAGGGCCGGCTTGGGCTCGGCATCGAGCGCGACCTCTATTTTCAGGGGCGGTTTCCGCTCTCTGTCTATGCCGAAGCCGCGCGCCACGCCGGCCACATCACCGAGGAGGAGCGTCTGCTGCAACAGGCAGCAGACGGGCTTGCAAAACCCCATTCCGAGCTTCCGCCGGATACGGCGGAACAGACGCGCCGCTAGGTGCGAAAACCGTCCCGCCCGCGCCGGCCTCGTGGCCTTTGCGGCGGGGAAACCTCAACCAAACCGAAGGAGACAAATCATGCAGCTTGCCCATATCCCAATTGATCGGTTGAACATTTCCGCACTCAACATGCGCCACGGCAAACGCGCGCCGGATATCTCCGATATCCTGCCGTCCGTTCGCGCGCGCGGCGTCCTCGTGCCGCTTCTGGTGCGGCCCAACGGTTCGCCCGAAACCTTCGAGATCGTCGCCGGACGGCGACGCTATTTCGCCGCCAAATCGCTCGCCGACGAGCGCGGCGAAAGCGATGCCTTGCCCTGCGCCATCATGGAGGATGGCGACGACGCCGATGCGCTCGAAGCCTCGCTCATCGAAAACATCGCCCGCCTCGATCCCGACGAAGTCTCGCAATGGGAAACCTTCTCCCGTCTGATCCGCGAAGGCCGCGCCATTGCCGACATCGCAGCCACCTTCGGCCTCACCGAGCTTCAGGTGAAACGCGTTCTGGCGCTCGGCGAGCTTCTGCCCAAAATTCGCGAAGCCTACCGCCGCGAGGAAATTGACGCCGAGACGGCGCGCTATCTCACCATGGCGTCCAAAGCGCAGCAGAAGGACTGGCTGGCGCTTTATGCCGATCCCGAACAATACGCGCCGCGCGGCTTCCAGTTGAAGCAATGGCTGTTCGGCGGCCAGTCGATCTCCACCAAGGTGGCGCTGTTCGCCATAGAGGACTATCCCGGCCTCATCGTCTCCGACCTGTTCGGCGAGGACAGCTATTTTGCCGATGCCGACCTGTTCTGGCTAAAGCAGAACGAGGCGATTGCCGCCCGACGCGACGCCTATCTTGAGGCCGGATGGGCGCAAGTGAACGTGCTCGAACCCGGCCAGTATTTCCACTCATGGGACCACGAAAAGACGCCGAAGAAAAAGGGCGGCAAGGTCGTCATTACCGTCTCGCATCGCGGCGAGGTCGAGTGTCACGAGGGCTGGCTGTCGCGCAAGGAAGCGCGCCGCGCCCGCGCCAATGAAGGGGGCGGCGAGCAGGAAGAACAGGTCGCAAAGCCGTCACGACCTGAACTCACCGGACCGATGCAGAACTATGTCGACCTGCACCGTCATGCCGCCGTGCGCACCGCGTTGCTCGACCATCCCGCCATTGCCCTGCGCCTCATGGTGGCGCATGCGATTGCCGGTTCAAGCCTGTGGCAGGTGCGCTGCGAGCCGCAGCGCGCCGCCAACGAGACGGTCGGCGCCAGCGTGGCGGCCTGCAAGGCCGAAGCCGCCTTTGCCGAAAAGCGGCGCGAGGTTTTGGCGCTGCTCGGGCAACCGGACGAGGACGGCGCGGTCGCAGGCGGCAATGGCGACGCCTTCGCCCTCGCCAGCGTCTTAGCAAAGCTGGTGGCGCTCTCCGACGACGATGTCTTGCGCGTTCTCGCCATCGTCATGGCCGAGACGCTCGAAGCCGGCAGCGCCGTCATCGAGGCGCTCGGCAATCATCTGAATGTCGACATGTCCGCTTGCTGGCAGGCCGACGACGCGTTTTTCGAGTTGTTGCGCGACAGGGAAATCGCCAATCTGATGCTCGCCGATATCGGCGGCAAGCCTGTCGCCGACGGCAATGTTTCGGAGAAGGTGAAGACGCAAAAGAAGATCATCCGCGACTTTCTCGCGGGCGAGAACGGCAGGGAAAAAGTCGACGCCTGGCTGCCGCGCTGGATGAAATTCCCTGCCCAAAGCTACACCAATCGCGGCGGCTTCCGCACCGCCGACCAGTGGGCCAAGGTACGGCACCTGTTCGTGTCGGAATAATCGACCAAGCCCCAGGCGGCGGCACTTCGAGAGCCGCCGCTTGGGGCACCTTCTCGGGCGGTACCGGCCGCACTTTTGGGACTTTTCGGTGCGCACCGTACGCGCAATCTCGACGTCAGTTCGATGCATCTCGCCAGCCCTGCGCCACGTGGGAATGCTCGCAGAGGCGCATCTCGGATAAGCACGTCCCCGCTGGCTGCGGTGTCTGAAGCCGTGCCAAGCTCGGTACCCGCCGCGCCGCCTGCTTGCCGTGTCAGCCGATCGCGCAACTGTCTCCCAAGCGTGTTTTAGGACCATTTCCCTGCGGCTGGCTTGTCGACCTATGGGCGATCCGGCCCGCCCGAAACCCTCGGCCGGCGGCTTTTTTCCCCGCCGCCTGCGGCGGCTCCTCGCGCCGCTTCGCTTCAAAAAAGCCGCCCGCTCGGGTCCTTCGCTGCCGCTGCGGCCCTATCGGGTTCAGGCGGGCCGGATGCGCCCATCACGGTCCGCCATCGCAGGGGAATGGTCCCCGGCGACAGCAAAACAGGAGACCAACATGACCGCGATCGGATACGTCACCAAGCAGGACAATGGCGGCTACAAGGGCCAGCTCAAGACGCTCAGCGTCCGCGCCGACATCGACATCGTGCCCAACCAGGCCAAGAGCGCCGACACCCATCCCGACTTCCGGGTGCTGACCCAAGGCGTCGAAGTCGGCGCCGGCTGGATCCGCATCGGCGAGGCTTCCGGCAAGGACTATGTGAGCCTCTCCATCGCCGCCCCGGAGTTCGGCCCGCGCAAGCTCTACGCCAATCTCGGCCGCGCCGCCGGCCAGGACGATGACGACACCTACGCCATTATCTGGAATCCCGTCGACTGAACGGCGGACACTGGAGCCTCGCGCCGCAGCCGGCGCGGGGCTCACCTCAAAAAAAGCGGCGAAAACTCGCCCCCGACTCTTCGCCCGTCCCCGACGCGATCCCGCTCGCCCATCCTCGCCGTCGCTTCTCCTTGAAGACACGAGGATCATCATGGACGACGAAAACGAACGCGCCGCCCGCGCCAAGAAGGGCAGCCCGTTTCTGAACACAGCGCAAGCCGCCTTCTATATCGGGCTCTCCCAACGCACGCTCGAAAAGATGCGGCTCAAGGGCGGCGGCCCGAAATTCCGCAAGCACGGCCGCTATGTCCGCTATCACATCGACGAGCTCGACGAATGGTCGAAAGGCCATCCCCAGGACGCTACTTCCGAGCACGGTTCCGCGCCGTCCGACGAGGGAGGCCAGTCGTGAACCGGAGCCCTTCCATCCGTCTGATCGGCAGCGCCTTGCGGCGCGTTCGCGCCCGCAAGACGATCGCCATTGCCGCGATTGGCCTCGGCCTTCTGGGCTTCACCACGCTCGCAAAACCCACGCCCTTGCTGGTCTGGAACGCCTCCGCCAGTGCGCCGGTCGGGCTTTATCGAGTCGCTGCCGGAGCCCCCGCGCGCGACGATCTCGTGCTCGTCCGCACGCCCGATTTCGTGGCCTATCTCGCCGACCAACGCGGCTATCTGCCCCGCAGTATACCGCTGGTTAAACGCCTTGCCGCGCTGCCCGGCGAGCATGTCTGCGCCTTCCACGACGCGATCATCATCGGCGGCGACATCGTCGCGCGCCGGCTCAAGGTCGACGCCAAGGGCCGAACTTTGCCCTGGTGGAATGGCTGCCGGGCGCTCGGCCATAACGAGGTGTTCCTGCTCGGCAGTGAGACAAATCACTCCTTCGATAGTCGCTATTTCGGGCCGGTGTCGGCCGAAAATGTCATCGGGAGGCTCGTGCCGCTATGGACCGAGTGACCCTCCTGCTGTTCGGCGTGCTCGCTATCGCGCCATGCGCCTGTTCCGCCTCGACCGGCGCCGAGCCGGTCGCCATCTCCCAAACTCCGCAGCTGCGAAACTGGCAGGAGTTCGTGGCGGAAGCGAGCCGGCGTTTTCGTCTTCCCAAGGCCTGGATCTACGCCGTCATGGATGCCGAAAGCGGCGGCAACACGATGCGCGATGGCCACCCCATCACCTCGAGCGCCGGCGCGGTCGGCCTCATGCAGGTGATGCCCGGCACCTATGCGGAGATGCGGGTCGAACACGGCCTTGGGCCTGATCCGCACGATCCGCGCGACAATATTCTCGCCGGAACAGCCTATCTGCGCGCCATGTATGACCGCTTCGGATTTCCAGGCCTGTTTGCCGCCTACAACGCAGGCCCCGCGCGCTACGACGACCATTTGCAGCATGGAAAACTCCTGCCAAGGGAGACCGTCGACTATCTCAAACAGCTCAAGGCGGCCGGAGTTTCAGGCGACGACATCGACAAGTCCAACGGCAAATCTGTCGCTCCAAAGGCGCAAAACGCTCCCTCCGGACGGTCGCTGTTCTTCCTCCAGGATGGTATTCGCGCCCGCGCGCGAAACGCGGATCTCTTCGTCCCGCTCGGCAAGGAAGGCGGGCTGCCGAAAGAGCCGGATCACTAGCGGTGGCGGGCGGGGCGCGTCCAGAGGGGGCGGGGCGCGTAAGGCAAGATAAAGGCACCGCCTCCACGAGCCGGCCAAGTCGTTGTCTGCACATCGTTTTTACTGGAGGCTCCCTCCTGCGTCAGGAGAGCAGGGACCCGCAAGTGGCTGATTCGACTCTGTTGCGGCCGGAGGCTGGGCATGAAGGATGACGAGTTCCGACCGAAGCTCGGCAAGATAGGCGCCCGCGGCTCCAAGGCCGGCAAACGCTATGCCGGCCAGCTCCGTGCGGCGATCAACAGGGCCGGCGGCCGGCCGCAGCACGGCGGACGCTTCACCGGAAGCCGGGCAGGGCGCGGCGGGGCCGCCGCGGCGCTGCTTAAATCGCGCGATCGTTATGCCGCCTTCCGGCAGCGGCGGGTCGTCGTCAAGGCGCGGATCGTCAAGCTCGCCGGCAAGGGCGCGGACGGGGCGCGTGCGCACCTGCGCTATCTGCAGCGCGACGGCGTCACCCGCGAGGGCGAACCTGGCGAGCTCTATGGCGCCGACAGCGACCGCGTCGACGGCAAGGCGTTCCTCGATCGCGCAAACGGCGACCGGCATCAGTTCCGCTTTATCGTGGCACCCGAGGACGGCATCGAGTACGAGGACCTCAAGCCGCTCACCCGGCGCCTTATGGCGCAGATGCAAGAAGACCTCGGCACGAAGCTCGACTGGGTGGCCGTCGACCATTTCAACACCGGCCATCCGCACAGCCATATCATCGTTCGCGGCAAGGACGACCGCGGCGACAATCTCGTCATCGCGCGTGAGTATATTTCGAGCGGCATCCGCGAGCGCGCCGCCGAGCTGGTCAGCCTCGATCTTGGTCCACGCACCGATCGCGAGATCGAGCAGCGCCTGCGCCAGGAAATCGAGCAGGAACGCTTTACCAGCATCGACCGTCGGCTGCTCAGCATTCGGGATGATGACGGCCTGGTCTCGCCGGCGAGCGGCGACGCCTTTCGGCAGACGCTGCACCAAGGCCGCCTGCGCAAGCTCGAGCGCATGGGGCTGGCCGAGGAAGTCGGCGCTGGCGCCTGGCGTCTCGGTGATGAGCTCGAAACGACGCTGCGCCGTATTGGCGAGCGCGGCGACATCATCAAGACCATGCACCGCGAGCTGAGCGGCAAGGGGCTCGCCCGCAGTGCCGCCGATTGGGCAATCCACGATCGATCCGGCGAGCCGATCCAACTTCTCGTCGGTCGCGTCGTCGCGCGCGGGCTGGCCGACGAAATCAATGACCGGCATTACCTGATCGTCGAGGGCGTCGACGGCAAGAGCCATTGGATCGACATCGGCAGAGGCGAGGCGATAGAACCGATGCCTGATGGCTGCATCGTGCGTGTCGCGCCGAGGAACACCGAGCCGAGGCGGGTTGACCGCACCGTCGCCGAAGTCGCCGGCGCGCATGGCGGTCGCTACAACGTCGATATCCATCTGAGGCATGATACATCCGCCACCGAGAGCTTTGCGCAAACGCATGTACGGCGGCTGGAGGCGATCCGCCGCGCGACCGGCGGCGTCGAGCGAGAGCCGAACGGCACCTGGCTCGTCTCGCCAGACCATCTCGATCGTGTCACGGAATACGAGCGCCAGCGGGCCAGGGCCGAGCCTGTCGTTGTCGACAAGCTCTCATCAATGCCGCTGGAGCGCCAAGTTACCTTCGACGGCGCCACCTGGCTCGACCGGGAGCTGGGTGCGGAGAGACCGGAGGCGTTGCGCGACTCTGGGTTCGGGCGTGAGGTTCGCGAGGCGCAAGCCCGCCGGCGGCAGTGGCTGATCGCGCAAGGCCTCGCGCATGAAGAGCAGGATCGGATCGTCTATCGCGCCAACATGCTTTCGATGTTACGGCAGCGCGAACTGAACCGTGTTGCCGGGCAGCTGTCGGAGGAGCTTGGACTGTCTTATGTCGAAGCCCGGTCTGGAGACGAGTGGAGGGTAGGCTCCGTCGCTCCGTCGAGCTTGCCAGCGGAAAATAATGCCGTCCTTGAAAAGTCGCGAGAGTTCACGCTGGTGCCATGGCGGCCGGTGCTCGAGCGGCACATCGGCAAGGAGGTTTCCGGGATCGTGAGCGGGGAGGGGATTTCATGGACCATCGGCCGGCAGAGGAGCGGGCCTACTGTATCGTGACATGGCTGCACGGAATCGTCGCCGGCGCGCCCGAAGTGACGGGCGCGGCGGACTGGAATAAGCTGGACAAGGGATGAGCGATAAAGAGCGGGACGGCATAGTGGAGAAAGCGGCGAAGTCGGATCGGGTATCGTTGAACATTCTCGTCCGAGGAGCCGAAAAGACATTCGACAACGCGGAACGCCTTTTTGTCGAGGCGGAGCTCTTGGCGAAAGCAGGCGCTGTGGCACGGGCGCTGTGTCTGCATCAGATATCGCTCGAGGAATGCTCGAAGGTCGACAGCCTCGGTGCCTGGGCAGTCAGCCTGGTTGTCGGTTTTGACGTCGATCAGAAGAAGGTCCTGTCCGCCTTCGCGCGTCATGCGTCGAAGAACAAGTCCAATGCGTATATGCTCAAGGCATCCGAGGCGGAGAGTGAGGCCAGATTGCGTGGTGACTGGGACGGCGCGATGGCGGCATTCAAGGACAGCCAGGAGGCGTTTCACGAGAGATCAAATCAAGCCAAGAACGCCTCACTTTACGTCGACTGGATCGACGGTGAGTTTGCCGCCCCGAGTGAACGCATCAGCAAGGAGATGCTGGCCGAGATCACTGAAAGGAACGCAGAGTTTCTCGGTAACAGCCACAATTCGCTGAAGATGCTGAGACGTTTGGAAGAATCGCCAGACAAGATGCGAGGCCTGCTTTCGGGGTTCGTTGAGCAGGTCGAAAAGCTCCGCGAGGAAAAGCAGGACAACCCAATGGAAGCGATGGAGGCATTGCTGTCGAGCTTCCTTGAAGCCGGCATGCGCGAACTGAAGGGCTAGGGCGTCGCTTAGTGAAAATCCCGGCTCCTCACCTATTTGCAACGTGGGGTCAACGAGGTCACGTGGTCTGAAGCCCCTGGGTAAGCTCCGCGGATCGACTCCCGGTCCCCTGTGACGAGCTTCGTCGCCTCGCCCATGCGGAAGGGGAAACGGCGTCTCGCGGTTGCCCACACTGGCAAGGTCCCCCGAAAGGTCGATGAGTTGGTGTGCAACGAGATGGACCACTTCGCCCTCACGCTGAATCTTGCCGCGAACGCTGAGCATAGAGGAGGAGAGCAGCACGCGGCGATACTTCTCGAAAACCTTGACCCAGACGACGACATTGGCAGAGCCGGTCTCGTCTTCCATCGTCAGGAACATCACGCCCTTGGCCGAGCCGGGCCGCTGACGGACAAGAACAAGGCCGGCCGCCTCCAGCCAGCGTCCGTCGCGCGCCTGCATCGCTTCCCTGCAGGTGACGATGGCGCGCCGGGCAAGGTCACTGCGCAGGAACGAGAGCGGATGGTTGCGCAGGGTGAGACCGACATGCCGTAATCCTCGACCACTTCCCGACCGGCCGTCATCGGCCGAAGCGACAAAGCGGGCTCATGGATTTCCGAGACTGTCTTCTGTTCGCGCGCCGAGGCGGCGGCAAAGAGGGGCAGGGGTTCGTCGCGCAACCCCTTGAGTGCCCATAGAGCTTCGCGGCGCGCGAGACCGAGGCTGGAACGGAAGGCATCCGCCTCGGCCAGTTGGACCAGAGCTGCCGACGGCATGCCAGCGCGATGCCAGAGATCGTCGATGGATGCGAAGGGCTCGTCAGTCCGGGCTGCTACGATCGCCGCCGCGTCCGCATTGGCTAGCCCTTTGACGAGGCGCAGGCCGAGGCGGACGGCGAAGCGTCCGTCCTCGCCAATCGGCTCCAGCGTGCAATCCCACCGGCTCGCATTGATGCAGACCGGCCGGATCTCAACCCCGTGGGCCTGGGCATCGCGCACGATCTGGGCCGGCAGGTAAAAGCCCATTGGCTGGGAATTGAGCAGCGCACAGCAGAAGACCTCGGGATGGTGGCATTTCATCCAGCTCGAGGCATAGGCGATGAGCGCGAAGCTGGCAGCATGGCTTTCGGGAAAGCCGTAGCTGCCAAAGCCTTCGAGCTGCTTGAAGGTGGTCGCGGCGAATTCCGGCGTATAGCCGTTGGCGATCATGCCGCCGATCAGCTTGTCGCGAAATCTGCTTACGCCGCCAGTGTGCTTGAAGGTCGCCATGGCGCGGCGCAGCTGGTCGGCCTCGCCGGCACTGAAGCCGGCGCAGACCATGGCGACCTGCATGGCCTGCTCCTGGAACAGAGGGACGCCCAAGGTCTTGCCGAGCACGCGCTCGAGCTCGGGGGTCGGGAACTCGACCGGCTCCTTGCCCTCCCGGCGGCGCAGATAGGGGTGGACCATGTCGCCCTGAATCGGACCGGGGCGGACGATGGCGACCTCGACCACCAGGTCATAGAAGGTGCGCGGCTTGATGCGGGGCAGCATCGACATCTGGGCGCGGCTCTCGATCTGGAAGACCCCGATCGTGTCCGCCTTGCGGATCATGGCGTAGGTCGCCGGATCTTCGGCCGGGATGGTGGCCAAGTCGAGGGTCATGCCCTTGTGCTCGGCCAGCAGATCGAAGCTGCGTTTCATACAGGTGAGCATGCCAAGCGCCAGGACGTCGACCTTCATGAATTTGAGAATGTCGATGTCGTCCTTGTCCCACTCGATGACCTGGCGATCGGCCATGCGGGCGGGCTCGATCGGCACCAAGTCGTCGAGCCGGTCATTGGTCAGAACGAAGCCGCCGGGATGCTGTGACAGATGCGGGGGCGTGCCCTCGAGCTGTTGCGCCAGTTCGAGCGTCAGCCGCAGCCTCCGATCGGCCACGTTGAAATTGAGCTCTCGAGCGCGCGTCTCGTCGATGCCTTCGCCGTGGCCCCAGACCTGGGGCGAGAGCAACTTGGTGACGTCCTCGGGCAGGCCGAGAGCCTTGCCAATGTCGCGGACCGCACCTTTGGTGTGATAGCGCACCACGGTCGAGCAGAGGGCACTGTGGTCGCGGCCATAGGTCTCATAGACCCACTGCATGACGATTTCGCGCCGCTCATGCTCGAAAACGACATCGATATCCGGGGGCTCGTTGCGCTCCTGCGAGACAAAGCGCTCGAAAAGAAGATTGTTGCGCTCGGGATCGATGCTGGTGATGCCAAGCACGTAGCACACGGCGGAGTTCGCTGCCGACCCTCTGCCCTGGCACAGGATGTCCCTGCTGCGCGCGAACTGCACGATGGCGTTCACGGTCAGGAAGTATGGGGCGTATTGCAGGATCTCGATCAGGCGCAGTTCATGCTTGATGACAGCCACCACCTTGTCGGGGACGCCCTCGGGATAGCGGCGCTCCGCGCCTTCCCAGGTGAGCTTTTCGAGCGCCTGCTGCGCCGTCAGCCCGGGCAGCATCTTTTCCTCGGGATACTGGTAGGCGAGTTCGTCGAGCGAGAAGCGGCACTGCCGGGCAATCTCGACCGTACGCGCAAGCGCCTCCGGATAGCGCGAAAACAGGCGTTCCATCTCCTCGGGCGGCTTGAGATAGCGGTCGGCGTGGCGCTCGCGCCGAAACCCCAACTCGTCGATGGTGATGTTGTGGCGAATGGCGGTCACTACGTCCTGGAGGATGCGCCGGCCGGGCTCGTGAAACAGAGCGTCGTTCGTCACCACCGTCGGCACCCTCATTTGGACGGCAAGGTTTGCGAGTTCGTGCAGCCGGACCTGGTCATTGGGTCGGCGACGCAAGGTGAGGGCCAGATAGGCGCGATCGCTGAAGGTCTCCCGCAGGCGACGCAGTTGCATCGCGCAGTTGTCGTCAGCCCGATCGGGAACGAGAACGGCGATCAGGCCCTCGGCATAGTCGGCCAGGTCGCTCCATTCGAGATGGCATTGGGCCTTGCCGCCGCGTTTCTTGCCGAGGGTCAGCAGCCGGCACAGACGCGAATAGGCGGCCCGATCGGTGGGATAGACGAGCAGGGACATGCCGTCGACGAGATCGAGGCGACAGCCGACGACGAGCCTGACGCCGGTGTCCTTGGCGGCCTGATGTGCCCGCACAATGCCGGCTAGAGAATTTCGGTCGACTACAGCCAAGGCCTCAATGCCGAGCGCCGCCGCCTGCGCGAACAGCTCAACGCAAGAGCTGGCGCCGCGCAGGAACGAGAAATGGCTGGTCACCTGCAATTCGGCATAGCGCGGGGTGGTCATGCGAAGACCCCGTGCAGGAACCATTTGTGCGAGCCGGTCTCGCGATCCTCGCCGTCACCGGCGCGGTAGATCCAGAAGCGCTCGCCGGACTCGTCCTCCACCTGGAAATAGTCGCGCACGGCGATTAGTTCGGCGTCGCGCTGCCACCATTCACCGAAAACGCGTTCGGGACCGTCTGCCCGCGCGACGCGATGCCGGATGCCGCGCCAACTGAACCAGACCGGCGGATGGTCGGGTAGCAGCGCCATGGTCTCAATGGGTTCGGGGTGGGTCAGCAGACGCGCCGGGCGAGGCCAGTCACTGGGCGAACTCGTCCCGTCGTCCGGCGCATTCGGTGCGATGCGGCGGACTGAGCGTTCGGGCACGTCACTCTCGACCGGGGCAAAGCGGTAGAGCCGCTGCTCGCCGATACGGTTGGCAAGCACGTCGATGAGATCGGTAATGTCGGGCTCCGGCTCCTCGACCAGTGAGGAGATGATCTGCTTGGCTCCGAAGGGCTCGGCGAGCGTTGCGGCCAGGGTCATCACCTCGATGCCGAAACCGGGATCGACGCTCTCGATCCGGTCGGTAAGGAGACGGGTCAGCCGTTTGACATCGCGCACTGGCACGGCGGTGCCGACGCGAATGGCCTCGATGCGGTTGTCGACACGATGAAACAGGAGGTCTAGCCGGCGTGGCCGAGCCCCTTGGCCTCGAGCGCTTCGCAAAGCGCCGCGACGAGCTTGCCGATATAGCGGGCTATGGTCTCGGCGGCGCCGATAGGCTCGCCGAAGGCCCGGCGAACCTCGATGAGTTCGGGAGAGCGGGCGGGCTCGAAGGGTTCGCTTCGCCGCCCCATGGCCTGGTCCAGGCGACGGCCGAGTTCGGGCCCGAAGCGCAGGGTGAGAGAGGCGCGCGCCTCGATACCGGAGGACGCCATGCGCGAGACGAGTCCCTCGAGCATGGCGTCCTCACCGCCATGCAGATGGTCGGTGCCCGTGGTGTCGATGATCAGGCCATCGGGCGGATCGGCGGCGACGATTGGCGCATAGCGCAGCGACCAGAGCGCCATTCTATCGAGTGCCGCGTTATCGCCGGCGGCATCCAGGTCGAAGCTCTGCACGTTGGGCACCAGCACCTGGGCCTTGCTCGCCGGCATGCCGACGCGCAGGCCGGCCGCGCGCGCCCCCGCATCGGTGGCCAGCACGAGCCGCCGGTTTCCCTGCCGGCCGAGCATGATGACCGGGGTTTCAACCGAGGGCGCGGATTGGCCCATGGCGCGCCGCAGGCGATCGGTCGGCCAGGTCGGAAAATAGAGCGAGACGACCCTTGTCATCGCAGGCTTCCACTTCAAAATCGGCGCTTTCTCCAGCCCGCACCCGGATCAGCTCGAGCTGCCAGCGAGCGCGGCCGATACCGGGGACCGGCAGGGGGCGGGAGGGGAGCGCGGTGACCCGCCAGCGGGTGACCGCAGCGGTTGGTTGTCCAAAATCGGTCGCCTCGGTCTGTCGGCGCCAACGGCGGATGGCGATGCCGATGGCGCCGGAGGTTTCGGCGGCAAGTTGCAGTCGGCGGGAGGCGGTCATTGAGAGCCGAGCCAGTTCGGCAACGACGGCCCCGAGCCCGCCATGGCGAAGCCCTTCCTCGAAACAGGCGAGCACGGAAGCTTCGTCGCCGGCCTCGACATAGACGACGCGGCCTGGGAGCAGACCGGCCTGGGCGAGGGCGGGCGCAAAGAGATCCTGCCGCGTAACGCACCACAGCACCTTGCCCTTGGTTCGAGCGGTAATGCCGGCGGCAAAAAGCGCCGCCGCGGCGCCATCGATCGCTCCGTTTCGGCCGCCGGCGATCTCGTGCAGCGCGCCGAGCGCCAGCCCGCCTCCCGGCAGGACCTTGTCGATGGCGGGAACGCCGAAGGGAAGCGACGCACGGTTACGCGTCGGCCCGCCCTCGAGGCGCGCGATTCGCTCGCGAAGCGCGGCGATAGCAGGGCTGGCGGCCGGCTGACCCATGGACGAACCACTCTCAAACTGTCTTCCCAACGAATTTCGGGGCTGATATGTTCCTTATTTGTTCTCTTGGGGCTGATGAGTCGATCGGGGTCGTTGCGTCGCTTCGAAAGTTGGATCGCAGACTGCACTCCATCGCGTTGCGGTCTATTTTCATATGCGGCAGGCGATGCGGGAAAGGGCGTTATGGGCGAGCGAATTGACAACGGCCAAGAAGCTGATGCGCCGAAGGCGAAAGGCATGGCCATTCTTCGCAAGATCATCCATGTCGATATGGATGCCTTCTTCGCCTCGGTCGAGCAGCGCGACAAACCGGACCTGCGTGGCAAGCCTGTGGCGGTTGGTGGCTCGGCGGCGCGGGGGGGCGTGGCCGCCGCCAGCTATGAGGCCAGAAAGTTCGGGGTGCGATCGGCCATGCCCTCGATCACCGCGAAGCGCAAATGTCCCGAACTGATCTTCGTGCCGCCGCGGTTTGACGCCTACCGGGCCGTCTCACAGCAGATACACGCGATCTTCGCCGAGCACACGCCACTGATCGAGCCGCTTTCGCTCGACGAAGCCTATCTGGACGTCACCGACAATCTTCAGGGCATCCCGGTCGCCACGACGATCGCGGAGATGATCCGCACGAAGATCAAGTCCGAGACCGGTCTGACAGCGTCAGCCGGCGTCAGCTACAACAAGTTCCTGGCCAAGCTCGCCTCTGGCCAGAACAAGCCAGATGGGCTGTTCGTCATCACTCCGAAAATGGGGCCGGCTTTTGTCGAGGCATTGCCCGTGCGGAAGTTTCATGGCGTTGGCCCGGCGACCGCCGACAAGATGGCCCGGCTCGGCATCGAGACAGGCGCTGACCTGCGTGCGCAGAGCCTGGTGTTCCTGGAGGAGAAGTTCGGGAAGGCAGGCCCGTACTATTACTGGATAGCCCGCGGCATCGACGAGCGTCCGGTGCGGGCCGATCGCGAGCGCAAGTCGGTGGGGGCCGAGGACACCTTCGTGAACGATTTGTTTGACCTCGAAAGTGCTCGCAGGGAACTGGCGCCATTGGTCCGAAAGGTCTGGCGCTATTGTGCGGAGCGATCGATCCATGGCCGGACCGTGACGCTCAAGGTGAAGTTCGCCGACTTTCAGCAGATCACACGCAGCCGAACGATCGGTGGCGTCATCGAGACGGAGACGGACCTGGCGACCGTCAGCGGCACACTCCTCGAACAGGTGTTTCCCGTCACCAAGGGGATACGCCTGCTTGGGGTGACGCTTTCGAACTTGAGCGGAACGCGAGCAGAGGCAGACGGCCAGATGTCGCTGACCATCTAGGACTGGCTGCTGTTACCGGACTGCTTTTCGGATCCGCTCGGTCAGGGTTTGTTCGACGTCGAAATAGCCTTCCCACGCGTCGTCGGACTGCCGAGCTCGCGCAGCGGACGCGTAGACGTCAAAGGCGCTGGCGCTTTTGAAGGCCGGCAATTCATCCCAGGTGACGGGTACGGCACAGGACGCTCCAGACCGGGCTCGGGTCGACCAGGGACATATTGCCGTGGCACCCTGGCCATTGCGCAGATAATCGAGGAACATACGGCCCTTGCGCCTCGCCTTGCTCATGTTCGCGACGAAGCGGGCCGGATCCGTGCGGGCCAGCAATTCGGCGAAGTCCTGGCAGAAGCTCTTGACCTCTTCCCAGTCGGCTTCGGGAACGAGTGGAACGACCACGTGAACGCCTTTGCCTCCGGACAGCAGCGGCCAGGATTGAAGGCCGAGCGCTTCCAGAACGCCCCGGATGTCGAGGGCTGCCTGCTTGACGTCGTTGAAACCAAGGCCCTCGTCGGGATCGATATCGAAGATCATGCGATGCGGCAGTTTCGGCTGCTGGCGCAGGCTGCCCCACACGTGGAATTCCAGCACGTTCATTTGGACGCCGGCGATCAGCCCCGCCAGATCGTCGACCCAAAGGATGCGTCTTTCCTTGCCGGACATCTTCTCCAAATGGCCGTCGTGGATGGCCTTGGGCATGCCTGGCAGCTTGTGCTTCTGAAAAAAGGTCTGCCGCAGATCGCCATCAGTGTCGCGCACCAGTGACAGCGGCCGATCCTGGATATGCGGCAACATCTTCTCAACGACCGCGGCGTAGTAGGCGGCGAGCGTAGCCTTTGTAACCTTGGTGCCGGGATACCTAACCTTGTCCGGATGCGTCAGCTTGACGCCGACCGCGACGGCGACCTCCTTGCCGATCGCCGGATCGAGATTGGCGGCGCCAGGCGTCGCCGGTGTCTTCGGCATTTCCATCGCCACCTGATCGGCTCGCTTGTCTTCGCGCATGCCCTGAAAGCTTGGATGTCGCAGGCTGCCATCTGGTGTGACCTCCGAATACGCAACCTCGGCAACAAGCTCGGGCTTGACCCATCTGGCTCGGCGCGCGATGTCCCGCGGTACGGAGGCGAAGGCCGGCTTATCGAGGCGACGCTTCTCAAGTTGCTCGAGGATGTTCTTGCGCATCGGCTGGGTGAAGCCAGTGCCGACGCGGCCACGATAGATCAGCTTGCCGTTCTCATAGGTACCCAAGATCAGCGATGCCATGCCGCGTCCGGTGTCGCTTGGGCGGTAACCGCCGACCACGAACTCCTGTCGTCTTGTGCACTTGATCTTGAGCCAGGTGGGGGCGCGGTCGCCGACATACCGGCTGTCCGCGCGCTTGGCGATGACACCTTCGTGGCCGCCGGCGCACATGGTGTCGAAGACTTTCTTCCCATTGTCGGCGATATGACTGGAGAATTGCAGGCTGTCGCCGGGCTCCCGCTTGCCCAGAAGGACCTCAAGTCTTTCCTTGCGGTCGAGGAGTGGACGGTTCGACAGATCGTCGCCGTTCAATTCGAGCAGATCGAAGGCATAGAACTTGAGCGGCATGCCCGCGGCGATGCCGGTTTTCAGCATGGAGAAATTGCTGCGACCCTGGCTGTCGATGGCCACGATCTCGCCATCGATAAGCGCGGAGCCCTTGGTCAGCGACCTCAGCGGCGGCACGATCACCTTGAACTGGCGGGTCCAGTCGTGGCCGTTGCGGGTATAGACCACGACCTCCGAGCCGGAGATCGCGGCCTGCGCGCGATAGCCATCGAACTTCATTTCGAAGAGCCAGTCGGCGCCCACCGGTATGTCGTCTGTCAGCGTGCAGAGCTGGAATGGGCGAAACTTGGGAAGCGCGTATGGAGGGATAGATTCCGAGTCCTTGCGCCGTGCGCGCTTCTTGCTGAGAGCGGCCTCTACGGCCGACATAGGGAACTCGCATACATTGTGCGATTCAATACTCTGACCTGAGATTCAGTTCCACTCCGCGCGTCTATCGATTGAACCGGAAGAGCCCGACCGCGTTGTTGGGAACTGCACGCAACCCCTTGGAGGAAGAAATGGCCACTACTCAAACAACTCGCGGACGTAGCCAGGACCGCGCGAAAGTCGCTGGTGGGCAGGATCATGAGGTGAAATACGAGGCGGGCAAGACTGGGGCCACCAAGGCTGGTGTCAAGTCGGCTGTGAAATCGGTCGGCAACAGTCGCAAGAAGGTCGAGGAAAAACTGGGCAAGAAGTGAGCCTCGGCCGCGAGGACAGATGGTCCGCATCGCCACCTTCAATGTGAACGGCGTCAATGGCCGGCTGCCCGTGCTCCTCAAATGGCTCAGGGCAAGGGACTACGACATCGTCTGCCTGCAGGAACTGAAAACGTCGGACGAGAAGTTTCCAGCCGACGCGATCCGCGAGGCGGGATACGGCGCGGTCTGGCATGGCCAGAAATCCTACAATGGAGTGGCCATTCTATCTCGGGGAATGGACCCGGTGGAACGCCGGCGCGGTCTGCCGGGCGATCCTGATGATACGCACAGCCGCTACATCGAGGCCGACGTGGACGGGCTTGTTGTCGGCTGCCTTTACCTGCCGAATGGGAATCCAGCGCCTGGTCCCAAGTTCGACTATAAGCTACGCTGGTTCGACCGTCTGATCAGCCACGGCCAAGTCCTGCTCAAAGAGGGAGCACCAACTGTGCTGTGCGGAGACTACAATGTCGTTCCAACCCCAATTGACGCTGTGGTGCCGCGACGATGGCTAGGCGATGCGGTTTACTTCCCCGAGAGCCGGCGAGCCTATGCCGAGATGCTTGAGAATGGGTGGATCGATGCGGTTCGACGCATTCATCCGGAGAAGGGCGTCTACACCTACTGGAATTTCTCCTACGGCGGTGGCTACGATAGGAGCTCTGGCTTCCGAATGGACCATCTGCTCATTAATCCCTCAGTTTCCGACAGGCTCCGCAACTCCGGTGTGGATGTCGAGTTGCGTGGTGAGGAAAAGCCGAGTGACCATGCGCCGGCTTGGATCGAACTTATCTAGCCCACGAGGCTGCGCGGGGTGCAAATAGCGCATTCCAGGCACCCCGAAGCTAACACCGGCTGAACTCATTAGTTGTTGTATGCTTGCACACGCCCAGGCAGGCATGAGGCCGCTTCATTGACAACGAGCGAAAGTAAAGAACTCCATTTCGACGATGTGGATAACAGACTCTACGGTAAGCTGCATGCTGCACGCCACGACTTGGCTGCTGCTCACAGCTACGGGCTGTTTATCTTAAAGAAGGGGTGGAATGGTCACCCGTATGGGCGCGCGTTCGGAGGGAGCAGGGGGTGGCCACAATTTCCCAAGGAGCTTCTGGATACCTACGACACAGCAGAAGCTGCGCTGCACATGAATGTCATTCGCCTGCGTCACCAAGTTTACGCTCATTCTGACTCCCAGAGCTACTATGTTCGACCCTGGCGATCCGACTACCATAGCGATATCGAGCAGGTGCCGATCTTGGAGTTCGATGCGGCGAGTACCCAAACGCTGGTTACGATGTCCCAGAAGATGATGGCGGCCATTGGCACGGCGATGCATCAGATAAAGGCTCGGTATCCTTAGATCGGTCACTGCGATGCAACCCCACGTCCGACATCCTTGCTGTCGACCCCAGTTGTAATCCTGCACCGATCCATCTGATTCGCGGCTCATTTCGCCTGTCGCCTTCCATGGCGAGATACTGGTATAGAATTTCTATTCGCGGGTTGGGGGGAGGGAGCGTGTTCTTTACAGTATTGCCTGTCGGCGGGCGGCCGCCGAGCAAGGCTCGATCGCGAGCATTTCTAATCAGCGACAACTGGGACGATTGGTTCGCATTCTCGACCATGTATTTCCTGACCTACATCGATGCCGATGGTGAGAGTCGGGACATCGGGTCCGTGAAAATCGGCCAAGTCGGGATGGAGAAACCTCAGCGGCGTCCCGACATTCCAGAGCGCTTCGAGGCCTTGGAGGAGCAATTTTTCTCTTTGGGCCAGGACGATACCTATTATGCCGCGCTGAACGAAATCGGGCCCGAGCTACGCGACCGAATCCTCGAAGGCCTCAGGGACCTCGCTTTCGATTCGGATCTTTTTGAGCGCGCGCTGCAGGAGCGTGTCACGGGACTATCGCTGCTTCGTTCCGTGTCGACGCAGGCGGTGCGTGGGCAGTACCGCCGCATGGCACGTGGTGGGGCTCGCGTCACACCCTTCGAATTCTCATACAGGATGCCTCGCGATCGCAGGTCGATTACGCAGCGGGTGGAATTGACGTTTGGGGTGTTTCCCGAAGTTCAGCCACCGACCAACATCCATGTCATCACGGGGCGGAACGGTGTGGGCAAGACCTACCTGCTAAACTCGATGACAGAAGCGTTCTTGGATGACAACGATCGCGCAAAGGGGCGCTTCGTCGTCAGTCACGACGACGAAGACGCCGGCTCATTTACAGGGCTCGTGTCGGTCAGCTTCAGCGCGTTTGACGATTTCACTCCAATCAGCGTTCCGAGGGACAAGTCCTCTGGTCCGCAATACTCAACCCACTCCCCTGTCGTGTTGCAGGAGGTGCCAATGAGTTGCGTCTGGAAGATTCGACGCAACGGACGCACTGTCGTCGCCGAACGTCCAGAAATTGAGACCTTTGGTGAGAACGTGGAAATTCTGACCCGCGAGGTCTTCGGCTTGGAGGTAACAGGGTCCGGCTTCCATAGGATGCTGCGAGATCAGGTGGCGGCGGGTGGCGACTTCGATGAGATCGTCGAACACTTCGTCGGTCAACTTGGCCTCGAAGGCCAGGCGATCGTTCGAGGCCTTATCGCTGCACGCGACGCGAATGGCGATGACTGATGTGGAAATTGCCAAAGCCCGAACAAACGGCCGAAGATGTGTTCACCACGACGATCAGCAAGGTGGCAAATGAGGACCTCAAACAGCGCCTTGTGAGCGTAACCGCTGCAATCGTTGGCGCCTCGATCGAGTTCGATGACGCGGCCTCCAACAATGAGATCCACACCATTGCACCGAGTGCGAACATCGACGGTATTGTAACAGTCAAGGAAATGTCGAGGGTCTACACTGGCAGATTGGCCGCGAAGGGGGCCCCTGGCCGGACCGTCTATGATGAACTAATGGCCGCTCCGAAGCACGGCCGATGCCCGCTCTGTGGCCAACACGTGGTCTCAACCCTCGATCACTATTTACCGAAAACTCAGTTTCCTGCGCTCGCGGTAGCCCCGTGGAACCTGATTCCGGCCTGTCATGACTGTAACAAGGCCAAGTCGGATGTCCGGCCATTGACGGCGAGCGAAGAGACTATCCATCCCTACTATGACGATATCGAAGGCGAGCCCTGGCTTGTCGCTGAAGTCGTCGAAGGTACGCCTGCGGCTCTGCGGTTCCTCGTTTCCCCACCAGCCGGCTGGAGCGAAATCTTGACCTCCCGGGTCCAGCGCCAGTTTAAGATGCTCAATCTGGCGAGCCGATATGCGGCAAAGGCCGCACAGGAACTTACCGAACTAAGCGATCTGATGAACACAAACTATGCAGATGGCGGCGCGGACGATGTGCGCTCACTTCTGCAGAGCACGGCGAACAGCTGTCGGCTGGTAAATGTGAATGGTTGGCGGACGGCCTCCTACCAGGCGTTGGCCGACAGTGACTGGTATTGCCGAGGCGGCTTCGCGGCGGGTGTAGCATGAGGAGGATTATAAACGGGGTCGTGTACGATACCGAAACCTCCGAGCGATTAGCCCGAGGCGACCACGGCGACGACAGGTCGGATGCCTCCTGGACGCTTTACCGGACACCAAGCGGCGTGTTCTTTGAGCTGCTGGCAGGTCATGATGGTGTGTTGGAGGGGTTCTTCCCCCTGACGGACCTGGAGGCGCGAAAGTTCCTAGAGCGCCATGCCAATGATCGGGTCGAGCAGTATTTCGGGCCCGCTCGCGAGGCGACGCGCTCGCTGTTTTCGCGCCGGACGATTATTGCGGCGGCTGACGTTCTGGAGAACCTGACGCAGGCTGAAATCAGTGCGCTGCTCACCGACTTTGGGCCCAGCGTTTACGAGAATATCGGAGGTGGTAGCGCAAAAGCACGGATGGTTGAACTGAAGCAGTTCATCGATAGAAATCCGAGACATCCCGTTGACGATGGACTACTTGAAAACGCGCTGGTTGAACGCGCGGCTGCGCGTCTTCCCGCCGTCAAGCCAGTATATGAATGGTCGAAGCCGACCGTTGAGAAGCCCGAGTTTCAAAGGCTCCGCTACGGACTGGAGCAAGACGGGTTCACAGTATCGGATGGCATTCTCCGGCGCAGCCTTCCCACGGACATTGGGCTCCCGCAAACCGATTCCGAGTTGCTGTTGCTTCTAAAGCAGCATCGGTTTGAGGTGTCGCGTGGTCACCTTGTTCAGGCACGGGATGCTCACGCCCGGGGAAATTGGGCGTCCGCAAACGCTGCTGTCGAATTGTGTAAGTTCGTTTGTGCTTGGGGGCCAAACGGGAAGCGATGCATACCCAAACTGAAGCAACCGCTGTCCTGTGCCGGTTTTGCGTACGGCGTCCGCCACAGCCGGCCAAACGAAGTGCGCCTTGGGCGCCGCAAAGGCGCTGACGGAAATGATGTAGTCAAAAGAATGCATGCCGCGACAGCGACTACATTGTTGTAGCCTTTTCAACAGCGTAGGAATCCGACGGTATTTGGAACGGTATTATCGAACTCATTGATAGAAATTATATAATAAATTCAATTCGTTGATGCTCCAGTTGATCATCGAGTGGGAGTAGGAGAACGGCGACAATGGCGTAATTCGGCGGCGATTTTCGCTGCCGTGCGAGTTGCCTTCCTGTCCATATCTGACTCCTATTCGACTGAGAATCTCCATCTCCGATCTGGCAGACGCGATCAGCGCCCACATCCCGGATCAAGTAAAGTGCTTTCGAACGGCGCGAGCGCTGCGGCGTAGAAAGGCGTGCGTAAAGGCGTGTCCGCTTTGCGCCTCATTCAAGCCCATGCGCACCGCATTGATCTCCGCCGAAAGCGGTCATTCGATTCGCGGGCGGAGATCGACAGTTCCGCACTCCATTTGAGATGTACAACTGGACAGTGAATGCGCATCAACCTTCGTCGGTCATGGGAAGGGGGGCGCCCTGCGCAATCAATCCGCTATCTCTGAGGTCGGTCCACAAACTGGATGGGATATCCTCGCCTAGGTAGGCCAGGTTCTGCTTGAGCTCTTCCGCCGACCGGGCGCCGGGAATGACGCTCGACACCAACGGATGGCCGAGTGGGAACTGCAGCGCCGCCGCCGGTAATGAAACCTCGTGGCGGGCGCAGACCGCCTCGATGCGGCGCACGCGCTCCAGCACCGGTTCGGGCGCCGGCCGGGTGTTGAAGGTCGCGCCCTTGACCGCGCCCGTCGCAAGGATGCCGGAATTATACGGTCCACCGATGATGATCCTGGTGCCGCGCTGCTCGCAGAGCGGCAGCAAAGTCGCCAACGGCTCCTGCTCGAGCAGCGTGTAGCGGCCGGCGAGCAGGAAATAGTCGAATTCCCCTGCGACGACGAAATCGGACAGCATCTGCCATTGGTTGATGCCGACGCCGACCGCCTTGATGACGCCCTGCGATCGTAGCTCGTCGAGAGCCGGATAAGCGCCGTCCATGGCTTCGCGAAAACGGCTCCTCGCATAAGGATCTTCGCCGGGGCCGAAATGGATCGCCTCGTCCGGATCGTGGATCGAGACCATGTCGACATAGTCGGTACCGAGCCGCTTCAGCGTGCCTTCGAGCGAACGCATCACGGCATCGCGCGAATAGTCGAACTCGGCGCGGAAGGAGCCCGGCTGGTCCCACAGCGCAGGCTTCAGCTCCTCGGGCGGGATCGGCACGAGGTCGTAACCGATCTTGGATGAGATGACGATGTCGGCGCGGGGTAGCGATTGGATCGCAAGGCCCAACCGCGTCTCGCTGACGCCGAAGCCGTAGACAGGGGCGGTGTCGAAATAACGGATGCCGCTGTCATAGGCCGCGTGCACGGTGTTGACCGCGGCATTCGTATCGACGGCGCGATACATGTTGCCGAGCCCCGTGCCGCCGAGTCCGATCGTGGTCACCTTTAGCCCGTTCTTCGCAACAGCCCTGAACTCGATTTCAGCCATTTTTCTTCCCTTGCTCTCGATCCTGCTGGCCAAGCTCCAACTCCGCATCGCGACCGGCCGCGACAGGTCCGCCGTCGATGCGGGGTCGAAAGGCCATTGACACCTAAGTTGTCATATAACAATGTAACCAGATGACACACAAGCGGGCAACGCCTGCAAATGAAAGGGAGGAACAGATGGACGACGAAACGAAGAATGAGATGGCCATGAGCCGGCGCGGCGCGTTCGCGCTGGCCGGCAAGCTCGGCCTCGGCGCTGCCGGGCTGGCGACAGGGCTGACGGGCGGAAGCTTGGCCGGCATCAGCGCGGCAAGAGCAGCCGATTCATCGGCCGGCTTGCCGAAGAAGCCGTATAAATTCCATTTCGTCTGCCATGTGACGCTGGACCAGTTCTTCACGCCGACTGTCTACGGCATCCAGGACGCCTGCGCCGCCTTCGGTTGCAGCTACCAGTGGACCGGTTCGCAGAAGAACGTCGTCTCCGAAATGGTCAGCGCCATGCAGACGGCGATCGCGCAGAAGTCGGACGGCATCGCGGTGTGCCTGGTCGATCCGACGGCTTTCGACGCCGCCACCGAAATGGCGGCGCAGGCTGGCATCCCGGTCGTCGCCTTCAATGCCGACGTGCCGGTCGGCAGCCCCAACAAGCGGCTCTCCTATGTCGGCCAGCCGCTCTACCAGTCGGGCTATAACTCGGCGCTGAAATGGCTGAAGCTGATCCCCAAGGGCGGCCACGTCATGCTGTCGATCGGCGTGCCTGGCTCGCTCAACACGCAGCCGCGCCTCGATGGCTACATCCAGGCGATCAAGGACTCTAACAGCGGCGTCACTTACGATGTCGTCAACACCGGCCCGGATCCGGCAACGGAAATCTCGCGCGTCGAGAGCTACTATCTCAGCCACAAGAACGTGAACGGCATGTTCGGCACCGGCGGCTCCGACACCTATGCCTGCGGCTTCATCTCCAACAAATATGGGCTGGTCAAGAACGGCGGCGCGGTCGCCGGCTTCGACCTGTTTCCGCAGACGCTGGACTTCATCAAATCCGGCGACGTCAACTTCACCACGGACCAGCAGGCCTATCTGCAGGGCTTCCTGCCGGTGCAGCAGATGTATCTCTACAAGCTCTCCGGTGGCCTCGTCGGCCCTGCCAACAGCGACACCAGCCAGGCCTATGTGACCAAGGACAATGTCGACGCCTATGTCGGCAAGACGCGATTCGAGGGCCGCAGCGACGCCGAGCCGACCTGAGCCCTAACGGCTTCCCTGCCACCGCCCTCGCCATCTCATCTCGCGATGGGCGGCGACGGCGTCGGCCGCGGATGCATAGCCCGCTACCGTTGAACTTGCCTCGCATTGAAACCAGGAAGACAAGCTTGCCGCCCACCGCAATACAGCCAGCGAAGAAGAACGCCGTTGGCGTCAAGGTCCCCCGGACAATGCGGGAGCAACTGCTCATCCTGTTGTCGCGCTACCGCGAGGCCAGCATCGCCGTCGTCGCCATCGTGCTGGTGATCTATTTCCAGCTCGGCAGCGACGGAGGTTTCCTGTCGCCCTCGTTCATGAGCGTGGTGCTGCGCGACACCGGCCGGCTGGGCTTGATCGCCGCGGCCGAAGTCATGCTGATGATCACCGGCGAGATCGACCTGTCGCTCAGCGCCATCTTCTCCATCGCTCCCTATGTCATGGCGCTGCTGTCGGTGACCTACGGCGTGCCTTTGGCCGTCGGTGCGGTGATCGGCGTGCTGATCGGCATCCTCGTCGGCGCCATCAACGGCATCATCACCGTGCGCTTCAAGGTGCCCTCGTTGATCACCACGGTCGGCACGCTGTTCTTCCTGCAAGGCATCGTGGTGTCGATCTACAACAGCCAGCCGATCGTGGCGCCGGTCGAGCAGCCTTTCAACGCGATCTTCGGCCAGAGCCTCTACCAGCCGACGGATGCGCTTTTGTCCTGGCACGGCGTCACCGCTTTCACGCCGTTCCTGTGGGCGGTGCTGGTCGTGCTGGTGCTGGCCCTGGTGCTCAACCGCACCACCTTCGGCCTGCACACGATTGCGACCGGAAGCAATATCATCGGCGCGCGTGAGATCGGCGTGCGCACCGATCGCATGAAGACGTACAATTTCATGATCGCCGGCGGCTGCGCCGCCTTTGCCGGCATCATCAACACGGCGCAATTCACCTCGGCCGACCCGCAGGCCGGCAGTCCGTTCCTGACGTTGCAGGCGATTGCGGCGGCGGTCATCGGTGGCACGTCGCTGCTCGGCGGCTCGGGCACCGTGATCGGCGCGCTAATCGGCGCCTTCGTCGTCGCCTCGCTCAACAACGGCCTGGTTATGATCGGCGCCCAGGCGACCGTCTCCGACATCTATCTCGGGGCGGCCATCATCGCCGCCATGATCCTTTCGATCCAGGTCGACCGGCTGCGCACACGGAGGCGCGTATGAACACGCAAACTGTTCCGCCGCTGGCGCCCGATGCGCCTGTCGTGCTGGAGATGACCAACATCTCCAAGAGTTTTGGCGCCGTCACCGCGCTGGTCGACGTCTCGATCAGGCTGCGCCAGGGCGAGGTTCTGGCGCTGGTCGGCGACAACGGCGCCGGCAAGTCGACGCTGATCAAGATCTTGTCCGGCTTCCACCAGCCCGACACAGGCACGATCGTCTCGCAGGGCAAGGAAGTGCGTTTCGCCTCGCCGCGCGACGCCCGCGCGCAAGGCATCGAGACCGTCTATCAGGACCTGGCGCTGATCGGCGACCTCAGCGTCTACCACAACATGTTCCTGGGACGCGAATACCGCAAGCGCGTGCTCGGACTGAACCTGCTCGATAACGGGAAGATGCGCGAGCAGGCGCAGCTTTATCTCGACACGCTGGGCATCTCGATCCCCTCTGTCAACAGCACTGTCGACCTTCTGTCCGGCGGTCAGCGCCAGTGCATCGCGGTTGCCCCTCGATCTATTCGTCACCAAAAATCCTGGTGCTCGACGAACCGTTGGCCGCGCTCGGCGTGCGCGAGAGCGCGCATGTCTTGGGCCTGATCCAGAACCTACGCCAGCAGCGCCGGGTCTCGGTGATCCTGATCGTGCACAACTACAACCAGATCTTCGAGGTCTGCGACCGCATCAACTTTCTGCATTCGGGCGAGATCGCGCTCGACGCCTCGACGGCCGACACCAGCGAGGAGGAACTGATCCGCATCGTCAAGTCGGGCCTCGGCCGCAAGGCGATCGATGCCGCCGCGGCGCAAGTGCGGCCGGGCTTCGTATGAGCCGCCGACAAGGCACCGCTAGAACAATCCCAGCCGGCTCGACCCCACCCACCGGCCCTTCGCATGGAGCACTCGCTTTGACCTCCTCTCCGACCGAACTGATGAAATCCCTTGGCCGCGGACTGCTGTCGTTCCCGCTAACTTTTTTCGACAAGAACGGCGCCTTCAACGAAGACGGCTACCGCGCCCATGTCGCAGCCCAGGGCGCTGCCGGAGCGAGCGGGCTTTTCGCCGCCGGCGGCACCGGCGAGTTCTTCTCGCTAACGCTCGAGGAGTACGAACGCGTCGTGCGCTCGGCCTCGCACGAAGTGCCCAAGACCCTACCGCTGCTCGCCGGCGTCGGCTATGGCACGCATATGGCGGTGGAGTTCGCCAAGGCGGCCGAGGCCAATGGCGCCGATGGCCTGCTGGTGCTGCCGCCCTATCTGGTCAAGTCCGAGCAGGAGGGCCTGCGCCGCCATCTCACCGCCATCTGCCGTTCGGTGGGTATCGGCGTCATCGCCTACAACCGCGACAATGCCATTCTGGCGCCCGAGACGCTCGAGCGCGTGGCGCAGGATTGCCCTAACTTGATCGGCTTCAAGGACGGCGTCGGCGACATCGAGCTGCTCACCGCCACGCGCTATCGCATGGGCGACCGGCTGGTCTTCATCGGCGGCATGCCGACGGCGGAGGTCCATGCCAGCGCGGCGGCCGCCATCGGCATGACAACCTATTCGTCGGCCATCTACAACTTCGCGCCCGAGGTTGCGCTGCGTTTCTTCAACGCCCTGCGGGCCGGCCGCAAGACCGAGGTCGACGATCTCATCCGCTCGTTCTTCCTGCCCTATCTCGCCATCCGCAACCGGCGCGCCGGCTATGCGGTATCGATCGTCAAGGCTGGCGCGCGCATTGCCGGCATCGACTGCGGACCGGTCCGCTCGCCGCTGCTCGATCTGACGGCGGATGAGGAACGCCAGCTCGCCGCCCTTATGCAGGTCTGCAAGATGCCGGTGGCCGAGATGGCTTAGGTCCGATGGATCCTGTGTTACCGCCTTGCCGGACCGTCGACCATGCGGCGATAGCGCTCGCGGCCCGCTTCCAGATGCTCGCGCAAGGTGAAGCGGGCGGCTTCGACATTCTGCCGCTCGATGGCCTGGTAGATGCGGCGGTGCTCCGTCTGGACCTGCTCCAGATACAGCCGCCGCTGCTCCGGCGTTTCGTCGCGCGGGCGCATCAGCTGGCGCGGAATGATGACGGGTCCGAGGAAATGCATGAAGCGTTCGAAATAGGGGTTGCCGGTGGCGGACGCGATCGCCCGGTGGAAGGCGAAATCCGGCTCGATGGCGCTCTCGCCCGCCGCGATCGAGGCGTCGATGGCATCGAGGCAGTCGCGCATGCGGGCAAGATCGTCGTCGCTGCGCTTCTCGGCGGCGATGCCGGCGGCTTCCTGTTCCACCGCCAGCCGAAGCTGCAGCACGTTCTGCACTTCGGTCAGCGAGGTGAGCTCGTCGGAGATGATGCGGAAGGTGGTGGCGGCCTGATGATCGGCGACGAACACGCCCGCCCCCTGGCGGCTGACAACAAGCCCTTCCGAGCGCAGCGAGGCCATGGCTTCGCGGATCACCGTGCGGCTCACGCCGAATTGCGCGATCAACTCCTGCTCGGTCGGCAGTTTTTCGCCGCTCGTCAAGTGACCGGCACGTATTTGGCGCGCAAACCAGTCCGCAACCTGCGCAGTGCGGCTGATCTGCGGGGGAAGGCCAAAGGAACGTTTCATCGTCGCCAAGCAATAAACGAACCGCATTTGCTGGCAAGTCATAATTTGTCTGGTGATATGATGAGATTTTCAACGGCCGTGCCGAAGGCAATCTGCGCGGTCCTTGCGGGTGCGCGCAAGTATCGGCGTAGCGACCGGGAAAGGGCAGGGCATGATGCTTTCCACAAAACCTGTGTTGTTGACCGGGGCGTCCGGCACGATCGGAAGGCTGCTCTCGGCCAGGCTGGCTTCACTGGGCTGGACGTTGCGGCTCACCGATGTCGCGCCCTTGGCGATCCCGTTGCCGGACAGGGCAAGCTTCACCCTGGCCGATCTCGAGGACCAGAAGGCGGTGGATGAACTAGCCGAGGGCTGCGGCCTGATCCTGCATTTCGGCGGCATCTCCACCGAGCAACCCTTCGAGACCGTGCTCGGCCCAAACATCCGCGGCGCCTACCACATCTACGAGGCGGCGCGCCGGGAGAAAGCGCGCGTCGTGTTCCCTTCCTCGGTGCATGCGGTCGGCCTCTACGAGCGGACCGAGATTCTCGACCAGGATTGCCTGCTCAGGCCGGACGGCTATTACGGCCTGTCCAAGGCCTATGGCGAGATGCTGGCGCGGCTCTATTTCGACAAGCATGCGGTGGAGAGCGTGCTGATCCGCATCGGTTCCGTGCTGCCGGAAGTGCCCGACGAGCGCATTCTCTCGACCTGGATATCGCATGACGATTTCGTGCGCCTGATCGCACGTTGCGCTGAAGCGGAGCGCGTCGATTGTTCCGTGATCTGGGGCCAGTCCAACAACAGCCGCGGCTTCTGGCGTAAGGATGCCCGCAAGAAGCTCGGCTGGACGCCGCAGGACAGTTCCGACGGCCAGGCCGAGCGTGTGCGCGGCAAGGTGACCGACAACCCGGTGGTCGAGCGCTACCAGGGCGGCAAGTTCATCGTCGTCGACTACAGCCGCGCGGATTTTCCGCCACGCGAGATGTTCGAGGACGAGTGAGCTATGCCGCTGGTGTCTTGCCGATGATCATATCCGCCGCCTTCTCGGCGATCATGATCACCGCTGCGTTGGTGTTGGAAGAGACGATGCGCGGCATCACAGAGCTGTCGCAGACGCGCAGGCCGGCAAGACCGCGCACACGAAGCTCGGGATCGACGACGCTGTCGGCATCGCCGCCCATGCGGCAGGTGCCGACCGGATGATAGGCGCTGCGGCCATGCTGGCGGGCAAAGGCTTCGAGCGCCGCGCGGCCCTTCGTCGCCGCTCCGGGCAGATGCTCACGGCTGATGTATTTGGCGAAGGCCGGCTGCGAGAGGATTTCGCGGCTGATCTCGATGCCGTCGATGGCGCGTTCGAGATCGTAGCGCTCGGCGAAAGGATTGGGATCGATGACCGGCGCATCGCGCAGGTCCGCCGAGCGCAGCGCCACGCTGCCGCGCGAACGCGGCCGTACATGGTAGGAATTCAGCGTGCAGCCATTGCCGCCGGGAACCGAACCGATGCCTTCCTCGACACCGGCGCCGGGCAGGAAATGGAACTGGATGTCGGGCGTCCTCTCGGCGCGATCGCCCCACCAGAAACCGCCGGCCTCGACGATGTTGGAGGCAACCGGTCCCTTGCCGAACAGCGCGTATTCGAGACCGGCAAGGGCCTGCCAGCGCTTCTTCTTGTAGCGGTCGATGCCATGTGGGCCGTTGAGTTCGGCGACGACGTCGACATCCATATGGTCGTGCAGGTTCTGGCCGACGTTTTTCAGATCATGCACCACCTTGATGCCGTGCCGCGCAAGATGCGCGGCCGGGCCGATGCCGGACAGCATCAGGAGTTTCGGCGAGCCGATGGCGCCGGACGTGACGATCACCTCGCGTTCGGCACGTATCAGCTCGGGGCGACCATTGACGATGATCTCGACGCCGACGGCGCAGCCATTCTCGACGACGACGCGGCTGACCGTGGCGTCGGTGCGCAGCGTCAGATTCTTGCGGCCCAGCGCGGGCTTGAGATAGGCGACCGCCGTGCTCGAGCGCTTCCCGTTGCGCGTCGTCGTCTGGTAGAAGCCGGCGCCTTCCTGCTCGCCGGCATTGAAGTCGGCGCGGAAAGGCAGGCCGGCCTGCTGCGCCGCCTTGACGAAGATCCTGGTCAGCGGATGCGGCGCGCCGCTGGAGACGCCGAGCGGACCCTCAATGCCGTGCTGCGGGCCGGCAAAGGTGTCGTTGCCCTCGGACCTGACGAAATAGGGCAGCACATCGGCGTAGTTCCATCCGGCGCAGCCGAAGTCGGCCGCCCAGCCGTCATAGTCCTGCGGGCAGCCTCGCGTGAACACCTGGGCATTAATGGACGAGCCGCCGCCCAGCACCCGTGCCTGCGGGTAGACCATGACGCGGCCATCGATCTCCTGGCCGGGCGCCGCGTCATAGCCCCAGATCAGCGGGCCGGACGTCATCTTGAAGAAGCCGACCGGCATGTGGATGTAACGGTCGGTGTCGGGCGGGCCGGCCTCGAGCAGGACGACCGACAGGCCTGGATCCTCGCTCAGTCTCGCGGCAAGCACGCAGCCGGCCGAGCCGCCGCCAACGATGATGTAGTCCGGCATTCTCGCTCCCTAGCCGAGGCGAAGTCAGTGCCTCGCTCTTCATGCGCGTGACGATCTCAAGTCGCTTGTGCCGCGTCAAGAGAAAGAGTATGGTTGCCGTGTTGAAGGGTTGTCATACAAGTAGAGGAGACCGATAACCCTCGCTGGAGGATCCGGCCGCGCCCTGCGCAAGCGCCGGGCGGCAAACAAATTCAATCGGGAGGTTCGAAATGAAGGACAGCAATGGTCTTGTTTTTTCCGGCAGCGTGAGCCGCCGGACGCTGATGCTGGGCGCCGCCGCCGGCGCGGTGACGCTGGCGATGCCGAACATATTGCGCGCGGCCGACAAGCCGACGCTGGTGACGTCGATCCGCTCGTTGTCCAATCCCTATCACGCGGTGTGGAAGACCGGCGCCGAGGCCTATGCCAAATGGGCCGGGCTGGAGCATGTCACGCTGGTTTCGGAAGGCAATAGCGAGAAGGGCATCGCCGACATCAAGGCGATGCTGGCCAAGACCAACGGCAATATGGTGCTCAGTTCCGATCCCAACGACACGCCCGACGCGCGCCCGATCGTCGAAGCCTGCGCCAAGGCCGGCGCCTATGTGGTGACGCAGTGGAACAAGCCGGCCGACCTGCACCCCAAGGACTTCAATCCGAACTATGTCTCGCATATCGAGTTCGACGGCATCGCCAGCGGCAAGACCATCGCCGAGATCCTGTTCAAGACCATCGGCGGCAAGGGCGGCATCGTCGCGCTCGGCGGCCTGATCTCGACCACGGCTGCGATTGAACGGAAGAAGGGCCTTGATGCAGCGCTTGCAGCCAATCCCGACATCAAGCTGCTCGACTTCCAGGTCGCCAACTGGAAATCGACCGAGGCCTTCGACCTGATGGGCAATCTGCTGACCCGCTTCGGCGACGACATCAAAGGCATCTGGGCCGCCAATGACGACATGGGCTCCGGCGCGCTCGAAGCGCTGCGCGCCGAAAACCTCGCCGGCAAGGTGCCGATCGTCGGTGTGGACGGCATCAAGACGGCGGTCGACGCGGTGCGCACCGGCGAGTTCGCCTGCACCGTCACCTCCGATCCGTTATGGCAGGGCGGCATGGGGCTCGCCATCGGCTACAACGCCAAGATTGGCAAGTTCGACCCGGCCAAGGAGCCGCCGGAGCACCGCGAATTCTATGGCAAGGCGGTGTTGATCTCGCACGACAATGTCGAGGAATATTACAAGACCAATGTCGAGTCGAAGCCCGAGATTGACTGGAACGATCTGTGGGGCCGGGTGACCGGAGCGATCCGCGCCTGACCCGTTGGGGCGGGCCGGCTTCTCCCTGGCAGCGGCCCGCTCCCTTTTTGCCGGCGTCTTGCGCCCGTGGCCACGAGCCTGTTACCAGCTGACGGGAAGCGGTTTCTTGACAATCCAGACAGAACCCCTGAAGTCCGTTTCGGACATCGAGCGGACGACGCTTATGACATTCCTCCCCGGCCGCATCGCCACTATGCTCGGCGGCAGGCGCTGGCGCAGGCTCGCGCCGCTGGCGGTGCTGGTCGTGCTGTGCATTCTGATCACCATCGCCAATCCCAATTTCATCGAGCTGCGCAATCTTGTGCGGCTGGCGAACTCCGCCGCGGTCCCGCTGACACTGGCGATGGGGCTGACATTCATCATTCTGATGGGCAGCATCGACCTTTCGGTCGAGGGCACGCTGTCGGTGGCGGCGATGGTGGTGGTGCTGCTGGCCGCCAATGACAGCAACGGCAACGATTATGGCTGGTGGGCGGTGCTGGCGGCGATCGCCTCGGGCACGATCATGGGACTGATCAGCGGTCTCGTCCAGACGATGCTGCGCATCCCATCTTTCATGGCGACGCTCGGCATGTGGTTCATCGGGCTTGGCCTGTCGGTCTATATGCTGGGCGGCTCGGCCATCCGGCTCAACGACGCCTCGATCCGCGACCTCGCCTTGCATCGTTTCCTCGGGCTGCCGCTGGCGGTCTGGGTCGCGATCGGCGCGTTCGCCCTTGCCGCCGTCATCCAGTATTACACAAGGCTCGGCCGCCACATATTGGCGATCGGCGGCGACGAGGACGTGACCAAGCTCTCTGGCGTCAATGTCACGCGCGTACGCATCGCGGCGTTTGCGCTGGCCGGCTTCTTCTTCGGCATTGCCGGCGTGCTTGCCGCCGCCCAGCTCGGTCAGTCGCACGCCGTCATCGGCGACGGCAGGCTGTTTGCCGCGGTCACGGCGGTGGTTGTCGGCGGCACGGCACTGACCGGCGGCGAGGGTGGCGTCGTCAATACGCTGATCGGCGTGCTGATCGTCACCGTTTTAGCCAACGGCATGATCCTGCTCGGCATCTCGCCTTACATCCAGCAGACGGTGCAGGGACTGATGATTATCGCCGCCGTGGCGCTGTCGCTCGACCGCGTTCGCCTCAAGATCGTGAAGTGACCGCCATGCTGCAGGCGTCGAACATCATCAAGAACTTCCCCGGCGTCCAGGCGTTGCGCGACGTCTCCATAGAGGTGCGTCCAAACGAGGTGGTGGGGCTGATCGGCGAGAACGGCGCCGGCAAGTCGACGCTGATGCGGCTGCTGGCCGGCGGCTACCGGCCGGATGGCGGTTCACTCACGCTGGATGGCGAGCCGCTCAAGCTGCGCAACGCCCGTGACGCTGCCAGGCACGGCATCGGAATGGTGTTCCAGGAACAGTCGCTGGTGCTCAATCTCACTGTCGCCGAAAACATCTATCTGGGTGAAGAAGACCGTTTCACCCGCTTCGGCCTCGTCAATTGGCGTGCCATGAACGCCGCAGCGCGACGGCAGCTTGCCAAGATCGGCGTCGACATCGATGTCACCGCGCGCACCTCCGAGCTGACCTTCGCAGCGCGCCAGATGGTCGAGCTCGCCAAGGCGCTGACGCTGGAGGAGATGGTCGAGCGTCCGTTGCTCATCCTGCTCGACGAGCCGACCTCGGTGCTTAACGCCGCCGATATCGAGGTGCTGTTCGCGCGGGTTCAGTCTTTGAAGTCTCGCGCCAGCTTCGTCTTCGTGTCGCATCGGCTCGACGAGGTGCTGTCGATTTCCGACCGCGTCTACACGATGAAGGATGGCGCGGTCGTGGCCGAGCACCGCGCCGCGGAAGTCACGGCGCCGGAGCTGCACGAGATCATGGTGGGGCGCGGGCTGCAGGCCGAATATTACCGCGAGGCGCGCCAACAGCCGCCGGGCGACAAGGTCATGGTCGAGGCCAAGGGGCTGGGCGCCAACGGGTTCTATCACGGGGTCGATCTTTCGATCCGTGCCGGCGAGATCGTGGGCATCGCCGGCGTCGTCGGCTCCGGCCGCGAAGAGGTGACCCGCACCATCGGCGGATTCCTGCCGCATGATGAAGGCGAGATGAAGATCGCCGGCGAGCCGGTGCGCTTCAGTTCGCCGGAACCGGCGGTGCGCAGGGGAATCGGTTATGTCCCGCGCGAGCGCAGGCTCGAAGGGCTGGTGATGTTCCTGTCGATCGCCGAGAACATCTCGCTGGCGGACCTCTCGAGCGTCATGCGCAACGGCGCCATCGATTACGGCAAGGAGCGGCGGCTCGCCGCCGACTGGATCAAGCGGCTCAGCATCAAGGCGCCGGGACCGGACGCCGCCTGCCGCAAGCTTAGCGGCGGCAACCAGCAGAAGGTGGTGCTGGCGCGCTGGATGACGGCCGGCTCGCGCATCCTGGTGCTCGACCATCCGACGCGCGGGCTTGATGTCGGCGCGAAGGAAGAGGTCTACGAGCTGGTGCGCGACCTCTCGCAGCAAGGCGTGGCGATCCTTCTGATCTCCGACACGCTGGAAGAGACGATCGGCCTGTCGCACCAGGTGCTGGTGATGCGCGACGGCGAGATCACCGCGCGCTTCGATGCGAGCCCAGGCAACAAGCCCAAGCAGGTAGACCTCCTGCGAGCGATGGTGTGAGCCGATGAACGAAGGTTTTTCCATCAGGCAGGTGTTCGAGGGCAAGTGGACGCAGGGCGCCATACCGCTGGTCCTGCTCGTCGCCTTGCTGCTGATCATCGAGATCGCCGCGCCCGGTTTCCTCACTGGCGAGACGCTGGCGCTGCTCTTCGCCAACACCGCCGTGCTGTTCATCCTGGCGACCGGCGTCACCTTCGCCATCCTGCTCGGCGGCATCGACCTGTCGATCCAGGCTGTGGCTTCGCTGGCAAGCGTCATGCTGGCGCAATTGCTGCCCTCGCTCGGCTTCGCCGCCTTTCCGGTGGCGATCCTGTCCGGCCTCGCCTTCGGGCTGCTGAGCGGCATCGTCCATGTCAAGCTGCGCGTGCCGTCCTTCGTCGCGACCTTGGCCACCGGCGGCGTGGTCACCGGGCTGGCACTCTGGGTTTCCAACGGCCGCGCCATCACCATCGAGGAAGCAGGCCGCGAAAAGACCGCCTGGATCAACGCCACGATTTTCGGCCTGCCGATGGTGGTGCTGATTTCAGCGCTGATCGGCATCGTGAGTTTCCTGGTGCTGCGCTATACGCGCTTCGGCCGCCAGGCGATCGCGGTCGGCGCCGGTGAACCGGCGGCCTGGGCGGCGGGCATCAATGTCGACCGCACCAAGATCATCGCCTTTGCCGCATCGGGGATGCTGGCGGCCATCGCCGGCGTCGTGCTGGCGGCCAGGCTGTCAAGCGGCTCGCCGGTGCTCGCCAACCAGCTGCTGCTGCCGGCCATCGCCGCCGTCATCGTCGGCGGCACCGCCATCACCGGCGGCTTGGGCGGGGTAGCGCGCACCGCGGTCGGCGCGCTGATCATCTCGATCGTGCGCATCGGCATGACCTTCGTCGGCGTCAACATTTTTCTGGAAAACATGGTGTTCGGCGCGGTGCTGATCGCCGCCGTCGCCATCACGATCGACCGCAGCAAGATCGCGGTCATCAAGTGACGAACTCACCCGCACCGCCTCCCAAGCAAGCGCGGACGGAAAGGGACCGCATCGGCGCGAGGCCGGTGCGGTCCGGTCCAGGATTACTGCATCGTGTCCAGGCCGATCAGCTCGATCTTGTAGCCGTCCGGGTCCTCGACGAAGGCGATGTGGGTGGTGCCGTGCTGCATTGGTCCCGGTTTGCGCGGGATCTTGGCGCCGCGCTTTTCGAGTTCGGCGCAGACGGCATAGATGTCGTTGACGCCGAGCGCCAGATGGCCGAAGCCGGTGCCGATCTCATAGGGTTCCTCGCGGCCCCAGTTCAGCGTCAGCTCGACGACCGCTTCCTTGTCCTCCGGCCCGTAGCCGACAAAGGCATTGGTGAACTTGCCGCCTGGATAATCCTCGCGGCGCAGCAAGGTCATGCCGAGCACCTCGGTGTAGAAGGCGATCGACTTGTCGAGGTCGAGCACCCTGATCATGGTGTGCATATAGCGAAAGCCCGGGGCGTCGCTCATTGGGAAAGTCCTCCGAATTCAGTGATTTGCCAGTCTGACCATCCGCACCAAACGGCTTCGGGAAGCATGCTATCGCTTGATGTTCTCAATCAGGGTTGTATGATAACACGACAAGATTGGTGGTTGTCCAGTCGTTTTCCGGAAGGGTCCAGGTTCAGTTCATGAATGCAGTGCCGCCCAATTCCGCATCGCTGATCGCCGCCCTTGCCGGCGTGCTGTCGGACGGCGGGCTGCTGACCGAGGCAGAGGACATGGCACGCTACAGCCGGGACTGGTCGGGCGACCATTTCGGCCGCCCGCTGGCGGTGGCGCGGCCCAGCTCCGTGGAAGACATGTCGGCGCTGATGCGGCACTGTCATGCCGAGAGGATCCCCGTCGTGCCGCAGGGCGGGCTGACCGGCCTTGTCGGAGCGGCGGTGGCGGCTGACGGCAACGAGGTCGTCGTCTCGTTGGAGCGCATGAACCGGATCCGCTCGATCAGCCCGATCGACTTCGCCATGGTGGTCGAGGCCGGCTGCATCCTCGAGGATGCCAAGCGCGCTGCCGAGGAGAGCGACTGCATCCTGCCGATCACCTTCGGCGCGCAGGGCAGCTGCCGCATCGGCGGCAATGTCGCCACCAATGCCGGCGGCTTCAACGTGCTGCGTTACGGCATGACGCGCGACCTTGTGCTCGGCCTTGAAGTCGTGCTGGCCGACGGCCGGATCTGGAACGGACTGAAGGTGCTGCGCAAGGACAATCGCGGCTATGATCTGAAGCAGGTCTTCATCGGTTCGGAAGGCACGCTCGGCATCGTCACCGCCGCTGCGCTGAAGCTCTTCCCCAGGCCGACGCAGATTGAAACGGCGCTCGTCGGCTTGCGTTCGGTCGAGGACGCGATGGCGCTCTATGCGCGGGCGCGGCGCGGCTGCAGCGACCTGCTCACCGCCTTCGAGCTGATCCTGCGCGGCGGCATCGAGATCACCATGCGCGAGGGCAAGGATTTCCACGAGCCACTCGGCAAGCCTTACCCTGCCTATGTGCTGATCGAGGTTTCGTCCGGAGGACTGATCGACCTTAAGGATATGCTGTTGAGTTTTCTCGCGGGCGTCGAGGATCTCGTCGAGGACGGCATCGTGGCATCGACCCGGGCGCAGGGCGAGCGACTGTGGCTCTACCGCGAGATCATGGTCGAGCGGCAGGGCCGCGGCGGCCGTTACCTGCGCACCGACGTCTCGGTGCCGATCTCGAAGCTTGCCGATTTCGTCACCGACGCGCTCTTCGAGCTGGGACGGGCACGCCCCGACGCGCTGCCGGTCACCTACGGCCATGTTGGTGACGGCAACATCCATCTCAACGTCGTGCCGCCGGAGGGCATGGCGGCCGAGGCGATCGAGCATCTGTTCGAGGAGGCGGAAGCGGAGATTTTCGCCGTCGTCGACCGCTATGGCGGCTCGATCAGCGCCGAGCACGGCATCGGCCGGGTCAAGCAGCGGGCCTTCCTCGACCGCATCGATCCAGTGACGCTCGATCTCGCGGCAGGCATCAAGGATGCGATCGATCCGCGCCATATATTGAGCAACGGCCGCATTCTGGCGTCCGCATCCGCGCTCGACTATAGGTGAGCGATGACGCTGAAGCTCGACAAGGTCAATCGCGGTCCGCATCTCTCCACTCTGGTGGCGAGTTCCATCTCGCGCGAGATCGCGCAAGGGCGCCTGAAGCCCGGCGATCAGCTGCCGACCGAACAGGCGCTGGCGACCACCTTCGGGGTCAGCCGCAACGTGGTGCGCGAAGCGATCGCCAGGCTGCGCTCGGAAGGCCGTATCTGGTCGCAGCAGGGCAGGGGCGCCTTCGTCGCCGACGCGACCAACGCGACGGTGCTGACGATCGACTATGAGACCTTGCAGCGGGCGGATTCCTTCCGCAACCTGTTCGAGCTGCGCGGCATGCTTGAAGTGCAGATCGCCGCCCTGGCCGCGACCCGCCGCTCCGATGCCGATATTGTGGCGATGGAACAGGCGCTCGACGGGATGCGCACGGCTCCCTATGGCAGCGTCGCCTGGCTGAAGAACGATCTTGGCTTCCACCGCGCCGTCGCCGAGGCGACCCAGAACCCCTATATGGGCCAGTTCCTTGTCTTCGTCTCGGAACGGGTGCGCGAGAGCATCCTGGCCGCCGGCAACCAGCAGAAGTCGGACGACATGGCGCGCACGACATTGGGCGAGCACGAGCGCATCCTGGCGGCGATCAAGGCCGGCGACGCGAAGGGCGCGAGCGCTGCCATGACGCGGCATCTTGCAGGTGCGGCTTCTCGCGTAGGACTCCCTGGAGGGAACGCTGCGGCTAAGCCAGCATCGTCGGCGCGGCATTCGAGGCTGAGGAAGGCCGTGCGCGGGCAGGCGGCGGGGTAGGCGGCGGCTCAGCTCTGTCGGTCAGCGCGAGCCGAGACCGAGGGGGTGCGCCCTGTGCGAATTCACTCAGCCGCCGGCACCACCAGCGACACCCCATTCAGCTCCGCAACGATATCCGACAGCGCCGGCACGAACTTCTCACCGTGCCCTGTTGCCACCGCCGTCGCAAAACCGTTGCGGACCACGGCGCCGACCGGGTTGGCGATGCCGGCGGCCTGGGCGAAGGAGGCGAGATAGGTCATATCCTTCAGCGCATTGGCTATGGCAAAGCGCTGGGCGTTTTCGTTGCGGTTCAGCACGAAGTCGAAGAAGGCCTGGTAGAAGCCGCAATCCATGCGGCTGCCGGAGATGACGCTGTTGAAGACCTGCGGCGTCAGCCCGGCCTTGGCGCCGAGCGTCAGCGCCTCGGAATAGATCGCCGAATAGCCCATCGAGACGAAATTGTTGAGCAACTTCATGGTGTGGCCGCTGCCGGTCGGGCCGGTGTGGACGATGCGCGCGGCGAAGGCTTCGAGCACTGGCCGCGCGCGGGCGACCACTTCCGCCGCGCCGCCGACCATGACGTCGAGCTTGCCCTCGGCGGCTTCCTTGGGGGGTGCGCGCCAGTGGCGCGTCGATCAGCGTCATGCCTTGAGTTGCAAGTTCGGCGGCGAGCGCGATCGTCGAGGACGGGTTGGAGGTCGAGCAATCGACGATCAACAGCGGCTTGCCGGCGGCGGCCAGGCCGTCAGGACCCTTCACCACCGCCTCGACCTGCGGCGAGCCGGTGACGCAAAGGAGAACGATGTCGCAGCCTTCGGCGAGCGCGCGCGGCGTCGTCGCCTGGCGGGCGCCGGCGGCGGCCAGCTTCAGCGCCGCCTCTTGGTTGCGATGCGCCCAGACCGTCAGCGGCCAGCCCTTGGCCAGAAGGTTGGCCGCCATGCCCGAGCCCATCGCGCCCAGGCCGATAAAGCCGATTTGCTGCTTCATATTGGTCTTCCCTTGCTGTTGGGCTCAAACAAACGAAAGATTGCCGTTGCAACCAAGCGGTGCGATCCTTGGCCCAAGAATCGATTCAAGGGGCCGGTGTTCCGATGACGGATCGCGAGGGAGCAATGTTCGGCGCCATTCGCCAGTCCCCCAACCTCAGGGGCGAGCTGGTCGACAAGTTTGCCGCGCAGATCGAAGCCGGCGATCTTGCGCCTGGCCAGAGGCTGCCCACCGAGCAGGAGATCGTCAACGCGACGGGTGTGAGCCGGACGGTGGTTCGCGAGGCGCTTGCCTCGCTTCGTGCGCGCGGGCTGATCACGACACGGCAGGGCCTCGGCGCCTTTGTGGCCCAGGAGCCACCGCCTAAAACCTTTTCGATCGTCCCGACGGATGTCGAATCGATCGACGAGATCCTGGCGGTGCTCGAGCTGCGCATGGGCGTCGAGGGAGAGGCGGCGGCGCTGGCAGCCACGCGCCGGACCGCCAAGGACCTTGCGCTCATTGCCAGGCAGCTCGACGCCATCGACCGGGCGATCGCCGAAACCGGCCTTGCCGCGACCGAGGATGCGGCTTTCCATCGCGCGATTTCGCTCGCCTCGCACAACGCCTATTTCAGCCGGCTTTTCGACACGTTCGGCACCGCGATGATCCCGCGCCAATGGACGCAGTTCGATCGCCTGGAGCCCGACGAGCGCGAGCGGCATTTCGAGCGCACGCGGCGCGAGCACCGGGCGATCCACGACGCCATCGCGGCCCGCGACGCCAAGGCGGCGCAGCGTGCAATGCGGCTGCATCTTTCCCGTTCCTACAAGCGCTTCGAGCAGCTGCGCGACAGCGCTGGGAAATAAATCGGGCAAGGTCGCTCGATCGGTTCGTGGCTTGTATCGATCAGCGGCGGCTGCGGCTTGACGGTCCAAATCGGGTTGGCATCGATCGGCGCCACGCTCCGATGCCAGGAACATCCCATCGCCCTCCAGCCTGCCGGTAGATCCAAAACCGCCGCTTTTCGCCATCACCTTTGCATGCTTACAGGGTTGTCATACAACTATCCGATCTGATATTCCTGCGGGCACGACCCGTCAAGACGACGTCGGCTTTCAGGAGTGGTTTCTATGCATCAAAGGCGATTTGGCCGCACCGGCTGGCAAGTGTCGGAAATCGGCTTCGGCAGTTGGGCGATCGGTGCCGACTGGGGTGACGTCGAGGAGAAGGACGCCATCGCGGCGCTCAATGCAGCGCTCGATTCAGGCGTGACGATGATCGACACGGCCGATGTCTACGGCGACGGCCGGGCGGAAAAACTGATCGCAAAGACGCTGAAGGGGCGTGGCGGCGTCAGGCCTATTGTCGCCACCAAGGCGGGCAAGCGGCTGAACCCGCATGTCGCGTCAGGCTACAATCGGCAGAACCTGACCAGCTTCGTCGAGCGCAGCCTGCGCTATCTCGAGGTCGACGTGCTCGACCTCGTCCAACTCCACTGTCCCATGACGGAGGTTTTCTACCAGCCCGAGACATTCGAGGCGTTGGAGAGGCTGGTCGAGGAAGGCAAGATCCGTCACTACGGCGTCAGCGTCGAGAAGGTCGAGGAAGGCATCAAGGCGCTGCAATATCCCGGCGTCGTCAGCGTCCAGATCATCTATAACATGTTCCGACAGCGCCCGGCGGAGCTGTTCTTCGACATGGCGCGCCAGAAGGACGTCGCCATCATCGTCAGGGTGCCGCTGGCCAGCGGGCTCTTGTCCGGCAAGTTCAAGAGCGATTCCAGCTTCAGCGCCAAGGACCACCGCAGCTACAACCGGCAGGGCGAGGCCTTCGACGTCGGCGAGACATTCTCCGGCGTGAATTATGAGGAAGGCCTGCAGGCGGTCGAGGAATTGCGGCCGCTGCTGCCGCCAGGCGCGACAATGGCGCAATGGGCACTGCGCTGGATCCTGATGAACCCGGCCGTGACGGCCACCATTCCGGGCGCCAAGTCCGTCCGGCAGGCGCAGGAGAACGCCGCCGCGTCCGACCTGCCGGCGCTGTCGCCGCAGGTGATGGAGCGCATCGCCGACATCTACGAGCGGCGCATAAAGGCCGCCGTGCACCAGCGCTGGTGAGCGCCATGGTGATCGACGGCCATCAGCATTTCTGGGACCCAGCGGATGGCTCCTGCGGCTGGATGACGGAGGATTACGCCGCCATACGCCGCGTGTTTTCGCCCGAGGACCTTAGGCCGGCCCTTGCCGCTGCCGGCGTGGACAAGACGATCCTTGTCCAGACATGGCATTCGCTCGTCGAGACGCGGGCGTTCCTGTCGATGGCGAGCCGGACCGATTTCGTCGCAGGCGTCGTCGGATGGGTCGACCTCACCGACCCCGAGGTTGCGGCCACATTGTCCGAGCTGAAGGCGCGGCCGGATGGCCCTTACCTGGTCGGCATCCGTCACCTCGTCCACAACGAGGCGGATCCGAACTGGCTCTTGCGCGAGGATGTCCAGCGCGGGCTGGGGGCTGTCGGCGATGCCGGCTTGGTCTATGACCTGCTGTTGAAGGAGCCGCAGATTCCGGCCGCCCTGGAGACTGTGGAGCGGCATCCTAACCTGCGTTTCGTGGTGGACCACATCGCAAAACCGCGCATTGCGCAGCACGCGATGGAGCCGTGGGCCGGATTGATGCAAGGCTTCACGGCGCATCGCGACCATGTGTGGTGCAAGCTGTCCGGAATGGTCACGGAAGCCGATTGGCGGCACTGGAAGCAACAGGATCTGCAGCCCTATGTGGACGAGGTCCTTTCCATTTTCGGCCCATCGCGATGCCTGTTTGGCTCGGACTGGCCGGTCTGCCTGGTCGCCGCCGACTATCAATCGGTCAAACGCGCCCTCGACGATTGCCTCTCCGGGCTGTCAGAAGAAGAACGGTCGCAAATTTTTGGCACTTCCGCCATCGAGGCGTACCGCTTGACCATACCGTCGCCGTGACGCCGTGACACGGCTCTGATCGCTTCCCGTCTTTGGCGGCCGAGCCATCCCGGACGCGTCGAGGGCGGTCCCGATCCCAACCAGTTACCCGATCCGCAAGCCGGGCGAGCCTCTCGCCTGGACCCCGACTCACACAGGTCCAATCTGAGTCCGCTGGCACCTCGCCGCAGCTCGCCTCGTGCCGGAAGTCACGTTGACAACCTTGTTACATGGTAATAGGGTTGTATGACAAGTTGGTCATGTAACGGGAGGAACATGCATGAGACAGCTAGGACTTGGGTTAGCAGTGGTGGCCGCGGGGCTCGCCATGGCTTTGCAGACGGCACGTGCCGACGAAGAACTGCCCATCGGCGTCATCGCCGCGCAGTCGGGCTCGTTCGTTTCGGCCGGCAACACCATCGTCGGTGCGGCCAATCTGGCGGCGCAACAGATCAACGACGCCGGCGGCATCAAGGTCGGCGACAAGACCTACAAGATCAAACTCTATATCCGCGACAACCGGACGGATGTGAACGTCACCATCGCGGCCGCGCGCGAGCTGGTCAACGACATTGGCGTAAAGGCGATCTGGGGCACCGAGACGCATGACTTCTCGGTATCCATGGCCAAGATCACCGGCCCGGCCAAGGTCCTGCAGTTTTCCGGCAACAGCTCGCTCGGCGCCGTGCTCGACGACAAGGCGGTCGCCGAGGACGGCTGGCTTCACTACACGTTCCAGAGCGAGCCGCAGGAATGGCAGCGCAGCGGCAGTACCGCCAAGGGGGTGCTGTCGCTGCTCACGCCGCAGCTGAAGTCGCCGCCGAAGCATTCGGTGGTGTTCGTGGGCAATGACGCGACCGGGCAGTATCTGTCGTCGCACTATGTCAAGGCGCTCGAGGCGGAAGGCCAGAAAGTCGACCTCGTGCAGTATCCGCCGGATACGACCGACTTCTCGCCGCTGCTCACCCGCATCAAGGGCATGAAGCCTGATATCGTGCATTTCTGGTACAACGGCGATTCAACCCTCACAGCCTTCCCGCAAGCCCTCAAGCTCGGCGTGGCCCCGTCCTATTTCCTGTTCGGCGTCGATCCGGGCATCTATCAGGAGCGTAGCCTGAAGGCGGACGTGCCGGTGACGATGAGCTGCGTGCCGGTCTGCTGGGGTTCCTCGCCATACCCCGAGGTGAAGCAGTATTTCGACAAGTATTTCGGCCTCGGCGCCGCCAAGGGCCCGCAGTCCTCCGTTTCGCTGCTCTATTACGATTACTTCTTCTGGTACGCTAAGGCGCTGGAGAAGGTCGGCAAGATCGATGATCCGGACGCGGTGGTCGCAGAGCTCCTGAAGTCGGACTACAAGGGCGTCGTGTCGCCTGTGCCGCTTGTGTTCAACAAGCATCATCAGGTCACCTTCGCGACCGAGGTCTGCATGGTCGAACCCAACACATCCGACAAGTTCAAATGCGCGGTCGAGCAACCGCCGGCCGCACCGCCGCCCGGCGACAACGGCGGCTGAGCCGGCCCGCGACAAAATCCAAAATCGGGATGGGCGGCTATGTTCCGCCCATCTCCTTCCCTGCAGGTTCGCCACCCGGATTTGATTATGGACATTTTTGTGCAGCAACTGGTGAACAGCCTCTCGGTTGCCAGCGTCACCATTCTCATCGGCATCGGCATCACGCTGATCTTCGGCCTGGCCGGCATCGTCAATTTCGCGCATGGCGAGTTCCTGATGGTCGGGGGCATGGCGACCTGGTTCATGGTCGGCACCGGCATGAACTTCTTCGTCGCGCTGGTGTTGGCCGGCCTGCTGGTTGGAGCGCTCGGCTTTGCCGCCGAAAGATGCCTGTTCCGCTTCACGCTCAACCGGCCGATGAACGGCTTCATCATGTCGATCGGCCTCAGCGTGATCCTGCAGCACGCCGTCATCCGCGTCTTCAACGAGTTCCAGAAGAGCATCACCGACCCGGTCGGCCTGGTCTGGACGATCGGCGGCGTAGACATCATCGCCATGCGCGCGATCGTCGTCGCGATAACGGCCGTCATCGTGGCGATAACCTATTTCGGCATCTCCCGCAGCCGCTATGGGATGGCGTTGCGGGCGAGTGTTTCGGACCGCGACACCGCCGAGCTGATGGGCATCCCGGTGCGCCGCTATGTCACCGGCGTCTTCATCTATGGCAGCCTGCTTGCCGGCATAGGCGGCGCGCTGATGATCTCGCTGTTCCCGATCACGCCCTTCACCGGCAGCGTCATCATCATCCGCGGCTTCGCGGTCTCGCTGATCGGCGGTCTCGGCAATGTCGGCGGCGCCGTCGTCGGCGGCCTGGTGCTCGGCCTCGTCGACGGCCTCAGCGCCGGTTACGGATATCCGGAATGGACCGACGCCTATTCGCTGGTCGTGATGATCCTGATCCTGGTGCTGCGGCCCCAGGGGCTGCTCGGCGGCACCCTCGGGCCGAAGGCATCGTGAGATGTCGATGCCAATGATCGACCAGAGCGCCGGCAAGACAGGCGGCGCGCCAGAAGGCGTCAGGCCACGGGATCGGCTCGCGCTTCTGACGGCGGACAACGCCGCCGTTCCGCTGCCGGCCGGCGTCCAGGCGATCACGGCAATCCTGCTGGCGGGGCTGCTCATCGCTTTGCCCTGGCTCGGCCTCGGCTACCGCTTCCTGTCGATCGCCATCACCACGCTCTACACGGCGATCGGCCTCTACGGCCTCGGTCTGCAGTTCGGCCAGGCCGGCATCATGTCGGTCGGCCATGCGGCGCTGATGGGGGTCGGCGCCTATGCCTCGGCCATCCTTTCCGTGCAGCTCGGCTTGGGCTTCTGGACCTCGCTGCCCTTCGCCATGGCCTTGTCGGCAATCGTCGGCGGCGTCATCGGTCTGCCGACGCTGCGGGTGGGCGGACAGCACTACATCATCATCACCTTCTGCTTCTGCGCCCTCTTCGTCATCGTGCTCACCAATGGCGGCACCTTCACCGGATCCGCGACAGGCCTCGATGTCGGGTCGGTGACGCCCTTGCCCGGCATCAATTTCGACAAGCTCTCCAACAACTATTACCTGGTCTTGGCGGCGCTCTTCCTGGCGCTCGCCGCGACCTATCTCATCGGCATTTCGCGCTACGGCCGGACGTTGCGGGCCATCCGCGAGAACGAGCAGCTGGCGCGTTCGGTCGGCATCAATGTCGACCTGCACAAGCTTGGCGTGCTCATGGTGTCAGGCCTGTTCGCCGGCCTCGCCGGCGTGCTGCAGCTCTATTACCTGCGCCACATCTCGCCGACGCTGTTCGGCGCCTTTCCCAGCCTTTACCTGGCGCTAATGGTCATGCTGGGCGGCGCCCGCTATCTCTACGGGCCGCTGATCGGCGCCATCATCGTCAACTTCCTGCCCGAGGTGCTGAACCTCGAGCCGGTCGATGCCCGCATCGCCTATGGGATCTGCCTGCTTTTGGTGATCCTCCTTCTCCCGGGCGGAGTCGGCGCCGGCATCAAGAACATCTATTTGGCGATTCGAGGCGGGCTCGAGACGCAAGGCGGAGGCTCGAATGGCCGCGCTTGAGGTGAGGGGTCTGCGCAAGCAGTTCGGCGGCGTCGTCGCGCTCAACGGCATCGATCTCGACATCGACACCGACCGGGTCGTCGGTATCGTCGGACCCAACGGCTCCGGCAAGACGACCTTGTTTAATGTCGTCGCCGGCGTCCATCCGGCCACCGGCGGCACGGTGCGTTGGCAAGGGCAGGACATAACCAATATCGGCGCGCACCGCATCGCGCGAAAGCGGCTGGTGCGGACGTTCCAGCAGGCGATGTCGTTTCCCGGTCTGACCGTCGACGAAAATGTCCGCATCGCCTGGGAGCAGGGCAGGAGGGACGACAGCCGGTGGGCGTCGCCCGGCATGATCCTGGACTTTGTCGGCCTGGCGCCGCTCGGCAGGGCGATAGCGGGATCGCTGCCCTTCGGCAGCCTGAGACGCCTTGGGCTGGCCGTCGCGCTCGGCGTCTCGCCTGAACTCCTACTGCTCGACGAACCCGGCGCTGGGCTGAACGACAGCGAGGCGCAGGCGTTCGCGGCGGTCATCGCGCAATTGCCGCCGCAAGGCATTGGCGTCTGCCTCATCGACCATGACATGGACATGATGGCCGACCTCTGCGACCGCCTCGTCGTGCTCGATTTCGGCACCAAGATCGCCGAAGGTCCGCCGGGAGAGGTGCTTTCTGACCCCAAGGTGCGCGAGGTCTATCTCGGTCCCGACAAGAAGGCGGCCGCGTCATGAACCTGCTTGCCGTAGAGCATGTCGACACCGGCTACGGGCCCGTCTCGGTCAATCGCGACGTCTCGCTCGCGGTCGGCCAAAATGAGATCGTCACCATCTTGGGGCCCAACGGGGCCGGCAAGACGACCCTGTTGCGTTCCATCGCCGGTCTGGTGAAGCCGCGGCGCGGCACGGTGACCTTCGAGGGCCGCAATGTCACCGCGCTGCACGCCGATGAAAAAGCTGCGCTCGGCGTCGTGATGGTGCCCGAGGGCCGCCATGTCTTCGCCGACATGAGCGTGCGCGAGAACCTTTTGCTTGGAGCCTACTGCCGCCAGGACAGGGATGCGGTCGAAGCCGACATCACCCTGATGGAGAACTATTTCACCATCCTTGCCAAGAAGCGCGGCGCCAAGGCCGGCACGCTCAGCGGCGGCCAGCAGCAGATGCTGGCCATCGCGCGCGGCCTTATGGCCAGACCACGGATCCTGTTGCTCGACGAACCCTCGCTCGGACTGTCGCCATTGCTGGTGTCGGAGCTGCAGGGCATCATCATCGACGTGCGCGAGAAGTTTGGCGCCGCTGTGCTGCTCGTCGAGCAGAACGCCGGACTTGCACTCTCGGTGGCCGAGCAAGGCTATCTGATGAATTCCGGCCGCATCGTGGCGTCTGGCGGCATCGAGCAATTGAAACTGTCGCCGGTCATGCAGGAGCTCTATCTCGGCAAGAGGGCCCGGCAGAGTTCGTAATCGCTCGAGGACGACGCGCCAGCGCGAGCAGGGGGGCAGTTCGATAGCCTTTCCCAGCGTTCAGATGTCCCTCGGCGGCCCCTGGATCGAGGTGCCTCGACCACCACGGCCGACATGACCGGTATCAGACAAGGGGTCCCCTATGTCCTGAAAGGTCTGGCTGGTGCAGCAGGAGGATGGCGCCGAAACTGGAAAACAACGCTGCAAGGACGAAGGCTGCCGCTGTCACCAGTCGATGCACACGTCAGCAAGAAACAGGGCTCGTCGCGAATTGCCGAGCGCATAGTTCTCGCGCGGGCGGACTTCCGAGGAGCGACGTTCACCGCGCCGATAGACTCTGACGGCGCTTTTTTCTTTCTGACCCGTATCGAGGGCCTCGATCTTTCCAAATCGGCGGGTCTGTCCCAATGGCAGCTCAACATGGCTTGCTGAGTTGCCTTCTGGCTTGACCAGGCCAGAAAATTGGCCCTGTCAATTCCAGCAGAAATAGCGAGCCTCGTTGGAGTAGGATGCGTCGAGGCGGCCGAGGATCCGGCCGTTCGAATCGAGCATGGGCGCGGCCGTGGCAGGCGAAATAATGCTCGCGCCCGTAGAGGCAACGGCCGCCTTGCCGGCCGCTGCCAGTTCCAAGCGCGTTGGTGCCGTAGCGAGCGACCCTATCTCCCGCCGCTCTCTCTCATCCGTGCGATGATCTCGGCCATCAGCGCAAGGTCGCGTCGTGAGTCCGCCAGGTCGGTGACCGGCTTTGTGCCCTCCATAATGTGGCGGTGGAATGTCTCCAGTTCGTTAGAGAAGGCATCGCCATAGAGCGGTCCGAAGGCCTTCGTCACTGGGCCAAGCGACCCGGCCTCCGTCACCTCCAGGCGCGTCGGCAGGCTGCGGATATAGGGCGTGTCGTAGATGATCCGTACCCGTTTGGTGTTGGAGCGAACCTCGATCATGGCGTCGAACAGGCCGAGATCGTCGACCACCGCGTCATAGAGGCAGGCGAAGTGGCCATAGTCGAAGGTGACGCTGGTATTGGCGCCGCCATTGGTGCGGTGCGCCGCCACCACGCGCCGCGGCTCGCCGATCAAGCCGCGCATGGCCGAGATGTGGTGCGAGGAGAGCGCCGTCAGGCCGCGATAGGCGCGCACGAGGTCGGCCGATGCGTCTTTTCCGACCACCTCGCGGATCAGCGCGTCGCGCTCCTCGGCACCGCGCGAAAGGATCGTAGCGTCGATATCGGCGGGGTAGAGGACGTTCTGGCTTTTCTTGAGAAAATGCCGGCCTTCCGAGATCAGGTCGAAAATGCGCACATGGGTGATGTCTCCGTGTGCCGGCAACTCGTCTCGCGCCGCCAGATAAGCCGGCGCGTAGCGGCGCATGTAGCCAACGAAGATCGTCTTTTTATAATCCTTGCTCAGCGCCATCAGCTCGTCGATCTCGCGCACCGTCAGGCAGGCCGGCTTTTCGAGCAGCACATGCTTGTTGGCTGTGATCGCGGCGCGGACGAAGCGGCTGTGCGTGTCGTCCGATGAGAGCACGAAGACCGCGTCGATGTCCGGCGAATTGATCAGCGCCTCGGCGCTTTCATGGGCCTTGGCGGTTGGGTATTGCGAGGTGATGAGTTTCACCAGGCTCGGTGATACGTCATAGGCGCCGGCGATGACCCAGCGGTCGCGCTGGTCGGCCAACACCGGCAGATGGATCGATTGCGCGACCTCTCCAAGACCCACAAGCCCGACACGGATCAGCGCCACGCCAAACTCCTTTGCTAGTTGTTTCAATCTCCAAGCGCGACGCGGCGTTCACGCCGCGCCGGTCACCATCGCCACGAGCTCGTTGCCGGTGGTTTCGGATGAGCGCACCGTCGCTACCATCTTGCCAGCACGCATCACCCAGATCTGGTCGGAGAGCCGTCGCACCTGATCAAAATTATGGCTGATCAGGATGACGCTTACACCTTGCTCGCGCAGCTTGCGGATAAGGGCCTCGACATTTGCCGTTTCCTGCACGCCAAGCGCCGCCGTCGGCTCGTCCATAACCACCAGCTTGGCGCCGGACCCAGCCGCGCGGCAGATCGAGATCGCCTGCCTCTGGCCGCCCGAGAGACGCCGGACGCGCTGGGTCACGGACGGCACGTTGATCGACAGCCGTGACAACATGGCGCGCGCCTGGTCTTTCATCGCCTTGCGGTCGAGTAGGGCGAAAGGGCCGATGCGGCGCACGATCTCACGGTTGAGGAAGAGGTTCTGCGCCACAGTCAATTCGTCGATCAGCGCCAGGTTCTGGTGCACGGTCTCGATGCCCGATTTGCGCGCCTCGTCCGGATTGGAGAACGGGTGCTGGCGGCCGTCGAAATAGATCGTGCCGCCATCGGGCACATGCACGCCGACCAGGCATCGGATGAGCGTCGACTTGCCGGCGCCATTGTCGCCGATGACTGCAGTGACCTCACCTCGCCGGGCTTGAAACCCGACATCGGTGAAGGCGCGGATGCCGCCGAAATGCTTGCTCAGGCCTTGGCAGGCGAGGATCGCCTCGGAAGGCGCGATGTGATTGACGGTGCTCATTTCTGATACCGCATGATAAGCGCCGCCAGGACCACGATCACGCCCACGGCAAGTGGTTGATAGAAGGCCGAGACGCTGAGCAGCGTCAGCCCGTTGACGAGGGCCGTCAGCATCAGCGCGCCGATGGCCGGTCCCAGGATGCTGGCGCGTCCGCCGAACAGGCTGACGCCGCCCAGCACCACGGCCGCCACGGAGTTCAGGAGCAGGCTCGTGTTGATCTGCGGTTCGGCCGAGCCGATGCGCGCCACCAGAAGGATCGACGCGATGCCGGCGCAGAAGCCGGAGATCGTATAGGCGGCGATCTTGACCCGGTTCGTGCGAATGCCGAGCGCGCTGGCGCTCTCGGCCTGGCCGCCGGTGGCAAGCAGATGCACGCCGAACCGCGTGTGGTAGAGCGCGACATGCGCGACAAGGACGGCCGCGATCGCGACCCAGACCGGATAGCCGAACGGCCCGAGATAGCCTGACGCAAGCTTGAGCAGGAACGTCGAGCCCACCATGGTCGGCTCGCCGCCTGACAGGATGAGGCCAAGACCAGTGATGCCGGAGAGCGTGCCGAGCGTCACGACGAAATCGGGAATACGCCCGGCGGTGATCAGCACGCCGTTCATCAAGCCTATGGCGCTGGTGGCGAGCACCGCGAGCACGCAGGCGGCGAAGATGCCAAGACCTGCCGCATTGACCAGGCCGAGGATGACCGCGCCGAGCATGACGGAGGCTGCGAGCGAAAGGTCAATGCCAGACGTGGCGACAACGAAGGTCTGACCGATCGACAGCACCACCAGGATCGCCGCTGCAAGCAGCATCGCCTGCATGTTGGCGACGGTGAGGAAGACCGGCGAGGTGAGGCCGAACAGGATGAGGAGACCCACCAGGCCGACGACGGATGCCCAGTCGGCCCAGAAGGAAGGATCGATGAGGAGAGCCGTCAGGGAGGGGCGGCTCTCCTCGTGGACGCCCGCCTGTCGAGAGGCGGGCGCGTTGTCGGCTGGAAGGCTCACTTCAGCATCTCGCGCAAGGGATCGGGATAGTCGCCGCCTGGACGCGGGAAGTTCTTCAGCGAGGCCTCCGCATTGTCCTTGTTGATGAGGAGCACCGGCGCAGGCACGTTGGCGGGAAGTTCCTTTCCCATGGCGGCAAGCTTGCACGCCTCGACGCCCATCGCGCCAACCACATAGGGGTATTGCGCGACGGTGGCCGAGAGTTCGCCGGCGGCGACCGATTTCAGCGCGTCGACAATGCCGTCGAGGCCGATCACCTTGACGTCCTTGCCGGACGTCCGCACGGCCCGCTCGACGCCGAGCGCCATGATATCGTTGGCGGCAAAGAAGCCGGCGAGATCAGGATGCGCGGCCAGGATGTCGGTTGCAGCAGTCAGCGCCTTCTCGCGATCCCAGTCGGCGCTCACCATAACCACCACTTCCAGCTTACCCTCGACCGCCTGCTTGAAGCCCTTGATGCGGGCGTTCGAGCCGACGTCGCCGACGATACCGGCAATCAGCGCCACCTTGGAGCCTTTCGGCACCAGCTTCAGCATCTCCTCGCCGGCCAGCGCGCCGGCGGCGACGTTGTCGGTGCCGATATAGGTTGACACGGCGAAGCCCGCGGCCTTGGCCTGCTCGGCATCTATGGTCGAGTCGATGTTGACGATCGGCTTCTTCTTCTGGGCGACCGGCACGAGCGCCTGTACCAGGTTGGAGACGCTGATCGGATTGACCAGGTAGCAATCATAATCCTGCAGGGCCATGGCCGTCAGCTTGTCGGCCTGCCCCGTCGCATCGCCCATATTGGCGGCGGCCTGCACGATGACACCGACGCCGTCGGCCTTGGCCTGTTCCTCGATGCCCTTCTGCATGGTCTGGAAGAACGGATTGTCGAGGCCTTTGACGATCGCCGCGACCTTGGCCTCTTCGGCGTGCGCAGGCACGGCGAGCGGCGTGACAAGCAGGCCAGCGCCGAGCGCCAGGCAATTGAACATGCGCATATATCTTCCTCCTCCGGATTTTTGATTGTCGGCTCGTTGTTCTGCGAACGGCATGGCTGACGAAACATACGCGAGCCCGGCGCTTGCGTTGGAAAGACAAGCTGGTGCGCGCATAAGGCGCCCGGATCGGGTTTCTTTCATATCAGGCGTTGCTCCTCCCAGAGCGCTGACGATATCACCTCAGCGTTATCGCATGTTTGGAAATAATTTTACGTACGTCAAGAATTAAAATGGAATACCGTGCATTTTAGGTCTGAGATGTGGGGAAGGCGCCCTTCGATGATCTTCGCCGATCGATAGATTTGCACGCCCTGTGCAACTTCAGCTTCGGCCGGACTTACCGCCCTCGGGGCGGCCGGGCTTCTCCGGCGAGCTCCCGGTTCAGTCGTTCTGCACCATGGCCAACGCCGTGCCCGGCTCGCCTTCCCACAGGATCAGGCTTGCCGCGCCGACCAGCCCGGCGCGGTCGCCGAGCTCGGCCGGCACGATCGGCACGTCGCGATAGGCCTGCATGGCCCGCTCCTCGATCGTTGCCCTGATCCTCGGCGCCAGCAGGTCGAAGCCGTTGGCCAGTCCGCCGCCCATGACGATCACCTCGGGCGAATAAAGATGCAGAAGATTGGTGAAGCCGACGCCGAGCCATCGCGCCTCGGCCTCGACCAATTCGCGGGCGCTGGCATCGCCGGCCCGAGCGGCTTCGACGACATGCCGGGCGGAGACATCGCCGTCATTGGAAACACGTCTCAGCACCGATCCGTCGCCAGGCGCGGTGAGCCGCGTTGCCCGGCGCCCGAGAGCGGTGCCCGAAGCGACAGCCTCGAAGCAGCCGACATTGCCGCAGAAGCAGCGATCGCCTTCTCCGGTGATCGTCATGTGGCCGATTTCGGCCGCCAAGCCGCGCCTGCCGTGATAGATGTGGCCGTCGGCGATCACGCCGCCGCCGATGCCGGTCGACACGGTGACGAAGACCAGCGAGCCGGCGCCTCGGCCGGCGCCGAAGCGCCATTCGCCGAGCGCTGCCGCATTGGCATCGTTCTCCAACCGCACCGGCAGCCCGAACTGCCGGCTCAAAATGTCGATCATAGGCACGTTGTGCCAGCCGGAGAGCGTCGGCGGTCCGATGACGATCCCTGCCTTGGGGTCGAGCGGACCAGGTGCGCAGGCGCCGATACCGATCACTTTGGCCTGCGGGTGGTCGTCCAGCAGCTTTTCGGCGAGCGCGATGATCCGGCCGATGACCGCCTCCGATCCCGCTTCAGTCATCGTCGGTTCCGAGACGCGCGCCACAACCTCGCCGCCGCGCCCGATCAGCGCGCCCCGCAGCTCGGTGCCACCTAGATCGAAGGCAAGCGCAAGCGTGCTCATCAGGCGGCGGCCCTCAGCCCGTGCAACCAGGCCATGCGCTGCGCGAGGTCGGGGTCGCCGAAGGCAAGCGAGCCGAGCACCACCGTTTCGGCGCCGGCGGCGCGCAGCAGCGGCACCGTCTCATGGCGGATGCCGCCATCGGCTGCCAAAATGATGTCGGCCTCGCGGCCGGCTTTTCGCATCAGCGCGCGCGCCTCGATCAGGCGTGGGCAGGCTTTTTCGGACAGGCTCTGCCCCTTGACGCCGATCGAGGTGCCGAGCAGCGTCACAAAGGCGACGTCAGGCAGGAACGGCGCGATCGCGGAGATCGGCGTTTCTAGCCGCAGCACCACGCCCGCCTCGGCGCCGAGCTCATGCGCCAGCTTGACCGCGCGCAACCCGGCCTCGCCGTTTTCGGCGTGGATGGTGACAAGGTCGGCGCCGGCCTCGATGAACTGGCGGGTCTGTGCCTCGACGATTTCCGCCTCGACCATCAAATGCACGTGGATCGGTTTGGCCGTCAGCTTGGCGATGCGCGCCACCAGATCCGGGAAGAACAGGAAGCCGGGCGTGAAGCGGGCGTCCGCCACGTCGATGTGGTGCAGGTCGGCATGGGCTTCGATCCGCTTCAGGTCGCGCTCCATGTTGGCGAGATCCGCCGACCACAGCGAGAATTCACCGATGAGCCGGTTGCGCGGCAGGCCGGCTATGGCCGCGGGTCCGGAGAGAGGTTTGGCGATCATGACGGAATGAGGCTCCGGGCTTTCGAGTGGGAATGAAGGAACAAGCTGATCTGCTCGTGCAGTTCGGCGAAATGCTTCGCGCTGTCGCGCGCCTTGGGCGTGATCTCGGCAAAGGTCGAGTTCGGTATCGCGACGGCCAGTGCATGTGCGGTCGACAATGGGTGCACGGCATCGATTTCGTTGCCGATGACCAGCGCCGGTATGTCGAGCCTCGCGGCATCGCTTTCGGAAACACCGGGTCCGTCGGCCGAAATATTGGCAAGCACCTGCGCGAAGGCTTTGGCGTCGGGCCGGTCGAAATAGCCAAGCAGCGAGGAGAGATTGTCGGGCGCCTCGCGATAGAGCCGTGCAGCAGTGTCCGATCGTGCGAAGATCGTCCTTGCCTCGTCGGCGCTATGTTCGAGGAGGAGCTCGGCGACCTCGGCGATCGGCTGCAGGTTCTGCGGCGCTGGCGAGAACGTCCATGCCGGCCGCACCAGGATGAGGCCGGCGACGCGCTCCGGATGGCGGCAGGCGAGGCGCAGCGCGATTCCAGCGCCCATCGAAACGCCGCCGGCGACGAAGCGGTCGAGGCCGGCCCGGTCGGCTGCGGCAAGCACGTCGTAGGCGAACATTTCGAACGAGAACGGCCGCCCTTCACCGAGGCTGGAGCCGCCATGGCCGCGGCATTCCAGCGTGATGCGGCGGAAGCCGGTGGGGAAAGTCTGCGCGACCTGCGCCTCGCCGCCGCCGAGCCCGTGCTGGAACACCACCGCCGGGCCTTCGCCCGTGTCGGTGCCTAGCAGCGTCGCGCCGTCGCGAAGAAGCGCCATCGGCCCCGCCATCACACCAGCTCCTTGAGGAAACGCGCTACCCCAGGTGCTTCCTCGGCTGATAGCCCGTGTGTCACCAGCGGCCCGTCGAAGCCTGTGGCCTTCAGGCGAGCGATGAAATCGGGGAAGTCGATCACGCCCTGTCCGGCCGTGACAAAGCGGCCGTCGGCGAAGCGATCCTTAGCATGCGCAAGCGCGACATGATCGGCGGTGCGCTCGACCGCCTCGGCAACGATGGCGCGCGCCTCGTCGAGATTGGCCTGTTCGAACAGATTGGCTGGATCGAGCACGATGCGCAGCCGCTGCGAGCCCATCTCGGCGATCAGCCGCACGGCGTCTTCGGCCGAGGTGACGATGTTGGCCTGCTCCGGCTCGATGCCGAGATCGACGCCGTGGCGCTCGGCGATCAGCAGGGCCTTCTCCATCTCGAGCGCCATGTCGGCCCAGGCTGATGGATCGGTGTTGTCGGGGTGGTGTGCCCACTGGTCCTCGGCATTGCGCGTTCCTGTGCAGAGCGTGACAAGCGGAATCGAAAGCCTGGCCGCGGTTTCGATGACGACCGCCAGCCGTCGCAGTCCATCCCCGCGCATCCGGCTGTCCGGATGCGCCATGTTGTAGGTGCCGGAGAGAGCGACGAGACCGATCCCGGTCGCCTTGGCAGCAGCACCGATGGCGTCGATTGCCGCGTCCGGAACCGCGTCGGGCATCGACGGCAGGCCGGCGCAGGCGAGGTTGAACTGGGTGACCGCGAAGCCCGCATCTCGGACAGCGGCAAGCACGCCGGTCGGCTCGCTGCCCGGGAAAGTCTTGGCAAACACCCCGACCTGCATCAGACCGCCCCCGTCACATTGGCGAGCTCGACGCGTGCGCCGCTCTCGACCGAACGGGCGATCGCCACCATGGCGCGGATGGAAGCGAGCCCGTCCTCGACCGTGGCGCCGCGCTGCGGCGCGCCGTCGAGCACCGCGTCGGCGAGCCCTTCCAATTGGCGACGGAAGAAATGGCCGTCGGCGCCAAGCGGCTTGCGCGAGGTCGCGTCCTTCTCGTGAAAGATGTCGACCTCGCTGGCGCGGAAATACCAGGGATTGAAGGTCTTCGCGATCACCGAGCCGTTCTGGCCGTAGAGCTGGAAGCCCTCGTGCCAGTCCATGCGCACGGCGACGGTGAGATCGAGATGGCCGAGCGCGCCATTGGCGAATTCGGTCTCGACGAACCAGCAATAGGCGCCGAAGCGCTCGTTGAGGCGGGCGCGAACGGCGGTAATCTCGCCGCATAGAAAGCGCGCCGTGTCGACGAGATGCGAGCCATGCGCCAGCATGAAATACTGCCGCAGGTCCGCCTTCGGATTGCCGCCCGGCTTCCTCGCCAGCTTGCTTGTGACGGGCAACGGCTGCACCGCGTCGGTGTTGGTGTAGCGATGGGTGGAATCGCAATACCAGGCCTTGAGCGCCAGGATATCGCCTATCTCGTCACGCACGAAATCGCGCGCCGCCTCCAGCGCCGGGTCGAAGCGTTTCATGTGCCCGACCTGCAGCACCTTGCCCGAGCGCCTGACTGCCTCGGCAAGCTTCTCGCCTTCCGCGACTGACACGCCGATCGGCTTCTCGCACAGCACATGCTTGCCGGCTTCCAGCGCCTTGATTGACATCGGCACGTGATAGGCGTCAGACGTGGCGACAATCACCGCCTCGAGCTGTGGATCGGCGAGCATCTCGTCATAGTCGCCATACATCTTCCGCGGCTCGTAGGTGGCGCCCATGCGCGCGAGCAGATCGGGCGCCGCATCGCAGATCGCGTAGAGGTCGGCGTTGCTTGCCTTCACGCAGGATTCCAGATGCGCGAATTGCGCGATCGGCCCGCAGCCGAGCACACCTACGCGAAGGCGACGGTCTTTCTTGGCGATCATCGTCAGGCTCCGTAGCCGCGCATGGTTTGGCGATTGGTCTTCACCGCGCCGGCCGGATCGGCGGCAGCGGTCTCGGACTCCTCTTCCAGAATCAGCCAGCCGTTGAAGTTGGGGGCGGCGCCGGCGATCTCGATCACTTTTGCCGTGTCGCAGACGCCCTTGCCAAGCATCGCCCAAGTGCCGTTCGCGTCGACATCTTTCAGATGCACGTAGCGGATGCGGTCGCGATAGGTCGTGAGCGTGTCGGCCATGTCCTTGTGGCCGCGCAATATGTGCCCCGTGTCCGGCACCCAGCCGACCAGCGAAGCGTCGATCAGGGCGAAGATGCGGTCGTAATCGGCACGGTCGAACAGCAGCGTGTTGTGGTGCGAGCTCGGATGCACCGCGACCTGGACGCCGGTCTTGCGGCCGAGTTCGCCGGCCTTGTTGTAGACTTCCGCGGCGATGGCGAACTTGTGCTCGCGCGGCCCGTCCGACACGACGGTCGCCGAGCCCATCGACACCAGCGCGCCCGGAAAGGCGGCGGCGAAGTCGATCCAGCGCTTGGCGGTGTCGATATCCTCGCCGATTTTCTCTTTGAGCGTAAAGCCGCTCCTCGAGCCGAAGGCGAAGGAAACCAGCGTCAGGCTGGACGACTTCAGCGCGGCGGCGAATTCCGATGGCTTGCTGGCGTAGCGGCCGATCATCGTGTCGGTGATCTCGATGCCGGCATAGCCGCCATCGGCGATCGCCTTGATGAGATCATCGGGGCCGCCGGAGAACCGGTCTCCCAGCATTTCCCAGGTGAAGGTCTGGCAGCCGACTTTGAGGTCTTTCACGTTCATCCTTTCAATCCTTGGTTCTCCGCGGGGCGTGCCTATTTGACCGAGCCAGCGGTCATGCCGGCGAGGAAGAACCTCTGGGCAATGAGGTAGATCAGCAAGAGCGGCAGCGAGCCGAGCACGCTCATCGCCATCATCTGGTTCCATTCGAAAGCATGCTGCCCCATCAAAAGCTGGATGCCGATCGGGACGGTGCGCATCGACGTCGACTTCGTCAGCGTCAGCGCGAAGAGGAACTCGTTCCAGCACAAAAGGAAGGTGTAAACCGACGTCGCCACGATGCCGGGCAGCGAGATCGGCACGATCACCCGCCAGAGAGCTGTCCAACTGGTGCCGCCGTCGACGGCCACCGCTTCGTCGAGATCGCGCGGCAAGGTGTTCAGATATCCGGTCATCAGCAGGATCGCGTAGGGCAGGGTGAAGACCAGATAGGTGAGGATCAGCGCGGTATAGGTGTCGAAGATGCGATACGAGACGACGAGCCCGAAGAATGGGATCAGAAGCGTGATCGGCGGAATCGTCTGCGTGCTGATGATGAGTGTGTTCAGGCTGCCCTTGCCTCGGAAATTGAAGCGGCTGAACCCATAGGCCGCGAGCAAGGCGATCAGCACCGTCAGCACGGTCACCGCGAAGGCCACGAAGTAGCTGTTGAAGAAGAAGCGCAGCTTGACCGGGTCGCCAAGGATCGCTGCATAGGCTTCCAGCGTGAAGGCCTTCGGCAGGATGGTTGGCGGCAGGGCGAAGATCTCGGTGTTCGATTTGAACGAGCTGCTCAGCATCCAGTAGATCGGGAAGGCCGCGAAAAACAGCCCCGCGACAAGCGCGATATGCAGCGCGACGGTGATCAGCCTGTCCTTCGTCGTGTGCCTTTTCCTCATGGTGATTACCGGGCCTTTTGATAACGGATGTAGAACAGCGTCAGGCCAAGCGAGATCAGCAGGATGACCACGGCGCTCGCCGACGCCTGGGACAGGTTGTAGCTCGAGAACGCCAGCTTGTAGGTGTAGGTGCTGAGCACCTCGGTCGAGTAGATCGGACCGCCGCCCGTCGTGATCCAGATCAACGGGAAGACCTGCATCGTCCAGATGAAATCGAGCAACGAGATGCTGATGATGATCGGCATCAGCTGCGGGATGGTGATGAAGATCAGCTTCTGGTAGGCCTTCGCCCCGTCGATATCGGCGGCCTCGTAGAAATCCTTGGGAATGCCCTGCAGGCCCGCGAGCAGGCTGACCATGAAGAGCGGGTAGCCTGCCCAGATATTGGCGAAGGTGACGGCATGCAACGCGGTCTCAGGCGAGGAAAACCACTCGATCTTGGAACCGATGATGCCCAACTGCATGAGAATGCTGTTCACGACACCGTTGGGCTCGAGCAGCAGGCGCCAGATCACCGCGATGATCACCGCGGTGAAGAGCCAGGGCAGTATGTAGAGCACGCGCAGGATGTTGCGCAGCGTCGGATTGATGCGGTCGCTGTTCAGCATGAGCGCGAAGATCATGCCGATGGTCATGTGGAAAATGACGCTCATGCACGTGAAGTAGAGCGTGTGCCATAGCGAGGCCCAGAACACGGGATCGGCAAAGATCGCCTGGTAGTGTTTCAGTCCGGCAAAGGATGAGTCGCGACGCAGCACCGCGCTGTTCTGGAACGAATAGGAAATCACCGTCACCATCGGCAGCAGCATCAAAAGGCCAATGATCACCAGCGAGGGCGACAGATAGAGATAGGGTGCGACCGTTCTTTTCAGTCTGTGACGGGAGCGCTTCTGCCGGGTCATATGCCAACCTTGGATACACCTTCGAGAGAAGGTGAGCTTCGCGAACACTCGCGTTGCCGGTGCGTTGCTGCCGGGAGGCCTGCCCGAAGCCAGGCCTCCCGGTCGAAGATCGTAAAACAGGCTAATCAGAATTTCGCCGTCCATCCTTTTTGAGCGTTGGCCGCGGCCTGTTCCGGAGACTGCTCGCCGGCCAGCATCTTCTGGGCTTCGACGTCGAACTGGGTCATCAGGTCTTCAGCCACCGGCAGACCCGTGAACTCGTTGGCGAGGTAACCGGTCTTGAAGATTTCGAAAGCCTTGCCGAAGGCCTTGTCCGAGGTCACGAAGTCGGGCTTGGCGTTGACGTTGCCCGGAAAGGCGTTGGCCAGCGACACCAGCTTGGCGTTGACCTTCTCGCTCATGAGATATTGGACGAGTTTCCAGGCCTCTTCCTGGTGTTTCGAGCCGGCGGAGATGCCGATGCCCCAGGAGGCATAGGGAAGGCCGCGCTTGCCCGTATAGCCCTCTACGATCGGGACCGGGATGAGGTCGAAGTTCAGCTTGGGATTGCGCTTGCGGATGAGGTTCACATGCGCGAGCGAGTCGATCATCATCCCGACGCGGTCGTTGACGAATTCCTCGACCTTTTCCTGTTCGGTCTTGGTGGCGATGCCGGGCGAGATGGTGCCTGCGTCATTGAGCGATTTGACGAAGGTGAGCATGTCCACCACCGGCTTGCCCTCGAGGGCGGGCTTGCCGTCAGCCATCATCGACTGGCCCGACGCCCAGACCCACGACATCATGTCGTTCTGGACGCCGGACGGCGACTGCATCGACAGCGGCAGCACCCAGCCATACTGGTTCTTGTCGGCATGGGTCATCTTCTTGGCGGCTTCGAGGAACTCCGCGCGTGTCGACGGCAGCTTGGTGACGCCTGCCTGGGCGGCAAGGTCCAGATTGACGAACACCGGATAGACGAAGGAAGCGACCGGAAACATCACAGCCTTGCCGTCCACCTTGATGATGTCAGCGACTTGGGCTTTGTCGAAGCCGCTCGCGTCCATCATCGGATTCATGTCGGCGAGCGCGTTCTGTGCGTTCAAATTGTTCACCCAGGCGCCGTCGAGACCGACGACGTCGCTGAGCGTTCCGGTTGCCGCGCCGACCGAGATCTGATCCCGCGTTGCTGCGTAGGGGCCGCTGACCAGCGTCACCTTGATGCCGGGATTCGCGGCCTCGAATTCGTCCATGATCTTCCGCAGCGAGCCTGCGGGCAATTCGGGTTCCCACCATTGGGTGAATTCCAGGGTCGTGTCCGCCATGGCGCTGGTCGCGCCAAGCAGCCATGCGGCCGCGGCCATCTTCAGCATCGCGGGCTTTATCCGAAACGTCATTTTCTCCTCCTTCTTTGAGATCGGCCGCACAATGCGGAAGATCGTCTGGTTCATTCAGCAGTCTTCATTCGCAGGCGCCTCGCTCCCGCCTGCTGGCCTTGCCGCAAATCTTCAGATCGCCAGATGCGTCTCGGGATCGAAGAAATGGAGCTTGGTATCATCCAGGGCCAACCGGATTTCCGAGCCGGAGCGGACTGCGCTTTCCGGCTCGAATTTCGCCACCGCGTTCGACGCCATGCCGAAATCCTGCACTGCGTCCGGGTCGCCGGAGTCCACCCGGACCGCGTCGATATTGAGATGGACGATGTGTTCGGACCCGAGCTCTTCGATCGAGGTCACCTTTGCCGGCACAGTCTGGTACTTGCGGCCGGATTCGAGGCTGCTGTCATAGAGATGCTCCGGCCGGATCCCGAACACGATTTTGCGCCCCGCATACGACTTCAAGCCCGGCCTTCGCACGAAGGCTGCATCCTGCAGCCGGATGGCAAAGGTGCCGGCTGTCAGTTCGTCGCCCGTCAGTTTCCCTTCGAAAAGATTCATCGAAGGCGAACCGATGAACCCGGCCACGAAGGCGTTCACAGGCGATTCATAGAGCCGCTTCGGTGTGTCGACCTGCTGCAGCACGCCCCCTTTCAGCACCGCGACCCTGTCTCCCATGGTCATCGCTTCGGTCTGGTCGTGGGTCACATAGATGGTCGTCACGCCGAGCTGCTTCTGCAGGCTGGTGATTTCGGCGCGCATTTGCACGCGCAGTTTCGCGTCCAGATTGGAGAGCGGCTCGTCCATGAGAAAGGCAGCCGGCTCGCGCACCATGGCGCGGCCCATGGCAACCCGCTGGCGCTGCCCGCCGGAAAGGTTGGCGGGCTTGCTGTCCAGCAGCGACGTCAGTTGAAGGGTCCTGGCGATCTCGTCCACGCGCTTCTTGCGCTCGGCCTTCGGCTTGCCCGCCAGCCGCATCGAGAAGGCGATGTTTTCGAACACCGTCATATGCGGGTAGAGCGCATAGCTCTGGAAGACCATCGCGATGTCGCGGTCCTTGGGCGGCATGTCGACGACGTCGACGCCGCCAATGCGAAGGCTGCCGCTCGTGATGTCCTCCAATCCCGCGATCATCCGCAAGGCGGTGGATTTGCCGCAGCCGGATGGGCCGACCAGGATCAGGAACTCGCCGTCCTCGACCGACAGGTTCAATCGGTCGATTGCACGGAAACTGTTCCCGTAGGTTTTGCAAATATTCTCAAGAATGACTTCCGCCATATTCCTCCCTCCACAAGTCAAGCCGATGATTTTTGTTTTTAACCTTGGCTATTTTGCTTGTGAATATTTCCTCGGATAGTTCCAGCCTATGTTCCGGTGCCGAGTTGCGCGTATTTCAGTTCGACCGCCGATGGCGCGCTCGCCGATGCCAGCAGTTCCGTGACCTGGCTGTTGGTCGGAAGAGCCTCGCGTCCGCCACGCCCGGTTATCGAAAGCGCCGCCGCAGCAGCAGCGAATGCCACCCGGCCCGCGGTGTCGGTTCCGCTCGCTAATGCATGGGCATAGGCGCCGTGAAAGCAGTCGCCGGCCCCGGTCGAGTCGACGACGGCAACCCGGTGCGGAGGCAGGTGCCAGAGGCCTCTCTCTTCGCTTCCACGATAGTAGACGCCTCGGCCGCCATCGGTCAGAACCACGGCGGACCGCGACGGTAACCACAAGGCATCGAGCATCTCGGCGGGCGATCTGCGACCCGTTGCGGTCCGCGCAAAGCCGAGCGGAAGAATGAGGTGGCCGCAGAGCGCCATCAGCCTATCTGTGGCTGGGCCGGCGCTCCATTCGATATCGCCGAGGATCGCGAGGCCGAGATCGCGAGCCCGGGCCACGACATCCAGTGAGCGGATCGCGTAGCTGTCTACGATCAGGACGCTCGCGCGGCCGAGGATCTCGTCCGGAAAGTCCGGTGCGGTGCCCAGCATCGCGTCGTCATCATAGGCGATGAAGCGGTCTCCGTCCGAGCCGACGGTGATGCGCGAGCGTACCGGGCGCGCATCGGGATGGCGTGGCGCGAACGCGGTTTCGACGCCGCTGGCGACGAGGTCGCACAACACGGCGTCGTCACCGGCGTTGCCCAGCCACCCGATGAAGCCGGCGCTCCCGCCGAGCCGCGCGACGGCGGCAAGGGCCGTCGCGACATTGCCGCCGAAAGCGCGCGTGCTTTGCAGGACCTTCCCCTTGCCCGCCGACAACGGCTGATCGACATAGACGATGTCGTCGATCGCAATGGCGCCGAAGCCGAGGATCGAGGGGACCGGAGGCATCGTTCAGGCCCCCGCCTTCGCAAGCGCTTCTTGCGCCGAAAGCCCGTCATGGATGACGCCCCGAAAGGCAAGCGCCGCCTTCTGAGGATCGCCGTGCCCCCAGAGATTGCGGCCCACCACGGCGCCGCGCGCGCCGGCGCGGATGGCGTCCGCCGTCTGCTGCAGCGCGCCAAGTAGCGTATCGGTCTTCGGCCCGCCCGCGATGACGACCGGCACCGGGCAGGTCCGGACGGTCTCCCGGAATGACTCGAAATCGCCCGTGTAGCCGATCTTGATGACGTCGACGCCGGACTCGTAGCCGATGCGCGCCGCATAGGCGATCTCGTCCGGGGTGAAGACGATCTTTGCCCCGTCGGTGAAATCGCGGGGGTAGATGTGCGCCACCACCGGCATGCCGTAGCGGGCTGCCGCGTTCACGGAATCGGTCAGCCAGCGAATGTATTTGCCTTCAGTCGCACCGCGCACCGGAATGGCCACGGCCAACGCGTCGGCGCCGGCGCGCACCGCGTCCTCTGGCGTTGCAATCAACTCGCTGATGCGGTCGTCCGGCGTGAAGCAGCCGGCCTGGATCACCAGGGCAGCCTTGCCCGCATATTGCGCCCACAGATGGCGCGCGGCGCCAGGCTGGATGCTGACATAGTCGGGCTTTCCCGCCATGACGCGGGCCAGCGCGCCGGGCAGATCGGCAAGGCCGCCTTTGCGCACGTCGCCATAGCCGACGAAGTGGTCGACCGCGCCGCCAAATAGGTTCCCCGATGGATGCGAAAAGAGGCGCGCAAGGCGCACTTTGGTCCCTAGACTCATAATTCCCTAATCTCTTGATTTACAAGGCCGGCGGCCCGTGATGCTGGGCCAGCGTTTTCATATGCTCTATAAAAATTTTACGCGCGTCAAGATTTAAAATGCGCTATAGCGAGTCACGAAAATTGTCCGTCGCTGTCGCGATGGCTTGTCTCGGGCGTCGCCGATTGGGAGGTCGAAAGGGAAATGCAAGCAAATTCAGGAGCGAAGCTCGGTATCGGCGTCATCGGATGCGGTAACATATCGATGACCTATCTGCGCAACGCGGCACTTTTTGCCGGTGTGGAACTGCGCGCTTGCGCCGATATTTCCGCCGAGATGGCTGTCTTGCGCGGGAAGGAATATGGCATCCGCGCGCTCGGCGTCGATGCATTGCTCGCCGACCCGGAGGTCGATCTCGTCCTCAACCTCACCATTCCCGCGGCGCATTTCGACATCTCGTTTTCGGCGCTCTCGGCGGGAAAGCATGTCTTCACCGAAAAGCCGCTCGCCACCTCGGCCAGCGATGGTCGCAAGCTGGTGGCGGAGGCGGCGAAACGGGGATTGCTGCTGGGCTCGGCTCCCGACACTTTCCTCGGCGCCGCCGGACGCCGCGCGCGCCGCCTGATGGACGAGGGCGCGATCGGCCGCGCCGTGACCGGCACCGCCTTCATGATGGGGCGCGGCATGGAGCACTGGCATCCCAACCCGCAATTCTACTATCAACCAGGCGGCGGCCCGGTCTTCGACATGGGGCCGTACTATCTGACGATGCTCGTCAATTTGCTCGGCCCCGTCGCCCGTGTCATGGCAATGGCGACGCGCGGCCAGGAGGAGCGGCTGATCACCGCCGACGGCCCTTACAAGAACACCAGCTTCAGGGTCGGCACGCCGACCAACATCCTGTCGCTGCTCGAATTCCGCTCCGGCGCCACCGTAACTTTCGGTGCCTCGTGGGACGTCTTCAAGCACTCCAACCACCCCATCGAGCTGCACGGTACCGAAGGGTCGCTCAGGCTGCCAGATCCCGACACCTTCGGCGGCACCGTCTCGCATTCCGCGCGCGGCGCCGACTGGAAGGATTTCGCCAGCGAAAGCGAGCTCTACGGCGCGCGCAACTGGCCCTATGCGGCGCCGAATCGCGCCAATTACCGCATGCTCGGCGTCGCTGATCTGGCGCGTTCATTGTCGCAGAAGAGAAAGCCGCGCGCGTCCGGCGATCTGGCTCTGCATGTGCTGGAGATCATGGAGGCCATCCTCGCCTCGGGCGAAAGCCGCAACTCGGTCGCCATCGCCGGCACTGTCGACCAGCCGCCGCTGCTTGGCGAGGACGAGGCTGCGAGCCTGCTGGCCTGAGCGCCCGTGTTGTCCCCGCTCGATCCGCAGGCGCGGAAGGTTCTCGAACTCGGCCGCCAGGCGCATGAGCCGCCTTTCGAGACAGGCACGCCCGAGCAGGCGCGACGCGCCTACGACAACGGTTTCCCCGGGCTGCAAGGCGAGCGCGAGCCCGTCGCTTCGGTGTGCGACCAAGCCATTGTCGGGCCGGGTGGCCCTCTCAACCTTCGAGTTTATCGAGGGCGGGGCGCGCCGACGGCCAATGCGCCGGCGCTGCTCTATCTGCACGGTGGCGGCTGGGTGATCGGCAATCTCGATTCGCATGACGAGATCTGCCGCTGGTACGCCAACATCGCCGCCTGCGTCGTCGTCTCGCCCGACTACCGGCTGGCGCCGGAGCACAAGTTTCCGGCGGCGGTCGAGGATTGCCGTGCCGTTCTCGCCTTCATGCGGGACATGCCCGGCGGGCTTGGCATCGATGCCAGCCGCATAGCCGTTGCCGGCGACAGCGCCGGCGGCAACCTCGCCGCGGTGCTGGCGCTGCTCGCCAGCGATGACAAATGCCCTTTGACCGCGCAGCTCCTGTTCTACCCCAACACCGACGCCGACCAAACGGCGGACAGCTATCGCCGCTTCGCCGAAGGTTTCGGCCTGACGGCCGCGACCATGGCCTGGTTCCGCGACCAATATGTCCGTGACGCCGCCGACATCGACGACTGGCGCGTCTCGCCGCTCAAGGCCAAGAACCTTGCCAGGGCCGCTCCCGCCTTTGTCGCCATCGCGGGCCACGACATTCTCGCCGACGAGGGCGAAGCCTATGCAAGGCGGCTCGAAATGGACGGCGTCCCGATCGTGGCCAAACGTTGGCCAGGGCAGATCCACGGCTTCGTCTCGATGGGCCGCCACGGTCCGGCGTCGCGTCAGGCGGTCGAGGCTGCTGTTGCGGCCTGGCGCGAATTCGATCCGGCGTTTGACAGAGTTTAGGCCGACTGACGCATCACCAGCGTTGCGTCGAGGCTGACCTTCGGCGTCACGGCGGCCGCATCCTCGTCGAGCATTGCAAGCAGCGTCTCGACACTGCGGCCGGCCATGGCGGCGAAATCCTGCGCCATGGTGGTGAGCGCCGGGCAGGTGTAGCGGCTCAGCGGATGGTCATCATGCGCTGCGACCCGCAGGTCGCAGTCGGTCTTGCGTCCCACCTTCAGGCCCTTCGAAAAGGCCGCCGCCATCACGCCGAAGGCGAGGCGATCGTTGGCGCATAGAATGGTTTTGCCCGGCAGGCCGCCATTGCCGATTAGCTTCTCGGTCTGCTCGTAGCCGATGCGCTCGAAGTCCCAAGTATAGTCGCTGGTGTCGCCGAAGACGGTCGGCTCGAACCCCAGTCGCTGCATCGAGGCGACATAGCTGCTCAATCGTTCCGCCGAATTGTGATTGACGTGTGGGATGTCGAAATAGACCGGGGCGTCGCCGGAACGGCAAAGGTAATCCACGATCGTCGCGACGCTCTTTTCGTTGTTGTTGCCCACGAATGGCGTGTCACCTTCCAGGAAAGTGTCGAAATAGACAATCGGGATGGTCTGCGTGAGCTTTTCCAGGGTTCTCTGATCGGATCGTTTGCCCAGCGGCGCGATCAGCGCGCCCGATACCTTCAGGGACAGGATGGTTCGGGTGGCTTCGATCTCGAGTTCGGTCGAGCCATGCGAGGAAATGACGACCGGCCAGTAGCCTTCGTCGCGTAGCCTGAGTTCGATGCGGCTGACCATCTCCGAATAGAACGGGTCGGTCACCGTCGGAACGACAATGCCGATGCTGCGCGTGCGTTTGCGGTTGAGATTGCGCGCGAAGAGGTTCGGCTGGTAGTCGGACGAGCGCAACGCATCCTCGATACGTTTGCGCGTTGCCGGCTTGACGCTGGTCGGATCGTCGAAGAATTTCGACAATGTCGGTCTGGAGACGCCGCAGGAGCGGGCGAAATCCTCCATGGTCTTGTGCGTCATCGACATTCAAAGCCCTTGCGGCGTGGAACTTCCAAATCGCCGTGTTCCTGTGTTGCCCCGGCGCCATCACTACGGTGCGCCGGCGCGCGAACGCAAGTTGAAATTTTACAGGAAGATTTACAAGTTTCAACGCGTCGAAAGAAATTATTGCATGCGTAAAACTAATTAATTGACGCGAAAAATTTCACACCATATTGAATTTGCGGACGGAGCACGCTGTGCGGCGGCGAATGCCGGAGGTCATGGATGAAGAAGCTGGTCTGCGCCGGTGAAATCCTCGTCGAGATCATGGCTGAACGCATCGGCCAGAGCTTTCTCGCGCCTGGACCGCTGGTAGGTCCGTTTCCGTCCGGCGCCCCCGCGATCTTCGTCGGCCAGGCAGCGGCGCTTGGGCAACCGGCGGGCCTCATCGGCGCCGTCGGCGAGGATGATTTTGGTCAGCTGAACATTGACCGGCTGCGAGCGTTCGGCGCCGACGTTTCGGCAATCACGTCCCACAAAGGCCATGCCACCGGCACTGCCTTCGTCACTTATCTGGCCGATGCCTCCAGGCATTTCGTCTTCAACATCCGCAACAGCGCGGCGGGCCTGATGGCCATCGATGATGCCGCAAGACACTTGCTTGCCGACGCCGACCACTTGCATGTCATGGGCTCGTCGCTGTTCTCGGACAAGGCGACCGACGTTGTGCTCGCCGCGACCGCGGCCGTGAAGGCCAGGGGCGGCACCGTGTCCTTCGACCCCAACGTCCGCCGCGAGATCCTACAGGTTTCCGGCATGCGCGCCGCGCTGGACAAGGTGCTGGCGGAAACCGACGTCTTCCTGCCCAGCGGGGACGAATTGTTCCTGTTCTCTTCGGGCGGTGACGAGAAGGGCGCAGTTGATGATCTGTTGGGCCGAGGCATTTCCTGCGTCGTGTTGAAGAAGGGCGCAGACGGTGCCGCCTATCACGACCGGCAGGGCGCGGTCGCTTTGCCAGCTTTTCCTGTCGAGGAGGTCGACCCGACCGGAGCCGGCGACTGCTTCGGCGCCGCCTTCGTTTCAATGTGGTTGCGCGGCGCCGCACCTGTCGATGCCCTGCGCGTCGCCAATGCCTGCGGCGCGCTTGCCGTTACCCGCAAGGGACCGATGGAAGGCATCCATCGACTCGCCGAGGTCGAGGCCTTCATCCTCAACGCCGGGGCGCACGCATGACGAGCGCCACCGCCCGTTTTGCCAAGATCGCTGCGCGCCGCGCCGCCGGCGGCAAGAGAGGCATCGCCTCGATCTGCTCGGCGCATCCGCTGGTGATCGAGGCGGCGCTCCGCCATGGCGCGGCGCATGGCGCCGATGTGCTGATCGAGGCAACCTGCAACCAGGTCAACCACGAGGGCGGCTACACCGGCATGACGCCGGCCGCCTTTCGCGGCCTCGTCGAAACGCATGCCAGAAGGGCTGCTCTTCCCCTCGATCGTCTGATTCTCGGCGGCGACCATCTTGGACCCAATCCCTGGAAGCACAACTCCGCTGCCGAGGCGATGCGGAAAGCGGCCGCGATGATCGACGCCTATGCGGCCGCCGGCTTCACCAAGCTGCATCTCGACACCAGCATGGCCTGCGCCGATGATCCGGTGCCGCTCCCCGACGAGACGATTGCCGCCCGCGCGGCCGAGCTTGCCAAGGTCGCCGAGGCGGCCGTCGCGCGTACCGGCGGTGAGAAACCCGTCTACATCATCGGTACCGAGGTGCCGGTCCCCGGCGGTGCCCTGGAGCCGATCGAGCATATGCAAGTGACCGAGCCGGCCGACGCGCTCCGTTCCGTCGAGCTCCACCGCCAGGCCTTTGCAAGCGTTGGGCTCGACGAGGCCTTTGACCGGGTCGTCGGCGTCGTCGTCCAGCCCGGTGTCGAATTCGGCAATGCCGATATCATTGCCTATGCGCCGGAGAAGGCGATCGAGTTGGTCGCTGTGCTGGAACGCATGCCGCAATTCGTTTTCGAAGCGCACTCGACCGACTACCAGCCGGCGGAAGCGCTGGGCATGCTGGTGCGTGACGGTTTCGCCATCCTCAAAGTCGGCCCATGGCTGACCTTCGCGCTACGCGAGGCGCTCTACGGCCTCAGCCTGATCGCCGATCAGATGGTTCCCGACCCGTCCCGGGAAAACCTGCAGGCGGCGATGGAGCGGTTGATGCTCGCCTCGCCCGAGAACTGGCGCAACTACTATTCCGGCACATCGAACGAGCAACGCCTGCAGCGGCATTTCTCCTTCAGCGACCGCATCCGTTACTACTGGCTGACGCCGGAAGCGCAGCGCGCAACCGCAGCGGTGCTGGCCGCGCTTGGCGACACGGAGATTCCCCGCCCGCTGATCAGCCAATTCATTGGCCATCTCGATGTCGAGGTCGGCGCGGGCCGCATCAGACCGACCGCGCATGGGCTTCTGCTCGGCAGCGTGACACGCGTGCTCGACATCTATCGCAACGCCACGAACGAGTAAGCGGTCTTCGCTTCCGGACTTCGGATTTGACTTAGCCCGCGTGGATCTCTCATGGAGGGATACGATGATGACCATAGGTCGCCGCGGCCGGGACGTGGTCAAATAGCGCGTCGACTGACGATCGTGATCGATCAGCGCTTGTCGGCTGGAAGCAGCCACCCGGATCAGTTTTCGCAATAAAGGGGCACATACCATGGTCCCCAGGATGTCGAAGTGCCTAACGCCTTACTGGAGCCGTGCTTTCCCTGACGATCAACCTGATCGCCAACTCGCGTTGCCTCAAATGCAGCCGCTGCGAGGGCGATGCCAGAACGTAATCTGCGGCGATGCGGCCCATATCTCGCGCCGGCACCTCCAGCGTGGTCAATTCCGGCGAGGTGAGTTCCGCGATTTCCAGATTGTCGAAGCCAACGATCGAAACCTGCCTGGGGACCGCAATCCCGGCGGCGTGGCAGCATTTGATGGCGCCGGCTGCAAGGATATCGCTGCCGCAAAACACCGCCGTCGGCCTTGTGCCTTCTTCCATCAGCCGCTCCATGCACCGCCGTCCGTCATCCAGCCTGTAGGCCCCTTCGACAACCGGAACGGTTGCGCGGTCGATGCCTGACCGCTCGAGTTCATTCAGGAAACCGTCGCGGCGGCCAGCTGCGCGATCATTGTCCTGGGTTATGCCTGCGATCATCCCGAATTGGGCGTGGCCGAGGTCGAGCAGGTAGCGCGCCGCCGTGCGCCCAGCCTTCTCATTGTCGAACCCCACCGCGGCGCCCGACTCCATCGCTTTCGACGTGTAGGTATAGACATAGTCGATACGTTTTTGCTCAAGCATCGCAAGCGTGGCCGGCAGGTGCGTGGACCCTACCAGCACCACCGACTCGACGCCGCGCTCGACCAGCAGGCGCGCTTGCTCGTATTCGAGATCGATGTCGTAGCCCGAGGTGTTGATGATCAGCGAAACGTCCTTTTCGGACAGCCTGGCCTGAAGCGCGTCGACCATTGTGGCGTAGATCGCGTGGTCCAAGGTCGGAATGATAGCTCCGACCAGCCTTGTTCGCGTGGATCGCAGCGCCCTGGCGGAACCGTTGGGGACGTAGCCAAGTTCCCGCGCGGCTCGCACCACGCGATCTCGGACGATCTCATTGACGTTCGGGTTGCCATTGAGGACGCGCGAAACGGTAGCCGGCGAGCAGTTCGCAAGCCGGGCCACGTCAATCAGTTTGGCGCTGCCGTCTTCGATATCCATTGAGTATGGCCATTGCCAAATTGAGAAACCGTTTTCTAGATCGCACAAATTCTTTCAGGTCGCCACATGTCTTTTTCGACGAAAAGTCCGGAAAACAGGATTGACAGCGCTCTGAAAAGTTGTGAAAACGATTTCACAAAGAGCGTAAGTGAAAGCGCTACATCAAGGGAAGAGACATGCTCAGCGGGATCAAGGTCGTCAGCTTTTGCCATTTCCTGCAAGGTCCCGCAGGCGCCCAGTATCTGGCCGACATGGGTGCCGACGTCATCAAGGTCGAACCGATAGATGGGGCTCACGAGCGTCGGTGGTCCGGCGCGGATGTGTATGTCGACGGCGTCAGTGGCTTCTATCTCTGCGCCAACCGCAACAAACGCTCCATCGGCATCGATCTGAAAAGCCCTGAGGGCAAGGAAGTCGCGCGCCGCCTGATCGCCGAGGCCGACGTGGTCATGGAAAATTTCCGGCCTGGCGTGTTCGCCAAGCTGGGTTTCGACGACCAAGCGCTTCGCGCGATCAATCCTACACTGATCTTCGCCTCGGCAAGCGGGTTCGGCTCCACCGGACCGATGGCGCTGAAGCCTGGTCAGGACCTTCTCGCCCAAGCGCGGTCAGGTCTCATGAGTGTCACCGGCACGCCCGATCGGGGCCCGACGCCCGTTGGGGCGGCGATCGTCGATCAGCATGGCGGCGCGCTGCTGGCGATGGGCATCCTGGGCGCGCTGGTGCGCCGACTTCGTGATGGCAAAGGCACGCGCGTTGAAGCCAGCCTGATCAACTCGGCGATCGATCTGCAGGGGGAGCCTCTCGTCAACTACTTCGCGGGTGGAATGAGCCGCGAAGTCCTGAAGCGCGAGAAGAACCTGGCTACGTGGTTCCACGCTGCGCCCTATGGCGTCTATCCCGCTACCGACGGCCATGTTGTGATCTCGCTCTGCGATCCCTCGGTGCTGGCCGAAGCGCTCGGCAGCGATGGTCTGCGCGAAGTGGCGGACGTCGACCGATACGCGGATCGGGATGAATACGCTCGCCGCCTGGCCCTGGCCACGGCGATCTTTTCTGTAGCGGACCTTGCTGACCGCTTCGATCGCCACGGCATTTGGTGGGCGCCGATTAACTACTATGACGATCTGCTGGCTGATCCGCAGCTGAGCCACGCTCAGGTGTTCCGCCAAGTCACCGTGCGGGGCCGCACCATCTATCTGGTCAATCATCCCAACCGCTATGACGGCGAGGTGCCGGCACTGCGTTGCCTGGCCCTCGAGATCGGCGAGCACACCCGCGAGATCCTGCACGAGCTCGGTTATGCCGAGGGCGAGGTCAAGAGCCTGTTGGCCTCGAAGGCAGTGGTCGCCGCGAGCGTTGTCGGCGCTGCCGTGGAAAGGAAGGCATCATGATGCTGAACCAGACTGCTCCAGCGGTCCGGGACCTGGCTGAACGGCAGTCCCCCGGCGACCGCGGTCTTGCGGTTGTCACAGGCGGCCGACGCGGCATTGGCCGCGCCATCTGTTGCGAGCTTGCACGGGTGGGCTTCGATATAGCAATCGTCGATATTGTCGATGACGAGAATGCCAGCGAGACTGTCGATCTTGTGAGCAGGCTCGGGCGCAACAGCGCTTTCTACCGCAGGGACATCTCCGAGACGTCGGGCAACGCGACCTTTGTCGAAGGCCTTGAACGCGACCTGGGCGAGATCACGTGCCTGGTGAACAATGCCGGCGTGCAGGTGAGCGTGCGCGGCGACCTTCTCGATGTCACCGAGGAAAGCTTCGACCGGCTGATCGGTGTCAACCTGCGTGGCACATTCTTCCTCACCCAAGCCGTCGCGCGCGCGATGCTCTCAAGGCCGCAGACCGCGTCGGAGCGATCGGTCGTGACGATCACCTCCGCCAATGCCGGCCTCGTCTCGCCGGAGAAGGGCCCATATTGCATATCGAAGGCCGGGCTCTCGATGGCGTCGCAACAGTTTGCGATCCGCCTGGCGGACGCCGGCATCCGGGTACACGAGATTCGCCCCGGCTTGATCCAGACCGACATGACCGCAGACGTCTACGAGAAGTATTCCTCGCAGGTCGAGGCAGGTGAGTTGTCGGCGATCCGGCGATGGGGCCAGCCGGACGACATTGCTCGCGCAGTCGCGACCTTGGCCGCAGGCGGCCTGCCGTTCAGTACCGGAGACATCTACCACATCGGCGGCGGCATGCAGATCCACCGCTTGTGAGCTTTTTTGAGCATAGCGTGAAAACGATTTCTTGAGGCTCAGTATGAAAGACGCAGTTCTCGAGATGCGCGGCATCCACAAGCGCTTTCCCGGTGTGTACGCGCTGAATGACGTCAGCTTTGCCGTGCGCAAAGGCAGTGTTCATGGCGTGATCGGCGAAAACGGCGCCGGCAAGTCGACGTTGATGCGCGTCCTCTCCGGCGCCTTCCTTGCCAACGAGGGCGAGGTGGTCATCGATGGCACCGTCGTGCCGACGCCGACGCCGGAGCGGATGCTCGAACTGGGTATTGCGGTCATCTACCAGGAACTGGCCCAGGCGCCCCATCTGACGGTTGCCGAAAACATCTTTCTCGGCCGATTGCCGAAGACCGTGCTCGGCAGCGTCGACTGGCGCAAGACCCAAGCTGCGGCTCGCGAGGTGTTGGACAGGTTGGGTTTCCGTGTTGATCCGGCCGCCCGGATCGATGCGATAAGCGTGGCCCAGCGTCAAATGGTGGAGATCGCCAAGGCGATTGCACGCGAAGCGCGCATCGTGGTCCTCGACGAGCCGTCCGCTGTCCTGGGCGACGCCGAGCTGGAACACCTGTTCGCGACGATCCGGCGGCTCAGCGCCGAACAGGGGGTATCCTTCATCTACATTACGCATCGTCTCAAGGAACTCTACGAGATCTGCGACGAAGTCACCGTGCTGCGCGACGGGCAGGTTGTCGCGTCCATGCCGCTGGCGCATACGACAACCGCCGACCTCATTCGTCACATGGTCGGACGCGAGCTCAAGGACGTGTTCCCGCCCCGTCCGAAACCGGGCCCGAATGTGCGCCTTGAAGTGCGCAATATCTCGCGAGCCGGCGTTTTAAAAGATATTTCTTTTGATGTCAGGCAAGGCGAGATCGTCGGCATCTGCGGTCTCGCCGGGGCCGGTCGGACGGAGGTGCTGCGGGCAATCGCCGGCGCCGACGCGATCGACAGCGGCGAGATCAGGATCGATGGCAAGGCGATCGCTGTCGATGGGCCACGTGCGGCGCTCGCGCATGGGATCGGCCTGTTGCCCGAGGACCGCAAGACCGAGGGCCTTTTCCTCGAACAATCGGTTGCCTTCAACGTCACCGTTTCCGAACTTGCAGCCATCGTCCAACGCGGACTGATCAGCCGCAGACGCGAGCAGGAGCAGGTTTCCCGCTTCATTCGGCAGATGCGCATCAAGACGCCGGGCACCGGCGCCAAGGTGCGAACGCTCTCGGGTGGCAATCAGCAGAAGTGCGGCATAGCCCGGCAGTTGCATGCCGGGACCGAAATCCTTCTGGTGGATGAGCCGACGCGCGGCGTTGACGTCGCCGCCAAGCGCGAGATCTACGACCTGCTTGTTGAGCTGACCTCCACGCGCGGTGCGGCCGTCGTGATGGTCTCGTCCGAACTCCCGGAAATTCTAGGCCTCTGCAACCGCATCGTCGTCATGCGGGAAGGCGCCGTCTCGGCAGTCTTGGATGGGGAGGGCGCGACCGAGGAAACCATCATGGCCCATGCGGTCTGGCAGTAGGAGCGAGATGGGCATGCGCAGCTACCAACAATTCATCGGCGGGCGGTTCGTCGCCGGCACGGGCACAGGATCAATTGAACGCAGAGCGCCAGCAAGTGGCGAGCGGGTCGCCACTTATGCGGAAGGCTCGCCGACGGATGTCGATCTGGCTGTCGAGTCGGCGCGGATCGCTTTCGAGGAGGGGCCCTGGCCGCGCTTGAGCGGCATCGAGCGAGCCGAAGTGCTCAACCGGTTCGCCGACCTCATCAGCGCCAATCGGGAGCGGCTGGTGAGGATAGAGGTGGAGGAGGTTGGCAAGCCGATAAGGTTTGCTCGTGGCGACATCGACGGCGCGATCGGCCTGACGCGCTACGCCGCTTCTCTTGCAATGCAGATGGCGGGTCTATCCTACACCAACATTGGCGAGGGCAAGACGGCGCTGGTCACGCGTGAGCCTGCCGGGGTCGTGGCACTGATAACGCCATGGAACTTTCCCGCTCTCATCCTGTCACAAAAGGTGCCGTTCGCGCTTGCCGCCGGCTGCACGGTCGTGCTGAAGCCGTCCGAGCTCACATCCGGCTCGGCCTTTGAGATCGCGGCGCTGGCGAGCGAGGCGGGGCTGCCGGCCGGCGCCTTCAATGTCGTCAGCGGTTATGGCGCCGCGGTCGGTGATCACCTGACCGCGCATCCTGGCATCGACTTCGTTTCCTTCACTGGGTCGACCCGCACCGGCAGCCGCGTCGTCGCCAACACATCGCGCCACTTGGTCAAGTCCTCGGTCGAGCTTGGCGGCAAGTCGGCCAACATCGTCTTTGCCGATGCCGATCTCGATGCGGCCACTGACGGCGCGCTGATGGGTGTCTTCTTCAACAATGGCGAATGCTGCGTCTCAGGTTCACGGCTGTTCGTTCAATCGTCTGTCGCTGACGAGTTCATCGCCAAAGTGGTCGCACGGGCGCGCACGATGAAGGTCGGCGACCCGTTCGACGACGACACCGACATCGGGGCGCTGATCGACAGCAATCACCTGGAAAAGGTGGCGGGGTTCGTTAGGGGTGGGATCAAGGATGGAGCCGAGCTCGTCCTGGGCGGCAACATTGCAAACGGAACGCCCGGACACTTCCACGAGGCAACCATCTTCGATCGCGTCGAGCCGCGCATGGCGATCTTCCGCGAAGAAATTTTCGGCCCCGTTCTGAGCATCACCCGGTTCGATACGGCAGACGACGCGGTGCGGCTGGCAAACGATACCGCCTATGGTCTGTCGAACTACATCTGGTCGAAGAACATCGACACCGTGCTGACTGTGGCTAAACGCCTGAGGAGCGGCTGGGTCCAGGCCAATACGATCATCGATGGTGCGCCACAGGTTCCGCTCACCGGCGTCAAAGGATCCGGTTTCGGCTACGAAATGGGCCAGGCCGGCTTCGAGGAATTCACGCAGCTCAAGACGCTTCTCATCCACACCGGTCCTCGTGCCCCGGTGTTTCCGATCCGAGGCGGTCAATGATCATGCCACGCCTCATTGTTTCCGACGTCGACCGGACCCTGCTCACCCACGACTACGTGCTGCCGCAGCGGGTCGCCGATGCCGTGCGCGCGGCTCAGGACAGGGGAACCGTGGTCGTTCTGGCGACCGCACGTTCTCCGCTCGGGGTCAGGCCCTTTGCCGAACGGCTGGGAATCGCCGATCTCGTCGTCGCGTTCAACGGCGGCTGGATCGGCAATGTCGCAACCGGGTCCACGCTCTCGCAGCAGCGGATCTCACGCTCCGACGCGCTGCACGCCATGGCGACCGCGCAAGCAGCGGGCGCGCGGCCTATGTGGTTCACCGGCGATGCTGTTTTCGCACTGATGAACGACCCGCTCATCGCACGCGAAGCCGCGGTGACGAGGGAGCCTCTGTTCGTAGCCGAAACGATTGAGGCGCTCCCGGGCGAACCCGGCAAGATCATGTGCGTGGCCGGCCAGGCTTCCGACCGGGAGGCCTTCGCACTGCTCCGCGAAACGCTTGGCGAACGGCTCTCCGTTTCGGGATCGCATCCGCGCCTGCTCGAGATTGGGCCGCCGGGGACATCGAAAAAGACCGCGATAAGTCTTGTCGCCGCCAAGCTTGGTATTGCGGCTGATGAATGCGCAGCCGCCGGCGATGCGGAAAACGACGTCGAAATGCTGGCCTGGGCGGGAATCGCCATGACCGTCGCAAATGCCGTGCCGCCGGTCATCGAGCTTGCGCATTTCGTCGGACCGTCCTGTGACGAAGGCGGGCTGGCCGATGCCATAGCCTGGCTGATGCAGAGCCAGCAGCCGAGATCCACTGCCGCGCAATTAATGGGAGGAAGGGATGGTTGAGATGACGACAAGACAAGCATCGGCCGCGCTTCAGCCGGGGTCGATCGGACGCCTGCGCGGATGGGCGCAGAGCCTCGGGCTGCTCTGGGTTCTGATCGTGCTGTGTGCGTTCGCCATATACCTGTCGCCGAGCTTCGTTCACATGGGCAATGTGCTGAACGTCGGTCGTCAGATCGCCCTGTTCGGCATTGTCAGCGTCGGCATGACCTTCGTCATTCTGACACGCGGCATTGACCTTTCGGTCGGCTCGATCGTCGGTGTCGTGGCTGTCTCGACGGCGCTGATGATTTCGGACGGCGTCTCAATACCGCTGGCCATGATCGCCGCGCTCGCCATCGGCGCCTTGTTCGGCGCAGTAAATGGCGCCGGCGTTGTCTTCTTCGGCATGCCGCCTTTCATCATGACCTTGGGCACATTGGTCATGGGCCGTGGCATAGCCATGACGATCGCCAATGGCGAACCGAAGGCGCTCGGCGAGGCCGCGGACGCCTTCGCTTACCTGGGCAGCGGATTTCTGCTCGGCATCCCGGTTCCGATCTGGCTCTTTGCCGCCATCGCCGCCGTGGCCTTCGTCGTCCTTCGCCATACGCCGTTCGGGCGCCAGGTCTATGCTGTCGGCTCCAACACCGAGGCCGCGCGGCTGGCAGGGATAAGTGTGTCTCGCACCTTGATGTCGGTCTATGTGATTTCTGGCCTGCTGTCGGCGCTGACCGCCCTGGTTTTCGTGTCGAGGTTGACCGTCGGCGAGCCGACGGCAGGAACCAATCTTGAGCTGGAGGCAATCTCGATCGTCGTCATCGGCGGGACCAGCCTGTTCGGCGGGGAGGGCGGCGTGATCGGCACGGTTATCGGTGCCGCGATCATTGCCGTGATGGCTAACATCCTGAACCTGCTCGGTATCTCGCCCTTCACGCAACAAATCGTCAAGGGCGCCATCATCATCGCAGCGGTGATGTTCGAGGTCTACCGCCACCGCGTGCGGTCCTGACATCCAAGCGTTTCCGGTCCCGCCGCGGCGACCGGTTGGGGCGCTTGGAACACCTTAACTTGAAGTCCAACGGAGGAGTTAACAATGACAAATCGCAGACATTTCCTACGCACGACCGCACTGGCCGCGACGCTGCTGGCAGGGGGCATGCTGTCCGGCGCCGCCTTCGCCGAGGAGAAGATCAAGATCGGTTTCAGCCAAGGTACGATGAACCACCCGTGGCGCGTGGCCATGGTGGAAGGCAACAAGAAGTACGCAGCCGAACATTATCCGGACGTCGATCTCATCATCACCGACGGCAACAACGATGCCTCCAAGCAGGTGGCCGACGTCGAAAACCTGATCGCTCAGGGCATCAAGGTGCTGATGATCTCGCCGCTGACCGAGCAGGCGCTGACACCCGTCGTCAAGGATGCCATGGATGCAGGCATCAAGGTCGTCACGCTCGACCGCAAGGTGAATACGCCGGTGACGGTCCATGTCGGCGGTGAAAATCTTCCGCTCGGCGTCGGAGCGGGCGAGTTCCTCGCCAAGAAGTTGAATGGGAAGGGCAACATCATCGAGCTTCAGGGCACCGCGGGGGCTTCCGCCACCATAGACCGCAACAAGGGCTTCGCCGAAGCGATCGCCAAGTTTCCGGACATGAAGGTCGTCGCCTCGCAGAACTGCGACTATACGCGTGACAAGGCGGTCAAGTTCATGGAGGACATGGTTCAGCGCTTCGGGCCGGGCCAGATCCAGGCCGTTTACGCGCACAATGACGAGATGGCGCTCGGCGCCATCCAGGTGCTTGAGGCAGCCGGCAGGCTGAACGAGGTGGCTGTCGTCGGCATCGACGGCCAGGAAACCGCGTTCGAAGCCGTCAAGCAGGGCAAGCTGGCGGCGACCTTCGTCTACCCATTCGTGGCCCCGGAAGGCATCGAGACCGCCTACAAGGTCGCCAAAGGAGAACAGGTCCCGCCGACCATCACGCTGCCCACAGTTTCCGTCACCGCGGACAATATCGCGCAGATGATCGGAAAGGGCTTCTGAGGCCACGATTCATTGGGACGCCGCGACTTGCGGCGTCCTGCCATTTCTGAAGGGAATCCGATGATGAGCGAGAAGAGACAATTTGTTGCCAAAGGCGTCATCCCAGCCTGCCTGATGCCGTTCAGCGCCGACCTGGCCGTCGACGAGAGCGCCTATCGCCGGCATCTTGGCGACGTCGGGTCTGTGGAAGGTATCTCGGGTATCACCATCAACGGACATGCCGCCGAAGTGCACGCGCTCACGATCGAGGAACAATTCCGCGCGATCGTCGTGACCAAGGATGTCCTGCAAGACAGGGTCCCGACCATCGTCGGCATCTATACCAATTCGAGCCTGGAGGCCGCCCGCATCGCTGCCTATGCGGAGCATGAAGGCGCCGATGCTCTGCTGGTGTTTCCCCCTGACTTCATGACGCTTGGCGGGCATCTCAGGCCTGAGATGATCTACGAGCATCTGCGGCGCATTACGGACGCATCGGGGCTGCCGATCATTCTTTTCCAGTATCCGCTCGCCTCAAATCTTGCCTATCCGTTGCCGACTTTGCTGGAGCTTTGCCGCCGCTTCCCATCCATTGTCGCCATCAAGGACCAATGCGGTGACGGCAACCTGCACGAACGTCAGATACGGGAACTGAAGGCGCTCGATCGGCCAGTAAATACGCTGACCACCCACAGTGCCTGGCTGCTCGGGTCCCTGGCTCTCGGTTGTGACGGGCTTCTTTCGGGGGCCGGAAGTGTGATCGCCGATCTTCAGGTCGCGCTTTACCGTGCCGTGCAGGCGAATGACCTGAAGACTGCCAGGGCAATCAACGATCGCATTTATCCGACAGTCAGGGCTTTCTATGACGCGCCGCTTCTCGATATGCACAATCGCATGAAGGAGGCACTTGTGATCCTCGGCCGATTGGACGAAGCCCATGTCAGGCCACCACTGATGAAGCCTGGTGTTGCCGAAATCGAAAAGATCCGCGGGCTGCTGGCTGAAGCTGGTCTCAGCGCGGGATGCAGAAAGGTCGCCTGATCGATGATCGAGGCCCTGGTGCTTACCGAGGAGCCGTCTCCCGGCATCCGCCTGCTGACACTCAATCGGCCCGAAAAGCTGAATGCGCTGTCAAAGGAATTACTCGGCGAATTGCGCGATCTGCTCGCGATCCATGATGCTGATGCAAGCGTTGGCTGCGTGGTCTTGACGGGCGCTGGACGCGCCTTTGCGGCGGGGGCGGACATTTCAGACATGCTGGAGCGGGGTGTTGCCTCCTACGGCGATCCGGAGCGGCTGACCTGCTGGCGCGCGATCGAGGGCTTTTCCAAGCCGATCATTGCCGCTGTGAACGGCTACGCTCTGGGCGGCGGCCTCGAACTTGCCCTGCTGTGCGACATAGTCATCGCTTCCGATGCCGCGAAATTCGCCACGCCTGAAATCAAGATCGGCTCCTTTCCCGGCGACGGCGGCACGCAGCGCCTGCCGCGCCTGGTTGGTAAGTCATTCGCCATGCAGATGGTGCTGACCGGAGAGATGGTCGACGCGGCTCTGGCGGAACGCAAAGGGCTGATCAGCGAAGTGGTCGCGCCTGAAAGGCTGTTGCCCAGGGCGCTGGAAATCGCAGCCTCGATCGCTGCCAAGTCGGTCGCCATCACTCCGTATGCCAAGAGGGCAGTGCTGGCGGCGTTCGAGACCGACCTGAAATCCGGGCTGGAGGTCGAGCACCGGCTGACGGTCGAGGCATTCGCGAAGGAAGACCGCGTCGAGGGCCTGCGAGCCTTCGCCGAAAAACGACCGCCTGTGTTCAAGGGCAGGTAGGCCCTTGCGATCTGGCGCGAACTAGGGTGGAGAAGTCTATGTGGGATTACATCATCGTCGGCGCCGGTTCGGCGGGCTGCGTGCTGGCCAACCGCTTGTCGGAAGATCCTGAGGTCAAGGTGCTGCTGCTGGAGGCCGGCAGTCGTGACTGGAATCCGATGATCCACATTCCCGGCGGCATCGGCAAGTTGTTTGGTCCCGGCGTCAACTGGCGTTTTCATACTGTCCCTCAGACGAATCTCGACAACCGCTCCATCTGGTATCCGCAGGGCAAGACGCTTGGCGGGTCGAGTTCCATCAACGCCATGATCTACATCCGTTGCCAGAAGGAGGACTATGACAATTGGGCGGCTCTCGGCAACGAAGGGTGGGCCTATGAGGACGTCCTGCCATATTTCCGGAAGTCTGAGGACAATGACCGGCTGGCCAATCGCTATCACGGCCAGGGTGGTCCGCTATGTGTTTCTGACCAGGTCGGCCCACACCCGCTGACCCGGGCCTTCGTGCGCGCGGTGCAGCAGTATGGCCTGCCGTACAATCCGGATTTCAACGGCGAAACGATGTATGGCGCCGGCTTCTATCAAGTTACTTGCCGGGATGGGCGCCGGCGTTCGTCGGCCGTCTCCTATCTGCATCCCGTCAGCAAGCGCGCCAACCTAACGGTCAGAACACATGCCTGGGTCACTCGCGTGGTGGTCGAGGGCGGACGCGCGGTTGGTGTCGAACTGGCGCAGGGGCGGTCGCGGCAAGTCCTGCGCGCTGGTCGGGAAGTGATCGTCTCCGCAGGCGCAATCAATTCGCCGCGCCTGCTGCTCCTGTCCGGCATCGGGCCGGCCGACGAGCTGAAAGCGCTTGGGATTTCTCCGGTGTGCGATCTTCCGGGCGTTGGCCGCAACCTGCAGGATCATCTATGCACCAACGTCCATCTGACGCTGAAGGACCCGATCAGCTATGACGGTCAGGACCGCTATCCCAAGGCACTTCTGCACGGCATGCGCTGGCTGCTCTATCGCGACGGCCCGGCTGCTTCGGTCATTGTCGAAGGCGGCGGTTTCTTTCGGACAGAGGGTGCGAACCGACCCGACCTGCAGATCCATATCGCGCCGGCCATGGTGGTGCGCGGCGGTCAGACGAGGCTTGATGGGCACGGCTTTACGATCAACTCGACGTTTCTACGGCCGCGCAGCATAGGTTCGGTCAAGCTTCGCTCGGCCAACCCCGGGGACGAGCCGCTGGTCGATCCTAACTATCTTTCGGACCCATACGATCGAGCCATGGCGCTGAAGTCGGTCCGCATCATTCGCGAAGTGTTGGCGCAGAGCGAGATCGCCAAATTCATCAAGGTCGAGCGGCTGCCTGGGCCTTCCGCGAAAAGCGATGAGGAGATCATGTCTTATATCAGGCAGTATGCCTGCTGCGACTACCATCCCGTAGGCACCTGCAAGATGGGCGTCGACGAAATGTCGGTCGTGGATCCGCAATTGCGGCTGCGCGGGATAGAGAGATTGCGGGTGATCGATTCCTCGATCATGCCGGTGCTCATCAGCGGCAACACGAATGGGCCGACGATGATGATCGGGGAAAAGGGCGCGGATCTCATAAGGGGCGTCCGATCCGCCCGCTCGCATCCCGCAATGGCGGCGGTCGCCTGAGCCTGGGGACCGATCCGTGCAATTCCTCGTTCTGTCTCGACGACGGTCTGACCAGCTCAATGACGCCAACTTCGAACATTTGGTGGTCGGCGAGGGTGCCCGGGGCCCTTTATCTGTATGGCATCGGCTTCACAAGGCAAATCTGGCATCGCAGCGATATCCCCGGCACTCGCCAGATCGTTGAAGCAAAGGATCTAAGCGAAATTCGCGAGAAATTAGCGACGCTCCCGCTGGCGAAAGCAGGAATGCTTCTCCGGCCATCGCGACCGCACCGCAGCTGTTGATTGGCGGTTACCTTGTTGGGGGGTGCGCCAGCACGAAATCATACTCGACGTCCCAGAACGGCCCGGCGAACTCGAGCTCCTTCGATCTCCCCGGGTCCACGACCCGTTTGAATTCGGCGAGCAGGCTTTCCTTCACGCCGAAGACCGCGTCCGAATTGATATAGGGGTCGTCGGGGTCGAAGATGTGCGTGGTCAGCGTCTCGAAGCCGTCTGCTTTGAGGATGAAGTGGAGATGCGCCGGCCTGTATGGGTGGCGTCCCAACGCATGCAGCAACTTGCCGACCGTGCCGTCGTCGGGGATCGGGTAGTATCTCGGCTTCACGGCGCGGAACCAGTACCGGCCGTCAGCGCCGGTGCGGAACACGCCGCGCAGGTTGAAATCCGGCTGGATGCCTTTCTGCTGTACGTCGTAGAAGCCTTCATCATTGGCCTGCCAGACGTCGAGCACCGCGCCGGCCACAGGTCTGCCTTCGGTGTCGAGGATGCGGCCATGGATCACCATGTCCTCGCCCTTGCTGTCGAGGCAGATGTTGGCGCCCATGGGCAGTTCCGGCGCGTCCGCGATGTGGAATGGGCCGAGCACCGTCGATTCCGACGCGCCGGACGGCTTTCGGTTGTTGATCGCGTCGACCAGCATCGACACGCCGAGCACGTCGGAAAGCAATATGAACTCCTGCCGCCAGTCGGTGCAGAGCTGTCCGGTCCTGGTCAGGAACAGGATCGCCTGCATCCATTCGTCCTGCGTCGGCTCAATCTCCTTGACCGCCTCGTGCAGCTTGCGGGTGATCACCTCCATCACCTGTTTCAGCCGCTCGTCCCTGGCGTTCTTGTTGCGGCCGGTGACGACCTCGATCGAGTTCGCCTCGGTGAAGAAACCCTTTTCGTGTGCGTCCATCATGCACCTCCTAAGGCCAGAACGGATTTCAGCGCGCGGCGCAGCTCCGCAACCGGATCGACCGCGATCGTCTCGCGCCGCCAGCAGACATGCTGGTCGGGTCTGGTCAGCACGATGCCGCTGTCGCGAACCTGGCGCAGATTGGCCCAGTCGCCGGTAAGGTCCTGCCAGATCTGCCGCGGTCCGATGACATGCGCGTTGATGTCGACGCCGAGCTCATGGGCGAGCAGCTTGGCGGCGTCGACCCAGCCCTTGCCGCCGATGCCGGTGAAGACGGTGAAGCGGCCCTTGCCGCAGAGGTCGAGCGTCGAGGCCTTGGCGCCGCCTTCGCCGAACACCCAGGCATGCGGCAGCCGGGCGCCCGGCCACGTCGTCGGCTGGTAGTGCAGCTCGGCGTCTTTCTCGAAGGCCGGCTCCTTCTGCCCATCGGTCAGCACCGCCCCCGAACGGTAGCGCTGGTTCATCTCGACGCCATGCGCGTCGAACTCGTAGACCTTGAAGGCGATGGTCTCGCGGATCCTGCGCCGCTGCTCCTCGGCCGCGGGCGTGTCGTCGCAGCGCGCGTCCATGTTCTGCTGCATCTTCACCGGATCGATCGAATCCAGCAGTCCCAGCGCCTTGAAGATCGGCCCGAACTCCTCGATCGACTTGTTGGCGCGCGTCACGATCTGCTTGGCGACCGGCGCCCGTTCGATCTGGAAACTGTCGAGCAGTTTCGCGCCCGCCTTGCCGCCAAGGACATAGGCGAGTTTCCACGCGAGGTTGAAGGCGTCCTGGATCGAGGTGTTGGAGCCGAGCCCGTTGGACGGCGGATGCCGGTGGGTCGCATCGCCCATGCAGAAAACGCGGCCGTTCTGCATGGTGGTGGCGTACATGTTGTTCACCGTCCAGGTCGAGACCTGGAGGATGTCGATATCGAGCTCCGGATCGCCGACCAGATCGCGCGCGACCTTGGTGGCGAAGGCCTTGTCGACGATCGGCGCTGGCTGGTTGATGTCGTAGCCCCAGACGATCAGCCACTCGTTCCAGGGCCGCACCATGCGCACCAGGCCCATGCCGATGCCGCCGACATCGGCGCCCGGCTGCACCACCCAGTAGAGCACCGAGGGGCGGTGCGCGACATATTTGGAGAGGTCCGCCTTGAACAGGATGTTCATCGAGCCGCCGACGCCCATCTTGCCTTCGAAGGTGAGGCCGGCGTCCTCAGCGACTTTCGAATTGCCGCCGTCGGCGCCGACCAGATACTTCGAACGGATGGTGAAATCCTTGCCGGTCAACCGGTCGCGGCAGGTCGTCGTCACGCCGTCCGCATCCTGGACATGGCTGAGATACTCGACCGACATGCGCCCCTGCGTGCCGCGCGAGCAGGCGGTCTTGTAGAGCAGCGGCTCCATGAAGGTCTGTGGCAGGTCGTTCATCCGCGAAGGCGAGGAAAGCTGGTGCTCGGCGCGCGAGTTGGGATGCTTGCCCCAGGTCTTCAGCCGACCGATCTCCTCGCCGGCCAGCGACGTGCAGAACACGTTCTCCCCCATCAGGTCCTGCTCGGCGGCGAACATATAGGCCTCGTCCTCGACCTCCCGGCCGAGGTCGCGCAGTACCTCCATGGTGCGCTGGTTGGTGATGTGCGCTCGTGGTGTATTCGCGAGCCACCGGTAGCGGTTGATCACCATGTTCTCGACGCCGTAGGTGGCAAGCAGCGCGGCACAGGCCGAACCGGCCGGCCCGGTGCCAATGATGAGAACGTCGGTGGTGATATCAGCCATGCGTGCCTCCCGTGATGGTCTTTGTCGTCGATGCGCCCGTCAGCATGCGACGGACGGGAAAGAGCTGGATTCCGGTGCGGTCCGTAAACAGGCCCCACAAGCCGCGTGGCGCCACCAGCATCACCAGGATGCCGATCAGGCCGAGGATGAGCAGGTACCAGGAGCCATAATCGGCCAGCACGTTGCGCAGCACGAAGAAAACGATGACGCCGACGATCGGTCCCTCGATCGTGCCGATGCCGCCGATCACCACGATGAAGATGACATAGGCCGTCCAGTCGGTGACCGAGAACGCGGCGTCGGGCGAGATGCGGGCCTTCTGCACATAGATCAGCGCGCCGGTGACGCCGCTGACCAGACCCGCCAGGAGATAGACCGTCGACTTCATCCAGCGCGGATCGACGCCTACGGCGCGCGCCGCTTCCTGATTGTCGCGCACGGCGGCGAGGCCGAGACCCTGGCGGGAGCGCAGAAGCCTGTGGATGAAGAGGATGGTGGCGGCGGCCAGAGCAAGCGCCAGCCAATAGCAGAGCACATCGGTCGCCTGCGAGGCGCGCCAGCCGAACAGATCGGCGATCCATCGCACGCCGAACATGTCGCGCGTCGCGCCCGAGGGCAGCGAGGTTCCGGTGCCGCCGCCGAGCGCCTTCCATTGCGCGAAGGAAAGCCGCGCCACCTCGGCGATCACCCAGGTGCCGATGGCGAAATAGGCGCCTTGCAGGCGGAAGACGAAGAAGCCGGTGGGCACAGTGAGCAGGGCCGCCAGCAGTCCGGCGAGCACGATGCCGACCAGCGGATCGAGGCCGAGCAGGATGACGGCGGCGAACATCGTGTAGGCGCCGAAGCCGACAAAGGCCTGCTGGCCGACGGAGACGAGGCCGGCGAAGCCGGCAAGCAGGTTCCAGCATTGTGCCAGCACCAGCATCGTCAGGATGAAGAACAGATCCTGGATCACCACGCGCGAGCTGAACAGCGGCGCGGCGAAGCCGATCGCCAGCACGGCGATTGCAACCACGAGGAAAGCCGACGACAGCCGCGTGCGCGTCTCGACCCTGAAGCTCTGCAGCGCCTCGACCGCCATATTAATCCACCGCCCTTGGAAACAGGCCGCGCGGGCGCGCCAGAAGCACCAGCAGGAAAGCGATGTGCCCGGCGAGGATCTGCCATTCCGGATTGATCGAGGCGCCGGCGGTCTGCGCCACGCCGATGATGATACCGCCGGCAAGCGTTCCCCAGAACGAGCCGAGACCGCCGATGATCACCGCCTCGAAGGCGTAGACCAGTCGCGCCGGGCCGATGGTCGGATCGAAATTGGCGCGCGTGCCGAGATAGAGCGCGGCGATCGTCACCACCACCATGGCAAGGCCGGTGGCGATGGCGAAGATGCGGTCGGGCCGGATGCCCATCAGGCCAGCGGTGACGCGATCGTCGGAGGTGGCGCGGAAGGCGCGGCCGAGCGACGTGCGGTAGAAGATGAGGTTCAAGCCCACGATCACCGCGATCGCGGACAGGAAGGTCAGAAGCGGCATCGTGCCGATATTGATCGGGCCGAGTTGCAGCGATGCGGTTTCCAGCGCGCCGGCCGAGACGCGGCGGCTGTCGGCGGAAAAGCGTTCGAGCAGCGCGTTCTGGATGACGATCGACAGACCGAATGTGACGAGCAGCGGCGGCAGGATGTCCGGGCCAAGCGTGCGGTTGAGCACCAGGTACTGCAACGCGAAGCCGAGCGCGAACATCACCGGTATGGCGACCAGCGCCGCCACGAACGGATTGAGCCCCAGCGCCGTGACCAGAACCAGGATCAGGAAGGCGGCGAGCACGATCAAGTCGCCATGCGCGAGATTGACCAGCCGCATGATGCCGAAGACCAGGCTCAAGCCGGCGGCGAACAGCGCATAGAGGCCGCCAAGCAAGATGCCCTGGACGATGGTGTCGAGCCACATCATGGCGTCTTCGTCCCGAAATAGGCGGCGTGGATGTCGTCGCGACCGATCTCGCTCGGACGACCGGACAGCGTGATGCGTCCTTCCATCATGCAGTAGACGCGGTCGGCGACTTTCAGCGCTTGGCCGATATCCTGCTCGACAATGACGATCGAGGCGCCGGCGGCGCGAATTCTCGGGAAGGCGGCATAGATGTCCTTGATGACCACCGGCGCCAGGCCGAGGCTGATCTCGTCGCACAAAAGCACGCGCGGGTTGGACATCAGCGCGCGACCGATCGCCACCATCTGCTGCTGCCCTCCCGACAGTGCCGTGCCTGGATTGCGCCGGCGCTCCTTCAGGATCGGGAAGAGATCGTAGACCCCCTCCAGCGACCACGCGCCGGCGACTGCGCGGCCATATCGGCCGATCAGAAGGTTTTCCTCCACGGAGAGCGACGGGAAGAGTCTACGGCCCTCCGGCACCATGGCGATGCCGAGCGCGACGATCTCCGGCGCCGGCAACGCGCCGACCGGCCGGCCCTCGAACAGCACCTGGTCGGCGCCATTGGCGAGCACGCCGGAGATCGAGCGCAGCAAGGTCGACTTGCCGGCGCCATTGGCGCCGATGATCGCCACCGTCTCGCCGGCGTCGAGCGCCACGTCGACCCCGAACAGTGCCTGGAAGTCGCCGTAGAAAGCCGTCAGCCTCCTTGTCTCGAGCAGCGCCATCAGACTTCTATCCCGAGATAGATCTCGCGCACCGCTTGCGAGGCCATGATCTCGTCCGGCTCGCCGATGCCGATCACCTTGCCGAAATTGAGCACCAGCAGCCGGCTGACCACCGAATTCAGCGCGTTGAGCACGTGCTCGATCCAGATGATCGAGGCGCCGCGGCGGTGGATCGCCTGGATGGTCTCGACGAGCTGATGGCATTCCGCTTCGGTCAGGCCACCGGCGATTTCATCCAACAGCAGCACTTTGGGCTGCGTGGCGAGCGCGCGGGCAAGCTCCAGCCGCTTGCGCTGCAACAGGCTGAGGCTGCCCGCCGGCTGGTTGGCGCGGCCAAGCAGTCCGGTCTCGGCAAGGATCGAGGCGCAATCATCCGAGACCTCGCCTTCGCGCTTGCGCGCACCGAAGGTCGCCGCCACCAGGAGGTTCTCGAACACCGTCAGTTTCTCGAAAGGCTGTGGGATTTGAAAGGTGCGCCCGATGCCGGCGAGGCAGCGCGCCATCGGCGGCTGCCGGGTCACGTCGGCGCCGTCGAACGTCACCTGGCCGGCATCGACACGGATGTTGCCGGTGATCAGGTTGAACAGCGTCGACTTGCCGGCGCCGTTCGGCCCGATGATGCCCAGCGCCTCGCCGCTTTGGAGCGCGAACGAAACCTTGTCGGTAACGGTCAGCGCACCGAAGCTCTTCGAGACGTTGTCGAGGGCGAGGATGGGCATGGTCAGCCTTTCTTCTCCCCGTTTACGGAAAGAAGATGCCGGCAGGCAGATGAGGGGCAGCACAAACCTATGGGACGCCGGCGCCGCCCCTCATCCGGCGCTTCGGGCCACCTTGTCCCCGTGGGCCGGGAGAAGGAAAGATCGGCGAGCGCGCTCACGCGATGGCTTCCATCTTGCCGCCGGTCGGGATGTTTGGCGCCGTTTTGTTGTCGGTGATGACAAGGTCGTAAGCGCCGCTGTCCTTCAGCCGCCATTGGCCGCCGACCAACGGCGTCTTGGCGACGTTCTTGGTCGCGAAGGGCGGCAGATTGGCGCCGTTCCAGGCGATCGGGCCGACGATGGTGTCGAGCTTGGTTGCGGCAATGGCATTGATCACCGCGGCGTTGTCGCCGGCGTCGGCCCGCTTCATCACATCGGCGGCAAGCTCGAACAGCGCATGCACGAAGCCGATCGGCTGCGTCCACGGCCTGCCGGTCGCCTTGGTGAAGCCTTCCGCCAGCTGCGCCGAGCTGTCGCCGGTCAGCGACGACTTGAACGGATGGCTGGGCGTCCACCAGACTTCCGACGACAGATTGTTGCCGGTCTTGCCGAGCGCCTCGACCGCCTGCGGGAACAGGATCGCCTTGCCGATCGAGGCGACCTTCGGCTTGAAGCCCTGCTGCTGCGCCTGGTTCCAGAAGGTGGTGAAATCGGGCGGGATCATCACGCCGGTGATGATGTCGCAGTTCGCCGACTTGAACGCGTTGATCTGCGCCGAAAAATCGTCGGTGAGGTTCTGATAGCGGCCGGGATCGTTGAGCGTATAGCCGCCCTTGTCGAGCACCGGCGGGAAGCCGACCACCTTGTCGCCCCAGGCGTTGCCGTCGCCGTCGTTGGGAAACAGCCCGCCGACATGTCTGTTCGTTTCGACCTGCGCCCACATGTTGGTGTAGACGGCGATGACGTCCTCGAGCCCCCAGAAGAAGTGGAAGGCGCTTTTGAACGGTTTCCAGGACGCCGGGTCAGCCGGATTGCCTTGCTGGCCGATGAACCATGGCTGCCAAGGCGCGACGGTAGAGATGCAGGGAACTTCTTCCGCCTCGCAGGTGGTGGTGACCGGATTGGTCGTCTCCGGCGTCGAGGCGACCAGCATCAGGCTGACCTCGTCGTCGACGATCAGCTGCTTGGCGACTTCCGCCGCGCGGTTCGGGTTGGACTGGCTGTCCTTGACGACGACCTGGTAGTCGAGCCCCGCAGCCTTTGTCGCGGCCAGGAAACCGTCGATGATGAATTTGTCCGCTTCGGCGAAGGCCGCAAGCGGTCCGGTCTGCGGGCTCACATAGCCAAGCTTGATGGTGGCGGCCCGGGCGATCGACGGCATGGCCAATCCGCCAGTGCCGGCAATGAGGCCGGTGGCGGCGGCGGTCTTCAGCAATTCACGTCTGGTAATCATCTTGTTCTCCTCCCGATAGAACTCAATGTGGTGGACGCTCTCCTTGCCATGCGCTTTGCAACAGCGAGCGGATGGCCGCGCGGTCGAAGGGCCGCGGATTGGGGTAGGGGCTTTTCGTGGCGATCTCGGCCGCGCGGTCGAGGTCGCTCTCCTTCAGCCCGAAATCGCTGAGCGCCAGCGGCGAGCCGATCGATTTGGCGAAATCGTGAAGCGCTTGCCCGGGCGAGCCGCCGAAGATCTCGGCCACCGGCCGGAGCAACTCGGGCACGGCAACGGCGTTGAAGCCGATCGTGTGCGGCAGCATGATCGCGTGCGTTTCGGCATGCGGCGTGTCGAAGCTGCCACCCAGCGTGTGGCAGATCTTGTGATGCAGCGCCATGGCGACCTGGCCGAGGACCGTGCCGCAAAGCCACGCGCCGTAGAGCGCCTTGGCCCGGGCTTCCGCGTCGTGCGGGCTGGCAACGATGACCGGCAGCGCCTCCTTCAGCGCGCGCATGCCTTCGGCCGCCATCATCGAGGTGATCGGGTTGCGGTCCTCTGCGTAGAGGCCTTCGGCGGCATGGGCGATGGCATTGAGGCCGCTGGTCACGCTCATGCCGACCGGCAGGCCAAGGGTCAGTTCGGGGTCGTAGATCACCACTTCAGGCAACACCCTGGGACTGCGCAACGTCGTCTTGGCGCCGCCTTCGGTCTGGCCGAGGATCGGCGTCACTTCCGATCCGGCATAGGTGGTCGGAATGACGACCTGGGTGATGTCGGTACGATAGGCAATCGCCTTGCCGAGTCCGGTCGTCGACCCGCCGCCGAGCGACACCACGCAGTCGGCCTTGACCTCGGCGGCCCTGGCGACGGCGCGCTCGGTGACCTCGACCGGCGTGTGCATTGTGGCGCCGGAAAACGTGCCGACGCAGAGCGCGCCGAGTCGTTCGGCCAGCGCTTCGCCGTCCTTGGCCTGCTGCGGCGTCGAGAGCACGAGCGCGCGGCGGCATCCTAGAGCTTCGATGTGGTCGGCCGCATGCGCCGACGCGCCGTTGCCGAAGACGATGCGGGCGCTGCTGCCCTGATAGGTGAAACCCAGAGTCATGCCGCCCGCCGTTCTTTCCTGGCCCGCACCATCACGAAAGTAAAGTCGAGCGCCCAATGTGCATCCTGCTTGCGGAAGGCGCCGAGCAATTCCTGCTTGACGCCGAACAGCGCGTCTTCGGCAAGCAGCGGGTCGCCGGCATCATAGACATGCGTGCTGATGGTCTCGAAGCCGTCGGCCTTGACGATGAAATGCAGATGCGCCGGCCGCCTGAGCGGATAGCCGATGCCGCCGAGCATCTGGCCGACAGGCCCGTCAGCCGGAACGGCATAGCCGCAGGGCCTGATGGTCCGGTAGTGGAAAGACCCGTCCTTGCCGGTCTCGAACACACCTCGCAGGTTGAACTCCGGCTGCAGGTCGGGCTGCTGGTTCTCGTAAAAACCCTGGGCATTGGCCTGCCAGGTCTCGATCGTCGCGCCGGCAACCGGCTCGCCGTCGAGATCGGTGACGCGGCCACGCACCTGCAGGGTTTCCCCTTTGCCGTCGAGCGAGATGTTCGCGCCGAGTGGCAGGCGCGGCGCGTCGGCGCGGTAGAACGGCCCGCGCACGGTGTTGGGGGTGGCGCCTTTCGGCCGGCGCGAGTTGATCTCCTCGATCAGTGCGGTGACGCCTAGCAGGTCGGAAAGCAGTACCCATTCCTGCCGCCTGTCGTCGCTGGCATGGCCGACGTTGGTGAGGAATTTGATGGCATGCCGCCAGTCCTCGGCGGTGGGACGCGTTTCGCGCACGGCAAGATGCAGATGCTCGACCAGCGAGGCGAGGAATTTCGGCAGCGCCCCGTTGGCGCGCCGCTTCAGCCGCTCGACGACGAGCTCGGCCGAATTCGTCTCGTTGAACCAACGGTCTGCCATGCTTCCTCCTGCGATGAAGCTAGCAGGTTGATGCGTAGCACTTGATGATTTCTTGGAGAGTTAATATAGCAATTTGCTATGAAGCTCGATGAACGGCATCTGGTGCAACTCGCTGCCGTGGTCCAGGCCGGTGGCGTCACCGAAGGCGCTGCCCTGCTTGGACTGACGCAGCCGGCGGTTTCGCGCACCTTGTCGATGCTGGAGAAGCGGCTCGGCGAGCCGCTGTTTCTGAAGGGCCGGCGCCCGTTGCAGCCGACGCCGCTCGGGCGCGCGCTGGCCGATCACGGCCAGGCCATGCTGGTGGCCTCGCGCAAGGCGTCGACGCTGGTCGAGCGTTTTCGCCAGGGCCGCACCGGCCTGGTCCGGGTCGGCGGCACGCCCTTCTTCATGGATGCGCTGATCTCCGGCATGATCGCCGAGTTCCAGAACGCCTCGCCGGATGTCCGCATCGACCAGAGCTACGGCTACCTGCCGGATTTGCGCGAGGCATTGAACGCCGACCGCATCGACCTCGCCATCTGCCCGATCGACATGCTCGACGAGGGCTCGGGCATGCGCTTCCAGGAAATCCTCCCGGGTCGCAACATCGTCGCCTGCCGCTCCACTCATCCGTTGCTTCTAAAGCGCCGGCTCAACGCTGTCGAGCTGCTCGACTATCCCTGGATCGCGCCGCCGCCAGGCAGTCCGCTGCTTGCTGACCTGCGCAGCCTTGCGTTGTCGCTAGGCGCGACCGAGATCAAGATCCGCTATGCTGGCGGCTCGCTGACCAGCGCCATCAACTACATGAAAGCGAGCGACGCGCTCACAATCCTGCCGCACAGCGTCGTCTTTGCCTTCCGCGCCGAGAAAGCGATCACCGCGCTGCCGGTCAACATCCCGCATCCCGAACGCGCGCTCGGCCTGCTCTACCGCACCGAGGATCTGCGCGCCCCGGCGGTCGAGGCCTTTTCAGCCCATATCCGCAAGAGCTTCGAAAATCTCAAGCATCTGATCAAGCGCCATGAGCAGGCAGTGGTTTGGGGGTTGTGATCCCTTGTCTCTGACACGATGGTCTCTGACACCATATTACAAGCTTCGGCGAGGCCCGATTGGAAACGGAATGACTGTTCTATTCAAAGATTCTAACTCCGGTCGAATTGACAGCCTCGTCTTGAAGGCTAACGGCTAGACCACCGTTTCTCCTCCATCGACAACCAGAATCTGACCCGTCATATACGAGGAGCGGTCAGACACCAGAAATAGCACTGCCTCCGCGATTTCCTCGACGCTTGCCCAACGGCCAAGCGGTACCCTTTCGCGGATGTAGGCTTCGATGGCTTCTCGGCCTCCCATCTGGGCGATGAAAGGAGCATTGAAGGGCGTGTCCACCCAGCCCGGGCAAAGCGCGTTGACGCGAATGCCGAAGCGGCCATAGTCGCCGGCCATCTGCCTTGTCATCGCGATCACCGCGTGCTTGGTCGTCGTATAGGCGATCATCTCGCGATCGTAGAGCACGCCGGAGCTCGACGATGTGTTGAGGATGACGCCGCGGCCTGCCTTCTTCATGAATGGCATCACGATGCGGGCACCCAGGAAGTGAGCCCGCACATTGAGAGTCCAGGAGGTGTCGAAGCCTTTCACGCTCACACCGAGCACGTCGCCTTCGACCTGTACGCCGGCATGATTGTGCAGGATGTCGATCCTGCCCTGAGTGTGGATGAAATCGTGAAAGCCGGCTTCAAGCGCCTGATCGTCGGTCAGGTCGAACACAAGTGCCTTTGCCCGGCCACCTGCGGCAAGAATTTGTTCGACGGTCGCGTTGGCGCCGTCGGTGCTCCGATCCGCCACGCCGACCACTGCACCCTCGCGCGCGATGATCAGCGCCGCAGCCCTGCCGATGCCGGATCCCGCGCCGGTGACGATTGCGGTCCTGTCCTTCAGGATCATCCCTCTTCACCCTTTCTCGCCGGCTTGTAATCCTGCATCATCCGGCGGGCGAGCCTCGGCCGCTCCGGTGCGCGCGCGTCAACCTTGAGGACAAGACAGGCATGTACGACTTCGGCCCCTTCGAGTTCGAGTCGAAGCAGGATTTTTTCGACAAGGCAATGCGTTTCTGGAATCCTGACAAGACCAGGTTCTGGCAGAAGGCCGGGATCGACCTGGTGATCGGGAGGCGGGAGGGTTATTTCCTCTACGACATGTCGGGGCGTCGCCTGATCGACCTGCACCTCAATGGCGGCACCTACAATCTCGGTCACCGCAATCCGCAGCTCGTAGAGACGCTGAAGAGCGCACTCGACTATTTCGACATCGGCAACCATTGGTTCCCTTCCGTGGCGCGAACGGCGCTAGCCGAATCCCTCATCAATGTCTCGCCCGGCATGAAATACGCGATCTTCGCGCCGGGCGGCGCGGAGGCGGTGGACATCGCCATCAAGAGCGCTCGCTATGCTACCAAGCGGCGCAAGATCGTGTCGATCATCAAAGGCTATCACGGACATTCGGGGCTCGCGGTAGCGACCGGCGACGATCGCTTCACCAAGATCTTTCTCTCCGACCAGCCGGAGACGTTCATCCAGGTGCCCTTCAACGATATCGACGCCATGGCGCAGGCGCTCGAGGGCGAAGACGTAGCGGCGCTGATTATGGAGACGATCCCCGCCACCTACGGCTTCCCGATGCCGAAGGACGGCTATCTCAACGCCTGCAAGGCGCTGTGCGAAAAACATGGCGCGATGTACATCGCCGACGAGGTCCAGACCGGCCTGATGCGGACCGGCAGCATGTGGGGCTGGCAGGCCTATGGTGTCCAGCCGGACATCATGGTGACGGCAAAGGGCCTATCCGGCGGCCTCTATCCGATCAGCGCGGCGCTGGTGAACGACAAGGCCGGCGGCTGGCTCAACGAGGATGGTGCGGCCCACATCTCGACCACCGGCGGGGCCGAGCTCGGCTGTGTCGTTGGCCACAAGGTCATCGAGATGCTGCAGCGGCCTGAACTGGTGGCCAATGTCGGCACCGTGACCGAGTTCATGACGCAGGCCATGCGCGAGATGCTGGCTCGTCACGGCGATATCTTCACCGGGGTGCGGCAGAAGGGCGTGATCCTCGGTCTGGAATTCAGCAATCACCCGGAGGGCGCCGTCTTCGCGTCGCGTGCACTCTACGAGCAGGGCGTCTGGGCGATCTTCTCGTCGCTCGACAAGCGGGTGCTGCAGTGGAAGCCTGGCGTGCTTCTGGATCCAGAAACCTGCCGGGACATCATGGATCGCTTCGACGCGGCAATGCCGCGCGCCCGAGAGTTGCTGCATCAGGCAGGCAAGGCGAGTTGACATGTCCCGAACCTGGTTGAAACTGCCAAGCGTCCGGTTCGAGCTGGCGGCCGGGCTTGCCGTGATCGCGCGGATTCTGACAGGGGACAAGGGTGCAATGATAGGGCAGGGCGGACAGTGACGGATTTCGACGCACTCACCCACGACCAGCAACTCGGCATCCTGCAGGAGACGGCGGAGGCGGCCACCGCCAACTACGATCTGCCGGCGGACGTTTCCGTCGAGATGATCAACCTGTCGGAGAATGCGACCTACAAGATTGCGGCTCGCGACGGCCGGCGGTGGGCGCTCCGGATCCATCGCGACGGCTACCATTCAAGGACAGCCATCCAATCAGAACTGGCCTGGCTGGCCGATCTGCGCCAGACCGGGATCGTCCCCACACCCGTGCCGGTGGCGGGGAAGGACGGTGAGCAAATCCAGCTTGTCGGCCATGCCAGACTGGCGCAACCCCGCCATGTCGTGTTGTCGCAATGGGAGACCGGTTCGGAGCCGGGCATAGGCGAGGCGCTTAGCGAACCTTTCGAGGTGCTGGGCGAGGTAACGGCCCGCATGCACATCCACGCCCGGCAGTGGCGGCGCCCTTCGTGGTTCAGCCGCCACGTGTGGGATTTTGAGACGAGCCTCGGCGAGGAGAGGCCGCATTGGGGACGCTGGCGGGACGGCATGGGCGTCGACGCCGCGAAAGCCAAGCTCTTTGGCCGCACCGCGGAGCTGATCGGCCGCAGGCTCGCTGCCTTCGGCAAGGGCCATGACCGCTTCGGCCTTATCCATTGCGATCTGCGGCTCGCCAACCTTTTGATCGACGGCAAGACAGTGAAGGTCATCGACTTCGACGACTGCGGCTTTGGCTGGTATATGTATGATGCCGCGACGCCCATCTCTTTCTACGAGCACGAACCGCAGGCTGCCGATCTTATCCAGTCGTGGACGACCGGCTATCGCCGCGTGCTTGATCTGCCCAAGGCGGACGAGGACGAGATCCCGACCTTTGTGATGCTGCGCCGTCTGCTGCTGGTTGCGTGGATCGGCTCGCACGCGGAGACGGACCTCGCCAGGTCGGTGGGCCTGCCCTATACCGAAGGAACGGTCGGGCTGTGCGAGGCGTATCTGAGCAAGTTTTGAACCACTCTATGCCAGCGCTTCCAGGCTCTCCGGCAGGATTTGGCCGCCGTCGACGATGATCGTCTGCCCTGTCACGTAGCCTGCTTCTTTCGACGCAAAGTAGAGCGCGGCGTAGCCGATGTCCTCCACCGTTCCGAGCCGCTTGAGCGGGATCGAGGCGGCCATGGTCTTCTGATAGTCCTCGCCCAGGCCGGCAAGGCCTTCGGTCACGATGTTGCCCGGCATGACGGCGTTGATGGTGATGCTGTATTTCGCCAGTTCGATGCAAGCCGTTCGCATGAAGCCGAGCTGTCCCGCTTTGGTGGCGCCGTAGTGCGACCAGCCGGGAAAACCGGTGATCGGGCCGGTGATCGACGACGTCAGCACGATGCGGCCCTGGTCGGATGTCTTGAGATAGGGAACCGCTGCCTTGACCGCGTGGAAGGTGCCCTTGAGGTTGGTGTCGACAACCTCGTCCCATTGCTGCGAGGTCATGTCTTCGAGCCGCGCTTGCGGAAAGATGCCGGCATTGGCGCACAAAACGTCGATACGACCGTTTCTCGCGGCTGCCACTGCAAGCGCGCTCTCGATGCTGGCGAGCGCGGTAACGTCGCCAACCACACCAAAGGCGCCATGGCCGATCTCGGCGGCCGCGGCTTCGGCCTGGTCGGGATGGCGCGCAACGATCGCGACCTTGGCACCCGAGAGTGCGAACACCCGCGCTATGCCCTTGCCGATGCCTTTCGATCCGCCGGTAACGACGACAGACCGACCCTTCAAGGACTGGGTCATGACTTGAAGCTCCAAGATGTGACGGGGACAGAGCGGATGCCCTGTCGCCGCTGTCGCAAGGATTTCTGGGCCGTAGGCGCCCTAGCCCTCGTTCACCATGTGACCGATGTTCTCATATGCCTTGGGGTTGGCCGACTTCAGCACGAAGCCCCAGATCAAGCCGACGATAAGGATAGCAAGCCCGACATAGGGGATGCTCCTGGCAAAGCCATTGGTGCCGCCCAGGGTGGCGAGATTGGCAACAAGCGTGTAGACGAGGACCAGTTGGACAATGAGTGAGATCAACGGCGCGATGACAGTCGTCAGCATGCTGCCGCCGCCGTTCTTCTTGAACCACATGTAGATCGCCAGCGAGACAACGGCTTGCAGCACCAAAAGCAGTCCGGTGCCAAGCACAGCAAACAGCGTATAGACGCCAAGCCAGGCCTGTCCGGACGGATCGTCGAAGCCGTAGGCCAGACCGTAGAGCAGCACCCATACCGCCGCCAGCACCGATTGCAGCGCCGAGGCCTTGTGTGGGCTCTTGTGGTGGTCATGCGTCTCGGCGATCGCCTGCGGCAGGACGCCTTCGCGCGCCAGCGAATACAAATAGCGGGAAGCAGTGTTGTGGAAGGCCATGCCGCAGGCGAAGGAACTGGTCAGGATGAGCAGCGACATCAGCTGGTAGCCCCAGCCGCCGACAAAAGTCTGAATGGGCGTCAGGAAGAAGTTCACGCCGTCGGAGAAAGCCTTGGCTACCATATCGGCCTCGGTCGGATAGGCCGCCACCGCGCACCAGCTGACGAAGGTGTAGAACAGGCCGAGGCCAATGACCGAGATCAGCAGCGATTGCGGAATGATGCGCTTGGGATCGCGGGATTCCTCGGCATAGTTCGGCGCCATCTCGAAGCCGACCCAGGACCAGAACGCCATGAAGATGCCGACGGCCGCCGCGCCCGCCGGGATAGCCACGGTTCCGACTGTCTGTTCGGCGACTGGCGTGAACACCTTGAACACATTGAGCGAATCGCCGGAAAAATTCGTTGCGCCATGGGCAAAAATCACGCCCAGCGAAAAGATCAGAAGCATGATCACCTCAAGAATGAGGGCTATGCCGAGCAACCGCGCCGACACCTTCACGTCGCGGTAGGCAAGTGCCGCGATGACCACGATCATGACCAGGGCAAGGACGATCCACGGTACGTTGATGCCGAAGTGCTGGGAAATCCACAAATTGCCGAAAAATGCGAACAGTCCGGTAAGGGAAGCTTCGAACAGCGAGTAGCAGGCGAGCGAGCCGATGCCCGCCGACATGCCGACCTCACGGCCGAGCCCCTGGCTGATAAAGGAGTAGAAGCCGCCGACGGAGGAGACCCGCGATGCCATCGCGGCATAGCCGACCGAGAAGATGGTCAGCACGATCGTCGCCATCAGGAAGGCTGCCGGCGTGTATTTGCCGATGCCGTAGCCTGCCGCGAACGGGACATTGCCCAGCATCGCCGACATCGGCGCCGCGCCGGTGACGGCGAGAAACAGCACTCCGGCGAGCCCCACGGCCTTCGAGTGCAAAAGATTGATGCTGTTACTTTTCGAGACGTCGATCGTCCCGCGTGCAGTTTCCATGGTCATGAAGCCCTCTCCATTCGTGACAGCTGTATGCCGTTCCCCGCACATGGCGGCCGATGTGTCCCGGCCTGCTCGTGCAGCCACGACACTACGGACGCCGCGTCACTTTGCCAAGGCCATGATTTCGCAAAGCTCGCCGCTCGACATCACGTGGCAGTAGATCATGTTGATGATTTCGAGCTCCTTGCGATGAAGCTCGTCGGTCGCCGCCGCGCAGCAATCCTCGAGCACGATGACGGCATAGCTTTCGTCGGCCAGGCTGCGCACAGTCGAAGACACGCACTGGTCCGTGAAGATACCGCAGCAGATGACATTCCGGATGCCGAGATTGTGCAGGATCAGGCGCAGATTTGTTCCCGTCAGCGCGGAATCGGTGGTTTTGGTCACCACGATTTCGTCGCCGACCGGCTGAAGTTCTGGAACGAGCTGCGACGGCGCGTCGTTCTTTGGCAACAGCAAATTGTTCCAGCCTGGCATTTTCTGCGAAAGCGAGCGGTCGCGCCCGTCCTGCGTGTGACAGGCGATGCGGGCAAAAAGGCATTCGATGCCGTTATGCCGTGCCAGCGCCAGCAGTCTTGCCGTGTTCGGTATGACCGTGCTGTGCATGCGCTCGTGGAACGGCGTCCACAGATCGTAGCGTTGCTGTTCCTGCGGCGAAAGTGACGCGCGGTCCGGCCGCTCCAGGTAGGTGTTCTGAACGTCGATGACCAGGATGGCGGTTTGCGCCGGAACCAGCACCGGATCATCCGGCTCGGGTGCGCCGAGATAGTAGAGCGAACGGAATCCGGTTTTCCAGCTCATGCGGTTCTTTCAGAAGCGGAACGTGAAAAGGCCGCGCGCCGCGTAGGTCTCGGCGGCTTCTTCGATGAAACGGGCGATGCGTTCGGCCTGATAGGTGCCGCGCATCGTGGCGGCGGCCTCGAGCAATTCTTCCTTGGACTTGGCGCGTCCGGGGCGCAGAAGTTCATAGACCTGCATGATGAAATCCTGCGGCACCTCGACAAGCTCTGCCCCACGCTCGAAGTTGAGTGCCAGTGTCGGCCGGCCGACATCGCGCGCGATGTCGGCCTGTGCCTGCAGCGCTTGTGGTGTGATGCGAAGGTCTTCCATCGTCACGTCGCCCGCAAGCACCGAATCCAGCGTTATCTCAGGAAGCGACTTGCCGCGCTTGCCCGCAACAGTGCCGGGCTGTGTTTCGGCGAGCGGATAGTCGGCGCGCGTGAGGGTCACGATTTCACCTCCGTCAGGGTGACGTCGACCTCTTCGGGAGCCGCACCGGCCTCCGTCAGTCCGGTTTCGATGGCGTAGATCAGGGCGACGCGGGCGTGGTAGCGAGACCCCATGGCCTCGCCCCGCTGCGGCACAACGATGGGCTCTGGCATTTCGCCCAGCGCATAGGCCGCCGCATTGGCACCCAGCGCGCGATAGTGCTCAAGCCTGGTGATCGGCGCATTGGAAAACAGTTCGAGGTTGTTGTGCGGCTGGCGGTCACGCTGGTGAATGACGGCCGTGCCCTTGGCCTGGATGCCGATGCCGATGCCGCTGCCGGCAAGCCGCGCAGCGGACAGGCCGAGGAAGGACGTATCGGCCGTATGGCGAAAGCGAACGACGCGCGCCTTGAGCCCGCGTGCGCGGATCGCATCCAGCATGGCGCCAAGCACCTCGGACAGCCGATGTCCGGCCGTCGTTCGGTAAAGCTTCAAGCCGAAGGCCGGGCTGATGCCGATCACCACGTCGTCGTTTGCTGGCCCGTTCGTTGCCGGCCCAAGGTTGCGATAGCGGATGTGCCTTGCCTCGTCCTTCTCGTGCAGGGCTTCCGAGCGCAGCACTTCCTTCTGGTCCAGCACATCTCGGATGTCATTGAGCTGCAGGCGCCGTTCTTCGGACACGCGATAGCCGGAGCCGGGACCGAGATAGTCGTTCGGATCGTTGACCGCACTCACGATCCGCCCCTCGCGGATCATGGCTGAGGTCTGCAGATAGTCACCGGAGAGGCGCAGCTTGACCACGTTGAGGAGGTTCTCCGCCTCTTCTCGGAACCCACGCTTGGCCAGCGCCTTGACGACGTCGATCACGGTGATGCCGCGCTCCTTGATGGCTTCGCTGATAAAGCTGACGTCGCGTGGCATCAGGCTGCGCGTGTCGTCGGAACCGGAAGCGTAGACCACGCTGCTCTTCATGTCCTCGGTCGGTGAGGAAAGGTCGAGTTCCTCGAACACGGCGGCGATCGCTTCCACCGCCCGCTCGCGCAGCTCGATCGCGCGCGACTCGGGCAGCGGCGTCAGCCCGCCATCGGCCTCGAAATCGCGCTGCAGCACAAGATAATCTTCCAGTTCCTCGCCGTTGATCAGCGACGGGTTGAACGAATTGTCGTATTTCAGGATCGACCCCATGCCGGAGCAGATCAGATCCGAGCCGGCAATCAGGTAGGGAAGGATCTTGGCGCCGACGCGAATTTCCGATTCGGTCGAGCGCGCGTCATTGCCCGAGGCGCATTCGAGATCGAGCCAGACGGCGATGAGGTTCTCGGCCATCAGCTCGCGAACACCGCCGGGTATAGTGGCGGTCAAAGGCGCTCCGTCGATACCGCCATTTTGCGTGCCTTGCACCCCCATGCCGCGCTGCAGGCAAAGGCAGCGCGCCTCAAGGTAGAGCAGCGATTTTGCTTCATGGAAGCCCATCAGCAATTCGGAGCCGGCACCCGACGTACAGCGCATCTTGACGCCGCGCGAGGCGTAGGCGGCGGCGAGAAATGCCTTGGACCACGGCGTGTCGTCGCCATCGGTGAACGACTTTTCAGTACCGTAGACGGAAACGGTTTCGGCGTAGGAGGTAAAGCCGGCCATGGCGATGCGCAGCTCTTCGGCCTCCTCACTGGAGCATTGGAACAGCGTTCCCCAGCGACCGACCGCGCCGCCTACCGCGCACGCCACCGCGTTGGACCAGGCGTTGCGCGACACACGCATCGTTGTCTCGATCTCGTCGAAGCCAAAGGCGACGGCGGTTGCGGCGTCTGCGGCGAGCTGGAGCGGGTCGTCCTTGGCGTTGGTTACATGCGCCTGGTTGCCTGGCGTCTTGCGGGCTCGCATCTTCGAGTAGGCGAAGGCGATCTCCAGCGCGTTGAGCTGCGACACGACCTCAGCGAGTTTCGCAGGCGTCATGCCGTGGGCGAGCCGCACGAGCTTTTCGCGCGGAACGTTCATGTCGACCAGCCAGCGCGCAATGGTCGCTGACTCCAGGGCCATCGCTTCGGGCGCCACTTCCGGGTCGATGTGATGGCGGGCAATGAAGCGGTCGATCATGTCGTAGTCGTGTTCGAGCACCCCATCGAGGGATACGACGCGCCCGTCCTTGATGCCGATGCCAGGCTGGGGATCGGCCGGACTGGAGAAAGCGGAGAAGCCGTTGGCAGGATCTTCCGCCGCAAACTTGTCCAGACGCAACGGGCGCTCGTCCCAGTCGGCGAAGCGCTTCCAGCGGTTCAGTTTCGGCGTCATGCGTGCGATCCTCGGCCCAGCCGAAAGACTAGTGAATGCTTACTCGCCACACAATGACCCTGGATCGACCGCCGGCCAAGGGGGTGCAGGCCACGGGCTCAAAAGCTCCTCGCCGCTGTTGGCACGGTGACGGTACTTTGAAAGACCACGCTATCGGACGCCGCAAGCTGCGAGAAATCGTCCGATTGGTCTCGATAGTTGGTGAAACGTCGAAAATATTCTCGAGTCGATTTTCCATTTAAAATCAAAAGCATAACGTTTTGACGGTCTTGATGCCGGTGTTTGGGCAGCGGCAAGAAGTATTTTGGGCGCTCTTCTCGCGGCGTCTACAACAAGGCGGAATACGAGATCCAGCGTCGCCACATGATGCAGCAGTGGTCAGACGTGGTCGAAGCTTGGGTCGAGGGGAGAAGACGCTCCATCGCGCTAATGCCCCGACGATGACGGCCTTTGAGCCCGATCCAGCGCTTTGACAGGACCGGTCTTTCGCAAACTTGCATCGCGAGCTTGGCGCGCCTGATAGGTACCGCCCGGCGAGCACGCAACCAGGCCTCGACCTCGGCCAGATCCCAAACGACGCGCTCTACAACGTGTCGAGCTCCGAGATGCTCGGGATGGTGGAAGGTCCGCGCATGCGGATGGGCCAGATCAGCGCCCAGCAAAAAAGCCCGGGCTGATCGAGCGAGCGGCCCGGGCATTTCAAATGCTGTCGAACAAAGGCCTAAATTTCTCGAACCACTATTTTCCGGTTTGGCCGGGAGGGCCGATGTGAATGTGGTTCTTGTCCCCCCAGCCGTTGCCCGGCCATCCGCCCGATTTGGCGATTGCCCTGGAGTTCAAGCTCGTGCCGAGCAGAAGCGTGATGGCTGGCGGGGTGACCGCCGCGAAGCGTCCCGCCTTCTTGAGAAAGTCACGACGCGCCTGAGCTTCGGAAACGAGAATCTCCGGTTTCCCTTCCGAAGGTTTATTTTCGATCGCCATGTCAAGGCCCTCTATTTCTGGAAAATTACTTTACAGATTGCAGAAAAATAAACCAGTACGTCAAAAGGCCTAGGCTTCGCGCGAGAGAAAACAACGCGACGTCCTTGGTCTTCTCACTCATTGCACGTCAGCTGGGCTTTTCCCATCCGCCCGGACGATCGCTGTCTCTGCCGCCGACTGCGGACCGTCGGCCGTCTGGCTGACGGTCCGCTCGACTGTGACAATGTCGCCCGGTTCGATTGGAGGGTCGCGGCCGTCATCAAACGTGAGGATACTCTGCCTGCGTCTGATCGTGAATCGAATAGCGCTTGCCGTGTGCAATGGGTTAGCGATTGCTGCCTGCGCTTGGCCCATAATGTCGCTGAGCGTCTGGATGCGGTTCACGGCCTCATGCAGGCTTGCCTCTGTCGCCTGCATATCTGCGAGAACTTCCTGCTGCTTGGAGGATTGCAAGTCGAACATGTCCTTCTCGATTTTGGAGATCTGTTCGCGCACAATGAAGATGCGGCCATTGATATCAAGCTGCTGCGACTGCAACTCAGTGTGTGCTTGCTGGAGAGTCAAGATCTGTGCCGCCGTGATCAGGCCGTTCTGGACCAAGCCCTTCGTGCGTTCGACTTGGGCCTCAATCCTTTGAGACTGATCTGCGTTCACGTCAATGCGCCCTTGAAGTGCCTTCACCTCCTCTTCGTTCAGCGCCTTCTGGCTCGCAAGTGAGTTGAGACCCTGGCGCAATGCGTTGCGCCGCTCTTCAAAAAGCTGGCGCTCTCTTTCCACGAGAGATTTCGAGTTTGCACCGAGTTCGGGTGGGAAGGAGACTGCGGACTCACCCGCAAGTTCAGCGCCAAGCCGCGCACGTTTTGCCTTGAGTTCGTCGATTCTTTGCGACAGCGTACGCGCATCGCCCGCCGCCGAAAGGAGGTCGTGCGCCGGCTGCCACACCGTTGCCCCCTGCATCAACCGGGACCCGCCGGCGATACTGTAGGCCTTCAATGCCGTGAGCCCCGGTTTGAACGCAAATTCACCGGGGTGATCGACATCGCCCATAACGTAATAGGGCCGGTACTCTGCAACATCGACGATGACACTGGGCTTGGCGATGAGGCCGACTTGGGCCTGCAGTCTGTTCGCAACATCGGCGGCGATTTCCGGCGCGCTGCGCGACGCCGCATCGACGAGCCCGATCAGCGGCAACTCCACCCGCCCATTGCTTCCGACAACGAACTCTCCATTGAATGCAGGCCACTCGCGCAATGTCCCATCCGCCTGCTGCCAGTCATAGACGCGAACGCTCAGCTTATCCTGCGGGCTGATCGTTAAGTTGAGGCCATCCTCGGCCCGCGCCGCCGCCACAGTCAAAGCCATAGCAGCGGTCAGTGAAACATAAAGCGGAACATTGCGATGCATGAACTCACCCGTTTCCAACAGAGCAGCTCCAAACAATCAGAACGAGCGACAGGCCACGGCGTCAATGCCTGATTGTGACGGCGAGATTACTTGAGGGTGAGTTTATCAACACCAGCCGCGGGTGAGGTAGTGCGCATCGGATTAAACCGGTCTACCTCTTTCGGAGTATTGTGAGGCGCATAATCAGCCAATTGGAATAGCTCGAGCCGTGCGGCTCTAGGGCTGCACCGCTGTAGACGGTTTCACGTCTTTGCCGTCCCGCTTAGTCGCGATCTTTTCGACTTGATCGGTCGCCTGATTGTGGGGGCGTATTACCTGAACCGTATTGTCGCGGCTCAATATATTGAAATAGGCGTAAGAGATTGCCATCCACAATGGGATCGACAGCAAGAGCCCAATGGCTATCCCCTTGAATGCATGTGAGGAACTCATCTCCAACTCTCGTATCTCTGCAAGTCTTGCAATACTAGTGTTTGTCGCTCAGAAGTGTGCAGCCGTTCTGGGACAACGACACGCATCAAAACAAAGGCTTAAGGCGCATCGCTTGGATCCGTTTCAGCGCGACGCACTTTAATACCAGCTACCCACAACGGAGCATGCCGCTTACCCACAACGGAGTATACCACATACCTACGACGGAGTAATGGCCTAAACGACTTTTGCAAACAATTCACTGCCCAGAGTAATTACTCCCCTTCCGAGGTTTGGCGGCAGAGTGGCTTATCGGGCTGCCGCTATTTTCATCCTGAACCGAGAGGCAAGTGCGGCATCTGTGACGTCAAGGACAAATTCGTCCGGATCGAACTCGTCGCCGAACTCTTCGACGCGTTCGGCGTGTTGGGGATGGCTAGGATCCGCCAGGATGGCCAGCAATTTCCTGACAACCCCAGACGCCGCCGCAATCTTCCGGCGGACAATTGCGCTTACCCGCGATACAGACCGGATAGACTTCCTCCTCGACCGCCGGCTCGCTTCTTTCGAATGCGCTGCCAGTTGTCTCTGAAGTCGTAAATATAGGTGAAGCGAACGACAAGAGATCTCAGCAGGCCGTTTAGGCTCACTCGATTTTCGTCGGCGACGTCATCGACACTGTGCCGATCGCCAAATTGGTCGCCCCCCGAGGTAGGTCTTGCCGTTGGCGTTGTGGGCGATCGGGTGCTGATTCCTCTCGAACTCCTCCCAGGAAATATATGCCTCATGATGGCCGCGGATCGAAACCTCCCAGTCCTTCCAGTTGCGGCGGCCATCCAGTCCGGAAGATGGAAGGTCCGCTGTGCGGCTGCCGTATAAAGAGGTGGCGGATGCCGTCAGTGATCATGCTCACCGACCACGGCAAAGTTCTGCCCGCCCAACGGATGGAATGGATGAGTGACGACCACGTCGAAGCCTGGATTCCCTCCCGGACCTTGACCCGCATCGCACGGCTGGCCCGCATTCGAAATCGACGCGACCCAAGCCTTGGACCTTCAAGACAGGCGCTATCAGCTAAGCGCTTGCGTTGGACGGAAGCCGCCAAAAGGTCCCGTTGTCGCGAGCGCGCACCGAGGGGCTGGAGACGGAAAGAGCGCCTACTGCGAGGTGTGCCTGGTCTTGCTGAGCAGAGCCCAAGTGGCGATTAGGTTGGTCGTGGCGTAGCGGACCAACAGGCGCCTTGGTTCGAGATACAGCCGGTGCGCCCACTCGAGACCGGCCGACTGCATCCATTGTGGTGCCCGCCTGTGGGCGCCGGACAGAAAGTTGAACAACCCGCCGCTGGTCTTCATCACGCCAACATTGGTCAGCTCTTGTCGCCAGCGATGGCAGAACTCGAGCTCGCGCGGAAAACCCATCGCTACCCACAGTATATCTGGTCGTAAGACATTGATCTCCTGCACTGCCAGCAGCTCTTCATCCGTGGACGCAAAGTAGCCGTTCCTCCGTCCCACAATTCGAAGGCCGGGATAGCGGGCGCGGACATTGCCAACAGCGGATCGATTCTCATCTTCCGAAGCGCCGAGCATGTAGAAGCTCGCGCCTTCGGCGGCAGCGAGCTTCGCCACATCGTGGAACAGATCCGTGGTCGCGGAGCGATCTCGCAGCGCGCCGTTTCCCAGCAACCGGGAAGCGAAGACAAGCGGCTGGCCATCGGCGCTCAGAACATGCGTGCACGCAAGGAGCTGCTGTGTGCGATGACGGTTCCGGCCAACGTATAGGTCGGCCAACACCTGTCCGTTGACTGACGAACAGATATAGGGGGCGAGTCCGCTGCCCCTGGCCTTTAGGGCCATGTCAACCACGAGTCTTGCGGTCTCAACACGGCTGAGGGTGGCAATGCTCACGCCACCAATGATCTCCGTGGGTAGCGCCTGGGAAGCGGTGCGCCCACGCATTTGCATTCGTGACGACTTACTGACGGTGTCCGCACGCATCATCGAATCCCTTTGCCGGTTGGTGCGCTGTGCAGTTGGCGGGATTTTACCAGCGCACAGGGAGTGCCGCGGGAGCGCAAAAGGTCGATGGGTCTCACTCAAAGGAGGTAAGCCGGCTAACCCGCAAGGCCCAATAACGCTGCTGTCAGATCCATGCTAGCAACTGGGGCCAGTGGTAGATTGCAGAACCGCCATCGCCGGTTTGACGTCTTAGACTCAGTTATAGTGTGTGGATGGCTATGAATCAGGTTCTAGTTCCAGGGACGTTGAGCCTCGAAAGCAAAGGTCAGAATGAGAAAGCCGTAATCCGCAGACTTTTCAGCGAACTGGACACGGCAAGGATTTCCTATTGCCATTGGAAGAGCAACTGCCGTCTTGAAGCGACCCTTGCCGGCGAGGAAGACATTGACATTCTTGTGGACCGCCGACAGGCCGCGAAGTTCCAAGGGGTGCTGAGCGTCTCGGGGTTCAAACTGGCGCAATCCGCTCTTGGAGGCGGCCACCCCAGCACATTTCACGCGATTGGCCTTGACGGTCACACGGGCGAGCTTGTCGACCTTCACGTCTGCCACGAAGTCTATAGCGGCGACAGCCTGGTGAAGAACTACCGCATGCCGATCGAGGGCGAGCTCCTTGCCAACACCCGTGAACTCTTGGGGGTGAAGGTGCCGGACGCGGCCTGCGAGTTGGTCTATTTTGTGCTGAGGATCGCGCTGAAACATCTGAGTCCCATCGAATTACTGAAATCAAACCGTCATCGCAGCAAACACGCCGACGAACTTGCCTGGCTACAACAGGCGGCCAGTCGAAGCATCGTGCCGCCCCCGGCCATTTGCGACAGGCTGTTTCCCGTTATTGGTGCTGAACTCTTTTCCGATCTCGTCAATGCTATCGCCAGACAAGAAGCAATTTTCCTCCGTATTCGGCTTGGCTGGAAAGTCGCATGGCGGCTGCGCGGCACGCGGCGGCTTTCAGCATTTGGCGCTGCTGTCTCGCGGCTCTGGCGCTTTGGCGATTTCGTCAGGGGCAGGCTGAGTGGCGCGAAGAGTTTGCACCTCGTGAGCGGCGGCGGCATTGTGGCACTGGTGGGCCCCAAGGCGACGGGCAAATCAACGACTGCGAATGAACTCGCCCGCTGCCTCGGCCGGCACCTAAACGTTTGCCGCATCCACGCTGGCAAACCGCCGCCAACGTTGATTTCCTGGATTCCGAACTGGTTCGTTCCGCTGGCGCGTCGCCTCCTGCCGCATGAACGGATGGCGGTCTATGAAGACCCCGCGCGCCGCGAGCGTCGCGATTTCTCCCTCTTCCATGTCGCACGGATGGCATTGCTCGCACACGACCGCCGCCGTCTGCTGCAGCGCGCTTTGCGCAAAGCGGCAGCGGGCGCAATTGTCATATCTGACCGATATCCCTCGTTGCAGCCCGGCACCATCGACAGCAGCAGCTTCGACAGTGTGGCCCTTGCCAGTTGCGATTCATGGCTGAAGCGCAAGTTGATGCAATACGAACGCTACTGCTACTCCGCGATACCCCGTCCCAATCTCGTAATAAAACTCACAGCGCCGATCGCTATCGCCATCGCGCGCGATGCCACACGCGACAAGGCAGGAGGACCGGACGAGGCCGCGGTACGTCGGCATTGGGAACTCGAACGTAAGACGGATTTCGGATCGACGCCTGTCGTCACCATCGACACAACCGGACCTCTGGAAGAGACGGCCAGACAGGCGGTCAATGCGGTTTGGGCGGTCTTGTGAAAAAGAAGGGTTGGATCCTTGGTGCACGATCTACGGGATGGCAACACACAGGACCCAATGCCCTGTCCGCGGCACCTCGATTCCGCCTTGCAGGTGCTCTCTGGCGGCCAGTTTGGCATGCTCCAAATGAGCCCCGCAGGCAAGGAGAACGGCTACAAAGTCCTTGAGCGCTATGCGGTATTCCCCGGGCTCGATGATCCCCGTGTGCTTATCCCACTCACCGGTGGTGCTAAGGCCCGCACTGCGGTCCTCGCGCAGTATGGGAAGGGAGCGGGTTCGCGCGTGTCGCGCCTGGCCGCCCAGATGTTGTCATTCGAAAGCCGTCTCGGTCTGCCGCTGTTGTCCTGGGGCAATCGCGTCTCCGTCGTCACAGATTCGCTTGGAGCCAAAGACACTCCGGTCCACGGCTTTCTTGCGGATGTGCTCGGAACGGGGGACTTCGTGATGAGTCTAAGGCTTGCCCCGGGCCGGCCCAATAGCAAGCCCGTCATTCAAGCGGTATCACCGCGAGGCCAGGTTTTGGCCTATGCGAAATTCGGCTGGGATGAGTTGACTCGCCGCCTGGTTCGCCATGAAGCGCAATTTCTCAGAAAACTGGCTCCGCTCTGCCGCGAGAGCGCCGTGGCCATTCCGGCGGTGCTCGGCAGCGGACCCTGGCGCGGTCTCGAGGCGCTGATCGTCCACCAGCTTCCCGGCCGGGGGCGGTCCCCCATTGTGCACACGATGTTGCCGGCCGCTGCTGCCATCGCCAGCCTCGCGCCGTCACCACCCAAAGCCCTGGCTGAGACCCGCTTCTGGCAGGAGATTCGCACATTGGCCAGCCAATCAAGTCCTCTGCTGTCTGCCAGTGTCGCCGCCGCTGTCGAACATGGTTGGAAGACCGTGGAAGCGCGCTGGGGCGGGATCGTCTTCCCGCTTGGTGTAAGCCACGGTGATTGGATCCCGCCGAATATCCAGGTTCTTGGAGGTGGCCGTTTCAACGTGTGGGACTGGGAGCGTGGCAAAATCGGAGTTCCACTCGGCCTCGATATCATGCAGTTCGTGATGTTCATTGAAATGCGCCGTTTGACCAAGCTGCCGCTGATGCCGCGCATCATCCACGTTGGCCGCGCTGCCTTGCAAAGCACGGGCTTCAATCCGGACAATGCGCAGCCGCTCGCGGCGATCAGTCTGCTGCGCTCACTTTTGTGGTTTGTTGAATCCAGGTTTGCCGGCCGTGAAGAGAGCAACTGCAATGAATTCGCGACCGCCCTCGCGTCCTGCCTTCATTTTGGCGCGGCCGGAGGCGCCTTTGAAACGGATCTTCAGAATAACGATCACGACGAGAAGACCGAGAGATATCAAGTATCATGATCAATGAGAACCCGATCGCCGAAACAAGTCGCGAAGCCACATTCAGCGACCTCTTGGCTATTTTGCGCAAGCGCACTCGGACCATCATCACCACGATGCTCGTCATCACCATGGCATCTGCCGCGTTTGCCATATGGCGCGGCCCCAGCTACACGGCGACGGTGCTGGTCGTCGTCGACCCGAACAAGAGCATCACCGGCGCCCCTGTTGAGACACAGAGTCCCACCCCGGATCCCTCACTCATGCAGACCCAGGTCAACACTGTGCTGGGTAATCCTCTTGCCAACCAGACGATCGATGCACTGGACCTCCTCAATGATCCAGAATTCCAGATCAGCGCACATGGCCGGTTCCTTGCGCGGTCCTCAAGCAAAGATGAGGAAGAGAGCGCCACCGAAGAGTTGCGCGGATATGCACTTTACATATTTCAGCGGAACCTCGCCGTCTCCAATCCCCCGGAGTCACGCGTCATTCAAATTTCGTTCACTTCCATCGATCCCGGCAAGGCGGCAGCAATTGCAAATCAGCTGGCCAACTTCTACGTGGCCAATCTTCTCGACCGCAGAAATGCTGACATCAGTGCTTGGCGGGCACGCGCCCTGAAGTCGCTTGATGCCCAGAAGGGCCAGGTGATAGAAGCCGAAGGCAGGGTCGCTGACCTGCGTGCGAAGGGCCAGATATTGACAAGCAGCAATGTCACGCTCGCAAATTCCGATATGCAAGAACTAAATAAGCTGCTGATCGAGTCGAAGGCTGACGAAGCCAATCTCCGATCGAAACTATCCGCCATCGATCAGATCAAGTTGTCCGGCGGTTCTACCAACGCGATCAATGAGGTTCTCGCCTCCCAAGCCGTGTCGCAATTGCGCACGCAGGAACTGGATCTGATGCGCCAGATTGCCGAGAACTCAGCTATCTACAACGACCACAACCCGCGTACTGCAATCCTGAACGGCCACCTTGCCGACGTCAGGCAGCGCATTTCCCAAGAGATTGACCGCATCGTCACCGGCGTTCGCAACGAACTCGCCGCGGTCACAGCGCGGTCGGCAGCGTTCGAAGAGCAGTTAAAGGGAGCCGCAGACCAAAACGGACGCGCCGAGATTTACTCCGTGCAATTGCAGGTAGCTGAGCGCGACGCCGTAGCAAGGCGCTCGGTCTATGAGGATCTGCTGCGCTCCGAACAACAAGCCGATGCAATGCTCGGTTCTGCGGATGCGGGCGCTTGGGTCATGTCGCCGGCCGAGATTCCTATCAAGCCATCGAGCCTTAGTGTCTTCATCATCGCCGCTGCTGCTGGGGTGCTATCGACTCTGCTCGGGGCCGCGATAGCACTTGCGCGCGAATCCTTGGACAAGCGGCTCGTCGGTTCACGCGAGGTCGAGGAAGCGCTAGGGGTGCCCTGCCTGGCTCTGCTGCCCAAGCCTGATCGCATCGCCGGTCAGATCCGCCACCGCTCGGCCCTCGCCCGGAAAGCGAACTCCCTCTATGCCCACGCGGTTGGCGCTCTGGAGGCGCGACTGGCCGTTGCCTCACCGCGGGCCAGGACCATTGTGGTCACCTCACCCCTGCCGAGTCGCGAAAAGGCGCAGCTCGCTGTCGATCTCGCAGTCTATTCTGCCCAGGCCGGCAGGCGCACGGTACTGGTGAATTTCGACAAGTACCAACCGGTACCAATGCGAGATTTTGGCCTGCAAGTGCCGGCCGAAGCAACCAAGCTGTTGAGCTCAAATCTGAGTTCCGACACCTCGATCGACGTGGCGCTGACCCTCGATCAGGCAACGGGCCTCGACATCTTGTCCCTCGACGGCGAGCCCCAAAGTGACGCCCATGTTTCTGCCCCCCACAACAACATCGTGACGCTGATCAAGATGCTAGCCAAGCGCTACAAATATATCATCGTCAATGCGCCGCCGCTGCTAGGGGTAAGCGACTGCCACGCCCTCGCAAGCCATGGGGATTGCGTCCTCATCGCCCTGGAATGGGGCAGGACCGAGCGCTCCGACGCCGAGGCTGGTGCCGGAGTATTGCGGCGGCTCACCACCCGTTTGGTCTTTGCCGTCATGACCGGCGTCGAAATCCGGGGCCAACAAGTCCAGTCGTCAGGCCTGCTCACACAAAAGCGTTTCCGGAGACTCTATGAGGGATGAAGACCAAGGTGCCGCGCCATCCAACCGGAGGCGCTTCCTCCTTGCAGGTCTTGCTGGAGCAGGTGCTGCGCTGCCGGCGGGGGTGAGTGCCAATGCGTCCGACGCAGGCGCGGAATTCAGTCTTGCGGCACCGGGAAGTGTTAGGCGCCGCATTGAAGATAAACTGCGGGAATTGCCGTCGCTTGACGATTTCGGTGCGCGCGGCGATGGCGTCACCGACGACTCTGAGGCTCTGCAGGCAGCACTTGACTGGGCAGGGCAAAGGCCCGGCACGCGGCTGCGTGTACCGCCTCGCGTGTTCGGTCTCGCCCGCCCAATCGCCGTTCCGCAGTCGATCGAGCTTGCTGGCGAAGTGCCGGGGGACGGCAATTCTCCGCTGAGCGGTTTTCGGGCCCTGAAGGGATTTGAGACGCCATATGTCCTACACTATTCAAGCGTTGAAGGTGTGGCTCCACTGCCGCTTGCCGCATTGCTGGTCAGCCGTGAATGGGTGGAGGGGCAAGATTTTGCAAGACGCCTTCACATGCGCGACTTGTACTTCGACGTCGATGCCGTAACAGCGCAGGGCGGTGTTCCAGTCCACGGGCTTATGCTCGCCAATCAACAGCTCGACATTCATAACATTTGGATCCGGAGCGCCACCGGCTTTGGCCTGTGGATTAATACCCAGCGCCCCGACGGTACCTTTATGGCTGCGCTCGTCGACAACCTACTCCGTCGCGTATGGGTCAAGGGCGCGGGGGTAGGCGGAGCCAGTTTCACAGGACCACATGGCGAGATGAATTTCGGCGGCATCCTGATCGGCGCTTTGCCGGGAGCCCGAGACCCCACAGGCGCGGCTGAGCCGCCATTGGCGACTGACGGCATCTTGGACTATTGCACCGTCGCCGTCGGCCCCGAAGCACTTCTGGGTTGCCGTGGTAACGGCATTCACATCACCCGATCCGCAGGATGGCGCGCCACCGGTTGCCACCTAAACGGCGCGGGGCGTAATGGCATGGTCTTCGAGCATGCCTTCCAGACGGAAATTTCAGGTTGCTACATTGATGGTTGGGGCGTCGGCGCGGGAGAGCGCGAAGGGGTTCTCTCAGCCATATCTTGCAACTCCGTCGTCGCGCTCGGCGACGGCGCCGATGGCTCGCTCATTATCTCATCCAATCGTATCGCCTGCCGCCCTGTTGCGGCCACTGCCGGAAATGATTATGTGGCAATCAGCCTCCGGGGCGGATCGATGCCCACAGCGCGTGCCGTCGTCATCGGCAACACGATTGTCAGGCGGGGCGCTGCCACCCATGCCTTTTCCACATTCGATTTCGGAAAGGCGGGGGGCGGCGAATTTGAAGCGCTAGTCATTGGAAACTCCGCCCCGGGAACCGTTACTCCCTTCTTGCGGCCTTGGGACGAAACAGCGGTCCGGCCCCGCTTCACCGGCAACAGTTTTCAGTTTGCAAGCGCTCCACCGTCACTGGGGTGGCACCCTGCGGGCCTCCGCATCGACAACGATGCACCTACTCCAGGTGCCGCGGCGGCATGGTTCTGTGTAATGCGCGGAAGCCCAGGCAACTGGCGGAGTTGCGGAAGGATCGACTCCTGAAGATGTCCGTGAATGCTGCCCCATCGCGCCTCTTTGCCGCCAGCCGCAGGCGGGAGAAGGGCTATGCTCACCTTACCGAAACAGCTTTTTCGATTTTTCTGCTCGGGCTACCGATTTGGTGGGCCTTGGGCATCGGCTTCGTGATGCCGATGTTACTCGCCCTCATCTTGTTGATCATGCGCCCTTCGGTAAACCTGCATTTCACTTTGGGGGACTGTCTGCTCGCCTTCGTCATCGTTGCGCTCACCGGATCCGCATTCGTCAATGGCTTCGTCATCGCGCAGGAACCGCTGAGATTCGCCGCGGCCATCTACAATGCGGCAATCTGGGCGAGCGCCCTCATCATCGTCCAGCAGTTTCGCGCGCTCCTCAAAGATGCCGGCGATGGGCGCCGCCGCATTCTTCATCGTGCCTTCTGGAGCTTTGTGGTTCTCATCCCCCTGACCTGGGGCGCCTTCGTGTTCGCCTATGCAGTCAGGCGATTCGACTGGCAATTCCCAAGTCTCTTTGGCGCCATCGCCGGTAACAGGATTCCAGATTCGGCTGCTCTCATCCGCCAGTCCACAACAATCACCCTCACTATTGCCGACTGGGGCTTGCACGGAACTCCGATGCCACGCATCGGCATCTATGGCCCCTATCCAAACGCCACTGCCATCATCATCGCCATCCTCGGTGTCCTGGCGCTTCTGCACCTGCATAACCGTGGAGGCCGGCGAGCCCAGCTCGCGCCATTGCTTGAGGGCCTCATCACGGCAACACTCGCCATTTCGTTAAGCCGTTCAGTTCTTGCAGGCTGGTTGGCGGGGCTCGCGGTGGCGGGAATAGCTTTCGGTTCGCCATTTCGACGCTTTGCAAGCATTGCGGCGGTTGCCGCGGCCCTTCTCCTGCCGCTACTCGCGGACTTATCGTCGCTCACGACTTATCGGGAATACAGCACCAACAGCCGCACCGACAACTACGTCCGAGCCGTCGTCGAAACGCTCGACAACAATCCCGTCTTCGGCCTCGGCATAAAGCCGCGCGAAGAAATCAGCCATATTGCCTTGGGTTCGCACTCGACTTTCATCTCCGCTTTTACAAAGGGAGGCGTTCTCGGTCTGTCGCTGGTGGCAGCCTACCTGCTGGTTCTTCCGATCATACGCTGGCTCGGTCTCGCGGCGGCCGCCAAGAGGCTGCCAGTCGTTGCCAGAACGCAGCTCCGGCTGTTGTTGACGCTTCAGATCACTTTGTGGGCGTGGCTCGTGTTCGAGGATATTGACGCACCCGCGATCGCCTCGATACTGATTTTCCTCTTCATCGCCTACAGCGAGTTTCTCGCAGCCAGCTTGCAACCCGCCCGGACGGTGGCGCTGCAGTCCCCGATGCTGCAGAGTCCCCGGTCATGACCTTCCTCCCGTCGGCGTGGCCGGAGACCGCCAATGCCGGCGCCGCTTTGCGCCGCAAGTTGAACGGGCGCATCCTGCGGGTACTCTTCGTACGCAGCGCCGGCGTTGCTGCCCTGTTCGCGCTCGAAATCGTTTTGGCCCGGTCACTTGGCGCAGCGGATTACGGCGCGTTCAATGTCGCCTTGGCGATCGCCACAGTCGCAGCGCGGCTTGCTCCGATGGGCTGGCTCAACGCTTCGACGCGGCTGCTGAGCGCTTATACCAACGCGCAACAGTTCGGTCTCATCAAGGGGGTGCTGCTGCAGGCTTATGCGACGACTATCGCCGGGCTCGCCGTATTCCTCGGGGCGCTGGGCTTCGCACGCTTCATGTGGCCAGGTATCGCGGGCAACATGGTTCCGGCCTATATGGCATTACTTGCCACAGCACTGACACTGCTTGAACTCAATCGTTACCTATTGCGCGGCTTCCACGCGGGCGACCTCGGTGAGGCTTTGCCTACCCTGATGCTGCCAATGGGCGTCATTGGCTTGGTGTTGGCACTGGGGCTCCACGATCCAGGCCGTGCGGTGGTCTATTATGGCGCCAGCTGCGTTCCGCTCCTTGCGATTTCAGCGGTTGCAGTCGCGAATTTTTCGCCGCCCGGCACCTGGAAGACAGCAGCCGAATGGCGTGTGGGCGAATGGGCTTTTGCAGCCGCCGCCATGCTGGTCGGCAGTCTTAGTGACGAACTCGTATCACGCACCGCCGTGCTGATCTTGGGCTTTACCGGCGACAACCATGGTGCGGGACTTTATCAAGCCGCGTCGCGGCTCGCGCTGATGAACGTCTTCATGCTGCGGATCATTACGCCGGTTGCGGCGCCGTGGATTAGCGTGATGTTCAACGATGGCCGCCTCGAGGAACTGAGGACGTCATATTTGCGCCTTTGTCTGTTGTCGCTCGCTGGTGCACTGCCGCTTGCCATGGCGTTCTGGGCAGCGCCAAGTCTTGTGCTCGGCTGGTTCGGCAACGAGTTTATTGGAGCGGCCGCTATCCTCCGTCTCCTTGGTCTCGGCTACCTGATCTCTGCCGCCGTGGGCCCTTGCGCCACGGCACTGATGATGGTTGACAAGGAGCGGACCTACGGCAAGCTGGCACTGGGCTTCGCGGTATTCAATTTCGCAGCAACCTTCATCCTTTCGGCACTTTACGGTGCCGATGGCGCCGCCGTTGCGACCGCGGGTACCCTAATCGCTGCCAACATCACCTATTTCATATGTTTCTGGCGAACGATCAAACCTTGAGCACTTGGTAGCCGTCCCATTAGCGCCGTCCTCAATTGATCGTGAAGGGAAACACCGGCAAGCCGGAATTGGTGGAGCCGCGCATTGCAATCGCTTTTGACGATCAGCCGGTGTGCGCCAGAGGCAGCGCCCACTCCCGCAGGAACTCATGACGGGCCAAAGCTTCCCGCGGCCTCTACAATCGTGACGCCAGCAATCCCGTTGTGGAAATCAGCATCGCGCAGGGCGATCGAATGGGTCTGGGCCACCGGCTTCTCCCACCACCGGCGAATAGGGCGTCTAACAAGGGAGCCCGGCACTGGCTGGCGCAGGCTCACTTCGCAATGGCGGGTGACGTCATCCTGCGGTTTTCCATTATCGATGTAAGTCTGGGGGAGGGGCCGCAGACCGGCTCAGTAGGCGGAATCTGATTCGAACACCTCACGGAGCGTCTGAAGGAAGATCAGGCAATCGACTGGCAAACTGGCGTTCTCGATATACTCCAAATCAATGTCCACACGCCGCCGCATGTCCTGTATTCGCGGGGTGCCCCCGCGCGCGCCGCTGATTTGCGCAAGCCCAGTCAGGCCTGGGCGAACTTCAAATCTCCGCACATAATGTGGGATGCGCGCCATATAGAATCGGTCATGCTCAACGGCATGTGGCCGCGGGCCGACAAGTGACATCTCACCGCGCACCACGTTGAAGAGCTGTGGAAGCTCATCGAGGCTCGTCGCCCGGAGGAACCGGCCCAATGGGGTGACTCGTGAATCCCCCCGGATCGCTTGCTCGACCGTTCCCGCCCGCGTCTCCGCCCAATACATCGTACGGAACTTGAGGAGCATGAACGGCTTCATGCCTATTCCGCTCCGCCGTTGCCGGAAAAGGATTGGTCCAGGCGATGTTATTGAAATACCGACGGTTATGAGCCCTATCACCGGGATCAGGGCAACCAACAAGAGTACAGCTACCAACGTATCCAGCGAGCGTCTGAACCGGCTGTTAAGATAACTGCGGGATAGATCTATAATAACCCGATCAGTAGTTTGTTCTAACACACCCATGCCGACCCCTACAAACGACATGGCTTCATTGCAATAAGAACAACGTTCCAGACTAAACACACCGTCTGGTGGGTATCGCTGCGTCCTTTTTACTCAGCATCGCCGAGATAACTAGCGCATCTCATACACCGCCGTGCGTCCAGATTGCAACTGCGCCTCCGGGAAGATTTACTGCAAATAATTTTACAAAATTTGGATTAAAGAGTCGAGCGAAATTAACTCTCGCAACGCGACTGACGTTAGCCTGCCGATGCGAAAATGGGCCGGACGATATTGTAGTCGCGGAGCCGTTCTTCAAGTGCGGCGCACCTGGGCGAGTGAGGTGAACAGGGTCTCGTTCAGGAACGCGTCGCACGGCTGGTCACTGAAGTTTTCCATCAAGGGGTCGGAACAAGAACTGTTCCCACCGACACCCTAGGACCGGAGGAGCACGAACTTGCGTGATTGATCTGTAGATGAAGCTGCCGGCCGGTTGAAAGCATTTGGCTGATGGCGACCAATTTCCCCTTGAAGTCCGTGTGTGCCAAGGGAGAAGGCGAGTGGGTGGAAGAAGGCTCGTCAGCTCAAGGAAGCTGCGATACTCGTGGGTATTGCGACGGACGAGGATAGCCCGGTCGGTCACTTTACACTGGACCCGGCAGATCGTTTGGAATGCGAACTCCGCCGCCGACCGCAGTATAAGCTGGGCTTCGCGGTTCGGCCTTGCACTATGCGCCAGACGGGGACGTTCGCCGGCAACGGACACGGATCTACGGAATTCCTTGCGCCCCGGTACTCCTTTAGGATGAATCTAAGGCTGGCACTCGAAGTGCTAAGGTAAATATTGTCCCTTTGAAGTAAACTTGTCGGTTTTTGGGAGTTGTCATCATGGCATCAGGAAACACAAGCCGCTCGAAGAACAAGTCCGAGGGCATTGTCTCCCATGCGCCGCATAAATAAACCGCCTCGAAGGTGGGCGGGCGTTTATCACTGGTTAAAGCGCGTCGCGTGAATTTGTCAAACGCGACGCGCTTCAAGGGAGCTTCGTACGATCTACCAGCACGACGCTGGCTTACGCACGATCCCGAGGTTCGATGAATTGGCTGGCGGGACGACAATCCGATGAAGCAGGACCAGGCAGTTGATGGAACCATGGCGGCAGGTCGTGTCGACTGCAGCCCGGCCAGCTTGGTGATCGAGGGTCGGCTGGCGCGCGTCGGGGGGCAGAACATCCTGTTCGGCTCGTCCGGGCAGGCCATCTTTGCCGTCAACGATACCGCTGCCGACATCTGGTGCTCTGTGGAAGAAGGCATGCCGCCGTCGGCCATTGCGTTCGAGATTGCGCGCGGCGGCATCGATAGGCATGAGGCAAACAGGTATGTCGAGGCAGCCCTCGAGGACTGGGAACGACTGGGTCTGATACGGCCCCGTGCGCCTTTGTCTCCGCCGTCGGCATACGACCATGTGAGTCGGGTGGTCGCCATTGCTGGCCTTCATATACGCATCGCCTATCCGGCGGCCTGGGCCTTTCCGGCCATCGCCGTATTTCGGCATCTCGAAGTTCAGACAGATGCTGCAGATATTCTGTTACATCTGGCCGAGCACCGCGGACGGATTCATCTGTTCCGGGATTCCGACTGGATCCAGTCCTGCTCGCCCGACGAACTTCCCGTCATGCTGAAAGGGCACTTGCTTACAGAGATTCTCGAGCACGGCGCCTATGAACTTGCCGTCCATGCGGCTGCACTTCTCGGAAGAGAACGCGTCGTGCTCCTCTGCGGAAATCCGGGCGCGGGCAAGACGACGTTGACCATGGCATTGGTCCATGCAGGCTTCGGCTTCGCCGCGGACGACGTGACGCTTTTGGACTCGAAAGGGCTCTGCGTGGGTCTTCCGTTTGCTCCCGCTGTCAAGGCGGGAGCATGGCCGCTTCTGGCCGAATACTGCGCCGATCTCCATGCCATTCCAATCTTTCGCCGTCCGGATCGCCGACGCGTGCGGTTTGCCGTGCCGAGGACGTTCGCACCGCATTCTCCTCATTCCGTCGGCAGTGTGATCCTGCTCCGTCGAGGTCACGACGCGAAAGCCTGCCTGGCGCCGGTCGATCCGGCGAGCGCTTTGCGCGGCCTGCTCAACGGCGCTTTTGCGCCCGGCAGGGAAGTAACCGGAGCCGCGTTTGATGCGCTGAGCAAAATCATCGGATCGGCGCAGGCCTACTGCCTGACCTATTCCAGACTCGACGACGCGGTGGAACTGATCGCGAAGGCATGCCGATGATGCGCGCCGGCGCCACGCTCGATGCGTTGATCGCGGGACTTCGCGGCCGGCCACCCGCCGGCGCCGACTGGCAGGCGGTGATCGCGCTTGCGAACCATACTCTGCTCACACCCGCCTTGTTCTCCTCCCTCGCGCATGCCGGCCAGATCCACGGCCTGCCGCACGACGTGCGCGAGTACCTCCGGTTCGTTCACGACTGCAACCGGGAACGGAACCTGCGCTTGCGCGCCCAACTGGCTGAAGCCGTCGCAGCGCTGAACCGGCGCGAGATCGTTCCGCTCCTGCTCAAAGGGGCAATACCCTTGTTTCTTTCCGTCCCTGAGCGCGTCCCCAGCAGGATGACCAGTGACCTCGATTTGGCTGTGGAGCCGACCGAAGAGGCGAGCGCCCAAGCTTGCCTGGAAGCGCTTGGCTACGCGCCGGTGGCGAGCGGTCGGGGCTTGGCCCGCCGGCAGGACGCTGGAATGCTGGAATTGCGGACCAGTCAGACAAGCGCATTCGGCCCGTCCAGTCCCGTCGAAAGAAATGGTTTGCGCGTTAAAATTCCTCCGGCACATTCTCGCGCCCTGCACTGGATGATGCATGACCTTCTCAAGGAGGGGGACTACTGGCGCGGACGGATCGATCTCAGGCACCTTCATGATCTGGCGCAACTGGCCGAAAGCGACGACATGGATTGGACGGCTTTGGGGGCAGCCATGTCGGATCGAGGCGCCCGCAATGCGCTCGACACCCAACTCCTGGCCTTGCACCATTTCTTCGGGACGAGGATCCCGACGAGCGGCGCACCGCGCCCGATGGTTCGCTTCCAGCACTGGAGGCGGGTTTTCACGGCGAGACATCCCTTCCTCGGCGCCCCCTTGCGTTTGGCCGCCAATCTGGCGTGGGGCACATGGCGGTTCTCGCGTGCCGACGATTTGGCGCGGCGCGGTCCGTCTGATCTCGGACGTCGTGTTATTCGCACTCTTTTTTTCTCTGGCGCGAAAGTCTAAGCCTTTGGGTGGCGTACTAGTTTATTTTTCTGCAATCTATAAAGTAATTTTTCAGAAATAGAGGGCCTTGACATGGCGATCGAAAATAAACCTTCGGAAGGGAAACCGGAGATTCTCGTTTCCGAAGCTCAGGCGCGTCGTGACTTTTCTCAAGAAGGCGGGACGCTTCGCGGCGGTCACCCCGCCAGCCATCACGCTTCTGCTCGGCACGAGCTTGAACTCCAGGGCAATCGCCAAATCGGGCGGATGGCCGGGCAACGGCTGGGGGGACAAGAACCACATTCACATCGGCCCTCCCGGCCAAACCGGAAAATAGTGGTTCGAGAAATTTAGGCCTTTGTTCGACAGCATTTGAAATGCCCGGGCCGCTCGCTCGATCAGCCCGGGCTTTTTTGCTGGGCGCTGATCTGGCCCATCCGCATGCGCGGACCTTCCACCATCCCGAGCATCTCGGAGCCGGCCACCATGACATGTGGCCGTGGTGTGGTTGGAATTCTCCCTACGCAAGCAGCAGACTGCTCACGAAATTGTCGTTCTGGAACTGCTCAACATGAGTCCAGTTGTCAGGACAGCAGCCAGTCCGAGCCCAGATGGATTTCGAACAACCGGCCATCAGCGACCTGGTCGACGCCGTAGTCGGCGACATAGAGGCTCATTTGCTGTCCGTCGTTCGGGTCGGAACTTGGTGCTAGCTCCAGACCCTTAGGCCTCACCGCCACCCCGGTAATCGGGTTTGTGTAGGCCGGCGAGTTGAGGACGCTGATTGTCGAGATGATGTCGCCGGCCTGATCCATCTCCCAGATATTCGGGCTCAATCCGGAGGCGACGAAGAAGATGCCGTGAGTTGGATCGTAGGCCAGTGCCTCCGCGTCATGCATCACCGAGGGGAGATTTATGGTTCTCACCAGTGCCCCATCGCCAGTCAATTCGTACATCAGTTTCTGGTGGCCATCGAGCTCGAAGATGTGGCCGGTCGTCGGATCGAACCGCAAGTCCTCGCTGTCGTCCTGCCCCAGGGATGCCGTGTCGAATGATCCAAGCTTGACCGTTGGATTGGCCGGGTCGACCCAGAACACCTCCAGCTGATCGTCATCGGAGATATACATATGACCGTTGGACGGATTGATCCCGAGGCCGGTGGGCTCGAAGGTGAATGACTCCAGGCTGTATCCCTGAGTAGCACCGGTGGGACCGATCGAGAACAGGTTGGTCTGGCTGAACCACGGTCTCTCATCATGTTCCGAGTCGGCAATGAACAGCTTGTGAGAGACCGGATCATAGGCCAGGCCGGAGGGATCGCCGATACCAGCCCCTGCCGCATCGACATCGCGGAAAGGGGCCGTGGTGAGGTCGGTCACGGCGACGACACTGGCTTGAATGACGGGGTTTGGATCATTGTCGTAAATCGTACCAGTCGCCGTATTCTCTGCGATGAAGGCACCGTTTGCGGAGTTCAACTTGAGGCTAAAGGATTCCGTGTTCTCGGTGAACGTGTCGTCCTTGAGCGTGAGCGCAAGATCCAAGGAAGTCTGGCCGGCAGAAATGGTCACTATACCGGTCGCGGGGCCGAGCAGGTCATTGGCGACGGTGGCGGTGCCGTCGATGATCGAGTAGCTGATCGGAATGTCTTGAGACGCAGCGTGGTCGAGACTGAGGTGGAAGGTAATATTGGCGCCCGGGCCTTCGGTTTGCGCGGCATCGGAAATGCCCAGGACCGGCATGGAACTGGTGCCGATCAAGTAGGTCACGGCGAGCTTCGGGTGCACTGAACCCTCGGAGGAGTCAAACCTCCAGGCGTCGGTAGAACCTGTGCTGATCAGCCAGCCCTGATTTGCAGCATTGAGTTCAGCAGCAGTCGTACCCGCGGTTGCCCAGGCGCGCAGGCTTGCGGTGACATCAACCGTGGTTGGTCCGATAGCGGTCTGCCCCACAGTCACGTCCGCCACGGACAGGGCCTCGACGCCATTGGCCTGGACGCCTCCAACCATCGAGTTCCAAGTCGCGCTTTCGGTCCAGTCAACCAGCATGCGATAGAACGCACCATTGGCCGCCGACGCAGATTCGTTGTTCGTCTGTAAGGTGAGGGTTGCCGAGGTGATGGTGGCACCCACTGGGATCTGCCCCGGGCCCGAACCAAACAAATTGTCGAAACAGAGCAGCGCTTGCTTGGCATTGGCGACGCCGGCATCGGCTTTGTCGACACTCACTGCGATGTCGGAGCCGAAAGACGTCGTGGGCTTTGCCTGATCCAAGGTGGTGTCCAGGGTGGCCGCATAGCCGTTCAATCCATCCTGGAATACTACGGTCGTGGGGGTGGGAATGGCGTTCACCGTCAGTTCGGCCGATGCCGCTGCGCTGTAGTCGTGGCCATCGAATGCCCGGTAGGTAAAGCTGTCGGTTCCGGTGAAGCCGGCAATGGGCGTGTAGGTGAATGAGCCGTCCGCGTTGAGCGCCAACGTGCCCTTGCTGGGGCCGACGAGCAGCACCGCCTGCAGCACGTTGTTATCGGCATCGCTGTCATTGGCGAGGACGCCATTGGCAGCGCTCTTCGTCAGGGTCGAGCCGGCATTCAAGCTGTAGACATCGTCACTGGCTACTGGAATGGCGTTGGGCGAACTGACCACCAGACTGACAGTTGCCGTGTTGCTATAGGCTGTCCCGTCGAAGGCCTTGTAAGTAAAGCTGTCGGTTCCGGTGAAGCCGGCAACTGCCGTGTAGATGAACGAACCATCGCTATCGAGGGTCAGGCTGCCATTGGCAGGCCCCGTCTGCAGGACGGCCTCGAGTGGGTTGCCGTCGGCGTCGCTATCATTGGCGAGGACGCCCCCCGCCCTGACGACGCTAAAATCCGTCCCGGCCGTGACATTGTAGCTGTCATTGGCGGCAACAGGTGGCGTGTTGCCGGACGTGACCGAGAGCGCGACGGCGGTAGCGGCGCTGTACGCAGCCCCATCGAAAGCCTCGTAAGTAAAGCTGTCCGGGCCAGTGTAACCGGCGGCGGCAGTGTAGTCGAAGGACCCGTCGTCCAGCAGATGGAGCGTCCCGTGCGACGGGCCTGAAATCAACACGGCATGGAGGGCGCTGCCCTCTGCGTCGTGATCAGTGGCTAGGACGCCTTGCGCCACCGACACATTGAGTTGCACGCCGGCTTCGGCTGCATAGGCGTCTGCGCTAGCAACCGGCGCGTCGTTGGTGCCGGTGATGGCGACATTGATTTGCTGGGTGGCCGACCCGCCATGACCGTCCGACACCGAAATCGTGTAGGCGATGGTCAAGACCTGGCCCTGTCCCAGGAAGTCAAAGGCTTGCGATCCGGAGTTGAATTGCCAGCCGAGGTTATGCGAGTCGCCGGCGTTGGCAGCAAGCCCCGTGGCCGGAGTGAGCGTCAACAGTCCTTTGACATCGGCTTCGACGAGGCCGCCGGTCGCGCCAGTCAGAACCGCCTTGGTCACAGTTGAACTGACGGTGTCGGAGGTATCGACATCGGTCACCGTAAGGTTGCCGGCAGCCGTAAGCGTGGCATTGGTTTCGGTCAGGTTGGCGCCTGCACTGTCGCCGCTGCCGATCGAGATCACCGGATTATCGTTAACGCCAGTGATGGTAAAGGTAAGCGTGCTGCTGCTGGTATTTCCGAGTTGATCGTTAGCCGTATAGCCGAATCTCTCGGTTACGACCGCTCCCGCGGCCAAGGCCTCGGCCTTCGCCAAGTCGGCTGTGTAGCTGTAGCTTCCATCGGCATAGACCGTAAGGGTCCCGTAGAGGCCCTGAATGGTAGTCGTCGAGCCCACCAGCTTGGAGGTGTTGCCATACTTGATCCACTTTAACGCGAATGTTCCCGTGTCGTTGGCAAGCAAGTTACCATTGACCGTGGTATCTTCGAGAAGACTTGCGGTGTCCGCCTTGGCTTTTATTGTCATTTACCCTCACCCCTCGGGATTGAAGCCACGCGGTTGATAAGTTTAATCCTTATCCGAGCCGGTTTAAAGGCAGCGTGCATCCACCAAAGGAGGTATGGCAATTGGACTGGGGTTTCCGAAACTGTCATCAGCCGACCAAGTCATTATTGCAGCTGTAATTTTTGAACCTCTGCAAACTCTACAGGTCCTGCAACTGCCTTTAGCAGCGTTTGTGCAGCCCCCGATGCTCTGTCCTGCACAGTCGGGAAAACCCTGCACAAGCAGTTGTCGGGGCATGCCGCAACGCCCGCGACTCCACCCGGCTATTCAAGCCGGCGCGGCCTCGTCCGGCCGGCCGTGAACGTGCGATGCAAATCGTAAGACCCAAGCCGCGCGCTTGAAGATCCAGCAATGGTTGGACCGGCTGAGCATGAATTCGACTGTATGTCGAACGGTGACGTCATCCGAACGAGCGACCGTCGCGGTCGGCGATTGCGCATTGTTCCCTACGTGAACCCGACCCACCCACGCAGCTTGCAAAGAGCGAGGCAGACGTAATTCAGGCAACGCATCTAAAAGCCGTGGGCACGCGAATTACAAGCATCGCTCCTCCAAAAGAAGTACCTGCAGGCACATCCTCGGGCGTAGCAACAGGTATGGATTTATGCACAAAAATTAGCTAAATCTATATTAGGGTCGGCGACAATGTAGACAGGGTGGGTCGGATGTCGACCAACAAAGGCGGCATGTTCAATTTGCTGCTGTTGTGGTTGTGGCCAATGGCACGATCAAGGTCCCGGTGATCCAGTTCAGCGTCCTGCAGGCGTTCGTGCCGCAACCGCTCACCATGAACCTGACGGCGACTCTCACCGATGGCGATAACGACACCAAGTAGGACCCGTTCTCGATCACTCTCGCCTGACGGTGCACTCTCCGCGGCCGGGCACTCGCCCGGGCCGCCCTGCTCGTAGAACTGGGGGTGGGCAATGGACGCGGTACCGGAAACCTTTGTCGACGCGTTTGGCGAGATCTCGTTGAAGCACGGCATGATCCGTATCGAGCTGGTCTCGCTGTCGGGCTCCGAGCCGCGCGTGACGCAGCGGCTGATCACCAGTCTGCAGGCCTTTTCTCAAATGCTGCAGGCGCAGAACGGCATGCGCGAACAGCTCGAGAAAGCGGGCGTGATCCGGTCACTCCAGCCATCGCCGGTAGCCGAGCCGGGCTCCCAGCCCACGTCTCCCCCGCCAGCGGGGGAGGAAATGGGCGGAACTGGAGCGACGTTAGTAAGGCTGATGCCGCAACAGGCATGGCCTGCCGCGGCAACGCCCGCGGCGCTGCAGCTGCCGAAGTCGCCAAATTTTAGCGACGAGCAATAGCCGAAATGCGTCAGTGCCTCATGCCGAACAGAGCTGCTCTCCGCCTTTCATGGCGCGGCGGAAGCACGCCGAGGCCCGTTAACGTCACGGCGCCTGTTCACGCGCCGACCAGCCAGCACGCCGCGGAGCGAGAGCTATGAACGATCTCTACGGCGAACTGAATAGCTGGTTGTCCGATGCGCTCGCCACTGTCGTTGCCGCCGGGCACGGGCCGATCGCCGAGTGGCTCCACAAGCCGAGCCCCCCGGTTCAGTTCCTGCTGTCTACGCTGCTGGTATGGCTCGTCCTCACCTGGATGACCCGAACGCGCTCCTCCACCCTCCGCGCCGCCAAGGCTGACAATCTGCGCGGTACCGTGGAAGGATCTCCAGTCGAAACAGCACTGCAGTGCCTTGTCGCCATCGGGCGGCATTACGGCATCGATCTTTCCCCCGAGCGCATCAAGCACGACTTTGCCCTGAGGCCGGACGACGACATCGACCGGCTGCTGCCGAAGATCGCCCGCAGCAGCGGCATGCGCAGCCGCAAATTGAAAGTCGGCTGGGATGATCTCCAACGCCTCGGCGAGGCCTATCCGGCGATGGCCCGGCTCACAAACGGCAACAGCGTCATTCTGCTCGGATACAACGAGAACAAGGTTGGGGTCCTCGACCCCCTCGCCGACCGCCTGGCGGTATTGCCCCTCGACCAGGCGACGTTCTGCAGGAAGTGGACCGGCGAGCTCCTGCTGCTGCGCCGCTCATTCGCGCTGACGGATGAAAGCCGGCCCTTCGGCTTTACCTGGTTCCTCCCGGAAGTCGTCCGCAATGGGGCGATGTTCCGCGACATCGCGGTCGCGGCGGTCGCGCTGCAAGTACTGGCGCTTGCCCTGCCGATCTTTATCCAGATCACCGTCGACAAGGTGCTCGTGCACCAAGCCTATACGACACTCGCAGTGCTCGCCATAGGGGTCAGCGCCGCGGTCGTGTTCGACGCGATTTTCAACTATCTGCGGCGTATCCTGCTGGTCTACGCCTCGGCGCGGATCGATGTGCGCACCTCGATCCGCACCTTCGCGCGCCTGCTGTCCTTGCCGATCGATTTCTTCGAGCGCGCCTCGGCCGGCGTCATCACCAAGCACATGCAGCAGGTCGAGAAGATCCGGGAATTTCTGACCGGCCGCCTCTTCCTGACGTTGCTCGACGCCACCTCGCTGCTGGTCATCGTGCCGCTGCTGTTCCTCTACAGCGGTCGCCTCGCCACAATGGTGCTCGGCTTTTCCGCCCTCACCGCTTGTGTGATCGGCGGGCTGATCCCGCTCTACCGCCGCAAGTTGCGCGTCCTTTACGAGGCCGAAGGGCAGCGTCAGGCCTATCTCGTCGAGACCATCCACGGCATGGAAACGGTCAAGGGCTTGGCGACCGAGCCCTTGCGCCAGCGCGACTGGGACGCCCTCTGCGCCCAGGCCGCCGAGTCGCGGTTCGACGTCGGGCGGATTTCGACCTCGGCGCAGGCGGTGATCGGGCTCCTCGAAAAGCTGCTGACGGTCGCGGTCGTCGGCTTCGGCGCCCTGCTGGTCTTCGACAGACAGATAACAATCGGCGCGCTGATCGCGTTCAACATGCTGTCGGGGCGGGTCACCACGCCGCTCTCACAGATCGTGGGGTTGGTGCAAGGCTACCAGGAGGCCGGACTCTCGGTGCGAATGCTCGGCAACATCATGAACCGCAGTCCCGAGCGGCCATCGAATGTGCGCGGCCTGCGCCCGCCGATCGCGGGCACCGTCGAGTTCGAACATGTGATCTTCCGCTACAGCGAAAGCGCTCCGCCGGCCCTGAACGACGTGTCGCTGACCATCCCGGCCGGTTCGGTTTTCGGCATCGTCGGGCGCAGCGGCTCGGGCAAGTCGACATTGACGCGGCTGATGCGCGGCACGTACCCGATCCAGCACGGCTCGGTACGGGTCGACGGTCATGAAATTCGCGAGCTAGACCTCCCGCATTTGCGCAGCAACGTCGGCGTCGTGATGCAGCAGTGCTTTCTGTTCCGCGGCACCGTACGCGAGAACATCGGGGCGACCAAGCCGGATGCGACCCTGGAGGAGATCGTCGACGCCGCGACGATGGCGGGCGCCGACGAGTTCATCAAGCTTCTGCCGCAGGGCTACGACACCTTGCTCGAGGAGGGCGGCACCAACCTGTCGGGCGGCCAGCAGCAGCGCCTATCGATCGCCCGTGCCTTGCTGCGCCAACCGCGCATCCTCATCCTGGACGAGGCGACCTCCGCGCTTGATCCCGAGAGCGAGGCGATCGTCCAGGCAAACCTTGCCCGCATTGCCGAGGGGCGAACCGTGGTCATGGTTTCGCACCGTCTGTCCTCGCTCGTCGCAGCGGACGCCATTGTCGTGCTCGATCGCGGCCGGATCGTCGATCACGGGAAACATGGCGAACTTCTGTCCCGCTGCATGACTTACCGACAGCTGTGGAACCAGCAGAACAGGCATCTTGCCCGATGAGCACGCTCCTTCCAGCGGTTAGAGACTTTCAAAGCGACGCTCGCAAGATCGACGAGCGACGCGTGCCCTGGGTCGTGGGGGCCACGCTGTACGTACTTGTCGCGCTCATCATGGTCGCAGGCATCTGGGCGTCGGTGGCCAAGGTCGACCAGATCGTGGTCGCACCAGGCAAGCTGGTGACGACGGCCTCGACGATTGTGGTGCAGCCACTCGAGATCTCGACCGTGCGCAGCATCGACGCCAAGGTTGGCGGCATCGTGCGGAAAGGTGACGCATTGGCGACCCTCGACGCCACTTTCAGTGAAGCCGATGCCGACCAATTGCGGGGAAAGGTCGCGAGCCTCGCCGCGCAAATCGAGCGGCTCGAGGCCGAACTCGACGACCGCCCGTACAAGCCCCAGAACCTGGATGACGAAGCGCGCCTGCAGTCGACGATATGGATCCGGAGGATCGAGGAGAACAAGGCTAAGCTGGCTTCTTACGATCGGCAGATCCGTAATGTTCAAGCCCAGATGGCGACCAAGAGCGCCGATCGGGAGGCATTGGAGGTACGCCTTGGCGTCGCGAAGGATCTTGAGACGATGCGCGACGTTCTGCTGAAGAGGGAGGTCGGCTCGAAGGTCGACTATCTGTCTGCCAAAGGTCAGCGGCTGCAGGTCGAGCAGGAAATGCTGCTTGCGGGCAACAACATGGCTGAGCTCGAGGAGAATGTGGAACGCTTGAAGGCCGAGGAAGCGGCTTACCTCGCAGAGTTCCGCCAGAAGACCGCCGAGGAACTGGTCCAAGCGCGCCGCGATCACGATGCCGCGGCGCGGGACCTCGACAAGGCGGTGCGGCGGAAGGCTGTCACGGTGCTAACCGCACCCGCCGACGCGATCGTGCTCGAAGTGGCGCAGCGCTCTGTTGGCTCGGTCGTGAAAGAAGCTGAGCCGCTCTACACCCTCGTTCCTCTGGGCTCCCCGTTGGAGGCGGAAGTCTCTGTCGAGGGGCTCGATGTCGGACACGTCGAGCCCGGCAGTGAAGTTCGCCTGAAACTCGAGGCGTGGCCCTTCCAGAAGCACGGTACCCTGTCCGGCAAGGTTCGAACCGTCTCGGATGACACCTTCACGCCGGATCCGAAGATTGGTGGGCAGCAGCGTCCTTACTACAAGGCACGGGTGGAGTTGACCGCGACCGACCTGCGTGATGTGCCGCGCAGTTTCCGCTTGATCCCCGGCATGGCAGTGACCGCGGAGATCAAGGCCGGCGATCGCACGATCTTGTCATATATCCTCTATCCGCTCCTGCGTGGTCTCGACGAAAGCATCCGCGAACCCTGAGTCACGAAGCTAACGCGAACCGACGTCCGCCGGAGTCGAATTGGCGCGCGCTGCCGTCGCCCGTGGGAGAAAGACGCGACCCTGGGTCAATATTGAGGTTAACTTTTTGCCATCCGGGGTTAAAAGACGAAATGCCCAGATTTTTCTTCGATCTCTGCGACACTGGAGATGTCTATTACGATGCACGCGGGGCCTGCTACTTGGACCCGAAACGGCGAAGGAACGAGCGCTCGAGATGGTTCGCAAACTAGTGGCTGGCCCACCACCCACTAACTACCGCAACCTAGTTTCCACAGTCCGGGATTTCGACGGGACTCAAATCATACAACTCAGATTTGAGTTCACCAATCAGGCGATAATGGCAGAGCAGCGCCAGACCTGGGCGCCTTGCCTTGAGTCGCAGTCGTGCCTGGCTCAATCTTTAACGGACTACAAAATACACCATTAACGGTGCTCGGTAACGGTTGATTCAACCATTGCTAGTATACAGAAGGTGGCGGCTTCGACCGTGGCGCGGGGTGTGCTATACGTGCCGAAGCCGCCTGCGCGGGCGGGTGGCCCCGCGCTGTCTCAGAATAGGACAGCGTGGTCTACAATTAGTTAAGGCTAAAATGACGAGGCGGTGATCAGCGCCGATCTTGTGCGTGCCAGCGGGCGAGCGATGGTCAGATTTGAATGGCTGCCTGTATGTCTCGGGCGGCCCAGCAAGCATGGGTGTGACTTGGATCGCCGCTGGGCCTAACCGGCGTGTTGGCGGCACCGGCTGGAACAACAGGATACTCCTGTTCCGGGAGTTGCTGATTCAGCAAAAAGGGGATGCTCCAGAAGCGTTAGCCACCCAGTCGACTGCGGCTGAACGACACTGAGCGGTCGTCGCTGTGAGGCTGGGTTTGCGAGATCGGAGCAACGCGCTCTGGACAGACGTCCACGGGTACAGTCCGCGACAAATGCGGAGACAATAGCGTGCAGGCAGCCAAGTGCGACGGATTGGCCGTATCACGCGTAGACGCGTCTGGCCGAGAACTTGCCCGTTTCCGAAACGGGCGGTCGGAACGGTTCGACCTGTCCGCCGATCTTTTCCAAATACTGCATCAACGCGGTCAGCAGATGATAGAAGATGCTTGCAGGAACTTCGGTCGCCACCGATCTTTCGATCCACAAGCCGACCGGCGCCGGATCGATATGCCATCTGAAGAGGCGGGCGACGCGAGTTTCGATCTCGGCTTTCGGGTCCGGGCCCGCGAATGCCGTCCAAGGCGGCGGCAGCCTTGATCGCCTCACATTGCTTCGGGAGCCGCAAAGCGTCCCGATGAGCGCATTGGCGCATGGGCAAGCGCGAGCAGCACGCAGGAATGGTCACCAGAAACCGGCCATCAAGGCTATATCGGCTCGGTGATGGTGCCGATGCTGCTGCGTGCGGGGCATTCGCTCTGCGGCTATGACAGCGACCTCTACCGCCCCTGCACCTTTGCCTCGGGAGACGAGCAGGTTGCCAGGAGCGGGTGGGCCTCGTCGACCACGGGTGGTGATGTCCTGCGTGGGCGACGCCGCGGCCCCGGCCTACAAGCGCAGCCGTCGCGGCGAGCAATTCTAGGAATGTGGGAACGGTTTTGCGCCGGGAATTGCGTAGAAACAAGAGTTAGAGCGGGTTACTGTTTACGTGAAACGGTGAACCGCACTAGGAACGCAGGTTCTTCAGCAGCGGCCAGTTTAAGTCCCTTTCCGACATTGCGGTCGGCATCAAAGGCCAGTTTATCGAGAAGGCAGGGTCGTTGTAGCGCAGGCCCGTCGATGCATGCGGCGTGTAGAACTGAGATATCAAGTAGGAGACTTCGGCATCATTCGTGAGGGTCTGAAGTCCATGGGCGAATCCGGTAGGGATGTAGACCTGACTCATATTCTCGGGAGTGAGCTCGAAGGCGAGCCAATTGTGGTGTGTCGGCGAGCTCGGGCGCAGGTCGACCACGACGTCGAAGATCGCGCCGCGGACACAGGAAACCAGCTTCACCTCCGCGTATGGATCCTGCTGATAATGCAAACCGCGCAACGTGCCTCTTTTGACCGAATGTGACCGGCTGTGCTGGACAAAGCGTGTTGCAAGCCCGCAATCGGCCATCTCCTTTTCGCAGAACAGGCGCGTGAAGGAACCGCGGTCGTCGACAATGGGCGTTGGCTCGATCAGCCAGACACCGCTCAGCTTCGTCTCTGTGAATCGCATGTCGACCTTGGCTTCGAGGTGGCAAAGACAGCCGATCGGATTGTCGATAGCGCGTGCCTGGGCTGGAAGAGCTACCAAAGCCTTATCGGAACCTCCGATCGCGGTACGCCTGGCCAATCGCACTACCCCTTCGATGGGTTGGCCAGGGCGATGGCCCGCGCGGTTTCTCCATAAGGCTTAGGGCGCCCAACGGATTGGCAAGTCGAAATCTGCAACCAGTCATCTAAGTTGTTTTTATCCAACTGGGGAGACGCGGCAGGCGCAGGTTCATAGTCAGGCCACCGCGTTTCCTTCTTCAATTCAATCGGGCCGGAGCAGGAAGGAACATTCGCGCGATCGAAGTCGTCCGCGATCATGACATGGGGCGCCGGCCGGTCGGCTGCCGGCTCCGCGGACCGCATCTGCGCCACACGCCGGTCGACGGGCTTCTCAGCGAGCACTTCGGGACGCAGCGCTCCAAGGACTGGTTCGACCGCGAGACCTTCTTCGGGCTTGCCAGGTTGCGCTGTATGGAATGCCGGGCACCGGAGCATTTCGCGGAGGCCTTCACGCTCCGAAAAGCCAGAATTTTTTAGCGGAACGCCCACCAGAAAAACCAACGGTGGATGACGAGCGAAAGGGCCTTGAACGTACCCGGCGATCTGCTAACAACCTTACCGTCGTCCCAATTTGGACGACGTTTGCAGCAAAGACGGACAAAAAAGACCCTATTCAAGCCAGACGCATTTCTTGCCGTGCGTGTCGAGTTCGGAGGGGACTCTTCAAGGTGAGCCAAGCCGCATTTGCTCCTGGATTTTCGCTCGACGAAGCTCGAATCGCAACGGTCGCGGGCGGAGAATCCGGTGTTCTGGTCTGGAAGTTCGGCCAGCTGGTCGCAATCCTCACCGAGATCGATGAGGAAGCCTATTCAACGAAAGGCAAATGGTTCCTCGAGACAGGTTTCGGACTGCTGAGCGGACTGCATAAGAATTTTGATACGATCGAGGAAGCCGTAAGTTGGGTGGGTCAGCACACCTTTCCTGACCTAATCCGCTCTTCGGATTGATCGGCGGACCCGGCGGCGGCGCCGTCCAAAGGTCTCAGACTCGCTTGTGGGTGCGGAAGATTCCGCTCCAGCGAGAGGCCAGCATGATCTGATCTGCGCGGAAATCGCTGGAACGGAAATCGTTTGGTTCACTTCTCGGCCGGAGTCCCTTCCGTGAAGAGATCGTTGACCTTATAGGCGACTTCCGTGCGATTGGTCGCCTTCAGCTTCTTCATGATGTTCCGGATGTGCACCTTCACGGTGCTCTCACGCAGGTTCAGTTCGTAGGCGATGATCTTGTTCGCCTTCCCACGCCGGAGCGCCTGGGCGACCTCGGTTTGCCTCATCGTGAACAACCTCGACAAGGGCTGCGTGTCGCGGTTGTCCGAGCCGATCAGATGCCGCATGGAAAGAACGCTGCTTGCCGGCACAAAGATGCCGCCGGCCGCCGCAAGGTTGATCGCCTCGACGCATACATCGATGCCGACCGAGGTCGGAATGTAGCCTCGTGCGCCGCATTCGAGAGCTGCCAGTATCTGCGCAAGGTCTTCATTGTCGGCCAGGAGAACCACGGGAACCGACTGGAACTCAGATGATATGCGCCTGATCTCGTCTGCCGTGGGGTGATCAGTGACCTTCCGGCCGCCGAGGTTGAAGAGTATGGCGACCAGCGGCGGTGCCGAACTCTTCTTTATGCGCCATTCTTCGATAGAGCCCATGGCGGCGACCGCCATGCCCAGTTTGTGATCTACCAGGGCCGACGCTAGACATTCTCGGTCCAAGGCCCGACCGTCCAGTATGAGAAGGCATTCCTTATCAGGAGCTGTTCCGTTGCTCGGAACGCTTGGCTGACTTGAAGACGCGTAATTAGGTAGTCCTGCTGAAGAACTCATATTACCCACCCTTTTGCACACGTGCCGCGTTCCGGCGGCCGCCATCCCTCTTATTTCACGAGTTGGAAAAAATCCCGCGCCGTCTTAGGCTGGATCGTTCATTCCCCAAAGCGGTCCTGCCTACCCCGACAAGGACCCGCCAACCCCAGTCTAAGGCTGAATTATTAGGGGTCGCTAACTTAGGTTAATTTTTGGTAAATTTGAATAAAAGGGGAAGCGGGCGGCAACGCGGCACTTGTTCGCGGACACGCCCAGTATTTGTCGCCTGACGCCGGAAGCGATCACGGTCCTGAACGATCAATCTAGCTGAGATATTCCTTTTCGAACCCCGCCAGTTTGACAAGGTTCTTGCGGTTGAGCATCTCCACGTGGCCGGTTTTGAACGAGACGAGTTCGGCCCTGCGGAGCTCGCGCAATGTCCGGTTCACGTGAACGGGGGTCATGCCAAGAATGTCTGCCAGCTCATTCTGGGTTAGTGGACAATCATATCCCCCCTCGGCCGAAAGGCCGACTTTGGTGAGTCTTTCCTCCAGCTCTAGCAGGAAATGAGCGGTCCGGCTCATGGCATTACGCCGCCCGACGTTCACGAGATGCTCGGCAACAATGGCGTTTGTCCGCGCCAGGGAGCGGGCGATCTTCCTGCCGAAACTTCCTTCCGACAAGATGAGATCAGTCAGGGCCTTCCTTGGTATTGGGTAGACAGCAGCGTCGGTTATAGCGGCTAGCGAAGCGAAGCGAGGTCCGGGCACGGAACGGAAGCCGACAATGTCGCCTTGAAGAGGCGTGTCGATGATCTGACGATCTCCGTCGGGCAGTCCGCGATAAAGTAAGGTCCAGCCCGACTTGATAATGAATATCGTGTCGTCTTCGTCATCCTGACGGCATAAGATTGAATGGGGTTTGTAGGGTCTTGCGGCAACCCCGAGGATATTGTTGATGCCCCATATAGCCTGTGATGGCGTCCCCCCAAGGGGACGCGGCGCTGGGTACTGCGACAGCGTTTGCATGGAGACCGCCCGAGTTTCTCCAAATCCACCACAGCCTACAATAATTAACTTTTGAAAGCCAGATGTGAGCCGGCTCACAGAGAAGTCCCTTATGATTGAAATCGACAGAAGTTTGTCCTCAATGCTGCAACGAGTCGAAGTTCCGTTTCGGGCGCCCAAGAAATTGAACGCCGACGTCCTCCCCGAAGAATCGCGTGGGCTGTTCAGGCTAAGAGCAATTCCAGGAAAAATGTCAGCAGTTTTCCGTCCGGAATTGCGTAAAAACAAAGGGATAGAGCGGTATCTATCTCCGCACTTTCGCGTGCAAGCGGTTCTCGGCCGCTTGTTGAAGGCCGCTACCGGATTCGTCCGCAAGGCCTGAGAATGCGAGACACAAAGGAATGGGTTCATTTCATCCGCTGCCTTTGCGCGCGCATGATGACGTTCGGCCTTCAGGCGTTCCCCCGGGGGGCGGCCTTGCTCAGCCATTGAGGATCGACTTCCGTATCTTCGGGGTCGTTTTCGGCTTCGAACGCATCGATCAGCGTTTTTGCGGCTCTGCTCGCGATGTGTGACTCCGAGCACTTGGCTTGAACGGCTCGGGCCCGGTCGTAAACTTCCTTGAGCTGTTTTATCTCCTTGTGCCCCAGCGTTCCTCGCGTAGCATGCTTAGTCATATCGCTCCTCCTTGTGCTGGAACGCCAACCAATCCCCCGCCTGGGCCAGAATTACGAATGCGCGATTGTGATCGCCCTCGATTAGTTCAGCCACGCACGGGTGGGGACCTATCCCGGGGATCGCCGCACCTGCGCAAGCGATGAGGCAGATCACTTGCGCCGCGGCCTTCATTGACGGACAAAACCAACGCGTTCGGTTTTTTCGGTTAGTTGCTCCCGGATTTTGCGAGCACATTCAGCACTGGCATCCAGAGGGCCGACCCGAGTCAGGAATCGAGCTTACATCGGAGCGAGGCCGTCAGTACACCCGTCCTCATTAAGCTCTATTGGGTACCGCCGGGGCGATCCTCCACAAAGTCCTTCGGAAGGGGGCTTGCCGTCATCCTACCGCTGCCGGAGGATCGGCTACTTCCTTTGGATCAAGCGGAGCATCGATTGCCGTCCCCGAACGGGGCGTGCGAAGCCCACTCTTTCGGGGTCAATCATAATGCCACCGTCTTTATTTGTATCTGATCTGCTGATACATACGCCGTGTGACGAGTGCGGGGCGATATGTCGAATGAAATCATGGTTGTCGATCCGCTTGAGCGGCTCGACTTATTGAAGAGCCTCGCGAGCGAGGTCCGGGTCCGGATTCTCGATCTGCTGCACCGCAAGGGGCCGAAAAACGTCAATCAGGTGGCCGAAGAACTGGGGCTGCCGCAATCGACGATTTCCGCCAACATCCAGGTTCTTGTCGATGTCGGTTTGATCGAGACGAAATCACAGAAGGCGCGCAAGGGAAGCCAGAAGGTTTGCTATTCGACCTTCTCTGAGTTGGTTGTCGTCTTTAAGGACCGCGCCCCGGCGCAGGATCTCGGCGTCATAGAAGTGGCGATGCCGCTTGGACTCTATACGAGATGCGAAGTCTCCGCTCCCTGCGGCCTGTGTTCAAAGGACGGCGTCATCGGACTTCTCGATGTGCCCGACACCTTCCTTGATCCTGACCGTATGCGGGCAGGGCTGCTGTGGTTCACGCGCGGCTTCGTCGAATACCAGTTTCCCAACAATGCGACGCTTGCCAATGCCAAAGTCGGCGGGTTGGAACTAGCGATGGAGCTTTCGTCAGAGGTGCCGGGCACGTCGAAGGATTGGCCATCAGACATCACCGTAGCGATCAACGGACACGAGATAGATACCTGGACCGCGCCAGCCGATTATGGGGACAAGCGCGGCAAGCATACGCCCGGCTGGTGGAAGCTGGCCGGATCGCAATATGGCGACCTCGCACACTGGCGCGTCACGAACAATGGCACCTATCGCAACAATGAGAAGGTTTCCAAATGCTCGCTGGCTGATCTTGAGCTCGGGCGGCACCGCTCGATCCGGATCAGAATCGGCGTGAAGGAAGATGCGCGTCACCCCGGCGGCATAAATATCTTCGGCAGCGGCTTCGGCAACTACAGCAAAGACATCGTTCTGCGCCTGCTGAAGGCTTGAGGCATCTTAAAGCGCGTCACGCTGAACCGGATTCAGGCGACGCGCTTTAAGTCATTTGTTTTGATGCATGTCGTTGTCCCAGACCCGCGCACACTTCTGGGCGACATGCTTTAGGCCCTTGACGGGCGAACGAACTCCGCCATTAACTGATCCAGAGACCCGGATATAGACCGGACAGTCGGATTGAAAATCCGCAGTGGGAGGGATCATGAAGGCCAGAGTCACGGCGAACGCGGCCTATGCCGTCGCGGATATCGACAAACGTCTTTACGGCTCGTTTCTCGAGCATCTTGGCCGGGCGATCTACACGGGCATCTACGAGCCCGGACATCCGCAAGCGGACGCGCAGGGGATGCGCAAGGACGTGATCGAGTTGGTGCGCGCGCTCGACACTCCGATCTGTCGCTACCCGGGTGGCAACTTCGTGTCGGCCTACAATTGGGAAGACGGCATAGGCCCAAAGGAGAACCGCCCGCGGCGGCTCGATCTTGCCTGGCGCACCACGGAGCCGAACCTGGTTGGAATCCACGAATTCGCCGACTGGGCCGAAAAGGCCGGCACCCAGACGATGCTTGCGGTCAATCTCGGTTCCCGCGGCCTCGACGAGGCGCGGGCCCTCGTTGAATACGTCAACCACCCGGGCGGCAGCTACTGGTCCGACCTCAGGGCCAAGAATGGACGCGCGCAACCCTGGAACTGCCGCCTCTGGTGTCTCGGCAATGAAATGGACGGTCCCTGGCAGGTCGGCCACAAATCGGCGAGCGAATACGGCCATCTCGCCAACGAGACCGCCAAGGCGCTGCGCGGCCTCGACCCGACGGTGGAACTGGTCGTCTGCGGCTCGTCGCACTCCAATATGCCGACCTATCCGCAGTGGGAAGCAACCGTGCTGGAAGCGACCTACGAGCAGGTCGACTACATCTCCCTCCACATGTATTTCGAGAACTACGAGAAGAACACGGCCGAATATCTCGCTCTTCCAGCCAAGCTCGACCGCTACATCGGCACGGTCTCCGGCATCATCGACTACGTGAAGGCCAAGACCCGCTCGAAGCGGGATGTGAAGATCTCCTTCGACGAGTGGAACGTCTGGTACCATCAGCGCAAGCAGGACGCGGAGCGCATGCGTGGCTGGGACTGGCCGGAAGCGCCTAGGCTTCTCGAAGACATCTACAATTTCGAGGACGTGCTGCAGGTTGGCTGCATCATCAACACCTTCATCCGACGGTCGGATATTGTTCGCATCGCCTGCATTGCGCAGTTGGTGAACGTTATCGCGCCTATCATGACCGATCCCGGCGGCAGCGCCTGGCGGCAGACGATCTACTGGCCCTTCATGCTGGCCTCCAGGCACGGCCGCGGCACCGCGCTGCAACTCGCGGTCGAGGTACCCACCTATGACGCAGCCGCGGCCGACAAGGTGCCGTGGCTCGACATTGCAGGCGTGCACGATTCGAACGCCGGCACGCTGACCTTCTTCGCCATCAACCGACATGGATCCGAGACGATAGAGGCCGAAATCGCCCTCGAGCGGTTCGCCGCCAAGTCCATCGAGCATACGATTATCCGTCACGACGATCTCGAGGCCTGCAACACGAAAGACGCGCCGGACAACGTATCGCCGGCCAAAGGCAACGGGGCAGCGCTCAGCAGCAAGGGAATGACACTGAACTTGCCGCCGCACTCCTACTCGATGGTGCGTGTGACGCTCTGAGTTAATATCCGATTGTCAGATATATACCGTAAAATCCGTTGCGGGCGGATGGGTTTGGTGTAGCATTGAAACGTTCAAGGCGGATCTAACCGCCGTGCTCGGGAGGAAGCTGAGATGAACTTTCGCAGGATGATAGCCGTAGCGGTGGTTGCGGCCGCAGGATTCTGGGCCGTCGCGGCCCAGGCCGAGGAAACCGTCATATGGTGGGATTTCCTCGGCGGCGGTGACGGTGTGCGCATGAAGCAGATGATCTCCGACTTCAACGCCGCCCACGCCGGCAAGATCAAGATCGACGCCACGACGCTGGAATGGGGAACGCCCTTCTACACGAAGGTGCAGACCTCGGCCGCGGTCGGTGAGGCGCCAGACGTCATGACCTATCATGCCAGCCGTATCCCCTTGGCGGTGAGCCAGGACATTCTCGAAGAAATCACCGCCGACGACATGAGCAAGATGGGCCTCTCGGCCTCGGACTTCAGCAAGACGACGATGGACGCCGTGACGGTCGACGGCAAGCAATACGCAGTGCCGCTCGATACCCATCCAATCGTCCTTTACTACAATCGCGACCTCCTGAAGAAGGCAGGCGTGCTCGGCGCGGACGGCCGTCCCATGGGCATGAAGAACAAGGAGGAATTCACCGCGACACTCAAGAAGTTGAAGGATGCCGGCGTAGAGTTCCCGCTGGGCAGCGTCACCGCCGACGGCAACTTCATGTACCGCACCATTTATTCGCTGGTGTGCCAGCAAGGCGGCGAGCTTCTGACGGGCAACGAGTTCCTCGCCGGCGACAACCCTGAAAAGCTGGAGAAGGCGCTAGCGGTTCTGCAAGGGTGGACGAAGGCAGGGCTGCAGTCGACCTACACGGACTATCCCGCAACCGTCGCTCTCTTCACCTCGGGCAAGGCCGCAATGATGATCAACGGCGTCTGGGAGGTTCCCACGATGACCGACTTGGCCAAGCAGGGCAAGCTGTTCGACTGGGGCGCCGTCGAGATCCCGGTGATCTTCGACAAGCCATGCACCTATGCGGACAGCCACTCGTTCGCAATCCCGAAGAACAAGGGCAAGGAGATCAGTCCGCAAAAGCGTGCCGCTGTCCTCGAGGTGATCTCATGGATGGACAAGCACTCGCTGTTCTGGGCCACGGCAGGCCACATCCCGGCCTACAAGCCAGTCACTGAGACGGCCGAATACAAGGCAATGGAGCCCAATGCGACCTACTCGACGCTGACGGCCAACATGATCTTCGACCCGAAGTCGACCAAGGCCGGTGTCGCCGGGCCGATCTTCGACATCATGTCCAATTATTTCGTGCCGACCCTCAACGGAGAGATGGACCCGGCCGACGCGGTGAAATCCATCAAGGAAGAGCTGAACAGCATGTAGAAGCTCAAAGGCTGGGACAATCCCGCCCGGAACGGTCCCAGCCTGTTTGAGGAAGAACCATGCTTCGCAACTCCCGCACTGAACGTCTTGTCGCGCTGGTGCTGGTCGCTCCCTTCCTGGCGATCTACCTGCTGGCGTTCGTCTATCCGACGGTTCAGATGTTCCGGATCTCCTTCACCGATGCGCCGCTGATCGGCGCGGGCCAGTGGGTTGGTCTCGACAACTACCTGCGGCTCGACAACGACCCGATGTTCCGGCGCGCGCTCTGGAACACCGCTTACTTCGTGCTGATGACGGTCGTCCCCGGGACGCTCATCGCGCTGTTGATCGCGCTTGGCGTGTCGCGCCTCAAGGGCCGCTTCCAGTCAATCGTTCTGGCGCTTTTCTTCCTGCCCTATATCCTGCCGGTATCGGTGGTGTATCTGATCTGGGACTGGACGCTGAACTTCCAGTTCGGAATCGCGATGCATGTGCTGGACTGGCTGGGCATCCCGCGCGTGCCGGTCTTCAAGTCGCGCGTCTGGTTCTTGCCGGCTGTGGCCGGAGTGACGATCTGGTGGACCGCTGGCTTCTCGATCCTCCTCTTCCTCGCCGGACTGCGGTCCATACCAGCGGAGATCTACGAAGCCGCGGCGCTCGACAACTCAACGCGATGGACCACGTTCCGGCGTATCACCTGGCCGCTGCTGTGGCCGGTCACCTCGCTGGTGTTCACCATCCAACTGATCCTGCAGCTCAAGATCTTCGACCAGGTCTATCTGTTCTCGATCGGCGGCCGACCGAACGACAACATGGTGCTCGTCTACTACGTCTTCCAGAAGGCCTTCCAGCAGAACCAGGGGGGCAGGGCGGCGGCCGTCGCCGTCACCCTCTTCATGCTTGTGGTCGTCGTCTCGGTCCTGCAATTCCAGCTGCTCCGGTTCGCCGAAAGGCGGCGCCGATGAAGGTCATGGCTGCGCAACGCTGGAACTTTTGGGGCGGGATCATCACGGCGCTGACGCTCGTCTGGGCCGTCCTCTGGGCGTTCCCTCTCTACTGGGGTGTGATTTCATCGCTCAAGCCGGACGACGAGGTCGTTCGGCCGTACATCGAACTCTGGCCCCAGACGCCGACGCTGGAGAACTACATCAGCGCCGTGACCACCACGCAGATCGGCGCCTGGTACGTCAACTCGGTGGCGGTGGCGGTCGGCGTAACGGTCATCACCATCTTCATATCGACGCTGTGCGGCTACGCGATCTCGCAGTTGCGGTTCCCGGGGCGGATCGCGCTATGGTGGCTGATCCTTGCCTCCTTCATGGTGCCGATCTCAGCGCTTATCATCAATCACTTCGTGCTGGTGGCCAACCTTGGCCTGATCAACAGCTGGGCCGGAATCATGTTGCCGCAGCTTATCCACCCCGTCATTATCATCGTGTACAAGCAGTTCTTCGATCAGGTCCCGAAGGACTTCCGGGAGGCCGCGGTCATGGACAACGCGTCCGAATTCGGGATACTCTTCAAGATCTACATGCCAATGAACTGGGGGGTAACGACGGCGCTGTCGATCGTTTGCTTCATCTGGACGTGGAACGCTTTTCTGTGGCCGTTCCTTTCGGTGACCCGCACCGAGATGATGACGATCACCGTCGGCATCACGCAGGTCAACGACGCCTTCGGTGTCTACTACGCGCGCCAATTGTCGGCAGCTGTGCTGGCCGGCCTTCCGGTGGCACTGGCCTACCTCTTCTTCCAGCGCCGAGTAACCGAAGCGATAACGCTCTCTGCAGGCATCAAGGGTTAAAACGCGTCGCGCAGAACCGGATTCAGCCTGGTGGGCTCAGGCCCCGCCAGCATGCGCGTGCCAGGTCGATCCGTCCGCAGCGAACAGATGCAGGGCCGTGGTGTCGAACTTCAGCCGGACGGCGTCGCCCGGTTTGACGCTCGAAAGCCCGCGATCCTGTGCCGTCACCTGCGTCCCATCCGCGAGCCGCGCATAGACGAGCGTTCGCTCGCCAAGGCGCTCGACAACGGTGACCGTGGCGGATGCGTCCCCGCCCTCCGCGACCACAGTCAGCGATTCCGGCCGCACTCCGAGTTCGCGCCAATCCATGTCGACCGGCGCGCCAGGAAGTCCGACGAGCGATCCATCCGTCAAGCGCGCACTGAGCCTGTCGCCCGAGCCCGAAACCGTAACAGGCAGAATGTTCATCGCCGGAGACCCGACGAAGGCCGCGACGAATCGCGACGCCGGACGCGTATAGACCTCGACGGGTTTTCCCATCTGCTCTATCCGGCAATTGTTGAGGATCACGATGCGGTCGGCGAGCGTCATCGCTTCCACCTGGTCGTGGGTGACGTAGATCATCGTCGACTTCAAGCGCTGATGCAATTCGGCGAGCTCGACGCGAGTGCGGGCCCGAAGTGCTGCGTCCAGATTGGAGAGCGGCTCGTCGAACAGGAATGCCTTGGGCTCCTTGACGATCGCCCGCCCAATGGCAACGCGCTGGCGCTGCCCGCCGGAGAGCTGCGACGGCCGCCGGTGGAGCAGCGCTTCGATCTCCAAGACACGCGCAGCCTCAGCGATCCGCTGGCGTATGACATCCGGCGCGACCCGAATGTTCCTTAGCCCAAAGGCCATGTTCTCCGCGACGGTCATATGCGGGTAAAGCGCATAGTTCTGGAACACCATCGCAACGTTGCGCCTGCCCGGCGCAAGGTTTTCCGAGCGCACCCCGTCGATCGTCAGCGTGCCCTCGTCAATGCTTTCGAGGCCGGCGATCATCCGCAGCAGCGTCGTCTTGCCAGAACCGGACGGACCGAGAAACACGACCAGCTCTCCTGGCTCGATGTCCAGGCTCACGTCGCGGATCACCTGGACCGCGCCAAAGTGCTTTGATACGCCCGATAGCGCGATTCCCGTCATGCTTGCGATCCTTCTTTCCTGCATAATTTCGGATAAATACCCGATGTCAAGGAATGTGGAGCTACGGCACAATGGGCGCGGTGCCGGCGCCCGGATACTCGTAACCATCATCGAGGCGGTGAAGGCTCAGGGCATCCCTCGGCTATCCCTTGAAACTAACAGCGGTCCATCATTCGAGATGAGGAATGGTTGAATTTGGCTACGAAACACAATCCAGAGTCTTCTGATCCGAAACTGTCCTAACCGGTGCGATCGAGCCGGTCCCGCAGCATGCTCCAAGGCAGCAGCATGTTGGGCGCGTAGCGCAGCAGGCCGTGAAAGGGGATCGGCGCCGGTGGCGAGAATGGCAGCGGCAGGTCGCGCGCTTCTGTCCCCGCCGCCCAGTCGGCCAGCACCTTGCCCATGGCCGTGGTCATGGCGATGCCGCGTCCATTGCAGGCGCGGGCCGCCATCAGACCTGGGCCGAGGTCGATCAGGTGCGGCAAGAAATCCGGCTCGACGGCGGCGATCCCCGACCAGCCGTATTCAATCGGCGGCAGGTCGGGGAGTTCCAGGCGCTTCGCCAGCCGCCGCCAGATTGTCCGCGGCACGCGCCACTCGGCGCCCGCGCTCACGACATGCATGCCGCCGCTGATCAGCCGGTTCTGCGCATCGAAGCGGAAGGTGAGGAGATTGCGTCTGGTGTCGGAGAACCCCTGGCCGCCGGGCAGCAGGCGCTCACGCGTCTTCGACGGCAGCGGCGCCGTCGCAATCTGGAAAACCCTCAGCGGAAAATAGGTGCGCTGCAGTGTCGGGTTGAGCGCTCCGCCATAGGCGTTGGTGGCGATCAGCACCTTGCCGGCACGCAATGAACCCGACGGCGTCGTCACTGTCCAGCCGTCGGACGAACCGTCGATCGATGTGACACGCGTGTGCTCGAAAATCCGCGCGCCGGCCCTTTCGGCCGCATCGGTCAGTCCGCGCGCGAATGCGACCGGATTGAGCACGCCGCCTGAGCGGTCCATCCAGCCGCCGGCATAGCCTCGCGCGCCGGTCAGCGCCTCGGCCTGCTGGCTGTCGAGCATCACCGCCGGCCTGCCGCGCTCCAGCCATTGCCTGGCGCGGGATCGGATTCTTTCGAGAGCAGCCGATGAGTGCGCCGCTTGTATCCAGCCGTTCTGGACGGCGTCGCAGGCGATGTTATGCCGGTCGATCAGGTTGAACACGAGGTCGGCGCTACCCGCGGCGACCCCGATCAGCCGCTCGCCGCGCTCCGCGCCGAGATGGGCCACTATGGCGTCCGGATCCATCTTGGCGAAATTTGGCACGACGAAGCCCGCGTTGCGGCCCGTGGCGCCCCAGGCAATGATCTCTGCTTCGAGCACAGCCACCGAAAGGCCTTTGCTGGCCGCATGCAGTGCGGTCGACAGGCCGGCAAAGCCGCCGCCGACGACAGCAAGATCGACATCGATGCTATCTTCCAGCGCCGGTCGGAGGCCGTGGTCGCGGCTGGCCGCGTGCCACAGGGAAAGCGCTTCATGCCGCGCCATCGCGCTCAGGATCCGCTTTCGCTGGCTGTGGCTTTCGTCCGCTTGCCGAAACGCACCCGTCGTGGCCGCTCACCGAATATGCCGTTCGGCCGAACCAACAGGATAACGCACAGCATGACGCCGATGGCGACGATCTGCAGAGATGCGGCTCGCGCCTGCTGTTCCGGCGCGAAAAGCACGCTGGTGAGCGCGCCCGAGCCCGCCCATATCGCCCAGACCAGTACGCTGCCCGCAATGGCGCCGGCGTTGCTCCCGGAGCCGCCGACGATCAGCATCACCCAGACCTGAAAGGTGAGGATCGACAGGTAGTTGTCGGGAGCGATGAAGCCGATGAAATGCGCCTGCAGCGCGCCGGCAAGCGCCATGATCGCGCCGCCGACGGCAAAGGCCTGGACGCGATAGAAACGCGCGCTCTTGCCGAGCGAGATCGCGGCGCGCTCATCTTCGCGCAGCGCTTTCAGGACCCGGCCCCACGGACTGCGCGTCAGATGTTCGAGCGCCAGATATGCGGCGAGCGTCACCGCCGAGACAATGGCCAGGTTCGACAGGTTGAAGAGCAGCGGCGTTTCGGCGAGGCCGCCGAAGGGTCGCGGGATGAAGCCGATGCCGAACGGGCCGCCGGTCAGCTTCTGCGCGTTGAGCGCGACCAGTTGCACGACGACCGCGACACCGAAAGTAGTGATTGCCAGATAATCCGATCTGAGCCGCAGCGTGGCGATGCCGGTCAGCGCGGCGGCAACCCCGCCAACGAACATCGCCCCCAGCCAGCCGATGAGGATCGGCAGGCCGAAGCCGCCCAGCCGGGCGGGGTCGTCGGGGGTGGTGAGCAGCGCCGAGGTGTAGGCTCCGATGGCGACGAAGCCGGCGAGGCCGACATTGAACAGCCCGGTCAGCCCCCATTGCAGGTTGAGGCCCAGCGTGACCAGCGAGAAGATCAGTGCCGTCGTCAGGAAGAAGGCGCCGTAGCCCACCAGATCGATCATCTTTCACGCACCCCGAAGAGCCCGATGGGGCGCACGACCAGAACTGCCATCAGGGTGACGAAGGAGACCGCGGCGCGCCATTCAGCGCCGATCAGCTGTACCGCGCCGGCCTCGGCGAGCCCGATGATCAGGCCACCCAGCACCGCGCCCGGAATGCTGCCGATGCCACCCAGTATGGCGGCGGCGAACATCGGCAACAGCATGTCGAAACCCATCAGTGGACGGATCTGGACCAACACGCCGATCATCACGCCGGCGACGCAGGCCAGTGCCGCGCCGATGACCCAGGTTACGCGCACGACGCTGGCGACGTCGATGCCGGCGATGCGGGCAAGCGCCGGGTTCTGACTCATCGCCTGCATGGAGCGGCCGGTCTGGGTGCGTGTCGTCAGAACATGCACGCCCAGCACCAGCGCCGCGGTCAGAATGAGGAGCGCGATCTGATCGGGCGTGATGCGGATGCCGAAGCCGACCGGCATCGCGATCTGGATCGCGCGGCTGAAATAGGTCGGGCGCGAGGTGAAGATGAATTCGAGCAGGCTTCTGAGCGCCATCGAGGCGCCAAAACTTCCCATCACCGCGATGATCGCCTGCTCCTGCTTGCGCAGCCGCGAAAACAGCACCTTGTCGAGCAGCAGCGCGAGCAGGGCCGTAAACGCCGCGCCGACGACCAGCGCGACGATGAGCGGCCAGCCGAAGGACAAAGGCGCGATCGGCGCCACCTTGCCGAACATGGCGGCAATGGCGCCGACGACGGCCAAGGTCGCATACGTGCCCCAGGCCATGAAATCGCCATGGGCGAAGTTCGAGAAGCGCAGGATGGAATAGGTCAGCGTCACGCCGATGGCGCCAAGTCCGATCATCGAGCCGGTGAGCAGCCCGTCGACGACGAATTGCAGGCTCATGCCGCGCCTCCCGTCTCAGTATGCCGGGCGCTGTCCTTACGGAGCGGCCGCTGGCCGAGATAGAGCTCCGCGATGACCGGATCGTCCCATAGCGTGGAGGCGATGCCCTCGTGCCGCTCCTTGCCCTCGACCAGCACGTAAGCGCGATCGCCGATGGCGAGCGCTGCCTTGGCGTTCTGCTCGACCAGCAGGATGGTGACGCCGGACTTGCGGATGGCCGAAAGCATCTCGAACACCATCGACACGAATTTCGGCGACAGTCCGGCCGAGGGCTCGTCGAGCACCAGCACCTTCGGATGGACGATCAGCGCCCGCGCCACCGCGAGCATCTGGCGCTGCCCGCCCGAGAGGTTGCCGGCAGGAGTTCGCCGCTGGCGCAGAAGGTCGGGGAAGGCCGCGTACATTTCTTCGATGCGGGCAGGCGCCTGGCGCCGTTCGAGGATGCCGCAGGCGACCTTCAGATTGTCCTCCACCGACATCCGGGGAAAGACGTTTTCGGTCTGCGGCACGAAGGCAAGGCCGAGGCGGACCATGGTGTGGGCGGGCGCCCCGGTGATGTCCTTGCCATCGAGCAGCACCTTGCCCCGGCTGATCGGGACAAGGCCGGCGATGGCCTTGATCAGGCTCGATTTGCCGGCGCCGTTTGGCCCGAGCACGACGACGATCTCACCCTTGTTGACGGTGATCGAGGCGCCGCGCACGATCGGCACGCCAGGCTCGTAGCCGGCTTCGAGGTCGCTGACGTCCAGCACGGTTTCGGTCATGCCGTGCCCCCGAGATAGGCCTCGATGACACGCGGGTCCCGCGCCACCTCGTCGGCGGTGCCCTCGCACAAGAGCTCGCCGCTGGCCATCACCAGCACGCGGTGGCAAAGCCGCGTCACCATGTCGATATTGTGCTCGATCAAGAGAAAGGTGATGCCACTCTCGTTGATGTCGCGGATGCGCTCGATGATAACCTCGAGCAGCGTGGCGTTGACGCCGGCCGCCGGCTCGTCGAGCAGGATGATCGCGGGATCGGCCATCATCACGCGGGCGAGCTCGAGGAGCTTGCGCTGGCCGCCGGAAAGCACCCGCGCCGGCTCGTGCGCCAGGCGGGTCAGCGAGACGAGCTCCAGCAGCTCGGCGGCTTTCTTCGCGGCGGCTTTCTCTTCGGCGGCGACCCGCCACGGCGTGAGGAAATTGGCAAGCAGCCGCTCGCCGGTCTGCCCTTGCGCGGCAAGCATGACGTTCTCGATCAGCGTCAGGTTGGGGAGCGGCCGTGGGATCTGGAACGTACGCCCGAGGCCGCGTCCGATGCGGCGGTGCGCGGCCTCGCCGGAAACGGGCACGCCGCCCAGATAGATCTCACCGCTGGATGGCAGAATGCTGCCGGCCAGAAGGTCGAACATTGTCGTCTTTCCCGCGCCGTTCGGACCGATCAGGCCCAGTATCTCGCCAGGGCGGACGTCAAACGAGACATTGTTCACGGCAACGAGCCCGCCGAAGCGCCTGACGACGTTTTTTGCCGCCAGCACCGGCTGCTGGGTCTCAGCCCCATGCCGTTTCACTGCGTCTCCCATCAGTCCCTCGGGCCGGAAGCGTTTTTCGTTTCCTGATTTTGATATGTGATCACACTTGCTTTGATCACGCTAATCAGCTTTAATTTTCTCCGCAAGCCGAAAACGGGCAGGTCGGCCAAAAAAGGTCGCCAGAAAAAGGGCTGGAGTCGGGAGCGCATGCACAAGGCAGCCGTGGAGCGGACCAATGACGTTTTCGCCGCGCAACTTGCGCCGGTCGGCCGCGAGACCGTGCAGGACCGCGTCTATTCGGAGCTGCGCCGCGCTCTGATCGGCGGCCTGTTCGAGCCAAGCCAGGTACTGACCATTCGCGGCCTTGCCGACGCGCTGGTCACCTCGACCATGCCGGTGCGTGAGGCGCTCGGACGGCTGATCACCGAAAAGGCGCTTGAGGCGCTGCCCAACCGCTCGGTGCGCGTGCCGCCGATCACGCTGGAGCGGATCGACGACCTGCTGCGCGCGCGCATCCTGATCGAGGGGGAGGCGATCTCGCTCGCCGCAACGCGCATGGGGCCGCGTGGAATCGCGACCGTCGAGGCGCTGCTGCGCGAATGGGACGAGGTCCGGGCGCTGAAGCAAAAGAAGGATGTCGATCGCGAGGTCACGCTCAACCAGAGCTTCCACTTCGAGATCTACCGTGCCTGCGGGTCAGCCGTGCTGATACCGATGATAGAGAGCCTCTGGCTGCAATCCGGCCCATGCATCCGCGTCGCCATCTACGCCTTTTCCGAAGCCGGCGAGGTGGACACCGCGCATTACCATCGCAGCATCGTTGCCGCGCTTGCGGCGCAGAACGCACAGGCCGCGCGCGAGGCATTGGTGGCCGACATCAGCCGGCCCTTTGCCTTTCTTCGCGACAAGCTGCAGTCCAAGGCTCGAACGGAGTGACATGACAAAGGCCGCCATAAAAATCACCGAGCCGCGTTCCGGCCTGTCGGCGACGGCGCTGCTGCTGCCGGAAAAGGCGCCGGACAATGCTGCCTTTCTCTGGAGCTATCTGGAAGCGCCGCGCGTGGTCGCCGGCATCCACGCGATGTGGACCGGTCCTGAAATCTCCTGTCCGGTGCCGTCGTCGCATCTGGAAGGCCAGGCCTATGCCCAGCCGTTGCCGGCCGAGAATGCGACGCTGACGCCTCAGCCCGGCGACATCGTGCTCTCCTATGTGCCGCCGCGCATGTGGGGCGGCAATACGAACGCGATCTTCGACATCGGCCTGTTCTACGGGCAGGGCGCGCGGCTCTTGTTTCCGATAGGCTGGCTCGCTGGAAGCGTGGTCGCGCAGGTGCTGCCGGAGCAGCGGGAACAGCTCGCCGCCGCCTGCGGGGTCATTCGCCGCAATGGTGCCTGCGACGTCACCTTCACGCGGGCGGAGTTCTGAGATGGCCGAGCGCGACGACAGTTTCGAGCTCTTCGATCTCCGCGTCGAGGCGGTCATTCCCGAGGGCAAGCCGATCTATTGCGGCGCCAAGGCCGGCGACTATTTCGAACTGAAGGGCGAGATGCTGTCGCTGCCGGCGGGGCAAGGTCTTTCGATCTATTCCATTGCCGCCGTGCTGCCGCTGCTGGCGGCCAAGCAGCGGCCGACGCACGCCAATGACTGGATGACGTCCGACGCCGAGATCGCCTGTCCAGATCCCAACTGCGCCAGCCGGCTCAGGATCGTCAGGGTGGCGACGCGGCGGTTCAGCCATGCCGAAACGACGGCGGTGCCGTTGCCGGCGGAAGGTCAAGAGAAATGACGACCGCCGAACTCAGCCCCGGCTATACGATCTCGCGCGTCATCCGCGGCGGTTGGCAGCTCGCCGGCGGGCACGGCGCGATCGATCGCGAACAGGCGGTGAGCGATTTGATCGCGACCTTCGATGCCGGCATCTTCACCTATGACTGCGCCGACATCTACACCGGCGTCGAGGAGCTGATCGGCGCCGCGCGTCTGCGGCTCGGCAACGAACGCGGCCTCGATGCCGCCGCCCGGATGAAGGTGCATACCAAGCTGGTGCCCGATCTTGAGCGGCTGGCCGGCATCAGCCGCGACTATATCAGGGGCATCATCGACCAGTCGCTGCGCAGGCTGAAGACCGAGCGCATCGACCTCGTGCAATTCCACTGGTGGGACTATGCGCAGCCTCGTTATGTCGAGGCGATGGGCTGGCTCGACGAGCTCCGCCGCGAGGGCAAGGTTCGCAATCTCGGCACCACCAATTTCGACACCCAGCGGCTTGCCGAAATCCTGGCGGCGGGCATTCCGCTGGTCAGCCAGCAGCTGCAATATTCCGTGCTCGACCAGCGCCCTGCCCAAGGCCTCGCCACGCTGGCGAAGCAACATGGCATGCATTTCCTATGCTACGGTTCGGTTGCCGGCGGGTTCCTCAGCGATCGATGGCTTGGTGCTGCCGAACCGGCGACGCCGCTCGAAAACCGCTCGCTGGTCAAATACAAGCTCATCATCGACGATTTTGGCGGCTGGGACCTGTTCCAGCAATTGCTGCAGGCATTGAAGACGGTCGGCGATCGCCACGGCGTCGACATAGCCACCATCGCCAGCGCCTGGGTGCTGGAACAGCCGCAGGTCGCGGCCGTCATCGTCGGCGCCCGCAACCAGTCGCACGCGCTTGCCAATGCGGCAATCATGGACGTCCAACTGACCCGTGACGACAAGGCGGCGATCGGCGCCGTGATCGCGCAAAGCCCCGGTCTCGAAGGCGACGTCTACACGCTTGAGCGTGACCGCCATGGCCGCCACGGCTCAATCATGCACTACAATCTGAATGCGGGCCGGGTGTGAGCGCCATGAACCAGGAGACCTCGCTGTTTTCCCGCGCCAGCACCGAGATCGTCGATCTGCACCGCTTCTTCGTCGACTGGTTCGTCGCCGCGCGCGCCGATGCGGTCGACTTCGGTCGCTTTGAAGCCGCCATGGGTGAAGGCCTGACCATGATCGCGCCGAGCGGCGCGGTCCTCGGTCGCGATGCGGTCGTCGACCATGTCAGGCAAAGCCGCGCCACCTGCGATGACGGCTTTGCCATCGCGATCGAGGACATCAGGGCCGGCTGGCAAACCGACGACACCATCGTCGTCCTCTATGTCGAGGCGCAGCTGCGCGGTGGCAAGCTCAGCCGCCGCCAGTCGAGCGCCGTCTTCACCACCAGTTCATCGGCGCCCAACGGCGTCGAATGGCGGCATCTGCATGAGACCTGGCTGCAGGTGCCGGAACGCTGAAACAGGCTCAAGAGATCAAAGCAAAGCCGAGTAACTCAAGGGGAACAACAATGAGAAACACGATCCTGAAATTCACCACCGCGCTCGCTCTCGTAACGCTGGCCGGCGCAGCGCATGCCGCCGACTGCAAGATCACCGTCGGCCTCGTCATGGAGTTGACCGGCCCGGCCGGCGAATACGGCCAGGCGGGTGCCAAGTCGGTCGAGATGGCCTTCCGCGATATCAATGCCGCGGGCGGCGTGCGCGGCTGCGATCTCGCGACCGACACGCGCGACAGCCAGAGCCAGGGCAATGTCGCGGTCGACGCCGCGACCCAACTCGTCCAGGTCAAGAAAGTGCCGGTGATCATCGGCGGCATCATCTCTTCGGTGTCGATCCCGATCCTCACCTCGGTCACCGCGCCGGCCAAGATCGTCCAGGTGTCGCCGGCGTCCTCTTCGCCGACGCTGACCGCGCTCGGCCGCGACGGCAAGACCAACGGCATCTTCTTCCGCACCATCACCTCGGATGCGCTGCAGGGCGTGGCCGCCGCCAAATACGCCATCGACAAGGGCTTCAAGAAGCTGTCGATCATCCACGTCAACAACGACTTCGGCGTCAACATGGTGGCGGAGTTCTCGCGCGCCTATAAGGCGCTCGGCGGCACCATCGTCTCCGACACGCCCTACAATGAGAAGCAGTCGAGTTATGCCTCGGAAGTGACGGCGGCGATGGCCGGCGAACCGGATGGACTCTATCTCGTCAGCACGCCGGTCGACGGCGCCACCGTCGCCCGCACCTGGATCTCGCAAGGCGGCGTGCAGAAGTTCCTGCTCAATGACGGCATGAACAGTCCCGACTTCATCGAATCCGTCGGGGCCGATTATCTCAAGGATGCCTATGGCACGTCCTCCGGCACCAGCCCGACCGCGTCGACCGACTATTTCAACAAGAACTACAAGGAATTCTCAGGCATCGAGCCATCCAACCCGGCCGCCGACCGCTCCTATGATGCGGGGGCCATCGTCGGGCTTGCCATCGCCATCGCCGGCTCCGACGATCCGGCCAAGATCAAGGACGCCATGTACAAGGCGGTCGATCCGGCAGGTACGCCGATCTTTGCCGGCAAGGAGGAATTCGCCAAGGCGCTCGGCCTGATCAAGGACGGAAAGCCGATCCGCTACGAAGGCGTGATCGGCCCGGTCTCTTTCGACAAATTCGGCGATATCACCGGTCCGTTCCGGCTGTGGAAAATCGTCGACGGCAAGGTGACGACCGACGGCGAGATGACGACGGATGACGTCAACGCGCTGCAGGCGAAGCTGCAGTAACGTCGAAATACTCGCCCGGCGGCGATCCTTTAGGCTTGGATCGCCGCCGACCAACAGGCAATGACTGCGCGCCGCGCTATGCCGAGCGGCGCTATCTCGTTCCGTCTAGACTGGCTTGAAGTGCATCGCTCCAAGTCACGATGGTTGCCTTCCTTCGTTGGCTTGGCTCCGCTAACGCCTCGTTTTGCGCCACGCCTCATATTCTCCGCGAGCATCGTCGTGCAGCGGATAGTAGCGCTGCAAGGGCGCGCCCTGCATGAGCTTCTCTCGGGAAAACTCTTCCCAATCATGGTGCTTCTGCGCCTCCTCGATCACCATGGGCGCCATCGAGACGGGAACCACCACGGCGCCGTCATCGTCGGCGACGATGATATCGCCGGGAATCACCGTGACACCGCCGCAGGCGATCGGCACGTTGACGGCATTGGGATAGATGCTGGTCTGCACATGATAGTTGGGCGTCCAGCCGCGCAGCCATAGCGGCAGGTCGAGCTTCTCGACATTGGGCCGGTCGCGCATGCATCCGTCGATGACGATGCCCGCGCCGCCCCGGCCCTTGAAATAGGTCGACATCATATCGCCGAAGACGCCCGACCTCATGTCGCCGCGCGCATCCACTACGACCACATCGCCCTCCTGCGCGTGGTAAAGCACATGCCGGTGCAGCTGTGTTTCCGGATCGGCATATTCGCCTTCGTTGAAGAGGTCGGGCCGCTGCGGCAGGAACTGCAGCGTCAGCGCCGGCCCGACGACCGACTTGCCGTGGTTCTGCGCCACCGGGCCGACCATATGCGGGCTGCGGAAGCCCATATGGCCAAGCGTGCCGGCAACCGTCGCGGCGCCGATCTCCTTCAGCGCGTCGATCAGGTCCTTGGGCGGCCGGGTGATGTCGGTTGTATGCGTCATTGTCGGGACTCCGGATGAGATGGAATTACCAGTTGGTGACGGAACCGTCGCGGCGCTTGAGATGCGGCGCTTCCCAGAAGCGAAAGCTCTGCGCCTGGATCGCCGCCTCGTTGACCTCGACGCCCAGTCCCGGCAGATCGCCGACCAGGTAATGGGTGCCGTCCAGGCGAGGCTGCACGGGGAAGAAGTCTGAATTGTCGAAGCCCAGCTTCCTTTCGGGCACCCTGGTTTCGAGCCAGGCGAAGTTCGGCACCGCGGCGCCCAGATGGATGGTCGCGGCCGTGCAGACCGGGCCAAGCGGATTGTGCGGCATCAAGTCGACATAATGCGCCTCGCTCCAGCCCGCGACCTTCATCGCCTCGGTGAGTCCGCCGAGATTGCAGACATCGAGCCGGTTGAACTGGTGGATGCCGCGCTCGATGTAGGGCAGGAACTGCCACTTGCTGGCGAACTCCTCGCCGATGGCGAAAGGGATGTCGGTCATCCTCCGCAGGCTCTCATAAGCCTCCGGCGTCTCGTCGCGGATCGGCTCCTCGAGGAAATCGAGCACGCCGCGGCCGAGCTTGTTGCAGAAGCTCGCCGCCTCGGCCACCGACAGCCGGTGATGATAGTCGATGCCGAGCACGACCTCGTCGCCCAGCGCCTCGCGCGCCTTATTCAGCATGGCAGCGGTGGGACCTATGGACTCCCGCGGCTCGAAAATGTCCTTGCTGCTCTGCCCGGTTGGGAAGAAGCGGATCGCCTGCCATCCTTCAGCGCGCAACTCGCGCGCCCGTTCGACTGCGGCGTCGCCCTCGGCCTCGTCTCCGGTCGAGGCGAAGGTCGGAATGCGGTCGCGCTGCTTGCCGCCGAGCAGCTCGTAGACCGGCACCCCCAGCGCCTTGCCCTTGATGTCGTGAAGGGCGATGTCGATGGCGGAGATCGCCGCCTGCAGAACCCGCCCGCCTTCGAAATACTGGCTGCGATAGAGTTCCTGCCAGATGCGGCCGATCTGCATGGCGTCGCGGCCGATGAGAAATTCGCGATAGTGCTCGACCGCGCCGGCCACCGCCTTCTCGCGACCGCTCAAGCCGCTCTCGCCCCAGCCGAAGATGCCCTGGTCGGTCTCGACCTTGACGAGCATCTGGTTACGGGTCCCGACCCATACCGGATAGGGCTTGATCGCGGTGATCTTCATCTTCGTCGTCATTCCCCCCTCATGTTCCATGCGCTCACTGTCTCAGTTGGCCTCGAGCGCCATTTGCGTTTCGCTGTCGAACAGGTGCATGCGCTCCTGGTCGAACTCGAGCCAGATCTGCTCGTCGGGTGCGACGGCGACATTGGGGGAGACGCTGATGTTGACGATCGCGCCGGAGAGGAACGCCTGCACGAAGGTGACGTCTCCGGTCGGCTCCACCGTATAGGCCTTGGCCGGAATGGCGCCGGCAATGGCACTCTTGTGCAGCTTGATCGTCGAATGGCGCGCGCCGAGCACGACCTTCCTGGTCGTTGCTCGCGCGACCTTCTGGGCGTTGCGCGGCGAGAGCGCGAGGCTCCAGCCTTCCGCGCTCGTCAGAACGGCGCCGCCGTTTGCCGTCGATGCCTCCAGCGGGATAAGGCTCATCGCCGGGCTGCCGACGAAGCTTGCGACGAACATGTTGGCGGGGTGGGCGAAAACCTGCGCCGGTGAATCATACTGCTGCAGGTAGCCGCCATTCATCACCGCCATCCTGTCCGCCATGGTCACGGCCTCGAGCTGGTCGTGCGTCACATAGATGATGGTTGCCTTGAGGTCCTGATGGAAACGCTTGATCTCGGACCGCATCTGCACCCGCAGCTTGGCGTCGAGATTGGAGAGCGGCTCGTCCATCAGGAACACCGCCGGATCGCGCACGAGGGCGCGGCCGAGCGCCACGCGCTGCTGTTGCCCGCCCGAAAGCTCGCGCGGCTTGCGTTCGAGCAGCTGCGTCATGTCCAGCACGCGCGCCGCTTCCCTGACCTTCCTGTCGATCTCGTCCTTGGGCAGCTTGCGCATCTGCAGCGGGAAGGCGAGGTTCATATAGACCGACTTCTGCGGATAGAGCGCGTAGTTCTGGAACACCATGGCGATGTCCCGGTCCTTGGGGTCGAGGTCGTTGACCACCCGGTCGCCGATGACGATGTCGCCCGATGTGACCGAGATCAGGCCCGCGACGAGATTGAGCGTGGTCGTCTTGCCGCAGCCGGAGGGCCCGACCAGCGCAACGAACTCGCCGTCATTTACCGTCAGCGAAACGTCGTTGACGGCTTTGAAGCTGCCATAGGTCTTGACGAGATCTTTGAGGACCACATGGGCCATGCAGGCAGCTCCCTAGTGCTTGACCGCGCCTTCCGTCAGGGCGCGCACGAAGTATCGTTGCAGGAGGAGGAACAGCACCACGACGGGCACGCTCATCATGAAGCTGGCCGCCATGAGGCCAGGAAAGTCCGTCGTGTTCTCCGAGAAGAAGCGCTGGATGCCGACCGGCAGCGTCAGCTGTTCGTTCTTGGAGAGGAAGGTGTAGGCATAGATGTACTCGTTCCAGGCGCCGATGAAGGAATAGATAGCGGTGGCGATGATGCCCGGCGCCGAGAGCGGCATCACGATCAGGACGAAGGCCTGGAACCGTGTTGCCCCGTCGATGCGCGCCGCTTGCTCGAGCTGCACCGGGATGTTGTCGTAGAAGCCCTTGAGCAGCCAGATCGCCAGCGGCAGGCCAAAGGTTAGGTAGGTCAGCACAAGCGACCCGTGCGTGTTCACCAGCCCGATCGCACGCATCAGGATGAAGAGCGGCACGAGGAAGATCACCGCCGGGAACATGTTGCGCAGCAGGACGGCGAAGAACAGGAAGTTGCGGCCCGGGAAGGTGAAGCGCGAGAACGCGTAGGCTGCAGGCACCGCCACGATCACCGAAAGGATGGTCGTGGCGGTCGAGACGATGAGACTGTTCCAGAAGAAGCGCAGGAAATCCTGGCCGACGCTGTTCTGCGGATCGAGCAGCTTCTGGTAGCTGTCAAGGGTAGGCTGGTCGGGCCACCATTGCGGCGGAAACTGCATCGCCGCGAAGCCTGATTTGATGGAGGTGAGCAGCATCCAGATCATCGGCAGCGCCGTGTAGAGCAGCATGAACACCAGGAAGGCGCGCCCGCCCCACCGCCATCCATCGATGCGCACGCGGCGGGCCGAACGGCCCCGTGAGATTGTCTCGGAAACCGTGCTCATGCGCCGCCATCCTTCCGTTCGTTGCCGCTCAGCGCGCGGACGTAGAAGTAGCCGAGCGTCATCAGGATGATGAACAAAAGCACCGAATAGGCCGATGCCACGCCCCAGCGCTGGCGGCCGAAGGCGAGCTCATAGATGTGGGTGATCCAGATGTGCGAAGCGTTGGACGGGCCGCCGCCAGTCATGATCCAGGGGATGATGAAGGAGTTGAAGTTGGCGACCGCGAGCAGCAGGATCGTTACTGTCGAGACATTGCGCAAATGTGGGAAGGTGACGTGCCAGAAGCGTTGCCACGCGTTGGCGCCATCGACTTTGGCGGCGCGCAGCAACTGCTCGGGAACGGTCTGCAGGCCGGCCGTCATCATGATCATGGCGAAAGGGAACTCGCGCCAGATGTTGACGACGATCAGCGAGGGCAGCACCGTTGAGACGCTGTCGATGAAGTTCGGTGGTCGCTCGGCCCATCCGAGCTCGACCAGCACCGCGCCGATGATGCCGAAATCCGAATGGTAGATCCACTTCCAGATATAGGAGGCGGCGACGGCGCTGATGACCCAGGGAATGATCAGGATGGCGCGCAGGACGCCGCGGCCGATGAAATCGCGATGCAGCGCCAGCGCCGCGGCAAACCCCAGGACGAAGGAAAAGAAAGTGGATGCGATTGTCCAGATCAGGGTGTTGAAGGTGACCTGCCAGAACACCCCGCTGGTCAAGATGGCTGTGTAGTTGTTGAAACCGACGAAGATCTTGTCGCGGAGCTGCAGGCCGGGCGGCGTGTTGAAGAACGACAATTCGATTGTGTAGTAGATCGGATAGGCGATGACGATGAGCATCACGGCGATCGCCGGAAGCACATAGGCATAGTCGGCGCGATGCTCCCACATCTTGCGAAGCACATCGGACCTGGCGGATTGCAATGTTCGGCGAGCCTCGGCCTTGCCGCTCACGATCGTCACTTTGGCGTGCCCTTGTTCATCGGAACGAACCGGCTGCGTTGTCGGCGCAGCCGGTGAGATCGCAGGTCGGGCTTTGCTTAAAGACCGCCGCCCATCAGGTCCTTGACCTTCTTGGCCGCGTCATCCGCCGCCTGGTCGACGGTCATCGCTCCGGTCAGGGCATTCTGCAGCATGTCCGGGACGATGATGTTCATGATCTCGGGCGACTGCGGCAGGGCCGGGAAGGGGATGCCGTATGGCAGCATCGACGTCGTGACATCGAGGAACTTGATGCTGTCCAGACGCTCCTTCATCCATTTGGTCTTGAAGCCGTTGAGGTTGCCGGGGTTCGAGCCGGCATAGGCCATCTTCAGCGACCATTCGGGGCTCGTCCACATGCAGATGATGGCCTTTGCCGCCGGCTCGTCCACCTTGCCGCCCTCGACATATTCGGGCTTCAGGATGTGAATGTTCGAGCCGCCGAAGACGACGGCGCGCTTGCCGTCGGGACCGGTCGGAATGAGACCGTAGCGCATGTTGTCGATGACGGTCTGCGCCTTGTCCTTGTCGGTGCCCGTCGCCTTCTTCTGCAGGTCGAGCATGACGTTGTAGTCGGATGGATGCGAGATCATCATGCCGAGCTGGCCGGCCAGGAACAGCGGCTGGTTGTCGGCCTGCTGGTTGGTGAGCGCAGAAACCGGAACCGATTTGTCGCGGACATACATGTCATAGGAAGCCTGCAGCGCCGCCTTGCTCTGCGGGCTGTTGAGCTCGATCTCCTTATAGGTCGGGTTCGCCTTTGCTTCGTCGAAGACGCCGCCGCCATAGGCCCACAGCTGCGGCATGAAACGGTAGGGCGTGTTGCCGGCATTCTTGCGCGCCACGAGGCCGTAACCGGCAATGCCGAGCTTGTCGTGGATCTGCTTGGAATATTTGACGACGTCGTCCCAGGTCGCCGGAGGCTTGTTCGGATCGAGGCCGGCGCGCTTGAAGATGTCGGCGTTCCAGATGAAAGCCATCGTCTCGTTGTTGGTCGGAATGCCGTAAGTCACGCCGTCCCAGGTCACCGCCTTCATGGCGCCGGGCCAGAAATCCTCGGTCGAATAGCCGACGTCCTCGGGCTTCAGCGGCTGCAGATAGCCCTTCGAGGCGAACTCGGTGCCGCCCAGGATCTGCAGGCGGACCGCCATCGGCGCCGCATTGCCCAGGAGCGCGGTGCGGAACTTGTCGAGCAGGTCGTTGTAGGTGAGGGCCTGTTCCTCGAGCTGGATGTTCGGATAGGTCTTGCGGAAGGTCGCGAAGAAATCCTTGTAGTATTGGCGCAGGAGGTCGGGGTCGCCCTCGAAGACACCCTGGTACCAGAATGTCAGTCGCCCCTTGTAGTCAAGCGGGGTGACCTTGGCGCAATCGCCGGCTGTGTCGAAATCCTGCGTGCCGGCAATCGAGCGCACATATTCCGGCGACCACTTGCTCAGGTCGACCGGGGGCGCGGCAAGCGCCGAACCCGACATCAGCGATATCGTCAATGCAGTGGAAACAGCGCCGCGCAGGGCGGCACCGCCGACTGTGATCCTCCTCATAGGTCTCCTCCCAGGTTGTCCTATGCCGCTCTGCGCCTAGGCAAGCGGTCCTTGGTCGTTTCGATCGCGGGGATATTTCTCCGCCCTAATGTATCCCTTCGATCACTTTATACGTTTTCAGATCGCAGAATAGCTGTCAACGCAACAAATCGTACATTGTTTGTCGAAGATGTGCATGATATCGGTCGGATTGTGTATTGGACTAGGGGGACGGCCTTGGCGGAAACGAACGATTTCAAAGCAGAGCCACCGGAGGGGATCGACGCTCTCGGGGCATCGAGCGAGGGCGCCTCGCTTTACGAGCAGATAAGGGAAGACATCATCGAGGGGCGGCTGGCCGCAAACGAGCGGCTCGTGGTCACTGACCTCGCCCGCCGTCACGGCACCTCGACCAATCCCGTGCGCGAGGCGCTGCAGCTGTTGCGCGGCGAGGGCTTCGTCACCTTCGTTCCCAACCGGGGCGCGCGCGTCCGGCCCATCGATCAGGATTTCGTGCGCGATATCTACGAGATCGGCGTTCTCATCGAGCCCGCCCTGACGCGCTGGTTTGTGGGAATGGCGACCGAGGAGGACATTGCCGAGCTCGAACGTCTCCAGGGCCTGATCGAAGAGAACAACTTCGCCGACACGTTCAGGCACAGCGAGCTGGATACCGCGTTCCACACCGTGATGTACCAGCGGCACTACAACCGCCATGCCGCCGAGCTCTGGTGGAAGCACCGCGAGGTGCTTCGGGCGGTCAGCCGGCGTTTCAACTTCACGCTCGCCCGGCGCGCCGCGATCATCCGCGAGCACCGCGAGCTCATCGCGCTCGTGAAATCGGGAGAGGCCGACAAGGCGGCCGAACTTATTGCCCGCCATGTCGAGGGCTCCGGCCGGCACGTCCTCGAACACATGCGCGCACGCAGCGCCGCCCGGGCAGGGTAGCGAATCCGCAACATCGTCAGCCTGGCCGTTTCAGGGAGGATAGTCCAGATGAAAATCACGAGCATTCGGCCATGGCTGATCAAGTCCGACGCTTCCTACTGGGGAGAGTATCTGTTCGTCGAAGTGACGACTGACGAAGGGGTCAGCGGCTGGGGCGAGATCACCACCACGACGAAGCTCGCCAACCGCGCGCTGTGCACGATCCTGCGCCAGATCGGCGCCGCCGTGACAGGCGAGGATCCGGCGCGCATCGAGCATCTGTGGCACAAGATTTTCCGCAGCTTCACCTATATGGGCAGCCGCGGCGCCGCCGTGGAATGTGTGAGCGCCATCGACATCGCGCTTTGGGACATCCGCGGCAAAGTGCTGGGCAAGCCGATCTACGAATTGCTGGGCGGACCGGTGCGCGATGAAATCGCGCTTTACACCCATCCCAACCAGGCCAAATTCACCAGCAAGGAAGCCGTGGTCCGCGAAATTCGCGACATCGTGGAGTCCGGCCACACCGGGCTCAAATTCGATCCGTTCCCGCACCAGGGTCCGAGCGTCGATGGCGTGGCCCGCGAAAGGCGGGACGGCTATCTCGACGGCAGCATGACCCGCAAGGACGAGCGCGAAGCCGCCGAACTGACGGCGCTGATCCGCGAGACGGCGGGGCCCGATGTCGACATCCTCATCGACGCGCATGGGCGCTTCGACGTGCCGACCGCCATCCGCCTCTGCCGCAGCCTCGAGGAAGCAGGCCAGATCGACTGGTTCGAGGAGCCCTGTCCGCCCGAGAGCCTCAACGCCCTCAAGCAGGTGCGCGACAAGGTCAGCGCTCCCATCTCCTGGGGCGAGCGCGGCCACACGAAATGGGATTTCGTGCCGGTTCTCGAAGACAAGCTCGCCGACTACATCATGCCCGACGTCACCTGGACCGGCGGCATCACCGAGCTCAAGAAAATCTCTGCCTTGTGCGAAGCCTATTACGTCCCGGTCTCGCCGCATGACGCCGCCGGACCGATCAATGTGGTCGCGGGAGCGCAGGTGATGATGACCGTTCCCAATTTCTACAAGCTCGAAACATCGGAGTGGGACCTCTCCAAATACGATCACCTCATCGACAGACCGCTCGATGTTTCGAACGGCAGCCTCAAGCTAACGTCGAAGCCCGGCCTCGGTGTCGAGATGAACCGCGACTACCTGCAGGCCCACGAGATCGAACTGGGCTAGCGCTGCTTAAAGCAGGCCGGCGGGCGGGGCCACTCCCAGCGGAACGAGGACAAATCATGCCAAAGACGGATGGAGCCGACGAGGCTCTCAATCGCATCAACACGAATTCCAGGCCATCCGACCTGCGCATCACCGACATGCGTGTGGCCGAGATTGTCGGCGCGCCGTTCACATCGGCGCTGCTCAAGATCTACACCAACCAGGGCATTGTCGGGCTCGGCGAAGTGCGCGACGGCGCCAGCGCCACCTTTGCGCTGGTGCTGAAGAGCCGGCTGCTCGGCGAAAACCCCTGCGATGTCGATCGCCTGTTCCGACGCATCAAGCAGTTCGGTGGCCATGGGCGGCAGGGCGGCGGCGTGTCGGCGGTCGAGATCGCGCTCTGGGATCTCGCCGGCAAGGCCTATGGCGTGCCGATCTACCAGATGCTCGGCGGCAAGTTTCGCGACCAGGTGCGCGTCTATTGCGACACGGACGCCGAGAAGCCGAGCGGCACGGAGACCGGCAAGCGCCTCAAGGCGCGCATGGAGCGCGGCTTCACCTTCCTCAAGATGGATCTGGGCCTGATGCAGATCGCCCACATTCCGGGCGCTGTCACGGCGCCCGCCGGCGCGCTCGAAGGTTTTCACGCCAATCCGCGCGGCCGCGGCGGGACGTTGGAGGAGCGCAAGGCCCGCAATCTTGCCTACGATGCGCAGAATGTGCAGCACCCATTCACGGGCCTGCATTTCACCGAGAAGGGCATCGACCTGCTCGAGCAATATATCCACGAGGTCCGCGAGGTCATCGGCTACGAGATCCCGTTGGCCATCGACCATGTCGGCCACATCTCGCTGCAGGACGGCATCCGCCTGTCGCGCCGTATCGAGAAATATGTGCCGGCATGGCTAGAGGACGTGATCCCCTGGCAGTACACCGAACAGTACCGGCAATTGCAGCAGGCGACGTCGGTGCCGATCTGCACCGGCGAGGACATCTATCTCAAGGAGGGCTTCGAGCCGCTGCTGAGGAGCGGCGGTCTCTCCATTATCCATCCGGACCTGCTTACAAGCGGCGGCATCCTCGAGACCAAGAAGATCGGCGACATGGCGCAGGATCACGGCGTCGCCATGGCGATCCACATGGCGGAAAGCCCGATCGCCGCGATGGCTGCGGCGCATGTCGCGACGGCGACCGAAAACTTCATGGCGCTCGAATACCACTCCGCCGATGTCGACTGGTGGGACGATATTGTCACGGGTCTTCCCAGGCCGCTCGTGAAAGACGGCTTCATCACCGTGCCCGATAAGCCGGGGCTGGGCATAGATGATGTGGTCGACGAGGTGATCTCGCAGCATCTGCAGCCCGGTGTCACAGGGATATGGCAATCCACCGAGCATTGGGACAATGAACATAGCTGGGACCGGACCTGGAGTTAGTCCAGGCCCTCTGCTCTCATTCCCTCAGGCTCACAGGGCCAACAACCGACCATTCGTGTCGACCTCTCCCGAGGGAGAGGCGAAGAAAGAAACGGACGAAACGATGATCTACGAACTGCGCATCTATGACTGCCTGCCGGGCAGGCTGCCGGCCTTACTCAAGCGCTTTTCCGAGCAAACGCTGGCCATCTGGGAGGGGCATGGCATCCGCCAAGCCGGGTTCTTCACCACGGTGATCGGCGAAAACAACAATCGCCTCACCTATTTCCTCGCCTGGGAATCGCTGGCCGAGCGTGAGGCGAAATGGACGGCTTTCGTCACCGATCCGGCATGGCACAGGGCCCGGGACGAGTCTGAGCGCGACGGGCAGATCGTTGCCAATATCAGCAGCCAGCTGCTCACGCCGACAGCTTTCTCGTCTGTGAAATAGGACCGCGCCATGAAGATCACCGACCTGCGCTGCGCCGTCATCGGCAAGCACCCGATCGTCCGCATCGTTACCGACGAGGGCCTTCATGGCCTGGGCGAGGTCGAATACACAAAGACCTACCTGAAACCCTTCGTGCTGCATTTCCGCGAGGCGCTGATCGGCGAGGATCCGACAGATGTCGAGCGGGTGATGCTGAAGATCCGCCAGCGCGGCTCGTTCAAGCCCTATGGCGCGGCGGTGAGCGCCATCGAGCACGCGCTGTGGGACATTGCCGGCAAGGCCGCGGGCGTGCCGGTCTACAAGCTGCTTGGCGGCAAGGTGCGCGACAAGGTGCGCGTCTATAACGGCTCGATCCGCCGCAAGCGCACGGGCGACCGTCCGGAGGATTACGCCGCCGACGTCAAATGGATGATGGAGCAGCCGCAGAACTTCTTCATGGTCAAGCAGGGCATCTCGTTCCACTCCAACATGAAGGACAGCGTCGAGGGTTTCCATTACGGCCTGACGCAGAAGAAGGCCGGCTATCACGGCGCCATGGATCAGGGCGTGATCAGCGAGCGCGGTTTCAATCACATGCTCGACTGTGTGGCGGCGATGAAGGAGGTGCTGGGCGACAAGGTCAGCCTGGCGCTCGACTGCGGCCCGGGCTGGATGCTGCCCGATGCGATCAAGTTCGCCCGCGCCGTCGAGACGTACAATCTGATGTGGCTCGAGGACATGCTCACCGGCGACTATGTGCCCTGGGTCAATCCGCAGGCCTATCGCGAGCTGACCACCTCCACCTCGACGCCGATCCATACCGGCGAGCAGATCTACCTGCGGCACAATTTCAAGGAGCTGATCGAGACGCAGGCGGTGCGGGTCATCGGCCCCGATCCGGCCGATATAGGCGGCATCGCCGAGCTGAAGTGGGTCGCCGAGCACGCCTATATGCACTCGATCCTGATGGCGCCGCACGGCACCGCGAACGGCCTGCTCGGCCTTGGTGCGCTGATCAACGTCTGCGCCACCTTGCCCGCCAACTACATCGCCTTCGAATATCCGAGCGCCTCCGACCCTTGGTGGGAGGACCTCGTCATCGGCTTGCCGAAGCAGATCGTGAAGGACAGCATGGTGGATCTGCTGGAAGCGCCGGGACTCGGCCTCGATATCGACGCCGAGGCGGCGAGAAAATATCTTAAGGAAGAGGATGCTGGCTTCTTCGACTGAGCTTCCCAGCTGCCCTCCCTTTGGGCGCCGGCATCAGGACGACTGTGAGCTCGCCGATCGGCTCACTGTGTCCGCCAGTCATGTTCTTGCCGGAACCCAAGGACGTCGCGCAGCTTCCGGTTCGAGATCGGTCCCTCGAATGCGTCCATGGCGCGGGTGACCGGTATGTTGGGCGCATGCTTCCTGAGGAACTCCGCCGTCGGCAATTCAGACACGATGTTGTCGTTGACGGCGTTGAATATCTGGAACCCCAGGCCGTCCTTTTCGATGCACAGGTCGACGATCTGGCCGAGATCGCGCGCGTCCATATAGGTCCAGGCGTCGCGCCGCCGCTTCGAGGGATCGGCCAGGAATTCCGGAAAACGGGCATAGTCCTTCGGTTCCACGACGCCGCCGATCCGCAGCGCATAGATGTCGGCTCCGGTGCGAGTGGCGAAGGACCGCGCGATCTTCTCGCCCAGAAGTTTGGAAAGGCCGTAGCTGTCGGTCGGATCGACGTCGTACTCCTCATCCACCGGGAACGACGAGAAGTCGCGTTCGCCTTCGGCAAAACAGATGCCGTAGACCGTCTCGCTGGAGGCCGTGACGATCTTGCGGATGCCGAGCTTGGTGGCGGCCTCGATCACATTGTAGGTCGACTGCACATTGGCGGCGAACATGGCGTTGTCCGGCCGCAGGAATATGCGTGGGAGCGCAGCGAAATGGATCACGGCGTCGACCGGGGCGCGGCCCTTGCCGCCGAAATACTCACTGAACCCGAAATGCAGCGTCAGCGCATTGTAGGCTTCGCCGGCATCCGCAAGGTTGGTGATGACTGTGTCGACGCCTGGCACGTCCAGCGGCGTCAGGTCGAGGTTGAGAACCTCATGCCCGCGCTTGAGAAGGTAAGGTATGACGTGACGGCCGATCTTGCCGCTGCCGCCGGTGAAGACGATCCGCTTGCCCATGGCTTCCTCCGAGCGAATTTGGGTGATCGGGCGGCGGATCCCGCCAGCCGGCTGGTCATCCGCTATTCAAAGATGCCGTAGCCGGGCACGGCGTGCTTGCGCACACCCTCCATGTCGAGTTCGACGCCGATGCCGGGCACGTCGGACACCGCGATGTGGCCGTCTTCCACGATGGACCTGGCGCCGTTCGGCAGGCGCACGTAACTGTCCCAAGCGTCGCGCTCTTCCAGCGCGTGCCATTCCAGCACCAGGAAGTTCGGAACGCTGGCGCAGACATGGCATGTCGCCATCGTGCCCAGCGGTGTCGACACCAGATGCGGCGCGAAGGGCACGTAGTACATCTCGGCGAGGTTCGCGATCTTGCGGCTCTCGGCAAGGCCGCCGCATTTTGGCACGTCGGGCATGACGACGTCGGCGCCGTAATTCTGGAACAGCTCCCGAAAACCCCAGCGCAGATAGAGATTTTCACCGACACAGATCGGCGTCTTGGTCCGCATCCGGATCTGCTTCAGGGCCTCGACATTTTCCGCCGGGATCGGCTCTTCGAGCCACAGAAGATTGAAGCGCTCCATCTCGGCGGCGATGCGACTGGCGCTGAGCACATCATAGCGCGCATGCAGATCGATGCAGAGATCGACGTCGGGACCAACAGCGTCGCGCACCGCCGCCACACGCTCCACCATGAAGCGAAGTTCCGCGCCGTTGATGGTGTGGTTCATCCGGTCGAATTTTGTTGGATGGTGCAAATTGTCGATATCGAACTTAAGCGCCGTGAATCCTTCCGCCACCATGCGGCGCGCGCGGGCGGCACAGCCCTGCGGCGATCCCGATTCGTCATCGCCGTCGCCGCAATCGGCATAGAGCCTTATCCGGTCGCGGAACTTGCCGCCGAACATGCGGTAGAGCGGCTGGCCGGCGGCTTTTGCCGCGACGTCCCACAGCGCCATTTCGAGCCCGGTGAGGGCGATGAGAAAGATGCCGGCCTGCGCGCCGGAAAACACATGATCGCGGCGGATCTTGTCCCAGCAATATTCGACATTGCGCGGATCTTGGCCGATCAGTTCCGACTTCAGCTCCGAGATCAGCCCGACGATCGCGGCCGCGCCCGCGTCGGGATTGGCTTCGCCATAGCCGGAAATGCCTTCGTCAGTGTCGATCCGGATCAGGGTCGCCTTGCCGTGATAGGCGACGACCGCCGTCTTGATGTCCACGATCTTCATCGGACCCTTCTCCCCGTGATGGCGCAACGCTTACAAGCGCGGATCTCTGCCTAACGGCAAACTTGTCTAATAAGCATACAAGATTGAATAATGTGCCGTAAACCCCTTTAGGTGGATTTTGCATGGGATGGACGCTCAATGGATCGCCGATCCTTGTTTTGTTTGAGAAATTCCGAGTCGCCGATCAGGTATCGCAAATCTCGAAGAACGCACTTGTTAGACGAGTATATAAGCGTATAAATTGGGTGACCGCAGAGCTATGGCTCATGCGTGTCGTCAATCGGGAGGAACAGGATGCAACAGCGACAGCTCGGATCGTCGCCGGTGAAGGTATCGGAAATCGGCCTCGGGACTTGGGGGATGTCGGGCGCGTTTTGGGGGGCGGCCGACGACGAGGAGTCGATCCGGGTGGTCAGACGCGCGCTCGAGCTCGGCATCACGCTGATCGACACCGCCGAGGCCTATGGACACGGCCATGCCGAGGAGGTTGTCGGTCAGGCGCTGGCCGGCCGCCGCGACAAGGCCGTCATCGCGACCAAGGTCGCGCCCAATCATCTCGAACCGGCCGCGATCGAGGCGGCGCTCGATGGTTCGCTGAAGCGCATGCAGACGGACCATGTCGACGTCTATTTCGTCCACTGGCCGAACTCGGATTTTCCGATCGGCCCGACCATGGAGATGATGGAGCGGCTGCGCTCATCAGGGCGCATCAAGGCCGTCGGCGTCTCGAATTTCAGCATCGCCGACATGGACAGCGCCCGTCAGCATGGCGTGATCGACGTGCTGCAGCCGCCCTACAACATGCTATGGCGCGAGGTTGAGGCCGAGACGCTGCCCTATTGCCGCAAGCACAATATCGGCGTCATGCCCTATAGCGGCCTGGCACAGGGACTGCTCACCGGCACGCTGTCACCGGACACCAAATTCGTCGAGGGCGATGAGCGGCGCACAACGGTGCTGTTCCAGCCGGGCACCTATGAGCGGGCGGTAAGCGCCGTCGACCGCCTCAAGCCGATCGCGGCGCGCTACGGCAAGACGGTTCCCCAGCTTGCGATACAGTGGCTCACCAGCAGGCCAGGCGTCAGCTCGCCGCTGGTCGGCGCCCGCACCGTCAAGGAGCTGGAGGAAAACGTCCAAAGCGCCGGCTGGACGATTTCGGACGCGGACATCGCCGCCATCGACAGGATCACCGCGCCGGTCTGGGCGGAAATCCAGGACAAGGGCGACATGTTCGGTTTCCGCGCACGCCAACGCCAGGAACAACAAGCGAAAAGAGCCTAGCTCAAGCCGTGTCCTCCCGGCACGCAGCGGCGCGGCCAGCGCGAATGCTGGCTGCGCCGCTCCTTCAGCGAGGCAGGCCAACCGCGGTGGTTTTCTTGAGGTGCCGGCGCATCGCTTCCTCGGCTCGCTTTTCGTCGCGCGCCACGAGCGCCTCGTAGATCGCCCTGTGCATTTCGGTCGCGGAGGGAAGCGCATGAGGCATCTGGTTGCTGATGCGCCTGCTCGCCATCTGCCACCACCGGGACGAATACATGAAACGGTCGAGGATCCTGTTCTGCGCCGCCCGGCAAATCTCCATGTGGAAATCCAGGTCGAGCTTCAGATAGGCGTCCGGATTGTCCTCGCTGGCCGACATCGCCGCCAGCAACGTGCCAAGGCGCTCGAGATTTTCCTTGGTCATGTGCTTGGCCGCGATGGCGGCGATGGCCGGTTCGATAATGATCCGCGTCGCGTGCGCTTCGGCCAGGATCTCGCGCATCTGTTCGTGCGGCAGCCAGTCGATGAGCAATGGGCTGAGATAGTCCCACTCCTCGGCTGGGCGCAGCACCACGCGCCGTCCCTGTGCGATCTCGATCATATCCAGCGACGCCAGGATCTTCAGCGCCTCTCGCGCGACCGCGCGCGAGACCCCGAATTCCTGAAGGATCTGCTGCTCCGACGGCCCCTGGGCGCCGGCGACACCGCTGCCGGCGATGCGACGCGCCAGCACACCCGCCACCTGCTTGGGCAAAGTTTGAAGCTTGACCTCAACCGTATCCATCATTAACATCCACTTGTCTGATAAGCTTATAGGCTGATAGCTAGATATGCAGTCAACTTATCTCATAAAAACGCTCACTAGCCTATAACACGGCGTGCGGGAAGGGAGGATCGAGCGGTGTCCAGCCGCCGTGCCCCGTTGCCGCCGTCCGAGATCACGATCGATACGCCCTCGCAACCGAGCGAGGCGTGTTGGAGCGCAAGTGCCCGATCGCCCGGAGGCTCGCAAGCGTCGTCCGGGAACCAATCCAGGCAGTCTCGCGGCGGGAGGAGCACGCCGGTGGACTGCCGAGGCTGAAAGTCGTCGGCCGTCTCTGGATGGACCGACCAGTCAAACCAGGAGGAGATTGTGATGTCCGGAAGTTTATCGAGACGCAAATTCCTGGCCGCGAGCGCAGCGGTGACGGCCGGCTCGCTTGCCGCGCCGTGGGTTGCCAGGGCGGACGCCCAAGAGATCACCGCCTTGCTGATCACCGGCGGCCCGCTCTATCCCAAATATTGGGAGAAGATCGTTCAGGATTTCACCGCCAAGACCGGCATCAAGGTTCGCTACGACCTCCTGGAATTCACGCCCTTGACGGCGAAAGTGGTCACGCTGAGCGCGGCGCGGTCGAGTCAGTACGACGTCTACAGCACCCACACGGCGCAGATCGATTCCTACTTCAACCATTTCGCGCCGCTGAACAGCTATTTCAGCGACTCCGAACTGGCGGACTTCTATCCCGTCGCGGTCAAATATTTGCGCGATCCCAAGACCGGAAATCTGGCGGCGATTCCGCGCAACATGGATGCGCGCGTTCAGTATTATCGCAGCGACATCTACCAGGAAAAAGGCCTGAAGCCGGCCGAGACCTGGGAAGAACTGGTCGATGTCGGCCTGAAACTCACCGGCAACGGTCACTATGGCCTTGTCGTGCCGGGGCAGGGCGATCCTGCCCAGCGCACCTTCAGCGACCTGCTTTGGCAGGCTGGCGGCGACTGGGTCGACCAGGCCAACAAGCCGGCCTTCAATTCCGAAGCCGGCATCAAGGCGCTCACCTTCTATCGCGATCTGATCCAGAAGCACAAAATCGTGCCGCCCGACGCAGTTGGCTATCAGTGGAACGAGAACTCGACCGAATTCTCGTCCGGCACGGTCTATGCCACTTTCGATTGGCCGGGCGCCTTCGCCACCCTGTCCAATCCGGAAACCTCGCGCGTCGTCGGCAAATGGTCGACAGCGCCCTATGTGCGGGACAAAGCGGCGATCTCATGCGCCATCTCCCATGCCATGGCGCTGAACGGCCAGTCCGGACGCAAGGAAGCCGCCGTCGAGTTTATCAAATACACGGTCAGTACCGACGCCCAGCGGCTGCAGTTCGACCAGTTCACCAACTTTCCGAGCAGCCAGAGCCTGGCCAAGGAAGTGATCGCCGCGGCGAAGGGCCCGCAGGCGGCTTGGCTGCAGCAGCTGGAGACGACGATCGCCAACGGCAAGGAATGGCCGAAGCTTGCCGGCTTCTCGAAGGTCTGCACCTTGATGTTCTCGGCCATCGAGCAAGCCCTGTCCGACCAGGCTTCACCCGCCGACTCACTCAATCAGGCGGCGACCGAGGCGGAGGACATCATGCGCCGGGCCGGAGCTTACGACTGAGCATGGCGCCCGCTGCGCAGGCTCCGGTGTTGGGGCGCCGGCGGCGTTCGCCGCTGCCCTACACCTGGCAGAGAGGATACCTGCTGGCGAGCCCGGCGCTTCTAGTCATGCTGGCCATCCTCATCTATCCGCTCGGCTACTCCTTCATCATGAGCTTCTTCCGCTGGGACCTGAGCGGCTCGGCGCCATTCATCGGGACGGGAAACTACACCGACGAGCTCTTCGGCCGCCAGTTCAACCAGGCGCTGCGAAACCAGACCATTTTCAGCGTCGTTTCCATCACGATCGAAGTTGTGGCCGGCATGGCGATCGCGCTGCTCGTCAACGGCAAACTGCGCGGCATGCGCCTTGCGCGCACCTTGCTCCTGGTCCCGCCGATGATCGCGCCCGCCGTCGTCGGGCTGAACTTCCGCTGGCTGTTCAACACACAGTACGGGTTGGTCGACGCGCTGCTGCGCATGTTCAACCTGCCCGACATTCCCTGGCTCAACCATCCGGCCTGGGCGCTCGTCTCGGTGATTATCGCCGATGTCTGGCAGAACACGCCGCTGATGGTGCTCCTGTTCCTTGCCGGCCTGCAATCCTTGCCGCAGGAGCCGCTCGAGGCGGCTACCGTGGACGGCGCCACGCCATGGCAGCGCTTCTGGCATATTGTGCTGCCGTTGATGCGTCCGGTCATCATGATCGCGCTGATGCTGCGCATCATCGACACGTTCCGCACCTTCGACGTCGTCTGGCTGATGACGCAAGGCGGCCCGGGCGGTGCCACCAACCTGCTCACGGTCTATTCCTATCTGCTGGCGTTTCAGGCGGTGGATTTCGGACACGCGGCGGCGGTCTCCTACATCGCGCTGGGCATGTCGCTGTTCGTGCTCGGCCTGCTCTACGGGGTGCCGTGGCTCGTTGCGAAACGGAGGGCGATATGACCGAGGCCGTCATTGTCGGCGCACGTCCCATGCCAAAGCGCCGGCGCCGCCGGCTCACGGCGGGGATCGCCAGTCAGTATTTGGCGCTGGTCGTGACCGTCGCGCTCACCGTCTTCCCACTGGTTTGGCTGTTCCTGACCTCGATCCGCAGCTCGGCCGACATCTTCTCGGTTCCGGTGCATATCATCCCCGAGACCGCGACGCTGACGCAGTATGTCGCGGTCTTCGCCCAGTACGACACCATGGGCTATGTCTGGAACACCGTCATCGTCTCGGTGGCGACAGTCATCCTTGTCCATCTGCTGGCCATACCCTGCGCCTATGCGCTGTCGCGCTTCAGGATACCGGGCGCCATGCTGATCTTCGGGCTGCTTTTGATCATGCGCATGATCCCGGTCATCGCGCTGGCGATTCCGCTCTTCGCGGTGTTCGCCGCTTTGGGCCTGCTCGACACCGTCTGGGCGCTGATCCTCAGCCATACCGCAGCCAAGCTGCCGGTCGCCATCTGGCTGCTTCTGGGCTTCATCCAGGATGTGCCGAAAGAGATCGAGGAGGCGGCCCAGTCGGATGGCGCCGGCACCGTGCGTACGCTGGTCCAGATCGTGGCGCCGCTGATTGCGCCCGGCATCGGCGCCAGCGCCGTGATCACCTTCCTCTTCACCTGGAACGACCTCTTGCTCGCCTTGACCCTGACCTCGAGCAAGGCCGCGCAGACGCTGCCCGTCGGCCTCACCAATTTCGTCTCGCAGTACGGCATCGACTGGGGCGCCATGTCGGCCGCGGGCGTGCTCATGGTCATCCCGACTTTGGTGTTCGTCTGGTTCGCCCAGGGGCTGCTGGTCAAAGGCCTGACCACCGGGGCCGTTCGCGGCTGAAGGGCGGATGGGCTTCGACGACGGTTGAACGCAACTGAGTGACGATTGGCGAGGTTGGCACCTCGCCGCGCATTGGAGGAAACGGAATGGAAGCTGACCAGATACCGGCGATAGAGGACATTTCCCGGCCGCCACGAGAACTGGTCGACGCGCTGGCGGCGATCGGTTCGGCGACACTGGCCAGCGAGCTTTATCACAAGATGGGCATTCGCGATCCGCAGATCCGTGGGCCTCGCCCATTGCGTTCTGGCAGCACGGCAGCAGGGCCGGCGCTCACGCTCCAATGCATGCCGAAGCGCGAGGATCTGTACAACGAGACGGAGTATGAGGAGCCGGAGCGGCAACTGCACCGGCACGTCCTTTATCCCACCAAGCCGGGCGACATGGTGGTGGTCGATGCCCGCGGCGATATGGGCAGCGGCATCTTCGGCGAGATGATGCTGACCTATTTCGCCGGGCGGGGCGGCGCCGGCGTCGTCGTCGACGGCTGCATTCGCGATTCCGCTCAGGCGGCGGCGCTCGATATCGGCATCTGGGTGAGGGGCGTCACGCCGAATTTCCACGCCCAGACCAACATCGTCCCCTTCGCCGTCAACGTTCCCATCGCCTGCTCGAACGTGCTGGTCATCCCCGGCGACATCATCGTCGCCGACGACGATGGTGTGGTCGTCGTGCCGGTCGCCCTTGCCCCCAGCCTGGTCGAGCTCGCCGGCGCGCATGTCGAGTGGGAGGAATTTTCTCGCTCGCGGCTCGCGCAAGGCGGAGACCTGCGGAAATATTATCCGTTGAGCCCCGAGGGCGAGGCCGAATACCGCGCATGGCGGCAGGCCCAGGGAAAATGAGCCGCGCCGGTACGGGAGAAGAATAGGTGTCCGCAATCGAGATAGAACAGCTCGGCAAGAGCTTCGGCGCGGTGGAAGTCCTGCGCAGCGTCAACATCGAGATCGCCAGCGGCGAGTTCGTGGTCCTGGTCGGCCCGTCGGGCTGCGGCAAGTCAACGCTGCTGCGCATCATCGCGGGGCTCGAAGAGCATACTACTGGCGAGATCCGCATCGGCGGGCGCGTCGTCGACGAGATGCCGGCCAAGTCGCGCGACATAGCCATGGTGTTCCAGAGCTACGCGCTCTATCCGCATATGAGCGTGGCCGACAATATGAGCTTCGCGCTTCGGCTGGCCAAGGTTCCCCGGGAGGAGATCGTCTCCAGGGTGAAGGCGGCTGCCGAAATCCTCGGTCTGCAGGACCTGCTCGGCCGCATGCCGCGTCAGCTGTCCGGCGGCCAGCGCCAGCGTGTCGCCATGGGCCGCGCGATCGTCCGCGCCCCCTCGGCCTTCCTGTTCGACGAGCCGCTCAGCAATCTCGACGCCAAGCTGCGCGTGAAGATGCGTGCCGAGATCAAGAAGCTGCACCAACGGCTCGGTCGCACCAGCATCTACGTCACGCATGACCAGACCGAGGCGATGACGCTCGCCGACCGCATCGTGGTCCTGAACAAGGGCCGCATCGAACAGATCGGCACCCCGTCCGAACTCTACGAGAAACCGGCCAATCTGTTCGTCGCGGGCTTTATCGGTTCCCCGGAAATGAATCTCATCGAAGGTCGCGTCGACAACGGCGCGTTCGAAGCCGGTTCAGGCCTTCGCCTGCCCCTGCCCAAAGGGTTGCAGTTCCGCGGCGCACAAGAGGTGATTTACGGGATCCGTCCCCAGCACATCATCGTCGGGGGCGATCATGCGAGGGCAAGCGTCCAGGTGGTGGAGCCGACAGGGGAGGCTCAGGAGCTGACATTGAGGACAAGCGGGGTCGAGCTCGTGGCCGAAGTTCGGGATCACCAGCCGTTCAAGCCCGATCAAGAGGTTGGGTTGGAGGTACTGGTTTCGAAGGTCCACCTGTTCGACGCGCAAAGTGGCAAGAGGATAAATCAGGACGAGCGGGTTAGAGGGTAGGCGGAACTGCTCGCCCATGGAGCTGAAAACCTCCAGCTCCAGCCAGGCGCTCAACGTCGACGGTGGCATCTGCTACCACTGTCGCCTGTAGCGGGCTCTCGCAGGCACCCTACAGCCTCGGTCCTGCCACCATGCGCGCGACGCGCGCCATGTCGGCACTCATCTCGCGATCGTCGTCGAGCGGGGCGACGAGCGCCCGCACGGCTTCATAGCTGCGCCGCGGGCCTTCGCCCATGGAGTCCAGCACGCCACGCAGCTCCACGCCCGTCGCCGCGAAGATCAATTCCATCGCCACCAGATAGCGCAATCGCTCGATGATGCCTGCCGTCTTGGCTACCACGCGCGGCGCCATCGACGACTGGTCCTCGACGCCGTCCGAGATCGCCAAGGGGCTGAGCGACATCGGATTGGCGAGGTGCCGGATCTCGGCCTCGAGTGCCGCGACCGGCTTCTGCAGTTCCGCGTATCCCTGGCGGCTGCCGCCCCTGGCCGACAGGAAGCGCGGCAGCTCCGCAACGGTCGGCGACATCAGCTTCATCGAGCGGTTGGCGGTGCCGACCGCGCAATGCGCCAGCGCCTGGCCGAGATTTTCCCAGGTCAGCGTGAAGGCCGTCAGGTCGAAATTGCCGTTGGAGACGACCCGCTCGGCCTCAGGCAGGATGACCGGATTGTCGCCGGAATGGCCAAGCTCGATCTCCGTCGCCAGCCTAGCCTGCTCATAGGCGTGGAGCAGGCCACCCCACACCTGCGGCACGCAGCGGAAGCTGAGCGGATCCTGCAGGCGCCGCGCGGCGTTGTCCTGCCACAGCCCGGAGCCTGAAAGCTCCGTTCGCAGCCGCGCGCCGATCTCCTGCTGGCCGAAGGCCGGACGCGCCGCAAGCGCATCCTCATCGATGGCCTTGAGCGACGCGCGGAAGGCTTCGTAGTTCAGCGCCACCGCCGCCAGGGACCAGTCGATCAGGCACGCGATCTCCTCGAGCGCCAGGCATGCCGTTCCGGTCGAAAGGCTGTTGGCGACGATGATGGCGTGGCCGTCCTTTTCGCGCAGGTCGAGCGGTTCGAGCCCGGCGAGCTTCAGCGCCTCGGCCGACGGCATGATCCTGCCTTGATACTCGCTCTCGCCGTCGCCGCGAAGCGCCCGTGCCAGATGGCCGAGCGGCGCGAGATCCGCGGCGCCCACCGATCCCCAGCTCGGAATGACGGGATGGACGCCGGCGTTGAGCGCGGCGAGCAGGCCGAGCACCACGCCTTCCGAAGTGCCGGTGCCGCCCGCCGCCATGCCGCAGATGCGCGCGACCATCAGCGCCCGCACCGCCTCGGTCGGCAGCGACGGGCCGGCGCCCATCGAATGGCTGAGCGGAACGCTGTGCTGGAAGGCAATCAGGTCGGCCTCGGCGAGCGGCGTGTCGACGCAGGCGCCAAGTCCGGTGGTGACGCCGTAAAGCGGCTTGCCGAGCTGGGTGAGATGCTCGATCAGGGCGCGGCTTGCGCGGATGCGGCGCATAGCTTCCTCGCCGAGCACGAGCCGGGCATTGCGCCGCGCGATCTCGGCGACGTCTTCCGTGCTGAGCGGCTTGGCGTCGAGGACGATCACTCTGGCTGTCATCGGTCTATTCCTTGGGCCTCCGGGAATGGTGGCCGAACGAATGCAGGATATCCGGCATCGGAGCCGGCCATTGTCGAAAATCCGCCGTCGCGATTGCCGTTATCTTTCTTCAGCTGGCTGTACGGCGCGAGAAATGCTCCATACGGGAACTTTTGCGCCGCCAGCGATTTTGGATATGCTGCGAATCCAACTGCCGAAAGGTTGCCGTCGATGATGAAGTACCTCGCCCTCTCTGCTCTCGTGCTGGTCACGGCCGCCAGCATGTCCGCCTCGGCGGTCGCGGGCGAATGGCATCATCATCGCTACCATCGTCATCAGCCGCCGGTCGAGCATGAGCGCTACGTTCCGGCCAGTGATGATATCCTCTACCAGCTGTTCGGCGGTCCGCGCTATTACGACCAGCAGCTTTTCACAACCGCCGCGGGCGCCTGTTCCTACGACGGCGTCGGACCGGACGCGAATGCGATAAACAAGATCAACGACCACCATTGCGGGAAGTAGCCGTCGTCCGCCACGCCTCGCCCTGCGATAGATAGCCTTCGACCATTTCACTGCGTTCGCGGACGATTGATGCCGTCAGCAAGGGCTTGCGTTGGTCGCTGCTGGCGCCGAGGGAGGTTCGAACACATTCCTTCGAAACATTGTATACAATACCTAAGAAAGATGTTGACAATCCGCCCTAGGCAGTTTCCCTTAACGCCATCCGCGCAGCCTATGAGCAAAACACAAAGCGCGATAACCAAGGGGAACTGCCAATATGATCAACCGTCGCTCGACTCTGAAATCCATGGCGCTCGGCGCCGTCTCGACCCTGGCCATTGCCGCTGTCGGCATTGCGTCCGCGCAGGCCGAAAACAAGGAACTGAAAATCGGCTTTGTCGGCGTCACCAGTGGCCCGGCCGCCGCCTGGGGCACCTCGAACGTGCGCTCGATGCAGACGCGCGCCGCCTGGCTCAACGAGACCGGCGGCGTCAAGATCGGCAACGACACCTACAACATCAACATCGTCACCTTCGACGATCAGAAGGACCCCAAGCGCGCCATCGCCGGCATGGAGAAAATGGCGCAGGAAGGCATCCACTATGTCGTCGGCCCGAATGTCGATGACGGCGCCGCCGCGGTGCGCCCCGTCGCCGAGGCCAACGGCATCATCTATTTCCCCTACGCCTTCCCCAAGGCGCTCTATCAGAAGCCGGCTTCCAATGCCGTGCTGGGCATGATCGCCAACTATCAGTCCGGCCCAGCGATCTACAAATATCTCAAGGAAAACAAGGGCGTGAAGAAGATCGCCTTTGTTGCGGCGAATGAATCCGACCCGCTCAGCCAGCGCGACTCCGGTGTCGAGGCGGCAAAGGCTCTCGGCCTGGAAGTCGTCGCCCAGAACGACACCTACCAGAACGACACGCGCGACTTCACCCCGGTGCTGACACCGATCGTTGCCTTGAAGCCCGACCTGCTCGTCCTGTCGGGCGTAGCACCCGCCAACGCGCCGCTGCTCATCCGCGCCGCCCGCGAGCTCGGCTATGAAGGCCTGATCTCGACGGAAACCGCGCAGGACGCCAAGGTGCTGGAAGAGGGCGCCGGCGAATATGCCAACGGCTTCATCTCCGTCGGCGGCGCCTCCACGCCGGAGATCGCATCGGACGAGATGAAGGAATTCGTCACCCGCTACACCAAGATGTTCGGCGAATACAACGACGAGTCCAACACCAAGGTCTATGCGCTGGAATACATCCTCGACACGCTGAAGGCCAATCCGGCGGCCATCAACGACGTAGCGGAATTCAAGAAGACCATGGACAGCTTCTCGGCGCCCAATCCCTTCCTGAAGGGCGACGCGAAGCTGAGCTATGTCGGCGCGACGTCGTTCGGCCAGAAGCGCCAGCTCTCGGTGCCGATGGTGGTCAACGAATACAAGGACGGCGCTTTCCAGACCCTGTTCGTCGGCTCCGTCGACTAGCATTACCTTCGAGCGTATTTCCTCAAGCTTGCCGCGGGGTCCGGTCGATAGGCCGGACCCGGCGGAAGATCGAAGGTATCCATGGAACAGGTCATCGCCAACGGACTGTATCTCGGTGCCCAATACGCGCTGATCGCGCTGGGGCTGACCCTGATCTTCGCCCTGATGAACGTGCTCAATTTCGCCCACGGCCAGATGTATGTGTTGGGCGGATTCATCACCTACACCGTCTACGGCCAGCTCGGCCTGCCTTTCGTGGTGGCGCTGCTCGCCTCCGGCGTCACGCTCGCCGTCATCGGCGCGCTGATGGAGAAATTCCTCTTCCGCACCGTCATCCGGCGCAGCCATCGCGAGGAAAGCACCATGCTGCTCGCCGCCGCGACCGCCTTCTTCTTCGATGCCGTCATCCTGCTTCTGTTCGGCGAAAAGCAGCGCGGCGTTCCCAAGATCGTCAAGGGCGTCTTCAACGACGTTGGCATCATTATGCCATACGACCGCATCGTCGTCGGCGCGCTGGCGATCGTCTTCATCGCCGCCTTCGTCCTCTACATGCAGTACAGCCGGGTCGGCCGCGCCATGCGCGCGCTTGCCCAGGACCGCGTCGCCGCCCAGCTGATGGGCGTCCGCGTCGACCGCTATTCGATGATCGGCTTCGCCATGGGCGCCATGCTCGCGGGTGTCGTCGGCGGGCTGCTGGTCACCATCACCGGCGTCAATTCAGGTATCGGCGGGCCGATCTCGATCAAGGCCTTCCTGATGGTGATGATCGGCGGAGCCGGCGTCGTCGGCGGCGCGATCGCCGGCGGCTTCATCCTCGGCATGATGGAGTCGGTCGGCCTCACCGTGCTGCGCGAATATGGCGACGTGACCTACCTCGTCATCTTCGCCGCCCTGATGGTGTTCCTGTCGATCCGCCCCAACGGGCTGATGGGCAAGCCGTGGGGTTGATCGTGCCATGACCTTCAATCGCAACACCAGGGTCGCCGCGGTCGTCGCCTTCCTCGCGATCGTCTTTGTCGTCGTGCCGGCCGCGATTTCGGCCAGCGGCCGCTTCGACCTCTATTACACGCTGACCTCGGTGGCGCTGCTCAGCATCGCCAGCGCCGGTGTATGGCTCACCTTCTACATCGGCCGCATCAACATCGGCCAGGGCGCCTATGCGCTGACGGGCGGCTATGTCTCGGCCATCCTGGTCATGAACCATGGCTGGTCGTTCTGGCCGACGCTCCCCGTCGCAGGACTGTTCTGCGCCGCCGCCAGCGTGCTGATCGGCCTGCCGATCCTGCGCCTGCGCGGCGTCTATTTCGCCATGGTCACGCTGGTGCTGACCGAGGTCGCGCGGCTGCTTGCGCTGGCCTTGCCGATCACCAACGGCGCCAAGGGCATCGTCAGCATTCCGCTGCCCGGCGCGCTGTCGGTCTTCGGGATCACGCTGATCCCCGATTTCGCCACGCTGCAGAATTCGCGGCTCGCCTTCTATCTGCTGGCGGTCACGCTGATGGTGGTCTGCTTCGCGATCATGTACCGGCTGGTCAATTCGCGCATCGGCAAGCTTTGCCAGTCGCTGCAGCAGAACGAGGAGCTCGCCTCCTCGATCGGCGTCAACATCGCCTATCTGCGCGTCATCGCTTATGCCGTCTCATCCTTCTTCGGCGGCGTTTCCGGCGCCATCTTCGCCGCCATCTCGCAGTCGATCTACCCGTCGAGCTTTACCGTCACCGATTCCGTCAACTTCATGCTGAACTGCTTCCTCGGCGGCCTCGGCTATGTGTTCGGTCCGATGCTCGGCACGCTGGTGCTCTATTTCGGCTGGGACCTTCTGTTCCAGACCGGCCAGTTCCAGTTGCTCATCTATTCCGGCCTGATGATCGTCCTGATGCTGGTGCTGCCCAACGGGTTGCTCAGCCTTGCCGAAACGACCCGGAAGAAGGGTTGAGCTATGGCCGAAATGCTCGAGGTCTCCGGCATCACCAAGCGCTTCGGCGGTCTGGTTGCGGTCAACAACGTGTCCTTCTCGGTGCGCGAGAAGGAGATCCTGTCGGTGATCGGGCCGAACGGCGCCGGCAAGTCGACTTTGTTCAAGCTGATCTCGTCATTCCTCAGGCCGACAACGGGCGAGGTGCGGCTGAAGGGCGAACGCATCTCAGGTCTCGCTCCGCACATCGCGGCGCGCAAGGGCGTGGTGCGCACCTTTCAGGAGACGACGATCTTCAAGAACATGAGCGTGCGCGACAACGTCATCATCGCGCACCATCTGCGTTCGAAGGCGAGCCTCTTCGGCTTCTTCCTCGGCACCGGCACAGCGAAGGCGGACGAGGCGGCCTTCGGCCAATCGGCCGACGACATCTTGGCGCTGCTCGGCCTCTCCTCGCTCGCCCATGAGATCGCCCGCAACCTGCCGCATGGCCATTTGCGCGCGCTGGGCATCGCCATCGGTCTGGCTACCAACCCTTCCATCCTGCTGCTCGACGAGCCCTTCGCCGGCATGAACCATGACGAGACGATGCGCATGGTCGAGATGGTGCGGCGCCTGCGCGAGCGCGGCCTGACCATCCTTCTGGTCGAGCACGACATGCCGGCCGTAATGAAGATCTCCGACCGGCTCGTCGTGCTCAATTTCGGGCAGAAGATCGCCGAGGGAACGCCGTCGGAAATCCAGGCCAACGACAAGGTGATCGAAGCCTATCTCGGCAGCGAAGACGAGGCGATCGGCCTATGAACCGGATCCTGAACTTCGCCAATGTCGAGCTCTATTACGACCATGTCTATGCGCTGAAAGGCGTTTCGCTCGAGGTCAACGAGGGCGAGACCGTCGCGCTGATCGGCGCCAACGGCGCCGGCAAATCGTCGATCCTTCGCGCCATCACCGGCCTGCGCAAGATCAGGTCCGGCGAGATCCATTACGGCGGCAAGCGGATCGACGGCGCCGCCCCCGACGAGATCGTCAAGATGGGCATCGCCATGGTGCCGGAAGGACGCCGCGTCTTCCCCTACATGTCGGTCAGGGACAACCTCCTGATGGGCGCCTTCACCCGCACCAGCAAGGCCGAGATCGCCGCTTCGATGGAGATGGTGCTGGGGCGGTTTCCCCGGCTCAAGGAGCGCTTCTCGCAGGCCGCCGGCACGATGAGCGGCGGCGAGCAGCAGATGCTGGTCATCGGCCGCGCGCTGATGGCGAAGCCGAAGCTGCTGCTGCTGGATGAGCCATCGCTGGGCGTCGCGCCAAAGCTCGTCCAGGACATCGCCCGCTCGATCGTCGCCATCAACCGCGACGAGAAGGTCAGCGTGCTGCTGGTCGAGCAGAATTCGCGCATGGCGCTGCGCATCTCGCAGCGCGCCTACGCGCTGACCACCGGCAGTGTCGCGCTCAGCGGCAACTCCGCCGAACTGCTGACCGACGACCGGGTCAAGCGTCTTTATCTGGGCGGCGAGATCTGAGGCTGAATGGAATGCGCATTCTCGTCATCAACCCCAACACCACAGCCTCGATGACCGCCAAGATCGGCGAGGCGGCGGCAAGTGTCGCCTCCGGCGCGACGGAGATCGTCGCCGTCAATCCGGTCGACGGACCGCCCAGCATCGAAGGCTATTTCGACGAGGTCTTCGCCATTCCCGGCATCATCGCCGAGATGGGCAAGGCACAGGCCGACGCCTATGTCATCGCCTGCTTCGACGATACCGGCCTCGATGCCGCGCGCTGCGCGACGGAGGCTCCCGTCATCGGCATCGGCGAGGCGGCCTTTCATATGGCCAGCCTCGTCGCCGGCAAGTTCAGCGTCGTCACCACGCTTGCCCGCTCGGTTCCGGCGATCGAGCACAATCTGGCGAAATACGGCCTCGCCTCGCGCTGCGCCAAGGTGCGCTCGTCGGACGTCGCCGTGCTCGAGCTCGAACGTCCGGGATCGAATGCAAGACATCGGATTTCGGAAGAGATCGCGCGCGCCATCAGCGAGGACAGGGCCGAGGCGATCGTGCTCGGCTGCGCCGGAATGGCCGACCTTGCGCACAGCCTGTCCGAGGAGCACGGCGTCCCGGTGCTGGATGGCGTCGTCTGCGCCGTCACGCTGGCCGAGAGCCTGTTAAAGGTCGGCTTGAAGACATCGAAGATCGGCGGCTATGCGGCGCCGCGCGGCAAGCAGTTTGCCGGCATGTTCGCACCGCTGTCGCCGGCCGACTGAGACAGTCGTGTAAGGCAGGCTGCCCGGGATTGACCACCGCGCAAGCCATATTAGATTGAACCGACCTCTACCAATGGAGGCAAATCAGGCGTGCTGCGCCTGCGCGTTGAAGAGCATGTTGACGGTACTCAGGGAAGACGATCGAGAAGACAAGCCGGCGGCGCGCTGGTCGCCGATCTATTATGGGCTGAGGGACGCCATCGTCAGCCATCGCCTCGCGCCGGGCACGAAGCTGCCGGAGGACGAGTTGGCCTCGATCTATTCGGTGAGCCGCACCGTCGTTCGAGCCGCCCTGCAGGCGTTGGCGCACGACCGGCTTGCACGGCTGGAGCCCAACCGCGGCGCCTTCGTCGCTCAGCCATCGAAGATCGAGGCGCGGGAAGTGTTCGAGGCGAGGGCGCTGATCGAGCCCAAGGTGGCGGCGCTTGCCGCCAGGGCGGCGGTGCCGTCGGACATCGTGCAATTGCGCCACCATCTCGAAAAGGAGCATGAGGCGCTGCATGATGGCCGCGACAGCGACGCCATCATGCTGTCGGCGCGCTTTCATGTCGGCATCGCCGAAATCGCGGCGCATTCGGTCTTCACCAACTTCGTGCGTGACCTCGTCTCGCACTCCTCGCTGATTATCGCGCTCTACTGGAAGCGCCGCGACGCCACCTGCGAGAAGCATGCCCATCATGCGCTGGTCGACGCCATCGAGGCCGGCGACAGCGCCGACGCCGCCGCCCTGATGAACAGCCATCTGGTCGACCTGCTCTCCGGTCTCGACCTAACCGACAAGGTGGGTAAATCCGACAGCCTGGCGGATTTGTTGCAGACGGCGGTCCAGCCGGGTCGCTGAACCGCCGGAGGACTGGCTAGGCTGCGGCCGCCTGCGAATAATCCATCCGCTCGAGATCGGCGATCAGGCCGGGTCCGGTCGGCTGCCAGCCGAGATGCTGGCGCGTCCATTCGCTCGACGCCGGCATGTCGAGACCGGCGAACATGGCAAGCCATCCGAAATGGTCCGCCGCCTCTTCCTGCGACAGCGAGACCACCGGCACGTTGAGGCCGGCGCCGATCACTTCCGCGATCTCGCGCACCGGGATGCCTTCCTCGGCGACGGCGTTGTAGCGCACGCCGGCGTCCTGCTTGTCCAGCGCCAGACGGTAGAGCTTCGCGACATCCAGCACATGCGCCGCCGACCATCGGCTGCGGCCTTCGCCGAGATAGGCCGACACGCCCTTGCCCCGCGTCTGCGCGATCAGCGGCGTGATCAGGCCCTGCTTCACCGTGTCATGCACCTGAGGCAAGCGCACCACCGATACTTTGACGCCCTTCTCGGCCATCGCTTGGCCGGTCAGTTCCGACAGGATACGCGGATTGGGATGCTCTGTGTTGAAGACGTCTTCCCTCGCCGGTTGTCCATGTTCGGCGGAGCCCATGCCGACGCCCGACGTGATGATGAGCAGCCGGTCCGAGCCGGCGAGCGCGCCGCCCAGCGCTTCGATGACGCGCTTGTCCTTCTCGCAATTGGCGACGAAGTTCGAGAAATTGTGGTCGAAGGCGGTGTGGATCACCGCGTCCGATTTCGCCGCGCCGTCGCGCAGGCTGTCGAGGTCTTCGAGGTCGCCGCGATGCGGCTCGGCGCCGGCGGCGACAAGCGATCGCGCGCCGGCATCGGAGCGGGTCAGGCCAAGCACCTGATGACCGGCGGCGAGAAGCTCAGGCACGATCCTGGAACCGATGAAACCGGTCGCGCCGGTAAGGAATACACGCATGGGAGGTCTCCTGTGGTTGTTTGGAGGCCTTATTTGCGCTATAGCTCATTCTGTTAAAGTAGTGATCTTATCATGGTATAATTGCCAACAGGATCGCAATGCCCATCGACACGTGCAACAGGCTTGGCACCTTTTTGCGAGATCGCCGCATGCGCCTCGATCCGACGGCGTTCGGCTTCGCCACGGGGCGACGGCGCACCCAGGGCCTGCGGCGTGAAGAGGTGGCGCAGCGCGCCAATATCAGCCCGACCTGGTACACCTGGCTGGAGCAGGGGCGAGGCGGCGCCCCGTCCGCTGATGTGCTCAACCGCATCGCGACCGGGCTGATGCTGACCGAGCCCGAGCGCGAGCATCTGTTCATGTTGGGTCTCGGGCGGCCGCCGGAGGTCCGCTACAGAGGCGTGGACAGCGTGACGCCGCGCCTGCAGCGTGTCCTCGACGCCTTGGACCCCAGCCCGGCAATCATCAAGACCGCGACCTGGGATGTGGTGGCCTGGAACCGCGCCGCCGCGGCGATGCTGACCGACTATTCCAAGCTGCCGCGCGAGCAGCGCAACATCCTGCGCCTGATGTTCGGCAATCCGCGCGTGCGGGACGCGCAGGACGACTGGCAGAGCGTCGCGCGTTTCGTGGTTGGCTCGTTCAGGGCTGACGCCGTCCGTGCCGGCGCCGGCGCGGAGGTCACCGAACTCGTCGAGGAGCTTTCGCGGGTGAGCCCCGAGTTCGCCGCGCTCTGGCGCGACAATGATGTCGTCCCGGCGCATGGCGAAGGCGTGAAGCGCCTGCGGCATCCTGAGATCGGACTGATCGAACTGGAGTTCTCGGTCTTTGCCGTGGACGGTCGGCCCGAGCTCGGCATGATCGTCTACAATCCCGTGACGCAGGCGGACGCGGAACGCATTCAATCGCTGATCGCGTCTCGATCCGGCTGACGCCGTGCCCTTTGTCTTTGCCTCACGGCGCGTCTGAGATTGGCTGCAGGACCAGGGAGCTATTCCATGAACTTCGATCTGAAATGGTCTCCGTCCGAAAAGAAGGTTGCTCGCGCTGCTTTCGATGCGGCGCTGGAGGTGGCGCTCGGCAAGAAGCTGGCCGAATTCAAAAAGAAGGCCAGCGATGCGGCGACCTTTTCCGATATGTGGGAGATCGAAGATTATCTGAGACAGCAACGGCGAAACCTTGAGCAGATGTTCGACTATCGCTACTCGCAGCTGACCGTTGTCTTTGGCGGTCTAATCCGGAAAGGGTATCTGGACGAGAAGCTCCTTGCCGGTTTGTCGCAAGACAAACGGGAAGAGATAAGCAGGTTCCTTGCTTGGCATGAGAGAAACTAGTGGCACCGCACAGGGATTTTGAGCGGTCGGCTCTGTTTGCGTTGGCAGCCGGCATGCGTTGGAGATTGGCCGAAACGCCCATCGCGATTGTCATTCTAGGGCGAAGCAGGAGCGAAGCTCCGTCGCGAAGACCCTAGAATCCATGCCGTTACCTTCGCCAAGGCGTGCAACGGAACAGAATTCTGCACCGCGGCAACGCTTCGAAGTCACGGCATGGATTCTATGGTCTACGCCGCGTCGCTTCGCTCCTTGCTCCGCCATAGAATGACGAGGTTGGGGCGGCTTCGACCAATCCCCGGCGTTTGCGCTGATTTCACGCAAATGAACGGAAAATCCTGCGCCAAGACAAACGGCAACCTTTCAAAATCCCTGTGTCGGGGAATTAGCGCGCCAGGACTACCTTGCCGCGCGCCTGAGCGCCTGCGGCGGCTGGCCGAAGCTTCTCATGAAGGCGCGGCGCATGCGGCCGGGATCGCCGAAGCCGGTTTCCCCGGCGATGCGGCCGAGTGGCGCGTTGCTGGTTTCCACAGCCATGCGCGCCGCTTCCAACCATGCATGCAGCTCAAATATCTCAGACACAGCCGGCCCGGTGAACCGTCAGACTCGAAGCGTCAGCGTGGCTGCCGTTTGCCCGACCGCTTCGGGGAAGGGTCTGTGTCAGCCGGCTGCCTTATGTGGTCGATGAAAGCGCGCAGCTTGGGCAGCACCTGGTGCCGTTCCGGATAATAGAGAAAAACGCCCGGCGTGGTCACCGCGAAACGGCCAAGCAGCGCCTGCAGGCGCCCGTCGGCAATCGGCGCGTCGGCGATCGGGCTCGGCACCTGCGCCAACCCGACACCTTGGATCGCCGCGCCGAGCAGCGACGGATAGTCGTGCGCGATCAGCGGTCCCGAGACGATCGCCTCTATCGTCTTGTTGCCGTCGACGAAGGACCAGGGCGCGACCGAACCGTTGGAGCGGCGCAGGCGCAGGCAGGCATGGTCGCGCAGTTCCTCGATGCGCTCGGGTACAGCGCGCCGGCGCAGATAATCGGGACTGCCGACGACCACCATCGGAAAGGACGGCGTCAGGCGCACCGCGACCATATCGGGCGCGATCAGATCGCCGATGCGGATGCCGGCATCGAAGCCTTCGGCGGCGAGATCGGCCAGTTCGCCGCTGGCGACGATCTCCAGCTCGATCTCAGGATAGGCCTGGCAGAAGGAGGCGATCATCGGCTCCAGCAGCACCGGCACCACGGCCGGCGGCACCGAAAGGCGCAACAGCCCCGCCGGCCGCTGGCCCATGTCGCGGGCGATCTCGCTCGCGGCGATCAACTCCTCGAAGGCCGGCCGGGCGCGCGCGAAAAAGCGCTCGCCGGCTTCGGTGAGGCCGACGCTGCGCGTCGTGCGGATGAAGAGCGCGGCACCTATGCGCGCCTCTAACGTGCGTATCGCCTGGCTGATCGCCGACGGGGTGACGGCAAGCTCGGCCGCGGCCTTGCGGAAATTGCGGTGCCTTGCGACGCTCAAGAAGGCCTCGACGCCGTCGAGCGCGCCGTGTCGGACTGTGAAGTTCTGCTTCATGACCCATCGACATTATCGCTGATAGTCGCTGGCCGAAAGTGGCCGTATTTCTTGCGCGACGAGGAAGCCTGAAGGGAAGTGCAATGACCGACGAACTCGATCGCGTGCGCGATCACTACCGCGCGACCGGCCTCACCGATCGATTGAAGACGGCGCTGGCGGTATTTGGGCCGGAGGAACAGCGGTTGAAGCCCGAGCAGCTGGCTACGCTGGATCAGTTCCACACCCGCGGGCTGGCCGCGACAGCGGAGCTTGCCAATCTGGCCGTAATCACAGCCGGCATGTCGGTGCTCGACGTCGGATCGGGCGTCGGCGGGCCGGCCCGCTTTCTTGCGGAGACCTATGGCTGCCACGTGACGGGTGTCGATCTCAGCGAACCCTTCGTCGAGGCCGCGCGCTATCTGACCCGGCGAACCGGGCAGGACGGCAAGGTGTCGTTCGAAACCGGCAGCGCGCTGGAGCTGCCTTTCGAAGACGGCCGCTTCGATGCCGCGCTTTTGCAGCATGTGGCGATGAACATCGCCGACCGGCCGCTGCTCTACCGCGAGATCAGGCGCGTGCTGAAGCCGGGCGGAAAATTCGCGACCTTCGATGTCGTGCTGAGCGGTGGCGATCCACTCTATCCGGTGCCGTGGGCGAAGACGCCGGGCGAAAGCTTCCTGTTGACCGCCGAAGCGACCTGCGAGGCGATCGAGGCCGCCGGCTTCGGCGCGCTGGTCCGCCGCGACGACACGGCCATAGCCAAGGCCTGGTTCGCCGAACTCCGCGCCTCCGGTCCGCCGCCGCTCAATCTCGGCGTCGTCATGGGGCAGGGTTTCGCCGAACTCACCACCAATCTCGGACGCAATCTCATGCAGGGACGGCTGGGTATCCTCACCGCGGTGTTCGAAGCTGTTCCGGTCAACTGAGCAATTCCAGGAAAAGTGTTCAGCGGTTAGGCTCGGCGACTTCGCCGTAGCCTTCCGTCCGGAATTGCGAAAACTAACATTGAAAGGAGGCGCGGATGTCACCGGCGATGATCCTGAACATCCAACTTGGGCTTGGCTACGTGCCCTGGCTGCTTTGCTTTGCCGCCTATATCTGGCCGAGACTGGGGTCGATGGAGCCGATCGAGGCGCAGCGCGCCATCGCCACGCTGCACAGCTTCCGCTTCTTCGGGCTGGTCTTCCTCATCCCCGGCGTGGTCGGCCCTGATCTTGCTCCCGGCTTCGCAAGCTTCGCCGCCTATGGCGACTTTGCGACCGGACTCCTCGCCATGCTGGCGCTGCTCGCAGTGGCGAGGCCCGCTATCTTCTGGCCCTTCGTCGTCGCCTTCAACGTCGTGGGCGTGGTCGACCTTGTCGGCGATTACTATCACGGCGTCATGCTCGACCTTCCCGGTCATGCCGGGCAGTTGGGCGCGACCTATGCGATCCCGGTCATCTACGTGCCGCTTTTGATGATCACGCATGTCGCGGCCTTTTATCTGCTGGCGCGATCCAGGCGCCATCAGCCGGCAACGGCCTAATACATAGGGTTCGCCATGTGCTTGGGCGCCGGCCATTCGCCGGTGATCTCCGGCTGCACCGGACGCTCGAGATAGGTCGACAGCACCACATAGCTGCGCGTCGAAGTGACGCCGGGCGTGTCGTAGAGACGGGCAAGCAGCCCTTCGAGCGCCCGCGTGTCCTCGGTGCGCACCTTGAGCAGCATGCAGGTGTCGCCGGCGACCGTATGGATCTCCTCGACCTCCGGATATTTGGAAACCGCCATCAGTTCCGGCGTCTTGCCCCAGCCTCTTGTGTCGATATGCACGAAGGCCAGCAGCGGCTTCTTCACTGCCCGCGGATCGATGATGGCCGATGTGGCGCGGATGGCGCCGCTGCGCTTCAGCCGCTTGACCCGCTCATGCGCCGCCGGCGGCGACAGGCCGACGCGCTCGCCCAGATCGGCATAGCTGATGGTCGCGTCCTCGACGAGAACGCCTAATATTTTTCGGTCGATCGGGTCGATCTCACGGGCCGGCTGCTTGTTCGGCTGAATGTCATCTGTTTCTGCGTCCATATGGAAATTCTCCGTTGATGCGGAATTTAATTCGGCCATTATGATGATATGTCGAACAGCAATCAATCAGCAATTATGACTGAGGCGCCCCGCGCGCCGATCCCGGCCTCAGCCTATCTGCTGACCGGCTGCATCGCCGTCATCGGCTCCAATTCGCTGGTTCTGGGACCGATCGCGCCGGCCGTCGCGGCGTCGTTCGGCGCCAGCGTGCCGGCGGTGATGACGGCGGCTGCCGCTTTCGGCCTCGGCACCTCGGCCAGCGCGCTCTTCCTTGCCCGCTACATCGACCGTATCGGCGCGCGCCGCATGCTGCAGGGCGCATTGCTGCTGCTGGCCCTGGCGCTGGTCGCCAGCGCGCTCGCGCCGACCGTCGCTTTGCTCGTGACGGCCCAGCTCGTCGCCGGCATTGCCGCCGGTATCGCCATGCCGGCGATCTATGCCAGTTCGGCCGCGATCGCGCCGCCCGGCCGCGAAAGCGGCACCATCGGCGTCGTGCTGACCGGCTGGACGCTTTCCATGGTCGCCGGCGTCTCGCTGTCGGCGGTGCTCGCCGATCTCATCCACTGGCGCGCTGTGTTCGCCGTGGTAGCACTGCTGGCGGCAGCGGCCGTTGCCGGCCTGGCGATGAGTTCGTTGCACGATGCCAGGAAGAGCGGCCCCGCGCCGTCGCCGCTCGGCGCGCTCACGGTTCCCGGCATCCTGCCGCTGCTCATTGCCTGCGGCGCCTTCATGACCGCCTTCTATGGCGTCTACGGCTATCTCGGCGATCATCTCCATGAAGCTCTCGGCGAGCCGGTCAGCGCCAACGGCCTGGCGGCCGTCGCCTACGGTCTCGGCTTCGGCGCGGCCGCCTTGCTCGATGGTGTCATCGATCGCCTCGGCGCGCGCCGTGTCATGCCCTTCGCCTATCTTCTGGTCGCCGCTGTCTATGTCGCGATCGCGCTGGCGAGTGGTAGCTTCGGCCTGCTGATCGCGACGATCTCCGTCTGGGGCCTGGCCAACCATTTCGGTCTGAACGTGCTGGTCATGCGCCTCACCGCCCTCGACCCGTCGCAACGCGGCACCATAATGGGCCTGAACAGCGCGGTCACCTATCTCGCCGTCACTGTCGGCACCGCAGGCTTCGGCCCGCTCTACACGAGCCTGGGCTTCGCCAACTGCGCCCTGATCGCCGCGGGATTGATGCTGGTGGCGGCATCGGCCGCGGCATGGCGATCAGTCGGTCCTCGGTAACAGGTCTGCCTCACTCCTCGCTTACGGACGGAAAACCGTTTCGCAGTTTCCTTGCATTGCTCTAAGGCTGGCTTGCGAACCGGAGCCGCAGCCGATGAAGACGAGCCTTGAGATCACCGCGGAACCCTTGCCACAGGACCTCGCTCTCCTGAGCGGGAACCTCACCGCCTTCAACGACGCCGATGTCGGCGCGTCAGGTCGAAAGCCGCTGGCGGTTTTGGTGCGCGACGAGCATAGCGTCATCGTCGCCGGCGTTTCCGGCTACACCGCCTGGGGCTGGCTCTACGTGCAGTGGCTTTGGGTCGACGAAAAGCTGCGCGGCCGCCGCACGGCCGCCGATATGCTCGACGCCGCCGAGCAGGAGGCGATTGCGCGTGGCTGCCACGGCGCCTGGATCGACACCTTCAATCCGACCGCCGAGAAGGTCTATCGGCGTCAGGGTTATCAGCCGTTCGGCGAATTGCCGGATTTCCCGGTCGGCCGCCGCCGCGTCTTTCTGCAGAAGAAGCTGCCTTAGAGCGCTTCCAGGAAAAGTGTGGAGCGGTTAGGCTCGACGTATTCGCCGTAGCCTTCCGTCCGGAATTGCGCCAAAAACAAACTAGCCCGCGAGCTTCCCGCCGCGCAGCGGCTCAGGTGCGCCGGTGGTGCTTGGAAAGCTGATCGGCAGGCCGCGCAGCACGCGCACGGCGAGGAAAGCGAAACACTCCGCCTCCACGGCGTCGCCCTTCCAGCCAAGCGCCTCGGCCTGCACCACTTCGACGCCGGCGCGGCTTTCGAGCATCGCCATCATCGTCGGGTTGTGGCGGCCGCCGCCGCTGACCGCCAGCCGCTTCGGCCTTCGCGGCAAAAGGTCGAGCGCCTTGCCGACGGCGGAGACGGTGAAGGCCGTCAGCAATGCTGCGCCATCCTCGGCGTTCAGCCCGTCGGCCATCGCCGCGGTGAAGTCGAAGCGGTCGAGTGATTTCGGGTAGGGTTTTGTCAGATACGGATGCGCAAGCAGCCGCGCGAGCCTTTCCTCGTCGACCGTGCCTGCAGCCGCCAGCCTGCCGTCGCGGTCCATCTCGCCGAGGCCCTTCGCCTTGATGAAATCGTTCACCGGCGCATTGGCCGGCCCGGTGTCGAAGGCGACGATATTGTCCTTGCCGTCCCACCAGGTGATGTTGCCGACGCCGCCGAGATTGAGCACCGCGGTTTCACCGCTGGCGTCCGCTTGCTTGAGCAGCGCCGCATGATAGGCGGCCGCAAGAGGCGCGCCTTGCCCGCCGGCCGCCACATCGGCCGAGCGGAAATCGTAGGCCACCTTGGTGCCGAGCAGCGAGGCCATCAGCTCGCCATCGCCGAGCTGGCGCGTCCGGCCGATCCGTCCCGGTTGCGGCGCGCGATGCAGCACGGTTTGGCCGTGGAAGCCGACGATGCCGATATCGGCAATGCGCATGCCCTGGCTCTCGACCAGATCGTTGACCGCCGCCGACTGCGCCCGCGTCAGCGCCTCCTCGGCCTCGCGAAAAATCGCCGGCTCCGGTCCCTCGAAATCCCAGGCGCGCGCCTGGCGCAGCGTCTCTTCGAGCAACGTGCGGATCGATTGCGGGTAGGGGGCCAGCGTGTAGGTGCCGGTGTCGGCGATGCGCTCGCCGTCCGTCCTGATCAGCGCCACGTCAATATTGCCGTCGAGCACCGTGCCGGTCATCAGGCCGACGGCCCAGATTGGTTTCATGGTCTTGTCCCCGAATCGTCGTCGAACCACGTGTCGGACGGATCGGCGCGGCAGGCAAGTCTTTCGCCGCGCCCATCCAGGCGGCGTTTTGCGCCAAATGGCGAAAATCGAGCAACCACGTTCTTGCCTCTTGCCGCCGAAGGCGCGAGCCTGCACGACCGACATCAAGCTATCGCAGGAGAAGACCCATGGCAGCCAATGTTGCAGTGATCGCGGGCGCCGGCTCCGGGCTGAGCGCCTCGCTGGCGCGGCTTCTCACCAAGGAAGGTTTCCGCCTCGTCCTTGCCGCGCGCAATGTCGACAAGCTTGCCGCGCTGCTGAAGGAAACCGGCGCGGTGGCCGTGGAAACCGACGTGTCGGACCCGGCTTCCGTCGAGCGGCTGTTCGAGGAGGCCGACAAGGCGGGTCCGCTCGAAATTGCCGTCTTCAATGCCAGCGGCCGCACGCGCGGCCCGATCGCCGAACTCGACGCGGAAGCGGTCAAGCAGGCCCTGCTCGTCGGCGCCTATGGCGGCTTCCTGGTCGGCCAGCAGGCGGCGCGCCGGCTTCTTGCGCGCGGTTCCGGCTCGATCCTGTTCACCGGCGCTACGGCTAGCCTGAAAGGCTTTCCGGGCTCGGCCGGTTTCGCCATGCCCAAATTCGGCTTGCGCGGGCTGGCGCAATCGATGGCGCGCGAGCTCGGCCCGAAGAACATCCATGTCGCTCATTTCATTATCGACGGCCAGATCGCGTCGCCCGCGAGGACGCCCGAGCGGCCGGACAGCCATTTGTCACCCGATGCGATCGCCGAGGCCTATCTCGCCGTCCATCGCCAGCATCGCAGCGCCTGGAGCTTCGAGGTCGAGCTGAGGCCCTGGGTCGAGACGTTCTGACGGCCCACTGCACCAAGCGCACAATAACGCGCACTGCCGTGGACATGTTATTTTAGAAAGTCTGCATATTTACTGATGCCATTTTAGCGATCCGCAATGTAAAAAGGCGAAAAATAAAAGATACCTTTACTTAACTTCGGCGTGCATACTGCGGAACGGTCAGATCTGTTGTCCGGCTCTCCTGCGCGAATTGAGAATAGGCATGCCGCTTACACGTCGTACGCTGTTTGCAGCCGGAGGCGGAGGGCTGCTGGTCGCGCAGGCGCAAGCCCTGGCCACGCCGGCCCAGGCGCAAGACGCTCCGAAACCCATCGTCAGCGACAACAGGCTGCGCATCGCCATGCCGGCCTTCGCTTCCGATCCGTTCTTTCCGGCCGATGGCTCAGGGGACAAGGGCATAGACATGGACCTTGCGCGCGGCATAGCCGCGGAGCTTGGCGTCGAACCGGTGTTCGACCGGTCCGCCGTGACCTTCGATGCCATGGTGCAAAAGCTGGCCTCGGGTGAGGCCGACCTGGCGATCGGCAAGCTCAGCCGCACGCTTAAACGCGGCCGGTCGATTCTCTATTCCCGGCCCTACGCCATGCTGCACCAGGGTCTGCTCGCCAATCGCGTTAACCTGGCGCGCATCACACAAGGCAAGCCGCCCGAGCAGATCATCCGCGATTTCTCCGGCGAGCTCGGCGTGATCGAAGGCTCGTCCTTCGCTACCTATGCAGCGGTGACCTTTCCGCATGCCACCATCCAGCGCTTCGCGGGCTGGAACACCGTCATCGATGCGATCCGCAACGGCACGATCGACCTCGCCTATCGCGATGATTTCGAGATCAAGAAGCTGATGGTCGACGATCCGTCGATGACGGTCGTCGCGCGCTCCATCACGCTGACCGACAAGGTCGACACCATAGCGGTTGGCGTCAGCCCGGCCAATCCGCATCTCGCGGCCTTTGTCGATCTCTATCTCGATCTGGCAAGGGGCCAGCAGGTCCTCAACACCGACGAGATCATCGCGCGCTATCGCCAGGGGAGCAAGGCCTGACAATGGCCGTCTCGGATGCAGCCGCACCCATGCCTCTCGATTGGCGCCTGGCGCCGAAGCGCATCCTGCGCTCGCCGTTGACGACGATCATCATGATCCTGGCCGGGATCTTGTGCGGGCTCTACTATCCAGCCTTCGCCCATGCGATCAGCCCCGTCGCGCAGGTGTACCTGAATTTCCTCAAGATGGTCGTCCTGCCTTACCTTGTCTCGTCCGTCATCTTCTCGATCACCGCGATGGTCCAGGACCCGAAATCGGTCCGCTACCTCGGCAAGGTCGGCATAGCCGTGCTGGTCGTGTCGTTCCTCGCCGTGCTGGTCAGCGGCACCTATTCGCTGATCCTCAAGCCCGGCCAGATCGAGAACCCGCAATCGCGTATCGAGCTTGGCGAGTTCATCAATTCGCAAGGCAGCGTTTCCACCGATCTCGCATTCCCGTTCCAGCCGCCGCCGCCCACCGGCGATGCGAACAGCGGCCATTCGATCTTCCTGGATCTTGTGCCGAACAACGTCTTCAACGCGCTGGCCTCGGGCCAGACCATTCAGGTGCTGTTGTTCTGCCTGCTTTTCGGGCTGGCGATGGGCAAGATCCCGCAGCCCTCGTCGCTCAGCCTCTCACAGGCGCTGAACGCCGTGTACCGGGCCTGCACGGTGCTGACCAACTGGTTCGTCTGGGGATTGCCTTTTGCGACCTTCATCCTGATCGCCGACCAGACCGCCTCGACCGGCACCAAGCCGCTGATGCTGATGGGCGGCTATCTGCTGGTGATGGGCCTTTCCTGCCTGACATTCCTCGCCGGCGCGTTTGCTATCATCGCCATACGCTCGCGGCGAAGCTACTGGGCCACGATCAAGACCCTTCAGCCGCTCCTGATGGTGGCCATCACGACGCGCTCCACGGTCGCCTCGCTGCCCTGGGTCATAAACCTTTTAAGCGAACGGCTGCGCTTCAACCTGGTGGTGGTCGAGCTGCTCGTGCCGCTGCAAGCGGCGCTGCTGCGGACCGGCCCGGCGCTGGTCTACACCTCGGGCGCCCTGTTCATTGCCCAGCTCTACGGCCATCAGCTGGCGATCCCGGACCTCTTGCTTGTCGGCGTCGTCTCCGCGCTTCTGGCGCTGACGACAGGCGGCATGGGCAGCCTGCTCATCCTATCGCAGATGTCCATCGTCTGCGGCTATCTGAAGCTTCCCTTCGAGGCGGCGTTCGCCCTGTTCGTCGCGGTGGACGCGGCCGTGGACACGCTGATGACGCTGTCCAGCGTCTCCACTGTGGCGGCGAGTACAGCAATGATAGCGCCCAGCCACAGGGAGACGACGCAGTCTGACGAAGCCGTCGCGCAAGAGTTCGAAGCCGAGCCGGCCCGATGATCGACGACGGCGTCCGCCCGCAGCTCGGCATCATCGGCGGCCTCGGACCGCTGGCGTCGGCCGACTTCTATTTCAAGCTGACCCGGATGACCGAAGCGTTGCGCGACAACGAGCATGTGCCTTCCGTCATCCTTAGCGTGCCGCAATTGCCCGACAGGACCGAAGCGATCCTCAGCAACCATGACGGTCCGCTGGCGCCGCTGCAGGCCGCGGTCGCAACGCTCAACGCGCTCGGCGTTGCCTGCATCGCCATGCCCTGCAACACCGCCCATCATTGGTACGACAGGCTGGCGGCGGACTCGCGAGCCGAGATCATCCACATCGGCGACGCCGTGGTGGCGGAAATCCGCCGCAGCCTGGACCGGGGCAGGGTTGCCAACCTCGCAACCCGGGGCACGCTGGTTTCCGGTTTCTATCAGCACAGGATATCGGCGGCGGGGTTCGACCTCTGCCTTCCGCCGGACGCCGAGTTTCAGGAACGCGTCGACAGCGCGATCATGCTCGTCAAGGCCGGGTCGATCGCGCAAGCCGCTGCCGAGACCGAGCGCGCGCTTCATCTCGCGCAAATGGCCGGCGCCGATGTCGCCCTGCTTGGCTGCACGGAACTGTCCGTCGTGGCAGCCAGCCTCAACGACACGAACGGATTGATCGTCATCGACAGCAATGCAGCCTTGGCGCGGGCCAGCCTGATGCGGCTGGGCTTCGGCGTACAGGAAGCGCGGGGCCTGCCGACTGTGCCTCGCTTGCGGGGAAGCGATCGGTTGAGCTGGCGAGTCGCGCAGCAGGCCTCCTGAGCGCTTGCCGCTTGATCGCGTAAAACCGGCTGCCAGCAGCCAATGTTCTCCAAGTCATAAAATCTTTGAGAGAATATTTTCCGCCTCCCGTCTGAGAGGAAATGCGCTTCTTTGCCCGAGCGGGCAGCATTGGTGATGCTTGAGATCAAGGCTTCGCATCCCGCCGGGCCGAAATGATTTCAAGATTGCAAGGAACGCATCATGTCAGAACGCGGCAGCGCTTCAAATTCTCTCGTTACGTCAATCACCAGGCGCGCCGGACTGGCGGCACTTCTCGCCACGACATTGGCCGTCATCGGCCTGACTGCGCCGTCGCCCTCCTTCGCCGAGGACAAGAAGGCGATCAAGGTCGGCATCATCAGTGGCGAGGACGAGGATGTCTGGCGCGTCGTCACCGCCGAGGCGGCCAAGAAAGGGCTGACGATCGAGACCATCGTCTTCAACGATTACACCCAGCCCAACGAAGCGCTGGAGCGCGGCGAGATCGATGCCAACGCCTTCCAGCACAAGCCCTATCTCGACAACCAGATCAAGACGCAAGGCTATCACATCGTGCCGGTCGGTTATACCGGCGTCTGGCCGATCGGCCTCTATTCGAAGAAGCACGCCAAGGTTGCCGACCTGCCGGAAGGCGCCGTCGTCGGGCTTCCGAACGATCCGTCGAACGAGGGCCGCGCGCTGCATGTGCTGGAGCATGAGGGCCTGATCAAGCTCAAGGACGGCACCGGCATCCTGGCGACCACCGCCGACATTGCCGACAACCCGAAGAAGCTTGAGATCAAGGAGCTCGACGCCGGCATTGTCGGCCGTTCGGTCGACGATCTCGACGCCGCCGTCGTCAACACCGACTGGGCGCTGAAGAGCGGCCTCGGCCCTGAAAACCGCATCGCGCAGGAGCCGGTGGCGGACAATCCCTACCGCAACTTCATCGCGGTCAAGGCCGGAAGCGAGAACGAGCCCTGGGTGAAGACGCTGGTCGCCTCCTACCAGAACGAAACGGTCAAGGCCGAGTTCGACAAGGTCTACAAGGGCACCGGGATCAGCGCCTATTGACCGGCGCCTGGCTATCTGAAGTTGGCGGTCCGCTTTTGAGCGGGCCGCCCTCGCATTTGAGCGGTACGGAAACAGAGATGAATCAGCATGTCACGGCTGAGACGGGCGACCCGGTCGCTGTCGAACCAGCCGCGTCGCAAGACGTTGTCCGCCTCGTAGACCTGAAGCGCCGCTTCGGCGCGACGGCGGCGCTCGACGGCGTCTCGCTTACTGTGAAGAAGGGCGAGATCCTCGGCATCATAGGCCGCAGCGGCGCCGGCAAGTCGACGCTGATCCGCTGCCTGAACGGGCTGGAGCGGCCGGATTCCGGCGAGGTCTTCATCGAGGGTCGCGAGATCAGTCGTCTGAGCGAACACGAGCTGCAGCCGTTGCGCCGCCGCATTGGCATGGTCTTCCAGCACTTCAACCTTTTGTCGGCGAAGACCGTCGAAGACAATGTCGCGCTGCCGCTCAAGATCGAAGGGCGGACGCGCGCCGAGCGCATGGCCCGCGCGGCTGAATTGCTGCAGCTGGTCGGCCTGTCGGAGAAGGCCAAAGCCTATCCCGCTTCACTGTCGGGCGGCCAGAAGCAGCGCGTCGGCATCGCCAGGGCTTTGGCCGCGCGGCCGGCGCTGCTCTTGTCGGACGAGGCGACATCGGCGCTCGACCCGGAGACGACGCGCTCAATCCTCGCGCTGCTCAAGGACATCAATTCCAGGCTCGGCCTCACCATCCTGCTGATCACGCACGAGATGGAGGTGATCCGCTCCATAGCCGATCGCGTGGCGGTGATCGATGCCGGCCGCATCGTCGAGGAGGGCGCCGTCTGGCAGGTCTTCGCCGATCCGAAATCAGAGATCACCCGCAGCCTGCTCGGCGGCATCCGGCCCCAACTGCCGCCCGAGATCGCCAGCCAATTGGTGGCGGGCGAAGGCACCGAAACGATTCTCAGGATCGATGTCGCCGGAGAAGCCGCGCGTCGCCCGCTGCTGTCCGAACTGAGCGCCGGCGTGCCCGGCGCGTTCCGGCTTGTGCACGGCGGCATCGACCATGTGCAGCAGCAGCCGGTCGGCACGCTGTTCGTGGCTGTTCCTGGAGCCGATGCCAGGCATCTGGCGGCGGTTATCGCATTCCTCAAAGACCGCGGCGCGCGGGTGGAGGTGCTTGGCCATGTCGCCGGTCCTGTTTGAACTCCTGCTTCGCTCGATCTGGGAGACGGTGCTGATGACCGGCGCGTCCGGTCTCATCTCGCTTGTCTTCGGCCTGCCGCTTGGCCTTGCCCTGGTCGCCACCGATCGCGGCGGCATCGCCGAGAGCCTTTGGGTCAACCGCATCCTCGGCGCCGTCATCAACGGCTTCCGCTCGGTGCCCTTCATCATTCTGCTGGTGGCGCTCATCCCGGTGACGCGGCTGATCGTCGGCACCTCGATCGGCACCTGGGCGGCCATCGTGCCGCTGTCGATCGCGGCGACGCCCTACTACGCGCGCATCGCCGAAGTGTCGCTGCGCGAGGTCGACCTCGGGCTGATCGAGGCGGCGCGCGCCATGGGCGGCAACCGCTGGACGATCATCCGCGAGGTGCTGGTGCCGGAGGCGCTGCCCGGCATCGTCGCCGGCTTTACCGTGACGCTGGTGACGCTCGTCGGCGCCTCGGCCATGGCCGGCGCCATCGGCGCCGGTGGTCTCGGCGATCTCGCCATCCGCTACGGCTACCAGCGCTTCGAAACCAGCGTCATGGTCGCCGTTGTCGTCGTGCTCATCGTGCTGGTCTGCGGCATCCAGTGGATCGGCGACCGGCTGGTCGCTCGTCTGGACCACCGCGGGTAAGGGCAGGCGCCGGAGGCGAACGCAATTTGCCGCAAAAGCCGGGAATTGAGCGCCGGCTTGCTCCGTTTGCAATGAGATTGGTCGGTGTGTTTCTTCACCAGCAATGCCGCTGATGTCATCGTGCGGCTGGGGTTGCCAGAGCAATTCCAGGAAAAGTGCGCGGCGGTTTTCCGTCCGGAATTGCGAAAATAGAAAGTTGCCGCCAAGAGGAGCCTGTCCATGCCAAGAATAATTCCGGTGCTCGATCTCGACCGCCTGGAGCAGGGTCCATCCGAGCTTCGAACTTTCTTGTTTGATTTGCGCACCGCCGCCCGCGATGTCGGCTTCTTCTATCTGAGCGGCCACGGCATCACCCAGCCGGAGATCGACTCGGTGCTGGGTGCCGCGCGCGGCTTCTTCGCCTTGCCGGAAGCCGACAAGCTCGCCATCGAGATGGTGAAGTCGCCGCAGTTCCGCGGCTATACGCGCGCCGGCGGCGAGCTGACCAGGGGCAAGGCCGACTGGCGCGAGCAGCTCGACATCGGCGTCGAACGCGCGACCATTGCGCAAGGGCCGGGCGTGCCGCCCTGGACGCGGCTGCAGGGCCCGAACCAGTGGCCTGCCGCGCTCCCCGATCTGAAGCCGGCGCTGCTCGCCTGGCAAGCCAAGGCGACCGATGTGGCGATCCGGCTGCTCAAGGCCTTCGCGCTGTCGCTCGACCAGCCGGAGGACGCTTTCGATGCGATCTATCGCGGCGAGCCGAACCACCGCATGAAGATCGTGCGCTATCCCGGCCGCGACACGACCGGCGACGACCAGGGCGTCGGCGCGCACAAGGATGGCGGCTTCCTCACCCTTCTGCTGCAGGACGAGAACAAGGGCCTGCAGGTCGAATATGACGGCAGCTGGGTGAACGTGGACCCGATCCCTCAGACGCTCGTCGTCAACATCGGCGAGCTGCTCGAACTCGCCTCGAACGGTTATCTTAGGGCGACCGTGCATCGTGTCGTCACGCCGCCCGCCGGCGTCGAGCGGATTTCGGTGCCGTTCTTCTTCAGCGCCCGGCTCGACGCCACAATCCCGCTGCTCGACCTGCCGGAGGAACTGGCGGCCGAGGCGCGCGGCCCGGCCAGGGACCCGGATAACCCGCTGTTCCGCAACGTCGGCGCCAATGTGCTGAAAAGCCGGCTGAGGTCCCATCCCGACGTGGCTCGGCGCCATTATGCGGATCTGTTGGAAAAAGCATCGGCCGCCGGCTGACGATTGAGACGCGTCAGGGCGAGATTTTCCGCATTCTTGCTCTTTTTTGGAATTTCGTTCGTGGAAAATACACCGCGGTGACCCCAAATAGGCATTGTCGCCCGGTGTTTTCCTCCCATTGCGCCGGGTGATGTTCCCCTCTGAAGGTTATGACCTTCATGCTTGGCCGGGCCGCTTTCGCGCCCGGCCTTTTTCTTTCAAATGCCTGGGGATGCCCGGACTAGGCAAAGACGATATCGACCAAGCGGCCTAGCTCATCAGCTTCGGCAATCCCGCCGCCAGCGCATGGATGGCCAGCCGCACCTTCAGCGGCAGATGCGGCACCTGCAGCCAGAGTGCGTGGCAATCGTAGAGATAGTCCGGCTGGTCGGGCAGCACGCGGATGAGCTTGCCCGCTTCGAAACGCTCACGCACCAGCCAATATGGCAGCCAGGCCAGTCCCATGCCGTCGGTCGCCGCATCGGCGATGGCGTCGAGGTCGTCGAGCCGCAGCCTGCCGACGGGCGCGATCTCGGTTACCGAGCCATCCTCGCGCGGGAACAGCCATGGCTGCAGTGCCTGGCCGAGACGGCGGTAAACAATTGCCTGGTGGCTGGCGATGTCCTCAAACTGAACCGGTCGGCCGGAGGTCTCGATGTAGGACGGCGAAGCGCAGACAACCATGCGCTGGCGCGCGACTCGGCGCCCGATGATGCCAGCCCGGTCATCCAGTGCGCCGGTGCGGATCGCCAGATCGAAGCCGTCCTCGACGAGATCGGCGAAGCGGTCGCTGAGCGACAGGTCCAACTCCAGTGTCGGATAGTGCCGGGCAAGGGCGAGTAGGATCGGCGTGACGCAGTGGCGACCGAAATGTGTCGGCATCGTCACGCGCAGTCTTCCGCGCGGCTCGGACAACTGGTCGGCTGCCAATGCATCGGCCGCCTGCGCTTCCGCCAGCACGATCCTGCAGCGCTCATAATAGGCGCGCCCGAAATCGGTCGGGCTCTGCCGGCGCGTCGTACGGTTGATGAGCCGTGCGCCAAGGCGTTCCTCAAGGAAGCGGACATGCTTGCCGACCATCGGCCCCGAAAGGTCAAGCGCCGCCGCAGCGGCGGTGAAAGAGCCGAGGTCGACGGCTTTCACGAACACTTCCATGCTTTCGAGGCGGTCCATATTGAAAACCCGGCGTTTCGACTGTTCTGCCTGCACAGCGATTTATCGGCTCTTCACGCCTCTGCATAGTTCCATTCCATCGATTCGATTTGGAGTTGCATGGATGGCAAGGGTTGTTCGCTTTCACAGTCACGGTGGTCCCGAGGTGCTTCGCAGCGAGGAAAAAGAGGTTCCGTTGCCAGGTCCTGGCGAGGTGCGGATACGCGTCAGGGCACTGGGCTTGAACCGCGCCGAAGCCTCGATGCGCAACGGCACTTACATCGAAACGCCGCCGCTGCCGTCAGGCCTAGGTCTTGAGGCGGCCGGCATTGTCGAGGCGATCGGCGAGGGCGTCGGTGGTTTCGCGACGGGCGATGCGGTCAGCATCATCCCGCCGCGCTCCATGGCTCGCTGGCCGGCTTATGGTGAGTTCGTCACCTTTCCGGCTGAACTCGTCGTCAAACATCCGCCATCGCTTTCGTTCGAGGCCGCCGCCGCGACATGGATGCAATATCTCACCGCTTATGGCGCGCTGATCGATATCGCCCGTCTCCGTCGTGACGAGCCCGTCGTCATCACCGCCGCGTCGAGCAGCGTCGGGCTCGCCGCAATCCAGATCGCCAACAGAATTGGCGCCGTGCCGATCGCCGTCACCCGGACATCGGCCAAGAAGACGGCGCTGCTCGATGCCGGCGCTGCGGATGTGGTGGCCTTGGCTGAAGACGATCTCGAGGCGCGGCTGAGAGCGATCGCGCCGCAAGGCGTGCGCGTCGTGCTCGACCCGGTCGGCGGCCCGATCTTCACGCCTCTTGCAGCCGCGATGGCACGCGGCGGCATTCTCATCGAATATGGCGGCCTCAGCCCCGAGCCGACGCCGTTCCCGCTGTTCGAGGTCCTGGCGAAGACGTTGATGCTGCGCGGCTACCTTGTTCACGAGATCACCGGCGATCCCGGCCGGCTGGAAGCCGCCAAGACCTTCATCCTCGACGGGCTCCAATCAGGCGCCCTGAAGCCGATCGTCGCCCGGACGTTTCCGTTCGAGGCGATCGTCGAGGCGCACCGCTTTCTCGAGGCGGGCGAACAGTTCGGCAAGGTGGTGGTCGTGGTTTGAGGCGCGCTTCGCCCGCTCGGCCAAAGGCTTAATAGGCTTCGGCCGAGCCGGGTATAGCCTGAAGGCGCTCGATGTCCTGACGGGGCGGGGCGCCGAACAGGCGCCGATATTCGCGGCTGAACTGCGAAGGGCTGTCGTAGCCGACGGCGAAGCCGGCTGTGCCGGCGTTGGCTCCGTCAGCCAGCATCAGCCTTCGCGCTTCCTGCAGGCGTAGCTGTTTTTGATACTCGAGCGGGGTCATGCGCGTGATCGCTTTGAAGTGGGCATGAAGCGACGACGCGCTCATGCCTGACGCCGCGGCAATCTCGTCGATGCGCAACTGCGCCTGGAAGCCGTTCCGGATCGTGGCGATGGCGCGGCTCACCTGGTTCAGGTGGCTGTCGACGGTTCCCATTTGACGAAGCGTTGCGCCATGCGGACCGGTGAGCAGACGGTAGAGAATTTCGCGCTCCACGAGCGGGGCCAGAACATCGATGGTTTCGGGGCGATCGAGCAGCTTCACCAATCGGCACGCGGCATCGATCAGGTCCGGGTCGCTTGGATAGACGGCAAGCACGGGCACGTCCTTCTCGGAAGAAACCCGCCGCTCCGTCACCAGCAGGTCGGCAAGTGCCGCGGGGTCGAAGTCGATCTTGCAGCACAGATATGGCGCGGCCGGACTGGCCTCGAGAACATGGCCGACCAGAGGCAGGTCGACCGAAACAAGAAGATAGCTCGATGCATCATAGACCACGCTCTGGCCGGCCAGCGAAACGCGCTTCGACCCTTGGGCGATTATGCAAAGCGAAGCTTCATAGACCGCCGGCACCGGCGCGCTGGGATGGTCGGCGCGAATAAGCGACAGCCGAGGCACCGCGGTGCCGGACATGCCGGAAGCCGGCGCGAACCGCGCGATCATCTGAGCCAGGTCGGCAATTTTGTTCATGCCGCATAAATCTGCATCGCGCGCGATGTTGCAAGGCTTGGTCGGCTTATTTGGAGGATCGTGCAAACTCTTTGGACGATCGCGCTACCGCTCTCCGCCTTCGCGCCACCATTTTGCGTCCCGTCACCGCAAGCGAAAAGGAAACGATCATGACGGGACTGAAAGACAAGGTTGTATTGATCACCGGCGCCTCGAGCGGCATCGGCGAAGCGACGGTTCGCGAGCTTGCCTCGGCAGGCGCCAGGCTGTTTATCGGCGCCCGCCGCGCCGAGCGTCTGAAGGCGCTGGCCGAGGAACTCGGTGAAGGGGTTGCCTGGCGCGAACTCGATGTGACGGATGCGGCAAGCTTCGCCGCATTCGCCGATGCCGCTCAGGCGCAATTCGGCCGGATCGACGTGCTGGTCAACAATGCCGGCGTCATGCCGCTGTCGCCGCTTGCCGCGCTGAAGCGCGATGAGTGGGCGCGCATGATCAACGTCAACATCTTCGGCGTGCTGAACGGGATCGCTTCGGGGCTGCCCCGCTTCGTCGCTCAGAAAAACGGGCACGTGGTCAACGTGGCGTCCGTCGGCGCGCATCTCGTGCTGCCCACCGCGGCGGTCTACTGTGGCACCAAATATGCGGTATGGGCGATCACCGAAGGCCTGCGCCAGGAGCATGACGACATCCGCGCCACGATCATCTCGCCCGGCGTGACCGCGACCGAATTGGGCGACGACATCAGCGATCCTCAGGTGGCCGCGGCTTTGAAGGAGTGGCGGCAGAAATCGCTGACGCCGGACGCCATTGCGCGGGCGATCCGCTTTGCCCTCGAACAGCCCGACGGCGTCGACGTCAACGAAGTGATCGTGCGCCCGACGGCAGCAAATATGTAGAACGTCGTGCCGCCGAGTCAGCCAGATGCGAACAGGCCGGCGTTTCGCGCCGGCCCGTTCGCCTATCCTCGTCACGCCGCCTTGACCTTCAGCTCTTCTTCGCCGCGCACCATCCTGATCACGCCGGCGAAGTCGAGCTTGCCGGAACCGAGCACCGGCACCTTCGGCACGACACGCACCTCGGCCGGCACCATCAGGTCCATGGCGCCATTCGCCTTGGCGAAGGCGAGAAAGTCCGCGCGGGTTGCGCCGGAAGCTTCCGTGATCAGGATAAGCTTCTCGCCCTTGCGCGCGTCCGGTACTGTGGCGACCGCTGACAGCGAGCCTTTCCAGAGTTCTCCGGCCAGCGCCTCGACCGCCGCCAGCGAAATCATCTCGCCGCCGATCTTGGCAAAGCGCTTGGCGCGGCCGCGGATCGAGATGAAGCCGGCGTCGTCGACGGTGACGATGTCGCCGGTGTCGTGCCAGCCGTCTTTCAGCGGCTCGATCACGCCCGGGTTCTCAGCGCGCAGATAGCCCGACATGACATTCGGACCGCGCACGAAGAGCCGCCCGCCCTCGTCGACGCCAGGCACCGGTTCCAGGCGGTATTCCATGCCAGGCATGATTTTGCCGACGCTGCCCGCCTTGTTATACATCGGCGTGTTGATGGCGATCACCGGTGCTGCCTCCGTCACGCCGTAGCCCTCGAGGATGCGCAGGCCGAACTTCTCCATATAGGTCATGCGCGTTGCGGCCTTGACCGGCTCGGCGCCGGCGAAGCAGTAGCGCACCGAGCGGAAGTCGTAGGGGTGCGCGGTGCGCGCATAGCCGGCGAGGAACGTATCGGTGCCGAAGATGATCGTCGCGTTCGACCCGTAGATCAGTTCCGGCACGATGCGGTAGTGCAGCGGCGAGGGGTAGAAATAGACCGGCACGCCAGAGATCAGCGGCAGCACCGTGCCCGCCGTCATGCCGAAGGAGTGGAAGATCGGCAGCACGTTGAACACCTTGTCGCCCGAATGGAAGTCGATCCGCGAGGCCGCCTGGGCGGCGTTGGCCAGGATGTTGCGGTGGGTCAGCACCACGCCCTTGGGCGTGCCTTCCGAGCCCGAGGTGAACAGGATCGCCGCCGGGTCGTCCGCCTTGCGCGCCACCCGCGGCGTTGTCTTGCGCAACAGGCCGAGCAGCTTGTCCTTGAGGCCGATCGTGGCGCGCAGGTCGTCGAGCCAGACGATGTCGACCGAGCGGCCGATCTCTTCCACCACCGGCCCGAGCTTTGCCTGCTCGACGAAGGCGCGGGAGGTGAGCACGGTTTTCACTTCGGCCGCCCTGCATGCCGACAGGATGTTGGCCGCGCCGGCGGTGAAGTTGATCATCGCCGGCACCTTGCCGGCCGACATGACGCCGAGCAGCGCAGCGCAGGCGCCGTTGGCGTTGGGCAGCATGATGCCCAGCGTCTCTTGACCCGCATAGAGATGCTCGAACTTCTCGCCCAGCACCGCGGCGGCGGTGAGCAGCTTACCGTAGCTCAGCGAGCCGGTGACCGGATCCTGCACGGCAAGCTCCTTCATGCCGCGCTCGTGGGCCGTCTCGATGATCTTCTGAAGCACCGTCTTGTCAATGTTTTGGGTGCGGAAGACGAGGTCCGACATCACCTGATAGAGCGCCGAGCCCGCCGCCGCGCGGCGCTGGCGCCCCTTCAGTTCCTGGGGCACTTCGAGCTTCACCGGCTCCAGGATGGTCACCTTGACCTTCGGGAACAGGCGGTGGCGCACATGCTGCGAGGAGAGCCGTGAGAAATAGCTCTTCTCCAGCCCCTCGATGCGCACCGGCACCACCATCGAGCCGGTCTTGTCGGCGACCATGGCGGCGCCGTCATAGACCTTCATCAGGCCGCCTGTGACGGTGATGCGTCCCTCCGGGAAGATGACCAGCGGATCGCCGCCCTGCACGATCTTGATCAGGGTGCGGGTCGACATCGGCTTCGCCGGATTGAGCGGCAGCGCCCGGGCGAGCTTCATGAACGGCTTCATCCACCAGGCCTGGGCGATCGTGTAGTCGATGGCGAAGACCGGCTCCTCGTCGGTCAGCGTCAGCGCCAGCGGACCATCGAGGAAGCTGACATGGTTGAGCGCCAGGATCGGCGCCTTGCCGGCCGCCTTGAGGTTGTCCAGGCCTTCGACCTCCAGGCGCAGGAAGGCGCGGAACAGGATTGAGACGAAGTCGCGGAACGGATTGGTCGGCAGGAATTTCAGCATCAGCCAGGCGGCGATAGCGTTGGCGACGACGAGGCCGAACAGGATGCCCGCGATCGAGACGCCGGCAGCCTGGATGGCCGCGACAAGGATGCCGCCGACGGTCATGAAGCCGGCGTTGACGATGCTGACCGCCGCGACGACGCGGGCGCGGCGCGCTTCCGGCGACCAGGCCTGCACGGCGGCGAAGGTCGGCACCACCAGGAAGGCGGCGGCGATGGCCATGCCGGCGAGGTCGATGGCGACACGGATGGTGTTGGGGCCGGCGAAGAAGGCGGCAAGCGTCTCGGCATGGGGCGAGGGCTGCATGCTGCCGATGGTCCAGGCCAGATGCAGGCCGAACAGCGCCAGCAGCGCGGTGCCGACCGGCGCGGGCAAAAGCACCATGCGGCCCTGCGACATCCAGGCGGCGATGGCCGAGCCGATGGCGATGGAGACGGCGAACACCGCGAGATAGGCGGTGACGGCGATCTCGTTGCCGCCGAGCGAATCCTTGATCATCGCCGGCAGGATCGAAAGCACGATGGCCCCGACCAGCCAGAACCACGAGGTCATCAGGCCGGCGCGCCAGATGCGCATGTCGGTGCGCAAGTCGGCGACCTGCCGCCAGGTCGAACGAAAGACGTTCTTGTCGATGGTGAGGTTGGGGGCGGCCGAACCGGTGGAAGGGATATAGCGGCTGACGAACCAGCAACCGACGGCCAGCGCCATCATGATCGGCCCGAACACCGTGACGCCGATACCGTCGGCGGAGACGACCCCGCCGGCAATCGTGCCGCCCAGGATCGCGGCGAAGGTGGCCGACTCGATCCAGGCATTGGCCTTGGGCAGTTCCTTGCGCTCGAGATGGTCCGGCAGGATGCCGTATTTGATCGGTCCGAACAGCGCCGAGATGATGCCGAACATCAAGAGCGCCGTCATCAGCACGGGAATAGAGGACAGCGCGATGCCGACGACGGCAACGGCGGCCGCGGCGATCTCGGTGAATTTCAGGCGGCGCGCGATCAGCGCCTTGTCGAAGCGGTCGGCGATCTCGCCGCCAAGCGCCGAAAGCAGCAGGAAGGGGGCCATGAAAATGGCGCCGGCCAGCGTCACCAGCGACGCCGCCTGGTCCTTCGCCAGCGTGAAGAGAATGAGGAACACCAGCGTGTTCTTCAGGAAATTGTCGTTGAAGGCCGAGAGGAATTGCGTCCAGAAGAGAGGCGCGAAGCGCCGCGACATCATCAGATGGGTGTTCATGGCAATTTCCATTGGGCAAGCCCGACTGGCAATCCGTTTGGACTGAGCGGACACTTGCGCGGTTTGAGCCTTGTTTACCGGGAAGCGGTTAAACTTCGTTACTGCGATTTATTCCAATCCATTGTTTCTTGCCCTTGGCGCCCCGCATCTGTCGTCCGCGATCGGTCTCCAGGGCTTGCAGGCGCTTGAATATTTGCGGGCATGGCTGTCGGTGAGCATCGATATGATCCTTTCGTTTCAGGCTTAGGCTGCGTCGGCCTGGGCTTGTTTCAGGCCAGATACAATTCAGTGAACATTGTTCATGTTCGCAGCATAGCATATCGTGAACGGCGTTCAAGAGAAAAATGAACAGCGTTCACAGATCGAACTGTTGAATGGGAACACGCTGGATGCGAGCTTCGCGCGACCCGGCGTTCAGGAGAACAACGAAACGTTAGACAAGCTCTCATTTTGCGGCGACTGGAGCTACACCAGCCGGCCGCAAACGGCTATCAATCGTCGCGAAGTCATGCTTCGGGGTGGTGAGAGGCGCGCGGCTTGCAGCTGGATTTGAAGACAATCGAGGCTTTGGCCCCCGATCAGGCCTCGCTTGGCGCCGCCGCCAAGCTGACCAAGCGGTCGAACTGGCCCAGGCTTGAAGCGCATGAGCAGTTGCCGCTGATCTGGGGCGAATGCCAGGGCTCGGGCTCCAACCCTTACCGGGTCGCGTTCGACACCTCCGACTACGGCTATAAATGCACCTGCCCGTCGCGGAAATTTCCGTGCAAGCACATTCTGGCACTGGCCTGGATCGGCGCCACCGCGCCGGCCAGCTTCGCCCGTGTCGACCAGACGCCCGATTGGGTGAACGACTGGCTCGGCCGGCGCCGCAAGCCTGGGCAGCCGCCGGCCACGGCGCCAGCTCGCGCGGAAGGCAAAAGCATTGACGAGGCATCGCGGCCGGAAGAGGCACCTCCTGTCGAGGACGCAGCTGCCGCCGAACGCCGCGAGGCGGCGCAGCGCAAGCGGGCGGAGGACACGCGCAGCGCGGTCTCGGCGGCGCTCGACGAGCTCGACCAGTGGATCGCCGACCAATTGCGGCTCGGCCTTGCCGGCTTTGTCGATGCCTCGAGCGAGCGCTGCCGCCGCATCGCGGCACGGCTTGTAGACCTCAAGGCGGCGGCACTCGCCGGTCGTATCGACGAATTGCCCGCGAAGCTGATGGCGCTGCGCGGCGAGGAGCGGCCGGACGCCGCGATCCGCGAGCTGGGCAAGCTGGTGCTGCTCGCGAAGGCCTGGCGCGCCGCGCCGGACGATGCCGAATTGAAACGCCTGGTCTCGACATCGGAGACGCGCGACCAGATACTCGCCAACCCCGACGCCGTTCAGGTCGAGAGCGACTGGGAGGTGCTTGGCGAAAAGATCGAGACCCGCCGCGACGGGCTGGTCAGTCACGCCACTTGGCTGCTCGATCTGAAAAGCACGACACCGCGATTTGCGGTGCTGCTCGATTTCTTCCCCGCCTCGGCCGGACGCCGCTCCGGCGCCTTCGCGCCGGGCGACCGCTTCAGAGCGAGGCTGGTGTTCTATCCGTCGCGCAATCCGCTGCGCGCGCTGGTCGCGGACCGACTGGGCGACGTGGCGCCTGGCGCGTGGCCGGCATTCGTCCCGGATGCAGCAGGCGATCCGCTGGCCGCCTACGCCGCGTTCCAGGATGGCGCGCCCTGGCTGTCCGATTGCCCTGTCATCCTGCCGGCCGGTGCGATCGCGCTGGACGAAAAGGACGGCGCCTGGTGGCAGGCGGCCGGCGATCCGCACGGCATTGCCCTGCCTGTTGCCGGCTCCGTCAACCAGACCTTGCTCGGCCTCGATCTCGCGGCGACGGCAGCGCTTTGGAACGGCGCCAGGCTCGAGCTGCTGGCATCGCAAAGCAGCATCGGGAGGCTCGATCTGTCATGAACGAGCTCGATCAAGCAGGGCTGGCACGATTGCGCGACGGCTGGATTTCGGGCGGCGGCGCTTTCGAATTGGCGCCCGCCGAATGGAAGGAAGTCGCGGCGGCATCCAGCCCGGACGAGCAGGAACGGCGGCTGCTGGCCGTCGCCGCGCAGGCGCTGGACGTCGCGCTCCGCCCGGCGGCGCCGAAAACCTTGAAGCGGCGCCCGCCGCTGCCGGTGCTGGCTTTGCCGATGCTCCCTGAACGGTTGCGGCCGTCGCTGCGCGCCGCGCTGAAATATGCAGCCGATGCGAGGCTCAAGACACGGGTGGCCACGCTCGTCGCCGGCCGCGGCTTCGTGCTGCATCCGATGGACTGGATGCCTGCTGCGACGGACCAGGAAAGCCCGGACATCTACGCCCCCTGGGTCGACTGGCAGGCAGGCGCGGACAGCGAAAAGCAGTCGCGGCGCGAGGATTTGACGGCGGAAACCTGGGATGATTTCTATCCCGCCGCGCGCCGCAGCGCGCTGATCGATTTGCGGCGCTCCACACCCGCCTTGGCGCGGGCCCTTATCGAGACAAAAGGGGCAGGCGAGCCCGCCGAGGTGAGGCTTGCGCTCATTGAGCTCATGCGCTTCGGCCTTGGGGCCGACGACGTTCCGTTCCTGAAGAGCCTGTCCGCCGATCGCTCAGGCAAAGTGCGCGAAATGGCGGGCCGGCTGCTGGCAAGGTTAGGGGAACGCGGAAATCCGGCTGGCGGCGGGTCGGAAGATCCGACAGCCGAGCTCGCCGCTTTCATCGAGGAAGGCAAATCCGGCTTCATCCGCCGCCGCGCCACCTACGCGCCGATAAAACCCAAGTCACAGGCGCAGCAAGCACGTCGCGCCGACTTGTTCGCGACCTGTTATTTCGGCGATCTCGTCGCCCGCTTCGGCAAGACGGAGGCCGATTTCATCGGCGCATGGCAGTTCGGCGTCGATGACGGCGCAGATCTGTTTCTGGTTCGAATGATCTCGGTGTCCGGCGGCGATGCGGCGGTGGCCTGTCTGGCGGATCTGCTTGCCGCAGCCGGCGGCAGGCTGGCGATTCTCGGCCTCCAACTCACGGCGCGTTTGGACAGCGGCAGGAAGCGTGTCCTGATCAGGCAGATCCTGAATGATGCGCAAAATCTGGCCGCGCTCACCCTGGTCGAAGGCGCTGAAGCGGGCTGGCTGGAATGGGGCGACCTCGCAAAGGGCAAGACGCTTCCAGCGCTGCGTTCCGCCGTCTCGGGTGACAATGACGTCACGAGACGAAACGCCGAGCAATATCTCGAAGCCATCGGCTTTCTGGCCAGTCCGGTGGCGGCGGAAAAATTGATCGGTGAGGTCGTCGCCGCCGGCCTGCCGCCGGCATCCCCATCGCTTAGCCTGCTGCGCCTCAACGCGGCGCTGAGCGGAAATCCAACCAAATGATCAACCCGGAGAAGATCGCATGAACGCAGCCATCCGCCTCCCGGCCGAACAGGTCTACGCCGCCGAACTGCAGGCGCTTGCGCGCGGCGACGACCGGCAAAAGCCTGCCGGCTGGAGCCTGTCGCCGAAAGCCGTGCTCACCTATCTGATGGGCGGCAAGGCGAGCGACGGCACGGTGATTTCGCCGAAATATGTCGGTCGCCGGCAATTGATGGAAACGGCGGTCGCCACGCTTGCGACCGACCGGGCGCTGCTTCTGCTCGGCGTTCCCGGAACGGCAAAATCCTGGGTATCGGAACATCTCGCCGGCGCCACCATGGGCAATTCGACGCTGGTCGTGCAATGCACCGCCGGCACCGACGAAAACCAGATCCGCTATGGCTGGAACTATGCCCAGCTGCTGGCCAAGGGCCCGAGCCAGGAAGCGCTTGTGCCGACGCCGCTCTACCGCGCGATGCAGGACGGCAAGCTTTGCCGGCTGGAAGAGCTGACGCGCATGGGCTCCGATGTGCAGGACACGCTGATCACCGTACTGTCGGAAAAGATGATGCCGGTGCCGGAGCTGAACACCTCGATCTACGCGCAGCGCGGCTTCAACATCATCGCCACCGCCAACAACCGCGACAAGGGCGTCAACGAACTCTCCTCGGCGCTGAAGCGCCGCTTCAACGTCGTGGTGCTGCCGCTACCGGAAGATATGGCGGAGGAAGTCTCCATCGTCTCCCGGCGCGTCGGCGAGATGGCCGGCGGGCTGGACCTGCCGGTGCCGAAGAATGTCGGCGAGGAGATCGCCCGCGTCCTCACCATCTTCCGCGAGCTGCGCTCGGGCGCGACCGCCGACGGCAAGGTGACGCTGAAGACGCCATCGGGCTCTCTGTCGACCGCCGAGGCGATCGCCACCATGGTCAGCGGGCTTAGCCAGGCGGCATGGTTCGATGACGGCAAGCTCCACGCGGAAGGGCTGGCGCCAAGCCTTGTCGGCGCCATCGTCAAGGACCCGGTGCAGGACAAGGTGGTGCTGGAGGAATATCTGGAGACGGTGTTGAAGAAGCGTCCGGACTATGCCGGCTACTACGCGGCGCTCAACGCGGCCATCTGAGCCATGACGCAAGGCGGCATCATCAGCTATTTCGGCATTCGCCACCATGGGCCGGGCTCCGCCGGGAGCCTGGTCAAGGCCTTGCAGGAATTGCGGCCGGTCGCCGTGCTGATCGAGGGGCCGGTGGATGCCTCGCCGCTGCTGCCGTTGCTCGCCAGCCCCGACATGAAGCCGCCGGTGGCGTTGCTCTGCTATCCCGAGGACGACCCCGCCGCGACCAGCTTTTGGCCCTTCGCCGAATTCTCGCCGGAATATCAGGCAGCACTTTGGGCCGTCGCCAACAAGGCGGCGCTGCGCTTCATCGACCTGCCGTCGGCCGCGCGGCTTGCGGAGAAGGCGCCTGAAGGTTCGACCGATGGTGATGCCTCCGAAGCAGAACCTGCAGAAGAACAGGGCGAAGAACCCACGCGCATCCAGGATCCGATCGGCACCTTGGCGCGCGCTGCCGGCTATGAGGACGGCGAGAGCTGGTGGTCCGACATCATCGAGCAGAATCCCGAGCCAGGCCCGATCTTCGCGGCCATCGCCGACGCGATGACGACGCTGCGCGACGGCGAGGGCGCGATCGCCAAGTTCGAGGCCATGCGCGAGGCGCATATGCGGTTGGAGATCGCTGCCGCGCGGAAGGAATTCGACGGGCCACTGGCCGTCGTCTGCGGCGCCTGGCATGTGCCGGCCTTGCGGGCCGCTCATACGCAAAAGAGCGACCAGGCGCTGCTCAAGGGCATCGGCCGACGCAAGACCACGATGACTTATGCGCCGTGGACCGGACCGCGCCTGGCGCTGGGCTATGGCTACGGCGCCGGCGTCGTCGCGCCCGGCTGGTGCAAGCATCTGTGGCAGACACGTGGGCAGGACGACGCCTCGGTCCTGTGGTTGGCGCGGATCGCCTCGGTGCTGCGGGCGAAGGGCCACATGATCTCCACCGCCTCGCTGATCGAGGCGGAGCGCCTGGCGCGCGCGCTTGCCGCAATCCGCGAACGGCCGAAGCCGGGTTTCGAGGAACTTCGCGACGCCTCGGTCTCGGCGCTCTTCAACGGCGAGACTTTGCTGTGGAAGATGGTCGAGGCCGAGCTGCTGCTGGGCGCCGATGTCGGCGAGATCCCGCCCGACACGCCGCTCGCGCCGCTGATCGACGATCTGCAGCGCAACCAGAAGGCCGCGCGGCTGAAACCGGAAGCGCTGGAACGAGAGCTTTCCGTTGACCTGCGTAGCGAGAGCGGGCTGTGTCGCTCGACATTGCTGCACCGGTTGAACGTGCTCGGCGTCAATTGGGGCAGGCTGACCGATGTCGGCCGCAGCCGCGGCACGTTTCGCGAGCGCTGGATGCTGGCCTGGCAGCCGGAATATGCCGTCCGCCTTGTCGAGAACCTGGTCTACGGCCCGACCATCGAGAAGGCCGCCAATGGCAGGCTGATCCAGATGATCGGCGCCGCCGCGACGCTCGATGCGCTGGCCACGCTGGTGCAGAGCGCCATCACCGCCGCCTTGAGCGAGGCGTCCGCCGCCGGTCTTGCGGCGCTCGAGGAAAAGGCAGCGCACAGCAGCGAGTGCCTGGAGCTGCTGGCCTCGGTGCCGCCGCTGGCCGACATCATCCGCTACGGCGAAGCACGCAAGACCGAGACCGAACGCCTCGCCGGCCTGCTGGAGCGGCTGATCATCGAGGGCTCCATCGCGCTGCCTTACGCGGCGCGCGATCTCGACGCGCAGGCCGCCGCCGCGCTGATGGCAGCGCTTCGCAAGGCCGACGAGGCAATCAAGCTGGTCGAGCCGGACGAGCATGTCCTGGAGGCCTGGCGCAACGGGCTGGCGGCCGTGCTGGATTCGTCGCGTTCCACGGCGCTCGTCGCCGGCTGCGCCGCGCATCTGCTCTACGAGGCTGGGCGGCTCTCAGCCGATGAGACCGCCGATCTCCTGGCAAGGCGCCTGTCGCCGGGAACGCCTGTGATCGATGCCGCCGCCTTCTTCGAAGGCTTCTTCAGCGGCGCCGGCCAGCGGCTGATCTATGACGAAGGTCTGCGCGGTGCCGTCGACGCCTGGCTGGCCTCGCTCGACGAGGAGGCTTTCGTGGCGCATCTGCCGCTGCTGCGCCGCGTCTTCTCGGACCTTGACAGCATGGAGCGTCGCCGCCTGATCGAGGCGGTGCTTGGCAAGAGAGTGAACCTGCCTGCCGGGCTGACTCTGGCGCCGGACGGCGGCGTGGCATGGCGCAGGCATTTTGGTCTGCTCGGCAAGTTGCTCGCGGGGGAGGCCAATCATGGCTGACGAAGCGACCGGGCCGGACCTTGATCCGACCATGGACAATCGCGAGCGCCGTTGGCGGCTGGCGATCGGCGCCGACGACGAGACATCATCGGCGCTGTCGGCCGAGGACCGAAAACTGTCGGCGGCGCTCGATGCGCTTTATGGCGACGGCAGCGGCGACACCGCCGGCGATGCGCGCAAGCGGCGCGGCGGGCTCGGCCGCTCGGCGCCCCGCGTCGCGCAATGGATGGGTGACATCCGCTCCTTCTTCCCCGAGCAGGTCGTCCAGGTCGTGCAGAAAGATGCCTTCGAGCGGCTCAACCTGAAGCAGATGCTGATGGAGCCGGAATTCCTCAAGGCGATCGAGGCCGACGTCAATCTCGTCGCCGACCTCGTCTCGCTGCGCTCGGCGATGCCGGACAAGACCAAGGACATCGCCAGGTCCATCATTTCCGACATTGTCGCCAAGCTGATGCAGCGCCTGGAGCAGAAGACCGCGGAGGCGATCCGCGGCGCGCTCGATAAGTCGCGGCGCACCAACCGGCCGCGTCAGCGCGATATTGACTGGCCGCGCACGATCACGGCGAACCTTCGCCACTACCAGCCGGACCATAAGACCGTCGTGCCGGAAAAGCTGGTTGGCTTCATGCGTCGTCAGCGCCGACTGGTCGATCTCGACGAGGTGACGCTCTGCGTCGACCAGTCCGGCTCGATGGCGAGCTCGGTCATCTACGCCTCGATCTTCGCCGCCGTGATGGCCTCGCTGCCGGTCGTGCGGACGAAACTCGTCTGCTTCGACACGGCGATCGTCGATCTGACCGAAGAGCTCAGCGATCCGGTCGAGGTGCTGTTCGGCGTCCAGCTCGGCGGCGGCACCGACATCAACCAGGCGGTCGCCTACTGCGCCGAGCGCATCGAGCGGCCAACCAAGGCGCATTTCGTTCTGATCACCGATCTCTACGAAGGTGGCAACGGCAAGGAGCTCCTGCAAAGGCTGGCGGCGCTTGTCCGGTCGGGCGTCAACGTCGTCGTGCTCTTGGCGCTCACCGATCAGGGCCGTCCCGGCTACGATCCGTCGATGGCCGGGTCGGTCGCCGCACTCGGCATTCCGGTCTTTGCCTGCACGCCCGACCATTTCCCCGAAATGATGGCGGCGGCGCTGCGCCGCGAGGACATCGGCGCCTGGGCGGCAGGCGCCGACATCAAGCTCGTCCGCGCCGATACGGAGGCGCCGGGCGCGGCGGAGTAGGCTTGCCGCCCGAACTCAGAACGGCTTCTCGCCGGTCACTTCAAAGCGCTCGACCGCGCAGTGCTCGGCAATCACCGCCAGGATGTCCGTCGAAGGCTCAAGCGCGTCGGGCTGCTTCCATTGAACGTCGAAGGAAAAAACAAAGCGGTTGCGGTCGACATCGTGCTCCATGCCGACGAAACGCACGTCGTAGCCGAGCGGTCGTACCAATTCCCCGATGTCGGGCGGCGAGTTCTTCGGCCATGAGACCGACAGGATCGCCTTGTGGTCGCGCGGGATTTTCAGATCGACCCATTTCAGCGCCTGCAGCGTCACCAGGGTCAGCACCGTCGCGATCATGCCGAGGCCATACTGGCCACCGCCGAAGGCGAGGCCGATCATCGTCATGATCCACATCGTGGCGGCGGTGGTGACGCCGGTGACGAGATCGCCGCGCCGCAGGATGGCGCCGCCGCCGATGAAGCCGACACCGGTCAGCACGCCGAGCGCGAAGCGCATCACATCCATGCGCACGAAAGAGTCCGGCCCCTTGCCGGCGACGTCGAGCAGCATGTTGGCCTGGACCATGGCCACACAGGCCGCCAGACCGACCAGTATGGTTGTGCGCAGCCCGGCGGAATGGCCGCGCGCCTCGCGGTTCAGGCCGATGAGGAAGCCGGCCAGCAGGGTCAGCAAGAGCCGCCCGACAAGGTCCAGCCAGGTCGGATGAAGCGGCATGTCGCAGCAAAGTGTCTCGAACATTGTCTCGACAAGGGGGTGTAAATTCACCGCGCCTCAATTTCGTCAGCGACGTTCAACCGGGCAGAGCCGGGAATGGTTCCGTGACCGATGTCTGAAGAAATCAGGGCTGTCTTCAATGCGCGGCGAGGCTGACCACCAACGCCAGCACCACGATGCCCACCAGCCCGGCGATGAAAATGATGCGGCGGGTGCGCGTGCGCAGGATGATTTCACCCTGTCGTGCGTCCTGGCCCGAGAAGACCAGTCCTTCGCTATCGCGATCCTTGCTCATGAATTGCTCCTTCCTTTGGAACGGATCCGGAAGGTCTCTGAGCAGGAACCGATTTGTCGGTGCGAAGTTCCGCCGTATTTTGGCAGGAGAAATGCCCGCGACCGGATTGAACCGGTCGCGGGAGATTTCGCTTTAGCCGAATTTCGGGTCGAGGCTGCCCGACTTGTAGCGCTTGGCCATCTCCGCCAGCGGGATCGGCTTGATCTTCGGCGCGTTGCCGGCGGTGCCGAACTGCTCGAAGCGCTCCTTGCAGAGCTTCTTCATGGCAGCCATCGCCGGCGTCAGATATTTGCGCGGATCGAACTCCGACGGGTTCTCGGTCAGCACCTTGCGGATCGCGCCGGTCAGCGCCATGCGGTTGTCTGTGTCGATGTTGATCTTCCGCACACCATGCTTGATGCCGCGCTGGATCTCCTCCACCGGCACGCCCCAGGTCGGCTTCATCTGGCCGCCATATTTGTTGATGATCTCCTGCAATTCCTCCGGCACCGACGACGAGCCATGCATGACCAGATGCATGTTGGGCAGGCGGCGATGGATCTCCTCGATCACGTTCATCGCCAGCACCGCGCCGTCCGGCTTGCGCGAGAATTTATAGGCGCCGTGGCTGGTGCCCATGGCCACCGCCAGCGCGTCGACATGCGTGTCGCGCACGAACTGCTCGGCCTGCACCGGGTCGGTCAAAAGCTGGTCGTGGCTGATCGCGCCTTCGACGCCATGGCCGTCTTCCTGCTCGCCGCCGCCGCTTTCCAGGGAACCCAGCACGCCGATCTCGCCTTCCACCGAGACACCGCCCCAATGCGCCATGTCGACGACGCGGCGCGTGATGCCGGAATTATAGGCGTAGTCGGCCGGCGACTTGCCGTCCTCCTTCAGCGAGCCGTCCATCATCACCGAGGTGAAGCCGTACTGGATCGCGGTGACGCAGGTGGCTTCATTGTTGCCGTGGTCGAGATGCATGCAGACCGGGATGTCGGGATGGATCTCGACCAGCGCGTCGATCAGCTTGGCCAGCACCACGTCATTGGCATAGGCGCGCGCGCCGCGGCTGGCCTGCAGGATGACCGGCGACTTGGTCTCCTCGGCCGCCTCCATGATGGCGAGGCCTTGTTCCATATTGTTCATGTTGAAGGCAGGCACGCCATAGCCATGTTCTGCGGCATGGTCGAGCAATTGTCTCAGTGTGATGCGAGCCAACGAATAGTCTCCCGTATCTGGTTCGAGCCCGTTTGAAATGGCCGCCCGGCGTCGGGCGGCCCCGTTGCTTCTGGCTGGATTTCCGACGCACCGCAACCACTCTCGTCGCGGTCCTGAAATCCAAATCGGTTTAGTTCTGGTGCACCGGTTGCTCAGGCGGCAATCTTTGCACGCGCGGCGAGGATTTCGGCGCAGGCCTTCGCCGCTTCCTTGCCCTTCACGGTGAAATGCTCGTGAAAGAAGCGGCGGTGCTCGGCGCTGTCATGATAATTGTGCGGCGTCAGCACCGCCGACAGCACCGGCACGCCAGTTGAAAGCTGCACATTCATCATCCCGTCGATGACGGCGCTCGCCACGAAGTCGTGCCGGTAGATGCCGCCGTTGACGACGAAGGCGGTGCCGAGGATCGCGGCGTAGCGGCCTGTCTCCGCAAGCGTCTTGGCGTGCAGCGGGATTTCATAGGCTCCCGGCACGTCGAAGACCTCGACGGCAAAGCCACCGAGCGCGGCAAGCTCCGCCTCGAACGCCGCCACGCACTGGTCGACGATATCGGCGTGCCAGCGCGCCCGGATGACGGCGACACGGCGGACAGTATGGTCTTTGGGGAAATGCTGATTCATGGGTCCTTCCTTCCGTTTCGAACCAGAATCAGGACGCACGACGCAAAAACACGGCCCGCTTCAGCGGACCGTCTTCTGCGTACGTTCTCTTCCATCCGGACTGTAACCGTCGGCCCCGGAATCGCACCGGATCTGCTGACCCTTCCGATAGGGCCGGAAGGCGCTCGCGGGCTTGGGTCGAGACCCTTACCGCCGGTGGGGACTTTCACCCCGCCCTGAGAACAATGACGGTGCAGGTATGGAGGGGGAGGCAGGCGCTGTCAATTGGCGACTAGCCAATCTCTCCGTTGTGGGGGATGACCGGCAGGTAGACGGGGGCGCGGCGTTGCAGGATCAAGGTTCCTCGCCCCACGAAGTGGGGAGAGGTGGCTCGGCGAAGCCGAGACGGAGAGGGGAGCGCCCTACGAAGGCCCCCTCTCCGTCCGCTTCGCGGCCACCTCTCCCCCGCCTTGGCGGGGCGAGGAACCCAAGCATAGATACGCCGGCGGGACCGCGCCCCCTCTGTCGCCATTGGCGACGGAGGGGATTAGCTTCGCTCCGGAAACATCGCCTTCAGCCCCTCGCGCGAGGCCTTTGCCACGCCGCGTTCGGTGATCAATCCCGTCACCAACCTTGCCGGCGTCACATCGAAGGCCGGGTTCGCCGCCGGCGTCTGATCCGGCGACACGCGCACCTGCGCGATCTTGCCGTCTGACGTCTTGCCCCAGACCAGCGAAACCTCGTCGCCGGAGCGCTCCTCGATCGGGATTTCCGCAAGCCCGTCGGCGACCGTCCAGTCGATGGTGGGCGAGGGGAGCGCGACGTAGAAGGGCACGTCGTTGTCGGCCGCGGCCAGCGCCTTCAGATAGGTGCCGATCTTGTTGCAGACGTCGCCATTGGCGGTGGTGCGGTCGGTGCCGACGATCACCATGTCGATGTCGCCATGCTGCATCAGATGGCCGCCGGCATTGTCGACGATCAGCGTATGCGGCACGCCGTGCCCGGCCATCTCCCAGGCGGTCAGCTGGGCGCCCTGGTTGCGCGGCCTGGTCTCGTCCACATAGACGTGAACCGGAATGCCAGCCTCGGTCGCCAGATAGATCGGCGCGGTGGCCGTGCCGTAGTCGACGGTCGCCAGCCAGCCGGCATTGCAATGCGTGAGGATGTTGACGGTCTCGCCGGGCTGCTTCCTCGCCGCGATTTTCTTGATGATCTCAAGCCCGTTCTCGCCAATGGCGCGGTTCAACCCGACATCCTCGTCGGCGATCTCGGCGGCCCGCTTGTAGGCAGCCTCCGCGCGTTCCTCCGGCGCGAGCGGCTTAAGATGCCGCCGCATCTCATCCAGCGCCCAGCGCAGGTTGATCGCGGTCGGCCGCGTCTTGTTGAGCGTCTCCCACACCGCATCGAGCGCTTCGTCCGACGGATCGTCCATCATCTGGATGGCGACGCCATAGGCCGCGGTGACGCCGATCAGTGGCGCGCCGCGCACCCACATGTCGCGGATCGCGGTGGCGATGCCGGCGACGTTTCCGATCGTCTCGATCCGGAACTCATGCGGCAGCCAGCGCTGGTCGATGATCTCGACCGAGCGCTCATCGTCGCTGAGCCAGATGGTGCGGTAATGGCGTTCGCCGACATTCAAAGGGAGTTCTCCTGTTCGATCAGCGCGGCCAGATTGTTGACCTCGTCGATGCTGTGGATCTGGCGCCGGTTGACGGCGATGTGGCGGCCGAAGCGCAAAGCCTTGGCCTCACATGTGGCGCGCAGGTCTTGATCGGCAATGGTTTCGAAATCGGCATTGTGGGCGAGGCCGAGAATACGCCGGTGCACCTCGATGCCGGCGAAGCCGAGCAGGTCGATCCAGATGGAATGCAGCACGTGGTCGAGCGCCTGTTCGGCGCCGAGCTGGTCGCCCTGATCCTCGAACAGGCTTTTCTGGTAGAGGATGCCGGTGCGCTCGGTCCGCCACAGATGCGCGAACTCGGCGCGGAAGGTGGCCCAGGTCTCAGCGGTGACGCCGAGCAGATAGGCGCGCATCGAGTCGCGACTGCCTTTTTCCTCGTGCCCGCGCTGCGAGAAGAAGGCCATCCAGAAATTGGCAAGCAGCATGCCGACATCGAAGGCGATCGGGCCGTAGAAGGCGAACTCCGGATCGATCATCCGGGTCTCTGTGTCCGTCACCATGATCGAGCCCGAATGCAGGTCGCCATGCAGCAGCGTCTCGGCATTGGCGGCGAAGAGATGCTTCAGCCGCTGCGCCTCGACCTTGAGGTCGCGATCGGCCCGCAATTCGGCGACAAGGCCGTCGAGCTGTGGCGAGGTGTGCCGGTTCATCTTGGCGTCGAAATAGGGATCGGAGAACACCAGGTTCTCGGTGATGTCGCAAAGCTCGACATTGTCGGCGAATAAAGCCAGATCGGCTTTGCGATCCTTGGCCACCATCGACAGGTCAGAGCCACGGAACAGCGTGCGGGCCATGAACAGGCCGATGTCGCGCGCAATGTTCGGCAATTCGCGGCCGTCGATCAGCGCGCGCCGCAGGATGACGTGCGGCGGCGCCAGATATTCCATGATGATCAGCGCCTGGGTCTCGTCGAAATGGTAGATCGCCGGCACTGAGCCCGGCGCGCGGCGCTCCTGTCTGGTCAGCGCATGATATTCGAAGAAGGAGCGCTTGAGCGGCAGCGGCCAGCTGTCGCCGACCAGCCGCACATAGGGCAGCGCCTGCTTGACCACCGCGGCGCCCTGGTCGCCCTCGACGATAAACACGAGGTTGAGATTGCCGTCGCCGACCTCGCGTACTTTCCAGCGGCTGGTGTCCTTGCCGATGCGCTCGGTCAGCGCCGCGGTCTCGCCAAGGCGCTTCGGGAGCGTTTCCACCGACAATGCTTCGAACTTCCCGGTCATGCTCTCCCCTCCTGCGCGTGATCTCCGACGATAGCGGAGCCACGGCGGCGGGGCCAAGCTAGGAAGCGCTCTGGCAAATGTCAATCGTGTTGACAATTGACGAATGAGCCCATAGCGTCACGGGCTAGGGAGGAAGGAATGGGCGCAGATGCCGTGTTCCATGTGGAGGGCCTGAGGAAATCCTTCGGCCAGAACGAGGTGCTTGGCGGCATCTCGCTCGAACTGCATTCAGGCGAGGTGACGGTGCTGATGGGCGCCAATGGCGCCGGCAAATCCACCCTGGTCAAGATCGTCAGCGGCGTCTATGCGCGCGGTGCCGGCACGATGCGGCTCGCCGGCGAGGCGTTCGACCCGCAGACCCCGGCCGAGGCCATCCGCGCCGGCGTCGTGACCGTGCACCAGAACATCAATGACGGCGTGGTCGCCGACCTCGACGTCGCCACCAATCTGACGCTCGACCGGTTGAGTGGCAAGGGCGCATCGATGCTGTTCAGGCCCGCCAATGTCCGGGCCGAAGCAAGGGCTGTCGCCGACCGCATGGGGCTCACAATCGACCTCAAGGCGCGCGTCAGCGATCTGTCACTGGCCGACCGGCAGATGGTGGCCATCGCCCGCGCCATGGCGCACCAGCCCAAGGTGCTGATCCTCGACGAGCCGACCTCGTCGCTGTCGAGCGCCGAGGCCGACCGGTTGTTTTCGCTGATTGACCGGCTGCGCGGTCATGGCGTTGCCATCCTCTACATCTCGCACCGCATGTCCGACATCAGGCGGCTCGCCGACCGCATCGTGTCGATGCGCGACGGCTTGATCTCCGGCGCCTTCGATAAAAAACCGCTCGATTACGAGGGCGCGGTCAACGCCATGCTCGGCCGCAAGATCCATCTCGACAGGGTCGTCGCCAGAAGCTCGGCGCGCGCGGTCTTCATGGCCGAAGGCCTGCAGCTCGCGCACGGAGCAAAACCGATCTCGATGACGCTCGGCGCCGGCGAGGTGGTGGCGATCACCGGCCTTGTCGGCGTCGGCAAGACGGCGTTGGCCGAAACGCTGTTCGGCGTGCGCAAGCCGCTTGCCGGCACCATGCATATGGACGGCAAGCCCTACGCGCCTGGCTCGGCGCGCGAGGCGATCGCCGCCGGCGTCTTCCTGGTCGCCAAAGACCGCGCCGAGAGCGGCATCGTCGGCGGCTTCAACATCGAGCGCAACATCAGCTTGCCGTTCCTCAAGCGCATGTCGAGCCTCAGTGTCATGAAGAAGCGCGCCGAGCGCGTCGCCGCCCGCCGCCAGATCGACGAGCTCGGCATCGTCTGCCGCTCGGAGAAGGACGAGCTTTCGGCGCTGTCCGGCGGCAACCAGCAGAAGGTGATGGTGGCGCGCTGGATGTCGCAGGCCTCGCGCCTATTCATCCTCGACGAGCCATTCCAGGGCGTCGACATTTCGGCGCGCCGCGACATCGCCGCCAAGCTGAGGGCCAGCGCAGACGGCCGCGCGACGCTGATCTTCGTCACCGAGATCGACGAGGCGCTGGAGACCGCCGACCGCATCCTGGTGATGTCGGAACACACAATCGTCGGCGAGCATCGCAATGCCGATATCGACCTCGACCGGCTGCTGGCGGAAGTGGCCGGCGGACCGTTTCACAGCGCTGCGTGAGGGGGACAAATTGCAGGGAGTGGACTGGGAATGCGTTTGAGTTCGAATGCCGCGCGGCGGGGCGCTGAATGATGCGCGACTACGCCATCCGCTACGGCTTCATCGTCCTGCTGGTCGGGCTGATCGCCTATTTCGCTGTTGCAGCCGACGGCTTCGTCTCGCCGCAAAGCGCGGTCTTCATCTTCCAGTCGGTGGCCATCACCGGCGTGCTGGCGCTCGGTGTCACCGCGACGCTGGTCGTCGGCGGCTTCGACCTGTCTATTGGCTCAGTCGCCACCAGCGCCATGATGGCGGCGTCTTACGCCATGGTGGTGCTGGAGCAGAACGCTATCGTCGCCGTCATCGCCTGCCTGGTCATCGGCGTCATCGTCGGCCTGATCAATGGCTGGCTGATCGTCTATATGCGTGTGCCCGATCTGCTGGCGACGCTCGGCATGATGTTCCTGCTGCTCGGCCTGCAGCGCATTCCGACGGAGGGACGCTCGATCGCGACCGGGATGACCATGCCCGACGGCTCGGTCGCCAACGGCAAGTTCTCGGAAGCTTTCCTGGCGCTCGGCCGCCATCGCATCGACTTCTTCATCCCGAGCCTGATCCCGGTCTCGGTGGTGGTGCTCGTGGTGCTCGCGGTGCTGATCTGGTTCTTCCTCGAATACACCCGCTTCGGCCGCATGATGTATGCGGTCGGCTCCAACGAGAGGGCCGCTGAACTCGCCGGCGCGCCTGTCAAGGCATACAAAATCTGGGCCTATGTCATTTCGGGAGTTTTTGCCTCGATCGGCGGGATTTTGCTCGCCGCCCGGCTTGGACGCGGCGACATCGCCTCGGGTAATAATCTGTTGCTCGACGCAGTAGCGGCGGCGCTCATCGGCTACGCGGTGCTCGGCGCGGCCAAGCCCAACGCTTTCGGCACGGCCGTCGGCGCGGTGTTCGTCGGTGTCCTGCTGCAAGGCCTGACGATGATGAACGCCCCTTACTACACGCAGGATTTCGTCAAGGGCGCGGTGCTTGTCGTCGCCCTTGTCTTCACCTTCGCCCTGTCCGGCAGGGGCAAGAGATAGTTTCGACCGGGGTATTGAGACAAAACGGAGGAAAACGAAGTGAACATCACGAGAAGACTTTTGGGGAAGGCGGCACTCGGCCTCGCCGGCGCGGCGCTGCTGATGCAGGGCACGGCATCGGCGGCGGACAAGCCGGCGCCGTTCGACAAGCCGGGCGTCAAGATTGCGCTGGTGCGGTATCTATCGACCGGTGACTTCTTCCAGGCCTATCTGTCCGGCGTCGAGGCGCAGGCCAAGGCGCTGGGCGTCGATCTGCGCGTGCTCGACAGCCGCCAGGATGCCGCGCTCCAGGCCGACATGGTCGACCAGGCCATCGCCCTCGGCGTGCAGGGCATCATAATCCAGCACGGCCTGACGGAATCGATGAAGGACGCCGCCCAGCGCGCTGTCGACGCCGGCATCAAGGTCGTCGCCTTCGACGTCAATGTCGAGAACCCGAAGATCCCGCAGATCGAGCAGTCGGACAAGGACCTTGCCAAGCTGGCGCTCGAGCAGGCGGTCAAGGACAATGGCGAGAGCTGGAAGGCCGGCTATGTCTATGTCGCCGGCATCGCCCCGCTCGACCGCCGCAACGAGACCTGGGTGGACGTGAAGAAGAAATATTCGGGCATCAGCGAGGTCGCCCAGTTCGGCACGCTCGACAACCCGATCGCCAACTCCGTCGCCAACCAGGCGCGCTCGGTGCTGCAGGCGCACCCCGACATCAAGGTGATGTTCGCGCCCTATGACGAGTTCGCCAAGGGCGTGAAGATCGCGGTCGACGAGGCCGGCCTGAACAAAGGCATCAAGATCTACTCGGCCGACATCTCGACCTCGGATATCGCGGCGATGCGCGAGCCGGACAGCGCCTGGGCGGCGACCGCCGCCACCAACCCGGCCGTCGTCGGCCAGGTCTCGGTGCGCGCGCTGGCGCAGCTGCTTGCCGGCGAGGATCCCGGCCACAACGTCATCGTGCCGCCGACGCTGATCACCCAGAAGGAGCTGATCGACAAGGACATCAAGAACATGGAAGACCTGTCGGCCAAGCTGCCGCAATTCGCCCATGCCAATGTCGCGATGCCGGCCTGGATGCCGAACCCCAACGCCAAGTAAGGTCTCTGGCGGTCACGAAATGAAGAGAGCGGTCCAAAGGGCCGCTCTCTGTCTTTCCAAGTCTGCTGTTGCGGCCTCATCGCTGCCAGAAGGGCAGCTTGGCGATCTCGGCCTCGACCTCTTTTTTCGTCAGCCCGATATCGTCGATCAGATGCGGATTGTCCCTCGCCATCCGCTTGAGCTCAAAGCGAAAATAGGCCTGCTTGCGGTGTTCCGCGATGAGGCTGCGCAAAGCAGCCAGGCTGTAGCGCCGGCGGCCTTTTTGCATTGCCGGCGCCATCGCCAGACATGTGGAAGGCGCAAAGCTGTCGTTCATGGCAACCTCCATCGAAATGAGGGTTCCGAAGGCCCTCGACCAGATTGAGATTGCACTGTGCCGCAGCCGGCCGGCGGCGTAATTAAGCCCTGCCAAATAGTTCTCAAAACTTCCAAATCGGCTATAGATCGCCGCATGCACGGATCGCGCTTTGCTTTTGGACCGTTCGTGTTTGATCCTGGCGCGGGAACGCTGCTTCGGGGCGACGTCCCTGTGGCCGCCGGTCATCGCGGACTGAAGCTGCTCGAGGCCCTCGTCGCGCGTCCCGGCGAAATCCTGGCCAAGGCAGAGCTGATGGACGCGGCCTGGCCGGGTACCGCCGTTGAGGAAGGCAATCTCACCGTCCAGATCGCGCAGCTCAGGAAGCTGCTTGGCCCGGCGACCGGTGGCGGCGAGTGGATCGCCACCGTGCCGCGTGTCGGCTACCGCTTCACCGGTACCGTCGAACAGGCCGACGCCACGCGCAAACTCTTGCCGCTGCCCGACAAACCGTCGATCGCCGTGCTGCCCTTCATCAATCTGAGCAACGATCCCGAGCAGGACTCTTTCGCCGACGGCCTGACCGAAGACCTCATCACCGATCTCTCGCGGATTCCGGGCCTGTTCGTCATCGCGCGCAACTCGGTCTTTGCCTACAAGGGCAGGGCCATGGATGTGCGCGCCATCGCCGGGGAGCTTGGCGTGCGCTATCTGCTGGAGGGCAGCGCCAGACGTGTCGCCGGACGGGTTCGCATCAACGCCCAGCTGATTGATGCGCTGAGCGGCGAGCATCTCTGGGCGGAGCGTTTCGATCGCGGCCTGGAGGACATCTTCGCCGTTCAGGATGAGGCTACCAGTAAGATCGTCGAAGCGCTGCTTGGGAGGCTGCGCGCGCCGCCAGAGCGCAACCGGCCGAAGAGCCTCGAAGCTTATGATCTCGTCGTGCGGGCACGCAAAATGTTCGACGAGTCGCCGCAAATGGCGCGCGAAGCGCATCTGATGCTGACGCGCGCGATCTCGCTCGATCCGGACTATGCCGAGGCCTATCGCTGGCAGGCGATGAACCACTGGATGGGCTGGGTTCATTGGGGCGAACCGTTCGAGCCTGCCCGCAGCATCTCACTGGAGCTGGCGCGCAAGGCCGTGGCGATCGACCCCAACGATGCCGGCTGCCGCTGGGTGCTCGCCAATTTGCTTGCCTATGAACGCGATTTCGAACAGGCCGAGATTGAGTTCGCCAAGGCGATCGAACTCGATCCGAATGAGGCCGATATCTGGGCGACATTGTCCGACATCGAGGTGCTGGCCGGCCAGGTGGACTTAAGTCTCGAACACATCCGCAAGGCGTTCCGGCTCAATCCCTTTCCGCCGAGCTGGTATTATCTGACGCTCGGCCAGGCGCAGTATGCGGCCCGTGACTATGAAGCCGCCGTCGAGACGCTGCGCCGCGACGAGACCTACCGCACCAGCTCGCGCCGCTTCCTGGCGGCGGCCCTTGCTCAACTCGGCCGGCTCGACGAGGCGCGCACCGAGGTCGCGCTGTTCCTCGTCGGCAACTCGCATTTCTCCACCCAGCGCTGGGTCGACACGGAGCCGTTCCGCGACGACGCGACACTACGGCATTTCGTCGACGGCTTCCGCAAGGCCGGCCTTCCGGAGTAATGCGGCGTAACCTCAGCGGCCGGCGCGGGCCAGCCCATGTGCCACCAGCCGGTCGATGACCTCCGGATAGCTGATGCCGCTTGCCGCCATCGCCTTGGCGTACATGCTGATATTGGTGAAACCCGGAATGGTGTTGAGCTCGTTGATAAGGAACGACATGTCCGGCATCAGGAAGAAGTCGACGCGGGCCATGCCGTCGCAGCCGAGCGCCCTGAACGCCCTTGCGGCTGCGCCCCGCATGGCTTCCTCGACCTGCGGCGGCAATTCCGCCGGCACGATCAAGGCGGCGCCGTTCTCGTCGATATATTTGGCGTTGTAATTGTAGAAGCCGTGGCTCGCTGCGGGCACGATCTCGCCCGGTCGCGAGACGAAGAGTTCGCCCGAGGGACTCTCCAGCACGCTGAATTCGATCTCGCGGCCGCGAACGAATTCCTCCGCTAGCAGCTTGCGATCGTGCTGGAAGGCTTCCTCGAGTGCTCGATCGAATTCCTGGCTGGCATTGACCTTCGAGACGCCGACCGACGATCCCTGCCGCGCCGGCTTGATGAACAGCGGCAGGCCGAGCTGCTCTTCCAGCTCGGTGAGGGCAGGCGCCGCACCCTCTTCGATTGTCACTGAGCGTGCGACGGGCAGTCCGGCCGCCTTCAGCAGCCGCTTGGCAATGTCCTTGTCGAGGGCCGTGGCGGAGCCGAGGATGCCGCAGCCGGCGAGCGGCACGCGCGCCACTTCGGCCAGTCCCTGCACCGCGCCGTCCTCGCCATGCAGGCCATGCAGCACCGGAAACAGGATATCGATGGCGGGAATGTCGTGGGGGGTGCCGCCGGCGGGTATCGCCAGCATCCGCCCATGACCGCCCGGCACCAGGGCAGAGCTGCGTGCCGGCCGACGGCGTCGCCAGCGCGCCGCTCTCGAATTGGCTTAGCAGCCACAGTCCTTCGCGCGTGACGAAGATCGGAACGGCATCGTATTTCGCCGTGTCCAGCGCGGCCATGACGTTGGCCGCCGATAGCAGCGACACCTCATGCTCGGCGGAGCGCCCGCCGAGCAGCACACCGATACGAAGTCTTTTCGCCGCCATCTGGAGCTCCACCAATGATTAAGGTTGGGCTCGCATGCGAAACACAAGGCGTTCCCTTCAACCGTAGTAAGCGGAGGATTGGAGTGGGACTTTGACCGGTTGCAGCAGTTTTTCAGCAGAAGCGCGAGAGGCTGTCCGACCTGAACGGCGTCATGTCAGATGTCCAGATCCTTGAACAACGCGTCGGCCGAAGCGAACCGCTTGCCCTTGCCCTTCTCCAATTCGGCCATGGCCTTTCGTGTGGTTGCGTTCGGCACTTTCACCGGAAAGGGAAATTCCTTGTCCGCGGCGACACGGACCAACAGCAGGCGAATGGCGTCGGAAACCGACAACCCCATGGCCGCCAAGGCTTCCGTAGCCTGATCCTTCGTTGCGGTATCGATGCGAGCACGAACTACCGTATCTGATGCCATATGCGACTCCTCTGGAGCCACAATGTAGCTACAGAGGAGCATTCCTGCAAGCAGGTACCTTTACAAGATAAACATCACCGCAGCGCCGCCGCTATGTTGCCGCCGTCTACCGTCGTCACATCAGCGGTGGTGCGCTCGGCCAGCGCTTGATGCAGGAAGGCCTGCGCCACGTCGTCGGCCGTCACCTCCTGTCCGAGCAGGTTGCCGGACATGTATTCCTTCTCCGAGACGCCGCGCGCGCCGGAGCGGCTGGCGATCATGGCATCGGTGAGAAGCCCGGAGCGGATGCGGTCTGCATTGACAGCGTTCGAGCGTATGCCAAAGGCGCCGTAGTCCAGGGCGTATTGCCTGGACAGGAACAGCGTCGCCGCCTTGGGAATCCCGTAGGCGCCGAATTTCGGGCCGGGATTGATCGCCTGCTTCGAGGTGTTGAAGAGCAACACACCTCCCGTGCCCTGTTCCAGCATGATGCGCACTCCATTCTGCGCTGCCGACTGGTGGGCGAAGAAATTGAGCTCGAAGCTCTTGCGCAGTGTCGCGTCGTCCAACTCGCCGATGCGGCCTTCCCAGGCCGCTCCCGCATTCGAAACCAGGATGTCGACGCCGCCATAGACCGCGACCGCCTTGTCGAAGGCGGCGCGCATCTCGGCCGGCTTGGTGATGTCGGCGCCGACGCCGATCGAGTTGTTGCCGGCCGCCTTGGCCGCTTCCGCGGCCTTGGCCGGATCGAGGTCGACGATCACCGCATGCGCGCCATTGGCGGCGAACAATTTTGCCGTCGCGGCGCCGATGGCGCCGGCGCCGCCGGTGATCAGCACCACCTGGCCGGTCAGCGGCTTCGGCTTGTTGGAGGCAAGCTTGGCCTGTTCCAACGACCAGTATTCGAGCGGGAAGAGGTCGGCCTTGGACAGAGGATGGAAATTGCCGACGGCCTCGGCGCCGCGCACTGCCTCGATCCACATCTCGCCGACATCCGACGCGATCTTGGCGTCCTTCAGCGTGCGGCCATGGCCGAACATGCCCAGACCCGGCACAAGCGTCAGGCGCGGCATCGGGTCGAGCATGGTGCGCTTCACGTCGTCCAGCGCGTCATTGGTCTCGAAATAGGCGGTGTAGTCCTTGACGAAGGTCTCGACATGGCTGCGCACCACTGCCTTGTAGTCGCCGAGCTTGTCGGCGTCCGGCGCCGGTACCGCCATCGGCCCGGTCTTGATGCGGATCGACAGGTCCGGAGTCGAGACGCCGCGGCCGGCATAGTCGGCGATCTTGGCCGAATTGATGAAATCGACGATGGCGTCAGAGGTGCGGAAGTCGCTGATCATGCGGTCGAAACGGCCTTCGCCGCGCGCCACGGCCACGGCGCCGCGCAGCGTCGGCGCGATGTCGCCCGGCCTGGCGAGCTTTGCCGGCAGCGCCGCCTTGGCCGCCTGCGGCTTGCCGTTCCTGGCGACATACTCCTCGGCCACAGTCACGTAATGGATCATGCGGTCATAGGCCTGCCTGGCATCATCGCCGAAGGTGAAGATGCCGTGCTTGTCGAGGATCAAACCCTCGACGCTCGGGTCGGCGTCGAAGACTTCCGCCGCGACCTTGGCGAGGTCGAAGCCGGGCTTGATGTAGGGCACGTAACCCATCTTGTCGCCGAACACGGTCTTGATCAGCGGCTTGCTGTCTTCCTGGTCGACGATAGCCAGGATCGCGGTCGAATGCGTGTGGTCGACGAATTTGTGCGGCAGAAAGGCGTGCAGCAGTGTTTCGACCGACGGGTTGGGGGAGGACGGATCAATCAGGTTGGAGCGCTGCAGCGCCACCATGTCCTCGTCGGAGAGCTTGGTAAGCCCGCGCGCCTTGAGCAGCGCGCCCATCTTCACCGCCGGCAGGCCTTGCGGCTCAATGACGGCCATGTCCCAGCCGCTGCCCTTGACGCACAGCACGTCCCACTCGTCGCCGAGGAGATCAGTGGCCTTGGTCTTGCAGGACGTGTTGCCGCCGCCATGCAGCACCAGCCGTGGCTCGCCGCCGAGCAGGCGGGTCGTGTAGACGCGCAACGCAAGGTCGCCACCGACGCCCTTCCTGGCATAGTCGGCAACCATCTTCTCCGCGTCGGCGTCGTTCCAAAGGTTCTTCATGTCGTTCCGTCCGATACTCGTCTTTTTGCTCATGAACAGAAAGCCGCGACGTCTGTATGACAGAAGCGGCGAGGGTGGTTTTTCTAGGAGGCCTTTTTGGTTGCCGCCTCGGCGTATTGGAGCAGGCGCCCGGCCATATGCGCGCCGATCACCAGATGCGTGCAGAGCCCGCCGGCGATGGCTGAAAGCAGCGGCTCGAACTTGGTGTCTTCCTGCACCACCATCAGCCGCTTCTCGATGGCGCGCAGCGAAGCGAGCTCGGCGGAGATGACGCGCCGGTTGTAGCTGCAGTCGAGCACCTCGCCCCCGGCGTCGATGATCTGCCCGGCGATGACGCCGGCGGCGCCCTGGCTGCGCAGCCCTTCCATCTCGGCCGGCGACAGCGCGCCGCATTTAACCAGATGGCTGTCGGCATCGACCGCGCCGACGGAATAGAGCGCCAGGTCGCAGTTGGCGATGCCGGCAAGCTGGTCGCGGATCACCGGCTCGGCGCGCAGGCTCTTCGCCAGCTCTTCCGTCGACAGCACCAGCGGCGCATAGAAGTTCAGACCTTTGGCGTTCAGCCGCCGCGCGATCTCCATCGTGCACTGGTCAGGCCGGTAGGAATAGGGCGCGCCGAGATTGCCGCAGAGCTGCACCACGGTGACGTCCTGCAGGTCGGCAAAGGACATGATATCGGCGATGGTGTAGACGGTGCGGCCCCAGGCGACGCCGATGCGGTCGCCCTTTTTCACCAGCTCAAGAAAGACGCTCGCCGCCAGCACCGCGATGTCGGTCGAGGGGTCGGCGAGATAGGCATTTTCCGGCGCGATCCAGACGGCGTCGAGCCCGAAGGCGTCTTCAACCTTGCGCGCCATGACATCGTCGGTGAAGAGCTGGGTCGAGGTCGAGATGTTGACGATTCCGGTCTCGCGCGCCTTGCGCAGATACATGGCGACCGAGGCCCGCGAAATGTTGAGCTGGCTCGCCACTTCGTCCTGGCGCAGGCCATGGGCGTAGTAAAGCCAGGCGGCCTTGTGGATGAGCTGTTCTGCCGGTCTGATCGCCATGCCGCCTCCTCGGCTGACATTAGTCACGGCTCTCGACAAAAGTCAAACTTGGTTGGGCGGAGGGGCAATCACCTCCCGGCAAGGCGTATCCTGGATCGCCGTTCTACCAAGCCGGCGCAGCATAGCATTTTCAGACGCCGGAGGGGGATAGCGCGACGACGAGCCTAAGGTTAGAAAGTTCGAAAAGAACTTTGGGGAGAACGGGATGGCCAATCCCTACGAACAGGATCTCGACAGGAACGCCGCCAACCATCAGCCGCTGACGCCGCTGACCTATCTCGAGCGGGCGGCCAAGACCTACCCCGACCATGTCGCCATCATCCATGGCAGCCAGCGCATCACCTATCGCGATTTCTTGCGCCGGTCGCTGAAGCTCGCCTCGGCGCTTGCGAGGCACGGCATCGGCAAGGGCGACACGGTGACGGTGATGCTGTCCAACACGCCGCCGATGCTGGAAGCGCATTTCGGCGTGCCGATGACCAAGGGAGTGCTGCATTCGCTGAACACCCGTCTCGACGCCGCCGTCATCGCCTTCCAGCTCGACCACGCCGACGCGAAGGTGCTGATCGTCGACCGCGAATTCTCGGGCGTCGTCAGGCAAGCGCTGGCATTGGCCAAGGTGAAGCCATTGGTCATCGACTATGACGACCCGGACTACGCCGCCGACGCGCCCTATCCGAAGGGCGAGCGGATCGGCGTGCTCGATTATGAAGACTTCGTCGCCGCGGGCGACGAGGCGTTCGCATGGTCGATGCCGGACGACGAATGGGACGCCATCTCGCTCAACTACACGTCCGGCACGACAGGCAATCCGAAGGGCGTCGTCTACCACCATCGCGGCGCCGCCCTGATGGCTTATACCAACACCATCCATGCCGGCATGGCCAAGCACGCGGTCTATCTGTGGACGCTGCCGATGTTCCATTGCAACGGCTGGTGCTTCCCCTGGACGCTCGCCGTGCAGGCCGGCACGCATGTCTGCCTGCGCTGGGTGCGGGCGACGCCGATCTATGACGCCATCGCCGACCACGGCGTCACGCATCTCTGCGGCGCGCCGATCGTCATGTCGGTGCTGATCAATGCGAAGGACGAGGACAAGCGCGCGTTCCGGCAGACTGTCACTTTCAACACCGCCGCGGCACCGCCACCGGAGGCCGTGCTGTCCGGCATGGCCGATGCAGGCTTTGCCGTCACCCATCTCTACGGCCTGACCGAGACCTACGGCCCGGCGGTCGTCAATGAATGGCACAATGAGTGGGACGGATTGGAGAAAGGCCCGAGGTCGGCCAAGAAGGCGCGCCAGGGCGTGCGCTACGCGTCGCTCGAGGGTCTTACGGTGATGGACCCTCAGGCGATGATCGAGACGCCGGCCGATGGCGAGACCATCGGCGAGGTCATGTTCCGCGGCAACATCGTCATGAAGGGTTATCTGAAGAACCGTAAGGCGACCGACGAGGCCTTCGCCGGCGGCTGGTTCCATTCCGGCGATCTCGGCGTCATGCACCCCGACGGCTACATCCAGCTCAAGGACCGCTCCAAGGACATCATCATCTCGGGCGGCGAGAACATCTCGTCCATCGAGGTCGAGGACGCGCTCTACAAGCATCCTTCCGTCGCCTCGTGCGGGGTGGTGGCTCGCGCGGATGACAAATGGGGCGAGGTGCCGGTCGCCTATGTCGAGCTGAAGCCCGGCAAGAGCGCAACCGAGGCCGAGATCATCGAGCACTGCCGAGGGTTGCTGGCGCGTTTCAAAGTGCCGAAGGCCGTGGTGTTTGCCGAGATTCCGAAGACGTCGACGGGCAAGATCCAGAAGTTCAGGTTGAGGGAAATGGCGAAGGGGGCGTAGTTCGCTCCTCCCAACATGGCTTTGACGTCGACAATTTGCGCCAGCGCCCGCGACGTCGTCATCCACGGGCGGAGCGGGAGCGAAGCGGACGCGTAGACCCGAGGATCCATGCCGTGACTTTGCGGCCGCGCTCCGGCGGTTGAGAATGGCTTGCGGCGAATGTCAGGTGCAGATCGGCCTAACTTATTGATCCGTCTCGTTCTTCGGTCGATGTTCCGGCATGGATCCTAGGGTCTGCGCGCGTCGCTTCGCTCCTTGCTCCGCCCTAGGATGACGACGGCACGGGCGTGAATGGCTAATCGCCAACGTCGCTCATTGCACCACGGCTCGCTGTCACCATCTGTCACCAACTATACGTGTACGTCGATTTCACGTTGACTCCTTCTTCCTTTCGTTTTACGACTGACGAAAATTGAAATTCGTCACTTGTCAAACGAAAGCGCCATGTCAGAAGCCGCCAACATCGTGGCAGACCCCGCCAGGCAGGAGAATGTGACCCGCATTCTCGACTGCGCCGAGCGCCTGTTCCGCCACTACGGCTACGGCAAGACCAATGTCGCCGACATTGCCCGCGAGCTTGGCATGTCGCCGGCCAACATCTACCGCTTCTTTGCCTCCAAGGTCGAAATCCACCAGGCCGTCTGTGGCCGCATGCTCGGCGCCAGCTACAAGATGGCCTACGAGATCATGCACCTGCCGATCAGCGCCGAGGAGCGGCTGCGGCGCTACATCCATGCCCAATACAAGATGACGCTGGAAGTCATGCTCGACCAGGAGAAGGTGCACGAGATGGTCATCGTCGCGATGGAGCGCGACTGGGGCGTCATCGACAAGCATGTCAACAGCATCCACGACCTGTTCGCCGAGGTGATCCGCGAGGGCATCGAGGCCGGTGAGTTCAGGGAACAGGACCCAGAAACAGCCTCGCGCTGCTTCGGCGCCGCGACCGTCATTCTATGCCACCCGCAGATGGTGGCGCAGTGCCTTGCCAAGACCAACCGGGCGATGCCCGACGAACTTATCGACTACGCCATCAGAGCCTTGAAATAGAAGCCGTCCGCCGGGTGCGGTTTTGAAGATCATCTCCAGTTCGGGAGCGCTAAGGTGTCTTTGTCCAGTTCCATCCTCCGCAAGCTGCCGGCCGCAGGCCTCCCAACCGCCGCCGTCGTCGCGGCAATGCTCGGCCTTGCCGGCTGCAGCCAGGAGAAGGCCGAGGTCGTCCAGGAAGTCGTCCGGCCGGTGAAGGTTGTCGAGATCGGCGAGGCGCAGACAACCCGCCAGCTCGATTATTCCGGTTCGGTGCGCGCCCGCACCGAGATGAATCTCGGCTTCCGCATCGCCGGCAAGGTCACCGAGCGCCTGGTCGATATCGGCCAGCATGTGAACGAGGGCGACGTCCTCGCCCGTGTCGACCCATCCGACTACGAGCTGTCGGTGAAGAGCGCTGCGGCCAGCCTCGACGCCGCCGAGCGCCAGGTCGAGACCGTCGACCTCGCCAGGAAGCGCGCCGAGCAGCTCTATGCCAAGAATTTCGCGCCGAAGTCGCAGCTCGACCAGGCGCGGCTGACCTACGACCAGGCCGTGGCGACCCGCGATGCCGCCCGTTCGGCGTTGGCCCAGGCGCAGAACCAGGTTCAATATGCCGATCTGAAGGCCAGCAAGAACGGCATCGTCACCGCCATTTCCGCCGATGTCGGCCAGGTGGTCGCCGCCGGCACGCCGGTGATGACCGTCGCGGTCGACGGCGAGAAGGAAGTTTCGATCGCGGTGCCGGAGATGGATATCGCCGGCTTCAAGCCCGGCAAGGAGGTCAAGGCGAGCTTCTGGTCTGACGAAGGGCTCACCCTTGACGGCAAGGTCCGCGAGGTCGCCGGCAGCGCCGATCCGCAGTCGCGCACCTTCGCCGTCCGGGTTTCGCTGCCCAACGATCCGCGCGTGCTGCTCGGCATGACCGCCAATGTCCAGGCGACCGTCGGCAGCAAGGCTGAGCTCGTGTCGATCCCGCTGACCGCCATGACCGAGAAGGACGGCAAGCAGATCGTCTGGACGGTCGATCGCGCCTCCGACACCGTGCATCCGCGCTCGATCAAGGTCGCCAGCTTCACCGCCGACGGCGTCACCGTGGCCGACGGCCTGAAACAGGGCGATGTCGTGGTCGCGGCAGGCACCCAGTTCATGACCGAAAACCTGAAGGTCAAGCTTTCCGGCGACGCCCAGCAATCCGCCTCGGCGGAGGACGTCGCAACCACCACCAGCCTGCACTAACCAGGCGCGACAGACGCCTTTCCCGCTCTCGCTGCATCGAGCCGCGAGCCGGGGAAGGGCATGGGTTCCGGGCGGCGGCCGCCCAATCGCGGGATGCCGGCATGTTGGCTCCCCCCGCGGCAGTGCCGCGTCGTCCCGCGTGATTTGCGAGTCTCTCTCCGCTTGAGCGTCTCGCCGCCCGGAAACCCGATCGAGAATTCACGGGCAATGCCAGGTGTGCATTGCCGGCCAATTGGACTGGACTTGTGCCATGACCACGACCGACAGCAGCACTGAAAAGCGGCCCTTCAACCTTTCGCGCTGGGCGATCGGACATCCGAGCATCGCGCGCTTCCTGTTCGGGTTGATCATCCTGGCCGGCGCGCTCGGTCTGATGCGCATGGGCCAGAAGGAAGACCCGGACTTCACCTTCCGCGTCATGGTGGTGCAGGCTATCTGGCCCGGCGCCTCGATCCAGGACATGGAAGACCAGGTCGTCAACAAGATCGAGCGCAAGCTGCAGGAGACGCCGCATCTCGATTTCGTGCGCTCCTACACGCGTGCCGGCAGCGCCATCATCACGCTCCAGGTCAAGGGCGACACCAACCCTGAACAGGTCAAGGACGCCTTCTACCAGGTGCGCAAGAAGGTCGGCGACATTTCCAACGAGTTGCCGCAAGGCCTGCTCGGTCCGTATTTCAACGACGAGTTCGGCGACACTTTCATCACGCTGCATTCGATCAGCGGCGACGGCTTCACCTATCCGGAGCTGAAGAAATTCGCCATCCAGGCGCGCGACATGCTGTTGACGACACCGGGGGTCGAAAAGGCGGTCATCATCGGCGACCAGCCGGAGAAGATCTATATCGACGTCTCGTCCAAGGCGCTGGCTGAGCGCGGCCTGACGATTCTCGATCTGCAGAACGCCGTGAAGGGACAGAACGCCGTCGATCCGGCGGGCTCGGTCGACACCGGCCTGCGCTCGGTGCGCATCTCGGTCGAGGGTGACGTCACCAAGGCCGCGGATATCCGCGAGCTCAGGCTGCGCTCCGGCAGCCAGGTGACGCGCCTCGGCGACATCGCCACCGTCTCGTCCGGCCTCGAAGACCCTTATGAGCGCAAATACCGCTTCAACGGCCATGAGAGCGTCCAGGTCGGCGTCGTCATGGCCAAGGGTTTCAACGTCAGGGACGTCGGCAAGGATGTCGAGGCGACTTATCAGCGCTTCGAGGCAGGGCTGCCCTACGGCGTTTCGGTCGACCAGATCTCTGATCAGCCGGAGGTGGTCAAGGACGCGGTGAGCGAATTCATGGAAGCGCTCGGCGAAGCGCTGCTCATCGTGCTCGCCGTCTCGCTGCTGTCGATCGGCTGGCGCTCGGGCCTGGTGATCGCCATCGCCATCCCGCTGGTCCTGGCCGCGACATTCGCTATCATGTACGAGATCGGCATCGACCTGCAGCGCATCTCGCTCGGCGCTTTGATCATCGCGCTCGGCCTGTTGGTCGACGACGCCATGATCGTCGTCGAGATGATGGAGCGAAAGCTCGAGGAAGGATTGGTCAAGATCGAGGCGGCGAGCTTCGCCTTCACCTCGACCGCCTTCCCGATGCTCACCGGCACGCTGATCACCACGGCGGGCTTCATCCCGGTCGGCTTCGCGGCGTCCACCGCCGGCGAATATGTGCGCACGCTGTTCTACGTCGTCGGCATCGCGCTCGTCGTGTCGTGGTTCGTCGCGGTCTATTTCACGCCGTGGCTGGGCTACATGATCCTCAAGCAGCGCAAGCACGCCGGCACCCACCACGATGTCTTCGACACCCGCTTCTATCGCCGCCTGCGCGCGACGGTCACCTGGGCCGTGCGCCACCGCATCATCGTTCTGGTGATGACGCTGGTGACTTTCGCAACCAGCCTGTGGGCCTTCCAGTTCATCCCGCAGAATTTCTTCCCGCAATCCTCGCGCCCGGAAATCCTTGTCGATCTCTGGCTGCCCGAAGGCACCTCGATCAAGGAGGTCGAGAACCAGGCCAAGGCGCTGGAAGCCAGGATGATGGACGATCCCGACAAGCGCTTCATCGCCACCTATATCGGCGAAGGCGCGCCGCGCTTCTTCCTGCCGCTCGACCAGCAGCTGCGCAATCCCAACTTTGCCCAGCTCCTGGTGATGGCCAAGGACGAGCCGGCGCGCGAGCGGCTGATCATCAAGATGCGCGGCATCCTGGCCAAGGACTTCCCGTCGGTCCGCGGCAAGGTCGACCGTCTGTTCCTCGGACCGCCGACCGGCTGGCCGGTGCAGATGCGCATCATGGGTCCGGACCGCAAGGAGGTGCGCCGCATCGCCGACGAGGTGAAGGCGAAGTTCCAGGCCAACCCGCTGCTCGGCGCCATCCATGACGACTGGCTGGAGCCGGTGCCGGCGATGAAGCTGGTGATAGACCAGGATCGCGCCCGGGCGCTCGGTGTAACCTCGCAGCGCATCCGCCAGGTGCTGCAGGCCACCATGTCCGGCGCGCCGCTCGACGACTTCCGCGACGGCGAGGAGACGGTCTCGATCGTCGCCCGCGAGCCGGAGGCGAGCCGCCATCTCCTGTCCTCGGTCGACTCCGTCTACATCCCGACCGATTTTGGCGGCTCGGTGCCGCTCTCGCAGGTGGCCAAGGTCGTGCCGGTCATGGAGCAGGGCGTCGAATGGCGGCGCGACCGGCTGCCGACCATCAGCGTGCGCGCCACGCTGCCGGACGGCGTGCAGTCGAACGACGTCGTCACCAAGATGTACAACGACATGAAGGACCTGCGCGCCAGCCTTGCGCCCGGCTACAAGGTCGAGATCCAGGGCGGCGCCGAGGACTCGGCCGAAAGCCAGGCCTCGATCGCCGCCAAGGCGCCGATCATGCTGGCGATCATCGTCGTGCTTCTGATGGTCCAGCTGCAGCATTTCGGCAAATCGATGCTGGTGCTGGCAACCGGTCCGCTCGGCATCATCGGCGCCGCCGCGGCGCTGCTGATCAGCGGCGCGCCCTTCGGCTTCGTCGCCATCCTCGGCGTCATCGCGCTGCTAGGCATCATCATGCGCAACTCGATCATCCTCGTCGACCAGATCGATCAGGACATAGCGGCAGGCATGGACCGATCGGAAGCGATCGTGGGTGCTGCCGTGCGCCGCTTCCGGCCGATCATGCTGACCGCGCTCACCGCCGTGCTGGCGCTGATCCCGATCTCGCGCGCCGTCTTCTGGGGGCCGCTCGCCTACGCCATGATGGGCGGCATCCTGGTCGCGACCGTGCTCACCATTCTGGTTCTGCCGGCCGGCTACGCGCTGTTCTTCGGCCGCGCGCCGAAGAAGGCCAAGACCGACGAGCAGGCGCCGGAGCCGGAGAAGATCGAAGGCATCGAACGGCCGCAACTGGCACTGGCCGCGGAATAGAGCATGATCCCGAAAAGTGCATAGCGGTTTTTGCTGCACGGACCTTCGGTTCGCAAGAGATCATGCTCAAACGATAAGGTGGCAACCTCGGATCATCCGCCATCGGCGAAAGCCGGTGGCGGATGATCCGCATCAAGGGTCAGCCGGGCGAAAATGCTCCGCGGCAAGGCTTCGGCAAAACAGAATTCCTTTTCAGCGGCGCGATGCAGGCCGATCCTGCGCTAATATCGGAGCGGCAACGCTCGTCATCGCTGGATCATTTCCCATGTCAGAAAAACGGCAATTGCGACTCGGCGCCTTCATGCGCCCCGTCAGTCTTCACACCGGCGCCTGGCGCTATCCGGGCGCCTATCCGGACGCCAACTTCAACTTCGCGCACCTGAAGCGTTTCGCCCAGACGCTCGAGGCGGCGAAGTTCGACGCCTTCTTCATGGCCGACCATCTGGCTGTGCTCAACATGCCGATCGAGGCGCTGCGGCGGAGCCATACAGTAACGTCCTTCGAGCCGTTCACGCTGCTCTCGGCGCTTGCCGCCGTCACCGATCATATCGGCCTGGTGGCGACCGCTTCGACCACCTTCGACGCGCCCTACCACATCGCCCGGCGCTTCGCCTCGCTCGACCATATCAGCGGCGGACGCGCCGGCTGGAACATCGTCACCACGTCCAATCCCGACGCGGCGCTGAATTTCGGCCTCGACGAGCATGTCGAGCACGACGAGCGCTACCACCGGGCGCGCGAGTTCTACGATGTCGTGACCGGACTGTGGGACAGTTTTGCCGACGACGCCTTCATCCGCGACGCCGAAAGCGGCCTCTATTTCGATCCATCGAAACTGCATGTGCTCGATCACAAGGGCGAGCACCTGTCTGTGCGCGGCCCACTCAACATCGCCAGGCCGGTGCAGGGCTGGCCGGTCATCGTCCAGGCCGGCGCGTCCGACGTCGGGCGCCAACTGGCCGCCGAGACGGCGGAGGTGATCTTCGCCGCGCCGCCCGACCTGGCATCCGGCCGGCGCTTCTTTGCCGACGTGAAGGGCCGGGCGCAAAAACTTGGCCGCGCGCGCGACGACATCAAGATCCTGCCCGGCGCCTTCGTCGTCGTCGGCGACAGTGTCGAGGAGGCGCGGGCCAAGCGCGCGAAGCTGGACAGCCTGGTCTATTACGAGAGCGGCATCGCCTCGCTGTCGATCGCGCTTGGCCATGATGCGTCGGGTTTCGATCCGGACGGGCCGTTGCCTGACATTCCGGAGACCAATGCCTCGAAGAGCAGCCGCGAACGCGTCATCGAACTTGCGCGCAATGAAAATCTCACAGTCCGCCAGTTGGCACAGCGGCTCGGCGGCTTTTCCGGCCTTGCCTTTGTCGGCACCCCGAAGACCATTGCTGACGGGATGGAGGAATGGCTGCTGACGGAAGGCTCCGACGGGTTCAACGTGATGTTCCCCTATTTGCCGGCAGGACTCGACGATTTCGCCGAGAAGGTGGTGCCTGAGCTGCAGCGGCGCGGGATCTTCAGGCGCGAATATGAAGGGTCGACGCTGCGCGAGAATCTCGGCCTGAAGCGACCGCCGAACCGGTTCTTCGAAGGAGCGGCCGTCCGCAAGGCCGGCTGATCTCAGCTTCGATAAACTCGCCAAAAACAAACGGGCGCGCCGAAGCGCGCCCGTTTCCATTCAGGTTGCCACGTCAGATGACGAACACCCAGTTGGCGATCAGCATCACGACCACGCCGGCGGCGAGCGTCAGGTAGGGTAGCATGCCCGCCTTCTTGACGGAGAGGTCTGCCCCCGCCATGCCGAGATCGGCCAGCATATGCTCGGGGAACTTGCCGCCATCCTGGATGTAGTGGCGGAAGCAGAACACCGGGATGATCAAGGCAGCCGTGATCAGGCCGGCCCACAGCGCCATCGGGTTCCACACCTTGGCGCCGGCGCCCATGAAGACCGCGTTGAAATAGGCGAAGATGGCGCCGATGCCGAGCAGCCAGGTCGGCGCCTTCCACGGCCGGTTGATATGGCCGTTGTCGATGCGGTGGATCCAGCCGGCGTTGAGGTTGAGGAAGTTGAAGATGATGTAGCCGCAATTCGACACGGCGAGGATGAAGAAGAAGCTCGTCGCGTCGGCCGAGGCGATCGCCAGAACGGCCAGGTTGAAGCAGAGATCGGTCCACATCGCCCGCGTCGGCGCGCCATGCTCGTTGACGTGGCTGAGATAGCGCGGCAGCCAGCCGTCGACCGAGCCCTGGTAGAGCGTGCGCGAGGAGCCGGCCATCGCCGTCATGATGCAAAGCACCAGCGCCAGGATCATCAGCATGACCAGCAGGCTGTGGATGATCTTGCCGCCGCCGACCATGCCGGCCAGCGCGTCGGCGACGCCGGAGCCGTCGACGATCGGCGTCGCCAGCATGCCGTTCAGGCCCAGCACGCCCTGGAAGGTGAAGGGCACCAGGATGAAGAGCAGCATGCAGAGCAGGCCGGAATAGAAGATGGCCTTGAACGTGTCGGTGCCGGGGTTCTTGAATTCCGACGTGTAGCAGACCGCGGTCTCGAAGCCGTAGGTCGACCATGCGGCGATGAACATGCCGCCCAGCACCAAGGTCCAGCCGGCGATGTTCCACGAACCGGGATCCGGCGCGTAGGCCGCGGCCAGCGGCACCAGCGGCGAGAAATTGGCATAGTCGATCTGGCCGGTGATGATCGGCACCACACCGACGATCAGCATCGGGATGATGACCAGCAGGCCGATATATTTCTGCACATTGGCCGTGCCGAGAATGCCGCGATGCTGGATGGCGAAGATGACCAGCATCAGCACCGCGCCGATGAAGAAGGTGGCGTTGAGCGTGAAGGAGACCGGGCCGAGCGTGTGGCCCCACAGCGTCCAGGTGCGGATCGCAGGTGTTGCGGCGGCGGTGACCGCGGCGATGGCGTCGGCAGGTGCCGTCCCCGCGTGTGCGGCGATATAGGCGACAACCTCCGGCGAGGTCTCGGAGAAGACCGGGATCGGCGCCAGCGCGTTGAGGATATAGGCGGCGGCGATGGAGCAGCCGAGCGACAGCACCGGCGACCAGGCAAACCAGTTGCACCACACCGACAGCGGCGCGATGAATTTCGAATAACGCAGCCAGGCGGTAGCGCCGTAGATCGAGGCGCCGCCCGACTTGTTCGGAAACAGGCCGGCAATCTCCGCATAGGTGAAGGATTGCAGGAAACCCATGATCATGGACACCGTCCAGATCAGAAAGGCCAGCGTCCCGGTCGTGCCGGCAATGCCGCCGATCGAGAACAGGACCAGCGCCGGAACGCCGCTTGCCACCCAGAAGGCGCCACGCCAGTCGATATGCCTGAGCAGCTTGCTTTCGGCAGGCTGCTCCAGGGCCGTGCTTATCGTGCTCATTTCTTGTGTCTTCCCCTTTTTTCTGTTCCCCGCCGGCGACGCTTCGGCTCTCGCGAAGCTTGCTCCCCGGCCACTATGGTCCGACCGTCGTGTTTCCACTCAGTCGTATTTTTTTCTTTAGAGTGAACATTGATCCGGCGCGCTTTCGCGTCAAGCGTTTTGTGGATGTCATGCACATCACGCTTTCGAAACATTGATCCGACCGCCGCCGGCGGCGGCCGGTGAGGGTCGGATCTGGCCTTGGAGGCGTATCAGGATCGCGGCTTTGACTTCTGCGGATCGTAATGGGCAAAAGCCACGACGTGTGCCGGCAGCCGCTTGGCATGGCCGTCGAGCTTGCCGATCTCGACCTCGGTGCCGATGTCGGCATGGGTGACGTCGAGCCTTGCCAGCGCGATGGTCTTGCCGAGCACCGGCGAGCGCATGCCGGACGTGACCACGCCGATCTGGGCGCGGCCGACATGGACGCAGTCGCCATGGCCGACCGGAATGTTGGCATCGATGTCGAGCCCGACGAGCTTGTGCTGCGGGTGCTCCTTGCGCCGGATCAGCGCGTCGCGGCCGATGAAGTCGTCGGCCTTGGTCTTGAGCGGCACGGTGAAGCCGATGCCGGCCTCGAACGGATCGGTCTGGTCGGAGAATTCGTAACCGGCGAAGATCAGCCCGGCCTCGATGCGCACCATGTCGAGCGCCTGCAGGCCCATCGGCTTCAGCCCGTGCGGCTGGCCGGCTTCCCAGACGGCGTCGAACACCTTTTCCGCGTCGCGCGGATGGCACCAGATTTCATAGCCGAGCTCGCCCGTATAGCCGGTGCGCGAGACCACGACCGGCACGCCATTGCCGCCGCCGATGCGCGCGACGGCGAAGCGGAACCATTCGAGCTCGCGGATCGAGGGCTGCACTGGCGAAGTCCAGATCACTTCCTTCAAAATGTCGCGGCTCTTCGGCCCCTGCACGGCGATGTTGTGCATCTGGTCGGTGGACGAGCGCACCAGCACGTTGAGGCCGAGCTTCTTGGCGGTCTCGCGCAGCCACTCGCCGGACAGATCGTCGCCGCCGACCCAGCGGAAATTGTCCTTGCCGAGTCGAAGCAGCGTGCCGTCGTCGATCATGCCGCCATGCTCGTAGCACATCGCGGTGTAGACGACCTGGCCGACGCCGAGCTTCTTGACGTCACGGGTCAGCGTGTATTGCAGCAGCGCCTCGGCATCGGGTCCGGTGACCTCGAACTTGCGCAGTGGCGACAGGTCCATGATCACAGCGTCCTGCCGGCAGGCCCAGTATTCGGCGATCGGCCCTTCCTTGGCGAAGGAATTGGCCAGCCAATAGCCCCTGTATTCGACGAAGTCGCGCGTGTGCTTGGCAAAGCTCGAATGAAAGGCTGTCTCGCGGGTCATTTTCGGTTCCGAGTCGGGCTTCATGCGTCTGGCGATCGCTCGCGAGAATTTGTGCTGGCCGGAGTAGCTGCGCACATGGATGTCGGTGAGGTCCCAGCCATTGGATGGCGTGGTGTCGTCCGGGCAGGCCGAGGACACGCAGACGATGTCAGTCAGGGCCCTGAGCAGCACATAGTCGCCCGGGCGCGACCACGGCTCGTCCGACACCATCACGCCATGCGCGTCGATCGCCGTGTTGAAGAAGAAGTTGATCGCCATCCACCCGGCGCGGGGCGTTACGCCCTTGTCGGCAAGCGCCTTGTTGAAATTCTCCGAGCAGTTGGTGTGGCCGGGATAGCCGATGTCGTCGTAGTATTTGGCGGCGCAGGCGAGCGCGAAAGCGTCGTGCCGACCGCATGTGTCCTGCACCACCTCGACCAGCGGCTCCATGTCCTGGTCGTAATATTTCGAATGCAGGCCGGGCATCGGATAGGCCGAGCCCATCAGCGTGCGGGTGGTGGTGACGTCGAGCGGCAGGTCGCGGCCCTTGTCCAGCTTGCGCGCCGAAAAGCACTGGAAGTCGGTGCATTGCCGGCCATCGACATCGATGATCTGCAGATAGTCGCCCGCCTTGACGAAATAGGCTTCGGCGGTTGCCGATTTCACGCGCAGATCGAGCACCGGATCGGCGAGCGGATCGGCAAGCTGGCCTCTTGTCTTCAGCCGGATCGTGGCGCGGCGCACGATTACGGTCAGCGGCGTCGCCGTGTTGTGGCCGTCGACCAGCATCGGCCCGCCGGGCGCCGCTATCAGCAGCGCGCCGTCGCGCTGCACGGAAAAGCTCTGCTCGGTGCCGGCCGGCGTGGCGCCGCCGAACACGCGCACGCCTTTCGGTTGGTCGAGTTGCACCTTGCGGCGCTCGAGGCTGAGGCGCAGCGCCGAGAGGCTGTCGTCGCCCTCGGCGAGCAGCGCCTTGATGCCGGCCGCATTGCTGTTGGAACGCTCGCCGAAAATGCCGGGATCGGTGACGCCGGATTTGTCCCAGGCCAAAAGCTCGCAAGGCTGCCCGCCTTCGACATTGGTGACGCTGACGCTGTCGCCCGCCTCGACATTGATGAGCACCGCGCCATTGCCCTGCACGGTGTAGCGCTCCAGGCCCGGCGGCAGGCGGATCTCGCCAGGCCTCAGGATCAGGCTGGGCTTGGGCGGTCCGGACTGGAAGGCGGGGTAGGGCGACTGGCTCATCTCAAACCCTCCTCCGAGCGAGAAACAAGGTTGCCTGTGTGTAAAATTATTTTCGCTGAGAGAATAGCAGGGTGAGGGCGTTTGGCAAGGCTGCGGTGCCGTCATTGGTGCCGTCGCTCAGGCAGGTTCTTGCCGATCAACCTAATCCCGAACGTCGGCGCCGCCCCTCATCCGCCCTTCGGGCACCTTCTCCCCGTAAACGGGGCGAAGGACGCTGCCGCCTTCGATTTCGCCAATCACCAACGCTGCAGGTCGGAGTGCCGTCGTTGCGGCCAGCCCCTTCTCCCCGTCACTATACGGGGACAAGATGCCGGCAGGCAGATGAGGGGCAGCGCCGAGTTTCGCCGGTTGGACGCTAAAGATCCTCGGAATGGCCGATGGTCGCGCCATACTCGGCAGCGGAGTCTAGAATGGTATGCCAGAGGCTCTCGGCAAAAGTTGCGAACACCAAGAGATTGAACACAGCCTGGCCATTGCGATCATCACCGCGCCACAGCGTAACACTCGTGTGGTCCATCGACGTGGCAGCGGCCGCACCCACGCCGAACACATCGGGATGCAAATCGACCGACGACAGCTTGGCGAGCATCGCGCGGGCCTTGTCGCCGGAGATGCTGATCAGCGCCCGCGCATGGCTCTGGTCGGACAGCGAAGCCGAGCCGGCAAATACAGGCGCAAGAGCCGCCATTGTGTGCTTGCCACCCTTGGACAGCACAAGGAACTGGTCCGGTCCCGACCAGATCAGCGTCGCATCGGCCGTAGCGACAGTCTTGGGCGTTTCCGGCGCGGCAGCACCGAAGCGCGCCTGCGCGGCCTTCGCCGTCTCGCCGGCCTTGCCGCGCCGCGCCATCACCTGGATGAGGTCGAAATTGCGGATCTCGGTCAGCGCCACTCCGGCGTCACCCTGCACACCATAGGGGCCGGCGACCAGCGCGCGGTCGAGCGGGCTGCGGACGTCCCAGGAAAAATCAGCCACGCTGGCGCCCTCCATCCGGATCGTAGAAGACGGAATTGCAGAGCTCGACATCGTAGTCCTCTGAGCGCAGCGGGTCGTGCGCGCGCACGATCTCGCCGATCCGCTCGCGGCCGCGCTCGACGAGGCCGAGCCCGATCCACTGGTCGAGCACCGGCGAGAAGCAGACCGAGGTGACATAGCCTTGGTCGTTGTCGGGGCCGGGCGTCTCGCCCTTCGGAATGATGTGCGCGCCGGAGCGCAGGCGCCGTGCCTTGTCGGTCGGCTTGATGCCGACGACCACCTGCCGGTTCGGCGCGGTGAGCGCCTCGCGGCCCGCCATGACGCGGCCGATGAAATGCTTCTTGGTCGACATCATCTTGCCGAGGCCAAGATCGCCCGCAGTGGTGGTGCCGTTGAGCTCCGGTCCGGCGACATGGCCCTTTTCGATGCGCATCACGCCGAGCGCTTCGGTGCCGTAAGGCGTCACGCCGAATGGCTTGCCGGCGATCATCAGATTGCGTGCCATCGCCTCGCCGTAACGCGCCGGCACCGAAATCTCGAACGCCATCTCGCCGGAGAAGGAGATGCGGAACAGCCTTGCCTTCAGGCCGCCGCGCAGCTTGACCTCGCGCGCGCCCATGAACGGGAAGCCTTCGTTCGACAGGTCTTCGGACTCATCAACGATTTGTTGCAGCAGTTTCCGCGCACTCGGCCCGGCGATCGAGAACTGCGCCCACTGATCGGAAACCGACGTAAGCTGCACATCGAGCTCGGGGAACAGCACCTGCCGGCAGAACTCCAGATGCTGCATCACCAGCCCGGCCTTGGCCGTGGTGGTGGTGAGGAAATAATGGTCTTCGGCCAGACGCGAAGTCGTGCCGTCGTCATAGACGATGCCGTCCTCGCGCAGCATCAAGCCGTAGCGCGCCTTGCCGACGGCGAGGCTGGAGAAGGCGTTGATGTAGACGCGGTCGAGGAAGGCGCCGGCGTCGGGCCCGTGCACGTCGATCTTGCCGAGCGTCGAGACATCGCAGAAGCCGACGCCGCTGCGCACTGCCTTGACCTCGCGGGTCACCGATTCCAGCCAGTCCTTCTCTCCCGCGTGCGGATACCACTGCGCCCGCTTCCACAGGCCGGTGTCGACAAACACCGCGCCCTGTTCGGCGGCCCAATGATGCGACGGCGTCAGCCGTGTCGCATGGAAATTCTCGTCGCGGTGATGGCCGGCGAAAGCGCCGATGGCGACCGGCACATAGGGCGGCCGGTAGATCGTGGTGCCTGTCTCGGGGATCGACTTGCCGCTGACCGCCGCCATGATGGCGAGGCCGGCAACATTGGAGGTCTTGCCCTGGTCGGTCGCCATGCCGAGCGTCGTGTAGCGCTTCAGATGCTCGACCGATTGAAAACCCTCGCGCTGCGCCAATTCGACATCGGAAGCGGTGACGTCATGCTGCTGATCGACGAAGGCCTTGCCCTTGCCGGCGACATGCCAGAGCGGCGTCAGCGAAAACGCCTCGTCGTCGGCGACAGGCATGGAGCCGATATTGCCGCCGCGCCCGGCATCGCGTGCCGCGGCAGCGCCGGCTTCGAACCCTTCGCGCAGGCAGGCGCCGAGACCGAAAGCGCCGTTGGCGGCGCCCGCGGCGACCATGCCGGGCGGCGCGCCGTCCGGCACGAAGGCCGCGATGTCGTCGCGCCATTTCGGCCGGCCGCGATGGTAGGAGGTGAGCCCGACCGCCGGATTCCAGCCGCCGGAGACGGCAAGCCCGTCCGCCTCGACCTCGGCGCGCGCGCCGCCGGTCAGCGCGACGGAAATCTTGCGCACGCCGGTCTTGCCGCCATCGACAGCGGAGACCGAGCCGTGCAGCACCGGGAAGCCGCCCTTGCTGGCCAGCGAGCGATGCGCCGGCGAAACGTCCGGCCGGGCATCGATCACGGCCGCCACCTGCAGCCCTGCCGCGATCGCCGTTTCGGCCGTTCGCCAGCCATCCTCGTTGTTGGTGAAGAGCGCGATGCGTCTGGCCGGCGCAGCGGCGTAGCGGTTGATATAGCAGCGCATGGCCGATGCCATCATCACGCCCGGCGTGTCGTTGCCGGCAAAGACGATGGGACGCTCGATCGCGCCGGCGGCGACGACGCAGCGCTTGGCGACGATGCGCCACAGCCGCTGCCGCACCTGATGCTCCGGCGGCACCGGCACATGGTCGTTGACGCGCTCGATCGCGCCATAGGTGCCGCCGTCATAGACGCCGAACAAAGTCGTGCGCGTCATGATGCGTACATCCGGCAGCGCAGTCAGTTCGGCAACCGCGCGCGCAACCCATTCGGCGGCGGGCAGTCCGTCGATGGCGCCGCCATCGGCAAGCAGCCGCCCGCCCAGGACAAAGTCCTCCTCGCACAGGATGACGCGCGCGCCGCTACGGCCGGCGGCAAGGGCAGCCGCCAGACCAGCCGGCCCGGAACCCGCGATCACCACGTCGCAATGCGCCCAGGCCTTGTCATAGTGATCGGGATCGGAAACGCCTGCCGCGCGGCCGAGGCCGGCGGCGCGCCGAATCGCCGGCTCGTAGATCGCTTCCCAGAATTTCGCCGGCCACATGAAGGTCTTGTAGTAGAAGCCGGCGACGAAGATCGGCGCGAACAACTGGTTGACCGACATGACGTCGAAATTGAGCGACGGCCAGCGGTTCTGGCTGGCGGCTTCGAGGCCTTCATAGAGTTCGGCCGTGGTCGCCTTGGTGTTCGGCTCGCGCCGCGCGCCGCTGCGCAATTCGACCAGCGCGTTGGGCTCTTCCGAACCGGCGGTGAGGACGCCGCGCGGGCGGTGATATTTGAAGGAGCGGCCGACCAGCTTGACGCCGTTGGCAACCAGCGCGGAAGCCAGCGTGTCGCCCTGGAAGCCGAGCAGGGTCTTGCCGTCGAAGCGGAAGCTCAGCGACGTTGAGCGATCGATGACACCGCCGTTCGCCAGCCGGTGTGTTTGCGCGCCGGCGACCATCACGCACCAACCTTGGCGGCGCCGGCGCCCGCCGTCGGCTCGACGGCCGAAATCTCATGCGTCAGCGTGTTGCGCGTGACCTTCAGCCAGGCCCGGCAGCCGCCGCCATGGTACCAGTGCTCGCTCATCACGCCGGCGATGTTGTCGCGCAGATAGACGTAATCGTAGACGGCGTCCTCGCCGGCGTCGGCCGCGGGGCGCTGCGGCTTGGCGTCGCCGAGATAGGTGAACTCGCCGAGTTCGCGTTCGCCGCAGAAGGGACAGATTATACGCATGGCTGGGTCTTCAATGGAGGTTCGGTTGGGCGCCCTGGCCCTTCTCGTCGATCATGGCGCCGCGCTGGAAGCGGTCGAGGCGGAAGCGGGCAGCCTCCTTGTGCGACTCGTCGCGCGCCAGAAGATGAGCGAAGACGAGGCCTGAGCCCGGCGTTGCCTTGAAGCCGCCATAGCACCAGCCGGCATTGATATAGAGGCCGTCGACCGGGCTCTTGTCGATGATCGGCGTGCCGTCCATCGACATGTCCATGATGCCGCCCCACTGGCGCAGCAACCGCACGCGGCCGATCATCGGGATCAGCGCCATGCCACCTTCGCAGACATCCTCGACCACCGGCAGGTTGCCGCGCTGGGCATAGGAATTATAGCCGTCGATGTCGCCGCCGAAGACCAGCCCGCCCTTGTCCGACTGGCTCACATAGAAGTGCCCGGCGCCGAAGGTCATGACGCCGGGGATGAGCGGCTTGATCGCCTCGGAGACGAAGGCCTGCAGAACATGGCTCTCGATCGGCAGGCGCAAGCCGGCCATCGCCGCGACGCGCGAGGAAGAGCCGGCCACCGCCATGCCGACTTTACTGGCGCCTATCTTGCCGCGAGAGGTCTCGACGCCGGTCACCTTGCCGTTGGCGTCGCGCACGAAGCCGGTGACCTCGCAATTCTGGATGATGTCGACACCGAGCCCGCTCGCCGCATGCGCATAGCCCCAGACCACAGCGTCGTGGCGGGCCGTGCCGCCGCGGCGCTGCAGCAGCCCGCCCTGGATTGGAAAGCGCGCATTCTCGAAATTCAGGAATGGCAGCATTTTGCGCAGCGCCGCCTGGTCGAGCAGCTCGGCATCGATACCGTTGATGCGCATGGTGTTGCCGCGCCGGGCGAAGGCGTCGCGCTGCGCGTCGGAATGGTAGAGGTTGAGCACGCCGCGCTGGCTTACCATGGCGTTGTAGTTGAGGTCCTGCTCCATCCGCTCCCACAGCTTCATCGACAATTCGTAGAAGCGGGTATTGCCGGGCAGGCCGTAATTGGAGCGGATGATGGTGGTGTTGCGGCCGGCATTGCCGGAGCCGATCCAGCCTTTTTCGAGCACCGCGACGTTGCGGATGCCGAACTCGCTGGCGAGAAACCAGGCGGTGGCGAGCCCATGCCCGCCGCCGCCGATGATGATCACGTCGTAGCGATCCTTGGGTGCTGCGTCACGCCAGGTCGACTGCCAGTTCTTGTGGCCGGAGAGGGCGGCGCGAGCGAGCGAGAAGATCGAATATTTCATTGCGTCATTCCGAGGCCGCTCACCCGCAACGCTGGATGCTAGATATCCAGCGTGTGGTCGCGCTCCCACTGCGTGAAGTGCGAAGCATAGGAATTCCATTCCTGCTGCTTCAGCTTTAGATATGCCGACGAAAATTCCTCACCCAGCGCCGCCTTGAGCGATTTGTCGTTGTCGAATTCGCGCAGCGCGTCGAGCAGGTTGAGCGGCAGTTTCGGCGCGTCCGTGACGGTATGGCCGAACTGATACATGTCGATGTCGTAGCGCTTGCCGGGGTCGGCCTTGGAGCGGATGCCGTCGAGGCCGGCGGCGATGATGACGGCCTGCAGGAGGTAGGGGTTGGCGGCGCCGTCGGGCAGGCGCAGCTCGAAGCGCCCAGGTCCCGGCACGCGCACCATGTGGGTGCGGTTGTTGCCGGTCCAGGTCACCGTGTTCGGCGCCCAGGTCGCGCCGGATATAGTGCGCGGCGCGTTGATGCGCTTGTAGGAATTGACCGTCGGGTTGGTGATCGCGGCAAGCGCCGAGGCATGCTTCATGATGCCGCCGAGGAAGTTCCTGCCCTTGACGGAGAGGCCGAGCTCCTCCGAATTGTCGGCAAAGACATTGGTCTTGCCGGCCTCATCCCACACCGAGATATGCGCATGGCAGCCATTGCCGGTCAGGCCCTGGAAGGGCTTCGGCATGAACGTCGCGCGCAGGCCATGCTTTTCCGCGATCGACTTGACCATGAACTTGAAGAAGGAGTGCTTGTCGGCGGTCGCCAACGCGTGATCGAAGTTCCAGTTCATCTCGAACTGGCCGTTGGCGTCCTCGTGGTCGTTCTGGTATGGGCCCCAGCCAAGCGCCAGCATATGGTCGCAGATCTCGGCGATGACGTCGTAGCGGCGCATCACCGCCTGCTGGTCATAGCAGGGCTTTGAGGCTGTATCGTATTCGTCGGAGATCGCCTTGCCGTCGGGCGAGATCAGGAAGAACTCGGCCTCGACGCCGGTCTTGACATGCATGCCGTCGCGGGCGGCTTCATCGATCACCCGCTTCAGGGTGTTGCGCGGCGCCTGGTCGACGAGCTTGTCGTCCATCACGCAGGTGGCCGCCACCCAGGCGACCTCGGGCTTCCAGGGCAATTGGATGACCGAATCCGGATCCGGCACCGCCAGCATGTCCGGATGCGCCGGCGTGAGGTCGAGCCAGGTCGCGAAGCCGGCGAAGCCCGCGCCGTCCTTCTGCATGTCGGCGATCGCCTGCGCCGGCACCAGCTTGGCGCGTTGCCCGCTGAACAGGTCGGTGTAGGAGATCATGAAATATTTGACGCCGTTCTCCTTGGCGAATGCGGCGAGATCGTTCCCCATTATAGTTCCTCGCTTACGTGGTCTTGGAAGTTGTCCTAGAAGCCGTTCTTCCCGGGTATCCAGTTGGTGCCGGCCAAAGGCACGCCGGCCATAGCGGCGGCTTCGATCGAGAGCGCGACGAGATCCTCGGGCTCGAGATTGTGCAGGCTGTTCTTGCCGCAGGCGCGGGCAATCGTCTGCGCCTCCAGCGTCATCACCTTAAGATAATTCGCCAGCCGCCGTCCTGCCGCGATCGGGTCGACCCGCTTCATCAATTCGGGGTCCTGCGTGGTGATGCCGGCAGGGTCGCGGCCCTCGTGCCAGTCGTCATAGGCGCCGGCCGTGGTGCCCAGCGCATTGTACTCCGCCTCCCAGCGCGGATCATTGTCACCGAGCGCGACCAGCGCCGCCGTGCCGATCGACACCGCGTCGACGCCGAGCGCCAGCGCCTTGGCGACATCGGCGCCGTTGCGGATGCCGCCGGAGACGATGAGGTGCACCTTGCGGTGCATGCCGAGGTCCTGCAGCGCCTGCACCGCCGGCCTGATGCAGGCAAGCGTCGGCTGGCCGACATTCTCGATGAACACCTCCTGGGTAGCGGCCGTGCCGCCCTGCATGCCGTCGACCACGACGACGTCGGCGCCGGCCTTCACCGCGAGCGCGGTGTCATAATAGGGGCGGGCGCCGCCGACCTTGACGTAGATCGGCTTTTCCCAGTCGGTGATCTCGCGCAGCTCGAGGATCTTGATTTCGAGATCGTCGGGTCCTGTCCAGTCGGGATGGCGCGAGGCCGAGCGCTGGTCGATGCCCTTGGGCAGCGTGCGCATCTCGGCGACGCGGTCGGAGATCTTCTGTCCGAGCAGCATGCCGCCGCCGCCGGGCTTGGCGCCCTGGCCGACCACCACTTCGATGGCGTCGGCGCGGCGCAGGTCGCGCGGGTTCATGCCGTAGCGCGACGGCAGATACTGGTAGACCAGCGTCTTCGAATGGCCGCGCTCTTCCTCGGTCATGCCGCCGTCGCCGGTGGTGGTCGAGGTGCCGGAAAGTGTGGCGCCGCGCCCCAGGGCTTCCTTGGCCGGACCGGACAGCGAGCCGAAACTCATGCCGGCGATGGTGATCGGGATCTTCAGCTCGATCGGCTTCCTGGCGTGGCGTGAGCCGAGCACGACACTGGTGTCGCAGCGCTCGCGATAGCCCTCGAGCGGATAGCGCGAGATCGAGGCGCCGAGGAAAAGCAGGTCGTCGAAATGCGGCAGCTTGCGCTTGGCGCCGGCGCCGCGGATGTCATAGATGCCGGTCGCGGCCGCGCGGCGGATTTCGGAAAGCGTGTAGTCGTCGAAGGTCGCGGATTTGCGCGGCGTCGTCGGCGGGTTGCGGTAGGTCATCTTGCCTCAATACGCGTCGGCGTTATCGATGTTGAAATTGTAGAGTTTGCGGGCCGAGCCGTAGCGCTTGAACTCCGACGCCTTGACGCCGGTAACGCCGGCCTTGTCGAGCAGGCCCTGCACCAACTCCAAATGCTCCGGCCGCATCTCCTTGGCGATGCAGTCGGCGCCGAGGCTTTCGACCTTGCCGCGCACGAAGAGCCGCGCCTCGTAGATGGAATCGCCCAGCGCGTCGCCGGCATCGCCCAGCACCACGAGGTTGCCGGACTGCGCCATGAAGGCCGACATGTGGCCGATATTGCCGTGCACGACGATGTCGATGCCTTTCATCGAGATGCCGCAACGCGACGAGGCGTTGCCCTCGATGACCAGCAGGCCGCCGCGGCCGGTGGCGCCGGCATACTGGCTGGCGTCGCCCTTGATGACGATCGAGCCCGACATCATGTTCTCGCCGACGCCCGGGCCGGCCGAGCCATGCACGGTGATCGCGGCGCCGTCATTCATGCCGGCGCAGTAATAGCCGACGCTGCCGCGCACATCGATCGAGACCGGCTGGTCGACGCCGACGGCGACCGAATGGCTGCCCTTCGGATTGAGCACTTCCCAGGCGGTCTCGTTCGAGCCGGGCGTGAGCTTGTGCAGCGCCTGGTTCAATTCGCGCAGCGAATGCTGCGAGAGGTCGAAGACCCTCGCATGGCTCTGATCGCGCTCGGCTTTCGACATTGTGTTTGCCGGCATCGGCTCAGTGCTCCCAGAAGTAAACGGTTGCGGGCTCCGGCTCCCAGACCCGCGCATTGTCGATGCCGGGCAGCTTGGTGAGCGCGCGATATTCCGAGCCAAAGGCGACATACTGGTCGGTCTCGGCCATCACAGCCGGCTTGCAGGCGATCGGGTCGCGCACGACGCCGAAGCCGTTCTTGGTGCCGACCACGAAGGTGAAGAAGCCGTCGAGGTCGGAGAGCGTGCCCTCCAGCGCCTCGCCCAGATTCTTGCCATGCGCCATCCGGTTGGAGAGATAGGCGGCCGCCACCTCGGTGTCGTTCTCGGTCTCGAACTTCATGCCGTCGCGGATCAACTCGCGCCGCACATTGTTGTGGTTGGAGAGCGAGCCGTTATGCACCAGGCACTGATCGGCGCCGGTCGAGAAGGGATGCGCGCCCATCGTGGTGACCGCCGATTCCGTCGCCATGCGGGTGTGGCCGATGCCGTGCGTGCCGGTCATCGAGCGGACGTCGAAACGTTCGACGACGGCTTCCGGCAGGCCGACTTCCTTGTAGATCTCCACCGCCTCGCCCGCGCCCATGATGCGGATGTCGGGCCGCAGCGTCTGCAGCGCTTCGCGCGCGGCGTCGACCCTGTCCTGCGTGGTCCGGATGACGGCGTGGGTGGACTTGACCGCGACGCTCACCGGCGCGCCGATCGCCTTGGCGAGCTCGGCGTCGAGGCCGCGGAAATCGCGATCGGGCTTTGGCGACTGCACGGTGATCTTGGCCTCATTGCCGGTCGTGGCGCCATAGATGGCGATGCCGGCGCTGTCCGGTCCGCGGTCGCTGAGCGATACCAGCATCTCGGACAGCATCGCGCCGAGCTTCGGCTCCAGCGTCTTGTCCTTCAGGAAAAGTCCAACGATTCCGCACATGTCAGCCTCCGATGTTTCTGGCTCTCAAAATGATGTACCGAATGAGCTTGCTTAATTCAATGGTATGAAAGAAATTTTCCTGAGGTTATATGTTCGATGGCGCGTCGCCCTCGGCACTATCGCCGCCCGGACGCGCCTTGTGAACCCAAATCGCATGGCGGATGCGCGCGATCCTGTAGGCGTCGAGGATCGACAGCGCATAGATCAGGAAGCCGCCAGCATGCCGGCCGATGAAGCTGGCATCGGCCGGCGCCAGCTTGGTTGTTATCCAGCCAAGGATCACCATGAAGAACAGGAACTGCAGGCCGCGCGCCGGCACGCCGAGCATGACGTGGCCGCTTGCCGGCAAGACGGTCGCGGCGCCGAGCACGAGATAGGGATTCACGGGAGCAGGGGTGGCGGTTCCGTCGCTCATGCCGCCTGCCTTTCGCGCCGGTTGATGGCTTCGCGAAGGCCCGACGCCGCCTCGAGCAACCGTTCGATCAAGGCCGGATCGATCCCTGCGTCGCTGAACGCGGCCTGGCGGAACACGCCGTAGCGGGCACGCTCGGCCTCGGCGAGCAGCCAGACGATGCGCACGCCCTTTGGCGTGATCAGCAATTCCTTGGCGCGACCTTCGGCAAAAACCTCCGTATGCGCGGCGATCAGATCCTGCGGGAAGGCGACGCCCTTGCGGTCGGTGCGCAGCACAGCGTCGGCGGGAAAGCCGAGCACCTTCGGCAGCATGTGCGGCAGATGGTCGAAGTTGGAGAAGGTCGTCGCCGAATTCGGCCGCATCATCATGTCGAAAATGCCCGGCACCGCGACCGGCTCGGTTATCGAAACGCTGAGCCAGCGCGTCGGCAGCTTTCGCGTCGCCAGCGTGTCGACGATGGTGCGCATTTGGACTCGCTGGCCATTCCACGTGCCGGCCCAGGTGACGACGCCGGCCGTGCCGTCGGAAATGTCGGCGGCATCCGCAATGACGCTGCGAACATTTGCCAAATCGGCGGCCAAGGCCGCTTTCGCCCTGTCGCGGCTGGCGCGCGCGAGCCAGGCAATATGGGCGACGACGGCCAATGCCATCGCCCCGGTAACAAGTACTGAGGTCAGTTCAGACATTTCGACACGCCACGGCCCGCCGTCGACAGGCGGGCCTTCACTCCACTCAATAACCCTGCGGCTTCGGCCACGGCATCGAGAACTGATCGCCGCGCCGCACGAATTTGTAGCGGTAGAAGTGGAACCAGAGCGAGATCAGGAAATAGAACACCGTCATCGCGATCAGCTGCGAGCCGAAGCCGAGGAAGATGGCGAAGAACGTCACCATGCACAGGCAGAACAGCACGATCGCCGGCAGCGGGTGGAAGGGGTGCGTGTAGCCGCGGCGGATCGAGCCCAGCGGCCACTTCTTGCGGAACATCATGATGTTGATGCTCATGAAGGTGTATTGCAGCACGCCCGACAGGATCGAGAAGGTGATCGCCTGGTTGAGGTCGGCGATGAAGGCGAAGGCCAGCGCGATCGGCAGCAGGAACAGGATCGAGCGGTAGGGCGTGCGGTATTTCGGATGCACCGCCGAGAACCAGCTCGGCAGATAGCGGTCGCGGCCGAGTGAGAACCAGGCGCGCGCCGCGTCGTTGATGCAGCCATTGGCCGAGGCGAGCGCCGACAGCAACGTCGCGATGAACAGAAGATTTTCCAAGAGCGGGCTGCCGCTCAGCTTGCCGGCGTCCCACAGCGGATAATAGGTGATGCCGAGATACTCCCACGGCATCATCGAGGCGCAGACATACCAGGTCATCGCGGCGGCGATCAGAAGCGTGATCATGCCGGCCATCGTGCCGTAGGGCAGGGAGCGCGCCGGCGAGCGCACCTCCTCGGCCGCCTGCGTGGTGCCCTCGATGCCGAGATAATACCAGATGCCGAACTGGAAGGCGGCGATCACGCCGATCCAGCCGTAAGGCAGCGCGTTGCCGGGCGTGACCAGCTCGTTGAGTTTCAGCACCGCGCCTTGCGTCCATGGGCTGACCGAGAAGAACAGGATGACGATCGAGACATAGGCGATGGCAGTGATGACGAAGTTGACGTTCAGCGTCATCAGCACGCCGCGATAGTTGAGCCATGCCAGCACCACGATGGTGGCGGCGATGAAGGAATTGTGCGTCAATCCTTCGACGCCGGCCTTGGCGACGATCGTGTCGCCGAGCAGGATCGCGTCCGACACTTCGAGCATGGTGTAGGCGAAGACCAGGAACAGCGCGACGTTGAAGGCCATCAGCGGCCCGACGATGTGCTTGGCCTGCGCGTACTGGCCGCCTGCGGCGGCGACGGTGGACGTCACCTCCGAGTCGATCATGGCGACAGAGGTGTAGAGCAGTCCGACGATCCAGCAGACGATCAGCGCGGCAAGCGCGCCGCCTTTGTCGGCGGAGAAGTTCCAGCCGGTGAACTCGCCGACCAGCACGATGCCGACGCCGAGCGCCCAGACATGCGCCGGGCCGAGCACCCGAAGCAGCGAGACCCTGTCGCCGTGGATCGTCGTCGTTAGTCCCGTTTCAACCGCAGCCGTCATGTCAATCCCCGCTCAGATCCGGTGCTTTTCGGAAACGGCCTCAAGCTCGCCTTCGCGCGAGGAGGTCAGCATGTCCTCGGAATAGGTAGTGTCGACCTTGAACCAGTCGTAGAGCATCCACAGCGCCAGCACGGCCGAGATGCCCCAGCAAACATAAGACAGTCCCATCCACATGATGTTTTCCCCGGCCTCTTTGTCGTCGTCGAAGATCTATTTGTCGTCGAACTTCTCGTTGATGACCTCGCGATATTCCTTGTCGGAGGCCCGGAACAGGAAGACGAAATAGGCGATGAGCACGATCGCCATGATGATCAGCGTCGGCCAGTCGATGATGTAGTGGAAGTGGTTCTGGATCACGTCGTGCGCCGTCTCCGGCGTGTAGCCGAGCTTCTCCCAGATCGAGGCCATGGTCGCGTTCTGGCCGAGCGCGTCCCAGGTCTTGGCGTCGAGCGGGTCGATCGACTTCGCCGCCCCGGCAAGACCGAGCTTCAGCGGCAGCCAGAGCGCCACGAAGATAGCGACCACCACGACCGCGATGTCGAAGATCTGTCCAGCCTTGCTCTGCTGCGGCGGGGTATAGCGGGCCATGGTTTCTCCCCCTCAGGATTGACGGTTGCGGGCCGCGTCGGCGTTCTTGATGTCGAGCCCGTAGATGAAGTCCTTGTCCTCCTTGTAATGGTTGAGCATGGCAAGGATCGCGGCGGTGTTGAAGATCAGTACCGCCGCGGCCGCGACCGCCACCACGAGCTTGATCCCGCCGTCCGGGATATACGGCCATGTCATCAGGAGGACGAAGAGGATCGTTACCCACAGGCATACGATCAGGAGCACGGATCCACGCACGTCGGAGCGGTACAGCGCTTCGACGCGCTGCTGCAGGTCGGACATCGGTTTTCCCCTTCTGGCGACGTCCGGCCCCGAAATCGACCGGGCGTCCTCTCTTTCTAGAGAGTGAAATTTTTTTCATAAATTCCGACCGATCTTTGAAATTGTCAAGCCGGATTTACGCTCCGTAAAGCGTTTGTCCACGGGCAAGAAATTTGCCTGACAATGAAATTATTTGCTTCAAGGGGATTGCAGGGTCTCGCCGTTTGCGGTCAATATTCGGGCAAGCTCCGCCACCAAGCAGGAGCAGGGAACAGCAACCGCTTAAAGCGACCTAAAATTGCACGGAGGACGATCGGATGACGGCATCCTGGAGATTCTCGACCCTGGCGGATCGCCATCGCGCGCTCGGCTCGAAACTCGAGGACTGGAGCGGCATGGGCACCGCCTGGACCTACGACAAGGACGCCGACGAGGAATATATCGCGATCCGCACCAAGGCCGGGCTGATGGATGTCTCCGGCCTGAAGAAGGTGCACATCACCGGGCCGCACGCCTCGCATCTGATCGACCTCGCCACGACGCGCGACGTGGAAAAAATCTATCCCGGCAAGTCGGCCTATGCCTGCATGCTGAACGAGGCAGGTAAATTCACCGACGACTGCATCCTCTATCGCATCAGCCCCAACTCCTGGATGGTCGTGCACGGCTCCGGCACCGGCCATGAGGAGTTGCAGCGCGCTGCCATGGGGCGTGACGTGTCGCTGCGCTTCGACGACAATTTGCATGACCTGTCGCTGCAGGGCCCGACCGCTGTCGACTATCTCGCCAAGCATGTGCCGGGCATCCGCGACCTCAACTACTTCCATCATATGCACACGCAGCTCTTCGGCTTCCCGGTGATGATCTCGCGCACCGGCTACACCGGCGAGCGCGGCTACGAGATCTTTTGCCGCGGCCAGGACGCCGGAACGATCTGGGATCGGATTCTGGAGGAGGGCAAGAGCGCCGGCATCATCCCGTGCCGCTTCACCACGCTCGACATGCTGCGCGTCGAGAGCTACCTGCTGTTCTACCCCTACGACAATTCCCAGAAATATCCGTTCGAGAACGAAGGCCCCGGCGACACGCTGTGGGAGCTCGGCCTCGACTTCACCGTCAGCCCCGGCAAGACCGGCTTCCGCGGCGCCGAAGAACATTACCGGCTGAAGGGCAAGGAGCGCTTCAAGATCTATGGCGTGCTGCTCGACGGCAAGGAGCCGGCGGACGAAGGCGCGCCGGTCTACCGCGACGGCAAGAAGGTCGGCGTGGTGACCTGCGCGATGTATTCGCCGCTGGTCGAGAAATCGATGGGCATCGCCCGTCTCGACGTGGATTGCGCCGTCAAGGACACCAAGCTCGAGATCCGCAACAGGAGCGGCTCCATCAAGGCGACGGCGCAGCCCTTGCCGTTCGACGACCCGAAGAAGACCAAGCGCACCGCCAAGGGTTGAGGCAGCATCAACGGGGAGGGGATCTAGGGTACGAAGGACGAATGGCAGCCAAGACGATCATCAGCCGGCCCATTTACGGAACGCTCTCTCCGCAGCCGGGCAAGCATCATCTCTTCATCGCCGACGCCGAAGGCGCGCTGGCGATCATCGACATGGCCGGCAAGGCGCCGCCCGGCTTTTTCGAAGGCGCGGAAATCGTCTTCATTCCGGGTCCCGAGGGCAAGCATATCGCCGCGCTTGAGGCGCTGAAGCCGGCGCAACTCCACATCGCGCCGTCCTTCGCCAGCCTCTTGCCGCGGCTTAGGCAGACGCTGACCAACGCTCATATGGGCCTGCGGCTCTATCTTGCCGGTACCGAAGGGCTGATCGGCCAGGCCATGCAGGTAGCGCTCGAAGCCGGCATGGACCACACTTCCATGCAGACCGAGCATCGCGGCTCGCTGGCGCGCCGCATGCAATGCGTGCACTGCAAGGGCATCACCGAAAATGTGACTACGCAGCCGGCGCTCTGCGCGCATTGCGGCCTGCTGCTTCTGGTGCGCGATCACTATTCAAGGCGCCTCGCCGCCTTCCAGGGCGTGTGCATCAACGCCGAGGATCGCACGGAGAATCCTCCGATGGAGGAGGCCTTCCCATGAGCACTGGCACCACCAAGCTCGACGTCGTTGTCAGTGACGTCGTTCCGATCAACGATCTCGTCACGCGCTTCCATTTCCGCCGCCGCGACGGCGAGCTGCTGCCGACCTTTTCCGGCGGCGCTCATGTCGTGGTCGAGATGCGCGACGGCGACCGCACCAGGCTCAATCCCTATTCGCTGATGGGCTCGCCGCTCGACACGCGCGAATACACGATCTCGGTGCGCCGCGACGATGTCGGCCGCGGCGGCTCGCTGTTCATGCACCGGCAGGTCAAGCCCGGCCTGGAGATGGTGATCAGCTATCCGGTCAATTTGTTTTCGCTGGATCTCAGGGCGAAGAAGCACCTGATGCTGGCCGGCGGCATCGGCATCACGCCCTTCATGGCGCAGACCTCGCAGTTGGCGGGCGCCGGCGGCAATTTCGAATTGCACTACACCTGCCGCACCGCTTCGCTGGGCACCTATGCCGACGTCTTGCAGCAGCGCTACGGCAACCGCGTCAGGCTCTATCACGATGACCGCGAGGAGCGCATCGATCTCGACCGGCTCCTGTCCTCGCAGCCGCTCGGCACGCATCTCTATGTCTGCGGCCCGGCCGGCATGATCAACTGGGTGCGCGACCGCGCAGCTAGCCTCGGCTGGCCCTCGGAGACCGTGCATTTCGAGCATTTCGCGGCGCCCCAGCCCGGCGCGCCATTCGATGTGACCTTGGCCCTCAGCGACAAGACAATCCGCGTCGGCGAACAGCAGAGCCTGCTGGAAGCCATGGAAGCGGCCGGCGTCGACCCGCCTTATCTTTGCCGTGGCGGCGTCTGCGGCCAGTGCGAGACCAATGTGATCTCCTCTGACGGCAAGTTCATCCACAACGATCACTGGCTGAGCGAGGAAGACCACCGTTCCGGCTGCAAGATCATGCCTTGCGTCTCGCGCTTCGAGGGCAAGTCGCTGGTCCTGGAAAGATAGGAGGCGTCAATGGGCATCACCTTTCGCAAGGAAACGTTTCGCGACGACTACACCTTCAAGAACAGCCCGGAGCACATCAGGCGGTTTCCGTTCCCGTTCAACGAAGACGCCTACATGTACGCGGTCAACATCGAGCCGCATGTCGTCGGCCCGAAAGGCAGCGTGCTGGAAAACCTGATCGACGTCGACGAGCACTATGTCGCCGAGATGCAGGACCGCGCCTTGGTGCTGGCCGAGGATCCGCTGCGCTGCCAGTCGCTGCCGCATATGACGCTGGCGGGCTGGGATCTGCTTGAGCTTCTGATGGAGCAGCAGGCGCTCGGCTATCCCGAGCATTTCACGCTGGAGCGAAACGGCGACCGCTGGCGCTGGATCAACCGGCCGCTCGGCATCGACGACACCTTCACCTTCGGCGACACCTCGACGCTGCCCTACGGCCCGATGGAATACATCACCCGCCAGAGCCAGGGCGATTTTTGTATCCTCGACCAGCGCGACGGCAATCTGTGGATGGATGCCGGCATGGTCACCACCCAGGCCGACTGGTCGCTCGATTTCGACATCGGCATGAATTTCTTCGAGTGGCACGCGCCGGTTCCGCTGGCGCATGAGAAAGGAATTTTCACCCGCGCGCTGAAGTTTCTCACCAACATCCAGCAGGGCAAGCCGGCACGGCGCCTCAATTGGACGATGACCATCAATCCGCGCCTCGACACCAGCCCCGAGAATTATCACAAATGGGGCCCGGACCGCGCCACCGTCACGCCCGAAAATGTCGGCGACAAGGTGCATCTGCGCGTCGAACTGCAGAGCTTCTGGCGGCTGCCGCGCTCCAACGGCATCGTATTCCCGATCCGCTGCTACCTCATCAAGATGGACGAGCTGGTCACGCAGCCGAAATGGGCGCGCCGCCTGCACCGCGTCATCCGCGACCTTCCGGAAGAACTCGCGACTTACAAAGGCCTGATGCGGTATCGGCCGACGCTGGTGGAGTGGCTGTCCAAGCTGGATGACGGCAGCCCGACGTCACCGGGGTTTGGGCCGGATTGAAGACTTGGGTTCCTCGCCCCCGCAAAGCGGGGGAGAGGTGTCCGCGAAGCGGACGGAGAGGGGGCCTTCGTAGGGCGCTCCCCTCTCCGTCTCGGCTTCGCCGAGCCACCTCTCCCCACTATCGTGGGGCGAGGAACCAAGCGTGTCACCCAGCGCTGTTCTGCGGATAACAAATGATCGACAGATACCGCATCGGCAGTTGCGTCAGCTCTTCCGGCCCGTGCGGCGCGTCGGCGTCGAAGAACAGGCTGTCGCCCGGCTTCATCGGGTAGAGGTTGTTGCCGTGCCGGTACACGACCTCGCCTTCGAGCATGTAGAGGAACTCCATGCCCGCATGCTGGAAGGTCGGGAACACGTCCGAATTCTCGGTCAGCGTGATGAGATAGGGCTCGACGACGACGCCGCTGGTGTTGGCGCCGATATGTCCAAGCAGATTGTACTGGTGGCCGGCGCGCGTGCCGCGCCGCTCGACATCGACGCCTTCGCCGGCCTTGACGAAGACGGCGCTGTGTTCTTCCTCGAAGCGGCGGAAGAAGGCGGTCACCGGTACGCCCAGAGCCCGTGACAGCGCCTGCAGCGTCGTCAGCGACGGCGAGGTGATGCCGTTCTCGATCTTGGACAGCATGCCGAGCGAGATGTCGGTTGCCGCGGCGAGATCGGCGACGGTGATGCCGAGCTTCTTGCGGAACGCCCGCACCTCATGGCCGATCGCCACTTCGAGCACCTTCTCGCGTGTGTCGCGGATGGCATGCGGGTCCTGCGTCAGCGGGGTGCGGATCGTGCGCCCGTTCGGGCCAATGCCCTTCGACGATGGCTTGATCTTGACCGCCACGGGGCTCCGACCAAGTTTGGGATCGGAAGTCTTTTTCGTCATGTCGTCTCCCGTGAGAATCTGCTGATTATTTCACTCTAGGTGAACATATTCGTTGCCGATACAGGAGCGCAACGGGTGCGCCAAGCCCTTGTGGCGGATTAGGTCCGCTTTCTGCGGCACCTGTCCCCCGCGCTTCGCAGAAAGTTACCTCGGCCTCACGCAGTTTCGGCGCAAGGCCAGTTGACAGCACCGAAGGGCCAATTACTGTTACTCTCAGTGAAATTTGTTTCGCTGGGGAAATCAAAAAAGGAGGCCCGCAATGAAATCTCGTGTCGCCGTCATCGGAGCCGGACCGTCGGGCCTGGCCCAGTTGAGGGCCTTCAAGTCGGCCGCCGACAAGGGCGCCGAAATCCCGGAAATCGTGTGCTTCGAAAAACAGAGCGACTGGGGCGGGCTGTGGAACTACACCTGGCGCACCGGCCTCGACGAGCATGGCGACCCGGTGCACGGCTCCATGTACCGCTATCTGTGGTCGAACGGCCCTAAGGAATGCCTCGAATTCGCCGACTACACCTTCGAGGAGCATTTCGGCCGGCCGATCGCCTCCTATCCGCCGCGCGCCGTGCTGTGGGACTACATCAAGGGCCGGGTCGAGAAATCCGGAGTGCGCAAATGGGTGCGTTTCAACAGCCCGGTGCGCATGGTGACCTATTCCGACGAGACCAAGAAATTCACCGTCACCGCGCATGACCGCACCAACGACGTCACTTACTCGGAAGAGTTCGACAATGTCGTCGTCGCCTCAGGCCATTTCTCCGTGCCGAACGTGCCGTACTTCGAGGGCTTTTCCACCTTCAACGGCCGCATCCTGCACAGCCACGACTTCCGCGATGCGATGGAATTCAAGGGCAAGGACATCCTGATCATCGGCCGCTCCTATTCGGCCGAGGACATCGGTTCGCAATGCTACAAATACGGCGCCAAATCGATCACCTCCAGCTACCGTTCCAAGCCGATGGGTTTCAAATGGCCGGAGAACTGGAAAGAGGTGCCGCTGCTGCAAAAGGTCGTCGGCAAGACGGCGCATTTCAAGGACGGCACCACCAAGGATGTCGACGCCATCATCCTGTGCACCGGCTATCTGCATTCCTTCCCGTTCCTGACCGACGACCTCAAGCTCAAGACCGCCAACCGCATGTGGCCGCTCGATCTCTATGAGGGCGTCGTCTGGGAGAAGAATCCGAAACTGTTCTATATCGGCATGCAGGACCAGTTCTACACCTTCAACATGTTCGACGCGCAGGCCTGGTATGCGCGCGACGTCATCATGGGCCGCATCAAGCTGCCCTCGGCCGAGGCGATGGCCGAGCACAGCGCCAAGTGGCGGGCACGTGAGGAGACGCTGGAGGACGCCGAGCAGATGATCTGGTTCCAGGGCGACTACACCAAGGAGCTGATGGACCAGACCGATTATCCGGGCTTCGACGTCGAGGCGGTCAACCACACCTTCATGGAGTGGGAGCACCACAAGATGGAAAACATCATGACCTTCCGCGACAACGCGTACCGCTCGCTGATGACCGGCACCATGGCGCCGGTCCATCACACGCCGTGGCTGCAGGCGCTGGACGATTCGATGGAGAGCTATCTTGAGGTGAAGGGCGTCGCGGCGGAGTAGCGCGGCGCGCCTCCCCCCACATCCGTGAAATCAGCAAGGTGGGTGTCCCGCGGGACACCCCGCCAGTCTACCAGCACACGTAGCCGCCATCGACGATCAGGTCGAGGCCGGTCACGAAGCTTGACGCGCGGCTGGCCAGGAACACGGTCGGCCCGACCATTTCTTCCGGCGCCGCCATACGGCCCATCGGCGTGTCGCGCTTGAAGATCTTTATCTCCTCCGCGACCTCCCGCCGCTTGTTCATCGGCGTCAGCGTGTAGCCCGGGCTGACGACGTTGACGCGCAGGCCGCGGTCCGCCCACTCCATGGCGAGACTCTTCGACATGTGGATGACGGCGGCTTTCGAGGAATTGTAATGCGCCTGCGTCAGCCCGCGGTTGACGATGGTGCCGGACATCGAGGCGATGTTGATGATGGAGCCCGCGCGTCGAGGAAGCATGACGCGCGCTTCAGCCTGACAGGACAGAAACACGCCCGCGACATTGACCTCGTGGACCTTGCGCCATTTTTCCAGGGGCATGGTCTCGGCCGCTTCCGATCCGGCAATGCCGGCATTGTTGACGGCGACGGTCAACGCGCCGAGTTCGGCTTCGGCACGATCGATCGCCGTGGCCAGGTCAGTCTCGGACGTCACGCTGCCGGTCAGCGCCAACGCTTTGCGGCCAAGTGCCGTGATCCTGTGGGCGGTCTCTTCAAGTCCGCCTTTGGACGCATGGCCGAAACAGGCGACGTCGGCGCCGGCCTCGGCAAGCCCAATCGCGATCGCCTGACCAATGCCGCTGCCGGCGCCCGTCACCAGCGCCATGCCGCCGTCCAGTTTGAAAAGATCCATTGCGCCCTCCCTGATTGCCGGAAGGTATGCGCTGAATGACGCCTCGATCAAGCGGCCTAATGTGGCGGGGCTGGGGCTGAGATTCTCAGAAATATCCGTCCGACGCCGCCGTCGCTTCCTTGGGGATCTCCACGCCGTCGACCAGGATCTTGTCGACCAGCTCGTGGTGGAAGCAGACCAGCCCCTTGATGCGCTCGGCCTCATGCACCGGCTCGGGATAATACCAGACCAGGTTCTCGTGGCGCTTCTTCGGCGTCGTCACATGGTAGTAGTTGGAGATGCCCTTGTAAGGGCAGCGCGAGATGTAGCGGCTGGGCGCAAACATATCGAGGCGCGTGTCCGAGATCGGCAGGTAGTGCCGCACCGGATGTCCCGTCTCGAACAGGAACACGCCGCGTCGTGAATCGGCCACCTGCTCGCCGTCGAGGATCACCTGCACGCGGCGCGACGAGGGCAGGCAGTCGACGCGGCGGAACGGGTCGCGGGCATGGACGAAGATCTCCTCGTCCTCTTCATACCAATGGGTCATCTTCGGCCAGTAGAAGGAGATGTAGTCCTGGATCGGCGGGCAGCCCTTGACCGGATCGAGGTAGCGCCAGGCACCGTCCTCAACCAGCGTGATGCCGGTGTTGAGCGAATAATGCGTGGCGACGCCCTTGAACGGGTCTTCCGTCGTCGTGCGGCTCGGCAGCAGGAACTCCTCGCGCACGTCGCTCATCGGGAAGTAGTAGACCGGCAGGTGGTCGCTCTCCTGGAACACCAGCGCCTTGGTGGTGTCGGCCACGATCATCGGCCCGACCTGCACCCTTATCCGCTTGGGCGAGGGCATGGTGAAGGCGACATAGCCCGGCTCGAACTCATATTGCACGATGCTGTCGAGGATCGGGAAATGCGGCCCGCGGCCGCGCAGATGGGGCTTGCGAATGGTCGTCGTCCTTTTCTCGTCGTTTGCGGCCGGATTCTTTCGCGCAACCATGGTCATGACGCCACCGATACGCGATCGAGCAGCAGGCCGGCGGCGATCGGCGGCACGCCGCTGACAGTCTTGCGCACGGGCACCAGCAGGTCCGGGAAATAGCTGAAGATCACCGGCGTCTCGTCGAGCAGCAGCTTCTGGATGTCGGAAGCGGCCTTGCGCTGCGCATCGAGGTCGAGCGCCTTGAGGTAGCCGGTGACCAGCCCGTCATAGGTCGCGTTCTTGAAATGCGCCGCGTTCCACGGCCCGTCGCTGACCAGCGGGCTTTTCAGGAAGACGTTCGGCACGCTGCGATGCGCGTAATCGGTGATGCCGAGCGGGCTGTCCAGCCAATCCGACTGGCCGAACACCGCCTTGCCGTAATATTTGTCCTGATCCTCGATGTTGAGCGAGATGCGCGCCCCGATCTCCTTGGCGAAGTTCTGGAAAAGCTGCGCATAGCCGGGGATGTCGGAATAGCGCAGCGTCGTCAGCGTCATGTCGAAGCCGCCGCCAAGGCCGGCCGCTTCGATCAATTGCTTGGCCTTGGCGATGTCCTGCGTGCGCTGGGCAATCGATTTGTCGGTGACCGGGAAGGCGGGCGCGAACGGGCTGTCATTGCCGGTCGCCGCCATGCCGCGGCAGAGCCCGTCCACCAGTTGGGAACGGTCGATGCAGAGCGCCAGCGCCTGGCGCACGCGCTTGTCGGTGAAGGGCGCCATGTCGCAGCGCATGTGAAGCTGGCGATGCGCGGTGGACGCCACGCGCAGCACCTGGATGTCGGGGTTGCCCAGCACCACCTGGCTGACGTCGAGCGGGATAGCGTCGAGCACGTCGACCTCGCCCGCCTGCAGCGCGAGGATCCGTGGCTGCACATCGCCATAGAACTTGAATTCCAGCCGGTCGGGCAGCGCTTTCTCGCCCCAGTAATCGGCATTGCGCACGAAGGTCGCGCCGACCTTCGGCGTGTAGCTTTCGAGCCGGAACGGACCGGTGCCTTCGAAGGTCTTCTCGTAATCGCCCTTGTAGCTCGCCGGCAGGATGACGGCGTTGTAATTGTCGATCGACACCGAATAGGGGAAGCTGCCGTTCGGCGCGTCGAGATGGAATTCGACCGTGTGGTCGTCGACCTTGCGCGTACCGCCCTTCGACAGCAGGCCCTTGAACACCGAGAGAGCGTTGGACGGGCCGTTCGGATCCGCGAGGCGATCGAAGGTCGCCACCACGTCGTCGGCCTTGAAGTCCTCGCCATTGTGGAATTTCACGCCCTTGCGCAGCTTGAAGGTCCACACGCTGCCATCGGCATTGGGCGACCAGCTTTCGGCCAGCACCGGCTTCAGCGTCAGGTCGGGCTGTGTCACGCACAGGAATTCGGCCACCTGGAAGACCAGCTGATAGCTGCCGCTGTCATAGTAAGTGACCGGGTCGATGGCGCCGCCGGGCACGGCGATGCCGGCGCGCACCGTGCCGCCGGGCTTGCCCTCGGCGCGCGCTTGCGGAGCGCCCAGGCCAATCGCCGAAGCGATGCCGCCTAGGAAGGGCAGCGACAGGCCGAGCAAGCTGCCATGGCGCAGGAATTCGCGCCGGCCGATCCTGCCGGCGAGCAATTCGTCGATAGCGGAATTTTCGATTGCGCTGAGCTGCTTGCGAGCGGCGTCGATCGTCCTGAAATGCTTGGGCATGGCGGCATTCCTTGTTTTGTCGCGGGGGCTTTGGCATTTAGGCCATTGTTGACCGCGACCGGAAAGCGATATTTTTTGATCGAAGCCATCGGAGATTTCGATGGCGTTAGCTCAACGGCAGAGACCATGGATACCGAAAATCTGCGCAGTTTCCTGGAGGTCGCGGCGCATGGCAGCTTCACCGTCGCTGCCCATCGGCTGAACCTCGCCCAGTCGACCGTCAGCGCGCGCATTCGCGGCCTGGAGGAACAGCTGGGGCGAAAACTGTTCGTTCGCGACAGCGATGGCGTCACGCTGACGCCGGCCGGCCGGCAGTTCCTGCCGCATGCCTCGACGATCACCCGCACCTGGGAGCAGTCGCGCCAGGACATCGCCGTTCCCGATGGCTATGAGACGCTGCTCAGGCTGACCGCGCCCGCCTATCTCTGGGACAGCATCACCTCGCCCTGGATCGACTGGATGCGCGCGAAGCGGCCGAATGTGGCGCTGCGGCTGGAAGGCAGTTTCCCGGATCTGGCGATCGACCAGATCGCCGAAGGCCTGCTCGACATCTGCATCCTCTATCTGCCCAGGCCGCATCCGGGCATCGTCTATGAGACGTTGGCCGTCGACCAGGTGGTGCTCGTCCAGCATGCCGAGCAGCCCGGATCGTGGACCGACAACTACATCCTCATGGATTGGGGACTGGAGTTCCGCATCGAGCACGACCGCGCCTTTGCAGGCGTCGTGAAGCCCGCCATCTCGGCTGGGCTTGTGTTCATCGGCCTGCAACACGTCCTCTCGCGAAAGGCGGCCGCTTATTTGCCGCTCAGCGCGGTGAGCGCGCATATCGAGCGCGGCGAGCTGAAGCGCGTCGAAGATACGCCGGTGTTCCAGCGGCCGATCTACCTTGCCTATCCGGAGAACCCTGCCTCTTCCGATGCTCTCAACGTTGCCTTGACGGGCCTGCGCACGCTGGCCAGGAACCTGTCCAACGATCAGGCTTTCGCGGAGAGCGACCGCGCCTTCAGCATGGCGGGCGGGGCGGCGTTCTGATCACGCCGGCTCGACGGCTTTGGGCTTCTGCAGCCTTGCCAGTTCCGCGTAGGGAATGTGGCAGCGGATCGTGTGGCCCGGCTGGGCCTCGGCGAGTTCCGGCTCCTGCGTCTCGCAGATGGCGCCGATCTTGCGCGGGCATCTGGTGTGGAAGACGCAGCCCGTCGGCGGGTTGGCTGCGCTTGGGATTTCGCCGTCGAGGCGGATGCGCGAGCTCTCGGTGCGATCGAGCTTTGGAACCGCCGACAACAATGCTTCCGTATAGGGGTGATGCGGTCCGGAGAAGACTGCTTCCGATGGCCCGAACTCCATGATGCGGCCGAGATAGAGCACCGCGATCTTGTCGGAGAGATAGCGCACCACGCCGAGGTCGTGCGAGATGAAGATGTAGGAGACATCCTGCTTCGACTGCAGGTCGGCGAGCAGGTTGAGGATCGCCGCCTGAACAGAGACGTCGAGCGCCGAGGTCGGCTCGTCGCACACCACGATGCGCGGATCGCCGGCAAAGGCGCGCGCGATCGCCACGCGCTGCTTCAGCCCGCCCGAAAGCTGGCGCGGCTTGACCGCCAGATGCCGGTCTGTGAGCCGCACCGAACGGACGAGTTCTTCCAGTCGCGTGTCCAGCGTCTTGCCGGTGAGACCGCCCAGCCGCTTCAAGGCGCGGCTGAGGATATGCCGGATCGAATGCGAGCGGTTGAGCGCCGAGTCCGGATTCTGGAAGACGATCTGCACCGCCTTGACCTGGTCCTCCGAGCGGCTGGCAAGGCGTGGCGCCAGCTTCTTGCCTTCAAGCTCGATCGAACCGCCGTCGTCGGGCGGCACAAGGCCGAGCAGGAGCCTGGCGAAGGTCGTCTTGCCGCTGCCGGATTCGCCGACCAGCCCGAGCGTCTCGCCGGGCCTCAGGCTGACCGAGACATCCTTCACCGCCCTGAGCGGCCGGCCATGGCTGGCATAGGTCTTGTTCAGCCCTTCGACCTGCAGGACCGGCGGCGCTTGCCTCGGTGCGACGGCAGCGATCTCGGCGGGCGTAGCGCGCGGCAGCGACTGCGCCTTGTCGTGATAGTGACAGCGCGACAGCCGGCCGTCGCCGAGGTCGTAGAGCGGCGGCGGCTCGGCGCGGCAGCGTTCAGTGGCCAGCGCGCAGCGGTCGGCGAAGGCGCAGCCGACGATATCGGCGCCGATGCCGGGCAGGAAGCCGGGGATCGTGTCGAGCCGGCCCTGGTCCTTGCGCTGGCCGCCGCGCGGCAGGCAGCGCAGCAGCGCCACCGTGTAGGGATGGCGCGGATCGTTGAAGACTTGCCTGGTCGAGCCTTCCTCGACCAGCATGCCGGCATAGAGCACGCCGACGCGGTCGCACATGTTGGAGACGACGGCGAGGTTGTGGCTGATGAACAGGATCGAGGCCGACAGCTCGCGCCGCAACTGTCCGATCAGGTCGAGCACCTCGGCCTCGACGGTGGCGTCAAGGCCGGTCGTCGGCTCGTCGAGGATCAACATCGAGGGATCGTTGGCCAGCGCCATGGCGATCGCCACGCGCTGCTGCATGCCGCCGGAGAGCTGATGCGGATAGCGCTGCATGACACCAGCCGGATCGGAGATGCGCACGCGGTTCAGCATGGCGAGCGCCTTGTCTTCGGCCACCTGTCCGCTGATGCCGGCAAGCTCGAAAATCTCGGTCAGCTGGCGGCCGATGCGCAGCGACGGGTTGAGCGCCTTGCCGGGGTCCTGGTAGACCATCGACACGCTGTCCGCGCGGGCGCGTCTCAGCGCTTCGGCGTCGAGCTTCATCACATCCTTGCCGTCGAGCGCGATCGAGCCGCCGGTGATCGAGCCGTTGCGCGGCAGGTAGCGAACCACCGACAGCGCGACAGTGGATTTGCCGCAGCCGGATTCGCCGACCAGCCCGTAGGCCTCGCCGGCCTTGATGGTCAGGTTGACGTTGCGCAGCACCGCGCGGTCGCGGCGGCCGACGCGATAGGCGACCGAAAGATCCTTCAGTTCGAGCGCGTTGGCGGCTGGCTTGGGCTCAGTCATTGAACGCTCCATGCACGCCGTCGGCAACAAGGTTGACGCCGATCACCAGCGAGGCGATGGCCAAGGCATCGAACAGCACCGTCCACCAGAAGCCGCCGCCGATCATGCCGTAATTGGAGGAGATCGACAGGCCCCAGTCGGGTGAGGGCGGCTGGATGCCGAAGCCCATGAAGGAGAGCGTGGCCACCGCGAAAATGGCATAGCCCAGCCGCACCGTCGTCTCGACCAGGATCGGCGGGATGACGTTGGGCAGGATCTCGACGAACATCGTGTGCAGCGCGCCCTCGTGGCGCAGCTTTGCCGCGGCCACGTAGTCGAGCTCTCGCTCGGCCAGCACCGCAGAGCGCACCGTGCGCGCGATGATCGGCGCGAAGCTCAGGCCGATGACGACGATGACGGTGATCTTCGAGGTGCCGAGCGCAACGATGGCGAGCAGTGCGATGATGACCACCGGGATCGCCATGAAGGCTTCGAGCACGCGGCTGACGATGTCGTCGACGATGCCGCGGAAATAACCGATGACGAGGCCGAGCGCGGTGCCGGCGATGGTCGCCAGGATCGTGGCCAAAGGCGCCACCGTCAGGATGTCGCGCGAGCCGACGATGACGCGCGAGAAGACGTCGCGGCCGAGCTGGTCGGTGCCGAACCAGTGGTCGGCTGCCGGCGGTGTCAGCGAATTGATGATGTCGCTTTCCAGCGGATCGTAGGGCACGAAGTGCTGGCCGAACAGCGCGCAGACGACCCAGAACAACAGGATGAAAAGCCCGGTCAGGAAGGTGCCGGACCTGGAGAGCGAATGCAGCACCTCGCCCCAGGGGCTGCGCCGTGTGGCGTCGGGCGCGGAAGGTGCCGGCAGGCTGGCGGGCGTGTCTGTTGCGGTCATTGCTCTGCTCCCAGCCGGATGCGCGGATTGAGCACGGAATAGAGGAAATCTGCGACCAAGGTGGCCACCGCATAGACGATGCCGATGGTGAGGATCCCGGCTTCGAGCATCGGGAAATCCTTGCCTCGCGCGGCGGTGAAGATCAGCGAGCCGATGCCCTGGTAGCGGAACAGCGTCTCGATCACCACCAGGCCGCCGATGAGATAGCCGGTCTGGGTGGCGATCACCGTGATGGTCGGCAGCAGCGCGTTGCGCAGCACATGCCGCCAGATCACCGTTCGCCAGGGCAGGCCTTTCAGCACGGCGGTGCGCGTATAGTCGGAGTCGAGCGCCTCGATCATGCCGGAGCGCGCCATGCGCGCAATATAGCCGAACAGCACCAGAAACAGCGGCAGCGACGGCAGGATCAGGTAGTAGAGCTGGGTGAAGAAGCCGGCGCCTTTCGGCCAGGCGGCGGCGATCGGCAACCAGCGCAGCCACACCCCGAAGATCAGGATCAGGATGATGCCGGTGACGAATTCCGGCAGCACCGTCACCGACAGACCGCCGAGGCTGATGATGCGGTCGAGCGGCCGGTTGAGGTTCAGCGCCGCGATGACCCCGCCCAGGATGCCGATCGGCACCACAAGCACGAAGGCAACCAGCGCCAGTTTCATCGAATTGCCCAAGGCATCGATGACGAAGGGGGCGACCGGCGCGCGGAAAATATAGGACGTGCCCATGTCGCCATGGAGGAAGTTCCAGATCCAGGTGCCGTATTGGACGAGCAGTGGCCGGTCGACGCCGAGCGAGTGGTTGAGCGCATCGACGGCGCGCTGATCGGCGAACGGCCCCAATATGGCGCGCCCGACATTGCCCGGCAGCACCTGGCCGCCAAGGAAGACCATGACGCTGAGCAAAAACAGCGTGACGAGCGACAGAGCCAGGCGCCGGACTAGGAAGACGAGGATGGCGAATACTCCTATTGGAGCCGGCTCTCCGTGGAGAGCCGGCTGTCACGGAAAAGCTTATTCGCTCGTCAGGCCTTCGATGCCTTCTCGAGGAACAGCTGCGACATGGCGGTGGGCTGCACGCCGGTCACGCCTTTCGCCGTCGCCGTCAGGTAGTCGTAGAAATAGCCGAAGATCACAGGCGTTTCCTCGAGCAGCAGCTTCTGGATCTTGCCGGCGGTGGCCTTTTGCGCCTCGAGGTCGAGGGCCGCGATGTAGCTGGTCGCCAGCTGATCGTAGTCCTTGTTCTTGAAATGCGCGGCGTTCCAGGTGCCTTCGCTCTTCAGGGGGGCGGCGAGATAGACGTTCGGCACGCCGCGATGGCCGTAGTCGGTGATGCCCATCACGGAATCCAACCAGTTCGACTTGCCGAACACCGCATCGCCGTAATAGGCGCCCTGGTCGAGGATGTTGAGCTCGAGCTCGATGCCGATCTCCTTGACCCAGTTCTGGATGAGCTGGGCGTATTCCGGGATTTCCAGATAGCGCTCCGTGGTCAGCGTCATCTTGAAGCCCTGGGCGAGGCCGGCTGATTCCATCAGCTGCTTGGCCTGGGCGATATCCTGCTTGCGCTGCGGCACGCTGGTGTCGGTCGAGGGGTAGACGGCGGCAAACGGGCTGTCGTTGCCGAGCGCCGAGCGTCCCTTCATCAGGCCGGCGACGAGTTTCTCGCGGTCCAGGCAGAGCGCGATGGCGCGGCGCACGCGCGCGTCCTTCGTCGGGCCCTCGTCGCAGTGCATGTGCAGCTGCTGATGCGCGGATGATTTCAGGCTGATGATCTCGAAATTCGGATCGTTGAGGAGCGCAACGCCCGCCAGCACCGGCATCTGGTTGATGATGTCGATCTGGCCGCCCTGCAGCGCCAGGATCTGCGGCTGGATGTCGGTGAAGAAGGTGAACTCGGTGCGATCCGGCAGGGCCTTGTCGCCCCAATAGTCGTCGTTGCGCACGAAGGAGGCGCCGACCTTGGGCGTGTATTTTTCCAGCTTGAACGGACCGGTGCCGTCGAAGCTCTTCTCGTAGTCGCCCTTGTAGCTCGCCGGGATGATGACGGCGTTGTAGTTGTCCGACGACACCATGTAGGGGAAGTTGCCGTTCGCCGCGTCGAGATGGAATTCGACCGTGTAGTCGTCGACCTTCTTGGTGTTGCCCTTCTGCAGGATGCCGGTGAACACCGACAGCGCATTGGACGAGTTGGCCGGGTCGGCGAGCCGGTCGATGCTGGCCACCACGTCATCGGCCTTCATCTCGCCGCCCGAATGGAACTTGACGCCCTTGCGCAGCGTGAAGGTCCACACCGTGCCGTCGGCATTCGGCTTCCAGCTTTCCGCCAGCGCCGGCTTCAGCACCAGGTCCGGACCGTCGACGCAAAGGAACTCGGCCACTTGCTGCATGACGACAAGGCCGCCGGCATCGGCGATGGTGACGGGATCGATCGCCGCTGCCGGCACGCTGCTGCCAATGCGGATGGTGGCGCCGGGCGCGCCGGCGCGCGCGAGCGAGGGCGCCGCGCCGAAGCCGGCGGCCATGCCGATGCGGCCGAGCAGCGGCAGCGACAGGCCGAGCAGGCTGCCATGGCGCACGAATTCGCGGCGGCTGATGCGGCCGTCGATCAGGCCGTCAATGAGATGGTTTTCGAGTGGCGTGCGGCCGCGCCGCAGCAGATCGAGAATGCGATAATTCTTGCTCATGGGTCTGAGCCCTTTCCCCGTTGTTGTGGTTGGCGAGTGCCTTCAAATTGACCAGTGCCGTGGAGTTCTCCTGTTCCCGGCTCTCGTCAGTATCGGTCGACATACAGTAGCATGCGGTTCCGACCGGTCCATCCGCTGGTTGGGACGGAAAAGTCAGATTTTCTTGATGAATTGTCTGTCGGCCAGGCGACTTGAGGCCGCCCTTTTCTCGATAAGTCCTGCTAGCTTTTCGACATCCTCCTAATTCAGCGGCAGTCGGCGGTAGGTCCCAGGCTTTTCCGGGTCGTGATATTTGTTGCAGGGGCCATTTTCGACGAAATCGCGATGGCAGTCGGCAAGCCGTTCCTGCGACAGGCTGACCCCGAGGCCGTGGCCCTCGGGCACCCGCACGGTGTTGTTCTTCGGCGAAAACGGACCTTCCTCGATGATGTCCATCGGCTGCATGCGAAACAGCGACTGATTGGGCTCCCTGATCCAGCCGAGCGCGGCGCACAGATGCAGGTAGCAGGCGCTGCCGATGCCGGTGTCGCCGCTGTAGCACCAGTAATCGATGCCGGCATGCTCGCAGGCGCCGACAAAACGCAGCATGCGGTTGATGCCGCCATGCGCCGTCGGATTGCCGACGAAGGCGTCCGGCACCTTCAGCTCCATGGCGCGCGCGATGTCGATGTTGTGGGTCGAGAACGGGATCGAGGTGTGACGGCGCAATTCGCGCATCTCCTCGATCGTCGCCACCGGGTCCTCCCAATTGCGCACGCCGAGCTCTTCCAGCGGTCGCGCCAACTGCCTGGCGGTCGCCAGCGAATAGGCCTGGTTGGAATCGATGCGGATCATCGCGCCGTCGCCCAGCTTCTTGCGGATCAGCTCGACTATCTTCAGCGAGACCTTCGGATCCTGGGTCGAGAACTTGCCCTCGAAGAAGGTCGTGCCGTGGCGCTCGTGGAGTTCGACGCAATAGTCGGCGACTTCTTCCGCCGTCTTCTCGCCCTTCACCTTGGCGCCGTCGCCGCGCAGCGAGAAATAGTCGGTGAAGGGGATCTCCTTGCGCACCGCGCCACCGAGCAGTTGATAGAGCGGCTGCTTCCACGCCTTGCCGCGCAGGTCCCACAGTGCCATCTCGATGGCGCCGAAAGCCATGATGCGCGTGCGGTCGTTGATCGACTGCACGCCGCTCCAGAAGGGCAGGCAGGCTTCCTCGGCGCCGGCGATGTCGAAGGCGTCGCGGCCGGCGAGCCTCGGCGCCAGCACGTCGTTGATGACAGGGGCGGCACCCGGCGTCGGCGCCTCGCCGATGCCGACGAGCCCGTCCTCGGTCTCGACCTCGACGATGGTCGGCGAGAAGCCGTCGAGCTCGCCGAAGACCCAGACGTAAGGCGCTTCCAGCCGGTAGTTGATCGGGGTTGCCTTGAGGCGCCTGATCTTCATATCAGCCGATCTCGAAGAAGGGTTCGCCGAGCAGGCCGGGGTCCACGTCGATGCCGAGGCCGGGGCCGTCGGGAATGCCCATATGGCTGCCGCTTACCGGAGGTGCGTTGGTGGCCGTGCGCACCGTCACCCATTCGTGGAAGGCGATGGCATGCAGCCGGCGCTCCGCCGGCGTCGACAGCGACAGATGCGCCATGGCGGCGGTGTCGATCTCTGCGCCGCCCGTATCCTCGACCGTGATCATGAAGCCGAGATCGACGGCGACGTCGCGGATCAGCCGCGTCTGCGTCACACCGCCGAGCCGCGAGATCTTCAGTGTCAGGCCGTCGGCAGCACCTCGGCGGTGGATTTCCAGCATCTCGCCCAGCGAGGTGACGGACTCGTCCAACACCATCGGCTTGTCGAGCATGCGGCGCACCGACATGTTCTCATCCAGCGTCGTGCAGGGCTGCTCGAACGTGTAGTCGATGCCGCGCGTGGCATCGGCGAACTGGCGCGCCTGGTAGGGCGTCCAGCCAGCATTGGCGTCGCAGAAGATCACCGTGCCTTTCGGCACGGCGGCGGCAACCGTCGTCACCCGCTCGATGTCGTCATGCACATTGCCGCCGACCTTGACCTGCAGGCGGCGGCAGCCTTCGGCGATGATCCGCTTGGCCAAAGCCGCCATCTGGTCGAGCGTGCCGTGGGTGACGACCCGGTAGGTCTCCGCCATATCGCTTTCGCGGCCGCCGAGCATGGTCACCAATGGCACATCGGCCGCGCGGGCGGCGAGATCCCAGCACGCCATGTCGAGCGCGGACTTGATGTAGGGATGGCCCTTGAACACCGTGTCCATCAGCCGGCCGATGTGGGCCAGACCGCGCGGATCCTGGCCGATCAGATGCGGCGCGATTTCCGGCACGCCCGCGCGTGTTCCCGCCGGAAACGCGGCCGAGTAGAAATTGCCAAGCGGCGCCATCTCGCCCCAGCCGGTCAAGCCGCTGTCCGAGGTGATGGCGACGATCACCGCGTCGAAAGAGTCGGCGACGCGCCCCTTGGACATGCGGTAAGGCCCGTCCACGAAGGGCTGGACGACATAGTAGGCCTTGATGCTCTTGATCTTCACTTTGCTGTCCGTCTGTCAGTTCTTCGATGCGCGCTTTTCGAGGCCGCGCGCATAGGCAAGAAGCTCCTCGAAATCGAGGTCGATATGCTCGCGCGCATGGCGCTGGGCGGCGCGCATGTCGGCACCTTTGAGCAGCGCCACATAGGTTTCGTGCACGTCCTCGGCCGGCACCGGTTCGTTGCGTGCGCGCTGATGCAGGGCGAAATACATCTGCAGCCGGCTGGTCAGCCGCTGCCAGGTCTCCAGCAGCACCGAATTGTCGGCCCACTCGTAGATCAGCCCATGCAACTGAAGCGCGGTCTCGATCTGGCGCGTGGTGTCGAGCGCCCGCGTCGCCTGTTTCACCGCCTCGTGGCGGCGGTCCAACTCGTCGAAGAAGCGTGGGTCGCGCTGCGGCCAGGCAAGCTCGATGGCGAATTCATCGAGCACCTTGTTGAGCGAATAGGCATCGATGATGTCCTTGGCGGTGACGTCGATGACGAAAGTCCCGGCATAGGGAATGCTGGTCAGGATGCCTTCCTGCACCAGTTCGCGCATCGCCTCGCGCAGCGGCGCGCGGCTCACCCGCATCTGTTCCGAAATCCTGAGCTCGTTGAGCTTCTGCCCCGGTTCCAGCTGTCCGGTCAGGATGGCGCGCCTGAGCAGGGCGACGATCTCCGCCCTGCGCGTCGTATCCGCGATCGGACTGAAATCCAGCTTTGCCATAGGTCGACCCCCGGGAGGAATTTCTGCAAGACAAGCAGATTGTCGACAATCTAACAAGAGCTTATTTTTGACCGAGATCGGCAGATTGCGGAGACTGTTTCGAAATTCGCTCTGGCCAGTCATATGGTGGTGATTTCGAGAACCGGAGCGGAGCGGACATTTGGGTCCGTGAGCACCGGAAGCGCAGAAAGCGCCGCCAGATGGCCGCCGGAGTAGAATTTCCAAACAGTCTCAGGCGGCACGACCGTAGAAGCCGATCCGCTCCTCGTCGGTAAACATCACGCCCGGACGTTCATAGTAGGAGAACACCGCGATCATGCGCTCGCGATTGCCCTCGACCGTGGTGACGCGATGCGCGGTGTTCTTGCCGCGGAAGACGTTCAGCGTGCCGGCCTTGATGCGCAGGATTTTTGCTTCGGGGTCGCGCCCCTCGAGCAGCTTGGCGACACCGTCATAGTTCGGGTCGTCGTCCGAGCGCAGGTCGGTGCGGTATTCGAAATCGCCGCCGATCTCGGGCGCTTGCAGCAACAGCGTCGTGGTGAATTCCGAGCGGTCGAAATGCCAGTTGAGCGCTTCGCCGGCGCGGTAGCCCATGACATTGGCGCGGGCCAGCGGATCCTGCATGACATGCAATTGCGGCTTGTTCATCGTCGCCGCCAGGAACCGCACCAGCGGCGCGTATTCGTAGATCGAAAGGACGGTGCTGACCGGGATCTGGTCGGCGCAGACCGTATGGCTGATCGTCTCGACCTTGCGCAGTGCGGGGTGGTCCGGTGCGAGCTCCGGGATCGACGGCTTGAAGTAGATGTTGTGCATGCGCTTGTGGACATGCGAGCGCGTATCCATCACCGGCCGGATTTCGGCGACCGCCTTCTCGGCGATGCCGGGGCGCAGGAACCCTTCCAGGTTGAACATGCCGTTTGCCGCGAGCGCCGCCTTGGACTCGTCCACCAGGCGCTGCCACTCAAGGCTGCCCTCGCGGTTCAGCGGATAGCGGTCCAGGTCGAGAATGGTTTCGATCATTGCGTCCTCCAAAATCTGAGGACACTACACGCCAAGGAAAACTTTGCCGCAACGCGGAAAATTGTTAGGCTCGGCCAAGAAAAACTTTCGAGGATAGGCCGTGGAAAAGCTTCCGCCATTGAACGCGATGAGGGCTTTCGAGGTCGCGGCCCGTGCCGGTTCCTTCACGCTTGCCGCCACCGAACTCGGCGTGTCATCGGCCGCGGTCAGCCAGCAGATACGCAATCTGGAAGACTGGTTCGGCAAGCAGCTCTTTATGCGCAACGGCAACCGCATCGCGCTGACCGATGCCGGCCATGCCATCTATCCGCAGACGGCGCATGCACTGGGCGAGATCGCGGCTGTCGGCAGGCGCATGCTGGAAGGTGGCCTGCGCACGCGCCTTGTGGTCAGCGTGCCGTTCTCCCTGGCCGAGTTGTGGCTGGCGCCCAAGCTTGCCGTTCTGCTCGACGGCTTTCCGCGGATGGCGATCGATGTCCGCGTCGAGGACGATCCCGTCGACGTCGTGCGCCAGAACATCGATCTGCGCATCTCCTATGGCGATTATCACTATCCGGCGCTGAAGATGGTGCGGCTCGTTCACGACGAGGTGCTGCCGGTTGCGTCGCCCGGCTTCTGGCAGCGCCACGGGAACGGGTCGTCCGGCCTCGCCGATATGCATGAAAGCCATTTCATCCACACCAACTGGGGTCCCAACTACGCCTCGCATCCGAGCTGGGCGGACTGGTTCGCGGCCGCTGGGGGCGGCCGCGCGCCCGATCCATCGCATGGCCGCCGCGTCGGCCTCTCCAGCCTGGCGATCGGCGCGGCAAGGCTGGGGCTGGGGGTAGCTTTGGGACAGAAGGCGATGGCGAATGCGGATCTCGAGGCCGGCCGGTTGATCGCGCTGTCTTCCGTCTCCGTCCGCCTGGGTCAGCCCTATTGCGCCTTCATGCTGCCGGCCAAGGCGGAACGCGCCGACATTGCCGGCCTCGTCGAGTTGCTGGCGAGCAATCCCGGCAGGCCCCGCACGGAACCGGCATCGGGAGCCGTCTGACAACTCATAAAAAAACGGCGCCCTCGACGTGGGAGTCGAGGGCGCCGTCGGACCGGAAACTGATGGGGGTTATCAGCTGGCCGGTTTCGGTTGCGGCAAGGGAGAAACCGGCATTCCGGGTCCGATCTTCTGCAGATTGCCCGTGATCACCTGGTCGGTCTCTGAGATGCCGGAGGTCACGGAAATCAGGTCGCCATCGGTCGGCCCGAGCGACACCAGCTTCTGGTCGACTGTGTTGCCCTTGCCGATGACATAGAGGTACTTGCCGAGCTGGCTGGAGCCCAGCGCCACCTGCGGCACCATCAGCGTGTTGGGCTGCTCCTTCACATGCAGCCGCACCCGCACATATTGTCCCGGCAGCAGCGTGAACTTGGCGTTGCCGATCGTGGCGCGCGCCGTGATCGTGCCGGTCGAGTGGTCGATCGTGTTGTCGATGAAGGTCAGCTCCCCCTTCTGGCTCGGCACCGTATCGCCGGGCAACAGCACATCGACGGCGATCGGGCCGGCGGCCTTCGCCTGCTCGATCTGGACGAGGTCGGTCTCGCTCGGATTGAAGGTCACATAGATCGGGTCGAGCTGCACCAGCGTGTTGAGCACCGTGCCGGCGACGCTGACCAGCGTGCCGACCGAGGCCTGGTTGCGGCCGATGCGGCCCGGGAAGGGCGCTTTGATCTCGGCGTAACCGAGATTGAGCTCGGCCGTCCGCACCGCCGCCTGGTCGACGGCAAGGGCAGCCTGCGCCGAGCGCAGATTACTGGTGCGCTGGTCGAAGCTGTCCTTGTCGAGATAGCCGGCCTTGGCGAGGTCGGTGCCGCGGCCGAGATTGGACTTTGCATATTCGAGCGTCGCGGTATCGCGCTGCACCTGCGCCTTCGCCTGGTCGAGCGAGGCCTGATAGTCATCGGGCGCGATGCGGTAGAGCATGTCGCCCTGCTTCACGTCGCTGCCGTCGGCCGCGGTCTGCTCCTGCAGATAACCCGGCACGCGGGCCTGCAGCGTGATGCTGCGGATCGACTCCACCCGCGCGGCGTAGTCCAGATAGATCGGCAGCGTCTTCTTCACGACGTTCACCACCGGCACCGGCATGACGAAGGCCGCCGGCGCGGGCGCTGCGCCCGCCGTGCCGCCGCCGAGATAGCCCGGATTCAGCAGGTGGACGCTTGCCACCGAGATCGCGCCAAGCACAACGGCCGTTCCTAAAGCGATTTTCCATTTACGCATTTTGGTCTCCAATCCTATTCGGCCGCCTGCGAGCTATTCAGCCGCCTGGGCGAGCGGCTGAAGCGCCGGCTCCGCGGTCGGTTCGATTTCTTGCTGCTGAGGGGCGTCGTGGTGTCCCTTGGCTGGTTCCTTTTCGCCGCGCTCGCGCAGCTGTTCGATCACCGCGTAGAAGACTGGCACGAAGACCAGCGACAGGATGGTCGCCGCCACCATGCCGCCGAAGACGGTGGTGCCGATCGACTGCCGGCTGGCCGCACCCGCGCCCGTCGCGAACATCAGCGGCAGCACGCCGAGGATGAAGGCGAAGGCGGTCATCAGGATCGGCCGCAACCTGAGCCTCGCCGCTTCCATCGCCGCATCGACGATGGTCAGGCCTTCCTCGCGCCGTCGCCTTGCGAACTCGACGATCAGGATCGCGTTCTTGGCCGCCAGGCCGATCAGCATGACAAAGCCGATCTGCGAGTAGACGTCGATCTGCATGCCGCGCAGCAACAGCACGACGAAGGCGCCGAACAGAGCGAGCGGCACGGCGAGCAACACCATGAAGGGCATCGCCCAGCTTTCATACTGCGCCGCCAGGATCAGGAAGACGAACACGATCGCCAGCCCGAACACGACCGAGGCGATCGATCCGGCCTTGAGCTCCTGGAAGGTGATGCCGGTCCATTCGTAGCCGAAGTCGCGCGGCAGCACGTTCGCCGCCGCCCGCTCCATCGCCGCCACCGCCTGTCCGGACGAGAAGCCGGGGGCAGCACCGCCATTGATCAGGGCCGACGCATTGTTGTTGTAATGCGGCACGGTCTCCGGTCCGACGATCGGCACAAGCTTGCCCAACGTGTTCAGCGGCACCATGCCGCCCGACGCGTTGCGCACATAAAGCCTGGAGATGTCGGTCGCGTCGGCGCGCGCGTCCTTGTCCGCCTGGATGGTCACGCGGAAGGTGCGGCCGAACAGGTTGAAGTCGTTGACGTAGAGCGAGCCGAGATAGATCTGCAAGGTGTTGAAGACATCCGGCAGGTTGAGGCCGAGAAGCTTGGCCTTGTTGCGGTCGAGGTCGTAGTTGAACTGCGGCGTCGAGGTCGAGAAGGACGAGAACAGCTGCTGCGGGTTGAGCTCCGGCTGCTTGCGCGCCTCGGCGATCAACGCCTGCGTGACCTCGTTGAGCGCGGCGCTGCCGCGACCGGAGAGGTCCTCCACCTGGAACTCGAAGCCACCGGTGGTGCCGAGGCCCGGGATCGAGGGCGGGTCGAAGGACAGCGCGAACGCGTCCGGCATCTGCAGCAGCTTGCCACGCACCTGCTCGACCAGTTTCGACGCATTCTGGTCGGGACCGCGCTGGTCCCATGGCTTCAGAATGGCGAACTCCACCGCCGAATTGGACTGCGCGGCGCTGGTCAGGAAGTTGAGGCCGCTGATCGAGCCGACGATGTCGACGCCGGGCGTGTTCTGCAGGATGTCGCGCGCCTTCTGCGCCACCGCGTCGGTGCGCTCAAGCGAGGCGCCGTCCGGCAGCTGGATGACGACGAAGAAATAGCCCTGGTCCTCCACGGGGAGGAAGGTCGAAGGCAGTTTCTGCCAGACGAAATAGGTGGCGACGAGGCCGGCCGCGAACAGCCCAAGCATGATCCAGCGCAGCTTGATCAGGATGCGCACACCATGGGCATAGGCATGCGACAGCCAGTCGAAGCCGGCGTTGAACCAGCGGAACAGCACGAACTGCGTCTCGCCGCGATGGCGCAGGAACGCGGCGCTCAGGGCGGGCGACAGCGTCAGCGAGTTGAAGGCCGAGATGCCGACCGAGATCGCCACTGTCAGTGCGAACTGGTTGTAGAGCCGGCCGGAAACGCCGGGGATGAAGGCGACGGGGACGAACACCGCCATCAGCACCGCCGTGGTGGCGATGATCGGTCCCGTCACTTCGGCCATCGCCGCGCGCGTTGCGGCAAGCGGCTTGAGCCCGGCCTCCAGCTGTCGCTCGACATTCTCGACAACGACGATCGCGTCGTCGACGACGAGGCCGATCGCCAGCACCATGCCGAGCAGGGAGAGCATGTTGAGCGAGAAGCCCAGCATATACATGATCGCCAGCGTCGCGATCAGCGACACGGGGATGGCGATGGTCGGAATGATGGTCGTGCGCCAGCTCTGCAGGAAGATGAACACCACCGCCACGACCAGCACCAGCGCCTCGCCGAGCGTGATCAGCACGTCATGCATCGAGGCCGACACGAAGCGCGTCGTGTCGTAGTGCATGGCGTAGTGGACGCCCTTCGGGAAACGCTGCGACAGCTCCTGCATCTTGTCCTTGACCCGCTGCTGCAGGTCGAGAGCGTTGGAGCCGGGCATCTGGTAGACGGCGAGCACCACGGTCGGGTCCTTGCCGAAGAAGGCGGATGACGAATATTGCAGCGCGCCGAGCTCGATTCGCGCGACGTCGCGCAGCCTAACGAGCGAGCCGTTCTGCGAATTGGCGCGCACGACGATGTCGCCGAATTCCTTCGGGTCGCTCAGGCGGCCGACCGCGTTGACCTGCATCTCGAAGGCGGTGCCGGCGGGCGCCGGCGACTGGCCGATCTTGCCGGCCGCGACCTGCACGTTCTGTTCGGCGATGGCGTTCTGGACGTCGACGGCGGTGATGCCGAGATTGGCCAGTTTGTCCGGGTCGAGCCAGACGCGCATCGAATAGCGGCGCTCGCCGAAGATCTGCACGTCGCCGACGCCTGGCAGGCGCTTCAGCGGATCGACCACCTGCAGATAGGCGAGGTTGCTCAGCGCCACCGGATCGACCGAGCCGTCCGGCGAGGTGAGGTCGACGATCAGCACGAAATTGGGGTTCTGCTTCTTGATCGTCACACCGCCCTGATTGACGATTGCCGGCAGGGAGGATGCCGCTTGGCTGACGCGATTCTGCACATCGACCGCCGCCGTGCTCAGCGGGTAGCCGACGTCGAAGGTGATGGTGATGGTGGACGAGCCGTCATTCGAGCTCGTCGACGACATGTAGGTCATGCCTTGCACGCCGTTGATCTGCTGCTCCAGCGGCGTGGTGACCGTGTCGGCCACGACCTGCGCGCTGGCGCCCGGATAGTGGGCGCTGACCACGACCTGCGGCGGCGTGATGTCGGGGAACTGCGAGACCGGCAGAAGGAAATAAGCGATCGCGCCGGCGAGCACCATGATGATGGCGATCGCAGACGCAAAGATCGGACGGTGAACGAAGAAATTTACCATGATGCGGACGCCTCGCCGAAGGGTTTTGCGAAATGGCGCGTGCGCCGGGCCCGGCCGGAGCCGGAATCCGCCAGGAAGGATGGCAGGCCTTCCTCATCCGGCGCCTGTTCCGCCGCGCGCTGGCGCAGCATCCGCTCGAAGGCTTTGGGGTCGATCCCGTCCGCCTTCATCACCAGCCGGATCATCGGATCCCGGACGGCTTCGTCGATCGTCAGGTCTTTGCGCTTTTGCATAGGAGTGGCTCCTTGCCCGGTCCGTATCGGTTGATCACGGGCCGCTTTTTCTCTTTTTCACCGGCCGAAGCCGCATGACAGGCTGTTTTTTCGTCCTATCTCACTCTGGCAGGCTATCGGTGGGCCTTGTCGTTTGACGGGGAGTGATATAGGTGTTACCAGTAAGTAACATCTAAAAGTTACAGACCGGTAACACCCTAGTCAAGAGGTGGCGACGGTTTTTTTGGAAACGACGAAAGGAGAGCATGATGACTGACGGCGTTGCGGAGCGTTCCCGCCCCCGGGATCGGATCCTGGAGACGGCGCAGGACATGTTCCACAAGCACGGCATCAAGGGAGTTGGCGTCGACGCCATCACCGAGGCTGCCGGCACCAACAAGATGACGCTTTACCGTCACTTCGAATCCAAGGACGAGCTGGTGATCGAATGCCTGCGCGCCACGGCGGCGAAGGCTTCGAGGATATGGGACGAGTTCGAGGCCAGGCATCCCGGCGACAAGCTCGCCCAGTTGCATGCCTGGGTCCAGAAGGCTTCGGAATTGCTCAGCGTCGACAGTCGTGGCTGCGACATGGCCAATGCCGCCGTCGAGCTCACCGAGGCCGATCACCCGGCCAGGCGCGTCATCAAGGAGCTGAAGGAAGCCCAGCGCGAAAAGCTGGTTGCGCTTTGCCGCGATGCCGGCATCGGCCAGGCGGAACTGCTTGCTGACACGCTGTCGCTGCTGCTCGAAGGCGCCCGCGTCTCGATGCAGAGCGTCGGCGCCGAAGGTCCGAGCGCGCAATTCGTGCGCATGGCCGAGAGCCTGATCGCCTCGTTCCGGGCGCGCTGATCTCTTCGGATCGTCCTGATTCTGCTATGCTGTCCCGAAAACGGGCGCTAGACGATGGGTCAGGCAAGTTTTCCGGAGATGTATGAGCGCTGGCTCGTGGGGCCTCTGTTTCGCCCCTGGGCCGAAGTCACCTTCGAAGAGGTGAAGCTCTCTCCAGGCCATCGTGTGTTGGACGTCGCCTGCGGCACAGGAATAGTTGCCCGCGTTGCCAGGGAACAGCTCGGCGCCGCCGGATATGTCGTCGGCATCGACATCAACGCGGAAATGCTTGCCGTCGCGCGCACCGTGGCGCCAGACATAGATTGGCGCGTAGGCAATGCCGGTGCGCTGCCGCTCCGCGACGGAGAGCAGTTCGACGTGGTCGTCTGTCAGCAGGGGCTGCAGTTTTTTCCCGACAAGCCCGCCGCGGCGGCGCAGATGCGGCGGGCTTTGGCGCGGGGCGGCCGGCTGGCAGTTGCCACGTGGCGTCCCGATGAGGAAATCCCCTTCTTTCGCGATCTTCGCCGCGTCGCCGAGCGACTCCTCGGCCCAATCGTGGACCTGCGCCACAGCTTTGGGAATGCGGCGCTGATCGAGGCGCTGCTCCGCGACGCCGGCTTCCACGATGTGCGATCGAGGACAATATCGCGCAGGATACGCTTTGAGGACGGGGCACCCCTCCTGCGATTGAACACGATGGCGCTGGTCGGCATGAGTGCTGCCGGCAAGGCAATGGCCGATCACGAACGCAAGCGCGTCGTGGAGGACGTCGTGAGCGGGAGTGCGCCCGTGCTGCAGTCCTACGCCGATGGATCGGGAGTCGCTTTCGAACTCAGCTCCAATCTGGTGACGGCGAATGGTTAGAGCAATTCCAGGAAAATGTGAGCGGTTTTCCGTCCGGAGTTGCTTCAAATCAAAGAGATAGCGCGTACCTGGTCAGCATCAAGATGGACTGGCTTCGCTTCCGCCTTTGGCGCGCAAAGAAAAAGCCCGCTGCCGGGAGGAGGTGGCAGCGGGCTTGATTTCGAATACGGCACGGGAGGAGGTGTACCGCACTCAGCGTCGGCATCACATCTGGGAGGAGGAGACGGCCGACACCGAGATAGATACGGGGTGCCTAACGATTCGGCAATTGCGAAACGTGCATAGCTGCTGTGCAGAATTGCGGGATCAATTATCAGACAAATCCGCGAACTGGCCGTTCGGGACTGGTTGCAGGGCTACTGTACCGGCACGTTTTCCTTGAAGATCAGCCGCGGTTCGATGAATTTCTTCGTCAAATAGGGCGCCGATGAAACGATCGAGCCGAGCAGGCGGATCACCGACTGCTCGGCGATCAGCCGCGCATTCTGGTCGATGACGACATCGGCGAGATCGTCGACGAGATAGCGGCGTGTCTCCTTGGTCAGGTCGTGGCAGATGAAGACCGGCTTCCGGCGCGGCTTGGCCTCGAGCAGGGCCTTGGCGACGCCGGAGCGGCCGGCGCCGACGCAGTATATGCCGAGCAGGTCCGGTTCGTCGTGCAGCGCCTTGATCGTCGCGCGGTAACTGGCGTCCGGCTCGTCGTTGATCTCGACGGCGCTGGACACGGTGAGGCTGGGGAACTCTTCGCTCAGCACCGAGCGAAAACCCATCTCGCGCTCCTCATGGCCGCGATAGGAGCGTGAGCCGACCACCATCGCCAGATGCCCTGTACGGCCGCCGAGAAAGCGGCCCATCAGCAGCGCCGCCGTGCGGCCCGCAACGCGGTTGTCGATGCCGACATAGGCCGAGCGGGGCGCGGCCGGCACGTCTGAGACCAGCGTGACCAGCCTGATTCCGGCCTCGACCAGCTCGCGCAGGATGTTGCGTGTGCGCGGATGGTCGACGGCGATGACGCCGACGCCATTGGCCTTGAGCGACAGATTCTCCACCGCGCCCTGCAGCGCGCCGGGCGAAATGCCGGCAAGGTTGTGGATGCGGCAGGAGGCGACCAGGGGCAGGCGCGCCGCATAGTCTTCGATGTGGTGGGCAAGATCGGCCATGAAGGCGTTGGACCCGATCGGCAGGAAGAATTCGAGATGCGCCGGCTTCGACGGCAGCACGACCTGGTCGAGCGTCGGCAGATAGCCGAGCTGCTTGGCCGCTTCCATCACGCGCTGCCGGTTGGCCGCACTTGCGCCCGGGCGGTTGTTCAGCACCCGGTCGACGGTCGCGGTCGACAGGCCGCAGCTTCTGGCGATGTCGGCTACGGTGGCTTTCATGGGTCCAGTCATAGGATCGGATACGAGCCTGTGTCAGTCGAAATCAGCCATGCTGCTTTGGACCGTCGGCGATGGCGTCGCGGATTTCCTTGTCAGACATGCCAGTGATGACGCGCTCGACCTCGGCGACCGTCGTCTTCTTCGGATCGATGTCGTCGGCCACCACCTTGCCCCGCCGCATCACCACGATGCGGTCGACCACCTGGAAGACGTGATGGATGTTATGCGCGATGAAGATGCAGGAATGGCCGGAGTCGCGTGCGCTGCGCACGAAGCTCAGCACCCCTTGCGTCTCGGCGACGCCGAGATTGTTGGTCGGCTCGTCGAGGATGATGAGATCGCTGTCGAAATGCATGGCGCGCGCGATCGCGACCGCCTGCCGCTCGCCGCCCGACAGCGAGCCGATCGGCGTCGTCGGCGGGATGTTCTTGGTGATGCCGACTTGCCTGAGCAGATCGCGCGCCACCGCGTTCATCGCCTCCTGGTCCATGCGGTTCAGGAAGCGCGGCGGCTTGATCGGCTCGCGCCCGAGAAACAGGTTGCGCGCGATCGACAGCTGCGTGACGAGCGCCGAGTCCTGGTAGATCGTCTCGATGCCCTCAGCGATAGCGTCGCTGGTGCTGCGGAAATTGACCTTCTTGCCGCGCACGAAGATGTCGCCGCTGGTCAGCGGCACGGCGCCCGACAGCACCTTGATCAATGTCGACTTGCCGGCGCCGTTATCGCCGAGCAGGCCGACGATTTCCTTTTCATTGACGTGGAAATTGGCGTCCACCAGCGCCTGCACGCGCCCGTAGGACTTGCGGATACTCGTCATGCGGATCAGAGGCTCGGCCATCGTCTTAAGTCCCTGCCTGGTGCCGGCGTTCGAGCCACGAATGCAGCGCCATCATGCCGAGGATGATCGCGCCGATGAAGATGTTGTAGGCGAGCCCCGGGACGCCGATCAGCACGATGCCGTTGCGCATCACGCGCAGGATCAGGATGCCGAGCACGGTGCCGATGATGGTGCCGCGCCCGCCGGTCAGCGCCGTGCCGCCGATCACCACCATGGCGATGACCTCGAGCTCGTAGCCGGTGCCGCTGTTGGGGTTGGCCGCGGAGGTGCGCAGCGACGAGATCACGCCGGCCAGCGAGGCCATCAGCGCCGAGAGGATGAACAGGCCGACCTTGACGCGGTTGACGTTGACGCCGCGTGCGCGTGCCGCGTTGGGATTGCCGCCGGCGGCCTGGATCCAGTTGCCGGTGCGGCTCTGTGTCAGCACATAGCCGAGCACGATCGCAGCACCTATGAACCAGAACAACGAGGCATAGATGCGGAACGGCCCGACATAGAAATCGCCGACCAGGATGTTCGCCAGCCAGCTGCCTTCCGCGCTCCAGGTGCGCTGGGGGAAACCGTCGGTGACGAACAGCGCCGTGCCGCGCACGACCAAGAGCATGCCAAGCGTGACCAGGAAGGACGGGATCTTGAGCTGGGTGACGAACCAGCCATTCACCAGCCCGATCAGCGCGGCAACGATCAGCGCGATCAGCAGGCCCAACTCCAGTGAGGTGACGCCGCTGTTGAACAGCGTCCACATCAGCACCGGCGAGAAGCCGAACAGCGAGCCGACGGAAAGGTCGAATTCACCCGATGTCATCAGCAGCGTCATCGCCAGCGCGATCAGGCCGAGCTCGACGGTGAAGGCCAGGATGTTGGAGATGTTCTGCGGCGAGAGGAAGTCCGGATTGATAGCCCAGAACACGACCAACTCGACGACGAGCAGGACAAGGGGGCCGAATTCTGACCTGCCGATCAGGCGCTGGATGACGGAACGGTTTTCCACGAGATACCCGCGACATGATTGAAAACTGGCCGGATTACGTGCCGCGTATCGCGGCGGGCTCCGGCGGCGGTAGCATCCAGCGCCGCGCCTCAGGTGGAAAGCGCGGCGCTGGTCAATCGCGCGGGGACTTATTTGCCGGACAGGATCTTGTCGTAGACGCCGGCGGTGTCCTTCTCATAGAGCGCGCCGGTGATGACGTTGAAGCCCGGAGGAATGCCGCTGGCGGCCATGTTGGCCAGCGACAGCGCCACATAGCTGGTCGCCTGCGGGTCCTGCCACTGCGCGGCGTTGACATAGCCGTTCAGCACCTCCTGCGTGGTGTCGAGCGAGTTGCCCCAGCCGACGACCGGGATCTCGCCCGCCTTGACGCCGACCTGGTCGAACACCCGTTTGATCGAGCCGGTGACGAGGTCGCCGAGGCCGATGATCGCCTTCACCTTGCCCTTGTGAGCGGTGAGGTAGTCGGCCATGCGGCTGATCACCTCGGCCTGGTCGAGCGTGGCCTCGGTGATCTCATAGGTGATGCCGGCCGGCCCGAAGACGCTCTTGATGCCTTCCTCTTCCTGCACGCCATAGGTGGCGCCGGGAACCTCGACCGGCATCCAGACGAAGTCGCCTTTCTTCACCAGGCCCTTGTCGACCAGGTATTGCGCCCAATGCTTGCCGAAGGTGACGTTGTCGCCGCCGACATAGGCGTTGAAGTTCGCCTTCGGATCGGGCGTGTTGAAGTTGATGATCGGAATGTTGGCGGCGCGCGCTTCCTTGGCGAGCTCGATCAGGCTGCCCGGATCGGGGCTGGTGGTGACGATGCCGTCGGCCTTGGCCGAGATGGCGGCGCGGATCGCTTCCTGCTGCGAGGCAACATCGCCATTGTGGAACGACGTGTTGACCTTATTGCCGGTGTCGCTGGCCCATTGCTTGGCGCCGGCCAGGAAATAGGTCCAGACCGGGTCGGCCGGGCCGCCATGTGAAATCCAGTAGAACGTCTTGGCCTCAGCCATCGCCGGAATGGCGACGAGCGCGATCAAGCCAAGCACGAGCAGTCTTAGCCGCGAAAACATTCGATTTCCTCCCATGTTGAAACTCTCCTCCACATCAAGCGCGATGCGGCCTTGGACCGCACCTCCTGCCAGCGCCGAGCGGGACGTGTAGAGCATTCCCTTTTTCGGGCGATGGCAAGCCTCCATCGCCAATGGATGTTGGCACAGCTTCGCGCGCCATCAGCAATCCCATCAGATTGCATCAGCTGCGATGATTTTCGCGGGCAAGCGGCGCCATCGGCTCATCCGCCGCGCGGATTGACCTGCAGGCAATGCCCTATGGTGCGGCGTTAGATAAGGCCCGCTTTGGCCAGGTCGCGCATCAGGTGGCTGGCGCCGTAGGTCCAATGCGGACAATCCGGCGACAGGCGCACGCGGTTGGTGAGCGCGCCGAGCTTTTCCGACGAGATGGTGACGATGTCGCCGACCTTGTGGGTAAAACCCTTGCCCTTCTCGCCTCGGTCCTTCGACGGCACGAACATGGTGCCAAGATAGAGCGCCAGCCCGTCGGGATACTGGTGATGCGGCCCCATCGCCGCCTTGACCAGCTCTTCCGGCGAGCGGCTGATTTCCGCCATCGAGCTAGCGCCTTCCAGCGAGAAGCCGTCCTCGCCCTCGACGCTGAGCCGCACCGTGGCGCGCTTCACGTCGGCGATGGAAAACGTCTCGTCGAACAGCCGGATGAAAGGCCCGAGCGAGGCGGAAGCGTTGTTGTCCTTGGCCTTGCCGAGAAGCAGCGCCGAGCGTCCCTCGACATCGCGCAGATTGACATCGTTGCCGAGCGTGGCGCCGACGATGCGGCCCGAGCTGTCGGCGATCATGGCGATCTCGGGTTCCGGGTTGTTCCAGGTGGAGACGGGATGCAGCCCGACATCGGCGCCGAAGCCGACCGAGGCCATCGGCTGGCATTTGGTGAAGATCTCGGCGTCCGGGCCGATGCCCACTTCCAGATATTGCGACCAGGCGCCGCGCGAGATCAGCTTGGCCTTGATCTCCATCGCTTCCGGCGAACCGGGCTTGAGCTTCGACAAATCGTGGCCGATCAGTCCGGCGATATCGGCGCGAATGGCATCGGCCTTCTCCGCCGAGCCACGCGCTTGCTCCTCGATGACGCGCTCGAGCAGGCTGACGACGAAGGTGACGCCGGAGGCTTTGACCGCCTGCAGGTCGACGGGCGACAGCAAGATGGGTTTCTCCGCGTCACGCGTGGCCTCAAAACTGTTCGCCGCGATATCGGCGAGCGCGCCGATGGCCTTGCCCTTGGCCGAACGCAGATAGTCAGCCGGATCCTTCAGCTCGCAAAGGTCGCGCACCGTCGGCGCCGCGCTCGAGGTGATGTCGATGACCTCGCCGTTCCGCACCGTGACCACAAGCGGATGAGAAGCGGCGCTGGTCCTGGCGCGGCCGACGAAAAGTCCTTCGGCAGGCAGGCGGGTCGGATCGGTCATGGCATCATTCCTCTCGATTGTCGCGCGGCACTTTCCCCGGATTTAGCGCAAACGTCTATCCCGTCGATGCCAAGGTTTATGGGCCATGGCTGTGCTGTCACATAGCCAGGACTTGTCTGGCCTATCGAGCGCTCTTTCAAATTCATGAAACCGCCAATAGGATTTTCACGAGTTCCAGCGCCGAGGTGATCTTTGCCCGCAGCCTTCTCCGATCCGGTCTGGCGGAAACCCCAGACGGCGCCGGCGTTCCGGTCCGAACTGTCATCCGGCGGCACATTGGACGCGATCATCGTCGGCGGCGGCATCATGGGCCTGTCGACGGCCTTGCATGCGGCGCGCGCCGGTCTGTCGGTCCAGGTGCTGGACGCTGGCGCGATCGGGCAGGGCGCTTCCGGTCTCAATGGCGGTCAGGTCATTCCCGGCCTCAAATACGATCCGGAATGGCTGATTGAACATTTCGGCAAGGAGCGCGGTGAAGCCCTGGTCGAGTTCGCCGCCTCGACGGCCGATGCCGTGTTCGATGTGATCCGCAACGAGAAGCTGGCCGTGCCGTTCACGCGCGATGGCTGGATCCAGGCGGCGCACACCGAGACCGCCCTGAAGGCGGCCGCCAACCGCGATCGCCAATGGCGCTCGCGCGGCGCCGATGTCAGGCTGCTCGATCAGGCCGGGATCGCGGCGATGACTGGCGCCAGGGGCTATCTCGGCGGCTGGCTCGACCGCCGCGCCGGCGTCATCGATCCGCTGTCCTACACGCTCGAGCTGGCGCGCGTCGCCTCGGTTGCTGGCGCCAGGATCGCCGAGCAGCAGCGGGTGGTGAAGCTCGCCAAGGAGGCCGGCGTCTGGCGGGTTCGACAGAGAGCGGCATCGAATTGCAAGCGAAGTCGGTGGTGCTCGCCACCAATGCCTATACGGACGGCCTGTTGCCTGGCCTCGCGCAGACAATCGTGCCGCTCCATTCCTTCCAGATCGCCACCGCGCCGCTGCCGGCCGAGCTTGCCGCGAGCATCCTGCCCGGCGGGCAAGCGGTTTCCGATTCCCGTCGCATTCTTGTTTACTACCGCAAAAGCCCCGATGGCCGCATGGCGCTGCCCTCGAGCGCGGCCGACTGGGCGCATCTCGAACGCGCGCTCATCCGCCTCTATCCGGCGCTTGCCGGCATCGCCATCGAAAAGCGCTGGTTCGGCCGCGTCGCGCTGACGCCGGATCACCTGCCGCATCTGCATGAGCCGGAAAAGGGCCTGCTTGCAGTTGTGGGCTGTCAGGGCAGGGGCGTCGGCCTGATGAGCGCGCTAGGCAAACGTGTGGCGAGCTACCTTGCCGGCGGCGATACCAGGCAATTGCCGTTCCCGCTGTCGCCGATCCGGCCGATCCCGTTCCACGCCTTTCGCCAGGTCGGCGTTGCCGCCACCATCACCTGGTACCGGATGCTCGACACATTCGAACGTTGAGCCGAACGCGTGCAGCGCGCAAGCGATTCAGCTTGACAGTTTCATGAATATGAAAAATCATTAGGTGATTTCAGAATCCCGATGGGCAGTTCGATGTCGTCGACCATCGTTGCAACAAGGCCCTTGCCGGAAAACCGCATCTCGCCGGTGTTCCGCCTCGCCATGCTGCTGCCGGGAGGGCTGGTCACATTCTTCCTGATCCTCTTCGCGCTTGGGCTTGTGGTGCTCCTCGCCTTCAGGGGCAATGACGGCTCGCTGCTCGGCGTCGGCCTGACGGCGCAAAATTTCATTACCGTCGCCACCGACCCGCTCTACTGGACGGTCACGCTGCGCTCGCTGGTCATTGCCGGCCTGGTGACGCTCGCCACCGTCGTTACCGCCTATCCTGTCGCCTATTACCTCGCCTTCCATGCTGGCCGCCGCCGCAACCTTTTGCTTTTCCTGGTCACGCTGCCCTTCTGGACCAGCTACCTCTTGCGCGTCTTCGCCTGGAAGATCGTGCTTGCCTATAATGGCGTGCTGAACTCAGCCTTCATCGAAAGCGGCCTTTGGAAGGAACCGACGCTCGCCTTCCTCAACACACCGGCCGCCGTGGTGGTGACGCTCGCCCACGCCTACGCGCCCTTCGCCATCCTGCCGATCTATGTGGCGCTGGACACGATCCCGAAATCGCTGCTCGAAGCCGCCTCCGATCTCGGCGCGCGGCCCTTCACCAGCTTCCGCCGCGTCGTGCTGCCCAATTCCATGCCGGGCGTGCTGGCGGCCGCCCTCGTCGTCTTCGTGCCGACGGTCGGCGATTATGTCACGCCGGCCATGGTCGGCGGTCCGGCCAGCACCATGATCGGCACGCTGATCCAGTCGCAATTCGGCAAGGCCAATGACTGGCCGTTTGGTGCAGCGCTATCGGTCTGCGTCATGCTGGTCATTCTGTGCGTGGTGCTTCTCGCGCGCGGCGCCGACCGCAGGTTCGGCAGCCGCACATGAGCGCGCGGGCCAACACCAACACAGGCGGCGGCTGGCTCGGCCTTTACGTGCTTGCCTATCTCGTCTTCCTTTATTTGCCGGTGCTTTTGATCCCGCTGTTTTCCTTCAACAACTCCATCCAGGCGGCGTTTCCGCTGCAGGGTTTCACGCTGGATTGGTACCGCACGCTCTACGGCAATCCGGCGCTTTCCGGCGCCTTGGCCAACAGCCTGGTCATCGGCGTCATCGCGGCCTTCGGGGCGACGCTCTGCGGCATCACCGTTTCCTATATGGATCTCTATGGCCGTTCGCCGCTCGCCGCCACCATCGGTGCCATCGCCCGCCTGCCGATCCTGATCCCCGGCGTCATCGTCGGCATCTCGCTGCTGATCCTGGTCAACCTCATCGGTATCGGCCCGTCGCGCGTTTCCATCGTGCTCGGCCATATCCTCGTCGCGCTGCCGACGACCGTGGTGGTGATGCGCAGCCGCTTCGCCGCCATTCCGAAGACGATCCGCGAGGCCGCGCTCGACCTTGGCGCTTCCGACTGGACGACGTTCCGGCGTGTCATGCTGCCGCTGAGCGCGCCCGCCGTGCTGTCGGCCTTCATGCTTTCTTTCCTGATTTCCTTCGACGAGTTCATCGTCGTCTTCTTCCTAGCCGGCACCGAGCCGACGCTGCCGCTCTACATCTGGAGCCAGCTGCGCTTTCCACGCTCGCTGCCGACCGTGATGGCGCTGGGAACGGTGATCCTCACCCTATCCTTCATCATCGCCGGCACCGCCGAAATCCTGCGCCATCGCGGCCTCGGCGCCGCGCGCCGCAATCCAGCCTGAAGCACAACAAAGAAGAGGAGAACGAAAATGACTGTACACCTGAAATCGATAACCGGCCACAAGGCCCTGGCGGGTCTCGCGGCCCTCGCCATGGCGTTGTCGTCGACGGTCGCTTTTGCCGCCGACAAGCTGCAATATTTCACCTGGTCGGGCTATGAATTGCCCGACTTCAACAAGAGCTTCCTTGCCGCGCATCCGGACGGCGTCGAGGCGTCGATCTTCGGCGACGACGACGACGCCTTCACCAAGGTCAAGGCCGGCTTCCGTCCCGACATCGCCCATCCCTGCTACGACAAGGTGGCGCGCTGGAACAAGGAAGGCCTGCTGCAGCCGATCGACACCAAGCGCATCAAGAACTGGGACTCGATCTTCCCGGTGTTCAAGAACCTGCCCGACCTGCAGGCGGGCGACGGCAAGGTGTGGATGGTGCCGTGGGACTGGGGCAACACCTCGATCCTCTACCGCACCGATCTGGTGAAGAACCCGGAGGCGAGCTGGAATCTCCTGTGGGACAAGCAATATGCCGGCCGCATGGCGACCATCGACGCCGTGCACGACACGCCCATCGTCGCAGCGCTTCTGGCGGGCGTGAACCCCTTCGACATGACGACGGAGCAGATGGACAAGGTGGCGGCAAAACTGCGCGAGCAGCGGCCGCTATTATCGAGCTACACCACCGACATGACCTCAGTGGAGCAGGCGCTGGCGAGCGGCCAGTTGGTCGCCGCCATGACCTGGAACGCATCCGCCACTTCGCTCAAGAAACAGGGCGTGCCGGTCGAGTTCATGAAGCCGAAGGAAGGCATGCTCACCTGGGCCTGCGGTTTCGTCATGCTCAAGGACGCCAAGAACGTCGATCTCGCCTATGACTTCATCAACAGCCGGCTCGATGCCGACTCGGGCAAGTTCCTGATCCAGTCTTACGGCTATGGCAGCTCGCTCTCGACCGCTTTCGCCGGCGTGTCGAAGGACGAACTCGACAAGCTGCAGCTGCCAGCGGACCCGGAGGTGATGCTGAAGAGCACCATCTTCACCGGCCCGATGAAGCAGAATGACGATGTGGCCAAGATGTTCGAGAAAGTGAAGGCGGGCGGCTGAGCGCTCTTACCTTCTCCCCTTGTGGGGTGAGAAGCGGTCCGCGTCAGCGGACGAAAAGCCAATTGCTTGGCTTTTCGAGCTTCGAACGCCCTGAGCCTGCGAAGGGCCGGGCGGTGGATCGGCGCGCAGCGCCGAGACGGATGAGGGGTGTTGGACGGATCGCCGTCCTTGCCAAGCTGGAGTACCCCTCATCCGTCGCCTTCGGCGACACCTTCTCCCACAAGGGGAGAAGGGGGAGCCTGGCGGCGCTGCGCCGCGTCGGTGGAAAGACAACGAGGACCATTGCATGGACGTTCTTAACGAAGCGGCGACAAGGCCGAAGGACGATGCCGACATCCGCGTCGGCCGGCGCGTGCGGGCATTGCGCCTCGAGCGTAATCTCTCGCTTGCCGACCTGGCCGCCAAGGCCGGCATCTCCATCGGCGCGCTCAGCCAGATCGAGCGCGGCATGTCCTCGCTGCGCGTCAAGGTGATCTGGCCGCTGGCCGCCGCCCTCGACATCGAACCTTCGGCGCTGATCACGGACGGCAATGAGGCGGTGAACGACCTCTATTGCGTGCGCGCCGATAAGCGCCGCTCGATCCCGGTGAAATCCGAGGGCATCGCCAAGGCGCTGCTTTCCCCGCCGGCGGCGACGCTCACAGGCATGCTGGTCACGGTCGAGGCCGGTGGCGGCACGGCGGAAGCCTATGCCCATGCCGGCCACGAATTCGGCTTCGTCATGACCGGAGAGGTCGAACTGGTGGTGGATGCCACGACCTATGTGCTGAAAGCCGGCGACAGCTTCGCCTTCAAGAGCACGCTGCTGCATGCCTTCCGCAACCCCGGCGACGAGCGCTGCCAGATCCTCTGGGTCAACACGACAAAGCCGTCCGAGGTGCGCGATGGCGCCTGATGCGCTCGTAAGACTGCAGAAGGTTTCGAAGGTTTTCCCGGGTGGCGTGGTCGGCCTCGATGCCGTCGATCTCGATATCGCTCCGGGTGAGTTCCTGACACTGCTCGGCCCTTCCGGCTGCGGCAAGACGACGAGCTTGCGCGTCATCGCCGGCTTCGAGAGCCCGACCAGCGGCAATGTCCTTCTCGAAGGTCGCGACATCACGGGCTTGAGGCCCTTCGACCGTCCGGTCAACACCGTCTTCCAGGACTACGCGCTGTTCCCGCATATGGATGTCGCGGCCAATGTCGGCTTCGGCCTGTCGCTGCGGAAAATGTCCAGTGCCGAGCAGGCCAAACGGGTCCGCGACGCGCTCGACATGGTCGGCCTCGCCGACAAGCTGCGCGCCCGCGTCTCGGAACTCTCCGGCGGCCAGCGCCAGCGCGTCGCTTTGGCCCGCGCCATCGTCTGCGAGCCGCGCGTGCTGTTGCTCGACGAGCCGCTGTCGGCGCTCGACGCGCATCTGCGCGAGCAGATGCAGGTCGAATTGAAGCGGCTGCAATCGCGACTCGGCACCACTTTCGTGATGGTCACGCATGACCAGACCGAGGCGCTGTCGATCTCCGACCGCATCGTCGTCATGAACAAGGGCCGCATCGAGCAGATCGCCGCGCCGGCAACGCTCTACGATCGCCCCGCGACGCGCTTCGTGGCCTCCTTCATCGGCACGATGAACCTGTTGCAGTCGCGCTTCCTGGGCCGCGATGGCGAGCGGTTGCGCTTCGCCGTCGGCGAGCTGCCGCTGGAGGCAACCTCAGACAGTGGCGAGACGCCGACCGCCGGCGACACACGCACCATCGGCGTGCGCCCCGAAGATATTCTGGTTGCCAGCGAGGCTGCGGAAGGCACCGCGCCGGCCCGGGTCAGCGGCGTCGTCTTCCACGGCCGCACGCTGCGCCTGCATGCCGAGCTCGGGCAGGGGACCGCGATCGTCATAGACGCGCCGCGCCGCGCCGACGGCTCGCAGTTCGGCGTCGGCGACGTGGCGCATGTCAGCCTGCGCCGTGGCGCCAACTGCCCGATCCTTTCAAGCTAATGCGATCGGGCCTCACGAAGCCTTGGCGAAGAATCCCTGATAGTCGGACTTGGCCTGCAGCAGCCGCAGGATGTTCTCGCGTGAGGCGCGCACATGCGCGCGAGCGAGCTCGCCGGCCAGAGCGACGTCGCCGGCGCAGATCGCGTCGACGATGCCGGCATGCTCCTCGCGGGTGAGCTTCCATTCGCCCAGCCACAGAAGCTCCGCCCAGACATATTGCTGGCATTTGTCGAGGATGCCGCAGAGCATGCCGTAAAGCATCTCGTTGCCGCCGATTTCGGCGATCACTCGGTGCAGGTCGATGCCGACCTGCAGCTCCTCGAATTTCTCCCGCGTGCTGCGGTCCGGGATCGCCGCCAGCCGCTCGCATTCGGCAAGCATCTCGCGCAGTTTCGCCTTGTCGGCCGCGGTCGCGTTGGCTGCCGCCAGCTCGGTCGCGCGCCCGTCAAGCATTTCGCGGATTTCGAAGGCCTCGCGGAACATGGTGATGTTGAATTCGGCCACGACATAGCCTTGGCGCGGCCGCCCGATCACCAGGCCGTCCCGTTCGAGCCGATTGAAGGCCTCGCGCACAGGCGTGCGGCTCACTTTCAGGCGTTCGGCGATCTCGTTTTCCGTAACGCGACCGCCCGGCGGGATCTGGCCGGTGATGATCAACGCCTTCAGTTTCTCGAACACCGAGTCGCGCAGCGTGTTCTTTTTCTCCTTGCTCAAGCGTCCCGCCTCCAACGGTCAGTCATGGAATCGCAGTCTAGTGCCTTTTAGCGCCTGCTTGAACAGGCCCTTGTCGCGGCACGCGGCCGAACTGCGCTGCTTCTCCGCCGACAAAAATCCCGAAGCCCCATGTTGACATCAGCCTCCGGCGAATTACACTCAAAATTGTATACAAATTCGCATACCAAATCAACGATAACGGGAACACCGGTTGGAGAAGCGAAAATGACGAAGAGACTTTGCATTCATGGCCTGGCCATCGCCGGGCTGCTGGCATCGGCCACCGTTCCGGCGTCGGCCGCCGACACCATCACCGTGGCCTCATGGGGCGGCACATATCAGGAAGCGCAGACCAAGGCCTTCTTCGATCCAACGGCCAAGGAACTCGGCATCACCATCAAGCAGGACACCACCAACGGCCTCGATGACGTGCGCCTGCAGGTCACCGGCAATGCCGTCAAATGGGACATCACCGAGCTTGGCGCCGACGAATGCGCCCGCGGTTCCAAGGAAGGCCTGTTCGAGAAGCTCGACTACAACGTCATCGACAAGACCGGCATCAACCCCAAGCTCGTGCATGACGACTGGGTCGGCATTTCCTACACCTCCGTCGTGCTGATCTACCGCACCGACGTCTTCGGCGACAAAGGCCCGAAGACCTGGGCCGATTTCTGGGACGTGCAAAAATTCCCTGGACGCCGCGCTCTCTCCGGCAGCCAGGCGACGGAAACGCTGAGCGTCGCCGCTCTCGCCAAAGGCATTCCGATCGACAAGGTCTATCCGGTCGATATCGACGGCGCGCTGCAATCCGTCGACAAGGTCAAGGGCCATATCGATGCCTGGTGGACATCGGGCGCGCAGGCTATGCAGCTCGTCAAGGACGGCGAGGTCGACATGGCGAGCATCTGGAACGGCCGCGCCGGCACCCTGAAGAAGAGCGGCGCCCCGGTCAGCTTCTCCTTCGACCAGGGCGTGCTCACCGCCGACTGCATGGTCATCCCGAAGGGCTCGAAGAACAAGGACCTCGCCATGAAGGCGCTGGCCAAATTCGTCAGTCCTGACCTTCAGGCCAACCTGCCGCTCTATGTCGACAACGGCCCGGCCAACGAGAAGGCGTTCGAGACCGGCAAGATCCCGCCCGAGCGCATCAAGGACATCAACTCCTCGCCCGAGAACGTCAAGAAGCAGGTGCTGCAGGATCCCGCCTTCTGGCGCGACACCCTCGTCGAGGCGACGGAGAAATTCAACAACCTGATCCAGCAATGACGATCGTACTGGAGCGGCGTCCTCGCGGCGCCGCTCCGCATCGTTTCGCGAAAAATGATCCGGAGTTGAAGGAGATGCTCTTGTCTCTCGCGCAGTCCGCGCTGCCCATCGGCATAAGCGGTATCGAGAAGCGCTTCGGTGCTGTCTCCATCCTCAGCGATCTCAGCCTCGATGTCGCGGCGGGCGAATTCCTGACGCTGCTCGGGCCGTCCGGCTCGGGAAAGACAACGCTCTTGATGATCCTGGCCGGTTTTGTGCGGGCCAATGCGGGATCGATCAAGGTCGGCGGTGAGGAGATCATCACCATGCCGCCGCACAAGCGCAACATCGGCATGGTGTTCCAGAACTATGCGCTGTTCCCGCATATGAACGTCTTCCACAACATCGCCTTTCCGCTCAAGCAGCGCCGCGTGCCGGCCGCGGAAACGGCGGAACGCGTCGAGCGGGCATTGGACCTGGTGCAGTTGAAAGGCCTCGGCGAGCGGCGTGTCGACCAGCTCTCCGGCGGCCAGCGCCAGCGCGTGGCACTGGCCCGCGCCATCGTCTTCGAGCCGCGCATCGTCTTGATGGACGAGCCGCTGTCGGCGCTCGACAAAAGCCTGCGCGAGCACATGCAGATCGAATTACGCAACCTGCACCGAAGGCTCGGCATGACGACCGTCTACGTCACCCACGACCAGCGCGAGGCGATCACCATGTCGGACCGCATCGCCGTCATGAATGCCGGGCGCATCGAACAGATCGACCAGCCGGAAGTTCTTTACGCCAGGCCCCGGACCAAATTCGTTGCCGGTTTCATCGGCGAGTCCAACTTCGTTCCCGTCGAGAGCCGCAATGGCAGCGTCTGGTACGAGGACAGGAAGTTGCGGATGAACGATGCTGCACCATCCTCTGGCCGGCATCTGATGGTGGTGCGGCCGGAAAAGCTGCGCCTGGTGGCAGACGCCGACGAGACCGGCGGCGTCAATCTGCTGCCGGCGACCGTCGGCGACGTCATCTATCAGGGCGACAGCTTCGTCTGCTACGCGACGCTGAAGGATGGCCGGCAGGTGACGTTGCGCGACTATTGCCGCCCCGACGTCTTGGCGAAACTGCCGGCGCCGGGCGAGCCGATAACGCTCGGCATCGATGCCCAGGACGTCGTGCTGGTGGCAGACCAATGAGCCTTGCATCCGCCAGTCTCGATCATGCCTCCCACCGCGACGGGGTGATCAACGCCGATGCCTTGCGCGCCGACGCCCGACGGGAATCGCGCGGCATGTTCGCGCTGCTGTCGCCTGGGCTCTTCCTGGTCTTCGCCGTCATCATCGTGCCGATCGGCTGGCTGTTCTGGCTTTCCTTGTTCGATGAGAGCGGCCAGCTCAGCGCCGCCAATTACGCGCGTTTCTTCGACCAGGCGTCCTACATCAAGACCTTCGTCACCACCTTCAAGGTGGCCTTCACCGTCACCGGCGCCTGCGTGCTGCTCGGCTATCCGCTGGCCTATATGCTGTCGCAGCTGCCGCGCCGCGCCGCCTCCATCTGCCTGATCTTCGTCATCCTGCCGTTCTGGACCTCGGTGCTGGTGCGCACCTATGCCTGGCTGGTCATCCTGCAGCGCAAGGGGCTGGTCAACACGTGGCTGATGGATCTCGGCGTCATCTCCCAGCCGCTGCCGCTCGCCAACAATTTCGCCGGCGTGGTCATCGGCATGACCCACATCATGCTGCCCTTCCTGGTGCTGCCGCTCTACGCCTCGATGAAGACGATCGATGCCGATTGCCTGCGCGCCGGCATGAATCTCGGCGCGAGCCCCGCCGCCACCTTCCGGCAGATCTTCTTCCCGCTGTCGCTGCCGGGCCTGGCTTCGGGCTTGGTCATCGTCTTCGTGCTCTGCCTCGGCTTCTTCGTCACGCCGGCGCTGATGGGCGGCGGCAAGGTGATCATGTGGGCCATGCGCATGGAGCAGACCACCAGCCTTTATTCCAACTGGGGCGCGGGCGCGGCGCTTGGCGTCGTGCTGCTCGCCGTCACGCTGGCGCTGCTCGGCCTCTTCCACTGGCTGCTCGGCACCCGCGCCACCGGCGTCTGGAGTGAGCGATGAGCATGGAAAATGCCTTGCCGATCTCGCATGCGCAACGCCTCTGGCTCTACGCGCTGGGCGGCCTTGTCATGCTCTTCCTGATCGCCCCGTCGGTGATCATCGTCATCATGTCGTTCTCCGACTCGACGCTCTTAGAGTTCCCGCCGCGGGAATGGTCGCTGCGCTGGTATGAAAGCTATTTCGGCTCGCTCGAGTGGCGCGACGCCACTATAGTATCGGCCAAGGTGGCGGTGATGACGGCGATCGTAGCAACGCTGCTCGGCACCGCAGCCGCCTACGCCATCAACGCCCGCACGCTACGGCTGACCGGCGCCATCAACGCGCTGCTCACGGCGTCGCTAATCATCCCGGTCATCCTGATCGGCATCGGCACCTTCTTCCTCTATGCCCGCATCGGCCTCAACAACACGCTGACCGGACTCATCGTCGCGCATACCGTGCAGGCGCTGCCGCTGGTCGTGCTGACCGTGCTCTCGGGCTTGCGGTCCTATGATATGAACCAGGAGATGGTGGCGCGCAGCCTCGGCGCCGGCCGCTTCTCGGCCTTCTTCCAGGTGACGATGCCGCAGATACGCTTCTCGATCGTGTCGGGCGCGCTGTTTGCCTTCATCACCTCGTTCGACGAGGTGGTGGTGTCGCTGTTCATCTCCGGCGGCGAGACCACGACGCTGACGCGGCGCATGTTCAATGCGCTGCGCGACCAGATCGATCCGACGATCGCCGCCATTTCGACTTGCCTGATCGTGCTATCGATCGTCTTGTTGTCCGCTGCCCAGCTTTTCGGCCGCGGACGTTGATTCAAGGATACCTTAAACAGCATGCGTGACTTCCAGTTTCCCGGCCGCTCGCCGGTCCGCGCCACCGAGGCCATGGCCGCGACCTCGCATCCGCTCGCCACGCTTGCGGCCATCGACATGCTGCGCTCCGGCGGCAACGCCATGGATGCCGCGGTCTCCGCGGCCGCGGTGCAGGCCGTGGTCGAGCCGCAGTCGACCGGCATCGGCGGCGACTGCTTTGTGCTCTATTGCCCGAAGGGGCAGGGCGAGGTGATCGCCTTCAACGGCTCTGGTCGCGCACCCGCCGCCGCGACCGTCGACTGGTACAGAAACAAGGGATTCAGCGAACTGCCGCTGCATGGCCCGCACGCGGTCACCGTTCCAGGCGCCGTCGACGCCTGGTGCCGGCTGCTGGAAGACCACGGCCGCAAGGGCTTGGCCGACGCGCTCGCCCCGGCCATCCGTTACGCGGAAGAAGGCTATGTCGTGCACGACCGCGTCGCCTTCGACTGGCACGACCCCGAGACCGACCTGTCGGCGGACGAGGTTGCGACGCGCATCTTCCTGCCTGGCGGCAAGCCCCCCAAGGCGGGTGACATCCATCGCCAGCCGGAACTGGCGGAAACCTTGCGCATCATCGCCAGGAAAGGCCGCGCCGGCTTCTACGAAGGCGCGGTCGCGGACGATCTGGTCGGACGCCTTCGCGCGCTCGGCGGGCTGCACACGCTCGACGATTTCGCCGCCACCAGGGGCGATTACCGAACCCCGGTCAGCACCTCCTATCGCGGTCACGACATCCACCAGATGCCGCCGAACAACCAGGGCCTGACCGCGCTTCTGATGCTGAACGTGCTTTCGGGCTTCGACCTCGGCAAGCTCGATCCCGAGGGTGCCGAGCGTCTGCATCTGGAGATCGAGGCAGGGCGCCTCGCTTACCAGGATCGCGATGCGTTCTTCGCCGACCAGGATCACGTCGACGTGCCGGTCCAGGCGCTGCTTTCCAGCGCCTATGCCGACAGCTTGCGCGCCGCGATCGATCCCGAGCGCGCCATGACGCATCTGCCACGCCTCGATCTTCCGGGCAGCGATACGGTCTATATCAGCGTCGTCGACCGCGACCGCAACGCGGTGAGCTTCATCAACTCGACCTATTATTCCTTCGGCAGCGGCGTCGTCGGCCCGAAGACAGGCGTTGTGCTGCAGAACCGTGGTTCCAGTTTCCGCCTCGATCCGAAGCACCCGAATGCGATAGCCCCCGGCAAGCGGCCAATGCACACGATCATGCCCGGCATGATGACCAGGAACGGCCGCGCCGTGATGCCGTTCGGTGTGATGGGCGGCGGCTACCAGCCCTTCGGCCACGTGCATGTCGTGACCAACATGATCGACTTCGGCATGGACCCGCAGCAGGCGATTGACGCGGCGCGCGTCTTCTACAACCACGACGTCGTCGAGGCCGAGCGAAGCGTGCATCCCGATGCCGTCGAAGGCCTGCGCCAGCGTGGTCATCGTGTTGTGGAGCCCAATCACCCGTTGGGCGGCGGACAGGCGGTGCTCATCGATTGGGAAAAGGGCACGCTGACCGGCGCGTCCGATCCGCGCAAGGACGGGCTCGCGCTCGGATATTGAGCAACTGGACATCGGCCGATCGTTCGAAACATAGTCGAGAACCATGACTGGAACAGAAAAAATCGATCTCGCTTATCGCGTTGCCGCCGGCGCCGAAGATGCGCCGGCGATCCTGGCGCCCGACCGCGCAGCTCTTTCCCATGGCGGGCTGCGCCGGCTGATCCGCGATACCGTGGCGCGGCTCAATGCGCTGGGTATCGGCCGTGGCGATCGCGTCGCAATCGTCCTGCCGAATGGCCCGGAAATGGCGACGGCCTTCATCGCCGTGGCTGCGGCCGCCTCCACCGCTCCGCTCAATCCGGCCTACCGCGCCGACGAGCTCGATTTCTATCTGACCGATATCGGCGTCAAGGCGATCCTTGTCGGCAAGGACGAGCAGGGCCCTTCGGTCGAGGTTGCCAGACGCCTCGGCATCCCGGTGCTGCGCTTGGTCGTGCCCGAGAGCTCCCCGGCCGGTGTTTTCACGATCGAGGGCGAGCCGGTTGGATCACCGGTCTCGTCCGGCCTGGCCGAGGACGGCGACGTGGCGCTCCTTCTGCACACCTCCGGCACTACCTCGCGGCCGAAACTCGTGCCGCTGAGCCACGCCAATCTTGCCGCCTCGGCCAAGCATATAGGCGCCACGCTCGGCCTGACGCCGGCAGATCGCTGCCTCAACATCATGCCGTTGTTCCACATCCATGGCCTGATCGCGGCGGTGCTTTCCTCGCTCGCCGCCGGCGGCAGCGTCTTCTGCACGCCAGGCTTCAATGCGTTGCGTTTCTTCCAGTGGCTCTCCGAAGCCAAGCCCAGCTGGTATACAGCCGTGCCCACCATGCATCAGGCAATCCTGCCGCGCGCCGCTCGCAATCCCGAGCAACTGGCCGAGGCGAAATTGCGCTTCATCCGCTCGTCCTCGGCGTCATTGCCGGCGCAGGTCATGGCCGAGCTGGAGGCGACCTTCGGCTGTCCGGTGATCGAATCCTACGGCATGACCGAGGCCGCGCATCAGATGGCGTCCAATCGCCTGCCGCCCGGCCAGCGCAAGCCGGGCAGCGTCGGCGCGTCGGCCGGACCGGAAGTCGCCGTCATGGCGCCGGACGGGCGGTTGCTCAAAGCCGGCGAGATCGGCGAGATCGTCATTCGCGGCCCGAACGTCACCGCCGGCTATGAGAAGAACCCGGAGGCCAATGCCAGCGCCTTCGCCCATGGCTGGTTCCACACCGGCGACCAGGGCGTGCTCGACGAGGACAATTACCTGCGCGTCACCGGCCGGCTGAAGGAGATCATCAACCGCGGCGGCGAAAAGATCTCGCCGCTCGAGGTCGACGAGGTGCTGATGGATCATCCGGCGGTGGCGCAGGTCGTCACCTTCGCCATGCCGCATGACAAGCTCGGCGAAGAGGTGGCGTCCGCCGTCGTGCTGCGCGAAGGCCAGAGCGCCAGCGAGGCCGATATCCGTGGTTTTGCAGCGACGCGGCTCGCCGATTTCAAGGTGCCGCGCAGAGTCGTGATCCTGGACGAAATCCCGAAAGGCGCGACCGGCAAGCTGCAGCGCATCGGCCTCTCCGCGAAGCTCGGGCTCGGCTGATGCGCGTTACAGTCTTTGGCGCCGGCGCCATCGGTGGCTACCTCGCCGCCAAGCTGGCGATCGCCGGCTCGGTTGATCTGTCGATCGTGGCGCGGGGCGCGCATCTGGAGGCAATCAAGGCCGATGGGCTTCGCCTGGTCGAGGACGGCAACGAGACAGTCGCGCGGGTGAGGGCGGCTGCGCGCGCCGAGGACCTCGGCGTGCAGAACTATGTCGTGCTGGCGCTGAAGGCGCATTCGCTGGCGCCGGCCCTTGACCAGATAGCACCGCTGCTGGGCGAGGGGACAGCTGTCGTCACCATGCAGAACGGCGTGCCCTGGTGGTATTTCCACAAGGCGGGCGGCGCGCTCGAAGGCACCCGGCTCGATGCGGTCGATCCGGGCGGAGCGATCTGGGAGCGCATCGGGCCGGAGCGTGTGATCGGCTCCGTCGTCTATCCGGCCGTCGAGGTCGATGCGCCAGGCCTGATCCGCCATGTCGAAGGCACGCGCTTTTCGCTGGGCGAGCCTTCCGGCGAGAAGAGCGAGCGAGCCACCGCCTTGGCGCGCGAAATGGTCAAGGCCGGGCTGCAGGCGCCGGTGCGCGAGGACATCCGCTCGGAGATCTGGGTGAAGCTGTGGGGCAATCTCTCCTTCAATCCGATCTCGGCGCTGACCGGCAGCACGCTTGCGGCCATTGTCGCCGACGAAGCCACACGCGCCGTCGCCCGCGCCATGATGCTGGAAGCGCAGGCGATCGGCGAGCGTCTCGGCGTGCGCTTCCTCATCCCCGTCGATCGCCGTATCAAGGGCGCCGGCGATGTCGGCGAGCACAAGACCTCGATGCTGCAGGATCTCGAGCGCGGCCGCCCGATGGAGATCGACGCGCTGGTCACCTCGGTGCAGGAACTCGGCCGTCTGACCGGCCAGCCGACGCCGACCATCGACAGCGTGCTGGCGCTGGTGCGACGGCTGGCGATCGAGCGCGGGTGTTATTAGAGGAACGCCGGTCCTGAAGCTCCCTCACTCCGATAGCTCTAACTGCCACAATGAACAAAAACGGAACAAAAGGGTCTAGCTTGAATTGACTCCGCGAGGAACACTTTCCTATTTCGTAGGGCATGCCGGAGCCCAGCAGCAGATCCCGACGCGTCGTTCAGACACTGAGTCGAGCCCATGAAATCGGGCAGTTAATCCGCGTCCGGTGCATCAACTGCCACATTACCCATCACTACCTCCCCGGAGATCTCCTCAAGCTCATGGGGGACATTCCATTCTGGGACGTCGAGCGGCACATGCGGTGCGAGCGCTGCAAGCGGCGGGAGTTCGACGTGGACATTCTGCTGCCCAGCGCCGTCCAGGGCGTGAAGATACGCGTGAGGCGGCTCGTAGGGGTCCGTATGGTTCGGCGGGTGATCTGGCGAGACGAAAAAGATTGATAGACCATCTCCTCGCCGGGTCAGAGCCGGGTCAAAGTAATGACATTTGGTCACCCGCCGCATTCCCGGCATTTGGAAACTTGATCTGCGTGGCCGGCTTCTCGACAACCACCAAGGCGTCGTCGGGCGCTGTCCGCTGCATGTGCCGCGCTTCGGACCATGGGGCCGTGAGCCAGGTGTCCACCTCCTCGCGGGTGGTGAGGATCACCGGCATGGCCTTGTCGTGTATGGGCGCTATGAGGGCGTTCGGCTTGGTCGTAAGGAAGCCGTAAAGCTCGAAGTCTCCAGGCCCGTCCTTGACCCTGCGGACACCCTGCCAGCGCGTCCACATGCCAGCGAAGAAGAACAGGGGTCGGTCCCCGCTTCGCGCAAACCAGTAGTTCCGCTGTATGCCTGTCTCTGGGTCCTTGTCGTTGGGCGTGGGGCTCGGCTCCGCGAAGCTTGTGACGGGCACCACACAGCGGTTCTCCACGCCGACATATTGCTGCCAATGCCCATACTGCGGATTGCGGATGTTGGTGGTCCCGTAGTCCGCCTTGCCCTTCACCCGCTCTACCGGTGTAGGCATGCCCCAGAGCAGCTTGGCAAGCTCGCGTTGACCATCGGGGGCGTTACGGACCACTGCGCCGGGCATGTTGGGATAGACGTCTAGCGAGGGCTCAAGGTTGCCCATGATGTCCCGCATGGCGCGGGTCCACTCGCGAATGGCGTCCTGGCTGGTGGTGATGTTGTAGAGGTTGCACATGCCATAGGATGCCCCAGCGATCGCTCGCAATCCAGAAACAAAATATGACCGACGGACGCTGGCGAGAACTGGATCGTTAACCTCTCATGGCGCGGCATCGCCATCCTGACACGAATTGTCACCTGCGAAACGGCCCCGCAGTGGCAGGCGAACGATCGGTTCCTACTTGATGTCTGGTCCAACCCCTGGAGGGAATCATGAGCGCTGCCGACATTGCCAAGGATTTCACCGAACTGCTCAAACAGGGCGACAGCCACAGTGCCGCCGCGAAATACAATGCCGACGACATCGTCAGCTACGAGGCGATGGAAGGTCCGATGGCCGTCTGCAACGGCAAGGAGGCCGTCAAGCAGAAGAGCGAGTGGTGGGAAGCGAACCATGAGGTTCACGGTGGCTCGGTCGAGGGTCCCTATGTCAATGGCGACCAGTTCGCCTTGCGCTTCAGCTTCGACGTGACGCCCAAATCCACAGGCGAACGCGTCAAGATGGACGAGGTTGGCCTCTACACGGTCAAGAACGGCAAGATCAGCGAAGAGCGCTTCTACTACTGAGGCCGGATATTGCACGCGGCGGCCGGGCTCCGGCCGCTGCCCAGGCAAACCTCAAATCGTCTTCCCTTGGTCCGCAAGCTGGTCGGCTATTTTGCCCCAGCGGTCGAAAACCATAAAATGCGGGCCATTGCGAAACGCTGGCAAAGCGGGCAGGGCAGGCATAGGGTTTCGTCGGATTCGCAACCTCACCCGATAGAGGCCCGCCTTGACCATCACCATGTATGGCATCACCACCTGCGACACGATCAGGAAGGCGCGCGTCTGGCTGGAAAGCCACGGCGTGCCCTATCGTTTCCACGACTATCGGGCAGAGGGGATCGAAGCTGGCAAACTGAACGGCTGGGTCGGCAAGGTTGGTTGGGAAAAGCTGCTCAACAAGGGCAGCACGACTTTTCGCGAGCTGCCCGAGAAGGACAGGGAAGGACTCGACGAGAAGAAGGCGAAGAAGCTCATGCTCGCCAGGCCGACCATAATCAAGCGGCCGGTTCTGGAGGTGGGTGATCGGGTTTTGGTGGGGTTCAAGCCGGAGATTTATGCTGAGGCTGTCGGCGGAAAATAGGCTCGACTACTTAGGCCGCGTTCCTTCGCCCCCTCTCTGTCCTGCCGGACATCTCCCCCTCAAGGGGGGAGATTGGCAGCTTTGGCGACGGCGCTCGTCCGGCAACGTCTGCGAGTGGCAGCTTTGGCGAGGCGCTTGTCTTGCAACGTCGGCGATTGGCGAAAGCCGGCGTGATGGATGATCTCCCCCCTTGAGGGGGAGATGTCCGGCAGGACAGAGAGGGGGGCGAAGGAACGCGACGTCTCAATAACTATGCTTGGGCTCGCAAAAACTCCGCCAGCGCCACCGCATTGTTGTGCGCTTCGTCATGCGCGCTGTAGAGCAGCGTCACCTTGCCTTCGCGCAACAGGCCCCGCAGCTGCTCCACCGCGTCGCCATTCGAGTCAAGCTCCGCCCGATACCGCTTCCGAAACTCCGCCCAGCGCAGCGGCTCGTGCCCGAACCATTTGCGCAGATCGTCGCTCGGCGCGATCTCCTTCAGCCAGAGCGTTAGCGCGGCGTCCTTCTTGGCAATGCCGCGCGGCCAGATGCGGTCGACCAGCACTCGCTGGCCGTCGGCTTTCGCCGGCGGCTCATAGACACGCTTCACCGCAATGTCGAAGGCCATCACATCTCCACTGGCGAGGAGGTTATGCCCACTCGCCCTTGCGCATCACCGGCACGCGGCCGCCGTCCTTGGCGACACCGTCAATGTCGATCTTGTCGGAGCCGATCATCCAGTCGATGTGGATGAAGCTCTTGTTGCCGCCGCGCGCGGCGATCTCGTCCTGGCTGAGCGAGGCGCCGTTGACGAAGCACTTCGAATAGCACTGCCCGAGCGCGATATGGCAGGCGGCATTCTCGTCGAACAGCGTGTTGAAGAACAGCAGCCCGCTCTTCGAGATCGGCGAGGAATGCGGCACCAGCGCCACCTCGCCGAGGCGGCGCGCGCCCTCGTCGGTGTCGAGCACCTTCTTCAGCACGTCCTCGCCCTTCGAAGCCTTGGCCTCGACGATCCGGCCGCCTTCGAAGCGCACCGAGATCTCGTCGATCAGCGTGCCTTGGTAGGAGAGCGGCTTGGTCGAGGAGACGTGGCCCTCGACGCGCCTTGCATGGGGCGTGGTGAAGACTTCCTCGGTCGGGATGTTCGGATTGCAGATGACGCCGTTCTTCGCCGTCGAGGCGCCGCCCATCCATTCGTGACCATCCGCCAGGCCGACGGTGAGATCCGTGCCCGGTCCGGTGAAATGCAGCGCGTGGAAATGGTGCTCGTTCAGCCATTTCGTGCGTTCGGCCAAGGCGGCGTTGTGCGCCTTCCAGTTGCCGATCGGATCCTCGACGTCCACCCGGGAGGCCGAGAAGATCGCGTCCGCGAGCTTGGCCACCGCGACATCGTCGGTCTCGCCGGGAAACACCTGCTTTGCCCAGGCAAGCTCTGGGTAGGCCACGATGTTCCAGTTGATGTCGAAGCCGGTGATCTTCTCCAGCGCCGGCCGGTAGGCCATCGAGTTCGCCTTGTTGGCGCGCGCCACCTTGGCTGGATCCTGCGCGGAAAGCAGCGACGGATCATCGCCGCGCACCGCAAGCCGCGCCGCATTGTCGGAGAACGCCTTCGCCATGCCTTCATAGAGCCAGCCGGCGGCGCGGTCGAATCCGACATCGGCGCCGTAGCGGAAGCGCGCCAGTGTGATCTCGTCATCGTTGAAGATCGGCGTCACCAGCCCGGCGCCCGCCTTGTAGGCATGCTCGACGATGCGCCGCGTCAGCGGCAGCGCCGCGATCGAGGAGGTCAGCACCAGATCCTGTCCGGGCTGCAGCTGCAGCCCGACCTTGACGGCGACTTCCGCCAGCCTGTCGAGCTTCACCGGGTCGATGCTTGCCGAGACGCCGCGCGAATGTGTGGTCATGATCCTGCCTACCGTTATGTTGGGGTTCTCATCCTTACATAGACCGCTGCGGTTGGCCTTTCCACCGCGATCGACTGGGCCTGCTCTCAAGCATGACGGACCGCGTTATCGAAAAGTGCGCAGCTTTCATGCGGCGCTGTCGAGCGCCCGGAACTGCGCCATGGTCGCCTCGATCTCCTCGCGGATCCAGGCCTTGAAGTCGCGGACCTTGCGGCTTTCGCTCTTGGTGGTCGAGGTCACCAGCCAGTAGCCGAGCCCGCTCTCAGCCCTGATGCCGAAGGGCGCGACCAGTCTTCCGTCGGCCAGCGCGTCGGCGGTCAGCAACTGCCAGGCGAGCATCACGCCGTGGCCGGCGATCGCCGATTCCAGGCAAAGCATCGGATCGGTGAAGCGCGCGCCCTTCTGGAAGGTCACCGGCTCGACGCCGGCCGCCTCGAACCAGCTGTCCCAGCTGAACATCGCCCGCTCGTCGGTGATGGCGCAGGTCTGCGCCAGATCCTCGATCGAGTGCAGCCTGGCCGCGATCGATGGTGCGCAGACCGGAAACACTTCCTGGGCAAGCAGAAGCTCGGCGCGCCCGCCCGGCCATTCGCCGTCGCCAAGCCGGATGGCGATATCGATGTCGGAGCGGTCGAGATCGGCGATCCTGGCCGAGGCGTCGATGCGCAAAAGCACATTCGGATGCCGCGTGAAGTGTCGCGACAGCCGGGGCAGCAGCCATTTCGAGGCGAAGGCCGGCGCCACCGAGACGACCAGCGTGCACTCGTTGGCCTCGTCGGCCAGCGCCACGGCTTGCGCAAGTTCGCGGAAGCCGGCGCTCAGCCGTGCTGTGAAGGCGGCGCCGAACTCGGTCGGCACGAGCCCGCCCGGCGTGCGTTCGAACAGCGCCTGCCCCAGCTGCTTTTCGGTGCGCTTGACCTGCTGGCTGACGGCGCTGACCGAGACGTTCAGCTCCGCGGCTGCTGCCGCCAGCGATCCCAGCCGGGCGACGGTTTCCACGGCGCGCAGGCCGTTGAGATGGACGCGGTTCAGCATAGCCATTCAGTTTTTCTAAACTGCGCGGGCCGAAATCTCAATTGAAACACGGCGGCAAAAGCCAGAATTTGGCTGGACCAGCCTCAAGGCAGGAGCTTGTCCGATGAAGATTTTATCTTTGCTGAAAGGGTTTTCCGGCACCGAGGCGAGGCCGCGCGACGAGGAAGAAATCGCCCGCTGGGTCACCGATCCGCTGTCGCATCCCGTGCTCGACACCATGTCGGAGCGCGAGCTCGGCGACATGCCGTTCCGGCTGACCGCCGGCCGCACCGCATACGAAACGATGGGTGCGGCTGGCCGCTGAAGGTTGTTCGCCTATTCGGCGGCGCTGCCCCTCATCCGGCCGCTTCGCGGCCACCTTCTCCCCACGGGGGAGAAGAGGTGGCGCCGGCGCTGACAGGCTCCTCTCCCCGCCGGTGAGAGGTCAGCCGAGCGAAGCGGAGGCTGGGTGAGGGGGCGTCTACGTCCTGGCTGGCCCAACGCAAGCGCATTGTTTCGCGGGCGCACGCACTTATTGTGCGCCGCAATGAACGCCTCGCCATCTCCCTTGCGTCTCGCCTTTGCCGGCATGGTCGCGCTCGCCGTCGCCATGGGCATCGGCCGCTTCGTCTACACGCCGATCCTGCCCGGCATGATGGAGGCGTTGCATCTGACGCCGGCCGATGCCGGCTGGATCGCCTCCGCCAATTACCTTGGCTATCTCGTCGGTGCGCTGGCTGCCGCGGGCGGCTGGGCGCATGGCCGCGAGCGCATGCTGATGTTCGCCAGCCTCGCTGCCAGCGCCTTGCTTGCCGGTCTGATGGGTGTGAACGAGACGATGGCCGCCTTTCTCGTCATCCGTTTCCTCGCCGGCCTCGCCAGCGCTTTCGTCATGGTGTTCATGTCCTCGATCGTCTTCAGCCATCTCGCCGAAGCCGGCCGCGGCGATCTGCAGGCGCTGCATTTCGGCGGCGTCGGCCTGGGCATCGCGGCATCCTCGGCGCTGTTGGCGATCCTGGTCACCAAGCATGCCGACTGGAGCGCGGGCTGGCTCTGGTCGGGAGCGATCTCGCTGGCCGGCCTGCTTCTGGTCGCGCTGCTTGCCGGCTCCGCCAGGCCAGCCAATGGGGTTGCCGGCCGCGAGCCGGCGCTGCCCAGCGACAGGTCGTTGACCAAAATGATCGTCGCCTACGGGCTGTTCGGCTTCGGCTATGTGGTGACGGCGACGTTTCTGATCGCCATTGTCCGCCAAGGCGGCGGCAGCCGTGTCTTCGAGGCAAGCGTCTGGATGGTCGCCGGCCTCGCCGGCTTTCCGTCGACCTGGTTCTGGCAGAAGCTGGCCGGGCGGATCGGGCTCTATGCCGCCTATGCGGTCACCTGCCTGATCGAGGTGGTCGGCGTCACCGCCAGCGTCGTCGTCAAGGGCGCTGCCGGACCGCTGATCGCCGGCGTCCTGCTCGGCGGCACCTTCATCGCCATCACGGCGCTAGGCATACAGATTGGCAGGCAACTCGCGCCGCAGGCGCCGCGCCGTATCTTCGCATTGATGACGGCGGCCTTCGGTCTTGGCCAGATCGTCGGCCCGATCGCCGCTGGCCTGCTTGCCCAGGCGTCTGGCAATTATATCCTGGCTTCGATCATGGCGGCGGCGGCGCTGCTCGCCTCCGGGGTGATTGCCTGGGCGGCCGCGCCAAAATCGCCATGATTTGCGGCCTTGTTCGATGCCGGGCATCGGGCAGGGCATTTTCTTTCCCGCTAATGTGTGACCTTATGCCCGCCGAACAGCAACGCCGCTGATTTGCGGTCAGACCGAGGAAACCCGCCACAGTGTTCGTATCTTTCTTCCCGCAGCCGAAGCTTTTCTTCACCTCGGCCGCCCTCTGGAGCCTTGCGGCGATCCTGTTCTGGTTTTTCGGCGGCGAGCAACTGGGCGCCGTCTTCGGCCTGCCGCCGGCGGCGGCGGGCACGCCGCCCATCATCGGCATCGCGGTGCTGTGGTCGAAGCCGTTCCTGTGGTTCTACATCTACTTCGTCGCGTGCGTGGCGATCTTCTACGCCTTCTGGAGCTGGTACGCCCCGCACCCCTGGCAGAACTGGTCGATCCTGATGACCGCCGTCATCCTGTTCTTCATCTATTTCAACGTTCAGGTCTCGGTCGCGGTCAACAATTGGTATGGCCCGTTCTTCGACTACGTTCAGGGCTTGATGTCGGGCACAGGCAAATCGACTGACTCGGAATTTTACATAGGATTGGCCGATTTTTCCTGGCTGGCGCTGGTCGGTATGAACGTGCAGGTGGTCAATGCTTTCATCGTCAGCCACTGGATCTTCCGCTGGCGCACTGCGATGAACGATTACTTCATGGCCAACTGGGGACGGCTGCGCCACATCGAGGGCGCCTCGCAGCGTATCCAGGAAGACACGATGCGCTTCTCGCAGATCATGGAAGATCTCGGTTCGACCTTCGTCCAGTCGATCATGACTCTGATCGCCTTTCTGCCGGTCTTGATTCAGCTGCAGGCCCACATCACCGAATTGCCGATCGTCGGCGCGATCCCGCAGCCGCTGGTCGTTGCCGCCTTGGGCTGGTGTCTGTTCGGGACGATCTCCGTCATGGTGGCGGGTCTCAAGTTGCCCGGCCTGCAGTTCCGCAACCAGCGGGTCGAGGCAGCCTATCGCAAGGAGCTCGTCTACGGCGAAGATCACGCCGACCGGGCTCAGCCGGCGACGACGAGCCAATTATTCGCCAATGTCCGCCGCAATTATTTCAAGCTCTATTTCCACTACATCTATTTCAACGTCGTTCGTTACACCTACCTGCAGGCCGACAACATCTTCTCGTTGCTCATCCTTGGGCCCTCGCTGGTTGCGCATAAGATCACGTTCGGCGCCCTGAATCAGATATCGAACGCGTTCGGGAAGGTGACGAATTCGCTGCAATTCCTGCTGAATTCCTGGTCGACGATTGTCGAACTGCAGTCGGTGCACAAACGCTTGCGAGCCTTCGAAGCGACGCTGCAGGGCGAGCAATTACCGATTATCGATCAGCACTATCTGGAACGCGAGCAAGCTGGCATGCGTCCCGAAGATCAGCCGGTAAGCTAAGGCGCGGCCAGTCCATTCAGCCGCCCACGCTCGCTTGCGCCTGGCTGGCGCGCTGGCGTGCGACATAATCGCGGAAACTGATGCACTCGACTTGCGACATCACGCAGACCTCGCCGGCGAATCGCTCCAGCGCGTTCCAGTAGGCGCCGCCGTTCATCGGCGTGAAGTGGAAGCCGAGTTCCAGCGGCAGGCGCTTGCCGTCGTACTGGGCGTCGAAGGCGGCCCGGAATGGCTGATAGGCGCGCTCGGTGAACTCGCCCGCCATCGCCGGTTTCTCGGCGCCGTCTGAATGGCGGACATAGAGATTGTAGTCCATGGCGACCACCGGCTTCGCCTTCGGCCCCTCCGGGATCAGCGGCAGGGCGAAACGGGTTGTGCCGTTCCGGGTCGGCGGCAGCTCCGGGCCGTTCGAGACGCCGCTCGCGTCATATTGGAAGCCGGCCTCGGGCAGCGCTTCGTAAAGCGCCCTGTCGGTCGAAAGATAGGGCGCGCGGAAACCGGTCACGGCATGACGGGCGAAATCGCGCCAGTCGCCCGGTTCGGGGATGCCGTTGATCGCATAGGCATTCTCGAAAATGCGCCGGACGGAGGCGAATTCGGCCAGCCAGTCGGCCTTGCTCCAATCCTTGCCGTCGAAATGGCCGCAGGCATGGCTGCCGATGTCGTGGCCCTCGGCCGCGGCCAGCCGGACCTGCTCCAGCCGGTCCGCGACGTCCTGTTTCGAGGCGCCGAAGCCGACATTGGATTTGCCGGCGGCCTTGCCGGGGCCGGCATACTCCTGCCGCGTTTCCGGCGAGAGCAGAAAGACGCAGGACAGGAAATAAGTGAAATGCGCGCCGGTGCGCTTTGCCAGCGCCCGGCTTCGCTGCCATTGCGAGATCTCGCGGGCGGCGTCGAACGAGATCAGCACGACCTGCTTGGGGCTGGCCGGCGAAACGGCTGGCGGTTTCGGCGGATCGGCGAAGGCCGCATTGGCTGAGGCAAGCGAAGCAAGACTATATGCAAGGACGCGGTACGAACGAAGCATTGGCAACTTTCTGGCGGGCCCCCCCCTCCGGCTGTTCGGAAGCCGGCTATCGCGCAAATGTGGCGCGGATGCGTTCGGCAAGTCCTGTGGGTGCCCGGCATTCCCAGCCGATTTTCCGGCCCGCCCCCTTCCATGCCGACAAAATTTCGCTAAAACGCGGGCTCAACAAGAAGCGCCGCGAAGGTTTGTGGCCGCAATGGTTATTGATTGATGTCGGACGACAGTTTTATCCGCGAAGTGAACGAAGAGATTCGTCGCGAGCAGGCGCAGGCGCTGTGGGACCGTTTTGGCCCGGCCATTCTGGGCATCGCCATCCTGATCGTGCTGGGAACGGCGGCCGTCGTCGGCTACCGCTACTGGGACGAGACCCGCGCGAACCGCTCGGGCGACGCCTTCTCGGCGGCCCTCAAGCTCGCCAATGACGGCAAGAACGACGAGGCGATCGCCGCGCTCGACCAGCTGGAGAAGGACGGCTACGGCGCCTATCCGCTGCTCGCCCGCATGCGCGCGGCGACCGTCAAGGCCGACAAGGGCGACGTCGACGGCGCGGTCAAGGATTTCGACGACGTCGCGGCCGACAGCGCCATTCCTGCCGGCATCCGCGACATGGCGCGGCTGAGGGCAGCTCTGCTGCTCGTCGACCACGGCTCTTACGCCGATGTCTCCAGCCGGGTCGAGGCACTCACAGCCGACACCAATCCGCTGCGCCATTCGGCGCGCGAGGCGCTCGGCCTTGCCGCCTGGAAGGACGGCAAGTCGGCCGATGCGCTCAAACTGTTCGACCAGATCTCTTCGGATGACGGTGCCCCGCGCAATGTGCGCCAGCGGGCGCAGCTGATGTCCGAGCTGATCCGCGGGTCGGGCAACGCGTCGTGACCTCGGATGGGCTTCAAAGTCGCCATCATCGGCCGGCCTAACGTCGGCAAATCGACTCTTTTCAATCGGCTGGTCGGAAAGAAGCTGGCGCTTGTCGACGACACGCCGGGCGTCACGCGCGACCGCCGCGTCCACGCGGCGAAACTCTACGACCTGCATTTCGATGTCATCGACACTGCCGGTTTCGAGGATGCGGCCGCCTCGACGCTGCCCGGCCGCATGCGCCAGCAGACCGAGATCGCCATTCGCGAGGCCGACCTCATCTTCTTCACGGTCGACGCTAAATCCGGCCTGATGCCCGACGACCGCACCTTCGCCGACGTCGTGCGCAAATCCGGCAAGCCGGTGGTTCTCGTCGCCAACAAGGCCGAGGCGCGCGGCGCGCAAGGGGGAATGCTTGAGGCCTGGGAGCTCGGCCTCGGCGAACCGATTCCGGTCTCGGCCGAGCACGGCCAGGGCATGCCCGATCTGCGCGACGCGGTGGTCGAAGCACTTGGCGAAGAGCGTGTCTTCGGCGAGGACGACGAGGAAGACAGCGGCGAGATCGCCGCCAGCGAGGTGCTGATCGGCGAGGACATCGCCGACCCCGACGCCGAAGCACCCTATGACGACACCAAGCCGCTGCGCATCGCCGTCGTCGGCCGCCCGAACGCCGGCAAGTCGACGCTGATCAACGCGCTGATCGGCGAAGAGCGGCTGCTCACCGGTCCGGAAGCCGGCATCACCCGCGATTCGATCTCGGTCGACTGGGACTGGCGCGGCCGCCGCATCAAGCTCTTCGACACCGCCGGCATGCGGCGCAAGTCGAAGGTGCAGGAGAAGCTGGAAAAGCTCTCTGTGCAGGACGGCCTGCGCGCCATCCGCTTCGCCGAGATCGTCATCATCGTGCTCGACGCCACCATCCCCTTCGAGAAGCAGGACCTCCAGATCGCCGACCTCATCATCCGCGAGGGCAGGGCGCCGGTCATCGCCTTCAACAAATGGGACCTGATCGACAATCCGCAGGAGCTTTTGTCCGAGCTGCGCGAGAAGACCGAGCGGCTGCTGCCGCAAGTGCGCGGCATCCAGGCGGTGACGGTCTCGGCCGAGACCGGCCGCGGCCTCGACAAGCTGATGGAAAGCGTCATCAAGACGCATAAGGTCTGGAACAGCCGCGTCTCCACCGGCAAGCTCAACCGCTGGCTGGAAGGCATCCTTGCGCACCACCCGCCGCCCGCCGTCGCCGGCCGCCGGCTGAAGATCAAATATGTCACCCAGGCAAAAACCCGGCCGCCGGGTTTCGTCGTCTCCTGCTCGCGGCCGGACGCGATGCCGCAATCCTATGTCCGCTACCTGACCAACAGCCTGCGCGAGGCTTTCGACATGCCCGGCGTGCCGATCCGTATGGCGCTGCGCACCTCGGACAATCCGTTTGCTGGCAGGGCGAAGAAGCGGTGATCTGCGGGACGTGACGCCAACGCAGGTCCCTCGCCATCCGCGGGCGACCCGGTTGGGGATTGCGGCCACGCAGAGTGGGGTAAGCTGTGATCCTTCGCGCCCCCCTCTGTCCTGCCGGACATCTCCCCCACAAGGGGGGAGATCAGCAGCTTCAGCGCCTCGCTCCTCTTGCAACGTTGGCGATTGGCGAAGGCCGGCGCGACAGCCAATCTCCCCCCAAGTGGGGGAGATGTCCGGCAGGACAGAGGGGGGCGCTGTCCCGCCAGCGTTGCAAGGCTTTAAGCGACCTTTGGCAAGCTCTCCTTGGCTAGCGCTCCCTCCGGCAGCGTCTCCAGCGCCGCCTGCAAAAGAATCTCCGCCAGCCGCGCCGCCACCGGGTCGAGCTCGGCGTCCTTCTGGTGCAGATGCAGCGCCATCATCGGCAGGGCCGGAAGCCCCAGAACCCCCGGCGCGATCGCCCTGACATTGGCGGGCAGGCCGATATCGGTGCGGATCGTCAGGCCGAGGCCCGCCGCCACCGCCGCCCAGATGCCGCCGAGGCTGGGACTGGAGAAGGCCATGCGCCAGGGCATGCCGGCGCGGTCGAGCGTTTCGGTCGCGACCGTGCGCAACAGGCACGGCGCCTCGAACACCACCAGCGGCAGCGGCTCGCCATTGCGCGGACCGGCCTCGATCGGCTTGGCCGGACCAATCCAGCGCGCCTGCACGTCGGCGACATGCCGGCTGTAGGGCAGGGTGGTGCCGTCGTGCCAGGCGAGCGCGATGTCGAGATTGCCTGACAGGACACGCTCGGCCAGGTCGTGGCTGCGTCCTATCCGTGCCTCGATGCGGACCTTGGGATGCGCACGGGCGAAGCGGCCGAGCACCTCGGGCAGCACGGCCTCGCCGAAATCCTCCTGCAGGCCGAGCCGCACCCAGCCTTCCAGCTCGACGTCGCGGATGGCCGCAGCCGCCTCGTCATTGAGCTCGACCAGCCGCCGCGCATAGCTAAGCATCGTCTCGCCGGCCTCGGTCAGCGCCAGGCCGCGCCCCGCCTTGCGGAAGATCGGCGTATCCGCCTGATCTTCCAGCTTCTTCAATTGCGCGCTGACGGCCGACGTCGAGCGTCCCAGCCGCTCGGCCGCCTTGGCGAAGCTGCCCAGTTCCATGCCGGTGACGAAGGTTCTGAGGACATCGAGATCGAATGTGACACGGCGCATCGTATAATCCCGTTTTTCAGGATCGTTGATCAAAAACTTCCTGATTTTATGGATGAAGCTATGGCGCTACATCCCATCCGTCAAGCCGGGTAACCGGCGCCACGGGAATGAACTCATGTCCGCCATCGTCACCAGAAACGACTGCCAGCCACCCGCCGCCGATATTGCGGTCCGCCGCGCCTTCGGCCCCAATCATCGCTGGAAGGTGCTGGGCATCGGTGTCGCCGCCAATGCCGGCTTCTCCGCCACCTTCTCCGGCATTCCGGCAACCGCGGTGCTGATGCGCCAGGGCTATCATCTCGACAATGCCTCGCTCGGCCTGGCGCTCGGCCTCCTTGGTCTCGGCGTGGCGCTCAGCGAACTGCCCTGGGGCGTGCTCACCGACCGCTGGGGCGACCGCCGCGTGCTCCTGACCGGGCTCGGCGCAACGGCGGCATGGCTTCTCATCATGGCGCTGCTCGTCGTGCCGGCGAAAATGGCCGTTCCCGGCGTCACGCTGCTCTCGGCGAGCCTGCTTGTCGCCGGCCTGCTCGGAGGCAGCGTCAACGGCTCCAGCGGCCGCGCCATCATGGGTTGGTTCGGCGACGGCGAGCGCGGCTTCGCCATGAGCATAAGGCAGACGGCGGTGCCGCTGGGCGGCGGGCTTGGCGCGCTCGTCCTGCCTTCGCTGGCGCTGGCCTTGGGCTTCACCGCGGTCTTCGGCCTGCTTGCCGCCGTCTCCGCGCTCTCGGCCTGTTTTGCCTGGCGCTGGCTGCACGAGCCACCGGTGGAACACAGCGCTCACGCTGCCTCCGCGGCAAGCGGCCCGGCGCCTTTGCGCAACATCGAGGTCTGGCGCATTTCGAGCGCCATTGGGCTGCTTTGCTTCCCGCAGGTCGCGGTGCTGACCTTCGCCTCGGTCTTCCTGCACGACTTTGCCGGCATGGGCACCTTGGTGACCAGCGCCAGCCTCGCCGCCGTGCAGACCGGCGCCATGGTGATGCGCGTCTGGAGCGGCCGCTTCACCGACCACCACGGTAACCGCCGACCGTTCCTGAAAGTCTGCAGCGCGCTGAGCGCATTTGCCTTCCTGGTGCTGTGGCTGCTGGTGACCGGCGCCGCCGCAATCCCCGCGCTGCTGCCGCTGCTTCCATTGGCGGTCGTCATCGCCGGCATTTCCGTCTCGGCCTGGCACGGCGTTGCCTACACCGAGCTTGCCACGCTTGCCGGCGCCGGCCATGTCGGCACGGCGCTCAGCCTTGCCAACAGTTTTGTGTTCATCGGCTTCTGTCTGGTGCCGATCGCCATTCCGTGGATTCTGGTGCTCTTTGCCTGGCCCGGTGTGTGGCTGGCGGCCGCGATCTGCGCGGCGCTCGCCTGGCCGATCTTCCTGCGCCAGCCCTGATTCCTGGCGGCCTCTGCCGTGAAAACCGGAAGCCGGTTTGCCTCCAACATGAAAAGAACACGATCGATGTCGTTAACCCCGCATCAAGGTTAATGCATCATTTTGGCTCTCCGGGGTCAGTAGCGTTCTGGAGAGTTCCGTGCATCGACGCGTTTCATTGCGGCTTGCCGCCGCCGCCGTTGCGAAAAAACGTTCCTTCCTTTCTCCTTTGGTGCTCGGGCTCGGCATGTGGATCGGCTTTCCGTCGGTCGTCGCCTATCAGGATATGACCAGCCTGATCACCGGTCTGGAAACGCCCAGCGCCCGCTGGAATGCCTATATCGAGAAATCCGCCGCCGGCTCGGTGCATGCCGCCGAAATGCCGTTCATCGATTCCACCGCCACCGGCTCGATCTCCGGCTCCGGCGTCAATCTGCCAGGCGTGGGCACCGTCGCCTTCCGTGGCAAGGGCAACGCCACGGGCGCCACGCCCGATGAGGATCGTGTGGTGCGCGCCGACAAGAAAGGCCGCCTCGTTCAGGTCTCGCCCGTCGCGCCGCCCAAGAATTTCAGCGCCGGCTCGATTTTCGAGCGCACCTCCTCGCTGCTGCGTCCGAGCATGGACAGCGGCCTGAAGCTCACTTTCGCCAAGCCCGGTATCAAGGGCAAGGAAGTGCAGATCGCCCAGGCCTTCCATCTGCGCGAGGACAAGAGGCCGGATCCGGATCTGCCGGCTGCCCTTGTCGCTCTCGTCAACAATGACAAGCCGGACATCCTCGCCACGGCCTATGCCCAGTCGGCGCCCGACTACGCCAAGGCTTCGCCTTTCGAGGCGCTGCTGCAGGACGATCCGAACGACGGCCGCTTCATCCCGCCGATGGGCAAGGGCGACCATGCCTGGCTGCAGAACCCTCTGCCGGCGAGCGTCTTTTCCAAGCCCGAGCAGGCCTGCCTTGCCAACGGCATTTATTTCGAGGCGCGCAGCGAGCCCGTCCGCGGCCAGGCGGCGGTCGCCCAGGTGATCCTGAACCGCGTCCGCAACCCGGCCTATCCAAAGACGATCTGCGGCGTCGTCTACCAGAACGACGACTGGTTCAATCGCTGCCAGTTCTCCTTTGCCTGCGACGGCCGGAAGAAGACCATCACCGACCAGGCTTCCTATAAGACCGCCCAGGAGGTCGCCATGGCGGTGACCGCCGGCAAGATCTTCATTCCTGAGGTCGGCTCCTCGACGCATTACTACGCCAACTACGTCCATCCCGGCTGGGCGCGCGCCATGCAGCGCATGACCAGGATCGGCCTCCACATCTTCTACCGTACCTATGGCGGCGGCTGGAGCTGAGCCGTCGCGCGGCTTGAACTGGACCCGCCTAAACGACGCCTCCGGCAATGCTCCCGGCGGCCCGCCGCGCGTGCCGATCGGTGCGGCTTGTCGCCAGGATTCGCGCCGTCACCTCACGCGGGCGTGAAGGGCACGATGTCGCACCTCAATAAATCATTGTTTTAACAGCGAAAAATACATCGCATGGAAGTTCGGCCCGTGGCTTGACGGGCGCGGACCCTCTAACTATGTTGCCGGCGACTTTAGAAGCGGACGGACGGCAATCGTCTGCCCGGGCAGGGGGGTTGCGATGGCCAACAAAACCGGGCCAGACGGAACCGGAGAAACCGGCCGCGGCAGGCAGCCAGAAGCCACCATCCGCGACGACGAACTTGAGCGCCGCCGGCGCGATCTCGAAGCATCGCTCGCGACGAGACGCACGGACCGGCTCGAGGGGAAAGACGAAGCGAAAGCTGCGGCCGGTTACGGTCAGGCGCTGAAACTGTCCAGCGAGTTCATCGCCGGAGTGGTGGTTGGTGTCGGCTTGGGCTGGATCATCGATCGCCTGGCGGGAACCGCGCCTTGGGGTCTGATCGTGGGCCTGTTGCTTGGCTTTGGCGCCGGTATACTCAATGTCCTGCGTTCGGCGGGGCTTGCACCGGAGTTCGGTCAGGGCGGCAAGCCGCGCGAGCCGAAAGAATGAAGTGGGCGCCTCCGCGCGCTGAGGTGAACTTAAGAAGCCGGTTGTGGCTTTGACGGGGATTTAAAGTGGCTGCTGCTGACAAGGTCGATCCGATCCACCAGTTCCAGATCCATCCGATCATCCCGCTGCATATCGGCGGCTACGACGTTTCGTTCACCAACTCCTCTCTGTTCATGGTCATCACGATCGTGCTGGCGTCGGCCTTCCTCTATTGGAGCACGGCCAGCCGCGCCTTGATCCCGGGGCGCCTGCAGTCGGTCTCCGAAATGGCCTATGAATTCGTCGGCAACATGCTGCGCGATGCTGCCGGCAAGCAGGGCATGCAGTTCTTTCCGCTGGTGTTTTCGCTGTTCATGTTCGTGCTGGTCGCCAATCTGATCGGCTTGTTCCCCTATTTCTTTACCGTCACCAGCCACCTCATCGTCACCTTCACGCTGGCAATCCTGGTCATCGGCACCGTCGTCGTCTACGGCTTCGCCAAGCACGGCTTCGGCTTCCTCAAGCTGTTCGTGCCGCATGGCGTGCCGGGCTATCTGCTGCCGCTGGTGGTAGCGATCGAAGTCATTTCCTTCGTCTCGCGTCCTATCAGCCTCTCGGTTCGTCTTTTCGCCAACATGCTGGCCGGGCACATCACGCTGAAAGTGTTCTCTGGCTTTGTTGTCAGCCTCAGCGCGCTGGGCGCCGTCGGCATTGCCGGTTCGATCCTGCCTTTAGCCATGGCCGTCGCGCTGACCGCCCTTGAGCTGCTGGTCGCCTTCCTGCAGGCCTATGTCTTCGCGGTGCTGACCTGCATGTATCTGAACGACGCGCTGCACCCGAGCCACTGATCGATTTTCACCGGCGTCTTGGCGCCAGCATACCCAACGTACCAACTGCAACGAACAAGCAAACCACAGGAGTTTTGAAATGGACGCAACTGCAGCAGCTGCTATCGGCGCTGGTATCGCCTGCATCGGCATGGGCGGCGCGGGCATCGGCCTCGGCAACATCTTCGGCAGCTACCTCTCGGGCGCGCTCCGCAACCCGTCGGCTGCCGATGGCCAGTTCGGCCGCCTGATCTTCGGCTTTGCCGTGACCGAGGCTCTGGGCATCTTCTCGCTCCTCATCGCGCTGCTGCTGGTGTTCACCAAGTAAGAAGCGCGCTGACAAAAGGGGCCGCATGGTGCGGCCCCGTATGGACAGGGGAATGAGATGTTCGTGACATCTGCCTTTGCGCAAGAAACAGCGCCGGCCGCGGCCGAAGGCGATACGCATGCGGGCACCGCGGTGCCTACGCCGGAACATGAAGCGTTCCCGCCGTTCGACGCCAAGACCTTCCCCTCGCAGATCCTGTGGCTGGTCATCACCTTCGGGCTCTTCTACCTGTTCCTGAAGCGCGTTGTGATGCCGCGTCTTGGCGGCATCATAGATGTCCGCAACGACCGCATCACCCAGGACCTCGACCATGCCGCAAGGCTGAAGGGCGAGGCGGATGCCGCCGTTGCCGCCTATGAGCAGGAACTGGCGGAGGCCAAGGCCAACGCCAACAAGATCGGCCAGCAGGCAAGCGACGCCGCCAAGGCTGAAGCCGAAGGCACGCGCAAGAAGCTCGAAGCCGAGCTCGAGAAGAAGCTTGGCGAGGCCGAGGCGAGCATCGCCTCGATCAAGGCCAAGGCGATGAAGGAAGTCGGCACGATCGCCGAGGACACCACGTCGGCCATCGTCGAGGCGCTTGTCGGCGGCAAGGCCGACAAGTCCGAGATCGCGGCCGCGGTCAAATCCGCGAGCCGGTGAGGAGCGCATCATGACCGCTACGTCTCTTGCTACACTTTGGGCAACGATTGCCCTGATCATCTTCATCGGCGCCATCATCTATCTGAAGGTGCCGGGCATGCTCACCAAGTCGCTGGACGCCCGCGCGGCCAAGATCAGCAGCGAGCTTGAAGAGGCCCGCCGCCTGCGTGAGGAGGCCCAGCAGCTGCTCGGCCAGTACCAGCAGAAGCGCAAGGAAGCCGAGAAGGAGGCCGCCGACATCGTTGCCGCGGCCAAGCGCGAGGCTGAGTTGCTCGCCTCCGAGGCGCACAAGAAGACCGAGGACTATGTAGCCCGGCGCACCGCGCTTGCCGAGCAGAAGATCAGCCAGGCCGAGCGCGAGGCCGTCAGCGAAGTGCGCGCCAGCGCCGTCGACATCGCCGTCGAGGCCGCCCGCGCGCTGCTCGCCGCCAAGGTCGACGTGAAGGCCGGGGCGGATCTATTCAAGTCGGCGCTGGATGACGTGAAGGCCAAGTTGAACTGAGCTTATCGCTGTCACCAATCAGAAAGCCGCCTGGGCAACCCGGCGGCTTTTTTTGTTGTCGAAGGATCGCAGCAGTGCGTCGCAAGCCAAGCGGCTAACCTGGAGCGTTTCACCGTTTCACGGAAACGGTGAACCGCTCTATCCCTTTGTTTTTACGCAATTCCGGATGGAAAACCGCTCACACTTTTCCTGGAATTGATCTAACGCGTGCCGCCATTCCATCATGAATAGCCAGAGCCGCATGGCGGGCTACAGCGTGACGGAGAGTATGCTGCCGAGAGCGTTCATGACGAGCTCACGGCTATGCCGCACGTGCCGCAAGGCCGCATTCTCTGATGCCTTGGCATCCCCTGCCACGAGCGCGTCGATCAATTCCTCATGCTGTTGCCGTTGGAGCTCGTGGTCCAGCAGCAAGCGCTGCCGATCTTGGCTGGAGAACAATCCGATGTGAAGCAATCTCTGCATTTCATCGAGCAAGGACTCGATAACCCGAGCCATCCGCTCGTTTCCGGACGCCCGAGCGATCTCGACATGAAAGTCTCTGTTGTTCTTCAGGAATTGCAGATCGTCAGGCGTATCGTCCCGAAGGAATGGGCCGGCGCCCAGTGTACGAAGCGCCTTCTCATCGACACGCCCCGCGGCAGCGTATGCCGCGGCAGGTTCCAGCAGCATTCTAAGGTCGAAAACGTCGTTCGCAGTCCTGCCGCTGACCGGGGCAACGATGTAGCCGCGTCGGGGGATGGTGTTGACCAGCCCTTCCTGGCTAAGTCTCGACAAAGCTGAGCGTATAGGTGCAAGGCCGAGTCCGTAGTGGTTGGCCAATCCCGCTTCGGTGACTTCAGCTCCGGGCTTCAATCTGCACAGGATCACGTCGTTCTTGATAAGGTCGTAGGCCTCATCAGTCAGACGTCGCCGCGGCGGCAATGCGAAATTACCTTCTTCGTTCATCGTCCAACCGTGGCCAGTCGTAGCAGAGCGTACCGATCGAACACACTTGACACATTTGGTCGTTTCGCGCTACAAGAAATATCTGTGAAATGTTACAAAAATTTCAGTGTTGACCCTAGCTGCTCGATATGGTCGGAGCGATGGAAGACGTCCCGCTTGCCGGTTCGAAAAACGGCACGAATGATCGCAGTGTCGCGCCGATATCCGACGCCGATATCCTGTGCCGGCTCACCGCCACTGAGCTCACGAGCCTCTATCTGAAGCGAAAGGCCTCACCGGTTGAGGTCGTCCGATCCGTACTCGCCAGGGCGGCGAGCATCAATGAGCAGTTCAATGCCTTTGTCTTCCTGGACGATGAGGGAGCCATGGCCGCCGCCAAAGAATCCGAACGGAGATGGCTGAACGGCGCGGCGCTCGGTCCTCTCGACGGAATTCCAGCTACGATCAAGGATTTGATGACGGTCAAAGACTGGCCCACGCGCTTCGGCAGCACGGTTACAGCTGGCGAGTGTTCTCAAGCCGATGCTCCTTCTGTTGAAGCATTACGAGCGGTCGGCGCCGTGTTGATTGGAGCAACCACAACGCCAGAGTTCGGTTGGAAAGCTGTTACCGACAGCCCATTGTCTGGAGCGACGTCGAACCCGTGGGATCCGAAGTTGACATGCGGGGGATCGTCGGGAGGCGCATCTGTTGCCGCGCTCACCGGTTGCGGAAATCTGCATCTTGGCACAGACGGGGGCGGGTCGGTGCGAATACCTGCCGCTTTCACCGGGGTGGTCGGCCACAAGCCTAGTTTTGGCCGGGTGCCGTACTATCCGCCAAGCGCGTTCGGCACTCTCGGTCACATCGGGCCGATTGCTCGTACGGTCGAGGATGCTGCGCTGATGCTCGGCAGCATGACGGTCCGCGACCCACGGGACTGGAGCCAGCCTACAACGGAATTCGCATCCCCGGTGCTCGACCGGCGGAGGGAATGGCGGGGTTCGCGGATCGGCCTATGGTCAAAGCCGATCGTTGGCGAAGTCGATCCGGAAATCCTCGCCGCGGTGGTTCGGGTCGCCCACCTGCTGGAGGAGGCGGGTGCGGCGGTCGAACCGATCAGCCTGCCGGGTGGAGACGTATTGGCGACCTTCAACATCCTCTGGTTTGCCGGTGCGGCAAACAGGGTGTCCAAGATCGCCGACAAAGACCGACTGCAACTCGATCCGGGTTTGCTTCGTGCAGCGGAAATCGGCGGATGCTTCGCGGCGTCTGAGTATGCGCAAGCGCTATTGCACCGTTCGGTCTTCGGCGGCGAAATGGATCGGCTTCTCAAGACCTATGATTTCGTGATCTCGCCGACCGTGCCGGTCACAGCCTTTCCGCTTATGCACGATGTCCCGCCTGGATCTACTTACCAGGAATGGACCGAGTGGGCATGTTTCAATTTTCCCATAAACCTCAGCCAGCAGCCCGCATGTTCTGTGCCCATTGGCCTAACCACTGGCGGGCTTCCAATCGGATTTCAGATTGTCGGCGCAAGAGGAGCGGACGCGGACGTATTAGGCGCAGCCATGCAAGTGATGGAATTTGTGGGGAAGATAGACGGCTCTTCGTCATAAATGAGGGAGGAGAAAGATATGAATTCGAATACGATCACATGTATCGAAGATCTCCGGCAGCTTCACAGGAAGAGAGTTCCCAGGGCATTCTTCGACTACGCCGATCGCGGTTCGTATAGCGAGCAGACCTTGCGCGAGAATCGAACGGACTTCGAAAAGATCAAATTCCGGCAGCGTGTTCTGGTCGATGTATCCAGGAGGAACACGTCTACCGTGCTGCTGGGCGAGGCAATTTCAGTGCCGCTCGTTCTGGCGCCAGTCGGCTTGGGAGGGCTTCAATATGCCGACGGGGAAATTCACGCTTGTCGCGCTGCGCAGACGGCGGGCATTCCATACACGTTATCGATTATGTCGATCTGCTCGATGGAGGATGTCGCAGCCGCTGTCAAAAAACCCTTCTGGTTTCAACTGAGTTTGCTAAAGGACCGCGGCTTCGTCAGATCGCTCGTGGAACGCGCGATCGCCGTGAAATGCGACGCGATTGTCCTGACGGTGGACCTGCCGGTGCTGGCGCAACGACATGCCGACATCAAGAACGGCATGACGGTGCCGCCGAAGTGGACTTTCGGCAAGTTTGTCGACTTTGCGAGCAGGCCGGCATGGGTCGCCAGCGTGATGCGCGGCAAGAGGAAGACGTTCGGGAATCTCGTCGGACAATCCGGCAACCAAAAGATAGAATCGCTTGCCGCATGGATGAATGAGCAATTCGGCACGAGCCCGACGTTGAAAGACGTGGAGTGGGTTCGAAGCATATGGCCTGGAAAGTTGATCGTTAAGGGCATCGGCGACGCCAAGGATGCGCGTGACCTCGCGAAAATTGGGGTGCAAGGCCTGGTGGTTTCAAACCATGGCGGACGTCAACTTGACGGTGGCAGATCCACGATCTCGGTGCTGCCCGAAATTGCGGATGCGGTGGGCGCCGATTTGGAAGTTCTGGTAGATGGAGGGGTTCGCTCCGGCCAGGATGTGATGCGCGCGTTGGCTCTCGGGGCAAAGGCGTGCATGATCGGCAGGGCTTATGTTCACGGCCTGGGTGCCGCGGGCGAACAAGGAGTTGCCAAGGCCATCGATCTCATCCGCAAGGAATTCGACGTCACAATGGGCCTGACCGGAACCGTCCGGGTTGATGAAATAGATCGCCGAATACTCGCCTAGCTGTCTGCGTCGTACAACGAGCGGAGATCAGCAGTCGCCGTCACTCCAACCCGGCCAAGCTCTCTTCTTCCTCAACCGCTTCCGCCCCGCCCAGCCTGAACGGCGCGAACGAGGTCCGGTGCAGCCTTGCCACCGGGCCATGCGCCTCGATGGCGGTGCGGTGCCGGACTGTCGCATAGCCCATATGCACTTCGAAGCCGTAGTGTTCGTGATGGCCGCCGCAGCCGCACATCATGCGGTCGCGCATCACCTTGGCGACGATCGAGGCTGCGGCGATCGACTGCGAGCGCTGGTCGCCCTTGATCAGCGCCCGGCCTTCGCAGGCGAGGCCGGGCGGAACGTCGCGGCCGTCGGCCAGGGCGAGTTTCGGCTGCAGCGAGAGACCCGCGGCGGCGCGGCGCATCGCTTCGAGACTCGCTTTCAGGATGTTGCTGTTGTCGATGCCCTCGGCGCTGATCGAGGCCATCGAGACGCTGAGCGCCGAGCCGAGAATCTTGAGAAACAGCGCCTCTCGCTGCAAATGGGTCAGGCGCTTGGAATCGTCGAGGCCCTCAGGAATATTGGCGGGGTTGAGCACCACCGCCGCCGCCACCACCGGCCCGGCGAGCGGACCGCGGCCTGCCTCGTCCATGCCGGCGACCGGCCACAGCCCATCGGCCATCGCCTTCGTCTCGATCGAGAAGTCGGGCTTCTCGACCATTTCAAAGAGAAGCGGAGAATCGGAACGCGCGCGAGCCATGGTGCGGCGAGGTTCGCATCGGCTCCGATTCTCCGCAAGTCCCTCCGGGTCGGGTGGGGCGCCGGACCGGGAGGGCACCGTCTCACAGCCGGGGGACAGGGGCCGGACGGGATACTTCAAAAGGACTGCGCCTCCAGACGGAAAACGGCTTTGCCTGGAATTGCTTAGGGCCGGCCGTCAGGGCCGGCGCCGTCTTCAAAGCAGCATCAGCTGCTCGCCGGCGCCGGAGCCTGCGACGAATTGATCGATGCGAAGCTGTCGTCGTTCGGCATTGAGGCCGAGACGCTTGGCGGCGATCTCGAAGCGCCGGCCGATCTGCCAGGCATAGGGTCCGGCGCCTTTCATGCGCTTGCCCCATTCGGAATCATAATCCTTGCCGTCGCGCATCGAACGGATCAGCGACATCACATGCCGGTAGCGATCCGGATAATGCCGCAACAGCCAGTCCTTGAAGATTGGCGCCACTTCGAGCGGCAGGCGCAGGATGACGTAGCCTGCCTCGCGCGCCCCGGCGGCCCGCGCCGAATCGAGGATGCGCTCCATCTCCGGATCGTTGAGGCCGGGAATGATCGGCGCCACCATCACGGAGGCCGGGATGCCGGCGTCCGACAACTGCCTGATCGCCTCCAGCCGCTTCGTCGGGGTCGACGCGCGCGGCTCCATGGTTCTGGCCAGCATGCGGTCCATCGTCGTCACCGACAGCGCCACCTTGGCAAGGCCGCGCTCGGCCATGCGCGACAGGATGTCGATGTCGCGCGTCACCAGCGCCGACTTCGTCACGATGCCGACCGGGTGGCCACGCGCCTCCAGCACCTCGAGGATCTCGCGCATGATCCGGTACTGCTTCTCGATCGGCTGATAGGGATCGGTGTTGGTGCCGATGGCGATCGTGCGCGGCTGGTAACCCGGCTTCGACAATTCCCGGTCCAGCATGCGCGCCGCATCCGGCTTGGCGAACAGCTTCGATTCGAAATCCAGCCCCGGCGACAGACCCATGAAGGCATGCGTCGGCCGGGCGAAGCAGTAGACGCAGCCATGCTCGCAGCCGCGATAGGGATTGATCGAACGGTCGAAGGAAATATCCGGCGATTCGTTGCGGGTGATGATGGTGCGCGGCTTCTCGACCTGCACCTCGGTCTTGAAGGGCGGCAACTCTTCCAGCGAGTTCCACCCGTCGTCGAAGACATGCCGGCTGACCGGCTCGAAGCGGCCGGACGGGTTGATGCCGGCCGAGCGGCCGCGATTGCGGTCGGGCCGCACGCGCATGCCGCTCTGCTCGATCATCGCGTTTGCCATCTCGGCTCTGCCTGCTCCGAAAGCGGCAATGTCGGCGCGCACGATCTGTTCCATTTTCGCCCTCTCCCAGGGACTGTCGGCAGGCTGTCGAATCGCTCTGTTCATGAAACTATTCCTATTTTCTTGATGAGAACAAAGCAAGAACTTTTTCGGCTGGAAGCGTGAACTGGCGCAAGCCTCCGCTTTCCGCTATTCGGCTAGGCATGCTCAGCGTTCTCATTGAGACCCGGAACGACGAAGAGGGACTTGCCCGCACGCTCGCCTCGCTGGTCGGCGGCGCGGTCGAGGGCGTCGTGCGCGACGTCATCGTCTGCGATCAGGGCTCCACCGACCAGACGCACCGCGTTGCCGAGCATGCCGGCTGTCACTATGTGACCAGCGGCATCGGCGCCGGCATCGGCCAGGCCAAGGGCGACTGGCTGCTGCTTCTGGAACCCGGCGCCCGGCTCGCCGAAGGCTGGATCGACGAAGTCGTCGCCCACACGGCGAAGCAAACCATGCCGGCACGCTTTTCGCGTGCCCGCGCCGATCGCGCGCCTTTTCTGGCCCGCGTCTTTTCGGGCAACCGCGCGCTCGCCGAGGGTCTCGTCATCAGCAAGCGCCAGGCCTCCGCTCTGGCAAAGAGCGCGCGCGGTGCGGAGGCCCTGGCGCGCGGCCTGGCGACCAGGCGGTTGAACGCCGAAATCTGGGTCGCGCCGCCAAAGTGACGCCGGCATATCGGCTTGGATCGGTGGAGCGGTGAGGCGGGTTCACAGCCCCCGAACTTCCACCGGCATCCAGGCGCTGCGGCGCCTGGCCAGGCGTTGCTCCCGGTTCTCGGCATCGTAGCGGACCGGGATAGGCTTGCGGGAGAACAGCTCGCGATCGTCGAGCGCGTTGACGATAACGATCGCCCTGGCGTCTTCGCCTTCTCCGGCGACTGCCGCGACATAGACGCCGCACTCGCGGCAGACGAGATAGTCGGCTGTGCGCAGGCCGAAGCGATAGGTCTGCAGGCGTTCCCTGTCGGTGACCGAGATAGCCAGCCTGCCGTTCGGATCGGCGGCCGCGCGCGAGCCGTGCCGGGTGCAGAACGAGCACTGGCAGGCGCGGACTTCCAGTTCGGCCGGGTCGAGAGTGGTGGAGAAATTCAGGCGGATATTACCGCAATGGCAGCCGCCGCTGTGAACGCCCATGATGGATTGTCCCTTGTTCGCGCACACAAGGTACTTTGCCAGCGCCGGCTTCGAAATGGCGCCACAAAGCCGTCAGCGCCTTTCGGCCTGTAAAGTGGAGGCCGACCGGGTGCTTTGCCTATGCTTATGAGGCGGGCTCGCCGCCGCGCCTGAGATGCTCGTCCAGCCGCGGCATGATCTCGACGAAGTTGCAGGGCATGTGACGGTAGTCGAGCTGAGCCTTGATGATGCCGTCCCAGGCATCCTTGCAGGCGCCGGGTGAGCCCGGCAGCACGAAGACGAAGGTGGCGTTGACGACCCCGCCGGTCGCCCGGCTCTGGATCGTCGAGGTGCCGATCTTGTCGTAGGAGATGCGGTGGAAGACTTCCGAAAAGCCGTCCATGCGCTTTTCGAAGATCGGCTCCAGCGCTTCCGGTGTCACGTCGCGGCCGGTGAAGCCGGTGCCGCCGGTGGTGATGACGACATCGATCGTTTCGTCCTTCGACCAGCCGAGCACCTTGTCGCGGATCTTCTCGCGGTCGTCGGTCACGATGTCGCGCGCGGCAAGCACATGGCCGGCTTGCGTGATGCGGTCGGCCAGCGTCTGGCCGGATTTGTCGTCGGCGAGGCTGCGCGTGTCGGAGACGGTCAGCACCGCGATGCGCACCGGGATGAAAGGCCGGCTCTCGTCAAGCTTCGCCATCGCTCCCCTCCATGCTGCGGGTGGCGGCCACGAACCAGTCGGGGTGGCGCGCGCGGATCGCGATCGCCGCGCGCTTGGCGACGTTGCCGGTCTCGAACAGGCCAAAGCATGTGGCGCCGGAGCCCGACATGCGCGCGAAGGCGGCGTCAGCACGTTTGAGTGCGTTGAGCGCTTCGCCGATCGCTGGTTGGATCGATCGGGCAGGGGGCTCGAGATCGTTGCGGGTCGTCTCCAGCCAGTTGCGGATGGCGTGGAATTCGAGGCGCTTCGGCAGCGGCGGCAGCGGCGGCAGCGCCGCGTTGTCGCGGCTGGAGAGCGCCTTGAACACGTCCGGCGTCGAGACGGCAACGCCCGGATTGACCAGGACGAGGCCGAGCGCCGGGAACGCGGAGAGCGGCGACACCTCGTCGCCGATGCCGCGCGCGACCAGCGGCTTGCCCTTGAGGCACATCGGCAGGTCGGCGCCGAGCGAAAGCCCGATCCGGGCCAGCGAAGTGTCGTCGATATCGAGCTTCCAGATCCGCGCCAGGCCGTTGAGCGCGGCCGCCGCGTCGCTGGAGCCGCCGCCGACGCCCGAGGCGACCGGCAGGTTCTTTTCCAGCCTGATGGCGACGGGAGGCGTGCGCTGCGCGCCGACTTCCCGGCGCAGGGCATCGCGCGCCTTCACCACCAGATTGCCGTCGTCGAGCGGCAGGCCGGCGGCATATCGGCCGGATACGGAGAACTCGTCGTGCTCCGCCGGCTCGATCTCGAGCCGGTCGCCAAAGCGTGTGAAGACGGCAAGGCTGTCGATGAGATGATAGCCGTCGTCGCGCCGTCCGGTGACATGCAGCGCCAGGTTGATCTTGGCCGGCGCGAGCCACGTCCGGACCTCTGTGCCGGGCTCCAGGATGTCGGCTGCTGGCGAGATGGCTTCAGTCCTTGGCGAGACGATATTCGCCGGTCTTGGGATCCTTGACCAGCGTGCCCATCGTGCCGTTCGCCGCCTGTTTCTCGGTGCGCCGGATCTTGGCCGTCACGCGCTCGGCCTCGCGCACGAAAGCGCGGTAGCCGAAATAGGCGGCGGCACCGACAACAGCGAAGAAAACGATCTGCGGCATGTCCAAACTCCTCCCGCGTCCTCGCGGCAAGGCCGGCCGGATGGGCTCGGTCAAGCGATCATGCTATCCGCAATCATGGCTTTTTCAAAGCCCGAAGCGCGCCCACAGCGCGCGCTCTTCCGCCGCATCGAGGATGCCGCCGGCCGCGGCCTGCGCGATATCGGGCGCCGAGAAGCGCGAGCCGAACAGGCCGAAACGGCCAAACAGGCCGCGCGGCGCGGTGATCAGCTTGAGCTGCGTCTTGTCGCCGAAACGGGTCTTGAGCACGCTGCGCATGTCGCCCAGCGCATCGACAAGGCCGAGCTCGAGGCCTCGCTTGGCGGTCCAGAACAGGCCGGTGAACAGGTCCGGGTCGTCCTTCAGCTTGCTGCCGCGCCGCTCCTTGACGAGATCGATGAAAGTCTCGTGCACTTCAAGCTGGAGCGCCTTCAGCCGCTCGACGTCCTCCTTCTTCTCGGGCTTGAACGGATCGAGCACCGCCTTGTTCTGCCCGGCGGTGTGGACGCGCCGCTCGACGCCGATCTTCTTCATCAATTCGGGGAAGCCGAAGGAGGCCGAGACCACGCCGATCGAGCCGACGATCGAGGACGGGTCGGCGAAGATCTCGTCGCCGGCGACCGCGATCATGTAGCCGCCGGAAGCCGCCACATCCTCGACGAAGACCAGCACCTTCTTGTTCTTCTCCGCCGCCAGGTCGCGAATGCGCTTGAAGATCAGCCGCGACTGCACCGGCGAGCCGCCCGGCGAGTTGATCGAGATGGCGACCGCCGGCGCGTCGAAGCCGAACGCCTTTTCGATGAGGCCGGCCGTCGAGGCGAGCGACAGGCTCGGCCGGAACTGGCCGCCGCCGGCCATGATGGCGCCCTGCAGCCGGATGACCGGAATGGTGACGACTGTCGAGCGCCAGGATTTCGGCAGCAGGCGGTTGAAAAGGCGTTTCACGAACGGGTATCTCCGGACAAGATGCAAAGGAGCAGGGTAAGATCAGGCAAGTCGGTAATGTCTTTCGGGCGCGATGTCACCTTGCCTGCCATGTAGGCATTCGCCGCCTAACGGCAATGCCGCATCGCACGGCTGGGATCAATCGCCGAACAGCGATGCCAGGCCGTTGTTGATCATTTCCGTTCGCTCGCTCGGCGCGTTTCCGGATGGTCCGTGCAAGGCGAGTGGCGGGCGGATCGACAGTTTCCCGCGCGCGCCGAGCACCGCCCTGACGACGATGCGGATCGCCGCCGCGTCCGGACGCGGATGCACGCACAGCAATTCGGCATCGCCGAAGCGCCCCTCGATCGCAGCGAGGATGGCGACGAGCTGCTCGGGCCGGGCGATGACGGCCAGCCCGCCACGCGGCCTGGCGACGGCGGCGGCGCTCCTGATCCAGCGCTCGAACAGCCCGTCCTCGCCAACATGCGCCTGCCGGCGCAGCGCGTCGGGCGTCGAGCGGTCCTCGGCCGCGTTGAAAGGCGGGTTCATGATGACGAAGTCGAAGGAATTATTGGCGAGCCCGGCTTCAGCGCGCGTCCGGCCGGTCAGCGTCACGTCGGCCGTCAGCACGCAAGCGCGGTCGCCGAGATGCGCATTGCCGGGATGCGAAAGCGTGGCGGCGGCGAACCCGGCCATTTCGGCGGAGCGCTCGACGAGGACGGCCCGTGCCGCCGGGCAGCGCGACAGCACGGCAAGGGCGGCAGCGCCGGCGCCGGCGCCGAAATCGGCGAGCCGTCCGGAAAAGCCGGTCGGCAACGCGGCCGCCAGCATCATGGCGTCCGTGCCGGCGCGGTGGCCGCCCTGGCTAGGCTGCACCAGCCAGAAGCGGCCGCGATGGAAGGCATCGACCGTGTGCGCCGGCGTATCTGGGGCGGGGACGGTGGTGGTTGCCATTACTTCTGGCGGATCTCGTTTTCGATGCCGGCATCCTTGAGGATGCGGCGCGCCACGTCGGCCTTGTCGGCGTCGACCATGACACGCTTCTGCAAAAGGCCGATCGACCCTTCGAGCACGCTCATATTCTGGTCGGCGACGAAACAGGCGATGCCGGCGTCGCGCATCAGCGATTCGACAAAGGAGATCACGACGGCGTCGTTGGTGCGGACAAGCTCGATCATGGAACGAAAATCGCAGGTTGTGGCGTTCGTGTAAACGTGCGGGTGGACAAGAGCGTCGGCCAAGCCGCGCCAATTCGCCTCTTGCCGTGCCCGGTTGTACCGCCCTAGAGTCGACGCGGGATTAAGGGTACGCGTCAAATTGACGGGAGTTGTCGTGGTGGGTGTCGTTCTCAACATCGAAGGCAAGCGGGAACCCGCTTCCATCAAGGATCTGATCGATCTGACGGCCGCCGACATGGGACGCGTCAACGAGCTGATCCTGTCGAAGGCCGGCTCCGACGTCGAGATGATCCCGGAGATCGCCAACCACCTGATCTCTTCCGGCGGCAAGCGGCTCAGGCCCATGCTGACACTGGCCGCCGCGCAGATGTTCGGCTATTCGGGCGAAGGCCATGTCAAGCTCGCGACCGCGGTCGAGTTCATGCACACGGCGACGCTTTTGCATGACGACGTGGTCGACGAGAGCGCGCTGCGCCGCGGCAAGAAGACGGCGCGTATGATCTGGGGCAACCAGGCCAGCGTTCTGGTCGGCGATTTCCTGCTCGGCCAGGCGTTCCGCATGATGGTCGAGGTCGGTTCGCTGGAAGCGTTGGACATCCTGTCGGCCGCCGCCTCCATCATCGCCGAGGGCGAGGTGATGCAGCTTGCCGCCGCCAAGAACCTCGATACCACCGAGGACGAGCATTTCGCCGTCATCAAGGCCAAGACCGCGGCGCTGTTCTCGGCCGCGGCCGAGGTCGGGCCGGTGATCGCCCAGGCCTCGCGCACCGATCGCGCCGCGCTGCGCTCCTACGGCATGAATCTCGGCCTCGCCTTCCAGCTCATCGACGACGCGCTGGATTATGGCGGGTCGAGCAAGGATCTCGGCAAGAATGTCGGCGACGATTTCCGCGAGGGCAAGGTGACGCTGCCGGTGATCCTCGCCTACCGGCGCGGCACCAAGGCCGAGCGCAGCTTCTGGAAGCGCGCCATCGAGGAAAACGTTACCGACGATGCCGGGCTCGAAAAGGCGATCGGCCTGATGGCCCGCCATGGCGCCATCGCCGACACGATCGGTCGCGCGCGCCATTTCGGCGAGATCGCCCGCGATGCGCTGGCGCCGCTCGAAGCGACGCCGCAGAAGTCGGCGCTGATCGACGTCATCGATTTCTGCATCAGCCGCGTCAACTGAACCTGCTTGGCTCCCTGCGCCTGCCTGGCATCCGCCGGGCAGGGCGCCTGTGAATCCCGATCCGGCCGTCTCGACAAAGGGCGGCGCGGCAAATTATCTATAAAATATGGCCAGCACAGAAGACACGATCGCCGTCCGCATCAGCAAGGAGCTGGCGGCCCGCATCATTTCGGGCGCGATCGAGCCCGGATCGAGGCTGCGCCAGGACCATGTCGCCGAGGAGTTCAACACCAGCCATGTCCCGGTGCGCGAGGCTTTTCGCCGCCTTGAGGCGCAAGGGTTGGCGATCAGCGAGCCTAGGCGCGGCGTGCGCGTCGCCTCCTTCGATCTCAGCGAGGTCAGGGAAGTGGCCGAGATGCGCGCCGCGCTCGAAGTGCTGGCGTTGCGCCATGCCGCGCCGCATCTGACGGCGTCCATCCTCGACCAGGCCGAGGAAGCGACCAAGGCCGGCGACAAATCCCGTGACGTCCGCTCCTGGGAGGAGGCCAACCGCACCTTCCACCGGCTGATCCTGGCGCCCTGCAACATGCCGCGCCTGCTCTCCACCATCGACGACCTGCACGCGGCGAGCGCCCGGTTCCTCTTCGCGGCCTGGCGCTCGGAATGGGAAACCCGCACCGACCAGGACCACCGCGCGATCCTGAGCGCGCTGAGGCAAGGCAACACCGAATCGGCCGCCGCGACGCTCGGCCGCCACGTCCAATGGATCGGCCAGAAACCGGTCAAGACCGCCTCCGGCAGAACCCGCGACGCCTTCGCCATCGTGGGGTAGTGACGGGCGATTGGCAATTAGCCGAGGCCTCTCAACCTCGTCATTCCAGGGCGGAGCAAGGAGCGAAGCGACGCGCGCAGACCCTGGAATCCATGCCGTTACCTTCGCCGAAAAATAGAGGTGGTGCAGAACATAGCGCCGTTCTGCCGTCGTGACGCCCATAGGTTCCGGCATGGATCCTAGGGTCTTCGCTCCGCTTCGCTTCCGCTCCGCCCGTGGATGACGAACCTGCGGGCTTGCCATTGTCACGAAAATATGGATTCGATAATAGATCGAATAAAGAAATTATCTATAATTTCACACAAGCCAGGGAAGACACCGTGACCAACGCAGCCATTTCGACCCAAAAACCCTCCTTCAGCCCGCTCAAGCTGCACAGCCGTTCGCTCGCCTGGCAGATCGGCGCCGTCGTTCTTGGCTCGCTATTCCTGGCGCTGTCCTCCTACATCGAAGTGCCGATGGTGCCGGTTCCGGTGACCATGCAGACCTTCGCCGTCACGCTGGTCGGCGCGCTTTACGGCTGGCGCTTCGGCACGCTCACCATCGCCGCCTGGCTGGTTGAAGGCGCGGCAGGGTTTCCGGTGCTGGCCGGCGGAGCGGCCGGAATACAGCATTTCGTCGGCCCGACCGGCGGCTACCTCCTCGCCTTCCCGGTCGTCGGCGCCGTCGTCGGCTGGCTGGCCGAGCGCGGCTGGAACGGCAACCGCGTCCTGCTTGCCTTCGCCGCCATGCTCATCGGCAACCTGCTCTGCCTGGTTCTGGGCACAGCCTGGCTTGCGGTCATGATTGGCGCCGGGAAAGCCATCACCTTCGGCTTCCTGCCCTTCATCGTCGGCGGTCTGCTCAAGTCGGCGCTGGGCGCGGCGACGCTGAAGCTGGTTTCGGGCAATAGGCCGGCCGATTCCCGGTAGCAGCCGGGCGGATGATCGAACCCAGATGACTGTCAGGCTCCGCGCCCATCATCTGCTTTGCCTGCTGACCTATGTCGGCAAGGGCTACTCGCCGGCCTTCACCGCCAACTACAACGTGGTGGTGAAGCGCCTGGCCGGCGGCGAGGATATTTTGATCGTTTCCGGCCCGGACGACATCTGCGTCCCGCTGCTGAATGAGTCGGAGCCGCACTGCCTGGGCGAAAGCGCCGCCGGGCGGGACGCCGTCGCGGCGCAGGACGTCGCCGATCTCCTTGGCCGGCCGCTCCCGGCCGGCGCCAGGCTCGAGCTCAATACCTCGACGCTGGCGCGGATGCGCGAGGCCTTTTCATCCGGCCTGACGCGCAAGGCGTGCCCGGGCTGCGAGTGGTTCGAGCTGTGCGGCACGGTCGCGGCGGGCGGCTTTCGCGGAACACGCATTTAAGCGGATATGTCGAAATTCAGCCGCCGATCCCCATATTTTCGCTGACTGGCATCGTTTGTTAAGCGGGATGATTGGATTGTGATTCGCTTGCCGATTGAAGCCTGACCGCAAAAAGGCCATGCTTTGACCGGAAAAGTTCGAGTCTGTGGGGCGGTCCTCCAAGGGCGGGATCGCATCTGGCTGAAAGGGATACGATGCGGCAAGGACGTGCGCGCTGGCTGACGAGGCTGGCATTTTTGACCGGAGTGGCGCTTTGGGTGCTGCCGGTCCAGGCCAAGGAAGAAGCCAAACCGCTGCAGATCACGTCTTTCTCGGGCGCCTATCTTGCGGCCCATATCGCCGAAAGCGACAACGACCTCGACGACGCGATCGCCTATTACAAGCAGGCGCTGGCCTTTGCCCCCGACGACAAGGACCTGCAGCAGAGCCTGATGCTGGCGCTGGTCTCCCAGGGCCGTTTCGAGGAATCGCTGGTCTATGCCGACAAGCTGAAGGAAGTGCCCGATGTCGAGCGCTTCTCGCGCCTGGCGCTGGCGGTCGATTCCTTCCACAAGAAGGACTACACCAAGGCGCAGTACTGGCTGAAGCTGTCGCTCGAATCCGACCTCGACCGGTTGCTCTCCGGCGTCATGGACGGCTGGGCCAAGCAGGGTGCCGGCAATGCGTCCGAGGCCATGGATGCCATCGACAAGCTGCAAGGCCCCGATTGGTTCGGCCTGTTCAAGTCGTTCCACCGCGCGCTGATCGCCGATGCCGCCGGCCTGAACGACAAGGCCGATGCGATCTACGCCGCTACCTTGGCCGACACCGCGGCCGGCGGCTCCGCTCCCGAAACCTGGATGCGCAATGCCCAGGCCTATGCCTCCTTCCTCGCCCGCAAGGGCGACAAGTCGAAGGCTGAGGCGGTGTTGAACCAGGCCGAGGCCTTCGCCCCGGGCAAGCTCGAGATCACCACGCTGCGCGACCGCATCGCCAAGGGCGACAAGATCGAGCCGCTGGTCGCCGGCCCGGCCGACGGTGCGTCCGAAATCCTGCTCGACCTCGCCACCGCGCTCAATCGTGGTGGCGGCGAGCCTTTCGTGCGGCTCTATTTGCAATATGCGTTGGCGCTGAAGCCGGACAGCGACGCAGCGCTCGTGCAGCTTGCCGCCGTTGCCGAGCAACTGAAGGACGGCGAGGGCGCGGTCGCGCTCTACCGTCGCATTCCGGAATCCTCGCCGCTGAAAGAGCTTTCCGACCTGCAGATCGGCCTCAACCTTGCCGATCTCGACAAGCATGACGAGGCGATTTCCCATCTCAAGGCCTATCTCGACAAGCACCCGGACGACATGCGCGCATATCTGGCGCTTGGCGGCGTCTATGGCTCGAAGGAAGATTTCCGTTCGGCGGCCAATCTCTACGACAAGGCCGTCGAGCAGCTGAAGACGCCGACCGCCGCCAACTGGAACATCTTTTACCAGCGCGGCATCGCCTATGAGCGGCTGAAGGAATGGCCGAAGGCCGAACCCAATTTCCGCAAGGCGCTGGAGCTGCAGCCCGACCAGCCGCAGGTCATGAACTATCTCGGCTATTCCTGGGTCGACATGAACATGAACCTCAAGGAAGGCCTGGCGATGATCCAGAAGGCCGTGGATCTGCGGCCTAACGACGGCTACATCGTCGATTCGCTGGGTTGGGCCTATTTCCGCATGGGCCGCTTCGACGACGCCGTGCGCGAGATGGAGCGCGCCGTCTCGCTGAAGCCGGAAGATCCGGTCCTCAACGACCATCTGGGCGACGCCTACTGGCGCGTCGGCCGCAAGCTCGAGGCCACCTATCAGTGGACCCAGGCGCGCGACCTGAAGCCCGATCCGGATGTGCTCGCCACCCTGCAGCAGAAGCTGCTCAAGGGCCTTCCGCCGATCGAATCCAACACCGCGCAGGAAACCCCGAAGGTGAAGCCGGACCCGACGCCCGCGCCGAAGGGCTGAGTGTTGCGCTATTGATTTCTGGCGGGGCCCTTCGAGGCCCCGCGGCATTTCAGAACATCTTTCTATAGACGACGAATCCGGACTTCTCGCCGATGCGGTCGTAGAGCTGCATCGCCGTGTGGTTCGTCTCATGCGTTAGCCAGTAGACGCGGTTCGCGCCCGCTTGGCCAGCGCGCTCATAGACGCCTTCGATCAGCGCCCGACCGACGCCCTGGCCGCGCGCGGCCTGCGTGGTGAAGAGATCCTGCAAATAGCAGCTCGGCGCGATCGATGTCGTCGAGCGATGGTAGAGATAGTGGACGAGGCCGAGCAGGTTGCCCTCGCGCTCGGCCACCAGCGCATGCACCGGCTCATAGGCGTCGAAGAAACGCGACCAGGTCATCTGCGTGATCTCGCCGGCAAGCGCCGTCGGGCCGGAGCGCCCGTAAAACGCGTTGTAGCCGTCCCATAGCGGCAGCCACTGCTCGTAATCCTGCCTTGTGACGGGTCGAACGGCGAGTTGGCCGGACATGGCTGAACCTTGGTTGTTGTGAAGCTCGATAGAGCAAAGGATCAGGGCCGCGCGCCGGCAATGGGCCAGCCGGGCCCAAAGCGTTCAACCTCGCCGGATGTGGGGCGCCGCCTTGACGCTCGTCGGCTCGGCAACTAGGGAAGCGTCATCCTGCGCTTTCCGAGGCCGCCGTGACCATCGAGATCCCCGCTCATATGCATCCCAGCCGCTCCTTCCAGGGGCTGATCCTGACCTTGCACAATTACTGGGCAGACTATGGTTGCCTCATCCTGCAGCCTTACGACATGGAAGTCGGCGCCGGCACATTCCATCCGGCAACCACCTTGCGCGCGCTGGGTCCGCTGCGCTGGAACGCCGCCTACGTGCAGCCCTCGCGCCGGCCCAAGGACGGCCGCTATGGCGAGAACCCCAACCGCCTGCAGCATTATTACCAGTATCAGGTGATCCTGAAGCCCAATCCGCCGAACCTGCAGGAGCTCTATCTCGGCTCGCTGGAAGCGATCGGCGTCGATCCGCTGCTGCATGACATCCGCTTCGTCGAGGACGACTGGGAAAGCCCCACGCTTGGCGCCTGGGGGCTCGGCTGGGAGTGCTGGTGCGACGGCATGGAAGTCTCGCAGTTCACCTATTTCCAGCAGGTCTGCGGCATCGAATGCGCGCCGGTGGCGGGTGAACTGACCTACGGGCTGGAGCGGCTCGCCATGTATGTGCAGGGCGTCGACAATGTCTACGACCTGAACTTCAACGGCCGCGAGGGGGCCGAAAAGGTCACCTACGGCGATGTCTTCCTGCAGGCCGAGCAGGAATATTCGCGCCACAATTTCGAATTCGCCAACACCGCGATGCTGCTGAGGCACTTCGAGGACGCCGAGGCCGAGTGCAAGGCGCTGCTCGATGCCGGCACGCCGAAGCCGAGCGACAATCTGGCCATGCACCGCATGGTCTTCCCGGCCTACGACCAGTGCATCAAGGCAAGCCATGTCTTCAACCTGCTCGACGCGCGCGGCGTGATCTCGGTCACCGAGCGCCAGAGCTATATCCTGCGCGTGCGCAATCTGGCCAAGGGGTGCGGCGAGGCGTTCCTGAAGACGCGGGCGGGCGGGCTGGCGGCGGCTTAAGCTGCTGCGGTTTTCACGGTCTCGGCAGCGGCCGGCAACACGGTCTGCACCGTTGCGCCATCGATCGTGCGCATGGCCTGCCTCACACCCGGCATCGTGATCACGCCGTGCATCTGGGCGGCGAAGCAGGCGCTGAGCGCCAGGATCTGCAGGGTTCTCGATGCCGTCTTCATCGTCGTTCAGCCAATAGGTCTCTGCCTGAGCGTGTGTCGCTTCAGCGCTGCATTCGGTTCATGGGAAGGTCTGCTCCAAGGACGGGTGACTTCGCTGCGTCCCGACAGCGGGCTGAAAATTCCGCGAAATCGATTGAAAAAGGCGATCTGCTAGCGGGGTGACAGCGGGCGGCCGAGTTGCTATTTCCCGCCCATTCATTACGGCGCTGACGCGCCGGCCCTCCCCATCAAGGGGAGGGTGGGAGCCTAATCATGCCTGACCTGCTTTTAGAACTTCGCTCGGAAGAGATTCCCGCCCGCATGCAGCGCAAGGCTGCCAGCGACCTCAGGAAGATGCTGACAGACGGTCTGGTCGAGGCGGGTCTGACCTATGAGGCGGCCCGCGAATATTGGACGCCGCGGCGCCTTGCGCTCGACATCCGCGGCCTGACCGCGCGCTCGAAGGACATTCGTGAGGAGATCAAGGGTCCCTCGACCACGGCGCCCGAGCAGGCGGTGCAGGGCTTCCTGCGCAAGGCCGGCCTGTCATCGATCGCCGAGGCGCATGTCCATTCCGATCCGAAGAAAGGCGACTTCTACGTCGCCCATATCGCAAAGCCGGGCAGGGCGGCCGAAGAGATCATCGCCGAATTGGTGCCGGGCATCATCAAAAGCTTCCCCTGGCCGAAATCGATGCGCTGGGGGCCGGCCTCGGCGAAACCCGGCTCGCTGCGCTGGGTGCGGCCGCTCCAGTCCATCGTCTGCACCTTCGGCCCGGAGACCGAGGAGCCGGTCGTGGTCGATTTCGAGATCGACGGCATCGGCTCCGGCAACGTCACCTATGGCCACCGCTTCCATGCGCCAGGCCCCATCACCGTGCGCCGCTTCGACGACTATGTGGCGAAGCTCGAAGCGGCCAAGGTCGTGCTTGATGCCGACCGACGCAAGGAGATCATCCTGGCCGATGCCCGCAACATCGCCTTCGCCAACGGGCTCGATCTCGTCGAGGACGAGGGCTTGCTGGAGGAGGTTTCCGGCCTGGTCGAATGGCCGGTCGTGCTGATGGGCGAGTTCGAGCAGGATTTCCTCAGCATTCCGGCCGAGGTCATCCGCCTCACCATCCGCGCCAACCAGAAATGCTTCGTCACCCGGCCGCAAGGCGCGGGCGAGGATCTCTCGAACCGCTTCATCCTGGTCGCCAACATCGAGGCGACCGACGGCGGCAAGGAGATCGCCTACGGCAACGGCAAGGTGGTCAGGGCGCGCTTGTCCGACGCGCTCTATTTCTGGAAGACCGACCAGAGCGATCTGCCTGACCTCGACCAGCTCAAAGCGTCGGCGGAAAAGTTCGGCCTCGATTTGAAGAAGCCGCTCGACCAGCGCATGGCGCGGCTTGATCATCTCAATGTCACCTTCCATGCCAAGCTGGGCACGCAGGGGGAGCGCGTTGAGCGTATCAAGCGGCTGGCCGAGGAACTGGCGCCGGTCGTCGGCGCCGATAGGGTGCTCGTTGCCCGCGCGGCCGTGCTGGCCAAGGCGGACTTGCAGACCGAGGTGGTCGGCGAGTTTCCTGAATTGCAGGGCGCCATGGGTCGCAAATACGCGCTTCTGCAGGGCGAGGATGCATCCGTGGCCGCAGCCGCGGAGGAACACTATAAGCCGCAAGGCCCGTCCGACCGCGTGCCGACCGATCCGGTATCGGTAGCTGTTGCGCTTGCCGACAAGCTCGATACGTTGACCGGCTTCTGGGCGATCGATGAAAAGCCCACGGGCAGCAAGGACCCGTTCGCTTTGCGCCGAGCAGCACTCGGCGTCGTCAGGATCCTCATCGAGAACCGGATTCGTCTGGCGCTGACGTCCGTCTTCGCCAAGGCTTTTGCAAACTTCAAAGGCGGCGCGGATCAGTCGTTCGACCTCCTCGCCTTCTTCCACGATCGCCTGAAAGTCTATCTCCGCGACCAGGGGGCGCGGCACGATCTGATCGACGCCGTCATCACGCCGCAGTCCGACGACCTGCTGCAGATCGTGCGCCGCGTCGAGGCGCTGGGCTCCTTCCTCGATACCGAGGATGGCAAGGACCTGCTGGCCGGCACCAAGCGCGCGGCCAACATCCTGGCCGCAGAGGAGAAGAAGAAAACGCTCGTCGCGGAGACCGTTGAGCCGGCTCTGTTCCGCGAAGACGCGGAAAAGAAGCTCTATGCCGCGGTGAATCAGGCCGAGAAGGAAGCCGGCCAAGCGATTCAAAACGAAGATTTTTCCGCCGCCATGCTGGCGCTTAGCGTGTTGCGCGAACCGGTTGATTCATTCTTTGAGGGCGTTCTCGTGAATGATGAGGACCAGGCCGTGCGCGCCAACCGCCTGGCGCTGCTCGCCCGCATCCGCGCCGCCACCGACCAGGTCGCGGATTTTTCAAAAATCGTGGGCTGACGGCGCAGGAATCGCACCGTCGAGATCTACCCGCATCTGCTAGGATGCGGGTAGATCAGAACAATTCGGCGTCCGAAATTTAATCCGCCGGAGCCGGCTTACAGTCATACGGCGATTACCTCCGCGTGGGACAAAGATGCGTTCCCAAACCACGGAGGCATGCCATGAATTCCGTTGACGATATCGACCTGATTGAAGAGACCCCGGCCGCCGCCGAGGCCATCGGATCCGCTTCCGACGACATACTCGACCACGCCGCCGCCGCGGCGGTGGAAGCGGCCGACCTGTCTGAGGACGACGAGGACGAAGACGGCGACGAGGAAATCACTGCCTCAACCGACGATGAGTCGGATGATGAGGATGACGACGAAGACGAAGACGAAGAAGCCAAGGCCTCGGGCGACGAGGACGAAGACGACGCCGACGAGTCGGACGACGACGACAAGGAAGAAGCGGCCTGAGCCGCCTCCTGTCTGTGAAGAACGAAGGGGCGGCGCGTCGCGCACCGCCCCTTTTTCGTCAGGCTTGCCTCGTCAGTCTTCCAGGAAGATTGACGCCTCAATCTTCCACGATGCTGACCCGCACGCTGTCGGAATAGACATCCAACTCGATCAGCGGTTCGCCGTTGACGATGGCGCGCCTTGTGGCGCTGCTCATGGCGCCGCCGCGTTCCAGCATGCGCTGCAGGTCGACGCGCGAGCCGTCGCTGCGGAACCAGGGATCGCCCTGGTCGTCGCTGTCGCGCCGGTGGAATTTGTGCCAGTTGGCGCGGTCCTGTCTGACCATCTGCGCCGCGCTGCTCAGCGGATAGCCGTCGCTGGCGCGATGATCGCGATCGGAAATCCGCGCGACGTAAGAGCCGAGCATGTCGTCGGCCCGCGCCGAACCCGCGCCGAGTATCGTCGCCGCTACCAACCCGGCAACGGCCATCGCTTTCGAAACAGTCATGGAACCCCCTTTGAAATGCCAGTGCCATCGTGCCCGATCCCGATGACGGGAATCGGACAATGCCAAGCGCCTAGCACATCGAGGTGGTGTCCAGTGTGATTTACATCGCCTTGCCGACGCGCGGCAGCGGCTGGCCATTTGGCGGTTGCGCCTTTTGCTGCGCGCCGTCCGACGCATTGGCTGTCGCGGTCGGCTGGCTGCCGGCCTTGCTGTTGCCGTTGGCTGCCGACGCGGTGCCGTTCGCGGGCGTCGCCGGCGACGTGCCATTTGCCGGTGCGGCCGCGGTCGTGGTTGCCGGTGTTGCGGGCTTGGCCGACGCGGTCGCGGCGGGCGTCGCGAAGGCGCCGCCGACAATGCCGCCGCGGATGATCATCGGCGCCGACTGATGCCCGGACTTTTCGGGAATAGCCGCGACCTTTTCGTCGGTGACGGCGGGCATTGGGTCGCCGAACGCAATCACCGATGGCGCGGAGAGCGCCGACAGCTTGGCCGGATCGATCGCGTCCAGCCTGACCACCGAAGGCGTCGAGGTCGAGACGCCAAGCACGACGATCGACGACGCATGCGCCGCGCTGTTCATTGCCAGAAGGCCGATGCCGAACGCTCCGAGCAAACGCATTACAACAACTCCCCAGCCGGTAACCACCGGCCCGAACCTTAAGGCCGGCAGATTGAAGCCGGCTTGCGCGGAAACTTAACATTTTAGGGATTGATAAATCGCCAATGCCCGCCCTTGCCCGACGGAAGCCGTCGTATTACGGGACCGGCATGTTTGAGACTGGTGGCAAATTTGGCTGAGATATTGGCGGTTGGCGAGGCGCTTGAGCGGGCTTTGGCGTTGCTGCAAGCCGGCGACGTCGTCGCCATCCCGACCGAGACGGTTTACGGTCTGGCGGGCGATGCCACCAACGGCGTCGCCGTGGCGCGTATTTTCGAGGCCAAGGGCCGGCCGCGCTTCAACCCGCTGATCGCCCATGTCGCCGATCGCGCCATGGCAGACCGCATTGCTGTTTTCGATCCGCTATCTGCCAAGCTTGCGGAGGCCTTCTGGCCCGGTCCGCTGACGCTGGTCCTGCCGCACCGCGCCGACAGCGGCATCCATCCGTTGGTCACCGCCGGGCTGGACACGATCGCGCTGCGCATGCCGCGCGGGTTCGGCGGCGAGCTGATCGCGCGGCTTGGCCGGCCGCTCGCGGCTCCGAGCGCCAATTCCTCCGGCAGGATTTCCGGCACGACGGCGCAAGCGGTGGCCGCCGATCTCGGCGACAGGATCAAACTGGTCGTCGATGGCGGCGCGACGCCCGTCGGCCTGGAATCGACCATTCTCAAGGTCGAGGATGGCAAATTGCGGCTGCTAAGGCCAGGCGGCATCGGCGCCGAGGAGATCGAGGCGGTGGCCGGCGCGAAACTGATGCGCGGCGCTGCCGGCATCGAAGCGCCCGGCATGCTCGCCTCGCATTACGCGCCGGGCGCCGCGATGCGGCTCAATGTTCAACAGATCGTGAGGGGCGAGGCATTGCTTGCCTTCGGCCGCAGCCGCGCCGAGGGCTGGCAGGATGCGGCGGCTATACGCAATCTCTCCGAAGCCGGCGATCTGCGCGAGGCGGCCAGCAACCTCTTCGCCTTCATGCAGGCGCTGGACCGCAGCGGCGCCAGGATCATCGCTGTCGAGCCTATCCCGTTCGAGGGCCTGGGCGAGGCGATCAACGATCGGCTCGCGCGGGCCGCCGCACCGCGTGACAAGACCGGCTGAGCCTATCTCTTTGTTTTGATGCGATTCCGGGCGGAACCGCTTCGCACTTTTCCTGGAATTGCTCTAGGTTCTGACCCATGAACGATCAGCCCTTCGATCTCGACCCCGCCGTCATCGACCGCTTCGCGGCAATCGTCGGCGACAAATATGCGCTACGCGACCAGGCCGACATCGCCCCTTACATCACCGAACGACGCGGCCTCTGGCATGGCCGCACATCGCTGGTTCTGAGGCCAGGCAGCGTCGAGGAAGTGAGCCGCATCATGCGGCTCGCAACCGAGACCGGGACGCCGATCGTGCCGCAGAGCGGCAACACCGGCTTGGTCGGCGCCCAGGTGCCGGACAAATCCGGCCACGACATCGTGCTGTCGCTGTCGCGGCTGAACCGCATCCGCGAGATCGACGTCCTGTCGAACACGGTGACCGTCGAGGCAGGCGTCATCCTGCAGACGCTGCAGGAGGCTGCCGACGCCGCCGACCGGCTGTTTCCGCTGTCGCTCGCCGCGCAGGGCTCCTGCCAGATCGGCGGCAATCTCTCCTCCAATGCCGGCGGCACCGGCGTGCTTGCCTATGGCAATGCGCGTGAGCTCTGCCTCGGCGTCGAGGTGGTGCTGCCGACTGGCGAGGTGTTCGACGATTTGCGCAAATTGAAGAAGGACAACACCGGCTACGATCTGAAGAACCTCTTCGTCGGCGCCGAGGGCACGCTCGGCGTCATCACCGCCGCGGTCATGAAACTGTTCCCGAAACCGAAGGGCAGGGAGGTCGCCTTTGCCGGCCTGCCATCGTCCCCTAAGGACGCGCTTTCGCTGTTCACCTTGGCGATGGATAGGGCCGGCGCCTCGCTCACCGCTTTCGAATTGATCGCCAGAAGGCCTTATGATTTTACGTTGAAGCACGGGCAAGGCATCACCCGGCCGCTGGCCGACGACTGGCCCTGGTATGTGCTGATGCAGGTTTCGTCCGGACGCTCCGAAGAGGACGGCAAGGCGCTGATCGAGGAGATACTGTCAGCCGGCCTCGAGCAAGGCATAGTCGGTGACGCGGTGGTGTCGGCAAGCCTGGCCCAGGGCGACGCTTTCTGGAATTTCCGCGAGACGCTCCCTGAATGCCAGAAGCCCGAGGGCGCCTCGATCAAGCACGATATCTCCGTGCCGATCGCCTCGATCCCCGACTTCATCGAAAAGGCGGCCGGCGTGGTGGAAAGCGTCTGCCCCGGCGCGCGCGTGGTCTGCTTCGGCCACATGGGTGACGGCAATCTTCACTACAACATCTCGCGCCCCGTGGACTGGCAGGACGAGCCGTTCCTCGAGCTCTACCACCCGATGAACAAGGCCGTGCACGATGTCGTGCGCTCCTTCCACGGCTCGATCTCGGCCGAGCACGGCATCGGTCAGTTGAAGCGCGACGAGCTCGTCTCCACGGCGCCGCCGATGGCCATCGACCTGATGCGCCGCGTGAAGGCCGCCTTCGATCCGGCCGGCATCATGAACCCCGGTAAGGTTATCTGATCCTTCCCATATCTGGTGGGCGGTCGCATTCCGATAACCATCGGCTCCGATCAGCAAAATTTAACCGAACTTCTTAAGCGCGCCGGTAAGAAGCCAGCGCTAATGTTTCTTCCCATAACGAGGCCGGAAAAACCGGCCCTGAGAGAACCGGAAAACGGCCCTCAGGAGTAACAGGGAAGACATTCGATGAACACTGGATTGAAGCCAGTCTGGGCCGGGCGCAACATGCGCCTCGACCCGTTTCGCCTGCCGCAGATGGTGAGCTATGCCACCCGCGACGACTATGGCGATGTCACCTTCACCATCGACCAGCGCGGCGCCGTCATCCGCCGCATGCTGGAGATGAGCGGCGTGCCGGCGATCATCGCGCTGCCCGCCAAGGCGTTCCGCGGCGTCGCCGCCCGCGCCATGGAAGATCCGGACGGCAACGTCACGGTGACGCTCGAGCTCCTGCACAACGACCCGATGCTGTCGGTGCCGCTGCTGGTCGCCGACGATCTCGAGGATGTCGCCGCCGACTGGCGCGCCTGGGCTGACGCCTATCGCCTGCCGATGCTGCTGATCGAGGCCGACGGCATTGCCCGCACGCTGGAAGAATCGCTCGGCGCCGCCATCAAGGCGCGGACGCCGCAGGAGCGCCGCAAGGGCCGCGTCTCCACCACGCGCCGCCCGCGCTTCCTCGCCCGCCGCAAGGCCGGCAACCTGGGCCTGAGGCTCGTCATCGACGGCCAGGAGATTATCGCGAGGGAGTAGGCGTCGATGACAGCCTTCTTCTCCCCGTCACTATACGGGGAGAAGTGCCCGGCAGGGTGATGAGGGGCAGCGCCGACTTGGGCGTTTGGCCGCCTCATAACCCGATGACTCGCGACAGCGCTGCTGCGTATTTCATCTAACCTCCAAAGTCGGCGCCGCCCCTCATCCGGCTGCCGCCACCTTCTCCCCGTAGGACGGGGAGAAGGGAGAACTACACCAGCGGCTTCAACCATATCCACACTGACCCGCCGATCAGGCCGAGGAAGATCAGCCAACCGACCTGGTTGTTCGACTTGAACAGTTTCAGGCACTGATCCGGATTGTTGATGTCGAGCCGGATGATCTGGCGCGCCATATGCGCGCCGGCGGCGATCGGGCCGGCCAGCGCCACGATCGGCACCTGGGCCGAGGCGAAGGCGATGGCGAAGCAGATCAGCGCGCCGCCATAGAGCCCGGTGAGCCACATCTTGGTGTTGTCGCCGAACAGCCGCGCCGTCGAGCGCACGCCGACGATGGCGTCGTCTTCCTTGTCCTGATGCGCGTAGATCGTGTCGTAGCCGATCACCCACAGGATCGAGCCGATATAGAGCATGATGGCCGGGTCATCGAGGTCGCCGAACTCGACCGCCCAGCCCATCAGCGCGCCCCAGGAGAAGGCTAAGCCCAGCACGAATTGCGGCCAGTTGGTGATGCGCTTCATGAACGGATAGACGGCGACGATCGCCAGCGAGGCGATGCCGAGTGGAATGGCGAAGCTGTTGAACTGCAGCAGCACGGCGAGACCCACCAGCGCCTGGATGATGACGAAGATCCAGGCCTGGCGGCGGGTCACCTTGCCTGCCGGCAGCGGCCGCGAACGGGTGCGCTCGACCTGGTTGTCGATGTCCTCGTCGGCGAGGTCGTTATAGGTGCAGCCGGCGCCGCGCATGGCGACGGCGCCGATGAAGAACAAAAGCAGATACCAAGGCGCCGGAAGCAGCGTCAGCAACGGGTCGGTCGCGCGCGGATAGGCGCCCGCGGCGAGCGCCGCCGACCACCAGCAGGGCCACAAAAGCAGTTGCCAGCCGATCGGCCGGTCCCAGCGCGCCAGCTGCGCATAGGGCCACAGCCAGCGCGGCAGCACGCGGTAGACCCAATGTCCGCTCGGCGCATCGGCGACGCGGCCCTGGATCGCTTTCGACTGGACGGTTTCCATCACGCTGGAGTGGCAGCAGCAAGGGGCGCCGTCAAGCGGCCGCGTTGTCGCTCAAGTAGTGAAAACATCGTGACTGGCGAACCATGCCTTGGCGACCTCGATGAAGGCCACGGCCGCCTTCGACAGGCGCTGGCGCGTGTCATGGGTCAGGATGATGCGCTGCATCGGCAGCGCGTCGGAGAGTGGCTTGCAGACCAGCGGCAGTCCGTCATAGCTCCTATCGCCACGCGGCCTGGTGTAGCTGACCGCGATGCCGAAGCCGTTGGCCACCATCGACCGCTGCAGCTCGAACGAGCTCGTGGTCGCCCGGGCAATCGGCGACAGGCCGCGGCTGAGGAATAGGTCCAACATATGCTGCCAGCTATGCGGCTGGTCGGTGGTGATCAGCGGATAGAGCGCGAGCTCGGCCAGGCTGACGGCATGCTTGTCCGCCAGCACATGGCCGGCGGGCAGGAGCGCGTGCGGTCGCAATTCATGCAGGAGGATGCGCTTGAAATGCCCTGGCAGGCCAAGGTCGTAGGTAAGGCCGAGGTCGACGGCGCTGTCAGCCAGGCGCCGCCCCAGCGTCTCGAAGGTCTCGTCGCCGATGACGACGGTGACGGCCGGGCAGCGGTCTGCGAAGGCGCGCATCAGCGCCGGCGCGAAATAGGGCGCCAGGTCCTCGAAGCAGCCGAGCACCAGCTCGCCGCCGATATCGGCGTCGCGCGAACCGAGCGCCGCCAACTCGTCCGCCTCGCCCAGCACCTGCCTCGCCTTGGCGACGGCCCTGCGACCGAAGGAGGTCAGCGCGACGCCGCTGCCACGCTGACGCACGAACAGCTTCTGGCCGAGCGCGTCCTCGACATGGTCGATCGCCACCGAGATGGAAGGCTGCGACACGTTCAGCGCCTGGGCCGCCGCTGTCACGCTGCCATAGCGGGCCACGGCAACAAGATAGCGCAACTGCGTGAGGGTGAACTTCATAGGTAAAAGCTATAAGTGAGATGACAAGTTATTATTTTACGTGATGTGAGGCTCTTGCGATAGTCGGTCATCGAACAAGCAGGAGAGCACGATGGCCAGCCCGAAGATCGATGCCGCGACGATTGCCGACTACCAGCGCGACGGTGCCGTCTGCATCCGCGGCGCCTTCAAGGACTGGGTCGACGTCATCGCGGCTGGCATTGAACGCAATATGCAGGACCGCAGCGCCACGGCCTCCGACATCGCCGGCGGCAAGGGCAGCTTCTTCGACGATTACTGCAACTGGGAGCGCATCCCGGAATTCGTCAGGATCGTGCGGGAATCGCCGGCCGCTGAACTCGCCGCCGCCGTCATGCAGTCGCGCAGCGCCCAGTTCTTCCACGATCACGTCCTGGTCAAGGAGCCCGGCACGCAGAAGCCCACGCCCTGGCACCAGGACATTCCCTATTACTTCGTCGACGGCAGCCAGACGGTGAGCTTCTGGATCCCGATCGATCCGGTGAAGGAAGCGACGCTGCGGCTGATCGCCGGCTCGCACAAATGGGAAAAGATGGTGCTGCCGGTGCGCTGGCTGAACGACGCCAATTTCTATGCCGGCGAGGGCGACTACCGGCCGGTGCCCGATCCCGACAGCGACCCGTCGATGAAGGTGCTGGAATGGGAGATGGAGCCCGGCGACGCGATCCTGTTCGATTTCCGCACCGCGCATGGCGCGCGCGGCAATTTGACCTCGGCGAGGCGCCGGGCGCTGTCGCTGCGCTGGGTCGGCGACGACGCGCATTATGTCGAGCGCCCCGGCCGCACCTCGCCGCCCTATCCGGGCCACGACATGAAGCCCGGCCAGAAACTGCGCGAGGACTGGTTCCCGGTCATCTACCAGAGCTGAGTCGTTTTTTCAGACGAGGTGTGTTTCCCGCCACAGGGATTTTGACCGGTCGGCTATGTTTGCGCCACAAGCCTTGGAGACTGGCCGAACCGGTTCGGCCTCGTCATCCACGGGCGGAGCAAGGAGCGAAGCGACGAGCGCAGACCCGAGGATCCATGCCGTTACCTTCGCCAAGGCGTGCAACGGAGCAAAATTCTGCACCGCAGCGACGCTTCGAAGTCATGGCATGGATTCTATGGTCTGCGCCGCGTCGCTTCGCTCCTTGCTCCGCCATAGAATGACGAGGTTGGGGCGGCTTCGACAGTCCCCGGCGTTTGCGCTGCTTTCCCGTGCGCAATTGCCGCCAAAATGCCAAGACGCCTTGACCCGTCGCCCGCGGACCAATAGCGGGTTCCAAGCAGAGACGATCAGCAAGAGGTGGCCATGAATGTTCTTCTTCTCGGCTCGGGTGGCCGCGAACATGCGCTGGCCTGGAAGCTCTCCGCCTCGCCGCTGCTGACCAAGCTTTATGCCGCGCCCGGCAATCCGGGCATCGGCCGTGTCGCCGAACTGGTGAAGCTCGATGTCGCCGACCATTCCGCGGTCGCCGCCTTCTGCCAGGAAAAGAAGATCGACCTCGTCGTCGTCGGCCCGGAAGGGCCGCTGGTCGCCGGCATATCCGATGATCTGCGCGCCTGGGGCGTCCGCGTCTTCGGCCCCTCCAAGGCGGCGGCCCGGCTCGAGGGCTCGAAGGGCTTCACCAAGGATCTCTGCGCCAAGTTCAACATCCCCACCGCCGCCTATGGCCGCTTCGGCGATCTCGCTTCGGCCAAGGCCTATGTCGAGAAAGTCGGCGCGCCGATCGTCATCAAGGCCGACGGGCTCGCCGCCGGCAAGGGCGTCACCATCGCCATGACGCTGGACGAGGCGAACGCCGCGCTGGAGGCTTGTTTCGACGGCGCCTTCGGCGCGGCCGGCGCCGAGGTTGTGGTCGAGGAATATCTGACCGGCGAGGAGGCGAGCTTCTTTTGCCTGTGCGACGGCGCCACCGCGCTGCCCTTCGGCACCGCGCAGGACCACAAGCGCGTCGGCGACGGCGACACCGGGCCGAACACCGGCGGCATGGGCGCCTATTCGCCGGCCCCGGTGATGACGCCGGAAATGACCGAGCGCACCATGAGCGAGATCATCGAGCCGACCATGCGCGGCATGGCCGAACTCGGCGCGCCCTTCGCCGGCATCCTCTTCGCCGGCCTGATGATCACCGACCAGGGCCCGAAGCTGATCGAGTACAATACCCGCTTCGGCGATCCCGAATGCCAGGTGCTGATGATGCGGCTCAAGGACGACCTGCTCGTGCTGCTCAACTCCGCCGTCGACGGCCAGCTCGCGCATATGTCTATCCGCTGGAGCGACGCCGCGGCATTGACCGTGGTGATGGCGGCGCGCGGCTATCCCGGCACGCCGGAAAAGGGCTCCGTCATCCGCGGTCTCGACCAGGCGGAAGGCGAGGGCGTCCAGGTCTTCCATGCCGGCACCGCCATCAATGGCGGCGCGCTGGTCGCCAATGGCGGCCGCGTGCTCAACGTCACGGCAACCGGCAAGACCGTCGGCGAGGCGCAGGCCAAGGCCTATGCGGCGGTCGACCGTATCGACTGGCCGCAGGGCTTCTGCCGACGCGACATCGGCTGGCAGGCCGTGGCGCGCGAGAAGGCCGGCGGCTGACCCCCGGGGAAGAAAGGGGTACTCGTCGCTGCAGGTCCTTAGCGGTTTGGCGCGGGCATTTTTGCTAGCGATCCCTCAAAAGATACAAGTTGCCAAGGTAACCTGCGCCGACAGTGCCTGCGGCTACCGTGAACAAAAGCGCACCGGCAATCCAATAGATAGCTACTGCTAAACGGCGCTCCTGAAGCGATCCGCCTGCTCTGCGGATTGTTCGGCCGGCCAGCTTGAGAATTCCTACTGCAACGATAGCCGCGACCGCCAAAGGAAGGAGCGCCACGAGCATCTTCGCTGTTGGCGGATGATTGTATACGCCAATGATTGCTTCTCCGAACTGGAATAGAAAGACCGGTACGCCGGTGATTACGCCGCCAAGCGCAAAGTACATCGCCAAGCGCCAGGGCCAGTCTGCAAGCCATCGCTTTCCGTTCAGTTTTTGGACACGATAGTCGAGCGCCCCGAAAACTAGGCTGACAAGCACCCAGAAGGATCCGATCCACCAATTCATCCGGGTGTTCTATCGGCTTCCCGGTTAGCCTGAGATTAAGAGCTCGAAAATCTCGCAGTGGATAGTCAGGCAGCCTTGCTTCTCCCGCCCTTCCGGGCCCAGGCCGGCAGCCAGTCGCCATGCGCGGCGAGCAGGTCGTCGACCAGTGACCAGATCTGGTCGAGGTCGAGTTCGGCCGCGGTGTGCGGATCCATCATCGCTGCGTGGTAGATGTGCTCGCGGTTCTCGCTCATCAGTGCTCGCACCGTCAGTTCCTGCACGTTGATATTGGTGCGGATCAGCGCGGTCAGCTGCGGCGGCAGGTCCCCGATATAGGTCGGCTGGATTCCGGAAGCATCGACAAGGCACGGCACTTCCGCCGCGCAGTCGACGGGAAGCGAGGTGATGCAGCCATTGTTGCGGACATTGCCGTAGATCACCGACGGCTCGCCGGTCCACACCGAGTTCATGATCTCTGAGGCATATTCCCTCGACTGCGCCACCTCGATGCGGTCGGCCGAGCGATAGGCTTCCGCCTGGCCCTTCCAGCGCTCGATCTGCTCGATGCAGCGTTTTGGATATTCATCCAGCGGAATACCGTATTTCTCGATCAGGTCGGGACGGCCGTCCTTGATGAAATAGGGCGTGTATTCGGCGAAATGCTCCGAACTTTCGGTGACGAAATAGCCGAGCCGCGTCAGCATCTCGTAGCGCACCTTGTTCGGGCAGCGCGGATTCCAGCCCGGCTTCGGGGCACGGCCCTCGCGATAGGCGCGCACGAGATCGGGATAGAGGTCGCGATAGGAGCCGTCCGCCTGGCGATGCTCGAATTTGAGATAGAACGCCATATGGTTGATGCCGGCCGAGCGGTAGCGGATCTCCTCATAGGGAAGGTCGAGATCGTGCGCCAATTCCATCGCCGTGCCCTGCACCGAATGGCAGAGCCCGACCTGCTTGATCGTCGGGTATTTCTCGGCGATCGCCCAGGTGTTGATCGCCATCGGGTTGACATATTGCAGCATGATTGCCTCAGGGCAGACGGCGAGCATGTCCTCGCAGATCTTCCACAGATGCGGCACGGTTCTGAGGCCCCGCATGATGCCGCCGACGCCCAGCGTGTCAGCGATGGTCTGGCGCAGGCCGTATTTCTTCGGCACCTCGAAATCGGTGACGGTGCAGGGCTCGTAGCCGCCGATCTGGAAGGCGACGACGACGAAGTCGGCGCCTTTCAATGCCTTGCGTTGGTCCGAATAGGTCTCGGCATTCGCCTTGACGCCGAGCGTCGCGATCAGCTTGTTGACGACGACGGCGCTCTCTTCCAGGCGCTGCGGGTTGATGTCCATCAGCGCGATGGTCGCGCCCGACAGCGCGGGCCGCTGCAGCACGTCGCCGACGATGTTTTTCATGAACACCGTCGAGCCGGCGCCGATGAACGCGATCCTGGGATTTCTAGTCACTGTAAGCCTCCGGCAGTTTTCTACGCCACCTCGAAAGCGGCCCTGACGAGCCGTTCGGTGTAGGCGGTCTTGGGATTGGAAAGGACCTCGTCGACGGGTCCCTGTTCGACGATCCTGCCGTGCTGCATGACGATGACGCGGTGGCACAGCGCCCGCACCACCTTGAGGTCGTGCGAGATGAAGAGATAGCTCAAGCCCCGCTCGTCCTGCAGCTTGCGCAGCAGATCGATGATCTGCGCCTGGACGGAAAGGTCGAGCGCCGAAGTCGGTTCGTCGAGCAGGATGAATTCTGGTTCCAGCGCAATCGCCCGTGCGATCGCGATGCGCTGCCGCTGTCCGCCGGAGAACTCATGCGGGAAGCGGGACAGGATGTTGCCCGGCATTCCGGCGCTGGTGAGCGCCTCGCGCACCCGCTCGACCCGCTCGCGCCGTGTCGCGCCGAGCCTGTTGACGACCAGCCCTTCCTCGATGATCTGGCCGATCGTCATGCGCGGATTGAGCGAGGAGAACGGGTCCTGGAAAACGATCTGCATGCGCGAGCGCAGCGGCCGCATCTCTGCGCGCGAGAGCTTCTCAATCGGCTGGTCGTCGAAGCGGATTTCCCCGCGCTTGGCATCCTGCAATCTGAGCAGAGCCTGGCCGAAGGTCGTCTTGCCGGAGCCGGATTCGCCGACCAGCCCCAGCGTCTCGTGCCGGCAGAGTTTCAGGTCGAGATCGTCGACCGCGACCAGCTCGCGCCAGTCCGGTTTGAGGAAACTACCGTGGCGCAGCATGAAGCAGACACGCACGCCGTTCGCCTGGAGGATGGTGCCGCTGCCCTCCGGCAGCGGCTGCGGCCGGCCATGCGGTTCGGAAGCCAGCAGCCGCTGCGTGTAGGGATGCTGGGGATTGGCGAAGAGCCGCTCGGTGACGTTGTGCTCGCGCATCTCGCCATGCTGCATGACATAGACATAGTCGGAGAACTTGCGCACCACCGTGAGGTCGTGGGTGATCAGGATCACCGCCATCTTCAGCTCTTTCTGAAGATTGCGGATCAGGTTCAGGATCTGCGCCTGCACGGTGACGTCGAGCGCGGTGGTCGGCTCGTCGGCGATCAGTACGTCGGGGTCGTTGGCCAAAGCCATGGCGATCATGACGCGCTGGCGCTGGCCGCCGGAGAGCTGGTGCGGATACTGCTTGAGCCTTGCCTCCGGCTCGGGGATCTGGACATGCTTGAGGAGCTCCAGCGCTCGCGCCCAGGCCTCCCTGCGGCTCACCTTGCGATGCACCCGGATCGCTTCGACGATCTGGCTGCCGACCGTGTAGATCGGGTTGAGCGAGCTCATCGGCTCCTGGAAGATCATCGAGATGCGGTTGCCGCGCAGCTTGCGCCGGGCGGCCTCCGGGAATTTCAGGATATTCTGCCCGAGATAGTCCACGCTCGACCGTGGCGACACGGTCGCCCGCCGCGACAGCAACCCCATGACCGTGCGCGCGGTCACCGACTTGCCGGAACCGGATTCGCCGACGATGGCGATCGTCTCGCCGCGATAGAGCTGGAACGAGACGTCCTTCACCGCCTCGACGGTGCCGTGCTCCACCTTGAAGGCGACCTCGATGTTACGTGCATTGATGATCGGCTGTTCATGGCGCGCGGCGTGGTCGAGCCGGACGGCGGGTGCAAAGTCTTCTGCGAGCGCGATCGTCGTCATCCCGGCCACCTCAATACGGATCGACGGCATCGCGCAGGCCGTCGCCCAGCGCGTTGAAGGCAAAGACGGTGACCAGCACGAAGCCGACCGGCGAGAGGATCCACGGATAGGTGCCGATGACCGAATAGGTCGCCGTGTCCTGCAGCATCAGGCCCCAGGAGATCAGCGGCGGCTTCACGGCGAAGCCGAGGAAGCCGAGAAAGGCTTCGAGCAGCACGACGGTCGGGATGGCGATCGTCACCGCGACGATGACATGGCTCATCACATTGGGAAAAATGTGTTGCATGATGATGCGCCGGTCGGTGGCGCCCACCGCCATGGCGGCGCGCACATAGTCGATCCGCGCCAGCGCCAGCGTCTTGCCGCGCACCTCGCGCGACATCTGCGCCCAGCCGAGCGCCGACATGACGATGATGACGAAGCCGAGGAAGACGTTGGTCGGCGCGGTGACCGGGATCAGCGTCGTCAGCGCGAGATAAAGCGGCAGCTGCGGGAAGGCGAGCACCAGCTCGACGAAGCGCTGCATCCAGATGTCGAACTTGCCGCCGAAATAGCCGGAAACCATGCCGACGGTGGTGCCGATCAGCGTGATGATGAAGACCACCGTCAGCGCGATCATCAGCGAGACGCGCGAGCCGTGGATGGCGCGCGACAGCACGTCGCGGCCGAACTTGTCGGTGCCGAGGAAATGCACCGGCTGGCCGTCCATCGAGGCGAAGAAATGCCGGTCGGCCGGGATCAGCCCGAACAGCCTGTAGGGCGCGCCCTCGACGAGGAAGCCGAGCAGGCGCGGGTGGTCGTAGTCGGGACCGACGATCGGCTGGAAGGTGACGGGGTCGAGATCGGCCGAGTCGGCCAGCGCATAGATTCTCGGCCGGAAGGTGAAATTGCCGTCCTTGTCATGAAAGCTCGGCACCTGCGGTGGCGCGAAGGCCACGTCGGTCGCCTTCGGATCCGAGGGTGCGATGAAATCCGCGAACACCGCCATGACGAGCAGAAGCACGACCAGGATGAGCCCGGCCATGCCGGTCCAGGAGCGCTTCAGCCGGCGCCAGACCAGCGCGATATAGCTCTCATTGCCATGCGCCGGCTCGGCGATGGCCACGCCTTCGGCTGGCGGCGGCGGGGAGGGGTCGCGGGCCAGCATCTAGCGCTCCCCGAACTGGCGGATGCGCGGATCGAGCAGCACCAGCAGCATGTCGGCGATGATGTTGCCTACGATCAGCGTCGCCGACAGCACCATCATGAAGGTGGCGGTCACATAGACGTCGCCCACCGCCATCGAGCCGACGATGGCCGGGCCGACGGTCGGCAGCGCGAAGATGATCGCCGTCTCGATCTCGCCGGTGAGCATATAGGGCAGCACCACGCCCTGATACATCACCAGCGGATGCAGCGCGTTGGGCACAGCGTGCCGCATGACGACGGCACCGCCGGTCAGCCCCTTGGCCTTGGCCGTCTCGACATATTGCATGTTCAGCGTGTCGAGCAGGTTGCCGCGCATGACGCGCATGTTGTAGGCGAGGCCGCCGAAGGTCGCGATCGCCACAACCGGCCAGACATGCTTCACCAGGTCGACGAACTTCGCCCACGACCACGGCGCGCCGCCATATTGCGGCGAGAAGAACGAGCCGATCTCCGACACGTTGAACTGGAAGACCAGCAGATAGACGATGATCAGCGCCATCAGGAAGCGCGGCACCGTCATGCCGAGGAACGAGATCGCCGAAAGTGTCGAGTCTATCCAGCTATACTGCCTTGTCGCCGCCCATATGCCGAAGCTGATGCCGAGCACCGAGGCGAGCAGGTGGCAGACCAGCGCGAGCAGCAGCGTGCGCGGCAGGCGTTCACCCACCACGTCGGCCACCGGCTTGTTGTAGTAGAGGCTGTAGCCGAAATCGCCGCGCGTGATGATGCCGCCGATCCAGTTGAGATACTGGACGGGCAGCGGCTTATCGAGGCCATGCTCGACCCGGTAAGCCTGGGCCTGCGCGTCGGCTTCGGCATAGGAGGCGCCGCCCTGGTTGATCAGCTGCGATTTGATGTAGTCGGCATAGTCGCCCGGCGGCGCCTGGATGATGGCGAAGGTGACGAGGCTTAAGATTGCGAAAACCGGAATCGCCGAAGCGATGCGCATAAGCAGGAATCGCAGCATCGGATCGTCCGCCTTCTTGTCTGCCCGCCGCTCCCCTCGGGTGCGTTCGGAGATTTCGCTTGTCCGGCCGCACCGCGGCGCGGCCGGACGTCTCTCGGTCAGGGGAGGTAAGCTTAGTCCATCGGTCCCTTATCACCAGGCTTGCCGGGCAATTCCTTGGGGAACAACTCATACTTTGCCTGCTTGTCCGCCTTGACGAACACACGCTCGCGGATGATCGAGTCCTCGGCCCAGTTGAACATGAAGATCGGCGTGCCCTGCGGGATGTTGGAGAAGCGCTTGTTGATGATCAGCGCGCCCGGATATTCCGTCAGGCCGACATTGTAGACGTTCTCAGTCGAGATCTTCTGGAACTTTCGCATCAGCTCGGCGCGCTGGTCGTTGTCCTGTGTCGACACAAACTTGTTGACGATGTCGACGAGGTCCTTCTCGAAGGGCATCAGGTCGACCTGGCCGCTTTCCGGCGCGCGATGGTTCCAACTGGTCTTCGGCCCGACCGGCGCCAACTGCTCGGTGTTTTGAACCACGGAGGTGAGCTCGGTTTCGTTTCGCCGGATCAGCCAGTCGAAGCGGCCGGAATATTGCGTGGCATCGCGCTGCGTGCCGTTAAGCCCGTTGAGCACGACTCTGAGGCCGAGTTTCTCCATCTGCGCGACCACGCCTTCGGCAAGGCTCTTGTCGGTGGTGTAGTCGTTGTTGACCAGCATCACGATCTCGACGTCCTTGCCGCCGGCGGTGCCGGCCGGGAAGTTCACGATGCCGTCGCCGTCCGTATCCTTGAGACCGGCCTTGGCGAGCAATGCTTTCGCGCCTTCGAGATCGAACGGATAATAGACCGTCGACTTGCGGTCATAGAAGCTGGTGCCGGATGAGAAGCCGCCCGGATAGATGGCGGTGAACGGACCCTTGACCAGCGAGTCGCCCAGCGCCTTGCGGTCGAGCGCCATGGTGACCGCCTTGCGGAAATCCTCGTTGCGGTTCAGCTCGCGGATCGCCTGGCCGCGTTCGTCCGGGTTGCCCCAGCCATTGGCGGAGAAGTTCATACGCAGATTGTAGCCGATGAGGCGCGGGCCGAAGGCGAGGCGCGCCGGCGCGTTTTTGTCGGCCGCACGTTTCAGCGAGGCGACGAAATTCTCCGGCTGCTCGAGGTTGGAGAAGTCGCCCGATCCCGCCACCGCCTGGACATCGCGGTCGGCCCAGGTCGAGAGCTTGTACTGCAACTCGTTAAGATAGGGCAACTGGTTGCCCTTCTCGTCGACCTTCCAATAGTAGGGGTTGCGGCGCATGACGATAATGTCGTCCGGCCGGTATTCGACCGGCACCCAGGCGCCCATCACCGGCATGTTCATATATTCCGGCGGGAAGGCGTTCTTGAACTGGTCGTAGGTGTTCTTCGAATATTTCGGATGCTGCGGCTTGAGGATGTGCGACGGGCCGGGGCAGAAAGTGCCATAGGCCATGGCATAGAGATATTGCCGCGGGAATGCCTCCTTGAACGTCCACTCGACCGTGTAGTCGTCGATCTTCTTCAGCGTCGTGCCGACGCCGAAAGTTTCCGGGGTGGCGCCGTTGAGCGGCGAGACGTTCGGATCGACCACCTCGTCGTCCCAGTAGAACATCACGTCGTCGGCGTTGAAGGGCGCGCCGTCGGACCATTTGGCGCCTTCGATCAGATGCATGGTCAGCTTGTGGCCGTCGCTCGACCAGTCCCAGCTCTTGGCGAGGTTGGGCAGCGGCTCGGTATCCTTGGCCTCGACCTGGAACAGCGGCGCCGTGCGCGTCAGGCATTCGGAAAGCCCGATGTCGATGCCGCCCCAGCCTTGCGTCTGGCCGGCGCCGTAGTTCCAGCCTTCCGGCCGGCCGCCGATGACATGGCGCATCGTGTCGCCATAGACGCCGATGCCGTCCGGCATGTTCCCGGTCTTGAAGACCAGCGGCTCCTTCGGCAGCCTGTCCTTCACCGGCGGCAGCTTGCCGGTCTTGACGTATTTCTCCGTCACCCAGTCCGGCTCGTGATATTCGGGCAGCGCCTTGAACTCCAGGATGGAGTCGCGCGCCACATAATGGATCTTGCCTTCGGCCGGGAATGTCGCAGGCTGCGGCGGGATGGTCGGCTCGGAAGCGAAGGCGTTGAGTGCATGGACTGAAACGCCGAGCATCAGCCCGGCGGCAATGCCAGTTCTACGAAAAGTCCTCATAGTCTCCTCCCAGATGTTTGTGGACGTCTGCTGCCCGCCTCTTGTGAATTTCTTGCGGACCTTCCTCCTGCCGACCCGCCTGCTTGCCGACGATCTCAGCCGGCCTGTTTCAGCGCCGCCTTTTCGGCGCGCAATTCCTCGATCGAGCGCACGCTGCGGCGTGCGGCGCCCGCCCATTCGCGGGTCTTGACCTTGGATTTCGAAAGCCGCTCCTTTGCTGCCGGAACGGCGTGCGCATATTGCGGCAGCCATGCGGCTTCAGCGACCACCATCTCGTCCACCATTTGCCAGACCTCTTCCGGCGTCGACACGGCGCCGACCAGCGGATCGTGCAGCACGGCGAGTTTCAACAGGTCGATGTCGCCGGCGATCGCCGCATGCACCGACATGCGCTGCACGTTGATCGAGGCCATGCAGGTGGCCGCGCAGGCCTCCGGCAGCGTGATGCCAGCCGCCATGTTGATGCCGAAACGGTCGACGAAGCCGGGCGATTCGATAATCGCGTCCTGCGGCAGGTTGGTGATCACGCCGTTATTCTTGACGTTGAAGTGACCGCGATAGACGCGGTTCGTTTCCAGCGCCTCGAGGATATGGCTGGCATGCTCGTTGGAGCGTTTTGCCGGGTCGATCGGCTTCGACGCCGCTTCGAGGAATTGCGGATATTCGGTCTCGAACCAGTTGCGGGTCTCGGTCGAGTAGCGCAGGTAGCCGCCGGTCTCGCCATGAATCCAGTCGGACATGTCGATCCAGCGCGTGATCTCGTCGGGGCGCTTGCGGTACCAGGGGAGGTATTCGGACAGGTGGCCGTTGCTTTCGGTGGAGTAGACGCCGAAGCGCTTCAACACGTCGATCCTGAGCTTTTCCTGCTTCGAATAGACCGGGTGCGCCTCGAAGGCGGCGACCAGTTCGTCCTTGCCGATCGGCCGGCCGTTCAGCTTGAGCTCGATGAACCAGGTCTGGTGGTTGATGCCGGAGCAGACATAGTCGAGCTCCTTGGGCGACTTCGCGCCGAGCACCTGGGCGATCTGTTCGGCGCCGTGCTGCACGCCGTGGCAGAGGCCGACCGTGTCCACCTTGCCGTACTCGATCGCCGCCCAGGTGTTCATCGCCATCGGGTTGGCATAGTTGAGGAATTTCGCGCCGGTTGCGGCGACCTCGCGAATGTCTTTGCAGAAGTCCAGGATCACCGGAATGTTGCGCTGGCCGTAGAGGATGCCGCCGGCGCAGATCGTATCGCCGACGCATTGGTCGATGCCGTATTTGAGCGGAATGCGGATGTCGTCGGCATAGGCCTCCAGCCCACCGACGCGCACGCAGCTGATGATGTAGCGCGCGCCGTCCAGCGCCTCGCGGCGGTTCGTGGTCGCCGTAACTTTGGTCGGCAACTTGTTCGCCTCGACGATCCGGTCGAGGATCGCCTTGATCATGCCGAGATTGTGCTCGCTGAGGTCGGTCAGCGCGAATTCGATGTCCTGGAATTCAGGCACGCACAGAATGTCGGTGAACAGCTTCTTGGTGAATCCGACGCTGCCCGCGCCGATAATAGCGATTTTGAAGCTCATCACCTTCACCTCGATCCAACTGAATGCCAGGCAAGGAGCAGCAAAGGAGGATTTGAGCCACGCGCCATCGCGCATCAGCCACTCAAAGCCGGAAAATCCGGCTCTTTCTCCTCCCGCCCGCTCCTCGACCGCGGGTCTTTCGCGTTCTGAGAAGTTGGATTATGCCGTTATTGGCGGGCACCGCCAGAGAAGGATTATGCTTTCGAGGGTAATTTTGTGCTGCGTGACCTGATCGCCAATGGGGAGCTGATGCGGACGATTTCGCTGCCGCGCGGGCGCCAGCGGCTGCATGCCATGCCGACAAGCACCGGCTATGAGGTGCGCGAGGACGAAACCTACGACTGGGATGGAAGAAAGCGTGGCCAGACCCCGTTCACGGTGCTCCAGCATACAATCAGCGGCACCGGGCAGCTGCGCTACGAGAGCCGCAACTACCGCCTGCAGGCGAACGACACGCTGCTGGTCCTGGTGCCGCACAACCATCGCTACTGGCTGGCCAAGGGCGACCGCTGGGAATATTTCTGGATCTCGATGAATGGCGAGGAGGCGCTGCGCATCCACAAGTCGATCCTCAGCGTCTCCGGCCCGGTGTTCCGGCTGCAGCCGGCGACCGTCGATCACCTTGCCGATTGCAGCCTGCGGCTCATCAAGGGAGCGGCTTCGCCCGGCGCGGCGTCGGCGATCGCCTATGAGGCGGCGATGGCGCTCTACGACGACATCTTCGGCTCGCCCGCCTTCACGGAGAAGCAGAGCGCCATGCAGCCGGTCATCGACCACATCAACGCCAATCTCGACAAGCCGCTGCCGGTGGCGGAACTGGTGGAGATCAGCGGCCTCAGCCGCGCCCACTTCTCGCGCTGCTTCGCCGAGAGCGAAGGATTGCCGCCGGCGGAATTCGTGCTGCAGCAGCGCCTGCAGCGGGCGGCGAAGCTGCTCACCAAGGCCGATTTCCTGCCGGTCAAGGAGGTCGCGGTGCTGTGCGGGTTCGAGGACGCGAACTACTTCTCCAAGGTCTTTCGCCGCTGCTACGGCATCAACCCGACGCAGTTCCGCACCACCGGCATGTATGCCAGCCTCGGCAACCATCGCTGATGCTTGGGATTCAGTGCCGCCTGTGGTCGAGGGCGGTCGACGCGGTCTTGACCGGATCGGCGGCGGCAAAGGCCGCGTCGATCTGTTCGGGTGTGCGCTGCTCGGTCCGCTTCCAGGCGACATATTGCACGATGCCGAAGCTCGGCCGCCGCGGCACCGTCTTCACCACAGGCATGCGGAAGCCGTCGCGGAATTTCTCCCAGCGCGCGCCGAGCACCGCGACCAATTCCTCGACGGTCGGCGGCGTTGCCACATCGGCATAGGTGATGGTGACCTTGCCGGCGAGGGCTTTTTCGCGCGAGAGCGGCACCGGGATCGAGGCGAGATAGTCGGCCGGCACGTCGAGCAGTCCGCCAGAGGCCCATTGCCGGCGCAGATCATCGGCGCTCATCGGCGCAACGCTGACGTCGATGTCGTTGGGCGTGCCGGGCACGCGGTAGGGGCAGCGGAAACGGCCGCAATTCGCCTGCGCCGAGAATTGCCACAGCGCGTAGCCCTGCCAGTTGCCCATCGGGAAATGCACGTCGATGTCGGGCTTGTAGCGCGCATACCAGAGCGGCAGCCGCGACAGCAGGCGATACTGGTAACGGTTGTCGGCGATGTACTGGGCGGTCTTGCCGTTGACATAGAGCACCGGGAACCGGCCGACGCGGCGATGCACCTGGCGCACGAATTCCTCGGCGTCCTCCAGCGACATCCATTGCGTCGCATCGATGCCTTCGATGTCGAGGGCCATCAGCTCGTCCGGCGCCGGTTCGGCGAAATCGATGAAATTGTTGGCCTGCTCGACCGGGTTGCCGGGGCGGGCCAGGTGATACGCGCCCCATTTCAGGCCGAGCGCCTTGGCCACCACCTTGCGCGTCTGGAACAATTCGCGCGTCACCGCGTAGCGCTTCCACTGCGCCTTGCAGAGTTTGACGTCGGCCTCGGCGCCGAAGCAGAAATAGGGCGGCGGCAGCCCGTCGGACGCCTTGTTGATGAAGCCGGCGATGCGCTTGTCGGTGATAAGCTGCTGCCAGTCGATCGAATTGTATTCATAGGCGTCGATCACCAGCGGGCGGTCGGCATTCTTCCACGGCTCGGAGAAATCCGAGGCCTTTGCCGCCGTGCCCAGCACTATCGCCGCAGCGATCAGCGCCAGGCGGCGAAGAGGGCGCGCCGGCTTTTTCAATCAGGGTGTCCCCACTGACCAGGGAACGATCCTGAACCGCTATGGTTAAGGAAGTGCTTCACAACATCGGCTTGCTTCGGTCCGTTCCGGAACGTCAAAAAAGTATCGCTCGGGTGGACAAGCCGTGGTGGCAGGGGCTTCAATTGCCGCCTAAGCTTTCAATCGAGGCGGCCAGTTGGAAGAGACGGGCCCGCCTGACGAAGCGCAGCAACCGGTCACAAGACCGGACCCGCGCGGGGAGGAAAATGAACATGAATCCGGACCTGGAAGTCGTCCAGATCAGACAGGGAGAGTCGTTCAAGGCCTGGGCCCACGGCTATCCTTTCCGGACCGTGCGCTGGCACTTTCATCCCGAATACGAGCTGCATCTGGTCGTCGCCACCACCGGCCGCTATTTCGTTGGCGACTTCATCGGCGAGTTCGAGCCGGGCAATCTGGTGCTCACCGGGCCGAACCTGCCGCACAATTGGGTCAGCGACGTGCCGCCGGGCGAGACCGTGCCGCTGCGCGGCCGCGTCGTGCAGTTCTCCGAAGAATTCATCGCCAGCGCTTCAGCCGCCTTGCCCGAACTTGCCGCCTGCGCCGGCATCCTCGAGACCAGCCGCCGCGGCGCGCTGTTCTCGCCGGCGACGGCCGAGCTTGTGGCGCCTCTGCTGGCGGAACTGACCGAGGCGCAGGGCGTGCGTCGCCTGTCGCTGTTCATGGCCGTGCTCGATATATTGAACCGCGCCAGTGACGTCCGCACGCTGGCCAGCGCCGGCTATCTGCCCGACCCCTCCGGCTTCATGTCGGCAGGCATCAACCAGGCGCTCGCCTACATCAATTGCCACCTGACCGAGCCGTTCAGCGAAGGGACGCTGGCCGAGATCGCCGGGCGCAGCCCGAGCGCCTTCTCGCGCAGCTTCCGCCGCCACACCGGCATGGCGCTGGTGCAATATGTCAACCGGCTGCGCATCAACCTCGCCTGCCAGCTGTTGATGAGCGAGGCGCAGATGTCGATCACCGAGATCTGCTACGCCGCCGGCTACAACAACATCTCGAATTTCAACCGCCAGTTCTTGGCGCAGAAAGGCATGTCGCCTTCGCGCTTCAGGGCCTTGCTGGCTGAGAACATTAACGCGGAGATCGCCGCCTAACAGGGAGGAACCGGGAGGAGCCTAAAAGCATTCCGGTCCGAAGATCTTTCGTCCGGAATTGCATCGAACAAAGAAACACTCAGGGAAGGAAGACGCGGGGTGCAGCGCGCCCGGTGCTGGAGATCGTTTGTCCTGAAATCCAGCACTTCAGGAGGATGTTTGCGCGGCTTGCCGGGATCGGATCGATCCTCAGCCGCCGCCGATCATACTCCTTGCAACAGTTCGACATGCAGTCAAGGCCTGGCGCGTCGTCCACCGCGCAGGTCCTCGTGAAACCATTTCTCGAAACGGAGACATTCGAATGACCAGACATGCTTGGAAATCACGGTTTGCCTTAAAATCGACGATCGCGACCGTTTTCGCCGTCTCGCTGCTCGGCAGCACGGCGGCATTCGCCGACACGGTCACCGACGCCACGGTTGCCTTTCTGATGCCCGACCAGGCGTCGACCCGCTACGAGCAGCACGACTATCCGGGCTTCGTGGCCGAGATGAAGAAGCTCTGCCCCGGATGCAAGGTGATCTACCAGAACGCCGATGCGGATGCGGCGCGCCAGCAGCAGCAGTTCAATTCGGTAATCTCGCAAGGCGCCAAAGCGATCGTGCTCGATCCGGTCGATTCCACTGCCGCCGCCTCGCTGGTCAAGCTGGCCCAGAGCCAGGGCGTCAAGGTGATCGCTTACGACCGGCCCATTCCGACGGCGCCCGCCGATTTCTACGTGTCCTTCAACAATGAAGGCATCGGCAAGGCGATCGCGGATTCGCTGGTCGAGCATCTCAAGGCGCTCAAGGTCGACCCTGCCAATGGCGGCCTGCTGCAGATCAACGGCTCGCCGACCGACGCGGCCGCCGGTCTGATCAAGAAGGGCATCCACGAAGGCCTCGACAACAGCGGCTATCCGATTCTGGCCGAGTTCGACACGCCGGAATGGGCGCCGCCGAAGGCCCAGCAATGGGCGAGCGGCCAGATCACCCGCTTCGGCGCCAAGATCCTCGGCGTCGTCGCAGCCAATGACGGCACCGGCGGCGGCGCGATCGCTGCCTTCAAGGCGGCCGGCGTCGATCCGGTTCCGCCAGTGACCGGCAACGACGCGACCATCGCGGCGCTGCAACTGATCATCGCCGGCGACCAGTACAACACCATCTCCAAGCCGAGCGAGATCGTCGCGGCGGCCGCGGCCAACGTCGCCGTCAAGCTCTTGTCGGGCGAGACGCCGAAGGCCGAGATGACGCTCTATGACACGCCCTCGCAGCTCTTCACGCCGGCGGTGGTGACGCAGGAGAACCTCAAGGCCGAGATCATCGATAAGAAGATCAATACGGCCGCCGAGCTCTGCGTCGACCGCTATGCCGAAGGCTGCAAGAAGCTCGGCATCACCAACTGATCAAGTGGCATCCGGCCGCCCCGCGGCGGCCGGATGTCCAGGCAACAACTGTCAAGAAAGGCGGCGCATGAGCGAAAGTCCTGAAAGGTCGGCATCCGTCGGCGAGCTGGTGCTCAGCCTGCGCGGCATATCGAAGAATTTCGGCGCCGTCTCGGCGCTGACCGATATCGATTTCGACGTCCACGCCGGCGAGGTCGTTGCCTTGGTCGGCGACAACGGCGCCGGCAAGTCGACCCTGGTCAAGATCCTGGCCGGCGTGCATCAGCCGAGCTCGGGAACGATCAATTTCCGCGGCCGGCCGGTGACGCTGCCCGACCCGCGCGCAGCGCTGACGCTCGGCATCGCCACGGTGTTCCAGGACCTCGCGCTTTGCGAAAACCTCGATGTCGTCGCCAACATTTTCCTCGGCAACGAGATCAGCCCGCTGCGACTGGACGAGGTGGCGATGGAGATGCGCGCCTGGACGCTGCTCAACGAATTGTCGGCGCGCATTCCGAGCGTGCGCGAGGCGGTCGCCTCGCTGTCCGGCGGCCAGCGCCAGACGGTGGCGATCGCGCGCTCGCTGCTGCTCGAGCCGAAACTCATCCTGCTCGACGAGCCGACCGCCGCGCTCGGCGTCGCCCAGACGGCGGAAGTGCTCAACCTTATCGACCGCGTCCGCGCGCGCGGTCTCGGCGTCGTCATGATCAGCCACAACATGGAGGATGTCCGCGCCGTCGCCGACCGCATCGTCGTGCTGAGGCTCGGGCGCAACAACGGCGTCTTCGAGCCGGATGCCTCGAACCAGGATTTGGTGAGCGCCATCACCGGCGCGTCCAACAACGCGGTCTCGCGCCGCGCCGAGCGCCTGCGGGCGGAACGCGACCACAGCGCACAGGCGGGGGAGCAGCGCCCATGACGGAGCAAGGCAATTTGGCCCCACTGGCGCTTGACCGAGCCGACGCGCGCGTCAAGCATGAAGCCGGCATCGGCGGAGCGGTCCGCGCCTTCCTCGATCGGGTGCGCAGCGGCGATCTCGGCTCGCTGCCGGTCATCGTCGGCCTCGTGGTGATCTGGACGGTCTTCACCAGCCTCAACCCGGTGTTCGTTTCGAGCAGCAATCTGGTCAATCTCCTGTTCGATTGCTCGACCGTCGGCATCATTGCGCTCGGCATCGTCTGCGTGCTGATGGTCGGCGAGATCGACCTGTCCGTCGGCTCGATCAGCGGCTTCGCCTCGGCAATGGTCGGCACGCTGTGGGTCAACCAGGGCTGGCCGGTCGCGCTGGCGATCCTGGCCGCGCTGGCCTTCGGCGCCCTGATCGGCGCGCTCTATGCCTTGCTGTTCAACCGCCTCGGCATGCCGAGCTTCGTTTCAACGCTGGCCGGCCTGCTCGCTGTGCTGGGCATGCAGCTCTACATCCTCGGCTCCACCGGCTCGATCAACCTGCCCTACGGCTCCGCTTTGGTGGATTTCGGCCAGCTGATGGTGATGCCGAAATGGGTCTCGCACACGCTTGCCGCGATCCCGGGTTTGGCGATGCTGGTCAGCGGGCTTCGCACCTTCGCGCGCCGACGCGCGGCCAATCTGTCGACGCCGTCCGTGACCGGGCTCGTCCTGCGCGTCGCCGCCATAACGATCGGCCTCGAGCTGATCGTCGCCTACCTCAACCAGTCACGCGGTATCCCGTGGATGTTCGGTCTCTTCGTCGGCCTCGTCGTGGCGATGAACTATGCGCTGACCCGGACCAAATGGGGGCGCTCGATGACCGCCGTCGGCGGCAACCGCGAGGCGGCGCGGCGCGCCGGCATCAAGGTGCGCGCCATCTATCTCAGCGCCTTCGCGCTGTGCTCGCTGTTCGCCGCGCTGGGCGGCGTGCTTGCAGCCGCCAGGCTCGCTTCCGCCAGCCAGCAGGCCGGCACCGGCGACGTCAATTTGAACGCCATCGCGGCCGCGGTCATCGGCGGCACCAGCCTGTTCGGCGGCCGCGGCAGCGCCTATTCCGCGCTGCTCGGCATCATCGTCATCCAGTCGATCGCCAGCGGGCTGACGCTGCTCGATCTGTCCTCATCGCTTCGATACATGATCACCGGTGCCGTTCTGGCAATCGCCGTGATCGTCGACTCCCTCGCGCGCCGTTCCCGTGCCTCGCACGGCCGCGCCTGATCCGTTCAAACGAGAAGGGTACACATGGCTCAAGATCTTTCGGGAAAAGTCGCCGCGGTCACCGGCGCGGCATCGGGCATCGGCCTCGAATGCGCCAGGGCGATGCTTGCCGCCGGCGCCCGCGTCGTGCTGATCGACCGGGCCGAGGACCGGCTGAAGGAGGTCGTCGCCGAGCTCGGCGACGGCGCGATCCCGCTGGTGATCGACCTCACCACCCCCGCCAGCGTGGCGACCATGCTGCCCGGCATCCTCGACAAGGCTGGCCAGCTCGACATTTTCCACGCAAATGCCGGCTCCTATGTCGGCGGCGAGATCCTCAACGGTGATCCGGATGCCTGGGACCGCATGCTGAATCTCAACATCAACTCGGTATTCCGTTCGGTGCATGCGGTGCTGCCGCACATGGTCGGACGCAAGACTGGCGACATCATCGTCACCAGCTCGATCGCCGGGCTGGTGCCCGTCGTCTGGGAGCCGGTCTACACGGCCTCCAAGCACGCCATCCAGGCCTTCGTCCACACGCTGCGCCGGCAGGTCGCCAAGCACGGCCTGCGCGTCGGCGCTGTGGCGCCCGGCCCGGTGGTGACGGCGCTGATCAGCGATTGGCCGAAGCAGAAGCTCGAGGACGAGCTGGCGGCCGGCGGGCTGATGCAGCCTGTCGAGGTCGCGGAAGCCGTCCTGTTCATGCTGACGCGGCCGAGAAACATCACCATCCGGGATCTGGTGATCCTGCCGCAGAGCAACGACCTGTGATGAAGGAAGGGAGTAGGGCAGTAAGGCAGTAGGGCAGTAGGGCAGTATGTGAAGCACTATCGCCCTTGCGACCGACTGTTCACGACTGACAATCTCCTACTGCCCTACTGCCCTACTGCCCTACTGCCCTACTGCCCTACCTCTGAGGTTCCCCCATGCCTTCCCACTTCCTCGGCATCGATGTAGGCACCGGCAGCGCGCGCGCCGGCGTCTTTGACGAGCGCGGCGAGTTGCTCGCTTCAGCCAAGCGCGACATAGCGCTCTTCGTCGAGCCCGGCGAGATCGCCGAGCAGTCCAGTCGCGACATCTGGCAGGCGGTATGCGCCACCGTGCGCGAGGCGGTCGCGAAGGCGGGCGTCGATCCCCGGGAGATCGGCGGTATTGGCTTCGACGCGACCTGTTCCCTGGTGGTGGTCGGCGACGATGGCGAGCCGCTGCCCGTGGGCCGTTCCGGAGACAGCGATCGAAACATCATCGTCTGGATGGACCATCGCGCCCTCGACCAGACCAGGCGCATCAATGCCGGCCACCATTCCGTGCTAGACTATGTCGGGGGCGTCATCTCGCCTGAGATGGAAACGCCAAAGCTTTTGTGGCTGAAGGAGAACCTGCCCGCGACCTTCGCCAGTGCGAAGCATTTCTTGGACCTTGCCGATTACCTGACCTGGCGCGCCACCGGCAGCCTTGCCCGTTCGGTCTGCACGCTCGCCTGCAAATGGACCTATCTCGGCCATGAGCGGCGCTGGGACGACAGCTATTTTTATTCCGTCGGGCTCGGCGAGCTTGCGGATGAGGGATTTGCCCGCATCGGAACCGAAGCGGTCGACCCTGGCACCACGGTGGGTGGCGGCCTGACAGAAGCGGTCGCGGCCGAACTGGGGCTGGTCGCGGGCACGGTCGTCGCCGCCGGGCTGATCGACGCTCATGCCGGCGGTGTCGGCACCGTGGGTGCTGCCGGCGATGCCGGCACCATCACCTCGCGCATGGCCTATGTGCTGGGCACCTCGGCCTGCACCATGGCGAGCAGCCAAGGCCCGGCCTTCGTTCCGGGCGTATGGGGGCCCTATTACTCCGCCATGGTGCCTGGCTTATGGCTGAGCGAGGGCGGTCAGTCGGCGGCCGGCGCGGCCATCGATCTGCTGGTGCATTTCCACCCCGCCGCAGCCGAGGCTGCCACGCGCGCCGCGGGGGAAGGCAGATCGCTGGTCGATTGGCTGGCTGCGGCCGCCACGGCAAATTCGCCCGACCTTTCGGCCGCCGCCTCGCTTGCCGGAAGCATCCACGTCGTGCCAGAATTCCTCGGCAACCGTTCGCCCTTGGCCGACCCGGATGCGCGCGGCCTGATCGCCGGGCTCGGCACCGACCGCTCCATCGACAGCCTCGTCGGCCTCTACGTGGCCGGGCTTTGCGGCCTCGGCTACGGCGTCCGTCAGATCGTGGCGGCGATGGCGTCGTCGGGCCTTGGCGTCGACACCATCGTCATCAGCGGCGGCGCCGGGCAGTCGCCGCTGGTGCGCCAGCTCCTCGCCGACGCCGCCGGCCTGCCGGTCGCTGCCTCGCAATCGCCTGAACCGGTGCTGCTTGGCGCCGCGATGCTCGGAGCGGTGGCATCTGGCCGCTATCCCGATTTGTCGACAGCGATGCCTGCAATGTCACGGCTTGGCGAGGTTTTTACACCTGCGTCGGGCGACATCCGCGCTTGGCACGACAAGCGTTACGAAGCCTTCCTGGCGCTGCAGGCGGTAGGCCGCAGCATACGCTGAGGAATCGATCAGCGCCTAAACGGCGACGAAACCTCGAATGGACCGGGCGCCGGCTCCCGCTCCGCCCGTGGATGTCGACGTCAATGCAAAATCCGCGTGACAAAGTTTGACGTTTACGTAAAAAGAAGGTGCGAGGCCGACCCAAAGGTTGATGGCTTCGCTCCGGCTATGCGGTACGATTGGCTGGAACGCAGGAGGAGCAGACATGTATCGCGCACCGGTCGAGAATATCGCCTTCACGCTGAAGCACGTGGCGGGGCTGAAGCCGGCGCTGGATGCCGGCACCTTCGGCGATCTTGGCGAGGATATTGTCGACGCGATCCTGGCCGAAGCCGGCCGCTTCGCTAGCGAGGAGGTCGCTCCCCTCTACAAGATCGGCGACGAGCATGGCACGGTGCTGAAGGACGCGGCCGTCACCACGCCGCCCGGCTGGAAGGAGCTTTACCGGCGCTGGATCGAAGGCGGCTGGAATGCGCTGTCCGGGCCAGAGGAATTCGGCGGCCAGGGTCTGCCGACGATGCTCGGCGTCGCCGCACTCGAAATGTGGAACTCCGCCGCCATGGCTTTCGGCATTGGCCCGACTTTGACCATGGGTGCGGTCGAGGCGCTCGACAAGCACGCGTCGGCGGAACTCAAGGCCAAATATCTCGCAAAGCTCGTCTCCGGCGAGTGGATGGGTACGATGAACCTGACCGAGCCGCAGGCGGGCTCGGACCTCGCGGCTCTGCGCAGCCGCGCCGAGCCCGTCGGCGACGGCACCTACCGCATCTTCGGCCAGAAGATTTTCATCACCTATGGCGAGCATGATTTCACGGACAACATTGTGCATCTGGTGCTGGCGCGGTTGCCCGACGCGCCCGCCGGTACGCGCGGCATCTCGCTGTTTCTGGTGCCGAAGTTCTTCGTCAACGACGATGGCTCACTCGGCGCTCGCAACGACGTCTTCTGTTCCGGCCTAGAGCACAAGCTCGGTATCCATGCCTCGCCGACCTGCACCATGATCTATGGCGACGGTTTTCGGGGCGCGACGCCGGGCGCCATTGGCTGGCTGATCGGCGAGGAGAACAAGGGGCTGGCCTGCATGTTCACCATGATGAACAACGCCCGCTTGGCCGTCGGCATGCAGGGCGTGGCCGTCGCCGAGACCGCGACGCAGAAGGCGATCGCCTATGCCAATGAGCGCCGCCAGGGCAAGGCTTCCGCCTATTCGGGTTCCGGCATGGCGCCGATCGTGTATCACCCGGACGTGCAGCGCAATCTGCTGACCATGAAGGCGCTGACCCAGATCGCCCGCTCGATCAGCTATTCCTGCGCCCATGCGATCGACCGCGCGCGCGTCGGCGAGGGCGAGGCCGCGGCCAAATGGCACGACCGCGCCAGCCTGTTGACGCCGCTGGCGAAGGCCTTTTCGACCGATATCGGCGTCGAGGTCGCCTCGCTGGGCGTCCAGGTGCATGGCGGCATGGGCTTCATCGAGGAGACGGGCGCCGCCGCCCTTTATCGCGACGCCCGCATCGCGCCGATCTATGAAGGCACCAACGGCATCCAGGCGATCGATCTCGTCTCGAGAAAGCTGCCGCTCGGCGGCGGTGAGCACGTGCATTGCTACATCGGCGAGTTGAAAGCGGTGGCCGATGCCGTGCGCACCTCCAACATCGAAGGCTTCGGCCGCACCGCCGACAATCTCGACCGCGCGCTGGCCGATCTAGACGAGGCGACGCGCTTCCTGCAAAAACTGCTCGCCGACGGCAAGGCGGAAGCCGCGATGGCCGGCGCGACGCCCTATCTGCGCCTGATCTCGCTGGCCGCCGGCGGCGCCTATCTGGCGCAAGGCGGGCTGGCCGATCGCGGCCGCATCGCGCTTTGCCGCTTCTTCGCCGAAAATCTGCTCGGCGAGACGCGCGCCCTGAAGGAGCGCGTCACCGACGGCGCCGAAAGCCTCGCCGTCGCCGGCAAGGCTCTGATTTCTGCTTAAGCACCCCGATGCTCAAAGGACCAGCCGTGACAGATCATATCCTCGTCGAGCGCCAGGGCGCCGTGCAGATCATCCGCATCAACCGCCCAGACAAGAAGAACGCGCTGACGCGCGCCATGTACGCCAAAATGTCGGCGGCGCTCACCGAAGGCGATGCCGATCCGGCGGTCCGTGTGCATGTCTTCCTCGGCGTTCCAGGCGCCTTTTCCGCCGGCAACGACCTCGCCGATTTCCTGGTCATCGCCACCGGCGGCGAGGGCGGCGAGGAGGTGTGGGATTTCCTGATGGCGCTGGCCAGGGCGCAGAAGCCAATGGTGTCGGGCGTCGACGGCATCGCCGTCGGCATCGGCACCACGCTCAATCTGCATTGCGACCTGACCTTCGCCACGCCGCGCACGCTGTTCCGCACGCCCTTCGTCGATCTCGGCCTGGTGCCGGAGGCTGGCTCGAGCCTGATCGCGCCGCAACTTCTGGGACGGCAGGGCGCCTTCGCGCTACTGGGGCTCGGCGAGGGCTTTTCGGCCGAGCGCGCCAAGGCCACCGGCATGATCTATGAGGTGGTCGCCGAGGACACGCTGGAGAGCGCGGTGCTGGCCGCCGCCGACGGCATCGCCGCCAAGCCGCCGCAGGCGCTGAAGATCGCGCGCGACCTGATGCGCGAACCGCGCGAAGCGCTCATCGCCCGCATCAAGGTCGAAGCCGAGCATTTCCGCGAGCGCCTGACATCCGAAGAGGCCCGCGCCGCGCTGACCGCCTTCATGACGCGCAAGAAGAGCTGAACGCGTCGCCCACGCCCCTCAGGGATAAAGCCTGGTCTTGTCCCAGCCGCCGGCGGCATTGCGTGAAAACACGACACGGTCATGCAGGCGGAACGGCCGGTCGTGCCAGAACTCGATCGTCTGCGGCACGATACGGAAGCCCGACCAGTGTTTTGGCCGCGGGATCTCGCCGATCGCGTAGCGCGCCGTGTATTCGGCCACCGCCTTCTCCAGCGCGAAGCGGCTCTCCAGCGGCCGCGACTGTTTCGAGGCCCAGGCGCCGATGCGGCTGCCGCGCGGGCGCGTGGCGTAATAGGCGTCGGCCTCGGCGTCGCTGACGATCTCCACCGGCCCGCGCACGCGCACCTGGCGGCGCAGCGATTTCCAGTGGAAGCACATCGCCGCCTTCATGCTGCCAAGAATCTCGCGGCCCTTGGCGCTCTCGAAATTCGTGTAGAAGACAAACCCCTTTTCGTCGAACCCCTTGAGCAGCACCATCCGCACATCCGGCATGCCGTCGGCGTCGACGGTCGCCAGAGCGACGCCGTTGGGATCGTTGGGCTCGCTTTTGGTTGCGTCCTCCAGCCATGCGGCGAAGAGCCGGAACGGCTCCGCGGCTTCGGTGAAGTCACCTGTTGTTAACTCGGTTTCGTTCATAGTTTTCCAAATTTTTAACATTGCGGGAGGAGTTCGCCGATTGTCGCGTATCGCGCAAGCTTTTGACAGCGGGCAATGGAGCGTTATCGCTTCGGCCAGCGCCAAGGCTGCGCTGCTGACGTTGGCGCTTCCCCTTGCCGCCTGCGGCGCCGGCGGCTTCAGCTTGCAAAAGGCCGAGGTCGACCGCTCGATCATCACCTCCAGCGCGCAGTCCTCGCCAGCCGCCCCGGCAGTCTCCGACCAGGACTCAGACCAGACCACCATCGGCAACGCGGTTTCTTCCGCCGACATCAAGGAGCTTGGCGGCCAGACGGTGCCATGGGCTAATGCCGGCACCGGCTCGCGCGGCACGATCACAGAACTGGTCGAGCTGAAGGACGGCGGCCTGACCTGCCGCCGCTTCAGCGCCACGCGCGAGAGCTTCGACGGCGTCGCCCTTTACAAGGGCGAGCTGTGCCTCGCCGGCGCCGGCGGCTGGCGCATGCAGGAGTTCAAGGCGCTTTGATTTGGGCGCTTTGAGTTTCACGCGCTAATTGCCCTTGCGCCACTGGAATTTCTTCCTATGCGAGCGCATATAGGGGGCGACCACAAATCCAATCTCTAGCAGGCAGGAAGTATGCGCGACCCCTATGAGGTGCTGGGCGTTGCCAAGAACGCATCGGCCAAGGACATAAAATCGGCTTACCGCAAGCTCGCCAAGAAATATCATCCGGACCAGAATCCGAATGATCCCAAGGCGAAGGACCGTTTTGCCGCCGCCAACCAGGCTTACGAGATCGTCGGCGACGACAAGACGCGCGCCGCCTATGATCGCGGCGAGATCGACGCCGACGGCAAGCCGAAATTCCAGGGTTTCGAGGGTGCGGCCGGTGGCGACCCGTTCGCCGGGTTCCGCCGTCAACAGGGCCCGGGAGGCGCGCATTTCGAATTCCGCACCGGGCGCCCGGGCGGCGATCCGTTCGACGGCAACAGTGATATCTTCAGCCAGATCTTCGGCGATGCCTTTTCCGGCGCCCGCGGCGGCAGGGGCAGCGATCGTCGCCAGCCGGTGCAGGCGGCCGACCTCAACGTCACCATGGACATCAGCGTGGAGGAGGCCGCCACCGCCGATAAGGTGACGGCGATGTTCCCCGACGGCCGCAAGGTGGCGGTCAAGCTGCCCTCCTATGTCGAGGACGGCCAGACGATCCGCCTGAAAGGACAGGGCGAGCAGGGTCCGGGCCAGCCCGGCGACGCGCTGGTCAAGATCCATATCCGCCGCCACCCGCGCTACCGCATCGAGGGGCGCGACCTGCATGTCGATCTGCCCGTCGATCTGGCCGACGCCGTGCTCGGCGCCAAGGTGGCGGTCGAGACGCCGACCGGCAAGCTCGCGGTCAACGTGCCGGCATGGTCGAGCTCGGACAAGGTGCTGCGCCTCAAGGGCAGGGGCCTGCCGGAAAAAGCCGGCGGCCATGGCGATCTCTATGCCCATGTGCGGCTGATGCTGCCCGAAGGCGGCGATGCCGAGCTTGAGGCCCTGATGCGCCGCCAAAAAGGCTGATCGGCGGAATTTTGTTCCTGTTACAGTGTCTTTTGAGCGCTTGAAGGGGCTCTGTGCCTGTGCGATAGGGCTCTCCACAAAGCAGATATTCTTGCGGAGAGCTTGCACATGGCAGGTGGACAGGGCCTGATGGCCGGCAAGCGAGGCCTGATCCTAGGCGTCGCCAACAATCGGTCGATCGCTTTCGGCATCGCCAAGGCTTGTGTCGATCACGGCGCCGAAATCGCGCTGACCTATCAGGGCGAGGCCTTCAAGAAGCGCGTCGAGCCGCTCGCGGCAGAGCTCAACGCGCATGTCGCTGGACATTGCGACGTGACCGACCCGGAAAGCCTCGACGCGGTCTTTGCCGACATCGCCGAGCATTGGGGCAAGCTCGACTTCCTCGTCCATGCCATTGCCTTCTCCGACAAGGACGAGCTCACCGGCCGCTATGTCGAGACGACGCGCGACAATTTCCTGCGCACCATGGACATTTCGGTGTTTTCCTTCACCACCATCGCCAAGCGCGCCGAGCCGCTGATGACCGACGGCGGCTCGCTTTTGACGCTGACCTATTACGGCGCCGAGAAGGTGATGCCGCACTACAACGTCATGGGCGTCGCCAAGGCGGCGCTGGAAGCCAGCGTGCGCTATCTCGCCGTCGACCTCGGCGCCAAGAAGATCCGCGTCAACGCGATCTCGGCCGGGCCGATCAAGACGCTCGCTGCCTCCGGTATCGGCGATTTCCGCTACATCCTGAAGTGGAACGAGTATAATTCGCCGCTGAAGCAGACGGTGACGCAGGAAGAGGTCGGCGATTCCGGCGTCTATTTCCTGTCGGACCTGTCGCGCGGCGTGACCGGCGAGGTCCATCACGTCGATTCCGGCTACCACGTCGTCGGCATGAAGGCGGTCGACGCGCCGGATATCTCGACCGTCAAGGACTGATCCTTTCCGCCTATCCAGCGTCCAAGCAATTCCAGGAAAAGTGCGAAGCGGTTTTCCGTCCGGAATTGCTTGCAAAAGCAAATAGCGTCCGACCTCGGAAGACCTGATGTATCCGCTCGTCTACATCGCGCGCCACGGCCAGACCGAGTGGAATACCCAGCGTCGCCTGCAGGGTCAGGCCGACACCGACATCAATGAGCTTGGACGCCAGCAGGCGACTGCCAACGGACGGCGCCTGGCCGCGACGATCGGCAAAGGTGAGGATTTCGACTTTGTCACAAGTCCGATGCGGCGCACATGCGAAACCATGGAACTGATGCGCGCGGCAATGGGGCTCGACCCGCTCGCTTACCGGACGGAGCCGCGTCTGGTGGAATTGAGTTTCGGCGAATGGCAGGGTTTTACGTTTCGGGAGCTCGAGGCCCGGCATCCTGGATCCACGCATGGCCGCCGCGCCGCCAAATGGGATTTCCAGCCGCCCGGCGAGGGCGCGGAAAGCTACGAGATGCTGCTCGAACGGGTGAAGCCTTGGTTCGACGCGCTTGACCGGCAGACGGTGTGCGTCACCCATGGCGGCGTGATGCGCTGCCTTTTCCGCTTCGTCGAGGGCATATCCAAGAACGACGCGGCCGCCCTCGAGATCCCACAGGACCGCCTGCTCCGGCTGGAGGGCCGCAGCCTGGAGTGGCTGTAGTCCAGGTGCGGCCTGAAAGTCGTCATCCCTGGGCGTAGCGACGCGAAGCGGAGCGAAGACCCAAGGATCCATGTCGTGACCTCAGCCGAACACTAAAAACGGCGTAGAAAGGTCGTTCTGCACCGCTGCAAAGCTCTGACGTAACGGCATGGATTCCGGGGTCTGCGCGCGTCGCTGCGCTCCTTGCGTCGCCCTGGAATGACGAAGCTTTGGCGTCCCGGCCAGTTTCCAAACACCGACGGTGCGCGGTGGCCAGAACCTCGCGGCGCGGCGAATTCAGGTCAGGCCGAGCCGAAAATGGTGGGTTCCGAGAACCGGAGCGGAGCGCACTCTTCGTACGTGAACACCGGAAGCGCAGGAAGCCGCCATTTGCAGGCCGGCCTCACCTGAATTTAGTTCTGGTCGCTGTCGGGCAACTGCATATCCGTCACGACATTCTCGCCATTGCTCACGTCATAGGCGATGACGATGTCCATGCCCGGCTTCAGCGAGTCGACATCGGTTTCGGCGTTGAGCTTGTAGGCCTTTCCGTCGTCCAGCGTCAGCGTCAGCGTGTCCTTGTCGACCTTCTTGATCAGGCCTTCGGTCTGGCCGGCGAACGCGGCGGCGGTGGAAATCAGCAGCATGGTGCAGGCGGCGCCAATCAGGGTACGCATCGTCGTCCTCTTAGGTCATTGCGCCGGCTCGTCAGCGGCGGGTCCTCAACGGCGGATGGGAAGAGAGCAGAAACCAACCGAATGTGTCAAAACTAAATCCGCCACATCACAGTTTGATGCATCCGATCACCGTTTGACCACTGTGGAAAACGCCAATAGAAGGCAGCCGTAGCCGGTCTCGTCACCGGATAGGGCGTTTTTCATGTCGCACAACACATTCGGCCACCTTTTCCGCGTCACCACCTGGGGCGAAAGCCATGGCGCCGCGCTCGGCTGCGTTGTCGACGGCTGCCCGCCCGGCATCCGCTTCAGGCGCGAGGACATCCAGGCCGAGCTCGACCGCCGCCGCCCCGGACAGTCGCGCTTCGTCACCCAGCGCCGCGAGCCGGACGAGGTCAAGATCCTGTCCGGCTTCATCCTCGACGAGGACGGCGAGACGATGATCACCACCGGAACGCCGGTATCGATGCTGATCGAGAATGTCGACCAGCGTTCCAAGGATTATGGCGAGATCGCCCGCCAATACCGGCCAGGCCATGCCGACTATACCTATGACGTCAAATACGGCCTGCGCGATCATCGCGGCGGCGGCCGTTCGTCTGCACGCGAGACGGCGGCGCGGGTCGCGGCCGGCGCCCTGGCGCGCAGGGTTGTGCCCGGCATGACGGTGCGCGGCGCGCTGGTCTCGATGGGCGAAAAGTCCATCGATCGCGCCAACTGGAACTGGAATTTCGTCGGCGACGCCGAAAACCCGTTCTTCACCCCGGATCCGGCCTCGGTTCCGGTCTTCACCCAATATCTCGACGGCATCCGCAAGGCCGGCTCCTCGGTCGGCGCGGTGATCGAGATCGTCGCCGACGGCGTGCCGCCGGGTCTCGGCGCGCCGATCTACGCCAAGCTCGATCAGGATATTGCGTCCGGCCTGATGTCGATCAACGCCGTCAAGGGCGTCGAGATCGGCAACGGCTTCGAGGCGGCCCGCATCACCGGCGAACAGAACGCCGACGAGATGCGCATGGGCAATGACGGCAAGCCGGTGTTTTTGTCAAACAATGCCGGCGGCATATTGGGCGGCATCTCCACGGGACAGCCGATCGTCGCCCGCTTCGCCGTCAAGCCGACCTCGTCGATCCTGACGCCGCGCAAATCCATCGACAAGGATGGCAAGGATGTCGATGTGATGACCAAGGGCCGCCACGACCCGTGCGTCGGCATCCGCGCCGTGCCGATCGGCGAGGCCATGGTTGCCTGCGCGATCGCCGATCATTATCTGCGGCACAGAGGACAGACAGGGAAGGGAGTAGGGGAGTAAGGCAGTAGGGGAGTATGTTAACGCTTGCCCGGTGGCCAACTTTTTCCTTTTCCCTACTCCCTTACTGCCCTATTCCCCTACTCCCTTGCGAGCGAAGCGAGCGCCCATGCCTTACGACCAGAAGAAGATCGTCGAAGCGATCCGCGCCTTCGAGCGCGGCGAGATCGTTGTCGTTATGGACGATGACGGGCGCGAGAACGAGGGCGATCTGATCGTCGCCGCCGTGCATTGCACGCCGGAGAAGATGGCCTTCATCGTGCGCAACACCTCCGGCATCGTCTGCACGCCGATGCTGCGCGAGGATGCGAGACGGCTGAACCTCGCGCCGATGGTGGCGGACAATGACTCCGCCCACACCACCGCCTTCACCGTCAGCGTCGATTTCAAGCATGGCACCACGACAGGCATTTCCGCCGACGACCGCACGCTCACCGTGCGCAATCTCGCCAATGGCAATGTCGGCCCGTCGGATTTCGTGCGCCCCGGCCACATTTTCCCGCTGATCGCGCGCGAAGGCGGTGTCTTGATGCGCTCCGGTCATACCGAGGCCGCGGTCGATCTTTGCAAGCTTGCCGGCCTGCCGCCGGTCGGCGTCATCTCCGAGCTGGTCAATGACGACGGCACCGTCAAGCGCGGGCCGCAAGTGCAGGCTTTCGCCGAGGAGCATGGCCTGAAGCAGGTTTCGGTGGCCGACCTCATCGCCTACCGCCAGCGCAAGGAAACGCTGGTCCAGCGCGTCGCCTGTTCCGACATCGAAACGCCCGGCGGCAAGGCGCAAGCCTTCACCTACACGCTGCCATGGGATTCCATGCACCACCTGGCGGTGGTCTTCGGCGACATCCGCGACGGCGAGGAGGTGCCGGTGCGCCTGCATCCGGAGGATGTCGTGACCGACGTGTTCGGCACCAGCCACCGGCTCGACGGCATCATGAAGGCGATGGGCGAGCGCAGGCGCGGTGTTATCGTCTATCTGCGCGAAGGCTCGGTCGGCGTCGCCCACCAGGAGCGCAAGCGGCCGCTAAGCGGCGACCGCGAGGATCACGAAGAGGCCCGCCGCCGCGAGAACGAATGGCGCGAGATCGGCCTCGGCGCGCAGATCCTGAAGGATCTCGGCATCTCGTCGATCAACCTGATCGCTTCACGCGAGCGCCATTATGTCGGCCTCGAGGGCTTCGGCATCCACATCGCCAAGACCGAGATTATGTAGCTGGCTGACGCCTCCGCGACGTCGTCAACCATGGGCGGACCGACGCGATGGCCGAATACCGTCACTCCGCCGGCGCCACCGCTCGGCCTCTGTCCACATCGCAATCCGTCGCCAGCCGGCATTGCCCGGCTAGCACGGTCGCCAGCGCGATAGCACCCGCCGCCACGGAAACCCAGAACCCGTTCTGCGGACCGAAAGTGTCGACCATCCAGCCGGCGGCGAAGGAGCCCAGCGCCATGCCGATGCCGATGCCGGTCGTCACCCACGTGACGCCCTCGGTCAGCATGGCCGGCGGCACGTGGCGTTCGATCAGGCCGAAAGCGGTGATGAAGGTCGGCGAGATCGCGACGCCGCTGACGAAGACCGCTACCGCCAGCGTCGGCACCGTGTCGACGAAAAGCAGCGGCAGCGTGGTGAGCGCGATCACGGTGACCGCCACCGCCAATTGCCGCTGCAGCGGTGCCTTCAGGCTGAGCGCGCCGACGATGATGCCGAGCACGAAGGATCCCAGCGCATAGACGCCGATGACCAGGCTCGCCGCCTCGGGCTGGCCAAGCGCCTTGGTGATGGCGACCGTTGTCACTTCCGTGGTGGCGAAGGTCGCGCCGACGAAGATCAGCGCGAAGGTGATGATCTGCACCGGCCGCAGGCGGATCGCCGAACCGGTCGCGCCATGCTCGACCAGGCGGACAGGCGGCTCCGTCGAGCGCTGCAGCAGGAATGCAGCTGAGCCGAGCGCTAAAAGGAACGTGCTGACTACCATGCCGGCTTCGGGGAACAGCGCGGCGCTCAAGCCCACCGACAGCGAGGCGCCGGCGACATAAACCAGTTCGTCGGCCGCCGATTCGAAGGCGAAGGCGGTGTTCAACTCCGGCCGGTCGCGAAAAATCTCGGTCCAGCGCGCCCTGACCAGGGCAGGAACGCTGGGCACGGTGGCGGCAAGCAGCGCCGACCCGAACAAGGTCCAGGCCGGCCAGTGCTGATTGGCCGCCACGATCAACGTCGCGAAGGCAAGCACCGAGACAAGCGTCATGGGTGCCGCGATCGCCGTCTGGCCGCGCCGGTCCACCAGCCGCGACACCTGCGGCGAAAGGAAAGCATTGACCAGCGCGTAGGTGGCCGAGACCGCGCCGGCCAGCCAGTATTCGCCATGCGTCTGCGACAGCATCGCGACGATACCGATCGGCGCCATGGCGATCGGCAGGCGGGCGATGAAGGCGGCGGCGGCGAAGCCTTTCGTGCCGGGAGCCCGAAAGATGTCCGCATAGGGGTTTCGCATGATCCTGCTCCTCGACAAGGGTGTATACCACAACTACATACGTTGCGTATGAGTGTGAGATAGTTCATACGTTGCGTATGTCAATTGGCATACGAGGCGTATGCGAATAGGGCCAGGGCATGCACAGACCGCGCAGGGAGATGATCGCCGAGACGCGCGCCAAGCTGATCGCGGCCGCCCGCCATGCCTTCGGCACGATCGGCTATGCCGAGGCCTCGATGGACGATTTCACTGCCTCGGCCGGCCTGACGCGCGGCGCGCTCTACCATCATTTCGGCGACAAGAAGGGGCTGCTGCAGGCGGTGATCGCCGAGATCGACGGCGAGATGGCCTTGCGGGTGAACGAGGTGGCGTCGAAGGCGCCGACCCGCTGGCAGCATTTCGTCGACGAATGCACCACCTATATCGAGATGGCGCTGGAGCCGGAAATCCAGCGTATCATGTTCCGCGACGGCCCGGCTGTGCTCGGCGATCCGGCACAGTGGCCGAACGCCAACGCCTGCATCGCCTCGATGACCGGGCATCTGACCGCGTTGCAGGGGGAAGGGGTTGTCGTCGCCGATGTCGATCCCGAGACAGTTGCGCGGCTGATCAACGGCGCCAGCAGCCAGGCAGCGCAGCGCATCGCCAATTCTAAGGATCCCGAAGCCACCTCGAAGAAGGCGATTGCGGCCTTCAAGCAACTGCTCGAAGGCCTGCGCAAGAAGCCTTGAGGGCACGCTTGGGTAACCAAGCCACCACGTTGTGCACCGGTTTCGGGCCGGTGCAACCCTGCCGCGGTTGACAATAGCCGGGGCGAGCGCATCCTCCTGCGCCAACTCTTAGGGCGTGGAGAGTCGGGGCATGTGGGACTTCAGCATCGCCAGGTCGGTGTCCATCATGATGCGGACATGGCCGTTTATCGTCTTTCGCATGATCGTCTATTTCGGCATCACTGTCGCCTACATCATGGCGACCGGCACGGGTGCCAGCGTCGGCTACGGCGTCGGCCATATCTCGACCGATCCGGACGGCCCGATGTCCTTTGCGCTGTGGGGCGGCGTGGTCGGCTTCGGCGTCGTGTCGATCGCCGTCTACTGGATCCGCGAATACATCCTTTATGTGCTGAAAGCGGGTCACATCGCGGTCATGGTTCATCTGATCGACGGCCGCGATGTCCCCGACGGCCAGGGCCAGATCGCCTATGCCAAGGAAGTGGTCACCCAGCGCTTTGCCGAGGCCAACATCCTTTTCGTCGTCGACCAGCTGGTCAAGGGCGCCATCCGCGCCATCACAGGCCTGATCGGCGGCATCGCGGCCTTCCTGCCCATTCCCGGCCTGAGCGGTATTGTCAGCTTCATCAACACGGTCATCCGCCTGTCTCTGACCTATGTCGACGAGATCATCCTCGGCTACAACATCCGCATCAATTCGAACTCGCCCTTCGAAACGGCGCGGCAAGGCGTCGTGCTCTACGCGCAGAACGGCAAGCACATGGTCAAGAACGCCATCTGGCTGGCGGTGATCATGTGGGGCGTGTCCTTCGTTATCTTCCTGTTGATGCTGGCGCCCGCGGCCGCGATCCTGTGGGTCATGCCGGGACAGCTTGCCGGCTGGGCCTTCGTGCTGGCTATCGTCTTTGCCTGGGCCTTCAAGGCCGCCTTCATCGAGCCCTTCGCCATCGCATCGCTGATGCAGGTCTATTTCGAAACCATTGAAGGCCAGACGCCCAATCCCGAATGGGATCGCCGGCTGGCCGAGGCGTCGTCCAAATTCAGGGAACTGCGCGACAAGGCGCTGGGCTCCTTCGGCGGCGGCTCGCGCTGGGATACGCCCCGGGCCGCTTGATCAAGGCTTCGGAACGCCGCCGAGCTTTGCGATGGCTGATTTCAGCGGCGCCTCGCCTACGCCGCGAAACGTCTCGCTCATCACCAGCTCGGGCAGCGGCAGGCGCTTGCCCCAGCCATGCGCTTCGAGGTCCGGCTTCGGCGCGAATTCCGAGACGCGGCCGACGCACAGATAGGCGATTGGCGTGACATGCTCGGGGATCGACAGAAGCTGCTTCAGCGCCTCCGTCTCGATGATGCTCACCCAGCCGACGCCGACGCCCTCGGCGCGTGCCGCCAGCCAGAAATTCTGCACCGCGCAGACGGTGCTGTAGAGGTCCATCTCCGGATTGTGCCAGCGCCCGAGCGGCGAGTCCTTCGAGCGCCGCCGGTCGCAGGTGATGCAGAGGTTGAGCGCGCTTTCGCAGATGCCTTCGAGCTTCAGCTTGCGGTAGAGCGCCTGCCGCTCCGCCTCGATCGCCGGCAGCTCCTGCTCGCGCGCGGCGAGGAACAGGTCGCGCACTTGTCTGCGCCGCTCGGCATCGCGGATGACGATGAAGTTCCACGGCTGCATATAGCCGACCGACGGCGCATGATGCGCGGCGGTGAGAAGCCGCGCCAGCACACAGTCATCGAGATCGTCGGCCGTGAAATGGCTGCGCACGTCACGCCTGGTGAACATTGCCCGATAGACCGCGTCGCGCGCCAATTGGTCGAAGTCGTCGCCGCTCGCGGCGATCGCTGCTGCCGTCATCGCTTTTCCCTTTGCGACAAGCAGTCCCCCGCCTGACCAAGCGGAAGACCATGTCTGCCGGGCCGGTCTTCTGGCTCGGGATCGTCCCGCTCCGGCGCCTTCCCGTCTGACACAGTGGCGTTTGCCGGCGCGGTCCCCCTCACAGCGTTGGGCACGCCACGGAGTTCAACCGTGTTCCCGATTCTCCCGCGTCGCGGGCACCAGGCAGCGGAATGACCTTATCGCGAAGTTCGGCACCCGCCAATGGCGCGCACGACATGGGCTGGCGCAATTTCCCCAGCCATTCGGCTTTTCAAACATGGTCATTACGGCCGCGGGTGCCTAGATTAGGCGCCATGGCCACCCGTCTCTACACGCACCCGATCTTCCTCGAACACCTGACGCCGCCCGGCCATCCCGAGCGGCCCGACCGCCTGCGCGCCATCGAACGCGTGCTGGACGACGAGGCGTTCTCGGCGCTCGACCGCGTCAAGGCGCCGGAAGGCGACGAGAAAACCATCCTCTATGCGCATCCCGAGAACTTCGTCGAGCGCGTGCGCGCGGCGATCCCTCAGAGCGGCATCGTCTCGATCGATGCCGACACCAGCGCCAGCCCGAAAAGCTGGCAGGCCGCGGTGACGGCGATCGGCGCGGCCAACGCCGCCGTCGACGACGTCTTCGAGGGCCGCGCCTCAAATGTCTTCGTCGCCGCCCGTCCGCCCGGACATCACGCCGAAAAGACCACCGCGATGGGGTTCTGCCTGTTCAATACGGCGGCCATCGCCGCCCGCTACGCGCAGAAGAAGCACCAGGCCGAGCGCGTCGCCATCGTCGATTGGGACGTCCATCACGGCAACGGCACGCAGGACATCTTTTGGGACGACCCGTCGGTGCTCTATTGCTCGACGCATCAGATGCCGCTCTACCCAGGCACCGGGGCGAAGAGCGAGACCGGCGCCGGCAACATCGTCAACGCGCCGCTTGCGCCTCGGACCGGCAGCGACCTGTTCCGTGACGCTTTCCTGTCGCGCGTGCTGCCGTCCATTGATGCCTTCGCGCCGGATTTGATCATCATTTCCGCCGGCTTCGATGCGCACCACCGCGATCCGCTGGCCGAGATCAACCTGACCGAGGATGATTTCGACTGGGCGACCGGCCAATTGATGGAGCGCGCCGGCCGTCACAGCGGCAACAGGCTCGTCAGCCTGCTGGAAGGCGGCTACGATCTGCAGGGACTGGCATTTTCAGTCGCCGCCCATGTCGGGCGGCTGATGAAGGGATAGGGTATGGCAGTGGAAGGCAATGAGGACGTCAAGGCGATGAGCTTCGAGCAGGCGCTCGACGCGCTGGAGAAGATCGTCGACGATCTGGAGCGCGGCGACGTCCCGCTCGACCAGTCGATCAAGATCTATGAGCGCGGCGAGGCGCTGAAGGCACATTGCGACCGGCTCTTGAAGGCGGCCGAGGACAAGGTCGAGAAGATCAGGCTGTCGCGCGACGGCAAGCCGGTCGGAACGGAGCCGCTCGACGCGGAATAGTTTGGGCGGGCAGAGCAAGCAAGGTAAGGAGTTCAAGCCATGTGCCGCAACATCAAGACCCTGGCCAATTTCGAGCCGCCGGCGACCAATGACGAGGTGCATGACGCGGCGCTGCAATTCGTGCGCAAGCTGAGCGGCTCAACCAAGCCGTCCAAGCGCAACGAGCATGCTTTCCACCATGCCGTGGAGGCGATCGCCGCCATCGCGCGCGAATTGATCGATTCGCTCGAGACCAACCAGGAACCGCGCAACCGCGAGGAAGAGGCCGCCAAGGCGAAGGCCAGGTCGGCGCTGCGTTTCGCCTGAGGGAACATCATGAGCTTTTTTCCCGGAAACGACCCTGAACCCGGCGACGCCTTCGCCTGCGACCAGATCGAGCTGATGGTCATCCCCAACGCCAAGGACATCGGCGGCTTCGAGGTGCGCCGCGCCTTGCCGACGGCGAAACGCCGTCTGGTCGGGCCGTTCATCTTCTTCGACCGCATGGGCCCGGCGATCCTGCGCGCCGGCCATGCGCTCGACGTGCGTCCGCATCCGCATATCGGGCTTTCCACCGTCACCTATCTGTTCGACGGCAAGATCAGGCATCGCGACTCGCTCGGCACCGAGATGGTGATCGCGCCCGGCGACGTGAATTTGATGACCGCCGGGCGCGGCATCGTTCATTCCGAGCGCACGCCGGAGGAACTGCGCGGCGCGCCGATGTCGGTCTCCGGCCTGCAGACCTGGCTGGCGCTGCCGGACGGCAAGGAGGAGATTGCCCCGGTTTTCGCGAACACGTCGGTGGCCCGCTTGCCTGAGATCGATGCCGAAGGCGTCAGCGGCCGCGTCGTCATCGGCGAGTTCTCGGGTCTGCGCTCGCCGGTCGCGACCGCATCCGACACGCTTTACGCCGATCTGCGCCTGGCGGCGGACGCCAGCGTGAAGATCCCGGCCGATGCCGAGGAACGCGCCATCTACACGCTGGAAGGCGATGTCTCGATCGCCGGCGATGTTTTCCCCGCCGAGCGGCTCCTGGTGTTCAAGCCCGGCGAGGAGATCGTCGTCTCTTCCGAGCGCGGCGCGCATTTCATGCTGTTCGGCGGCGCTTCGCTGAGCTCCCAGCGCTACATCTGGTGGAATTTCGTCTCGTCCTCGAAGGAGCGCATCGAGCAGGCCAAGCAGGAATGGAAGACCGGCCGCTTCGATATCGTTCCTGGCGATGAGGAAGAGTTTATTCCGCTGCCCGAGAGCTAGGATCCTCTAGCCGCGCGTCACTGACGCGCATTTACATTCGCCCGGCGGCGGCCTATTCCGCGCATGATTATGGCGCAATTTGTTGGTAGCGCCTTGTTCGATCAATTGAGGCAGGACGCGCCCGAGTGAAGCCAGACACGCCGCTGCTCGACAAGGTCCGCATTCCCGCGGACCTGCGGAAGCTCGATGAGGGGGCACTGCCGCAGCTTGCCGCCGAACTGCGCGCCGAGCTCATCGACGCCGTCTCGCAGACCGGCGGCCACCTAGGCGCCGGCCTCGGCGTCGTCGAGCTGACGGTTGCCCTGCATTACGTCTTCAACACGCCTCAGGACCGGGTGATCTGGGACGTCGGCCACCAGGCCTACCCGCACAAGATCCTGACTGGCCGCCGCGACCGCATCCGCACGCTGCGCCAGGAAGGCGGTCTCTCCGGCTTCACCCGGCGCGCCGAGAGCGAATACGATCCGTTCGGTGCCGCGCACTCCTCGACCTCGATTTCCGCCGGCCTTGGCATGGCCATGGCGCGCGATCTGTCAGGCGGGCGCAACAATGTCATTTCCGTCATCGGCGACGGCTCGATGTCGGCCGGCATGGCCTTCGAGGCGCTGAACAATGCCGGCGCGCTGGATGCCCGCCTCATCGTCATCCTCAACGACAATGACATGTCGATCGCGCCGCCGACCGGCGCCATGAGCGCTTATCTGGCCAGGCTCGCCTCCGGCAAGGCCTATCTGGGCCTGCGCGATTTCGGCAAGAAGCTGACCTCCTATCTCGGCAAGCGCGCCGACCGCGCCATCACCCGCGCGGTCGAGCATGCGCGCGGCTACGTCACCGGCGGCACCTTGTTCGAGGAGCTCGGCTTCTATCACATCGGCCCGATCGACGGGCATAATCTCGAGCACCTGATCCCGGTGCTGAGGAATGTGCGCGACAACGGCAAGGGCCCGGTGCTGATCCATGTCGTGACCCAGAAGGGCAAGGGCTATGCGCCGGCCGAGGCCGCCGCCGACAAATACCACGGCGTCAACAAGTTCGACGTCATCACCGGCGCGCAGGCCAAGTCGCCGGCCAACGCGCCCGCCTACACCAAGGTCTTCGCCGAGAGCCTGATCCAGGAAGCGCGCCAGGACGAGCGTATCGTCGCCATCACCGCCGCCATGCCGAGCGGCACCGGCCTCGACCTGTTCGGCGAGGTGTTCCCGAAGCGGACCTTCGATGTCGGCATCGCCGAGCAGCATGCGGTCACCTTCGCCGCGGGGCTGGCCACCGAAGGCTACAAGCCGTTCGCCGCCATCTATTCGACCTTCCTGCAGCGTGCTTACGACCAGGTCGTCCATGATGTGGCGATCCAGAAGCTGCCGGTGCGTTTTCCCATCGATCGCGCCGGCTTCGTTGGCGCCGACGGCGCCACCCACTGCGGCGCCTTTGACACGACCTTTCTCGCGACGCTGCCGGGCTTCGTCGTCATGGCCGCGGCCGACGAGGCGGAGCTTCGCCATATGGTGTGCACGGCGGCGTCCTATGATGACGGTCCGATCGCCTTCCGCTATCCGCGCGGCAACGGCGTCGGCGTCGACATGCCGGAGCGCGGCTCGGTGCTCGAGATCGGCAAGGGCCGCATCCTCAAGGAAGGGACCAAGGTGGCGCTGCTTTCCTTCGGCACGCGGCTTCAGGATTGCCTCCTGGCCGCCGAGGAGCTCGGCGCCGCCGGCCTCTCCACCACCGTCGCCGACGCCCGCTTCGCCAAGCCGCTGGATGAGGATCTGGTCCGCCGGCTCGCCCGTTCGCATGAAGTGCTGGTGACCGTGGAGGAGGGCGCCATCGGCGGCTTCGCCAGCCAGGTCCTGCATTTCCTTGCCCATCAAGGCCTCTTGGAAAGCGGCCTCAAGGTGCGCCCGCTGGTCTTGCCGGACGTGTTCACCGACCACGCCAAGCCCGAAAAAATGTATGCCGATGCCGGCCTGGATTCTGCCGGCATCGTGCGCACGGTCTTCGCGACGCTCGGTCATGGCGTGCAGGCACAGCGCGCCTGAATCAGGACTTCAACACGCTGAATCGGTTTGCCGGCTTCCGGCCATAAGCTTTTGTTAACGCTCCCGTTTGGCGGTTCGCTTACCCTGTCTCTTGGCCGATTTTCAACGGCGCCCTGCTAAGACCTTGGTCCTGGGCAGGGGACTAAGAACCATGAAATCGTTTCTTTGCGGCGTGGGCTTGTTGGCGTCCATGATCGCACCGGTGGCAGCCGAAACGCGTTACGACCGCAATATCGAAAAGGCGGCGAGGGACATTGTCGCCGGCAAGATGGGCAACATCCGCGGCGGCTTCTCCTACAAGCAGAGGCCGCAGTTCGTTGTGCTGCCGGAAGTGACGATGCCGACGGAGCCGGCGCCAGTAGAGGCGCCGCGCAAGGAAGCCTCCGGCAACGATGGCTTGACGCCAGCCGTCGAACGTCGGGTCTCGCGAACCGTTTTCTAAAACCACATATCGCGCACGCAACGCCCGTCGCGCGGCAGGTCGTCAAACGTCTCGAGGCCGTCGAAATGGTCGATCGGCAGGTCGGCGACTTCCTCCGGCGGCGCCAGCCTGACATTGACGGCGATGCGCGTGCGACTGCTTTCGTCGGAGAGCATGCCGCGCCAGGCGAGCACGCAGGCGCAGGTCGGGCAGAACAGGATTTCCAGCGCGGGTTCGGCCACCTCGGCGCGCGTGTAGGACTTCAGCGGCCCGGCGAGCCGAATGCGTTCATCGGCATAATCATAAGCCCAGAGCGCGCCGTAGCGGCGGCAAAGCGTGCAATTGCAGGCGGTGATTCCACCCGGATCACCCTCCAGCGTCCAATGGGCCGCGCCGCAATGACAGGTCCCCTTCAGCATCGACACCTCCGATCGACAGCCCGCCGTGGCGGCATTCTGCAGCCTCTTGCGCGGTATTCAACCCATTGCGTTCGCGCCCGCCTTTCGCCAATGAAGGCCGATGAATTCCCCTTTGCCATCAAGCCAGCGCCAGCGGCTCGACGAATTGCTCGTCGGGCGCGGCCTGTTCGCCAGCCGATCTCGCGCCCGCGACGCGATCGAGCGCGGCACGGTCACGGTTGACGGCACCGTCGCGCGCAAGCCCGGCCAACCCGTCGCGGCGGATTGTGTCGTCGCCATCGACGATCCTGCCCAGGCCTATGTGTCGCGCGCGGCATTGAAGCTGATCGCCGGCCTCGACCGTTTCGGCCTCTATCCTGCCGGCAGCGAGGCGCTCGATGTCGGCGCCTCGACCGGCGGCTTCACCCAGGTGCTGCTCGAGCGCGGCGCGGCCCACGTCACGGCGATCGATGTCGGCCACGGCCAGATGCACCCCGACATTGCCGCTGATCCGCGCGTCACCGCAATCGAAGGGTTGAACGCCCGCGATCTGACGGCGGCCGATCTCGGCGGCCGCGTTCCGGATTTCCTGGTTTGCGACGTCTCCTTCATCTCGCTGAAGCTGGCGCTGCCGCCCGCGCTGGAATTGGCGGGCGAGGGCGCCAAGGCGATCCTTCTGGTCAAGCCGCAATTCGAGGCCGGGCGCGAGGCGATCGGCAGGGGAGGGTTGCTCAGGGAGCCTGAAGACGCTGAGCGCGTTGCTGTCGGCTTGCGCGACTGGCTCGCCGGCTTCCCCGGTTGGCGGGTCCTCGGGCTGCATCCGTCGCCGATCGAAGGCGGCGACGGCAACCGCGAGTTCCTGCTGGCCGCCATCAAGGACGCGGGACCATTGCGATGAGCACACGCTTCACCATAGCCAGGCTGGGCTCGCAGGGCGACGGCATCGCCAACGCCGAGGGCGGGGAGGTGTTCATTCCGTTCACGCTGCCCGGCGAGACGGTCACCGCCGCGCGCCAGAAGGACCGCGCCGCGCTGATGTCGGTGCTGGAAGCCTCGCCGCTCAGGACCGACCCGACCTGCCGCCATTTCACCGAATGCGGCGGTTGCGCGCTCCAGCATTACGAGGCCGAAGCTTACCGCCAATGGAAGCGCGAGAGGGTCGTGCAGGCGCTGAAGGCCAAGGGCATCGCTTGCGACATCGCCGCGCTGGTGCCTTGCGCGCCGCACAGCCGCCGTCGCGTCACTTTCAGCGCCAGGCGCACCGAGGCCGGCATTCTGCTCGGCTTCGTTCGCGCCTTGTCGTCGGAGATCATCCCGATCGAGGAATGCCCGATCTCACTTCCGGCGATCGTCTCGGCGCTCGACAGGTTGCGCGCCCTGGCTGGCTTGGTCTGCGCCACGTCGAAAGCCTTTCATATGACGGTGACCGTCACTGCTTCCGGCCTCGACATTGCCGTCCATGAGGCCGGCAAGCTTGGCGACCACCAGCGACGCATTGCCTCCAACTTCGTCATGGCCGAGGGCCTTGCGCGGCTTTCCGTCGACGGCGAGATCATTGTCGAGCCGAAGAAGCCGGTGGTGCAGTTCGGCCCGGTCGCCGTCGCCGTGCCGCCTGGCGCCTTCCTGCAGGCGACGGAAGCCGCCGAGCAGGCGATGGCCGGCCTCGTCGGCCAGCATCTGTCGCGAGCCAGGAAGGTCGCGGATCTGTTTGCCGGTTGTGGCAGCTTCGCCCTGCGGCTTGGCGCGAAGTCCGAGGTCCATGCCGTCGAAGGCGAAGCCGCGGCACTCGCCGCGCTCGACCGCGCTTACCGCTTCGCCACCGGCCTGAAGCGGGTGACCGCCGAACGCCGCGACCTGTTCCGCCGGCCGCTGACCTTCAAGGAGTTGAACGCCTTCGACGGCCTGGTCTTCGACCCGCCGCGCGCCGGCGCCGAGGAACAGTCGAAGCAGATCGCCCGTTCCGACGTGCCGCTGGTCGCAGCCGTCTCCTGCAATCCTGTGACGCTCGCGCGCGATCTGCGCATCCTTATCGACGGCGGCTATGCGTTGAAGAGTGTCACGCCGATCGATCAGTTCCTGTGGTCGTCGCATGTCGAGGCCGTGGCGCTTTTGGAGAGGCCGAAGCGGCGCCGATAGCCGAAGCAACTTCGATCACATTTTGTTGAAGTCGCCGCTTGCGCGCGGGCCGCCGGAGTCGCGCCGCAAAGCCGCCTCTTTGCGCCGATCTATTCGCAATCGCTGGGGGAAGAGGAAGGGCCCTGTCAGCGTTGGTTGCTTTATCCAGGGTGGCCTGAAATGCGCACGCTCCAGAAACTCCTCGCTTCGCTTGTCCTCATCATCCTCGCGGCCGGTTCGGCGACCGGCGCGTTGGCCCAGGGGGAAAAACGCCTCGCCTTCGTCATCGGCAATGCCGCCTATCCATCGGGCGAACTGGCAACGCCGGCCAACGATGCCGGACTGATCGCGCAGACCTTGCAGGCGGCCGGCGTCGACGTCGTCGGCGCCCGCGATGTCGACCAGGAATCGTTGCGCGGCGCCTATCGCGATTTCCTGGCCAAGGTTTCGGACGCCGGTCCCGACGCGGTCGTCTTCGTCTACCTGGCCGGCCATGGCGCGCAGTTCGAGGGCGAGAACTACTTCCTGCCGGTCGACGCCAAGATCGCCAATCCGGCCGACGTGCCGATCCAGGCGGTGCGGGTTTCCGACCTCACGAGGCCGCTCGCCGCCTTGCCGAACAAGGTCAACATCGTCGTGCTCGACGCGGCGCGGCCGAATGATTTTCCCGAGTCGGACCAGCCGCTGGCCGGCGGTCTCGCGTTGGTCGATCCCGACCCGAACATGCTGATCGCCTTCAACGCCGCGCCGGGCACGGCGGCTCCGGAAGGCAAAGGGCCGTACGGGGCCTACGCCCAGGCGCTCGCCGAGATGATGCGCGATGGCGGCCTTTCGCTCGAGGATGTGTTCGACCGCACCCGCCTGCGCGTCAACGAGGTCACGCAAGGCGCGCAGGTGCCGTGGGACGCCTCGAAAATCGACGCGCCCTTCGTTTTCTTCGACCGCGCGCCGGATGCGCCGCCACCGCAGGTTTCCGAAGCGGAATCCCAGGCCGACCGCACCAGGGAGATCCGCGATTTCGACGCCCATGACGCCTATGTCGCGGCCCTCGACCGCGACACGATGCGCGGCTACGAGGATTTCCTCGTCGCCTATCCGCACGATCCGATGGCCAAGCGCGTGCGCGCCATCATCGCGGCGCGGCGCGAGGCGATCACCTGGCGTCAGACCTGGATGCGCGACACGCCCGAGGCCTACTGGTCTTACCTCGAGCGCTATCCGCACGGGCCGCACGCCTGGGACGCGCGCCGCCGGCTCGAGCATTTCGACGCCGAGCTTGAGCCGCCGCCGAGCTTCTCCATCATCGTCTATGACGTGCCGCCGCCACCGCCGGAGGAAATCATCTATGTCGAGCGTCCGGTGCTCTATTTCGACGATCCAGATTTCGATTTCGATCCGCCGCCGCCGGTCGCGGTGATCTTCCTGCCGCCGCCGCCGCCGGAATTCATCGTGCTGCCGCCACCACGCCCGCCGGTCGAGGTTTTTGTTCTGCCGGTGCCGGTCTTCGTGCCGTTCCCAAGGTGGATCAACCCGCCGCATGACATCGTGCCCCCGCCGGACAACATCATCTTCAACAACATCCACAACACCACGATCATCAACAACACGGTGATCAACGAGAACAACCAGGCGGGGCAGGGCGGTGGCTTGACCACCGGCCAGAAGCTGACCGCCGGCGCGGCCGGGCTGGGCGCCGCCGCCTTGGCCACCAAGGTGGCGCTGCCGCCGCTGCTGCAGAAGAAGGCCGTGCTTCAGCAAGGCAAGCAGCCCGGCCTGGTGGCGCCCCTGGAAAAGCCCTTGTCGAAGAAACTTGCGACCGAGCATGCCTTGCCGGGAGCCAACGGCAAGACGCTGCCGCTGGTGAACGGCAAGCCGCTGCCCCTCGCCAAAGGCAAGACGGTTCCGCTCGCGAATGGCAAGACGGTTCCGCTCCCGAACGGCAAGCCGCTCCCGCTCGTCAACGGCAAGCCGGCAGCGGCGGACAGCCGCCTGAAAACGCTCGGCAAGCAGGGCGAAGTCGCCACCGGTCAGGGCACCGAGGTGCAGACCGGCAAGGGCAAATTCCGCAAGCTGCCTGCCGTCAACGGCGTGCCTGCCACAAATAAGCCGACGGTGCAGGACAAGCTTGGGAACAACAACCCGACGAGCCTGTCCGACCAGAATGGCGGCAAACCGAAGCGGCTCACGCGCAAGGACCTTGCCGGCGAGACCCTCGTTCCAAACGGGCAGGGCACAGTCTTCGGCAACGACAAGGGCAAGAAGTTACGCAAGCTGGGCGGTGAACCGGCCGGCGGCGAGGTCGATGTCCAGCGCAATTTCAAGGTCAACAAACCGAACGCGCAGGTGCTGTCCAAGCAGGAAAAGCCCGAATTCCATGCGCAGCCGAAGTTCCAGGTCCAGCCGCAGGAGAAGCGTCTGGTGCAGCAGCCCAAGCCGCAGCCGCAGCAGGGAAACAAGAAGCCGAGCTGCGGTCTTCCGGGCGAGCCGCCCTGCAAGCAATAGGCTTGCCGCAGGCGGGACGGCAGCTTTTCAATTGATGGGCCGGGCTTCCCGGCTCATCAATCCGCGGATCGGGCGGTCGTGGGGCCGCAGCGTGTCAATCCGCCGGAGACTGGCCGAGCATACGGTTAAGCAATGTCGGCTATGAACTCGGCGTCAGTCGTTTCGCCGTGCCGCCGCGCTGGTTGAGCGAAACCCAGATGTTCGGGTTCTGCTGCGACTGCCGCTTCAGGAAATAATAGCCGGTCGCGTTCCAGGGCCGGATTTCGTCGACCAGATTGTCCAGCACGAGATCGCCCTTGTCGGTCTTCACCGTCAGGATGGTATGGCCCTCGCCGCTCAGGTCGCGCACCACCGTCATCAACAGCGCCTGCCGGGGGAAGCCTGCCTCCTGGAGAAGCTTGCGCTTGTAGAGCGCGTAGATCTTGCAGTCGCCCTTGCCGTCCGTCGGATAGTCCCAGTGGTCCATCATCGTGCCCCAGTGGTCGTAGTTGCTCACGGGCTTGATGGAGCGGTTGGCCTTCTGGTTGACCCGCTGGAGGGTACGCATGTTCTGCGCGGTCAGCTTGACGCTCGCGGCAGGCAAAGCGTGCACCTTGCACTCCTTCGGCCGGCGATGACAGAAATCGAGCCAGCCATAAGGAACGCTGGTGCTTGCGCCGACCGTGGCGGAACTGGCGGCAGGTCGTGTCGACGTTAGCTTGAACAGCAACGACTGCGCCGCTGCAGGGCTGACACAGAACGATGAAACACCAATCAACGAAACAAGGCCAAACAGGAAGGAAGAGGTCGGGACGCAAGGGGATCGCTTCACTGCCAACACCACCGCAACGAGGAGACTGGCGACAGGCTAATGCGCAAACGCCGGCCCGGCCAATTAAACAATTAATAATGTCCTAACACGATTGTGTTCACTTCAAGGAGCGAGCAGGCGCCCACGGCCGGAAAGCGCAATGGTCAGCCTTTGCCGGACAGAATGCGCTCGACGAAGGCCGGCACGACCTCTGTGGCCGGTCCCTCGATCTGCTCGTCGAAACGCGAGGCCCAGCCGGCGCATTTCAGGTTGAGCTCGACCGTCAAGGCGCCGGCGGCACGCGCCTCCTCCACGAAACCCGCCGCTGGATAGACACTGCCGCTGGTGCCGATCGCCGCGAAGAGGTCGCAGCCGGTCAACGCATCACCGATCTCTTCCATGCGATAGGGCATCTCGCCGAACCAGACGACGTCCGGCCGCAATCCAGCACCACAGGCCGGGCACTGCGATTGGACAGTTATGTCGTCGACCCATGCGCTGCTTTCGCCACAGCCAAGGCAAAGCGCGCGCCCGAGTTCCCCATGCATGTGGATCAGACTGCGCGAGCCGGCGCGCTCATGCAGGTCATCGATGTTCTGCGTGACGACCAGCACCTTGCCCGGCAGCGCCTGTTCGAGCTTGGCCAGCGCCGCATGCGCGGCATTGGGCTTGACCGCGCCCACCTGGCGCCGCCGCATGTTGTAAAAATCCTGGACCTTCGCGGGGTCGCGGGCAAAGCCCTGCGGCGTGGCGACATCCTCGAGGTTGAATTTAGCCCAGACGCCGTCGGGATCGCGGAATGTCGCGACACCCGATTCCGCCGAAATGCCGGCGCCCGTCAGGATGACGATCTTGGAAATGGCCGAGGTCCCTGAATTGCGAACCCGCTGTTTTCGCGGGCGATGATACCGGAATGCTCCGGTGCCTCAAACCCTGGTGCCGCCCACCGTCATCTGGTTCATCCTGAGATGCGGTTGGCCGACGCCCACCGGCACGCCCTGTCCGGCCTTGCCGCACATGCCGATGCCGTTGTCGAGCTTCATGTCGTTGCCGATAATGCTGACGCGGTGCATGGCGTCCGGACCGTTGCCGATCAGCATCGCGCCCTTGATCGGCTGCGTCACCTTGCCGTTCTCGATCATGTAGGCCTCGGTGCAGCCGAACACGAATTTGCCCGATGTGATGTCGACCTGGCCGCCGCCGAAGGAGACGGCGTAGATGCCGTTCTTGACTGAGGCGATGATCTCTTCCGGCTCCATGTCGCCGGCGGTCATGTAGGTGTTGGTCATGCGCGGCATCGGTTGGTGGGCATAGCCCTCGCGCCTTCCGTTGCCGGTCGCCTTCATGCCCATCAGCCGGGCGTTCTGGCGGTCCTGCATATAGCCGACCAGCTTGCCGTCCTCGATCAGGACGTTGCGCGCCGAAGGCGTTCCTTCGTCATCGACGGTGAGGGAGCCGCGCCGCTCGGGGATGGTGCCGTCGTCGACCACCGTGACGCCCTTCGCCGCCACTTGTTGGCCCATCAGGCCGGCGAAGGCCGATGTCTTCTTGCGGTTGAAGTCGCCCTCGAGCCCGTGGCCGACCGCCTCGTGCAGCATCACGCCCGGCCAGCCGCTGGACAGCACGATGTCGAACGTTCCGGCGGGCGCTGGAACCGCCTCGAGATTGACCAGCGCTTGCCGCAGAGCCTCGCTTGCCGCATGCTTCCAGCTTTCCTCGCTGACGAACTCGCCGAAGCTCTTGCGCCCGCCCATCCCGTAGGAGCCGCTCTCCTGCCGGTCGCCGCTGCCGACCACGACCGATACGTTGATCCGGACCAGCGGGCGGATGTCGCGCACGATCTGGCCGTCCCCGCGCACGATCTCGACATGCTGCCAGGAGGCGGCAAGCGAGGCCGTCACCTGGCGCACGCGCGGGTCCTTCGCGCGCAGCCAGCCGTCGATCTCCTGCAACAGCTTGGCCTTGGCCTCGAAGGACGGCGAGGGGATGGGGTTCTCGTCGCCATAGAGATGGCGGTTGGTGCGGGCCGGCGCGCCGGCAAGCGTGCCGGAATAGCCGCCCTTGACCGCCGAGACGGCATCGGCCGCGCGCAGCAGCGAGGCTTCGGAAAGATCGCTCGAATGCGCATAGCCGGTGGCCTCGCCGGCTACGGCGCGCAGGCCGAACCCCTGGTCGGTGTTGAAATTGGCCGTCTTCAGCCGGCCATTGTCGAACATCAGCGCCTCGCTCTCGCTGTATTCGAGGAACAGCTCGCCATCGTCGGCGCCCTTGATGGTCTCGGTGACGATCTCCTTGACGCGATCGTCGGAAATATCGAATTGGCCGATCAGGCTGTTCATGGCAAATCCATTCGTGGGAACAAAATCGTGCAACGGATGTAGGCGCGAAGCTGCCGTCGCACAATCGCCAACGAGAATGAAGCCGGCGATTGCGACGCCGTCACTTGCCGTTGACGAAGTCCTTGATGTTGCCGGCCATCGCGTTCCAGTTGGAGAACTGCTCCTCCAGATTGGCCTTGGTGATGCCGCCGGCGAAGCTGACATCCATCTTGAAATTCGAGCCGCCGCCCGAATAGGCCTTCACCCAGCGGTACTTTGCGTTCCAGGCATTGGCCTGGTCGGCGGTCAGCGGATCGGTGTAGCCGGTCGAGAACTGCAGCGACCTGCAGTTCTCGTGGTCTTCGCAGCCATAGAAATAGATCACGTATTTGACGCCTTCGACGCGGCCGGAAATCATCGGGTCGCCATTGTCGTCCTTGTCCATCCTGGCCGAGCCGAAGCCCTTGGCGATACCGAGGACTGTCGCTGGGTCTGGCTGCTGGAGGACGTCGGCATCCTGCGCCCGTGCTGCCGAAACCGCGCCGGCCAACACCAGACCGGCAATGGAAATGGACAGCGACGCGCGCATAGAACCTCCTGGCCGCCAAACGCGCATTCGCCACCGACCTCGGCGTCGGAAGCGGCGCATGGGCAAGAAGATCAAGGTAGGGCGGCGAAGCCTTCCGCAAAGCCCTTGAGGTCGACGGGAATGCCGATGCCCTCTTCCGGGGTCTGGAAGACGATGAAGGTGGCCGAGGTGCCGCTCTTCAACGTGTCGAGCAGCGGCTTTTCGAGGATCACCTCGGCATAGCAGCCGTCCTGGAAGCAGCGCACGAAATAGGCGCGGCCGATATCTTTGCCGTCGACATTGAGACCGAGGCCGTTGGGCAGCAGAACGCCGAGCGGCGCCAGCACGCGCAGGATCTCGGCCTTGTTGTCGGCGGTGCGCAGCACCACGACCGAAAGCCCCATTTCAGGACGATCCTCGGCGACGACGTTCTGCATCATCACGCATTGCTCGGAGGTCGCTCCCGCCGGCGTATCGCAGATGATCGACCATGCGCCATGCGTCGACTTCACCGTGCCGCTGGGCGGCGTGGCGTTGTTCGGCGCGGCGGCGGCGCCAACGGCTATGCCGACGCCGAGCAAGGCGACGGCAAGAACGACCTTCGCCAAGGTTCTCGAAAGCCAGGAAGTCATGACGGCTCCATTGCGAATCACGGCACTTTAAGCTGCGCCCGGGCCAAGTAAAGGACGAGACCGTCGCCGGTGCGCCCCGATACCGGCAATTGCGTGCTTTTCCAAAGCAAATTCGCCCGAATTGGGGCCGTTGCGCATATAGCGTGGCGAGCGCCGAACACGGCCTTCGTGTTGCGCGCAAAAATGCCGCACGGTTTCCTCCGCTCCTTTCTTGCGGAGGGAAAAAGAGTATGGTTTGAACCACCCAGGGACAGACCGGGATTCCCAATCCCGGTATCGTCCGTTATTGGTGCGACAAGATCGCGGGAAGCGGGAGACGAGAGGGCGATGAGGAAATTCCTGGCAAGCGCTAAATTCTTGGCAGGTACGGCAGCTTCGGCCGTGCTCTTCTCCGGTGCCGCGGCCCGTGCCGACCAGCCGCGGGCGTGGGAGGTGTCCTTCCAGGAGCCAGCGACCGACATGATGCGGCAGATCGAGCGCTTCGGGAACTACACGATGTGGTTCATCGTCCCGATCACCGTTCTCGTGCTGGTGCTTCTGCTGGCTTGCATCGTCAGGTTCCGCGCCAGCGCCAATCCGGTGCCGTCAAAGACCAGCCACAACACGCTGATCGAGGTGATCTGGACGGTCGGGCCGGTGATCGTGCTCCTGCTCATCGCCATTCCCTCCTTCCAGCTGCTCACCGCGCAGTACACGCCGCCGGAAGAAGCCAAGCTCACCGTCAAGGCGACCGGCAACCAGTGGAACTGGGATTACGAGTATCAGGTCGACAAGACCTTCTCGTTCAACTCGGCGGTTCTGCAGGATGGCGACCGTGCCAAGGCCGGCAAGGAGGATCGCAACCTCTATCCGCGCCTGCTCGCCGTCGACAACGAGCTGGTCGTGCCGGTCAACACCACGACCCGGATGCTGATCACCGCGACCGACGTCATCCACTCCTTCGCGGTGCCGTCCTTCGGCATCAAGATGGACGCCGTTCCCGGCCGCACCAACGAGACCTGGTTCAAGGCGGAGAAGGAAGGCCTCTATTACGGCCAGTGCTCGCAGCTCTGCGGCAAGGACCACGCTTTCATGCCGATCGCGGTCCGCGTCGTTTCCGATGCGCAGTTCAAGACCTGGCTCGAGACGGCCAAGACCGACGTGCCTGCCGCCAACAAGGCGCTGATGGCCGAGATCGATGGTACCAACAAGGTAGCGGCCGCCGGCAACTGATGCCGCGGGTTAGCAAGATTTAGGGAACGGAGCGGAACATGGCAGAGGCTGCAGCTCACGATCACGACGACCACAGGCCGCATGGCTGGGTCCGCTGGGTCTACTCGACCAATCATAAGGACATCGGCACGCTCTACCTGATCTTCGCGATCATGGCCGGCATCATCGGCGGCGCGCTCTCGGTCGCCATCCGCATGGAGCTGCAGGAGCCGGGCATCCAGATCTTCAGCGGTCTGGCGCAGATGGTCTATGGCATGCAGGGCGACGCCGCCATCGACGGCGGCAAGAGCATGTACAACGCCTTCGGCGCCGCGCACGGCCTGATCATGATCTTCTTCATGGTCATGCCGGCCCTGATCGGCGGCTTTGCCAACTGGATGGTGCCGATCATGATCGGTGCGCCGGACATGGCTTTCCCGCGCATGAACAACATCTCCTTCTGGCTGCTGCCTCCGGCCTTCATCCTGCTGCTCTCCTCGATGTTCGTGCCGAGCGCCCCGGGTGCCTTCGGCGTCGGCGGCGGCTGGACGATCTACCCGCCGCTCTCGACGTCCGGTCAGCCCGGGCCCGCGATGGATCTGGCGATCCTGTCGATCCACATCGCCGGCGCGTCCTCGATCCTCGGCGCCATCAACTTCATCACCACCATCTTCAACATGCGCGCTCCCGGCATGACGCTGCACAAGATGCCGCTGTTTGCCTGGGCCGTGCTGATCACCGCCTTCCTGCTGCTCTTGTCGCTGCCGGTCCTGGCTGGCGGCATCACCATGCTGCTCACGGACCGCAACTTCGGCACCGCCTTCTTCGTGCCGGATCAGGGCGGTGACCCGCTGCTCTTCCAGCACCTGTTCTGGTTCTTCGGCCATCCCGAAGTGTACATCCTGATCCTGCCGGGCTTCGGCATCATCAGCCACATCGTCTCGACCTTCTCGAAGAAGCCTGTTTTCGGTTATCTCGGCATGGCCTACGCCATGGTCGCGATCGGCGCCGTCGGCTTCATCGTCTGGGCGCACCACATGTACACGACCGGCCTGTCGCTCGACACGCAGCGTTACTTCGTGTTCGCCACCATGGTCATCGCGGTGCCGACCGGCGTGAAGATCTTCTCCTGGATCGCAACCATGTGGGGCGGCTCGATCTCCTTCAAGCCGCCGATGCTGTGGGCGCTGGGCTTCATCTTCCTGTTCACCATCGGTGGCGTCACCGGCGTTCAGCTGGCCAATGCCGGCCTCGACCGCTCGCTGCATGACACCTATTTCGTGATCGCCCACTTCCACTACGTGCTGTCGCTGGGCGCGGTGTTCGCCATCTTCGCCGGCTGGTACTACTGGTTCCCGAAGATGACCGGCTACATGTACTCGCCGGTGATCGCCAACACCCACTTCTGGGTCACCTTCGTCGGCGTCAACCTGATCTTCTTCCCGCAGCACTTCCTCGGCCTCGCCGGCATGCCGCGCCGCACCGTCGACTATCCGGACGCGTTCGCCGGCTGGAACATGGTGTCGTCCTATGGCTCCTACATCGCGGCCGTCGGTGTCGCGATCTTCCTCTATGGCGTGTTCGAGGCCTTCCAGAAGAAGCGCGTCGCGGGCGCCAATCCGTGGGGCGAGGGTGCCACCACGCTCGAATGGCAGCTGCCTTCGCCGCCGCCGTTCCACCAGTGGGAACAGCTGCCGAAGATCAAGTAGGCGGCGCTACCGACGCATACGAGGGCGCCGGCTTGTCCGGCGGTCTTGGCCAACGGAATGATGGACTTTAAGTACGCATGGCCCTTGCCGGAAACAGATTGACGGAGGAAGCGGGCTTTCGCATGTCGGAAGCGACCGCGGGCGATTTCTTCGCCCTGTTGAAGCCGCGCGTCATGTCGCTGGTCGTCTTCACGGCCTTTGTCGGCCTTGTCGCGGCCCCGGTCACCATCAATCCGCTGCTGGCTATGATCGCCATCCTGGCTATCGCCATAGGCGCGGGCGCTTCCGGAGCGCTCAACATGTGGTACGACGCCGACATCGACGCCGTGATGACGAGGACCGCCGGTCGCCCGGTGCCGGCCGGCCGCGTCACGCCGGGTGAAGCGTTGACCTTCGGCCTGGTGCTGTCGGTGCTGTCGGTGATGACGCTCGGCGTGCTGGTCAACTGGCTGTCGGCATCGCTTCTTGCCTTCACCATCTTCTTCTACGCCGTCGTCTACACCATGTGGCTGAAGCGCTGGACGCCGCAGAACATCGTCATCGGCGGCGCTGCCGGCGCCATTCCGCCGGTGATCGGCTGGGCCGCCGTGACCGGCTCGGTCAGCCTGCAAAGCGTGATCCTGTTCCTGATCATCTTCCTGTGGACGCCGCCGCATTTCTGGGCGCTGGCGCTGTTCAAGTCCGACGACTACGCCCGCGCCGGCATCCCGATGATGCCGAACGTCGCCGGCCATGCCTCGACCCGCCGGCAGATCTTTGCCTATGCGCTGATCCTGGCGCCGGTCGGCGTTCTGCCCTGGGCGCTGGGATACACCACGGCCGGCTATGGCGTCGTCTCGGCCGTTCTCGGCGCGGGCTTCGTCTGGTATGCCTGGAAAGTGCTTGGCATGGCCGACGACGATCGCGCGATGAAGCCGGCCAAGGCGCTGTTCGGCTACTCGCTGCTTTACCTCTTCGCCATCTTCGCCGCCTATCTCGTCGACTGTGTGGTCGGGCGCGCCCTCATGATGGGAGGAGCATGACCGTGGCCGACAAGAAGCTCGAACTGGTCACGTTGACGGAACGCCAGCAGAAGGCGCGCCGCAACCGGTCCATCGCCATCGCTGTCGCGCTGGCGGCATTGGTCGTCATCTTCTACGCCGCCACCATCGTGCGCTTCGGCCACCAGGGCGCCAGCCTCACCGGCTCGGGCCTGTTGGGAGGCGGCTGATGGGGGGAGAGCTGAGCAAGTCCCGCAAGCTGAACAACGGCATCGTCGCCGCCGTCTGCCTTGCCTTTTTCACCGGCATGGTCGGCATGGCCTACGCTGCCGTGCCGCTCTACAAGATGTTCTGCCAGGTCACCGGCTATGGCGGCACCACGCAGCGTGCCGAGAAGCAATATGCCGGCCGCGTGCTCGACCGCGACATCACCATCCGTTTCGATGCCAATACCAACGGCATTCCGTGGCAGTTCGAGCCTGTGGCCCGCTCGGTGACGATCAAGATAGGCGAGACGACGCAGGCGCATTACAGCGCCACCAACAAGTTCGACCGCCCCATCACCGGCCGCGCTTCGTTCAACGTGCAGCCGGAAATGGCCGGCGCCTACTTCAACAAGGTGGAGTGCTTCTGCTTCACCGACACGACGCTGAAGCCTGGTGAGACACTGGACATGCCGGTCGTGTTCTATGTCGATCCAGACATCGTCAACGTGCCGGAACTCAAGGACTTGAAGACCATCACCCTGTCCTACACGATGTTCCCGGTCGAAAAGAAACAGCCGGTCGCCTCGTCGGCTCCGGCCGCTGGCAGCAGCACCAACAAAGTTCCAGATTCCGAAGCAAGCCTCGGGGGTTGATATGGCAGACGCGCACGCAAAACCACACCACGACTACCATCTCGTCAACCCGAGCCCCTGGCCATTCCTGGGTTCGGTCGGCGCACTGGTCACCGCCATCGGCGGCGTCTGCCTGATGCAGTATCTGAAGGGCGGCAACTTCCCGGTCTTCGGTCACAACATCGCCAATCCGTGGCTGTTCTTCATCGGCATGATCATCGTGCTCTACACGATGTTCGCCTGGTGGTCGGACACCATCAAGGAAGCGCATGAGGGCTACCACACGCGCGTCGTGTCGCTGCATCTGCGCTACGGCATGATCATGTTCATCGCCTCCGAGGTGATGTTCTTCGTCGCCTGGTTCTGGGCCTTCTTCGACGCCAGCCTGTTCCCCGGCGAGGCAAACCAGTATGCTCGCACCGCCTTCACCGGCGGCGTTTGGCCGCCGAAGGGCATGGAGGTCCTCGACCCCTTCCACCTGCCGCTCTACAACACCATCATCCTGCTGCTGTCGGGCACGACCGTGACCTGGGCGCATCACGCGCTGCTGCATGGCGACCGCAAGGGCCTGATCAACGGCCTTGTGCTGACCGTCGGTCTCGGCATGCTGTTCACCATGGTGCAGGCCTACGAGTACATGCACGCGCCCTTCGCGTTCAAGGAATCGATCTACGGCGCCACCTTCTTCATGGCGACCGGCTTCCACGGCTTCCACGTCATCATCGGCACCATCTTCTTGGCTGTCTGCCTGGTGCGCGCGATAAGGGGCGACTTCACGCCCAAGCAGCATTTCGGCTTCGAGGCGGCCGCCTGGTATTGGCACTTCGTCGACGTGGTCTGGCTGTTCCTGTTCAGCGCGGTCTATGTCTGGGCTTCGAACGGCGCGCTGATCGAAGGCCACTGATAAAAAGGCAATTCCGGGAAAAGCGTAGCGGCTTTTGCGGAATTTGCTTGGAGCAACGGGCGGCCGCGGCGACGTGGCCGCCTTATCTTTTCAAGCGAAAGGGTCTACGGTGCCGGCATGAGCGAAGACAAGGCGATCTGGCCGCCCATCGACCCGATCTCGGCGGGCCTGCATGGCCGCTGCCCGCGCTGCGGCGAAGGCAAGCTGTTCTCGGGTTTCCTCACCGTCGGCAAGCGCTGCTACAATTGCGGGCTCGACTATTCCTTCGCCGATGCCGGCGACGGGCCGGCGGTGTTCGTCATTCTGATCATCGGCTTCCTCGTCGTCGGCCTCGCGCTCTGGATGGAGGTGACGTTCAGCCCGCCGCTCTGGCTGCACTTCATCTTATGGATACCGCTGGCGCTGGTGCTCTGCCTGACGGCGCTGCGCCTGATCAAGGGCGTGCTGATCACCTTGCAGTACTCGAAGAAAGCCTCCGAGGGCAGGCTGGAATCCCACGAATGACCGAGGCGACCGGTTCGGCGGCCGGCCGTTCGCGGCCGCGCTCGGCGTTGCTCATCGGCCTCGGCCTTGTCCTGTTCGCCATCCTGATCGGGCTCGGCACCTGGCAGGTCCAGCGCCTGCACTGGAAGGAAGACCTGCTCGCGACCATCGACAAGCGGACTCATTCCGCGCCGTTGCCGCTGGCCGACGTCGAGAAGCTATTCGCGGCTTCCCACGATGTCGATTACACCCCGGTGACGGTGACAGGCACCTTCCTGCACCAGGGCGAGCGGCATTTCTTTTCGACCTGGGAAGGCGACAGCGGCTTCAATATCTACACGCCCCTCCTGCTCGAGGACGGCCGCTTCGTGCTCGTCAACCGCGGCTTCGTCCCCTACGATCTCAAGGATCCGGCCAGGCGCCAACAGGGCGAGATCGCCGGCAAGGTGACACTGACCGGGCTTGCCCGCAACCCGCTGCCGGGAAAACCGTCGATAATGCTTCCCGACAATGATGTCGCCAAGAACATCTTCTACTGGAAAGACCGCGACGTCATGGCCGCCACAGCCGGATTGCCGGCAGGCTTCGTGCTGGTGCCGTTCTTCATCGATGCCGACAAGACGCCGAATCCCGGCGGCTTGCCGGTCGGAGGCGTCACCATCATCGACCTGCCCAACAATCACCTGCAATATGCGGTCACCTGGTATGGCTTGGCTGCGGCTCTCGCCGCCGTGCTGATCCTGAGGCTGCGCCGCCCGGCAAAGGAAGCGTGAAGCCCGCGCTCTTGACAGGGCAGGGGTGCACGCCTCATTTCGCCTGAAGCAATTCCAGGAAAAGTGTGAGCGGTTTTCCGTCCGGAATTGCGTCAAAACAAAGAGATAGTTTCCGACTTAATCGGCCAGAATTCATGATTGAGAAAAAGCCTCCGCTGACGATCAGGCTCTGCCAGCCGCGCGGCTTCTGCGCCGGCGTCGACCGCGCCATCCAGATCGTCGTGCTGGCGCTGAAGAAATACGGCGCGCCGGTCTATGTCCGCCACGAGATCGTGCACAACCGCTACGTCGTCGAAGGGCTGCAGAGCCTCGGTGCCGTGTTCATCGAGGAACTCTCCGAGATCCCGCCGGAGCATCGCCAGTCGCCGGTGGTCTTTTCGGCTCATGGCGTGCCGAAATCGGTGCCGGCCGATGCCGAGGCGCGCAATCTCTTCTACCTCGACGCCACCTGCCCGCTCGTCTCCAAGGTGCACAAGCAGGCGATGCGCCACCAGCGGCTCGGCCGCCATGTGCTTCTGATCGGCCACGCCGGGCACCCGGAGGTGATCGGCACCATGGGCCAATTGCCGGAAGGCGCCGTGACCCTGATCGAGACCGAGGCCGACGCCGCGCGCTTCGTGCCGGTCGATGCGTCGGCGCTGGGCTTCGTCACCCAGACGACCTTGTCGGTCGAGGACACCGCCGGCATCATCCGGGCGCTCCAGGAGCGGTTTCCCGAACTGCACGCGGCTGCGGCCGAATCGATCTGCTACGCCACCACCAACCGCCAGGAAGCGGTCAAGGAGACGGCCGCCGGCGCCGATCTCTTCCTCATCGTCGGCGCGCCCAATTCGTCCAATTCGCGCCGCCTTGTCGAAGTGGCGGAGCGCGCGGGCGCCACCATGTCGCTTCTCGTGCAGCGCGCCGCCGAGATTCCGTGGGATGAGATCGCCGGGATCAGGACGCTCGGCCTGTCGGCCGGCGCCTCGGCGCCGGAGATCATCGTCGACGAGATCATCGACGCGTTCCGGCAGCGCTTCGACGTCACCATCGATCTGGCGATAACGGCCACCGAAACGGAGGATTTTCCGGTGATGCGGGTACTGCGCGATGTCGAACTGACGGCGGCCGACATGGCCTTCGTCAATGGAGCGGCGTGAAAGCGGATGGCCGTCTACACCGACGTCAACGAAGGCGAGTTGACCGCATTCCTCAAAGCCTATCCGGTGGGGGAATTGCTCTCCTACAAGGGCATCGCCGAGGGCACCGAGAATTCCAATTTCCTGGTTCACGCCTCGACCGGTTCCTACATCCTGACGCTCTACGAGAAGCGCGTCGACAAGGCCGACCTGCCGTTCTTCCTTGGCCTGATGGGCCATCTCGCCAGGAAGGGAATTTCCTGCCCGCTGCCGGTCACCGCGCATGACGGCACCGTCATCGGCACGCTCGCTGGCCGTCCGGCCGTCATCATCACCTTCCTCGAAGGCCTGTCGCTCAGGCGGCCGGCCGCCGCGCATTGCGCGGAAGTGGGCAAGGCGCTCGCCAGCCTCCATATCGCCGGCCAGGATTTTCAGATGAGAAGGCCGAACGCGCTGGCGATCGATGGCTGGCGCAAGCTATGGGCGGCCTCGCGCGACCGCGCCGACGAGGTGGAGCCGGGCCTGGCCGCGGAGGTCGATGCCGATTTAGCCGATTTCGAGCGCAACTGGCCGACCGACCTGCCGCAGGGCATCATTCACGCCGATCTGTTCCCGGACAATGTATTCTTTCTCGGCGAGAAGCTGTCCGGGCTGATCGACTTCTATTTCGCCTGCGACGATCTCTACGCCTACGACGTCGCCACCTGCCTCAACGCCTGGTGCTTCGAGAAGGATTTTTCCTTCAACCTGACCAAGGGGACGGCGCTGCTCGCCGGCTATCAGTCGGTGCGACCGCTTGGAAGCGACGAGAAGGCGGCTATGCCGATGCTGGCGCGCGGCTCGGCGCTGCGCTTCATGCTGACCCGGCTCTATGACTGGTTGACCATTCCGGATGGCGGGCTGGTGATGAAGCGTGACCCGACCGAATATATCCGCCGCATGCGCTTCCACCGCGCGATCAGGTCGCCATCCGAATACGGGCTGACATGAACAAAAAGATCGAGATCTTCACCGACGGCGCCTGCTCAGGCAATCCCGGGCCGGGGGGCTGGGGCGCCGTGCTGCGCTACAACGGCGTCACCAAGGAACTGTCCGGCGGCGAGGCCGAGACCACCAACAACCGCATGGAACTGCTCGCCGCCATCACGGCGCTCAATGCGCTGAAGGAGCCTTGCACGGTCGACCTCTACACCGACAGCAAATACGTCATGGACGGCATCTCCAAATGGATCCATGGTTGGAAGAAGAACGGCTGGAAGACCGGCGACAGGAAGCCGGTGAAGAATGGCGAGCTCTGGCAGGCACTCGACGAGGCCAACCGGCGCCACAAGGTCACCTGGAACTGGGTCAAGGGCCATGCCGGCCATCCGGAAAACGAACGCGCCGACGAACTGGCCCGGCAAGGCATGGCGCCATTCAAGCCGAAGCTTGCAAGGCCTGCGCCGGTCGTGGCCGCGCCACAGAAAGCCGCTCCAACCGGCAAACGCGCGCCCCGGCGCTCTACACAGAGCTACTGAGGATGCGCGCACCGTTGCCAGGTAGAGGCGAACTGAATCAAAAAGATTTGCGCCGGCTGCAGCGGCTCTGGGACGAGGGCAAGGCGAGCGGGAAACCAGAGCCTTTGGATTTTCACGTCCTCCGAAAGGAGGCTCGGAGGAAGTTGGCGGCAGCGGCGCGGAACGCCTGTTAGCTCGTGAGCGGGAGCCGCCTGTTTTAACGACCTATCGAATCAGCAGTGCCGTCGAGAACATGCCGAGCGCGAACACCGTGTGCGCCACGAGGTTGAGCGCGCGCACTTTCGTTGGATTGGGCAGTTTTGATGCCGCCCAGCCGGCGCCCATGCCCGGCGCCAGCAGGAACCAGCCAGCTCCGACGGTGACGATGCCGAGGATGAAGGCCGGCAGGAAGGTCGGCGCCGCCAGCCAGCCGGCGCCGACGAGCACCACCAGGATCACGCCGTAGACGATGCCGACGAGGTAGTGGAATGCCCAGCCAAGCGCTTTTTCATGCGCATAGGGCGCGGCCTTGCCGATATCGTCGTGGAAAACCCGCTGCGGGAGATGCCGGACCCAGCGTCCGACCATGCCCCAGTTGGGCAAGGGCTGGCCGATCGCCTTGTTGAGAATGACCGCCCAGATATCCATGAACACCGTGGCGCCGATGCCGATCGCCACCGCGCGCCAGGCGATGTCGAGCATCAGAGCTGCTCGATGATTTTCGCCGCGCCGCTCTCGTCAACGCCCGGCTTGGTTTCAACATTGAGCGCCACGACCTTGCCGTCGTCGACGATCATTGAGAAGCGCTTCGAGCGCAGGCCCATTCCGGCCGCGGAAAGATCGTTGTCGAGCCCGACCGACTTGGCGAAATCGCCGCTGCCGTCGGCGAGGTAGAGGATCTTGCCTTCGCCGCCGGTGAAGTGCGCCCAGGCGCCCATGACGTGGACGTCGTTGACCGAAACCACGGCGATGGTGTCGACGCCGCGCGCCAGGATCGCGTCATGGTTCTCCAGATAGCCGGGCAAATGGTTGTTGCTGCAGGTCGGCGTGAAGGCGCCGGGAACGCCGAAAAGCACCACCTTCTTGCCGGCGAAAATCTCGTCGCCGGTAACCTGCTTCACGCCGTCAGCGGTCATCATCTTGAAGGTCGATGCGGGCAGTTTTTCGCCAACCGAAATGGTCATGGGTTCCTCGCTTGCGAGATGGGGAAGATCGATGCCTTCGATATCGGACCGGACAGCTTCCCGCAACCGTTGCGCTAATGCTGGATCAAGGGAAAGGCAGCAACCCGTCGACCGAACCCTCGGCGCTGGTCAGCGTGTAATACAGCCCGCCATCGCTCGGCGTGGCCGATGGCCGGTCGAGGATCGGCACGGTGAAGACGAGCTTGCCGTCCTTCTCGCTGCGCACCGGCGCGCCGAACATGTAGTCGCGCTCGCCGGCGATGAAGAAGTCGACGGATTCCGGATCCCCGGGCGACTGCGCCTGGACGACAAGGGTCTCGTGGTCGCCGGGCAGCACGTTGATGCCGAAATCGGGCCGGGCCGGGGAGGGCAGCGTCGCAAGCGCGGTTTTGACCAATGCGGCGTCGGTCGCGTTGTCCGGATCGGACGCGGGATCGACGCTGAGCCGGGTCTGCACCGGAATGCAGATCGTCTCGCAGATGCCGAGGAAGACATGGGCGTCGATGGTCGCTGGTTGGCCGGGCGAGGACACCGTGAAGGTCACCGGCAGCGAAACGGGACGATCATAGCCGGCCCATTTTCCGTAGCCGTCGTCATGACGCTGCGGCGGCGGGAAAGACAATTGCGCGTCGGCGATGTTGGTGCTGCCGGATATGTCGAGCTGCGGGGGCACGCCGGCATCGCCCGGATCGCGCCAATAGGTCTTCCAGCCCGGCTTCAGCGCGATGTCGAGCACGCCGCGGATCTTGCCGGCCTCATCGGGCTTGCCGGTAGTCACCAGCCGGACCTTGCCGCCCTCCGAATTGTACCAGATCGAGGAAGAGGCCTCGGCCGGGAGGCTTGCAGCCCACCCCAAAACGACGCCGAGAACCAGTATCTTCATGTATCGCATGGCGGTGATTTGACCGTCCGTTCTTGGCCGCGCAATGGCCTCATCGCTCTCCCGGTATCATATTTGCGTGACATCGGGGACTGACACCATCTTTTCGGCGCAGCCGAAACGCGTTACGCTCAACCCATGGACTTGCTGCGCCACAAGAAGCCGGCCGCCGGACGCGGTTTCCTCGACGACCAGTTCCTGATTGCCATGCCTGGCATGAAGGACGACCGTTTCGCGCGCTCGGTCATCTATATCTGCGCCCATAGCGACGAGGGCGCGATGGGGCTGATCATCAACCAGACGCAGCAGATGCTGTTTCCGGATCTGCTGGTACAACTCGGCATCATGAACGAGCAGGAAGCGATCCGACTGCCGGCCCATACGCGCGATTTCGTCGTGCGCAATGGCGGGCCAGTGGACCGCAGCCGCGGTTTCGTGCTGCATTCCGGCGACTATCGCGTGGAATCCTCGCTCAACGTTTCCGACGATATCTGTCTGACCGCGACCGTCGACATCCTGCGCGCCATCTCCACCGGGCGCGGCCCCCGACATGCGCTGATGGCGCTCGGCTATTCCGGCTGGGGCGCCGGCCAGCTCGAGACTGAGATCGCCGAGAATGGCTGGCTCACCTGTCCGGCGACGCAGGAACTTCTGTTCGACGCCGATATCGAGCGCAAATACGATCGTATCCTGGCCTCGATCGGCATCGACCTCGCCCATCTGAGCGCCGCCGCCGGCCACGCGTGACGCTCGCGACTAGCGCGAACGCCCGCGACGTCGTCATCCTAGGGCGAAGCAGGAGCGTAGCTCCGTCGCGAAGACCCTAGGATCCATTCCGTTACATCGACCGTAGGTGCAGCGGCGCAGAATTCCGCACCGTTTTCAACGCCTTAGCGTCACGGCATGGATCCTAGGGTCTGCGCGCGTCGCTTCGCTCCTTGCTCCGCCCTAGGATGACGAACTGAGAGGGCGCCAGTCGCCGAAGCGGCCTCTAAGCCTGGGTCAGCGGATACTGCTCCCTTAGCGTCTTCAGCACCTGGTCGCCGGGCATCGGCGCGCCGAACATGAAGCTCTGGACATATTCGCAGCCCATCTGGCGCAGCTCTAGCGCATCGCTTTCGTCCGAGATGCCTTCGGCCACGACCGACAGCCCCAGCTCATGCGCCATGTTGACCATGGATTTGAGCAGCACGGCCCGCTTAGGCGTGGCGTCGTCGACAAAACTCTTGTCGATCTTGATCGTGTCGAAGGGGAAGCGCGTCAGATAGGAGAGCGAGGAATAGCCGGTGCCGAAATCGTCGAGCGACAGCCCGATGCCGAGCTGCTTCAGCTTGGTCAGCACATGCGCGGTCTGTTCCGGGTTGTCCATCACCAGGGATTCGGTGAGCTCGAGCCGGAAGCAGCGCGGCTTCAGATTGGCCCGTGCGATGACGGAGCGGACGTCGCTCACCAGATCGCGGCGGATGAGCTGGCGGCTCGACAGGTTGACCGACACCGACAGTGGCGCGTCGCCGATCTGCTTCTGCCAGCCCGCGAGGTCCTCGGCCGCCTGCTGCATGGCGAACAGGCCGAGCTGCACGATCAGCCCGCAATTCTCGGCCACCGGGATGAAGTCTCCCGGCGGGATCATGCCGCGGCGCGGGTGGTCCCACCGCAGCAGCGCCTCGAAGCCGGCGACGCTGCCGTCCTCCAGCCGCACGATCGGCTGGTAGGCAAGCGTGAACTCGCGCCGCTCGATGGCGCGGCGGAGGTCGGATTCGAACTGCAGGCGGTCAGTGCCGACGGTGCGGAAGGCAGGCCGGAACGGCTCGATGCGATCGCCGCCGAAGCGCTTGGCCTGGTGCATGGCAAGCTCGGCGTCCTTGACCATGTCCTCGGCGGAAGTCTGCGCCGTCGTCCAGGTGATCAGGCCGATCGAGGCGGTGAGCACGATCTCGCGCTTGGCGAAGGTGATCGGATTGTTGATCGCGTGCTTGATGGCATCTGCCATGGCCGCGATGCGGGCAGGGTCCTGCTCGGAAAGCAGCATCAGCGCGAACTGGTCGCCGGCAAAGCGCGACAGCGAATCCTTCGGCTTCAACAGCCGGTGCAGCCGGCGCGCGACGGTGAGCAGAATGGTGTCGCCGGCGGAAATGCCAAGGCCGTCATTGACCTGCTTGAAGCGGTCGATGTCGATGATGAAGACCGTCGGGCGCACCTTGTCCTCGGTGCGGGCGATCGAGATGATCGCCTCCAGCCGGTTCATGAACAATTCGCGGTTGGGCAGGCCGGTGAGGTTGTCGTGCACGGCGTCGTGCAGCAGCCTTTCCTCGGATTTCTTCTGCTCGGTGACGTCGACCATGGTGCCGACGCAGCGGATCACCTCGCCGTCGGAGCCTATCACCGGGCGGGCGCGCAGCGAGAACCAGTGATAGTGGCCGTCGGCGCCGCGCAGGCGGAAATTCTGCGCCACCTTGCCGCGGCGGTGCTCCAGCACCACGTCGAGCGTGGTGCGGAAGGTGTCGCGATCATCGGCATGCAGCACCGGCAGCCAGTTGCGGGCGGCACCGCCAAGGCTGTTTGGCGCAAGGCCGAGCTGCAGGCTGATATCCGGCTTGGTCACCACGCGGTCGCGCAGCACGTCCCAGTCCCAGACGATGTCGCCCGAACCCGCGACCGCAAGCGCCTGGCGCTCGAGGTCGGAGAACAGGCCCTGATGCGCCCCGCTGCCGGCAAAGGCATGCTGCATGACGGTGAAGCCGATGAGCAGGATGATCAGGATTAGCCCGCCGCCCAGCGCCGGCTGCGCGATGTCGTTGTCCAGCATGCCGGTGATCGCCATCCACGACCCGCATAGCCAGAGCAGCACCATCACCCAACTCGGCACCAGCATGATGGCCCGGTCATAGCCGCGAACGCCGAGGAAGATGATGAGGCCGAGGCCGGTGAGCGCGGTGGCGGCGAAGGAGATGCGGGCGATGCCGGCGGCGACCGCGGGATCGACGATGGCGACGCCCGCGATCAGAAGCAGGCCGAGGATCCAGACCAGCGCGCCGTAGCTGAAATGGCCATGCCACCGGTTGAGGTTGAGATAGGCGAACAGGAACACCACGAAGGTTCCGGCAAGCGCCACCTCCGTGCCGGCTCGCCATATCTGCTCGTTGCCGGGCGATATTTCGATGATCTTGTTGAGGAAGCCGAAGTCGACGCAGATATAGGCCAGCACCGCCCAGGCGAGCGCCGCGGTCGCCGGAAACATCGAGGTTCCCTTGACCACGAACAAGATCGTCAGGAACAGCGCCAGAAGGCCCGAGATGCCGATCACGATGCCGCGGAACAGCGTGTAGGAATTGACCGAGTCCTTGTAGGAATCCGGGTCCCAGAGATAGACCTGCGGCAGTTTCGGCGAGGCGAGCTCGGCGATGAAGGTCACCACCGTTCCGGGGTTCAGCGTCACGCGGAACACGTCGGCGTCGGGGCTTGTCTGCCGGTCGAGCGCGAAGCCCTCGCTGGGCGTGATCGCGGCGATGCGCGTCGAGCCGAGGTCGGGCCAGAAGATGCCGGAGTTCACCAGGCGGAAATGCGGCGCGACGATCAGCCGGTCGAGCTGCTGGTCGGTGGTGTTGGCCAGCGCGAAGACGGCCCAGTCGCCGCTCGAACGGGCGTCATTGGCCTCCACCTCAATGCGCCGCACGATGCCGTCGGGGCCTGGCGCGGTCGAGACCTGGAAGTTCTCGCCCTGGTTCCGGTAGATTTGCACGGCGCCGGAAAGGTCCAGCGCCTTGTCGTCGCGCGCGATCTTGATCGGCTCGACGGCGAAAGCCGGCATGGCCGCAAAAAACGTGACGACGACCGCCAGGATAAGGGCGAACAGCGACGCTAATCGCGAAAAATTCGTCACATTCAGCCCTTCGTTCCATCACCCGGCGGGTCGTCCGCGATCCGGGCGTAGAGGTAGTGATCCTGCCAGATGCCGTTGATCCTGAGATAGGATCGGAGAAGTCCTTCGCGCCGGAATCCGGCTTTTTCAAGCACGCGGATCGACCGGGCGTTTTCGGGAATACAGGCAGCCTCGATCCGGTGCAACCTCAGCGTATCGAAGGCGAAGCGCGACACCAGCTTGACCGCCTCGGTCATCAGGCCGCGGCTGCCGAAACGTTCGCCGATCCAGTAGCCGATATGGCCGCTCTGCGCGACACCGTGGCGGATGTTGCCGAGCGTGATGCCGCCGGCAAGCTTGCCGCTCGACTTTTCGAAGATGAAGAAGGCGATTGCCGTGCCCTGCGCGTAATCCTCGCGGTAGCGGCTGATGCGCAGCCGCCAGGCGGTGCGGTCGAGCTCGTCGGGCTGCCAGCGCGGCTCCCAGGGCTCGAGGAAGGCGCGGCTTTCGCCGCGCACAGTCGACCATTCGCGATAGTCGTTGGTCAGCGGCACGCGCAGCATGACCTTTTCGCCCTTCAGCGCCGGCAGGTCGCGGCGAAAGAAAGGGAGCGCGAACACGGCTCTGGAACGGAGGCTAGACGGCGAGCCGGCGGGCCGTCGTCTGCGGACCCGCAAGCGATTCGAGGATCGCCTCGTAGGGCGCAAGCGTGCCCACGGGGCCGACCGCGGTCAGCGTCGGCTTGGTCGAGAACAGCCGCGAGGAGAGATCGGTCAGCCGCTCGACGGTCAGCGCCGAAAGGCGCTCCATCAATTCCTCCTTGGCGATCGGCCGGCCAAACAGGAGCAACTGCCTGGCGATCTGAGATGCGCGGCTGGCCGGGCTTTCGGCCGACATGATGAGGCCGGCGCGATATTGCGCGCGCGCCCGGTCGAGCTCTTCCTGCTGGATGCTCTGGCCGGCCTTCTGCAATTCGTCGATGATCACCGGCACCAGCTTGGCGATGTCGCTCTGTCCGGTCGCTGCATGCACGCCGAAGATGCCGGTGTCGGAAAAACCCCAGTGGAAGGCATAGACCGAGTAGCAGAGGCCGCGCTTCTCGCGCACTTCCTGGAACAGCCTGGACGACATGCCGCCGCCCAGGATCATCGACAGCACCTGCGAGGCGTAGAAGTCGCGCACATGATAGGCGCGGCCCTCGAAGCCGAGCACGATCTGCGCATCCATCAGGTCGCGGTCCTCGCGGAAGTCACCGCCGACATATTGCGCGTATTGCGGGATATTGCCCGCCGCCTTGGCGCGGAAGCCGCCGAGTTTCTTCTCGACTTCGCGCACGAAATTGTCGTGCTTGATGTCGCCGGCCGCCACGAGGACCATGCGCTCGGCGTCGTATTGCCGCTCGATGAAGTCGTGCAACTGGCTGGAGGTGAAGGATTTGACCGTCTCCGGCGTGCCCAGGATCGAGCGGCCGATGGTCTGATGCCGGAAGGCGGTTTCGGTGAAGCGGTCGAAGACGATGTCGTCGGGCGTGTCGTGCGCGGCGCCGATCTCCTGCAGGATCACATGCTGCTCGCGCTCCAGCTCGTCGGGATCGAATTCGGATTCCTGCAGGATGTCGGCCAGGATATCGACCGCCAGCGGCACGTCGTCGGAAAGCACCCTGGCATAGTAGGAGGTCGTCTCGACGCTGGTGGCGGCGTTGATCTCGCCGCCGACATTCTCGATTTCCGAGGCGATCTCGAAGGCGCTGCGGCGCTTCGTGCCCTTGAACGCCATGTGCTCGAGCAGATGGGCCATGCCATGCTCTTCGTCGCGCTCGTTGCGGGCGCCGGACTTCACCCAGGCCCCTAGGGCAACCGATTCGATGCTTGGAAGGGTTTCGGTGGCGACTGTCAGGCCGTTCGACAGACGGCTTACCTCAACACCCATATGGCAAGTACTCCCTAACGCGCCGCCCGCGAGTGGCGGTTCACGTAATCTTCCACCATTTTCAAGTCGGATGGAAGTATCGTGTATTTTTCGTCGGCTGTCATCAAGCCGCCTAGCCATGCGGGCAGGGCAGGGGTGACGCCGGTCGCTGCCTCGACCGCGGCCGGGAATTTCGCCGGATGCGCGGTGCCGAGCACCAGCATGGGCACCGGACCGGAAGCGTGGGATGCGGCGACATGAACGGCGGCGGCCGTGTGCGGATCGAGCAGGTAGTTGCTTTTCTCGAGCGTCGCGCGGATGGTGGCCGCGACCTCGTCCACCGTGGCGCGGTCGGCGTCGAACTCGGCGCGGATGCGCTTAAGTTCGCCTTCCTCGATGGTGAAGGCGCCCGACTGCTTCAGCCCGTTCATGTAGCGGCGCACCGTTTCGGCGTCGCGGCCAGCCGCCTCGAACAGCAGCCGCTCGAAATTCGACGACACCTGGATGTCCATCGACGGCGAGGTTGTGGCGAACACGCCCCTGGTGCGGTATTCGCCGCTCGCCAATGTGCGCGCCAGGATGTCGTTGTCGTTGGTGGCGATGATCAGCCGCTCGATCGGCAGGCCCATGCGCTTGGCGGCATAACCGGCGAAGATGTCGCCGAAATTGCCGGTCGGCACGGTGAAGGAAACCGGCCGGTCCGGCGCGCCGAGCGACAGAGCGGACGAGAAATAATAGACGATCTGAGCCATGATGCGGGCCCAGTTGATCGAATTGACGCCCGACAGCGACACCCTGTCGCGGAAAGCGTGGTCGTTGAACATATCCTTCACCAGGCCCTGGCAGTCGTCAAAATTGCCTTCGACCGACAGCGCGTGGACGTTTGCCGCGCTCGACGTCGTCATCTGGCGCTGCTGCACCGGCGAGACCTTGCCGTGCGGGAAAAGGATGAAGATGTCGGTGCGGTCGCGGCCGGCGAAGGCGTCGATCGCAGCGCCCCCGGTGTCGCCGGAGGTGGCGCCGACGATCGTCGCGTGCTGTCCGCGTTCGGCGAGCACATGGTCCATCAGCCGCGCCAGCAACTGCATCGCCACGTCCTTGAAGGCCAGCGTCGGGCCGTGGAACAGCTCGAGGATGAAGGTATTCTTGCCGGTCTGCACCAGCGGGCAGACGGCCTCATGCCGGAACGTGGCGTAGGCCTCGCGCACCAGCCGCTCGAAGACGGGCGCCGCGATCTCGCCGCCGAGGAATGGCGTCAAGACGCGGATGGCAAGGTCGGGATAGGCAAGCCCGCGCATGGCGCGGATGTCGGCGACCGAAAACCGCGGCCATTCGCTGGGCACGTAAAGCCCGCCGTCGCGCGCCAAGCCGGCCAGCACAGCGTCTGAAAATCCAAGCGCGGGCGCATCGCCGCGGGTACTCACATATTGCATCGTCAATGGCCCATTGCTGCCGGTCGCGTCATCCACGGCAATTGGTTAATTTTCCGAGCCGGCTCAGTCGCATTTTTGCCGCGCCGTTGCTATACGTCACCGGCTTTGTGAGAGGGAAGTGCAGCTTCATGGCGTTTTATTCGGTCAACCGTCGCTTTGTCGCGGGTCTGGCGCTCACCGGCTTTATGCTTGCCGCCGCCGGCTGCCAATCGAGCGACAATGGCATATTGAACCTCGGCATCGGCAAGAAGCCCGATCCGACGGCTCCGATACCGCCGCCGGACCCCAAGATACTCGCCAGCCAGCTGCGCGCCTACTGCCCCAAGGTGACGCTGCGCGACGGCACTGCCTTCTTCAACACCTATGCCAAGGGCACGGCGGCGAAGCCCAAGAAAAAGAAGGCTGACGCCGCGGCCGATGCCGAAGCCGCGGCAGCCGCCGCGGCCGCGCAGACCGGACCCAACGGTCAGCCGGTCGATCCCGATCACGATCCGGCCAAGATCATCTACCAGGCCTCGATCTCCGATGTGACGCGCGACTGCACGCACGCCAACGGTCAGCTGTCGATGAAGATTGCCGTTGCCGGCAAGGTCGTGCCGGGTCCGCTGTTCGCGCCCGGCACCGTCACCATGCCGATCCGCATTGCGGTTCAGCATGGCAACGACGTGCTCTATTCGCAGCTCCATCAATACCAGGTGCAGGTCACCGATCCCTCGGCCGCAACCCAATTCGTCTTCACCGACGCCAATGTCGTGGTGCCGGAGCCGAGTGCGACCGATTACCAGGCCTATGCCGGCTATGACGAGAACACGCCGGCCGCCCCGGCGGACAAGTCGAAAGGCAAGAGGAAGAAGCGCGCTGCCACGACGAACTGATCGGTCCGCAAACGCGTAACGGATCTGGGAAGGCGCTTATGCGTCTTCCGACCACTCGGACAGCGCGGCGAGCGTGCCGTTCAGCTCCGCCCAGCGCCGGATGACCGTTTCGGCGCCGGCCTCGGTCAGCGCGTCGGCATGGCCCGGATAGCTGTGCCCGGCGCCGGTGAAGCCGATGACGCGCATGCCGGCCGCCCTGGCGCCGGCGATGCCGTGCACGGAATCCTCGATGACGAAGGTGTTCTTCGGGTTCGCGCGGAGCTTCTCTGCGGCGTAGAGGAAGACGTCCGGCGCCGGCTTGGTCTTCTTGCTGGGGATGTCCAGCCCCGAAAAGATACGGCCGGCGAAGAACGGCAGCAGCCGCACCTTCTCCAGCATGGATTGGACCCGCTCGGTGCTTGAGTTGGAGCAGACGGCGCGTGGCACGGTGACGGCCGCGACCGCCTCGCGGGCGCCGTCGATGATGCGCACGTCGCTGCGCAGCTTGCGGTCGACCAGTTCCTCGGCGCGGTCGATCAGCGAGGCCTGGAACGGAATGTGCGACTTCTCCTCGAGCCGCAGCATGATGTCCTTGAAGGTCAGTCCCGCATAGGTCTCGAAAATCTCCTCCGCCGAGATCTCGAATCCGGCCGATGTCAGAAGCTCGGCCTCAACGCGTGCGGCGACGATTTCGGAATCGACGAGCACGCCGTCGCAATCGAAGATGACAAGATCTGGCTGGGGCATGGCAATCCGGGTCGTTGGGGGAAAGGCCTGTCGGCTCAAGTGGCGCGGCATACACCAACGGGCCGGCCTGCGCAAACCGCGTGAGCCCGCGGCGGGCCTTCACCGAATGTTTACGCTGATCGGTAACCATAACAGCCAGTAAACCGTAACGCGTTTGTTTGGGTGATTTGATGTCCGCCGTGCGTCTTGTCGACGAGCTTTCCCACGCCCCTCTTCAGTCCGAATGGCTGGACACGATCCTGAAGGGCGATTGCGTCGCTGCGCTGGACCGGTTGCCGGAAAAGTCGGTCGACATCATCTTCGCCGACCCGCCCTACAATCTGCAGCTCGACGGCGACCTGCACCGGCCCGACCAGTCCAAGGTCGACGCCGTCGACGATGACTGGGACCAGTTCGAGAGCTTTGAAGCCTATGACGCCTTCACCCGCGCCTGGCTGCTTGCGGCGCGCCGCGTGCTGAAGCCCAGCGGCACCATCTGGGTTATTGGCTCCTACCACAACATTTTTCGCGTCGGCGCCCGCATGCAGGATCTCGGCTTCTGGATCCTCAACGACATCGTCTGGCGCAAGACCAACCCGATGCCGAATTTCCGCGGCCGCCGTTTCCAGAACGCGCATGAGACGATGATCTGGGCCTCGCGCGACCAGAAGGCCAAGGGCTACACCTTCAACTATGAAGCGCTGAAGGCCTCGAACGACGATCTGCAGATGCGTTCCGACTGGCTGTTCCCGATCTGCACAGGCGGCGAGCGCCTGAAGGACGAGAACGGCAACAAGCTGCATCCGACGCAGAAGCCGGAAGCGCTGCTTGCCCGTATCATGATGGCCTCGACCAAGCCCGGCGACGTCGTGCTCGATCCCTTCTTCGGTTCCGGCACCACCGGCGCCGTCGCCAAGCGCCTCGGCCGCCATTTCGTCGGCATCGAGCGCGAGCAGGCCTATATCGACGCCGCCAACGAGCGCATCGCGGCTGTCCGTCCCCTGGAAGACGCCGATCTCACCGTGCTTTCCGGCAAGCGCGCCGAGCCGCGCGTCGCCTTCATCAGCCTGATCGACAACGGCCTGGTGGCGCCCGGCGCCACGCTCTACGACGCCAAGAAGCGCTGGGCGGCGAAAGTGCGCGCCGACGGCACGCTGGCGATCGGCGACAGCGCCGGCTCGATCCACAAGATCGGCGCCGAGGTGCAGGGGCTGGACGCCTGCAACGGCTGGACCTTCTGGCACTATGAGCGCTCAGGCGGCCTCACCCCGATCGACGAGTTGCGCCGCATCGCCCGTCTCGGCATGGAACGGGCAGGGGCCTGAATCAACACTTCAACGGATCGCCGCAAGCGATTCAGTTCAGGCCCTAATTCCGAACTGCTCAAGGTCTGCTTTAAGCGTGCCGGCGTCGGTGAACAGCACCGCCTGCCAGCCGGCGGCCCTGGCGCCGTCGACATTCTTCTGGCTGTCGTCGATGAACAGCGATGCCGCTGGCTCGAGGCCGAACGAAGCGACGTGATGGTCGTAGATGGCGCGGTCCGGCTTGATCAGGCCGATGTCGCCGGAGACGGTGACGCCGCGCGGCTTTTCCAGGAACGGGAAACGGGCGCGGGCCTCGCGGAACGTGTCCGAGGCCCAGTTGGTGAGCAGCGTGACGTCGCGGCCGTCCTCGATCAGGCCTTCCAGCAGCGCGACGCTGTCTTCATAGGCGTGCGGCGCCATCTCGTGCCAGTGGCGGCGGAAGTTACGGATGTTCTCGGCATGGCCGGGATGCTCGGCGATCAGCAGCGCCTCCGCCTCTTCCCAGGTGCGGCCGCGGTCCTGCTCGAGATTCCAGGCGCTGGTGCAGACATTGTCGAAGAACCATTTCCGCTCCCCGGCATCGGGGATCAGGCGGCTGAACGGGATGTCGGGATCGTAGTGGACCAGCACCTTGCCGATGTCGAACACGATGTGGCGGATTTCGGTCATGCGGGCCTCTTTGCACTGTGCGACGGTTTCTTCGTCGCGCCCGGTATCGCTGCTTCGATTGCCTTTTTCATGACAGTCGGCAGCGCTTCCCCGGAAATTTCATGGGCCAGCGACCAGAAATACCCCGACGGTGCATCGCCTGTGACCAGGGCATGGAAGACATCGAGCTCCAGCGCGAAATGGGTGAAGACATGGCCTATCTGCCCGGCGCGCCGCCAGTCGGCCGGAAAGGGCGCGGCCTCGGCCGTCGTGGCACCGTCGACCCGCGCCGTCCAGCCCGTGGTCGGCACCTCGGTCATGCCGCCGAGCAAGCCCTTCTCGGGTCGCTTGCGCAGCAGGATGGCGCCGTCGGCGCGCTCGGCGACGAAGGCCGCACCCTTGCGCAACGGCTTGTCGTCCTTCGGCAGGCGGACCGGGAAGCGTTCCGGATCGCCGCTGAGGATGGCGCTGCAATCCGCGCGCACCGGGCAGAGCATGCAGCGCGGCCGCTTCGGCGTGCAGATCGTCGCGCCGAGATCCATCATCGCCTGGGCGAAATCGCCGGGCCGCGTTTGCGGCACCAGTTGCTCGACCAGCGCGCGGATTTCGGGCTTGGCTTCGCTTAGCGGGGTTTCGATCGAGTAGAGCCGGGTCATGACCCGTTCGACATTGCCGTCGACGACCGCCGCCGGCTGGTCGAAGGCGATCGCCGCGATCGCCGCCGCGGTGTAGGCGCCGATGCCGGGCAATTCGCGCAGGCCCGCCTCGGTGTCGGGAAAGCGGCCGCCTCGCCGCGCCACGAGATCGGCGCAGGCCTTCAGATTGCGCGCCCTGGAATAGTAGCCTAGCCCCGCCCAGGCCTTCATCACGTCTTCGGCGGGCGCCGCCGCCAGCGCCTCGACCGTCGGCCATTTCTCGACAAAATTGCGGAAATAAGCCTTCACCGCCTCGACCGTGGTCTGCTGCAGCATCACCTCGGACAGCCACACGCGATAAGGATCGGCCCTCACGCCGCGCGCAAACGCGCCTGGCGTCACGCGCCAGGGCAGGTCGCGATGATGCGCGTCGTACCAGGCAAGCAGGCGCGATGCGATATCCAAGGATCCAGCCGCGCTGGTATCCGATCCAGCTTTGCTGGTATCTGCGGATCCGATATCGCCGGGTGCGGCCTGTTGTGATGCCTTGCGGGTCTGGTCTAGCGGTGCCATTGATCGGATGAATTGGGGACTGGAGAACGCACATGGCAGGGAAAAGGGCCTTCGGCAATCCCGTTCCGGTGAGCGATCTCGCGACCGAGATACTCGATCCGGTGCTGAAGAAGCGCGCCGGCATCTCGATCGGGCTGGTGCAGTCCTGGGAGGAGATCGCCGGCCCGCGCCTGGCCACTCATTCCCGCCCGGAAAAAATCCAGTGGCCCCGCCGGCTGCACGAGGACGACCCGTTCGAGCCGGCGACGCTGATCATCGCCTGCGAGGGCATGGCGGCGCTGCACCTGCAGCACGAGGCCGGCGAGGTCATCAACCGCGTCAACGCCTTCCTGGGCTTCAACGCCATCGGCCGCATCAAGATCCTGCAGAAACCGGTGCTTTCGCAAAAGGCGCGGCCGAAGCCCGCGCCGCGCCCCTTGACCGAGGCCGAGAAGGCGAAACTTTCGCATCTGGTCGGCAAGATCGAGGATGACGGCCTGCGCGCTTCGCTGGAGCGGCTTGGCGCCACAATTTTGGGTGAAAGGAAGCCCAAAGGGTCGTAAGAAGCGTCACGAATGCGTCACCAATCTCGCGCATTCGTGATGCTCAAGATCAAGTTTCACGATTGGATTGGGGATCGCGATGCCTTAATTCGCGCCAACTCTCGCCTTTTCTAGCCCTTGCATTGCAAAATCCAACCGATATCAGGTGATTCGCATGAACCGTGCCCCGTTTGGCAAGACCTTGTCCCGCAGAAACCTTCTGACCGCGCTGGCCGCCGTTCCCGCGGTGGCGCTGCTCGCCGCGTGCAGCGACTCGGGCGAGGATGCCAAGGCCGCCGATGTGAAGCCTGCCGACCCGTCGACGCCTGCCAAGCCGGCCGCGACGCCGGCCGCCGTCCAGGTGCCGGAGGCACAGGGCACGGTCGATATGGCGGAACTGCTGAAGCCCGGCGCGCTGCCCGAAAAGCATCTCGGCAAGGACGACGCCAAGGTCACCATCGTCGAATACGCCTCAATGACCTGCCCGCATTGCGCGCATTTCGCAATGACCACCTTCCCGGAGTTGAAGACCAAGTATATCGACACCGGCAAGGTCCGTTACATCCTGCGCGAATTCCCGTTCGACCCGAGCGCCGAGGCCGGCTTCATGCTGGCGCGTTGCTCCAAGGACAACTACTTCGCCATGGTCGACGTGCTGTTCAAGCAGCAGCCGAGCTGGGTCGGCGTCAACAACACCAAGGAAGCGCTGCTGCAGATTTCCAAGCTGGCCGGTTTTACACAGGAGTCCTTTGAGTCCTGCTTGACGGACCAGAAACTTCTGGACGATGTGAGAGCAGTCCAGAAACGCGGAGCGGACGAGTTCAAGGTCGACTCGACGCCGACCTTCTTCATCAACGGAAAGACCTACAAAGGGGCGATGTCGATTGAGGAAATGTCGGCCATCATCGACCCTCTGCTCTGACATCCAGGCCGCGCCGAAGCGGTCCGGCTTTGGCGCCATGGTCTGTAGTGTAGGGCGGCGCGAATGAAATTTTCGCGCCTTCGCCTCCTCGGTTTCAAATCCTTCGTCGAGCCCGGCGAGTTCGTCATCGAACGCGGGCTGACCGGCATTGTCGGGCCGAACGGCTGCGGCAAGTCGAACCTCGTCGAAGCCTTGCGCTGGGTGATGGGCGAAAGCTCCTACAAGAACATGCGCGCGTCCGGCATGGACGACGTGATCTTCTCCGGCTCCGGCGCGCGTCCGGCGCGTAACACCGCCGAAGTCACGCTTTTCCTCGATAACACCGACCGCACCGCGCCCGCCGCCTTCAACGACGCTGACGAGTTGCAGGTGTCGCGCCGCATCGAGCGCGAGGCCGGCTCGCTCTACCGCATCAACGGCAAGGAAGCCCGCGCCAAGGACGTGCAGCTTCTGTTCGCCGACCAGTCGACAGGCGCCCGTTCGCCCTCCATGGTCGGCCAGGGCCGCATCGGCGAGCTGATCCAGGCAAAGCCGCAGGCCCGCCGCGCGCTGCTGGAAGAGGCGGCCGGCATTTCCGGCCTTCACACGCGCCGGCACGAGGCGGAGTTGAGGCTGAAGGCGGCCGAGCAGAACCTTGAGCGTCTGGACGATGTCGTCGGCGAGCTGGAAGGCCAGATTGAGAGCCTGAAGCGCCAGGCGCGTCAGGCCTCGCGCTTCAAGAACCTGTCGGCCGATATCCGCAAGGCCGAAGCGACCCTGCTGCATCTGCGCTGGACGCTGGCAAAGACCCAGGAAGGCGAGGCGCGCTCCGCGCTTGCCGTCGCCACCACGCTGGTCGGCGATCGCGCCGCGGCCCAGATGGCCGCCGCCAGGGAGCAGGGCATCGCTGCGCACCGGCTGCCCGACCTGCGCGACGCCGAGGCCGCGGCAGCAGCGGCCTTCCAGCGCCTGTCGATCGCCAAGACGCAGATCGAGGAGGAAGCCGGCCGCATCCGCGCCCGCCAGACCGAGCTCGAACGCCGGCTGCAGCAGCTCGACGCCGACATCGCCCGCGAGGAGCGGATGGTGCGCGACAATGCCGCTATCCTCGAGCGCCTGCGCGCCGAGGAGGCCGAACTCAACTCGGACAATGCAGGCGCCGCCGAACGCGAAGCGACCACACGCGCCGCTTTCGAGCAGGCGGGTGCTACTCTGTCGCAGAGCGAAGCGAAACTTGCCGCGCTGACCGCCGAACGCGCCGAGGCGGCGGCCTCGCGCCACCAGATCGAGCGCACGCTGCGCGAGACCGCCGAGCGCCGCGACCGCTTCGCCCGTCAGCTCGCCGAGGTCGACCGCGAGCTTTCCGACATCGTCGCGCGCATTTCCGGCCTGCCCGATCCGGCCGAGAAGCGGCTGCTGGTCGAGGACGCGCTGGCCCGGCTGGAAGAGAGCGAGGCCGGCGCGATCGCCGCCGAGCAGGCGGTCGCCGAGGCCCGGGCCACCGAGAGCGCCGCAAGGCCGCCGCTGCAGGATGCCAGGGCGGAACTGGCGCGCATCGAGACCGAAGCGCGCACGCTGGCGAAGATCCTCAACGCCACCAGCGGCGGGGATCTCTTCCCCTCGGTGCTTGAGCAGATCAGCGTCGAGCGCGGCTACGAGACGGCGCTTGGCGCAGCCCTTGGCGAGGACCTCGACGTGCCGCTTGACCGCAGCGCCCCGGTGCATTGGGGCGAAAGCGCGATGCAGCCGGGCGACGCGTCACTGCCCGAGGGCGTGAAGAGCCTGGCAAGCGTGGTGCATGCGCCGGCGCAGCTCGCCCGCCGACTGGCGCAGATCGGCATCGTCGACGCCGCCGACGGCCGCCGGCTCCAAGCGCTTCTGGCTCCCGGCCAGAGATTGGTCAGCCGCGATGGCGCGCTGTGGCGTTGGGACGGCCTGACCGCGAGCGCCGACGCGCCGACCGCCGCCGCGCTGCGGCTGGCGCAGAAGAACCGCCTGGCCGAGCTCGATGCCGAAGCCGTGCAGGCGACGCGCGTCGTGCGCGAGGCGGAGGAGGCGCTGGCGCGCGCCGAACAGGCGATGCGCCAGGCAAACGAGGCCGAGCGCAATGCGCGGCAGGCCGGCCGCGACGCCCAGCATGCGTTGGATGCCGCCCGCAATGCGCTGGCCGAGGCCGAGAAGGCCGGCGGCGAGCTGGTGAGCCGCCGCGTTGCCTTGGAAGACGCCCGCGCGCGCATCGTCGAAAGCTATGAGGAGACGCAGGCTGCCTTCCTCGAAGCCGAGGAGATGCTGAAGGACGCGCCCGATCTCGGCGATCTTCAGCTGCAGCTCGAACAGGCTTCGGCCAATGTCACGCGCGATCGCGCCACGCTTGCCGACGCGCGCGCCGTGCATGAGGGGCTGCGCCGCGAGGCCGAGGCGCGCATGCGCCGGCTCGACGCCATCGGCGCCGAGCGCAGGAACTGGGTGGAGCGTGCCGAAAACGCCTCGACGCAGATCGCCGCGCTTGGCGAGCGCAAGGCGGAGGCCGAAGCCGAGCGCGAGCGGCTGGCGGATGCGCCGGACGAGATCGACGCCAAGCGCCGCGCTTTGCTGACGCAGCTTTCCGAGGCGGAGGCGCTGCGCCAGACGGCGAACGACCGCCTGCAGGAGGCGGAAAACAAGCAGGCCGAGCTCGACAAGGCGGCCACCGCCGCGATCCAGTCGCTTGCCGAGGCGCGCGAGACACGCGTGCGCGCCGAGGAGCGGCTCACCGCGGCGGACGAGCGCCGCGCCGAGGTCGAGGCGCGCATCCAGGAAGCTCTGAACACGCCGCCGCATCTGGTCATCCAGCATACCGGGCTCAAAGCCGACGATCCGATGCCCGACATGGCCGAGATCGAGCGCCAGCTCGACCGGCTGAAGATCGAGCGCGAGCGGCTCGGCGCCGTCAATCTGCGCGCCGAGGAAGAGCAGAAGGAATTGTCGGAGCGGCTGGAGACCATCGTTTCCGAGCGCGAGGACATCATCGAGGCGATCAGGAAACTGCGCCAGGCGATCCAAAGCCTCAACCGCGAGGGCCGTGAACGGCTGCTCTCGGCCTTCGAGGTCGTCAACGGCCATTTCCAGCGGCTGTTCTCGCATCTGTTCGGCGGCGGCACGGCCGAGCTGCAATTGATCGAGTCGGAGGACCCGCTGGAAGCGGGGCTGGAAATCCTCGCCCGTCCGCCGGGCAAGAAGCCGCAGACCATGACGCTGCTCTCCGGCGGCGAGCAGGCGCTGACGGCGATGTCGCTGATCTTCGCCGTCTTCCTCACCAATCCGGCGCCGATCTGCGTGCTCGACGAAGTCGACGCACCGCTGGATGACCACAATGTCGAGCGTTTCTGCAACCTGATGGACGAGATGTCGAAGACCACCGAGACCCGCTTCGTCATCATCACCCACAATCCGATCACCATGGCGCGCATGGACCGGCTGTTCGGCGTCACTATGGCCGAGCAGGGCGTCAGCCAGCTTGTGTCGGTCGACCTGCAGGCCGCCGAAGCGATGCGCGAGGCGAGCTGAGCTGGATTTCTAGTGCCTGTTCGCTGGATCAACCCGGCGGCGTTCACGGCGCGTTGCAATCCGGCGACTACAGACGCTGCCGGTCGCCATAGACATTGCGATCGATAGCCTGTCAGTCCGGTTCCCGGACAAGCTCGCTGAAAGCATTAAAATCAAGAAAACGTGTCCTGTGCCGGCCGCGACTTATGCCGTGTGCCAGATGGCGTCACTGGTAGCGTCCGTCACCAGTAAGGGAGGTCCATCATGAGAAAAAAAGCGGTGCGATATTGGTTGGAATTTCAGATGATATGTGATTTCTGTTGAGCGCATAGTTTCTCAATTAGCTGCATCGGGAATTATTTGAATTTTCTCCATCTTGTCGATCCAAGAGAAATGTGGTCGTGATGTTCGAAGCCGATCAAGAAAAGAAATTCTACTATTCGAGCGCCAAGCTCATAAGGCCACTCGTCGTATTCGCTATGATGTTCGGAATAGGGATTCTCAGCCTCTTTGTTCAGCACCCACCGCCCCTACTTGTCCTTAGTACATGGATTTGCTTGATTGCCGGCGGTTTGCTGGGCACGATGACGTTGCGTCAGCTCCTGACGCGAGCACCTGCGCTGGTGCTTTCGCCGCAAGGTGTGAAAGTCCGCTACCTAAGCGACACCGTACCTTGGAGCGCGATAACGAAGCTTTCTGAAGTGTCCACCAAGAACGCCGTCATTCTGAGGCTGGCCGTCGACCCTGCCTACGCCCAGAGCGTGCCGCGGCCATGGTATACATTGCAGCGGGGCGGCAAGTTGTCTCTCGGCGTCGCGATCAGCCAGATCGACACTGCCGGCACGGATATTGCTCAACTTTGCCGTAGCTACATGGCGGCGCACCCAAAAGCGCTCGATACGATGGAGGAACAAGCTGGCCGCAGTCTGCCGTCGTCTGCCACGCAGCCATTTGCTTCGTATGGGCTTATCGTCCTGCTGGCGGTCATCTATTGCGCTGAACTGGCCTTTGCCGTCGACTCCAACCAGGGTGGATCGCCCTCGACGCAAACCCTGATCGCGCTTGGCGGCATGTTCGGATCTTCGATCTGGGCCGGCCAGTGGTGGCGACTGGTCACGGCCACATTGATGCACGCCAGCCTCGCGCATCTTCTCGGCAACAGCTTTGCGCTTTGGCGCGCAGGGGTTTTGTTGGAGGGGTTGGTCGGCCGCCTGTGGTTCCTGGCGCTTTTTGCGCTATGCGCGGTGGGCGGTGAAGTCGCTTCGCTCTTCGTGACCCCGGCCAACACTGTAGGTGTTGGCGCGTCAGGCGGCATAGTCGGGCTTTTTGCTACGGCAATCGTGTTCAGCTTTCATTTCCGCTCCAGCGCGGAGCGCACTCTCATGCAAACGCGCGCGCTTTCGATTCTCGTTCCGGCAGTGCTGCCGCTTTTTGCCGGCCCCGATAACGGCCTGAGGATCGACTATTCCGCCCATATCGGCGGCGCCGTCGTGGGCGCGGTGCTTGCCCTGGCGCTGATGTTATTTTGGTCTCGCGACCAGGGCCGCCCACGCTACACTCGCGCCGCAGGAGCTGTTGCCGGCATTTTCGCCTTGATAGCGGTTGGTGCGCTCGTCCCGATCACCCGAACCTATGCCGCCTATCAGGAAGAGAGCGGCTTTGCGGCGTTCTTCGATGGTCGCTACGCCGATGCCGTTCGGCTGTTCGGAGAGCAGAGCGAGCTACCGGATGTGCCGGTCGCTTATTACGATCTGTGGCGTATCATGGCGATGGCATATGCAAAGGACCCGAGGCTGCAAGCGCAAGCGCAGCAAGCGCAAGCCAAACTCGCGCCTGAGACCTGGCCCTATCCGATCTTCGACCTGTTTACCGGCAAGCTGTCTCCAGAAGCCTTGCAAATGAAGGCCGCCGGCAATGATCAACTGTGCGAGGCCACTTTTTACAGTGCCGAGGAAAATCTGATCGAAGGGCATATCGAAATCGCAAAGCCATTGTTGAAGAATGCGTTGTCGATATGCCCGAAGACGTTTTTCGAGTTTGGCGGCGCACAGTTGGAATTGAGACGGCTGCGCGAAGACAGCGCCGGCTCTTGAATCCACATTTATCGTGCGGCGCCTATTCGCTCGCTTTAGACCGACCTACTTCTCAGGCGCCGTCGCCGGCGCAGTATATCTGCGCCGCACGGCATCGATCACCAGCTTGCGGCTCTCCTCGGCCGACAATGTCTTATCCTTCTCCGCCTCTGCCGTCTCGCGGGCAAGCTCCTTATCCCGGATCTGCTGGCGGAACCATTTGGAATAATCGCCAGCGCGCAGGTGATATTCCCAGGTCTTGTCGTCGATGCCTTCCGCCATCTGCGCGAAGATGATGAGATTGTGGGCTCTGAGGTTCATCGTCTTCTTTGGTCCGGTGAAATAGAAGCTGCCCGCCTCGTCGAGCTCGCCTTCGGCATATTTGCGGCTGTGCCGCTTCAGCGACTGGCTGGGCTCGATGGCCTTGACCGTGAACGGCTTCTTGCCGTCATGCGGCCGCCAGAACAGCACGCGGTCGCCCTTGGGCAGAGGAATGTCCTTCGGCGCCTTCAGCCCGGTTTCCGTGCAAAAAGTCATGATCACGCCCTTTGCCTTAGGCCCGAGCGCGATCACCGCCGTCACCAGACGCAGGGCGTCGGTGGAAATCGCTTCGGGATGGACGGTGATCAGCACCGTGCCGGGCAGCTCGATCGAAAGCACGGATCGCGTATCCGCGCGCCGCTTGGGCATCAAATGATGCGCCTCATCGATGATCAGCCAATGCGGCCTTGCGGTCCGGTAGCGGACATTGCCGAGGCCAGGCAGCAGTTCGGCGAAGAAACCGGGACGCTCATCGACCTTCAGCGCCAGGCCATTGACCACGACATTGTTTTGCGGCTTCTCGAGCAGTTCCAGCAATTGCTCCTTGTTCGGCGCGGTCGAGCCATTGCCGAGCGGCACCGCGCCCTTCAGCCCGTCATAGTCGCCTTCGGGATCGAAGATGCAGAACTGCAGCCCCTTCTCGACCAACCGCTCGGTGAGCGCCGTGGCCAGGGTCGATTTGCCGATGCCCGAGCTGCCGGCAATCAGCACCGTCTCTGTCGGCGACAGGTAAATCTCCTTGCCGCGCGAATTCCCGAGCAGCACACCGCGCGAGCGCTTCCTGGCAATCAGGTGGTCGTGCTTGATCAGCTTGCGGATCAGTTCCTCGACGCCCTTGCCGCGCGCCTCCTTGGCGAGGAGGTCGGCGGTTTCCTTGACAGCGGGCAATGCGTTGGCCACCGCGACGCTGCAGCCCGAGGCCCTGAGGAAAGCGTGGTCGTTCTCGGCATCGCCGACGCCCACGACGTTATGCGGCGACAGCTTCAGGTCTTCGAGCGCCGCCGCCAGTCCGGTCGCCTTGTTGATGCCGGAAGGCAGGATCATCACCGCGCCCTTGTTGAAGATGATCTCCAGCTCGAGTCCAAGCTTCTTGATGACGTCGAGCACGGTGGCCTGGTGCGGCTCCCAGGTGGCGACGATCGAGCGGCCGACCGAGAGCGGCTTCACGCCGCGCTTCTTCAGCCTGTCGACCAGTTCAGCGGAAGGCGAGGGCGAGATCGCGCGCTCTTCCTCGCTCGCCGGCGTGTAGATGAGCGCGCCGTTCTCGGCCACGACCTTGTCGAACAGGGAAAGTTCGGGAAACACCTCCTTGAGATCGGGCAGCTCGCGCCCGGTGACCAGGATCAGCTTGCGTCCGGATTTCTTCAGCTTCTCCAGCGCCGAGATCGTGCTCGCGGTGACCAGCCCGTCATGCGCCAGCGTGCCGTCATAATCGGTGGCCAGAGCCATGAAATACATCGGTTGAGCCTCTCCGCTGGCTGTCGTGCCCGGTCCGTCTGGAATGAACAACGCCTGTCGGCGGAAAAGGTTTTAGTTGGCGCCCTGCGGAGTGCCTCGCCGCGCGGACAGGCGAAGATAGTCGGCGGCGCCATCCTGTCGGCTGCAATTCCGAGCCGCAATTGTGCGGAAATGCGCCAAATGTGACGGCGTCGTCACCGTGGCTCGAGTGTCAGCTGATGTGGTAAGGTTGATTGTCGGCGAGGAGGAGAGGTACAGAAACAATGACTGTGAGACGAACCAGAGCTTACGTCACATCCGGCTTGGTTCTAGCGGTGTGCATTGTAGTTCCTTGGCAGAACGCCACTGCCGCTCAAAATTGCGACTCAGCCGCGACACCCGGCGTCAATTGGCAGGACTGTGACAAAAAGCTTCTCATCCTTAAAGGACAGGACCTGAGCGGGGCGAACCTGATCAGCGTTGATTTCACTTCGACCGACCTCAGGAACAGCAATCTCCTTGCGGCAAATTTTGAGAAGGCAACGCTTGTGCGTGCTTCCCTAGCTGACTCGACCGCCAAAGGCGCCCGGTTCGACAAAATCGAGGCCTACAGGACCGACTTCAGCCATATGGACGCGCAGGGCGCCGTGTTTACGAGCGCCGAAGTGCAGCGCTCGAATTTCGAGGACGCCAATCTGACGAATGTTGATTTCACAAAGGCGGAATTGGGGCGAGCGCAGTTCCATGACGCCGACATCAGTGGCAGCCGCTTTTCGTTTGCCAATCTCGCGCGGGCGGACTTCCGAGGAGCGACGTTCACCAAGCCGATAGACTTTGACCGCGCCTTTCTCTTTCTGACCCGTATCGAGGGCCTAGATCTTTCCAAATCGGCGGGCCTGTCCCAATGGCAGCTCAACATGGCTTGCGGAGACGCCCGGACCGAGTTGCCTTCTGGCTTGACCAGGCCTGAAGGTTGGCCCTGTCAATTCCAGGAGGAATAGTTGTCGGCAAGCGAACCGCGGTAATGCTGCACCCGACAGGGTCCCAGGACATCTGCTTAGCGGAACTAGAGCAATTCCAAGAGCGGTTTTCCGTCCGCAATTTGCGTACAAACAAAGAGAAAGCGGTTCGCCGTTTCCGTGAACCGGTGAAACGCTCTAGAGACCAAGATGATGACGACATGCGTGATCCCCAGGCCTATGTCGAAACCTTGCCGGAACGGGTTGCGCAAGCCCCCGCCAGGCGAGTGCGGTCAAGGTAGCCCATGTCGTCCGCCTACATGGTCAAGGTCGAAAATGGCGGTGGCTGGGGCGCCAGGATTCGAACCTGGGAATGTCGGTACCAAAAACCGATGCCTTACCACTTGGCGACGCCCCAGCAGGCGGGGCATGCCCGCTTGCGCGCGGCCTTATAGGACGGGTCGGAGCAAAGCTCAATGCCGGAAGACCAACTAAAATCGGCAGCGACGCGGGCCGCGAATCCGGCCAGTTCACCCTATCGCCGGCAGTAGAGCGCAAGCCGCACGCCGCGCGGCGGCTTGGCAGTAGCGCCGGCAGGGCAGCGGTTCAGCTCAGGCTCTCGGGAAGCAGGCGATGCATCCCTGCCTACGCTTGGGCCACGCGCGCGCGGCAATCGTCCAGAACGGCAGCGAGCGTCTCTTCGAAAGAATATCGGGGGGCCCAGCCAAGCAGGGTCCTGGCGCGGGTCGCATCGCCGACGATGCAGGGCAGGTCACTTGGCCGCATCCGCAAGGGATCCTGCTCGGTGACGATCTTGACGCTGCTACGGGCCAGCAGCAGGTCGAGAATGTCGCCCATCCGCCAGGAAAGGCCGGATGCAACATTGAAGATTGTGTTCGGCGCAAGATCGCGGCTGCGCAGGACCGCGCGCGCATAGGCATCGGCGATGTCGCGCGCGTCCAGGAAATCGCGCCTTGCGTCGAGATTGCCGACGCGGATGACCGGCGCAGCCAGGCCTGCTTCGATGCGCGCAATCTGCATGGCGAAGGCCGGCACCGCGAATGCCCCGGTCTGGCCTGGTCCCGTATGGTTGAAGGGACGCATCCGAACGCATTTCAACCCCCGGTATGACAGCGCGCCGAGCGCGAGGTCGGCCGCGGCCTTGGTCGCGGCGTAATCGTCGATCGGGGCAAGCAGCGTGCTTTCGTCGAGCGGTTGCCCGGTCTTTGCGCTTTCGCCATAGACCAGACCCGATCCGACATGGATCAGCCAGGCCTCCGGCGCCTTGTCGAGGACGGCATTGGCCACGTTGAGCGCGCCGTCCACGTGGATGCGCCAGGTGTTCTGGGGATCCGCCTGAGCGGCGTCGAGGGCCGCGAGCGCCGCCAGGTGGACGACATGCGTTGGCCGGTGGCGGGCAATGGCGTCCTTGACGGCGGCCGGGTCCGTCACGTCCAGTTCGTCGACCTCGCCGAAAACGGGATGCGGACCGCCATATTTGGAGGTCGCGGCAATGGCAATGTCGTCGCCGCAAACGCTGCGCAGCGCATCGCAGACATAAGGGCCGACAAAACCGTTGGCACCGGTCAGGAAAACGCGCACGGGCGCTTCACGAGCCATGACGGACCGTCCGCATGCGGATGCGTGTCGGAACGCGGTGCATCAAGTCATCGGCCCGTAAAAGCAAGAGTTTCCTTTCAACGCCTTGCCGCCGCGTGGCGCGCGAGATCGGCGTCCACCATTTCGCGGATCATCTCTTCCAGGGAGATCGTCGCTTCCCATCCGAGCTTCGCCTTTGCCTTAGCCGGATTGCCGAGCAGGATTTCGACTTCCGCCGGCCTGAACAGGTCGGGGTCGATGACAAGATGGTCGTCCATCTCAAGTCCCACATGCTCGAAGGCGATGCGGCACATGTCGCGCACCGTCGTCGTCCGGCCGGTGGCGACCACATAATCGTCGGGCCGATCCTGCTGCAGCATCAGCCACATGGCGCGGACATAATCCCTGGAGTGGCCCCAGTCGCGCCTGGCGTCGATGTTGCCCAGGCGCAAATCCCTCGCCAGCCCCATCTTGATGCGCGCGACGGCGTCGGTGACTTTGCGTGTCACGAATTCGATGCCGCGAAGCGGCGATTCGTGATTGAACAGGATGCCGCTCGAAGCGTGCAGGCCGAAGCTCTCGCGATAATTGACGGTGATCCAGTGGCCGAAGGCCTTGGCCACCGCATAGGGCGAGCGGGGATGGAAAGGCGTGGTCTCCGACTGCATCGGCTCCTGGATAAGGCCGTACATCTCCGACGACGAAGCCTGGTAGAAACGCGCCCCGGGCATTTCAAGACGCAGCGCCTCCAGCACATTGGTGACGCCGATGCCGGTGACGTTGCTCGTCAGGATAGGCTGCTGCCAGGACGATTTGACGAAAGACTGCGCGGCAAGGTTGTAGACCTCGTCCGGCCTTACGTCGCGCATGGTTCGGGTCAGGCCCGACAGGTCCGTGATGTCGCCATCCACGATCCGCACGTCGTTGTCGATGCCCAGCCATTTCAGCCGCATCGTGTTGACGTCGGCTGTGCTCGACCGTCTCGCCAGGCCGTGGACCTCATAACCCTTCGAAAGCAGGAGCTCGGCCAGATAGGCGCCGTCCTGCCCGGTAATGCCGGTTATCAATGCTGTCTTTGTCATCAATCAATGGTCTTGGTGATCGAGCGAGATGCGGGGCGCAAGTCCCCATCGTTGCTGGATTAGGCGCTCCAAGCCTGCGGCAACCGCCGGCACCGCTGTCATTATACGGCCTGGGCCTTATCCGCCAGTGCGGCGTCGCGCGCCCGTTGCAGCGTCATAGCCACGATTTCGGTCGCCCTGTGATGGCTGGCGGCCTCGGCGTAGCAGCGAAATTCGGGAGCGTTGCCGGAAGGCCGCAGATGGATAATCTCGCCGCTGGTCATTCGCGCCCTGAGACCGTCGGTCTCGTCTATGTCCGCCACCATGCCGAAGGGCGCCAGGAACCGCTGCAACGCGTCGCGATCGGCAAGCTTGCGCATCAGGCCGCGCGATGTCTCGACCGGGAAGTTCTCGAGCCGCTCACTGGCGCAGACCGGAAGATTCCAGGTTTCACGCAGGCTGGAGAGCGTTTTGCCGGCCGATGCCATCGTGCCCAGCACGGCCAGGATCGGCAAGAATGAATCCCGCGTCGGCAGCGCCGACAATATTCCGCCGTTCACCAAGCAGTCGGATCCCAGCAGAACCCCGCCATTGGCTTCGAAGCCGACGACGATGCCGCCTGCCTGCCGCGCGGCGTTCATTCCCTCTATGACGAAAGGGGACCCGACCTTCGTTCTCCTGACGCTGAACCCGAAAGCCTCGGATATGCCGGAGTTGGAGGTGACCGGCGTCACCACGACATCGGCCTTGAGGAAGAGCGCCGTGGCCAGCCCGATCAGGTCACCGCGGAACAACTCGCCATTCTCATCAATGACAAGGGGGCGGTCGGCATCGGCATCGGCCGAGACCACCGCGTCGAATTTGAACTCGCGCACCCAGTCCTGCACCTTCGCCATCGTTTCCTGGCCGACGGCCTCGGTGTCGACAGGCACGAAAGTGTCTGATTTGCCGACGGGGATCACATCGGCGCCGAAGGATCGCAGGACCTCGACCAGCAGCTCCGCCGCAACCGTGCTGTGCTGGTAGACGCCGAGCCTCATTCCCGAAAGAGCGCCAGCGGGCAGAATTGCCTCGACACGATCTCGAAAGGCCGCGAGCGCCTGTTCATGGCCGGCCTGCCGGTCCCCATATGCCGGCGGCCATGGATATTGATCCGACAGCTCAGCGACAGAAAGGGTGATCGCGGCCTCGTCCGCCTTGTCGATCTCGCCCTTCGGTCCATAGAACTTGATGCCGTTGCGGTCGGCAGGGATATGTGAGCCGGTCACCATCAGCGCCGCGGCGTCGTGCCGGCGGGCATAGAATGCAAGCGCCGGTGTGGGGATCGGACCGCAATCGACCGGCTGGAAACCGGATGCGGCCAGCGCCGCCATGCAGTCCTGCGCGATTGCCGGGCTGCTGTCGCGCAAGTCCCGACCCACGAAGACCTTGCCTTGCTGATATCCAGTCGACCGCAAGCGCCGGGCGAAGCCCTCAGTGTAAAGTCCGCTTGGCCTTCCGACCAATTCGGAAGCCAGACCTCGAACGCCGCTTGACCCGAATTTCATCAGCCTGCTTTTGCTGTTGGAAGATCGCCGCTGTTTGTTGGAGTGAGCCGAGCCTGGCTGTCAACAGCAAAAAAACCTCGAAATCCGCGTCTTTTCTAATATCCCCACACCGCCAGTTCGTTGCCTGCCGGATCGGTGAAATGAAACCGCCTGCCGCCGGGGAAGGAAAAGATCGGCTTGACGATGGTCCCCCCGGCGCTCTCGACCGCGTCCAGCGTTTCCTCGAGGTTTTCGGAGTAGAGCACGGGCAGCGGTTTGGCCGGCGCTTCCCCAGCATCAGCCTGGAAACCGCCGTCGAGCCCTTCGGCGAAAGCGGAATAGGTCGGGCCGTAGTCGGTGAACGACCATGAAAAGGCGGCGCTGTAGAAGGATTTGACGCTGTCCAGCGTGCCGCCCGTTGCCGGCAGCTCGAGATAGTCGAGTTTTCCGTTGAGTTTCATCACGCTACTCCACTATGTTCCTGTTATGTTCTATAACGTGCCATAACCTCCGGCAAGTCTTTTTGACGCAGCTTTTGCTTAATCGATTGTAGTGCCTGCGAGCGCCGGCCGGTGCCTTGCCTTTCGCACTGCAGCATCCTATCGCTCGGGCAGGGGAAGGCGGGGAACCGGGCCACGGTCCGGAGGTTTCTATCTTCCACGAACTGGAGGGCAAGCATGACCAAGTGGGTTTACACCTTCGGCGACGGCGCCGCCGAAGGCCGTGCCGGCGACCGCAATCTTCTCGGTGGCAAGGGGGCCAATCTGGCCGAGATGTGCAGCCTCGGGCTGCCGGTGCCGCCGGGCTTCACCATCACCACGGAAGTCTGCAACGCCTATTATGCCAATGGCCGCACCTATCCGGCCGCGCTTGAAGAGAGCGTGCTGTCGGCGCTCGACCACATCGGCGCGCTCACCGGCCGCCGGTTCGGCGATCCGTCGAAGCTGCTTCTGGTCTCCGTGCGCTCCGGCGCCCGGGCGTCGATGCCCGGCATGATGGACACGGTGCTCAATCTCGGCCTCAACGACGAGACGGTCGAGGCCCTGGCCGCCGATTCCGGTGATGCCCGCTTCGCCTATGACAGCTACCGCCGCTTCATCCAGATGTATTCCGACGTGGTCATGGGCCTCGATCACGAAGTGTTCGAGGAAATCCTCGAGGACCAGAAGGCGAGCCTCGGCCACGAGCTCGACACCGAGCTGACGGCCGCGGAATGGCAGGGCGTCATTTCGCTCTACAAGGCCAAGGTCGAGGAAGAGCTCGGCAAGCCGTTCCCGCAGGATCCCCACGAGCAGCTCTGGGGGGCGATCGGCGCCGTGTTCTCGAGCTGGATGAACAGCCGCGCCATCACTTATCGCCGCCTGCACGACATCCCGGAGAGCTGGGGCACGGCGGTCAATGTCCAGGCCATGGTGTTCGGCAATATGGGCGACACCTCCGCGACCGGCGTCGCCTTCACCCGCAATCCCTCGACCGGTGACAGGCAGCTCTATGGCGAATTCCTGGTCAACGCCCAGGGCGAGGACGTGGTGGCCGGCATCCGCACGCCGCAGAACATCACCGAGGCGGCGCGCATCGCCGCCGGCTCCGACAAGCCGTCGCTGCAGAAGCTGATGCCCGACGCCTTCCAGGCCTTCGTCGACATCTCCGACCGGCTGGAAAAGCACTACCGCGACATGCAGGACCTCGAATTCACCATCGAGCGCGGCAAATTGTGGATGCTGCAGACCCGCTCCGGCAAGCGCACCGCCAAGGCGGCGCTGAAGATCGCCGTTGAGATGGCTCGGGATGGCCTGATCACCAAGGAGGAGGCGGTCGCTCGCATCGATCCGGCCTCGCTCGACCAGCTCCTGCACCCGACCATCGATCCGAAGGCGGCGCGCGACGTGATCGGCATGGGCCTGCCGGCCTCGCCCGGCGCGGCCACGGGCGAGATCGTCTTCTCGTCCGCCGACGCCGAGGATGCCAGGGCTCAGGGACGCAAGGCGATCCTGGTGCGCATCGAGACCAGCCCGGAGGACATCCACGGCATGCATGCCGCCGAAGGCATTCTCACCACGCGCGGCGGCATGACCAGCCACGCCGCGGTGGTGGCGCGCGGCATGGGCAAGCCCTGCGTGTCGGGCGCCGGTTCGCTGCGTGTCGACTACAAGGCCGGCACGCTGGTCTCGATGGGGCAGACCTTCCGCAAGGGCGACATCATCACCATCGATGGCGGCAACGGCCAGGTGCTCAAAGGGGCGGTCGCCATGCTGCAGCCGGAGCTGTCCGGCGATTTCGCCGCCATCATGGAATGGGCGGACGCGGCGCGCCGCATGAAGGTGCGCACCAATGCCGAGACGCCGCTCGACGCGCGCATGGCGCGCTCCTTCGGTGCAGAGGGCATCGGCCTTTGCCGCACCGAGCACATGTTCTTCGACGGCGCCCGCATCGTTGCCATGCGCGAGATGATCCTGGCCGACACCGAAAAGGACAGGCGCGCGGCGCTCGATAAGCTCCTGCCGATGCAGCGCTCGGACTTCCTCGAGCTGTTCGAGATCATGGCCGGCCTGCCGGTGACGATCCGCCTGCTCGACCCGCCGCTGCATGAATTCCTGCCCAAGACCGAGGCCGAGCTCGCCGAGGTCGCTTCGGCGATGAACGTCTCGGCCGACAAGCTGAGGCAGCGCACAGAGGCGCTGCACGAGTTCAACCCGATGCTCGGCCATCGCGGCTGCCGGCTTGCTGTCTCCTATCCGGAGATCGCCGAGATGCAGGCGCGCGCCATCTTCGAGGCAGCCGTCGAGGCCGGACGCAAGGCCGGCGCGCTGGTGGTGCCGGAAATCATGGTGCCGCTGGTGGGACTGGTGAAGGAGCTGGAATACGTCAAGGCGCGCATCGACGCGGTGGCGCAAAGCGTCATGCAGGAGACCGGCACCAAGATCGATTACCTCACCGGCACGATGATCGAATTGCCGCGCGCGGCGATCCGCGCCCATGTCATTGCCGAAGCGGCCGAATTCTTCTCCTTCGGCACCAACGACCTCACCCAGACGACCTTCGGCATCTCGCGCGACGACGCGGCGTCCTTCCTCGAAACCTACCGGCAAAAGGGCATCATCGAGCAGGATCCGTTCGTGTCGCTCGATGTCGATGGCGTCGGCGAGCTGGTGCGGATCGCCGCTGAAAAGGGCAAGGCGACCCGCCCCGGCATCAAGCTCGGTATCTGCGGCGAGCACGGCGGCGATCCGGCTTCGATCCGCTTCTGCGAGGACGTCGGGCTCGATTATGTGTCGTGCTCGCCTTACCGTGTGCCGATCGCCAGGCTGGCGGCCGCGCAGGCGGCCGTGGCGGCGGCGAAGGGTGCTGCAAAGCGCGCCTGAGGGCCATTCCGCGGAGCGGCAGCCCAAGGGACCTTACGGTTTTGTATGGAATGTCACACGAACGTGCGTGTGACTGCCCTGAATCTCGACACCGTTTCGAGGGAGTTTCCGACACCGAACTTTTTGGTGTCAGAAACCCATGTTGCAGATTGCTCCCACTGCTTTCCGGTCGATCCTTATCCTGCAGACCAAATTCATCGGCGACATCGTGCTTGCCTCGGCGCTGGCGAACAACCTGCAGCTCGCATATCCAGGCGTAAGCATCGCGTTTCTTTGTGAAACGCATTTGGCCGGCTTCCTGACGGCTCACGGCATTGCCGCCGAGGCCATCCCTCTCAGCCGTGCCAGGATGCGTGGCACGCCGTTCGAGCGCGGACGCGAGCTCTTCCGCGTGGTGCGGGAATTGCGGCGGCGTCGCTTCGATATGACCATCGACATCACCGACTCGAAAACCTCGCGCTTCATTTCCGGACTGGTCAATGCTCCGGTCCGGATCGGCTATTCTCCGACGCAGCGGCCTCTGCGCTGGCACGAACGCCAGCCCGCCAATATCAGGATGAAGCCCTTCGGATTTGGCAAAAAACACTTTCTCTACCGCTATCTGTCTCCGCTGGAGGCGCTCGGCGTCGACCTGCGCGTCAAGGCGCCGGCCATTCGACCGCTGCCTTTCGAGACGACCCGCGTCCTGGCTTTGCTGGCCCGGCATCGCATCCTCCCAAACGCCTTTGTCGCGGTTCATGCCGGAGCAAGTTTCGCCGGGCGCCGCTGGCAGCCGGAGCGCTTTGCCGAGGCAATCGACAGGATTGCCGGCGAGACAGGCTTGCGTGTGGTCCTGGTCGGCGGCCCGGACGAAAGCGAGGCGACCGACAGGATCCTGGCCGCGGCGAAGACGCCTGTCGTCAATCTGGTGGGCGCGCTGCGGCTGGAAACCCTGCTTGCGCTGCTCAAGGAGGCGCGGCTGTTTCTCGGCAACGAAAGCGGGCCGATGCATATGGCGGCCGCGGCCGGTACGCCGGTTGTCGGCCTGTTCGGCCTGACCAGTCCGGTCCGCTGGGCGCCGGTCGGCGTTCCGAGCATCTCGCTCAGACCATCCGTGCCCTGTGATTGCGTCGGCGGCGACCTGTGCCGCCGGACCGATCCGAGCAAGGCCTGCTGCGTCTGGCGCCTTGAGGTCGATCCGGTGGTCGACGCGGTGCTGGAGCTCCTGGCGCGCACCGAGATGGTCCTGGAAGCCGCGGTCTGATATCGGCGGGAGATCTGGTGTCGTCCGTCGGCTGCATTGCAAAGCAACGAAATAGAGGCTGACCACTTCCATGAAATCGTGAAGTGCTCAGCCGGGTGCGAGTCAACTCTGGTCCACGACCTTGTCGTCTTGTATATGAGGGCCACGTGAAACATGCGCGTGGCGGCCCCGGATGTCGACGTCTCAACCCAGTTCTGGTGGCCGGACACAGATATTGCAGGGCCCCTTCGCAGGCGTCCGCTCGATCCTGATTCTGCAAACGAAATACATCGGCGATCTTGTTCTTGCCTCGACGCTGGCGAAGAATCTGCGGATCGCCTATCCGGAGGCCAGAATTGTCTTCCTGTGCGAGGCTCGCTTCGCAGGCTTCCTGACTGCGCACGGGATCGCCGATGAGACCGTCGCTTTCAAGCGCTCGAGCGCGCGTGGCACGGTATTGCAGCGCGGCCTGGAACTCTACCAGGTGTTGCGAAAGCTGCGTCGGTTGGCCTGCGATATGACCATCGACCTGACCGATTCAAGGACGACGCACTTCGTCGCCATGGTCGTCAACGCCAGGATCCGGGTGGGCTATTTTCCGACCGAGCGGCGATTGCGCCGATTTGAGCGCCAATCCGCCAACGTCCGGGCCAAGCCCTTCGGCTATGGCGAGAGGCATTTTCTCTATCGTTATCTTTCCCCGCTCGAGGCGCTTGGGGTGGATCTGCGCGTGCGGTTTCCCTCGATCGAGCCGCTGCCGTCGGAAACGGCGCGGGTCCTGACGTTGCTGGACAGCTTCGGTCTTCGGCGCAAAGCCTTTCTGGTCGTGCATGCCGGAGCAAGCTTCGCGGGGCGCCGATGGCAGCCCGAACGCTTCGCCGCGGTCATCGACATGATTTCCAGCGAAACCGGTCTCTCCGTCGTCCTGGTCGGCGGTCCCGACGAAACCGAGGCGAACGACCAGATCATGGCCGCGGTCAAGACGCCGGTCATCAACCTCGTAGGAGCGCTATCGCTCGAAACGCTGATAGCGCTGCTCAAGGAGGCGCGGCTCTTCCTCGGCAACGAAAGCGGCCCGATGCATATGGCGGCCGCAGCCGGCACGCCGGTCGTCGGCCTATATGGCCTGACCAACCCGATCGCATGGGGGCCGGTCGGTGTGCCCAATATCGCACTGCGGCCATCCATGCCTTGCCAGTGCGTGGCCGCCGACATGTGCCACCGGACCAATCCAGGCAAGGCATTTTGCGTCTGGCGCCTGGAAGTGGATGCGGTCGCCGATGCCGTGCGCGAGCTTCTGGCGCGGACGGAGACGGCCCCGCAAACCGCGATGTAGGGCCAAGCAACTTTTCGCGACTGCCGCTGTTTGCGCTGTTTGCCGTCCCGATTTTCGCCTAGATGCCCGTCTTGTTGAGGCGAGTTTTGTTTGCGCGGCACGGCGACGGCCGAAAGCGCCGGTTTGGAATGGATGATGGGTATGCTTCGAAACACTCTTTGTGCGCTGGCGTTGTCGGTGTTCGGGACGTCGCCCGGCAATGCAGCCACGCTGGTCGAGCCGACACTGCATCTGAAGCCGCAAGCCGCGGAAGGGGGCGGGCGAGTCGCCCTCACGCTCGATGCTTGCGGGGGAAAGACCGACACCCGAATTCTTTCGGCACTTGTCGACAACCGCATACCGGCGACCATCTTCGTTACCGGCATCTGGCTCAAGCGCAATGCCGCGGCCGTCGAGATCATGCGAGCCCATCCTGATCTGTTCGAATTGGAAAACCATGGCGGCCGCCACATTCCGGCGGTCGATATGCCGCGCAAGATTTACGGCATAAGCAGCGCCGGCAGCCCCGACGCTGTGCAGGCCGAGGTTGAATCCGGCGCCGCAGCACTCGCCAGCGCGGGTGGGCCGGCGCCCAAATGGTTTCGCGGCGCCACGGCGGAATACAGCCCATCGGCGATCGCCATGATCCGCAAGCTGGGCTTCAAGATCGCCGGCTTCTCGGTCAATGGCGACGGCGGCTCACTGCTCGGCGCCAAGGAAACGGCACGCCGCATCGGCGCCGCCAAGGACGGCGATGTCATCATCGCCCACATCAACCAGCCGACGCATGCGGCCGGCGAGGGCGTGGTTCAGGGGCTGTTGGCCTTGAAGAAGAAAGGCATGACCTTCGTGCGCCTGGACGATGCCGACGGGGTAGGCAACGACGGCACCACCGAGTGATCGGTGGCCACCTCAGCCGGGCTCAGCTTCGACCGTCACTTTGCTCGTGTAGAACGCGCCGTGATTGCGGATCTCGGTCATCTCGTCGAACGGTTGCTCGTAAGCCCACATCGCGTTCGTGCCGGCTTCGCCGGCCGCCTGGACGCTCCAGTAGCTGGCATCGCCCTTGTACGGGCAATGCGTCGAGTGCTCGGTGCCGGCCAGCTTGCTGAAATCGATGTCGTCGAACGGGATGTAGAAGGCGGCCGGATAGGGCGGCTCCGAAAGCACCTTTGCCCGGGTCGACCGGGCGATGACGGTGTCGCCCGCGCGTACGGTAACGGTGCCGCTATAGGGTTCGATGGTGATCACCTTGTCCGGATTGCGCTGGAAGCCGGGGGCAGGATTGGCGAGCTTGTCCATGAATGGTCTCCTTGGGGAAGACTTAGATGTGTCGGCCAAGCGCGTCGCGCAAGCGCTCGCCACGCGCAACGTCATCACCATTCATTGAAGTCTGTTTCCAGCCGTCAGGCGGCTGTCTTGAAGGCGTCCATGAGGCCGGCATAGGCGGCGGCAATGCCGGCCACCGGATTGGTGCTTCTTGCCGCGGTTTCGACCTTGAGCGCGCCCCCGCTGGTCGGCAGCGTCAGCAGCAGGAACTGGCGGTTTCCCGCATCGCCGATGCAGGCGGCGGCGACATGCTCGCCGTTCTCGCCGTTTTCAACGCGCATCTTGAACAGCAGCGTTCCGCCGACAGCCTCCAGTGCCCCGCCGACGACTTCGGCAAACTCATCTTCGGAAACGGTTTTGATGTCCGGCGTCAGATCGTCCAGACTTTCGGCAAGCGTGCTTTCGAGGGTTTTTTCGTCGAGCTGCGCGTCCATGCGAACCACTCCATTCGCCAATCTCACCCAGCCCGTTAACGAAACTTAACGGCGAGGATGGCCGGATTATGGCGGTTTTCCCGGTTCTTCGATCCGTCCACTGGCTTCGACTTATGGCGGCTGGACAAACCGCCGGTTCCTTCCACAATGCGTGAAACAAACGACGCGAATGCGCAAAAGGGGAGGAATAGATGCTCGGATTGATGCAGGAATGGCCGCTGCTTTGCCATAAGCTGATCGACCACGCCGAACGCCAGCACGGCAGCCGGGAGGTCGTGTCGCGTTCGATCGAAGGTCCGATCGTGCGCACGACCTTCGCCGAAATCCATCACCGGTCGCTCAAGGTGGCACAGCGGCTGGAGCGTGACGGCTTCAGGCTTGGCGATCGCATCGCGACCCTTGCCTGGAACACGGCCCGCCATATCGAGGCCTGGTACGGCATCATGGGCATCGGCGCGATCTACCACACGCTCAACCCGAGGCTTTTTCCCGAGCAGATCGCCTGGATCATGAACAATGCCGGGAATAAGGCGATCTTCGTTGATCTCACCTTCGTGCCGATCCTGGAAAAGATCGCCGGCGCGGTCCGGTCGCTGCGGCGGGTGATCGTGCTGACCGACCGGGCGCATATGCCGCAAACCTCGCTGGCGAATGCCGTCGCCTACGAGGAATGGCTGGCCGAGGCCGACGGCGACTTCGCCTGGAAGACCTTCGACGAGAACACCGCCGCTGGCATGTGCTACACTTCGGGCACGACGGGCGACCCGAAGGGCGTGCTTTACAGCCACCGCTCCAATGTCCTTCACGCCATGATCGCCGCCATGCCCGACGCCATGGGCCTATCCAGTAGGGATGTGATCCTGCCTGTCGTGCCGATGTTCCACGCCAATGCCTGGGGGCTCGGCCAGAGCGGACCGATGATCGGCGCCAAGCTGGTGATGCCCGGCTGCAAGATGGACGGCGCTTCGATCTACGAACTGCTCGACACGGAAAAGGTGACGTTCAGCGCCGCCGTGCCGACCGTCTGGATGATGCTGCTGCAACATCTGGAGGAGACCGGCAAGAAGCTGCCTCATCTGAAGAAGGTGGTCATCGGCGGTTCGTCCTGCCCGCGCGCCATCACCGCCAAGTTCCAGGACAATTACGATGTCCAGGTGGTGCATGCCTGGGGCATGACGGAGATGTCGCCGCTCGGCACGCTCTGCACGCTGAAGCCGCAATATGAGACGCTGACCGGCGAGGCCCGGCTCGATGTCCAGGGCAAGCAGGGGTTTCCGCCCTTCGGCGTCGAGATGAAGGTGACCGACGACGACGGCAACGCGCTGCCCTGGGACAGCAAGACCTTCGGGCATCTCAAAGTGCGTGGCCCGGCGGTGGCCCGCGCCTATTATGGCGGCGCCGGCGCCGAGCAGTTCGATGCCGATGGCTGGTTCGACACCGGCGATGTCGCCCATATCGATGCCAGCGGCTACATGCAGATCACCGACCGAGCCAAGGACGTCATCAAGTCCGGCGGCGAATGGATATCGACCATCGACCTGGAGAATCTCGCCGTCAGCCACCCCGACGTGGCGGAGGCGGCGGCGATCGGCATCCCGCATTCCAAATGGGGTGAGCGGCCCTTGCTGGTCGTCGTGCGCAAGCCCGGCCGGGAGCCAAGCAAGGGCGATATCCTCACCTTCATGAGCGGCAAGGTGGCGAAGTGGTGGATGCCCGACGACGTCGCCTTCGTCGGCGAAATTCCGCACACCGCCACCGGCAAGATCCAGAAGACCAGCCTGCGCGACCAGTTCAAGGATTACCGCCTGCCGACGGATTGACGAAAATGTTCGATCTTTCGGCTTCAAGCCGGCGCCAAAAACCGGTAACTCTCGGCCCGGGCTGGGACGATACGGCAAAGAATGGCATCTATTCCTGAACGGCAGACGTCGAGGGCGGCCGGCTGGTCGCGGCGGATCGGGGCATTTTCCCTTGTCCTTTTGCTTACCGCCGTCGCCGGTTACCGGCTCGGATTTGTCGAGACGCCACCATTCCTGTGGGTTCTTGCGGTCGTCGCGCTGCTGGCGGCGCTCGCCCTGTTGCTGGCAGGTCTCGGCCTGTCGAGGGTCTGGAGTTTCGGCGATCGCGGCGGACGCGATCTCAGCGTCGGTGCGCTGCTGGCGGTTCTGGTGCTCGCACCCTATGGCGTCGCGGTCTACTGGGCGACGATCTATCCGCCGTTGCGCGACATCTCGACCGATCTCGACGACCCGCCGGTTCTGGATACAAGCGACCGGACGAGCGACATGAACGAGCTGTCGCCGCCGACCCCGGGCGAACAGAGCCTGCAGGCCGACGCCTATCCGCTGGTCAGCGGCCACAGCTACAATTTGCCTTTCGAAACCGTCGTCGACGCTGTCGAAACCGTGCTCGACCGCCGCGACTGGCAGCTGACGGCGCCTTATCCCGACATCAACGGGCAGAGCGAGGCGACGATCAATGCGCTGGCCAAGGGCTTCGTGCTGGGACTGCCGGCCGACGTCGCCATCCGCGTCACCGACGATGGCGAGCAGGTCATTGTCGACATGCGCTCGGCTTCGCGCTACGGCCGCTACGACCTCGGCGACAACGCCGCCCGCATCACGGATTTCCTCGGCGAACTCGACCAGGAAGTCGCCGGGCAGGTCGGCGCGGCGCCGGCCGAGTGATCAGCCGGCCGGACTGAAAATGCCGTCGATCGCCGGGTCGCCTTCGGTGGCGATAAGGCCGCGCGCGACCAGATCCTCGAGATGAGCGAGCACCGACAGCCCAGCGGCGCCGTGCAGCCGGGGGTCGGTGTCGCGATAGATCGCCGCGACCATCTCACTGATCGTCCGGTCGCCGGCGCGGATGCGTTCCAGGATCGCCCTTTCACGCATCTTGCGATGCGTCTTCAGGCCGCGCATGAACCTTTGCGGCGCGGTCACGGGTCCGCCATGGCCCGGCAGCAGCAAGCGATCCTCGCGCGCAAGAAGCTTGTCGAGGGAGCCCATGTAATCGGCCATGGCTCCGTCGGGCGGCGCGACGATCGAAGTCGACCAGGCCATGACATGGTCGGCCGAAAACAGGGTTCCTGCACCCTCGAGGGCAAAGACGGCGTGGTTGGCGGTGTGGCCGGGCGTCAGCACGGTGCGGATTGCCCAGCCGTCGCCCTCGGTCAGCGCATTGTCGGCCAGCGCGACATCGGGAACGAAGGCCAGGTCGGCGCTGGCGTCGAGCGGATTGACCTCGCCGATGCGCAAGGGCCGCGCCGGCCGGTGCGGGCCTTCGGCAAGCGTCGGCGCGCCGGTGCGCTCCTTCAGGCGCGCCGCGAGGGGCGAATGGTCGCGATGGGTGTGGCTGACGAAGATGTGGCTGACCGGCCGGCCAGCGATCGCCGTAAGCAGCGTTTCGAGATGTGCGTCATCTTCCGGACCAGGATCAATCACCGCCAGCGTGTCGCGGCCGACGAGATAGCTGTTGGTGCCGTGGAAGGTGAACGGGCTCGGATTTCCGGCGGTGATGCGCAGCACGTCCGGCGCAACCGTGACCGCCCGGCCATAGGTCGGGTCGAAGCTGGTATCGAACTCAAGCGCCATGCCGGATTCCTTTGCAATGCGGCAAAATGATTGCCGCCCGATACAGAAGCCAATATAGGAAAATCAATGCGTGTCGCCCAAAAGTGCGTAGCGGTTTTGGGAGAACGACATGCATCAAGACAAATTTTTGAAGCGCGTCGCCTGAATCCGTTCTGCGCGACGCGCTTTAAAGCCAGCAAATCAGCCACCCAATGAATCAGCCAGAATGAGGAAGACCATGGCAATTGCAACCACGATGCGTCCGCTCGTTTCTCTCACTCTGCCGGAGCGGGGCGCCGCGCGGCTCGCGACCCAGCTCTTCCTGGCGCTTGCCGGAACCCTGCTGCTCACGCTTTCGGCCAAGACCAAAGTGGTGCTCGGCCCGGTCGACATTTCGCTGCAGACGCTCGCCGTGCTGCTGATCGCCTCGGCCTTCGGCCTGCGCCTCGCCGTCGCGACGCTGCTTCTCTACCTCGCCGAAGGCGCGTTTGGCTTGCCGGTCTTCCAGGGCACGCCGGAAAAGGGCATCGGCATCGCCTATATGCTGGGCTCGACGGGAGGTTATCTCGCCGGCTTCGTGGTCATGGCGGCGATCGCCGGCTGGGCCGCGGATCGCGGCTGGGACCGCAGTCCGTTCAAGCTGTTCGGCGCCATGCTGACTGCCGAGGTCGTCATGATGGCCATGGGCTTTGCCTGGCTGGCAATGCTCATCGGGCCGGAAAAGTCCTGGCAGTTCGGCGTCCTGCCGTTCATTGCCGGCGACCTGATCAAGGTGGCTTTGGCGGCCAGCCTCGTGCCGGCGGTATGGACATTGCTCAAGCGCGGCTGATCGCGATCGACGAAAGAAGGGCCGGCGGGCGACAGGCGCCCGCCGGCCCTTTTTCATGGCGCGGTCGGATTTCGCTCGAAACCACCGCATGTCCGATGATAGAAATCGGTGAAGTAAGGTCGGCAAGCAGTCAAAGCCGAGATTGACAAGCCAGTGCCCAAAACCTAAGCACGGGCAACTTGGCATCGAGGCGGGGGCCGCGGTAGTTCAAGGAGAGCTTGTTGAAAGGAATTATCCTTGCGGGCGGCAGCGGAACACGTCTTTATCCGCTTACATTAGCTGTATCTAAGCAAATACTGCCGATCTACGACAAGCCGATGATATATTACCCGTTGAGCGTGCTGATGCTCGCCGGAATCCGCCAGATCCTGGTCATTTCAACTCCACGCGACTTGCCGGTCTTCCAGGCTTTGCTGGGCGACGGTTCCGAATTCGGCCTGGAGCTCTCCTATGCCGAGCAGCCGCAGCCCAACGGTCTCGCCGAAGCCTTCATCATCGGCCGCGACTTCATCGGCAAGGACAGCGTGTCGATGATTCTCGGCGACAACATCTATTTCGGCGGCGGCCTGTCGCAGCTCTGCCGCGAGGCGGCGACGCGCGACGGCGGCGCCTCCGTCTTCGCCTATTATGTCGACGATCCCGAGCGTTATGGCGTGGTCTCCTTCGACAAGGTCACCGGCAAGGCTCTGACGATCGAGGAGAAGCCGCAAAAGCCGAAGTCCAACTGGGCCGTGACCGGTCTTTATTTCTATGACAACAAAGTGGTCGACATTGCTTCGACCATCCGCCCTTCGGCGCGCGGCGAACTCGAGATCACGGCGGTCAACAATGTCTATCTCGAGCGTGGCGAGCTGCATGTCCACCGCCTCGGCCGCGGCTATGCCTGGCTGGATACCGGCACGCATGACAGCCTGCTCGAGGCATCGTCCTTCGTGCGCACCATCGAGCATCGCCAGGGCATCAAGATCTCATGCCCCGAGGAGATTGCGCTGGAGCAGCACTGGATCAGCGCCGACAAGGTTCTGGATCGCGCCGCGCGGCTCGGCAAGAACGAATATGCCGCCTATCTGCGCCGGCGGGTGGCCGATCTGATGGAGGAGCGGGGTGCTTGAGGTCAGGCCGCTCGGGCTCGACGGCGTGCTGGAGATCGTGCCGAAGCGGCATGGCGACGCGCGCGGCTTTTTCAGCGAGACCTGGAATGCCCAACGCTTCGCCGAGGCGGGCATCGATCTCGATTTCGTGCAGGACAATCATTCCTATTCCGCCGCGGCCGGCGTGCTGCGCGGGCTGCATTACCAGCTGCCGCCGCGCGCGCAAGCCAAGCTCCTGCGCGTCGTCAGGGGCAGCGTCTTCGATGTCGCGGTCGACATCCGCCGCGCCTCGCCGACTTTCGGCAAATGGGTGGGGCTGGAAGTGTCGGCGCAGAAGGGCAACCAGATCCTCGTGCCGAAGGGGTTCGCGCACGGCTTCGTCACGCTCGTGCCGGACACGGAGGTGATCTACAAGGTGACCGATACCTATTCGCCCGCACATGACCGGTCGATCCGTTTCGACGACCCGGCGATCGGCATTGAGTGGCCGGCGCTTGCCGGCGGATTCCAGCTTTCGGACAAGGACCAAAAGGCGCCAACGCTCGCCAAGGCGGAGGTGTTTGAGTCCGCGGAGGGGGTGGCATGAATTTCCTGGTCACCGGCGGCGCCGGTTTCATCGGCTCGGCCGTATGCCGGCACCTGTGCGCCAATCCGGCCTACCGCGTCACCAATCTCGACAAGCTCACCTATGCCGGCAACCTCGCGTCGCTGCGGCCGATCGAGAACGCGCATAATTACCGTTTCGAGCAGGCCGACATCTGCGACGAGCGCGCGGTTCTGGACATATTGCGCCGCGACGATATCGACATCGTCATGAACCTCGCCGCCGAAAGCCATGTCGACCGCTCGATCGACGGCCCCGGCGCCTTCATCGAGACCAACATCGTCGGCACCTACCGCATCCTCAATGCGGCGCTGGAATACTGGCGCGGGCTGCCGCAGGCTCGCCAGGGCCGTTTCCGCTTCCACCATATCTCGACCGACGAGGTCTTTGGCGATCTTCCTTTCGACGGCGGCATGTTCGTCGAGGAGACGCCTTATGCGCCGTCCTCGCCCTATTCGGCCTCGAAGGCGGCGTCCGACCATCTGGTGCGGGCCTGGCACGAGACCTACGGCCTGCCGGTGGTGCTTTCCAACTGCTCGAACAATTACGGCCCCTACCATTTCCCTGAAAAGCTGATCCCGCTGGTCATCCTCAACGCGCTCGACGAGAAGCCGCTGCCGGTCTACGGCGCCGGCGCCAATGTGCGCGACTGGCTGTTCGTCGAGGATCACGCGCGGGCCCTCGAGCTGGTGGCCACCAAGGGGCGGCCGGGCGAGAGCTACAATGTCGGCGGCAATTCCGAGCGCACCAATCTCACCGTTGTCGAGACGATCTGCGATCTGCTCGACGCCAGGCGCCCGCGCACAGGCGGCAAGCGCTATCGCGAGCTGATCACCTTCGTCAGCGACCGCCCCGGCCATGACCGCCGCTATGCGATCGACGCCTCCAAGATCGCGCGCGATCTTGGCTGGGCGCCACGGGAGAATTTCGACAGCGGCCTGGCAAGGACAGTCGACTGGTATCTCGACAACAAATGGTGGTGGGGGCCGATCCGCGAGCAGCGTTACGCCGGAGAGCGGCTGGGCCATGGTGCGGCGGCAAACAGCCAAAACAGTCCGGTCGCAAGCAACCCCACCGGTACAGTGGCCGGAAGCTGGAAGGTGCCGACGTGAGGCTTGCCGTCACCGGACGCGAAGGCCAGGTTGCCGCAAGCCTGGTCGAGGCGGCGCAGGATCGCGACGACGTGGAAGTCGTCGCCGTCGGCCGCCCGGCGCTCGACCTGGCGCGGCCCGACACGGTGTTCGCGGCGCTTGAAGCGGCAAGGCCGGACATCGTCGTTTCCGCCGCCGCCTACACCGCCGTCGATCAGGCCGAGGACGAGCAGGGCCTGGCCTTCGCGGTGAACGCCGTCGGCGCCGGCAAGGTGGCGGAAGCGGCGGCAAGGCTCGGCGTTCCGGTCATCCATCTGTCGACCGACTATGTCTTCGACGGCACCAAGGACGGCGCCTATGTCGAGACAGACGCCACCGCCCCGCTCGGCGTCTACGGCGGCTCCAAGCTCGCCGGCGAAGATGCGGTGGCCGCCGCCAACCCGCGCCACCTCATCCTGCGCACCGCCTGGGTCTACAGCCCCTTCGGCAGGAACTTCGTCAAGACGATGCTGCGGCTGGCCGCCGACCGCGACGAGATCGCCGTCGTCGCCGACCAGTGGGGCAATCCGACCTCGGCGCTCGACATCGCCGACGCGATCCTGCACGCGGCGGCGAGGCTGCGAGACGACAGGAATTTCGCGGCCTTCGGCGTCTATCACCTGGCGGGCGAGGGCGACACCAACTGGAGCGGCTTTGCCCGTCACATCCTGGATACAAGCAAGGCTTTGGGCGGGCCGCACGCGAGCGTGCGCGACATCGCCACGGCGGATTATCCGACCAGGGCCAGGCGCCCGGCCAACTCGCGGCTGTCGAGCGCGAGGTTTGCAAGTGCGTTCGGATGGCAGGCGCCGCATTGGCGGGATGCGGTGGGGAGGGTGGTGCGCCGGCTAGGAGGGGCATCAAGCCCAAAGAACGCTGCCGAGGCCTCGGGGGCTCTCTGAAGGAATTATGATGATCTCAGACACGTCAATGCTGTGGTTTCGCCTCGCACAGTTCGACATAAGACTTCGCTATCGGAACTCGACCTTCGGCCCCCTTTGGATCACCTTGAATACGGCGATATTCGCGGCGTCGGTCGGCTTCCTGTACGCGGTTCTGCTCAACCAGCCGATAAAAGAATATCTACATCATCTGGCGACGAGCATAGTTCTTTGGCAATTCCTGTCGGCAACTGTAGTTGAGGGTGCTGAGAGTGTGATCAACGCCAATGATCTTATTTTGAATACAAAAATGTCACCCGCGTCATGCGTATTTAGGTGTGTCACGAAGAATTTCATAATACTTCTCCACAATCTGATTGTTGTAGCGGTAACCATGGTTATAGCTTATCCGAACGTTGGGTTGAATTTTCCAATGTTTTTTATCGGTGTAGGATTTCTGATAATTCACGCGACTTGGATATCATTTATTGTTGCGGTTGTTTCGGCTAGGTTCAGGGATGTGCCGTTGATCACGGCGTCGGCTATGCAATTGCTGTTCATCTTGTCGCCGATCCTTTGGGCTTCAAAGGTCCTGCCTTCCGGATCATTGTTCTTGGTCCTGAATCCGGTCTCCTACATGATCGATGCAGCGCGCACGCCGGTCCTGAATGGCGGCACGGACTACACGAGCGTGCTGGTTTCCGCCGCAATAGCTTTGTTGGGAAGCCTCGCTGCACACGCGCTTTACCGCAGGACGCAGCATCGAATCCCCTACTGGCTCTGAACCTTGAAGCCAGCAGTCAAATTGGAGTCCAATGTCACAGCCTTCGATCCAACTCACTGACGTCTCCGTTCGAATCCCGATCTGGTCCGTCCCGGCCAATCGTTCGCTCAAGCAGGCAGCGCTCAGATTTACGACCGGCGGTCGGCTCTTGGCGGGTGACTCCGGTCGGTTCGAGGTGGCTGCACTCGACGGTGTTTCGCTTGACCTTCAGCCCGGCACGCGATTGGGCCTGTGTGGACACAATGGTGCCGGTAAGACGACGTTGCTGCGAGTTCTGGCCGGTATTCTGAAGCCCACGAGCGGGACTGCCGCGATAAAAGGAGATACGGCCGTTTTGATTAAGCCGTCGATGGGTTTGTCGCCTGAGCTTACTGGGCGAGAGTTTATTCGGCTTCAGAGTCTCATGGCTGGAATATCGCCAAAGGACGTAGAGCGGCAGATCGACTCGATCATCGATTTTTCGGAACTCGGGGACTTTATCGATCTCCCGGTCCGGACATACTCAGCGGGCATGCAAACGCGATTGTCATTTTCAGCTGTTACCGCCTACCCCACGGATATCGTGCTCTTGGACGAAGGATTGGGGACCGGTGACGAATCCTTTCAGAAAAAAGCACGCGAGCGAATGGACCACTGGCTCAACAATGCGGCAATCATTGTTTTGGCATCTCATTCCGACGCCTTGATTCGGTCAATGTGCCACACGGCGGTGTATCTCGAAAAAGGTCGAATCATGAGAGAGGAGATTTTCAGCTAATGCGTCGACGGCTAACAGCGGCGCTTGCCGGCACCGGATCTCGGTTGTTCGGGCACCAGGAGTTGAAGCAGTCCTATCACAAGGTCTTCGATCCGAATGTCCAACTCCAGAGCTACAAGAGTCGGCTTGCCTACCTTTGCCTCTCTGCGGCTCACCGCTTCGGACTCCTTGCCGATCTGCAGTCCTCCTATCTCGCGGGTCTCCCGCTGGTTCCTGCAATCGCGCCTCCGAACCACATTTATGACCGCGATTTCCTCAATCTACGACTGAACCGCGTCTACGATTTGCCGGACGTCGAAATTGATGAGCGTCGGCCGCAGACGATTAACGTTCTCGTTCCAGCTTTCGATTTTAAATCGCTCTCCGCAGGTTTTTTCGGCGTCTTCCAGATGGCGCTTTTCCTGCGCAAGACTGGCGTGAACGTTCGTCTTGTACTGTTTGATAATTTCTACTTCAACATTTCAGAATTTAGGGAGAAAATTCTGAAGTATCCCAGCATGGAAAAGATTTTTGATGAGTTGGAGGTCGAATATATCGGCGAGAGGCGGGCGCCGTTTCGTATCTCAAGATACGACTACGCTGTCGCAACCGTTTGGTATTCTGCCTATTTTGCAAATAAGATACGCTCGCTTACTGATAACGACAGATTTATATATTTGATACAAGATTATGAAACGTTGTTCTATCCTGCAAACAGCTTGCACGCGATTGCGGATAGAACCTATGAGATGGACTATCACGCGATTTTCTCAAGTGAAAGCCTGATGACATTTTTTGTTAAGAACGATATCGGTGGCATAAAGTCCCGCAATATGTCTTATACATTCTTTAACAACGCCTGTTCGGCTAACCTATTAGCAAAGGAAATATTCATTCAGCGTAATCGCTCGAAAGAAAAGAAGAAGATTGTCTTCTATTCTCGACCGGTCGTGGATCGGAATATGTTTGAACTGACGGCGTTGGCGCTGTCGACGGCATTCAGATCGGGAATATTCGACCCCGAAGAGTGGGATTGCGTTGGCATGGGCCTTGGCGAGGGGGTTGTAGAACTGCTTCCGGGCGTTCGTTCGGTTTCGCTGCCCAGAATGGATTTAAGCACCTACATCGAGGAGGTGGCTAGCTTTGACATCTGCCTTACCCTGATGGCTTCACCACACCCGAGCATGATTCCAATGGATTTGGCCGCGTCGGGCTGCGTTGTCGTGACGAACACGTTCAAGACAAAGACCGAGGACTATCTGCAAGGCCTGAGCCGAAATATAATCCCAGCGGCACCGGGGTTGGATGAGATCGTTGCGGCATTGGAGCTGGCAAAGCTCAAAAGCGAGAACCTGGAAGAGCGTTATCGATTCGCAAAGGCCATGAAATATCCCCGCAGCTGGGACCAGTCACTCGGTGCCAGACACCTTGATTTTTTCAAACGTCGCGTGAGCGTTCGGCAAACTAGAACCTAGGCGGCGAAAGAGGAACGGCTTAACGTCGATCTTTGTCGGGTAGGCGCTGCACTGCTAAGGCAGTGCGCAAACGTTAGAAACGATAAAATGGCTACATCACACAGGGCGATCAGGATCGAGACGCCCGGCGCCCAAAGAACCTTGATCGTGGTTGGTTGCGGGCGAGGTGGGACCAGCCTGGTTGCCGGTGCGGCTAGTATACTAGGTGTGCCGATGGGGGCGCCGGAAGATTCCATAAATCACGAGGATGTGGAAATTGTCAACTTGGCCCAAGGTCGGGATTTTGATGGCAACCTGATCGATTTTCCGCCAGATGCAATTTCGGAAAGACTGACGAGGCTGGTTCAGGCAAGAAATGAGACGCATGATCTCTGGGGTTGGAAGGATCCTTCCGCTGATCTGTATCTCGACACTATAGCGCATGTCTTGAGAAACCCATTCGTATTGTTTGTCAACCGTGACATGGCGGCGATTGCGAAGTCGGAACTTAACCAGATGCAGGGTTCGATTGAACAGGGCTATGAAATGGCCCTTCTTAGGTTTGGCAGGTATTGGGCGTTGCTGCAGCGGATGCAATGGCCAACGCTCCTCGTCAGCTATGAACGCGCGGCATTGGATCCCGAAGCGCTTCTGTGTGAGATCGCAGACTTTATAGGGCTCGAGCCTCCGACCAAAAAGCAACGTGATATGGTCAGGAAATTTGGCACTGAGCGAGGTTATCGGCAAATTGAACAGCAGCGGCGCTCCACGTAGACACGTTCTTTAGTGTGATCCGTGGCTTACATTTGGTAGCGTTGCTACGCTGTGGCGCTCAGTGAGCATTGGTCGTTGGCCATCTGTACTTGGTAGAGCCGTTTGCTAGGCCCTGATTGCCGACTCTGGTAATTGCGCTTCATTGAGTGCATGGCGCTTAAGACCGGAACTTGGATATTGGGGAGGTCCAGAGGGTGGTGCGGCTATACAATCTCGACGGGTTGCGCGGCTTTTCGGCAATGCTTGTAGTTTTCGGCCATCTCTTCAACCAACTGGGCGTACTTGGGGGTATTTTCGGAGATGGTGGCGCGCAGGTTGGCGTTCAAATATTCTTTGCGCTATCCGGATTTCTTATGGGATTTCTATATCTTAGATTTCACATTCGAAAATTGGCGGCGATCGATTTTCTCAGGCGGCGCACGGCCCGCGTCTTTCCGATGTATGTGGCTGTGGTGCTCGCGTCATACTTGTCATTGTCCTATGCCGGCCACCCCATATTTTACGCAGTGAATTCCTCAAACCTCGTGGAACATCTGCTGTTCGTCAAAGGCGTCAGTGTCCTGTGGACCGTCCCGGTCGAAGTTCACTTTTATTTGATATTTATATTCATCTGGCTGGTGTTCTCGGTGAACAGGGCCATTGGAATCATATCGTTGGCTGCGATGATCCCGGTGCTTTTGTTCATACCTGACCCTTTGGCGATTCGGCCCTCCCAACTGTCATTCTTCCTGATAGGGATCATGGCCTCGCTCGTTCCGCCTTTTCGTTCCAATACCGCTTTCGCACTAGCAGTTTGCGCGATTTTTGTCGCGATGCCAGCCGTCTCGAAGACGTTGGGCATCACCGTTTTCGAGTTCTGGCGATCGCCGCTGAACGTCGCGGCAACCGGTACCCTATTATACACCTCGATAAACGCCCCGCTGGCAAAACTGACGTTCGGCAGCCTGCCTGCACGTTACATCGGGCAGATTTCATTTTCGGTCTATCTGTTGCATTGGCCGATAATGGCCGCAATTACCACCCATACCGATGTCGACGACAACGGGCCGTTGTACGTCTTCACGGTTGTGGTTCTGACTTTGCTGATTTCCAGCCTAACTTACTTTTCCATAGAGGCGCCCGCCCGCCGCTGGATAACCGGAAGGAACGGATGGGTTCGAAACGATTTGGCCTCCGCAACTGCTGTTGCCGATTTGTGAATCTCAGGAGTCTTTAGTGCATCGCCTGGACCAACTCAGACGGAATCTCGACAAAGAAGCGATGGTCGGCGTTGAGATCGGTCCTTTTTTCAGCCCGGTTGCGCCAAAGGCAGAGGGGTGGAAAACGACCGTCATAGACTACAAAGATGGTGACGCCCTTCGCAAGGCTGCACGAAACCACCCCGAGCGGACCATTCGTAGCAAGGTCGGTGCAATCGAGGATGTCGATATCGTCTGGGATGGCCGGCCACTCGACAAGGTGGCGCTGAAAAGGAATCCCGGAGGATACGACTTTGTCATTGCCAGCCACGTTATCGAACACACTCCAGACATCCTGGGATTCCTGCAGCAGTGCTCGCGCCTTCTAAAGTCCGATGGGATCATCTCGCTCGCCGTTCCTGATATGCGGAAGTGCTTTGACCTACTGAAGTCGCCGACGAGCATTCGCGAGATCCTTACCGCTCATCGAGAGCGCCGTATCAGGCATACCCCCGAAGCACTGTTTGAAGCCCGTGCGTGGGCAACGACCCGAGACGCCAAAGGGGCATGGGTTGCTGGAAACCACTTGCCGATTGATTTTGCTGATTCATTTTCCAAGGCCCTGCGAAAATACAAAGCCGACGCCAGGCAGATCCATAAAGTTAGACCCTATGTTGATGCGCATACGTGGTTTTTTACGCCAGCGTCGTTTGAGCTTGCCATCATGGAACTGAATCAGATGGGGCTTCTTCCTCTCAAGATCGCCTGGCTGGAAGAAAACCAAGGTTCTGAATTCATTGTTCAAATGAGACACGCCGATCGCATTGATGCGATGTCGCCAGACAAATTCAACGCAGAAAGGATAAGACTGGCACTCAAGCACTATGCCGAGTTCGACAGCGAGGTCGGGCCAAGCTACCGGGAGATAACTCCGGCGCCCGAGCCAGAACGAGTGATTGTCGAAGTTCCGGTAGAAGTAAGGGTTGAAGTTCCTGTAGAAGTAAGAGTTGAAGTGCCGGTCGAGGTGTTTGTGCCGGTGGACCCTCCTCCAGAGCCGACTGTCGAACTAGCGAAGCGGTTGGCTTTTCGTATTCGCCGAAAGATGCTGTCGCTTGTGGGGCTGGCGTAAACAGAGATCGCCTGCAAGCCATCTTTCCGTGCTCGTTGTGTAGAGCGCTACATAGCGCTCAGGACAACAATGACTCACATAGTTCCCTCTCCCGCGACGAACATATGGCAACGTACCACGTTTCAATGGAGCCGAAGTCAAACCGGGCCAATGCAAGTTTCCAAGTTTAATGAAGGTGAAGTTCTCCAAAAAACCCCTAGCCCTCCCGCTCGCTCCGCGCTAAGGCGATAACCGGGTGACGTGGTTGGGGATTTGCAATCCAGAGTGGCGGCGGGCGATGTTTTGTCCTACGCCGTTCTGATAGCATGTGCTCACGCCTGGAGTTCAGTGCCACCCAATGACCGCATACGTAGAAGCCGTATCGGAACTCAGACCAAGGATGCGGCGCGCCATCATCATGATCCAGGACCTCGTCATGGTCCTGGTGGCGGTGGCTCTCAGCTTGATCCTATCGCAGTCGCGGCTTTCCTTTGCCGCCTTCTCCGCCGGCGGGCTGGCCTGTTGGGCGCTTATCGTGCTTACCGCCCATCTGTTGTTTCGCTCCTGCGGCCTCTACAACACCGTCTGGCGCTTTGCCTCCACGCCCGACTTCTTCAACATCCTCAAGGGCTGCGGCAGCCTCACGGTGGTCCTTTACCTGGCCTCGCTTGCCTTCCGCTTCTTCTTCCAGCCGGTCGCCGGCCTCAACGAACGCCAGTTCATCGTCTTCTTCCTGGTCTCCTTCACCATCATTTCGGCGCCTAGGCTTTACTATCGCTTTCTCCGCGACGGCGCGTCCTGGCGCATCCTGCGCCGCGCTCCGGGCGACGCACCGGTCAAGCAGGCGCTGTTCATCGGCCGGCTGAGCGAGGCGGACGTGATCGTCCGCTTCACCCGCACGGCCCAGCCGGCCGAGTATGCCATCGCCGGCATCATGGCGACCGAGATGGACGCGCCGCTCGGCACGCGGATCCAGGGCGTTCCGGTCGTGGCGCTCAGGCCGCGCCTGGTCGAGGTGCTGGAGGACTATGTCAAGGGCACGGAAAACCTCGACCTCCTGATCTTCGGCAAGGGGGTCGAGCGCGAGATCGAGGACTATGCCGAGCTGGTGCGTATCGCGCGCCACAGCGGCATCGCCGTGGTCCAGTTTTCCGGCCTGTCGGAACTGGGGCAGGGCGGCAGGCTGGTTCTCGATGCCGTGGAGATGGAAACCATCATGCGCCGTTCGGCGGTCGCCACCGACACCACGCGCATCGGCGCCTTCGTCGGCGGCAAACGGGTGATGGTCACCGGCGGCGCCGGCTCGATTGGCCGCGTGCTTGTCAAGCGCGCGCTGGAGCTTGGCGCCGAGGCGGTGCTGGTGGCCGACAATTCCGAATTCGGCATTTTCCAGCTCGATCAGCTGATCGACGACAAGGACCGCGACCGGCTGACCAGCCGCATCGTGGACGTCACCGACCGGCCTCACATGATGCGTCTCGTCAGCGAGTTCAAACCCTCGATCCTCTTTCATGCAGCGGCGCTGAAGCACGTGCCGCTGCTGGAAGAGAACTGGGAAGCGGCGATCGAGACGAATGTCTTCGGCACGCTCGCCTGCGCCGAGATCGCCGCCGAGTGCGGGGTGCCGCAGTTCCTGCTGATTTCCAGCGACAAGGCCGTCGACCCGACTTCCGTGCTCGGCGTCACCAAGCGCGCGGCCGAGCAGATCGTCTCCTCGTTGCATGAAACTCATGCCGCGCCATCGCCCTTGCATGCCGCGAACGGTCATCGGGCCGACGCCTCGAGCGTGCATCGTTCCGGCACCAAGTTCATTGCCGTGCGCTTCGGCAATGTCTTCGGCTCCAATGGCTCGGTGGCGACCATCTTCCAGGCGCAGATCGAGGCCGGCGGGCCGGTCACCATCACCGACCGGCGCATGACCCGCTATTTCATGACCGTGGCCGAGGCGGTCGATCTCGTCATCATGTCGGCCGCCGATGCCGAGCAGCGCCAGGGCAAGGACGACTACGCCATCTACATGCTCGACATGGGCAAGCCCGTGCCGATCCTCGAAGTTGCCGAGACCATGATCCGCATGGCCGGCAAAAGCCCCTACACAGACATTCCGATCCGCTTCACCGGCATCAGGCCCGGCGAGAAGCTGCATGAGACGCTGCATGGCGAGAATGAAGAGGTCGTCAAGCTCGACACTGCCAAGATCTTCGGCCTCAGGAGCGACGTCGTGCAATGGCAAAGGATCGAGGCCGCGCTGCCGGCGCTGGTGGCCGCGATGCACGATCGGGACAAGGCCGCGGCGCTTGCCGTCCTGGCCGGGTTCAACCAGGCCGAGGAAGACGTCGGCGCGCGCGGGCAGGCGGTGCCGAAAACGGCCGTTCAGATCGGTTAGACCAGTGCCGCCCGCCCGAAATCGGCAGTTGAAGCCTGTTCCAATGCCCCCGCGGGTTCAGAGACCGTGACCGCAAAAGATCAGCGTGTGGCCGTTCTCATGGGTACCAGGGATGGCGCGGCATTCATCGGCGAGCAATTGGAATCCCTTTTCGCGCAGTCCTGGCCTGCGGTCGATCTGTGGGTTTCCGACGATGGCTCGACGGACGCCACGGTCGCGATCGTCGAGGCTTGGCGATCCCGCTGGAACAAGGGCTCCCTTACGCTGGTGGATGGCCCGCGAAAGGGCTTCGCCGCCAATTTCCGCTCGATGATCATCGATCCGCGCATCGATGCCGATTACTATGCCTTTTGCGACCAGGACGATGTCTGGGAGCCGGATCGGCTGGAGAGCGCCATCCGCTGGATGGAGGGAGAGGATATCGACATGCCGCTCCTGTTCTGCTCGCGCACGGCAACCATTTCGCAGACCGGCATCCCAGCCGGCTATTCGCCGCTGTTTCGCCGCCCACCGTCTTTCCGCAACGCGCTGGTGCAATCCATCGCCGGCGGCAACACCATGCTTTTCAACCGCAAGGCGCGCGACCTCCTGGCGAAAGCATCGGCAAGGACCGACTTCGTCAGCCATGACTGGTGGGCCTATCTCATCGTCACCGCCGCCGGCGGCAAGGTCCGTTACGAGCCGCGGCCGCTGGTCCGGTACCGCCAGCACGAGGCAAACCTGGTCGGCGCCAACGTCTCGTGGAAGGCAAGGCTTTCACGGCTCGGACGGCTGTTTCAGGGCCAGTTCGCCACCTGGACCGACAGCAATCTCAGGGGCCTTGCCGTCAACCGCGACCTCATCGCGCGCGATGCTGCGCTTTGCCTGCGCCTGTTCATCAGGGCGCGCAGGGGCAGCACCTTCAGGCGCTTCAGCCTGCTCGGCAAAAGCGGCGTCTATCGGCAGACCCTCATGGGAACGCTGGGGCTCTACCTCGCTTTCCTTTCGCGCCGGATCTAAAACGTGACGGCAAAGCGCGCTTTTGATCTGGCTGTTGGGGCGGTGATGCTGGCGGCGACGTCGCCGATCGTGCTGGTCGCGATGCTGGCGATCCGGGCGACGTCGCCGGGCCCGGCCATCTTTTCGCAAATCCGCGTCGGGCGGGATGGCGCGCTCTTTTCCTGCCGCAAGCTGCGTACGATGCGTCGCGACACCCCCTCCTTGCCTACCCACCAGGCGCCGGCCAATTCGGTCACCGCGGTAGGCAAGGTGCTGCGCGTAACCAAGATCGATGAGTTGCCGCAGCTCTGGAACGTGCTCAAGGGCGAGATGAGCCTCGTGGGACCGCGTCCGTGCCTGCCGACGCAGACGGAACTGATCGAGCGGCGCAAGCAACTGGGCGTGCTCGCAGCACTTCCGGGCATAACCGGTTTGGCGCAGATCAAGGGGATCGACATGTCGGATCCGAGACGCTGCGCCGAGACCGACGCGGCCTACGTCCAGGCCGCCACTGTTCGCCTCGACCTCACGATATTGCTGGGCACGTTCTACCGCGCATAGGGCGTTTCGCGGAAACGGTAATCCTGGTCTGGCGCAATTCCGGGCGGAAACCGCCTGCGCTGGAACTGCCCTAACCGGCCTGCCGCGCCAGGTCCTCAAGCCGGCCGAGCGCGTCGGTCTCCGGCATCCAGCCTTCCGAGGCCAGCAGCGACGGATCGCAGATCTGCGTGGCCATCAAAGCCTGCCACGACGTCTGTCGGCCACTGAGCGTCGCCAGCAGCCGGAACGGCCAGGCCGGCATGGGGAGCAGTCGGGCTGGCCGGCCGTATCCGCGCCGGAATGCGGCGATGATTTCAGACAGCGCAACCGGCGAGGCATCGGCCAGGACATAGGTCGGGCGCGGCGGCGTCGGACGGGCCAGGAGATGCGTCACGGCGCCAGCCACCGCGTCATGCGAGACCAGCGAACGAACCGCGGTCAAAGCGGCTGCGGGCAGCGGCAGGCCGGTGGCGGCGAGACGCATCAGCCCGCGCAGATTAACCTTCATGCCTTCGCCATAGACCGGCGGCAGCCGCAGCGCCGTCGCGCCGACGTGTCCGGCGGTCGCAAAAGCCTCCAGCATTGCGTTCTCGCCTTCGCGCTTGGAGCGCCCGTAGGCGCATTGCGGGGCAGGGGGCGTGGCCTCGTCGATCATGCCGCTGAAATCGGCTCCCACGACGGCACGGATCGAGGAGAGGTAGATGAAGCGCCCTTCGGCGCGCTTGGCGGCCGCCTGGGCGAGCCGTCCTGTCAGTGTCGCGTTGACGGCCCGCAGGTCGGCCTCGCCGGCGCCGCGATCATTGTTGAGCGCCGCGCAGTGGACGACATGCGTCACATCCGGCATCAGCGCGAGAAAGGCTTCCTGTGGCGCATCGGCGCCGGGCAAGGCGACGGCATCATCCGCGCCCGCAAGGCGTTGCGGCAGGCGGGAGGCGATCCGCAAGTCAAACCCGGCCTCGCGCAACCGGCTGGCGATCCGTTGTCCAACGAACCCTGTCGCGCCGGTGACCAGGACCTTCATGGTTGCGGGCTGGCGTCCGGCGACATGGCGGGCGCGCTTTTCCCGATTGGCGCCACCGTCCGCCCGGACGCAAGGTAGGTTCCCGAAACCAGGAACACCATCAGCGTCGCGTCGAGGATATCGTGGCCGATGAGGATACCGGTCATTCCGGCGATGAGATAGGTGATGACCGCGACAAGGATCACCGTCGCGCCGAACCGCTCCAGCGGATCCGCGCTGAAACGCAGCGTCCTTGCCGCATTCCAAGCGGCAACGATGAAGATCGACGCCAGGGCCAGCGCTCCCAGCAGTCCGGCCTGGACCAGCGCCGTCAGGAAGCCATTGTGGAAATGACTGAGGGTCTCCTGCAAGCCGAACCGGTCCTGAAGCGCTTGATTCATCAGCGCCCGGCTGGCCGAGATACCATGGCCGAAAATCGGCATCTCGCGAAAAGCGTTGACGCCGATTTCCCACATCGCCACGCGCAGACCCAGCGCCGTCGAATGGTCGCCATTGGCGTTCAGCGCATCCCAATCGCTTACCAGGAAGTCAGTTCGATCCAGGATCACGCGATAGCCGATGGCGGCGATCACAACGGCGGCCACCAGGCCAATTGCCAGGAACCGCGCCACGCTGGCGCCGGCGAACCGGCGGCGATTGATGAGAAGGACGACGATGCCGGCAATCGGCACGGCCACCCAGATCATGCGCGAGCCCGAATAGATGATTGCCACGCTTCCGGCGGTCGCCGCCAGGGCCAGCAGCTTCCAGCGCGTCTCGATGCCCGACAGGGCGCCGGCGAGGCATAGCATGACGGCAAGGCAGGTGACGGTTGCGAAGACGATCGCGTTTCCGGCGCCGCCCTCGGCCCTTATGCCCAGCCAGTGATACTGGACGATGGCGATCGCCAATGCGCCGAAACAGGCCGCGGCGCTTGCCAGAATGGCGATGCGTGCCAGCGTGGTCTTCTCGGTGATGCTCCAGGTCGAGTAGGAGGTGGGGAAGAGCAGGAAGGTGATCAGCGGCAGGAAGAGCCGCAGATCTGCCGCCAGCGTGCCGTTGACGAGCGAAGCAAGCACCATGGTCGCGCAATAGGCATAGATCGCCATCGTCAAGGCGAGCATCGGCCGGTCGATGTTGAAGCGCCGCCGCTTCGCGGCCAGCAGCATTACCGACCACACACCGCCGGCATTGAAGGCGATGCTGACCAGCGAACCGAGCACCGGCGGCGAAAAAAAGCAGATGATCGAAAAATAGAAATTGATCTGTGCGGGCGAGAGGTGACGCCGGAGCGTTGTAAACGGGTTCAAATGCTTGCTTCGCAATTTCCAGGTTGCGCCCGGATCCGTGACGCCAGCCGATGGCCGGCTGGACCGACTCCGTTTGCCGCGCCTTGCCCGTTCCCCGAGCCCGTATAGCCGCTGGCGCCGTTCCGCGATAGGCCGGTTATGATGTTCCGACAGAAATCCTTGGTTCGTAACAGCTGACATCTTCGGAACTTACGGTCCTTTTCCCACTGCCGCTTCGAACGCCTTGGCAGGATTTTCCGCTTTCCCGGCCTCACTTGGAAAATTCGTTCCCTAATCATCGCGCGTCCGGCGCGTCCTGCATTGTTATGAACAGCGCCGATCTGTTAGAACGCCCGCACGAAACAGTTTGTCAGAAGTGAAATTTGCGCCCGGGCGGCATGGAATTGCGCCCGCAATGCAAGATTTCCGCCCGACGGCACGAGAGAACGCTCGACAGTCCATGAATATCGCGCTCACGCATCTGCAGCGGCTCGAGGCCGAGTCCATCCACATCTTCCGCGAGGTCGCGGCCTCTTTCTCCAAGCCGGTGATGCTCTATTCCGTCGGCAAGGATTCCTCAGTGCTGATACATCTGGCGATGAAGGCCTTCTATCCCGCCAAGCCGCCTTTTCCTTTCCTGCATGTCGACACCACCTGGAAGTTTCGCGAGATGATCGCGTTTCGCGACCAGATGGCGCAGAAGCTCGGCTTCGACCTGCTCGTCCATGTCAACGAAGACGGTGTTCGCGACGGCATCAACCCCTTCGACCATGGCTCCAACACCCACACCCATGTGATGAAGACGGTGGCGCTGCGCCAGGCGCTCGACAAATACGGCTTCGATGCCGCTTTCGGCGGCGCCCGCCGCGACGAGGAGAAGTCGCGCGCCAAGGAGCGCATCTTCTCCTTCCGCAACGCGCAGCATTCCTGGGACCCCAAGAACCAGCGGCCGGAAATGTGGAAGATCTTCAACACCCGCATCGCGCCGGGCGAATCGATCCGTGTCTTCCCGCTGTCGAACTGGACCGAGCTCGACATCTGGCAATACATCCTGCAGGAGAACATCCCGATCGTACCGCTGTATTTCGCCAAGGAGCGGCCGGTGGTGGAGCGCGACGGCATGCTGATCCTGAAGGATGATGACCGTATGCAGTTGCGCCCTGGCGAGACGATCGAGAACCGTCTGGTGCGCTTCCGAACATTGGGCTGCTATCCGCTGACCGGCGCCATCGAATCGGACGCCGATACGCTGGAGGCCATCGTCGGCGAGATGCTGACCGCCCGCACCTCCGAGCGCCAGGGCCGCCTCATCGACCGCGACGAGGCGGGCTCGATGGAAAAGAAGAAGCGCGAGGGTTATTTCTGATAATGCGCCACATCATGGCCAAAAGCCTCGCCCCGACCGATTCCATCCGCGACTACATGGCCGCGCAGGAGAAGAAGTCGCTACTGCGCTTCCTCACCTGCGGTTCCGTCGATGACGGCAAGTCCACGCTCATCGGCCGCCTGCTCTCCGACACCAAGCAGATCTTCGAGGACCAGCTTGCCGCGCTGGAGAAGGATTCGCGCAAGCACGGCACTACCGGCGACGACATCGACTTCGCGCTGCTGGTCGACGGGCTGGAAGCCGAGCGCGAGCAGGGCATCACCATCGACGTCGCCTACCGTTTCTTCGCCACGCCGAAGCGCAAGTTCATCGTCGCCGATACGCCTGGGCATGAGCAGTACACGCGCAACATGGCGACCGGCGCTTCGACCGCCGACCTCGCCATCGTGCTGATCGATGCGCGCCAGGGCGTGCTGCGCCAGACCCGGCGTCATTCGATCATCGCCTCGCTGCTCGGCATCCGTCACATCGTGCTGGCGGTCAACAAGATCGACCTTATCAACTTCGACAAGGCTGCGTTTGACCAGATCGTCGCCGATTATGGCGAGTTCGCAAAAGAGCTAGGCTTCGTCAGCGTCGTGCCGATCCCTATGTCGGCGCGTTTCGGCGACAACGTCACCAGCCGCTCGGAGCGCACGCCCTGGTATTCCGGCCCGTCGCTCATCGAGCATCTCGAAACCGTGTCGGTCGACGAGGCGGTGGTCGAACTGCCGTTCCGCTTCCCGGTTCAGTATGTGAACCGTCCGAACCTCGATTTTCGCGGCTTCGCCGGCACCATCGCCTCGGGCACCGTTTCGCAAGGCGAGGAGGTCGTCGTTGCCAAATCCGGCAAGGCCTCCCGGGTCAAGCGCATCGTCGCGCAGGGCGGCGATCTCGATCGGGCGGTCGCAGGCCAGGCGATCACGCTGGTCCTCGAGGATGAGGTCGAGGTGTCGCGCGGCAACATGCTGGTGTCGCCGGCAGCTAGACCGCAGGTCGCCGACCAGTTCGCCGCCAACATCGTCTGGTTCGACGAGCAGGCGCTGCTGCCCGGCCGTTCCTACATCCTGCGCACCGAGACCGACCAGGTCAGCGCCACGGTCACCGAGCTGAAATACCGCGTCAACGTCAACGATTTCGCGCATGAGGCGGCGAAGTCGCTCGACCTCAACGAGGTCGGCGTCTGCAATCTCTCGACGCGGGCGCCGATCGCCTTCGATCCCTTTGCCGAGAACCGCACCACCGGTGCCTTCATCCTGATCGACCGCATCACCAACGCCACCGTCGGCGCCGGCATGATCCTGCATTCGCTGCGCCGTGCCGAAAACATCCACTGGCAGTCGCTCGATGTCGGAAAGCGCGGCCGTTCCGACCTGAAGAACCAGCGCCCGGCGGTGTTCTGGTTCACCGGGCTCTCCGGTTCCGGCAAGTCGACCATCGCTAACCTCTTCGAGAAGAAGCTGTTCGCGTCCGGCCGCCACACCTACATCCTCGACGGCGACAATGTCCGCCACGGGCTGAACCGCGATCTCGGCTTCACCGACGCGGACCGCGTCGAAAACATCCGCCGCGTCGCCGAGGTGGCCAAGCTGATGGCCGATGCCGGGCTGATCGTCATCGTCTCCTTCATCTCGCCCTTTGCCGCGGAGCGGCGCGTGGCCCGCGAGCTGATGGCCGAGGGCGAGTTCGTCGAGGTGTTCGTCGACACCCCGTTCGAGGAATGCGCGCGCCGTGATCCGAAGGGGCTTTATGCGCGCGCCTTGAGCGGCGAGATCAAGAATTTCACCGGTGTCGATTCTCCCTATGAGGCGCCGGAGAATCCCGAAATCCACCTCAAGACGCTCGGCCGGAGCCCGCAGGAGATGGCGGAAGCCCTGGAGCAGTGGCTGACCGAGCGCGACATTGCCGAAGAGCAGTATGACAATGGCGGCGGTATCTGACGACGAGGCCATGCTGGGCGTTTTCGAGCGACTGGCGCTGGAAGCGGGGCGCGAGGTCATGCGCGTCTTCCACGAAGGCTGCGCCGTCGACAGCAAGGCCGACTCCTCGCCGGTGACGGAAGCCGATCGCGAAAGCGAGAAGATCATTCTCGCCGGCCTGCGAGCCGCCTATCCGGATATCCATTGCGTGGCCGAGGAAGAGGTGGCAGCCGGCATCGCCACGCCCGACCTCGAAGGCGCCTTCTTCCTGATCGATCCGCTCGACGGCACCAAGGAATTCGTCAACCGGCGCACCGACTTCACCGTCAACATCGCGCTGGTGCGCCATGGCGTGCCGGAAGTCGGCGTTGTCTACGCGCCGTGCACTGGGCGCTTCTTCAGCGGACGGCCTGGCAGGGCCGAGGCGCTGGAGGTCGATGCCGATTATCGCATTGCTGGCCGCCGGCCGATTAGCGTGCGGGAAGGGGGCAGCCCGCTCGCCGTCGTCGCCAGCCGCTCGCACAACACGCCTGAAACCGACGCCTTCATCCGCGACCTCGGCGCAGCTGAGATCGTCTCGGTCGGCTCGTCGCTGAAATTCTGCCTGCTCGCCGCGGCAGAGGCGGACATCTATCCGCGCTTCGGCCGCACGATGGAATGGGACACGGCGGCGGGCGACGCGGTGCTGCGCGCCGCGGGCGGCATGACCCGCACGCTGGACGGCCTGCCGCTCGTCTACGGCAAGCGCAACCAGGCCAGCGACAGCGATTTCGCCAACCCGCATTTCATTGCGACGGGGAAGGGGGCGGCTTAAAGCATTAGCGATTGGCGCCGCCAGTTGTCGCGTCGTCATCCTAGGGCGGAGCAAGGAGCGAAGCGACGCGCGCAGACCCTAGGATCCATGCCGTTACGCTAAAGCATTGCAGCGGTTACAGAATTCTGCACCGTTGTGCTCCACGCTTCAGGTCACGGCATGGATCCTCGGGTCAAGCCCGAGGATGACGAAGGTGCCGTTCAAGCCGCCGCGACATGCGCCGAGTTCGAGCCGATGTAGTTGCGGATCGTCTCGATGATGCGGTCCTGGTCGGCTTCGCTGAGATAGGCGTGCATCGGCAGGCAGAGGATCTGCTTCGGCAGCGTTTCAGAGACGGCAAGGCCGGTGGGCGTGCGCGGATAGTCCTTGTAGGCCACCTGCTCATGCAGCGGCTTCACATAGTAGATCACCGACGGGATGCCCTTTTCGCCGAGATGCGCTTTCAGCCCGTCGCGCTTCGGGGTCTCGATCGCGTACTGCGCCCAAGCCGAGCGGCTGTGGCCCAGGTTGCGCGACGCCTTGACGATGTCGCCGAGACCCTTGGCGTAACGGTCCGCCACGACTTGCCGCGCCACCATCTCATCCTCGAGGATGGCGAGCTTCTCGATCAGGATCGCCGCCTGCAGCGTGTCGAGGCGCGAGTTGATGCCGATGCGGACATTGTCGTATTGCGTCTCGCCCTTGCCGTGGAAGGCAAAGGACCGCAGCTTGTCGGCCAGCGCGCCGTCATTGGTGAACATGGCGCCGCCGTCGCCGTAGCAGCCAAGGGGCTTGGCCGGATAAAAACTGGTCGAGCCGACATGGCCGAAGGCGCCGCACATTTTGGCGTCGGCGGAACCGCCGATCGCCTGGACGTCGGCCGAACCGCCCATTGACTGCGCGGCGTCCTCGATCACAAGGAGGTTCTCGCGCTTGGCAATCGCCATGATCGCGTCGTAGTCGGCGGCGAGCCCGAACAGGTCGACCGGGATGATCGCCTTCGGCTTCAGCCGTCCTTCCTTCTTGATCATCTCGATCGCCGCCTCGAGGCTGGCGATGTCGATATTGTAGGTGCTTTGATCGACATCCACGAATACCGGCTCGGCCTTGGCCAGCGCCACGACTTCGGCCGTGGCGGCGAAGGTGAAGCTCGGCACGAACACCGCGTCGCCCGGGCCGATGCCGGCGGCAAACAGCGGCAAAAGCAGCGCGTCGGTGCCGTTGGCGCAGGCGACCACATGCTTGACGCCGATATAGGCCGCGAGCTTGTTCTCGAATTCGGTGACCTGCGGGCCGAGGATATAGCGGCCGTCCTCGACCACACGGTCGATCGCGGCCTTCAGCCGGTCGTGGATTCGTTCGCGCTGCGCGCCTAGATCGATGAACTGCATGTCGGCCTCAAAATGCCAATAAACCGGCCCGCTGGTATCAGACTTGGCGCGGCTGAGAAAGCCGGCCGGGTCCGGGGCAAATTGCTTATGTGTCGCAGCCTGTTACCGCTCTTTGCCGGCGCAATGCCCGAAGAAGCCGGAAAACCGGGCTAAAACGAGCATTTTCAATGGTTTTTATCGCGCCGTTCCCAGCTTTGGAAACATAAAGTGATCGGCTGCGGAGGCCTTTCGGCCAATCCGGACAACCGCTTACGCGATCTCGTGCCGCCAGGGCGGGTTGGCGCCGGCCCGCGAAACCGTCACCGCCGCCGCCCTGGCGCCGAGCTCCAGCGCCTTGCGGATGGCGTCTTCGGAGAGCTCGCCGATCGCCGCCTTGGTGAGCAGGCCCTGCTCATGCAGCGAGGCCAGGATGCCGGCATTGAAGGTGTCGCCGGCGCCGACCGTGTCGACCACCTTCACCTTCTGCGGCATGACCGTGACCTTGTGCGCCTTGCTGTAGCCGACGGCGCCTTCGCTGCCATGGGTGACGACGATCAGCTTCGGCCCGCGATCCAGCCAGTTGCGCACGACATCCTCATGCGAGCCCGCCTCGTCGAACCATTTGAGGTCCTCGTCCGACAGTTTGACGATGTCGGCCATCGCCATCATCTCGCGGATGCGTCTGAGATGCTTGGCCTTGTCCGGGATGAAGTTCGGCCGGATGTTGGGGTCGAGCATCATCACGCGGCTTTCGTGCTCGCGGCGCATGAATTCCTCATAGGCCGAGCCCGCCGGCTCCGAGATCAGGCTGATGGCGCCGAACAGCATCGCCTCGATCTCCGCGCCGAGCTTCGGCAGGTCCTCGATGGTCAGCATGCGCCCGGCGGTGTTCTCGTCATAGAAAGTGTAGGTCGCCTGGCCGTTGGTGAGCCGCACGAAAGCGAGCGTCGTCGGACGCGGCGAGGTGTGCGCATAGGTGGAGCTCACCTTGCTGGCGCCGAGCGCGTCGCGGAACTGGCCGCCGAACAGGTCGGAGGAGAGGCCCGAGAAGAAGCCCGCCGGGGCGCCCAGCCGTCCAAGCGCGATCGCGGAGTTGAACACCGCGCCGCCGACATAGGGCGCGAAGGCGGCTTCGCCTTCCGTCGTGATGCGCGGCAGCATGTCGATCAGGGCTTCGCCACAGCAAAGGATCATGTCGTCTTGGTCTCCGGCGGATGGATCACGCCCTTGCGGATGATGATGTTGGCAAAGAGCCTGGGTTCGCTGGTCGCCACGATCGCGTGCGCGGCCTTGACGCGTGCATAGAAGTCAGGCCCGGCCAGCGCAACCACCTTATGGCCCGGCGCGCGTCTGGCGCAAACCGCTTCCATCTCGCGATGCACGGGGTCGGCCAGCGCCGGGTCGCCGTTGACCGAGGCGCGGAACAGCGCTTCCGGCACCGCCTCGTCCACCGGCAGCACGCTGAGCACGGCGTCAAGCACCGGGATGATAGGGTGGCCATCCGCGCGGATCAGCCGGCGCGCCTGTTCCTCGGCCGGATAATTGCCGTCGACGATGGCGATCTCGTCGCCATGGCCCATGGCCCTGAGCGTCGCCAGGAACTGCGGCCCGAGCAGTGAGGGGATGCCGATCAGCATGGTCAGGCGCCCCCGGATGTGTTCGGCCCGATCAGGAAGCGCTCCGAAAGCGGCAGGCTGGCGCCGCCCAGCGCCCGCGCATGGATGCCGACGGTCCCCTCGCGCACGAAGGGCAGCTTCAGTCCCTCGGCGTCGATGCCGGAAATGGCTTGCCGGATCGCCTCGACAAGACGGCGCCGCACATCGAGCGGCATCCAGCCGTCGATCACCGCCGCTTCGAAATCGATGACGGACGAGGCCGCGACGATGGCATAGGCAAGCGCGCGCGAGGCGCTGACGATCCATTCGTCGAGCTCGGCGCCGATGTCGCCCCATTCCTGCGGCGAAGTCCATAGATAGGAGCCGTCGATGCCCTTGGCGGAAAGCGCCTTCTCCAGCATCGCGATCGAGGCGACGTCGATGAGCTGCGTCGGCTTGCCGTCCGGCCCCGGCACCGGCATCGAGCCCAACGCGCCGGCGTTCCCCTTCGGCCCGCTGTAAAGACGGCCGTTGAGAACGATGCCGCCGCCGGCAAAGGCGCCGATATAGAAATAGACGAAGTCGCGCGCCGCGCCCGCCTGGCCGAAGACAAGCTCGGCGCCGCAGGCCGAAGTCGCGTCATTCTGCAGGTAGACGGGGAACTCGCACTGCGCCTGGATGTCGGCGCGTATGTCGCGATGGCGCCATTCCTCCATCACGTCGCGCGGGGCGCCGGCCGTGTCGGCCCAGTTCCACAGTTCGAACGGCATGGCGACGCCGAGCCCGGCAATGCGCTTGTCCTGCGCCGGCGTCAGTTCGCCGCGCATAGTCCTGATGCCGGCGGTGACGAACTCGACGGTCTCGCGCGGCGCGGGATAGCGGTAGGAGTGCTGCAGCATGGCGCGCACATTGCCGAGGAAGTCGATCAGCACCAGCTCGGCGCTGCGGCGACCGATCTTGAGGCCGATGAAGAAGGCGCCTTCCGGGTTGAGCGCCATCGGGATCGAAGGCTGGCCGATCTTGCCGCGCAGCGGCGCCTGGCGGACCAGCAGCTTGTCTTCCTCGAGCTCGCGCATGATGACCGACACCGTCTGGGCCGACAGCCCGGTCATGCGCGCGATATCGGATTTGGCCAGGCTGCCGTGCTGGCGCACCAGGGACAGCACCAAGCGCTCGTTGTGGTCGCGCATGCCGCTTTGGTTGGTGCCGCGATGCAGCCGGCGCTCCAAAGCCTCGGGCGAACCGTGCCTCGCAATGCCGGTCTCCACCCTGTTCCTCCCGTTTGTTTCCCCGCGATGCTTTTCGTTCAGAATGAGTGAACGACGCAAGAGTGTCAATAATAAATAAGAGTGATTTAATTATTGACAGCCGTTCTGTCCTGGTGTTTTTTGAGATGTGTCCACGCTGGGAGAAAAGGTGGACGCGCTTGAGGCGCCGGGTGGCCGGCGTCCGCAACAGTTCCATTGGGAGGAAATCGTGACCAAGAAATCACTGCTGAAGTCTACCGTGTTTGCGGCCGCCGGCTTGGGCCTGATGGCGTTCGCTTCGTCGGCATCGGCCGCCGGCGTCGGCGCCTGCCTGATCACCAAGACCGACACCAACCCGTTCTTCGTCAAGATGAAGGAAGGCGCGACCGCCAAAGCCAAGGAGCTTGGCGTCGACCTCAAGACCTATGCCGGCAAGATCGACGGTGACAGCGAAAGCCAGGTGGCGGCGATCGAAAGCTGCATCGCCGACGGCGCCAAGGGCATCCTGATCACCGCGTCCGACACCAAGGGCATCGTCCCGACGGTAAAGAAGGCGCGCGACGCCGGCCTGCTGGTGATCGCGCTCGACACGCCGCTCGATCCGATCGATGCCGCGGACGCCACCTTCGCCACCGACAACCTCGAAGCCGGCAAGCTGATCGGTGCCTGGGCTGCCGCGACGCTCGGCGACAAGGCCAAGGACGCCAAGATCGGCTTCCTCGACCTCACCCCCTCGCAGCCGACCGTCGACGTTCTGCGCGACCAGGGCTTCATGATGGGTTACGGCATCGACGTGAAGGACCCCAACAAGATCGGCGATGAGGACGATCCGCGCATCGTTGGCCATGACGTCACCAACGGCAACGAGGAAGGCGGCCGCAAGGCGATGGAGAACCTTCTCCAGAAGGACAACACCATCAACGTCATCCACACCATCAACGAGCCCGCCGCTGTCGGCGCCTATCAGGCGCTCAAGGCCGTTGGCCTCGAAAAGCAGGTGCTGATCGTTTCGGTCGACGGCGGTTGCCCGGGCGTGAAGTCGGTTACCGAAGGCGTGATCGGCGCTACCTCGCAGCAATATCCGCTGCAGATGGCCGCGCTCGGCATCGAGGCCATCGCCAAATACGCCAAGGACGGCACCAAGCCGAAGCCGACCGAAGGCAAGAACTTCTTCGATACCGGCGTCAACCTCGTGACCGACAAGCCGGCCAATGGCGTGAAGTCCATCGACACCAAGGAAGGCCTCGCCAAGTGCTGGGGCTGATGCCCGCCTGAGCGCACAAACCTTGCGGCTGGGGGCTTGATCCCCGGCCGCATCGGGTGGACGATGCATTTTCGTAAGCGCTGATAAGCCCGGCGAGAGACCGGAATGCGTAAACGCGGCACGGAGCCATGACGAAGTTCCGTGAGACGGGAGGAGATATGTCCCAGATCCAGGAATTCGAGAAGGTTCTCTCGGGCAGCGATACCAACGTCGCCGCCTTCGAGGAGCACGGCAAATCGTTTGTGAAGCGCGCCCAGCATTTCCTGCATTCCACGCCGGCGGCGGTGCCGCTGATCGTGCTGGTGCTGTCGATCATCATTTTCGGCATCGCTATCGGCGGGCGCTTCTTTTCGTCCTACACGCTGACGCTGATCCTGCAGCAGATCGCCATCGTCGGCATCCTGGGCGCCGCCCAGACGCTGGTCATCCTGACCGCCGGCATCGACCTTTCGATCGGCGTCATCATGGTGATCTCGGCTGTGATCATGGGCAACTGTGCCATCACCTACGGCATGCCGACCCTCCTGGCCGTGTTGCTCGGCCTTGCCGCGGGCGCGGCCTGCGGCCTGCTCAACGGCCTGCTCGTCGCCTATATGAAGCTGCCGCCTTTCATCGTCACGCTCGGCACCTGGAACATCGTCATGGCGACGAATTTCATCTATTCGGCCAATGAGACGATCCGCGACGCCGATGTCGACGCCCAGGCGCCGCTGCTGCACTTCTTCGCGCTGAGCTTCAGGGTCGGTTCCGCGGTGTTGACGGCCGGCGTTATCGCCATGGTCCTGCTGGTCCTGCTGCTTTGGTATGTACTGAACCACACAGCCTGGGGCCGCCACGTCTATGCCGTCGGCGACGATCAGGAGGCCGCGAAACTGTCCGGCATCCAGACCAAGAGGGTGCTGGTGACGGTCTACGTCCTTGCCGGGCTGATCGCCGCCTTCGCGGCCTGGGTCTCGATCGGCCGCAACGGCTCGATCTCGCCGTCCGCCGCGGTCACCGACTACAATCTTCAGGCCATCACCGCGACGGTGATTGGCGGCATCTCGCTCTTCGGCGGCCGCGGCTCGATCCTCGGCACGCTGTTCGGCGCCATGATCGTCGGCGTCGTCTCGATGGGCCTCAATATGCTGGGCGCCGATCCGCAATGGAAAGTGTTGCTCACCGGCGTGCTGATCATCGGCGCCGTGGCGGTAGATCAATGGATCAGAAAGGTTTCGGCATAGCCATGACCCAGGACCCAATCCTCACTGCGCGCGGTCTTACCAAGCGCTATGGCCGCGTCACCGCCCTCGACAATGCCGATTTCGACCTCTATCCGGGCGAAATTCTGGCGGTGATCGGCGACAACGGTGCCGGCAAATCATCGCTGATCAAGGCGATTTCCGGCGCCGCTGTGCCCGACGAAGGTGAAATCCGGCTTGAAGGCAAGCCCGTTGCCTTCAAGTCGCCGATGGAGGCACGAGAAGCCGGCATCGAGACCGTCTACCAGAACCTGGCGCTGTCGCCGGCGCTGTCGATCGCCGACAACATGTTTCTCGGTCGCGAGATCCGTAAGTCCGGCCCACTCGGAAGCTGGTTCCGGATGCTCGATCGTCCAGCGATGGAAAAGCGCGCCCGCGATAAGCTGACCGAGCTCGGGCTGATGACCATCCAGAACATCAGCCAAGCGGTGGAGACGTTGTCCGGCGGCCAGCGCCAGGGCGTGGCGGTGGCGCGCGCGGCCGCCTTCGGCTCGAAAGTGGTGATCATGGACGAGCCGACCGCGGCGCTCGGCGTCAAGGAAAGCCGCCGCGTGCTGGAGCTGATCCTCGACGTCAAGAAGCGCGGGCTGCCGATCGTGCTCATCTCGCACAACATGCCGCATGTCTTCGAGGTGGCCGATCGCATCCACATCCACCGGCTCGGGCGCCGGCTCTGCGTCGTCGACCCCAAGCAGATTTCGATGTCGGATGCCGTCGCGCTGATGACCGGCGCCAAGAAGCCGCCGGAGGATGCACTGGCGGCCTGATCTCCAGGATAGGTCAATTGCAGCAGGCAGCTGACGGCTCGATCACCAAATCGATTGAACGCATGTTGCAATGCGATAGGATAGGCTGGGAGGAACGGCGAAAGCCGCTATGATCAGGCCAAATGAACGAGAGGCGAAATGACATCCGCCATGACGATCGAAGTCCCTGTCCTCGACCATCCCGATCCCAAGACGCTCGCCGAAGAAGTCTTGATGTCGCTCAAATACCGGGTCGGCAAGGACACCACCGTCGCCACGCCCTATGACTGGCTGACCGCCTCGATCAAAGTGGTGCGCGACCGCATCGTCGACCACTGGATCCAGGCGACCAAGGAAGCCTACGACCAGCAGGAAAAGCGCGTCTATTACCTTTCGCTCGAATTCCTGATCGGCCGCCTGATGCGCGACGCCTTCTCCAATCTCGACTTGATGGAGAACATGCGCGAGGCGCTGTCCTCGCTCGGCGTCGATCTTGACCTGATCGCCGGCCTCGAACCCGACGCGGCGCTCGGCAATGGCGGCCTCGGCCGTCTCGCCGCCTGCTTCATGGAAAGCATGGCGACCGTCGACATCCCCGCGCATGGCTACGGCATCCGCTACGCCAACGGCATGTTCCGCCAGGAAATCCAGGGTGGCTGGCAGGTCGAGCTGCCGGAGACCTGGCTCGACCACGGCAATCCCTGGGAGTTCGAGCGGCGCGAACGCTCCTTCGAGGTCGGCTTCGGCGGCTCGGTGGAATCGATCACCGCGAAGGACGGCCGGCTCGAGCGCCATGTCTGGAAGCCGACCGAGCACGTGCTTGCCGTCGCCTATGACACGCCGGTGGCCGGCTGGCGCGCCAGGCGCGTCAACACGCTGAGGCTCTGGTCCGGCATGCCGATCGACCCGATCCTGCTCGACAAGTTCAATGCCGGCGACCACATCGGCGCGCTGGCCGAGAGCAACAAGGCCGACGCGCTGTCGCGCGTGCTCTATCCGGCCGATTCCCACATGGCCGGCCAGGAGCTGAGGCTCAGGCAGGAGTATTTCTTCTCCACCGCTTCGCTGCAGGACATCGTCCAGCGGCATTTGAGCCAGTATGGCGACCTGAAGTCCTTGCCTGACAAGGCGGCGATCCATCTCAACGACACCCATCCCGCGGTCGCCGTGCCGGAGCTGATGCGGCTGCTGATGGACGTCCATGGCATGGATTTCGACCTGGCCTGGGACATCACCAAGCGCACCTTCGGCTACACCAACCACACGCTGTTGCCCGAGGCGCTGGAAAGCTGGCCGGTGCCACTGTTCGAACGGCTTTTGCCGCGCCACATGCAGATCGTCTACGCCATCAATGCGCAGGTTCTGCTGGAGGCGCGGGCCACCGGAAAATTCTCGGGCGAGCAGATCGCACGGATTTCGCTGATCCAGGAAAATGGTGACCGCCGCGTGCGCATGGGCAACCTGGCCTTTGTCGGCTCGCATTCGATCAACGGCGTCTCGGCGCTGCACACCGAGCTGATGAAGGAGACGGTGTTCGCCGATCTCCACAAGCTCTATCCCGACCGCATCAACAACAAGACCAACGGCATCACGCCCCGCCGCTGGCTGATCCAGTGCAATCCGGGGCTGACCTCGCTTGCCCGCGAGGCGATTGGCGACCGCTTCATGGACGACATCGAGAAGATCAAGGATCTCGATCCGCTCGCCGAAGACGCGGCCTTCCGCGAAAAATTCGCCGCCGTGAAGCGACAGAACAAGGCAAGGCTGGCCAATCTCGTCGCCGACCGGCTCGGCATCAGGCTCGACCCGTCGGCCCTGTTCGACATCCAGGTCAAGCGCATCCACGAATACAAGCGGCAGCTGCTCAACATCCTCGAGGCGATCGCGCTTTACGACCAGATCCGCTCGCATCCCGAGCGGGATTGGATGCCGCGCGTGAAATTCTTCGGCGGCAAGGCGGCGCCGAGCTACCACAACGCCAAGCTGATCATCAAACTGGCCAACGACGTCGCAAAGGTCATCAACGGCGATCCGTCGGTGCGCGGCCTGCTGAAGGTCGTGTTCGTGCCGAACTACAATGTCAGCCTGGCCGAGGTGATGATGCCGGCCGCCGACCTTTCGGAGCAGATCTCGACCGCCGGCATGGAAGCTTCCGGCACCGGCAACATGAAGTTCGCGCTGAACGGCGCGCTGACCATTGGCACGCTCGACGGCGCCAATGTCGAGATCAAGGAACATGTCGGCGACGACAACATCTTCATCTTCGGCCTCACCACGGCCGAAGTCGCCGAGCGACGCAACAACGGCTACAATCCGCGCGAAGTGATCGAGGCCTCGCCGGAACTGTCACAGGCGGTGTCCGCCATCTCCTCCGGCGTCTTCTCGCCCGACGATCCTGGCCGCTACCGCGACTTGATGAACGGCCTCTACCAGAGCGACTGGTTCATGGTGGCGGCCGACTTCGATTCCTACGCCGCCTGCCAGCGCGAGGTCGACGCCGTCTGGCGCAACAGCCCCGACTGGTACGCGCGCGCCATCCGCAACGTCGCTCGCGTCGGCTGGTTCTCGTCCGATCGCACAATCCGCCAATATGCGAAAGACATCTGGAACGTGCCCGTCTGATATGATTGCATGAGCCACAAGAAGTGTGGCCCCGGTGCATGCCGCCCAAAAGTGCAGAGCGGTTTTGGGATCACGGCATGCACCAAGACAAAGAACAGCGCATGCCGCACCAAGGCATGCGCCAGAACAAGATGCCCGGGGAGGGCGACCGCTTGATGAGGAAGCCGCGCGCGACCGCTGCGACAAGCGGGCCGGACGGACTGGCGCCAGCCGGAGATGTCGCGGCGATTGTCGCCGGAACGCATGGCAATCCTTTCGCGGTTCTGGGCGTGCATGAGGCCGGCAAGGGCTTCGTCGCCCGCTGCTTCGTGCCCAACGCCGAATTCGTCACCGCCTATACGTTGACCGGCAAGGAGGCGGGCGAGCTGTCGCGCCGCGACGATGCCGGCTTCTTCGAGGGCAAGGTCTCCATCCGCAAGCGCCAGCCGTTGCGCTATCATGCCAGGAATGCCGGCGGCGACTGGTGGCTGACCGATCCCTATTCCTTCGGCCCGGTGCTGGGACCGATGGACGACTATTACATGGCCGAGGGCTCGCACTTACGGCTATTCGACAAGCTCGGCGCCCACATCATCGACCATGAAGGCGCCACCGGCGTGCATTTCGCGGTCTGGGCGCCCAATGCCAGGCGCGTCTCCGTGGTCGGGACCTTCAACGACTGGGACGGCCGCCGCCACACCATGCGCGACCGCAAGGACACCGGCATCTGGGAGCTGTTCATTCCCGATATCGGCGCGGGCCAGCCCTACAAGTTTGAGATCATCGCGCCCGACGGCGTGCGCCTGCCGCTCAAGGCCGACCCGTTCGCCTTCGAATCGGAACTGCGACCGGCGACCGCCTCGGTGACGGCGCCGCCGATGGCGCATCAATGGGGCGACGAGGCGCATCGCGGCTACTGGCGCAAGGCCGATCCCCGGCGCGAGGCGATCTCGATCTACGAGGTCCACGCCGGCTCCTGGCAGCGCCGCGACGACGGCACGTTCCTCTCCTGGGACGAGCTTGCGGCGCGGCTGATCCCTTATGCGGTCGACACCGGCTTCACCCATATCGAGTTCCTGCCGATCTCGGAGCATCCTTACGACCCGTCCTGGGGCTATCAAACCACCGGCCTTTACGCGCCGACGGCGCGCTTCGGCGACCCTGACGGCTTCGCCCGTTTTGTCGACGGCGCGCACCGCGCCGGCATCGGGGTCATCCTCGACTGGGTGCCGGCGCATTTCCCGGTCGACGAGCATGGGCTGGTGAAGTTCGACGGCACCGCGCTCTACGAGCATGCCGATCCGCGCCAGGGTTTCCATCCCGACTGGAACACCGCGATCTACAATTTCGGCCGCCGCGAGGTGGTATCGTTCCTCGTCAACAACGCGCTGTTCTGGGCCGAGAAATACCATGTCGACGGATTGCGCGTCGACGCGGTCGCCTCGATGCTCTACCTCGATTATTCGCGCAAGGCGGGCGAATGGATCCCCAATGAGAAGGGCGGGCGCGAGAACCTGCAGGCCGTCAGCTTCCTGCAGAAGATGAACAAGGAGCTCTACGGCCACCACCCCGGCGTGATGACGATCGCCGAGGAATCGACCTCATGGCCGAAAGTGTCGCGTCCCGTGCATGAGGGCGGGCTCGGCTTCGGCTTCAAGTGGAACATGGGCTTCATGCATGACACGCTGGAGTACCTTTCCAAGGAGCCGATCTTCCGCAAGCACCACCACAATGACATCACCTTCGGCCTGGTCTACGCTTTCTCGGAGAACTTCGTGCTGCCGCTGTCGCATGACGAGGTCGTGCACGGTAAAGGCACGCTGCTCCACAAGATGGCCGGCGACGACTGGCAGAAGTTCGCGACGCTGCGCGCCTATTATGCCTTCATGTGGGGCTATCCCGGCAAGAAGCTCCTGTTCATGGGCCAGGAATTCGCCCAGCGCCGCGAGTGGAGCGAGGAACGCGCGCTCGACTGGAACCTGCTCGAATTCGCGCCGCATCGCGGCGTCTGGCAGACGGTGCGCGACCTGAACTATCTCTACCGTTCGCGCCCGGCGCTGCACGCGCGCGACTGCGAGCCGGAAGGCTTTTCCTGGCTGATCGTCGACGATCGCGACAATTCGGTCTTCGCATGGTTGCGCAGCGCGCCGGACGGCAACCCGATCGCCGTCATCTCCAACTTCACGCCGGTGCCGCGCGAGAACTATCGCGTGCCGCTGCCGAGGGCGGGAAAGTGGCGCGAGATCATCAATACGGATGCCGCCGACTATGGCGGCTCCGGGATGGGCAATGGCGGCGCGGTCAAGGCGAGCGGGGAAGGGGGCGGCGTATCGGCGACGATGCTTCTGCCGCCGCTCTCGACGATCATGCTGGAATTCGTCACGGATTGAAGCAGATGATGTGCCATCCTGCTCTTGCAACGATCCGGGCAGCTTATTTGGGAGGGTAACAAAATGGCAGAACTCAAAAGAACCCAGCCGCTGGCGCGCGACGCCATGGCCTATGTGCTGGCCGGCGGCCGCGGCAGCCGCCTCAAGGAGCTGACCGACCGGCGCGCCAAACCCGCCGTCTATTTCGGCGGCAAGACGCGCATTATCGACTTCGCGCTCTCCAACGCGCTGAACTCCGGCATCCGCCGCCTCGGCGTCGCCACCCAGTACAAGGCGCATTCGCTGATCCGCCACCTGCAGCGCGGCTGGAACTTCCTGCGGCCTGAGCGAAACGAAAGCTTCGACATCCTGCCCGCATCGCAGCGCGTTTCGGAAACGCAGTGGTACGAAGGCACTGCCGACGCCGTCTACCAGAACATCGACATCATCGAGGCCTATGGCCCCGAATACATGGTCATCCTTGCCGGCGACCACATCTACAAGATGGACTACGAGCTGATGCTGCGCCAGCATGTCGATGCGGGCGCCGACGTCACCGTCGGTTGCCTGGAGGTGCCGCGCCTAGAGGCGACCGGCTTCGGCGTCATGCATGTCGATGCCAAGGACAACATCATCGCCTTCGTCGAAAAGCCGGCCGATCCGCCGGGCATCCCGGATAAGCCGGAATTCGCGCTCGCCTCGATGGGCATCTATGTCTTCAAGACCAAGTTCCTGATGGAGCAGCTGCGCCGCGACGCAGCCGAACCCGGCTCCAGCCGCGACTTCGGCAAGGACATCATCCCCTATATCGTGCAGCACGGTAAGGCGATCGCGCATCGCTTCGCAAAGTCCTGCGTGCGCTCCTCGCATGAGTCCGAGCCCTACTGGCGCGACGTCGGAACCGTGGACGCCTATTGGGAAGCCAATATCGACCTCACCGACGTCACACCGGAACTCGATCTCTACGACCGCGACTGGCCGATCTGGACCTATGCGGAATTGAAGCCGCCGGCAAAGTTCGTGCATGACGAGGACGGCCGCCGCGGCGAGGCGATCTCCTCGCTGGTCTCCGGCGACTGCATCGTCTCCGGCGCCTCGCTGCGCCGCAGCCTGATCTTCACCGGCGCGCGCATCAATTCCTACTCCAAGCTCGAGGAGGTGGTGATGCTGCCCGACGTGACTGTCGGCCGCAACGCGCGCCTCAAGCGCGTCGTCATCGACCATGGCGTGCAGATCCCGGAAGGACTGGTGGTCGGCGAGGATGCGGCGCTCGACGCCAAGCGCTTCCGTGTTTCGGAGAAGGGCATCTGCCTGATCACGCAGGATATGATCAACAAGTTGTCGACCTGATAGGGTTGATCAAGCCGTCCACCCGCTAGGGTTGATCGGCAAAGTTGTCGACCTGATAAGGTCGATCAGCAAGCCGACGACTTGATCAACAGATTGTCACTTTGACCTGTCACGTTGAAATCGGAATGTGGAGCGCATGCAGGTTCTGTCGGTCACGCCCGAAATCTTCCCGCTGATCAAGACCGGTGGTCTCGCCGACGTGACCGGCGCCTTGCCGATCGCGCTGGCCGGGAAGGGCGTGGCGATGCGCACGCTCGTTCCCGGCTATCCCGTGGTGATGGCGGCCTTCGCCAAGAAGAAACCCGTCTACCAGTACCCGCTGCTGCAAGGTGGCAAGGCCTCGGTCCATGCCGTCAAGATCGGCGATCTCGACCTCTTCGTGTTGGACGCGCCGCATCTCTTCGATCGTCAAGGCGGCCCTTACGGCACGGCATCCGGGGCCGACTGGCCGGACAACTGGCGTCGCTTCGCGGCGCTGAGCCAGGTCGGCGGCGATATTGCCGGCGGCGCGATCTCCGGCTACCAGCCTGACATCGTCCATGCCCATGACTGGCAGTCGGCGATGACGCTTGCCTATATGCGCTACGGCAAGGCGGTCGGCGTGCCGTCGCTGATCACCGTGCACAACCTTGCCTTCCAGGGTCAGTTCGGCGCCGGCATCTTCGGCGAGCTCGGCCTGCCGGGCGTGGCGATGCAGCTCGACGGCGTCGAATATTATGGCGGCGTCGGCTATCTGAAGGCCGGCCTGCAGGCCGCCTGGGCGATCACCACGGTGAGCCCGACCTATGCGCAGGAAATCCGCTCGCCGGAATTCGGCATGGGCCTCGACGGCCTGATCAACATGCGCGCCACCGACCTCTACGGCATCGTCAATGGCATCGACGTCGACATCTGGAATCCTCAGACCGACAAGCATCTGGTCGCCAAATACTCTGCGGCGACTCTCGAAGCCCGCGCCAAGAACCGCAAGGCGGTCGAGGACCGTTTCGGCCTTGCGGCGGACGGCAGCCCGATCGTCTGCGTCGTCAGCCGGCTGACCTGGCAGAAGGGCATGGACATTCTGGCCGCGGTCGTCGACGGCATCGTCGCCGCCGGCGCGCGCCTCGCCATTCTGGGCTCCGGCGACGCCGGCCTCGAAGGCACGCTGCTTGCCGCCGCGGCTCGCCATCGCGGCCGTGTCGGCGTCGTCGTGGGTTATGACGAGGGGCTTTCGCATGTCATGCAGGGCGGCTGCGACGCCATCATCATCCCGTCGCGCTTCGAGCCTTGCGGGCTGACCCAGCTCTACGGCCTGCGCTATGGCTGCGTGCCGGTCGTCGCCCGCACCGGCGGCCTCGCCGACACCATCATCGACGCCAATGAAGCAGCGTTGTCGGCCGGCGTCGCCACCGGTTTCCAATTCGCGCCCAACAATGGCGGCGCAATGCTGCATGCCATCCAGCGGCTGGTCGAGCAGCACGCGCGGCCGGCCACCTGGGCCTCGATCCAGCGCCAGGGCATGAAGGCCGATGTCTCCTGGGACAAGAGCGCCGAAAAATACGTAGAACTCTATCGCTTGCTGCTTTCGAAAAGGGCTGCCTGAGGCATGATAAAAACCGTCCCCACCAAACCCTATACCGACCAGAAGCCCGGCACGTCCGGCCTGCGCAAGAAGGTGCCGGTATTCCAGCAGGAGCACTATGCCGAGAACTTCATCCAGTCGATCTTCGACGCGCTGGACGGTTTTCAGGGCAAGACGCTGGTGATCGGCGGCGACGGCCGCTTCTACAATCGCGAGGTCATCCAGAAGGCCATCGCCATTGCCGCCGGCAACGGCTTCGGCAAGGTGATGGTCGGCCAGGGCGGCATCCTTTCGACGCCGGCCGCCTCCAACGTCATCCGCAAATACAAGACCTTCGGCGGCATCATCCTGTCGGCCAGCCACAATCCCGGCGGCCCGCATGAGGATTTCGGCATCAAGTACAATGCCGGCAATGGCGGCCCGGCGCCCGAAAAGATCACCGACGCGATCTTCGCCAGGTCGAAGGAGATCAAGAGCTTCAAGATCGCCGATATCGGCGAGATCGACATCGACACGATCGGCACCGTCAAGGCCGGCGACATGACGGTCGAGATCATCGACCCGGTCAAGGACTATGCCGAATTGATGGAGAGTCTGTTCGACTTCGACGCGCTGAGGAAGCTGTTCAAATCGGGCTTCCGCATGCGCTTCGACGCCATGCACGCGGTGACCGGTCCCTATGCCAAGGAGATTCTGGAACGCCGGCTCGGCGCGCCGGACGGCACCTGCCGCAACTTCAAGCCGCTGCCGGACTTCGGCGGTCATCATCCCGATCCGAACCTCGTGCACGCCAAGCATCTCTATGACGAGATGATGGGCCCCGACGCGCCCGACTTCGGCGCGGCCTCCGACGGCGACGGCGACCGCAACCTGATCATCGGCAAAGGCATCTTCGTCACCCCGTCGGACTCGGTGGCGATGCTTGCCGCCAATGCCAGACTGGCGCCGGGCTACAAGGACGGCCTGAAGGGCATTGCCCGCTCTATGCCGACCAGCGGCGCCGCCGATCGCGTCGCCGAAAAGCTTGGCATAGGCATCTACGAGACGCCGACCGGCTGGAAGTTCTTCGGCAACCTGCTCGACGCCGGCATGGCGACCATCTGCGGCGAGGAAAGCGCCGGCACCGGCTCCAACCATGTGCGCGAGAAGGACGGATTGTGGGCGGTGCTTCTGTGGCTCAACATCCTCGCCGCGCGCGGCGAGAGCTGCAAGGACATCGTCACCGAGCACTGGGCAACCTACGGACGCAATTACTATTCGCGCCACGACTATGAAGAGGTCGAGAGCGACCGCGCCAACGCGCTGGTGGATGAGCTGCGCGCCAAGCTCGGTTCACTCCCCGGTACGAGCGTGCGCGGCCTGAAAATCGCCAAGGCCGACGATTTTGCCTATCACGATCCGGTCGACGGCTCGGTGAGCAAGAACCAGGGCATCCGAATATTGTTCGAAGGCGGCTCGCGCGTCGTGCTGCGCCTTTCCGGCACCGGCACCTCGGGAGCGACGCTGCGCGTCTATATCGAGCGCTACGAGCCGGACAAGGCCAGGCACGAGCTCGATACGCAGGAAGCGCTCGCCGACTTGATCGCCGCCGCCGACGACATCGCCGGCATCAAGAGCCACACCGGCCGCAACAAGCCGAGCGTGATTACTTGAGGGGGGCGAGGCGCGCCTTTCCTTCCCCCCTTGTGGGGGAAGGTGGATCGGCGCGTAGCGCCGAGACTGATGAGGGGTGTTGGCCGGATCGCCGGCTTTGGCGATTGGCCGAAATGTCCATCGCTTCGTCATCCACGGGCGGAGCAAGGAGCGAAGCGACGCGGCGCAGACCCGAGGATCCATGCCGTGACTTCAAGGCGTTGCGGCGGTTCAGAATTCTGCTCCGCTGCGCCCCACGCTTGAGGTCACGGCATGGATTCCAGGGTCTCCGCGACGGAGCTCCGCTCCTGCTTCGCCCTGGAATGACGACGTCGCGGAGGCTCAAGCCAATCTCCAGCGTCTACGGCACGTCATGAGGTTGGCAAGCGTGAGCAATCTGGGCGCCACCATCACCGCCGAAGGCATCCGCTTTGCCGCCTGGTCCCCATCGGCGCGGCGCCTCTGGGTCTCGCTTTTCGATGGCAGCGGCAACCGCGAGATCGACCGGCTGGAGCTGAAGCCGGAAGGCGAGGGCGTGCATGCGCTCCTTGTCCCCGGCCTCGGCGACGGCATACGTTACGGCTTTCGCGCGGACGGCCCTTATGCTCCCGATCAGGGCCTTTGGTTCGACCCGGACAAGCTGCTCACCGACCCCTACGCCATAGAAATCGACCGGCCATATCAATATCACTGGCGTCTCGCCGCCAAACGCAACGAAGGCGCAGACACCGCATACCTGATGCCCAAGGCAATCGTGGTGGCGCCGCCCGAGGCCGTGGCGCCTTTGCCACCCCTCTTCAAGCCCGGCGGCCTGATCTACGAACTGAATGTCCGCTCCTTCACCAAGCTCCATCCCGACATTCCGGAAGCGCAGCGCGGCACCATCGCGGCGCTCGCCCAGCCCGCCATCATCGAGCACCTGAAGCGTCTCGGCGTCTCGGCCGTCGAGCTGATGCCGGTCACCGCGTCGATTGACGAGCGGCATCTGCCGCCGCTGGGCCTCAGCAACGCCTGGGGCTACAACCCCGTCACCTTCATGGCGCTCGACCCGCGCCTGGCGCCGGGTGGTCTCAAGGAACTGCGCGACACCGTCGCCGCGCTCCGCAAGGCAGGCATCGGCACCATCCTCGACCTCGTCTTCAACCATACCGGCGAGAGCGACCGGCTCGGGCCGACGCTGTCGCTGCGCGGGCTCGATGCGCTGGCCTATTACCGGCATCGGCCGGACGGCAGCTTGGCCAACGACACCGGCACCGGCAACACGGTCGCCTGCGACCATCCGGTGGTGCGCGAAATGGTGCTCGACACGCTGCGCCACTTCGTCCGCTTTGCCGGCGTCGACGGCTTCCGTTTCGATCTGGCGCCGGTGCTCGGCCGCGTCGACGGCGCCTTCGATCCGGAGGCGCCGCTGCTTCGGGCCATTGCCGATGATCCCGTGCTCGCCGACCGCGCGCTGATCGCCGAGCCCTGGGATATCGGTCCGAACGGCTACCAGCTCGGCAATTTCCGCCCGCCCTACCTGGAATGGAACGACCGCTACCGCGACGATGTCAGGCGCTTCTGGCGCGGCGATGCCGGCGCGATCGGCGCCTTGGCCACCCGTCTTGCCGGCTCGTCGGACGTGTTCGGCAGGGAAGGCCGGCCGACGAGCCGTAGTGTCAACTTCATCGCCGCGCATGACGGCATGACGCTGGCCGACATCGTCGCCTATGAGCGCAAGCACAACGAGGCCAATGGCGAGCAGAACCGCGATGGCCATAACGACAATCTGTCCTGGAACAACGGCGCCGAGGGCGAAACGGACGAAGAGGCGATCAGCCTGGCCCGCTCCAATGACCGGCGCGCGTTGCTTGCCACGCTTTTCGCCTCGCGCGGCACCATCATGCTGACCGCTGGCGACGAGTTCGGCCGCACGCAGAAGGGCAACAACAACGCTTATGCGCAGGACAACGCCATCACCTGGCTCGACTGGGCCGGCCGCGATCACGCGCTGGAGCAATACGCATCGTCGCTTGCCGCGCTGCGCCGCGCCTTCCCGGTGCTGGGGGATACGCAGTTGCTGACCGGCGCGCCCGCCGGCGGGTCGGAGATCCCCGATGTGTCCTGGCTCACCGAGACCGGCGTGCCGCTCGGCGAGGCCGACTGGAACGATGCCGGCCGACATCGCCTCGTCATGCTGCTCGGCGATAGCGAGAGCAAGCGCTTGGCGGTCATGATCAATGGCGATCGCCGGCAATGCGTCTTCACCTTGCCCGCGCGGGAAGGCTTCGAGTGGCGCCCGGCGGTCGAGACGCAGCCGGTCGATCTGGCGAGGCCGTTACCCGGTCGAAGCGTCGGTTTCATGATCGAGCGGCGTGCCGCTGGATCGCGCAACAGGAAAGGCTCATGATGGCTGGCGACAATTCCGGGCAAGGGAGCGAATGGTGGCGCGGCTGCGTCATCTATCAGGTCTATCCGCGCTCTTTCCAGGACACGACCGGCGACGGCAGCGGCGACCTCAAGGGCATCACCGCGCGGCTCGCCCATATCGCTTCGCTCGGCGCCGACGCGGTCTGGCTCTCGCCCTTCTTCAAGTCGCCGATGGCCGATATGGGTTATGACGTATCCGACTACCGTGACGTCGATCCGATGTTCGGCACGTTGGAGGATTTCGACGCGCTCATCGCCGAGGCGCATCGGCTCGGCCTGAAGCTCATCATCGACCAGGTGATCTCGCATTCTTCCGACAAGCACGAATGGTTCGTCGAAAGCCGCGCCAGCCGCGACAATGCCAAGACCGACTGGTACGTCTGGGCCGATGCGAAGCCGGACGGCAGCGCGCCCAACAATTGGCAATCGCTGTTCGGCGGCCCCGCCTGGGAGTGGGACGCCACCCGCCGGCAGTACTACATGCACAATTTCCTGGCCGCCCAGCCCGACTTGAATTTTCACAATTCGGAGGTCCAGGATGCGCTGCTCGACACGGTGCGCTTCTGGCTGGAGCGCGGCGTCGACGGCTTCCGGCTCGACACCGTCAACTACTATGTCCACGACCGCTGGCTGCGCGATAATCCGCCCTTGGCGTCAAGCGTCGCCGGCACCAACGGCGCCACCAGCACCTACGCGTTCCAGGAGCATCTTTTCGACAAGACGCGTCCGGAGAACCTCGACTTCCTGAAACGCTTCCGCTCGCTGCTCGACGAGTATCCGGACCGCGCCGCGGTCGGCGAGGTGGGCGACGAGGACCGTTCGCTGCAGACGCTCGCCGCCTATGTCTCCGGCGGCGACAAATTGCAGATGTGCTACACGTTCGACCTGCTCAGCCCGCAATTTTCCGCCGCTCATGTGCGCGGCTGCGTAGAGGCGTTCGAGACAACCGCGCCGGACGGCTGGGCCTGCTGGGCCTTCTCCAACCATGACGTCATGCGCCACGTCAGCCGCTGGACACGCCCCGGCGAGAACCCGGACGCGATGGCCAAATTCTCGATCGCGCTGCTGTCATGCCTGCGCGGCTCGATCTGCCTCTACCAGGGCGAGGAACTGGGGCTGGAGGAAGCCGAGCTCGCCTATGAGGATCTGCGCGATCCCGTTGGCATCCGCTTCTGGCCGGGCGTGAAGGGCAGGGACGGCTGCCGCACGCCGATGGTCTGGCAGGCAGAGGCGGAAAATGCCGGCTTCTCGACGGCCAAGCCCTGGCTGCCGGTGCCGCTGGCGCATCGCGGCCGCGCGGTCGACATTCAGGATGGCGAGGGCGGTTCCGTGCTCGCGGCCTACCGTTCGATCCTTGCCCTGCGCAGGCGTCATCCGGCGCTGATCGCCGGCTCGATCCGTTTTCTCGAGGCCGAGGGCGATGTGCTGGCCTTCATCCGCCAGCAGGAGGACGAGAGATTGCTGTGCGTCTTCAACTTCGCCGCGGAACCGGCGAGCTGGGTGCTGCCGGCCGAGATCGGGGACGCCGAGATAACGCCTCTTGCCGCTGATGTCGCCGGGGTTCTTGGCGGCGTTGTCGAGGAGAGCGCGTTGGCGTTGCCGCCCCTGGGCAGTTTCGTCGGAAGGATTGGCTGATAGCGGCCTACTGGACGAGCACCGAACGCCCGCATGTCGCGCCGGTCACGCGCACATCGGCCTCGCCTACATGGACGCCAAGTGCTCCAAGCACATTGTAGACCAGGTCGTCGACCGGCGCGGTCACGCCGTTGAGCAGGGTCGTCACCGCCGGCTTGACTGCGCCGAGCAGGGCGGTCACGTCGATGCCGAGCCCCAGCGCGTTGACCGACAGCGACAGGTTGTTGATCAGCGATGTCGTCAGCGACTGCGTCAGGTTCTTCGTCGACACCGTCTTGATCGCCTTGTTGGCGATGTCGGTGGCGTTGAAGGTCAGGTTGGTCGGCGTCATGTTGGTGACCGAGAAGGCCGACTGTCCATTGATCTGCAGCAGGTTGAGGTTGATCAGGAGCAATTTGAGGCTGACATCCGCGATCTCGGCGTCCGAGAAGGATTGCGGTTTGGTGAAGTCGGCGAAACCGCTGGCGCTGCTCTTGGCAAGATGAGCCTCGACGACACCCGGCTGCGCGGCGATCGAAACCTTGATGCTGGAGGGATCGGTCGGACAGGTGATATCGGTCAGCTTGGCCTCGGCATAGGCGACCTCGATGTTGAGCGGCAGGTTGACGGCAAGCAGATTGATGCCGCCGCCGAGATTGGAATTGCCAAGCGTGACGCTGGCGTTGAGCTTGATGCGCGTCTGCGCCGTGCGCACCACGGTGCCGGCTTCTCCCACCGCCAGCCAGGCCGAGTTCTGCATCGGCTCGCCGATGGCTATCGAAAGCGTCGTCGATGTCAGCCCGGGTATGGTGGCGCCGAGATTGACCGCAACCTGATTGGTGCCATTGGCCAGAGCGGCCGCCGCGGTGACCATGCTGAGCGCGCTGGCCGTCACGTTAAGCCCAGCCGGCTTTTGCCCGATGCCGAGATCGCCGACCGAGCCGAGGTCGATCAGGGTGCTGAGCGGAATCTTGACCGTGCTGGTGGCGCTGGAAGCCATGGTCTGCAGGGCGATCTTGGCCGTGTGGTCGAGCCCGGGCACATTGGCCATGGCGGTGGCGATCTGGCCGATCGTTGCCTTGGAGGCGAGCACGTCGGAATAGCTCACGCCGGTCAGGTGCAATTGCGTCGCCAGCGCATCGCTGAACGAAAGAACGTCGACATCAGCCGACACCAGTGAATTGTAATCCATCACGCTGAGCGAGATGTTGCCGCCGAGAAGGCCGCCAAGAAGCGCGTTGAGAATGCCGCCATTGAGGCTGGCGAGTCGCGAACCGACCGAGAAAGCCGCTTGCGGCTGCGCGCTGGCGATTGCCGTCGTGCCGAGCGTGGGCGGCGCCATGATCGAGCCGGCGAAATAGAGCGTGCCTTGCTTCTTCAGCGACACCTGCACGGCATTATAGGGCAGCTTCCCCGCCTCGAATCGGCTGCCGGCGGCAATGGTGCTGACGCCTGTGTAGCGCCCCGGCACGATCTGGACGACCGCCTTGGTGGCGGTTGGCGCCACGTTGGCGCCTTGTTGCTGCACCGCGACCGAGGTGATGCCGTTGTCGGCGAGCGTCGTCAGCACCGCCTGCTGGGCATTGGTGATGTTCGAGGCCGCGGTGATGGCCGCGAGGTCGACGATCGACTGCGCGGCGCGGCGTTCATTGTAAAGTGAGCCCTCGTCGATCGCGAAGGCGGTCAGCGCCAGCGCCACCGGCGTGCACAGCGCCGTCATGACGGCGAAATTCGCCCTGCGGTCGGCGAGCAGCCTCCGCGTCGCCGACATCAATCCCCCCTTGGCGGGCATCATATGCCTCCGACACGGATCGTCGACTGGCGCTTTATCGTCGTGCCCGGCAGGGGCAGCGTCTTGAACAGGTTCCAGATCGGCAGGTTACGCGCATCATAGGTGACGGAGACGACGAACTGGCTGCCATCAACGACACTGTCCTGTGCGTTGACGGTCAGCTTGTTGGGATCGACGAACGGATAGCCCGAGACGTCGTGGGCAATGAAATCGGTGACCAGTGCCTGCCGTTCGGTCTGGTTGAGGCCGGCGATCGCCGTCCGCGCCGCATCGGCGGCGATCTGCTGCACTGAGTGGCTGGCGCCGAAATAGATTCCGTATGCAACCATGCCGAGCAGAAGCAGGATGAAGATCGGCGCAAGCATGGCGAATTCGACCGCCGACGTGCCCGTGGCGTCTGTGCGGAAACAAGACCAAGAGACAAGGAATTTTCGGTTTTTCAGCATGTTGCGGAGAATGCCAAACCCTGCCTGCAAAAACAGAGAACACGTCGAACAACCGGCAGGTGTGCCAAGTTGAAAGCAAGCGCTAAGTATTAGTTTTCGCTGTTTTAGCGAGGCGACGCTCACTTAGCGTCAAGCGGGCAAATGGTTGAAATAAGATTTCGCTCTGTCTAGTGTCCTGCCACCAGCCGCCGGAAGGAACCGGCGGCACGCCTGAAACGGGGCTGTTTCAACGGTTCCAGGGCGTCAACACCTAAGAAGGCACGGCTGAGGGGCTGCGCCGACCGGGAGAGACTTCATGCTGAAAAACATGCTGAAGGCGACGGCGTTCGCCACCACCTTGGCTCTGGCCACGGGCTCCTTCTACACCCATGCTTTCGCCGAAACCGTCTACAACCGCGGCGCCGCCGCGGAGGCGGAGACGGTCGATCCGCACAAGACGTCGACGACCTACGAGGCCGACATCATACGCGACCTGTTCCAGGGTCTCGTCATGCATGACCAGAAGACGAACCTCATTCCGGGCGCCGCCGAAAGCTGGACGGTGTCCGACGACGGCACTGTCTACACCTTCAAGCTGCGCAAGGACGGCCTCTGGTCGGATGGCAGCCCGGTGACGGCGGACGACTTCGTCTATTCGTTCCACCGGCTCGAAGATCCGGCCACCGCTGCGGAATACGCCTCGATGCTCTATCCGGTGAAGGGCGCCGAGGACTTCAACACCAAGAAAGGCAAGGCCGAGGACATGGGCGTGAAGGCGATCGACGCCAACACGCTCGAAGTCACGCTGAAGGCTCCGACGCCCTACTTCCTGGAGATGCTGACCCACCAGGCGACCTACCCGGTCAACAAGGCTTCCATGGACAAGCTCGGCGCCGACTGGATCAAGCCGGGCAAGCTGGTTTCGAACGGCGCCTACACGCTGGCTGAGTGGGTTCCCAACGACCATATGAAACTGGTCAAGAACCCGAAGTTCTGGGACGCCGCGAGCGTCAAGCTGGACGTGGTCAACTACATCCCGACCGAGGATCGCTCGTCGGCGATGAAGCGCTTCGAGGCCGGCGAGCTCGACAGCTATGGTGACCTGCCGACCGAACAGCTCGCCGATCTCAAGACCAAATTCGGTGATCAGGTCCGTGTCGGGCCATATCTCGGCACCTATTATTTTGCGATCAAGACCGACAAGGCGCCTTGGGACAATGTCGAGCTGCGCAACGCCATCTCGATGGCGATCGATCGCGACTTCCTCGCCGAGAAGGTCTGGCAGAACTCCATGCTGCCCGGCTATTCGATGGTGCCTCCGGGCATCGAAGGCTACACGCCGGCACTGGCCAAATACGCCGACACGCCGCAGATCGACCGCGAGGACGAGGCCAAGAAGATCCTGGAGAAGCTCGGCTATACGCCCGAGCATCCGCTGAAGATGGAGATCCGCTACAACACCTCGGAGAACCATAAGAATACGGCGGTCGCCATCCAGGAACAGCTGAAGCCGCTCGGCGTCGAGGTGACGCTGCTCAACACCGACACCAAGACCCACTATGCCTTCCTCGAGCAGAAGGGCAACTACGACGTGGCCCGCGCCGCCTGGATCGCCGACTACAAGGATCCGGAGACCTTCCTCGGCATCTCGCGCAAGGCGAGCGGCAACAACTACTCGAACTACAACAGCCCGGCCTATGAAGCCGCGATGGACAAGGCCGCCGCCGCCGGCGGCAAGCCGGAAGAGCGCATGAAGGACCTCGCCGAGGCCGAGCGCATCCTCATCGACGACGTTGGCGCGATCCCGCTGCTCTACTACAGCTACCACGACATCGTGTCTTCGAAGGTGCATGGCTTCGACGACAATGTGATGGACATTCATCCGTCCCGCTTCATCTCCAAGGACTGACAAGCAACCTTGGCCGTGCCGCCGCTCCCCCTTTTTTGGGGAGCGGCGGTCACGGTCTGTCGTCGTGCCGGGCCGAAAGTCGGGTTGGATTTTCGAGTGCCCCGGTGCGAAGATCAGAGATGCCAGCGCGCCACGATCTCGTCTGGAGAGCCGTCGCCCTGGCTGAAGCGGGGCGCCGATGCTGCGTTATGTCTTCCGGCGGCTGTTGACCGCCATCCCGACGCTGTTCGTCATCGTGACGGTGGCGTTCTTCCTGATCCGCGTCGCGCCTGGCGGCCCGTTCAACCAGGAGCGGGGGCTGAGCCCCGAGATCAGGGCCAATCTTGAAGCCCAGTTCGGCCTCAACGATCCGCTCTGGCTGCAATATGTCCACTATCTCGGCAATCTTTTGCGCGGCAGTTTCGGCCCGAGCTACAACCTGCCGGATTTCACCGTCACCGAACTTTTCGCCAAGGGCCTGCCGATCTCCGTTCAGCTCGGCACGTCGGCATTGGTGCTGGCGCTGCTTCTCGGTTCCATCCTGGGCACCATCGCGGCGCTCAACCAGAACAAGCTTGCCGACTATTCGGTGATCGCCCTGGCCACCGCCGGCAGCACCATCCCCACCTTCGTCATCGCGCCGGTGATCCAGCTCGTCTTCGGGCTGTCCTGGAAGCTGTTGCCGATCGGCGGCTGGGGTGACGGCGCCTTGATCAACAAGGTCGGCCCGGTGCTGACGCTGGCCTTGCCGCAGATCGCCATTGTCGCGCGCCTGATGCGCGGCTCGATGATCGAGAGCCTGCGCTCGCACCATATCCGCACTGCTCGCGCGCTCGGCCTCTCCGACTGGTCGGTGGTGGTCAAGCACGCGCTGCGCGGCGCCGTGCTGCCGATCGTCTCCTTCACCGGTCCCGCAGCCGCAGCCCTGCTCACCGGCTCGATCATTGTCGAGACCATCTTCTCGATCCCTGGGGTCGGCCGCTACTTCGTCGACGCAGCGCTCAACCGCGACTACACGCTGGTCATGGGAACCGTGGTGGTGATCGCGCTCTTCACCATCGTCTTCAACCTGATCGTCGATCTTCTCTATGCGGTCGTTGATCCGAGGGTGCGCTATGACTGATCTCGCCGTCGCCGTGCCCGAGCCTATCGCCGGCCGCTCGCTCTGGGGCAACGCCTGGGCGCGACTGAAGCGCAACCGCGCCGCCATGTTCAGCCTCTACTATCTGGCCTTCATCTCCGTCATCAGCGTGTTCGGCCCAATGGTCGTGCCGCATGAATACACCACCATCTACGGCGACTATGTGCGCATGCCGCCGAGCCTGTCGGCCTATCCGAAGCCCGACATGATCCAGGGCGCGCTCACCGATGCCATCAAGCGCATGCGCGCCGACATCAAGGAATGGCACCAGGACGGCAATCGCGTCATCGTCACCGTCACCTCGACCAAGCCGATCGACGACCGCAACATCCGCTATCTCGACCGTTCCGACGCCTTTGACGACACCAGGATCGAAAACAAGTCGCCCGACGGCCGCGAAGTGACGATGAGCTCGGCCGTGAAGCAGCAATATTTCTTCTTCGGCACCGACAACACCGGCCGCGACCTGCTCTCGCGCACGCTGATGGCCGGCCGCATTTCGCTCGCCATCGGCCTGCTTGCCGGCGTCGTCGCCGGCGTCATCGGCGTCATCTACGGCGCGACGGCCGGCTTTGCCGGCGGCAGGGTCGACGAGGTGATGATGCGCATCGTCGACGTGCTCTATTCGCTGCCCTTCATCTTCTTCGTCATCATGCTGGTCGTGTTCTTCGGCCGCAACTTCGTGCTGATGTTTTTAGCGGTCGGCGCCGTGCTGTGGCTCGACATGGCACGCATCGTGCGCGGGCAGGCGCTGTCGATCCGCAGGCAGGAATATGTCCAGGCGGCGGAAGCGATGGGCGTCGGCCAGCGCGGCATTCTGCTGCGCCATGTGATCCCCAATCTGCTTGGCCCGGTCGTCATCTACATGACGCTCTTGGTGCCGCAGGTCATCATCCTGGAGAGCTTCCTCTCCTTCCTCGGCCTCGGCGTGCAGGAGCCGATGACCAGCTGGGGCGTGCTGATCTCGGTCGGCGCCAAGAACATCGGCTACGCCAACTGGCTGCTCCTGTTCCCGGCCTTCTTCCTTGTCTCGACGCTGTTTGCCCTCAATTTCGTCGGCGACGGACTGCGCGACGCGCTTGACCCGAAGGACCGCTGACATGCCAACCGAAACGATCCTCAGCGTCAAGGACCTGCGCGTCCGCTTCCAGACCCTCGACGGCACCGTAGAGGCCGTCAAAGGCATCAGCATCCAGGTCAATGCCGGCGAGACGGTCGCCGTCGTCGGCGAGTCCGGCTCCGGCAAGAGCCAGACGATGATGGCGGCGATGAACCTCTTGTCCTCCAACGGTGAGGCGAGCGGCCAGGTCGACTATCGCGGCCAGAACCTTCTGGCCATGTCGAAGAGCGAGCTCAACAAGGTGCGCGGCCGCAAGATCAGCATGATCTTCCAGGAGCCGATGACCTCGCTCGACCCGCTCTACACCATCGGCAACCAGTTGATGGAGCCGATCCGCCGCCACCGCGGGCTTTCCGGGGCGGCGGCGCGCGACGAAGCGCTGAAGCTTTTGCGGCTGGTGCACATTCCCGATCCCGAGCGGCGCATGAAATCCTACCCGCACGAAATGTCGGGCGGCCAGCGGCAGCGCGTCATGATCGCCATGGCTTTGGCCAACGATCCCGACATCCTGATCGCCGACGAGCCGACCACGGCGCTCGACGTCACCATCCAGGCGCAGATCCTGATGCTGCTTGCCGAACTGCAGCGCAAGCTCGGCATGGCGATCGTCTTCATCACCCACGACCTCGGCATCGTGCGCCGTTTCGCCGACCGGGTCTATGTCATGCGCCAGGGCGAGGTGGTGGAGGAGGGCGCAGCGGAAGCGCTCTTTGCCAATCCGCAGCACCCCTACACCAAAATGCTGCTCGCAGCCGAGCCGACCGGCAGCAAGGCAGCGCCGCCGGCCAATTCGCCGGTATTGCTCGAGGGCCGCAATGTCGAGGTCGTCTTCAAGATCGGCGGCGGCTTCCTTGGCGGCGAGCCGCTGATGCTGCGCGCGGTGGACAAGATCTCGGTCCGGCTGAAGCGCAACCAGACCATCGGCATCGTCGGCGAGTCCGGTTCAGGCAAGTCCACGCTTGGCCGCGCGCTGCTCAGGCTCTTGCCCAGCGACGGCGTCATCCGCTTCGGCGACCGCGACATCTCAGAGGCCGACCGCCAGGCGATGCGGCCGCTCAGGCGCGAATTGCAGCTCGTCTTCCAGGATCCGTTCGGTTCGCTGTCGCCGCGCATGACGGTCGGCCAGGTGATCACCGAAGGCCTCTTGGTGCATGAGCCCGCGCTAACCGGCAAGCAGCGCGACCAGCGCGCTGTCGAGGCGCTGCGCGAGGTTGGCCTCGATCCCAACGCCCGCAATCGCTACCCGCACGAATTCTCCGGCGGCCAGCGCCAGCGCATCGCCATTGCCCGCGCCATGATCCTGAAGCCAAAGGTGGTGGTGCTGGACGAGCCGACCTCGGCGCTCGACCGCTCGGTGCAGAAGCAGATCGTGGAACTGCTGCGTAAGCTGCAGGCCGACCACGAGCTGTCCTACCTGTTCATCAGCCACGACCTCGCGGTGGTGCGCGCCATGGCCGATTACATCATCGTCATGAAGCAGGGAAAGATCGTCGAGGAAGGCCCGACGCAGGAGATCTTCGACAATCCGCGCGAGGCCTACACGCAGACGCTGATGAACGCGGCGATCGACTCGACACGATTCCGCGTCAGCGCTTGAGGCCGGCGAGCCCGACAGGGCGCCGGCTCACTGCGCGGAGGGGCACCGTTGCTTTCTGGCTGTGACGATCGCCTGCTGCTGTTGCTGCAGCCGTTCGATCCGAGCGCTTTCGCGATTGGCAACCACCGTCTTCACACGTTCGCCGCCGAGCAGCCAGTTCGGCACGCTGGTGCTGGCGACCTTGCCGCGGGCGATTGCGGTGCGCGAAATATCCGTGGCGGTGTCGCCCACCGCATTGTTGAGCTCGGCGCAGTTCATCTTGTCGTATTTCGCCGGACTGATCGAAGCGGTGGTCGACGAGCAGCCTGCCGTGGACAGGAGGAATACGAGTATGGGTAGAATGCCCGTCGGCGTGAATTTCATACTCTCGACCCTGGTTCGCCGTCCTGTAGTCCCACGCATCCCGAGCAAAGCGGTTGCCATTAGGCCAAAGTGAGAGACCATTGTCGAGCATTGTCGCACGATTCTGTTTCCGAAGATCAGCCCGTCGTGCTCACCCTGCTGTTGGCATAATATGCTATATGCCTGTATCATGCCTGTTGAATTGGAGCTGATATCGCGATGCCGACACGCAATGTTGTGCTGACGGAACACCTCGAGAAGTGATCGATCGGCTGGTGAAAACCGGGCGTTATCAGAACGCAAGCGAGGTGTTGCGTGACGGCTTGCGGCTGGTCGAGCAGCGCGAGGCGAGGGAGACGGCGAAGCTCGCGGCACTCAGGGAGGCTGCCAATATCGGCTTCCACGACATCGAACAAGGTCGCTTCGAGGACATTGCCGAAGACGACCTCGAAGAATTCATAAGCGGCCTGGGGCAACAGGCAAGCGCACGCGCGAAAAAAGCCGGCCTGTAAGACCATGGCCCCATACCGGCTTTCCGGGGCCGCGAAGGAAGACATCGTTCAGATACTCGCCTACACGGAAGTCAATTTCGGTGACGTCGCGCGTGTCCGGTACGAACGGCTGTTGATCGTGGCTCTGCGCGACATAGCCGCCGATCCAGAGCGGGTGGGCAGCACCGTCCGTGCGGAGTTGGGAAACAATATCCGCAGCTGTCACCTGCGCTACAGTCGGGATCGCGCGCGGACCGAACATGGCATCGTGCTACGACCGCGCCGTTTCTTGCTCTACCGGACGACACTTCAGGTCATCGGAATTGGCCGCGTTCTTCACGACGCGATGGAACTACGGCACCATCTGCCGGAGAGTTACGGTGACGATTGATTTCGGGAAAAGCCAAGTGCTTGTTTTTTCTGGTCGGAGTGGCAGGATTTGAACCTGCGACCCCCTCGTCCCGAACGAGGTGCGCTACCAGACTGCGCTACACTCCGTGACCAGACGGCGGGCTTATAGCCGCCGCTTTTCGATACTGCAAGCGGCAATGGCAGCACTTCTGTCGCATTTCGTCGGCTTTCGTCGCGCCGGTTGGGCCGGCAGCGGATCGAGGCAGTTCGTGAGAGGCGAGTTCCAGCCTTGTGCGACCGACCATGACCCCGCTAAAACGGGTCCCGCGGCCGCCTGGAGTTCCGAATCTTGCCTCAGCGCATCGTCAGTTTCGTCATGAGTGGCGGCGTAGGGTCGCGGCTGTGGCCGCTGTCGCGCGAGGACAACCCCAAGCAGTTCCACGATTTTTCCGGCGATGGCTCGATGCTGGCCAGGACGCTGCGTCGGCTGGCGGCGCGGCCGGACGGCGAGACACCGATCTTCCTGATCGCCGCGGAGCGCCACGCCGAGCGCGTCCATGCCGACCTTGCCGGCATCGATCTCAAGGGCGGCGGGCCGCTGTTCGAGCCGACGGGCCGCAACACGGCAGCAGCCGTCGCGCTGGCCAGCCTGCGCACACTCTCCGAATATGGCGACGAGCTCGTGCTGGTGGTGCCGTCGGATCATGAGATATCCACGCCTCGCCAGTTCTGGCAAAGCATAGAGGCTGGCGCGGCCGCGGCAAATGCCGGCCGGCTCGTTGTGTTCGGCCTCAAGCCGACTCAGCCCGAGACCGGCTACGGCTATATCGAGGTCGGGGCGGACAGGGCCGGCGTGTTCGACGTCTCGCGCTTCGTCGAGAAGCCGGATCTCGCCACGGCCCAGACATATCTCGGTGCCGGCAATTTCTACTGGAACACCGGCATCTTCCTGTTCCGCGCCCAGGCCATGCGCGATGCCTTCGCCGCTTTCGAGCCAGGGATCTGGCAGGCGACTGAGGCCGCCTACAACGCGGCAACCAGCGATCTTTCGGGCCTTTACATGCCGCTGGAGCTCTACTCGGCCATTCCGTCGACCTCGATCGACTATGCCATCATGGAGCGCGCTAGGGACATCGCCATGGTGCCGGCCGGCTTCCGCTGGAACGACCTCGGTTCCTGGCAGTCGCTGCTCGATGTCGGCCCGTCCGACAAGGACGGCAACGTCATCCTCGGCGATGTCGTCGCCATCGATTGCGAAAACTCCTATATCCGCGGCGATGGACGCCTGCTGTCGGCGATCGGCATGAAGGATGTCGCTATCGTTTCGACGGCCGACGCCACCTTCGTCGCGCCGGTCAGCCATAGCCAGCACGTCAAGAAGATCGTCGAGCAACTGGAGAAATCCGGCCGGCTGGAGACGAGATTCACGCCGGCGCATGATCGCGTCATCGAGAGCGGCGCCTGGCGGCGGCGCGTGCGCCACTGGCTGTTCGAGGAGACACTGCCGCTGTGGTCGACGGTCGGCGTCGATGAGCGCCATGGCGGCTTCCACGAAGCGCTCGGCTTTGACGCCGCGCCGTTGATGAAACCCAAGCGAATGCGCACGCAGGCGCGCCAGGTCTACGCCTTCGCGGTGGCCAAGGAGCGTGGCTGGGACGGTCCGGCGGACAGGCTGATCGCCCACGGCATCGACTTCATGGCCGGGCAGGGCCGAACGAAGCGCGGCGGCTGGGTCCGCACGCTCAACATCGATGGCTCGGTCGCCGATCCTGTCGAGGATGCGTACGATCATTCCTGCGTACTTCTGGCGCTGGCGCACGCCCACATTTCGGGCCATCCCGACGCGTTGCGGCTCGGCGAGGAGACGTTTGCCTTCCTCGACGCGCATCTGGAAGATGCCCGCATGACCGGCTTTCTGGAAACCTCCGACGGGGCGGAAGAGCGGCGCTCCAACCCGCATATGCACCTGCTCGAGGCCTTCCTCGCTTGGCACAAGGCGACGGGCGAGCGCGCTTATCTGCGCCGCGCCGCGCGCATCATCGACCTCTTCCGCAGTCATTTCTTCGATGCCGAAAGCTGGACGATCGGCGAGTATTTCGACAAGGGCTGGAAGCCGGTAGCGGGCGAGAAGGGGAGCTGGACCGAGCCTGGCCATCATTTCGAATGGGCCTCCTTGCTGGTCGATTTCGCCGCCCGCAGCGGCCAGAGCGAACTCACCGCTTTCGCCCGCAAGCTTTATGCCTCGGCCATTGCCAATGGCCTTAACCGCTCCACCGGCCTTGCCTATGGCGCGGTCTCGCGCCAGGGGCTGCCGCTGGATACGGTCTCGCGCGGCTGGCCGCAGGCCGAGGCGATCAAGGCGGCGATCGCGCTGGACGGGTCGGGCGGGCCGGACCTCAAGCCCGAGATCGAGGCGCGCGTCGGTCGCCTGTTCCGCTGGCACATCGATCCGGCGCCGCTCGGCCTCTGGATCGATCGCATCGACGAGCGCGGCCGCTCACTGGCGACCGAGGTGCCGGCCAGCATCTTCTACCATCTGGTCTATGCGCTGACGCAGTATCTGGACGGGACGGCGCAGAAGGGGTGAGCCGTTTCCGGCCCGGCCTGACCAAGCATCGTCGTCACGGCGTCGCGGTCCCGCGGACGATCAGCGACAGCATCGCGACGACCGGCGGCGCCGCGAATGACCAGACACCGATCTGCACATGGAGAGCCGCGGCCGTTCCGCATCCGAGAGCGAAGACGGCACCACGCCCGACATCCGCGCGAGGCGCGCCCGTGACGCGGCGGCGGCTTCGGCGGACGAGCCGTAGACCAGGTCGGCCAGATCCAGCATGATCTGGGTCGTGGTGCCCGTCATCAACGTCGACGGCGGCAGGCTGGGGAGATAGACGCGGTGAGCGGCGTTCTGCACCGCCATGGCCGAAACCAATATCATTCCCGTCACGATGGCGGCCCAATGGTCGCCATCCGGGAAAGGCCCGAGCCGGACCGCCAAAACGGCGGCCGCGATCAATAATACGAGCTTGATCGACAGCAGGTAACGAAATACCGGCGCCTCCCGGTGTCTCAGCGCGTTCGACAACAGCCGGCTGAGGATGACAACTGCGCAAAAGACCGGCAGCGCAAGCAGTTTCGCCAGGGCGCCCGACGTGCCGAGCGCCAGGGAGGCGCCGAGCGTCACGAAGTTGCCGGTGACATGCGCGGTAAACAGCCCCTGCAGCGCCAGGAAACCCATCGTGTCGACATAGCCGCCGTTGAAGCCGAGCAGCAGCGGCAAGACGACTGGTCGCTTGTCCTTGGCTTCACCAGCCATCTTGGCTTCCTTTGCCTTCGGCGCCGCCGGCAAGCTTATGGCAAACCAGGGCAAGGAGAACAACGCGATGATCTGCCGGAGCGAATCGCGACATCAATAAGGCGCCGCCACGTCACCCGTCTCGACATAAACCGCCTTGAGCTGCGAATAATGCGCCAGCGCGGCCAGCGAATTCTCGCGCCCGATGCCGGATTGCTTGACGCCGCCGAAGGGCATTTCCACAGGCGTGAGGTTGTAGGCGTTGATCCAGCAGGTGCCGGCCTGCAGCTCGGCGATCACCCGATGCGCGCGCGGCAGATCGCGGGTGAACACGCCGGCCGCCAGCCCGAATTCGGTGTCGTTGGCGCGCTCGATCACCTCGTCCTCGCTGTCGAACTTCAAGACGCTCATCACCGGTCCGAAGATCTCTTCGCGCGCGATGCGCATCGTATCGGTGACGCCGGTGAACACGGTCGGCTCGATGAAGAAACCGCCCTCGAAGCCCCGCAGCGACGGTACATTGCCGCCGCAGGCGAGGCTCGCGCCTTCCTGCTTGCCGGCTTCGATGTACGAGACGACCTTCTCCTGCTGCAGCCTGTTGACCAGCGGCCCCATCTGCGTTTCCGGATCGAGCGGATCGCCGATGCGGATCGTCTTGGTGCGCTCGACCAGCCGCTCGACGAAGCGGTCGTGCAGGCCTTTCTGCACGAAGACGCGCGTGCCGTTGGAGCAGATCTGGCCGCTGGAGTAAAAATTGCCGAGCATGGCGCCGCCGATGGCGTTTTCGAGATCGGCGTCGTCGAAGACGATCAGCGGCGACTTGCCGCCGAGCTCCATGGTCGCGTGCTTCATCTTGGAGCCGGCAAGCGACAGCACCTTTCGGCCGGTCGGCACCGAGCCGGTCACCGAAACCTTTGCCACCACATCATGGCCGACGAGGCCGGCGCCGACATCGCCATAGCCCTGCACAACATTGAACAACCCGTCCGGCAGTCCGGCTTCCGAGTAGATCTCGGCCAGCGCCAGCGCCGACAGCGGCGTGTTCTCAGACGGCTTGAACACCATGGCGTTGCCCATGGCCAAAGCCGGCGCCGATTTCCAGCCGGCGATCTGGATCGGATAGTTCCAGGCGCCGATGCCGACGCAGACGCCGAGCGGCTCGCGGCGCGTGTAGGCGAAAGGTCCGCCGAGATCGATCATCTCGCCGTTGAAGGCGGCGACCGCTCCGGCGAAATATTCGAGGCAATCCGCGGCCGACGGCGCGTCCGCCACCAGCGTCTCCTGGATCGCCTTGCCAGTGTCCAGCGTTTCGATGCGGGCGAGGTCGGCATTGCGCGCGCGCAAAATGTCGGCGGCGCGGCGCAGGATGCGGCCGCGCTCGACAGGCTTCAGCCGCGCCCATGCCGGCTGCGCGGAGCGGGCCGCCTCGATCGCCAGCTCCAGCACGTTCGGCGTCGCCGAATGCAGGGTGGCGATGGTCTCGCCGGTTGCCGGATAGATCACCGGCAGCGGCGTGCCGCCCACATCCTCGATATAGCGACCGTTGACATAGTGCGATGCGGTCGGCTGGGCGCGCATGGCTTTCTCCAAGTCTGTTCGCCGGGAGGGCGGTCAGCCCGACAATGCCCTATCGGTCCGCCACCTGCCAGCGCGGATTGATCCAGGGTTCCTGGTTGGATGGCGCCAGCGGCGTGCGGCCGAGGATATGGTCGGACGCTTTTTCGCCGGTCATGATCGACGGCGCGTTGAGGTTGCCGTTGGTCACACGCGGAAAGATCGAGGAGTCGGCGACGCGCAGTCCTTCGACGCCGATCACCCGGCATTCGGGATCGACAACGGCGGTTAAATCGTCGGCGCGTCCCATCCGGCAGGTGCCGCAGGGATGGTAGGCGCTCTCGGCATGGTCTCGGATGAAGGCGTCGAGCTCGTCGTCGGTCTGCACATGAGAGCCCGGCGAAATCTCCTTGCCGCGAAAGCCGTCGAAAGCCCTCTGCCCGAAAATCTCGCGCGTCAGCCGGATGCAGTGGCGGAACTCGCTCCAGTCGTCCGGATGCGACATGTAGTTGAAGCGGATCACCGGCTTGGCGCGGGCGTCGGGCGAGCGCAGCGTCACGGAGCCGCGCGACTTCGAGCGCATCGGCCCGACATGCGCCTGGAAGCCGTGCGCCTTCGCCGCCGCCTTGCCGTCATAGCGCACCGCCGCGGGGATGAAGTGATATTGGATATCGGGGTAGTCGACGCCGGCCTGCGAACGCACGAAGGCGGCCGCCTCGAAGTGGTTGGTGGCGCCCAGCCCGGTCTTGAAGAACAGCCACTGGGCGCCGATCAATGCCTTGGAGAAAGGATTGAGCACCGAGTTCAGCGTGATCGGCCTGGTCGATTCCTGTTGGATATAGAGCTCCAGATGGTCCTGCAGATTGGCGCCGACGCCCGGCCGGTCAGCGATCACCTTTATGCCGTTCTCCTGCAGATGCGCGCCTGGGCCGATGCCGGATAACATCAGGATCTTCGGCGAGTTGATCGACGATGCCGCGACGATCACTTCACGCCGCGCCTTAACGACCTGAATCTTTTTGTTAGCTTCGATCTCGACGCCGACCGCGCGTTGATTCTCGATCACCACGCGCCGGGCGAAGCCTTTGACCAGACTCACATTCTTGCGTTTCAGAGCCGGCTTCAGATAGGCGTTCGCCGCCGACCAGCGGCGACCGCCAAGAATGGTCTGCTCCATCGGCCCGAAGCCCTCCTGCTTGGAGCCGTTATAGTCGTCGGTGAGTTCGAATCCGGCTTGGCGGCCCGCCTCGACGAAGGCGCCGTAGAGCGGATTCTTCCGTGTGCCGCGCTGCACATGCAATGGTCCGCCGTGGCCCCGCCAGCCATCCTCGCCGCCGTCGGAATCCTCCATGCGCTTGAAGTAGGGAAGCACGTCGGCAAAGCCCCAGCCGGTCGCGCCCTGTTCCGCCCAATGGTCGAAGTCATGCGCATGTCCCCGCACATAGACCATGCCGTTGATCGAGGACGAGCCGCCGATCACTTTGCCGCGCGGCGTCGCCAGCACGCGACCGCCGAGATGCGGCTCCGGCTCGCTGGCGAACCCCCAGTCGTAAAGGCTCATATTGAGCGGGATCGACAGCGCCGACGGCATCTGGATCAGCGGCCCCATATCGGTGCCGCCGAACTCGATGACGATCACCGAGTGCTTGCCGTCTTCCGACAGGCGATAGGCCATGGCCGAGCCGGCGGAGCCGGAGCCGATGATGACGAAATCCGCTTCAAGCATTGTTCATATGCGCCATGAAATCGGCGAGCGAGACATTGCCGCCGGTTGCAACCACAAGGACAGTCTTGCCCTTCACATCCACCTTGCCGCCGAGAAGGGCGGCGAGCGACGCCGCGCCAGAAGGCTCAAGCACCAGCTTCATCCGCTCGAAGGCGATCTTCATCGCCCGCCGCACCGCGGCATCGTCGACGGTGACGCCGCGCACGCCGGCGGCGCTCACCGCCGCGAAGGGCGCGTCGCCGGGCTTGCGGGCCATCAGCCCGTCGCAGATCGATTTCGGCCCGATCGGCATCGTCTCGATCGCACCATGCGCCAGCGATGAACCCATGCCGTTGAAACCCTCCGGCTCGACGGCGATGATTTCGGTCTTCGGCGACACATAGTGGAAGGCGAGCGACACGCCGCCGATCAGCCCGCCGCCGCCGACTGAACAGAACACCAGGTCGGCATGCGCCTTCTTCGCCGCCAACTGGTCGAGCGCCTCCAGCCCGGCGCCGGCCTGGCCGGCGACGATCTCGGGATCGTCGAAGGGATGCAGCAAGGTGAGGTGCTCGGTCTCGGCGATCTCGCGCGCCTTGGCGGCGGCGACCTCCTCACGCGCTCGGTCGCCATGGTCGGTCAGCACCACGCGCGCGCCATAACCGGCCGTCGCGTCGCGCTTGGCGGCGGGCGCGTCGATCGGCATGACGATGGTGACCGGAATACCCAGCGCCTGGCCGGCGGCCGCCAGCCCCTGCGCGAAATTGCCGGAGGAATAGGCGACGACGCCTTGCTTTGCCTCGTCGGGCGAGAGCCGCTTCAGCCGCCAATAGGCGCCGCGCACCTTGAAGGAGCCGGCCCATTGCAGCGACTCCGGCTTGACGAAGACGCGCGCGGCGCCGGTTTCCCTGGCTAAGGCCGCCGACTCCAAGAGCGGCGTCACCTGCGTCGCCGTCGAGGTGACGGCATAGGCGTGCTTCAGATGATCAAGGGTAGGGACGAGAATGTCTGCCATCATTCGCCTCTCGGATACCGTTTGCTCTCTTCGAGATTGTCGAGGTTCATGTGATTGCGCATGTAGCGCTCCGACGCCTTCTGCAGCGGCTGGAAATCCCACGGGTAGTAGGCGCCGTTGCGCAGCGCCGGGTAGACGACCCAGCGGCGCGCCTGGCTTTCGCGCACGGCGGCGTCGAAGCTGGCCATGTCCCAGCGGGCGCGGACCTTGTCCATGAAGGCCGAGACCAGATCGGCGTTCGCCGGATCGTCTGCGAGGTTGTCGCGCTCGAGCGGATCGGCTTCGAGATCGAACAGTTGCGGGGCATCCAACTCGCAATGGACGAACTTGTATTTGCCGTCGCGGATGGCGACCAGCGGCGCGTAGGAGCCTTCCGCCGCATACTCGATCAACACCGGCGCCGTGCGCGCCTTGCCGTCGAGCAGAGGCAGCAGCGACTGGCCGTCCGTCCACGGCGCAATTGCCGCGATGTCGATGCCGGCGAGGTCGCAGAGCGTCGGCGTGACGTCGAGGTTAGAGACCGGCGCCTTGATCAGCCCGGCCGGCACGCCCTTGCCGGCGATCATCAGCGGCACGCGCGCGGAACCCTCGAAGAAGCTCATCTTGAACCACAGGCCACGCTCGCCCAGCATGTCGCCGTGATCCGAGCAGAACAGGATGATGGTGCCGTCGAGCATGCGGGTGCGCTTGAGAACGTCCAGAAGCTCGCCGAGCTTGTCGTCGACATAGGAAATGTTGGCGAAATAGCCACGCCGCGAACGGCGCACCTGCTCGGGCGTGATCTCGAAGGATTGATAGTCGCTGGCGCGATAGAGCCGCTGCGAATGCGTGTCCTGCTCGTCATGCGCAATGAACGGTGTTTCCGGATCGAGCGCCTGGCAGTTCTCGTAGAGATCCCAGTACTGCTTGCGCGCGACATAGGGATCATGCGGGTGCGACAGCGAGACGGTCAGGCACCACGGCCGGCGGCCCGGATCGTCCTGCTCCCGCGAGAGCTGGTAGAGCTTTTGCGAGGCCAGGAAGGTGACCTCGTCGTCATATTCCATCTGGTTGGTGGTCTCGGCGACGCCGGCGCCGGTCACCGAACCCAGATTGTGGTACCACCAGTCGATGCGCTCGCCGGGCTTGCGGTAGTCCGGCGTCCAGCCGAAATCGGCCGGATAGATATCGGTGGTCAGCCGCTCCTCGAAACCGTGCAGCTGGTCCGGCCCGACGAAATGCATCTTGCCCGACAGACAGGTGTAGTAGCCGGCGGACCGCAGGTGATGAGCAAAAGTCGGGATCGAGGACACGAACTCGGCGGCGTTGTCGTAGACACCTGTTCGCGACGGCAATTGCCCGCTCATGAAGGAGGCGCGGCCAGGCGCGCAGAGCGGCGAGGCGGTATAGTTGTTGGCGAAGCGCGCCGAGTGGGCGGCCAGCGCCTTCAGATGCGGCACGTGCAGGAAGTCGGCCGGTCCATCGGGAAAGAGCGTGCCGTTTAGCTGATCGACCATGACGATCAGGAAATTGGGTCGCCGGGAGGTCAAGGCAGGCTCCGTCCACTGAGCTTAGTTTCGAGATAGTCTTCCACAAGCGCGATCGCAGTCTGCGCGTCCGGCACGCCGTCCTTCAGCGCGCGGCGGATGTAGAGCCCGTCGATCAGCGCCGCGGTCGCTTCCGCCACGCGGTCGGCCTCTGTGCGGGGCAGGATGCCGGTCAACCCGCTCATCAGGTTCGAATGCAGCCGCCGCGCATAGATGCGCAGCAGCCGCCGCAGCTCGGTCGATTTCTGCGCCTCGACATAGAAGGCGAGCCATGCGGCGATGATCTCGGCCTGGAACTGATCGTCGGAGAAGCTGACCGCGACCACGGACGAGACGCGCTCACGCGCTGTGCCGGCGGTGTGAAGCGCGCGCCTGGTGTCGATGTTGAGCTCCGTCAGGATGTGCCGCATCGTCGCGAACAGCAGCTCGTCCTTGGCGCCGAAATAGTGATGCGCCAGCGCCGACGACACGCCGGCCCGGCCGGCGATCTCCGACATCGTCACGTCCAGCGATCCGCGCTCGCCGATCGCGGAGATCGTCGCGTCGATCAGCGCCTTGCGGCGCACGGGTTCCATTCCGATTTTCGGCATTTTGGGGGTCCGGTTCGGGTCGAGATTATTTTTTATTGACGCATCAATCAATAAAAAATCGACACCGGGATCAACCGATCGTGTCGTTCTGGCCCATGGCATGGGCTGGAAAACGGTTCACTGTTGAACAATATTGAATCACGTGCCGCCAAGGATCGTGCTAGGCTGCGGCGCAAATGGAGGCTGCCATGACCGCATGCATCGTCGGCTGGGCGCATTCGCGCTTCGGCAAGCTCGAAGGCGAGACGCTGGAGGGCCTGATCACCAAGGTTGCCGTCGAGGCGCTCGACCATGCCGGAATCGGCCCTGACGATGTCGACGAGATCGTGCTTGGCCATTTCAACGCCGGCTTCTCGCCGCAGGATTTCACAGCGAGCCTCGTGCTGCAGGCCGACGACCGGTTGCGTTTCAAGCCGGCGACGCGCGTCGAGAATGCCTGCGCCACCGGCTCGGCCGCCGTCCGGCAAGGCATCCGCGCCATTGACGCCAACGCCGCCCGCATCGTGCTGGTGGTCGGCGCCGAGCAGATGACGACCACGCCGGGTCCCGAGATCGGCAAGAACCTGCTCAAGGCATCCTACCTGCCGGAAGACGGCGAAACGCCGGCGGGCTTTGCCGGCGTCTTCGGCAAGATCGCGCAGGCCTATTTCCAGCGCTATGGCGATCAGTCGGATGCGCTCGCCATGATCGCCGCCAAGAACCACAAAAACGGTGTCGACAACCCTTATGCGCAGATGCGCAAGGATTTCGGCTATGAGTTCTGCCGCCAGGAAAGCGAGAAGAACCCCTTCGTCGCCGGTCCGCTGAAGCGCACCGACTGCTCGCTGGTCTCGGACGGCGCGGCCGCTCTTGTGCTCACGGATACCGCCACGGCGCTGAGGATGCGCCGTGCCGTCACCTTCCGCTCCAACGAGCATGTCCAGGACTTCTTGCCGATGTCGAAGCGCGACATCCTCGCCTTCGAGGGTTGCGAGCACGCCTGGAACCAGGCGCTGAAGAAGGCCGGCGTGACGCTCGACGACCTCTCGTTCGTCGAGACGCATGACTGCTTCACAATCGCCGAACTGATCGAATATGAGGCGATGGGTCTGGCCAGGCCCGGCGAGGGCGCCAGGCTGGCGCTGGACGGCACGACGGCCAAGGACGGCCGCCTGCCGGTCAATCCATCCGGCGGCTTGAAGGCCAAGGGCCACCCGATTGGCGCCACCGGGGTCTCGATGCATGTGCTGACCGCCATGCAGTTGACCGGCGAGGCCGGCGGCATCCAGGTGCCGGGCGCGAAGCTCGGCGGCATCTTCAACATGGGCGGTGCTGCCGTCGCCAATTACGTTTCCATTCTCGACCGCATCAGGTAGAAGCGGCCCGCATTAAAAGCGCCCTAAGGCGCGTGCGGGAGGCAGCATGTCCAATCCGGTTCTGATCGAAGTCACGCGCGGCGCGGTGGTCGAAAGCAGGCATCGCGGCGCGATTTCGGTCTTCGACGCCGACGGCAAGGCCGTCTGGGAGATCGGTGACACGGACCGCCCTGTATTCCCGCGCTCGGCCGTGAAGGCGATTCAGGCGCTGCCGCTGGTCGAATCAGGCGCCGCCGATGCCTACGGCTTCGGCAATCGCGAACTGGCGCTGGCGTGCGCCTCGCATTCGGGCGAGCCCGCCCATGTCGAGCTGGCCTCGGCGATGCTCGCCAAGGCAGGACTCGACAAGACGGCGCTGGAATGCGGCGCCCATTGGCCCAACCATGAGGCCACCATCGCGCTTGCCCGCGCCGGCGCTGTGCCGAGCGCGTTGCACAACAACTGTTCCGGCAAGCATGCCGGCTTCCTCTGCACATGCGTGCATGCGGGCATCCCCCATCGGGGCTACGTTAGGGAGGGACATGCGCAGCAGGAAATGGTGCGTGACGCCATGCAATCCGTCACCGGAGCCGCCCACAACGCCGACAATAGCGCGACCGACGGCTGTTCGATCCCGACCTACGCCGTACCGTTGAAGAGTTTTGCACAGGGCTTTGCCCGCATGGCGACGGGCAGGGGCTTTGCGCCCGAGCGCGCCAAGGCGGCAAAGCGGCTGCTATCGGCCTGCATGGCCGAGCCGTTCCTTGTCGCCGGCACCGGCAAGGCCGATGTCGCGCTGATGCAGGCAGCACCCGGCCGCATCTTCGTCAAGACCGGCGCCGAAGGCGTCTATTGCGCGGCATTGCCCGAACTCGGCCTCGGCATCGCCTTGAAATGCGACGACGGCGCCGGCAGGGCGGCGGAGGTGATGATCGCCGCGCTGCTGGCAAAGCTGCTGCGCGCCGATGAAGCGGTCGCGGCAAAGCTCGCTCAACTCGCGCGTCCCCCGGTCGAAAGCCGCATCGGCGCCAAGGTCGGCCTGCTGCGGCCGACGGCGGCGCTCAGCTAGCGAGGTTTAACCGGCACCGATATGCCGTGCGGGTAAGCTGGGACAAAAATTATGTGCTAGCTTCCTCCCTATCAACGGGGCGTCGGGTTTTGGCCATGCTGGAAGCGGACAAGGTGTTTGCCGGGTCGATCCCGGAAAATTACGATCGCCATATGGTGCCGCTGATTTTCGAGGCCTTTGCCGAAGAGACCGCGCGGCGGGCGGCGTCCTTCTCACCCTTGGCCCTATTGGAGACCGCCGCGGGCACCGGGGCCGTCACCCGCGCTTTGGCGCCGAAACTCTCTCCCGATGCCAGCTACATCGTGACCGACCTCAACCAGCCGATGCTCGATTATGCGGCATCGCGCCAGAGGCTCGACAGCCGCATCACCTGGCTCCAGGCCGACGCCCTGAAGCTGCCCTTCGACGATGCGTCTTTCGACCTCGTCTGCTGCCAGTTCGGCGCGATGTTCTTTCCCGACCGTGTCGCCGCCTATCGCGAGGCAAAGCGCGTCCTGAAGCCCGGCGGGCACTTCCTGTTCAGCGTATGGGATCGCATCGAGGAGAACATATTCGCGGACGACGTGACGAATGCCCTGGCCAGGATCTTTCCGCACGATCCGCCGCGTTTCCTGGCGCGCACGCCGCACGGCTATCACGACAAGGATCTGATCCGCAGCGATCTGTCAGCCGCCGGCTTATCCAATGTAGCCATCGACACCAGGGCCGAGCAGAGCTGCGCATCCTCGCCGCGCGTTCCGGCCGTTGCGTATTGCCAGGGCACGCTGCTTCGCAACGAGATCGAGGCGAGGGGGGCCGGGAGCTTGGCATCCGCGACCGACTATGCGGAAGCCGCGATCGCCGAGAGGCACGGCCGCGGCGCGGTTGCCGCCAAGATCCAGGCGCACATTATCGTGGCCGTTGCTTAGCTCACCTTGTTGCGCTCGACGGTCAGATGCGCATAGCCGCTGTCGCTTGCCTTCGCGAGGTCGCCGGTCACCGGATCGGCCCAGCGCTGACCGATGATGGCGCCGTTTCGCGCGCCGTCGATGACATTGTCCGAGATGACCGCGGTGCCGGCGCCTTCGACGACCGAAACGACAATGCCGGTGCCCGCCTGCCGGATGATGTTTCCGCTCGCCACGACATTGCGCAGATACGGTCCCCAGCCGAGTTGCATGCCGTAAAGCGGCGCGTTCTCGACCACATTGCCTGAAACCGTGGTGTCGGCCTCGGCGCTGATGCCTACGCCGAAGCCGGGCGGGTCGGCCGCGTAGGGACCAACCGTCGTGAGATTGCGCACGATGTTGTTCGAGCAGACCGCCATGCGGCCGCCCTCGTTGAAATTGACGATCGAGATGCCGTTGGCGGCGCCGTCGACCAGATTGTTACTGAGGATCGCGCCTTCGAAGGAGAACTCCGAATAGATCCCGGTCTCGCCCGAGCGCGAGCAGGTGTTGCCGGTGATCTGCAAATTGCTCGCGCTGTTGGCGCGGATCGCGGTGAAGGCGCAGTCGGAGACGACATTGCCCGAGATGATCACGTTGCCGGCGCGAAAGGCGTTGATGCCGTTGCCGTTCTGGCCGGTGCCGCCGCTTCTTGCGCCGATCCTCTGGACGCGGTTGCCGCTGACGATGGTGCCGTCCTCCGCCGCCTGCCAGCGATGCACCAGGATGCCGCCATTGGCGCAATCGGAAACGCTGTTGCCGGAAATCTCCAGCCCGCCGGCCTCGACCGAATAGATGCCGGCGTCCGCCGCGCCGGAAATGTCGCAGCGGCCGATGCGGCCGACGGCGTGCTCCAGCGCCAGCCCATTCTTTCCGCTGCCGGTCACCTGGCAATTGTCGATGATGAGATGGCCGACGCGGCGCAGATCGAGCAGCCCTTGCGTGTAGTCGGCCAGCCAGCGGTTGCTGCCGTCGAAGACGAGGCCGGTAAGCTCGATATGCTCGGCCTGCTCGGCCATCATCAGATGGCCGTTGCCGCCATAGACGATGCGCGTCGCGCCCGGCACGCCCGACAGGTGCACTCGGGCAGGCAGCTTGAGGTTGGAGACGAGATAGGTGCCGGGCGGCAGGAACACCGGCTGGTCGCGGTCGCTGGCCTCGGCCAGCATCTTGGCGAAAACCTTGCTCTGGTCGTCGACCGCGCCCGGCTGCACGCCGATCTCGGTGGCGTCGATCGAGCCGCGCATCGCAGCCATCTCTATGCCGGGCAGCGATTTCGCCGCTGCCTTGCCGGCACAGACGCCGGCGACGGCGAAGCCGGCGGCCTGGGCAAGCAACGTTCGTCTGTTCAACATCGGCACAGGTCCTGGCGTTTTGCCCCGTCCATCGCAGGAATCGTGCCAGGGTGAACTCACCGGCAAGCCGCTTGTGCAGTCGCCTCGCCAAGCCTAAGTTCATTGGATGAGCAGAGCTTTTACCCGGGAAGAAGACAGCGAAAACGCCATTGCCGGCGTCGGCGAACGTCCAGTCAGCACGCATCGCAATCTTGTGACCGAGCGTGGTCTCGCCATGATCGAGGAGAATCTCGCTGATCTGCGCGACATAATGGCCAAGGCCGAAAGGAAGGGCGATCGCGAGCGCCTCGCGGTTGTTTCACGCGACTTGCGCTACTGGACCGCGCGGCGCGAGAGCGCCGAGCTTTCGGTGCCGGAGCCGGGCAGCGACGTGGTCCGCTTCGGCATGGGCGTCACGCTGGAAGGCGATGACGGCAAGAAGGTGCATTGGCGCATCGTCGGCGAGGACGAGGCCGATCCGTCGAAGGGCAGCATTTCCCATGTCTCGCCGATGGCCGTGGCGCTGTTCGGCAAGAAGGTTGGCGATGTGGCCGCCGTGAACGGCAAGGAATGGGAGATCGTCAAGCTCTCGGACAAGGCTGAGAACTAGTTCCTCAACACAGAAGTTTTGACCGGTTGGTTGGTGTGCGTTGCAGCTCCTCTGCCTTGGCGATTGGCCGAGACGCCTATCGCGGTTGTCATCCACGGGCGGAGCAAGGAGCGAAGCGACGCGCGCAGACCCGAGGATCCATGCCGTGACTTGGAAGCGCCGCGGCGGTCCAGAAATTCTGCACCGTTGCACACTTCGGTCCAGGTAACGGAATGGATTCTAGGGTCTGCGCGCGTCGCTGCGCTCCTTGCTCCGCCCTAGAATGACGAGGTTCAGAAGCCTCCAGCTCATCGCCAACGTCTGCGCTGACTACCCAGCGGATGTTGATAGCCTTGCCCTTGAAGCCTGCAATCTTCAAAATCACTGTGTCGACGAACTAGCCGTTAGCCAACGTTGAAAGCTTGCGCAGCGCATCTTCGTATTTGTCCATGACAGCCCGAGCAGTGTTCATTTGCCGTTCGTGGCTGTCGTGGCGGATTGGCCTTAGAATGAGGCCATCGTCGGTTTCGATGATCATCGCCAACCTGAAGGTCCAGGCTGTCAAGCATTTCGCGTGGCAGCAGCAGGGCTCCCGATCCGTCCTCGAGCCCGTGGATGATTGTCGTGAACATTATCGCGCCATGGTTGTATCTATTTCCATGGAACAACCTTTCAGCCAAATCAGCAAGCCCTCACTGATCGGCCAGCAACCGATCCATCAGCCGGTTCGCCGCTTCCGGGATAACCGTCCCCGGCGGGAAGATCTCCGCCGCACCCGCCGCCAGCACCGCGTCATAGTCCTGCGGCGGGATGACGCCGCCGGCGACGATCAGCATGTCGCCATGGCCGAGCTTCTTAAGCGCCTCCCTGAGTTCGGGGATCAGCGTCAGGTGTCCGGCCGCGAGCGATGACGCGCCGATGATGTCGACGTCGTGCTGCACCGCAAGCTTTGCGATCTCGTCCGGCGTCTGGAACATCGGCCCGACGGTGACGTCGAAGCCGAGATCGGCGAAGGCGCTGGCGATCACCTTCTGGCCGCGGTCATGGCCGTCCTGACCCATCTTGGCGACCAGGATGCGCGGCTTGCCGCCGGATTTCTTCTCGAACGCCTCGATCTTCTCCTGCAGCGGGTCGAGCGCCGGATTGTCGCCGAGCGCGTCCCGGTAGACGCCGGAGATCGTCTGCACCGCAGCCGTATGCCTGCCGAACACTTTTTCCAGCGCCAGAGAAATCTCGCCGACGGTGGCGTTGGCGCGCGCCGCGCGGATCGCGAATTCGAGCAGGTTCTCGCCGCTTTCGGCGGCGCGAGTCAGCGCCGCCAGCGCGTCCTCAAGTGCTGCGACATCGCGGGTGCCCTTCAGCCGCTGCAGCTTCGCCAATTGCCGGGCTTTCACTTCGGCATTGTCGATCTTGAGCACATCGACTTCGATGTCGGTCTGAGGCCGATGTGCGTTGACGCCGACCAGAATTTGCTCGCCGGAATCGATGCGCGCCTGGGTGCGCGCCGCCGCTTCCTCGATGCGCAGCTTCGGAATGCCTTGCTCGATCGCCGCCGCCATGCCGCCGAGGCTTTCGACCTCCTCGATATGGGCGAGCGCGCGCGCCGCCAGATCATGCGTCAGCCGCTCGACATAGGCCGAGCCGCCCCACGGGTCGATCATGCGCGTGGTGCCGGATTCCTTCTGCAGGATGAGCTGCGTGTTGCGGGCGATCCGCGCCGAATGGTCGGTCGGCAGCGCCATCGCCTCGTCGAATGAATTGGTATGCAGCGACTGGGTGTGCCCCTGCGTCGCGGCCATCGCCTCGATCATCGTGCGGGTGATGTTGTTGTAGGGGTCCTGCGCCGTCAGCGACCATCCGGAAGTCTGGCAATGGGTGCGCAGCGACAGCGAGCGCTCGTCCTTCGGCGCGAAATTCTTCTGCATCAGGCTCGACCACAAAAGCCGCGCGGCCCTGAGCTTGGCGACCTCCATGAAGAAGTTCATGCCGATCGCCCAGAAGAACGAAAGCCGCGGCGCGAAGCGGTCGATGTCGAGGCCTGCGGCGACGCCGGCGCGCGCATATTCGATGCCGTCTGCGATCGTATAGGCAAGCTCGAGGTCGGCCGTCGCTCCGGCTTCCTGCATGTGGTAGCCGGAGATCGAGATCGAGTTGAACTTCGGCATGTTATGCGAAGTGTAGGCGAAGATGTCCGACACGATCCGCATCGATGGCTTCGGCGGATAAATGTAGGTGTTGCGGACCATGAACTCCTTCAGAATGTCGTTCTGAATGGTTCCGGCGAGATCCTTTTGCGCGGCGCCCTGTTCCTCCGCCGCGACGATGTACAGCGCCATAATCGGCAGCACGGCGCCGTTCATGGTCATCGACACGGTCATCTCGCCCAGCGGAATGCCGTCGAAGAGCTGGCGCATGTCGAGGATGGAATCGATCGCCACACCCGCCATGCCGACATCGCCGGCGACGCGCGGATGGTCGCTGTCATAGCCGCGATGCGTGGCGAGGTCGAAAGCGACCGACAGGCCTTTCTGGCCGGCCGCGAGATTGCGCCGGTAGAACGCGTTGGACTCTTCCGCCGTCGAGAAGCCGGCATATTGCCGGATCGTCCACGGCTGCTGGACATACATCGTGGGGTAGGGGCCGCGCACGAACGGCGGCAGGCCCGGATAGGTGTCGAGATTGGCGAGCCCCCTGAGGTCGCCCTGCGTGTAGAGGTGTTTCACGGCGATGCCTTCCGGCGTCATCCGCTGGCCCTTGAGCTCGACCGGCGCGCGGCGCGGCGCCGACCAGCCGATCTTGCTGAAATCCGGGATCATGATCCGGCTCCGATCGACTGGTCGATGCGCAGCGGAAACAGCGGCTCGCAGGTCGCTACGCCTTCCGTCAGCGCCGGCCGCCGCTCTTGCGGCAGCGTCTCGACCGGGCGCTCCGTGCCGACGCGGTACAGCGTCGTGCCGACAATGCCGCGTCCGCCCGACCGGTAGGCGCCGTTGCGCTTGGCGGCGGCGGTCTGCACGCGGTTCTGGATATAGCCCTGCTGCAGGCTGGCAAGCACGCCGCCTTCGGCCTCTATGCGCTGGAATTCTTCCCAGGCGGCAGTGCAGAGATCGTCGGTCAACGCCTCGACCGCGCCCGAGCCGCTGGCAGGGTCGGCAACATGGCCGAGATGGCTCTCCTCGGCCATGATGAGCTGGGCGTTGCGGGCGATGCGGCGGGCAAAGCCGGCAGGCAATCCATGCGCGATCGTGTGCGGCAGGATCGAGATCGAATCGGCACCGCCGGTTGCCGCCGCGAAGGCCGCGATCGCCGTGCGCAGGATGTTGGTCTCCGGGTCGGCCATCGTCATCATGCGGTAGGAGGTCTCGGCATGGATGCTGGCGGTCGAGGCCGGGATCGAGCAGGCTTCCTGGATGCGCGCCCAGAGCTTGCGCAAAGCCCGCACCTTGGCCATCGACAGGAACTGGTCCTGATCGACGCTGAGCGCGAAGCCAATATATGGTGCTGCATAGACCAGCGGCTGGCGCGCCTTCTCGAACATCCTGAGATAGGACACGACGGAGGCCATCATCGTGCCGAGCTCCTGCGCCTCGGTGGCGCCGGCATTGTGGAAGACGCGGCCGTCGGCCTCCAGCAGCACGCCCGGCACGCCCATCGAGAAGAAATGCGCCAGCGACTGCGGCATCGATTCCTGCAGCGCCTCGATCGAGGTGCGCAGCCTCCCGGTGCCTGCGAAGATCGCCGCCGGGTCGATGCCGAAGGAGAGGTTGAGCTTGGTCGGATCGGAGCGGCGTTTGCTCAGGAAGGCGAGCAGCCAGTCGGCCACCGCGCGGCTCCAGGGATGCACGTCGATGCGCACCTGCACGCGGTTGAGCGGCACGCCGTCGAGCACCGCTTCCAGTGCTTTCGCGGTGCGCGGCAGGCCGTAGCCGAAGGCATTCGGCGCGCCCTCGAAGACAAGCGACAGGCCGGTGGCGCCTTGGGCGATGTCTTCCAGGGCTTGCGCGCTGGCCCGGGCGATGTCCGGGTCGTCGACACGCTGGCTGACGATCCAGGGTGCGGTCGGATTTGTGCGCAGCAACGGCTCTGCAGCCGTCGAACGCTGGCTGAGCGGCTCGATGCGGATGCCGTCATCGGTGTGGGAGACCAGCTTTTCCTCGAAGGAACCGCCGGCAAGCGCCTTTTCCGCCAGCGCCCGCCAACGCTTGGCATCCGGGTTCGGAAGGTCGACATCCCTTGTCAAGGCGCCGGCGCCCATCGCTCCTCCTCGCTTCTCGGCCGCATCAGCCTGTCCAGCCAATCTAAGGTCGGGAACCGGATATCACAATGCGTTATCCGTCCGGGTTCTCTCGCGGTCAGCCAATCGATTGCCAAACATGCGCAAAATCCGCAAGCGCCAATGGCCAAATTCCGGGCCGGTCCCAAACGCGATGCTGGGCATTGCCGCATGCGACGAGCGTTACTATACCTCCTTGTGAGGCCCTTGAGCGGAACAGATTGCGGAGACCGGACATATGGCTGACGAGACCAGCATCTTCATCGGCGCCAGCCGCAAGCCCGACGATTCCTACCAGCGCGCCGAAGAGCTGCTGCTGCGCTACGGCAACCGCCACGGCCTCGTCACAGGCGCCACGGGCACAGGCAAGACAGTCAGCCTGCAGATACTGGCCGAGGGCTTCTCGAATGCCGGCGTGCCGGTGTTCTGCGCCGACATCAAGGGCGACCTTTCCGGCATATCCATGATGGGCGAGGCCAAGGATTTCCTGGTCAAGCGCGCCGGCGAGGTGAAGCTCGATCCCTACCAGTTCCAGGAATTCCCGGTCATCTTCTGGGATCTGTTCGGCGAGCAGGGCCATCCGATCCGCGCCACCATCTCCGAGATGGGGCCGTTGCTGCTCTCGCGGCTGATGAACCTCACCGAAGCGCAGGAAGGCATCATGAACATCGCCTTCCGCATCGCCGACGAGGAAGGCCTGCTGCTGCTCGATCTGAAGGACCTGCAGGCGCTGCTCGCCAACATCGCCGAGCGCGCCGACGAGCTCAGCGCGCGCTACGGCAATGTCACCAAGCCCTCCGTCGGCGCCATCCAGCGCACGCTCCTGGTGCTGGAGCAGCAGGGTGCCGCGAACTTCTTCGGCGAGCCGGCGCTGCGTATCGCCGACATCATGCGCACCACGCGCGACGGCCGCGGCGCGATCGGCGTGCTCGCCGCCGACAAGCTGATGATGAACCCCAGGCTTTACGCCACCTTCCTGCTCTGGCTAATGTCGGAACTCTTCGAGGAACTGCCCGAGGTCGGCGATCTCGACAGGCCGAAACTGGTCTTCTTCTTCGACGAGGCGCATCTTTTGTTCGAGGACGCGCCGAAGGTGCTGATCGACCGCGTCGAGCAGGTGGTGCGGCTCATCCGCTCCAAGGGCGTCGGCGTCTATTTCGTCACCCAGAATCCGCTCGACATTCCGGAGAAGGTGCTCGCCCAGCTCGGCAACCGCGTCCAGCACGCGCTGCGCGCCTATACCCCGCGCGAGCAGCAGGCGGTGCGCACCGCGGCCGAGACCTTCCGGCCCAATCCCGATTTCGATTGCGCCACGGCCATCACCCAGCTCGCCACCGGCGAGGCGCTGGTCTCGATGCTGGAGGACAAGGGTGTGCCGGCCATGGTCCAGCGCACGCTGATCCGGCCGCCGTCATCGCGGCTCGGACCGATCACACCCGACGAGCGCCGCAAGATCATCGCCGAGAGCCCGGTCGCCGGCCAGTACGACCAGGTTGTCGATCGCGAATCGGCCTTCGAGATGTTGCAGAAGAAAGCCAAGGAGGCGCAGGACGCCGAGGCGCAGGCACAGCAGCAGAACAGCGGCGGCTCGCGCTGGACCATTCCCGGCTTCGACGATGTTTTGGGAACAGGCAACCGGCGGTCTTCCAACCGCCAGACGGTGGCCGAAGCCGCCATCAAGTCGGTGGTGCGCTCGGTCGGCTCCTCCGTCGGCCGCGCCATCGTGCGCGGCATCCTCGGCAGCCTGGCGCGGGGGCGCTAGAGCGCCGCGGCGAGCGTCCGCGTCTCAGCCTGCCAGGTCAAACACGCGACCGTCCTACCGCGGTATGCTCGCCGTCGTGGGCGGGCAGCTTCCGCATTCCGGCGATTGGTCTGACGCTCGCCTCCCAAGCGAATTGCTTATGGCGCCCTGACCCGTCAGAGGCTACTTTTTGTTACCTCACGACGAAAAAATCTTACTTGAGAACAAGCAGATAGCATCAGCCTCATCTAAAGTTTTCGTGAGAGACGTTTTTCCTCGCCGAACCGCAATTTCGTGAAATACCGGATGCCTCAAATCATGGCTGTTGCATGGTTGCCGTCGGATCGGGATCCGAGGGCTTCTACCAACCATGCGCTTGATCACGATTTGTTTTGCCTGGGGAACCGAAAACACGTGTTGAGGTTGGGCCAAGACGGGCGGAGGCTGAGCATCAGGAGGCCCGGTTGCGGCGCGACGATGACTTACCGGCCCTGTTGTCGGAGATCGCTTCCGACAGGGCTCCCTTGCCGAACGCGAAAGGCGGATTGTCGGCAAGGCATACCCAACAAATCCAGCAATTCCTGGAGGAGAATTTCTCGCGCAAGCTGTCGCTGGCCGAGATGGCGGCGGTGTGCGACTTGTCCCCTTACCATTTCGCCCGCGCTTTTTCGAAGACGTTCGGCGTGTCGCCGTATCAATATGTTCTGGGCCTTCGCCTCGACCTTGCCCAGAAGCTGCTTGCCGACAGCCGCATGTCGATCACGGACATTGCCGATCTGGCCGGCTTTTCGAGCCAGAGCCACTTCACCACGATGATGAGGAAATATCGCCATGCGACACCTCAGCAGGTGCGCACGGGGCAGCGCGGCTCACGATCGAAAAAATAAGATCATTCTAAATTAGCAGTATGCAAGTTGAATGCCTCCTAATTAAAGTTATTGCTTGAGTAACTCACTGTTAACTACCGATTTCTCACTGGATATTTTTAGACAGAACAGCAATTTATTGGAATACCTCAGTTCAAAAACATGACCTCTTGAAGCAATTCCGGCTGTTTCGGATTCTGATTTGGCTGCGAGGGGACATGAGCGACGACACGGCGATTCGCCGAAGCCTTTCCGAGGAGATCGGTTATTGGCTGGAGTCGGCCGCAAGGACGCTCGAGAAGCGCTATGGCAATGGCGTTCCACAGGCCAAGCAAGACATCCTGCTTGCGCACTATCTCTATGGCCTCACCGCTGTCGTCCATGCCGGCGAGACACCTCACTCCCATCTCGCCGTTATGCGCTCCTATCTCGGCCGTCTTCTTCCGGAAGATCGGGTCGCCCAGGCGCTCCGGGCCGTGCCGGAAGAGGGAGACTCCTGGCTTGAAAACACGCTCGATCGCGTCGAGGCGATCGGCGAGAAGCAAGGCCATGCGTTGCTGGCCCAAGGCATCGATATCGTCATTCCATTTCCTAGCAGACACGCATCGGCGGCAGGGTCGGCGGAACCTGCCATGATCGAGCGCGACTCACCAAAGGAGGCACTCTCGCAATGAATCTCGGGCAAGCACGAATCATCCGGCATGGATCGGCCGGCTTCGCTGAAAGCTGGATCTCGGGCGCCGCCGACAGCCGTTCGCTTCGGCGCCGCCTGATGGCGATGCTCCGCAAGGCGCATCGCGTGCTCGGCATGCGGCGCAGGGGCATGGGGCTCGGGACATTGGGTGCCGGCGGAACCTTGGCGGTGGTGCTGGCGGCAATCGGCGTCGTCGCCCTCCCGCAGAGCGCCAGCGCCGCGGACTACGCCGCGGGCGGTGGAACCGCGACGGCGGGCTCCGGGGTGGCGATCGGCGGGGGCAGCCAGGCGACTGGCTCGGGCAGTCCCGTGGCCATCGGAACGAGCGCCAACGCATCCGTGACCACCGGAGCCGGCTCTCCGATCGCCATCGGCATCGGTGCCACTGCAAGCGGAGCCGCCGGCGTGATGACTCCAGGTGGCTTTACGGCCTTTGAAGCGATTGCGATAGGCAATGGCGCGAACGCAACGGGGCAGGTCAGTACGGCGACAGGCAGCCGAGCTCGAGCGACGGGGAACTTCAGCACGGCGACTGGCTCGTTCGCCACTGCGACGGCTGACCGCGCCACGGCGATGGGTATCCAGGCCAATGCGGGAGCTGTGAGCGCCATAGCGATAGGTGACCAGTCCGCTGCAACCGGGCTGCGCGGCATCGCGATTGGAGAGCAGGCGGCGGCGTCCGGGTTGGATTCCCTTGCTCAGGGTAGCCGCACGATTGCAAGCGCCCAGAATGCCGTCGCGCTCGGCTTCCAGGCGAACGCGACCGCGATAAACTCCGTCTATCTTGGCGCGCGCACCGTCCCGACATCGGGCGCTCTCGCGGAGAGCGCCATCGCCATTGGCACGGATGTCACGGCATCGGTAGCCGACGCCACCGCGATAGGACGCCAAAGCGTGGCGTCGGCCCAGTTTGCCACCGCGATCGGGACGAGTTCCACCGCGAGCGGGATAAGCTCGGCAGCATTCGGCCCCAATGCCAATGCGTCGGCCAACTTCGCGCTGGCCTTGGGCAATGCGTCCGTATCGAGCGGAGTAGGTTCGGTCGCGGCTGGCTCGGGATCCCAGGCCACGGGCGTGTCAGCCACTGCGCTCGGCAACAACGCCGCGGCGACCGCCGCGAACGCAACCGCGCTGGGGCTGGGCGCCACTGCGAACGGTGTAGACGGCACGGCAATCGGCAAGCAAGCCAATGCGAGCGCGCAAGACGCCATCGCCATGGGCACGACCTCAAAGGCGAGTGGCACCGCCAGCACGGCGGTTGGTAACGTCGCCGTTGCCAGCGGCGCCAACGCCTCCTCATTCGGATCCGGAGCGAATGCGGCAGGAGACAATTCTCTCGCTGCCGGCGTCAGCGCCAGCGCTGGAGGAAGCGCCAGCACCGCTCTCGGCATCGGGACCGTAGCCAGCGCCGACAATTCCACTGCCGTCGGACGCGAAGCCCGCGCCACCGGACTCAACAGCACCGCGCTCGGCCGCGGTGCCCAAAGCACCGCCCAGAACTCCATCTCTCTCGGCGCAGGCACGAGGGCGACCGGGATAGGTGCCGTCTATGTCGGCTCGAGCACCTTTGCAACGAGCGCCAGTGGAGACAACGCCATTGGCATCGGCACGGACGTGACGTCATCCGCGGGCGACGCCCTCGCAATGGGACGCGAGAGCCAGGCGACGGCAACCAACGCCATTGCGGTCGGTCTGCAGTCCGCTGCGCTCTCCGCCGACTCCATCGCCATGGGCACGGGCGCGACCGCCGATGGCGGCAAGGCCGTTGCCATCGGCGCCGGCAACACAGCCTATGGTGACGGCGCGGTCGCCATCGGCGATCCGAGCTATGCCAGCGGCACCGGCGCCTTCACCGGCGGCGCCAACAACATCGCCAACAGCGACGGCACGGCCACCGCCACCGCCGCCAATATGGCCAACGGTGCCGTCGCCATCGGCAACGGCAACAAGGCGATCGGGCAGGGCTCGGTCGCGCTCGGCAACGGCTCCACCGCCGGCGCCGCTGGCTTCGTCGGCAATGTCGCGCTGGGCAATGGCGCCACCGCGGCGGCTAGCTCCGGCGACGTGGCGCTGGGTTCCGGTTCGGTGACCACGGCGGCGGTCGGCACGGCCAGCGCCGTAGTCAACGGCACGACCTATGCCTTCCAGGGCACCACGCCGACCTCGACGGTCAGCATCGGCGCGCCCGGCGCGGAACGCACGCTCACCAATCTCGCGGCGGGGCGCATCAGCGGGTCTTCGACCGATGCGGTCAATGGTTCTCAGCTCTTCGCGACCAATCAGGCCGTAGACAGCCTCGCCAGTACGGTCACCAACATCAACACCGGCGGCGGCATCAAATATTTCCATGCCAATTCGACGCTGCCGGATTCCCAGGCGCTCGGGACGGATTCCGTCGCGATCGGCCCGAATGCCGTGGCCAACAACGCCGGCGACGTGGCAATTGGTCTGAATTCGGTGTCCGGCACCACGACCGCGGTCGGCGGCACGACGATCGGCGGCGTCGCCTACACCTTCGCCGGTACCACGCCGGCCGGTGCCTTCTCGGTCGGCACAGTCGGGGCCGAGCGTCAGATCCAGAACGTCGCGGCCGGACAGTTGAGCGGCTTGTCGACCGACGCGGTCAACGGCTCGCAGCTCTTCGCCACCAACCAGCAGGTGACGAAGAACACGACCGATATCGCTGCCAACACCGCCGACATCACCAACCTCGGCAACACCATCAACAACATAAACACCGGCGGCGGCATCAAGTATTTCCACGCCAATTCGACGCTGGCCGATTCCCAGGCACTGGGGACGGATTCCGTTGCGGTCGGCCCGAATGCCGTCGCCAACAATGCCGGCGACGTGGCGATCGGCCTGAATTCGGTGTCCGGCACCACGACCGCAGTTGGCGGCACGACGATCGGCGGCGTCGCCTACACCTTCGCCGGCGGGACGCCGGCGGGCGCCTTCTCGGTCGGCTCGGTCGGCGCGGAGCGGCAGATACAGAACGTCGCGGCCGGACAACTGAGCAATGGCTCGACCGATGCCGTGAACGGCTCGCAGCTCTTTGCCACCAACCAACAGGTGACGCAGAACACCACCGACATCGCCGCCAACACAGCCGACATCACCACGCTCGGCAACGCGATCACCAACATCGCCGGCGACACCTCGACGGCCTATACCGACGCCAATGGCGACGGCATCCGCTATGTCCGCACCAACGACACGACGCTTCCGGTCACCGACGCCTTCGCGCAAGGGGTCGGCTCCTCGGCGCTCGGCTACCAGGCGACGGCCTCTGCCGCCAATTCGCTGGCGCTCGGCCGCGGCACCACGGTCTCCATCACCGACGGCGTGGCGCTCGGCTCCGGCTCGGTTTCCGATCGCGCGGTGGCGCCGGCATCGGGATCGATCCTCTCCGGCACCGGCCTCATCCCCTACAACACCGCGGACATGAGCCTGCTCGGCGCCGTCTCGGTGGGCACCTCGACCTCTTACCGCCAGATCATCAACGTGGCCGATGGCACGCAGGACCAGGACGCCGTCACGCTTCGCCAGTTGAAGGGGGCCCTGAGTTCCTTCGCGGTGACCGGCACCATGTACTTCCACGCCAATTCGACGGCCTCGGACTCGCTTGCCGTCGGCGCCGAATCGGTTGCGGTCGGTCCGCGCACGACCGTCAATGGCGACAACGGCATCGGCATGGGCAACGGCGCCATCGTCCAGCAGACCGCGCCTGGCGGCATCGCCATCGGCCAGACGGCGACCGTCAACCAGGCCGACAGCATCGCGCTTGGCACCAACTCGACCGCCAACGGCGCCCAGTCGATGGCGCTCGGCGCCGGCGCCACCGCCAACGAGCCGGGCAGTGTCGCGCTCGGCGCCGGCTCGAAGACGGCGGCCGCGGTCGCCACCACGGGCACCACGATCAACGGCGTCGCCTACACCTTTGCCGGAACCAACCCCACGAGCACGGTGAGCGTCGGCGACGTCGGCAAGGAGCGCACCGTCACCAATGTGGCGGCGGGTCGTATCAGCGCCACCTCGACTGACGCCATCAACGGCAGCCAGCTTTACGCGACCAATCAGGCTGTCGAAGCCGTGCAGGGAAGCGTCGGCAACCTCACCGAGTTCTCTGTCCAGTATGACAAGAACCCGGACGGCACCAAGTCCAACTCGCTGACGCTCGTCGGCGGCGACGTGAATGCGCCTGTCGTCATCCACAATGTCGGCGCGGGCACCGCCGACACCGATGCGGTCAACGTGCAGCAACTCAATCTTGGGCTGGCGACGACGCTCGACAACTCGAAGACCTACACCAACCAGGTGGCGGCCACGACGCTGCAGCAGGCCAATGCCTATACCGACTCCAAGCTCAGCCAGCTCAACATGGATATGGGCGAGGCTCGCGGCGAAGCGCGCCAGGCGGCCGCGATCGGCCTGGCGGCCGCATCGCTGCGCTATGACGACCGCCCGGGCAAGCTGAGCGTGGCGGCGGGCGGCGGCTATTGGCGCGGCGAGGGGGCTGTCGCCTTCGGCGCCGGCTACACCAGCGAGGACGGACGCGCCCGGGCCAACGTGTCCGGCACGACGGCCGGCGGGCACTGGGGTGTCGGCGCGGGTGTCAGCTTTACCCTGAACTGAGTTTATTTATGGTCAGGCAAGCCGGCTCTGCTGTCGCAATCTGCATGACTTGCATGCTCCTGTCCGGCCCGCGCGCGGCCGGGCAGGAGGCGGCCCCGCCTGCCTATCGGATAAAACCTTCGGACGTTGCAGTACCAGCGGGCGTAAAACTCGGCGACTACCAACGGACCACGCGCCCGTTCGAGAACTGGACGCTGATCTGCGACGAGAACCTGCAGGCCAGGAAGAAGGTTTGCAACATCAGCCAGTCCTTCATCGACCAGGGCCAGGCCCTGGTCTTCAGCTGGTCGCTGGCGGCCGACGAGAAAGGCAAACCCTTCATGATCTTGCGGACCCCCAGCCAGGCTGGTGCGGGAAGCAAACTCTCGCTCAAGCTGGCCGGCCGCAAGCAGTCCGTCGACGTTCAACTGCAGGGCTGCGATGCGTCGGTTTGCGTCGGCTATGTGCCGGTAGGCCCGGTCCTTCGCGACCAGATCGGCAAGGAGACCACCGTCCAGGTTTCCTATTCCCTACCGTCGGGAGCGACCGTCAGCCTCGATGCTCCTTTCAAGGGGCTCAAGACCGCGCTGTCGACCATCAAATAGAGAGATCAGCGATATGACCCGCCAATCCATCGAGGACAGAATCCTAAACCGCCCCCAGCCCGCTCCGCTGCCGGAACCGCCTGCAAGCCCGCCGCCGGCGCGCTCATCGGCCTGGCGGCTGGTGCGAAACACCGCGCTGCTCGGCGCCTTCGCCGTCCTGGTCGCGGCGGCGGTCGTCTCGTCGCTCCGCTTCTTTCCGGCGCTGGGCGAATTCGTCGCGGGCACCGCCTCGGCGCAATCGCAGGCGCCTGCCGCTGCCAAGCCGACCGACGTCAAGCCCGTCGCGGAAGATGCTTCGGGCGTCAGAACTCCCTTCCAGACGCATGCGAGCCAGGCAGGCGTCCACACCTGCGCCAACCTCTTTGCCGCGCTCGGGCAGGCGCTGACCGCGGGATCGACCTATGCGATCCAGACACAGTGGGACAACACCTCGCCCGATACCCATGCCGTGCAGGCCGTCGCCGGGATGAGCTACGATCTGCCGGACTACAAGACGCAAGCCGCCGGCGTCGTCATTGCTTCGCCCGTCGGCCAAAGCTGCGAGGGGAGCCTGGTGCGGGTGGCGCCTTTCCAGAAGTCCTGCCAGGAGGTCGCGCAGACCCTGCCGAAAGGCAGCGTTCCGGCAGACAATCTGTCGAACACCAGCCTTTTCAACCTGGCCAACAATGGCGGCCAGGCCCTGCTGGTCCCCACCGGCAACACCTGCATCGTCGTCTCGGTCGCGCGCATGGGCGGATAGCGGCCGGGCACGGTTATCGATTCCTCACAGCTGCAATCGGGAGCTACGAAAATGCTGATCGACCGTCGCCTCTCACTCCCGCTGCTGGCGGCACTGGCCGGGCTTACCATCGCAGCCCACGCCGCTGACCTGGTGGCGCCGCCGCCGGCTGAGACAGGTGAGGAAAAAGGCATCTGGGGCGCGATCGCCTATTCGCCGGATGACGGCCGTCACGGCTTCTTCTGGGGTGCCGACAAGCGCCAGGAGGCAGAAGACATAGCGCTCAAATATTGCGAGAACGCGGACGGCAAGGGCTGCAGGGTGGTCGAAGTTTTCCGCAACCATCGCCACTGGGACGATGATGACGGCACCGGCTTTCCCTACGAGCATTGCGCCGCTCTGTCGGTCGGCAAGAGCCGTGGCGCGGCCACCCCGTTCTGGGGCGTGGCATCGGCCACGACCCGCAAGGATGCGCAGGACAAGGCCACGGCGCAATGCGGCGGCGAAGGGAAGGAGTGCAAGATCCGCGAGTGGGTCTGCACCTGACTTCGCTGCGGAATTCGAGCGGCCGCGGCGGTCAGCCGGCCTTGGCGCGGTTCACAGCGGAATGAGCGGTGCAACCTCGCGGTCGGAAGGCCGCTCGCTGGCCGCTAGGCCTGCGAGCACGCCGGCGCGATCGGCCGCGTTGCGGTTCTGGCTCATCTTGCGCTTGCCTTCCAGCCGCGTGATCGGCATGCGCAGGCCGACAATGCCCTTCAACTGCGACTGGATGAAATCCGCCGGCGCGTCCGACACGGCCCAGGGTGCGCTGCGCTCGCCCTCGTGCAAATTGGTCAGACGGGTCACGACCTCAAGCAGCCTGTCGGCGTCCTCGAAGAATTCGATCGGCCCATGGGCGTGGGCGGCGATATAGTTCCAGGTCGGCACCACCTTCCCGGTCTCCTGCTTGGTCTGATACCAGGCCGGCGTCACATAGGCGTCCGGTCCCATGAAGATCGCCAGGCCGTCGCCCAGCGCAGGAACGCGCCATTGCGGATTTGCCTTCGCGACATGGCCGTAGATGACGCCATGCTCGCCTTCGCTGTCATCGAGGAAAAGCGGCAGCGGCGTAGCCAGCGGTCCTTCCGCCGTGGCGGTGACTAGCGTCGCCAGCCGCGCGGCGCGGATTGTTGCGCTCAGGCTCTCATGATCGTCATCGCGGAAGGCGGGCGGTGTGTACATGGCAAAACTCCTTGCGGCATAAAATGCCTGAAGTCCGGCCTGCTTAGAACATCCGGTTTTGACGTTTTTGTGTGGTCCAGCCGGAAGTCGTGATGCGCCGATGCCAGTGGCCCGGCGCCGCGGATCCCGCCAGGGTGTCCGGCCGCGATGCCGGCCATCATCTGGGCTGGCACCGCTGACGGATCGTCAGTTCAGAAAATCTCGTTGGTGAGCCGCTTCACCGGGCCAAGCAGGATCGAGCCCGTCGGCACGCCGTTGTCGATCGGGATCGCCTGGCGATCCGGCATGTCCTCTTCCGGCGCCCCGACATTGGCCGTCACGACGACCGGGGTCTTGGTGGGCACGCGGTCGTAGAGGTCGATGATGTCCTGGTTGATCAGGCGCACGCAGCCCGACGAAACCGACTTGCCGATCGACCACCATTCGGGTGAACCGTGCAGGCGGTAGAGCGTGTCCTGACTGCCCTGGAAGAGATAGAGCGCACGCGCGCCGAGCGGGTTCTTCAGGCCACCGGGCATGCCGCCATTCTTGGCGCTGTATTGTGTCAGCTCCGGCTGGCGCGCGACCATCTCGTCCGGCGGCGTCCATTTCGGCCACTTCTGCTTCCACTGCACGACCGCGTCGCCCGACCATTCGAAACCGGCGCGGCCGAGACCGACGCCGTAGCGGATCGCCTGGCCGCCCTCGCGCACCAGATAGAGGAAGTGGTTGGTGGTATCGACGACGATGGTGCCGGGGCGCTGCCCGGTCGGATCGGGAACGATCTGGCGCAGGAATCTGTGATCGATCTTGTGCACCGGGATGGCCGGCAGGTCGAAGCCATTGTCCGACATCGCGCCATACATCGTCTCATAGTCGCCAAGCGGCGGCTCGACAGGAGCCTGAGGCGGCGGCGTTTGGATGGGTGCTGGGCCTTGATCGCTGGTCGTGGTGCAGGCGGACACGGCAACCGAAGCAGCGCCAAGGGCTGTGAAATTGAGGAAGCCACGGCGGCTGATGCGGAGGGAAGCGTCTGACATGGTTGCCTTTTCTGGGTCTTAACTTGCAAGAAAGCATGAATGCGAAGGCTATTGGCTGGCGGCATCCATAACAATCGGGCGTGATAGGCGGTTCCAATTCTGGCCTGAGGGTGGACAGAAAAAGGCGAAGCTGTGACCACGTCACGGCTGTTGCGCTGCAGCAACAGCGATGTCAGACGCCCGCCAGCAGGCCGTCGAGCGAAGGCAGGATCAGCCCTGGCGGAAAGTCGCGGTATTCATCCGGCTGGTTGGTCCGGTTGATCCAGACCGTACGGAAACCGAATTTGGTCGCGCCCGCTATGTCCCAACGGTTCGACGACTGGAAAGAGACCGCTCCCGGATAAAGCCGCCAACTGGTGACCACCATGTCGTAGACCGAGGGGTCGGTCTTGAAGCGCTTGACCTGGTCGACCGAAAACACGTTGTCCAGGATCTGGTCGAGCGCGGCGGATTTGACCGCCGCGTCGAGCATTTCCGGCGAACCGTTGGAGAGGATTGCAAGCTTCGCGCCGGACGATTTGAGCGCCTTCAGCACGGCGGGCACTTCCGGATAGCAATCGAGCCGCCAATAGGCTTCGAGCAGCTTCGTCCGCAGCGCCGGATCGGCCGAGGGCACCTTGCGCAGCGCAAAGTCGAGTGCCTGCTCGGTCAGTTGCCAGAAGTCGGCATAAGAGCGCATCAGCGTCCGCACCCAGGAATATTCGAGCTGCTTGGCGCGCCAGATTTCCGACAGCAGCTGCCCGTCCGGGCCGATCTCGCCGGCATGGCGGCGCACGGCGGCGTGCACGTCGAACAACGTGCCATAGGCGTCGAAGACATAGGCGGCATGATGCATGGCTTAAGTTTTGCGGCGCGCGGGCCCGCCGTGCAAGCATTGATTGCAGTCAAGTGCCTCTGGCCTCAACGATTTTTCCCGATGTCGGTTGACGCCGGCCGTCAAAGCATCGTCCTATGGCCGCCTGAAATCACTCGTTGGACGACGAACATGACACTGGCGGCTGCGGCGCAATCCGCGACATGGACCTATGTGGACGGCGACTGGTACGAGGGCAACGTTGCCATTCTCGGACCGCGCAGCCACGCCATGTGGCTCGGCACCAGCGTCTTCGACGGCGGCCGCTGGTTCGAAGGCGTCGCGCCCGACCTCGAGCTTCACTCCGCCCGCGTCAACGCATCGGCGACGGCGCTTGGCCTGAAGCCGTGGATGACGACGGAAGAGATCGTCGGCCTGACCTGGGACGGCTTGAAGAAGTTCGACGGCAAGACGGCAGTCTATATCAGGCCGATGTATTGGGCCGAGCACGGCGGCTATATGGGCGTGCCGGCCGATCCGGATTCGACCCGCTTCTGCCTCTGCCTCTACGAATCTCCGATGATCCCGCCATCCGGTTTCTCGGTCGGCGTCTCGCCGTTCCGGCGGCCGACCATCGAGACCATGCCGACCAACGCCAAGGCCGGCTGCCTCTATCCCAACAACGGCCGCGCCATCCTGGAGGCCAAGAATCGCGGCTTCGACAATGCGCTCGTGCTCGACATGCTGGGCAATGTCGCCGAGACCGGCACGTCCAACATCTTCCTGGTCAAGGACGGCCATGTGATGACGCCCGCCCCGAACGGCACCTTCCTGTCGGGCATTACCCGCTCGCGCACCATCAACCTGCTCGGCGACTACGGCTTCAGGACCATCGAGAAGACGCTGTCGGTTCGCGATTTTCTCGAGGCCGACGAAATCTTCTCGACCGGAAACCATTCCAAGGTCGTGCCGGTCACGCGCATCGAGAGCCGCGACCTGCAGCCCGGGCCCGTGGCCAAGAAGGCGCGCGAGCTTTATTGGGAATGGGCGCATTCGACGTCCGCCGCTTGAGCCGCTGGAGTTTCAGCGTTTCACGGAACGGCGACCCACTCTTTCTCTTGTTTGGCGCAATTGCGGACGGAAAACCCTTTCACACTTTTTCGCGAATTGCTCTAAAGTCGCTCGGCGCTTCATTCCGGAGTTGCCCCAACCCATTCCAGACCTATCTAAGTTCGGTAGTTTCACCGGATTTTTTCCTCGAGGGAGTACCATCCATGGCTTTTGAGTTGCCCGCCTTGCCTTACGACTACGAGGCGCTTCAGCCCTATATGTCGAAGGAGACGCTGGAGTATCACCACGACAAGCACCACAAGGCCTATGTCGACAACGGCAACAAGCTGGCCGCTGAGGCCGGCCTTGGCGACCTGTCGGTCGAAGAGGTGGTCAAGCAGTCCTTCGGCAAGAATGCCGGGCTCTTCAACAACGCGGCCCAGCACTACAATCACATCCATTTCTGGAAATGGATGAAGAAGGGCGGCGGCGGCAACAAGCTGCCGGGCGCGCTGCAGAAGGCCGTCGACAGCGATCTCGGCGGCTATGACAAGTTCAAGGCGGATTTCATCGCCGCCGGCACCACCCAGTTCGGCTCCGGCTGGGCTTGGGTCTCGGTCAAGAACGGCAAGCTCGAGATTTCCAAGACGCCGAACGGGGAGAACCCGCTGGTGCATGGCGGCACGCCGATACTCGGCGTCGATGTCTGGGAGCACTCCTACTACATCGACTACCGCAACGCGCGGCCGAAATATCTCGAGGCCTTCGTCGACAGCCTGATCAACTGGGACCACGTCCTGGAGATGTACGAGAAGGCCCGTGCATGACCCCGAAAATCGAAATCGATTTTCGGAAAGGATCATGCGCAGAATCAAGCGTTACAGCGTCCTTTGCGCGCCGAAAGGCGCGCGGCGCTGTAAGGGCTGAGCGATTTTGATGAAAAGCCCCGGCGTACCGGGGCTTTTCTTTATCAGCCAACACAGGAGATTGATCACGGCCGCGAAAATCGTGACGGCACTGGGGGAATATTCCCGCCACCAGCTCCGTTAACGTCCAGTCGCGCAGTCTCACCACGGAGCCAATTGAATGAGAAAGCTTGTCCTTGCCATCTCCATGCTCGCCTTTGCCGGTTCGGCCGCCTTTGCCGATCCGATCCAGGAGCGCCAGGCGCTGATGAAGGAGCGCGGCAAGCTCGCCGGCCAGTTGTCCAAGGTGGTCAAGGGCGAGGAGGATTTCGACGCGGCCGCCGTGCTGACGACGCTGAAGGCCCTGCAGGCCAATGCCGAGAAGTTCGATGCCGAAAAACTGTTTCCGGCCGGCTCCGACAAGGGCGACACCACGGCAGCACCCAAGATCTGGGAAGACATGGCCGGTTTCAAGGCCGCTGAGGACAAGTTCCTGGCCAACACCAAGGAAGCGGTCGCCTCGCCGCCGGGCGATGTCGATGGTCTGAAGGCGCAGCTCAACACCCTCGGCGGCGATTGCGGCGCGTGCCATCAGAGCTACAGGATCAAGAAGGGCTGATCGCCTGATATGGCCTGGCTGAAGAAGCTCGTCGGCGCCGCCATCGTGCTTGGCGGCGCGGCGGCCGCCGCCGGCTGGGCCCTGTCGGCGCCGGTCAGGCTTGACGCCGGGGCCATCGCGCAGCTCGGCCCCGGCGACGTCGCCAAAGGCAAACGCATCTTCTATGCCGGCGGCTGCACCTCTTGCCATTCCAAGCCCGGCGCCCAGGGCGACGCTCGGTTGCAGCTGGCCGGCGGGCTGGAACTCAAGACGCCGTTCGGCACTTTCGTGCCGCCCAATATCTCGCAGGACCGGAAGGACGGCATCGGCGCCTGGAGCGAGGAGGATTTTGCCAACGCCATGCTGAAAGGCGTCTCGCCTTCGGGCGAGCATTTCTATCCGGCCTTCCCCTACGCCTCCTATGCGCGCATGAAGCCAGCCGACATCGCCGACCTCTACGCCTTCATGAAGACGCTGCCGGCGGTCGCCGGCAAGGCGCCGGACCATAAGCTTTCCTTCCCCTTCACCATCCGCCGCGGCATCGGCCTGTGGAAGTGGCTCTATCTCAATCCCGAACCAGTGATCGCACTGCCCAACGGCACGCCCGACAAGGTGCTGGCCGGCCGCTATCTTGTCGAGGGACCCGGCCATTGCGGCGAATGCCATACGCCACGCGACATCGCCGGCGGCCCGAAGAAGGGTGAGTGGCTGGCGGGCGCCGTGGCTGCCGAAGGCTCGGGTATCGTGCCGAACATCACCCCCGACGGGAAGAGCATCAAGAGCTGGTCGGAAGCCGATATCGCCAACTATCTCGAGACCGGCTTCACGCCCGATTTCGATTCCGTCGGCGGCTCGATGGTCGAAGTGCAGCGAAACATGGCGCAATTGACGGCGGACGACCGCGCCGCGATCGCCGCTTATCTCAAGGCCGTCCCGCCGCATCCAAACGGCTATCCGGAGCGCAAGCCGGCGAGTTGATTACAAGCAATATCAGCAAAAGTGGGCAGCGGGTTTCCGTCGGGAATCGCATCAAAAATAGTTACGGGTGGCGGTCGCCCAGGAAATCGAAGCCGTTTTCAAAAAAGTGGTTGTAGTCGCAGGTCAATTCCTCGCCGGGCGCGATATCGCGCAGCGCGTAGGTTTCCTCGGGCGAGGAGACGTCGCAGTTCGGCTCGTCCGCGTGGTTCATGTAACGCGCGTCATCCGCCTCGAAGACGATGTAGTTGGGGTCGCGCCGGTCCGGATAGGAATAGCGATCGAGATAAGACTTCACCGGCCCGCTTTCGCCCTCATAGGTGTCGACGGGAATGCGCCGGTCGAATCTTGGGTCGAGCTTCCAGATCAGTGTGCCCTTTGCAATGCGGTGTTTGGCGAAGACGCCGATGCCTTGGATGGGCGATTTGTCGAGATAAACGTCGACGAGCAGCATGACGAACCTTGTGAATGAGCAGTCGGCGCGGTCCAAGAACCATGTCCAAAAAAGCAGAGCATTGCGTAACGCGCGCCCTTGGCAATTGCGAGTGGAAAATCAGGTCTTCCCGGTCACTTTCAGGGCATAGGCGTAAATGTAGGCGATCTCCTCGAGCCGCGAGAAGCGGCCCGACGCGCCGGCATGGCCGGAATCCATGTTGACCTTGAACAGGACCGGGTTGTCGCCCGCCTTGCGTTCGCGCAGCCTGGCCACCCATTTTGCCGGTTCCCAATAGGTCACGCGCGGGTCGGTCAGACCTGCCAGCGCCAGGATCGGCGGATAGTCGAGCGCCGCGACATTGTCGTAGGGCGAATAGGCGGCGATCGTCTTGTAGTCGTCGGCGGACGCGATCGGGTTGCCCCATTCCGGCCATTCCGGCGGCGTCAGCGGCAGGCTAGCGTCGAGCATGGTGGTGAGCACGTCGACGAACGGCACCTCGGCGACGATGCCGCCGAAGCTTTCCGGCGCCATGTTGGCGATCGCCCCCATCAGCATGCCGCCGGCGGAGCCGCCTTGCGCGACGATGCGGTCATGCATTGTGTAACGCTCGGCGACGAGATGGCGGGCGCAGGCGATGAAATCGGTGAAGGTGTTCATCTTCTTCGCGCGCTTGCCATCCTCGTACCAGCCATACCCTTTGTCCTTGCCGCCGCGCACATGCGCGATGGCATAGACGAAGCCGCGATCGACCAGCGACAGGCAGTTGGTGTTGAAGGCCGAAGGCACCGCGATGCCGTAGGAGCCGTAGCCGTAAAGCAGGCAGGGTGCCGAGCCGTCCAGTGGCGTGTCGCGATGGTAAAGCAGCGAAATCGGCACCAGCTCGCCATCCGCCGCGGGCGCCATCAGCCGGCGCGTGACATAGTGCTCCGGATCGTGACCGGAAGGCACTTCCTGCGTCTTCAGGAGCACGCGCTCGCGGCTGCGCATATTGTAGTCGAACACCTGCGCCGGCGTTGTCATCGACGAATAGGTGAAGCGCATCGTCTCGGTGTCGTATTCATAGGAGCCGGAGAGGCCGAGCGAGAAGGCCTCCTCGTCGAAGGAGATGAAATGCTCTTCGCCGCTGGCGCGCTCACGCACGACGATGCGCGGCAAGCCGTCCTTGCGCTCGAGCCGCACCATGTGGTGCTTGAAGCCAAGCACCGAGAGGATCAGCCGGCCGGGCTCGTGCGGTACCAATTCCTGCCAGTTGGCGCGCACCGGATTGTCGACCGGCGCGGTCATGATCTTGAAGTCCTTGGCGCCGTCGGCGTTGGTGAGGATGAAGAAGACGTCGCCGCCTTCTTCCAGGTCGTATTGCAGCCCGGCCTCCCGCACCGCCACCAGCCTAGGCGCCGCGGATGGATCATTGGCCGGCAGAAGCCGGTACTCGGATGTCTCATGGTCGTTGATGCCGATCATGATCCAGTCATTAGCGCGGGTGCCGCTGACATCCATGAAGAAGCCCGGATCGGTCTCCTCATAGATCAGCCGGTCGTTCTCGGGCTTGTCCCCGAGCGCGTGGAAGAACACTTTCGACGGGCGGTGGTTGTCGTCGAGACGGGTATAGAAGAAGCCGTCATCGCCCGCGTTCCATACCCCGCCGCCGCCCGTATCCGGAATCTGGTCGGCAAGGTCCTTGCCGCCTGCAAGGTCGCGCACGCGCAGCGTGAAGAATTCCGAACCCTTGTCGTCGAACGCCCAGATCAGCTTCCCGTGGTCGCTCGAATGGTCGACGCCGCCGAGCCGGAAATAGGCCTTGCCCTCGGCTTCCGCGTCGCCGTCGAGCAGGATTTCCTCCCTGCCGCCATCGCGCGAGGTGCGGAAATAGCGCGGCTGCTCGCCGCCCTGCCGGAAGGAAGAGCCGTAGGCATATGGGCCGTCCTTCATCGGCACCGTGGAGTCGTCTTCCTTGATACGTCCCTTCATCTCGGCAAACAGCTTGCCGCGCAGATCCGCGGTGCCGGCCATCAGAACGGCCTGATAGGCATTCTCGGCCTCGAGATGGGCGCGAATTCGGCCGTCGAGCAGGGAAGGGTCCCGGAACACGGCCTGCCAGTTGTCGGCCCGCATCCAGGCGTAGTCGTCGTTGCGGGTGATGCCGTGATGCGTGTCGGACACCGGATGTTTCTCGGGCGTCGGCGGGTTGGCGGCCGGGAAGGTGGAAATCAAGGCGGAAGTCCTGGTCATTACGTCTCGCTGCGGAATTTGCTTGAATGACGAATGAACACGCCGCTCAGCGGCGGTTCAAGGGGCGCGGCTCAAGATGGTCGACAGAAGCCAAGTCGAAGGGGGAAGATGAAATCCTGTGTTTCTACCGCAATGTCTATTGCTGTCGTCGCGGCAGTGCTTGCTTTTTCCACTCAGTCTCATGCAACCGTCTTTGCCGCCTGGCAAGTGGCGGGCGTACCGTTCGGCGACACCCTCAATGCGCGCAAATATCCCTCCAACGCATCGCAAAAACAGGCCGCCTATCCGAACGGCACCGTGCTGCAGATGACCGGCCGCTGCACAGGCGGCATAAATCTCCTCGATATCGCCCGGCAGCCGCAATGGAAGCAGCGTCAGGCAATCCGCTATCGCTGGTGCGAGGTCTGGCACGACCCGGCGCAGAATGGCCATTTCGTCACCGGCTGGGTCTACGGCAAATATATCGCGCCGTACTGAGGGATACCGTCGCGCCGCCTTGTTGGAGCCGCCAAGGCGACATCCTTGCGCTTGTTGCGCCGCAGGATTCGTTATGCTGGCATAACAGGCGCCCAAGCATTGGCCAAGCATTGAACGCCGGTTCGAGCGGCGATCGGATGTCTAACGTACGGGCGACGCAACGTCATGGCATGCTGGTCTGACCAGAAAAATCTCGCGAAGTTACACGGTGCACGAATTTTTGAAGCTGAATCGGCAATATTTGATGAATATCGACCAATATAAATCAGTATGCGAATTGACTTACTTTCAATGCGGCGTCATTAAGATAACCGACGCGAATCGCAGAGCCTTTCCTGAATGAATTCGCGCGATGCCCGATCCTGAAAAAAGGGCGCAGTTTTAGAAACAACTCTCGTTGGGGCCTTAGAACTATGGAAATCGTCGAAACACCTTCGAAAAACGGTGATGCGCTGATCGAGCTGACCGCCGATGTCGTCGCCGCTTATGTCAGCAACAACCCGGTGCCGGTTGGGGAACTGCCGAACCTTATCGCCGACGTCCATGCCGCGTTGGGCCGGGTCGGCGGCTCGCCGGAGCAGCCGTCGGCCGAGAAGCAGAAGCCTGCCGTCAACCCGAAGCGCTCCGTCCATGACGACTATATCGTCTGTCTCGAGGACGGAAAGAAGTTCAAGTCGCTGAAGCGGCATTTGATGACCCATTACAATCTCACGCCGGAAGAATACCGTGAGAAGTGGGGCCTGGACGCCAACTATCCGATGGTCGCCCCCAATTATGCGGCCGCTCGCTCGCAGCTCGCCAAGAAGATGGGTCTGGGCCGCAAGCGCAAGGGCCGCTGATCGGCTTCGTTCCTCAGGCAAAGTTCGAACGGCGCCCCCTGGGGCGCCGTTTTGCTTTTCAGAGCAATTCCAGGAAAGTCCGAATGGTTGGGCTCAGCGACCTCGCCGTAGCCATTCCATTCGGAGTTGCACAAGACAAAGAGAACGTCGGCCAGGGTCAGGCCGTCTGCTTCAAGGCCGCTTCCGCGTCGCGCTTGATGCGCTTGACCATCGAACGCAGGCCATTGGCGCGCTGCGGCGACAGATGCTCGTCGAGGCCGAGCTCCTTCAGCGTCGCCTCCGCGTCCGTGTTCTGGATCTCGCTTGCCCGCCGGCCCGAAAACAGTGCCAGCATGATGGCGACGAGGCCGCGCACGATATGGGCGTCCGAATCGCCCTGGAAACTGATCACCGGATCGGCGCCCGCTCCCTGCTCGGTGGTGAGCCACACCTGGCTCACGCAGCCGGGCACTTTGTTCGCGGCCGTGCGCTCCCCCTCGGGGAAAGGCGGCAGGCCCTCGCCGAGCTCGATCACGTAGCGATAGCGGTCCTCCCACTCGTCGAGCAGGGAAAAGTCGTCGCGGATCGTCTGGATCAGGGTGGTCATAGCCCGCATATAGTGGCGCCGCAGGGCCGCGTCACGGAAAAAGAAAGACGCCGCGGGCGTCGAGAGGTCGGACGGGCCCGCGGCGTAGCCGAGTAGCGGCTGAGGATTGTCTCAGTTCTTGGAAGTCAACATCACCGGAATGTTGACCTTGGCGGGCAGCACGATGTCCTCGGCGATACTGCCGGTGGTCGTGACCGAGCCATCCGCGACCTTCGTCTCCGGCGCGCCTGCCTGCCCGGACTGCCCAGACTGTTTGTCGTCGATCATGGCCGCGGCGATCCTGGCCGTTTCCTTGGCGCGAACGCTGATGGTGTACATGGCCGATTTGCCGGTTTCGCAGACGTCGGGCTTGCGCTCGCAGAGCCCTGCGATGTCGCCCACCGCCTCGCGCGCCGCAAACAGCGCCTGGACCGGCCCGACGCTCTGCTGGCCGTCCTCGCCCGGGCCGACGCCGAGCGGCAGCGCCAGCAGCACCAGCGAAAACCAGAAAGCCATCCTGATCAGAAAGCCCATCTTACTTGCCTCTCGTGCGGGATGGATCGTGTATCCATCCGTGACGGATCATGCATCCATCGGCATGACCTCTTTTATGGGCACGATAATGGCACGGTCACGCAAAGGACGGCTTGCATCGAAGCCGCGAATTTTCCTCAAATTTTAGACGAATTCGAAAGGAATTGGTTTTGAAGCGGACTTGTGTCGAATCTCATCGACCGCATTAACTTTACGATAACCATGTATCGCATTGTAATTACTCGATTTTATTCGCGATAGAGATTAGCCGCGTCAAGTTTAGGTCCGTTTTGGCACAGGCCTCGCGGCTAACGCGCCGTTTACCATGGCGCCAACTCGGCGTGCTTTGCGGGGCCGGCATCACAATATTTGCCTTGGCCGGGCCGCCGGCTCCATCAGCCTTATCCATTCCTTAAACGCTGGATGCGAGTTTCAAGCCGATTGACGAGTCACCTGCCAGGCAGGGTTTTTTAAGACCGGGTACGCGTGCGTTGAGTTCGATTTCAGCCAGATACGTTCAATTGCCTGGCGCGGTTGCCGCCGGCTGCGAACGCTTGGTTCACCCCACCGTGACGAGTGAGGCGGAACGCCTGCGCCAGCGCCGCTTCATAGGCGTCATGCTCGCCGCGCCTTTCCTTGCCGCGGGTGCTGCGGTGACCCTGGTCACCTCGAGCCTCGGCGCGGCCGTCACCATAGCCGCCATCTTTGCCGCTTTCGGCCTGTGCTGGTTTGCGGCACTTCTGGTCGCCGCCACCGGCCACATGGCGCTCGCCGGCCGCATGGCGGTCGCCTTGGGCGGCATCGCGCTTGCCGGCGTCATAGCGGCGGCGGGCGGACTGGCCTCGCCGGTCGCGCTGCTTGGCCTCGCATTGCCGGTCGAAACCTGGTGGGTTTCCGGGTCGCGGCGCGCCGCGCTGTCGAGCCCTCTGGCGGCGGTCGCCGCGATCGTTCTCCAGCCCTTTGCCGGCCAGGTCCTGCCGCTCGGCGAAATCGCCGCCTGGCACTGGCTGTTGCCGCTGGCCTGGGCGCTGACGCTGTTGCCGCGTGCCGCCGCCTTCGCCAATCCTGCCGGCCTGCGGCCGGCGGAGCCCGCCGGCGATCGTCTCGAGGATGTGATCGACGCCGTCGTGCTGCGCGTCGGCCGCCAGGGTGAAGTGCTCGATGCGTCCGCCAGGGCGCGTTCGGTGCTGAAACTGGCGCCGGAACTCCTGCTCGGCACCGGCCTGTTCGACCGCGTCCATCTGTCCGACCGCGTCGCCTATCTCACCGCCTTGGCCGACATGCGCGAGGGGGCAGCGAAGCGCCGGCTTGAGCTGCGCATCCGCTTGCCGCGCGAGGGAGCCAGTGCGGCCGATAATTTCCGTCCGTTCAATCTCGACTTGCTGCGCGGCGAAGCCGGCAGCGACGTCTTCATGCTGGTGCTGCGCGAAAACGACGATGTCGCGGTGCTGCGCGAGGAGCTTGCGGAAGCCAGGGAGGCCGCCGCGGCCGCCGAAGTTGCCAAGGGCCGCTTCCTGGCAGTGGTCAGCCACGAGCTGCGCACGCCGCTCAACGCCATCATCGGCTTTTCCGACATGCTGCTGCATGAGATGTTCGGCGCCTTCAAGGACCCGCGCCAGAAGGAATATGTCGGCCTGGTCAGGGAGTCCGGCCAGCACCTTCTGTCCGTCGTCACCTCGATCCTCGACGTCTCGCGCATTGAGGCGGGCGCCTATGCGACCGAGCTGGAGACGTTCCGTTTCGTCGAGGCCGTCGACATGTGCCGCTCGATGATGCGGCCGCTGGCCGACGCCAAGGGCATCGTTCTTGCCACCCAGATCGCGCCGGATGCCGGCGAGATCAATGCCGATCGCCGCGCCGTGCAGCAGATCCTGATCAACCTTGCTTCGAACGCCGTCAAGTTCACGCCCGATGGCGGCAGCGTGGTGATCGGCGCCAAGCGCGTCGGCTCGCGCCTGCATTTCTGGGTGAGCGACACCGGCATCGGCATTGCCGAGGAGGATATGGCCAATCTCGGCAAGCCGTTCATGCAGATCCAGAACGACTACACGCGCCGCTTCGAGGGAACCGGGCTCGGCCTGTCGCTGGTCAAGGGCCTGGTGGCGCTGCACGACGGCACGATGTCGATCGAGAGCGCGCCGGGTGAGGGCACCACGGTGACGATCGGCCTGCCGGTGACCGGGCCGAAGCGGCATTCCGGTGCGCAGCCCGGCGTGCTGGCCATGCCGGCGGCGAAGCCGAAGGGGGATAGAGATGGGGAGGGGAATGGCTCGCTCCGCAAAACGGCGTAAGGTCGTCGAACCCGAGCGCGGCGTCCTTGCCGAAGGCGCGGTCGCCGTCGGTCAGCTGATCGCAAGCAATCCAGTCCTGGTCGGCGGTTCGACCGCCTTCCTGGTGACGCTGTTCTACGTCTCGGCCAATGCGCTCTGGTATCAGCCTTTTCCGCATACCGGCGCCTTCTTCGAGACCCGCAGCATCGAGAATTTCCCGCATACCGTCTCCGACGAGCCTGAAACCACCATCAACATCGTGCGCCAGGCGCCGGCGCAGCCCGCGGCCAAGCCGGACCCGGTCGTCCAGCAGGTGCAGGGCATCCTGAAGGACCTCAGCTTCTATGACGGCACGGTCGATGGTCTCACCGGACCGGCCACGCGCAAGGCGATCCAGGCCTACCAGCTGAAAGTCGGGCTGCCGGGCTCGGGCGAGATCGACGGCGCGCTGCTCGACCAGCTTGGCACCCGCCAGACGACGGCGGCGATTCCCCATCCGGCGCCCCGGCCGGCCGATGGTGTGGCCGTCCCGGCCGCCAAGCCGTCGGTGATCCCGGTTTCCGCCCCAGTCGATGACGCCAGGCAGTCGCCCGATGCCCGCATCGTCAAGATCCAGGCGGGCCTCAAGGCCTTCGGCAACAACGACATGCAGCTCGACGGCAAGGTCGGCGCCCGCACCAAGGCCGCGATCAAGGAATTCCAGGCCTTGTTCGGCCTGCCCGAGACCGGCGAGCCGGACGAGGCGGTCTATGTCAAGATGCGCGAGATCGGCCTAACCAACTGAGCGGCGGCAACGATCGTTTCGGTTCCTTCATTCTTGCGGTAAGGAACCGCTCATGACATCCGGAAACATCCCATGCGCGTAACCACCGACCTTTGGGTTTCGGCTCTTGTGCGTCGCGTCTTCGGCGCCGGCGGTTTTGCCGCCGTGGTCAAGCGCGGCGCCACCGAGGCGGGCGCCGTCTTCGTGCTGTCGCGCGGGCGTCTGGGAGAGGTGGCTCTTTATGGGCCGGCGCCGCAGACGAGCTACGATTCGGCCAAGCCGGATGAGCGCTTCTTCACCTTGCTCGATGCCGGCGACGATAGCGCCGCTTCCGACGCGCGGCTGGAGCGGGAGAAGAAATTCGATCCCGACATCTGGGTGGTCGAGATGGAGGCGGGAGCCGTTCCGGTTGAAGAGCTTCTTTCGGTGAAGGCCGAATAACCTTATCAGGAGGCCTTGAGGCCGGAGCTCGCGTCGTCGCCGTTCGATGCGTCGCGTCGTTCCCTGCTGATAGTGTCGTCCGCTTTGTCGCGGATGGCCCGCGAAAGAGTCTCGGCCTTCCAGGCGCGGACCTTGTCCAGCGCCGCCTCGCGGTGCAGCAGCCGGTAACGGTCGAGGAACAGCCGGATCGCCTGCGGATGCGGGAACTCGCCGGGATAGACCGCGACCGCGATCAGGAAGGCCCTGTCCTCGCTGAGGTCGAGGGCGCGCAGCGCCGCAAGCAGTGCGGCATAACCTGACTGCCCGGTCACCGAGCGGGCCGTCGCGAAGTCGATCTCCAGCGCATCGGCAAGCGCGGTCTGGAAGAAGGCGGCGTTGCCGGTCAGCGCCGTCTCGCGCAGCCTCACATAGGCAGGCTGGCCGAGGAAGGTATTGACGTCGGCGGCGTCGCCGGCCGGGCGCATCATCGACCGCAGGCGGCGCCGCGCGTTCTCCGCCGCTTCGCCGGACGCGGCACGGCCGGCGTCCGCCTTGGTTGCGGGCTCCGGTCTCGGCGTGAGCTTCGTGACCGTGTCCGGCGGCGGCGTCTTGACCAGCGTCGGTCTTTCCAGCGCGCGGATCAGGTCGGCGATCGTCGGGTTGAGCTCCTTGCGGCGCGCAATGGCGCGCGCATGCGGCAAGCCATGCCGGCCGATCAGCGCGATGAGGTCGATGTCGCTCAGTGCGTTGGAGCGGGTGAGCAGGGGTGCCGCGATCTCGACCGGCTCCTCGGCTAGCCGCCGCACCAATGCGGTCGGCGCGTATTCGCATTCGGAAAGGGCGGCGGCGACATAGCGACGCGACTCGACCGAGACCTCGTCGAACAGCGGCAGCGTCAGGTCCTCGAGCTGGGCGATCTCGCGGCGCGAGGGGCGCGTCAGCGAGCAGAAGGCCGACACAGCCGCGCGGAACAGCCTTTCGGCCTTTCCCGCTTCGGTCCGGATAGCGATTTGCCTGAAATCCGAAGATGACACGGAGGATACGCCCGACACTCGACACAACTCCTGAACCGCCCAATCCGGTCGGGCCGGTTTCGCATCTTCAGGAAAACAAACATCAAATTAGCCGCGATCCGTTAGCGCTCCGTTAACCCTCTACGCCCCTTAATCAACTTTGGAGGCGTTGCGTTGTGCTCCGGTCAAACCGAGAGGAATGCGCGAACCATGGGCATGGTCCTGTCTTTTGTGCCGCGGGCGGCACCTGTAAATCGAGCAAGTCGCGACACCGCTACGGCGGCGGCGGTCATCATTTTCCCTGGCGTCCGCTATGAGTTGCGCCCGCAGGCCGATGCGGCCCGGCCCGGCGACAGCGGCTCCGACAGGCCAGGCTCCCCGCCGCCCGCCAAGCCGCATCACTGAACGGGCTCGCCTTCTCAGTCGTCCTGCAAATCGCAGCTGCTCTGCTCGAGGAAGCGCGACACGATCGGCTTCCAGCTCTCGTCCGGCACGAAGGCGCGGACGACGAAGATGCCTTCCTCGATCGGCGCCTCGACAAAGATCGCGCCTTGCAGATCCTCCGGAAGGTCGCGCCGCACATCGATCATCTGCGCCGGCGTCAACACCACCGTATCGAGCTTCTCGCCATTGGCGTTGTGGTCGTTGAAGGAATAGATGTTGTGGCCGCTGCGGTCGTAGACCGAGGCCGACCAGAACGGCACGTCGCCCGGCGCCTTGATCCGCACCAGGCCGTCGGCAAGGTCGAAGCGGCAGGCGGCGGCGTAAAACAGCGGATCGACCGATTTCACCACAGGCGCGCCGCCGGCTTCGGCATCCAGCCGCGTCATCTTGTAGAAGTCCGAGGCCATCGCCAGCCGCGACCAGGCATCGCGTTCGGAAAATTCCGGCACCAGGAACAGCACAACGATATGCACGATGCCGGCGCCGAGCAGGCCGAGGATCAGGGCATGCAGCAGCCTACGCATTGCAGCCCGCCTTCAGGATGCGCGGCAGCGCGACGTCGGAGAGGCCGGTGCTCGAGGCTATCGGCGTGTCGTAGAAGGTCAGCACGAAATACATCTTGCCGGATCCGCCGGTGAGCAGCCAGTTGCCGGGGGCAGGGCGATTGCCGACCGAAATGACGACGGAATTGTCGGGCCGGCGCAGCAATTGGTAGGACTGCAGTGCCGCCTGTCTAGGCTTGCCTGTGTCGATCACGCCAAGCGACTGGTCGGCGGCGTAGAGCGTCCAGAAGCGGGCGGTGGGATAACCGCCTTCGACTGTGTAGGTGCATTCGCGCTTCAGCTGCTCGCCGGCGTCATCACGCTCGGCGACGAAGGCCAGCCCCTCGGCCCGGCCGAGCGCCAGCACCCCCTCGCGCGCCACGCGCGCCTTGGAGTAGGGATCGGCGGCTAAAGTCCCGACTTCGGGGAAGGCGGTCCATTGGCCGATGCGGATCGCCCCGACGCCGTCCTGCGCGTTGAGCGCATACCAGACGCTGTAGCCGCCAAGCCCAATGGCTATGGCAAGCGAAAGCAGCGTCAGGATGGCGTTCTTGAGCATGAGAGCCGCAAACAGAGGAGGTTGCCCGGGATATCGCGGCGCGGGGTGCCGTGGCAAGCCGGCTTCGCATGAGGGCCGCTCTAAGGTGTGTTGATATTCAGGTCAGGCCGGCATCACCTGAATATCAACACGCCTTAAAGCGCCGAAAGCGTTTCCGGCAGGGCGGGCGCATCGAGCACGGGCGCGGCCTGGAACACCTTGGTCATGTCCCTCAGCGTCTGGGTGGTGCGGCTGGAAAGCACCGGCGGGCGTTCGGCCTCGGCCTGCGCCGCCGCGGCATCGGCTTCCTTCTTCGCCGCTTCCTCTGCCTTGGCCGCGACCTCCGGGTCGACGAACGGATGGTCGAGGCCGGGAATAGGCTTCAGGTCGATGTTCTGGTGCGCATAGACCATCAGGCGCTGCCAGACCATCGCCGGCAGCGAGCCGCCGGTCATCTTGTTGGTTGCGGTGAAGTCGTCATTGCCGAGCCAGACCGCCGCCGTGTAATTGCCGGTGAAGCCGACGAACCAGGCGTCGCGGTAGGATTGCGTGGTGCCGGTCTTGCCGGCGACGACGATGTTGGGGAGCTGGGCGCGCCGCGCCGTGCCGATGACCGGCACCGCCGCCAGCATGGTGTTCATGTATTTCAGCGCCTTTTCCGACAGCACGCGGTGTGGCGGCGGCGCGTCCTTGGCCCAGTCATAGACCACCTCGCCGGTACGGGTGACGAGCTGGGTGATGCCGTGACGCGAGCCGACGAAACCGTTCTGGGCAAAGACGCTATAGCCGGTCGCCTGGTCCATCACCGTCATGCCGGATGTGCCGAGGACCATGGTCTTGTGCGCTTCCAGCGGCGATTCGACACCCATCGATTCGGCCATCGCCTTGATCGGACCGATGCCGAGGTAATCCTTGGCGAGCCGCACCGGCACCGTGTTGATCGACTTGGCGATTGCGGTCAGCAGCGTCACGTTGCCGGCCGATCCGCCGCTGTAATTGTGCGGCGACCAACTGCCCCAGCTGATCGCGCCGCCCGAAACCACCGAGTCCGGCGTGAAGCCATGCTCCATCGCCGTGGCATAGACATAGGGCTTGAAGGATGAACCCGTCTGGCGCAGCGCCTTGGTGGCGCGGTTGAACTGGCTGGCGCCATAGTCGCGGCCGCCGACAATGGCGCGCACCGCGCCATTGGTCTCTATCACCACCACCGCGCCCTCGGTGACGTTGTATTCCTTGCCGAACTGCCTGAGGTGGTATTCGACCGACTCTTCCGCCGCCTTCTGGATATTGGCGTCGAAGGTCGTATGGGCGACCAGCGAATGCTGGCCGGGCTTGGCGATCTTCTTGACCTCGTCGAAGGCCCAGTCGAGGAAGTAGTCCGGGCTCTTCTGCTCGCCGCGGTCGACCACGTCGGCCGGATGCAGCCGCGCCTGCAGCACCTGGCCTTCGGTCATGAAGCCGGCGTCGACAAGGTTGGACAGCACCACATTGGCGCGCGCCCGCGCCGCCGGCAGATTGATGTGCGGGGCGTATTTGGTCGGCGCCTTGAACAGGCCGGCCAGCATCGCCGCCTCGGCAAGGCTGAGATCCTTGACGCTCTTTCCGAAATAGAAATCCGCCGCCGCCTCGATGCCGAACGTGCCGCCGCCCATATAGGCGCGGTCGAGATAGAGCTGCAGGATCTCCTTCTTGGAGAGGTTCGCTTCCAACCACAGCGAGAGAAAAGCTTCCTTGATCTTGCGCTCCAATGTCCGCTCGTTGGACAGGAACAGGTTCTTGGCGAGCTGCTGCGTGATGCTCGAGCCGCCCTGGACCACCGAATTGGCCCGCACATTCTCGAAGATCGCGCGCGACAGGCCCAGCACATCGATGCCGTAATGGTCGAAGAAGCGCCGGTCCTCTGTCGCCAGCACCGCCTTGATGACGATGTCCGGCATCTCGTCGACCGGCACGGAATCGCGCTGGATGATGCCGCGCTGGCCGATCTCATTGCCGTAGCGGTCGAGGAAGGTGACGGCGAAGTCGCCCTGGTTGCGCCAGTCGCCGGTGGTGATGTCGAAGGCGGGCATGGCGAGCGCGAGCAGCACCACGAAGCCGCCGGCGCCCATGGTGAAACCTTCGCTCAGCACCTCGATGATGGCCCGGCGCCAGCCATGCACACGGAAGCGGCGGGAAAAGATGGTCGCCGCTTCCCAGAATTCGCGCGCCTTGAAACCGATCTCGTAGAGCGAGGTATCGAGCCACGCGTCCACGGCGAGCAGCGCCGAAGCGATCCGGCCTCTTCTCCTGCGCGGCTTAGAGGGATTGTCCATTCCAGAATTCCACCCCGGCACTTCCGCCCGAAACAGCCGTGGCAGTTCCGAGGCGCCCTCCCTGCCAGACTAATCGACCATTTTAGCACCACTCACAAGGGCAGCGAAGCCACACCCAGGCTTTGTTGAACGCCATGGTTGATCCGGAATTGCGTAAAACAAATACTGAGAGCGATATCACTGCGCCGCGATGAAGCGCATGAAATGCGCCACATCCGCCTCGCTCGGCTCCAGTCCGAGTCGCCCTGGCGTTGCTCGATGACGGTTTCGCCGGGGAGGGCATCGAACTTTCCGTACACATTGTCGTACGACCCTGAGGGCAAGGCGATGCGGCAATGAGGAGGAACTGATGGTTGAAGACGCCGCGCGCGACCTGAGGCGCGAACGTCGGCGCGGCCGCACCGGCGAGGCCGGCAGCGAGTCGAGCCGCCGCCCGAATTACCATTCGCTGAAGAACGCGTTCGCGCCGCAGCCGGTCTTTTCCGCCGACCAGGTCGCGGCGATCCACGATACTGCGCTGCGCGTGCTGGAGGAACTCGGCATCAAGGTGCTGCTGCCCGTGGCGCGCGCGATCTTTGCCCGGGCCGGCGCGCTGGTCGATGAGGGCAGCCAGATGGTCAAGATCGGCCGCGATATCGTGACGGCCGCGCTTGCGTCGGCGCCGCGATCGATTCCGGCGCGGGCCGGAGACCGTTCACGCGATCTCGATCTCGAGCTCGGCACGATGACGTTCCTTGCCGGCTGCGGCGCGCCCAACGTCACCGATCTCGAGCGAGGCCGGCGACCGGGCACGCTTCAGGCCTTCGAGGATTTCATCCGGCTGGTGCAGCATTTCGACGTGCTGCATATGCTCGGCCCTTGCGTCGAGCCGCAGGACGTCGACACGCGCTTTCGTCACTATGCCACCGGCCGTGCGCAACTGACGCTGTCCGACAAGGTACCTTTCGTCTTTGCCCGCGGCACGCCGCAGGTCGAGGACAGTTTCGAGATGATCCGGCTGGCGCGCGGCCTGTCCGAGGACGAGTTCGTGAGCAGCGCCCATAGCTACACGGTCATCAACACCAACTCGCCACGCCAGCTCGATATCCCGATGGCGCAGGGCATCATCGACTTCGCCCGGGCCGGCCAGATATCGATCATCACGCCTTTTTGCCTGGCGGGCGCCATGGCGCCGATCACGGTCGCCGGCGCCTTGACGCTACAGCACGCCGAGGCACTGGCCGGCCTGACGCTGGCCCAGATCGTGCGTCCCGGCGCGCCGGTGGTCTATGGCTCCTTCTCATCCAATGTCGACATGAAGTCCGGCGCGCCTGCCTTCGGCACACCGGAACATATCAAGGCGACGCTTGGGGCGGGACAGCTCGCCCGCTACACTGGGTTGCCGTGGCGCTCCGGCGGCGGCAGCGCCGCCAATATCTCCGACGCGCAGGCCGCACACGAGACGCAGTTCGCGCTGTGGGGCTCGGTGCTGGCTGGCGCCACCGTCTGCATCCACGCCGCCGGCTGGCTGGAAGGTGGCCTCAGCGTATCCCTGGAAAAGCTGATCACCGACGTCGAGGCGCTGCAGACCGTCGCCGAGCTTTGCGCCACCACGCCGGGCGACGAGGATGCCATCGGCTTCGAAGCCATCGCTGAAGTGCAGCCCGGCGGCCACTTCTTCTCGGCGACCCACACTATGACGCGCTACCGCACCGCCTTCTACGAGCCGCTGGTGGCCGACTGGTCGAATTTTGGCAACTGGACGCAATCCGGCTCCAAGACGGCGACCGAGCGCGCCACCGGTATCTGGAAGCGCATTCTTTCCGACTTCCAGCCGCCGGCCTCTGCTGTCGCCACCGCGGGCGTACTCGACGAGTTCATCGCCAGGCGCACCGAGGAGGGTGGTGCTGCGCCTGTCTCGTGATTTGAGGAAAAGCGTAATAAATTCGAGACCTTCGCCATTCACGTTATAGTCAAATCGATTCGCGAGCTGGCATCGGATCGCGAGCGCGGCTACGTTGCCGGGCAGCGTGAGGAGATATGTATTGGCGATGGACGGTAGATGACGGCGCCTGGCGATTTGATGCAGGCCTTGTTCCTGAGGCTGAAGACCGATGCGTCGCTCTCGGCGCTGCTGGGCGGCGCGGGCCTGCTCGAGCAGGCGAGCGACAAGGCTGCCTTTCCGAACGTGACCTACGGCCGCACCAGTGCCTTCGACCTCGACACCGGCGCTGACAACGATGGCGATCAACTGATCACCTTGCATGTCTGGTCGAAAGCGCAAGGCGAGGCCGAGACGCGCCTCATCATGGATAGCATCAAGGCGCGCCTCGATGGTGCAGCACTTTCCATCGGCCCACGCGGCGAGACGCGCCTGTCGCTGGAATTCGCCGAGGCTCGCTATGACGAGGATCTGGCCGTTCATCATGGATTGCTGCGCTTCCGCGCGCTGACGCAGGAAGCCGCCTGAGGTGGCTGCGGAACATGCATCAAAACAAGGGCTTAAGCGCGCCGCTTGAATCCGTTTCGGCGCGAGCTGTCTTGGCCTACAGCTGCGCTTGGATGGCGGCCTTGTCGATGACCGACCAGACCTCGCGAATCCGCCGGTCGTGGAACTCGTAGAAGACGTTTTCGGCGAAGCTGACCCGTTTGCCATGGACTGGCAGGCCAAACAGCACGCCTTTGGGCCGGCAGTCGAAACGCAGGCGCGCCGCCACGCGCGGCGGCTCCGAGATCAGAAGCTCGATGTTGAAGCGCAGGTCGGGAATGGCCTCGAAATCGCCTTCCAGCATACGGCGGTAGCCCGATAGCCCGATCGTCTCGCCATTATACTGGACCTCATCGCCGACGAAGCGGCCGAGATTGTCCCAATCCTGCTCGTTGAGGCAGGCGATGTAGCCCCGATAGAGAGCGGCAATATCCTCCCCGGTCATAGCATGCTCCTATGGTCGTCCGGCGTTTCTACACTAGCTAGGGCCGGACGGGGAATCCGCACCCGAAAAGCGTAGCGGGCCGACTGATTTTCCGGCTATGAATTTGCACCCGGGGCTGAGGGGGGCCCTGGCATCTACGGGGTGCATTCATTTGTCGCTGAGGGGGAATGGCGGGCATGGTTTTTCGGTTATTCACCGTTCATTTCACGTTCAGCCCATATGCGTTAGAACCGTGATCATGAAAGATCTTGGCTCCCATCTTCGCAAAGCAGTGCTGGCGCTTGCCGCGGCCGGGCTTATTGCGTCGCAGGCGATCGCCCTGCCGCTCATCGAGCCGTCGGCCGATCAGCCGGTCGTGCTTGCGGCCGGCGATTGCTACGCGATCGGCCAGCAGGTCGCCGCGCAGAATGGCGGGACGCTGGCCAAGGCCTCGCAGGCGACGCGGGGTGGCCAGCAGGTCTGCGTCATTGTCGTGCTCGTCCCCGGCAAGGATGGACAGCGTCCGCGCCGCTCGGAAATCGTCGTGCCGATGGGCTGACCCCTCTCGTTTCCCAGGCCAGCGGAATCGGCCTATACGTCTATCCAGCAACAGGCTTCAACCCATGCGCGTGCTCGTCGTCGAGGATGACAAGGATCTCAACCGGCAGCTGGCCGATGCGCTGGTCGATGCCGGCTATGTGGTCGACCGGGCCTATGACGGCGAGGAGGGCCATTTCCTCGGCGACACCGAGCCCTACGACGCCGTCGTGCTCGACATCGGCCTGCCGCAGATGGACGGCATCAGCGTCGTGGAGCGCTGGCGCCGCGGCGGGCGCAAGATGCCGGTGCTAATCCTCACCGCGCGCGACCGCTGGAGCGACAAGGTGGCCGGCATCGACGCCGGCGCCGACGACTATGTGACAAAGCCCTTCCACATCGAGGAGGTGCTGGCCCGCGTGCGGGCGCTGATCCGCCGTGCTGCGGGCCATGCTTCGTCCGAGCTCACCTGCGGACCGCTGCGGCTGGACACCAAGGCGTCCAAGGCCGATGTGAACGGCATGCCGCTGAAACTCACCTCGCATGAGTTCCGGCTGCTCGCCTATCTGATGCATCATATGGGCGAGGTGGTGTCGCGCACCGAACTGGTCGAGCATCTCTACGACCAGGATTTCGACCGCGATTCCAACACCATCGAGGTGTTTGTCGGCAGGCTTCGCAAGAAGATGGGCATCGACATGATCGAAACCGTGCGTGGCATGGGCTATCGCATGCGAGAGCCGGAGGCGTGACGCGGAACCGCTGAAGCCAGCGATGGGAACGTGGATTTCAAGGCTGCGGCCCTGGCCGCGCTCGCTGACCTTCCGCGTCATCGCTTTCTCGACCATCTGGGCGATCCTGACGCTGGTCGTCATCTTCACCCTCATCACCACGCTTTACCGCCAGGCCAGCGAGCGCGGCTTCGACAGCCTGCTTTCGGCGCATCTGTTCAACCTGATCGGCTCTGTCGGCATTTCGGACAACGGCGCGTTGACCGGCTCCCCCGACCTCGGCGATTTGCGCTTTTCCGAGCCGAATTCCGGCTGGTACTGGTCGGTGGAGCCGGCCTCAGAAGGCGTGCATGGTGAAATCCACTCCTCCTCGATGACGACCTCGCTCCTGTCGCCGAGCGTCGCGGAGGTCCCGTTCAACGCGAACTTCCAGCGCAGCTACTCGATGGAAGGCATAAAGGGCGAGCAGCTCGAAGTGTTCGAGAGCGAGTTCGTTCTCGATGCCAAGAACCGCGCCGCCCGCTTCCGCGTCATGGGCAACCACAGCGAGCTCGAGCAGGAGATCGCGAGCTTCCAGCGCCGCCTGCTCACCTATCTCTCGCTGTTCGGCGTCGGCATGATCGCCATCAACGCCATCGCCATTCTGTTGGGTCTCCAGCCTTTGCGCCGGGTCCGCAACGCGCTCGCCATGGTGCGCGAAGGCACGGCCCAGCGCCTCGACGGCAGCTTCCCCGCCGAGATCGAGCCGCTGGCCAACGAGACCAATGCGCTGATCGAGAACAACCGGCGCATCGTCGAGCGCTCGCGTACCCAGGTCGGCAACCTTGCCCACTCGCTGAAGACGCCTTTGGCCGTGCTGATCAATGAGGGCCGCGCGCTCGGCGGCGCCAAGGGCCAGCTGATCGCCGACCAGGCGGCTTCCATGCAGAAGCAGGTCGATCACTACCTGCAGCGCGCCCGCGTCGCCGCCCAGCGCGATAGCGTCGTCTTCCGCACGCCGGTTTCGCCGCTGGTCGAGCGCATGGTGCGTGTTCTGCGCAAGCTTAACCCGCAAACGCGGCTGACGCTGTCGCTGCCGCCGGCCGAGATCGTCTTTGCCGGCGAGCGCGAGGATCTCGAGGAACTGCTCGGCAATCTGCTCGACAATGCGATGAAATGGGCAAAGAGCGCTGTTGCCGTGACGATCGCCACTATTTCGGGAAGCGGGAACCTGTTTGAAATCGTTATAGAGGATGACGGTCCGGGCATTCCCGAGGACAGCGCGCGAGAGGTGTTGAAACGTGGCAAGAGACTGGACGAGACAAAGCCGGGAACGGGGCTTGGCCTTGCCATTGTCGCAGACCTCGTCAACGAGTATGGAGGCTCGCTGGCGCTGGAACGGTCCGGCATGGGGGGCTTGAGGGTGGTGGTGAGATTGCGGAGCCTTCAGTGATGTTTTTTATCGATTTGCGCGCGGCCGCCGGCGGCCAAATTTCCGACAAATATCAACACTATGGCCATGAACGCTTCCTGATGGCGCGTCCCCAGTCCATCCAGTTCCATCCCGCTGAAGAGAACCGGTTGTCGGCATGAAGATTCGCGTCGCGCTTGTTTCCGCCCTGCTCGCCGTTTCCGGCTGCTCGACCCTTAGCAGGGGCGGTCCAACCTCTCCGGTCACGCCTGTTTCGACGCCGCCCTCCGGCGGCAAAGTGTCGACCAGCATCGTCTCGGCCATGAATGGCGGGCTTATCGGAGGATCGATCGGCTCGGGCCTAAGCGATGCCGAAAAGCGCAAGGGGCTGGAGGCGGAGTACAAGGCGTTGGAGTACAACACCAGCGGCCAGAAGGTGACATGGAAGGGCGACAATGCCTCCCATTATGGCGAGGTCGTCGCGGCTCAGCCTTATCGCGTCGGCTCCCAGGATTGCCGCCAATACACCCACACTGTCTTCACCGGCGGCGCGGGCGTCACCGCGCGCGGCACCGCCTGCCGCAACGCCGACGGCAGCTGGACGCCGCTGACCTGACGCAATTTCAGGAAGAATGTGGGGCGGTGAGGCTGGTCGGCCTCGCCGTCCGTCCGGAATTGCGTCAAAACAAGGCGGTAAGCGCTGTTTCTGTGAAAAGGTGAAACACTCCGGAAGGATACCGGGCCAGCCCATTATTCGGTCTGGTTGACGTCGATCAAGGTGAGGCGGTCGATCCGCCGTCAAAGCGTCGCAGTATGCTTATGTTGGCAGGGCAAGGCTCTGCCTTTATTGGAAGAGCCATGCTGTTTTGGGTCATAGCCGCACTCCTCACGCTGGGCGCCAGCCTGGCGGTGCTTCTGCCGCTTACCGGCGGCATGAAGGGCGCATCGGCGCCCGGCTATCACGACCTCGAAGTCTATCGCGACCAGCTTTCCGAATTGGATCGCGACGTGGCGCGCGGCCTGATCCAGCCGGGCGAGGCTGAGGAGGCGCGCGCCGAGATCGGCCGCCGCATCCTGCGTCTCGGCGCGGCCGAGCGGCCAAGCTCCGCCAGCCCCGGCTCCTCCCGCGGCATCAGGTTGGTCGCCAGCCTGGCCGTGCTTGCCGTGCCGCTGCTGAGCTGGGGGCTGTACGGCGTGCTCGGCTCTCCCGATCTGCCTTCGCAGCCGCTGGCCGAACGTCTCGCCAAGAATCCCGCCGATTCCTCGGTCGACGAGTTGGTCGCACGCGCCGAAGCGCATCTTGCCGCCAATCCGTCGGACGGCAAGGGCTGGGACGTGCTGGCGCCGATCTATCTTCGCCTGCAGCGCTTTCCCGACGCGATAACCGCCTACCGCAACGCCATTCGCCTCGACGGCGACAGCGCGGTGCGCCGGTCAGGCCTTGGCGAGGCGATTGCCAGCGCCGCGGGCGGCATCGTTTCCGCCGATGCCCAGAACGCCTTCGAGGCGGCCCTCAAGCTCGACCCGGCCAACGCCAAGGCGAATTTCTACCTGGCCGTCGGCTTGGCACAGGAAGGCAGGAAGGACGAGGCTGTCGCCGCCTGGCAAAAGATGCTCGGCCAGCTTCCGCCGGATTCGCCCTGGCGCAGCGCTGTCCAGCAGGCGCTTGCCGAGGCCGGCCAGCCGGCGGTCGCGGCGGGCGCGCCGGCGAGCGGGCCGGATGCCCAGCAAATGGAGGCCGCGCAGCAGATGTCGCCGCAGGACCGGCAGGCGATGATCGAAACCATGGTCGCGGGCCTCGACGACAGATTGAAGCAGAATCCGCGCGATGAGGAAGGATGGATGCGCCTCATTCGTTCCTATGCCGTGCTCGGCAAGGCCGATCAGGCGCGCGAGGCGCTCGGCCGCGCTGTCGCCGCCTTTGGGGCCGACAGCGAGCAAGCCAAGAAGTTCACCGCCTTCGCCGCCTCCCTCGGCGTGACGGCGACGGAGTAAGAGATGACGCGCAAGCAGAAGCGACTGTCGGTGATTGTGGCGGGGCTGGCCTTCCTCGCCGCGGCCGCAGGACTCACCTTCTACGCGCTCGGCCAGAAGGCCTCCTATTTTTACATGCCGGCGGAGCTGGCAACGGCAAGCGTCCCGCCCGGACAGCGCATCCGCCTTGGCGGCCTCGTCGAAAAAGGCACTGTCGTGCGCGGCAGTGGCGCAACCGTGGCTTTCTCGGTTACCGACACGCAGAAATCGGTCAAGGTGACCTATACCGGCATCCTGCCCGATCTCTTCCGCGAGGGGCAGGGCGTCATCACCGAAGGCGCTTTCGGTCCGGACGGGGTTTTCGTCGCCGACAGCGTGTTGGCCAAGCATGACGAGCGCTATATGCCGAAGGAAGTCGCCGACGGCCTGAAGGCCAAGGGCATCTGGGTGGAAAGCAAGAGCCAATAATGGTTGAGACCGGACATTTCGCCCTCGTGCTCGCCTTCGCGCTGTCGCTGGTGCAGATGCTGGTGCCGCTGGTCGGCGCCCGCACCGGCAATCAGCGGCTGATGGCGGTCGGCGGTCCGGTGACCGTTACCGGATTCGCGCTCACGGCGCTGTCCTTCGCGGCGCTTGCTGGCGCCTATGCCGGCTCGGACTTCTCGGTGGCGAACGTGTGGGAGAATTCCCATTCGCTGCAGCCGATGATTTACAAGATCACCGGCACCTGGGGAAACCATGAAGGTTCGATGCTGCTGTGGGTGCTGATCCTGACCTTCTTCGGCGCGCTCGTCGCCGTCTTCGGCAACAATCTGCCGGCGACGCTCAAGGCCAATGTGCTTGCCGTGCAGGGCATGATCGGCGCGGCCTTCTTCCTGTTCATCCTGACGACGTCCAACCCTTTCATCCGCCTCAACCCGGCGCCGGTCGAGGGGCGCGACCTCAACCCGGTCCTGCAGGACCTCGGCCTCGCCATCCATCCGCCGCTGCTCTATCTCGGCTATGTCGGCTTCTCGATCTGCTTTTCCTTCTCGGTCGCGGCCCTGATCGAAGGCCGCATCGACGCCTCCTGGGCGCGCTGGGTGCGGCCGTGGACGCTGGTCGCCTGGATGTTCCTCACCGGCGGCATCGCCATGGGTTCCTACTGGGCCTATTACGAGCTCGGCTGGGGCGGCTTCTGGTTCTGGGATCCGGTCGAGAACGCCTCCTTCATGCCCTGGCTTGCCGGCACCGCGCTGCTCCATTCGGCCATCGTCATGGAGAAGCGTTCGGCGTTGAAGATCTGGACGCTGCTGCTTGCCATCCTCACCTTCTCGCTGTCGCTGCTTGGCACTTTCCTGGTGCGTTCGGGCGTGCTGACTTCCGTGCACGCCTTCGCCACCGACCCGGCGCGCGGCGTCTTCATCCTGTGCATCCTGACGCTGTTCATCGGCGGCTCGCTGGCGCTGTTTGCGCTGCGCGCATCCAGCCTGACGGCCGGCGGCCTATTCCATCCGATCTCGCGCGAGGGCGCACTGGTCCTCAACAACCTCTTTCTCACCACCGCCACCGCGACGGTGCTGGTCGGCACGCTCTACCCGCTGGCGCTCGAAGCGCTCACCGGCGGCAAGATCTCGGTCGGCGCGCCCTTCTTCGACCTGACTTTCGGCCCGCTGATGCTGCCGTTGCTGGCGATTGTGCCGTTCGGCCCGTTGCTCGCCTGGAAGCGCGGTGATGTGATTGCCGCCTCGCAGCGGCTGATGGCGGCCTTCGCCGTGGCGGTCGCCGCCATGCTGGTCACCGGCCTGTTCATCAACGGCGCCTCGGTTTTCGCAGCACTCGGCGTCGGCCTCGCTGTCTGGCTCGTCGCCGGGGCGCTGACCGACCTTGCCGTCAAATCCGGCGCCGGCTCGGTGGCGCCGGCCGTCATGCTTCGCCGTTTCGCCGGCCTGCCGCGCTCGGTCTTCGGCACGGCACTTGCCCATCTCGGCCTCGGACTGACCTTGCTCGGCATCGTCGGCACGCTGTGCTTCGGCACCGAGAGGATCCTCACCATGCGGCCCGGTGAGACGGTGGAGCTCTCCGGCCATTCGCTGCGCTTCGAAGGGCTTTTTCCCCAGAAAGGTCCGAACTTCACCGAGGATCGCGCCCGCTTCCTGCTGATCGGCGCAGATGGAAATGCCAAGGGCGAGATCTCTTCGGCAAAACGCTTCTTTCAGGCCCGGCAGACGGCAACGACCGAGTCCGGCATCAGGACGCTCGGCTTGAGCCAGCTTTATCTGTCGCTCGGCGACGAGGGTAATGACGGCTCCGTCGTCGTGCGCCTCTGGTGGAAACCGCTGGTGACGCTGATCTGGGGCGGCGCCCTGGTGATGATGGCGGGCGTGGCCATGTCGCTGGCCGACCGCCGCCTGCGCGTCGGAGCGCCCGCCAGGCGCCGCAAGCCGGCAGCCGCGTTGGCGAGCCCGACATGAAAGCGAGGTTTTCAGTCGCCTCGCTGGTGCTGCTGCTGGCGCTGTTCTTCGCCGGTGCAGCCCAGGCGGTGAAACCCGACGAGGTGTTGCAGGACCCGGCATTGGAAGCGCGGGCGCGCGCGCTGTCCGGGGGCCTGCGCTGCATGGTCTGCCAGAACCAGTCGATCGACGAATCCGACGCTGATCTCGCCCGCGATCTGCGCATCCTCGTGCGCCAGCGCCTCGTCGCCGGCGATACCGACCGGCAGGTGATGGATTACATCGTCTCGCGCTATGGCGAGTTCGTGCTCTTGAAGCCTCGCTTCAGCCTGCGCAACGCGCTTCTGTGGGGCACGCCGGTGCTCCTGCTGCTGGCCGGCGGCCTCTTCATCGTGCTCAGCGCCCGCTCGCGCCGAACTGTGCCGGACAGCGCTCTTGGCGCCGAGGAACAGGCGGCGCTGGATAAGATGCTAAGCGAATAGCGCCATCGCAGTACTTGGCGATTGATTGCAACCGTCTTCGGGCGCTCCGCACGCCCGTGGTCCTCGTCGCCAATCCCCAACATTACAAAACTTTCATGTATCGGAAATGACGCCGTAATGTGCGGCTCTCTAATCCTCTTGCCCGAGGATGCTTCGCCTGAGCGCATCCGCGTCGATAGAGGATAAGAAACCCATGAATAATGCCCCCAATTCATTTTCCGGCACCCGAAAGCGCCTGATGGCGGCTGCAGCGTCCCTGGCCGTTATCGGTGCGGTCGGTGCCGGCGCGCTCGCGACCGGCACTGCCCCCGTGCTGGCCGATGCCGTGCGCGTCGAGGCCCCGCAGATGCCGAGCTTCGCCGATGTCGTCGAGCATGTTTCGCCGGCGGTGGTCAGCGTCAAGGTCAAGGCCAAGATTCAGCCGACCGCCGATGACGGCTCCGACGACCAGAACGGTTTCGACAACCTGCCCGACAATCCGCAGCTGCGCCGCTTCTTCAAGGAGTTCCGCGGCTTCGGCGACCAGGGCGGCCAACAGTTCGGCATGCGCCCGTTCAACCATCGCAACCATGGCAATGGTGAGCCACGCCCGGTTGCCCAGGGCTCGGGCTTCTTCATCTCGGAGGACGGCTATCTCGTCACCAACAACCATGTCGTGTCGGAAGGCTCGGATTTCAGCGTCGTCACCAATGACGGCAAGGAGCTCGACGCCAAGCTGATCGGCACCGATCCGCGCACCGACCTCGCTGTGCTCAAGGTCGATGGCGGCGGCAACAAGTTCACCTATGTCGACTTCGCCGACGATTCCAAGGTCCGCATCGGCGACTGGGTGGTTGCCGTCGGCAATCCGTTCGGCCTTGGCGGCACTGTCACCGCCGGCATCGTCTCGGCCCGCGGCCGCGACATCGGCGCCGGCCCTTATGACGACTTCATCCAGATCGACGCTTCGGTCAACCGCGGCAATTCGGGCGGTCCGACCTTCAACCTCAACGGCCAGGTGATCGGCATCAACACCGCCATCTTCTCGCCGTCGGGCGGCAGCGTCGGCATCGCCTTCGACATCCCGGCCTCGACCGCCAAGCAGGTCGTCCAGGACCTGATGAAGAGCGGCTCCGTCCAGCGTGGCTGGCTCGGCGTCGAGATCCAGCCAGTCACCTCCGACATCGCCGAGTCGCTCGGCCTGAAGTCGGACAAGGGCGCGCTGGTGTCGAGCGCCCAGGACGCCGGCCCGGGCAAGAAGGCGGGCATCACCGCCGGTGACGTCATCACCCAGGTCGACGGCAAGGATGTCGCCTCGCCGAAGGACCTCGCCCGCATGATCGGTGCGTTCGCTCCGGGCAAGTCGGTCGACGTCACCGTCTGGCGCAACGGCAAGAACGAGACGGTTAAGGTCGATCTCGGCACGCTGCCCGCGAGCGACAAGCAGGCCTCGAACGACGACAACAACAAGCAGTCGGCGCCCGCCGCCAAGCCCGACACGCTTGCCGATCTCGGCCTGACCGTCACCAAGGCCGAAAACGGCAAGGGCCTCGTGGTCACCGACGTCGATCCCGACAGCGACGCCGCCGACCGCGGCATTCAGCCGGGCGACGTCATCACCTCGATCAATTCGAACGAGGTGAACACCACCGACGACGTCTCCAAGGCGATGACCGATGCCGCCAAGGCCGGCCGCAAGGCCGTGCTGATGCAGATCACCCGCGACGACTCGAACCGCTTCGTCGCGCTGCCGGTCGGCAAGGGCTGAGGTCTCAGAGTTCAGATTTTCCCAGCGGCGGTATCAACACCCCCGAGCCGCCGCCGGGAAAACATGGGGCCGAGCACGTAAGTCAGTCACCGTGTTTCGCTCCTTGGCGGCAGCGGGTTTCCCATCACCCGCTGCCGCTTTAACTTGAAAGCAGGAAGCAATGACTGCCTCTCAACCTTCCAGTGAAATCGCGTATAACGGCTCCATGAAGATTCTCGTCATGGAAGACGATCGCGAGGCGGCGGACTACTTGCAGAAAGCCTTCGCCGAGGCGGGCCATACCGCCCATGTCGCCGGCGACGGCGAGACCGGCTTCGCGCTCGCCGATGCCGGCGACTATGACGTGATGGTGGTCGACCGGCTGATGCCGCGACGCGACGGCCTGTCGGTGATCGCCGCCCTTCGCTCGCGCGGCAACACCACGCCGGTGCTGATCCTGTCCGCGCTGGGCGAGGTCGACGACCGGGTCACCGGCTTGCGCGCCGGCGGCGACGATTATCTCACCAAGCCCTACGCCTTTTCCGAACTGCTCGCCCGCGTCGAGGTGCTGAACCGCCGTGCCGGCACGCGCGAATCCGAGACCGTCTACCGGGTCGGCGATCTCGAGCTCGACCGACTGTCGCATTCGGTCAAGCGCGCCGGCCGCGAGATCACGCTGCAGCCGCGCGAGTTCCGCCTGCTCGAATATCTGATGCGCCATGCCGGCCAGGTGGTGACGCGCACCATGCTGCTTGAAAATGTCTGGGACTATCACTTCGATCCGCAGACCAATGTCATCGACGTCCATGTCTCTCGCTTGCGCGGCAAGATCGAAAAAGGCTTCGACAAGCCGATCCTGCACACGATCCGCGGCGCCGGCTACATGCTGAAGGGTGGGTAAAGCCGATCATGGCTCTTTCCCTGCCGGCCATCATGAAGACGACGGCGGCCCGGCTCTCGGCGCTCTATCTTCTGCTTTTCGCGCTCTGCGCTGTGCTGCTCGTCCTCTACATGACATCGCTGTCGGCGCGCATGCTGACCGCGCAGACGCAGGAAACCATCAACGACGAGGTGCTGGGCCTGGCCCAAGCCTATCAGCGCGGCGGCCTGCCTGTGCTGGTGCGCGTCGTCGAGAACCGCTCGCGCCAGCCGGGCGCCAACCTCTATCTCATCGCCGACGCCAACGGCCAGATCCTGACCGGCAACGTGCAAAGCCTGGAGCCGGGGGTCATCGAGACGCAAGGCTGGACGACCGAGCCCTTTTCCTACCAGCGCTTCGGCGAGGGTGAGCTCGACCGGCTGCGCAGTGGAGCTACCGACCCGCCCGCGCCCCAGACCGGCGACGGCAGCAACCCCCAATCGACAGGCGAAAAGGGCCACAACGCCATCGCCCTGGTGCTGCGGCTGCCAAACCAGATGATCATGCTGGTCGGCCGCGACCTCGGCGAGCCGGAGCGTTTCCGCGCCGTCATCAGCCGGGCGCTGACGCTGGCGCTCGGCATGATGGGCCTGGGCGGTCTCCTGATCTGGTTCTTTGTCGGGCGCGCCGCGCTGAAACGCATCGACAGCGTCTCGGATGCCAGCCGCCGTATCATGGGCGGCGATTTGTCGGGGCGGCTGCCGGTCACCGGTGCCGGCGACGAGTTCGACCGCCTGTCGGAAAACCTCAATGCGATGCTGGCCAGGATCGCTCTGCTGAACGAGGGGCTGAAGCAGGTCTCCGACAACATCGCCCATGATCTGAAGACGCCGCTGACCAGGCTGCGCAACCGCGCCGAGGCGACGCTTGCCGGCCGGCACAAGACGGAAGACTACCGCCAGGCGCTGGAAAGCACGATCGCGGAATCCGACCAGCTCATCAAGACGTTCAACGCCATATTGATGATCTCGCGCCTGGAGGCTGGCTATTCCTCGGAACAGACCGGTCCGGTCGATCTCGCCGCCACGGTGAGCGACGTCGTCGAGCTATACGAGCCGGTCGCGGAGGAGGCGGGCGTGGCGCTCGAAGCGACCGTGCCCGAGGCCTTCACGATCAGCGGCAACCGCGAGCTGATCGGTCAGGCGCTATCCAACATCGTCGACAACGCCATCAAATACTCGACCGACGCCGCCGAGGCGCCGAAAGTGCGGGTGGCGTTGGAGCGCGCCGGAAGCGAAATCAAGCTTACCGTCACCGACAATGGCCACGGCATTCCCGACGACGCAGACCGCGCCCGCGCCACCGAGCGTTTCGTGCGCCTGGAAAAGAGCCGCTCGCAGCCGGGCTCTGGCCTCGGCCTCAGCCTCGCCAAGGCCATCATGACTTTCCACAACGGCAGGCTTGATCTTTTGCCCGCCGATCCCGGATTGTCCGTGGTGATGAGTTTCCCATTGCGGGACACGCATTAAAGCAGGTCGCGAGAACACGCGACCTGCTTTAAGTTATTGATTTAAGCATGTCTTTGTCCCGAAACCGGCCCACTTTCGGGACACATGCTTTAATGGCGCGGATGAATGGCGAAGAAGAAAATCGAAACCGAGTATCGGCTTAGCCCGACATTGGCGCTCCAGCCTTTGGACGCGAAACACGCCCGGTGCGAATTGTCGGAAATCGCCGACGCCGCCGAAGAGGAGGGGCTTTCCCGCCTTGCTGCGTTCCTGGCTGGCGAGGGGCCGCTGCAGGACCTGCTGGCGGCCGTCTTCGACCTCTCGCCCTTCCTGCGCGACGTCGCGCGCCGCCGGCCGGCAATCCTCGAGATGCTGTTCGACGAGACGGTCGAAGCGCGGCTCGCCGCCATCAGCGCGGCGATCGACGGCGCGGCCCAGGCCGAGGATATCTCGGAATCCGGGCTGATGATGCAACTCAGGCAATGGAAGACCGAAGCGCATTTCCTGATCGCGCTGGCCGATCTTTCAGGAGAGGCGGAGACCTCGGTGACGGTGCGCCGCCTCAGCGATCTCGCCGACGCCTGTACAAACGCCGCCGTCGATTTCCTGCTGCTCGACGCGCACCGGCAAAGCAAGCTCAAGCTGCCGAAGCCGGCGGAACCGGCCAAGGATTCTGGTTGGATCCTGCTCGGCATGGGCAAGCTCGGCGCGCATGAGCTGAACTTTTCCTCCGATATCGATCTCGTCGTCTTCTTCGATCCGGAGGCGCCGGCCGTCATCGATCCGCTCGATGCGACCGAGCTGTTCTCCAGGCTCACCCGCCGTCTTGTGCGCATCCTGCAGGACCGCACCGAGCATGGCTATGTGTTCCGCACCGATCTCAGGCTGCGCCCCGATCCCGGCTCGACGCCGCTGGCGATCCCGGTCGAGGCCGCGCTTCGCTATTACGAGGCGCGCGGCCAGAACTGGGAGCGCGCCGCCATGATCAAGGCGCGGCCGGTTGCCGGCGATCTCGCAGGGGGCGCCGCCTTCCTCAAGGAATTGCAGCCCTATGTCTGGCGCAAATACATGGACTATGCCGCGATCGCTGACGTCCATTCGATCAAGCGCCAGATCCACGCCCATAAGGGCCATGGCGAGATCGCCGTGAAGGGCCATAACGTCAAGCTCGGCCGCGGCGGCATCCGCGAGATCGAGTTCTTCGTCCAGACCCAGCAGCTCATCGCCGGCGGCCGCTTTCCGCAACTGCGCGGCCGCGAGACCGTGGCGATGCTGGGCGCGCTCGCCGCGCACGGATGGATCACCGCCGACGCGCGCGATGCGCTCACCCGGCAATACTGGTTCCTGCGCCGCGTCGAGCACGCCATCCAGATGGTGGCGGACGAGCAGACGCATATCCTGCCCGACAGCGACGAGGAGTTGGAACGCGTTGCGCTGATGCTGGGTTTCGCTGGCGAGGCGGAGTTCACGCAGGCCTTCCGCGCTTCGCTGCAGCAGGTCGAGCGCCATTACGCGGCGTTGTTCGAGACAGCGCCGGAACTGTCGGCGGGCGTCGGCAATCTGGTCTTCACCGGCGACGTCGACGATCCCGACACGCTGCAGACCTTGCATAGGCTCGGCTTCCACCGGCCGAGCGACATCTGCCGGGTCATCCGCGGCTGGCATTTCGGCCGCTACCGCGTCACCCAGTCGGCCGAAGCGCGCGAACGGCTGACCGAACTGACGCCGGCGCTGCTCAAAGCCTTCGGCCAGACGCGACGCGCCGACGAGGCGCTGATCCGCTTCGACGAGTTCCTCGCCGGCCTGCCGGCGGGCATCCAGCTTTTTTCGCTGCTGCAATCCAATCCGGCGCTCTTGAAGCTGATGGCGACGATCATGGGGGCGGCCCCACGGCTGGCGGCGATCATTACGCGTCGCCCGCATGTCTTCGACGGCCTACTCGACCCGGCGCTGCTCACCGAGCTCCCCAACCGCGCCTATCTTTCGGCGCGGCTTGCCGCCTTCATCGAGGGCGACCGCGCCTATGAGGATGTGCTCGACCGCCTGCGCATCTTCGCCTCCGAGCAGAAATTCCTGATCGGCGTGCGCCTGCTTGCCGGCTCGATCGATCCCGCGCGGGCGGGGCGCGCCTTCTCCGATCTCGCCGACTTGACCATCGAGGCCGCGCTTCAAGCGGTGATCGCCGAATTCGCGCTGCGCCACGGCAGCATCGCCGGCGGCAGGGTGGCGCTGCTCGGCATGGGCAAGCTCGGCAGCCGCGAGCTCACCGCCGGTTCGGATGTCGATCTCATCCTGCTCTATGACCATGACGCCGATGCGGAGGATTCCGACGGCGACAAGCCGCTAGCGCCGTCGCACTACTATACCCGCATGACGCAGCGCCTGATCGCCGCCGTCTCGGCGCCGACGGCCGAAGGCGTGCTCTATGAATTGGACCTGCGCTTGCGCCCATCAGGCAACAAGGGGCCGGTCGCCACCCATATCGACGCGTTCAAGAAATATCAGCGCCAGGATGCCTGGACCTGGGAGCACATGGCGCTGGCGCGGGCGCGGGCCATCGGCGGCGATGCCGAACTCTGCGCCGAGCTCGACGATGAGGTGGCGGCGGTGCTAGCGCAGCCGCGCGATGCCGCCAAGGTGAAAGCCGAAGCCTCGGACATGCGCGCCTTGATCGAGAAGGAAAAGCCGCCGCGCGACCTCTGGGACATCAAGCTGATCCCGGGAGGGCTCATCGATCTGGAATTCATCGCCCAGGTCGCGACCATCACCGGCAATGTCGAGCCCAGCCGCCGAGTGACGGCGACGGCTGACATTCTGGCGCGGCTCGCCCCCGGTTTCGCCGCACCCGATATCCGCGAAGAGCTTGCCGAGGCCTACCGGCTCTATCTGGCGCTGACCCAGATGATCAGGCTTTGCCTCACCGGCGAGTTCCAGCGCGACGATGTCCCGCCGGGGCTTTCGGACTTGCTCCTGGCGGTCACCGACCTGCCGGATTTCACCGTGCTGGAAGCGCATCTCAAGGAGACGTCGCGGAAGGTCAGGCAGGATTTCGACCGTCTGCTTCGTGCGGGAGCGTCGCCATCAACCGCATCGTCGCCATGAGATTCCCCGGGTGGCACATTAGCCACAGTTAATATTAATCGGCGATCCGGTCTTGCACCATTGGCAGAGGTGTCCCGTAATGGGTCAATGGGTCTGGCACCGCAATTGCACTGTCAGCAATGCCGGGGCGTCAATTCACCCCGACGAAGGGGGGCCTCGCCGCTTCGCAAATGGAGCGGCGGGTTCTTTCACAACGGCTGACGTGAAAGCCCTCCAAATCGCCAAAACTTGGGGCGCTGGGCAACTATGGAACTTCAGAAATTCTTGGTGGGCATGTTCGCAGCGTCATTCACGGTGGCGGTCTGGGCTGGCATGGAAACTGGTTCCGTCTGGACGGCGCTCGGATGGGCAATGCTGGCCATGGTCGTTCTGCAGGTCGGGTATTTCGGTCTCGTCGTCACCTTGGTCTATAGACGGGCATCGAAAGGCGCCGAGGCAAGCCCGGCGCCGGCTGCCGCAAACGATCTAAACCCCACTGGTTCGAAACCGGTCTAACCTAAGCCGCAGCCTTCACCGCGGCCGGCGCCTTCTTCACCGGGATGCGCACCGACACGATCGTGCCGACGCCTTCGGTCGAGCGGATCTTCAGCGCGCCGCCTTGCAGCTCGGCCAGCGAACGCGAGATGGCGAGGCCGAGGCCCGAGCCGGTGTGGTTCTTGGAGAATTGGTTCTGCACCTGCTCGAACGGCCGGCCGAGCTTGCTCAGCGCCTGCTTGGGAATGCCGCAGCCATTGTCCTCGATGGTGAGCAGCAGGGCGCCCGACGTGTTGCGCGCCCTGACCGTGATCTTGCCGCCCTGTCCGGTGAACTTCACCGCGTTGGAGAGCAGGTTGATGGCGATCTGCTTGATGGCGCGCCGATCGGCATAGACCCGCATCGCATCGGCGATGCGCGTCTCGACATTGATCGACTTCTCCGCCGCCTGCAGCGAGATCACCCGCACCGTTTCCCTGATCAGCGGGCAGAGGTCGATCTCTTCGCGATCGAGCGAGAACTGGCCGGCCTCGATCTTCGACATGTCGAGGATGTCGTTGATGACGCCGAGCAGGTATTTGCCGCTGCCGTTGATGTCGGTCGCGTACTCCTCGTAGCGCTCGGAGCCGAGCGGCCCGAACAGGCCCTGCTGCATCAGCTCGGAGAAGCCGATGATGGCGTTGAGCGGCGTGCGCAGCTCATGCGACATGTTGGCGAGGAACTCCGACTTGGCGCGGTTCGCCGCCTCGGCGCGCTCGGTTTCTTTCATGTATTTGCGGTTGAGCTCGACCAGTTCGCTGGAGCGTTCCTCCTCGGCGCGGCGGGCGAGGCTGAGATCGTGGATCGTCGCCATCAGCCGGCGCTCGCTGTCGACCAGCTTTTCCTGATGCAGCTTGATCTGGGTGATGTCGGAGCCGACCGAGACGATGCCGCCGTCGCGTGTCCTGAGCTCGTTGACCTGCAGCCAGCGCCCGTCGGCAAGCTGGCGCTCCAGGGTGACGCCGCCATGTGGCCCGTTGGCGTTGGCGAGCCTGCGCTCCGAGGCGAAGGCCAGCATCCGCTCCTCCAGCGCGTCACGACCGACGCCCGGCACGACATCGCGGTCCGACAGCCCATTGTCCTTCTGGAACTTGGAGTTGCACATGATCAGCCGCTCGGAGGCATCCCACAGCACGAAGGATTCGTTGATGTTTTCGATCGCGGTTCTCAGTCGCATGTCGGCCGCTTCCGAACGCAGCGCCAGATGCCGCTGCTCGGTGACGTCGACGGCGATGCCGATCAGCTGGATCTCCGGCGCTTCCGGGTCGATCACCTGGGCGCGGGCCCGCATCCAAACCCATTGCCCGTCGGCGTGGCGCATGCGGAAGACCTGGTCGATATGGTCGATCTCGCGTTCGACGATGCGGTTGGCGAGCTCGAACAGGTCGCCGTCCTCGGGATGGATGATCTCGTCGACCTCGCCGAAGGAAAGCATTGAATCGCAGGGCTCGTAGCCCAGCATGTCGTACATCGAGCGCGACCAGTACATCTTGCCGCGCACCATGTCCCAGTCCCACAGGCCGCAGCGGCCACGCACGAGCGCCATGTCGATGCGCTGATGCGCCTCCAGGTAGATGCGGTCCGCCGCCTGGGCGCGCGCCGCCTGGCCGAAATAGGCGTAGAGGATGACGATCAGCACGCCCGCTGTCAGCACGAACAGCGTGACGTTGAGCGACATCGACTTGCGCCAATTGTCGAACACCGCTTCCTGCGGCACCAGCACGGCGGCCGCGTGTTTGCGATCGCCGCTGAGGCTGACGGCGGCAAACCAGTCCTGTCCGGCGATCGAGACATCCATCACGCCGGCGCGGTCGCCGAACATGAACAGCGGCTGGCCGCCCAACACCACACTGTCCAGCGTGCGGCCCTGCCAGCCCGTCGACAGCGGCGAGACGGCGATGACCTTGAAATTGGCATCGGTGATCGCGAGCACATGGGCGCGGCTCATGGCGCCCTGCCGGCTGGTGCTTTCCAGCAGGCTGACGGCGTTGGCGCCCGCGGCGTTGGGGTCTGCCGTGATCGCTTGCGCGATCTGGCCGGCGGCAAGCGCCAGCACCGCCTTGGCGTCGCGCTCGATCTGGTCATGTTCGTTCATCAGCGACAGGAAGCGCAGCGCCGCGATGACGATGAGGAAAATAACGATCAGCGCCGGGATCGACCGGCGCAGAAACGGCTCGGCGGCCAAGAGCCGCTGATAGGTGGGTTCGGCGATCAGGCGCGTATTGCCGGCAAGTCCATCGCTCCTTGCCTTGCGACGCGCAAAAGCCTTCCCTCCGGGCGCGCCCCACGCGTCCGCCTTGGCCATAAATGGCACTCCCCGATCTGCCGTATACTGGATGACCCGGATACGCCGCACGCCCGAATCGCCATTAAAGAATCAAAGCCGATTCGCCTTGTCCAGTGGCACGGGCGAAAAAGATTAAAAGTTGATTGAAATTTGTCGTTTCGCCTTCCCTTCTCCCGCAAGGGGAGAAGGGAAGCTGGCGCTACGCCAGCGTGCGCTCCACAATGTCCCGCAAATCCGCCGACAGGTTCTCGACCTTAGCCATGTCGAGCAGCGCCTGCTTGGCCTTGGCCTGTCGTCCGGTCTCCAGCGAGCGCCATGACCTCAGCGCAGTCGCCAGCCGCGCCGCCACTTGCGGATTGCGCTTCTCGACCTCCAGCACCGTCTCGGCGAACAGGCGATAGCCTTCGCCGTCGGCGCGGTGGAAGCCGGTCTGGTTGGCGCTGGAGAAGGTGCCGATCAACGAACGCACCCGATTCGGGTTGGCGATCGAGAAGGCTGGATGCCGCATGAGGTCGCGCACCTTGTCGACGGTCCGCGCGCCGGGCACGCCGGCCTGGATCTGGAACCATTTGTCGAGCACCAGCGCGTCGCCGCGATAGCGGGCCTCGAAGGCTGCCAGCGCCTCTTCGGCCTCGGCCGTGCCCGAATGGCGATGCGCCAGCACGGCAAGTGCTGCGGCGCGGTCGGTCATGTTGGTGGCGGCGTTGAAGTGCCGCGCGGCGAGGCCCGCGCCGTCCGGCAGCAGCGAAAGATAGTCGAGCAAGGTGTTGCGTAGCGCCCTGCGCCCGGCGCTCGCCGCGTCGGGGCTGAACGGACCCTTGTCGGCAAGGCTGCCGTAGAGCGCCAGGAAGGCCTCGCGGTTTGCCTCGGCGATCGTCCGCGCCAGCGCCTCGCGCGCGGCGAAGATGGCGTCGGGGTCGATGCCCTTGCCGATGTCGCGGGCAATGTCGGCTTCGCCTGGAAGCGTGAGCGCCAGCGCCCGGTAGGCCGGCTCCAGCGCCTCGTCGCCGGCGATCCTGCCGGCAAGCTCGGCCAGCCGTGCCGCGAAGACCGGCTCCTTGCCACCGAGCACTTGCCGGAAGGCGGCGATCAGCGCGTCGGTCAAAAGCGTGTTGAATGCCTGCCAGCGCGAGAAGGGGTCGCTGTCATGCGCCGCGAGGAAGAACTGGTCTTCCGGTTTCTGCTGCACCGAAAGCGTGATCGGCGCCGAGAAGCCGCGGTTGAGCGACACCGAAGGCCGCTCCGAAACGCCCGAAAAGCGCACCGTGTGCCGGCGCTTACGGATATGGATGACGCCGTCATCCACCGTCGCGCCCTCGACGGCGTCCCAGGTGACAGGCTTGCCGTCGGCGCCGACAAGTCCGAACGCAAGCGGAATATGCATCAGCCGCTTGCGGCTTTCCGACGGCGTCGGCGGTACCGACTGCTCGATCTCCAGCGTGAACTCCCCGGCCGCCGCATTATGCGTGGAGCTCACCGTCAGGTTCGGCGTGCCGGCCTGATGGTACCAGAGTGCGAATTGCGCGAGGTCGCGGCCCGACACGTCCTCGAAGACTTTCAAAAAGTCCTCGATCGTTGCGGCCTGGCCGTCATGCCGCTCGAAATAGAGATCCATGCCGGCACGGAAGGTCTCCGGCCCGAGGATGGTGCGGATCATGCGCACCACTTCCGAACCCTTCTCGTAGACGGTCGCCGTATAGAAATTGTTGATCTCGCGGTAGCGCCGCGGCCTGACCGGATGCGCCAGCGGCCCTTGATCCTCCGGAAACTGGTGCGCGCGCAGCGTGCGCACCTCGGCGATCCGCTTCACCGCCCGCGAACGCTGGTCGGCGGAGAATTCGTGATCCCGGTAAACCGTCAGCCCTTCCTTCAGGCAGAGCTGGAACCAGTCGCGGCAAGTGATTCTGTTGCCTGTCCAATTGTGGAAATATTCATGCGCGATGATCGCCTCGATATTGGCGAAGTCGGCGTCCGTCGCGGTCTCCTCGTCGGCCAGCACATATTTGTCGTTGAAGACGTTGAGGCCCTTGTTCTCCATCGCGCCCATGTTGAAGTCGGACACGGCGACGATGTTGAAGACGTCGAGGTCGTATTCGCGGCCGAAGGCTTCCTCGTCCCATTTCATCGAGCGCTTCAGCGCGTCCATCGCATAGCCGGCAAGCCGCTCCTTGCCAGGCTCGACATAGATGCCGAGCTCGACCTTGCGGCCCGACATCGTGGTGAAGCTGCCCGCCACCTTGCCGAGCGCGCCCGCCACCAGCGCGAAAAGGTAGGAGGGTTTGGGGAAAGGGTCGTGCCAGACCGCGTAGTGCCGGCCATTGGCGAGCGCGCCGCGTTCGACGGGATTGCCGTTGGAAAGCAAGAGCGGCGCCTCGTTATGCGGGGCTTCGATGCGCACCGTGTAGACCGACAGGATATCGGGACGGTCGAGGAAATAGGTGATGCGGCGAAAGCCTTCGGCCTCGCATTGCGTGCAATAGACGTTGCTGGAGCGATAGAGGCCCATCAGCGCCTCGTTGCGCGAAGGCGCGATCTCCGTCTCCAGGCGAAGCTCGAAGCGCTGTGCTGCCGGCGGCTTCAGGATCGTCAGCCGGTCCGGCGTCGCCTCATAGTCGCCGGCCGCGAGCGTGTGCCCGTCGATGGCAACGCCAAGCAACGTCAGCCCGTCGCCGTCGAGCACCAGCGGCGCCGAGGCGACGACACCTTCGCGCCGTTCGATGATGAGCAGCGCGGTGACGTGGGTTGCGTCCGGCGACAGGCGGAAGTCGAGGCTGGTCGCAGGGATGAGATAGTCGCTGGGGCGATAGTCTTCGAGCTTGAAGACATGGCCTGTATCGGTGCGCATTCCTTGGGCTTTTCCTGTCGATTTCGGTCGGGAGCCAGCGTGGCTGGTCCAGGAATTTTGAGGTGCGCGCTCTTTACACGAAACCGCCACGCGACAAAACCGCGGGATAGGGTGTGTTTTCGCAATTTCCGGTTACACACTTTTCCTGGAATTGCTCTTAGGCTATTTGGCGGCTTCGTTTTCCGACCATTCTGATGAGGCAAGATGACCGTCGATCATGCCGTCGGCCACAGCACGCTGCGCGGCATCACACTGAAGATCGTCTCGGTGACGGTTTTCGTCGGCATGCAGACCTGCATCAAGGCGGCCGGCGACGTGCCCGCGGGGCAGATCGTGTTCTTCCGCTCCTTCTTTGCCATCTTCCCGATCATCGCCTTCCTGGCCTTCAAGGGCGAACTGGCCACCGCCTTCACGACCAGGCGGCCGTTCAACCACATCGCGCGCGGCCTGGTCGGTGTCGGCGCCATGGGGCTTGGCTTCTTTGCGCTGACCAGATTGCCGTTGCCTGAGGCGATCACGCTGAACTATGCCCAGCCTCTGCTGGTCGTCGTGTTCTCCTCGATCTTCCTCGGCGAGACGATCCGCGTCTATCGCTGGAGCGCGGTCGTCGTCGGTCTTGCCGGCGTGCTGGTCATCTCCTGGCCCGAACTGACGCTGCTCAATTCCGATCAGGGCCTGGACGACCAGGAGGTGCTCGGCGTCATGGCCGCGCTGATCGCCGCTGCAATTTCGGCCGTCGCCATGCTCCTGGTGCGCAATCTCGTGCAGACGGAGAAGACGGCAACCATCGTTCTATGGTTCTCCTCGACGGCTTCGGTGCTGTCGCTTTTCACGTTGCCTTTCGGCTGGCAGGCGCTGACGCCGCTGCAGGCGGCACTGCTCGTTTTCGCCGGCTTCTGCGGCGGGCTTGGCCAGATCCTGATGACCGCGGCCTATCGCCATGCCGAGGCTTCCGTTGTGGCGCCGTTCGAATACACCTCGATGATCCTCGGCGTCGTCGTCGGCTATTTCGTCTTCGGCGACGTGACCTCGCTCAACACGCTGATCGGCGGCGTGATCGTGGTCGCCGCCGGCATCTTCATCATCTGGCGCGAGCGGCAACTCGGTCTGGAACGCACGCGCACCAGGACGGCGACGCCACCGCAGGGGTGAGCTACGAAGCCGCCATACGCTCCTTCGCCAGCCGCACCAGCACGGCTCGGGTCTGCTCATCGGCCGGGAAAAAGGATTCGATCGCCAGCTCCGACAGCGTGACGTCAAGCGGCGTGCCGAACACGGTGATTGTGCTGATGAAGGAGAGCACAGTGTCGCCATGCGCCAGCCTGAGCGGATGGACGATGCCGCTCGGTTCGACCGGCGCGGGCCGGCTGCTCTTCAGGCCGGACGGATAGGCGCGCAATTCTCGCTCCAGTTCGATCAGTACCGGATCGCCCGTGGCATCGTTCTGGTGTTTCAGCCGTTCGAGCAGATGCGCGCGCCATTCCGCCAGATTGACGATGCGCGGCGCGACGCCGCCCGGATGAAGGCTGAGCCGCAGCACATTGACCGGCGATTGGAGCAGCGACTGTTCGGAAATATCGGCAAGGAACGGGGCGATCGCGGTGTTTGCCGAAACGAGATTCCAGTGCCGGTCCACCGCCAGCGCCGGAAAGGGCTCGTGGCCGTTGAGCACGGTCTCGACAGCGGCCATTGCTGGCGCCAGCGTTGCGTCACTGAGCGATCTCTCGCTGAAGCTCGGCGCGAAACCCGCCGCGAGCAGCAGCTGGTTGCGCTGCCTGAGCGGGATCGACAGCTGCTCGGCCAGATGCAGCACCATGTCGCGCGAAGGCTGGGCGCGGCCGCTCTCAACGAAGGAGAGATGCCGCTGCGATATATCGGCCTCCATGGCGAGATCGAGCTGGCTCATGCGCCGCCGCGCGCGCCACTCGCGGATCAGGCTGCCGGCGGAGGGTTCGGATGCGGTCATGTGGTAGGACTAGGCTGGGCAGGGAGGGATTTCAATTACGTTCGAGGTAATTGGCGAAGGCGCAGAAGCAGCCGATCTCCACCCTTGTGGGGGAGATGTCCGGCAGGACAGAGGGGGGCGCGAAGGAACGCCAGCTTCTGAAATCCTAAAATTCTCGGCTGGCGTACCGGCCCAATGTTGACAGGCTGGCGGGACAGCGCCCCCCTCTGCCTTGCCAGGCATCTCCCCCACAAGGGGGGAGATCAGCTAGTCGCCAACGCCCGCAACTTCGCCTTCACCTCGAGAAAATCCCGCCACGCCAGCTTCTTGTGCGCCGGCGTTCGCAGGAGATAGGCCGGGTGCAGCGTCGGCATCGCTGGGATCGCAATCCCGGAAGCCGTCGTGTGCACCCGCCAGTTGCCGCGCAGGCGCAGAATGCCTTCGGTCGTGTTGAGCAGCGTCTTGGCCGACGGGCCGCCGAGATTGACCAGCACTTTTGGATTGACCAGCTCGATCTGCCTTTCGATGAATGGACGGCAGATCTCGGTCTCGTGTGGCGTGGGCGTGCGGTTGCCCGGCGGCCGCCATGGAATGACGTTGGCGATATAGGCCGAGGTCCGGTCAAGGCCGATCGCGGCCAGCATGCGGTCGAGCAGCCGGCCGGAGCGGCCGACAAAGGGCAGGCCCTCTAGGTCCTCGTCGCGGCCCGGCGCCTCGCCGACCAGCATCAGGTCGGCCTTGGGGTTGCCGTCCGCGAAGACCAGGTTCTTGGCGGTGAATTTGAGGTTGCAGCCGTCGAAGGCCGCCATGCGTTGGCGCAGTTCATCGGGCGTCGAAGCGCTTGCCGCGAGCTGGCGCGCCGCGGCCGCCTGTGCCTCGTCGGGAACGGCGGCTGCCGCCTGCGCCCGCGCGGGTGCATCCGGAATATTGCTGGCGTCGAGGCCGGATAAGGGCGCTGGTGGGTTCTCAACGCGTTCCGGAGCCTGCTCGGGTGCCGTCCGGCTCTCGGGCGCGGCTTCGCGGCGCGGCGCGGCTGGCGCGCGCTCGGCAGGCCTGCGTTCGGCCGGCCCGCGTCCAACTGGCATTGCCGCTGGTTCGGCAAACCGGTTGATAGGCGCGTCTTCGAGCGCGTCGTCGACGCCGGCGCTGGCATAGAAGGCGAGCAGCTCGGCGATCTCGGCAGGTGTGCTGGGGGAGGCGGCAGTCATGGCGCCACCATTGTCCGCGCGGCGCCGATTTGCAAGGTTGGAGCCGCGTTCGCCCTATTGAAGCATGTCGAGATTCAGGTCAGGCCGAGTCGAAAATGGTGGTTTCCGAGAACCGGAGCGGAGCGTACTTTCCGTACGTGAGCACCGGAAGCGCAGGAAGCCGCCATTTGCAGGCCGGCCTCACCTGAATATCGATGTGCTTCACCCGGTCGGTATGCGCGGATCCTGCACGATGTAGAACGTCCAGCGCGGCGTGTAGTCGGTGATCAGGAAATCGAAAGTTGCTGACTTCAGCGGATCGACCTTGCCGTTTTTGAACAGCAACTGGTCATAGGGTTCGAACTTGCGCTCGAAATCGGCGAAATTGCTGGAGACGATGTTGTCGGGCGTCTTGTTGCGCTGGTCGAAGGACAGGCCATCGCCGAACACACTCGGCTGGTCGAGGATTTCCTGCAGCTCGAACTGGAACTCCACCCAGGGGAGCGCGCTGTTGTTGAGCACGTCGATGCGCATATACATCACGCCGTTGGCGACCTCGCCGGCCTTGCCGAAGGGCTCGATCGGCTTGGTCGCGCGGATGGTCAGGGTCACCGGCGTCGCCGTGTTCAGCTCCTCCTTGATGACCAGCGGATCTTCCTTGGTGCCGATGCCGGACACGCCGGTAATACGAAAGCCGCCCAGCTCGTCGGAGAAGGAATAGGCACCGGTTGTCCAGACCTTCACCGGATCGGCCTCGGCTGGCAGGCTCAAAAAGAGGAGCGGAAGAACCGCCCGCCAGGCCAAGCCAGGCGTGAAGAGCAAGCGCTTCGATGGAAAGCCGGGCGGCCCTGGACTGCGCATGGCGCGAAGTATTGCCGATAACCAAGCCGCCGAACAATTAAAAACATGCAGGCGCCGCCTGGCCTGCCAACATGCCGGGTCTGGCCTATGCTTGGCCATGGCCTGTGTTGCTGCCGTTTCGTAGGAAAACCGCGACTTTTTGTCGAAATCGGCGTTGTCACGTCAGCGCCGGTTTCGCGTCGCGAATTGATGCGCTATGCAGCGCGTGAGCCAGCACAATGCGAGAATGCGGCAAGCTATAGAGGGGTCGATGAGCGATATCGAACGCGAAAGCATGGAATTCGACGTGGTGATCGTCGGCGCCGGTCCGGCCGGCCTTGCCGCGGCGATCCGTCTGAAGCAGCTCAACCCTGAGCTCTCCGTCGTCGTCCTGGAGAAGGGCGGCGAGGTCGGCGCGCACATCCTGTCCGGCGCGGTCGTCGATCCGATCGGTATCGACCGGCTGCTGCCCGGCTGGCGTGAGGAGGGCGATCATCCCTTCAAGACGCCGGTGACGGCGGACCATTTCCTGGTGCTCGGCCCGGCCGGCTCCTTCCGTCTGCCGAACGTCCTGATGCCGCCGCTGATGAACAATCACGGCAACTACATCGTGTCGCTCGGCAATGTCTGCCGCTGGCTGGCGACCAAGGCCGAGGCGCTGGGTGTCGAGATCTATCCGGGCTTCGCCGCGGCAAGCCTCGTCTACAACGAGGCCGGCGCCGTCACCGGCGTCATCACCGGCGACATGGGCGTCGAGAAGGACGGCACGCATGGCCCGGCCTACGCGCCCGGCATGGCGCTGATGGGCAAATATGTGCTGATCGGCGAGGGCGCGCGGGGCTCCTTGGCCAAGCAGCTCATCGCCAAATACCAGCTTGCCGACGGCCGCGAGCCGGGCAAGTTCGGCATCGGCCTCAAGGAGCTTTGGCAGGTCAAGCCGGAGAATCACAAGCCGGGTCTTGTGCAGCATTCCTTCGGCTGGCCGCTCGACATGAAGACCGGCGGCGGTTCCTTCCTCTACCATCTGGAAGACAACCAGGTGGCGGTCGGCTTCGTCGTCCACCTGAACTACAAGAACCCCTATCTCTCGCCCTTCGAGGAGTTCCAGCGCTTCAAGACGCATCCGGCGATCGCCGGCACATTCGAAGGCGCCAAGCGCATTGGCTATGGCGCGCGCGCCATCACCGAGGGCGGCTGGCAGTCCGTGCCGAAGCTGTCTTTCCCGGGCGGCGTGCTGATGGGTTGCGCCGCCGGCTTCGTCAACGTGCCGCGCATCAAGGGTTCGCACAATGCGGTGCTGTCCGGCATGCTGGCGGCCGAGCATGTCGCCGACGCCATCGCCGCGGGCCGCGCCAATGACGAGCTTGCGTCCTACGACGAGGCCTGGCGCGGCAGCGACATCGGCAAGGACCTGAAGAAGGTGCGCAACGTCAAGCCGCTCTGGTCGCGCTTCGGCACCATCGTCGGCGTCGGCATCGGCGGCCTCGACATGTGGCTGAACACGCTGTTCGGCTTCTCGCCCTTCGGCACGTTGAAGCACGGCAAGGCCGACTATGCGACGCTCGAACCAGCGGCGACGCATCAGAAGATCGCCTATCCCAAGCCGGACGGCGTGCTGACCTTCGACCGCCTCTCCTCGGTGTTCCTCTCCAACACCAATCACGAGGAAAACGAGCCGGTGCACCTGATCGTCGGCGACATGGCGCTGCAGCAGCGCTCCGAGCACGACGTCTTTGCCGGTCCCTCGACCCGTTACTGCCCGGCTGGCGTCTATGAATGGGTGGACAAGGACGGCAACGCCGCCGCCGATCCGTCGGCCAAGGACGTGCGCTTCGTCATCAACGCGCAGAACTGCGTCCACTGCAAGACCTGCGACATCAAGGATCCGAACCAGAACATCAACTGGGTGCCGCCACAAGGCGGCGAAGGCCCGGTCTACCAGGGCATGTGAGCCGCTCCGACCGGGCCGCCTCGACCGCCGCTCCAACAAAGCCGGCGAAGGCCCGGTCTACCAGGGCATGTGAGCCGCTCCATCGACCGACAACCGTTTGCGGTTCGGGCTGGCCGGTTGCTTATGCTTGAAATTGCAAGCGGCTTATAGTTCCTTCTCTACGGATAGGGAGCAAAATGGGCCATGCGCCTGGCGGTTCTTACATTCCTCATCACGCTCGGCGGCCTGTACGGCGCCGCCCCAGAGGCCATCGCCGGCACCAAGGTGCTGGTCACGACGCGCAACTATGACATCGCCGGCGCGACCGGCGCTGCCTTGGTCGAAGCGATGAACAGCAAGGGTCCCAAGCACGGCTTCATGACCCGCGCCATCGCCGACACCAGCTATGTGGTGAACTGGAAGCTGGACGTCGACCGCGATGCCGGGGTCTGCAGGTTGCGAGGCGCCGACGGAACGATGGAGCTCACCTACAATTTTCCTCGCCTGGCCTCGCCGCCAACACCCAAGCTCGAGCGGCGCTGGCAGCGCTTCCTCGCCGGCGTTCACGCCCACGAGCACCACCACGGTCGCATTGCCGAGGCCATGATGCGCGCCACCGCAAAGTCCATTGCCGGCCTGAAGCTTGCCGATAATTGGTTCTGCACCGCCACCCATCGCGAGGCCAGGAGCCGGATCGATGCCGTCTACGCGCAATATGAGGCGAAACAGAACGCATTCGACGCGCGCGAGCACCGCGACGGCGGCCATGTCGACCGGCTGGTCAATGCGCTGATCAAAAACTAAAGCATTTCTCCCGAAAGGACATGCGTAAAATCGACGGCCTAACGCGCATGGAGCGAATCCGAAGGATCGCGACGCGCTTCGAGCCGGGACGCGCCTATTTCGCCGGAACGCAGTAGCCGACACTGCGTGCATTGAGCCTGCCGGCCTTCAGGTCGGCAAGCTGCGGCATGGAGGGATCAAATCCCCCCGCATATTGCTCATAGACTTTTCGGTCTAAGGAAAGCTGCTTGCCCGACGAGGTGAAGCCAACTATGCCCGTCTTGCCTAGATAGGCATTCGTGGCCCGCATCCGGCAGAAGAACTTCTTCTCGCCGTTGGAAACGTACCAGCCCAGCGAACCCGACGCGCCACGCGTCAGCTTGCTGGTCTTGTAGCCGCTGCTCTGCAGGTTGGAATAGGATTCGGCATGCGCCGGCGCAACCGAAGCCATCAGCAGGAGAGCCACCGAAGGAATGCCCAGCCTTTTTACCACTTTACCGGCCATCATTGTCCCCTCCCAATTTGGTTCCATTTCGATTGATGGACAATTTGGGGCGGCGGCGCAAGTAATGTCAGTTCCGTCGACTTTCAGTTGAGCTCCCTGAAACAGTCTAGCTACGCGGCTTGTTCAAGAGACCATTCGCCGCCAGCGCCGACTTGTGTTCGTCCTCGGGCGGGTCGCTTGCGGGCGGCAGGGTGAATTCGACCAGCACCGGCAGATGGTCGGAGCCCGTGTCTTCCAGGCGGGCCGACGAGAGGATCGTCACCCCGCCCTTGCTGAACACCTGGTCGATCGGCAGGCCGGCATAGCGGCGCAGGAAGTCCGGCAACTTGCGGTGGATCCAGGTCGGGCCGGCCGAGGGCATCAGCGTCATGCCGCTGAGCCGCGCCACCCGCCGCACCGCCGCGCTCCACGGCACCGCATTGCAGTCGCCGGCCATGATGGCGGTTTCGCCGAGCGCTGCCAGCGGCTCCGCCAGCTCGCCGATCTGCCAGTGCTGCTCCTTCGGCCACGGCCAGCTCAGATGGATCGCGGCGACGTCAACCGGAACGCCGTTGAAATCGATCGCGGCGGTTGCCATCGCCCCGCGCGGCTCGCAACGCGGCGCGGTGCCGGCGGCGAACGGACGGCGCGACAGCAGCGCCACGCCGAATATGCCGTTGGGATAGTCGCACAGGATGCGATAGGGATAGGCGCCGGCAATATAGCTGAGCTCTTTCGCCCACATGCCGGACACTTCGTCGAGCGTGATGACGTCCGGATTGGTCCGGCCGATCAGCGACAGCACCTTCTTCGGCGTCGGGTTGTTGAAGCGCAGGTTCATCTGCAGCAGGCTGTAGACGATCCGGTCGGCAGGCTTCGCGACCGCTTGTTGCGTCGACCATCTAGGCAGCGCGCTCGTGGTCGTGGCGAGGCAGGCAATGGCGAAGACCAGCGCCGCGACGGCCTGCAGCCGATAGGGGCCGGCAAGCAGCGGCAGCGCGAGCAGTACCGTCAGCACGCTCAGATGCATGCGGAAATGCGAGAAGGAATCGAAGGCCGGATGCAGCGTGCCGAAGAACCCGGCCAGCAGCGCGGCCGAGAATGCCGTCATCGCCAGGAATGTCAGCTGAACCATCATGCTCAAGCGTGCACCGCCCGTTGTCATCTGCTCCGACCGCCCACCTATTTCGCCGTGAAGCGGCGAAATGGCTGTCCCTTTGTTCCGACGCAATTTCGGGCGGAAAACCGCCGCGCACTTTTCCAGAAATTGCTCCACGCTATCCGTCCGGATTGCTTATCGGCCAAATTGCGGCTCGCGCAAGACGACCGATTGCCTCGCCGGTTTCGGCGGCGCTTACTGGAATGCCGTTTCCGAGAAACTTCTGAGCTTGCGCGAATGCAGCCGCTCCATCGGCATTTCGGCAAGCTTCTCCATCGCCTTGATACCGATGGTGAGATGCTGCGCCACCTGCCGCTTGTAGAACTCGGTCGCCATGCCGGGGAGCTTCAGTTCGCCATGCAGCGGCTTGTCGGAGACGCATAGCAGCGTGCCGTAAGGCACGCGGAAGCGGAAGCCGTTGGCGGCGATGGTGGCCGATTCCATGTCGAGCGCGATGGCGCGCGACTGCGACAGGCGCTGCACCGGTCCGCGCTGGTCGCGCAGTTCCCAGTTGCGGTTGTCGATGGTGGCGACGGTGCCGGTGCGCATGATGCGCTTGAGGTCGTAGCCGGAAAGGCCGGTGACTTCGGCGACCGCCTCCTGCAGCGCCACCTGGATCTCGGCCAGCGGCGGGATCGGCACCCAGACCGGCAGGTCGTCGTCCAGCACATGGTCCTCGCGCACATAGGCATGCGCCAGAACATAATCACCAAGCGCTTGCGTGTTGCGCAGGCCCGCGCAATGGCCGAGCATGACCCAGGCATGCGGCCTCAGCACCGCGATGTGGTCGGTGATCGTCTTGGCGTTTGAGGGGCCGACGCCGATATTGACCATGGTGATGCCGCCATGGCCAGGCTTTTTCAGGTGATAGGCCGGCATCTGCGGCAGGCGCTGCGGCGGCGTGCCTTCGCTCGGCGCGCCGGCTCCCGCCTTGGTCACGACATTGCCCGGCTCGACAAATTCACTGTAGTCGCCTCCACCACTCTCCATCAATTCGCGAGCCCGCGCGACGAACTCGTCGATGTAGAACTGGTAGTTGGTGAACAGCACGAAGTTCTGGAAATGCTGCGGGCTGGTCGCCGTGTAATGCGTCATGCGGTGCAGCGAATAGTCGATACGCTGCGCGGTGAACGGCGCCAGTGGCCGCGGCTCGCCGAACGCCACCTCGAACGTGCCGTTGGCGATCTGGTCGTCGGTGCCGTCGAGGTCCGGCACGTCGAACAGGTCGCGGATCGGCCGCTTGATGCGCTCGGCGGCCGCGCCGTCGACATAGGTGCCTTCCAGGAAGGCGAAATGCAGTGGAATGGGCGTCGTCGATTCCGACACCGTCACCGTCACGCCGTGGTTGCGCATGATGAGGCGAAGCTGCTCGATGAGGTAGTTCTCGAACAGTTGCGGCTGGGTGATGGTGGTGGCGAAATGCCCGGGCGTCGGCATATGGCCATAGGCCTGGCGCGAGTCGACCTGGCTGAACGAGGTCGTGGTGACCCCGATCTGCGGATAGAAGGCCCGGTAGCGCTTGCTCTCGTCACCACCCGCGGCAAGGGCTGCGAAGGCATCGCGCAGGAATTTGGTGTTGCGGTCGTAGAGCGCCTGCAGCGCCGCGACGGCCTTTTTGGCGTCGTGGAAGTCCTGCGCGCCGAAGGGCTCCGGCATGACGACCGATTCGATGGCTTGGGGGTAGATTCGCTTTTCCATGTCTCAATATAGAGATTTGGAACAGCGGTTGGGAGGGGAAAGCGGGGTCGCGAGAGCCGACAGCGCCGATTTTCTTCGAATGTGTTTAAGGCGCGCTGGTTACGAGCCGGTCGCGCCATCCGACACTCTATAGAGCTTGCCCGCGCTGCAGGCTGACCAGCAGCACAAAGCCGACGCTCCTGTTCTTGTTCGCCGGCGCTTCGATCCGGTGGCCGGTGTCGGCGCGCATCATCGGCACCGCCAGCACTGGGGCGGCGAGCAGCATGAGGATGAGCGTCGCCCGCGGCAGCAGCCGGAGAATCTTCGTTGTGGTGGCGGCGATGCGGTTCATTTTCGTGGTGTCCCGATTTTCAATGTGGTCGATCTTCAACTTTGTCGCTTCAGCGCGTCACTTGGTTCACAGAGCCGAGAACCCAGCCACGGGCCGTTCCCACAAGCGGGCCGAGTGGCCGCCCTCGGCCACCAGGATGGCGAAGAACATGCCGAACAGGCTCATCAGCAGGCAGACGATGGTGAAGCGACGGGCAAGCATTTCTCTCTCCTTCAATGCGGGAGAGAATGCCAAAAAGCCTCTGAACCGGTTCTGAGACCGGCATTCATCTGCGGTTCAAATTGATTGACGGGCTCTTGAAGAGTTGCCGCCGGGCCTGGATAGGGTCAGGCGGAGCGCGCCGCTGCAAAAGAAAACGGGGCCGCTTGGGCCCCGTTTGGACGATCTGGGATTGGCGATCAGAGCTTGTGCCAGGTCTGGCTCTTGCAGATCAGGCCGCCGAGCACACAGCCGCTCATCTTCAGCGAAGTGCCCGAGAGCGTCGCCTTGCCGGAATAGGTCTTGTCGTTCGCCGGGTCGGTGATGCTGCCGGCATATTTGTTGTCACCAGTCGCCTTCAGCGAACCGATCGTCTTGCCCGCATATTTGCCGGTTGTGAGTGTAATGGAGAAGGAGCCGCTGCCGCCGATCGCCGCGGTGTCGCCGGCTTGCGTCTTCCAGTTGCCTTCGATCGGGTCCGCCAGCGCAGCGCCGGCCATGATCATGGTGGCCGCCAGGGCCAGGCTCGTCTTTCGAAACATCTCGTCCTCCTCCCAATGGGCATGCGGCGGGCTCCGGTCCGCCCTTCCAGTCCCTTACGCAAAGGTAAAGCTAATCCAGCTCCCGCCAAAACGAAAGCGGTGCCGCCACGGAAGGTTGCCAGGTTTTTCGCTTCGCGCATGGCCGAAAATAAACGGGACCGGAAAACCGCTTCGGTTTCCGTGGTTAGCGAAGTCTTGATTCCGCTCTCGCCAATTTTCATCGAATTTGACGCAAAACCGCGCAGACGCTGGATTCCCATGCTTAATGAATTTCAGCGTTTACCTCTTGTTTTAGCTTTGTTTTCCTCAAATTAAGCAAGCCATTTAACGACGGATTCAAGGCCAGGCTTCATCCTCGAAAGCATCGAAAGAGCGGCCCGCCCCGAGGGAAATCAAGGGACAGAAGGAGGCAGCTCTCGGGAGCCAGACAGGGGATTGAAATGGCACGTTTTGAAATGCTTGAAGACGGCTTCGGCGCCATGGGAGCAACTGCCCAGGCCGACATTCTTTTCGAACTGGGCATGATGTATGCGACCGGCCGCGATTGCGAGACCGACGTCGTTGCCGCCCACAAATGGTTCAACATCGCCGCGATCAAGGGTTCGGTCCGCGCCGCCGAGCTGCGCTCGGAACTGTCGGCCACCATGTCGAAGGTGGAGATCGCCATGGCGCTGCGCGAAGCCCGCGAATGGATGACGATGCACTGATCCTGCGGACTTAGGTCCGAAGAATTAAGAGACAAGGCCGCGAAAGACGGCCGGCCCACAAGACCAAGAACGCGGCAGGCCAATAAAGGCAAAGCCGTGCGACTAAACAGGGAAGCGAGCGGGTTTCAGGCGCGGGGGCGTCCGGGGAGCTCGACTGCAAAAGCCGCGATCGACCGAAACAAGGTCGGCGCGGCTTTTTGCATTACGCTTGGTAATCACGCGCTTGGCCCAAGAAATCCTCGGCGGAATGAACCAAAACCGGCCTTGCTGTCCTCTCGACAGTTTCGGGGAAGAGTGAAATTGTCCCGGCTCTGTGAAAGAAGCGCGGCCATGCCGCCGTGCACTAGTGGAGGAGTTCTATTGTCATGAAAAAATTGGGTATTTTGAGCGCAGCCGCGTTTGGCCTGATGATGAGCGCCCCGGTTGCCTTCGCCGACGACATCACCATTTCGGTGGTCGGCCCGATGACCGGTCAGCTCGCCACCATCGGTGACCAGTTCAAGCAGGGCGCGCAGGCCGCAGCCGACGCCATCAACGCCGCCGGCGGCGTCAACGGCTCCCAGATCAAGCTCGACATCGAGGACGACCAGTGCGATCCGAAGCAGGCCGTTTCGGTCGCCAACCGCATCGTCGCCAACGGCGTCAAGTTCGTCGACGGCCATGCCTGCTCGGGCTCGAGCATTCCGGCCTCGGCCGTCTATGCCGAAGCCGGCACGCTGATGATGAGCCCGGCCTCGTCCAACCCGGTGCTGACCGATGCCGCCGCCAAGTCCGGCTGGCCGACGATCATGCGCCTCTACACGCGCGACGACGCGCAGGGCGCCTTCATCGGCCCGTGGATCGCCAAGAAATACGCCGGCAAGAACGTCGTCGTCCTTCACGACAAGAGCGCCTATGGCCAGGGCGTTGCCGACGCCGTCAAGGCGACGATGAATGCCGGCGGCCTCAAGGAGGTCGACTATGAAGGCATCAATGCCGGCGAGAAGGACTATTCGGCCCTCGTCACCAAGCTGAAGGAACTCAAGGCCGACGTCGTCTATTTCGGCGGCTACCACCCCGAGGCGGGCCTCATCCTGCGCCAGGCGGCGGAGCAGAACGTCAAGTTCCAGCTGATCATGCCGGACTCGATCGCCTCGCCGGAATTCTGGCAGGTCGCCGGTCCGGCCGGTGAAGGCACCATGTTCGTCTTCCCGTCGGACCCGCAGGCCAAGCCCGAAGCCAAGGACGCGGTCGCCAAGATCAAGGCCGGCGGCTTCACCCCGGAAGGCTTCACGCTGTTCTCCTATGCCGTGATCCAAGCCGTCGCCGAAGGCGTCAAGCGCGCCGGCACCGACGATCCGGCCAAGGTCGCCGAGGCGCTGAAGAATGGCAAGCCGATCAGCACCGTCGTCGGCGACGTCATCTTCGACGAGAAGGGCGACCTCAAGAACGCCAGCTACGACATCAACCAGTGGCACGACGGCAAATACGCGCCGATCCAGCAGTAAGCCGGTATTGATTGTACGAAGGTGGCCGGGCTCGTCCCGGCCATTTTCGTTTAGAGCAATTCCAGGAAAAGTGTGAGCGGTTTTCCTTCAGGAATTGCGTAAAAACAAGAAGATAGAGCGTTTCGCCGTTTCCATGAAACGGTGAAACGCTCTAGCCCTGGCCGTCCTCCGCGAACCGCACCAGCACGGTGCCGTCGCTGACCTGAGCCCCCTCGGCCGCGATCTCGGCGATCACGCCGTCATGAGGGGCGGCGATCATGTGCTCCATCTTCATAGCCTCGAGGATCAGAAGCGGTTGGCCCTTGATCACCGCATCGCCGGCCGCGGCCCGCACCAGCTTGACCAGCCCCGGCATCGGCGCGCGCAGGCTGCCCGAGGCGCTGCCTGCCTCGTCGGCCTTGGCGAGCGGGTCGGGAACCGTGAAGGTGTAGCCGACGGCGCCCTCGAAGACGGTGACGTGGCCGGGCCAACGGGCGGTGTGCGGCATGGTCCTCAGATCATGCGTGTTCACCGCATCATGCGGCGCCTCCAGCGCCACCTGGAAACGCCCGTCCGGCCGTGCCGAAACCCTGGCCAGAATGTTCTCCTCGCCATGGCGCAGGCGGATGCGGCGCGCAAGCGTGTGGAAATGCGCGTAGCCTGAAAGCGTCGACCACGGATCGGCGGCCGCACCTGGCGCGCCGGCGTCGGTCGCGGCCAGCGCCGCGGCGGCGATCGTCTCGTCGCTCGGCGGGGGAATAGCGGTGAGCGCTTCCTGATGCCTGCCGATCAACCCGGTATCGACATCGCCCGCCGCGAAATCGGCGTCGGCCGCGAGCGCCGCCAGGAAGGCGGTGTTGACGGTCGAGCCGGCAACTTCCGTCCGCGCCAGCGTCTCGCGCAACGCGCCTAGCGCGGCGGTCCTGTCCTTGCCGTGCACCACCAGCTTGGCGATCATCGGATCATAGAAGGGCGAGATTGCATCGCCGGCGCGCACGCCGGTCTCGATGCGCATTCTGGCGCCTCCCGGCGGCGCGTCTGGGAATTTCAGATGATGCAGCGTGCCTGTCGCCGGCAGGAACCCTTTCGCGGCGTCCTCGGCATAGAGGCGCGCCTCGAAAGCGTGGCCGGAAAGTGCGATCTCGCCTTGCGTCTTCGGCAGTTTTTCGCCGGACGCGACGCGCAACTGCCATTCGACAAGGTCGACGCCTGTGACCATTTCGGTGACCGGGTGCTCGACCTGCAGCCGCGTGTTCATCTCCATGAACCAGAAGCGGTCGGCTTTCAGTCCTTCCGAAGCATCGACGATGAACTCGATGGTGCCGGCGCCCGAATAGTTGATCGCCTTGGCGGCCTTCACGGCGGCCTCCGTCATCGCCTTGCGCAGCGCGGGCGTCATGCCCGGGGCAGGGGCTTCCTCGATCACCTTCTGGTGGCGGCGCTGCGCCGAGCAGTCGCGTTCGAAAAGATGCACGGCATTGCCGAAATTGTCGCCGAAGACCTGCACTTCGACATGGCGCGGCTTGTCGACATATTTTTCCACCAGCACGCGGTCGTCTCCGAACGCCGCTTTTGCTTCGCGGCGCGCGCCTGACAGCGCTTCGGAGAAATCGTCGGGGTGGTCGACGCGCCGCATGCCCTTGCCGCCGCCGCCGGCGCGCGCCTTGATCAGCACCGGATAGCCGATCTCGCGCGCCTTGGAAGCGAGCAGCACGATCTCCTGCGCCTCGCCATGATAGCCGGGTACGACAGGCACGCCGGCCGTCTCCATCAGCCGCTTGGCGGCATCCTTCAGGCCCATGGCGCGGATCGAGGCGGCGCTCGGACCGATGAAGACGAGGCCTGCCGCCGTCACCTGGTCGACGAAGTCCGGATTCTCCGACAGGAAGCCGTAGCCGGGATGGATCGCCTCTGCGCCGGTGGCGAGCGCCGCGGCAACTATCTTGTCGCCGCGCAGATAGCTTTCACCGACAGGCGAGGGACCGATATGCACTGCCTCGTCGGCCATCTCGACATGCAAGGCGCGGGCGTCAGCGTCGGAATAGACGGCCACTGTGCGCATGCCGAGCTTGCGGGCGGTGCGGATGACCCGACAGGCGATCTCGCCGCGATTGGCGATCAGGATCTTGCCGAACATGGAGCCCTCCCGTTTTTCTGCGGGTGGCGCCAGTCCAGCAGGCGCCGATTTACTTCGAAACCGCGATCGCGCAGCCGCCGCTCGCGGTTTTGACCTTCCACCTTTTGAAGCCGCTCTGACAGGCGCGCAAAGCAATATCCTCCGCGGCCTTCTGCGAGGAAGCGTTCAGCTTCACGCTGCAGAAAATATGCAGATCCACGACGCGCGAATAGAACGTCGTGGCGTAGGCCGAATGGCCGCTCGCCGCGATATAGGCAAGGTAGGATTTGTAGCAGGCTTCCTTCGGATCGAGCGAGAGAGTCGGGGCAAAGCGTTTGTCGCCGATCTTGCCGGCCAGCGATTCCGCCGAGCCGACGCTTGGCGCGACGAACGCAAGCAATCCCACAAGTATCGAAGCGATCGCCTGCCGTGAATATTTCAATCTCATTTTGACCCCGTCCCAATTTGAAAATGCAGGATGAGGAGTAACGAATATTTTTCGCCCGTGCTAGCCATCCGGATGTAGTTCGCCTTTGCCTGGGCCAGGAAATCTGTTGATCCATAAGTTCAGCCCTTCCCAAGAACAGCAACGGCTTGCCGGTGAAGTTCCGCCGTCTGCTCGTCGAAGCAGCAGAAAGTGACGGTCTCGAGCAGAGGGTCTTGCCGCAGGAAGTCGGTTACGGTGTCGACGGCAATGCCGGTCGCTTCGACCTTCGGATAGCCGTAGATGCCGGTCGAGATGGCTGGGAACGCGATCGTCAAGAAGCCTTGGTGGCTGGCGATCGCAAGCGAGCGCCGATAGCACGAGGCGAGCAGCTCGGCCTCGCCCTGGCCGCCGCCTTGCCAGACCGGACCGACCGTGTGGATGACATAGCGCGCCGGCAGGCGGTAGCCCCTGGTCAGCTTGGCGTCGCCGGTCTTGCAGCCATGAAGCCTGCGGCATTCGGCGACGAGCTCGGGTCCCGCCGCGCGATGGATGGCGCCATCGACGCCGCCGCCGCCGAGCAGCGACGAATTGGCGGCATTGACGATGGCGTCGACCGCAAGCCTGGTGATGTCGCCGGTGTGGATGCCGATCCGATCGCTGATGCTCATCGTCACATCCTGAACACGCCGAACTTCGTCTCCTCGACACCGGCATTAAGTGCGGCGGAGAGGCTGAGCGCCAGCACCTCGCGGGTCTTGGCCGGATCGATGATGCCATCGTCCCAGAGCCTTGCCGAAGAATAGAGCGGGTGGCCCTCATGCTCGTATTTCATAAGGATAGGCTTCCTGAACTTCGCTTCCTCCTCGGCGCTCCAGGCACCGCCCTTGCGCTCGATGCCCTCGCGCTTGACCATGGCGAGCACGGTCGCCGCCTGCTCGCCTCCCATCACCGAGATGCGCGCGTTGGGCCACATCCACAGGAAGCGGGGCGAATAGGCGCGGCCGCACATGCCGTAATTGCCGGCGCCGAACGAGCCGCCGATGATCACGGTGAGCTTCGGCACCTTCGCGGTGGCGACCGCCATCACCAGCTTGGCGCCGTCCTTGGCGATGCCGCCGGCCTCGTATTTCCTGCCCACCATGAAGCCGGTGATGTTCTGCAAAAAGATCAGCGGAATGCCGCGCTGGCAGCAGAGCTCGATGAAATGCGCGCCCTTCAGCGCGCTTTCCGAAAACAGCACGCCATTGTTGCCGAGAATGCCGACCGGCATGCCGTGCAGATGGGCGAAGCCCGTCACCAGCGTCGTGCCGTAGTTCTGCTTGAACTCGTCGAACTCCGAACCGTCGACGAGACGCGCGATCACCTCGCGCACGTCGTAGGGTTGGCGCAGGTCGGTCGGCACGACGCCATAGAGTTCCTGCGGATTGTAAAGCGGTTGAATCGGCTTCTGCAAATTGAGGCTTACGCCCTTGTTGCGATTCAAGTTCTTGACGATACGCCGGCAAATGGCCAAGGCGTGTTCGTCATCCATGGCATAGTGGTCGGCGACGCCGGAAAGCCTTGTGTGCACATCGGCGCCGCCGAGCTCTTCGGCGCTGACATCCTCTCCGGTGGCGGCCTTCACCAGGGGCGGGCCGCCGAGAAAAATGGTCGCCTGGTTGCGCACCATGATCGTCTCATCCGACATCGCCGGCACATAGGCGCCGCCCGCCGTGCAGGAACCCATCACGCAGGCGATCTGCGGGATGCCGGCCGCCGACATGTTGGCCTGGTTGTAGAAGATGCGGCCGAAATGCTCGCGGTCGGGAAACACCTCGTCCTGGTTCGGCAGATTGGCGCCGCCGCTGTCGACCAGATAGACGCAGGGCAAATTGTTCTGCAGCGCGATCTCCTGCGCCCTCAGATGCTTCTTCACCGTCAGCGGATAATAGGTGCCGCCCTTCACCGTGGCGTCGTTGACGACGACCATCACCTGCGTGCCCTCGACGCGGCCGATGCCGGTGATGATGCCGGCGGCGGGAATATCCTCGCCATACATCGACCAGGCCGCGAACTGCCCGACTTCGAGGAAGGGCGAGCCGGTGTCGAGCAATTGCGCCAGCCGCTCGCGCGGCAACAGCTTGCCGCGGCCTTGGTGGCGCTCACGCGCCTCATCCGAGCCGCCGCGCTCGATGTTCGCCGCTTTCTCGGCGATGTCGTCGACCAGCGCCCGCATGCGCTCGGCATTGGCGCGGAATGTGTCGGAGGAGGGGGAGATCTGGGTTTGCAGTGTGGCCAATTTGTTCCTCACACCTCTTGATGCCGTAGCGGAACCAGTGTAACAGCCCGCGCCCGGATGCAGCGTGCCAAGCGTGGCATCTTTTGTGCGTATGACACCCTCAGGAGGCGACGATGGAAAGCATGGATATGCGTTTCACCAGATGTCTCCCTTCGGCCATGGCCTGACGCCGCCGAAGGGCGGCCTTCCACGTCCCGAATCTGAGCAAGAGGAACACGGCGCCCGCAGGCGCTGTGGGTGTCATCATGTATGTGCGGTTTGTAACGCCGCTGATCCATCCGAACAGCCGGGTGGAGACCGGCTTTTTTCATGCGTCCTGGTATCTGTACCGGAATGGATGCCCTGAGTGGATTCAGGGCGAGCTGGACGATCAGTTCGACTGGTTCAACCGGCATCTGCCCATTCCAGGCCGGGTCGGCCGGCATTTCAAGCGCCGGAATTCGATTTGGGGCATCTGCTGGTTCCATCCGGACGCCAGGGAAGCGATCAGTCGTGCGCGTTATTGTGCCTGGCTGATCGAAGAGGGCGGCTTGCCAGTGCGGCCGATCACGTCGGCGCGACAGCGCGAGATCCTGTGGCGCGACGCGCATCAGATCGTTGCCAAGCCAACCGATGACCTGCCCAAGGCGTTCGGCTGACATGGCGGAGAGGGGCATCACACCCCCTCCGCCATGATCTCTCGGCCGATCAGCCAGCGGCGGATCTCGCTGGTGCCGGCGCCGATCTCGTAGAGTTTGGCGTCGCGCAGCAGCCGTCCCGTCGGGTAATCGTTGATATAGCCGTTGCCGCCGAGAAGCTGGATCGTGTCGAGCGCCATCTGCGTGGCCTTTTCGGCGGCGAAGAGCACGCAGCCGGCGGCGTCTTTGCGCGTGGTCTCGCCGCGGTCGCAGGCGGCCGCCACCGCATAGACGTAAGCCCGCGCGGCGTTCATCGTCGTGTACATGTCGGCGAGCTTGCCCTGCACCAGCTGGAACGTGCCGATCGGCTGGCCGAACTGCTTGCGCTCGTGCACGTAAGGCACGGCGACGTCGAGGCAGGCCGCCATCAGCCCGATCGGGCCTCCGGAAAGCACTGCCCGCTCATAGTCGAGCCCCGACATCAGGACCTCGACGCCGCGCCCTTCCTCATGCAGCACGTTCTCGAACGGCACCTCGACATTCTCGAAGACGAGCTCGCCGGTGTTGGAGCCGCGCATGCCGAGCTTGTCGAGCTTCTGCGCCACCGAAAAGCCGGCCATCGTCTTTTCGACGATGAAAGCGGTGATGCCGCGCGAGTGGCGCTCCGGATCGGTCTTCGCATAGACCACCATCGTTCCGGCGTCGGGGCCGTTGGTGATCCACATTTTCGAGCCGTTGAGCACATAGCGGTCGTTGCGCTTTTCGGCGCGCAGCCTGAGCGACACCACGTCGGAGCCGGCGCCGGGCTCCGACATCGCCAGCGCGCCGACGGTTTCGCCCGAGCAAAGGGCAGGCAGGTACTTCTCCTTCTGCGCCGGAGTGGCCCAGCGGTTGATCTGGTTGACGCAGAGATTCGAATGCGCGCCGTAGGAGAGGCCGACGGAGGCGGACGCGCGGGAGATTTCTTCCATTGCAACCACATGCGCGAGATAGCCCATGCCGCTGCCGCCGAAGTCCGGATCGGCAGTGATGCCGAGCAGGCCGAGCGCGCCGAGCTCGCCCCAAAGATGCGTCGGGAACTCGTTGGAACGGTCGATCTCCGCCGCGATCGGCGCGATGCGGTCCTGGGCAAAGCGCCTCACGGTGTCGCGCAGCGCCTCGATGTCGGGATCAAGTCCGAAGCTGAGTGTTTTCGTGTACATGCCGTTCCTCCCTGCGCACGCCCCGGTCTTCGCGGGAATCATGCCTGTATCAGAGTGCCACGGCGTCTCCGGCGCGGCCGGAAGGACGCGCGGTGCCATGGCTGATTGTCGCGCCGACCAGGCGCATTGTCATCGAAAGATATGATGCCGTGACTTCGGCGATCGACAGTCGTTCGCCCGGACGGAACCAGACGATGACGCCGGTCATCATCTGGATCAGCGCCATGGCGGTCAGGCCTGTATCGTCGATCTCGAAAGCGCCGGCCTCGGCGCCGTCGCGCAGGACCGTGCGCAACTCCTTCTCATAGGCTGTGCGCATCCTAAGGATCTGCGTCAGCCTTTCATGCGACAGGCTGCGCAGCTCCATGTTGGAGACATGGGTGGCGTGGCGCCGCTCGATGTGGAAGGCGATGTGGTTCTCGACATAGGCGGCAAGCCGGGTGACCGGATCGGCGCTCGCCGGCCGCGCCGCTTCCCAGGCCCTGAGCAGACCTTCCATATGCCCTCGCATCAAGGTGAAAAGCAGATCTTCCTTGGTCGGGAAGTAGCGGTAGAGCGCGGCCGCCTGCACGCCGACCTCCGCCGCCAGCTGGCGCATCGACATCGCCTCATAGCCCAGGCGAGCGATCAGGCTGACCGCCGCCTCGCGAACGGCCGCCTCGGTCTTTTCCCCGTCTGAGCCTGTGGTGCGTGCCATATTCGCCTCCAACAGCACTAATAAAACGAACGTTCAATTAATTCAAGGTGGGAAGAGAGCAATTCCTCGCCCCCGCAAAGCGGGGGAGAGGTGGCTCGGGCGAAGCCCGAGACGGAGCGGGGGTTGCGGCGCGGGCGGGTTTGTTCCGAAATTCATCAAGATTGCGCTGTTCCCCTCTCCGTCGCGGCTTCGCCGCGCCACCTCTCCCCACTGTCGTGGGGCGAGGAATGGCGCTAGACGATGATCCTGAAATCCGCCGGCGCGTCGTCGCCCGCTTCCTCGATCTCGACCTTCGAGACGAGCGCGCCGCGCGGCCCCTGCCACAGGCGATCGATCATCGCCGTGACAGCGGCATCGGCGCCGGCAATCAGCGCCGTGACCGAGCCGTCGCGCTCGTTGCGGACCCAACCTGTCAGCCCGAGACGCATGGCCTCGCCACGCGTCCAGACACGGTAGCTCACGCCTTGCACCGTGCCGGAAACACGCGCCCGAACGGCTCTTTGCTTATCCTGCATCGTCCGCTCCAGTATCTTCCCCATCAATCTGGCGCACGAGGGGTCAAATGCAATCGGTTTGAGGGATAGGTGGCGCCGGTGGATTAAATAATTGACTCAGTCAACCAATGGGGAAATTATCTGAATGCACGCCCCAAGGAGGCCCAGCATGCAGCACGAGGCCCTGGTCCATGAGATCCGTCGCTTCGACCGGTTCTATACCGGGCTGGTCGGGCTGCTCGACGAGACCTTGATGCAGAGCCCTTACACATTGGTCGAGGCCCGCGTGCTGTTCGAGCTCGGGCGCAAGCCCCGGCCGGGCGGTGGAAGGGCCGGTCTGCTGGCGCGCATGTTTCATCTCGACCTCGCGCCGGTTGCATCCGAACTGGCCGGAGAACTCAACCTTGCCCCTGCCTATCTCATGCGGGTGCTTCGGAAGTTCGCCGCCATGGGGTTGGCGGAAATGCGCGACGACCCGGAGAACGGGCAGCCCGTTCTTGTGCTGACCAGGCGCGGCAAGGCCGCGCTGGTCGATCTCGAGGCGGCGACGAACCGCGATCTCGCCCGCCTGACCGTCAAGCTCGAGGACGACCAAGCCGCTGAGCTTTCCGATGCGCTGAAGCGCGTGGCACGCCTGCTGGCAGCCGCGGGAATGTGAATCGCCCGATCTGCTCCCTGGGAAGCAGGGGCCGGGGTTCGGTCAGTCCCCCCGCGCCGCCGCGAGCGCACCCGGCAGTTCCTCGGCAAAGATGTCGAGCTCATGGTCGAGCCCGACGCTGACCCTTATGCAGCGGTCGAGTCTTGGTGCCATCGGCTTGCGGATGAACACGTCGCGCGACAAGAGGTTTTGCATAACCTTCAGCGCGAAGGCGCCGTCGCGGCCGCAATCGATGGTGACGAAGTTGGTTGCCGACGGCAACGGCTTCAGGTCGTTCTGCCTGGCGATGGTCGAAATGCGCTCGCGGCCTGCCGCCACGCGCGCCACCACCGAGCGCAGGTAATCCTGGTCGGCAAGCGCCTCGAGGCCGGCGATCTGCGCCATACGGCTGACGCCGTAATGGTTGCGGATCTTCTCGAAGTCGCGGATCACCTCCGCTTCCGCAACCGCGTAGCCGCAGCGTATGCCGGCCAGGCCGTAGGCCTTGGAGAAGGTGCGCATGCGGACGACGTTCGGCCGCGCGATATCGATCGCCGGCAGCGCCGAGGCCGGGCCCAACTCACCATAGGCCTCGTCGAGCACCAGCATGGTGGTTTCCGGCAGCGCCTCGATGAAGCGGACGATATCCGGCGCCTCCCACCAGCTTCCCATCGGATTGTCGGGATTGGAGAGATAGACCAGCGGAGCCTTTTCGCTGACGACCTTGGCGAGCAGCCCGTCCAGGTCTTCCTTGTCGTTGGCATAGGGCACCGTCACCAGCCGGCCGCCGACGCCGGCGATGTGGAAATTGAAGGTGGGGTAGGCGCCAAGCGAGGTCACGACCGCGTCGCCCGGGGCGACATACATGCGCGCCACCAGGCCGAGCAGCCCGTCAATGCCTTCGCCGACGACCACGTTTTCGACGGCCACGCCGTGATGCGCGGCCGCCGCCACCTTCAGCTCGTAATTGTCGGGATCGCAATACATCCACTGGTCGCGGGCGACGCTCTCCATACGGGCGATGACGCGCGGCGAAGGGCCGAAACTGCTTTCATTGGCGCCGATGCGGGCGCGAAAAGGCCGCCCGCGCTCGCGCTCCTGCGCCTCCGGCCCGACAAACGGCACCGTGGTGGGAAGCGCACCGATGATCGGGGTGAGGGAAGGGCGACGAAGCATGGCACAGGCTCGCTTGAAGAGGGGGCTTCTTGCTAGCGCGGGCGAGGGGTGGGTGCAAGTTGGGTGGCAAGCTGAATCGGCTCGCTCGATCCGTACCCAGCACCAGCCCCCAAGAGGTTTGCCGGTTGCATGGGTCCGGTGAACGCTTCGGCGGAAGCCTGCTGTTGACCTCGATGTGGACGACGTATCGCTGGATTCTGCCTGCCGCTTTTGCTAGCGAGGCGGGATGAGCAACCGATTGCCGCCCGCCTGGGCAAAGCACCTCAAGACGCAGCCCTCGGCGAGGGCGGTATCGCCGAAAGCTGGGCCACCCAAAGCCCAGCCGAAAGCCGGTCCGCTCCGTAATCGGGCCGACGATATGCTGTTGAGGCAGGCGCTTGAGCTGCAAAAAGCCGAGCAATTGCCTGAGGCCGAGGAACTCTGTCTCAAGGTTCTGGCAAGGACGCCAAACCATCCGCTGGCTTTTTACATCTTGGGGACCCTCGGCATCGAATACGATAGCGAGAAGGCCTTGCGGTACTTTGCCCGTGCGGTCGCAGAGGAGCCGCGAAATCCTTACTATCACCTTACCCTCGGTGAGACCTACCAGAAGCTCAGCGAATTCACGCCGGCAATCAGGCACATTCAGCAGGCCTTGGCTTTGAAGCCGGACCTGGTGGAGGCTCTTTGCGCCCTGGGCGATGCCTACAACTCATTTGACAAGGGAGAAATGGCGCTGTCGCTTTTTGAGAGGGCGCTGAAGATCGACCGAGATCACCCTCTGGCCCGGATCGGGCTGCCCCGAGCGCTCACAAGCCTCGGACGCATGGACGAGGCCGCAATTCATTTGAAGGAGGCGATAGAACGGCGCATTGCCGTGCCCACGGCCTATAACGCACTTGTACGCACCCGAAAGTACACGGAAGAGCCGCCAGAGCTCGCGGCGATCCTGACGGAACTTCAGGATCCAGGCCAGGTGCCGGAGGGAGCGGCAGCGCTCCATCACGCCGCCGGAAAGGTGCTCAACGACCTCCGTCGCTACAAGGAGGCGATAGACCACTTCAAACAAGGAAAGAAGGCTGGGGGCCAAACATTCGACATAGGAAGCTACCGTCGCTGGGTCGATGCCATGATCGAAACCTTCACGCCCGAGCTGGTGGCTTCAATGGCCGCTTACGGCAATCCCTCGGAGGCGCCTGTATTCGTCGTCGGTATGCCTCGCTCGGGCACTACCCTGACGGAGCAGATTTGCGCCAGCCATCCTGACGTCCATGGCGCCGGCGAGCTCGGCAAGCTTGCGCGAACAGCCAATGGACTCGGGCTCAAGGACCGTACCGGCGCAGACCTCGGCAAATCGATTGCCAAAATGACCCCCGATCTGACCAGGACACTGGCAGACGAGCACCTCGCCTATCTGCGTGAGCGAGCACCCGCCGCACTCCGAATCGTCGACAAGATGCCCCACAATTTCGAGCTGATCGGCCTTGTCGGCGTTCTGTTTCCCAACGCGCGCATCATTCATTGTCGCCGTGACGCCATCGACAATTGCATCTCCTGTTTCGTCCTGCAATTCAGTGAAGCGCACAGCTACAGCGGCGATCTTCAGACTCTTGGACTCTACTACAGGGAATACGATCGCCTAATGCGGCACTGGAGCAAGATCCTTCCGGGGCGCATCTTCGAAAACCGCTACGAGACATTGATCGAGAACCAAGAGGAGCAGTCGCACCGCTTGATAGATTATCTCGGGCTGCCGTGGGACGAAGGCTGCTTGCGCTTCTTTGATAGGGCTGGCTCAGTAAACACCTATAGCAATTGGCAGGTTCGCCAGCCGATCTACAAGTCGTCGGTCAAGCGATGGAAGAATTACGAAAGCGAGATCCAGCCCTTGATCGAAGCGTTGGGAGATCTGGCCGATACCTGAGCTTAGTTTCAGTCGGCGATCCGATTTCCGGCAGATGATAGCCTGTCAGGTGTTCATTGTTGCTGTAGCGGCAGCTTGATCTGATAGCCACTCCACTACAAAAAACCCGGCGGTCGCCCGCCGGGTTTTCGATTCAATCGGGCAGTGCCTGTTAGAACGAGCGCTGGAAGCGGAGCAGACCGCCGACGCTGTTCTTCTTGTCGGCACCGGTCCAGTTGACGGTCGAAGAGTGATCCGCGTTCCACTCGTCGAACTTGCCGAAGTGATCCCAGTCGACTTCGGCCGTGACCGTGAAGCCGGGGACGATGTCGTAAGCGATGTTCGCCGCCACGCCATAGTTCTTGTCCTCGTCACCCGACACCTGGAGGTTGAACGAGGTCTTCTCGTTGAACTTGTAGGTGCCGCCGGCCCAGAACGCCCAGTTGCCGCCCCAGATCTTGTAGAAGCCGCGGTCACCAGCCGGGATGGCATAGCTCGAGTCGTTGAGGTTGTCGTCACTGCCATAGCCGAATATGCCGAACAATGACAGTTCGTTGGTGACATTCACGTCCAGGCGGACCTTGCCGGCGACTTCCTCGTAGTTGCTGTCATAGGCAACTACACCGGAGATCGCGCCCCAACCTTGAGTCCACTTCAAGCCGCCGACGACATGCGGAACGTAGCTGTCGATCGTGCCGACGACGCCCGAACCTTCTTCGAGCGAGACCACCGCCGAGAAGCCGTTGCCGGCGTCGAAGTAGTACTGGACGACGTTGGTGTCGAAATCGCCATACGGAACGATCGTATCCTGGATGACGTTGCCGGCGTAGCCGATGAACGTATCGAAGGCCGATTCGTCCTTACCGACGCGCAGGCCACCGAGCTGGATCCAGGCGAAGTTCAGCGAGACGTTCTTGTTGCCGGCGACATTGCCGAGCGGATGCACGGCGCCAGCGGTGTCGGTGCTGACCGCGCCGTAGCCGTTGCGGTTGCCGAAGTTGAAGCGGGTTTCGGTGTAGGTCTTCAACGTGCCGAGCTCGGTTTCCTGGCCGGTCCAGGTCTTCAGCGTGAAGCGGGTGTTCTTGTAGAAGGTGCTCTGCTCATCGCCGTCCTCGTGGTCGAACGACTTCGCGCCGTCGAACGAGCCGACGTCGCCGACGCCGATGTCGTAACGGACATAGCCGCCGATGCGCAGGCAGGTCTCGGTGCCGGGGATGTAGAAATAGCCCGAGCCGTACACGTCGCAGATCTTGACGTATTCAGCCGGTTCCGGCTCGGCGACGGTCACCGCGTCGGCGGCGCGGGCGCCCGAAACTGCGATCAGGGCCGCAGCTGAGCCGAGAAGAAGGCTCTTGATGTTCATTTTCTGACCTCCAGTCAGAATCGGACGGAAGAGCCGAACCTGCGACGGGCATTCTTACGGCAATGGGTTGATATTGCTCTGCTTTTTCGGAAAATGATGCCGCTCTGCGGAGTCACGACAGAGCAATGCGAATGTCACAGCACGCATTTGTGGGGGCGAAAAGGCGTTGCGAAAGATGCGTTGCAAGTGGTGATCGCGAACCTTGGAGATTGGCCGAAGCATTTCTACCTTCGTCATCCTGGGGCGGAGCAAGGAGCGAAGCGACGCGCGCAGACCCCAGGATCCATGCCGTGACATCAATGCGTTGCGACGGTGCAGAATTCTGCTCCGCTGCGCCCTTCGATCAAAGTAACGGCATGGATCCCAGGGTCTTCGCGACGGAGCTTCGCTCCTGCTCCGCCCTGGGATGACGACGTCCGGAGGCTTCGGAGCCAAGCTTTGCAAGGGATTCGCAGGAAGTATCAAGGGCCAATCCTGCGAAGCTCGAAGAGCGAAGCAGGATGGCGGAGAGGATGGGATTCGAACCCACGAGAAGCTTTTGACCTCTACTCCCTTAGCAGGGGAGCGCCTTCGACCACTCGGCCACCTCTCCGTCGCGCCGCTGGATAAAGAAAAGCGTCGGCACAATCAACAAGCCGGCGCCATAATCAGCGAAAAATCGGCGGGCGGGCACGGTCCCGCCGCTCCAGATGGCGATTCTGCGGCATTTGCCTGGCTCGCGACTCGCCGACATGCCGCAATTCGGTCCTGCCATTGCCGGATTTGACCCGATTCCGGCGCTGCAAGGCCCCGATGGTTAACGAGAGCTTTCGGAGTGAGGCCAAATCGTGTCATTTGTGCAACAACGTCCGGGGATAGCGTCCGGATGGGGCTTCTGCCGATACGATCGTGGTTGAACGCTGCCGCCGCCTGAGTAAAGGTCATCTTCGAAGGAGCGGCGCGGTGCGCATCTTTTTCGGTAGTGGGGATGGGGCAGGGAACGCTGTCCTTCAGCAAAAAATACCCAGACCCGTTTTTTAACTTTTGACTGGAGGTCAGAAAATGAACATCAAGAGCCTTCTTCTCGGCTCAGCTGCGGCCCTGATCGCAGTTTCCGGTGCTCGCGCCGCCGACGCGGTGACCGTCGCCGAGCCGGAACCGGCTGAATACGTCAAGATCTGCGACGTCTACGGCTCGGGCTACTTCTACATCCCCGGTACCGAGACCTGCCTGCGCATCGGCGGCTATGTCCGTTACGACATCGGCGTCGGCGACGTCGGCTCGTTCGACGGCGCGAAGTCGTTCGACCACGAGGACGGCGATGAGCAGAGCACCTTCTACAAGAATGCCCGCTTCACGCTGAAGTTGTGGACCGGCCAGGAAACCGAGCTCGGCACGTTGAAGACCTACGTCGAGACCCGCTGGAACTTCGGCAACCGCAACGGCTACGGCGCCTTCACCACCGGCGGCGACCCGATCGGCAACCCCGCAGGCAACAAGGGCACTTCGCTGAACTTCGCCTGGATCCAGCTCGGTGGCCTGCGCGTCGGTAAGGACGAATCGGCCTTCAACACGTTCATCGGCTACGCCGGCAACGTCATCCAGGATACGATCGTTCCCTACGGCGATTTCGACACCAACGTCGTCCAGTACTACTTCGACGCCGGCAACGGCTTCTCGGCGGTGGTCTCGCTCGAAGAAGGTTCTGGCACCAAGGGCACGATCGACAGCTACGTTCCGCATGTCGTCGGCGGCTTGAAGTGGACGCAGGGTTGGGGCGCGATCTCCGGTGTGGTTGCCTATGACAGCAACTACGAGGAAGTGGCTACCAAGGTTCGCTTGGATGTGACCGTCAACGACGCGATCTCGCTGTTCGGCATGGTCGGCTACGGCACCGACGACAACCTGTCGGATCCGACTTGGGCAATCCCTGGCACCAGTGGCATCGCGGGGGCCCAAGGCCGCGGCTTCTACAAGCAGTGGGGCGGCAACTGGGCCTGGTGGGTCGGCGGCACCTACAAGTTCAACGAGAAGACCTCGTTCAACATTCAGGCGTCGGGTGACGACGACAAGAACTACGGTGTGGCGGCGAACATCGCGTACGACGTCGTTCCTGGCTTCACGGTCACGGCCGAAGTTGACTGGGATCACGACGGCAAGTTCAACCAGTTTGGCAACTTCAACTGGACCGGCGCCGACAAGAAGAACAGCGTCGGCGGTCTCCTCCGCTTCCAGCGCTCGTTCTAAGGGCTGGACCACAACTGAAATCCGGCCCGGGCGTCTCCACGCCCGGGCCGTTTTGTTTTCGCGATTGGTCGAAGCAAACGAAAGGATGGGGGTGAAACGGTAAGCTGATCGGGTCTGTGGAGCGACTTTGTGGGATCCGCCACCGGCGGATGTGGTCGGCCGCCAGACTCGAAAACTCTTGAAAGGACATCTCCGAACGGTTAGGGCTGAAGGCTTAACCACAGGGGGTGTGGCTAAAAATGTCGAACGAAGCGATTCAAGAGGGGGAACCCTCTGGTCATTTTGCGGTATTTTCTTCCCAGAACTCGAAGTTTAGGTACACCTATAACAAGATCCGGGAAGTAAAATCGCACAGGATCGGGGAACTCTTTGCAGCATACCGGGATATACTCTGGGATGATGGGCGGCATAAATACAATGTCAGCTCTTTCATCGGTGAAATAGACGAGATCCTTCTCGGAGAGCGTTTCAGCACCTTTGACCAGAACACCCTGGACAATCTTATCGGTACCTTGCGCCAGCGCGGGAACAGCAACGCAACCATCAATCGCAAGATGGCTGCACTCAGCAAGCTGCTGCGCAAGGCTCATAAGATGGGAGATATCCACAGCCTGCCTGAGTTCCGCCGCCAGAAGGAGCGGGCGGGACGGATTCGTTTCCTTGAAAGGGACGAAGAGGCGAGGCTGTTTGCCGCGATCAGGAGCCGCAGCGAGGATGCCTACAGGCTCTCCGTCTTCCTGGTCGATACCGGCTGCCGCCTCGGCGAGGCGCTCGGCCTGATCTGGAACGACATCCAGGAACATCGCGTCTCCTTCTGGATCACCAAATCCGGCCGCAGCCGCACCATTCCGATGACCGAACGGGTCAAGGAGGTGATCAAGCTGCCGCCAAACACCGAAGGCCGCCGGCCGAAGGGCCCGTTTACCAAGCTCAGCCAGGCGCAGTACCGCGCCATCTGGAACGAGGCGAAGGCCGAGGTCGGTCTCGGCGCCGACGAGCAGGTGGTGCCGCACATCCTGCGTCACACTTGTGCTTCACGCCTCGTCCAGGGCGGTATCGACATCAGGCGCGTCCAGATGTGGCTTGGCCACCAGACGCTGTCGATGACCATGCGTTACGCGCACCTCGCCACCAACGATCTCGATGGCTGTGTCGTCGTTCTCGAGAAGCCGCGTGCCGATCAGGCGCCGAGCGCCGCGGAGAACTCCGTCTTTGCCTCTCCCCTGACCGCGCCGTCACCTGGCAAAGCCGCTCGCAAGGAGAGCGGAGCGGAGCCAGCGAAGGCGCGGCGCAAGAGCTCCAAGGGCAAATAGGCACGTGCCGCGTGTCGGAGACTCTATATTTTATCGACAGGCCCGAGGTTGAGTTAGTCTCGGGCTTTACTTTATTTTGATTTGCGCTCTGCTCGATCGAGGAAATCCGCAATGTCCCGCGGCAGAGTACCGGTTTCCAGAAAGGGCGCGTGTCCCTGACCTTCGACGGTGATCGTCTCCATGCCGGGATGACGCCTTCCCATCTCCTCGACGGTCGCAGCGGACAGCAGCTTCGAAGTGCTGCCGCGAATGGCAAGCAGCGGCACGGCGGCCAAAGCATCGAACTGCGGCCACAGATCCGGCAGCGGTTTGCTGAAATCGACGCTGGCCAGCGTGTCGACGAGCGTCGGGTCGAAATCCGGCACCCAGCCGGCCGCCGTCTCGCGGCAGATTGCCCGGACCATCCGCGCCCAGTCGACGTCGGTGAGCGCCGGAAAATCGGCGCCATGCACGCGCCGCTGGGTATCCACCGCCTCGGCGAGCGTCTTCGGCTTCGGCGCGCGGTCGAGATAGGAGCGGATATGGGCCAGCCCCTCCGTCTCGATTACAGGGCCAATGTCGTTGAGCACGATGGCCTTCAGCACGGTCGGCTTCAGCGCGCCGAGCACATGGATGATCAGGCCGCCGCGCGAGGTGCCGATGAAGGCGGCCTGCTCGATGCCGAGCGCTGAGAGCCCGGCAAGCACGTCCCCGGCTTCGACCCCGACATTATAGTGGCTGATATCGGGATCGTAATCGGACAGCCCGCGCCCGCGATAGTCGAAGGCGATGACCTTGCGGGGAATATTCGCCTTCCCTGACAGGTAGAGCGCCAGTTCATGGAAGTCGCGGGCATTGCGGGTCAGGCCGGGCAGACAAATGACCGGCCACCAGGCGGTGTTCGCCTCGCCGTAAATCCGTGCATGGAGTTTCAGGCCATCGGGTGCGGTATAAAAAAAGTCGGAGAAACCTTCGTCGCTCGTCATCGGAGTGCTGTGCTCGCTGGATCGAAGGGACAGCTACAGGCGAGAGTGAGGATCGTCAAATAGGAAGCAGCGCAGGAAGTATCTTACGCTGGCGGGACAGCGCCCCCCTCTGTCCTGCCGGACATCTCCCCCACAAGGGGGGAGATTGGCAGTTCGCACGCCTCACCTATTCTGCGGCGCTGGAGGCTGGCGAAAGCCGGCGCGACAGCTGATCTCCCCCCAAGTGGGGGAGATGTCCGGCAGGACAGAGGGGGGCGCGAAGGAACTCGACCTTAAACGCCTTGCGGACGCCGCCTCACCCCCGCCCGTTCACCAGATCGCCCACGATGTCGTATTTGCCCGAAATACGCATCTTGTAGACCTCATAATTCTCCATCACGCGCTGCACGTAACTTCTTGTTTCTGTGTAGGGAATCCGCTCGATCCAGTCGACGACCGCATCCACGTCCTTGCCGCGCGGGTCGCCGTATTTCGCCACCCACTGGGCGGCGCGGTTGGGGCCGGCATTGTAGCCGGCGAAGGTCAGCACATAGGAGCCGCCGAAGCGGTCGAGCTGTTCGCCGAGGAAAGCCGAGCCCAGCGTCGCATTGTAGCCGGCATCGCTCGTCAGCCGCGCCTGCGAGAAGCTCATGCCGGCCTTCTTGGCCAATTGCTTGGCCGTGCCCGGCATCAACTGCAGCAGGCCGCGCGCGCCGGCGCTGGAAACGGCGCCGACATTGAACTCGCTTTCCTGGCGGGCAATAGCATAGGCGAGCGCCTTGCCGGACCCGGAAATATTGGCCGTATCGGGAATGACACCGAGCGGATGCGACAGCGCGCCGACATCGATGCCGCGCTGCGCGGCGATCTTGCCGACCTTCAGCGCCATGAAATGGTTGCCCTGCTTCTCGGCCAGCACCGCAAGCAGCGCCAGCTCGCCGGGGCTGGTCAATTGCCCGGCAAGGTCGCGGTAGAGCGTCTCGGCATAGCGGTCGTAGCCCGCCTCCTGCAGTCGCTTGATCGCGCTCACCGCCTCGCGCCCGTCGAAGCTCTGGCGGTCGGCCGCACTCGGCTTCGGATAGACGATGTTGAGTGTCCTCAACCCCACGCGCTCGCCGGCGAGCTGGCCATAGAAGGTCGTGCCATAGCTGGCCGCGCGCGTGAAATAGTCCTTGGCGCTGCCCGGGCCGCCGACTTCCGCCGCGCGGCCGAGCCAGTAATAGGCGCGCGACAGCGACACCGGTCCCTGGGCGAGCTCGGTGATGCGCGTGAAGTGGCCTGCGGCGGTCGCCGGGTCGTTGAGGCCGCGCAATGCATACCAGCCGGCATGGAATTCGGCCTCGGCAGCATTGGCCGGGCTTTCGGCCGCATGCATGGAGACGATTCTGTAGGCGGTCTTCATGTCGCCCTGGTCGACCAGCTCGCGCGAGAGCACACGCCGTTCCACCCACCAGGCATCGGCATCGACCAGCGAATCGCTATCCGTCGGCGCTTTCATCACGACAGTGGCGGCATCGGCGAATTTCTGCTGCTTGCGCAGATATTCCGCCTCGGCGAAGAAATAGCCGGCCGAACGCTGCGCCGCCGGCACCGCCTTCAAGAGCTTGGCGGCGTTCTTGTCGCCCTTGTCGGCCGCCGCCCAGGCATCCGCCAGCTGCTGTGCGCCGGCGAGACCGGCAACGCGCAGCGCCGAGGCCGGCCGGTCGGCGTAAAACATGCGCTCCATGCGGTAGCGATGGTCGGCCGCCGGGATCAGCGTACCGAACTCCTTGATGATGGCGCTCTCGTCCTTGGCTTCCAGCTTTTCCGTGCGCCAGAAGGGCACCAGCACCGCACGCGCAGCCGCCTGGTTGCCAAGCGCCACCTGCGAGCGGGCAAGGACGATGACGCCCTCGGGCGTCAGCGGCTGGCTGCGGCCAAAAGCCTGAACCACCATTTGCGGCGGCGGATTTTCGCGATAGAGCGCACGTTCGCTGTTCTTGCGCAGCGCGATCGTGCCCGGCCATCCGGGAAGCATCTTGGCGGCATCGGCAATCTCGCCGCTCGGCACCTGGTCGCCGCCATAGAGCGCGATCGCCCAGGCCAGGATGTGCCGGTCGAGCGAAGTCGCGGGCAGCGTGTCGCGCGCATTGCGCGCGCCGGCAATGTTGTTGGCGGCGAGCGCGTCGAGCCCGCTCTTCAATTGCGCGATGTCGGGGGCGACCGACGTCTGGCCAGGCGCCTGCGGCGCGTCGGGCATGGGAATAGAAGCCGTCGCGCGCGCATCGACGCTGCCGCCGATCGCCATGGTGGGCGTCAGCGCGACGATCGCGCCGAAAAGCGCGAAGAGATGAGGCCGCCTCGTCGGCATGGTTGCAATCCTAGCACATCGTCAGCAGGCGCGGGGACCGGGAGCCCCGAAGCAGAGCCTAAACTTAGGTCGTGAAAGGCTCGTAAACAAAAGGTTATCGAGGCCGTTCGAATTGCGCTTGCTGGCACTACGCCGATGCTTGCCGCTGAACCATGTCGAGACTATGGTGCGCGGCTTCGCTTTCGGTTAGAAGGCGCGCAAGTAAACCGACCGACAAACCTGATACGTTCCTGAGAGTTCCAAGGAGTTTGGAAGACATGCTGAGAGGCTCGCTGACTGCGCTCGTCACACCGTTCGAAAAGAGCGGGCGTTTCGACGAGAAAGCCTTTCGCGCTTTCATCGAATGGCAGATCGCCGAGGGCACCAAGGGCCTCGTCCCGGTGGGAACCACAGGCGAGTCGCCGACGCTCTCGCATGATGAGCACCGCCATGTCGTGAAGGTCGCCATCGAGGTGGCCAAGGGCAGGGTGCCGGTCGTGGCAGGCGCAGGCTCCAACAATACCGAGGAAGCGGTCGGCTTGGTGAAGTACGCCGAACAGGCCGGAGCCGATGCCGCCCTTGTCGTCACGCCTTACTACAACAAGCCCACGCAGCGCGGCCTTTATGAGCATTTCGCGGCTGTCGCCCGGGCGACCAGCCTGCCGATCATCATCTACAACATCCCGCCGCGCTCGGTGATCGACATGACGCCCGAGACGATGGGCAGGCTGGCCCACGACTTCAAGAACATCGTCGGCGTCAAGGATGCCACCGGCAAGGTCGAACGCGTCTCCGAGCAGCGCATGACCTGCGGCAAGGACTTCATCCAGCTCTCCGGCGAGGATGCGTCCGCGCTCGGCTTCAACGCCCATGGCGGCGTCGGCTGCATCTCGGTGACGTCGAATGTCGCGCCGCGGCTCTGCGCCGAGTTCCAGGAAGCGACGCTCTCCGGCGACAGCGCCAAGGCGCTCGAGCTCCAGGACCGGCTCTTGCCGCTGCATAAGGCGATCTTCATCGAGCCCGGCCTGTGCGGCGCCAAATATGCGCTCTCGAAGCTTGGCAAGGTCGAAAACGTGGTGCGCTCGCCGCTGGTGACGATCGAGGCCTCGACGGCTGAAAAGATCGACCAGGCGATGAAGCACGCCGGCTTGATTAATTAGGGATGAGGCGCCACCTCTCCGCATTATGAATCAAGTCAAGAAAGCCGACCCCAACAACAGGACGGTCGCCGAAAACCGCAAGGCGCGCTTTTCCTACGAGGTGCTCGACACGATCGAGACCGGCTTGGTGCTGACCGGCACCGAGGTCAAGTCCCTGCGCCAGGGCCAGGCCAACATCCAGGAGAGTTACGCCTCCGCGGAGGGCGGCGAGATTTGGCTGATCAATTCTTATCTGCCGGAATATCTGCAGGCCAACCGCTTCAACCACGAGCCGCGCCGGCGCCGCAAATTGCTGGTCTCGAAACGCGAGATGGCCAAACTCTCGCAAAGCGTCGAGCGCGAGGGCATGACGCTGGTGCCGCTGAAGATCTATTTCAACGACCGCGGCCGCGCCAAGCTGCTGCTGGCGATCGCCCGTGGCAAGAAACTGCATGACAAGCGCGAGACTGAAAAGCAGCGTGACTGGTCGCGCGAGAAGGGCCGGCTGCTGAAAGAGCGCGGCTAGGCTTTTCATTGTTGCCTGCACAAACGCGCCTGAAAAAAGCCACCGGGCACTCCTCTGTTCCGGCGCGAACGCACCTTCCGACAGGGGGCCATTTTTGGGGAAGCGGATCGTTTTCTGGAGCGTTGCCGGCGTGGTTGTCGCCTGCGCCGTCGCGGTCGGCGCCTATTTCTGGTTCCGTGGCTTTTCGCCGGATCGCGCGGAGTTCCCGATCCGCGGCATCGATGTCTCGCACCACCAGGGCAAGATCGACTGGCGGCGCGTCGCGGCCGACGATGTCGCCTTTGCCATCATCAAGGCAACCGAAGGCGGCACGCATGTTGACACCCTGTTCGCCACGAATCTACGCGAAGCCCGCGCGGCTGGCCTCGCGGTCGGCGCCTATCACTTCTTCACCTTCTGCCGGCCGGGGGCCGACCAGGCGAAGAATTTTATCGCCGCGGTGCCGCGCGGCGAGCCGCTTTTGCCGCCGGTTGTCGACATCGAATTCGGCGGCAACTGCCCGCAGCGGCTGTCGCCCGAGCAGTTGAACACCGAGCTTGCCGCTTTCCTCGGCCCGGTCGAGACGGCGTTCGGCAAGCAGGCGATCTTCTACCTGACCGACGAGGCGGCCGACGCCTATTCCGCAACCATCATCGCGCGCCAGCGCTGGCTGCGTTCATTGGCGATCAGGCCGCGCGAGAGGGACTGGATCTACTGGCAGTATCACAATATGGGCCGCGTCGACGGCATCGAAGGCGATGTCGATCTCAACGTGCTGAAGGGCAGCCGCGAGACGCTGGCCGAGCTGTTCGCGCCGACGCCTCGAATTGCAGGCCCTTGAAGTGTTTGCCGCGCCGCTGAAGGCTCACGATCCTCCCGGCGCCGGTGCACCAAGACGTTTGCTGGCAACACGTCCTCCGATCGCCGACAAGCCCATTCCGGCGGCCATGATGGCGATGGCTGCGAACTGGATCGTCATCGGCGTTTCGCCGAGTACGGCCATGCCGACAAGCACGGTGGCGATCGGTATGCCGGGCAGGAACAGCGATGCCGCCTGCGGCCCCAGTTGCCGGACGATGTAAGTATAAAGAAACATGGCGGCCGCGCCGGCCAGAATCCCCTGGATCACGATCTGAGCGATGATTTCCCCGACGGCCGCTGCTTGGATTTGGCTTGGTGCCAAAAGATAGAGAACCGGCAGCGGCAGGCAGGACAGGAGCACCACCGCGGCTGTCGCCGTGACGGGATCGGCATGCCAGCGCCGGACAAGAACGGCATAGGTCGAGAACATCAGCCCCGATCCGATGAAAAGCATGTCGCCGAACAGAACGCTGCCGGCTCCGTCGCGCGCCGGCGCGATGAAGAGGAACAGGCCCGCGATGATCGCGAGGACACCGATGGTCCGTTGCTGCGAAGTGCCGTCATGGAAGACGATGCGCGACAGCAGGAACGAAAAGAAGACGATCGAGGCTGGACAAAGCGCCGCCGCATGGGCGGCAGGGGCATAGGTCAGGCCCCAATTGATGATCAGCGGATAAGGCAATCCGGCCAGCGCCGCCAAAGCCAGGGCCCGTCGCCATCCAAGCGCCCTCATGCTTGCGAAGCCGCCGCGCCAGACGATCGGCAGAAAGACCACCCCGGCGCCGCCAAAGCGCAAGGCGGCGAGATCCGTCGCCGTCAGATGCTCCCTGAGGCTGAAGCGGGCGGCGACGAATTGGATAGCATAGATGCCGATCATGGTGAGGCCGGCGATGATCGCCAGTCTCGTATTTCCTGTGTTGCCTGCGTCCGCCACGACTTGCCACCCATAGGTCACCTCAGGTGAAGACCATCTCCACGGCTGCGGCCAAAGCGCAGGCTATTGTTCAGGTTCCTGCGTTGAAATACGCTCATTTTGGAAAATGGCAGCGGAACTCACATCAAAAAGGCAGTTTTAAAGTGAATCCGGAAGCAAGCGACCTCGACGCGATCGACCGCAATCTCCTGCGGCTGCTGCAGGAAGATGGACGCCGTACCACACTCGATCTGGCGGCGCGTGTCGGCCTGTCGCCGACCGGCACCAGCCTCCGCGTTAAGCGGCTGTTTCGGGAAGGCTACATCACCGCGGTCAGGGCCGTGCTCAATCCGGCAAAGATCGGGCGTGGCACGCTCGTCTTCATCGAGGTGCGTCTCGACCATACGGCGCCGCATATTTTCGAGCGGTTTGCCGAGGCGGTGACCAAGGCGCCAGAGGTGCTGGAATGCCATATGGTCGTCGGCGGCTTCGATTATCTGGTGAAGGCGCGCATCTCGGAGATGACCGCCTATCAGGATTTCCTGACCCGCGTCATCCTACCTCTGCCTGGAGTGAAGGAGACGCACACCTACGCCTCGATCGGCGACGTGAAGCCGGATGCGCTGCTGCCGGTATAACCGCCGGACCATCGGGGCGCCTGAATCTAGTTCTTCAGGAACGCCGCAATCTCCCTGAACACGCTGACGAACATCTCCTCCGTCAGTACGCCCGTATTGGTGTTGTAGCGCGAGCAGTGATAGCTGGAAAACAGCGCGATGCCGCCGGCCTCCTGCCTTCCGCCATGGCGGAACGGAATGGCCGCGACGCGCTCACCCAGCGCCCGCACCGTCGACTGGTGCGCGATCGAACCCAGCGTCAGGATGGCGCGCAGATTGGGAAAGCGCGCGATGGTCGGTCTCAGAAAAGTCCGGCAGGTGGCGATCTCGGCGCCCACCGGCTTGTTCTCCGGCGGCACGCAGCGCACCGCATTGGTGATCGCCGTGCCGACCAACTCGAGCCCGTCATCCGGCCGCGCCTTGAACTCGCCGCGCGCCAGGCCCTGCGCGATCATCGTGCCGTAGAGCAGGTCGCCGGCATAGTCGCCGGTGAAGGGGCGGCCGGTCCGGTTGGCGCCGCGCAGCCCAGGCGCCAGCCCGACGATCAGCAGGCGGACTGAATCTTCACCCTCGGGTGGCAGGAAAGTCGGCACCGGCGCGTTGAACCAGCTGGGCTCGCGCTCGCGCCAGGCAGCGATGAAATCATGCAGTCGCGGGCAAAGCGGGCAGTCGCGGCTGGGTTCGGGGGAGGGCGCGGCGCTCAAGGCCGCCGCCCGTCAATAATCGTCCTCGTCGACTTCGGCGGGTTCCGGCCGGCGCGCCGGCCGCTCGGACGGGTCGCGGCCGACCTCGCTCTTCAGCGTCATCAGGTCGATGAAATGGTCAGCCTGCCGGCGCAGATCGTCGGAAATCATCGGCGGCTGCGAAGCCATGGTCGAGATGATGGACACTTTGCGGCCGCGCCGCTGCAGCGCCTCGACCAGCGTGCGGAAATCGCCGTCGCCGGAGAAGATGACATAGTGGTCGACGACATCGGCGAGTTCCAGCGCATCGACGGTCAGCTCGATGTCCATGTTGCCCTTGATCTTGCGGCGGCCGGTCGAGTCGGTGAATTCCTTGGCGGGCTTGGTCACCACCTTGAAGCCGTTATAGTCGAGCCAGTCGATCAGCGGCCGGATCGAGGAATATTCCTGATCCTCGACCAGCGCGGTGTAATAATAGGCGCGCAGCAGATAGCCCCGCTTCTGGAAACTCGACAGAAGCTTGCGGTAGTCAATGTCGAACCCCAGCGCGCGCGAGGTGGCGTAGAGATTGGCGCCGTCGATGAAAAGAGCGATCTTTTCACGGGGATCGAACATTGAAAAACATCCCTTTCAAAAAATTCTGTCGTCTTAAAAGCGTTCGACGAATAGGCCCGGCAAATGGACCTCGGTACCGTCACATCCGAGATAACGCGCAATTTGTGGATATCCAAGGGCAGGCCTCGCATTGCAAGCAATTGTGATCGCGACTATCTAAGCTGACCATGGCGCGCTCAGATGATAAGCCGGGCGAGAGGGCGGCCAAGTTGGCGCTGGCGCCATAAAGCTTGTATTTCGGGCGCGCCCGCGTTATGGAGCGCGCCAGCTTTCCATCAAATCCATCGCATGAAAGGGGCAGTCCATGGCCCGCGTAACCGTTGAAGATTGCATCGACAAGGTCGACAACCGTTTTGAACTCGTGCTGCTCGCCGGCCACCGCGCCCGCCAGATCAGCCAGGGCGCGCAGATCACCGTTCCGCGCGACAATGACAAGAACCCGGTCATCGCGCTGCGCGAGATCGCCGACGAGACGCTGTCGCCCGACGACCTCAAGGAAGACCTGATCCACTCGCTGCAGAAGCATGTCGAGGTCGATGAGCCGGAAGCCGAGGGCGAGGCGATCACCGACCAGACCGGCGCGACCGCTGTCGCAGCCGACGCCGACGATGCCGAGGAGAACATCGCTTTCGACCGCATGAGCGAGGAAGATCTGCTCGCCGGCATCGAAGGCCTGGTACCCCCGGAAAAGAGCGACGATTACTAAGAGCTTTTGATAATTCTACTCAGCCGGCCGCCTGGCGCGGTTTTCTGCGCTTCCGGTGCTCACGGACCTGAATGTCCGCTCCGCTCCGGTTCTCGAAAACCACACCATGCGACTCGGCTGAGCGAATTCTGAAAAGCTCTTCCCGGAACTCGCTTGGATCAACCATCCGGCACTTCCGTCTCGTAAGTTTCGTGGCTATCTATGGGATGCGTCGCACCTTGGTGCGGCGCATCAATCATTTCAGCACCGCGAGATCCCGCCCATGATGCGTCAGTATGAGCTTGTCGAGCGCGTGCAGCGCTACAAGCCTGACGTCAACGAGGCGCTGCTCAACAAGGCCTATGTCTATGCCATGCAGAAGCATGGCCACCAGAAGCGCGCCTCCGGCGATCCCTATTTCTCGCATCCGCTCGAAGTCGCCGCCATCCTCACCGACATGCACATGGACGAGGCGACCATCGCCGTCGCGCTGCTGCACGACACGATCGAGGACACGACCGCGACCAGGGCCGAGATCGACGAATTGTTCGGCCCCGAAATGGGCAAGCTGGTCGAGGGCCTCACCAAGCTGAAGAAGCTCGACCTCGTTTCCAAGAAGGCCGAGCAGGCGGAGAACCTGCGCAAGCTGCTGCTCGCGATCTCCGAGGATATCCGCGTTCTCCTCGTCAAGCTCGCCGACCGCCTGCACAACATGCGCACGCTCGACCATATGCCCGAGTCCAAGCGCCTGCGCATCGCCGAGGAGACGATGGACATCTATGCGCCCTTGGCCGGGCGCATGGGCATGCAGGGCATGCGCGAGGAGCTGGAGGAAATCGCCTTCCGCTACATCAATCCGGAAGCCTATCGCGCCGTCACCGCGAGGCTTGCCGAGATTTTCGAGCGCAACAAGGGCGTCCTTCAGGAGATCGAGACGGCGCTGTCCGGCCTGTTCGAGAAACACGCCATCAAGGCGAGCGTGAAGAGCCGGCAGAAGAAACCGTGGTCGGTGTTCCGCAAGATGGAGGCCAAGGCGCTCTCCTTCGAACAGCTCTCCGACATTTTCGGCTTCCGTGTCGTCGTCGATTCGGTCGACGACTGCTACCGCGCGCTTGGCGCCATCCACACCACCTGGTCGATGGTGCCCGGCCGTTTCAAGGACTACATCTCGACGCCCAAGCAGAACGACTACCGCTCGATCCACACCACCATCGTCGGCCCGTCGCGCCAGCGCGTCGAATTGCAGATCCGCACCAAGGAGATGAACAAAATAGCCGAATACGGTGTCGCCGCGCATTCGATCTACAAGGATACCGGCGGCAAGATGAACGGCGCCGGCCATGCGATCTCCAAGGAGACCAACGCCTATGCCTGGCTCAGGCGCACCATCGAGCAACTGGCCGAGGGCGACAATCCGGAGGATTTCCTCGAGAACACCAAGCTGGAGCTGTTCCAGGACCAGGTCTTCTGCTTCACGCCCAAAGGCATGCTGATCGCGCTGCCGCGCGGCGCCACACCGATCGATTTCGCCTATGCTGTACACACCGATGTCGGCGACACCTGCGTCGGCGCCAAGGTCAATGGCCGCATCATGCCGCTGATGACCGAGTTGAAGAACGGCGACGAGGTCGAGATCATCCGCTCCAAGGCGCAGGTGCCGCCCGCCGCCTGGGAGTCGGTCGTGGTCACCGGCAAGGCGCGCGCCGCCATCCGCCGCGCCACCAAGAACGCGATCCGCAAGCAATATTCCGGCCTCGGCGCCCGCATCCTGGAGCGCGCCTTCGAGCGCGCCGGCAAGACCTTCACCAGGGAGAGCCTGAAACCGGTTCTGCACCGCCTGGCGCGCAAGGACATCGAGGACGTGCTGGCCTCGGTCGGCCGCGGCGAGTTGAGCTCCACCGACGTCATGAAAGCGGTCTTCCCCGACTATAAGGACGAGCGCGTCACCGTCGCGGCGCCCAAGCAGCGCGAGGAGGGCTGGTCGAAGATCCGCAACGCCGCCGGCATGCTGTTCCAGATGCCCGGCACGCGCGCCGCGCGCAAGGACAAGGACCAGCCGCGCGACGGCGCGGTGCCGATCCGCGGCGTGCGTGGCGACCTGCCGGTGCGCTTCGCGCCGGAAGGTGCCGTGCCCGGAGACCGTATCGTCGGCATCATCCAGCCCGGAACCGGCATCACCATCTACCCGATCCAGTCGCCGGCGCTGCAGGCCTTCGACGACCAGCCCGAGCGCTGGATCGACGTGCGCTGGGACATCGACGAGCGCACCAAGGAACGTTTCCCGGCGCGCATCTCGGTCACCGCCATCAATGCGCCTGGATCCTTGGCCGACATCGCCCAGGTGGTGGCATCCAACGACGCCAACATCCACACGCTGTCGATGATACGCACGGCGCCCGATTTCACCGAGATGCTGATCGATCTCGAGGTCTGGGACCTGAAGCACCTCAACCGGCTGCTGTCGCAGCTCAAGGACAATTCGAGCGTCAGCGATGCGCGGCGCGTGAATGGGTGAATAGTGAATAGTGAATAGTGAATAGTGAATAGTGAATAGTGAATAGAAGGTGCTCTCACTACCATTCACCATTCACCACTCACCATTCACCAAAGGGGGAACAAATGAACACCGACGAAGTGCTGGGCATTTTCCGCGAGGCCGGCGCCGTTCTTGAAGGTCATTTCATCCTGACGTCCGGCCTGCGCAGCCCGGTCTTCCTGCAGAAGGCGCGTGTCTTCATGCATGCCGACAAGACCGAACGCCTGTGCAAGGCGCTGGCCGAGAAGATCCGGGAAAGCGTGCAGGGCAGGATCGACTATGTGGTCGGCCCGGCCATCGGTGGCCTGATCCCGGCCTATGAAACCTCGCGCCACCTCGGCGCGCCGGCGATCTGGGTCGAACGGGAAGGGGGCGAGTTCAGGCTGCGCCGCTTCGAGATCGCCAAAGGCTCGCGCGTCGTCATCGTCGAGGACATCGTTACCACCGGCCTGTCGATCCGGGAGACCATCGACTGCCTGCGCAAGCTCGGCGCCGAGGTCGTGGCGGCTGCCTGCATCATCGACCGCTCGGCCGGCAAGACCGATGTCGGCGTGCCGTTGATCGCGCTTGCCGAATATGAGGTGCCAGCCTATCCCGCCGACCGCCTGCCGCCGGAACTCGCCGCCATCCCGGCTATCAAGCCGGGAAGCCGCAATATCTGAGGCCTCTACAATGATCGCCGGCATCGACCATTTCGTGCTGACGGTTCGCTCGGTCGAAGCGACCTGCGACTTCTACCAGCGCGTCCTTGGCATGAAGCGGCTCGATGAGCCGAACCGGCCGACCGCCCTTGTGTTCGGCTCGCAGAAGATCAACCTGCATGAGGCCGGCCGTACTTTCGAGCCGAAGGCAAAGGCGCCGACGCCGGGTTCCGGCGATTTCTGCCTCGTCGCGGCGGTGCCGCTTGCCGAAGTCCAGGCCAGCCTCGTGGCCAATGGCGTGGCGATCGAAGTCGGCCCGGTCGAACGCACCGGCGCGCGCGGCGCGATGATGTCGGTCTATTTCCGCGATCCGGACGACAATCTGGTCGAGGTCAGCGAGTATCCACTCACCTGAGATCGAGCCGCATGGCGCAACGCTGGTCGGAAGGCATGCCGTGCTCGGCCTCGTCGCCGAGCAGGCCGGTCAGCCGTCCGTCGATCTCGGCGCCTTCCAGGATGCGAAATCCTAACTTGCGATAGAAGGGGGCGTTCCAGGCGACGGCGCGAAAGGTGGTCAACGTCACCGCGGCCAGGCCGCGCAGCCTGGCGTCCGCGACCGCCCGTTCGAGCAAAGCCCGGCCGATGCCCGAACCCTGCCGGTCGAGGCGCACGTCCAACTCCCAGATATGGAGCGCATCGCCCTCGATCCCGGCACTCAGGAAGCCTACCGGCCGGCCCTTCTCCTCGGCGGCAACCCAGCATGCGCCGTCGGCGATCAGCGCGCGGTGCCGCTCTGCGCTGATATTGTCGCCATCGGCGAGCCATGCCAGTTCCGGGATGGTGCGGAAGGCCAGTCCGGCGGATTGCTCGATCTGCGGCAAGGCCTCGGCATCCTCGGCCCGCGCCGGTCGAATGGTGATCATCAGCTGGTATCCCTGTTGTTTTCCTCAGTTTCGCCAGAATAAGGGTCTTGTTACAGGCTGCGGCAGACCATCGCGGCGGCGTTTTCGTTGTTTCGCGGCACTGCCGTCGCTATATCAAAGTTTGTTGCCTTTCTGCGCCCTCGAAGCGCAAGATGTGTGGCGCGTCCCGGTGGGCAGGGGCAGCGCGTGTTGAACCGGGAACTGGAACAGAGTGCTTTTTCGACGCCGAGAGCCTGATGGCCTCCTGGAGCGGGTGCGTACTTATCTATGGCCGCGCCGCTCGTTCTCGCGTTCCGTGCAGTATTTCTCCAAGCGCATCCTGCGGCTGAAGGCGACGCCGCATTCGGTCGCCGCCGGTGTCGCTGCGGGTGTTTTTGCCTCCTTCTTCCCGCTTGGCGTCCATTTCGTGGTTGCCGCGGTGCTTTGCTGGGTGATCGCCGGCAATCTGGTCGCGGCGGCGCTCGGCGCCGTGTTTTTCGGCAATCCGCTGACCTCCCCGCTGCTATGGGGCGCGTCCTGGGAAACCGGCAAGCTGCTCCTGCATGAGCGCCTGCCCAAGCACGGGCCGCCAGAGCATCTTGGCGAAATGCTGCACAAGCTCTCCTTCGCAAAGCTCTGGCATCCCGTCCTGGAGCCGATGCTGATCGGCGCGGTGCCGCTCGGCCTGGTCTTCGGGCTCGTGTTCTACGGCGTCACGCGCTGGGGCATGACCGTGTTCCGCGAGCAGCGCAAGAAGCGCATGGCCGAGCGTGCCGAGAAGAAAGCGCGCCAGGGCGGACGGGAAGTGCCGGCGGAATGATCATCGGCATCGGCAGCGACCTTATCGACATAAGACGCATCGAAAAATCGCTGGAGCGGCACGGTCAGCGCTTCGTCCAGCGCATCTACACCGAGGTCGAGCAGGCCAAGTCGGAAAAGCGGGCCGCCCGCGCGGCGTCCTACGCCAAGCGCTTCGCCGCCAAGGAGGCCTGCGCCAAGGCGCTGGGCACCGGCATGGCCGAGGGCGTGTTCTGGCGCGACATGGGCGTGATCAACCTGCCGAGCGGCGCGCCGACCATGGCGCTGACCGGCGGCGCCGCCGCCAGGCTGGAGAAGATCCTGCCGAAAGGCCACCGCGCGGTGATCCATCTCACCATCACCGACGATTTCCCGCTTGCTCAAGCCTTTGTGATTATCGAGGCGGTGCCCGCCGAACAAGCGCCACATTGATTCCATCTGACCACGAGCGGCATGACGTTGCCCAGCGCGCGCCGAGACTCTATACCAACATCGCACAATCGAGGACGACATGAGCGTGGCTGAAAAATCGCAGAAGAAATCCGGCGGGCTTGGTGAGACCTTTTCCGTCATCATCCAGGCTCTGCTGCTCGCGCTCGTCATCCGCACGCTGCTCTTCCAGCCTTTCTCCATCCCGTCCGGCTCGATGCGGCCGACGCTGCTCGAAGGCGACTATCTCTTCGTCACCAAATGGGCCTACGGCTATTCGCGCTATTCGCTGCCGTTCGGTCCCGATATCTTTTCCGGCCGCATCTGGGGCTCGGAGCCCAAGCGCGGCGACGTGGTGGTGTTCAAGTTCCCGCCGGATCCGTCGGTCGACTACATCAAGCGCGTCGTCGGCCTGCCCGGCGACAAGATCCAGATGAAGGACGGCCAGCTCTTCATCAATGACGTCGGCGTGCCGCGCGTGAAGACCGGCCAGATCGAAAATCCCGATATCACCGAAGTGCCGCAGCCCGTCGACGTCTACCGCGAGACGCTGCCGAACGGTGTCAGCTACGACACGCTCGACCTGACGCCGAATTCGATCGGCGACAACACCCGCGAATGGACCGTGCCGCCCGGCCACTACTTCATGATGGGCGACAACCGCGACAATTCCTCCGACAGCCGCTTCACCGTCGGCTTTGTTCCTGCCGAAAACCTGGTCGGCCGCGCCAACCTCATCTTCTTCTCGATCGCCGGCAAGGCGAGCCCGCTCGAGATCTGGAAGTGGCCGTCGCTGATGCGTGCCGATCGCCTGTTCCATTTCGTCCACTAGAGCGATGGCGGCCAGCAAGCGTTTGACCGCCGATGCGCTTGCCGAGGCGCTTGCCCCGCGCACCGGCCATGCCTTCGCCGATCGCCAGCGTCTGCAGCGCGCGTTGACTCATGCCAGCGCGCGTTCGACCCATGCCGGGGTCGATTACGAACGTTTCGAGTTCCTGGGCGACCGCGTTCTCGGTCTTGTCGTCGCCGACATGCTGCTCGCGACCTTTCCCGAGGCCGCCGAGGGCGAGCTTTCGCTGCGCCTCAACGCGCTTGTCAATGCCGAGGCGCTCTCCGACATTGCAGAGGAGATCGGCTTGCCCGAGCTGATCCGCGCCGGCTCCGATGTGCGCAATCTCGAAGGGCGCAAGCGCACCAATCTGCGCGCCGATGCGCTGGAATCGCTGATTGCCGTGCTTTACCTGGATGGTGGTCTCGAGGCTGCCCGCGCATTCATCCACCGCTACTGGCAGCCGCGCTCGCAGGCGATCGGCGCTGCGCGCCGCGACGCCAAGACCGAATTGCAGGAATGGGCGCACCAGGCGGCCGCCGGCGCCGTGCCGGCCTACCGCATCGACGCCCGCGAGGGGCCAGACCACGACCCGCTGTTCACCGTTAGCGTCAAGGTCGGCTCATTTGCGCCGGCGACCGGCAGCGGGCGCTCCAAGCGCGAGGCGGAGCAGGCCGCGGCGGCTACTCTTTTGCTGCGCGAAGGCGTATGGAGCGCGGCATGACAGAAATCGAAACCCCTGAAGCCCCCGCGACGCGCTCCGGCTTCGTCGCGCTGATCGGCGCGCCCAATGCCGGCAAGTCGACGCTGGTCAACCAGCTGGTCGGCGCCAAGGTGTCGATCGTCACGCATAAGGTGCAGACCACCCGCGCCATCGTGCGCGGCATCGCCACGCATGACAACGCGCAGATCGTCTTCGTCGACACGCCCGGCATCTTCAAGCCGAAGCGGCGGCTGGACACCGCGATGGTGACCACCGCCTGGGGCGGCGCCAAGGATGCCGATGTCGTGGCGCTTCTGATCGACGCCGAGCGCGGCATCAAGGGCGATGCCAATGCCATCCTCGACCGGCTGAAGGACGTCCGCCAGCCGATGCTGCTCGTCCTGAACAAGGTCGATCGCGTCAAGCCCGAGACGCTTCTCGCGCTGGCCGCGACCGCGAACGAACGCGTGCCGTTCGAGCGCACCTTCATGGTCTCCGCGCTCACCGGCTCCGGCTGTAAGGATCTGCTTGATTATCTCGCCGAGACGTTGCCCTTGGGCCCCTGGTACTATCCGGAAGACCAGATCTCCGATCTGCCGATGCGCCAGCTCGCGGCCGAGATCACCCGCGAAAAACTTTATCTCAGGCTGCACCAGGAGCTTCCCTATTCCTCGCATATCGAAACCGAGAAATGGGAAGAGAAGAAGGACGGCTCGGTGCGCATCGAGCAGGTAATCTATGTCGAGCGCGACAGCCAGAAGAAGATCGTGCTCGGCCACAAGGGCGAAACGATCCGCGCCATCGGCCAGGCCGCGCGGATGGAGATCGCCGAGATTCTCGAGCAGAAGGTGCACCTGTTCCTGTTCGTGAAGGTGCGCGAGAACTGGGGCGACGATCCAGAGCGCTACCGCGAGATGGGGCTGGAGTTTCCCCATTGATGCTTGTCGCCTAGAAGGTCCGTAAGGGTCTGCGACATGAATAATCCAGAGATCACGATCGATGCCGGTCTCGTGCGACGGCTGGTCGACACGCAGTTTCCGCGATGGCGGGACCTGCCGGTCAGCCCGGGCGCTTTCGGCGGCTGGGACAACCGCACTTTTCATCTTGGCGACGAGATGACGGTCCGACTGCCGAGCGCGGCCGCCTATTCGCTGCAGGTCGAGAAGGAGCAGCGCTGGCTACCGAAACTGGCACCCCTCCTGCCGCTGCGGATTCCGACACCGCTGGCCATGGGCGAGCCGGCCGAAGGCTACCCATGGCATTGGTCGATCTATCGCTGGATCGAGGGCGAGACGGCCAAGAGCGGCCGCATCGCCGATCTCAACGTCTTCGCCGTTTCGCTCGCCGATTTCCTTGTCGCATTGAGGGGCATCGATCCGACGGACGGGCCTGCACCCGGCCAGCACAATTTCCACCGCGGCGGGCCGCTGACCGTCTATGACGGCGAGGCGAGGCAGGCCATCGCCGCGCTTGAACGGCGGATCGACGCCTACGCCGCCACGACCGTCTGGGAAGCCGCACTTGCCGCCACCTGGTCTGGCTCTCCAGTCTGGTTTCATGGCGATGTCGCCTCGGGCAATCTTCTTGTCGAGGACGGGCGTCTGAGCGCGGTCATCGATTTCGGCACGTCGGGCGTCGGCGATCCATCCTGCGATCTGGCGATCGCGTGGACCTTCTTCGAAGGCGAAAGCCGGGAGGCCTTCCGCGCCCGCATCGCCGTCGACGACGCCACCTGGGCGCGCGGCCGCGGCTGGGCGCTGTGGAAGGCGCTGATCACCGTCGCCGGCCACGACGCCAACCAGGCCGAGGCGAAAAGGCAGCGCCACGTGATCGACGAGGTGCTTGCCGATCATCGCCGCTGGGCCTGACACGGGATCAGACAATGTCAGCACAGATCGAACCCGGCGTGTCCAAACCTTGATTTCGCCCCGCAATGGGTGAAAAGCTCCGCCCATGGAATGGCGCGACGAGGGAATCGTTCTCGGCACTCGCAGGCATGGCGAAACCAGCGCCATCCTCGAGGTGATGACGCGCACGCATGGCCGCCATCTGGGCCTGGTGCGGGGAGGGCGCTCGCGCAAGCAGCAGCCGGTGCTGCAGCCCGGCAACCGCGTCGACCTTCTGTGGCGGGCGCGGCTCGACGAGCATCTCGGCGTCTTCCAGGCCGAGGCGATCGAGATGAACGCCGCGCGGCTCATGGACAGCGCGGTCGCCGTCTACGGCCTGCAGACCATGGCCGCGCATCTGAGGCTCCTGCCCGAGCGCGACGCCCATGGTGGTCTTTACGAGGCCCTTGCCGTGATGATTGCCCATCTCAGCGATGCCGATGCGGCGGGCGAGTTGGTGGCGCGCTTCGAGCTGCTCATCCTCGACGAATTGGGCTTCGGCCTCGACCTCAGCCAGTGCGCGGCGACCGGCTCCAGGCAGGATCTCGCCTATGTCTCGCCGAAATCCGGCCGCGCCGTGTCGCGCGCGGCGGGCGCTGCCTGGCACGACAAGATGCTGGCGCTGCCCGCCTTCCTGCAGCGCGGCTCCGGCCTGCGCGCCGACGCGGCGGCGCTCGAGGACGCCTTCCGGCTGAGCGGCTTCTTCTTCACCCGCCATGTTTACGAGCCGCGCGGGCTGGAGCCACCCGACGCTCGTGCCGGCTTCCTGGCCGCGCTGCGCCGGCATCATGCGACGACGAAGGCGATCGTGACTGGGGCAGGGTAGCAGTTTAATCCGCGCCGCGCCGCACCAGGAAATCGTCAAGCATGGCGCGCTGGCCTTTCAGGATCTTGAGCCCGGCTTCGGGCAGCGAAAACCAGCCGGCCCGATCCACTTCGGGGAACGCCTTCATCTTTCCCGATTTCGGCGGCCACTCCATGGTGAACATGTTGCTCTTGATGGCGTTTGTGTCGACATCGGCCTCGACGCTCCACGCCGCGACGATCTTTCCGCCCAGCTGCCTGTAGCTGCCGAGCGGCCGGAAGTCGCCGTCGATGGCGACGCCGAGCTCCTCCTCGGCTTCCCGTCTGGCGGCTTCGAGCTCATCCTCATTGTCGCCGATCAATCCCTTCGGGATCGACCACGCGCCTTCGTCCTTTCGTGCCCAGAACGGGCCGCCGGGATGGACCAGCAGAAACTCGAAGACGCCGGCTACGCGCCGGTAGATCAGCAGGCCCGCGCTTCGCTGCGGCATCGAGAGTCCTCCGTGAACGCTGCAGATTAACACCAGTATTACGCAGCGGGCGTCAGGCAATTCTCGCCGACAGGCTCGGTCGTCTGGCATGCAGGCTTGGGATAAGCCTGCCGGCTTGCTGGCCATCGGCTCTAAAACATGCTCGATCTTACCGGCCGGCAAGGCGCTGATTTGGGTAGTCGTCTCGTTGCCGCATTTGTTGGCCACGACTGGTCCTGGTTTTGAGGGAAACCGCCATGTTTTTCAGCCTGATCGCCATTGCCGCCGTCATCGCTCTTTTCGTCATCGTTTCCCGCCAGCAGAACCGCATCGCGCTGGTCGAGCGCGAGCTCGGTATCCTGCGCGGCCTGCTGCAGACGGGAGCTTCGCTGCCCGCGCTGAAGGCGGACGCCGCGCAGGAAGGGCTTCCCGAGGAGGCCAAGGCAGCCGCGGCGCCTGTCGCGCCGCTGGCCGACGGCACGACAGTTGCCGAGGAGGTCGTCGCAAAGCCTGAGGCCGCTGAAGGCGAGGCCGTGGCCGGACCCTGGACGAAGGCCCAGTCGGCCGCGGCGCAATCCGCCGAGCCGATCGAACCGGCGCAACCCGTGGCCGAGACGCCCGCGCCCACCAAGGCGGCGCGCCAGACCGATGTCGAGACGGCGCTGGGCACGCGTTGGGCGGTCTGGGTCGGCGGTATCGCGCTGGCGTTGGGCGGCTTGTTCCTGCTCCGCTACACGATCGAGGCAGGCATTTTCGGGCCTGGCGTGCGCCTGACGATGGCCGGCGTCCTCGGCCTGGCGCTGATTGCCGGCGCCGAATTCATCCGCCGCACCGGCTTCAGGGTGCCGGTGCAGAGCGCCGCCGGCGCCTATATCCCCTCGATCCTCACGGCTGCCGGCGCCTTCATCCTGTTCGGCACGGTCTATGCCGCGCATGGCATCTATGGCTTCATCGGGCCGGCGACCGCCTTCGCGCTGCTTGGTATCATCGGCGTCGCCACCATTAGCGCCTCGCTGGTGCATGGCCTGGCGCTGGCCGGCATCGGACTTGTCGGCGCCATGGTCACGCCGGCGCTGGTGGCATCGCAGGCGCCCAATCCTTGGGCCCTGTTCGTCTATCTGGCGATCGTGCTTGCGGCGAGCGCTGCAACCGCCCGCATCCGCGACTGGAAGGCGCTCATGGCAGCCGCTTTCGCCGGCACCGGCATCTGGACCATTCTTTACATTGTCGACGCGCCGGACGTGAACCTCGCCGCCGTCCTGTTCATCAGCCTTGCCACGCTCGCCGTGCTTGCCTTCGTCTGGCTCGCCCCGTTCTTGACCACTGGCCGCGACGCAGCGGCGCGAGGCTTCGACTGGCCATCGATCGTGCCCGGCTTCTTCATCGCACTGAGCGCGCTCGGCCTGTCCGTCGATCCGGCTTTTGCCAGCGCCGGCGATGCCTTGCACGGCGCGGTCCTTTTGGTCGCGCTGGTCGTGGTGGCGCTCTACCGGCCGCGCGCGCTTCCGCTGGTCTTTGCCGCCGGCATCGCCACCGTGCTGATCTATCTCGGCATAATCCCGCCCGCCACCATCGGCGCCAATGCACTCGATGTCGGGCTGGACGCCCAGCCTTTGGCGTCGTCCGATGCGCTGACTTTTGGCATCGGCATCGCGCTCGGCCTGGTCTTCCTTGCCGCCGGCTTCTGGGCGGCGCGCCGCTTCGCCGCCACCGTTCCGGCACACGCGGCTTGCTGGGCGGCCTGGGGCGTCATTCCCCCGTTGGTGGTGCTCACCGCGCTGTGGCTGACCTTTGGCGATATCGACCGCGACCTCGGCTACGCGCTGCCGGCGCTGCTGCTGACGCTCGGCTTTGCCGTTGGCGGCGAATGGATCGCGCGCGCCGAGCAGCCGCCGCTGGCGGGCGGTCCGGCCGTGTCGTTCGCGCTCGGCGGCGCAGGCGTCGCCTGCCTGCTGATGCTGCACATGGCCTTCGGTTCGGGCTGGACGACCGTGCTGCTCGGCACCGCCGCGATCGTCCCGGCGCTGGCCACGCGCTGGCGCTCTTACCCTGTGCTCGGCTGGATCGCGGTGGGCGCGGCGGTCGCCGTGCTCGGCCGCGTCGCCTTCGACCCGACCATCGTCGGCGCAGCATTCCTCTCCAGGACACCGGTCTTCAACTGGCTGTTGCCGGGCTATGGCGTGCCGGCGCTCGCCTTCGGCTTCGCCGCCTGGCAACTTGCCCGCACCACCAACGGCAGGCCGCGCCTTGCCATGGAGGCGGCTGCGGCGCTGTTCGCTCTGCTCACCATCGCCATGCTGGTGCGCCACGCCATGCATGGCGGCGTCATCGACACCGGCGCGGTGACCCTTGCCGAACAGGCGATCTACACGCTGATCGCGCTCGGCGCCGGCGCCATTCTGGTCGCCATCGACATGCGCTCGCCAAGCTCGGTTCTGCGCTATGGTTCGATAGCCGCCGGCGTTGTCTCGGCAGGCTTGATCGCGGTCCAGCATTTCGTCGTGCTGAACCCGCTGTTGACGGACGAGTCGACCGGCACGATCCCGGTCTTCAACCTTCTGTTCCTCGCTTATCTGCTGCCGGCGGTCGCCGCTGGCGCCCTGGCGCTCTATGTCCGCGACAAGCGCCCGCGATGGTATGCGGCGATGCTGGCGCTGATCGCCGCGCTGCTTGCCTTCGCCTATGCCACGCTTTCGGTGCGCCGCCTGTTCAAGGGCGAGTTCATCGCCTTGTGGAGTGGGCTTGGACAGCTCGAGACCTACACCTATTCGGCGCTGTGGCTGGTCATCGGCGTGGCGCTGCTCACCGCCGGCGTCTGGCTGAAATCGCAGGTGCTGCGCATCGCCTCCGCGGTGCTGATCGCAGTCGCGGTGGTGAAGGTCTTTCTCTTCGACATGTCGGAGCTTGAAGGCGTGCTGCGCGCGCTCTCCTTCATCGGCCTTGGTGCGGTGCTGATCGGCATTGGCCTGTTCTACCAGCGGCTGCTGACGAGGGCGGCGAGGGAGAAGACTGAAAACATGCAGGAACAAGCGGATAGCCGGGAATAAATCGCCAGCCACCATCGTTATTCGCGTGCTTGGGTAATCGCAGCGGTTCGGCCGCTTCGCGCTGACTGCTTGCACCGCGCCGGGAAGGCGCGTTCTATCGGGATGGAAAGCGACCACGAAACAAGCGGTCATGGACGACAAGAAGGCAGCGATCCTGAGCGAGATACCGCGGTTGCGGCGCTATGCGCGCTCGCTGCTGCGCGACCGCGATTCCGCCGACGACCTTGTCCAGGACTGCCTGGAGCGGGCGCTTGTGCGGCTCGACAACTGGCAGACTGGAGAAAGCCCCCGGAGGTGGCTGTTTACGATCATGCATCACTTGTTCATCGACCAGATGCGCAAGGTCAACCGGCGCGGCGAGGCGGCGATGCTGCCTCTCGAAGCCGGTGAGGCCCAAGCCGCGCCCGCCGATCAGGTCGAGACCATCGCCTCGCGCGAGATCATGGATGCCCTGCAGGCGATCAGCCCCGATCGCCGCGCGGCATTGGTGATGGTCGCCATCGAGGGCTTTTCCTATGCCGAGGCCGCCAACATCCTTGGCGTGCCGGCCGGCACGCTGATGTCGCGCATCGCGCGCGGCCGCGAGGAATTGCGAGGATTGCTCGACGACACATCGCGCCGACGCTCGATAAGGATCGTCGAGAAATGACCCGCCGCGATTTTTCCGAACGCGATATCCATATGGCCCTCGACGGCGAGCTGCCGGGCGAGGAGCGCATGGCTTACGACGCCTGGCTCGAGGCCAATCCCGAGATGAAGGCGAAGTCGGCGCGCTACGTCGCCGACCGAGCCGCCATGCGCGCCGCCTTCGCGGGCGTGATGGACGAGCCGGTGCCGGCGAGGTTGCGGCAGGTCGTGCTTGGCGAGGCGCCTGCAAAAGCATCGGCCTTGCGCTCGCGCTGGTGGCTGTCGGCTGCCGCGGCCGTGATGCTCGCGGTCGGCGGGCTCGGCGGCTATGTCGCCGGTGTCGACAGCATCGCCCGCGGCGGCGGCGACGACCAGCTCGCCGAGCAGGCGATCGCCGCCCATGTCACCTACGCTGCCGAGAAGCGCCACGCCGTCGAAGTCCCGGCAAGCGAAAAGGATCATCTCCAGACCTGGCTGTCGAATCGCGTCGGGCTGAAGCTTGTTGCCCCTGACCTTGCGGCCGAGGGCTTCCAGCTGGTCGGCGGCCGGCTGCTGCCCGCCGGTGAGCAAGGCAAGGCGGCGATGCTGCTTTATGAGGACGCCAAGGGCGAGCGCATCTCGCTCTTCGTCACCGCCGATTCGTCAGCGACCTCCAAGGGCACCTATACGGCGGAAGGGGGCGGACCGGAGGCGGTCTATTGGCTCGACAAGGGCTATGCTTGCGCCGTCGTCGGATCGTTGCCGCCGGAGCGCCTGTCGGACGTCGCAAAGAGCGCCTATGGCCAGCTCGTGGCGGGCATATCGAGCTGAACCGGCTGCGTTTTTCGGCGGCCTGCAGTCGCTTGAACAGCAATTCTGTTCAAACGCTTGGCCCTTTGCTGCCGAGGCGGAAACTGTCACAATTCGGCCCTAATCAAGGAGCGATAGCGCTTGATGAATACTGGCGCTTCGGCCAGTATTCGCGACGCATCCACCGGGGCCGTTTCTTAAACCCAATCGAGGTTCTCCCAAGCCCGCATGCCTGCCGAGATCCGCAAGGCCCGCGCGTCAGACGTCGATGACCTCGCCGCCATCGAGAAGGCTGTTTTTCCTGGCGACAGGCTGTCGCGCCGCTCCTTCCGCCAGTTCATCGAACGCGAGACCGCCGAGATGCTGGTGGCCGAGAACGGGGGTCGTGTGGCCGGCTATGCGGTGGTGCTGTTTCGCAAGGGCAGCGGCGTGGCGCGGCTCTATTCCATCGCCGTCGGTCCCTTCTTCGGCCGCCTCGGCATCGGCCGGCTCCTTCTCGCGGCCGCCGAAGAGGCGGCCTTCGAGCACGATCGTCTGTTGCTGCGCCTCGAAGTGCGCGAGGACAATGATCGCGCCATCCGCATCTACGAGCAGGCCGGCTATCGGAAATTGGGCCGCGAGCCCGATTATTACGAGGATGGCGCGACCGCGCTGCGCTACGAAAAGACGCTGCGCGGCGACACGCCCACGGCGACCAAGGTGCCGTTCTACCAGCAGACCTGCGAGTTCACCTGCGGCCCGTGCTGCCTGATGATGGCGATGGCGAATTTCGACCCTGGATTCGTGCCCGACCCGGTCATGGAAATCCGCCTGTGGCGCGAAGCGACCACGGTCTTCATGATGTCGGGTCCGGGGGGCTGTGAGCCTTTCGGCCTGGCGGTCGCCGGCTATGAGAGCGGGCTCGCCGCCGAAATCTTCGTCTCCTTCTACGGCGCGCTGTTCCTGCAGTCGGTGAGAAGCGAGGACAAGCGCCGGGTGATGGAGCTCGCCCAGGTCGATTTCCGCCGCCGCGCCGAACTCTATGGCATCCCGGTCAACTACCGTCCGTTCGGCATCGGCGACATCCGCCAGGCGCTCGCCGAGGGCAAGCTGGTGGTGGTGCTGATCAGCGGCTTCCTTATGTTCGGCAAGAAGGTGCCGCATTGGGTGCTGGCCATCGGTGACGATGGCGACCACATCCTGATCCATGACCCCTGGGTCGAGGATGAAAGGCAGGAAACGATCCTCGACGCCGCGAACATTCCGGTGCCCTACGACATTTTCATGAACATGGCGCAATTCGGCCGCGACGGTCTGCGCGCCGCCATCACTCTGGGAAAACGCTGAGACAATGACCTGGGTTATCCTGACAGGCAGGCAGAACGATCTCGACCAGGTGGCCACGCCCCACAAGATCATCACCAACCGCGACTATCTCGCGCATCCGGCGCTGTTCCGCGGCCAGCGGCCGAAGGTGATCAACCTGTCGAACAATTACGGCTATCAGAGCCGCGGCTACTATGCCTCGCTGCTGGCCGGTTCGCGCGGCCACCGGGTGATCCCGACCGTCGAGACCATGATCGACCTCTCGGAACGCAAGCTCTACGAGCACGCCCTGCCGGAACTCGAGCTGGCCTTGAACAAATGCCGCAAGGACCTCGGCGGGACTTTTCCGGCCAAGGTCGCGATCTTCTTCGGCATCGGCCCATCCAAGGTCTGGGACCGCTTCACCAGGCTTCTGTTCGACTGGTTCCGCGCGCCGGCGCTGGAGGTCCACATCAAGGACAGCGCCGAGTGGGCTTCGATCCGCAAGATCGGCTTCCTGCCTTTAGCCCGCATGACGGAGAGCGAGGAAGAGTTCTTCCTGCAATGCCTGGAGACCTACACCAGCCGCGAATGGCGCGACACCAAGGGCCGCACGCCGGCGCGCTATACGTTCGCGACGCTGGTCGACCCGCATGAGGAATTGCCGCCGTCGGAAATCTCTTCGCTGCGCTATTGGGCGAGGATCGCCGAGAAGATGGGCGTCGAGGTCGAGCCGATCACCAGGAAGGACCTAGCCAAGCTCGCGAACTACGACGCGCTGTTCATCCGCGAGACCACGTCGATCTCCAACCACACCTACCGCTTCGCGCGCCGCGCCCAGCAGGAAGGCATGCCGGTGATCGACGATCCGCTGTCGATGATCCGCTGCACCAACAAGGTTTATCTCAACGAGCTGATGACCTACAACAAGGTGCCTGTGCCGCCGACGGTGATGATCGCCGGCACCTCCGACTTCGAGGTGGCGGCGCAGACGCTTGGCTTTCCGCTGGTGCTGAAGATCCCGGATTCGTCTTTCTCGCGTGGCGTCAAGAAATGCGAGAACATGGCGGAGCTGACCAAGCTCGCGACCGAATGGCTGGAAGATTCCGATCTCCTGATCGCGCAGAAATTCATCCCGACCGAATATGACTGGCGCGTCGGCGTGCTCGGCGGCCAACCGCTGTTTGCCGTGCATTACCTGATGGCGAAGAAGCACTGGCAGATCGTCAACCACAAGGCCAGCGGCAAGCCCGACCAAGGCGGCATCAAGACGTTCACGCTGAAGCAGACGCCGCCGCATGTCGTCGAGACGGCGGTCAAGGCCGCAAAATGCATCGGCGACGGGCTCTACGGCGTCGACCTCAAGGAGACCAAGGACGGCGTCTTCGTCATCGAGGTCAACGACAACCCCAATCTCGATCATGGATGGGAGGATTCCGGCGAGAAGGACGAGCTCTGGGTGCGGCTGACGCAGTGGTTCCTGGAACGCCTGGAGCGGCCGGAGAAGTAGGGGCGGGGGAGAGGAACTGGGGAATTGAAGAACTGAGGAACTGAAGAACTGAAGAACTGAAGAACTGAAGAACTGAAGAATGGAGTGTCTCGCGGACCATGCGTCCTTATCAGCTCCTCGTTTTCTATCCTCTCGGTTCCTCAGTTCTTAAGTTCTTCAGTTTCTTCAATTATTCAATTATTCAATTCTCCAACTCTAAATCATTCAAACCGAGGGAAAAGAATGCTGTTCTTCGTGATCGAGGATTTTCACGGCTCGGACCGCAAGGAAATCTACCGCCGTTTCCGCGACAAGGGCCGGCTGAAGCCGGATGAACTCGTGGTGCATCACAGCTGGATCGCGGGTGACATGAGCCGCTGCTTCATGCTGGTCGAAGCCGATGACGCGACGGTGCTGCAGCGCTGGGTCATAGAATGGGCGGATCTGGTCGAGTTCGAGATCGTCCCCGTGGCCAGCAGCAAGGATATGGTGGTCGCGCTGGCCGGGCATCTCTGAGCCATTCGATGGTGGCCGGCTAGCTTCTTAAGGCCTCCCTCAAACGACCGCTATCGCGTCGACCTCAATGAGGTAGCCTGGTGACATGATTGCCACGCCGACGATCACATTCGCCGGCTTGTGATCTCCAAACAGCGAAACCTGCGCGGCCTCGATGATCGGAACATGTTCGTCGCGGTTGTAGTCGACGATGTAGATCGTGATCTTGCAGACCTGGTCGGGCCGGGCGCCCGCCGCGCTCAGCGCTCGGCCGAGATTGGCGAATGACAGGCGCGCTTGCGCCGCAAAATCACCGTGCCCGACGAGCTTGCCGTTTATGTCTTCGGGCTGCTGACCCGAGATGAACACCAGCTTGGTTCCCGTCGCGACGACAACCTGAGTGTACATCTCCGGAACCGGCAGGTCAGCTGGATTGATGAGTTCGAGCGACATCAAAGATCTCCTCCTGCTTCGTTTGACTGAAAAGCGGGGCGGGCGCGAAGGATTGGTGCTCCGTTGCCCGAATTCCCTACGTCTCGGAGGACCGGGCGCCGAGCGCTGTTGAGTTGACCGCGCGCACGCATTCCTCGACCAGCCATTCCCGGAACGCGCCCACGATATCGCGTCTTGCGCTGCGTTCGGGGATTGTCAGGCAATAGGGTTGGCGCAGTTCCAGGGATTGCGCGGCGGCCCGCACCAGCTTGCCATCCTCCAGCGCTTGCGCGCAATAGATGCCTTGCGCCAGCGCCACGCCCAGCCCTGAAATGGCGAGATCGAGCGCTGCCCGCGACGAGTTCGCGGAGGGACCGCGCTGCGCCGCGCGCCCCGGCTCGCTTCCCGCCGCCTCGAACCAGTTGCGCCAGGATGGAAACGACGCTCCGGTCGGTCCCCAATCGGTGTGGATGAGCGGCAAACCTGCAAGGTTCTCGGATCCGGTCGCGCCGGCCAGCGTCGGCGCGCAAACGGGATAGACAGCATCCCTGACGATCTCCTTGGTCGGGTGCTCCCGATAGTGCGGACCGTAGGAGAGGCGGATGTCGATCAATTCATGGTCGAACGGCACCGGATCGTCGTCGCCTCTCAGCGATATGTCGGCGGCGCCATGGGATGCGACGAAGCCGGCGAGCCGCTCGGAAAGCCAGCCCATCGCCATGGAAGGCGGCACCGAGATCACGAGCCTCGGCCGGAAGGCATCGCCGCCGACATCGCGCGCAATGCTGCTGATTTCCCGGAAGGCCATGCTAAGCCTCGGCAGCATCTCCACCCCGGCCTCGGTCAGCACAGCCCGCCGGTTGATCCGGTGGAACAATTTTCGCCCCATCTGCTCCTCGACGGTGCGGATAAGCTGACTGACGGCCGCGCCCGAGACCGACAATTCCTCCGCCGCCGCGGCAAAGCTGCCCGTCCGCGCTGCCGCTTCGAAGGCCTGAAGTCCGCGCAGGGAGGGAAGGGCGACCATGGCAATCCGAAAGATAAGGTGAGCTTATCTATCTTACAGAAATCATCGTTTTTCGAAAGGTTTCTTTCTGGAGTATCGTGACTCCATGAACACAATCGACCCTCACGAAACCGTAGACCATCGCCAGGTGATCGCCTCGCTGACGAATGAGGAGCGCAGCCGGCTGACCGGTAAATCCGATGGGCCTGGCCTTCTCCAGTTCGCGCTCCATCTCGGCGCGATCATCGTTCTTGGCGCGCTGATCGCGGCCAAGGTGCCGTTTTGGCCGGCCCTGATGCTGCCGCAGGGCATCCTGATCGTCTTCCTGTTCACGCTGCTGCATGAAACCGTGCACAGGACCGCGTTCGAGACGCAATGGCTGAACGATATGGTGGCGCGTTTCTGCAGCCTGGCGATCGCGCTGCCGGCCGACTGGTTCCGCTACTTCCACTTCGCCCATCACCGCTTCACCCAGGACCCCGAGAACGATCCGGAGCTCGCCTTCCCGAAGCCCGAAACGATGCGGCAATACATCGTCCACGTCTCCGGCCTGCCGGTGTGGCTGGGGCATATTCAGACGCTCTACACCAATGCGATGGGGCGCTGCCGAGACAGCTATGTGCCGCCAAAGGGCCTGCCGAAGGTGAAGGCCGAGGCGCGGGCGATGATCGCCTTCTATGTCGTCCTGCTGGCGCTCGCGGTCTGGTTAAACGCGTCGGTGCTGCTCACTGTCTGGATCGTGCCGACGCTGCTCGGCCAGCCGTTCCTAAGGCTTTATCTGCTGGCCGAGCATGGCCGCTGTCCGTTGGTCGCCAACATGCTGGAAAACACCCGCACGACACTCACCAACTGGTTCGTGCGCAAGCTGGCCTGGAACATGCCTTACCACGCCGAGCATCACGCCTATCCGGGCGTGCCGTTCCACCAGCTGCCGGAATTCCACCGGCTGATCGAGCGGCACCTCAAGGTGGTCGAGCCCGGCTATGTGAGCTTCCACGAGAAGTACATCGAGGGCTTGCGCTGACGGGCGACGGCACATCAGCCTGACTGGCGCAGCAGCGCCTGCGAACGGAGCAGCCGGCTCATGTCGGCCGCTTTGGCCGGCACGCCGATCAGATAGCCTTGCGCCTCACCGCAGCCGGCCTTGCGCAGCATGTCGAGCTGCGCTTCGGTCTCGACGCCTTCGGCGGTGACGATAATGCCGAGCTCGGCGCCAAGCCCGATCACCGTGCGCACGATCGCCGCCGTGTCGCGTCTGTCGAGGTCGCGAATGAAGGAGCGGTCGATCTTGATCTTGTCGACGGGGAAGCGTCTGAGATAGCCGAGCGAGGAATAGCCGGTGCCGAAATCGTCGAGCGCGATGCGCACGCCGAGACCGCGCAATTGGCTGAGCGTCTTCAGCACCGCGTCGCTTTCGTCCATCATCACCGTTTCGGTGATTTCGAGCTCCAGGCGGTCGGCCGCCAGGCCCGAAAAGGCGAGCGCCGAGATCACGCTGCGGGCGAAGCCGCCGCTCTTGATCTGCGCGGCTGAGACATTGACGGCCATGCGCATGTCCGGCGGCCAGTTCGCAGCCACGTTGCACGCCTTGCGCAACGCCCAGTCGCCGAGCTGCACGATCAATCCGGTCTCCTCGGCGACGGGGATGAAGTTTTCCGGCGACACCAGGCCGCGCGCCGGCGAGCGCCAGCGCATCAGGGCTTCCGCGCCGACAATGTCGCCGGAGCCGATGTTGAGGATCGGCTGGAAATCGAGCTCGAATTCGCGCTTTGGGAGAGCTGCTTCGAGATCGACCTCGAGCGCACGGCGCTCCCGCATCAGCGCATCCATGCCCGGCTCGAAGAAGCGATAGACATTGCGCCCTTCGCTCTTGCCCCGGTAGAGCGCCATGTCGGCGTTGGTGAGCAACGTGTCGGCATCGTGCCCGTCGCCAGGATAAAGCGCGATGCCGAGGCTGGCACCCACATGCATTTCGCGCCCCTTGTCGCGATAGGGCTTGCCGACGATCTCGACGATGCGCTTGGCAAGCTTTTCTGCATCGGCGGCACCTTTGATGCCGAACTGGATGATGGCGAACTCGTCGCCGCCGAAGCGCGCCACCACATCCTTGCTGCTGCGCACGGCATGCTGCAGCCGCTTGGCGACACATTTCAGCAACCAGTCTCCGGCTGGGTGGCCGAATGTGTCGTTGACGGCCTTGAAGCGGTCGAGATCGAGCGAGAAGATCGCCAGCGGCCCGGCATTGGCGTCGCCAAGTGCCTGGTCCAGGCATTCGCGAAACATCGAGCGGTTGGGCAGGTTGGTCAGCGTGTCGTGATGCGCAAGATGCGTCATGCGCTCTTCGGCGCGCCGGCGCTCGGTGACGTCCTCGAAGGTCGCCACCCATCCGCCGCCGGCGAGCGGCCGGCGAGAGACAAACAGCGTGCGGCCGTCGACGAGCTCGCGATAGCTCGAGCGCGACTGGCCGGCTTCCAGAGCCGCCTTCGTCTTTCCGACCTCGATGTCGATCTCAATTGGCATGAAGATGCGCAGGCCAACGAGTTTCTCCAGCATCTGGCCGTGCGTCATGCCCAGCGGGAAATCCGCGGCCTTGGCGTTGCACAGATCCAGGAAGCGCTGGTTGCGCACGATCAGGCGGCCCTCGGCGCTGTACATCAGCAGGCCTTGCGACATGTTGGCCAGGGCGGCGTCGAAGCGGCGATGCTGCTCCTTCAATTCTGCTTCGGCGCGTCGCTGTTCGGTCACGTCCTCGTAGATCGACACCCAACCGCCAACGGCGATCGGCCGGTGCGAAATGACCACGGTGTGTCCATCCGACAGGACTTCCTCATAGGTCGAGGGCTTGGCGCCGTCGATATAAGGCTTACGGATCCCGTAGAGCGCCGCAGCACTTTGCGAGGCAATGCCTATATCGACGCTGTGCTGCAGGATATCGAAGAAGCGTATGCCGGGCTTCACCACCCTGGCGTCGAGGTGGAAGATATCGAGATAGTTACGATTGCAGATGATCATCCGCTCGTCGGCATCGAACATGCACAAGCCGTGCGACATGTTCTCGACGGCCGCAGAAAAGCGCTCGTTTTGCGCGCGAAGTTCTTCGGCTATTCGTCGGGCTGGGCCAATACCGGTCGTCCTTCGCCTGCCGGCGACCGAACCAGTCTTGACGTGTGCACCAGGCATGAGGACGCCTTCGGGCCGTGACCGAACACAATACTGTCCTGGTCGCCGGTTAATTTAGCGTTCTCGCGGCTAGCAATCACATCAGATGGCCGATGATCCGGCCGCTAGGGATTCGTGGCCGGCCGGGCCGTTTGTGCGGAGCGACGTGGCCTCGGGCCTGTCTTTGGCTATTGTAGTAAGCTGCCCGAATCTTGCGGTTTCAGGACGTCGAAATTGAGCTCCCGCCAGCGATTGGGAGTCGTGCCCTCCCACTCGCGAAAGGCGCGGTAGAAGGAACTCGCGTCCTGATAACCGAGCAGGCAGGCGACCTCGTCAATGTCGGCTGTCGGATCCGACAGCAGCTGCCGGCCGAGTTCCTGTCGTGCGTTGATGAGAAGCTCGCGGAAGCTGGTTCCTTGCTCGGTGATGCGCCGCTGCAGCGTGCGTTCGCTCATCCCAAGCTCGCGCGCGATGTCGGAGAGCTCCGGCCTTCCACTCGCCAAGCTCCGTTTCAACACGACCTTCACCTGCTCAGCAATCGAACTTTGCGTGCTAAGCTCGCCGAGCGCGGCGGCCAGCGCGGGCGTAAGGATATCGAGAAGCTCTGGGTTGTGGCCCGGAAAAGGGACAGTCGAGATCGGCGGAACGCAGGACCAGCAAGTCGCGCGCCGCGCCGTAGCGGACCGGACATCCGAAATAGTCCCGATGCGCGCCGCTCTTGTCGTCGGGACGCGTGAGCTCGACACGAAGGGGGACAAGATGCTGCCCCGTTCCCCGCCGGCCGAGCTCGACAAGAAAGGCAAAGGCGACGTCGGTTGCGACTGCAGGCGTCGGCTCGTTGGCGTAAAGCCACTCCGAACTTATCGTGCATTCACCGTTCTCGTCGGCGACATGCAACTGTTCGGGAGAGCAAAGTCGCTTAAAGCGAGCAATCCGGGCGATGCCGTCGCGATAGTTCCGCGCGTGGAAAGCGGCGAGCGTGGAGGGCGGGTGGATCGCGGTATCGGCGGCCTCGACCAGCCGGATGCCCAGAGCCGGTTTCGCGTAGAGTTCCTCGAGAGCCCTCCACAGCGCGAAATACTGCGCGGTCGTGACGAAGGCATGTTCGTTGAGGTGAAGGGTGGCGGGAAGCCTGGCTTGCCGCAACACGGCCGACGCAGGCAGGCCCAGGCGCTCCACGGCACGCCAGAAGGCCCGAGGCACCTTGCATTTGTCGCCCGGAACTCCGCTCATGCTCTTTGTTCCGCCTTGCTGCCGCCCTGCGCTATTCATCTCATCTGGCTGAGGATGAGACGATCGAACATGCGGTCACCGAACCACTTTCTCACACCGATCATCATCTTCGCATATTTGCCGGCGGCGTAGCGCGTTCGTGGCCTGGCCGAGCTTACGGCGGCCGAGACGACTTCGGCGATCACGCTCGGATCGCTGCCGCGGCCATGGCCATAGCTTGCTCGGGTCGTCTTCGCCACGGCCTGCGTCACCTTCGCATAGGCGCCGCTTCCGGATCGCTTCAGAAGCCCATCCGCGACGACATCGCCGAATCCGGTCTCGATCAGGCCCGGCTCGACGACCACGACCTTGATGCCGAAGGGAGCGAGTTCGAGCCGGAGGCTATCCGACCAGCCTTCCAGCGCGTGCTTCGTCGCGTGATACCAAGCGCCGAGCAAGGTATAGATCTTGCCGCCCATCGAGGTGATGTTGACGATCGTGCCCGCCTTCCTTCTGCGCATCGATGGCAGGAGAAGCTGCGTCAGGCGTGCGGGGCCAAAGACGTTCACCTCGAACTGATAGCGCGCTTCGTCGATGCCAATTTCCTCGACCGGTCCGTAAAGCCCGAAACCGGCATTGTTGACCAGGACATCGACACCGTCGACTTCGGCAAGGATGTTGGCGACAGCCGCTTCGATTTCTGCGTCCTTCGAAATGTCCATGCGCAACGCGCGCGCGCCGAGGGCAGCGAGGTCGTCCATCTTCTCGATCTGGCGCGCGGCGACATAGACCTGATATCCGTCCCGGATCAGGCGCCTGGCGATTTCCTTGCCCATGCCGGACGACGCGCCGGTCACAAGGGCTGTCTTTCTCTTCCTGTCAAACATGATTGCCTCTTGATCTTGCTTGACCCGGATCTAGGGGCAGGCGCTCGCCTATTCAGTGACGAAGCACGCCGTTGCAGTGGCAGATTACGCCAACCTGCGCCGCTTTTCATGAAACTGATTAGCAGTTGTGTCCAGTGACGGGCGCCAGCCTGACTTCTTTAGCTTGCCGGACTGGCGGCAAGTGAGGACTGGCGCGTGGCTTCCAGCGTCTTGAAACGCTTGAGAAAAGCCGTCTGAGCCCAGGTCACGGATTTGGGCGTGAAATCGAAGCGGTCGGCGGAAAAACCGCGCGGCCGGCCGAAATACTCGGTCGCCTCCGCCGTCGAAAAGCCGGCCAGCAGCGTCGCCTCATAATAGGCGGCGATCTGGTCGGCGCGCTTGATATCCTTGCGCAAGGAGGCGGCGAGCTCCGCCGGCAGCGAGAAACGCAGATGGATGGCGCGCTGCAGACGCAGCTCGCAGTCCTTGTAGGAACCGCCCATCACCGATTTGAACGGCGAGATCATGTCGCCGATGACATATTCCGGCGCATCGTGCAGCAGCGCGGCGAGCCGCGCCTCGGCCGTGGCCTCCGGCGCCAGCTCGCCATAGAGCGCCTCGACCAGCAGCGAATGCTGCGCGACCGAAAAGGCATGCTCGCCGCTGGTCTGGCCGTTCCAGCGGGCGACGCGGGCAAGCCCATGCGCGATGTCGGCAATCTCGATGTCGAGCGGCGAGGGATCGAGCAGGTCGAGCCGCCGGCCTGAAAGCATGCGTTGCCAGGCGCGCGGTGGCGCGCCGGCCCGGTCGGCCGCCATCAGGCCTCCTCCGCAGTGGCCGCGTCTTGCGGGAAGGAGAATTTTGCCCAGGCGGGGATCGCGAGCGTAACCGGAACATCGCCCGCCATGATCGCCTCGCCGGCATCGAGCGCCGCCTTGACGCGATCGATACGGGCGATGGCAAGGCCGATCTTGCCGTCGACTGAGCCGAGTGCACCCACGGGCCGGCCGGCAACGGTAAGCTCGGTTCCCGATGCGGGCAGGGGACTTTCGGCCGACACGATCAGCACGCGACGCCGCGCGGTGCCGCGATGCTGCATGCGCGAGACCACCTCCTGGCCGATATAGCAGCCCTTCTTGAAGCCCACCCCGCCGGTTTCGTCGAGCAGCACGTCATGCGGGAAGGCATCGCCGAGCTGATAGTCGGAGCCGCTTTCGGCGACGCCGTTGGCGATGCGAACGGCTTTCCAGCCATCAGGATCGCCACCGCCCTTTGCCCCGCCGTCATAAGTACGCCCGACCGCCACATCGCGGAAGCGCGTGTCGGCAAGCGCTGTTGAATCAGAAGATGAGGCGGTTGAATCATCACCCCACGCGACCGTGACAACCACCTGATCCTGCTTGGCAATATCGGCCTTCGCCCTTAGCCGGTAAAGCATCAGCCGGCGCACGAAATCGTCTGCGATGTCGGCCCGGCATTCGAGACGAAAGCCGTTGTCGCCGACGCGCGAGATCAGGAAATCGAAAAGGATCTTGCCCTGCGGCGCCAGCAGCGCGCCCGGTTTTGCCTGGCCCGGCCCAAGCGTGTCGAGATCGGTGGTGAGGATATTCTGCAGGAAATGCTCGGCATCGGGGCCTGACACGGAAATGAGCGCGCGGTCGTTGAGCTGGGCAAAGGGCATGAGGGTAAAATCGGCCTGATCTTGCAAAACGTTCGGTCATTACGTAAGCCGGCCACACTCCCCCCGCAAGAGATTGGACCTGCCCATGGCAACCACCTTCGACCTCATCCTGACAGGCGGCACGGTGGTCAACCATGACGGCGAAGGCCGGCGCGACATCGGCGTGAAGGCCGGACGCATCGCGCGGATCGGCGATCTCGGCCAGGCCTCGGCCGGCGAAACCATCGACTGCACCGGCCTGCACATCCTGCCGGGCGTCGTCGACAGCCAGGTGCATTTCCGCGAGCCGGGGCTGGAGCACAAGGAGGACCTGGAGACGGGCTCCCGTGCGGCGGTGCTGGGCGGCGTCACCGCCGTCTTCGAGATGCCCAACACCAATCCGTTGACCACCAGCGAGGCCGCACTTGCCGACAAGGTGCGCCGCGCCACCGGCCGCATGCATTGCGACTTCGCCTTCTGGGTCGGCGGCACGCGCGACAATGCGCGCGATGTCGGCGAACTGGAACGGCTGCCGGGAGCGGCCGGCATAAAGGTGTTCATGGGTTCGTCCACCGGCGATCTTCTGGTGGAGGACGACGAGGGCGTCGCCTCGATCCTGCGCAACACGCGCCGCCGCTCCGCCTTCCATTCCGAGGACGAGTTTCGCCTGCGCGAACGTCTCGGCGAGCGCGTCGAGGGGGATCCGTCGTCGCATCCGGTCTGGCGCGACGAGGTCGCGGCACTGCGCTGCACCGAGCGCCTGGTGCGCATCGCCAGGCAAACGCGCGCGCGCATCCATGTGCTGCACATCTCGACGGCCGAGGAGATCGTCTTCCTCGAACAGCACAAGGATGTCGCGACCTGTGAGGCGACGCCGCATCATCTGACGCTGACGGCGGACGACTATGCCAGGCTTGGCACGCTGCTCCAGATGAACCCGCCGGTCCGAGCCGCCCGCCATCGCGACGGCGTGTGGCATGGCATTGCGCAAGGAATCGTCGACGTGCTGGGGTCCGACCACGCGCCGCACACGCTGGCCGAGAAGGCAAAGCCCTATCCGGCCTCGCCGTCGGGCATGACCGGCGTGCAGACGCTGGTGCCGATCATGCTCGACCACGTCAATGCGGGCCGGCTCACCTTGCAGCGCTTCGTCGATCTTTCCAGCCACGGCCCGCAGCGCATTTTTGGCATGGCGAGGAAGGGCCGCATCGCCGCGGGCTACGATGCCGATTTCACGGTCGTCGATATGAAGCGGCGCGAGACCATCACCAACGCCCAGGCCGGCTCCAAAGCCGGCTGGACGCCCTATGACGGCAAGCAAGTGACAGGCTGGCCGGTCGGTACCATCCTGCGCGGCACGCGCGTCATGTGGGAAGGTGAGATCGCGACACCCGGCCAGGGCAGGGCGGTGGAGTTTTCCGAGGCGCTGGCCGTTTAGCCTGCCAACGTTGGATTTACTAAGCGCTCTGCATTATCTTGGATGCGCTATGACCGCGAATATTGCGCCGATCATTCCTGCGGAATTTCCTGAGCTCCAGGCGCTCGCCTGGAACCGCGACGTCTCGCGCCCCATTCCCGCCAAAGAAGCCTTCGCGCTTTACGAGCGCAACTGGCGCTTTGTCGATCAAAAGCGCCTAACGGCGCGTGAGAAGCTGCTTGTGGAAGAACTCGCGAACAAGTTCGGACATGGCGTGTTTCTGACAAACGGATAGATCGTTCTCTGATCCGATAACGCTGCTGTCGCTGCGCTGTCCCGCCGGCCTTGCGGTATCTTGAGTGTCGTGAAGCCTCAATCGCCGGCCACAAAGAACAGCCACTGCCCGGTCGGCGTGATGCCGACGCGGTAGAAGATGTAAGCGCCGAACTGCTTCATGTCGTCATAGTCGCTGGCCGTGACCAGCTTGAACAATTCGACGCGTTGCCTGGCGTCGAGCTTGTCGAGCGGCAGCGCGAAGAAATACGGCCAGACATAGAGTTCCTGCGGCGTGCCGGTGTCGACATGGACATAGCCGGCCGAAAGCACCTCTTCCAGGATGGCGAGGATTTCCTGGCCGTCGCTGTCGCCCGAAAGGCCCTTGAGGAAGGTGATCGGGTCGCCGTCGATGTCGCCCAGCGACAATTGCGTCATGGAATCGCCCTTGCCGATCAGCGGCCGCAGCTTCTCTATGTCGCCGGTCCGGCAGGCCTCGATGATCAGCCCATGCATGCGCTTGACGGGTTCGGGGAGCGTGTCGAGGTCGTAGACGACCGCCGGCGGAGGTTGATCAGGATCGGCGCGCGGGCTCGTGATGCCGCCATTGGCGGGCGGCGTTTCCGGCTCCGACTTGTCGGTGTCGTCGGCCGGCTGGCCGCTGCCCGTGGGTTTGGTGCCAGGGGCCTCCGGTATTGGCACGGTGCTGCCGGGCGCGGCGCTGTCGCTGTTGCCGGGCGGGGTCACCGGGGAAGGCAGGTCCTCGCGCTGGATCTCGCTCAGTGCGTAGGAAGGCGTGCTGGCGAGGCATAAAGGCAGCGCAAGGCAGGAAGCGGCGATCAGGATGTTGAGGGTCAGCCCGTGTGGCCGGCCTGACATCGAAAATCTCACCGTTTGCCTCTCCATTGTTGCCCGGCCTGGTCTGGGCGGCGCCTTGAATGGTCAAGCGCATGGGCATGATGCCCAAACGGCGTGCCCTCGTCAAAAGTCACTGTCGAAAAGTCGCTGTCAAAACAGATGACTAGTGCTTCAGCCGTTCCGGCTCGAAGGCGCCGGCTATCACCTTTTCCCGCATGCGGTCGAGCAGCGCCAGCGCCGAGGTCTCGCCATTGGCGCGCAACATCTCGCCGAAAGCCGTCTCCAGCGCCGCCTCGGCGATGATCTCCGGCTCGATGCCGGCCGACAGGCCTTCCGCCCACGCCTCGCTGTGGCTCTCAACGGCGGTCAGGCGCTTTTCCTCCCTGACCAACGCGTCGATGTCGCTGACACCATGTTCCATTGCGATGTCCACCTTACTGCAAGCGGCGATCCAATAGTGGACCTGGCTTGGACTGTCAGTTCGTCCGCAGTCTCAATTAAGTCCTTGTAAATACGACATTTTTAGGGTCGAAATTCACATCGTCGGCGAGACTGCGCTCAATCGATGCCGAGCTTAGCCTATTAGGCCGGCTTACGGCATCAAAACCTTCAGTTTGAGTTAATTCCGCAATCGCGCGCTAACGTTTCATTAACACTGTTGCGAAACCGCAACAGATGATTGCACCAGAGCGGGACAGGAGACAATAAGGCAGGTCACATTGGCGCCGATTGTCGCAAGAAATCTGGGCAAAACGCGCTGGCGGCCCGAGCCGCTCAGTTCCCGTAGCGCGAAGCGATGTCGCGCGACAGCGTCTCGCCTTCCTTCATGTAGCGGGCAATGGCCGCGGTCGCCGAAGGCGTGCATTGTGTGTAGGTGCCGCTGAAGGAGCGATAGCCGCGGTTGAAGGAGGCGATGAAGCGGGCGCGCCGGTCGGGGTCCGGATTTTCCGACTCGAGCAGCTTTTCCATTTCGACCCGCCACTGGTCGCCCTTTTCTCCGCACAGGTTGCGCAGGAAATGCAGCGATCCCAGCACTTCCGCCAGCCGCATCAGGCCCGGCTCGAACGGCGCCTCGGCGGCGCGCGCCGGGGCCGGCGAGGCGGCGATGCCGACGGCGAGGCACGCGGCAAGAAGAGGGGAAGCGCGGGTCATCGGGGCCTTGCGAAGAAAGGGCAAGGCTTTGTGGCGAAACATTTTGTCGCCTGCAAGGCCATTCTGGATGCTCACGGCGTTGCTAGTTGCGCGGGGCCGAGCAATTCCTCGGCGACCGAAAACACGTCGCCGGCAAGCGGCATCCCTGCCATTTCCGCCAGAGTGTAGAACGCCGCGGTCTCGGCATCGTCGCTGGCCACGGGTTCGCCGCCGGCATAGGCGGCGCCGAACACCGTCAGCAGGTAGTCGACCGCGTGATTCTCGCCGCTGCCGTCGATATGGATATCGCGCAGCGGGCGGTAGTCGATGGCTTCCAGTCCGGTCTCTTCACGCAACTCCCGCGCGGCGGCTTGCGGCAAGGTCTCGCCCGGCTCGACCTTGCCGCCGGGATAGGCGTAAAGCCCTTTGGAAGGTGCGTGTGCACGCTTGACCAATAATACTGTCTTGCCCCGCACCACGGCAACGGAGACGGCCGGGACGATCTTTCTGGATTGCATGAGCGCCGATTTGTTCGCAGCCTTGTTGCGGACCGGTTGGTCCAATCTAGCTTTAGCCGTTGCGACATGGCGGTTCCATCGCCACTTTCATCGAACACCAACTGACGAGCCCAGATCCATGGCCGGACGCTTCGCCCTGACCGCCACGCCGGAACAGACCGCGGCCTTCCTGGGCCTTGCGGAACTGGAGGAATTTCCGCCCCGCTACAATATCGCGCCGACTCAGCCGGTGCTTATGGTGCTTGCCGGCCCGCAGCGCGAGCCGGGCTCAAACCTGCCGGACCGCCAGGCGATGCTGGTGCGCTGGGGGCTGATTCCGGCCTGGGTCGAGGACACCAGGGAATTCCCGCTGCTGTTCAACGCCCGCTCCGAGGGCATTCTGCAAAAGGCCTCGTTCAAGACCGCCATGCGCCACCGCCGCGCTCTTGTGCCGGCATCGGGCTTCTACGAGTGGCAGCAATCGGGTTCGGCCAAGGGGCAGCCCTACTGGATTCGCCCGCGACGCGGCGGCGTGGTCGCCTTCGCCGGCCTGATCGAGACCTACTCCGAGCCTGGCGGTTCCGAGATGGACACCGGCGCGATCATCACGACTGAGGCCAATGCCGGCATTGCCCATATCCATGATCGCATGCCGGTGGTCATCGAGGAACGCGACTTCGCCCGCTGGCTCGATTGCCGCACGCAGGAGCCGCGCCACGTGCTCGATCTGCTGAAGCCCGCCGAGCCGGATTTCTTCGAGGCGATACCGGTTTCCGACCTTGTCAACAAGGTCGCCAACACCGGGCCGGAGATCCAGGAGCGCGGCATCGTTTCGCCGCAAGCCGAAAAGCCCAGGCGCCAGAAGCCTGGCGCGGACGAAAACCAGATGAGCTTGTTCTAGCGAAGGCTGCTTGCCCGAAAGGCTGCTTTGGGGCCTTCATTTCCAGGGCGCTCTTTTGGCGCCCTCGTCGCCGGCGTCCCGTCGTCGGGGACCGCACCGGTTGGGCCGTTTCAGGCAGCGCGCGGCGAAACGATCTTCTGCGCGGGCTTCTTCTTCTTCGCGGTGTGGAGGAGGGCGGCGACGATGGCCGCCGGGCCGATCGCACGGTAGTGGCTGGCCAGTGCGGGCTGCGTTTGTCGGATCTGTTCTTGCTTGCTGCGAGCCATGTTTCTCTTCCCTGGTAACGGTTTCGTGTTCAGCGTTTGGCGGCTGATTCCGTCCAAATCGTGACATCTGGCGGTCCTAGCCGGCGAATGTTTCATCACTGTGCCGACATGTTTAATAAAATGTTTCGCCCCGTCTTTACCTGTGATCCAACGACATCTTTCCTAAGCCGAGCGACTTGACGGCAACACCCGCCGGCGCGATAAAGCCGCGCATGAAAACGTCTTTCGCCATTTGTGGCATTTGCATTATTGGCTAGCCTCGCGCTGGTCCGGACGTTTTCGCCTCATCTTCTCCTAGATTGGACAAACGCCCCGGCCAGCAGGCTGGAGCCTGTCTTGCGCCGTGGCGCAGGCAAGGTTCCGTCCAAATCTAAGGGATCGGAAGGGCACGCATGTCTGACGCATCGAAGGGCCTCAGCCTCTACAACACGCTGACGCGGACGAAGGAACCTTTCGTTCCGATCGACCCGCAAAATGTGCGCATGTATGTCTGCGGCCCGACCGTTTACGACTTTGCCCATATCGGCAATGCCAGGCCGGCGATCGTCTTCGACGTGCTTTTCCGCCTGTTGCGCCAACTCTACGGCGAGAAGCACGTCACGTATGTGCGCAACATCACGGATGTCGACGACAAGATAAACGCTAGGGCGCTGCGAGACTTCGGCGGCGAGATCGCGGCCGGAAAGCTGTCGCTCAACGACGCGATCCGCAAGGTCACCGAAAAGACGGCCGACCAGTATCACAAGGATGTCGCCGCGCTCGGCTGCCTTGAGCCGACCTTCGAGCCGCGGGCGACGGAGTTCGTCGCGCCCCGCGCCGACGGCAAGGCCGACATGCTGTCGCTGATCCGCCAGCTGATCGAGCGCGGCCACGCCTATGTCGCGGGCGGGGAGGTGCTGTTCGACACCGCCTCGATGCCGGACTATGGCGAGCTGTCGAAGCGCAATCTCGACGAGCAGCAGGCGGGTGCGCGCATCGCCGTCGACGCGCACAAGAAGAACCCCGGCGATTTCGTGCTGTGGAAACTGTCGAGCCCGGAAGAGCCCGGCTGGGAAAGTCCGTGGGGCAGGGGCCGGCCCGGCTGGCACATCGAGTGCTCGGCAATGTCGGCCGCTTACCTCGGCGAGGTCTTCGACATCCATGGCGGCGGCTTGGACCTGATCTTCCCGCATCACGAGAACGAGATCGCCCAGTCCCGCTGCGCCCACGGCACCAAGGTGATGGCCAATGTCTGGATGCACAACGGCTTCCTGCAGGTCGAAGGCCAGAAGATGTCGAAGAGCCTCGGCAATTTTTTCTCCATCCATGAGCTGCTGGAGACCGAGACCTTTGGCGGCCGCACCTGGCCGGGCGAGGTGCTCAGGCTGGCGATGCTGATGACGCACTACCGCGAGCCGATCGACTTCTCCGTGCGCAAGCTGGAAGAGGCGGAAAACATGCTGCGCAAATGGAAGCGCGCCGCCGACCTCGCGCCCGCGGCCGCGAACGACCTTCCGGCCGAAGTTGTGGAAGCGCTGTCCGACGACCTCGCCACCTACGCCGCCTTCCAGCGGCTGACGCAGCTTGCCGGCGAGGCGGTCGAGGCTGGCGGCGACGCCGGGAACGGCGCAGCCGCTTCGCTCAAGGCAGCGCTGGCCTTCCTCGGCTTTGATGTCGGCGCGGCCAAGGTGGACGAGGATGCGGTGGCCAAGGCAATCGCCAAACGCTTGGAATTCATCGCCGCCAAGAACTGGGCGGAGGCGGATCGCATCCGCGACGAGCTGCTGGCGCAGGGCGTGCAGCTCAAGGACGGCAAGGACCCCGCCACCGGCGCGCGCGTGACCACGTGGGAGGTGAAGCGGTGATGGCACTCTGGGGATTGGCGAAGGGCGTCGTGACGGCCAATCTCCCCCCTTGCGGGGGAGATGTCCGGCAGGACAGAGGGGGGTGTGAAGGAACGCCAGCCTCTCCGCTTGCCCGCTTTGGCGATAGCTATTTCCTGAGAGTGCAGCACTCCCTAAGAGCTGTTACGCTGGCGGGACAGCACCCCCCTCTGTCCTGCCGGACATCTCCCCCGCAAGGGGGGAGATCAACTGTCGTGCCCCCTTTCGCCAATCTCCAGCGTAGGGCTGCATAGCCATGGGACACGACCTCGTTCCGTCCCGTCAGCGCAAGAACGCCAAATCGATGCGGCGCGCGATGACCGATGCCGAGCTGAAGCTCTGGAATGAGTTGCGCGCCCACCGCCTGATGGGCATGAGTTTTCGGCGACAGGTGCCGATAGGACCTTACATTGTCGACTTCGCTTGTTCTGCTCACCGACTGATAGTCGAGGTCGATGGCAGTCAGCATGCCGATGCCGAACACTCACGATATGATGATGCAAGAAGCGCTTACCTAAGTGCCAGCGGCTGGACCATCCTGCGCTTCTGGAACGACGACGTGATCCGCGATATCGACAATGTCTGCCAGCACATCGTCATTGGGGCCGGCCTGGCCGATGCGCCTGCGCCACCAAGGGAGGAGCTCGTCATATGATCGATCATCTCGGCATCACCGTTTCCGATTTCGACGCGTCGAAATCCTTCTACGACAAGGCGATGGCGCCGTTGGGGGCTTCGCTGCTCTATATGGTGCCGGAGGAATATACCGGCGGCGCCAAGGTCGGCGGCTATGGCCGCGATCGGCCGGTGTTCTGGATGAGCGCGGGCAAGGAGAAGCCGAAGGACCATCAGCACATCGCCTTCACTGCGCGCAGCCGCGCCGAGGTCGACGCCTTCCATGCGGCAGCGCTTGCGGCCGGCGGCAAGGACAATGGCGGGCCGGGCCTGCGTCCGCACTATCATCCCAATTATTACGGCGCCTTCGTCTTCGATCCCGACGGCAACAATGTCGAGGCTGTCTGCCATGATCCGGAGTGAGCCCCTAAAGCAGCCGATGAAACGGAGCGAGCGATGAGCCTCGACAACAGGCCGGTCTACACCGGCGGCTGCCAATGCGGCGCCGTGCGCTTCCGCGTCGAAGGCGCGCTGGGCGACGCCTCGATCTGCCATTGCCGCATGTGCCAGAAGGCGAGCGGCAATTTCTATCTGCCGCTGGTCTCGGTGCGCGGCGCCACGCTCGACTGGACGCGCGGCGAGCCGAAACGCTTCCGCTCTTCCAGCGCCGCCTGGCGCGGCTTCTGCGCCGAATGCGGCACGCCTCTGACCTTCGAGGCGCCCGACGGTATCGCGCTGGCGATCGCCGCCTTCGACGACCCGACGGGCATCGCGCCGACTGTGCAGTGGGGCGTCGAGGCAAAACTTCCCTATGTCGACAGCATACCGAAGCTGCCGTCGGAGGACACGATGGCCGATATCGGCTCTGCGCCCTACCTCGCCGAGCTCGTCTCCTATCAGCATCCCGATCACGACACCGACCAATGGCCGCCGGAGGAAAGACCATGACCGATCAAGTTCGAACCGGCGGCTGCCAGTGCGGCGCCGTGCGTTTTCGCGTGCACGGCAAGCTTGGGCGCCCGTCCATCTGCCATTGCCGCATGTGCCAAAAGCAGTTCGGCAATTTCTTCGGCGCTCTGGTGACGGTGCCGAAAGACGGCGTCGAATGGACCCATGAGGAACCGACCTATTTCCAGTCCTCGGTCAACATCGACCGCGGCTTCTGCGCCCGCTGCGGCACGCCGCTGACCTACCGCCAGCCGGGCGCGCTGGAGATCGCCATCGGCGCCTTCGACGACCGCTCCGATCTCGCGCCGCAGATCCAGGTGAACTACGCCGTGCGGCTGCCCTGGGTGGAGAAGATCTTCGAGGCGCCGACCCTCGACGATCCCGATTTCTACCGACGGCAGGAGCAGATCATCTCCTTCCAGCACCCCGACCACGAGACGGCCAACTGGCCGGAGCAGGGCTTGAAACTATGACGATGCACGGCAGTTCCTTGCGTACGCTCTATCCCGAGATCGAGCCGTTCGAGTCGGGCATGCTCGATGTCGGCGACGGCCACACCATCTATTGGGAGCGTTGCGGCACCCGGGGCGCCAAGCCTGCCGTGTTCCTGCATGGCGGTCCGGGCGGCACCATCTCGCCGAAACACCGGCGGCTGTTCGACCCGAAACTCTACGAAGTCATCCTGTTCGACCAGCGCGGATGCGGGAAATCGACGCCCAACGCCTCGCTAGAAGCCAACACCACCTGGCATCTCGTCGCCGACATCGAGCGCCTGCGCGAGATGGCCGGCTTCGACAAATGGCTGGTCTTCGGCGGTTCCTGGGGCTCGACGCTGGCGCTCGCCTATGCCGAAACGCATCCCGAACACGTCAGTGAGCTCATCGTGCGCGGCATCTATACGCTCACCCGCGCCGAGCTCGAATGGTATTATCAGTTCGGCGTCTCGGAGATGTTTCCCGACAAATGGGAGCGCTTCCTGGCACCGATCCCCGAGGCCGAGCGCGGCGACATGATGGCCGCCTACCGCAAGCGGCTGGTCGGCACCGACCGTGCGCGCCAAGTGGAGGCCGCCCGCGCCTGGAGCATCTGGGAAGGCGAGACGATCACGCTGCTGCCTGAACCCGAGACCAGCGATCCTTTCGCCCAGGACGACTACGCCGTCGCATTCGCCCGCATCGAGAACCATTACTTCGTCCATGCCGGCTGGCTGGAGGAAGGGCAGCTTCTGCGCGACGCCTGGAAGCTGAAGGACATTCCCGGCACCATCGTCCACGGCCGCTACGACATGCCATGTCCGGCGAAATATGCCTGGGCGCTGCACAAAGCCTGGCCGAAGGCGGATTTCCACCTCATCGAGGGCGCCGGCCATGCCTATTCGGAGCCGGGGATTCTCGATCGCCTGATCCGGGCGACGGATCGGTTTGCGGGAAAATAGTGATGCACGTTCGCGCTCCACGGTGACGGAGCGCGGCATTTCGAGCTACTGCCATGACAAAGCAACGCCTCTACCTCTTCGACACGACCCTTCGCGACGGCCAGCAGACGCCGGGCATCGACTTTTCCGTCGAGGACAAGATCGCCATCGCAAAACTGCTCGACGCGTTCGGCATCGACTATGTCGAGGGCGGCTATCCGGGCGCCAATCCGACCGACACCGCCTTCTTCCAGAAGAAGCGGACGGAAAGCGCGAAATTCGTCGCCTTCGGCATGACCAAGCGGGCAGGGGTCTCGGCTTCCAACGATCCAGGGCTGGCGGCGCTGGTGCAGTCGAAGTCCGACGCCATCTGCTTCGTCGCCAAGAGCTGGGACTATCATGTGCGCGTGGCGCTCGGCTGCACGAATGAAGAGAACCTGGAGTCGATCAAGGCCTCGGTCGAGACCGCGGTGGCCGCCGGCAAGGAGGCGATGGTCGACTGCGAGCATTTCTTCGACGGCTTCAAGGCCAATCCGGACTACGCGCTGGCCTGCGCCAGGACCGCCTACGAAGCCGGCGCCCGCTGGGTGGTGCTGTGCGACACCAATGGCGGCACGCAGCCTTCCGAAGTGCGCGCGATCGTCGAGAAGGTGATCGCCGGCGGCATCCCGGGCGACCGTCTCGGCATCCACGCCCATGACGACACTGGACAGGCGGTGGCGAACTCGCTCGCCGCCGTGGAGGCCGGCGTTCGCCAGATCCAGGGCACGCTGAACGGCATCGGCGAGCGCTGCGGCAACGCCAATCTGATCACCATCATCCCGACGCTTTCGCTGAAGCCGGCCTTCGCCGATCGCTTCGAAACCGGCATTTCGGCGGAGGATCTGACCGGAATATCCAGGCTCTCCCGCGCCTTCGACGAATTGCTCAACCGCGCGCCGGAAGCCCAAGCACCCTATGTCGGCTCCTCGGCCTTCGCCACCAAGGCCGGCATCCACGCCTCAGCTCTGGCCAAGGAGCCGGCGACCTATGAGCACGTGCCGCCGGAAGCCGTCGGCAACCGCCGCCGCGTCATGGTCTCCGACCAGGGCGGCAAGGCCAATTTCCTTGCCGAGCTGAAGCGGCGCGGCATCGAGGTGCCGAAGGACGATCATCGGCTCGACGCGCTGATCGCCGTCGTCAAGGAGCGCGAGGCCGAGGGCTATGCCTATGAAGGCGCCGACGCTTCGTTCGAGCTGCTTGCGCGAAAAATGCTGCATGGGCTGCCGGAGTTCTTCAACGTCACCTCCTTCCGCTGCATGGTCGAGCGCCGCTTCGACGCGAACGGCAATCTGAAGACCGTCTCCGAGGCGATCGTGAAGGTCGAGGTCGATGGCGAGGAGAAGATGTCGGTGGCGGAAGGCCACGGCCCGGTCAACGCGCTCGACATCGCGCTGCGCAAGGACCTCGGCAAATACCAGAGCGAGATCGTCGACCTCGAGCTTGCCGACTTCAAGGTGCGTATCCTCAACGGCGGCACCGAGGCCATCACCCGCGTTCTGGTCGAATCGCATGATTCCACCGGCGCCCGCTGGTGGACGGTCGGCGTCTCGGAAAACATCATCGACGCCTCCTTCCAGGCGCTGATGGATTCGATCATCTACAAGCTGATGAAGAATCGTGAGATGGCGGGATTGGTGGCGGCGGAGTAGGGCTCCTTTCCTCGCCCCCGCAAAGCGGGGGAGAGGTGGCCCGGCGAAGCCGGGACGGAGAGGGGGACGCCCCTCCGCGAAGCCAGAGTCGATGCAAGAGAGAGTGCGAGGCTGGTCACAAAGACACTTATCCCGAAGCGGTAAATTGCCGGCCGCCGCGCTGCCCCTCTCCGTCCCGGCTTCGCCGGGCCACCTCTCCCCACTGCGTGGGGCGAGGAAAGGGCGCCGAGCTCGTTTGAACCATCACGAAAAGTCCATTGATCCATCATAATTTTGTGATGGTCTTGGGCGATCCGCTGGGCCATAGCGTTGGGCCATGGTCACAGCGACAGCCGATCTCGATCACGACGCCAAAGCCCGCCGAGGATTCCTTTTGGCGCTTGGCGCCTATTTCCTTTGGGGCCTCTTGCCTTTCTACATGAAGGCGGTGGCGCATCTGCCGCTTGCCGAGGTGATCGCCAACCGCGTCGTCTGGTCGGTGCCGATCGCGGCTTGCGTGCTGGTCTGGGCCGGCCGCACAGCCGACTTCAAGGCGGCGATCCGCTCACCCAAAAGCCTTGCCATGGCGGCGCTGACGGCGGTGCTGATCTCGGTCAACTGGGGCATTTATGTCTGGGCAATCGCGGTCGACCGCACCGTCGAGACCGCTCTCGGCTATTACATCAACCCGCTGGTCAACGTCGTCGTCGGCGCCGTGCTGCTCGGCGAACGGCTCGACCGGCTGCAGATCGCGGCGGTTGCGTTGGCCGCGATCGCGGTGACGGTGCTGACCGTCGAGGCAGGCAAGCTGCCCTGGGTATCGCTGGCGCTCGCTTTCTCCTTCGCCGCCTACGGCTTCTTCCGCAAGACGCTGCCGATCGGCCCCAGCCAGGGCTTTCTGCTCGAAGTGCTGCTGCTCTCGGTGCCGGCGCTTTGCTACATCGTCTACCTGATAGCCACCGGCCAGGATCATTTCATCTCCAGCACCGTTTCCGACACGGCCTTGCTGATCGGCTGCGGCCCGATCACCGCGGTGCCGCTGCTGCTCTTCGCCTTCGGCGCCCGGCTGCTGCGCCTGTCCACCATCGGCATCATGCAATATATCGCGCCGACCATGGTGTTCCTGATCGCCGTGCTGATCTTCGACGAGCCGTTCGGTACCACGCAGGCGATCGCCTTCGCGCTCATCTGGACGGCGCTGGCGATGTATTCATGGTCGATGTTCCGAGGCCGCGAGGTCCGCCCGGCGGCGCCCGCGAGATAAGCAAAAGTGCGAGACGGCTTTCCGTCCGCAACTGCGTCGAACAGAGGAGGGCGCCCGATGTACGTTCTGCATATCGGCAACAAGAACTATTCGTCCTGGTCGCTGCGCCCATGGCTGCTGATGCGCGTCCTCGACATTCCCTTCGAGGAGCGACTGACGCCGTTCCCGAACGGACCAGGTTTCGACCTCTACCGGCGGTTTTCGCCAAACGGCCGCGTACCCTGCCTGGTCGACGATGGCTGGGCGGTCTGGGATTCGCTCTCGATCGTTGAGTATCTTGCCGAACGCCATCCGGGCGTCTGGCCGGCGGATGCAAAGGCGCGCGCCTGGGCGCGCTCGGCCGCCGCCGAGATGCATTCGAGCTTCACCGCGCTGCGCAACGACTGCCCGATGAGCTGCGGTGTACGGGTCGAGCCATTGCCGATGTCCGCCTCGCTGAAGCACGACCTCTTTCGCATGGGTGACTTGTGGAACGACGGCCTTACCCGTTTCGGCGGACCTTTCCTGGCCGGCGACCGTTTTGGCGCCGTCGATGCCTTCTTCGCTCCCGTCGCGTTCCGGGCGCAGTCCTATGGCCTGACTTTCGACGGCTCGGCCGCTGCCTACCCACAGCGGCTGCTCGACCTGCCGGCCATGCGCGAATGGTACGCGGCCGGCCTGGCCGAGACATGGCGTGAGCCCGGCCACGAAGCCGAAGTCGCTGCCGCGGGTACGATCGTCGTGGATCTGCGGGCAACCGCGTAGTCCCGATTGCTTCAGACGCGCCCCAGCCGTCGCACGATCTTGTAAACGATGCCGGCGATGACGACCGAGATCGCCGTCACCACCCAAAAGCCGTGCGGCGTGTCGACCAGCGGCAGCCCGCCGACATTCATGCCGAACAGGCCGGAGATGATGGTCATCGGCAACAGCACCGCCGTCATGACCGACAGGATGTAGAGCAGCTGGTTCGACTGCTCGGTGAGCTTGGCCATCAGCTCGTCCTGCAAAAGGCGGGTGCGCGCCTGCAACTGCTCGCCGTCGTGATGCAGCGTATGCGCCCGGTGCGAGAGACGTGTGGCCATGTCGTTGATCGCGTCCGGCAGGTCGTTGCGATGCGAATGGTCGAGGTGGCGGAAAAGGCTGGTGAGCGTCGCCATCTGCCGGTGGATCAGCACCAGCTGCCGGCGCGCGTCGACCAGCGCCTGGCGCTCATTGTGCCATGCATCGCACACGATGCGGTCCTCGATGCCGTCGAGCGTGTCGCCCATCCTGTCGAGCTCGGCCGCCATGCCGTCGAGCGACTGGCCCATCACCGCCTCGATCAGCTCGGCCGGCGTGCGGAATTTCCGCGCGCCGCTCTCCACCAGCTTGCGGATCCTGTCGACCGATTCCAGCGGCTGCTTGCGGGCGCCGACCAGCATCCTGTCGTTGAAGGCGAAGCGGAAATGCGTGAGCCAGCGCGCCTCCGCGAAATCGTGCCTGAGGTCGGGCAGGTCGCCATAGAGGAAGTCGTCCTCGAAATCGATCTGGCAGCCATGGCTGGGCGACAGGAAGGCCTCGCGTACTGGCACCGGCAGGGCCTGCTCGGCGCCGATCTCCTTGCGGGCGCGCATGTCGGTGATCTGGTAGCTGCGCCAGCTCCAATGCGCCTCGGCGGGATCCTTGGTGCGGGAACCGTCGGCCTTGAAATGGTAGATGAAGAACAGGCCGTGCTCGTCCGGCAAATAGGGCGAGAGATCGGTGCCTTCGGCGGGGAGGGCGATGTTCATGGCGGCTTCGCCGGCTCTTGATGCGGTCGAGGTCGCGGGGGCGGCCAGACAGCGTTTCTAGCATGCGCCACCCGTCTGAGTGTGACAGTTCGATGACGGCTGGCGACCGGCCGCCTCGATCCTGACTTCGCGTGTCCCAAAAAATCTTCCGCGCCCCGGGAATAAAGCCCCGGCCTTCCGGGTCTTGGCTGTAGCGAGGCGAACCTTCCCGGGCCTCGCGCCGCAAGCCCGCGGGAAATGCCCTTTCCAGGGAGCCACGGCTGCACGCAGCCACTAGAGGAGATTTCTGATGTTCAACATGACACGCCGCATGGTGCTCGGATCAGCCGCCGCCGCTGCCGCCTTCGGCATTGCCGGCAAGCTGGAATTCGCGGCTCACGCCGAAACCCCGGTCGAGCCGCTGGTCGGCTTCTACAAATACAAGGTCGGCTCGCTCGAGGTCACCGCCGTCTATGACGGCATCTGGCGCAAGCCCCACGACCCGGCCTTCATCAAGGACGTGTCGGTCGACGACACCAAGGCGGCGCTCGCCAAGGCGGGGCTGACCACCGACTTCATGCCGATCCCACTCACCGTCGTCGTGCTCAAGATGAACGGCCGCACCATCATGATGGACGCGGGCTCGGGCGTCGGCCAGTGGCAGGCCAACGCCACACATCTGCCGGCCAACATGAAGGCCGCCGGCATCGACTACAAGGCGATCGACACCATTCTGATCTCGCATTTCCACCCGGACCATGTCTGGGGCCTGATGGAGAAGGGCACCAACGATCCGGTGTTTCCGAATGCCGAGCTGATCGTCAACGCCACCGAGTACAATTGGTGGACGGATCCGAGCCGCCTCGCCAAGCTGCCCGAGGGCCGCAAGCCGGCGGGCAAGCGCATCGCCGAGAATTTTCCGAAATGGAAGAACTGGAAGCTGGTCGACGACGGCGCGGAAGTGGTGCCCGGCATCCGCCTCATGGCGGCACCCGGCCACACGCCCGGACATTCCGTCTACCATGTCGATGCCGGCGCCGAGCAGTTCCTCGTCTCCGCCGACACCATGTATGTGCCCGCGCTGCTTGCCCCGCATCCCGAATGGCAGGGCGCCTACGACCAGGACGGGCCGATGGCGATCGCCACGCGCCACAAGATCATCGACCAGGTGATCGCCGACAATGTCCGCATCTGCGGCTCGCACTTCCCGTTCCCCGGCACTGGCAGCTTCGTCAAGGACGGCAATGCCTACGCCTTCACCCCAACCCAGATCTGATTTTGAATCGGATCCTGAACAGAAAGCGACAACTCCCATGAAACACTTAACTTTCGCGGTGCTCGGCGCCATTGCGGTCCTGACCGCGGCCCCCGTCGTCATCGCCGCTCCGGCCTATGCCGTGGACGATATCGAAGGCGCCGATGCGCCCGACCTGACGGCCGTGAAGGCCAAGATCGACGCCAAGGACTATCAAAGCGCGCTGGCCGATCTGCGCGACCTTGCGCAGGACACCCAGCAGGCCGATGTCTACAATCTGCTCGGCTTCACGCTGCGCAAGACCGGCGACTACCAGACCTCGCTGACCTACTACACCAAGGCGCTGGAGCTTAGGCCCGACCACAAGGCCGCGCACGAATATCTGGGCGAGCTCTATGTCGAGACCGGCGACATGGCCAAGGCCAACGAGCAGCTCGCCTCGCTGCAAAAACTTTGCCCGTCTGGCTGCGAGGAGCTTTCCGACCTCAAGCAGGCCATCGACACCAAGGTGACGAAGTAACGCTGTTTCTCGCCCCTACGGAGGTGGCTAGGGCATGCACCCATTTCCGAGCAACTGGTCTTTGGCGATAGCGTGCATGGCAGCTTGGCGCATGCGCTGTCCAATGTAGCGCTGGTCGACCCCCACTCCGTCTCGGCTTCGCCGAGCCACCTCTCCCCCGATCGACGGGGTAGAGGAAAGGCGCCAGGCTCTTTTGCCGGCAACGCTCGTCCGGCAACGCTCCCTTCCTTTCCCTCCGGAGGGGGGAAAGGTGGCGCTGCGAAGCAGCGACGGATTGGGGGAACCACGTGGCAATCATGCCTCGGCCTGATCTGTCACGCCAGCCACGGAAGATGTGCATAGCGCAGGCAAAGTTGGGGAGAGGCCGGAGGCCTGACGACGCTGAGCTTGCCCCACGACTATCAACTTTTTGGGCGCCACGGCGGTAGCGCCCGAAAACCGGAGCCGGCGTTCCTCTCCCTCGCGCCGGCTCCGACCTTTCAACCTCGAGCACGCAGGCGCGCCCACGCGGACGCGTGATGGCCACTGTTTCCAAGCATTGGAGCCGACGATGACACCGACCGAACTCGCCGAAAAACTCCACGTCAGGGACGTCGTCCTGCTTGCCGGCCGTCTGCTCCTGTCCCTGATCTTCGTGCATGAGGGACTGCAACTGGCGACGCATTTCGAGGGCGCTCAGAAGGCCATGGCCGCGCTCGGCGTCGGCACGCCGCTGCTCATCGCCACCATCCTGCTGCAGCTCGGTGTCGGCCTGTCGGTGGCGCTCGGCATCCTGCCGCGACTGGGCGCGATCGGGCTCGGCCTGTTCTGCCTGATGACGGCCAGTCTCTTCCACACCAATTTCGCCAGCCAGAACGAGCTGCTGCACTTCGAGAAAGATCTCGCCATCGCCGGTGGCATGTTCATCCTGGCGCTCAGCGGGGCGGGCAGGCTGTCGGTGGACAAGGTGCTGGTCGAGATGATGAAGGGCAAGGTGGGCGCAAGCGCCAAGGTTGACACAACACCCGCGCCGAGCGAGACACCCGCGCCGAGCGAGCCGCATCTATCGACGGGTGTGACAAGCCTGCCGCTGTGACGCCGGTCGCTCACAGCACACTCGTGATCCCGCCATCCACCAGCAGCGTCTGCCCCGTCACGAAGCTTGCCGCATCCGACGCCAGGAACACCGCGGCACCCGCCAGTTCCTCGACATCGCCCCAGCGCCGCATCGGCGTGCGGCCGGTCAGCCAGGTCGAGAATGTCTCGTCGGCGACGAGGGCGGCGTTGAGCTCGGTCTTGAAATAGCCGGGGGCAATGGCGTTGACGCGCACGCCGTGCTGGCCCCATTCTCCGGCCATTGACTTGGTCAGCATGGTGATCGCCCCCTTGCTCGCCGCGTAGGGCGCGATGGAGGGGCGGGCGAGCGCACTCTGTACCGAGGAGACGTTGATGATGACGCCCTTGCGGCGTTGGATCATGCCCTTGACCGCGGCGCGGCTCACCTTGAACACGCCGTCGAGATTGGTCGCCATTAGCGCGTCCCAGTCGGCGTCGGAAAAAGTTTCGAGCGGCGCGCGGCGCTGGATGCCGGCATTGTTGACCAGGATATCGATCGGCCCGGTGCCGGATTCCGAAGCCGCGATTGCCGCATCGACCGATTGCGTGTCGGTGACGTCGATCACGGCTTCCGCGACCGTGTGGCCTTCGGCACGCAGCCTGTCGCCGGCAGCTTTCAGCTCCTCCATCTTGCGGCCGCCGAGCGTGACGCGCGCGCCGGCGCCGGCGAGCGCCTCCGCGAAGGCGAGGCCCAGGCCGCGGCTGGCGCCGGTGACGAAGGCATGCCTGCCTTCGAGGCCGAAGAGACGGCCGAGATAATCAGTCGAACGCAATTTGCACCTTCATCGATTGTGATTTGTCGCTGGCTAGATCGAAGGCTTTTCGCGCCTCGGCGAGCGGCAGCGTGTTGCTGAGCAGCGGCGCGACGTCTATGCGGCCGGAGCCGATCAGGTCGACCGCGAGCGCGAATTCCGTGTCGAAGCGGAAGCTGCCCTTCAGCTGGATTTCCTTGGTGACGATGACCGACATCGAAAGCTCCGCCGTCGCGCCCTGGCCGACGGTCACCAGCGTGCCGCGCGGCTTGATGACAGGCAATGCGCTGGCCACCGTGGCGCCCTGGCCGGCGGCCTCGAACACGACGTCGAAATGCCCCTTGTTGGCGGCATAGGCGTCCATCGCGTCCGCATGGGTGGCGACATTGATGGTGCGGTCGGCGTCGGCCTTGGCGGCATATTCCAGCGGCTTGTCCTGCACGTCGGTGACGACCACCTCGCGCGCGCCGGCAAAGCGCGCGGCGAGCACCAGCAGTGTCCCGATCGGTCCGGCGCCCATGATCAGCACGCGGCTGCCATAGACCGGAGCCTGGGCGACGGCATGCAACGTCACGGCGAGAGGCTCGGCGAAGGCGCCGGCCGTGGGGTCGGAGCCCTTCGCCAGCGGCACGGCGTTTTCAGCGCGGCAGACGACATGCTCGGCAAAGCCGCCCTGCACATGCGGCGTGCGCATCGCGGACCCCAGGAAACGCATGTCGAGGCAATGGATCGGCTGTCCGGCCCGGCAGAAGGCGCAGGTACCGCAAGGATTGGCCGGATTGACGGCGACCGCCGTGCCCACCGCCGGCCCGGAGACGCCGGCGCCCAGCGCCTCGACACGGCCGGCGATCTCATGGCCGAGGATCATCGGCTCCTTCATGCGCACGGTGCCGAAACCGCCATGGCGGAAATAATGCAGGTCGGAGCCGCAGATGCCGCCGCGCGCGATGCGCACCAGCACCTCGCCGGGGCCGGGCGTTGGCGTCGCGCGCTCCTCGACGTCGAGGTCGAGCGGCCGGCGCAGCACCACCGCGCGCATGGAGGATGTTGGCGACAAACCGGCTCTCCGCTGTTTCGCCCCCAATAGCTAACAGGAAAGTCGCGATGCCTTCAACTGCATTTATCTGACAAATCAGATGATATGGACAGACCCGGCTTGGTGAGGTAACACCGACCGGTTGTTGGCAGGCTAAAAATGGGCCGGGACAAATGGCAGGCAACCAGACCTCGTCGGTGACGGACGAGATAGCCAACATCCTCGGCCGCGAGATTCTCGGCGGGCTGTTTCCGCCCGGCGCGACGCTGCTCGGCGAGGAGGAGATCTGCGCCCGCTTCGGCGCCAGCCGCAGCGCCGCCCGCGAGGCGGTGAAGATCCTGTGGGCCAAGGGCCTGCTGGTCACCCGACCGCGGCGTGGCTCGCGCATCCGCCCGCTGAAGGACTGGAATTTTTTGGACCCTTCGGTGCTGGGCTGGCTGCGCGCCAGCGCGACACCGCGCCGCTTCATCATCGAACTCCTGGAAGTGCGCCTGGGCTTCGAATGCGAGGCCGCGGCCCTTGCCGCGAGCCGCAACAACCCGGACGAGATCGCCGCCATCCGCGAGGCCTTCGAAGCGATGCGCGCCGCGTCCTGCGGCCAGGGCGATCCGGTCCTGTCGGACGCCGCTTTCCATGAAGCGGTGCTAGCCGCCACCGGCAACCGCTTCTTCCTGCCGCTCTCGGCGCTGATCCACACGGCGCTGCAATATAGCGTGCCGACCACCAACGCGCTGTTCGGTCACCCGGTCGGCGATCTCGACGCGCATGGCAAGGTGCTGAAAGCGATCGAGGCCGGCGATGCCGCGAGGGCGCGCAAGGCCATGCACGACATGCTGTGCGAGGTGCTCGCCCGCGTGCGCACGGCCGTTGAGCTTACGGGCGCAGCCTGAGCCGCGACAGGCCGGACCTTCGTGTTGTTCCGGCCTGCGTTTGTGACGGCTAATGCAGATAACCGAGCAGCCAAAGAATAAGGATGATGGGCAAAGGAATCCCGATAAGCCAAAGCAATCCGCCTCGCAGCATGACGATCTCCAAAATTTTTGTTGTGTGAGGCAACGCTAATGCGCGGACTTTGTTCCGGCGCGAGAATCTGCTGATTTATCCGAGCGGACGGAGGGGCCAATGCTTAAATGGGGTGCCATCCTGGGTGCGATCGGCTTTCTCGGCGGTTTCGTCGGTCCGGTCATCTTCACGCCGGAAGCAAATCAGGGTCCGCTGCTTGGCATCTTCATCACAGGCCCGCTCGGCTTCATTCTCGGGCTGATGGTCGGCTTTGTTCTGCGGATGCTGCCGGAGCGGCGCTAGACTGGCGGATAGTCGTTGCCGTTACGCACAATTAAGGCCGAACCCGTACATTGCGTGGCATCCGATCGGGGATTGTGGCCATGAGCCAGCGAGCGTTCATCACTCTGCTGATCCTGCTGGCGGTCCTCGTCGCGCTGTCGGCGACGTCCTTTCCAGGCGCGATGATCGGCTTTCTGTTCGGCATCACTATCGCCTTCTTCGTCGCCGGGCCGGCCATGCTGATCGGCAAGGTGCTCGAGAACAACGGCATCGCGATATCCGGCCAGACGGCGCTGTGGTTGCTGGCCGGCTTCTACGCGCTGCTCATCTTTGCGGCGGCATTCCAGATCTGGCGCCGGCTTCAGCATCAGGAACCCGACCAGGCGCGCTCGGCGGGGCTGCGGCTGGCGCTGCTGGTCGCGTTGCCGATGATGGCATGGCTGTCGGTGAACGCGATGCAGGATGCCTGGCCGTAGGCCACTAGGCTCCGGCCCAACAAACTGGCAGGATGGCCCGATCAACGCGATTGGGGGCGATCGCATGACCTTGCTGCAATTTCCGGTCACCGGCGAACAGGTCTCAAACGAGGAGACGGAAGAAGTCATCCGCGAGGCGGAACCGCATCGCGGCCTCGTGCGCTACCGCCCCGATGGCGGCGAGCTTTTCATCCATACAAGGGTGAACATGGCGCTGATGCGCGCCGCCGCATCGCTGCCGATCCTGCGCCTGAAGATCACGCCGCGCGGAAACGAAGTGATGCCGCGCGATGGGCTGCTCACGCCCAAAGGGTCGCAGCGTAACTATGCTTTCCTCGAAAAGCTCTGCGAGGATCTGGTCGCCGCGAACTGCCCCGCCTGTTATATCGCCGAGCAGCATGGCGAGGGCCGCCGCGATTTCTACTTTACGAGCGAAGACATCGCCGGTTTCGAACAGATAGCCGGCAGGGTCGCCGAGGCGCTGGCCTTTCCGCTCGCCGTGGAACGGCATTCGCTTGCCGCGCTGGCGCCGCTCATTCTTCCGACTGAAGCGATAGGCGATCTCGGACTGGAAGTCGCGGCGGACGCCCGCATCCGGCCGACGCGCTTCGAGTTCCGGGGCGCTGAGCCGTCTCTGGCAAAGCTGCGCGCGCTCTCGAAAAGCGCGGCTATCGCTTCCTTGGCATGGAGATAGTCTCGCACGAACTCAGGATGGCGAAGGACGTGCGGATCGATGGCGAGGGATTTCGCGCCGTGCTGAAGGAGATCGTTCCCTTGGCCCGTTCGCTCCGATGCAGCTATTGCGGCACGGAGACCGTCGAGGGCCTGGATCAGTTCCTGCTCACTCGCCCGCTGCCCGAGCGCTACGGCGGCACGCGCCCGGGACTTTTCGGCCGTCTCTTCGGTCGCGGATAGGCCCTGCCAGGTTGGCCGCGGCAGCTAACGCTGCTGTTGCTTCAGCGCTTGGGTCCAAAACCCGGATAGGGATTGAGTGGCACAATCGCCGCAATGTCCATCATGCCGGCCTCGATCAGCGGCAGTGTGGCGAGATGGCCGCGCACTTCCTTCTCGTCGCCCGCCTCGAACATGATGCCCGTGCCTGGAACGTCGCCGCGGTTCCAGATCTGGCGTACCGCACCTTGCACGTAGAGCATCTTGCGCTGTTCGGATTCCGGCGGCAGCAACGGCGCGAAATCGGCGTCGCTGAATTTCTGGGTGTTGCGGGTGAGCAGGGCAAAGAACTGCATGGCGATCTCCTTTGTGGCTGGTCGATGCCGGAGATATCGCGCTGGCTGGCCAGACTGTCCAAGACTGATTAGGCTATAATTGAGACCCATGAGGTCTTGATCTGTTGGAGCGAAAAAATGCTCGACCTGCGCCAGATAAGATATTTCGTCGCCGTCGCCGAGGCCGGCAATGTGGGCCGTGCCGCCGAGCAGTTGCACATCTCGCAGTCGCCCTTGAGCCGGCAGATCATCCAGCTCGAGGAGCAGCTCGGCGTCACCTTGTTCGAGCGGGCGAAGCAGCGCGTTCACCTCAATGCCGAGGGCAGGGCCTTCCTCGCCGAGGCGCGCGCCTTGCTTGCCAACGCGGCGCGGCTGGAAGAAATCGGCCGCAACCTCGCCAGCGGTGCCGCGGGCAGCCTTGCCATCGGCTATGTCGAAGGCGCGGTGCATGCCGGGCTGGTTGCCGCGATGCTGAAGGATTTTCGCCGCGAGCGCCCGCATTTCCACCTTCAGCTGCGCAGCCGGCGAACGGCGCAGCAGTTCGAGGACCTGAGGCAGCGCGTGCTCGACCTCGGTTTCGTTTATTCGCCCGCGCCAGAGGGCGATCGCGACCTTGAAAGCGTGCTGGCGCGGCGCGAGCCGCTGGTGCTCGCTATGCCCGAAAGCGATCCGCTGGCCGGTGTCGCCGACGTCCAACCCGGCGATCTCGACGGCCGCGTCTGGATCACGGTCGTGCGCCAGCCCGGCGACACCAACCGCGCGCAGTTCCTGGCAGCCGGCGTCGAATCCGGCTTCATGCCCGACATCGCCTATGAGACCGCCGATCCGTTGACCTCGCTCGGCCTGGTCAGCGCCGGCCTCGGCCTCGCCACGGTCCAGGCAAGCCTGCGAAGCGCGGCGCCCCAGGGCGTGGTCTTCCGCGACCTGCCCTGGTTCAAGCGCAGCGTGTCGATCCATCTGGCCTGGCGGCGGAATGACCGCAGGGCGGTGATTGGGGATTTGAGGAGGGCAGTAGGGCAGTAGGGCAGTAGGGCAGTAGGGGGAACATTCCGAGGGCACAGTTTCAGCGCTCAACATACTGCCTTACTGCCCTACTCCCGTACTCCCCTTACATCTTGTCGATCACCGACTGCACCCCTTCCGTCGGCGCGTCGACGGACGAGCCCGCCACCATGATGGCGGCGACGATCGCTTCCGGGTCATTCACCACCAGCGGCTTCACGCGATGCGCGGTGTGGATGAAGCCTTCCTCCGACATGTGCTCGATCAGCGCCAGCATCGGGTCCCAGAACCCCTTGACGTTGGCGAAGACGATCGGCTTGCGGTGATGGCCGAGCTGCGCCCAGGTCATGATCTCGACGATCTCCTCCACCGTGCCGATGCCGCCCGGCAGCGCCACAAAGGCGTCTGATTTTTCGAACATGCTGTGCTTGCGCTCGTGCATGTTGTCGGTGATCAGCAATTCGTCGAGCTTGTCGAGGGCTGTCTCGGTCGCTTCCCTGTTGATCAGGAAGCGCGGGATGATGCCGGTGACCTTGCCACCAGCCTTGAGCGCGCCATCGGCGACGGCGCCCATGATGCCCTTGGTGCCGCCGCCATAGACGAGGCGCAACCCGGATTTGGCAAGCGAGCGGCCAAGCGTGTGGCCGGCCTTGATATAGGCCTCGTCGCGGCCCGGAGACGAGCCGCAATAGACGCAGACGGATCGAATCGTGTTCATGGCGACGATTGGTGATGGGGACGGTCGGCGGGGTCAAGCCCGCGGACGGGCTTTTTCTTGTGAGCGTGGAGAAAACACGCTAGACCGGGCGTTAGGTGGCTAAGGGGGCAATATAAAGTTATGGCTATCAATCCTTCTAAGGCGTTCTTGTTCGCGGCGGGCGGCGTGGCCGTCGTCGCGGCGGTCGCCTACGGGTCGGGTGCGCTCGATCCATACATCAACAACCAGAAACCGGCGCAGGTCGCGGCGCTTCCGCAGACCGATGCGAAACCGGCTGAATCCTCGAGCACGGCCACCGAGTCGCGCGTGCCCCAGGCCCCGGCCAACACAATGGCGCCCGCCAATACCATGGCGCCGGCCAACAACGCCATGGCGCCGGCCAACACGATGGCATCGGCCAACAGCGCGACCGCTCCAGCCGCCCAGGCGCCTGCCGCCGCGGGGGGCCCGACATTGCCGACCTTCGATGTCGTGCGCGTCGAAAGCAACGGCTCGATCGTCGTCGCCGGCAGCGCCGCGCCCAACGCCAAGGTCGAGATCCTGAGTGGCGGCACGGTGCTCGGCTCGACCGATTCCGGCCCCGACGGCGCCTTCGCCATCGTGCTCGACGATCCGCTGAAGCCCGGCGACTATACGATCACGCTGCGCCAGACGGTTGGCGGCACGGCCATCGCCTCGGCCCAGACCGCTGTCGTCTCGGTGCCGCAAAGCCCGACCGGCCAGGTTCTGGCGATGGTCGAGGAACCGGGCAAGGCCTCGCAACTGATCACGGTGCCGCAGGCCGAGACCAAGCCGGCGGCGCCGGCCGCCACCAGTCAGGCGGCACCGGCAGCCCAGGCCCCCGCAACGACCGCGCCGGCTGCATCCGATACGGCCTCGGCCACGATCGCGCCGGCCGCCACGGACCAGGCAACCGCGCCGGCTGGGGCCGAGCCCAAGATCGCCGTCGAAGCGGTCGAGATCGACGGCAGCAAGATCTTCGTTGCCGGCACGGCCGATCCCGGCCGCAAGGTGCGCGCCTATGCCGACGCCATCCTGCTTGGCGATGCGCAGACCTCCGCCGACGGCCATTTCCTGATCGAAGCGACCCGCGACATCCCGGTCGGCAACTACACCATCCATGTCGATGGCCTGGACAGCGACGGCGTCAAGGTCGTCGCCCGTGCCGCCGTGCCGTTCGAGCGCGAGCCAGGCGAGTCGATCGCAGCCGTCGCTCCGAATGAGACGAAGACCGGCGAGGCCAAGCCGGCCGAGACCAAACTCGCACAGGTCCAGGGCGCCGGATCCCAGGCTGCGGAAGCCGAGACCACCGCGCCTGCCGCAACGGCCGCCGATGCCGCGAAGCCCGCGGCGCCGGCAGCCGCCGAGGCTCCGGCCAAGGTCGCCGAGGCGACGCCTTCGGCCGACGTGGCCGAAACGGTCGCGCCGAAGCTCGAACATGCCGACGGCGCCGTCATCATCCGCCGCAACGACACGCTCTGGCGCATCTCGCGCCGCGTCTACGGCCACGGCACCCGCTTCTCGACCATCTATCTCGCCAACAAGGATCAGATCCGCGATCCCGACCGCATCTGGCCAGGCCAGGTGTTCAAGGTGCCGTCCAAGTCCAAGGAAGGCGAGGATGCCGACCTGAAGGCCATGGGCGAGCAGATGACCGCGCCGAAGACGGAGTGAGCGCCAATCTCCCCCCTTGAGGGGGAGATGGCCGCAAAGCGGCCAGAGGGGGTCGCCGCGCGTGAAGCGCCGACGTCAGTTGCTCACAGCCTGGTAAGCGCTTTACGCGCGGCGATCCCTCTGTCGCCTTCGGCGACTCTCCCTTCGAGGAGGGAGATTGCTCCCTCTACCCATCCGGTAGCGTCTCAGTTTGAAATTTGCCCGCCTTGACGATGCCCGTCGAATGTAGCTGATCATTCGCGTATGATGGGCGGCAACCAGTCATGGAGGGGCAGGGAATATGCGAACAATCGATCTTTTTGCGGCCGGCGCTCTGTGCATCGTGCCCTCCAGCCTACTGGCGGCGGACGAGGTTTCGGTCGAACGCGGCTTGTATATTTCTATCATCGGCGGCTGCCATTTCTGCCACACGGAAGGATACCGGGAAGCCGATGGGAAAATCGACCCGGAGAAAGCGTTGAAAGGCTCTTCCATTGGCTGGCAGGGTCCATGGGGGACGACCTACGCAGCAAACCTCAGGGACTCGGCGATGGGCTTCAACGAGGACAAATGGGTCGACCACCTCAAGAACAAAGTCAATTTGCCGCCGATGCCCTGGTACCAAGTCCAAGCCATGAGCGACGGCGACTTGCGTTCGATCTATCTCTATATCAAGTCGCTCGGACCAGCCGGCGAGTTGGCACCGTTTTACCGGGAGCCTGGCAAGGCGCCGAGGACACCTTATGTCACACTGGTGCCCCCGCAGACGCCGAAGAAGTGACGACCTATGCCCCGAGGACCTAAAGGCCAGAGCGACCAGCCGATGTGATCGGCAACGCCGTCCGCGTCACGCGCATTGCTCCGTGCGAGGAAGCCGACGTGCAGGACGACGGCAAGAGCGCCGCCGCCATGGCGGGCGCCTCACCTCAATCTACCCATCCGCCTAGCTTGCCCTCTCAGTATCCATCGTCTATCGCCGATGAACGATGACCGAATCCCCCGAAAGCCGTTGCGCCGACAGCCGCGCCGTCGCGCTGCGCCTGGCGGCGCTCTCGCACCCGGCGCGCATCGAGATCCTGAAACGCCTCTCGGCCAGCTCCTGCTGCTCGTGCCGTGAGGTGGTCGATCATCTCGATCTCGCCCAATCGACCGTTTCGCAGCACCTGAAGATCCTGGTCGAGGCCGGGCTCATCCGCTTCGAGGCCGATCGCCAGCGCTCGCGCTACGCGGTCGACCATGCCGCCCTCGCGGGCGTCTCCGCCTCGCTCAACCAACTCCTTGCTTCCTGCTGCCCCGCACCCAAAAGGCAAGACTAGTGGCCGAAAAGACCGTATCCGCCGAAGCCGGCACTCTCACGACCCTGCGCAACCTCTGGCCCTATATGTGGCCGGCCGAGCGCGCCGATCTCAGAGCTCGTGTCACCTGGGCGACGCTGCTTCTGGTCGTGGCCAAGCTCACTTTGGTTGCCGGCCCGTATTTCTTCAAATGGGCGACGGATGCGCTGGCTCATGCCGCCAAGACGCCGCCGCCGCTGCCGTCCTTCCTGCTCGCGCCCGTGGCGCTGGTCATCGCCTATAACGTGCTGCGCCTGGTCCAGCTCGGCTTCAACCAGTTGCGCGACGCGCTGTTTGCCCGCGTCGGCCAGTATGCGGTGCGTCAGCTCGCCTACCGCACCTTCGTCCACATGCACGAGCTGTCGCTGCGCTTCCATCTCGAGCGCCGCACCGGCGGCCTGTCGCGCATCATCGAGCGCGGCACCAAGGGCATCGAGACGATCGTGCGCTTCATCATGCTGAACACGGCGCCGACCATCCTCGAATTCGCGCTGACGGCCGGCATCTTCGCCTTCACCTATGGCTGGAAATATGTCGCCGTGGTCGCCGCCACCGTCTGGCTCTATGTCTGGTTCACGGTCAAGGCCAGCGACTGGCGCATCTCGATCCGCCGGGACATGAATGACAGCGACACCGACGCCAACACCAAGGCGATCGACTCCCTGCTCAACTTCGAGACGGTCAAATATTTCACCAATGAGCACATGGAGGCCGAGCGCTTCGACCGCTCGATGGCGCGCTATGAGATCGCCGCGACCAAGACCTGGACGTCGCTCGGCTGGCTGAATTTCGGCCAGGGGCTCATCTTCGGCCTGGGCACCGTCGTCGTCATGTGCATGTCGGCGCTGGAAGTGCAGGCCGGCACGCAGAGCGTGGGCGACTTCGTCTTCATCAACGCCATGCTGATCCAGCTTTCGGTGCCGCTCAATTTCATCGGCTTCATCTACCGCGAGATCCGGCAGGGGTTGACCGACATCGAGCACATGTTCGACCTGCTCGACGTACCTCAGGAGATCGTCGACAAGCCGGATGCCAAGCCGCTGAAGGTCGGCCCCGGCAAGGTCGAGTTCCGCGACGTGCATTTCTCCTATGATCCGACCCGCAAGATCCTGAAGGGCGTCTCCTTCGAGGTGCCCGCCGGCAAGACGGTGGCGATCGTCGGCCCGTCAGGCGCCGGCAAGTCGACCATTTCCAGGCTTCTGTTCCGCTTCTACGACGTGCAATCCGGCCAGGTGCTGATAGACGGCCAGGACATCCGCGACGTCACCCAGGAGAGCCTGCGCGCCGTGCTCGGCATGGTGCCGCAGGACACGGTGCTGTTCAACGACACCATCGCCTACAACATCCGCTACGGCCGCATCGGCGCCAGCGAGGAGGAGGTGCGCAAGGCGGCCGAGCTCGCCCAGATCGGCCCTTTCATCGACAAGCTACCCGAAGGCTACAAGTCGATGGTCGGCGAGCGGGGCTTAAAGCTGTCGGGCGGCGAAAAGCAGCGCGTGGCGATCGCCCGCACCATCCTCAAGGCGCCGCCGATCCTGATGCTCGACGAGGCGACCGCGGCGCTGGACAGCCACACCGAGCAGGAAATCCAGGCAGCGCTGGACCTCGTCAGCAAGGGCCGCACCACTATCGTCATCGCGCACCGGCTGTCGACGGTGATCTCGGCCGACGAGATCATCGTGCTCAAGGACGGCCAGATCGCCGAGCGCGGCACGCATGCCGCGCTGCTGGCCAAACACGGCCTCTACGCCTCGATGTGGGACCGCCAGCGCGAGGCGACCGAGGCAGAGGAGCGCCTGCGCATCGCGCGGGAAAGCGACGAGCTGGGCGTGATCGTGCGCAGGAGAACGGCGGAGGTAAGCTGAGACGATGGAGCGCTGATCTCCCCCACAAGGGGGGAGATCAGCAGCGTCGGCGCCGCGCCTCCAAGCAGTCGAAAATCCCCTTGACCTCAACCTAACTTGAGCTTGCAAACCGTCTCCGAGCCACCTGCCAGGCAACCTTCCAATTGGAGACAGATCGAAATGAGCACTGAAAATCACCGCACCGGCAGCGTGTTCCGGGTCGACAAATTCGTCGTGCCGGCCGAGGCGCGCGACGAAATCCTGATCAGGGTCTTCATGACGCATGAATTGTTGCGCCGGCAGGAAGGCTTCGTGCAGGATTTCCTGCTCGAACAATTCTCCGGTCCGGGCGAGTTCAACATCGTCACCATGGTCGAGTGGGAAAGCCAGGACGCCGTCGACAAGGTGGTGCCGATCGTCAAGGCGGCCCACGATCGCATCGCCTTCAGCGCGCAGGAAACCATCGCGCGGCTCGGCGTCAAGGCCGACATCGCCAACTACCAGCGCGTGCCGGAGGTGTAAGAAGGCCATCCGGCTCCCGGCGCGGATACAGCGATGCTCAGCACCTGACCGGTGCGGGCGTCGCTCACCATATGCTCGAAACCGCGCCATTCGGCGGCGAGGATGAAAAGCGTCCTGCCGTCGGCTCCGCCCAGCATGCAGGCAAAGCAACCCCGATCGACTTCGACCTGGTCGATTTTCTCGCCGCCTTCGCGCACTCTGACACAGTGCCGGTTCGGAACGTCGGCATACCAGACGCAGCCTTCGGCATCGATGCAGATGCCGTCGGGATAGTCGTTGCCGAGATCGGCCCATACGCGCCGGTTGGAAAGGCTGCCTTCCTCCGCGATGTCGAAAGCCGTCAATCGATTGGCATGGGATTCGGCGACGATCAGCGTCCGGTTGTCCGGCGTCACCGCCATGCCGTTGGCGAAGGCGATATCCTCGGCGACCTGCCGAACCGAGCCGTCCGGCGTGATGAGCACGATCGTGCCCGGTCCGAAATGCTCGCCCGGCGCCGGCGCCGGGCCGCCGCCATTGACGTAGATATTGCCGCGTCCATCGACGACGATTTCGTTCCAGGGGTTATTCGACAACCCTCGGAGATCGGCATGAGTGGCGAGCGTCCCGTCCGCTTCCGGCCTGAGCAGAAGGCCTTCCCGGCCGGAAATGACAAGCAACCGCCCATCCGGCTGCCAGTCGATCGAATAGGGCAGGACGGCCGGCACATTGACCATGACCTCGCTTTTGCCGCGCTCGTCCACGGCGACGATCTCGCCGGTGCCCCAGTTGCACAGCCAGAGCCGGCCGTCATGCCAGCGCGGTGACTCGCCGAAGGCAAGGCCCTCGGTGATGATATTGGCTTTCCTTGTGCTGCTCGATGATGGCATTGGCTGGCTCCGTGGGCGGGTTGTCCAGCCTTAGGACGGATGAGATGGCCGGGTTCCTACAGTCTTGTTCAAAGTCGCGGCCATCATCGCCGTGCCCGCTCCCCCAACTCTCCGCCCATTGTTGCGTTGCGGGGAGGGGGGCTTTCCGCTATTGAGGCGCAACCTGAAACAGGGACCGTCCCCAGCCCTATGACGCTTCTCGACTCGGTCAAGAATACGTTCGTTCCGATCCATCGCGAAGGCTATCCCTTCATCGCCGCCTTCGCCGCTGCGACGCTGTTTCTCGGCTATTTCTCCTCGGTCCTGTTCTGGATCGGGCTGATCCTCACCGCCTGGTGCGTCTATTTCTACCGCGATCCCGAGCGGGTCACGCCGGTCGACGACCGGCTGGTGGTGAGTCCGGCCGATGGTGTGATCTCGGCGGTCGGCCCGGCCGTGCCGCCGAGCGAGCTTGGCCTGGGCTCCGGCGAGATGACCCGCATTTCCGTGTTCATGAATGTCTTTTCCTGCCACATCAACCGCGCTCCGGTGCGTGGGCGGATCACGCGCATCGAGCACAAGCCGGGCAAATTCCTCAATGCCGAGCTCGACAAGGCAAGTGCCGAGAACGAGCGCAATGGCCTGGTCATCGACAGCCCCAACGGCACGATTGCCGCCGTCCAGATCGCCGGCCTTGTGGCGCGGCGCATCGTCTGCTGGGCCGAGGCCGGCGGCACGATCGCCATCGGCGAGCGTTTCGGCTTGATCCGCTTCGGCTCGCGCGTCGACGTCTTCCTGCCGTCGGGCGCCGTGCCGCGCGTCGCGGTCGGCCAGACAGCGGTTGGCGGCGAGACCGTGCTTGCCGAATTCGGCGGCACGGCGGTCACGCCCCTGGTCAGGGTGTCCTGAGCGTTGGGCGCGCCCTTCAAAAAATTCGAGGCCCATGCCAGCGGCGGTCCGCGCATCCGCGAGATCCCGATGCGCATGGTGCTGCCCAATCTGGTCACGGTGCTTGCCATCTGCGCCGGCCTGTCCGGCATCCGCTTCGCCTTCGAGAACCGCTTCGAGATCGCGGTGGTCATGGTTCTGCTTGCCGCCTTCCTCGACGGCATCGACGGGCGGCTGGCGCGCATGCTGAAGGCCACCTCGAAATTCGGCGCGCAGATGGATTCGCTGGCCGATATCGTCAATTTCGGCGTGGCGCCGGCGCTGGTGCTCTATGCCTTCCTGCTCGATCGCGCGGGGTCGCCGGGCTGGATCGCCGCGCTTCTGTTCACCATCGCCTGCGGCATGCGGCTCGCCCGCTTCAACGTGCTGGCCGACGATACCGACCAGCCGGCTTGGCAGAGCGAATATTTCGTCGGCGTGCCGGCCCCGGCCGGCGCGGTGCTGGTCATGCTGCCGCTCTATCTCTATTTCCTGCGGCTCGGGCTGGAGCCATCCAGGCCGGCTGCCTTCATCGCCACCGGCTTCACGGTACTGGTCGCATTTCTGCTGGTCAGCCGCCTGCCGGTCTATTCGGGCAAAAGCGTCAAGGTGCCGGGCGACAGGGTGCTGCCGGTCATCCTGGCGGTGGTGCTCTATATCCTGCTGCTGATGACCTATCCCTGGTACACGCTGACGGCTTCGGTCGCGGGATATCTGCTCTTCCTGCCGTTCTCGGTGCGCGCCTATTCGAAGCGGGCCATGCGCGAGGGCGAGAAGGTGCCGCCTTCGGATATCGGGTGAGCGCGCGCTAGAGCGGTTCGCCGTTTCACGGAAACGGCGAACCGCTCTATCTCATTGTTTACGCAATTCCGGACGGAAAACTGCTCACACTTTTCCTGGCATTGCTCTAGGCCGCCACACCCAGCCCCAGCCGATCGATCGCCAGCTTGCGGGCCGAGACGTAATCCGTCTTGCCCGAGCCCAGCACCGGGATCTCTTCCACCTTGATGATGTCATTGGGCACCATCAACTCAGCGGCGCCGGCCTTCTTGCCGAACTGCCGCAGTTCCTCGGCATTGGCGTCGTCGGCGGTGGTGACCAGCACGATGCGTTCGCCGCGCCTTTTGTCGGGCACGGCCACCGCCGCGTGGCGCTCTTCCGGCCACAGCGACTGCACCAGCATCTCGACGGCGCCCAGCGACACCATCTCGCCGGCGATCTTGGCGAAGCGCTTCGCCCGGCCGCGTATGGTGATGAAGCCCTCGCGGTCGATCGAGACGATGTCGCCGGTGTCGTGCCAGCCCTCCAGCGGCTGCAATTCGCCGGGGCGGTCGGCGCTCATGTAGCCCATCATCATGTTCGGCCCGTCGAGCCACAGCCGGCCGCCCTCGGTGATGCCTTCGACAGGCTCCAGCTTCAGGCGGATGGCCGGCAGCGGCCGGCCGACCGTGCCGTCGCGGCTGTGGATGGCGGTGTTCACCGCCACCACGGGCGCGGCCTCGGTCAGCCCGAAACCTTCGACGATCGAGGCCTCGAAGCGGTCGCGGTAGGTGCGTCGCGTCTCCGGCTTCACCGCCTCGGCGCCGGCCACGACGAAGCGTAGGCTGGAGAAGTCGCCGTCCTTGGCGGTGCGGGCATAGTTAGCCAGGAACGTGTCGGTGCCGAACATCACGGTCGGCTTCACCTTGCGGGCGATCTCGGGGATGATCTTGTAGTGCAGCGGCGAGGGGTAGAGGAACAGCTTTACGCCCAGCACCAGCGGCAGGATGGTGCCGCCGGTGAGCCCGAAGGAATGGAAAGCCGGCAGTACGTTGAGCAGGATGTCGGCCGGCGAGACGGAAACGCGCGCCTCGGCCTGCATGACATTGGCAAGCAGGCTGCGGTTCGACAGCACCACCGCCTTCGGCGTGCCTTCCGAGCCGGAGGTGAACAGGATGACAGCGGGCTTCGAGGCTTGCTGCCGCTGCAGCGGAAAGCGCCACAAAAGCGCGGCGGCGACCTTGTCCAGCGCCGTCACGCCGGCGCGCACGTCTTCCAGCCACAGCATCTTCGCGCCGCCCGCCTCGACCGCGGCAATGATGTCGTCGATGCCGGCTTTTTCGACGAAAGCGCGGGAGGACACCACGGTGCGGATGACGGCAGTGCGGATCGCCGCGGTCACGCTCGCCGGGCCGGCGGTGTAGTTGATCATCGCCGCAACCCTGGCCGCCGACATCAGGCCGACGAAGGTGAGCACCACGCCATTGGCGTTGGGCAGGAGCACGCCGACCGCTTCGCCTGGCGCCGTCACCGCCTCGAAACGGCGTCCGAGCACGCGCGCGCCGATGAACAGCTTGCGGTAGCTGAGCGAACCCGAAATCACGTCCTCGATGATCGGATGCGACGGACCGACGCGATCGGCGGCGTCGCGCATGGCGAGGAACAGGCCGCGGTCGAGATTGGCGCCGTAGAGCCGCGCCTCGGCGAACCGGTCGAACAGCGCGTTGGTGTTGGAGGCCATGTCGGGATTGCGCGCCACCAGCTCGGCGACGGTCATCGGCTCCAGCACGCTCACCGAAAGCCGCGGGAACCAGTGGCGGGGCGCTTTCTCCTTCGGCGTCAGCGACACCGGCAGGTCGCGCGTGCCGGCAACAAAGATCGGCACGATGCGGGCATCGGCCTGCATGGCGATGCGGGTGATGGCGCGAAACAGCCGGAAGGATTTGACGTCCGGCTCGACATTGTCCGGCAGGTAGACGGCGAGCCGTCCCTTGCCCTTCAGCACGCGCACCAGCCGCCGGCTGACGAAGACATGCTCGGCATTGAAGGCGATGGTGCGGGCAAGCTCGCGCCAAGGCTCCAGCCAGGGCGAGCGCGCCGAAGCCTCGTCCAGAATATGCAGCGTGTCGTCGGGAAGCAGCGACAGCATCAGCGCCGGCTCGATGCGCGACTGGTGCGAGACCACGTAGATGACCGGTGTCTTGGCGCTGCGGGCGATGCGGATGCGGTTGTCTGCGATGCGGTAGGCGAGCTTGAACGGCACATAGAGCAGCGCCTGGGTGAAACGCAGGTCGAGCCGGAACCTTTCGATCACGGCGATAAGCAGCCAGGCAAAGACAAGGCCCGCCAGCAGCGCCAGGGTCAGGATCATGCCGCTCTCCCAGTCTCCTCCAGGACGCGGCTCTTGAGCGGCCGCTTTGGTGGCAGAGGGTAGCGGAAGCGCGGGCAAGGTCAATGCGGAGTGATGCACTACTTCGATCGCCACTTGAAACATCGTGACAAGTGTCGTAAATAATATGACACGTGACGGAGACGTGAACATGGCCAGTTTCCCGGCGGGGTTCGCCGAAGCACCACACATGGAGCCGGAGTTCGAACGGCTGGTCGATCTGTTCGGCGGGCCGAAGGTTCTTGGATCCTCGGTATCCAGCCCGCTCGAGGCCCATGAAATGATCCTGCACGGAATTCCAAGCCAGGCCCTGGAAAGCCTTGTCAGGCAACTGACCGTCATCGAAGCGGATGCCTTCGAGGCTGCATTCGGCATGAGCGAGCGGACATTTCAGCGGCACAAATCGGATCACTCCAGGACGCTCAACCGCGAGCAGGGCTCGAGGACCTGGAATTTCGCCAGGGTTCTCACCAAGGCCACGTCTGTTCTTGGCACTCAAGAAGCGGCCGAAAAATGGATGATCGAGCCCGCCATGGGCTTGGACAACCGGCGACCGATCGACCTCTTGGCCACGGCGGCGGGCACTATGCTTGTGCAGGAATTCCTCGAACGGCTTGACTATGGTGTCTACGCGTGACGCCTTTGCCGGGTTATCTGGGGACGGGAGAAGTCCTCGGCTGGAGACTTGACCACAAACGCTTCCAGGCAAGCTGGGACAGCGGCGAGGGAGCCTTCAAACTCGGAGGAAGGTGGAACAGCAAAGGGGTAAGGGCTGTCTATGCATCCATAGACCCCTCGACCGCCATTCTCGAGGTGGCCGTACACAAGGGATTCCGGACGCTCGATACTGTCCGCCACGTGCTGACGGCATTCGAGATCGCCGATCCTTCGAAAATTCATGTCTTGGAAATCGGCGATATCCCAAACGCGAACTGGCTTCGGCCAGGCATTCCAAGCGCAGGGCAGCAGCAATTTGGCGACGGTCTGCTGGCGGACCACCCCTTGTTCCTGATTCCGAGCGCGGTGTCCCAGCATAGCTGGAACCTGGTGTTCGATCCCGGCCGGGCGAGCGGTCTCTACAAGCCGCACCTGCAGGAGGATTTCGCGCTGGATACAAGACTTCATCCTCCCGCGGGATAGCGTGCCGTCCAGGCGGGAGGAGCGAGCACAACACCCTCATGCCGCCTTCAGCCTCCCGCTGATGAACCGGAACTCCTGGCTCTTGCCGCCGTAGCCATAGGCGGCCGCCGGGACCTCATGCACGAAGGCATAGCTTTCCTCATGCACGCCGCCGAGCAGCCGCCCGAAAGCCTCAAAGATCGCCTTCAGATAGGCCTCCAACTCGAGCTTGGTGTTGGTGCCGTCGACGACCTTGATATCCAGCCAGAACGTCTTGGTCCCGTGCTCGGCCAGCGACCTGCCGCCGGCGAACCAGTGCTGCGGATCAATGTAGTTGACCGCGATCGCGGTGATCGTCGGGTCCTTGCGCAGCAGCTTCGCGGTGATGTCGGTGACCTCCCTGGCGATCGCGGCGGACAGCTTGGCGTCAGGCTTGCTGGTGACGCTGATGTTGATGATCGGCATTTTTCTCTCCTTGGGTTGGGCGCTTCGCCTTCGATGAGAGGATCATGTCACCGGCATGTATTCAATAAAATCGAATTGTTTTTGATGGATACTTCGATATCATCGAAGTATGGAAATGCTCGATCCCGACCTGCTGAAAACCTTCCTCGCCTTCGTCGATGGCGGCTCGCTGGCCAAGGCCGCCTCCGCTGTCGGCCGCACGCCATCGGCGGTGACCGCGCAGATGCAGCGGCTCGAAGAAATCGTCGGCGAGCCGCTGCTCATCCCGCAGGGCAGGGGGCGCGGGCTGACGCCGGCCGGCGAGGATCTTGTCGGCCATGCCCGGCGCATCCTTGCCGTGCACACCGAGGCGTGGCTGGCGCTGAAAGGCGCGCGCGCCGGCGGCCGCATCGCCATCGGCACGACGCAGGATTTCGCCGACCACGGCCTGCCTGATCTTCTGAGGGCCTTCGCGGCCAGCCATCCGCGCGTCCGGATCGAGCTGCGCGTCGGCCGCTCCCTGGAGCTCGGCTCGGCGCTGCAGGCGGGCCAGCTCGACCTCGCGATCACCATGCGCCATGCCCCGTCGCCGGATGAAACGGCCGTGATCAGCGAGCAGATGCTGTGGCTCTGCTCCGAAAAAGGCCTGGCGGCTCGGTCCGAAGCCGTGCCGCTGGCGCTGCTCGATCCCTATTGCGGCTTCCGCGAGGCGGCGCTCAACGCGCTCGACGCTGCCGGCCGCCGCTATCGCATCGCCGCCGGCAGCGCCAGCCTTGCCGGCCTGCGCAGCGCGGTCAATGCCGGCATCGCGCTGACGCCGCGCACCCGGCGTTTTGCCCATTCCGGCATCGTGGAAGCGCCCGCCGATGTCGACCTGCCGCCTTTGCCGATGGCCGACTTCGCCATCCGGCTCAGCCGCCAGGCTCCGCGCCCGGCGCGAGATCTGGTGGAACTGCTCGGCGACGGCCTGACCCTGCCGTGATGATCGGCCAGGAAGTCCCCAAAGAAAAAGCCGACCTTTTTGCGGGTCGGCTTCTAGTCGGACGGGTCGAGGGGTTTGGGGGGACTTGGGGGTGACCCGTCGATCTAACAATGCCTGAGCCGGATGATGGTTCCGCGATTGGCAAAATATTTTTTACGAGGGTGCCGATTTCGCCTTCAGCCAGTCGCGTCCGGCATGGGCAAAGACCGCGCAAAGCACGATGGCGCCGCCGATGACGCTGGCCATGGGCGGGGTTTCGCCGAGGAAGACCAGGGCAAACAGGATGGCGAACGGCACTTCCGCCGAGCCCAGCAGGCCGGATTCGGCCGCCGGAATGAGCCGCGAGCCTTCCGTCCACAGGATCGAGGCCAGGGCGAATGAGCAGCCGAAGGTGGCAAGTAGCACCACGTCGCGCGTCGAGACGGCCAGCGGATCGGTGACGAACCAGCCGAGCACGAAGAGCAGGAAGGCCGAGACCGCGCCCGCCCAGACAACCGGCGAGTCGCGGAAGGCGCGCACCATGATCATGTAAAGCGCGCTGCCGGCAGTCATCAAAAGCGCCAGGCCGTCGCCGAACAGATGGCCGCTGCCGAGGCCGCCGCCAACCATGATGGCGACGCCGCACAGCGACACGGCCGCTGCCAGCATCGTCTGCAGCCGGAATTTCTCCCGCACCAGAAGGAAGGCAAGCAGTGCGGCGATGAAGGGCGATGTCGCGTAGATGACCGCGACATTGGCGACATAGGTGTATTTGAAGGCCGAGATGAAGGCGACGCTGGCGGCGGCACCCTCGACCGCCAGCAGCCAACCGCGCCAGCCCAATCTGAGGCTCTCGCGCCCGCCCGAGCGGCGCCGGCGCCACAGCACATAGAGCGTGATCAGGATCGAGCCGAAAAAACCGCGCCAGCAGGTGATGGTCAGCGGATCGGCATGGATCGACTTGGTCAGCACGCCGGTAAGCGCGAAGGCGATGGCCGATGCCGACACCAGGATGATGCCGAGCGTGCGCTCGGCCGCTGCGTCGGCGGCGCCAAGCGTGAGCTTCTGCGGCATATCGAGCGTGTCCGTCATGGCGCCAGCCTACCTGGTTGCTCCTGACAGCCTTCTGTCATCAGGCCTGCTCCCGCTTGCGGAAATGCTCGTTGCCGACGATGAGCAAGCCGGCGCCGACGATCAGCGCCGCGCCCATGAACACCTCCGTGCGCGGCACGTCGCCCCAGATGGCGAAGCCCAGCGCGAAGGCCCACACCAGCGAGGTGTATTCGAACGGCGCCACGATCGATACCGGCGCGCGTTTCATGCCTTCGAACAGCACATATTGCGCCACCCCGCCGAGAGCCCCGACGCTGATAAGCAGCAGGAGCTGCGGCCCGTCGGGCATGCGCCACCAGATCAGCGCCGGTACTGCCGAGAAGAGCAGGAAATAGAAATTGTTGAGCACGAGCTGGATCATGGTGCGCTCCTGCATGGCGGTCTTGCGCATGAGCACGACGGCTATGCCCCACAAAACCGCGGCGGCTAGCACCAGAAGCACCGGCACGGAAAGGCCGAGCCGCGTCGGATCGCAGGCGATGAAGACACCGACGAAACCGATGAACACCGCGGTCCAGCGCAACAGCGGCACCGTCTCGCCCAGGATCAGCACCGACAGCACGGTGACGATGATCGGCGCGGCATAATAGATGGTCGTGAGCTCGGCGAGCTGCAGCGAGCGGGCGGCGTTGTAGTAGCAAAGCCAGGCGCTGCGCACCAGCATCGGCTTGACGATTGGCGAATCGATCGTATCGGCGAACAGCCGCTTCCCGCCGATCGCGCCGCAGGCGAGCAGCACGGTGATGGAACGCACGAACATGATCTGCCAGACCGTCATGCCGGCGACCAGAAGCTTGATCGAGGCGTCCTGCGCCGAAAACAGGAAATAGGCGGCAGCCGTGAACAGGATGCCGGCCAGCACCCTTTCGCGGCTATCGAGGACGACGACTTCGGCCATGGTATCGATCTGCTTGCCCGGAGGTGGCCCGTCCGACCGGCACCACATCCGCAGCTATACGAGTGAAAACAAGGGCAGCGCTGCGCCAGCAGGGCGCTTGCGTTGGCGCAGGGATGGCAATCCCTGCATCGGATGATAGCGTGGCGAAGGCTGGGGGAGGGGCATCGGGTGAAAGCAGTCTTTGTAGCGGGCGCAATACTGATCGCGAGCGCGGATATCTCCGGCGCCGAAACCGTTTACCGCTACGAGCATGGTCCTTCGGCGATGTGCGGTATCCACGGTGGCGGCACGGCGGATTTTCTCAGGCAGGTGCGGGCGAGCCTCCGTCAAGCTCCGGCATCAGACCGCTTCGACCTATTCGTCGGTGATGACGGCGTGACGCAATGGGTTTTTACAAAGCCGTCCGAGAAGGCCTATCCCGCGGTCACCTGCCGGTGGCTGGACAAGGACTCGCAAGGCCATTGGATCATAAAACGGAAAATCCGCTGCCAGGCTGATCGCGCCGCCTGTGACCGCTTGGCCGGCGAATTTGCGACCCTCGACGACCAGCTGCGACGCTCGCTGACCGACAAGAAGTAAGGTGTTCGCATGACCTACGACCGTGCTTGGCTCGAACAAGCCGTACGCTCCAAATCACGGCCGCGCGCCAAGCTACGGGCGAAAGCAGGGGCTGCGCTGCTCGAGAGGCAGCGAGCATGTTCGGAGCCTTGCAATGCTGGACGGCAATAGCCCGATCAGGTAATTTTGAGGCTCGCGGATTGATCGGCGTGGCTTGCACCGGCAGTAGACCACGGAGAGCGCCAATGCCTGCGTTGCACAAGTCCGGAAGTGCGATGACGGACGTGATCGATCGACTGGTCACCGCGATGAATGCGCATGATCTCGACGCCGTCACCGCTCTCATCCACGAGAACTATCGGAGCACACAGCCGGCGCACCCGGGCAGAGCCTTCGTCGGGCGGGACCAGATGCGGGCCAACTGGGAGGCCATGTTCGCGGGAATACCTGACTTCCACGCGGCGGTCACGCGCTCGGTCCAGGACGGCGACACGACCTGGATCGAATGGCATTGGTCGGGTACTCGCTCCGACGGGCAGCCCTTCGAGGTGCGCGGGGTCGCGCTGTTCGAAATTGTCGACGGTCAGATTGTGGCCGGGCGACTATATCTGGAGGACGTCGAGCTGCAGCCTGCCAGCATCGAAGACGCCGTTGAAGCCCTGTCGGGGCACCGTCCGCCAACGGCCAGCGGTAGTGGCGGTTCCTGACCTCACCATCGCGCCGCAGCAGGGACCGCCGGTAGCGCTCACTGCGTCGCCTGATAAAGCTCCGATGCCGCGTCCTTCAACGTACGGCGCCCGTCCGGCCGCAGATACATCATGTGGCCGCCTTCGACGACGTCGAGCCGGATCGGCTTGGCGTCGGACAGCGAAGGAAGCTGGTTCACAAGATAGCGCGAGGCGAGATAGGGCGTGACGAGGTCGGTGTAGCCGTTGACGATGACGACGCCGAGCGCCGGGTTGAGCGAGCGCGCCCGCTGCAGGTCGTTCATCACGCCGGCATAGCCCTGGCCCGAGGTGCCGTAGTCCCAGTTGCGGGTGACCTCGCCATTGAGCAGCCGGTAGCTGACATCGGTGCGGTAGTTGAGCTCGTCGCGGGCATAGGCGACAAAAGCGGAAGTCAGAGCCGGAACGCTGCGGTCGAGCACCGGATCGGGGCCGGCGTCGCGCGGGCTTTGCGGGGCGATGTCGGCGGTGCCGATGGTGGCGTCATAGGGGCTGAGCACCTTGCCGGTGGCGCGTTGGAATTCCTTGGCGAAAAGGCCTGTCGGGATGCGGGCGAAATTGCGCTGGACGAGATCGAGCGGCAGGCCAGCGAGCTCCGAAACGCGTCCGCTTGCCAGCTTGCCGCCTTGCTCCAGTCCGCTGTTCAACGCCGTCAGGTAGTCGCCGAGCGCGTAGTGCTCGACCTCGGCCAGCCTGTCGCGCAGCGCGTCGCCGCTCACGCCATCGCCCTTTAGGCGGGTCGCCGCCAGCGACGGCAGCTCCAGCGCCCAGTGCAACTGGTCGAACTGGTCGGGCCGCACCAGCATGAATTCCAGCGCCGGCGAGATCAGCACGATGCCGCTGGGGCTCAGGCCCACATCCTCCTGCAGCGTGCGGGCAAGCAGCGCCGCACGAAAGCCGCCATAGCTCTCGCCGGCGAGGAACAGCGGCGATCCGGTGCGGCCGTTCTGTGCCAGATAGAGCCGGATGAAGGCCCCGACCGAGCTGGCGTCGGCATCGACGCTCCAGAACTCTTTGCCCTCGTGCCCAGGCGCCTCCCGGCTGTAGCCGGTGCCGACCGGATCGACGAAGACGAGATCGCTCATGTCGAGCCAGCTGTCGGGATTGTCGATGAGCTTTTGCGGCGGTGGCCGGAACTCGCCGTCGGCTGCGGTCTCGACGATGCGCGGCCCGATCGCGCCGAGATGCAGATAGGCAGACGCCGCGCCCGGCCCGCCGTTGAACACGAAAGTGATCGGCCGGTCCTTCGCCGGGGCGGGCGACTGCTGCGTGTAGGCGACATAGAAGATCTCGGCCGTGACGTCGCCCTTGCCCGACAGGAGCGACAGCGTGCCGGCCTTGGCCTGGTAGTCCAGCTTGCGTCCGCCAAGCGTGATCGAATGCTCGGTCACCTGCGGCGGCGGCAACAGCGACAGCACGCCGCCGGTCGGCGCGGGGCGTTCGGCTGTCTCGGCGGCGAGGGCTGGCTGAGCGAAGGCGGCGAGCGCCAGGACGATGAGGGGGACGAGTTTGGATCGCATGAGGGCTCCGCTTGAATGGCATCCGCAAAGGTATGGCTGGGGCGAGGGAAGTCAAAGGGGCGTCTCAAAACCTGGGTTCCTCGCCCCCGCCAAAGGCGGGGGAGAGGTGTCCGCGAAGCGGACGGAGAGGGGGCCTTCGTATGGCGCTCCCCCTCTCCGTCTCGGCTTCGCCGAGCCACCTCTCCCCCATTTCATGGGGGCGAGGAACCCAAGCTGAATTATGTGCTATCAACCACAAAGACGTACGGGAGGACAACCCAATGGACGCCACCGCACTCAAGGCCCTGCAGGCGCCGCTGAAGGAAGCCTATCGCGATAATGCCGCCAAGGCGCTGGTCACGCTGAGAGCGCGCGGCACGCTCGACGACCAGTCGATCGCCTGCAAGGTGGAGACGGGCAGGGCGCTCGCCGTCGCCGGGCTTCATCCGGCCACCGGCGGTTCGGGCCTTGAGCTATGCTCTGGCGACATGCTGCTGGAGGCGCTGGTCGCTTGCGCGGGCGTGACGCTGAAAGCGGTGGCGACGGCGCTGGAGTTCAAGCTCGGCAACGCCACCCTCGAGGCAGAGGGCGACCTCGATTTTCGCGGCACGCTCGGCGTCGCCCGTGATGCGCCGGTCGGCTTTCGCGAGATAAGGCTCAAATTCGATCTCGACACGGACGAGCCGCGGGAGCGCATCGATTCGCTGATGAAGCTCACCGAGCGCTACTGCGTGGTGTTTCAGACGATCAACAACAAGCCGGCGCTGAGCGTGAGCGCGGGGCGGTGACACAGCCAATCTCCCCCCTCGTGGGGGAGATGCCCGGCAGGGCAGAGGGGGGCGCTGTCCCGCCGACGTTTCGAAGTTTGGCCAGGCGAAATCTACGAAATTTCGAAGCTTCGGCTGAAGCAAAGCAAAAGGCTGGCGTTCCTTGGCGCCCCCCTCTGGCCTGCCGGCCACGAGGGGGGAGATTAGCAGCTTCAGTGCTCCGCTACTGCGCCGACGGCGTCTCCGCATCGCCTTCATCGGTGAACGGCGAGGCGCTCGGCACGCATTGCACGGCCCAGCCCTGCGGCGTCGGCTGCTTCTGATATTCGGTGATGGCGTTGGAGCACTGCTCGCGGGTGTCGAAGGTGCTGGGCAGCACCACCATGCCGCCTTGCGGGCCGGCGATCACCAGATACCAGACCAACGCTACGCTGGGGGTGGCAGCCATGGGAATTCCTCGCTTTGCTTGAATGTCGGAGTCGGACCGATCCTAGCAACTCCCTTGGAGCGGCGAAAGCAGGGCGGCGGAACACGCTTCCGCAGCACCGTTCACAGACCCGTGAAGAGGGCTTTCGCCAGGCGGGCTCAGTCGGCCGCGACGCGTTTTGAACCCGAATTATTCCGGCTGCCGGTAGGCGACGAAGCGGTTGTGCTTGGCCTGGAAGATCAGGCCCGTCTCCTTCAGCTCCGGGCTTGCCAGCGGCACGATGCGCCTGGCGATCTCGGAGGGGTGCGGCAGCGTCTCCGGATCCTCGCCGGGCATGGCCTGCGCGCGCATCGCCGTGCGGGTCGCGCCCGGATCTGCGGCGTTCACCCTCAGCGGCAGGCTCTCGGTCTCATGCGCCCAGGAGCGCATCATCGTTTCGACCGCCGCCTTGGACGCCGCGTAGGGCGCCCAGAAGGCGCGCGCCGAATGCGCCGCGTTGGAGGTCATGATGATGGCGCGGCCGGCGTCGGAGAGCCGCAGCAGCGGATCGACCGAACGGATCAGCCGCCAGGTCGAGGTGACGTTGACGGTCATCACCTTGTCGAAGGTCTTGGCCTCGACATGGCCGATCGGCGAGATGACGCCGAGCACGCCGGCATTGGCGACGAGGATGTCGAGCTTGCCCCAGCGTTCGTGGATGGCGCCGCCGAGACGGTCGATGCCCGGCATGTCGGTCAGGTCGAGCGGCACCAGCGTCGCCTGTCCGCGGCCATCGGCCTTGATCTGGTCGTCGAGCTCTTCCAACCCGCCCACCGTGCGCGCCACCGCGATCACATGCGCGCCGGCCGCCGCCAGTTCCCTGGCGATGAAATAGCCGATGCCGCGCGAGGCGCCGGTTACGACCGCCACGCGGCCGGAAAGGTCGAGAGTCATTCAGGAATTCCGTAGAGTGCTTACGACCCGCTCGACGCCAGCAGCGACAGCGTGCGCACATTGTCGTGGCCTTCGAAGTCGAGCAGGCGGGTGGGGTACTGTCCCGTGAAGCAGGCGTCGCAGAATTGCGGCTGGTCGTTGTCCCGGCGCGCCTCGCCGACGGCGCGGTAGAGCCCGTCGATCGACAGGAAACCAAGCGAATCGACGCGGATGAACTCCGCCATCTCCTCGACCGACATGCGCGATGCGAGCAGCTTCGACTTCTCGGGCGTATCGACGCCGTAGAAGCAGGATGCGCTGGTCGGCGGCGAGGCGATGCGCATATGCACTTCCTTCGCGCCGGCGTCGCGCACCATCTGCACGATCTTCTGGCTGGTGGTGCCGCGCACGATCGAATCGTCGACCAGCACCACGCGCTTGCCCTCGATCATGCGGCGGTTGGCGTTGTGCTTCAGCTTCACGCCCATGTGGCGGATCGAATCGCCGGGCTGGATGAAGGTGCGTCCGACATAATGGTTGCGGATGATGCCGAGCTCGAAGGGGATGCCGGCGGCTTGTGAGAAGCCGATCGCGGCCGGCGTGCCGGAATCCGGCACCGGCACGACAATGTCGGCCTCGACCGGGTTTTCCTGTGCCAGCTCCGCGCCGATGCGCTTGCGCACCTCGTAGACGTTGCGGCCCTCGACCGATGAATCCGGGCGCGCGAAATAGACATATTCGAAGATGCAGAAGCGCGTCTTCTGCGGCTCGAACGGGAAGATGCTTTCGATCCCCTTGGAGGTGATGACCACCATCTCGCCGGGCTTGATATCGCGCACGAAGCGGGCGCCGATGATGTCGAGCGCGCAGGTCTCCGAAGCGAGGATCCAGGCGCCGTCGAGGTCGCCCAGCACCAGAGGCCGGATTCCAAGCGGGTCGCGGCAGCCGATCATCTTCTTGGCCGTCATCGCCACCAGTGAGAAGGCGCCCTCCACCTGGCGCACCGCGTCGATGAAGCGCGAATTCAGATCGCGCTCCTTGCTGGTCGCGACCAGATGCAGCAGCGTCTCGGTGTCTGACGTCGAGGAGAAGATCGAGCCCTGTTTCTGCAGCGCGCGCTGCACGGTGAGCGCGTTGGTGAGGTTGCCGTTGTGGGCGACGGCAAGACCGCCCTCTGCAAGCTCGGCGAAGAAAGGCTGGATGTTGCGCAGGCCGGCGCCGCCGGTCGTGGCGTAGCGCGTATGGCCGATGGCGCGATTGCCCTGCAGGCTGTCGATGACGCGCTGCTTGGTGAAGGTATCGCCGATCAGGCCGACATGGCGTTCGACATGGAACTGGGTGCCGTCATAGGAGACGATGCCGGCCGCTTCCTGGCCGCGATGCTGCAAGGCGTGCAGGCCGAGTGTCACGATCGCCGCCGCGTCCTGCCGGCCGAAGATGCCGAACACGCCGCATTCGTCGTGGAAATGATCGTCAGCCTCGGCGGAAAGGACATTGCCTGCATCTGCCGTTGAGTCTGCCATCTGGTGCTCAAGCTCCGCTAAAGCCGCCATATAGGGCGATCTCTCGCGGAACGCAACGCACCTCGTCAAGCATTCACAAATTGCCTCAGGCCAGCGCTGTGGCCGGCCTGGATTTCAGTTTGCCGGCGCTGGAGCGGGAGCCGGAGCAGGAGCAGGAGCAGGTGTCGGAGCCGGCTCGTTGTCGGCAGGCGCCTCGCCCTCGCTGTCGTCGGGCGCCGGCGCGTTGTCGTCGCCGGCCGGCGGCTCGGCCGCGGGCTGGTCGGTGGTGGCCGGCGCGCCGGCCTGCGGCGTGCCCTTATGCGTGTATTTATTGACCAGTTCCTCGGTGTTTTCCGGCAGCACGCTTTCGAGCTTGGCGCCGATCGTCTCGAGCAACGGCCGCGACTTGGCGTTGGCGATCCAGGCGGGCGCCTTGGCGCCGGCCAGCCAGTTGAAGAACAGAAGCGCCACCGCGACCACCAGGATGCCGCGCGCCGCGCCATAGAGGAAGCCGAGCGTGCGGTCGAGCGCGCCGATGCGCGAATCGATGATCCAGTCGGCAAGCTTCATCGTGATGACGGAGACGACGATCAGCGCGATCAGGAAGACGATGCCGGCGGAAGCCGCCATCGCGATCTTGTCGTTGTCGATATAGGGCTGCACATAGGGCAGGACCGGCTTGTAGAAGAAGAACGCCGCCGCCGCCGCCGCCGCCCAGGAGACGACCGACAGCACTTCGCGGGAGAAGCCGCGCACCATGGCGAGCATGGCTGAGACCAGGGTGAAGCCGACGAGGATTCCGTCAAGCAGCGTAATCGGCATGGTTCTCGCCCCACTTCCTGTCTTGCGGCTTGATGAGCCGCATCACTCCTCGACGTCGGCACGGCCGCGCCGTGAGCCGGCTATGCGCGCCACAAGGTCGGCAAGCTCGGTGGGCTGGAACGCGCCGGCCCCGATCCCCCCGGCAACTTCCTCGCTGCCGAGCGGCAGCACCGCGCTTCCAAAGCCCAGCTTTTCGGCTTCCTTGAGGCGCTGCTGCGCATGCGCAACCGGCCTGACGGCGCCCGATAGGCTGATTTCGCCGAAATAGACGCAATCGGCGGGAAGGGCAAGACCGGTGAGCGACGAAACCAGCGCGGCGGCGACCGCCAGATCGGCCGCCGGCTCCGAGATCCGGTAGCCGCCGGCGACATTGAGATAGACGTCGTGCTGGCCGAAGCGCACGCCGCAATGCGCCTCGAGCACCGCGAGCACCATCGACAGCCGCGCGCCGTCCCAGCCGACCACGGCGCGGCGCGGCGTGCCGAGCGAGGAGGGCGCGACCAGCGCCTGGATCTCGACCAGCACCGGCCGCGTGCCTTCCATGCCCGCGAAAACCGCCGCGCCCGGCGATTTCGCGTGCCGTTCGCCGAGGAAAAGCTCGGACGGATTGGAGACCTCGCGCAGGCCCTTGTCCGACATTTCGAACACCCCGATCTCGTCGGTCGGCCCGAAGCGGTTCTTCACAGTGCGCAGAATGCGGAAGTGGTGGTTGCCTTCGCCCTCGAAATAGAGCACGCCGTCGACCATGTGCTCGACGACGCGCGGGCCGGCGATCTGGCCCTCCTTGGTGACATGGCCGACAAGCACGATCGCCGCACCAGTGGATTTCGCGTAGCGGATCATCGCCTGAGCGGCCGCCCGCACCTGCGTGACCGTGCCCGGCGCCGAATCGGCAAGGTCGGTCCACAGCGTCTGGATGGAATCGAGAATGACGAGGTCCGGCCGCTTGCCGTCGGCGATGGTCGCCAGAATGTCCTCGACATTGGTTTCGGCGGCAAGCTCGACCGGCGTCGAGGCGACGCCGAGCCGCTGGGCGCGCAGCCTGATCTGCGCGACGGCCTCCTCGCCCGAGACATAGACGATGCGGTGGCCCTTCGAGGCGAGCGCGGCGGCGGCTTGCGTCAAAAGCGTCGACTTGCCAATGCCGGGATCGCCGCCGACCAGCAGCGCCGAACCGCGCACGAAGCCGCCGCCGGTGGCGCGGTCGAGCTCGCCGATGCCGGAGACGATGCGCGGCGCGTCCTCGATGTCGCCGGCGAGACTGGTCAGCACCACGGCGCGACCTTTTCGCGCGTTGCGCGTGTTGGCCGGCCCCGAGCCGATGCCGCCAGCGGTGCCTTCCTCGACCAGCGTGTTCCACTCGCCGCAGGCGTCGCATTTGCCGGCCCAGCGCTGATGCACCGAGCCGCAATTCTGGCAGATGAACTGAACGCGGGGTTTGGCCACGCTGCTACCTTCTCGCCAGTTGGCGAGCGCCGCGTTCCTTCGCGCCCCCCTCTGTCCTGCCGGACATCTCCCCCACTTGGGGGGAGATCGGACCGCACGACGGCTTTCGCCAATTTTCAACGTTGCAGAAAAAAGTGGCGGCGGTGGCGACGGCCAATCTCCCCCCTTGTGGGGGAGATGTCCGGCAGGACAGAGGGGGGCGCCGTAGAGCGCCAACGCTCGTCACTTTTGCTGTGGTCCCCAGCACGCGCCTACTCAAACCTCTCCGGCAGATGATGCTCTTCCGCCAGATCGGAAAACCGCGTGAATTCGCCGTGGAAGGCGAGGCTGACGGTGCCGGTCGGTCCGTGGCGCTGCTTGGCGACGATGCACTCGGCCTTGCCGCGCGCCTCGTTCATCTCGTTTTCCCACTTGACGTATTCCTCGGTGCCGAGCTTCGGCTCGCGGTTCTTGAGGTAGTACTCCTCGCGATAGACGAACAGCACCACGTCGGCGTCCTGCTCGATGGAGCCGGATTCGCGAAGGTCCGAGAGCTGCGGGCGCTTGTCGTCGCGGCTTTCGACCTGACGCGACAGCTGCGACAGCGCGATGATCGGCACGCCGAGCTCCTTGGCTAAAGCTTTCAGGCCCGTGGTGATCTCGGTGATTTCCTGCACGCGGTTCTGCGAGGCGCGCGCGCTCGATCCCTGCATCAGCTGGATATAGTCGATGACGATGAGGTCGAGGCCGCGCTGGCGCTTCAGGCGCCGCGCGCGGGCGGAAAGCTGCGCGATCGAGATACCGCCGGTCTGGTCGATGAACAGCGGGATCTTCTGCATCGTCTGCGAGCAGGCGACGAGTTTTTCGAAATCCATCTCGGTGATCTCGCCGCGGCGGATCTTCGATGACGAGATCTCGGTCTGCTCGGAGATGATGCGGGTGGCGAGCTGCTCCGACGACATTTCCAGCGAGAAGAAGCCGACGACGCCGCCATTGGCGGCCTTGAAGGTGCCGTCGGCCTGCTGCGCCGGGACATAGGCCTCGGCGATGTTGAAGGCGATGTTGGTGGCCAAGGAGGTCTTGCCCATGCCCGGGCGTCCGGCGAGCACGATCAGGTCGGAAGGCTGCAGGCCGCCCATGCGGCGGTCGAGGTCGCGCAGGCCGGTCGAGATGCCGGACAGGTGGCCGTCGCGCATATAGGCGGCATTGGCCATGTCGACGGCGGTCTTGACTGCATCGTTGAAGCTTTCGAAGCCGCCGTCATAGCGGCCGGTTTCGGCGAGCTCGAACAGCCGCCGCTCGGCGTCCTCGATCTGGTCGGAGGGCGACATGTCGACCGGCGCGTCATAGGCGATGTTGACCATGTCCTCGCCGACGGTGATCAGCGCCCGGCGCGTCGCGAGGTCGTAGATGGCGCGGCCATAGTCGGTGGCGTTGACGACGGTGACCGCTTCCACCGCCAGCCGCACGACATATTGCGCCACCGTCATGTCGCCGACCTTCTCGTCGGCCGGCAGGAAGGTCTTGAGCGTGATCGGCGTCGCGATCTTACCCATGCGGATCAGCTCGGACGCCACCTCGAAGATGCGGCGGTGCAGCGGCTCGTAGAAATGGCCGGGCTTGAGGAAATCCGAGACCCGGTAGAAGGCGTCGTTGTTGACGAGGATGGCGCCGAGCAGCGCCTGCTCGGCCTCGATATTGTTCGGTGCCTCGCGATAGAGCGGCGTTTCCGCCGCGCCGAATTTCAGTGCCGCCTCTGCCATGATATCCCCGATTTCGATCCCGCTATCCTCGATACCAGAACGGGAAGATTCGATGCTGACCTTTCTGCAACAGTACGATTCTGACTGACTTTGATACTCGCGATTCACAGCCAAAATTTTCTGGTGGAAAGAATCGTCATTGACTCGAATCGAAGAGGCGAAAGATAGCTCTTCAAACGAGAACAAAACAAGAAAATTCCTATAGCAGCGAATCGCCCCAGTCCGCCCGCCGCGCCGCCTTGAAGACATCGCCGTCGCGCTTGCTGAAGAGTTGCTCTCCCGCGCCGGCATCGGGCCGGCATAGTTTCAGCACCACCTTGCCCGAGCCGCCTTTCGGCGGCGCGATCACACGTGCCGGGCGCGCGGGCGCCGGTAGCCGGGAGGCGGCGAGATAGATGAATTTCTCGTCCTCCCAGGGCACGTCCGCTTCCTTGACCAGCCGATGCAGGCGCGAGCGGGCGACGCGGCGCGAAAAATGGCACCAGTCGGGCGGCGCGAGCGGGCAGGGCGCCTCATGTGAACAGGGCGCAAGGACATGGGCGCCGGCTCCGATCAGTTGCTGCCGCGCGGCAACCATGCGCTGCCAGCCGGCGGGCGTGCCAGGCTCGACGATGAGCAGCGTGTCGCCGGTCAGTTGCCAGAGCCGGCCGACGAGCTTTGGCAGCGAGGCCGGCGCGACCTCATCGAGCACATAGGCGATGCTGACGAGATCGGCGGGCGTCAGGTTATCGAGATCGATGGTGGCGTCGCCGGCGACCCAGTCGGTGCGGGCGCCGATTGTGCCGGCTGCGAGCGACTGCCCGACCTTGCGTACCGCAGCACTTGCCTCGACCAGAACCGCCTGTTCCAGCTCCGGCCAGGCGTCTGCGGTGGCCCAAAGCATCGTGCCAGGCCCGGCGCCGATGTCGAGCAGGGTCCTCGGCTGGAAATCCGGTCGCGCATCGGCCAGCGCATCGAGGCTGGCGCGCACGGCGGCATAGGTGGCTGGCAGCCGCGTCGCCAGATAGGCCTTGACGGCCATGTCCTCGCCCATGTGCAAGCGACCGTCGCGCAGCTCGGCGCGGTAGCGCTCGGAAAGGGTCCTTGCAGCCTGCTTCAGCACCGGCAGCGGCACCTTCTCCAGCAGGCTGTCGACGCCTTGGCGCAAGGGAGCGGGGAGTTCCATCCCTCAAGCCCCGCGCGGCGCCAGCAGGATGACGGACGCTCCGACGATACAGAGCGCTGCCCCCGCCAGGTCCCAGCGGTCGGGACGCACGCCTTCGACCAGCCACAGCCAGCCAAGCGAAGCCGCAATGTAGATGCCGCCATAGGCCGCGTAGGCGCGGCCCGCCGCGTCCGTGTCGACCAGCGACAGCAGGAAGGCGAACAGTGCCAGCGAGACAAGGCCGGGGAGAAGCCAGAGCGCCGACTTGTCCAGCCGCCACCACGCCCAGAACGAGAAGCAGCCGCCGATCTCGGCAAGGGCTGCGGCGACGTAGATGAGATAGGTCATGACAGGATCGAACTTGTCACAGGCCATCATCCGAATGGCAAGTCATGATCGGCTTGCTGGCTTGAAGGAAATTTCGAAGGGCGGCGCTGCCCCTCATCCGCCTGCCGGCACCTTCTCCCCGTGAACAGGGAGAAGTGAGCTGGCCGCTTGGCTGGCGCCTATTCTGCAACGCCTGTGATTGGCGAAATCATCAATGACCGCGTCCCTTCTCCCCGTTCACGGGGAGAAGATGGCGGCAGCCAGATGAGGGGCAGCGCCGACCTGTGAAACTGGCCTCGCTGTAGAGGCAGCAATACATTCCAACGCCGATGTCTAAGGTACCTACTCCACCGCCTTGCGCCTGCGCGTCGGCTTGGTCGGCTGGGCGGCGGGCGCTTCCGGCTCCGGATGGTCGTGGTCGCGCAGCTCCAGCGCTTTCTCGCACTTGGCGATGTAGTCGCGGGTCACCGGCAGCGTGTCGTTCTTCTTGGCGATCTGGAACTGGAAGATCACCAGGTCTTGCCAGCGGAAGGCGGCTTCCGAGGCGGCGAGATAGAACTCCCACATCCTGCAGAAGCGCTCGTCATAGATGGCCTTCGCCTTGTCGCGGTTGGCGGCAAAGCGTGCGCCCCAGTGCTTGAGCGTATCGGCATAGTGCAGCCGCAGGATTTCGATGTCCGTCACCACGAGGCCCGACTTCTCGATCGCGGGCATCACCTCCGACATCGCCGGGATGTAGCCGCCCGGGAAGATGTATTTGCGGACGAAGGCGCTGGTCGCCCACGGCACGCCGGAACGGCCGATCGTGTGGAGCAGCATCACGCCGTCCGGCTTGAGCAGAGTCGCGGTCTTGTCGAAGAAGGTTCGGTAATGGTTGACGCCGACATGCTCGAACATGCCGACCGAGACGATGCGGTCGAAGCGCTCGTTGATGTGGCGATAGTCCTTGAGCTCGAAATGCACGCGGTCCTGGAGGCCTTGCGCATGCGCGCGGTCGGTGGCGACGCCATGCTGTTCGGTGGAGAGCGTGACGCCCTGCACGTCGACGTCGAAGGCCTTGGCGAGATAGAGGCCGAGCCCGCCCCAGCCGGAGCCGATGTCGAGCACGGTTTGGCCGGCCTTGAGCCTGAGCTTCGCGGCGATGTGGCGCTTCTTGGCCAGCTGCGCCTCGTCCAGCGTCATGTCGGGCTGCTCGAAATAGGCGCAGGAATACTGCATGTCCTCGTCGAGGAAGAGCTTGTAGAGCTCGCCCGACAGGTCATAGTGGCGCTGCACGTTGCGGCGCGAGCGCGCGGCGGTGTTGATCTGCTGCAGCCGGCGGAAGGCATGGCGCAGACCCTCGATCGCCTTCGACCAGGACACGTCGATGCCGCTCGAGCCCATGTTCTGGAACGCGATGCGCATCAGCCCCAGCACGCCGCCCTCGATCACGTCCAGTTCGCCGTCCATATAGGCTTCCGGAACCGCCAGCATCGGATCGAAGCTGATGGCGCGCTCGGCATGCATGGTCTTGATGTGGATATGCACCGGTTCGCCGCTGCCGTCGCCGAATTTGTGCGTCGTGCCCTTCGGTCCGGTCACCTTGAGGTCGCCGGCCCGCACCAGGCGCTCGAGAACGTGTTTCAACAGGATGTTCATGACCAAATGTCCCCTCAGTCGGATCACCCGGTAATTAGACTGGAATGCCAGAGCGAAGATGCCACAGGGCATCGCCCGCGTCCAATCGACGCGCTACGCTGTAATGTGCACAAGATATGGGGTGTCGAAAAGTTCCTTTTGGCACAAAAAAGCCCGGGTCGGAGACCCGGGCGTTGGTCCAGAAATACTGGACGTCTGCGAGCCGAAGCGATGCTTCGGAAAGGCAGTGATCAGGCGTTCTCTTCGCCGCCCTCGAACTCGGCATTCGGGTCGAAGAAATTCTCCGGCCGGGCGTTGTCGTTGATGTCCTCGCCATAGATGGCTTCGGCGGTGGTCAGCGTCTCGCCCTTGGCCTGGCGCTCCGCCTCGTCGGCCGAACGGGCGACGTTGAGCGTCACGGTGACCTCGACTTCCGGGTGCAGCGCGATCGCCACATTGGACAGGCCGATGGTCTTGATCGGCTGGTTGAGCTCGATCTGGTTGCGGCTGACGGTGAAGCCTTCGGCGGTCAGCAGATCGGCGATGTCGCGGGTCGACACCGAGCCGTAGAGCTGGCCGGTCTCGCCGGCCGAGCGCACGACGATGAAGCTCTTGCCGTCGAGCGTCTCGGCGATCTTGGAGGCTTCAGACTTGCGCTCCAGGTTGCGGGCTTCGAGCTGGGCGCGCTGGCCCTCGAACTTCTTCTTGTTGGCTTCGTTGGCGCGCAGCGCCTTGCCCTGCGGCAAAAGGAAATTGCGGGCGAACCCGTCCTTGACCTTCACGGTCTCGCCCATCTGGCCGAGGCGGGAAATGCGCTCGAGGAGGATGACTTCCATGGTTTCGTTCCTTCGTTTGGGCGTCGATCGTTCGATCGGCGCTGAATGAATTGGAACAGGTCAGGAAGCTTTGGCGCGGCGTCGCCGCTCTTGTCGCTGTCCTGCCTGTCTGGGCAGTTAGAGGCAATTGGCCCCAACTCGGGATTTTGATCGAGACCCAGCGGCGCCCGTCGCCGTGGGTGAAAGAAGCGGGCGGCGAGCCGCCCGCTTCGGAAATCTTAGCGAACCACGTAAGGCAGCAGGCCGAGGAAGCGAGCGCGCTTGATCGCCTTGGCGAGCTCGCGCTGCTTCTTCTGGCTGACGGCGGTGATGCGCGAGGGCACGATCTTGCCGCGCTCGGAAATGTAGCGCTGCAGCAAACGCACGTCCTTGTAGTCGATCTTGGGCGCGTTGGCGCCGGAGAACGGGCAGGTCTTGCGGCGGCGATGGAACGGACGCCGGGTCGGGATCTGGTTGATGTCGACCATTATTCTGCACCCCCTTCAAAGCCTTCGCGCGGACGGCGCGGGCCACGGTCGCCGCCTTCGCGGTCGCCGAACGAACGCGGACCACGGTCGCCGCGGTCGCGGTCGCCGAAGGAACGCGGAGCACGATCGCCACGCTCGCGGTCGCCGAAGCCGCCGCGCTCGGAGCGCTCTTCGCGCTTCTGCATCATCGCCGAAGCGCCTTCCTCATGCGCCTCGACCTTGATGGTCAGGAAGCGCAGCACGTCTTCGGACAGGCCCATCTGGCGCTCCATCTCGTTGAGCGCGGCCGGCGGGCAGGTGATGTCCATCAGCGTGTAGTAAGCCTTCCGGTTCTTCTTGACCCGGTAGGTGAGGGACTTCAGTCCCCAGTTCTCGATCCGGCCGACCGAGCCGCCATTCGCGGTGATGACGCCCTTGTACTGTTCGACAAGCGCGTCAACCTGCTGCTGCGACAGGTCCTGCCGGGCAAGAAACACATGTTCGTAAAGAGCCATTATGTCTTTCTGCCTTTCTTCGTTTCTCTGTCCGGCCCTCGCGGCTAAGCCTCTGCAACTTGTCTGACCCGGCCGCCAGGGCGCGGGGAAGAAAGGAGCATCACGAGACGGTCGAGAGCGGAGACACGGGAGGCTCAAAGCGCTTCTGGCTTCGTGTCGCGGTCCTTATGACCACGGCCCTCCGTTCAGCCCCCAGCAAGGACCGGCAGATTGGGCGCGTCTATACAGCAATTTCGCGGGAAGGCAAGGCCGGCAGCTAGGATTGTCGTAAGCACATGAGTTGCTCGGGTTAGTTAGCACACGAGTTGTCCGGTCCTATCGCCAGCGAATGGAGGCTGGGACGGACAGCATGGCTACAGGACTGGAGAATGCAGAAGTTTCGGGATAGGCCGCTGGAATAGTGGCGATCTTTCGAGGATGGAGGAGGCCGGCACACTGCAGTGACTATTACGCCGTCGAGGACCCAGCCAAGCTGCCCAACGTCTTCCAGACCATCGCCAACAAATTCTCCAGGTTGCAGCTCACCAATTGAATGGGGGCTGAGCGCCGCCTTTAAGCCATGGCGTGCTTGCCTCCGGGGCGGCCGCATAACTGAGCAGACATGGGCCGAATCTACCTCGCAAAGTGGTTGTGTCCGATCGTATCGACCGGTTACTAAAGGGCCAATTGCCGCGGCGCCTCGAGGTCTTCGCTTAATCTTCCTCATTTGCCAGCCGTGCTGGATCGGATAGGCTGTCTCCGGGTTTAGACAGGTCGAAATGGAGCGAACGGGCATGGGCATTCTGGACTTCATTTCCAAGCAATTTATCGACGTCATCCAGTGGACTGCCGATGAGCCGGGTGTTTTGGCCTTCCGTTTCCCCATGTCGGGCATGGAAATCCAGAACGGCGGGCAACTCGTGGTGCGCGAGACGCAGAAGGCGGCCTTCTTCAACGAAGGGAGAATCGCTGACATCTTCGGGCCGGGCACCTACACGCTCAATACCCAGACGCTGCCGGTACTGACCTATCTGAGGAACTGGGACAAGTTCTTCCAGTCTCCCTTTAAGTCGGACGTGTATTTCTTCGACACCAAGGACCAGGTCGACCGCAAATGGGGCACAACCCAGCCCCTGACCATTCGCGATAAGGAATATGGGCCGATCCGCATCCGCGCCTTCGGCAACTATTCCTATGCTATCGGCGATATCGAAGCGTTCTGGTCGCGCCTGGTAGGCACGGCCGAGCGCTCCACCTCCGAAATGATCGAAGGGCAGTTACGCGGCATCATCCTCACGGCCATCGCCACCACGCTCGGCCAAAGCAGAGTCGGCTTTATCGACATGGCTGCCAATCAGGAGGCCTTCTCAAAGCAACTGGCCGAGGCGATCGGCCCGGCACTCCAGGCTTACGGTATCGAGGTCAAGAGCTTCTACGTGCAGAGCCTGTCGCTGCCCGAGGAACTCCAACGCGTCCTCGACAAGGTAAGCTCGATGAACATGCTGGGCGACCTCAATCGCTACGCCCAGTTCCAGACCGCCGAATCGATCCCGATCGCCGCCGAGAATCCGGGCGGCCTGGCGGGGGCGGGGGCCGGTCTTGGAGCCGGCATGGCGATCGGCCAGGCCATGGCGCAAGGTCTCGGCAATCCCGCCGCTCCGGCATCGCAGGCGGCGCCGGCCCAGCCGGCCGAGGATCCCATACAGCTTCTCGAAAAGCTCGGCGGTCTGCTCGCCAAGGGAATTCTGACGCAGCAGGAATTCGACGCCAAGAAGGCCGAACTGCTGTCTCGGATCAAGTGAGCCAGCGGACAGGTCCGGTTTCGAAATCCTTGTCGTCGCCGGTGGATCCGGCGCAGCCAACCGCCAACTCAGGGTTTTCATGCGCAAGTTCGACTGCCCGTCCTGCGGTGCGGAGCTGATCTTCCGGTCAGCTCAATCAGTCTATGCCGTCTGCGCCTATTGCCAATCCATGGTGGTGCGCACTGATGTTGACGTGAGGTCGATCGGCGTGATGGCGGCGCTGCCGGACGACATGAGCCCGCTGCAGCTCGGCAGCGGCGGCTATTTCGAGGACCAGCCCTTCACCCTCATCGGACGGCTGAAAATCGGCTGGCGCGACGGGCTGTGGAACGAATGGCACCTGCTGATGGCGGATGGCCGGCGCGGCTGGATCGGCGAGGCGCAAGGATCCTTCTCCATCAGCTTCGAACTGGAAGGCGCCTTGCCCCGGGACGTTACCCAGACCTTCGAATATTGTCTGCCGCTGTTGATGGGCGGCGAGGGTGCCGACGAAGTACGGCCGGGCTTCACGGTGGAACTTGGTGGCACCACGCTGCGCGCGGTCGACATCAAGCTGGCGACCTGCCTGGGCTCGGAAGGCGAACTGCCCTTCACGGCGCCCAAAGGCCGGCGGACGGTTGCCGTCGACTGCATCGGCAAGGAAGGTGAGTTCGCCACGCTCGATCATGACGGACGCGAGGGCCGCGCCTATGTCGGCCGCTATGTGGAATGGGACGACTTCCGCTTCACCAATCTGCGACCGTTGGAGGGATGGTGATGGACGGCGAGCCTTCGACCGTCCCGTCCTCGGAGCCGGTGCCGCCACCGCGTGCGCCTGGCAGGCCGCGCACCTTTGCCTGCCCGAATTGCGGCGGGCCGGTCACGCTGCGTGCGGTCGGCCAGTCGATCACCGCCACCTGCAGCCAGTGCTCGTCGCTGATCGACGTGGCCGACGAGAACCTGAGCATCATCCAGACGGCGCGGTCGGCGATGCAGGGTGCCGAGATCCCGATCGGCGCGCGGGCCCGGCTCAAGGATGTCGACTGGGAAGTCGTCGGCTATATGCGGCGTTGCGACGGCCCCGGCGACTTTCAGTGGACCGAGTACCTGCTGTTCAACCCTTACCATGGCTACTGCTTCCTGGCCGAAGAATACGGCCATTGGACCTTGGTCAAGATGCTCAATCGCGATGTGCCGGGGGCTGGCGATCAAGGCTGGATCGACGCGAATGGCCGCAGCTACCAGTTCTTCGGCAAGGGTTTTGCGCGCACCACCTATGTCGCCGGCGAATTCTTCTGGCGCGCATCGACCTCGGACGTCACCGCCGTAACCGACTATATCGCGCCGCCCTACCGGCTGATGGTTGAGCGCAACGACGAGGAGATCATCGTCTCGGAGGGAGAATATATCGATGCGAGCATCGTCGCCGCAGCTTTCAATGTGCCCCTGCCCACGCCTTCGTCCGCCGGCGTAAGTCAGGTCAACCCGCACAAGCCGGCACTCACGATCATTGTCTTGGCGGTGATCGCAGCCACGATGCTGCAATTCACCTCGCTGGCGATCTCGGCAAATGCGCTCATCGATCGCCAAACTTACAATTTGACCCCCGCCGACAAAGGCAAGACCCTTTCATCCGCGTCCTTCCGACTGGAAAGAGAGGGCAATGTCGAGATCGACACCTATTCGAGCCTCAATAATGATTGGCTCGAACTCGACATGGCGCTCGTCAACATCGAGACCAACCAGAGCTATTCGGTATTCCGGGCACTCGAACATTACAGTGGAACTGATTCCGACGGCGCCTGGGAGGAGGGGGGCAATAGCGACACGGTGCTGCTGCCGCCGGTGCCGCCCGGCACCTACAAACTGCTGATAGATCCCGATGCGGGGCTGTTCTCCAAGCCGCCATCGCTGTCTGCGTCGACGCAGCCCGTCACCATCGCCATTCGATACGACGTGCCGATTTGGTCGAACTACCTCATTGCCATGGCGCTGTTGCTGATCGTGCCGGCCATCAGCATGATCAGGCGAATAACGTTCGAGAAATCGCGGTGGGAAAAGGGAGGCGTTGCCGAGTGATGCGAGGGGAAAGACATGAGTAAGCTGCAGATGATCTATGCCGCGCTGATCGTGCTCGGCATGTCGGCGGCCAACTTCAACGGCTATGCCATCACCGCCATGTTCAACGGGAAGCAGACCGCCAACCGTGGCGTCAACGAGTACCACAAATAGGGGACTTCAATGGATGCAACCGGTCTGATCGATTTGAAACTCGTCGTCGCCTCTCTGGTCTATTCGGGCTTGGGCCTCGTCGTCTTCGTCGTCGCCTTCATGGTGCTTGATCTGCTGACCCCGAAAGTGCAGGTGTGGAAAGAAATCTGCGAAAAGCAGAACATGGCGCTGGCGATCTTCCTGGGGGCCGTGGCGATTGGTATCGCCCTCATCATCGCCTCGGCCATTCACGGCTGACAGGCGATCCTCCGGCAAGTTGGCGTAAGGCGCTTTCGTGGAAATCCTGCTCCTCTTCTCGGCCTTCGTCATTGCGACCTGCGGGCTGGTCTACGAATTGATCGCCGGCACGCTGGCGAGCTACCTGCTCGGCGATTCGGTCACGCAGTTCTCCACCATTATCGGCGCCTATCTGTTTGCCATGGGGGTAGGGTCGTGGCTCTCGCGCTACATCGAACGCAACCTGCTCGCTTATTTCGTCCGCATCGAGCTGATGGTCGGAGCGATTGGCGGTTCGTCGGCCGCGGCACTCTTCATCCTGTTCGACCAGGTCGCCTCCTTTCGCCTCTGGCTCTATTTCCTGGTCGGCGTGATCGGCATCCTAGTCGGTGTCGAAATTCCCCTGCTGCTACGCATCCTGGAGGGCCGGCTTGCCTTCAAGGACCTGGTCTCCAAGGTCTTCACCTTCGACTATATCGGCGCGCTCTTCGCCTCCCTGCTTTTCCCGCTGGTGCTGGTACCGCATCTCGGCCTGATCCGCTCTGCCTTCCTGTTCGGCATCCTGAACACCATGGTGGCGATCTGGATGCTCTATGCCCTCAGGGCCGAGGTGATACCTCGGCGGGGCGCGCACAAGGTTGCTGGCTTCACCGTGCTTGCGTTGCTGGCGGCCGGCTTCATCTGGTCGGAACGCATCCAGTCGATCTCGGAGGCTGCCATTTATCCGGGCACGGTGATCTTCGCTGAGTCGACGCCCTACCAACGCATCGTGGTCACGCGTCAGCAGCGCGATATCCGCCTCTTCCTCAATTCGAACCTGCAATTCTCGTCGCTGGACGAATACCGCTACCACGAAGCGCTGGTGCATCCGGTGATGAGCGCGCTGAAGGTGCCACGCAAGGTGCTGATCATCGGCGGCGGCGACGGCTTGGCGCTCCGGGAAGTCTTGAAGTATCCGGCTGTCGAGGCAGTGACGATGGTCGATCTCGACCCCGCCATGACGCGCCTGTTTTCGAGCAATGAGTTGATGAGGGCTCTCAATGGCGGCGCGCTGTCCTCGCCCAAGTTGACACTGATCAACGCCGACGCCTTTCTCTGGCTCCGGGAACGGAAGCCCGCCGATCAGCGCTTCGACGCAGTGATCATCGACTTGCCGGACCCGTCCAATTTCTCGATCGGCAAGCTGTATTCGCTCACCTTCTATCGCCAGCTGAAATCGGCGCTGAACGATGACGGCATCGTGGTCATCCAGAGCACCTCGCCGCTGGTTGCGCGCAAATCCTTCTGGTGCGTCGACAATACGCTGGCGGCAGCCGGTTACCAGACCGCCGCCTATCATCTGTTCGTGCCGTCCTTCGGCGAGTGGGGGTTCATCATCGGCTCGCTCTCGCCCTACCGGGTACCGGACCATTTGCCCGAGGGGCTGCGCTTCCTCGACCTGCCGACCATGAACGCGATGTTCCGGTTTCCGCCCGACATGGCGCATGTCGCCACCGCCATCCAGCGCCTCGATGACCAGCCGCTGGTGCGCTATTTCGACGAGGAGTGGGGTGATTATCTCATTTATTGAGACCCGGATCGGCGGTCCGAAGACCTGCAAGGAGCGCCGCCTTTGAAGACGACGCACCCGAGCATGTCGACCACGCGGTCGGCGCCGCGAGCGATGGCGAATGCGTCGCTGCTGACACGCCTGTCTCTGCGTCGGCGCGCCGGGGCAGCCTCGCCATGAGCCGGATCACCCGCAAGCAGTTCCTGGCGCTTGGAGCCGCGTCGCTCGGCCTTGCCGGTTCCGGACTGGCGAGAAGGGCGCTGTCCGGCGCCGGGGAGGGCGGTGCCATACCGGGCGAGCTCGTCGGCGCCTCCTCATCCATCGGTCACAGGCTTCGCGGCGGCGCCTTCGCCGCGCCAGGCGAGCTTCGCCGGACCGATGTCGTGATCGTCGGTGGCGGCATAGCGGGCTTGGCCGCCGGCTACCGCCTCGCCAAGGCCGGCTACGACGATTTCCTGCTGCTCGATCTCGAAGCTGCCCCCGGCGGCAATGCCGCCAGCGGCCGCAACGAGGACTGCGCCTTTCCCTGGGGTGCCCATTACGTGCCGCTGCTCACCCAGGAAGCCAAGGCGGTGCGGGCACTGTTCGAAGATTTCGGCATCATCACCGGTCAAGACCCGACCGGCGCGCCGATCTATGACGAATACGCCCTCTGCGCCGCGCCTTCCGAGCGCCTCTACCGCTACGGGCGCTGGCAGGACGGCCTGGTGCCGTCGATAGGCATCACAGCTGAGGAGGACGCGGAGACCGGACGCTTCTTCGCCGCGATGCGCGACTTCCGCCGCCGCGTCGGCAGCGACGGCCGGCGCGCCTTCGCCATTCCGCTCGACCTGAGTTCGCAGGACGCCGACCTGATGGCGCTCGATGCCATCGCCATGACGGACTGGATGGAGCGCGAAGGCTATCGCTCGCCAGGGCTCGCCTGGTATGTCGACTATTGCTGCCGCGACGACTATGGCACGCGCTCGAAGGATGTCTCGGCCTGGGCCGGCATCCACTACTTCGCTTCCCGCAATGGCAGGGCAGCCGATGCCGACGAGCAGGGCCTGGTCACTTGGCCGGAAGGCAATGGCTATCTCGCCCAGCGCCTTGCGAAGGTCCTGGGCTCACGCGTGCAGCCGCGGGCGCTGGCCTTTGCCGTCGAAAGGCTTGGAGCTGGCGTGGCGGTCGGCGTGTGGGATGCGGCCGCGGACAAGACCTTCCGCGTCGAGGCGAAGGCCGTGGTGCTGGCGACGCCGCATTTCGTCACCGCGCGGCTGACGAAGGATGCAAGTCTTGGCGCAGGTTTTTCCTATGTGCCTTGGGCTGTGGCCAACATCACGCTCGATAGCATGCCGGGCGGCGCGGGGGCCGGCCTGAGCTGGGACAATGTCGTCTTCGACAGCCCGCTGCTCGGTTATGTCGTGGCAACCCACCAGATCACCCAGATGCGCCCGACGAAGACAGTGTTGACATATTACTGGCCGCTCAGTCACCTGCCGCCGGAGGAGGCGCGCCGGGAAGCTTTCGCGCGACCGCTGCAGGCTTGGCAGGGCATCTTCCTCAAGGAGCTTCTGGCGGTCCATCCCGAACTCGAAGGCCATGTCCGGCGGGTCGACGTCTGGGTTTGGGGGCATGCGATGATACGGCCCGCACCGGGCTTCATCTGGGGCGCGCAGCGGCGCGCGGGTCTTGTCCAGACGCCGCCTGTCTTCACTGCGCATTCAGACATGAGCGGCATCTCCATCTTCGAGGAGGCCTATACCCATGGGGTTAGGGCGGCCGAAAACGTCATGGCCTATCTGGCCCATCCCTTCGAGACGGTGCTGTGATGGCCCATTCCTTTCTCAAGGGGCAACCATGGATATTCTCCGCTCGTTTTGACCTTGGCTTCATCCTGGCGCCAGCGCTGGTGGTGACGCTGGCAGCCGTGGCCTGGTCCCTGTCCGGGCGCGCGCCGAGCGAGACGTCGCCCTTCGTCTGGCTGGTGCTTGTGGTCGGCGTCGACGTGGCTCACGTATATTCGACTCTGTTCCGCACTTATCTCGACCGCGCCGAGCTGAGCGCGCGGCCCTGGCTCTATGGCTTGACACCTCTGATCGCCTGGCTAGGAGGCTGCCTGCTTTACTGGTGCGGAAGCATGGTGTTCTGGCGCGTGCTCGCCTACGCTGCCGTGTTCCACTTCGTGCGCCAGCAATACGGGTTCATGATGATCTATGCCCGCGGGGAGCGCGGCCTGCCGCCGCTCTTTCGCCGGATCGACAAGACCGCGATCTACGGCGCCACGCTTTATCCGCTGATTTACTGGCATTGCCATCAGCGGCAGTTTTCCTGGTTCATCGATGGCGATTTCATCCGCCTCGACCTGCCGCTACTTGCTACCCTCGCGGGCTTCGCCTACGGCGCCATCCTGGCCGCTTACGTCGTCAAGGAGACCGCGTTGCTGCGCCGCGGCGTCGGCTTCAACCTGCCGCGCAATTTGCTGCTCGTCGGCACCGCGGCGTCCTGGTTCATCGGCATCGTGCTGTTTGACAACGACCTCGTTTTCACGGGCACCAACATCATCGCGCACGGCATTCCCTATATCGCTTTGATTTGGGGCTATGGCCGCAACCAGGCGCGGCTGCAAGGCGGCCGCAGTTCCCTGCTGGCGCCATGGATCGCCAGGCTGTTCATCTGGCGCGCGGCGCCTCTCTACATGGCCGCTCTCTTCGGCCTCGCCTATCTGGAGGAGGGGCTCTGGGATGGGTTCGTCTGGCGCGAGCATGGCGGCCTCTTCGGCATCTTCAGCGGCCTGCCGTCGCTCGGTTCTTCCGACGCGCTGATCTGGCTGGCGCCGCTGCTCGCCGTGCCCCAGGCCACCCATTACATCCTCGATGCAGTGATCTGGCGCATGCAGGCCAGGAACACCAACTGGAAGCAGGTGCTGTTTGCTCACGAAACGGGGCGGCCCTGATGGATACTCGCCTGATGGACACTCCATTGACCGTTGAGCCTCAGGCCGTGCAAGCGCAACCCTTCGCCCCCGGCCTGCATCTTCTCGTCGATTTCTGGCAATGCCGCGGTCTGCGGGATGCCGAGGGGATCGAGCGCGCATTGCGCGAAGCGGCGGCAGCCTGCGGTGCAACGGTGCTGGGCGTCATGTTGCACAATTTCGGCGAGGGCGCCGGCATCACCGGCGTCGTCGTGCTCGCCGAATCCCATATCAGCATCCACACTTGGCCCGAAACCGGCTACGCGGCCATCGACCTGTTCATGTGTGGCCACTGCGACCCTCGAGGAGCGTTGCCCGTGCTGGCGGCCTGGTTCTCGCCGGGCAGCACCAGGGTGACCGAGCATCGGCGGGGATGAGGCCGCGGACCCTGGCGGCGGGCTCCAATCGCCCCCCGCCTCAGCTCGTATGCGCGACGAGCTTGTTCACCGTCTCGGGGAAGAAGTCGGGCGCCGAGTGGCGCTTGCCGAACATCATGTCGTATTGGATGAGCCGGAAGTCGTTGATCTTCGGGTCGATCTGCTTCTGCCTCGCCCAGTCCGGCGTCGCTTCGCCCGCGGGCGACAGGAGCAGGTTGCGGTCGACCACCCGGTAATGCTCGCGCAGCGCGCCGAGGAAGCCGGTGTAATAGGGGTGCGTGATGCCGGCTGTGGTCAGGATGTGATAGGGCAGGAAGGCCGGACTCACGGCGCCCAGGTTCTGCACCGGACCGGAGCGGTTCGACCAGATGACCAGCGGCGTGTCGTGGTGTTCGAGCGCGGCTTCCGGATTCGACTCCTTGCGTGGCGCGACATTGTCCTTGAGGAAGCCGGTCTCGACATAGACGGGTCCGAGCGGCGGCAGGTGGTCGCCGAAGAAGGCGATGACGGTCGGCCGCTCGCGCTTCTTCGCCCAGTCGATCAGCCGCTGCAGGCCGCGGTCGGCGTCGCCCGAGCCCTCGGCATAGGAAAGCAGCGATTCCCGCGCCCAGGAACTGATCGGCGCATCGACCGAATGTGTCGGATTGTAATAGCGGTAGGGCTCGTAAGGGCCGTGGTTCTGCAGGCTGACGGCGAACAGGAACACCGGATCGTCGCTGGCGTCGGCCTCGCGGATGATCTCATCGGTCATCGCCGCGTCGGAAGCCAGCGGCCCGCGCTTTTCCATGGGCGGCAGCGTCTCTTCGGAGCGGAAGTCGCTGAAGCCGAAATCGGCATAGACGGCGCCCCGGTTCCAGAACCAGTTGGTGCCGGGATGGATGGCGCGCGCCCGGTAGCCCTCGCTCTTCAGGAAGGTCGCCAGCGACGGCGTCGGCGTGCGCACATATTGCTGGTAGGGGATCGAGCCGGCCGGCAGGAAGGCGTTGGAGAAGCCGGTCAGCGCCTCGAATTCGATATTGGCGGTCATGCCGCCGAACTCAGGCGAGAACATTGAGCCGGAGCGCAGGGCGCGCACGGTCGGGATCGGATCCGGCTTGATGCTGACGCCGGGCAACTGCGTCGGATCCCAGAAGGATTCGCTCATCACCACGACGATATCGGGCTTCTCATCCGGCACTGAGGCGGCGACGCCGGTGCGCTGGATCGCGGCCATCGTCTTGTCGGAATAGCCGGGCGGGGCCGAGACATGCGCCATCGGCACATTCATCGCGAAGGCCAGCGCAAAGCCGTTCGAGGCGTAGTTCTCCTTCTGGTCCCACATGATCGGGATGATCTGCAGCCGGTCGCGCGTCCAGGAGAAGGTGGCGTAGTCCATGATCGAGACGAAGAAGGCGAGCAGCGGCACGGCAAGCGCCAGCCGCGCCAGGCGGCCCTTGCGGCTGAGGATCGGCACCCGCCGGCGCCAGGTCCGCCAGCCATAGACCAGCAGCGCCAGCCCGCCGACGATTGCCGCGGCCAGCATGATGGCCGTCCATGGCCGTTCGCGCACCAGAAGCGGCATCAGCGCCATGATCTGGCGGGCAAACAGGAAATCCGTCGGGTAGAGCGGATCGCCGAGATAACGCGATTTCTGGTGTCCGACAAAGGCCAGCGCCAGCGTTAGCGGCGCCACGATCATCAGGCTCTGGTGGCTGCGGCCAATCACGGCGTCGAGCCCGATCAGCACCAGCGCAAAGACGATGATGGTGGTCCAGCCCGGCTTGAACGGCTGCAGGAAGAAATCGACTGTGCCGAAGAAATCGCCGCGCACGATCCATTCGATTGCGAAGACGAGCAGGGCGGAGACGAGAAGTGTCGCAAGGCCGTAGCGTACGGTCGGCCAGGGCCGCCCCGGCAGGTAGCCGGTGGACGGATCGTCTTCCAAAAATTGAGGCACGGGCTTGGCCGTGCCTTTCCTGATCCTTGCCACTCTACTTCCCCCGGCCCACGCAACACGCCTTCCACGCGCGTCACGGCTCTGTCATCAAAATGTCACGCAAAGCTAGCGCCTGTGGCGGAAATAAGAAGAGCCAGCAAAGTAAACGTGAGCGGTTTTCATCAGGTGTGATCGCCAAAAAGCCTTTCGGAACAGGGAGTCAGCCGGGTTTTCCGGCTGAAATACGGCTTGAAGGGATACCCGCGGGCTTGACTTGGCCGTCCGCCTTGCGCCAGAGGCAGGGAAAAACCAGCCTCTGGAGAGACCAAAAATGGCCGTCGCATTCACCTTTCCGGGACAGGGCAGCCAGGCCGTCGGCATGGGCAAGGACCTCGCGGATCAATTCCCGGAAGCGCGCCGCGTCTTCGAGGAAGTGGACGCCGCGCTCGGCGAAAGCCTGTCGAAGCTGATCTGGGAAGGGCCGGAAGAGACGCTGACGCTGACCGCCAACGCCCAGCCGGCGCTGATGGCGGTGTCGCTGGCGGCGATGCGGGCGCTCGAAGCGCGCGGCTTCTCGCTGAAGGACAAGGTGGCCTATGTGGCGGGCCATTCGCTGGGCGAATATTCCGCGCTTGCCGCGGCCGGCTTCGTCTCGGTCGGCGATGCGGCGAAGCTGCTCAGGACCCGCGGCAACGCCATGCAGGCTGCGGTGCCGGCCGGCGAGGGCGCCATGGCTGCCATCATCGGCCTCGAGCAGGCCGATGTCGAAGCAGCGTGCGCGGAAGCGGCCAAGGGCTCCGTCTGCCAGGTCGCCAACGACAATGGCGGCGGCCAGCTGGTGATTTCGGGCGCCAAGGCGGCGGTCGAGCTGGCGGCGAAGCTGTGCATCGAAAAAGGCGCCAAGCGGGCGCTGATGCTGCAGGTCTCGGCCCCCTTCCATTCGGCGCTGATGGCGCCTGCGGCCGACATCATGAGCGAGGCGCTGGCGGGCGTGGCAAAGCAGGCGCCGGTGGTCCCGGTCGTCTCCAACGTTACCGTGACGCCGACCAGCGACCCGGACGAGATCGCCCGCCGCCTGGTCCAGCAGGTGACCGGCCGTGTGCGTTGGCGCGAGACGGTGGAATGGTTCGGCGCCAATGGTGTCGCGACGCTCTACGAGATCGGCGCCGGCAAGGTGCTGTCCGGCCTGGCGCGCCGCATCAACCGCGACATCGCCACCGGCGCCGTCGGCACGGCGGCGGACGTCGAGGCGGCGCTGGCGGCGCTGGGATGATCATCAAAGCTTGAACTTTCAGCCGCAAAGCGGTAAATGAATACATGTATTCACGGAGGTCATCGTGCCGACATCCATCCGCCTGGCGCCCGAGATTGAAGAACGCTTGGACTTTCTTGCCGCCAAGACCGGCCGCAGCAAAGCCTACTATCTGCGTGAACTCATTGAACGTGGGCTCGAAGACGTGGAGGACTATTATCTCGCTGCCGAGGTGCTTGAGCGGATCAGGCGAGGTGAGGAGGATGTCGTAAAGAGCGAGGATTTCTGGCGTGGCCTGGACGCTTGAGTATGCTCGTTCGGCTCGCAAGTTTGTCGAAAAACTAGATCCGCACACACGCAACCGCATCCGCGACTTTATCGAAAACCGACTTGCCGAGCTCGACAATCCGCGTGAGCTAGGCAAACCACTTAAAGGCCCGCTGGCGACATTCTGGAGGTACCGAGTTGGGGACTACCGGATTATCTGCGAGGTGCAAGACACGCGGCTGGTTATTCTTGTCGTGACGATCGGCCATCGAGGCGACGTCTACAGATAGTCCGGCACGTGACCTGTCCGATTTGAAAGGGAACAAAAATGTTCGAACTGACCGGCCGCAAGGCGCTCGTCACCGGCGCATCGGGAGGCATCGGCGAGGCGATCGCCAGGGTGCTGCACAGCCAGGGCGCCATCGTCGGCCTGCACGGCACGCGCGTGGAGAGGCTGGAAGCCTTGGCGGGTGAGCTCGGCGACCGCGTAAAACTGTTTCCGGCTGATTTGACCGACCGCGACGCGGTGAAGGCGCTCGGCCAAAAGGCTGAGGCCGAGCTCGAGGGCGTCGATATCCTGGTCAACAATGCCGGCATCACCAAGGACGGCCTGTTCGTGCGCATGTCGGACGCCGACTGGGACAGCGTGATCGAGGTCAACCTCACCGCCGTGTTCCGGCTCACCCGCGAGCTCACCCATCCGATGATGCGCCGCCGCCATGGCCGCATCATCAACATCACCTCGGTGGTCGGCGTCACCGGCAATCCCGGCCAGACCAATTACTGCGCCTCCAAGGCCGGCATGATCGGCTTTTCCAAGTCGCTCGCGCAGGAGATCGCCACCCGCAACATCACCGTCAACTGCGTCGCCCCGGGCTTCATCGAATCGGCCATGACCGACAAGCTCAACGACAAGCAGAAAGAGACGATCATGGCCGCGATCCCGACCCGGCGCATGGGCACCAGCGCCGAGGTCGCGTCTGCCGTCGCCTACCTCGCCTCCAATGAGGCGGCTTATGTCACCGGTCAGACTATTCATGTGAATGGCGGCATGGCGATGATCTAAGGTCTGTTGAGATTCAGGTCAGGCCGAGCCGAGAATGGCGGCTTCCTGCGCTTCCGGTGCTCACGTACTTTAAGTACGCTCCGCTCCGGTTCTCGGAACCCACCATTCTCGGCTCGGCCTGACCTGAATCTCAACAGACCCTTGCCGACCGAGTTTCGGACGCCTGTGAAAACAGCCATTTCGGCTTGGACGCCCGGCATTTTTCGTGTAATGCGGCCCGCAACCCGGCGGTTCGGGCAAAAACCGGTCCTGTGGCGTTGCGTTGCCCGCAAGACCATCTTTCAGCTTGATTAGCGGCATTCCGCCCGCTAACGAAGATCGACAACATAAGACGAGGATTGCCCAAATGAGTGACACCGCAGAGCGCGTCAAGAAGATCGTCATCGAGCATCTCGGCGTCGATGCCGACAAGGTGACGGAGCAGGCGAGCTTCATCGACGACCTGGGCGCGGACAGCCTCGACACGGTCGAACTCGTCATGGCGTTCGAAGAAGAGTTCGGCGTCGAGATTCCGGACGATGCCGCCGAGACCATCCTCACCGTCGGCGACGCCGTGAAGTATATCGACAAGGCTTCGGCCTGAGTTCTTTCGCAGGCATGACCGGGGAGGACCTGCGATGAGGCGTGTCGTCGTCACGGGCCTTGGCCTGCTTTCGCCGTTTGGCATGGGCGTCGAGCACAGCTGGCGGGAATTGCTTTCCGGCCGCAGCGCCTGCCGCCGCGTCACCGAGTTCGAAGTGGACGATCTTGCCTGCAAGATCGCCCACATCATCCCGCGCGGCGACGGCTCCAACGGCACCTTCAATCCGGAGGCCGTGCTCGAGCCGAAGGAACTGCGCAAGATCGGCGACTTCATCCTTTACGGCATCGCGGCCGCTGATGAGGCGCTGGCCGATTCCGGCTGGAAGCCCGAAACGCATGAGGACCAGTGCGCCACCGGCGTGCTGATCGGCTCCGGCATCGGCGGCATCGACGGCATCGCCGAAAACGCGATGATCCTCAAGGATCGCGGCCCGCGCCGCATCAGCCCGTTCTTCATCCCCGGGCAGATCATCAACCTGGTCTCCGGCCAGGTCTCCATCCGTCACGGCCTGAAAGGCCCGAACCACGCGGTCGTCACCGCCTGCTCGACCGGCGCGCACGCCATTGGCGACGCGGCCCGGCTGATCATGTGGGGCGATGCCGACGTCATGGTGGCGGGCGGCGCGGAAGCGCCGGTCACCCGGCTATCGATTGCCGGCTTCGCCGCCTGCCGCGCGCTCTCAACCGAGCGTAACGACGCGCCCGAAACCGCGTCGCGTCCCTACGACCGCGATCGCGACGGCTTCGTCATGGGCGAGGGCGCCGGCGTGGTCGTGCTGGAAGAACTCGAGCACGCCAAGGCGCGCGGCGCCAAGATCTACGCCGAAGTCACCGGCTACGGGCTGACCGGCGACGCCTACCACATCACCGCCCCCGCCGAGGATGGCGACGGCGCCTTCCGCTGCATGACGGCGGCGCTGAACCGGGCGAAGCTTTCTCCGGCCGATGTCGATTACATCAATGCCCATGGCACCTCGACCATGGCCGACACGATCGAGCTTGGCGCGGTCGAGCGCCTGGTCGGCAATGCCGCCTCGAAGATTTCGATGTCGTCGACAAAGTCGTCGGTCGGCCATCTGTTGGGTGCCGCTGGTGCCGCGGAAGCGATCTTCTCGATCCTTGCCATCCGCGACAACATCGCTCCCGCCACGATCAATCTTGACAATCCGGAACGCGAGACGGCGATCGATCTCGTGCCGAACAAGCCGCGCCAGCGCCAGATCGACGTCGCGCTGTCGAATTCCTTCGGTTTCGGCGGCACCAACGCTTCGCTCGTGTTCCAGCGCTACAATGGCTGAAAGGCCAGCCGGGGCAATCCCGGGAAGAGGGCGCGACGCTCTTCCCGGGATTGCTCGGACAACCAGTCGGCAGTCCCGCCACCTGCCGTCATTTTTGCCAAATTCTCCCCTAGCTTGTTGCCGGGGGATTCGTTGCAAGATCAGACGGTAGGGCGCGCCCATGAGCACAGATCCGGGGAGCACTAATCCGGGCGGCGGAGATTTCGGACGGCAAGGCACGAAAGGTCCCATCGTGCCCAAGACGGCCGCCGAGGCATTGCGCCCGGAAGCCGGCACGCCGCCGCCGTCGAAGCGCTCGCGCGCCTCGCGCAGCCAGGTCGTGGTGTTCCTGAATTTCTTCCTGTCCGTGGCGATCCTTCTCGTGCTTGCCTCGGGGGCCGCGCTTTATTTCGGCATGCAGGCATTTGTCGAGCCCGGCCCGTCCGCCAATGGCGACACCTTCATGATCAAGCCGAACACCGGCGTGCAGGAGATCGCCGATCAGCTGGAACGCCGCAGCCTGATCAGCGATGCCCGCATCTTCCGCCTCGGCGTGCGCGCCACCGGCAATGAATCGGCGCTGAAAGCCGGTGAGTACGCCATCAAGCCGCGCGCCTCGATGCGCGACATCATGGAGCTCTTCAAGAGCGGCAAGTCGGTGATGTACTCGCTCACCATTCCCGAGGGGTTGACGGTCGAGCAGGCGTTGCAGCGCGTCGCAGAGCAGGATGCGCTCACCGGCGACATGCCGGCGAGCCTGCCGCCGGAGGGCAGCATTGCCACCGACACGCTGCGCTTCACCCGCGGCGCCACCCGCCAGCAGATGGTCGACAAGCTTGTCGCCGATCAGAAGAAGCTGGTCGAGGATGTCTGGTCGCATCGCGCGCCCGACCTGCCGATCGCCAACATCGATGATTTCGTCACGCTGGCCTCGATCGTGGAGAAGGAAACGGGCCGGAGCGACGAACGCTCGCGCGTTGCCGCTGTCTTCCTCAACCGGCTGGCCAAGGGCATGCGGCTGCAATCCGACCCGACCATCATCTACGGTCTGTTCGGCGGCAAGGGCAAACCGGCCGACCGGCCGATCTATCAGTCCGACATCGAAAAGCAGACACCCTACAACACCTATTTGATCAAGGGTCTGCCGCCGACGCCGATCGCCAATCCGGGCCGCGCGGCGCTCGAAGCGGTCGCCAATCCGTCGAAGACCGACGATCTTTATTTCGTCGCCGACGGCAATGGCGGCCACGTCTTTGCCGCGACGCTGGAAGAGCACAACCAGAACGTCGCCCGCTATCGGGCGCTGCAGAAGAAGCAGGCGGATGCCGCCGCCAAGGCTTCCGGCCAGACGACGGCCCCGGCCGCTCCTGATGGCAATGCCGACAGCGGCGACGCCGGCGACAATGGCGAAAACGGCGATGCGGGCGGCGACGCGGCGCAATAAGCGTGCCGCACGCGTCCTTTGACGCGACGCCATATTCATGTTTTGAGGGTGCGCCGCCCGACCGTCCGGCGATTTTTTAGGCGTGTAGCGCCGGGCCGCGTGCGTCGGCCTGCGACAGAGGGACGACAGGGCAATGAGCCTGCAAAGCATGACCGGTTTCGCGCGGTCCGCCGCCGAGAGCGAGGGCACCTCGATCGCCTGGGAGGTGAAATCGGTGAACGGCAAGAGCGTCGAGGTTCGGCTGAGGTTGCCGCAGGGTTTCGACCGGCTGGAGACCGCCGTCCGGCAGACCGTTCAGAAGCGTTTCGCGCGCGGCAATTTCCAGGCGACATTGACCGTCGGCCGCGCCGCGGCCAGGCAAGCCCAGCCGGTGGTCAACGAGGCGTTCCTCAAGGATCTGGCGGGGCTGGCGAAGCGCTTGCAGGAGCAGTTCGGCACCGAGCCTGCCACCGCCGACGGCCTGCTCTCGCTCCGCGGCGTGCTCGACATTCCCGAGGCGGTGGAGACTGAGGAGGAGCGCGCCGCTCTTGATGCGGCGATCCTGTCGGCGCTCGAGGCAGCGCTCGCCGGGCTGGAGCAGGCGCGCCAAGGCGAGGGCACAGCACTTGGCGCGCTGCTTTCTGGCCATATCGACGCCATCGAGGCGCTGACGTCGAAGGCCGAAGCCGATCCCTCGCGCGAGCCTGCGGCAATCCGCGAGCGCATCACGGAGCAGGTACGCCTGTTGATGGATGCCTCGGCCAATCTCGATGCCGTCCGGCTGCACCAGGAGGCAGCCTTCCTCGCCACCAAGGCAGACATCCGCGAGGAGATCGACCGGCTGAAGACGCATGTCGCTTCGGCGCGGACGCTGCTCAAGGGCGGCGGCGCCATCGGCCGCAAGCTCGATTTTCTGGCGCAGGAATTCAATCGCGAATCGAATACCTTGTGCTCCAAGTCGAACGCCGCCGCGGTCACCGCGATCGGGCTGGAGCTCAAGGCGGTGGTCGACCAGTTTCGCGAACAGGTCCAGAATCTGGAGTGACGGGAATGGTTGCCAAGGAGCCGACGGCTGCCAGGGATCTGGGATCCCGCATCCGCCGCCGCGGACTGATGCTGGTGCTGTCGTCGCCGTCGGGCGCCGGCAAGTCGACGATAGCGCGCAATCTTCTGGAGAGCGATCCAAGCCTCGAGCTTTCGGTCTCCGTCACCACGAGGCCGCGCCGCGGTTCGGAGATCGAAGGCGTTCACTATCATTTCCGCTCCATGCGCGAGTTCGAGCGGCTGCGCGATTCCGACGCGCTGCTCGAATGGGCCGAGGTGCACGGCAATTGCTATGCGACGCCGCGCGAGCCGGCGGAAATCGCGCTGGCCGAAGGCCGCGACATGCTGTTCGACATCGACTGGCAGGGCGCCCAACAGCTCAAGGAGAAGATGCGCGCCGACATCGTCTCGATCTTCATCCTGCCGCCGTCGATGAAGGAATTGAAGGCGCGCCTGAAGCGCCGCGCCGAGGATCAGGAATCCGTCATCGAGACCAGGCTGAAGAACGCTCGCCTGGAGATCGAGCATTGGAAGGAATACGACTTCGTCATCGTCAACGACGATCTCGACCGCGCCTTTGCCGAGGTCCGCGCGATCGTCGCGGCGGAGCGACTTCGGCGCGACAGGCGGCCTGGCCTGTTCGACTTCATTTCGGGATTGCTGGACGAGAAGACGCAGTGAGGCAAGGCGCCGTGGCGTCGCCAAGCCGAACAAAACTGTATCAGCAGTCTTGCAGATTGTCCGGCCAACGCTGTGCTCCGTGAAGCACGCGCAGGATTCGAATCCTACCCTCGGTCAGTTGGTAGGCTGCGACGTATGGTGTGCCAACGATGACAAGCTCCCGTGTCCCTGAAAGTCTGCCGGTCCGGCCGCTTTCGGGAAAGTCTCGAAGGCGGCTGACGGCGGCGACAATCCGCTCATCCACGGCGATCGCGGCAGTAGGGTTGTCGGCTTCAATATGGGTAAAAATGTCGTCGCGGTCGGAACGCGCGAATGGCGACCAGACAATCTTCAAGATTTTTGTTCACCAGCCTTACGGCGTGCCGCCGCGCGTCGCTCGGCAAAATGGGCCTCGACGTGTTCGTCCGAAATATCGGGTCGGGTGTCGTCGAGCGCCTCGCGCACTTTGGCGCGAAACCACGCGTCATACGCCTCGTTGTTTGTGACCAGATCGATGGGAAGCACACCCTCATTGGCGGTGCGGGTGAGCAGTATGCGAACCGCATCGGAGACCGTCAGCCCCATGCTTTCGAGCACCGCGGAAGCCCGATCCCGGATCTCGGCGTCTATACGAGTCTGGACAAGTGCGTTCGTTGGCATGGTAGCCTCCTTTGCCACAAATGTAATGCGTCTGAATGACGAATGCTACCCTTGTCATGTACTTAACAACCCCTCGACCAGAATGAGGTTGCGGCTCAGCGCTGCATCGCGAACCTCGAGTGCGGCCGCGTATTCCTCGGAGCGGTACCAGCGCCGCGCAGTCTCGATGTCAGGAAATTCAACGACGATCAGCGGTCCGGGCCGCCAATTGCCTTCCAGCGTCTCCACGTCGCCGCCCCGGACCAGATAGCGGCCGCCATGCGCGGCGATGGAGGCCGCGGCGCGGGTTCGATAGGCTTCGAACGCTTCCCGGTCGCGGATCGTAACGTCGGAAATGATATAGGCAGGCATTGCAGGTTCCAGGGCAGGCTCCAGGCGGTTTCGCCCGCCTATCTATGGCGCCGTTTTGTGGGTTCCAGTGGTGGCGCCGGCGATCAGACCGCGTTGGTCAGCCGGACAAACTCTTCCACGCTGAGCGTTTCCGCCCGCCGCGTCGGGTCGATGTCGGCGCGGGTGAGGAGCGCCTCGCCGCCCAGGCTCTTCACGCTTTGCCTGAGCATCTTGCGGCGCTGGCCGAAGGCCGCCTCGGTGACGCGGCCAAGCTTTTTGCCGTCGACGGGCAGGGGAGACGAGCGCGGCACCAGATGCACGACGGAGGAGGTGACCTTGGGCGGCGGGGTGAAAGCCTGCGGCGGCACGTCGAAGGCGATCCTCGCCTCGGTGCGCCACCCCGCCAGCACGCCGAGCCGGCCATAGGCGTCGCTGCCCGGACCCGCCGTGATGCGCTCAGCCACCTCGCGCTGGAACATCAGCGTCATCGACTGATAGAACGGCGGCCAGTCGGCCACTGTCAGCCAGCGGATCAGAAGCTCGGTGCCGATATTGTAGGGCAGGTTGGCGGCGATCTTCACCGGCCCGCCATTCGCTGTTCCGGCAAGCGCGGCAAAATCCGTTTTCAGCGCATCGCCGGGAATGACCTCCAGGCGACCGGGATAGTGGCTGGAAACCTCGGCCAGCGCTTCGAGGCAGCGCTCGTCGCGCTCGATGGCGATCACGCGCCGCGCGCCGTTGAACAGCAGCGCCCGCGTCAGCCCGCCCGGGCCGGGGCCGACCTCGATCACGGTCGCCTCGCCGAGATCCCCGGCGGCGCGGGCGATCTTGCCTGTCAGGTTGAGGTCGAGCAGGAAATTCTGCCCGAGCGCTTTCTTGGCCTGCAGGCCGTGCCGCTCGATGACCGCGCGCAACGGCGGCAACCCGTCGATCGTGGTGCGCCCGTTCAACGCGTCCTCACGCGGCCGCGGCCTGCCGGCCGCTGTCGGCCAGCCGGCGTGCCAGCCTGAGCGCGGCGATCAGGCTGTCGGCGCGGGCAATGCCCCTGCCGGCGATATCGAAGGCGGTGCCGTGATCGGGCGAGGTGCGGATGAAGGGGAGGCCGAGCGTCACGTTGACCGCCTCGTCGAAGGCCAAGGTCTTGGCCGGGATCAGCGCCTGGTCGTGATACATGCACAGCGCCGCGTCATAGGTGGCGCGCGCGCGTGGATGAAACATCGTGTCGGCCGGCAGCGGTCCGACCGCGTCGATGCCTTCCGCCTTCAGCGTCTCGACGGCCGGGGCGACGATTGCCGCATCCTCCTGGCCCATGGCGCCGCCTTCGCCGGCATGGGGGTTGAGCCCGGCGATCGCAAGCCTCGGCCGCGCGATGCCGAAGCGGCTTTTGAGATCGGCGGCGGTGATGCGCGCTACGGCGACGATCAGCTCCGTGGTGAGCACTTTCGGCACTTCGGCCAAGGGGATATGGATGGTCACCGGAACGGTGCGCAGATCGGGTCCGGCCAGCAGCATCACCGGCGTGACCTCCTTGCCGGTGTGGCGCGAAGCCAGATGCGCCAGATATTCGGTGTGGCCGGGAAAGCCGAATCCCGCATCGTAAAGCGGCTTCTTGGCTATCGGACAGGTGACCACCGCGGCGGCGCTGCCGGCGAGACAGTCGGCGACGGCGCGATCGATGGCTTCGATGGTGCCGGCGGCATTGGCCGGATCCGGCTCTCCGGGGCTGTCGACATGGCGCGCTTGGAGCGGCACGACGGGGAGCACGCGGGCAAAATGATGCGCGGCCTGTCCGGGCAAGGTCTCGGCAACCGTTACATTTGCGCCGACAAGGCGGGCGCGGGCTTCGATCAGGGCCGGGTCGCCGATGAGATAGAAGGGCGGCACCCCGGCGCTGTCGCCCGCCTGCCAGGCGGCGATGGCGATCTCGGGTCCAATGCCCGAAGGGTCGCCGACACTGAGCGCCAGCGGCGCATCGGTCTTGCGCGCGCTCATCGGGTGGGCTGACTGTGGTATCGCATGCTTGTCGCTCAGAGCATGACGCCGAAAAGTGTGTTGCGGTTTTCGGACGACATCATGCTCCATTTCTCGGATTTGGGAGACGGATTCAGGCTGGTCCGACCTGATGTCTCCAACTCTAGCGTTCGACGATCTTGGCCTTCTGGCGCAGCTCGGCGACATATTTCTTGCTGAGCTCGTCGGCGTCCTTGTCGCTGCCGCCCTCGGCCTGGAACACCATCTGCGCGGCCTTGTCGTCGGAAACCTCGCGCGAGGAGCAGATGCCGATGAATTCGACGCCGCGTTCGGTCTCGCGCGTCGGTGTCGCGCCGCCGACCTTGGTGGCTTTGATCTGCTCGGCCCAGTCGGTCGGCAATTGCGGCGCCAGCACCCGGCCGAGATCGCGCACGGTGACGTCGATCAGACCCTTGGCGAATTCGCGCGTGGTGTTGCAGCCGCTGAAGCGGGCACGCATGGCGTCGGCCTCGCGCTTGCGCTTGGCGAGCGTGGCGGCGCGCTCCGATGCCGGCACCACGAAGATCACCTGCTGCAGCATGTACTCCGTCGCCGTCGGCTTGGCGCCGCCCTTGTCGAGCATGCGCCGCACGGCGTCCTGCTCGGTCACCGAGCCGCCCTCGCCGGAGCGGTAGCGCGCGCTGAGCGCCTGGTTCCAGGCCATCTGGGCGCGGATGAATTCCTTGAAATGTTCCTTGGTGACGCCCGACTGGCTCATGATCGCGTCGAGCTTGGCCAGCGGCATCTTGTTGCCCGAGGCGAAGCGCTGGTAGGCGGCGTCGACCTGCTCATCGGTGATGCGGATGCCGAGCCGCTTGGCCTCGGCCAGCCGCAGCGTCTGGTCGATCATCTCCTGCCCGGCGTCGCCTTTCTTGTGCTGGAGCTTGAAAAAGGCGGCGCGATGCGCGATGTCACCGGTGGTGATCGGTATGCCGTTGACGACATATTTGATCTCCGCGGCGAAAGCTGGCTGCACAACAGCCGTGACCGAAACCGAGGTCGCCGCCACCAGAAGCGCCAATCCTGCCGAAAACAGGTATTTCCTCATCTTACCTTCCAATTTCCCGCCCCAAATTCGTCGGCGCGACAGCGCCGCGCGTCCTCCGAACGCCTGCGCGATACAGCCGACCCCATGCCTCTCCTATGCGGCGAAACGATGTCGCCAGCGCATGGCCCCGAGAATCAGCGCATTTTCGGGGGTTCACGCTCCAAATCAAGACCAAAGGACCATCGGCGCCCGGCTCGCAGGCACGCGCCGGCCTTCGGTTACTGGATCGTATCGACAGCGCTTGTCGACGAGCCGAAATCGCCCAGCGTGCGGAACGACAGGTTGAAGCCGATATTCTGCGACACTTCCCTGGTGATGGTATCGCGTGTCTGCGAATAGGTCATGATGTAGGTGAAGCAGGAATCGTTGTAGGCGAAACCGACCCCGTCCTTGACCAGCACGTTGCTCTGGATGTCGTAGGTGCCGGTGCCGAACAGCCGCCAGTTCTGCGCCAGATGCGTCGAGGCGCCGAGCGTGACTTCATGCCGGTCGGTGGTGAAGCCATAGAGCGGCTGCGCCTCGATGAAGGCATATTTGGCGCTGAGCGATATCGGCAGGCTGGAATAGGCAGCCTTCACTTCGGCGCGCCGGACCTCGAGTGTCTGCTCGTCAAAACGCCCGCTCACGGAACCGGAGAAACCGCTCGGGCTGTTGAAGCCGACGAGGCCGACATAATCCGAGGTCCGCTTGTCCAGGCCGGACTCGGCCCCGGCATTGACGAGATCGGGCGCGGCGAAGGAGTTCTCGCCCGCGAGCTGGTAGGACTGGCCGAAGATGGCATTCGTCGCCCAGCCATTGTCATAGGCGCCTGAATACCGGAAGCCGACATTGGCGCGCGTGCCGCCTTCTATGCGGTCATAGCCCGAGAATTTGTCGCGCTCGAACAGCGTGGTGGCGTCGAAGACGAAGCTCTGCGCGTCTTCATTGGGGACGGCCAGGCCGCCGACATATTGTTCGTTCGGACGCACGAAGACTTGCGCGGTCGGCTCCAGGATATGGCTGGAACTGGGCATCGAGAACAGCAGCGGCCACCGCGCCTCGAGGCCGAGGGTCGCCATATAGCGGGCAAGCGAGGAACGCATGTCGACGTCCTCGCCGAGATTCGCGCCCATCTGGTTGACCGCATCGAGCGAAGCCTGATTGGCGTTGACATAGCCGGCGTCGCCGCGGAAGGCGAGCAACGGCGTCAGCTGCAGGCCGCCGTCGGTGGTGAAGGTGCGCTTCCATTCGGCCTCGGCGGTGAGCCGGCTCGATTCGCCGTCAATGCCGCGCACGTTGTTGACGGACGTGCTGACGGCCGGATCAGCCAGCACCGCATCCAGCCGGTTGCGGCTGATGACGCGCGCGTTGACGTTGAACGACAGCTGGCCGCCGGCCAATGGCGTGTCGGGAATATAGGCATAGTCGAACGACGGCAGCACCCAGGGCTGCTTGGCCGCGCGTGCCGTCGGATCGCTTGAGAGCGTGTCTTCCTGCACCTCGAAGCGCATGGCGCGAACGTCGAAGTAATTGCGGCCGTTCAAGCCGGTCAGATAGATCGACGACTGGTGGGCGAGATCGTTGAAACCGTCGATATTGTAGGTGCGCGAGAAGTCCTTGTCGGTCTGCAGCAGCACGTCCCAGCCGAAGTTCCAGCGCTCGTTGATGGCGAACTGGCCCTTGGTGCCCATCATGCCGCGGAATTTGTTCGGATCGCCGGGCTCGCCCGAATCGACGACATAGCGGTTGCCCGTGCCGATGAACGCACGCGGGTCCTGCTGGTTGATGCCGGCGATCTTCAGCGTGTATTCGCCGCTGTTGAAGCGCTGGCGCCACTCGGCCTCGCCGAGGAAACCCTGCTTGGTATAGCCGCTGCCGGTGACGGTGAGGTCATAGGTCGGGGACAGCGCGAAATAATAGGGGACTTTGACGCCGACGCCGAGATGGTTGTTGTAGACGATGCCGGGGATCAGGAAGCCGCTCTTGTGCTTCACGGTCGGGTCGGCGATCTCGAAGGCCGGCAGATAGGCAAGCGGGAAGCCGAAGAATTCGAAATTCGAATTCTCGAAGCGGACCGTCTTCTTCTCGCCGTTCCAGATGATCTTGCGCGCCTTGACGCGCCAGGTCGGCGCTTTGTCGGGCTTGTCCTCGCAAGGCTCGCAGGCGGTGTAGACGCCATTGTGGAAAGTGGTCAGCACGCCGCCCATGCGCTCGGCGCTCTCGGCGGCGAAATAGGCCTTGTCGATCGTCTCGACGCGCAACGCGTTGGTGAACCCGTCGGCGAAGTCGTCGGTAATGTCGATATGGTCGGAATTGATCTTGGTGCCGTCGCTGTTGATGATCTCGACGGCGCCGCTGGCGACGAGGCGCTTGGTGTCGCGGTTGTACACCACGCGCTGGGCGACCAGCTTGTTGCCGCCATAGTCGATCTGCACGCCGCCGACGGCCGTCACCGTATGCTTGTCGTTGTCATAGACAAGCGTATCGGCGGCCAGCAGCATCTGCGTGTCGGACGGGACGGGCTTGGCAGCGATAGTCTGCGCCAGCGCGGGTGCCATCGGCGCCGCACAAGCGAACAGACATGCCAAGGCTGTCGCCCCATAGAGGCGTGCCAAACCGGCCTGCCTATGGCTGCGCAATCCAGCCTCCCTCACTAGCCGTCTTCCTTGTATAGCAGAAAGGTCACCCCAAAGAACATAGCCACGACAACCGGAACCCATGCAGCCACCACCGTAGGCACGAATCCGGCCACACCGAATGCCTTGACCAGTACCGAAACGACATAAAGCAGAAACCCGGCCACGACGCCACCCAGAATCATCGTTGCCGACTGCCCCATTCGCGCAAATCGCATTGAAACCGTTGCAGCAATCAGCGTCATGGCGACGAGAAGGAACGGCAACGCCACCAGCGAATCGAACTGCATGGCGAAGGCATTTGCCTTGAGCCCGAAGGAACGGGCAACCTCGATCTTGCGCGGCAGCTCGTAGAAAGGGATGGTTTCCGGGCGTGCCAGGCGCTCCTGAACGAATTCCGGCTTGAGGTTAGTCGGCACCTTGTCGGTCGCCAGCGTCTGGATGTTGCCCGCCTTGAAGACCTTGACGTCCTGCAATTCCCAGTAACCGTCGCGCAGGATGGCCTTGGCCGCGTCCTTGCGCTCGGCGATGTTGCCCTGCGGGTCGAGGATGAAAAACACCGCGTCCGCCATCTCCAGGCCCTGATTGAGGATGGCGCGGGCGCCGATGATGGTGTCGCCTGATTCGGTTTTCTGCCTGAGCCACGGCGTGACGTTGGTGGTGACCGCATTCGATTTGCCGGCCCTGAGGTCGTTCTCCATCTGCTCGGACCAGGAAAAGCCATGCGCGGCGATGGGGTTCATCACGGCCACCGAAAGCACGCCGAACATCAGCGCGCCGACGCAGCACGGAAACAGGAACTGCCAGGCCGAAACCCCGGCCGAGCGCGCGATCACCAGCTCGTAGCGGCGGTTGAGCGACACAAGCGTCGCCATTGCCGAGAACAGCCCGACGAACGGCACCGTCTGCAGCATGATCATCGGCATCCTGAGCGCCGAAATCGCGAAGGCCGTGCCATAGGTGAAGCCCGGCAGCCCGGTCGTGCGGCCGGAAAGCTCGGTGAAATCGATCAGGAACACCAGCGCCAGCAGGCCCAGGAAGAACCAGAAGGTGATCGAGACGTAGCGGAAGAAGAAATAGCGACCCAGCGTCCAGCCCATGGTCAGGCTCCCTGGCCGGAAGTGCGCCGGGCAAGCCACAGCTTGAATGCCGTCCAGTTGTCGCTGGTGCGCTTGGCGACGTTGGTCAGCCAGTCCGCCCAGCTGACCGGCAATTCCATGGTGCGCGATGAGACGATGAACCAGATCGAAACCGCGGATGCAATCAGCGGAATGCCGTAGAGCAGGTAGATATAGTACGAGACCCTGTCGGCCTTGCCGGCGGCGAAGAAGCCCAGCCATCGCACGAAAAGCGCTATCGCGATCGCCGTGATCAACGGGTTGATGCGCGCTTCGCGATGCGAGCGCGCATCGCCCGCGACGGCCAGCGCGATCAGCGCGAACACCAGCGAATAGGACCACTCGGCAAAGCGCTGGTTGAGCTCCGCCCGGTAGCTGCCCGGTTCGCGCTGGAACATCCTGTCATTGGGATCCGGGTTGAGCAGATACGCCGTCGTGCGGTCCTTGGGCAAAAGCGTGATGTCGTTCGCCGCGGACATGAAGGCGGACATGTCGAAGGCGTAGGAGGTGAAGCGGATGACCGAGAGGTCGCCGGTGACCGATTTGCGATTGATGACGCCGTCATTCATCATCAGCACCTTCTCGTCGCCTTTTTCGACGATGCTGCCGGTCTTGGCGTAGTAGGTGAGGCTGGCGCCTTCCTCGCGTGAATCGGCGACGAAGATGCCGCCGAGCCGGTTCCCGGGAAGCCGTTCGCCGACCTGCAGGTAGAGGCCCTCGTCGATCTTGCGGAACGTGCCTTCCTGGATGATCAGCGACACGAGGTCGGCGCGCGAAGCCGCCACCAGCTGGCGGTTCTTCTGCCTGGCATAGGGGTCGATGGCGTTGTCGACGATGAAGGAAAAGGCGCAAGCCGCGATTGCGAGCAACAGGATCGGCCGCGCGATGGTCCAGCGCGAGGCGCCCGCGGCGCTGAGCACGGCGAGCTCCGAATCGGTGTTCATGGCGCTCAGCGTCTGCGCCACCGCCACCACCAGGGCGAACGGCACCACGATCGGGATGATCGAGGGAATGATCAGTGCCGCGACTTCGAAGAAGGTCAGCGCCGACTGGCCGTTGTCGGTGACAAGGTCGATCTTGGCCAGCACCTGCGTCGTCCACACGATCGCCAGCGTCCAGACCAGCGCGGCGAGGAACATCGTCAGCGCGCGGCGCATGATGTAGCGTTCAACGACCTTCATGAAGGCTTTTCTCGATTTTGCCGAACGGCATCATGCCCGCCGACAAGGTAGTCATCCGGCGTCGCCCGCACAACTGGGTCATAGGCGGCTCGCTCCGGTTTGTCGCCCCACGCCGCGTGCCCCGGCGCGACGGAGTCTCCGCGCCAATGGATAAGAAATGCAAAACATCGATGGTTAACAGCAGGTTACGGCAGCAAGTTAAGATTGCGCCGAGGCGAATCCTTTGTCTATGGTGGCGCTGATATAGGCAGCGACTTCGGCCAAAGTCTTGCCAAATGGCTGAAAACGACCAAATGTCGCGCACGCTTGCCAACCCCTTGCTCGCCAAGATTTACCTTTGCCGGCACCATACGGCCATCCCCGAAAGCAGGACCTGATGACGTCGAGACCTACCATTTCTTTCGCCAAATTCGCCACGCCGAAAAAGGGTAGCGTCTTCGTGCTCGCGGCCGACGGCGGCGGGCTCGGCGAGGCGGCGAAGGCCTGCGATCCGGCCGGCGCGCTGGCTCGCGCGTTTCCGGTCGCCGATTTCGCCGGCAAGTTCGCCAGCTCGGTCGAGGTGCTGGCGCCGGAAGGAACGTCCGTCGACCGGCTGGTGGCGATCGGCGCCGGCAAGGTGTCGGCTCTCGACGACAACGCCTGGCTGAAGCTCGGCGGCGCTGTCGCCGCTTCGCTGCGCAAGGCGACCGAGGTGGCCGTCATCCTCGATCTGCCGGAACTGCAGGCTGATGGCCGCCAGGCGGCGAGCCTTGCCGCCGGCATCCTTCTGCGCAGCTACGCCTTCGACAAGTACAAGACCAGGAAAGACAAGGACGACGGCCAATCCGACGCGAAGGCGGCGAAGCCCGCCAAGGTCACGATCCACTGCGCCGATCCGGCTGCCGCGAAGAAGGTGTTTGCCGGCGAGGAAGCGGTGGTCGACGGCGTGCTGCTGGCGCGCGACCTCGTCAACGAGCCGGCCAACGCGCTGGGGCCTGTCGACTTCGCCGAGCGCGTCAAGGCGCTGGAAGCACTCGGCGTCGAGGTCGAGATCCTCACCGAAAAGGAGATGAAGAAGCTCGGCATGGGCTCGCTGCTCGGCGTGGCCCAAGGCTCGCCGCGCGGCGCCCGCCTGGTGGTGATGCGCTGGAACGGCGGCAAAGCCAAGGACGCGCCGCTGGCCTTCATCGGCAAGGGCGTCACCTTCGACACCGGCGGCAATTCGATGAAGCCGGCCTCCGGCATGGAAGACATGAAGGGCGACATGGGCGGTGCGGCCGCCGTCACCGGGCTGGTCCATGCGCTGGCCGCGCGCAAGGCCAAGGCCAATGTGGTCGGCGTCATCGGCCTTGTCGAGAACGCCGTCGACGGCCATGCCCAGCGCCCCGGCGACATCGTCACCTCGATGTCGGGCCAGACGATCGAGGTGCTCAACACCGACGCCGAAGGCCGCCTCGTGCTGGCCGACGCGCTCTGGTACGCCAACGACCGCTTCAAGCCGAAATTCATGATCAACCTGGCGACGCTGACCGGCGCGATCATGGTCGCGCTCGGCCAGCATTATGCCGGCCTGTTCTCCAACAATGACGAGCTTGCCGGCCGGCTTTTCGGCGCCGGGCAGGCATCACAGGAACGGCTGTGGCGCATGCCGCTCGGCGCCGAATACGACAAGCTGATCGATTCCAAGAATGCCGACATGAAGAACATCGGCGGCCGCTATGGCGGCGCCATCATCGCGGCGCAGTTCCTGCAGCGTTTTGTCAAGGACACGCCCTGGGCGCATCTCGACATCGCCGGCACCGCGATGGGCGCGCCGTCCAGCGAGATCAACCAGTCCTGGGGTTCGGGTTTTGGCGTGCGCCTGCTCGACCGGCTGGTGCGCGATCATTATGAAGGATAGGGGATGGCCGACATCCTGTTCTACCATTTGACTGAATCGACGCTCGAGGAGGCGCTGCCCGGCCTGCTCGAGCGCAGCGTCGAGCGCGGCTGGCGCGCGGTGGTGCAGACAGGCACGGAAGAGCGCCGCGACGCGCTCGACCAGCATCTATGGATTTTCCGCGACGATTCCTTCCTGGCGCATGCCACCGACCGCGAGGCCTATCCGGCCGAGCAGCCGGTCCTGCTCACCACGGGCGAGGGCAACCAGAACGCCGCGCAGATCCGCTTCCTGGTCGATGGCGCCAACCCGCCCGAGCTGTCGGGCTACGAGCGCGCCGTCTTCCTGTTCGACGGCCATGACGCGGCACAGCTCGAAGCCGCGCGCGGCCATTGGAAGACGATGAAGGAAGCCGGCCACGCCGTGACCTACTGGCAGCAGACGCCGGATCGACGGTGGGAACGGAAGGCTTAGAGCCGTCAGCGATCGCCGATCGTCACCTTGTTGATCTTCGTGCCGTGCGGAAGGTCTTTTACTTGCCGGTGGATTTGGCCGGCTATGTGCACCTTCACCACGAAGAAGGTCTTGTTGATTTGCGCGGCTGACATTTCGCCACCGAGTACGGGTGGCGTTTCGAAGTCGTAACATTCGCGGTCCGCCAAGACCAATCCCTTCTCTCGTGCCGCCATCGCTAATCCAACCAGCAACAGTTCGTCGCGACGATCAGGATCGTTGAACTGGGTTATAAGCCCCGGCCATGTTTCCGACACTTGGGTCAATCGGCCTCCGATCATGTCCAGCAATTTGACGGAACCATCGGGAGCACGGAAGAAAATGTCGCCGAATGAGGAGACTGCGGCGGGCTCCAAGCCATCAAGCCCAACCCACTTCCAGCCGTCCAGTGCTTCCCAGACATCCTTCCTTGACGGCTCGATAAACAGATACTGGAGACTGTCTTGCCATGGGCTTCTGACAACATCCGCATTTGGCTTCGAAACAGAATTCCCAAAGACAGAAGAAATAAAGCGAGAAAAAGAATTGGCCATGCGTCACCCCCTGCAACGTCGCATACTTATCGCAGAATGATCGGCGATCAAACGTGGTCGCTTTGGCGCCGTCACGGTCGTCGCCTCGAACCGCTTTTTGCGCTAGATAGACGCAAGCTCATGCGGCGAGGGGGGAATGCGGATCAGGATCGTCGGAACCGGCAGGGCGGTACCGGCTGAGCGGGTGACGACGCGCGCGCTGGAAGAGAAGCTCGGCCTTGGCGAGGGCGCGCTGGAAACCGTCACTGGCGTCGTCGAGCGCTATGTCTGCCATGCCGAATCGCAAATCGATCTTGCTTGCGCCGCCGCGCGCCTTGCGCTTGCCGATGCTGGCCTCGAGCCCAGCGTCGTCGACCTGATCATCGGCGGCTGCGGCGTGCCTTACCAGCCGCTGCCGGCGACCGCGCCGCTGGTCATGCAGCGCCTCGGGCTGGCGGACGGCTCGGCCGCCGCCTTCGACGTCAACAGCACTTGCCTCGGCTTCCTCACCGCCTTCGAGGCCGCCGGCCGCATGATCGAGGCAGGCCAATGTGAGACGGCCCTGGTCTTCTCGTCCGAAGTCGCTTCGCGCGCGCTGCCGTGGCAGGACGCGCCGGAGATCGCCGCGCTCTTCGGCGACGGCGCGGCGGCGGCCATGCTGCGCAAGGCCAGGCCCGGCGAGGGCAAGGTAGCGGCCAGCCTGATGCGCACTTATCCTTCCGGCTGGGAAGCCTGCGGCATCGGTTCGGGCGGCACGCGCTTCGATTTCCGCAAGGAGCCGGAGGCATTCGCCGCGCACAGCCTGTTCCACATGGATGGCAGGGAACTGTTCCGACTCACCTCGCGCCACTTCAACGGCTTCGTCGACGCTCTGCTGGAGCGCGCCGGCTGGCGGCGGGAAGACATCGATCTCGTCGTGCCGCATCAGGCGAGCCCCTTCGCGCTTGCGCATATGGCGCGCCAGACCGGCTTTGCGCCGCAAAAGCTCGTCGATATCTCCGCCCGCTTCGGCAACCAGATCGCCGCCTCCATGCCCTTCGCGCTCGACGTCGCGCGCCGCGAGGGCCGCGTGGCGTCCGGCATGAAGCTGCTCTTCCTCGGTACTTCCGCCGGCGTCTCCTTCGGCGGCATGGCGCTGGAGGTCTGAGCATGGCCGTCCTCGTCACCGGCGCAAGCGGCTTTCTCGGCGCCCATGTGCTCGAGCGGCTGGCCGCCTCGGGCACGCTGGCGCTCGGGCTCGGCCGCGATGAAACGCGCTGCGCGGCGCTCGAAGCGGCCGGCCATCGCATCATCCGTCACGATCTCGCGCAGCCGTTCGATGCCGCCCTCGACCCCAGGCTGGGCAGGGTCGAACGGATCATCCACTGCGCGGCGCTTTCCTCACCCTTCGGACGCCTCGCGGATTTCGAGGCGGCCAATGTCACGGCGACACGCAACCTGCTCGACTTCGCCAGGCGGCAGGGCGTCAGCCGCTTCGTCCACATCTCCAGCCCGTCCGTCTGCTTTGCCTTCCGCGACCAGCTCGATCTCACCGAGGATGCGGCCTTGCCGGAGCCGGTCAATCACTATGCCCGCACCAAGCGCGAGGCGGAGAAAATCGTGCTTGGCCAGCCCGATATCCATCCGGTGGTGCTGCGGCCGCGCGGCATCTACGGCCAGGGCGATCGAGCGCTGTTGCCGCGCCTGATCAAGGCGGCGAAAAGCCGGCCGCTGCCGCTGTTTCGCGACGGCCGCGCGGCCATCGACCTCACTCATGTCGACGATGTCGTCGACGCGGTCATGGCGGCGCTCGCGGCACCAGTCGAGGCCGAGAGTCGGATCTTCAACATCTCTGGTGGCGAGGTGCTACCGGTTCGCCGCCTCGCCGACGAGGCCTGCATGCGCGCCGGCTTGCACGCGCGCTGGCGGCCGATGCCGCTCGTGCCGGCGATGCTGGCGGCTGGCCTGATGGAAGCGGTGGCGCTGCGGCTTCCCGGCCGGCCCGAGCCGCCGGTCACCCGTTATGGGCTCGGTCTCTTCGCCTATGCGCAAAGCCTCGATCTTTCTAAGGCGAAATGCGTTCTTGGCTGGGCGCCGAAAATCTCGTTCGAACAAGGGCTTGACCGCACGTTTTCCTGCGGGACCAGGCCATGAAGCTCGTCTTCGCCAACAGCGCCTGGGTGAGCGCCGCTGAGCGGCTGATCCTGCGCGGCGGCACCTGGCAAAGCGTCAGGCTGCGTGTCCGCTACGGGCTGTTCTTTCACCCCGCCGCCGGACCGGTGCTGGTCGATACCGGCTACACGCCGGAAGCGCTGAGCGGCGACCGGCGCGGCCGCATGCTGCGGCTCTACGGCGCGCTGCTGAAACCCCAGCTCAATGCCGACGAGCAGGTTCTGCCGCTGCTGCGCCGTTTCGGCCTGTCGCCTGACGACATCCGCACAATCATCGTCACCCATTTTCACGCCGACCACATTTCGGGCCTGTCGCTGTTCCCCAAAGCCCGCTTCATCGCCAGCGATGCCGCTTGGGCGCGGGTCAAGATGCGCGGCCATAGGCGCAATCTGCGCCACGGCGTCTTCACCGAACTCTTCCCGCCGGACTTCGAGGCGCGGCTGCAGCGGATCTCCGAGAAATCCCGCGTCGCGCCACGTGGCGACATGCCGGGCGGCGCCGATCTCTTCGACGACGGAAGCGTCGTCGCGGTTGATCTTCCAGGACATGCCGATGGCCAGTTCGGCCTGCTGTTCAATGGCCTCGATCGACCGCTGCTCTACGCCGTCGATGCGCAATGGCTGCTCACTGCCTTGATCGAAAATCGCACGCCCGGTTTCCCGGCCACCCTGATCGCCGAGGAGGCGGCGGCGATCGAGCCGACCAGCGCCATGCTGCGCCGCTTCCTCAGCACGGGCGGCGAGGTGATGCTCTGCCATGATCCCGCGCCGACAGCCTACGATCTCGCTGCAAGCGATCCGGAGGTCGGATGAACGGCCTGGCGGAAGCGGTAGGCTCCTTCGCGCTGACACGCTGGGTGTCGCGGAAGAGCCGCGCGGATTTCGAGCGCTGGCAGGCGACTGCCTTGCGCCGTTTCCTCGATCGCGACCTGCCGCACGCCCCCTTTTACGGCAAGGCGCCAGCGCGCCTCAGCGATCTGCCGGTCACCGACAAGGCGCTGCTGATGGCGCGCTTCGACAAGTTCAACTTCGGCGGTCTCACCGCCTCGCAAGCCTGGACGGCCCTGGCGCGTGACGGCCGCGCCGGCGCGCTGACCGTCGGCGCCAGCACCGGCACCTCCGGCAACCGCGGCCTGTTCGTGATTTCCGAAGGGGAAAAATTCCGGTGGCTGGGCACGCTCCTCGCCAAGGCGGCACCCGATCTTCTCTGGCGCGGCATCCGCGTCGCCGTCATCCTGCCGCAGAACACCGGCCTCTATGACAGCGCCCACAAATCGCGGCTGATCAAGCTTGCCTTCTTCGATCTGACCGTGGGGCCGGAAAGCTGGCGCGATGAACTGGAAGCCTTCGACCCGACGGTGATCATCGCGCCGCCAAAGATCCTGCGGCATTTCGCGGCCGAGAACTTCCGGCTCCGGCCGAAGCGCGTTTTTTCCGCCGCCGAGACGCTCGATCCGGTCGATCGCCCGGTGATCGAGAACTTTTTCCAATTGCCGCTCGACCAGATCTACATGGCGACGGAGGGCCTGTTCGCGGTGACCTGCAGACAGGGTGGCCTGCATCTGGCGGAAGACTCCGTCTTCTTCGAATTCGAGCCGGCGGGCGAGGGGCTGGTGACGCCGCTGGTAACCGCCTTTCGCCGTCAAACCCAGATCATGGCGCGCTACAGGATGAACGACCTGTTGCGCTTGTCCAAAGAACCTTGCCGCTGCGGGTCGCCGCTGCGCTGCGTCGACGAGATCGTCGGCCGCATGGACGATGTTTTTCGATTCACGTCGCCGAACGGCCTGATCCTGGTCACGCCCGATGTGCTGCGCAACGCGGTGCTCAAGGCCGACCGCCGCATCGACGATTTCCGCCTCGTCCAGACAGGGCCGGACCGGATCGAGCTCAGACTTTCGCCGACGCTCGCCGACGGCGCGGCGGCTGCCGCTCATCAGTCGGTGCGCGCGCTCCTGGAAATACGAAGGGCCGCCGCCACCGTCACGCTCATCCGCGCGCCGCTGCCACTGGAAACAAGCCGCAAGCTGCGCCGCGTCGAATGCCGCCTGGAGCCGGCGCGATGAGGGGCGCGGCGACGATGGAAAGGCCCGCGCAGCAGGCCGACCGCGTCGAGAACAAGCCGGCAAAGGTCGAGGCTTTTGTGAGGCTTTTCAACGAGGTGCCGGTGCGCGATCTCATCGCCACCCTCAAGACGAAGGTGGAAACATTCGAGGTCGCTGGCCGGATTTTTCCGCTGACGCTGAACGACGCCGATGACGCGCCCAACTGCTACATCTGTTGCCCGACCGGCGCCTATATCGACTACGCGATCGACGAGACGCACAACTTCGCCGCCCACCCGCTGCTGCGGCGTGTGTTGAAGGCGCTGATCGGCGCCTGCGCGCCGCTGGTCAGGGCGAGCGGCCTCGACCATCAGGCGCAGGTCAACAACTGGCTCTATTCGACCAATCCGGTGCCGCTGCTCGACCGGCCGGCTGTGGCGTCGCTGCGTGCGGACCTGACCGCGCGTTTCCCCGATCGCGCCATCGTCATCCGCTCGCTGAACGATATCGCCGATCCGGCAACCATTGCCGCCTTGAAGGCCGAGGGGTTCCGCATGCTGGCGGCGCGCCAGATCTACATCTTCGCCGACCGCAGCGCCGCTCCCGCGATGACGCGCGACATGAAGCGCGATCGCGCCCGCCTGCGCGAAACACCGTTCGAGCGGGTCGGCAATGGCGATTTCACCGAGGCCGACTATGCCCGCGCCGAGCAGCTCTACGATATGCTCTATCTCGATAAATACACGCCGCTCAATCCCCACTACACGGCCCGCTATGTCGCCGAGATGCACCGGCGCGGCATCATCAGCCTGGCCGGATTGCGCCGGCCCGGCGGCGAGCTGGTCGCCGTCACCGGCCTGTTCGAAAACGGCCGCACGCTGACCCAGCCCATCGTCGGCTACGACACTGGCCTGCCGGTCGCCGACGGGCTTTACCGCATGATGATGGCAGTGGTGCAGGATCACGCCACGGCGCGCGGCCTGTTCTTCAACATGAGCGCGGGCGCCGCCGGTTTCAAACGCCGGCGCGGCGCGGTCGCCGCGATCGAATACAACGCCGTCTATGCCGGACATCTTCCGCTTCGCCGGCGCATGGCGATCCGTATCATGGAGGCCGTGCTGGCGCGGATCGGAATTCCCTTGCTCAGGAGGTTCGAACTGTGAGCGAGCGCCGTCGGGAAGCCTTTTGGCAGGCAGTGGCGCTGTCTGCCGACATCGGCAAGCGGCCGAAGCGAATCCTGCTCGATGGCGAGCCCGTGGTGCTGTTCCGTTCGGCGCAAGGTATCGCCGCGTTGTTCGACCGCTGCCCGCACCGGCTGGTCGAGCTGTCGACCGGCAAGATCGTCGGCGGCGAGATCGAGTGCCCTTATCACGGCTGGCGCTATGACGGCGAGGGACGCTGCACGGCGATCCCCGGCCATGTCGGCGCCATGCCCCATTACCGGGTCCGTCGCTACGCCGCGATCGAGCGCGACGGCGTGGTCTTCATCTCCTCCGGCACGCCACGGGTCGAGCCTTACCTTCACTGCATGCAGGGCAAGGACATCATCGTGCGGCGCGTACGCTCGTCGACACAGTCGACGGTGATCGATGCGGCGGAAAACATTCTTGACGCCACTCACACCCACTTCACCCATAAGGGACTGCTGCGCGGCCTTACCTCCAAGCGCCATCTGGTGCGGGTCGAGGTGACGGGAGGCGAGGGCTGGGTCGAGGCGAGCTACACCGGCGAGGACCGCCAGCAGGGCCTGATCAGCCGGCTGCTGGAAGGCGAGCGCGCGAAAACCATCGGCCGCTTCCGCCATCCCGGCATCGCCGAGCTGGAATATTGGGGCAAGGACGGGCTGGTTCTGGCCACCACCTTCCATCTGCGCCAGGCCGACGAGCGCACAGTCGAGGGCATCGGCTGGCTGATCGGCCGGCGCCAGGGTCTGCTCGGCGAGCTGAAGGCCCTGGCCTTCAAGCCGCTCTTCACCATCGCGCTGCATCAGGACCGGCGGGTGTTGAAGTCTGCAAGCGACAATGCCCGTTTCGCGCCGCAGGCCGTGCCGGTGATCGGCCCGCTCGACTTCCTGCGCCGCGACATCGCGGCGATCATGGAAGGGAAGATGCCGCTGGCTGCGAGCGAGCCGAGGGTGCATCAGATCGAATTGTGATGATTGGGCGAACGGAATTCCAACGTCTCATTCCGTCACACCCCCCTCTGTCCTGCCGGACATCTCCCCCGCAAGGGGGGAGATTGGCTGTCGCGACTGCTTTCGCCAATCATCGACGTTGCAGGAATGGCGCCGTCGGCGAAGCTGCTGATCTCCCCCCTTGCGGGGGAGATGGCCGGCAGGACAGAGGGGGGCGCTGTCCCGCCGACTTCTACAGTCTGCCTAGCCCGAGCCCGGCCCATTCCACTCGATATCCCGCGTCGAGGCCGCTTGCAGGCTGATCCGTTCGCGCCAAGCTTCCCTCGCAATCTCCGCCAGCGCTGGCCATTGCGCCCTTACCGGGGCTGAATCGCCCGGCCAATCGAGCAGTTCCTCGCCCTCGCGCATCGCCTCGCGAAAGCGGGCAAGCGCTCGCGAACGCAGCGCCGCCGGCAGCCCATAGATCCACATCGCGAGCCGCACCGTTTGCGGCCTGGTGACGTCCGGCCTGACCTCAGGACCGCCGCCCAGCACGGCGTCCACGAACCGCGCCGGATCGCGGAAGAAATGCAGGCCGCTGACCGCGCGCGGGTTGCATTCGAGCGGCAGCACGCGTCCATCCGTCTCGCGCATCAGGTCGAAGGAGATCTGCCCGGTCCATGCGGTGCCGGCGACGATGCGCTCGACCAGCGCCCGCGCCGCATCATCCTCGACCCGCTCGAAGAAGATGCCCGCCCCCCTGCCGGCGCGGTAGAGAGAACGATAGAGCGCCAGCGCCTTGAGCCGTCCCTCGCGCGCCACCGCATAGGCGCTGATTTCCTCTCCTTCGATAAAACGCTGCGCCACCCAGGGCATGGCAGGCGAGGGCGCGATCGCATCGAGGAAATCCGGTGTCGGTCGCAGCAGAACATGGCTGGCGAAGCGCGACCAAACCGGCTTGAACACCAGGTCGCGCGAGTGGCCACGCACCGACTCCAGATCGTCGCGGGAATTGAGAAGCGTGGTCTGCGGCACCGCCAGGCCAAGCTGTTCGGCAAGGTGAACGAAGCTGTGCTTGTTGTGGACCTCTGCCAGCAACCCGATGTCGGGGGCGAACACCTTTGCCGGCATGGTCCTGCGGCGCCAGGCCAGCGCAAGGTGAAAGACTTCCTCGCAGGTCGGGATGACCAGTTCGACACCTTCAGCCCTTATCAGCGCTTCCACCGCCTCGGCATAGGCTAGCGGTTCGAAGCGCGGCGGCGGCAGGCGATGATAGCGCGCGCAGGCCTTGCTCGCTGCCGCGATCGGCCGCGCCGGGGTGTCGGCCAGGATCACTCTGCGCCCGGCGCCGTGGAGAAGACGCGCCAGATGCAGCGCCACCGGCGCGCGCGCTCCCGTGATCAGGATGGATCTGTCAGTCCTCGGCATCGGTCATTCGCGGTCGTTCCCGTCGCGAAAACCGTTGCGCGAAATCGCTCTGCCAGGCAATTGCGCCGTTCATGCCAACCGGTGCGTTTCACCGTTTCATGGAATTCCGGACGGAATGCTATGGCGAAGACGCCGAGCCTAACCGCTCACACTTTTCCAGGAATTGCTCTAGGCATGGCGCCATGCCTGCGCGCAGCGACTACAGCTTCGCCTTGAAGCGTTTCACCTTCCTGCTCGCATAGTCGCCATTGCGCAGGTTCGATTTGCCGTGGCGGTCCGTGAACTCGTACCAGTCTCCGCCCGGAGATTTGCGCTGGTAGATCACCTTGCCGGCCTGGCGATGCTCGAAGCAGCTCAAGGAGGTCTTGGCGCCCCATGAGCCATGCCAGGTTGCCCGGAAACACAGTTTGCCGCTGCCGGGCATGAACCAGATGCCCTCGCCATAGCCCTTGCCGCCTTCGGTGGACCAGGCCGTAAACTGCCGCTTGCTAACCGCAAAATAGGCGGCGCCGTGATTGCCCCAGCGCCAGGAACGGTTCTTGTAGAGCTGATAGATGCCTTCGTCAGAGATGGTGGTGGCCTTCGCCGCCTTGTCGCCGATCCTGTTCGCGGCCTTGGCCATTGCGGCGTCCTGCAGGCCGATAACAAAAACGGAGCAGGTGAGCGCCGCTCCGACAAACTTCCCCACTGCACTTTTCACGATTTTACTCCGCCGACTGATTTACGCATACGCATCACCCACCGCCGAGCCAGCTCGGCGGCAACCCCACTTTAACAGCTTTAGCCGGAGACCGTCCCGGTCTGGCCGGGACGGGCATGGTCACGCCTTTATGGCAAGACGTGCTGGGTCACCCGCCAGTCGGGCAGGCCATAGCCGCCCAGCCACGGCCAGACTTCCTTCTGGTTGAAGTAGACGACCGAGGTCAGCGCCGGAAACTCCGCATAGGACTTGCGCGAGTCGTCCGACCATTTGGACACGTAGTCCTGCTTTCCGACATAGCCCAATTCGGCGACGACGATCGGCTTGTTGAATTTCGCGACACGGTCATAGCCCGGCTTCAGCGTCTCTTCGAAGGTCCGGTCGCGGCCCACCTCGTCATTGTCCTTCTTCTGCAGGCCGAACACCGACAGGCCGATGACGTCGACATAGTTGTCGCCGGGATAGTATTTTTCCAGGCCCTCGATACCCTTGGGCGACCACATGTATTTTGCCGCGGGCGCGGCCTTGCGGCAGACGTCCACCTCGCGCTTGTAGGCGGCGATCCAGTCCTTCGGCGCCCAGTTGGCCCAGGTGAAGCGGCCGTTGGTGTCTTCCATTTCCTGCGCCCAGCGGATGGTGACCGGGCTCTTCATCTGCCCGACGAGGTTGCAGATCGCTTGCATGTTGGCGTCATACTTGCCGCTCAATATGCCGTTCTTCAGCTCGGGCGGCGTGATGCGCCAGTCCTTCGACCATGTCCAAGGCTCGATGGTGATCAGCAGCGAGCGGCCGCGTTGCTGCGCGTAGGCATCGGCCAGAGGCAGCGTCGACAGGTCGACGTCTTCCCAGGGCAGGAACAATTCCTCAATGCTGGCCGTCTTGTCATTGCTGAAGTCGCCGTAAGGATCGTAGGAGCCGAACGCCGACGCCGCCGAGCTCGTCTTGATCGGATCCGTCCCGGCCGGCGATCCAGCCGACGCCGGCAAGGCCACGCCAACGATAAGCGCCGACACAAGCGCGGTTGCTGTGCAGAGTTTCATACCCGCCTCCATGGGCTTCAATGTCCGACGGACTTTGAAGCTTGCCACAACGTGCCGACCGAAACCGGCACGCAAACCCAAATATCGGTTGCCGACGTGGAAAATGCGGGTTTTCAGAGCGACTGGGACTGGCGTGCTTCAAGCGGTGCCGTCCACTATTGTTGTCCCTTCCGGCCCTATACATAGCCCTTGAGACGAGGTCGCCGCGATACTCACAAATTCGCGTCAACGTTACGATATTAACCCTTCCTCATATAAGAGCCTATGCTCAGTGAGAGTCAAGCGCAATTAACCGTTACTTAACCTTATCGCGATCGGTATGGTTAACGGGAAGGATGGCTCGCGCTGCCCCGAACGCTTCACACCTGCCCGCGTTGCGGGCCACGCCCGACCGGGAAGGTCGCGGATGCCGTGGTTGGTTAACCAGTTCCCAACAAGCGTGGTTAACGAAAGCCTAATCTTGTTGACTCTGCATTAGCTCAAGCTGATTCTGTAGTGGGATGAATGCGCTCGACCGGCTTAGCCGGGCGGGCAGGGCGGGTAGTGTGGGCGTATCTGGGGAAGCCGACGTTGTCGGCGGCAAAACTGCGTCATTGGGCAAGGCTGGCGAGGTTCCGGCCGGCCACGGCCCCAATGGCCCCTACCTAGTACCTGTGCTCACGTCGCGCCAGCAATGGATCTTGCGGCTTGGCCTTGCTTTCTGGTTCGTCGCGCTGGCTTTCTTCTGGTCCTGGTGGCTGCGGCCCGACCATGTCGATCATGTCGGGCCCTTTGCCCTCGCCACCATAGTGCTGGCTTGGCTGACCTTGATGCCGATGTATTTCCTGCTCAACGTCCATGCATCGAGGAAGTCGTCGAAGTTGCACACGATCCCGAAGCGCTCGCGCGTCGCCATGGTGGTCACCAAGGCGCCGTCGGAACCTTTCGCCGTGGTGCAGCGCACATTGGAAGCGATGCTGGCGCAGGACTATCCGCACGACACCTGGCTTGCCGACGAGGATCCATCGGAGGCGACGGTTCGCTGGTGCGACGCGCATGGCGTGCTGGTTTCGACACGCCGCGGCCGCGAGGACTACCACCGCAAGACCTGGCCGCGCCGGACCCGCTGCAAGGAAGGCAATCTCGCCTTCTTTTACGACCACTACGGTTACGAGCGCTACGACTTCGTCGCCCAGATGGACGCCGATCACGTGCCGACGCCGACCTATCTGACGGAAATCCTCTATCCCTTCGCCGATCCTGGCGTCGGCTATGTCTCGGCGCCCAGCATCTGCGACAACAATGCCGACGAAAGCTGGGCCGCGCGTGGCCGGCTGTTTGTTGAGGGGATGCTCCACGGACCACTGCAATCCGGTTACACAGCTAGCGGCGCACCCCTCTGCATCGGCTCGCACTATGCCGTAAGGACGAGGGCGCTGCGTGAGGCCGGGGGTCTCGGTCCGGAGCTCGCCGAGGATCATTCCACCTCAATGCTGATCAATGCCGCCGGCTGGCGCGGCGTGCACGCGATTGACGCAATCGCCAATGGCGACGGACCGCAAACTTTCGCCGATCTGATTACTCAGGAATTCCAATGGTCGCGCAGCTTGACGACCATCCTGCTTGAATACACGCCGGCATATCTGTCCAAGCTCAGCCCGAGGCTCAGACGGCAGTTCGTATTCTGCCAACTCTGGTATCCCATGTTCGCTTTGTTCGCGATGGCAACATATGCCATGCCGATCTACGCGCTTTTGTCGGGCAACAATTTTGCCAACGTGGCGTATCCGGAATTCCTTATCTACTACATGCCAAGCGCGGCCATCCCGATTGCTCTGGTGATCTTTCTAAAGAGGTTAGGTCTCTCGCGTCCATTCTCGGCCAAGGCTATCAGTTGGGAAGGGACACTCTTCCATTTGTTCGCGCGCTGGCCGTGGGTGATGGCAGGAACGCTAGCATCGGTTCGCGATTATCTGACCAAGTCATTCGTCGATTTCCGCGTCACGCCAAAAGGCAGCGGCCCAAAACACCTTCTGCCCGCCCGCGTGATCGTGCCATATGCTCTGCTTGCGATTGGTGCTTCGTTGCCGGTTCTTCTTGTGGAGCATCCTTCGAGAGCCCTCGGTTTCTACTGGTTAGCCGCGTTCAATGCGACGATCTACGGATTGCTGGTCGTGGTGATAGTTGGCAAGCATCTGACCGAGAACAAGATTTCGCTGCGGCAAGACGTGGGCAAGTTTGCGCTGCAAGGATCGCTCGCTGCCATCGCCGTATTAATCCCGCTGGCAGGATTTTACGACCGCGGGCTGCAAGGCATATATGGACTGCAGCAGGGCGCCGGTCACTTGCGCATCGTCAGGATAACCTATCCGGTTTCAGGCGCGGGGCAGGGCGGGGCCGGGACCCAGAACTTCTATTTCGACCCCGGCTGGGATCCGTCGCCCTGAGGCCGCAGGCGTCGTCGAGCCCATGGCCCGACTGAACCGCTGGCCCTCCTGACGACCGCCATTCGCAAAAAATGCTCAAATTTTAATAAAAGTAGGTCGAGTGCCGAAAGACCGCGCTCATCACGTCGTTTGCGCGAATTTTAATAAGTCTCCTCTAATATTAAGCCACGATGCGAGTGGATGTGAACCGCTTGCGCAATATGAACGAGAGGCAGGGAGAACATATCTCCGCGCTTCATCAAGAAATACTGTGGCCGGGGATGGCAATGATGAAATTCGCGAAAGGCGCGGTAGCGGTTGGCGGAAGATATGCCGTCGCGCTTGCCGCTGTCGCACTGGTCTCGATGGTGTCGGGCTGCCAGAGCATGGATACGATGAAAACCGGCTCGCTCAGCGTCAAGCCGGTGACTGAGCAACTCGGCAAGAAGATGCACCACGTCGAGAACGGGCGGCTGCATGTGGTCAGTCGCAAGCCGATGACACGCATGACCAGGGTGACGCGCGTCAGGGAAGAAGCCTATGCGGCTTTCGTGCGCCCGCAGCGGCTGCACATGCCGGCGCCGGTCAAGGTTTCCTACACGCTGGGCAGCGTTGGCCCGCTGCTTGGCCATTCGCCCTGGATTTGCGGCCCAAGCGGCTTCGGCCAGCGCTCGGCCTGCCGGGCTCGTTGAACCAGAAAAGGCGTCGTCGCCGGGGGGCGCGAGCCGGAGGCGAGGGGAAGCGCGCAATGCGCGCGCTGCCTCTTGCCTTCCGGCCGCCAGTCCACGAACCTCGTAATTGACACCCCACGGATCCGTAGCGGTCAGCTCTGCTCCTCCAGATCCGCGTCTCCTTCCAATCTTCGTCGCAGCACCATGATCACGCCATGCATGGTGTTGATGTCCTCGACCGCGAGCCCTTCGGCGAGGTCGTTGATCCAGGGTGCCTGAAGGCGCATGGCCGCGTCGTAAGCCTCGCTGCCCTTGTCCGTCAGCATCACGAGCTGCGCCCGCCGATGGTGCGGGTTGGTCTTGAAGGCGACGAGTCCCTCGCGCTGCAGGTCGTTGACGATGCGCTGCACGTTCTGCCGGTTGGCGCCGAGGTCGCGCGCCAGCCATGCCACAGGCTGTGGCCGCTCGGCCGCTACAATGGCTCCAAGAACCTGCCAACGGGCACTGGTGAGGCCGAGATCGGCCACCAGCCTGTCGCCGGCTGCACTGATGCGGCTGTTCAACCTGAACAGGTCGAGGATGAGATCGCTCAAGGCCTTGCCAGCCGCCGTCCGTTTCATAGCGCGCGAATTCGTCATTCTATATCCATATTGACATCATAATGTCAAATTAGTATGTATGCATAGTAACAGATTGACACCATAACACCAATATGAGGAGTTCTCCGATGACCCATATGCGTCCTCTCGACCCTGCTTTCCCGATCGACCGTCAGGTCGCGCTCGACGCCAACGCCGTCGTGCTGGTCAATGTCTTCACACTCGACAAGGCCGACGAGCAGGCCTTCCTGGAGATCTGGCAAGACGACGCAGCCTTCATGAAGCGGCAGCCGGGCTTCATCTCGACCCAGCTGCACCGGGCGATCGGCGACAGCCCGACCTATCTGAACTATGCGATCTGGGAATCGACCGCCGCTTTCCGCGCGGCATTCATGCATCCGCAATTCAGGACGAAGATTTCGACCTATCCGTCCTCGTCGGTCGCTTCGCCGCACCTTTTCCAGAAAGTCGCCGTGCCCGGCATCTGTGTAGCCTGAGCGCTATTTCCGGCGCGGCTTCGCCTTCCCGATCTGCGGCTTGCTCGGCCATTGCCAGCCGTCGCCTTCGCCAGGGGCGGGCTGCGGCCGCGCTACATAGGCGAGCGCGCCGTTGGCCTCAAGATAAACACGCGACAGCATCTCGGCCAGCACGCCCGACGTCACCGCCTGCAGCCCGGCGATCACCAGGAAGAAGCCGGTGATGAGCATCGGCCTTGTGCCGATGTCCTGGCCCCAAAATACCTTGATCGCGAAGAGATAGGCCAGGATCAGCGAGCCGAGCACGCCGAGCACGATGCCGATGCCGCCGAAGAAATGGCCGGGCCTGGTGCGGTAGCGCATGAAGAAGAACATGAAGACGAGGTCCAGCACGACGCGGAAGGTGCGCGAGATGCCGTATTTCGACTGGCCGTGGATGCGGGCGTGATGCGTCACCACCTCCTCCGCGATACGGCGCGGCGTCGTCACCGTCGCGAGCCACGCCGGGATGAAGCGGTGCATCTCGCCATAGAGGCGCACGCTGCGGATGACGCTGCCGCGGAACACTTTCAGGCTGCAGCCATAATCGTTCAGCCGCACGCCGGTGACGCGCGCGATCAGCCTGTTGGCGATGCGCGAGGGCAGGCGGCGCAACCAGAACCCTTCCTTGCGGTTCTTGCGCCAGCCGGCGACGAGGTCGAGATCCTCGGTCAGCAGGCGATAGACCATGCGCGGAATGTCGAACGGATCGTTCTGGAGATCGCCGTCGAGCGTCGCGATGACATCGCCGCGCGCGGCGTCGAGGCCGGCCTGCATGGCGGCGGTCTGCTTGTAGTTGCGCACCAGCTCCACGCCATGCACATGTGGCCCGTATTGCGCCGCCAGCCGGCGGATCTCGGTGGGCGTGGCATCGGTGCTGCCGTCGTCGACCAGCACCACCTCCCATGGCTGGCTGTAATTCTCCATCGCCTGATGGATGCGCACGAGCAACGGCTCGACATTGTCGGCCTCGTTGTACATCGGGATGACGATGGAGAGCTTGTGCTCGGGCATGACGGCGCCCTCGGGCAATCCGGAAGCCGGAATGGGAAGCACGTTCATGGCGGTCATTTCCTTGCCGGTCCCGCCGCCGGGGTTTCCGGCAGCGTCGATTTCGAGGGGAACAGCCAGGCGATCGCACCGGTCGCGACCGCCGAGCACAGAATGAAGAGATGGAGCGCGAGCGCCGCCTGCAGGCCGTCCTTCATGGCGATGCCGGAATAAAGCAGCGCCGCGGCGGCGCCTGCCTCATAGGTGCCGAAGCCGGCGACGCCCTGCACCGGCAGGATGGCGGCGGCTTCCGCGCCGACGGCGCCGGGAAAGGCGGTCTGGAACGAGGTGCCGAGCAGCATGGCGAGCAGCCAGCCCTGCACGCCGAGCTTCAGCGCCCAGTTGGCGATCGTCCACCACCAGCCATAGCGCGAGCGTCCCGTCGCCTCGGTGAAGATGTCGCGCAATTTGCCGAGCTTAGAGACGATCCTGCCGCCCGCCGTCCAGTTGTGCGGCGCGCGTGCCCAGCGCGGCAGGTACCATGCGGCGGCGATCAGCGCCGCGATGCCGGCGGCTCTCAGCGCTGGATGCAGGCCCGGCCAGACAAGGCAGGCCAGCACGCCGACGACGAAGGCGTCCTGCAGCCTGAACCACAGAAGAGATGCGCTGGCCCGCACGATCGAGACGCCGAACACCTGGCGCAAGAGGATCGGAAAGGCCGTCTCGCCGCCGCGGAACGGCACGATGTTGATCATGGCATTGTGGATCAGGATAACGCGCAGCGTGGCGCCGAAGCGGCCGTTCACGTCATCGCGGAACTCGTCGCAGACGCGCAGTGCCCTGAGCACATAGGTGACGAACAGCGCTGCCGCGACCGCCACGAAAGCGCCGGGCGTGATGGAGGCGAACGCATCGCCGACCATCTTCCAGCGCTGGTCGCTGGCAAGCCATGCCAGCAGCGCCAGGGTGACGATTATCGAGAATGCTCTTTTCAACCAGTACTCCGCCGGCTTCCATCGCCGCGTCAGCGGCCGCGCCGCAACGTTCATCGCTACGCGGCCGTCCGCCGGCCGCTTGGCCCGCCGGTTGCCGCCGAAAGGCCAACCGCGTCGAGCGCATGGCCCGGCCTCAACGGCTCCCTCACGGGCGGGTGATCCTATAGACCAGCAGCGTATCCGAATCCACAAGCTTGGTTCCCGCCTTGTCGAGATAGCCTATGACCCCAGCGTGATGCTTCATAAACTGCCGGTCCTGATTGTCGGCGGCCTCCTTGGCAACGCCGAAGAGGTCTGCGCCCTGCGCGCGCAGATCCTCCAACTGAGCAATCGCGGTAGCATCGTCCTCGACGAACTTCGACCATTCCACGTCACCGCCGCCAGGCGGAAAAACCCAACCCCGTTGCCTGCTGTAATAAATGGCGACTGGGTCGCCGACGGCCGGGGCAATTGTAACGACGAGATCGTCGGGTTTGGCGACCCGCGCAAGCGCTTCGCCAAGCAGCTTTCCATTCGTGGCGACTGGCGCCTTCATCGTCTTGACGAGCGGAAAGGTCGAGAGGATGAGCGCCAACGTAGCGATGAAGATCGAGCGCAGGATGACGGCCGGGGTGAGCGCCGTTCCGGCGCCGAGCGTCGCCAGCACCAGCGCGCCACGGCCGCAGAACATCGCCAGCGGCACGTGGAAGATGTGGTAGTTCCATGGATTGCTGGTGATCTCGCGCGCCGCCGCGACATAGACGATCGCCGCCGCCGCGAGCCACACATAGGGAACGGCCGAAAGGACCCGCTCGCCGGTTTCTTCGCCGGGCTTGGGCGGCATCCAGAAGCCAACGGCGATCAGCGCCATGAACGGATAACCGTAGAACCACCAGACCGAGGTATTCCAGACCGACTTGAGGTAGAAACTGTTCTTGAAGAACGTCCAGAAGCCGGAATCCCAGATGTAGCCGCTGCCGGCGACATGGTAGGGCGGGTAGCTGCGGCCGAGATAGATGGCCCAGCCGAAATAGGCGGCAACGACCGCCAGGCTGATCAGCCCGCTGAACAGCACCCGCGTCGCCTGCCTGTAGCGCCGTTGGAGGATCCAGCAGACCGTCAGGAAGAAAATGACGGCGCCGGCGGCGAGCCCCGGCGGCTTGGCCAGCGCGCCAAGCGTGAAGCTCGCCGTTGCCAGCGGCAGCAGCCACGGCTTGCCGCCGACCCAGTATTTCACGAACAGCCACACGCCGAGTGTCACCAGCGCAAGCATCGATGGATCGGGCAGGAACGAACTGTCGATCATCGCCGGCCCGGGCATCAGCGCATAGGTAAGGGCTGCCGCGTGCGCATGCGCCTCATCCCAGCAAAGCGCGGTCAGCCTGTGCAACGAAAACACCGTCACCATGCCGAACAGCGCGGCGACCATGCGGCCGAACCAGTCGTGCCAGCCGAAGAGCTGGTAGAGCAGCGCGGTGATATAGCTGACGATCTGGAATTCCCGGCCCTGGTAGCTGGGTCCCGGGCCGGTCCAACTCACCTCGGGGAAGAAGATGTTCCAGCTGCGCTGCTGGAAATTGTCGGCCATCATCGCGGTGCTTGTCTCGCGCCAGCTGAAGGCATCGACCAGGGGCTGGGTGATGTCGTGAAAACGCGCGATGGCGGCAATCAGCAAGATCGCCAGCAGGATCGCGGTGTGGATGCGTGCTACGCCGACAGCCCGGCGCATGCCGGCAAGCCCCGCGCCTCGCAACTCACTCGTTTCCGCGCTGTCTAACATGTGGAGCAGCCCCCCGCCGAAGCTATTCTGGCGACATCCAATCGCCAAACAAGGTCAGACTATCACAACATTGTAATATCCCAGGTTAACTAACGTCTTGTAGTGATCACTTGAGCCTCGTTTCAGTTGACATCGCGCCGCGCGCGGCTGTTAATAGGTTCAAGGGCGCTGATCGCGCCGCATCGGGCCGACGGGCCCGGGCATGGCGACGGCTCGCGGAAGCCCGAAGAAACATCTTCCAGATCATGGTTCCTCGGCCCCACAGTATCGGGGTCGAGAGGGGGGTATCGATATGGGCACGCGCGTTGGAACGACAGTTGAAACCACATCGCCATGCGAACCGGGCCGACTTGAATTGAGCCAGCCCCATCGGCTTGCGAGAGGCGGCTGGCTGGTTGTGCTGCTGGCCGCCTGCGGCCAGATTGCTTTTAGCGGCGCCGCCGGCGCGGCTCCGGCAAAGAACAGCGCGCCGGTCGAGGCGGCCGTCAAGCCCGACATTGCTCCGACGGCTTTCGAGCTGCAGCTTCTCTATGCCGACCGCACCTGGAACTGGAAGAACGGCGCCGCCTATTTCGGAATGGACAGGCGCCTGCATGCCTGGACGAAGGGTGAGGATTCGCCCGCCGTCGGCGAGGGCCGCTGGCTGGTGACGGAAGACGGCAAGATGTGCATGGAACTTGCCTGGCGGTCCAAGACCTACTCCACCAAGCCGCGGCGTACCTGCTACAGCCATCGTGTCGACAAGGGCAAAATAGAGCAGCGCAAGGATCCCGACGGCACGTGGTATGATTTCAAGCACGCCAAGGACGATCCCGCCGACGAGCATCAGAAGTTCGAGGCGGGCAACACCAAGGGCGCGCAGTTCGATGAGGCCCGCAAGCTGATCGACAACAAGAGCTGAAGCAATTCCGAGAAAAGCGCGCGTTGAGTCCGGCGGTTTCGCCGTGGCCCTAACGCATGTCTCTCGAAAGTGAGAACCGGTTTCGGGATAAAGACATGCGTAAAATCAAAAAACCTAAAGCGCATGGAGCGAATCTGAAAGATCGCGACGCGCTTTAGTCCTGATTGCGCTCAGGCAACAAAAATGGAGGCTCGCTGAGATGGCCTTAGCCGAACTCAGCGAGCCCACGCCCCGACACATTACTCACAGGGCCGACCGCCGGCCTTGCGGGCCGGCGTTTCTGATTGGCGTTTGCTCCGCGCGGCGCGCGCAACGCGCGCGGTATGGCGGCCGAAGCGCCGGAATCGCGCAAGGCCGGGCCGAGCCCGAAGAAGGGTGCGGCCGTCCTCACGATGGTGTCGATGTCGGAAAGTTGCGCCACGAAGCCCAGCTGTTCGCGGGCAAGGCCGGGGTCGGCGAAAAGCCCTGCCGGATCGCCAGGCCGGCGCGCCCTGTACATGACCGGGACCGGCCGCGATGTGATGCGCTCGACCGCCTCCATGATCTGCCTGATCGAGACCCCGCGGCCGGTGCCAAGGTTGACCGCAAGACTTGTGCCGCCGGCCTCCAGATGCATGAGGGCCTTGAGATGCGCCCGGGCGAGGTCGCTGACATGGATGTAGTCGCGCACGCAGGTGCCGTCCGCGGTCTGGTAGTCGGTGCCGAAGACCTCGATCGCCTCGATCATGCCGGACGCCGCCATCAACACCCTGGGGATGAGATGGGTTTCCGGCGTATGCCATTCGCCAAGCTCGCCGTCGGGATCGGCGCCGCAGGCGTTGAAGTAACGCAGGATTGCGTATTTCGTGCCGTAGGCCGAGGCATGGTCCCTGATGATTTGTTCGCCCATCAGCTTGCTGCGGCCGTAGGGGCTGATCGGGTTCTGCGATGAGGTCTCGCGCACGGGCAGCGCCTCGGGCATGCCATAGGTCGCGCAGCTGGAGGAGAAGATGATGTTGCCGATGCCGTTCGCCCGCGCGGCCTCGAGCACGGCGATGGTGCCGGCGACATTGACCGAATAGTAGTCCGCGGGGTCGCTGACCGACTCGCCGACATAGGCGAGCGCGGCGAAATGGACGATCGCCTGCGGCCTGTGGATGGCGATGGCCCGTTCGAGCGCGCCGCGGTCGCGGATATCGCCGACCACCAGCGGACCCCAGGCCACAGCCTTCTCGTTGCCGCGGCTGAGATTGTCGTAGACCACCGGCAGGTAGCCGGCCGCCGCCAGCTGCTTGCAGGTGTGGCTGCCGATGAAGCCGGCGCCGCCTGTCACGAGGATGGGGCGGGCACTCATAGCGCGAAAGCCTCGCCGGAGGACAGATGGTCGCCGCGTGACGTCCCGGGCTGCCGGCGGCCCAGCAAGGCTTCGAAATAGCTGGCGGTGTAGGCCAGCCCCTCGCTCAGTGCGACCTTTGGCTTCCAGCCGAGCTGCTGCTCGGCGAAGCTGATATCGGGCCGGCGCTGCCGGGGATCGTCGACCGGCAGCGGCCTGTGCACGATCCGCGAGCGGGAATTGGTGCAATCGAGGACGAGCTCGGCCAGCTCCATGACGGTGAACTCGCCGGGGTTTCCGAGGTTGACCGGATGGTTTGGCGCGGTCGGCAACCGCATCAGCCGCACAAACCCTTCGATGAGGTCGTCGACATAGCAGAAGGAGCGCGTCTGCGTGCCGCTGCCATAGACGGTGATGTCGTCCCCGCGCAGTGCCTGGACGATGAAATTGGACACCACGCGACCGTCATCGGGTCGCATGCGCGGCCCATAAGTGTTGAAAATCCGCGCGACCCGGATATCGAGGCCGTAGGTTCTCGCATAGTCGAAAAACAGCGTTTCGGCCGACCGCTTGCCTTCGTCGTAGCAGGCGCGCGGGCCGTGCGTGTTGACGTTGCCGAAATAACCTTCAGGCTGCGGATGCACCAGCGGATCGCCGTAGACCTCGGAGGTCGAAGCCTGGAATATCTTGGCGTTGTGGCGCCGGGCAAGTTCCAGAAGGTTGATTGCCCCGAGCACGCTGGTCTTGAACGTGTGGATGGGATCGGCCTGATAGTGTGGCGGGGACGCCGGGCAGGCGAGGTTGTAGATCTCGTCGACGGCGATATCCATCGGCAAGGCGTCGACAACGTCATGGCTGATGCAGGTGAAGGCGGCGTCGTGCGCGATGCTGCCTAGATTGTATCTTTTGCCGGTGTGGAAATTGTCCAGGGCGATGACTTCATAGCCGTCCGCAAGCAGTCGCTCGCACAAATGAGAACCCAGGAATCCCGCTCCGCCGGTGACCAGGGCCCGGCCGCGATCGATGCTCTTTCGACCCGATCGAACCGGCTTCAGAACCTTGATGACCCTATTCATGGCAACCTCGTACGCACACACGCTACCGTTCCGGGACGGGCTGCGCCCGACCAGGTCACGAAGGCGATTCCTCCGCATATGCAGAACCGCCTGCACTGATGTGCGTCATAATTTTCTGAGTTCGCGGGGCTTGTTGCTCTGCGGCTTGTCTTCGCCGCTAAGCGTCTCTTACGCCCCTATATCGCGATCCACGAGTCGGTTGCCACCACCGCAGACTGCTCGCCCAAATTGCACACCCAACACATACAAAGATATACCTGTGTCAGGGGTAGTCAACTAAATTAGCGTTTTTTTAACCTAACGTCTTTGCGATTGGTTAACCAAGGAGGGAGGCGCATAGGGCTCGCCAGCGGTGAGACGTTGCTCCGGAAAGCTTTGTAACCGGCGCCGCACTCATCGAATTGCGGAAGCATACCGCGGAGGCCTCGGCGTCATCTCTGAAGCCGCCAAGCAACGTGGATCGAAGATCGCCGCGCCGTATCTAGATGTTCTCGGCGAGCGCTCCGGCACTTCTGGCGAAGCAATGCGACTGCTGTCCAAAGCCGCTCGGGCCGCAAATAAAATCAGCGTTCCCAAGATAAGGATTGACCCTTACCACAGGCGCCGAGCGAGACGGGCTCTCTGTATGGATGTGTCGGGTTGGTTTCAAGTCGATCAAGGCGGCATTGCCGCTTTGCGACACGCTGAATGAGCTCGACTGACCGAAGTTGAAGTATTGGCAACCGGTAGTCGCCAACAACGCACCCAGGACAAAAAGACGGGGCAGGGCCTTGATCGGAATGCGAAAATTTTTGTTGAGGCAGGGTCGGCTTAAGCCTCGATAGGCCATCAGCATGAAGTAAAGTCCCCTCAAGCGCGCGGCGCTTATGTTCGAATCATGATCAGCCGCCCACCCAAACTCATTATGGCAACTTGGTTAATTTAGCGATAGCTGTTTGACCGCTTGCACGGTTTTTTCTGTTGTCGCCAGAGGGAAGGACGACTTGACGCTGGACATCCCGTCCGGTGCCGGCAAACCGTGGCAACAAAACGGCCCGCGTCGCCGCGGGCCATTTTTTCACCTTCCGTACCTCGTGCCCGAACCCTTACTCTCCGCCCATCTCCTTCTTGAAGGTCTCGAAGTCGACCTGCATGCCGTTGAAGATGGTGCTCCAGTGGCGCGTCAGCGCCGCCATTGTCACGGCTTCCTGGATTTCCTCGTCGGTGGCGCCGGCGCGCTTGGCGTCCTGAGTGTCGGACCAGATGCAGTAGCTGCAGGGGATCTGCGCCGCGACCGCGAGCGAGATCAGCGACTTCACCTTCGGCGGCAGCGCCGTCTTGTCGCTGAGCTCGATGGCCTTGACCTCGGCCCATGCGCCGGGCAGACCGGCTTTCGGGAACTGTTTGACGAAGCTCGGCACGCCGCCCATCGTCGACTGGATATCCTTGAGGGTGGCGTCGTAATCATCGGCATGGGCGGGCGCGGAAACCAGCACCGCGGCCAATATGGAAGCCGCGGCGAGCGAAGCGGAACGAAGGCAGGAATGCATGCGAATGACGGACATGAAGTTCTCCTCTGGTTTTTGTTAGCCTTACGATGTAAGGTAAGTGAACGATGAACCTTACAGTGTAAGTTGTCAAGCGCCGCCATGGATGCACCCGGCAAAAAAAAGCGACCCCGCGGAAAGCTCTCCCGCGAGATGATCGAGGACGCCGCCTTCGAGGTGATCGAGCGGGAAGGGCTGTCCGGCTTTTCGATGCGCAAGCTCGCCGCCAGGCTCGGCTGCGAGGCGATGAGCATCTATCACCACTTTCCCTCGCAGGCGCATCTCTACGAGGCGCTGGTCGACCGGCAGATGAGCGGGCTTGTCATTCCCGACGACAGCCTGCCCTGGCGCGAACGGGCCCGCGTCGGCATGCAGGAGTTCCGCCGTGTCGCCACCGAGCACCCGGCCTTTGCGCCTTTTATCGTCGTCTACCGCATGAACTCGCCGCCTTGCCTTGCCAAGCTCAACGCCATCATCGGCCTGTTCGAGGATGGCGGCTTCGGTCCCGAGCTCAGCGCTCGCCTGTTCCGCGCCGCCGGCTACTATCTGATGGGCGCGATCCTCGACGAGACGGCCGGCTACGCCAAGGGGCCTTCTGCGGTCACCACGGTCAGCGACGAGGAACTGGCGCGCGACTATCCGAGCGTTGTGAAGGCCGGCGCCTATTTCGGCGCCGCGGATTTTGACAAGACATTCGAGCTTGGCCTGGAAATGTTTCTGGACGAGATGGAGCGGGTCCGCGAAGCTGCCCGAGACCAACGCCGCTCGTAAGAAATGGCTGCCGACCGAAGAAACCAGCCAAGGGTTTGAATGCGCTTCCTCTCTGTCCTTCTCCTCATCGCCGGCGCCGCCATCGGTATCTTCTATCCCTGGGCGATGAGCAATTTTTCCGGCCACGCCATCGGCACTTATCGCGTTTATGAGGGTGGCCGTTTCCGGCCGGCCACCGTGCAGCTTGCCGCAAGCGATGCGCCGGTGCGGGTGCTGGTCGACTTGACCGCGCGGGCAGAGCGCGTCGCGGGCCAGCAGCGCACGGTGCTGACGCTGACGGCTGCGAGCGGCGGCCGCACGGCGCTGGCCTCGACGCTCTCCTTCAACCATACCGACAATCCGCGCCAGGTCAGTCCGCAACTGCCCGACAAGATCTTTCGCGACGAGGCCGGCGTCATCGACAGGGTCACGCCCGGCCCTTACGTCTTCACCGTTGGCCCGGGCGATGCCGATGGCATCGACATGCGCGCGGTCGATCTCATCCTGCGCGCCGGTACCGGCTCGATCGACGAGCGCGCTGAGCCGGCCGGCTATACGCTGATGGGCGTCGGCCTTGCCGGACTGGTGCTGTCGCTGGCCTTTGGCCGCCGCGGTGGCGGGTCTCCGCAAAATCCCAATTCGCAGCCGCCACCGCCGCGCTGGGGCCGCAACGGTTCGCCACGAGCATGATGCCGAAAAGTGTGAAGCGGTTTTCGGCCGACATCATGCTCTTCAGAGTGAGGCGCGCATGAATTATCGCCACGCCTACCACGCCGGCAATTTCGCCGATGTCGTCAAGCATGCCGTGCTTGCGCGCCTCGTCGAGTATCTCAAGCAGAAGGACAAGGCCTTCCGCGTCATCGATACCCATGCCGGGATTGGCCGCTATGATCTTGCCTCTGCGGAGGCCGGCAAGACCGGTGAGTGGCAGGGCGGCATCGGTCGGCTGGTGGAGGCGACGCTCGAGCCGCAAGCTGCGGCGCTGCTTCAGCCCTACCTAGAAGCGGTGCGCGCGCAAAATCCAGACGGCGGCCTCAAGCACTATCCCGGCTCGCCGCTGATCGTTCGCCATCTCCTGCGCAACCAGGACCGGCTGACGGCGGTCGAACTGCACCCGCAGGATGCCGCGCGGCTCAAATCGGTTTTCGCCGGCGATTTCCAGGCAAGAGTGATCGAGCTCGACGGCTGGCTGGCGCTGGGCGCACAACTGCCGCCGAAGGAAAAGCGCGGCTTGGTCCTCATCGATCCGCCCTTCGAGGAGGAAGGCGAGTTCTCCCGTCTGGTCGATGGCCTGCGCAAGGCGCACCGGCGCTGGCCGGGTGGCATCTATGCGCTCTGGTATCCGATCAAGGATCGCAGGGCGGTGACAGCCTTCCGCGCGGCGCTGAAGGAGACCGGCATTCCAAAGCAGCTCGACATTGCCTTCGAGATACGGCCCGGCTCGGATGAGCCCAGCCTCGACGGCAGCGGGCTGGTGGTGGTCAATCCGCCCTACACGCTGGAAGGCGAATTGAAGGTCCTGTTGCCCGCCCTGCACAAGGTGCTCGCCGTCCGGCAGCCGTCGCGCTGGACCTGCGATTGGCTGGCGGGCGAGTAAGGCGCCTGCGTTCCTTACGCCAGCGCCGAGGGCGTCACGCCGGTCAGCCGCCGGCTTTCACGGATCAGGTGCGCCTGGTCGGCATAGCCGGCCTCGATGGCGAGCAGCGCGGTCGAGGCTTCGCCCTGCTGCCGCTGCATGCGACGGAAGCGGTGGAAGCGCAGGATGCGGTCGAGCGTTTTGGGGCCATAGCCGAAAGCGTCCTCGAAACGCCGGCGCAGCGTCCGCTCGCTCATATGCAGCTGGCGTTGCAGGAACGGAACCAGCGGCGTTTCCGGCGGCAAACCTTCGTCGATGACGTCGAAGGCCCGGCCCATCTGCCGGTCGAGCGCAGCGCGTCCTTCCGTGTGCGCGCCAATCGTCTCCTCCAGGCACCCAACCAGATCGGCGAGGTTGGGCGTCGGTCTGATACGGTCTGAAAGCTCGCGGCTGCGCGTGCCCCATAATTCGCCGAGACCAAGCCGTCCGCCGACAATCTCGCCGGCCGGCACGCCGAGCCATCCCGCGGCCGCGCCCGGCCGGAAGCGGAAGCCGACGATCACCGCCCCGGCGGCAGGTGTCTCGATTTGCGGCTCCTTGTCCGGCCCGGCCACGCGAAAGCGGCCGTCGATCCATTGCAGGTCGATCGTCGCGTCCGGGGTGATGACGATGGGTGGAACGCCTCGCTCGTCCATGCGGTGAACCCAGACCGCACAGAAGGCGTCGGCCAGGCCGCGAGGGGCGGGTCGTTCCCGGAAGAAGCCGGTGGTCTGTGCCAGGACCGGTTCCATTCTGTCTCCGATCTGCTCCGCTGATTTTCTCTTGCGGATCGGTGCGACGGCCATCCTTGGCCGAAATCTTCAATGCCGGGCACTTCATCCATGGCAGAACAGACGCAGCCTGCTGGCGCCCATCGGCGCCTTTGCCAAACCACATCCGATTTCGGACGTTGGTCACGAATATAGAAAGGAGTGAGAGAAATGAAAGCTCGCATCACCGTATTGACGCTCGGCGTCGACGATCTGGAGGCCTCGCTCAAATTCTATCGCGACGGTCTCGGCCTGCCGACCGAGGGCATCATCGGCCGCGAATTCGAGCATGGCGCCGTCGCCTTCTTCGATCTCGCGGGCGGCCTGAAATTCGCCATCTACGAGCGCGCCAGCATCGCCTGGGATGCCACGGTGCCGCAAAGCGGCCGCAGCCCGACCGAATTGACCATCGGCCACAATGTCGGCAGCGAGGCGCAGGTCGACGCGGTGATGGCAGAGGCCGTCAAGGCTGGGGCGCGCGTGGTCAAGCCGGCGCAGAAAACCTTCTGGGGCGGCTATGCCGGGTACTTCCAGGATCCCGACGATCATCTGTGGGAGGTCGTCTACAACCCGGTCTTCATCCCCGAGGACTGAACGGAACGAAGCACATCGTCGAGAGAAGAGGCCGCCATGCCTGTTCAAATGATCCAAGCTGTCGGCGCTCTCCTCATCGGCGGCGTGTTCGTCTTCGCCGGCGTGGAGCATTTCCTCAAATTCGGGGCGATGCGCGATTATCTGGCCGTGCAGAAATTTCCGGCTCCGGCGCTGATGCTGGCCGCCGGTTCGGCGGTCGAGATCATCGCGGGTTTCCTGCTTGCCGTTGGCATGGCCCGGCCCTTCGCCGCCGTCGCGCTGGTCCTCTTCACCCTGGCGACGAACCTCATGCTGCTGCGCTTCTGGGCGAGCGCCGAGCCGGAGCGCCAGGTGCTGCGCAATGCGTTCCTGATCAACATCGCCGTCGTCGGCGGCCTGCTGCTTGCCGGCACGGTCTGATTTGCCGGCGACTTTCGGAACGAAGCTTTGCGGAAACCATTGTTTTGCCACCCGCTTGACCGCCGCCAAGCGAATCCGCACAGTGCGTGCAACCGACCCTGAGAGGCTGTCATGACTCGCTTCGCCCATTCCGCTCTTGCCGCGCTGGTTGCGCTGTCCACTCCCTTCGCCGCTCCGCTGGGCTTCACCCAGGCGGCGCGGGCCGCCGACCTTTCCGTCTACAGCGGCGACGATGGCAGCGTCTGCGGCGAAAGCTGGGTGCTGAGCAAGATCACCGACCGCTTCTCCTATCAGGTGCATCACGTGCCGCATCTGCCGGATGTCGCGATCACTGATTTCCGCAACATCCGCCAGCATCGCTATGAGCCGGCGAGCGACGAGTGGCCGATCGGCCGCCACTATTGCCGCGCCACCGTCAACCTGTCCGACGGCCGCGACCGCTCGATCTTCTACCTGATCGAGGAAGGCCAGGGCTTTGCCTCGATCGGCGACAATGTCGAGTTCTGCGTCTTGGGCTTCGACCGCTGGCTGGTCTATAACGGCCGCTGCCGCGTGCTGCGCTGAGGCGGCGCTGACGGGCATGGATATCACGACGCTGCTTGCCTTCGCGGCTGCATTCTTCGTGTTTGCCGCCAGCCCCGGCCCGGACAACATGACGATTGTCGCCCGCACGATCTCCAGCGGTGCCGCGTCGGGCATCGCCTATGGGGCCGGGACGGTGGTCGGCATCCTCATCTTTCTGGTGCTCGCCACCTTCGGGCTGTCGATCGTCGCGGCCAAGATGGCGGTCGTCATGACCGTGCTTCGCTATGGCGGCGCGGCCTATCTGATCTGGATGGGCATCAGGTTGTGGACCGCCATTCCCGTGGTGCCGGCATCGCAGCCGGTATCGAACCGGCGCGGCTTGCTGGCGACCTTCGCCACCGGCATCGCGCTCAACCTCGGCAATCCGAAGATGCCGCTGTTCTATGTCGCGCTGCTGCCCAACGTGGTCGGCGCGTCGCTCAACACAGGCGATCTTGGCGTGTTGGCGACGGTGATCCTGATTGTCGAGGCCGTGGTCATCGGCGGACATGTCCTGCTCGCCGGCCGCGCCCGCGGCCTCTTGCGCACACCAGCGATCGTGCGCCGCGTAAACCGCGCCGCCGGTGGCGTGATGATCGGCGCCGGCGTGGCCGTGGTCGCCACGCGCTGACAGATGCCGGTTCAATGGCTGCTGATGGACAGCTGAGCTAGGCGCTGTCCCGCCGGCCTATCCTGAGTTGGTTTCACCGCCATCAGCCCGCGCGAGCAGCAGTGCGCGTTCCCGCTCATTGCCCGTCAGCCCGGCGGCGCGGCGGAATTCGGCGCGGGCTTCGTCTATCCGTCCGAGCTTCGCCAGAAGGTCGCCGCGCACCGTGGGCAACAAATGCGTATCCTTGAGCCGAGGTTCGTCCCGCAGCGCGTCGGCGATCGCCAACCCTTGCGCCGGCCCGAACGCCATGCCGGCAGCGACCGCCCGGTTGACCTCGACGATGGGCGAGGGCGCTGCAAGCGCAAGCGCCTGGTAGTATGCGGCGATGGCAATCCAGTCGGTGTCGGCCGCGCTTACGGCGCGCGCATGGCAGGCGGCGATCATCGCCTGCAGCTGATAGGGGCCAGGTGTCGGCGTCAGCGCCATCGCGCGGTTCAGCCCGTCGAGGCCGCGCCGGATCAGCGACCAGTCCCAGCGGCTGCGGTCCTGGTCGAGCAGAAGGACCGGGTTGCCCGTCGCGTCGATGCGGGCGCCAAAGCGCGACGCGCTGAGTTCCATTAGGGATAGCAGTGCAATCGCCTCGGGCTGCTCAGGCATCAGCGTCGCGAGCAGGCGGCCGAGGCGCATCGCCTCGTTGCTGAGATCGGCGCGCAGCCAGTCCGGTCCGGAGGAAGCGACATAGCCTTCGTTGAAGATCAGGTAGATCACCTCCAGCACGGCGCCGAGGCGCTCGCCCCGCTCCTGCCCGCGCGGCGTTTCGAAGGCGATGCCCGCATCGCGCAGCGTCCTTTTGGCGCGCACGATGCGCTGGGCGACGGTTGCCTCGGGCACCAGGAAGGCGCGCGCGATCTGAGGCGTAGACAGCCCGCCCAGCATCCTGAGCGCAAGCGCCGCGCGCTGTTCGGGCGGCAGCACCGGATGGCAGGCGGTGAAGATCAGCCGCAACAGATCGTCGTCGATGTCCTCGTCCAGCGCCGCCTCGATGTCGGGCATCTCGCGCTCCAGCTCGGCGAGGTCGACGGCCAGCTGGCGATGCTTGCCGTCGATCAGCACTGTGCGGCGCAGCCGGTCGAGCGCCCGGTTGGTGGCGACCCGGGTCAGCCAGGCGGCCGGATTGTGTGGAATGCCTTCCCCGGGCCAGCGTTCCAGCGCTAGCACGAAAGCATCCTGCACCACCTCTTCGGCCAGCCCGACATCGCGCAAATAGCGGGTGAGCCTGGCGGCGAGCTTTGGTTGCTCGATCCGCCAGACCGCTTCGATCGCCGCTGTGGCGGTCAACCCTTCAGCTCGCCGAACCCTTCGGCGGCTTTCTGGACGTCCTCGGGAAAATCGTTCATCTCGAAAACGCGCCGGACCTCGATGACGTCGTCCTCGCCGGCGGGGCAGCGGCGCGCCCATTCCACGGCTTCCTCGGGCGAGCGCACATCGATCACCCAGTAGCCGCCAAGCACTTCCTTGACCTCCGCGAACGGGCCGTCGGTGACCGTCGGCTTGCCGCCCTTGAAGGAGACCCGCGCGCCCGAGGACGGTGGATGCAGCCCGTCGAGCGCGAGCAGCACGCCGGCCCGCTTCAACTCTTCATTGTATTTCATCATCGTCGCCACGGCTTCCGCTTCGGGCCTGACGTCGGGAGCCGCGGTCGCGTAGCCGCCGGGGATCATCAGCATCATGAAACGCATCGGTGTGTTGTCCTTCGTTGCTTGGTTGCGATGATACGACGAACGGGGATCGGCGGAATCGACAGGCGATGCGAATTATTTCGCGATGCCGGCGACCGGGCGAAGTGGCGCGGCGGTACGCGAGCCGGAGCCAGCCTCGTTCGCTGGCGCTGTCTCACGCGGCCTTGCCGCCTGACAGGTCAGGTAGCCCGGCTACCTGACAGATAAGCAGCGATCAGCTCGACGAGCTGCTTCTGCAATTCCGGCGCGTCGAGCATGTTGCGCCGCGCCGCGTTGTGGATCACGCCCTCGACCGCCGAGGAGAGCACGCGCGCCATCGTCTCGATATCCTTGCGGCGTCTGCGGTACTGCGCGACGGCCGTGGCGTAATGTTCGAGATAGCGCGCCTGGAACGAGGCATGCGCGGCGCGCGAGCCGCGGTCGCCGGGAGCCTCGTCGAGCAGCACCTGGTGCAGCGTCGGATGGATCGAGTGCGCGCCGATCATGCCGCGCACCAGCTCGCGCGCGAATTGCCTGAGCGGCTTCTCCTCCGCCGACGCTTGGCTGATCACCGACAGCACATGATCGAAGTGACGGCGCCGGATCGCTTCGACCAAAGCGAGCTTGTCGGGGAAATATTGATAGAGCGAGCCGATGCTGACTCCCGCCGCCTCGGCCACCTTGTTGGTGGAAAAGCCGGCCCAGCCGAGCTCGCTCAGAACCTGAGCACCAGCCTCGATGATCGCCTCGACGGTGGCGATCGAACGTGCCTGGCGCGGTTGCTTGCGCATGCGCGCGGCCGGCTTGGCAATGCGAGTAGACATGCTGGCCCGTCTCCCGAGAATATGAAGAGGATACTCACATTCATTTCACCAACGCAAATGGGCCGCAAAGATGAGTGCCAAGACCTTGCTGAAGAGCCTGCTTGCCTACCAGGCCTGGGCGAACGATGAGCTCGTGGAGACGCTTGCCGGATTGGATCCGTCTCACGGCGCCGGAGAGCGACACGCCGCGATCCGCCTGATGAACCACATCCATGTCGTGTCGCGGATCTTTGCCGCGCATCTGAAAGGCGTGGCCCACGGCTATGCGAGCGACAATACGCCGGACACACCCGAGCCGCGCGCGCTGCGCGCCGCCCTTGCCGAGATCGATCGCTGGTATCTCGACTATCTCGAAACCATTTCGAAGCTGGCACTTGCCGAGCCGATCGCCTTCACCTTCACCGACGGCGACAAGGGCTGCATGACGCGGCAGGAGATGCTGACCCATGTCGTCCTGCACGGCGGCTACCATCGCGGCGAGGTCGGCCGCATGCTGGCCGGGATCGCGGTCTCGCCGCCCTGGGATACCTACGCCGTGCACCTGCACCGGGCCGAGCCGGCGCGCCGCCTGCGGGGCGAACGCAAGTCGATCGAGATCGGCGGTGGGTCCAGAATATGAGCTTGAAGCTCACTTTCAAACTCGTAAGCTTTGACCGTCCCGCATGGCCGGTTCATCTGTAGATGTTTTCGCTGGACAAGATGAAGCCGGTGTTCGGCAGCGTGTTCTCTATTGTGAGCACTCCGCTCACATTACGGTATAAGATTGTGCCGCGGATGGATGGATCATCGGGCGATAGAAGTCGGGCTAAAATCTGTGCGCCGGGCCGTCACTTCGAAAGTGACAGATTCGCTCACAATTTTTCCATGAGATGCATCTTCGTGTAACCAAAATTCAATAACTGAAAATCATTGTGTTGCTTCGCTGGCTAGACAGTCGCGAGTCAGATATGCATGAGCATGCCGGGTCACTCACGACCTTAGGCAAAACGCAAGGGGCATCGCATGGCAAAGACCACAACCAAGGCGCCGGCGGCGAAAGCGCCGGCAAAGAAGCCGGCAGCTAAGGCTGCCGCGAAACCTGCAGCAGTGAAGAAGGCAGCGGCACCGAAGGCAGCCGCCAAGGCTCCGGCCAAGGCAGCAGCGAAGCCGGCCGCGAAGGCAGCGGCAAAGCCCGCCGCCAAGGCAGCGGCAAAGCCGGCGGCGAAGCCGGCCGCGAAGGCAGCGGCAAAGCCCGCCGTGAAGGCAGCAGCAAAGCCTGCCGCCAAGAAGCCGGCAGCGAAGGCCGCGGCCAAGGCTCCGATGAAGGCCGCCGCCGCCAAGGCTCCGGCAGCCGTGAAGAAGGCAGCTCCGGCGAAGAAGCCGGCCGCCAAGAAGTAATCGCGTAGCTTCGCTTGGCGAACCGCAACGGGTGAGGGCGGGTGCCACCGGGCACCCCTCTCGCCAATTCGGTGTGACAGCGAGCGGAGTCGGAGCGGACGCTCCTCCTAAAGCTCTCGGAAATTTGCCAGCAGGCAAACCTTCCGGGAGCTTTTTTGTTGCCGCGTCCGCGCCGGCAGGACGTGGCCAATCCGGATCAGCTTTGCTGGGCCGTTGCCCAGGAGGTTCCATTCGGTCAACAGTGGGGCAGACAACTGGGAAATCGATCATGCCGAAACTGCTCTATGCTTCCACGTCCCCCTACAGTTCGAAGGTCCGCATGGCGGCCGTCTACGCCGGCATCGCCATCGATCTCGTGCCGGTCAAGACGGAGGACAAGCCCGCCGAACTGATCTCGGCCAATCCGCTCGGCAAGATCCCGGTGCTGGTGCTTGAGGATGGCCGCTCGGTCCATGACAGCCGCGCTATTACCCAGCATCTCAACCGGCTGTCGAAGAACGCGCTGTTCCCGCGCAATCCCGACAAGCGGCTCGAGACGGAAGTTCTCGAGGCGCTGGCCGACGGCATTTGCGACTGCGCGCTGTCGATGGTCTATGAGCGGCGCACGCGGCCCGAGGCGATGGTCTATCAGCCCTGGCTCGACCGCCAGTGGGGCAAGATCACCGCAGCGCTCGACCTCATCAACGCCAACCCGCCCAAGCTGCCGAAGAAGATCACCGCCGGCCACATGGCGCTGCGCGCCACACTTGGCTATCTGTCGCTGCGCTTTTCGGGCCAATGGGAGAAGGGCCGCAGCCGCCTGGTCCGCTGGGCCGCAAGGTTTGATGAGAAGTTTCCGGAACTGAAGAGCAGCGTGCCCGGGTAGATACAGCCAATCTCCCCCCTTGTGGGGGAGATTGGCAGCTTCGGCCTCGCGCCCACCTTGAACCCCACCCCCTTCCATGCTTGCCTGATGTCCCCCAGAACGCGGAGGTGGTGAGCATGGCAAAGCCCGCAAGCAGCGTCGCGCCCGACCCGATGGTCGCGCGCTTGCGCGCCGCCCTCGGCAAGTGCGTCTTCACCGAGCAGAAGATGTTCGGCGGCACCTGCTTCATGATCAACGGCAACATGCTGATCGGTACTTCGAAGCGCGGACTCCTCGTGCGTGTCGGCAAGGACGCGCATGCGGCTGCCGCGGCACGTCCCCATGCGAGCACGATGGAAATGGGCGGGCGCTCGATGGAAGGCTATATCCGCGTCGCGCCGGAAGGCACGGCGAGCGAGGCCGATCTCGCCTTCTGGGTCGATCGCGCGCTGGCTTTCGTCGAGACGCTGCCGTCGAAGGTCAAGCCCGCGAAAAAGCGCGCCTGAGGCAGCAAGGACAGCAAACCCGGGCACAAAAAAAGCCGGGCGCAAGGCCCGGCTTTTCTGTGTCGTGGCTTCTAACGACTTAGAACTTCATACCGACGCCGAAGGTGACGCGGTTGTCCGAAGACTTGACCTTGCCGACATTGTCGAAGGTCTTGCTGCCGTAATCGGTGTAGCGATACTCGACGCGACCGAACACGTTGTCCGTGATCTTGATGTCGGTGCCGGCGCCGGCCGTCCAGCCCCACATACCCTTGCTCTCACTGGAGATGCCGTCATCGATCTTCTGGTTCTTGGCGGCGAGACCGCCCGTGCCGTAGAGCAGGATTTCCGGGGTCACGGCATAGCCGAGGCGGGCGCGCAGCGAACCTTCGAGGCCCGACTTGGCGCTGAAGCCGTTGGAATCGCCCTTGGTGCCATTGTAGCCGAGGTCGGCTTCAGCACCGTACACGAAGTTCTCCTGCTGCCACTGATAGCCGCCGAAGACGCCGCCGACGAAGCCCTTGGTGCCGATATTGGTACCCTGGTCCTTCAGTTTGGCATGGCCGCCGAAACCATAGCCGGCGCTCAGACCGACATAGGGGCCGGCCCAGGAAGCAACCGGAAGCTCGGCAACCGGAGCGGGAGCCGGCGGCTCCTCGGAAACGACGTCGGCCGCAAAAGCGGTACCGGCAAAGGCGAACAGCCCGAGCGCGGCGGCAAGCGGCGCGAATTTAAGATTGGTCTTCATTGTTATACTCCTTAAGCCACAAGACACTTAGGCTTGGTTGTTCATGAAACGCCCCGGCCCGTCCGGGGGGATAAACGAGCCTGGCGTTTAACGGTTCCGAATGTCGTGCTGAAATGCGGCTGAAGCGAACCTGAACTTGGGTCATTCCCGGGCGCGAATGAGGCCGAACCTTGACGTTGCATCTTCGCAACAGCGAATGTCAGCAGGCTAATCATGTTGCGCTGCACATCGCTTGGTTCAAGAGGTGCAGCGACATATATTGCCGGGAATGGCGCCCCGAATCTGGCGGGGCGGAAGCGCATCCGGGCCGCTTCGCCACATTCCTGCCCCAGGTGGAAATGGCATTTAACGCTTGGCCCGTCATATTGTGCCGGCTTCCCGGAATCGTGAAGCCGATTGAGGATTGACACCATGAAACAAGCCACGGCCGTCGCGCTGGTGACGGGTGGAGCAAGACGGATCGGCAAGGCGATCGTCGAGGATCTCGCCGCCAATGGCTTCGCCGTCGCCATCCATGCCAACCGGTCGAGCGCCGAGGCCGATGCGCTGGCCGGGAAGATTACGGGCGACGGCGGCCGCGCCGCCGTCGTCGCAGCCGACCTCACCGACATGGATGCCGTCGGCGATCTCGTCGGCAGATCCGAGGCGGCGCTCGGCCCTGTCACGCTGCTGGTCAACAATGCGTCCCTGTTCGTCGACGACCGGGTCGAGGATTTCGACTGGCAGGCCTGGGACCGTCATTTCGCCATCCACGTGAAGGCGCCCGCGCTTTTGGCGCAGAATTTCGCCCGCGCACTGCCGCAAGGCGAGGAGGGGCTGATCGTCAACATGATCGACCAGCGCGTCTGGCGGCCGACGCCGCGCTATTTCTCCTACGCGCTGTCGAAATCGGCGCTGTGGACGCAAACTGAGATGCTGGCGCAGGCGCTCGGGCCGCGCATCCGCGTCAACGCCATCGGTCCCGGCCCGACACTGAAGAACAAGCGCCAGGACGACGACGATTTCGGCAAACAGGTCGAGGGCCTGATCCTGAAGCGCGGCCCGCAATTGCCCGAATTCGGCGCCACGATCCGCTATCTCTGGCAGGCGCGCTCGGTGACTGGCCAGATGATCGCGCTCGACGGCGGCCAGCATCTTGCCTGGCAGACGCCCGATGTGACAGGCATGGTGGAATGAGTCCCGCAGCCCAAAAACATAGACGCAACGGCGCCGCCGACGACCTGCCGCCCGAAGTCGATCTCGACGTCGAGGACGAGGCGGCGGAGGAGATCGTCGAACCGGAGTCGATCCCGACCGGCCCCGATGTCGCCTTCACGGCCATCGACTGGACGCCGCATGCCGGCGATGCCGACGGCATGGTGGGCGCCGAGGTGATCCAGACCTTGGTCAAGCGGCTGCCCAACCAGCCCGGCGTCTACCGCATGATGAATGCCGCCGGCGACGTGCTCTATGTCGGCAAGGCGCGCAGCCTGAAGAAGCGCGTCACCAACTATGCGCAAGGGCGGTTCCACACCGCCCGTATCGGCCGCATGGTGCGCGAGACGGCGACGATGGAATTCGTCGTCACCCGCACCGAGATCGAGGCGCTGCTGCTCGAGGCCAACCTCATCAAGCGGCTCAGGCCCCGCTTCAACGTGCTGATGCGGGACGACAAGTCCTTCCCCTACATCCTCTTGACCGGCGACCATGTCTCGCCCGGCATCTACAAGCATCGCGGCGCGCGATCGCGAAAAGGGGACTATTTCGGGCCCTTCGCCTCGGCCGGCGCGGTCGGCCGCACCATCAATTCGCTCCAGCGCGCCTTCCTGCTTCGAAGCTGCACCAACTCCTTCTACGAGAACCGCACGCGGCCCTGTCTGCTCTACCAGATCAAGCGCTGCGCCGGTCCCTGCACCGGCGAGATCTCGCATGAGGGCTATGCCGAGCTGGTCGAGGAAGCCAAGGATTTCCTCTCCGGCCGCAGCCAGAAGGTGAAGACCGAGATTTCGGCCGCCATGCAGCAGGCCTCCGCGGAGCTCGATTTCGAGCGCGCCGCGATCTACCGCGATCGCCTTGCCGCGCTGTCGCATGTGCAGGCGCATCAGGGCATCAATCCGCAGACGGTGGAGGAGGCCGACGTCTTCGCCATCCACCAGGAAGGCGGCCAGACCTGCATCCAGGTGTTCTTTTTCCGCACCGGGCAGAACTGGGGCAACCGCGCCTATTTCCCAAAGGCCGATCCGGCGCTGGAGCCGGCCGAGGTGCTGGGCTCGTTCCTGGCGCAGTTCTATGACGACAAATTGCCGGCGCGCACGCTGCTGCTGTCCCAGACCGCGCAGGAACAGGAACTGCTCGCCGAGGCGCTGTCCACCCATGCCGGCCGCAAGATTACGATCTCGGTGCCGCAGCGCGGCGAGAAGAAGGATCTGACCGACCACGCGCTGCAGAACGCGCGCGAGGCGCTCGGCCGCAGGCTGGCCGAGACCTCGACGCAGGCGCGGCTGCTGACCGGCTTTGCCGAGACCTTCGGCCTGGCAAAACCTCCGGTGCGCATCGAGGTCTATGACAACTCGCACATCATGGGCACCAATGCGGTCGGCGCCATGGTCGTCGCCGGGCCGGAAGGTTTCGTGAAGAACCAGTACCGGAAATTCAACATCCGCTCGACCGAGATCACGCCGGGCGACGATTTCGGCATGATGCGCGAGGTGATGCAGCGCCGTTTCTCGCGGCTGCTCAAGGAGCATGTCGGCGAGCAGCCCGGCGCAACCACGGACGACGCCGGAGACGAGGATCTGGTCGCCGGCAATGGCGGCTTCCCGGCCTGGCCCGACGTCATCCTGATCGACGGCGGCCAGGGTCAGATGACGGCGGTGCGGCAGATCCTTGCCGATCTCGGCGTCGAGGGCCGCGTCACCGCGATAGGCATCGCCAAGGGTCCCGACCGCGATGCCGGGCGCGAGCGCTTCTTCGTCGAGGGCAGGGAAAGCTTCATGCTGCCGGTGCGCGATCCGGTGCTCTATTTCGTCCAGCGCCTGCGCGACGAGGTGCACCGCTTCGCCATCGGCTCGCACCGGGCCCGCCGCAAGAAGGAGATGGTGAAAAGCCCGCTGGACGAGATCGCCGGCATCGGCCCCGGCCGCAAGCGCGCCCTGCTGCTCGCCTTCGGCACCGCCAAGGCGGTCAGCCGCGCCGCGGTCGAGGATTTGGTCAAGGTCGACGGCATTTCCGAGCATGTGGCCAGGCTGGTCTACAATCATTTTCATGAGAGCTGAGGCGGTCGCGGCAGGGACGTCCCGACGGGGTGCCTCACGACGCGCTTCACGCCATTTTTCCCTGTCCAATCGAATCTCGGCTGTTGACCCCCTACATTGGCTTCTGATTTGAGTACCTCTGGCGGCGGAGATTTCCCGAGACGATATGGCACAGCGCGCGTTCAACCTGCCGAACATCCTCACCTACGCCCGCATCGTCGCGGTGCCGCTGGTCGTGCTGTGCTTTTTTCTCGAAGGCCATCTGAAGTCGTCCGACTTCGCCCGCTGGTCGGCGCTGGTCATTTTCCTGCTCGCCTCGATCACCGATTACTTTGACGGCTATTTCGCCCGCGCCTGGCAGCAGACTTCGAACATCGGCAAGATGCTTGATCCGATCGCCGACAAATTGCTGGTCGCAACCTGCCTGCTCCTGCTTGCCGCCGACACCGACCGCCATGGCGGCATCGCCGGCTGGTCGCTCTGGGCGGCGATCATCATCCTGTGCCGCGAGATCCTGGTTTCCGGCCTGCGCGAGTATCTGGCCGCCCTGAAAGTGTCGGTGCCGGTGACCCAGCTCGCCAAGTGGAAGACGACCATCCAGATGGTCGCCATCGCCTTCCTTTTGGTTGGTCCGGCCGGCGACAAGATCTTTCCGCTGACCACACAGATCGGCCTGGTGCTGCTGTGGATCGCGGCGCTCGTCACGCTCTACACCGGCTATGATTACTTCCGCGCCGGCCTCAAGCACATCATGGACGAGTGAAGACAATGTCGACGAAACTCATCTATTTCGCCTGGGTACGCGAGCGGATCGGCAAGCCGGAAGAGGACGTCGACTTGCCTTCCGGCATCGAGACCGTCGCCGACCTGCTGCGCTGGCTGAAGTCGCGCGGCGAGGAATATGAGAACGCGCTGCAACACCCCGATGTCATCCGCGTCGCCATCAACCAGGAACATGTCGGCCACCGCGAGAAGATCGCCGGTGCGCGCGAGATCGCGCTGTTTCCGCCGATGACCGGAGGCTGACATGGCCGGCGCCGTCGTGCCCGCCATCCGCATCCAGCGCGAGGATTTCGACGTCGCCGCCGAGATCGCCGGCCTGACCGGGGGTCGGACCGATATCGGCGCCGTGGTCACTTTCTCCGGCCTTTGCCGCGACGAGCAGGGCGCGCTGTCGGCGCTCGAGCTCGAGCACTATCCCGGCATGGCCGAGGCCGAGATCGGCCGCATCGCCGCAGAGGCCGTCGAGCGCTGGCCGCTGCAGGGACTCACCGTCATCCATCGCCACGGCAAGATAATGCCGGGCGAGAACATCGTGCTGGTGGTCGCGGCCTCGTCGCACCGGCAGGCGGCCTTCGAGGCGGCGAATTTCCTGATGGATTATCTGAAGTCGCGCGCGCCCTTCTGGAAGAAGGAGCATCTTGCCGACGGCTCCGAGGGTGGCTGGGTCGAGGCCAAGGAAGCCGACGACCAAGCGGCGGACCGCTGGAAGAAACCGAGCGGATAATGCATGTCGCCCCGAAGTGTGCAGCGGTTCGGGGGCAACGACATGCATCAGAGAAAACTCCCGTTCAGCCATTGATTGACCGCAATCCTTCCCGACTCTGCCAATCGGGTTTGATTTGCTTGGCGGAGCAATCTCATGCTGGACCGCGTCGCGGAGTTCTTCATCTTCGGGCTGGTGCCGCTGGTTGTCGGCGTGCTTGCCGTGCCGCAAGTGACCAAGGCCGGGGAAAAGACGATTGCCGGCGAAGTGACCTACCGCGAGCGCATCGCCCTGCCGCCGGATGCCGTGCTGGTGGTCGAACTCGCCGACGTCTCGTTGGCCGATGCGCCGGCAATCGTCATCGCAAAAAGCAGGATAGCGCCCACCGGCCAGGTGCCGATCAAGTTCGAGATCGGCTTCGACCCCAAGGCGATCCACAAGGGCCGGACCTATGCGCTGCAGGCGCGCATCACCGTCGGCGAGCGGCTGATGTTCATCGCCGACACAAACCACCAGGTCGATCCGCTGGCCGGCACGCCCCAGGCGGTGTTGGTGAAGATGCCGCGCTGACGTCGCGCGCCGGCTGGACGGCCGCGACTTTTCACTCTGGAAACCGTGTTCACCGGAATAAACCGGCAGCGCCAAGCGTTGACTTATGCAGATGGCGGGCAAGCAAGGGGACATATGTCCCTTCACTCAAACCGCCAGACCGAATGCGCGGGATCGATCTGGCACTCAATGGAGACCAGATATGAAGAAGCACACGCTCATTCTCGCAATCACAAGCGTATCGCTGATCGCCTTCGCCGGTTTTGCCCGTGCGGACGACCATCTGTTCAACGCCACGCAGCATGGCCTCAGCCCCGACAGCCAGCCCTTCCAGACCAACAAGGCTGGCCATAGCGGCGACCTTGCGCCTGGGCAGGGCAGCCCGTTCACCGGCGAGGAGACGAAGACGCCGGCCACCGATACCGAAGCGGCGAACGCCCACGCGAATGTGAAAGACCGTCAAGCCAAATGATTCCTTTGCCCGCCGGGGAGGGGCGGCGGGTTTTCCTGTCCGACATGCAGCGCCGCCGGCTGACCAAGGCCGCATCGTCGGCGAGCGGATCCTGAAGCAGAGGCAGGACGGATGGGGCCCGGCTGCTGGATCGAACTGCCACCGACCCTGGCGACATTCGATGCGAATCCGTCCTTGCCCCGATATTCTTCCGGCGCATAAATGCCCGTCACAATTGACCCCACCGCCACAACCGCCTAGGCTCGCCCGAAAATGGGGATGGGGTTCCCCCGAAACCGCCCATATGGGCTGATGACTCCTGCCAGGCGTGCTCTTGCGCGGCAGGATTTGTTTTTCCCGCTCGCATCATGCCTGATTTCGTGAAGTGATTCCGGTGTGGAATCGCGTTTGGAAAGGCATTGAAGCGATGACCCTTGCGGCCTGCGCCCTGGTCCTGATCGGCGGTTTCCTCGGCGGCGTTTCCCGCTTCTTCCTGTCCGGCGTGGTTGGTCGCGGCGTCGGCGAGACCTTTCCCTGGGGCACGCTGGCGGTCAATGTCTCCGGCGCTCTTGCCATTGGCGCCTTCGCCGGTGCTGCGCGGTCGGTGGGCGGCGTCTTCGCCAGCGATCTCGTGCGCGACCTGATCGTCGTCGGCCTGTTCGGCGGCTATACCACGGTGTCGTCCTTCTGCCTGCAGACGCTCAACCTCGCGCTCGACGGCGAGGGGCGGCTCGCGGCCTTCAACGTTGTCGCCTCGTCGGTTCTGTGCGTGCTGTTCGTCGCCCTCGGCTTCTGGGCGATCATCTGGGTGGCTGAGTCAGCCACCTGGGTAGCTGGTTCAGCCGCTGGGGCATCGGGCTGAACGATGACGGACAGACAGGCGGCAACGCGGCTTTATCTGGCGGTCGGCTGCGGCGCGGCGATCGGCTCCCTGACCCGCTTCCTGTCGGGCTATGTCATCGTCTCGCTGCTCGGCCTCGACGCTCTATGGTCGACCGCTTTCGTCAACGTCGCCGGCTCCTGGATCATCATGGCCTTTGCCACGCTGACCGGACCGGATGGGCGCATGATGGTCGGCGCCGCCAGCCGCAATTTTGTCATGGCCGGCTTCTGCGGCGGCCTCACCACGTTTTCGGCGATGAGCCTCGACACCTTCATCCTGCTGTTCGAGGGCGACTTGCCGCTGGCCGCGACCTATCTCATCAGTGTGGTCGGGCTGTCGCTCGCCGCCGCGTGGCTGGGCTATCTGATGGCATCCAGGCTCAACCGCTTGCCGGTCGACAGGTAACAGGCCAACTGGTGATCAGGCCAATAGGTGATCAGGCCAAGAGGTGATCAGGGAGGAGAACATGGAACTTCCCGCGCAATGCGCGCTGCTCAGGATCTTCTTCGGCGAGGACGACAGGGCGGCCGACGGCAAGCCGCTGCACGAGGCGATCGTCATCAAGGCCCGCGAAACCGGTATGGCCGGCGCCACGGTGCTGCGCGGGCCGCTGGGCTTCGGTCGCTCCAGCGTGCTCCACACGGCCAAGATCCTGCGCCTGTCGCAGGATCTGCCCATCGTTGTCGAGATCGTCGATGCGCCGGAGAAGATCGATGCGCTGATCCCTGCGATCAAGGCGCTGACGAAGGCGAAAAGCTGCCTGATCACGAGGGAGAAGGTCGAGGTCATCCGCTACGGTGACGGGGACTGAACCACCGATCCTCGCATCAGCCGCCGCGCAGACGTCTTCCGATCGTTCCTTCGTCGAAGATACCGGCGGAAAAGAGTTTCATGGCCTCGATCGCCAGGTCCGATGCCTCGGAACTGCCGCGGGCAATACCGCGCTCCTCGCAGACCTGATCGTAAATGCGCTTCAGCAGGACAAGATCGTCCGGATAGGCAACGCCGCTCTTGGAAATATGGGGACCAATCATCGCGTCCTCCGTTGTGGTACGGAAGCGCGACAGAGGTTCGCGGGGGCGGGTGAACCCTCTATCGCTAGAGCTGGCTACCATAGGTTGATCCGCCCACGGCGCATTTACCCATGTTAAAAAGGCGGCCTAAAGGGCCGCCTTTTCGGCAGATTTCAGAGCGATTCCACGAAGCGGTTTTCCGTTCGGGATTGCGTCAGATAGATCAGCCGACGATCTCGGTGTCCGAGAACCAGTACTTGATCTCCTGCGCGGCGGTCTCCGGCGCGTCCGAGCCATGCACCGAATTCTCGCCGATCGACAGCGCATGTACCTTGCGGATGGTGCCCTCGGCGGCATTGGCCGGGTTGGTTGCACCCATCACTTCGCGATTCCGGGCGATGGCATTCTCGCCTTCCAGGACCTGCACGATGGTCGGAGCCGACGACATGAATTCCACCAGCTCGCCGAAGAACGGGCGGTCCTTGTGGACGGCGTAGAAACCCTCGGCCTCGCGGCGGCTCATCCACACGCGGCGCGATGCGACGACGCGCAGCCCGGCGTCCTCCAGCATCTTGGTGATGGCGCCTGTCAGGTTGCGCCTGGTCGCGTCCGGCTTGATCATGGAGAAGGTGCGTTCGATCGCCATAGGGTCGTCCTTGTTCTTGGGAATGGAAATTGGAGTGGCGGGCTCTATACAAGCCACCCGGCGGCTTGCCAAGGGGAGGCGGCTTCTGGTCAAGGCGGGCGCTTTGCGGGATAATTAGACAGCTGCACGCGCTTCGGGCGCTTGCTCCCGAACGCTCGCGGCGGCGGAGCCGGAGTCGATGAACTGGCCTTATCTCAGACGCGGCGACATTGTGGGTATCGTGTTCATGGCGCTGATGTGCGCCGTGATCGCCGTCTTCCTGCTGGTCCTGCCGCCGCGGGATCACAATTTCGGCTTCGGTCCGGAATGGCAGTGCGCGCGCATGGGCGAAGGCGATCCGATCTGCGTCAGGCTGGTCGACCAGGACCGGGATTGACCCTAGAGCTCGATCTCAATGGTCAGCCTTGGCGCATCGCCGGCCTTTAGGCCCTCGCGCTGGCGCACCGAGGCTTTGACGGGCAACAGCAGGCTGCCAGACGCCCTGTCGGGAAAGAGCGATGTCTGCCACCTGGTCTTGCCGATGCTCGCCGTCACGCCGAGCGAACCCCAGGGGCGGGCAAGCCCCGCCATCGCCGCCTTGATCCGCGCCGCGACCTCCGTCGGCAGCGTCACGAAATGCCAGCCGCCCTTGCCGGGGTAGACCCAGATCCCAGCCTGCATCTCGTAACGCAACATCGCAATTCCGACGGCTGTCACGCCGCTGCCGCGACCTGCCGCCCGATACCGCCATGCAGATCGAGGCACCGCTCGAACCAGCTGACGATGCTGTCGCCGTCGTCGAGCAATTGGAAAGGCGAGGCGATGCGCCCCCATTGCAGCGCCCCGAACACGATGTAGTCGGCAAACAGCGGCGAGGCTCCGCCGATGAAGGGCTGGTAGGCAAGCGTCGAGCGAAGCGGCTCCAGCGCGGCGCGGAAGGCCGAGAGTCCGGCGTCGCGGTTGGCCACGACCTCTTCCAGCCGCTTGCCGTAGCGCTGCTCGCGGCTTTCGCGGAAATAGGCGGCGTTCGCCTCGTCTTGCATGGCATGCAGACCGGTCAGCGCCACCGTCGCGACATAAGGGTGGATGGTGAACTGCGACCAGCGCTCAATAAACCGCGCCATCGCCTTACCGCCTTCGCCGCCGAACAGCGTCGGCCGATCCGGATAGGCTTCGTCGAGATAGAGCGCGATGGCGAAGGAATCGGCCACCACGCGCTCGCCGTCGCGGATCACCGGCACCGTCTTCGACACTCCGCCCTCGACGCCAGGCACCTCCAGGAAGCGCGTCGGCACCTTGGTGGCGGCGAGCCCCTTATGCGCCAGCGCCATCTTGGTCTTCCAGCAATGCGGGCTGAACGGGCGGGCGGCGTCATGGCCGACGAGGTCGTAGAGCAGAATGGTCATTGGCGGGTCCGTTGCTGCGGGTTACGAAGGGTCCGGATTCGGGTTGAGCCGGGTGGGAAGAATGAAGCAGCATTTCATGATGTTTGCGGCCTATAATCAATGGGCCAACGGCCGCCTCTACGATGCCGCTGCCGATCTTGACGAGGAGGAACTCGGCCGTGACGTCGGGGCCTTTTTCGGCTCGATGCTTGGCACGCTCAACCATCTGCTTGCCGTCGACCGTGTCTGGATGAAGCGCTTCACCGGCGAGGGCGATGCGCCGTCCAACACCGCCGCCATCCTGTACCGGGCCTTGCCGGCCCTGAAGCTGGCGCGCGAGGCCGAGGACAGGAGGATCGTCGCCTGGGTGAGCGGCATGGGCGACAAGGCGATTGCCGGCCGCTTCTCCTACATGACCGTCGACATGCGCACCGTCTCGCAGCGGCTTTCGCCCGCGCTCAGCCATTTCTTCAACCACCAGACCCATCATCGCGGTCAGGCGCATATGGTGCTGACGGTGCTCGGCCGGCCTTCGGTGCCGCTCGACCTGATGCTGTTCCAGCGCTCCGAGGAAGGTCGCGCCTACGCCTGATGCATAGCTCCGGGAACCCGCGCATTTCTGCCGCGGCTTCGTTGCAAATGGCGCTCGGTGCGGGAAGTGTCTGCTGCTTGCTATATATGTTTAAATATCGAATAAAAGTCGAAGATTGATTTAACAATTCGATATAACAACAAGAAACTAAAAAATATCATCAAAAATCGGGCATGAAACTGAGGTATGGATGTCGGCGTAGATATGTATGCGCACGGCGTTAATCACAGAACGCGGTGCCTGTGTGGTGCAGTGCAGCATATCCGTCTAGGAGGAGAGTGTCATGCCAAGTATCATTCGGGAATTCCATAAAGCCCTTACTTGCGGCGCGATTATCGCTATTTTGGCCATGCCTGCAAATGCTGCAAGCCTTGGCGTTGGAGCATCGGTCGGCGGGTCCGGCGGCGTCAACGCTGGCGCCGGCGCCTCTGTCGGTGGTGGCAGCGGCGTCAATGCCGGTCTTGGCGCCTCGGTTGGCGGGTCGAACGGCGTGAACGCCGACGCGGCCGCATCGATAGGCGGCTCGAATGGCGCCGACGCAAACGCCACGGCGTCGATCGGTGGCTCAACCGGCATCAATGCGGGTCTCGACGCTAACGTCGGCGACGACATCACGCCAGTGCGGGTGCAAATGTCGGCAATGGCGCCAACGCGAGCCTTAGCCTCGGGAGTGGTGACGACGCGGGCGTCGGCGTGGGAAGGTTCTCTACACTGAGCACGCTGAGCACGCCTAGCACAGTAGGAGCCCCTGAAGCGCCCGCTATGAAGAACGCCGTGGCTCAGATGTCCGGCGCAAAATTGATGCGCATGAAGAAGCGTTGCGCCGACGTGCTCTCCAGCGAAGAAACCTACGACAAGGATCTCAGGGCGCTCTGCCTGATGATTTCGCGTCGCTGACATATGCTCAAGGCAGCCTGGTCGGGAGTGCCGCACCGGCCGTGAGGCTCTGCGGCATCTCCTACCGCATCGCCGCCATGGCTGGCGGTGCGTTGACGAGAACCTCCGGCCAGTCGGGAAGCCTGCCGCCTTTGGCGGCGGGGTTTCTGCTTGCCTGCCACCACGGCGGTTCCGACGGCCTGTTAACCACACTTGCATTGAAGCTAATATGTTAGGACTTCCTTTGCGCTCGCGCCCCACAATAAGCCGGTAGCCGTGGGAGCAAGGGCATGCGCATCGATTTGTCCCCGACAAGCTGGGGCAGGGTTGTGGTGGTAACCGCCGCCGGCACAGCCTTTTTCATTGCCGTCGCCTTCTTCGTCGATTCCTTCAATTTTCCCTCGCTGTCGCCGCAGGCGCTGCTCTGGGCGCAACTCACGGATCTTTTCCTGCCGCTCGTGCTCGGCGGCTCCTTTCTGTTCTTCCTGATGTGGAAGATGCGCCAGCTGGCGATCACGCAAAAGGAGCTCAGCGTCATCGCCGCGACCGACAGCCTGACCGCGGTCTTCAACCGCGGCGCCTTCTCGATGCTTGTCGAGGCCTATCTCGACCAGGCACGCGACCAAACGGTCGCTGAAGCCGGCGCGCTGCTGATCGTCGATGCCGACCATTTCAAGTCCATCAATGACCGCCTGGGCCACGACTGCGGCGACCAGGCGCTGAGGTTGATCGCCGCGACGATCAAGGGGCAACTGCATGGCGCCGACATCGTCGGACGCATCGGCGGCGAGGAATTCGGGGTCTTTCTGCCCGGCGCCGACGCCACGCGCTCCTTCCTGGTCGCCGAATCGATCAGGCGGCACATCCGCGAGGTCGAGTTTGCCCCCGACGGGCGGCCCTGGCCGCTTTCCGTGAGCATCGGCGGCATCGCCTTCAGCGGCCCGACCACCTATCACGACATGTTCCAGGTCGCCGACCGCCATCTTTACAAGGCCAAGTCCAATGGCCGCGATCAGGTGAGCTTCGAGAGCCAGCGTAGCGCGCTTGCCGGCGATGCCGGCGGTACCATGCACTAGGCATCCCTCGCCGCTCAGGCGCCATCAACGGTCCGTTCATCCTTTGGCGGCTAGTGTCGGCGGCTGACTTCAGCCGATCCGCGAGCGACCGTGTTCGATCTTATCGACTTCAAGGCGGTGCTGATCATCGCCCTCATCTTCATCCCGCTGGAGCAGCTCCTGCCGCTGCATGGCGAGCAGCCGGCGACGCGCCGGCATTGGCTGAACGACGTTTTCTACCTGCTCTTCAACGGCATCGTCATCAAGGCGGGCATAGTATTGGTGGTTGGCGCGGCGATGCTGCTGGCGCAGCGTTTCGTTCCCGAGGCGCTCACCGCCGCCGTCCAGTCGCAGCCTGTGTGGCTGCAGGCGATCGAGGCTCTGCTCATCGCCGACATCGGCTTCTACCTTGCCCATCGCGCCTTCCACGCGGTGCCGTTCCTGTGGCGCTTCCACGCCATCCATCACTCGATCGAGGAGATGGACTGGCTGGCCGCGCACCGCGTGCACCCGGTGGACCAGATCCTGACCAAGTCGGCCTCGTTCCTGCCGCTGTTCGCGCTGGGTTTTTCCGCCGAGGCGGTTCTCATCTACGTGCTGATCTACCAATGGCAGTCGGTGTTCATCCACTCCAACACGCGCATCGGGTTCGGGCCGCTGAAATGGCTGATTGCCTCGCCGCAGTTCCATCACTGGCACCATGCCAACGATCGCGAGGCCTATGACAAAAACTTCGCCGGCCAATTGCCCTTTCTCGACCTGATCGGCGGCACTTTGTTCATGCCGCCGCGGATGCCGGAAAAATACGGTGTCGACGAGCCTGTGCCGCAGCTCTACCACCAGCAGCTCGTCTATCCCCTCGTTGCAGCGGCTGAACCGGCCGCGCCGATCGCCAAGGCCTCGGCCGCCGCCGGCAAGCCGGAATAACGGTGTGGAAAGGCCCGTCGTGAACTGACCCGGGGCGGTTCATGGGCGGCGGGACCGGGAAGATGGTCTTTTGCCGTAAGTTCAGGCGGCAAAACCGCCATAGCCGCGCGCGACCGGCTTCACCGAGACGATTGGCTGGTCCGACGGCCACAGGATACCGGCGGTCACCGCGAAGGTGACCAGCGCATCGCGGGCCGACTCGACAGAGATTTCTCCGGCCCGCGCCGCCTCGCACGCTTTTACCGCGGCGCCGTAGCTCAGCCGCCGCCGCGACGGCGGAAACTCGGTCAGGAATTCACGCATGGCGGACAGCGAGGCGATCATGCGCTTGTGGCCAGCGCCGACACTGACCGCGACCGGCGCGAAGAACATCCTGTCGTGCATTTAGACCTCTCGGAAATGGGGCGGAGAACGGCAGGGCTGCCAGCCTCGGTCTTGCATGGGACGCGGGACAACGCATGTTGCGGCGCGAGGCTCCACGGCCGGCGATCTTTTCGCGCCCGCCTTGCCAACGCCTGTTGCGGGCGATCATGGCCCGGAGCCGGCTATGATTGCCACTTCTGCCGGAGGTTGCGGCACGTGGTAATACGCCGATAGCACCAGGAGAAAGATCGCGACCCCGGCGAACAGCGTCGCGACGATGTTGAGGAAGAGCTGGCCGGCCCGTTCGGCGAGCCGTTGCCGCCAACTCATCGTCGATGGAATCAAACGCATTTTTTCCACCCATTCCTATGGGCGCCGCTTCAAGGCCGCGTCGGCTTTGGTGAGGAACGGCTCGCTAAAGCGTTCACCGTTTCATGGAAATGGTGAACCGCTCTATCTCTTTGTTTTGTCGCAATTTCTTGACGGAAAACCGCACACACTTTTCCTGAAATTGCTCTAGTATCGCCAGCCTCCGTGGCGGTCGCAGCTCGAGACTCTTTTCATAGTCCAATAGCCGTGGTGCCAGCGCTTGAGCACCCTGACCATGCAGTTGCGATGATGACCGTAGCGGTATCCGTCGCGCATCTCGTACCGGCCGCTGTAGCGCCAGTCGTCGTTGCGCATATGATGGCGGCGCCAGTAATAGTCGTCATTGTATCTGCCCATGCCGTCATCGGTAGTGATGGTCAGGCTTGCCGCCTGGGTCGGAACCGTTGCCGGCGCCATGGCGGCCACGCCAAGCATAGCGGCTAGAATGAGGTTCTTCATTGCTGCCTCCTTGCATTAGATTTTCCTAACGGAAACCCTTTGCCGGATAAAAAGTTCCGCGACGAACGCCTGCAAGCCGGTCGCGCGTCGACGCTCCGCGCCGTGACTTCAGGCGACGCTTTAAGTCTTTGTTTTGATGCATGTCGTTGTCCCAGAACCGCTGCACACTTCTGGGCGACATGCATTAGGCGGGCGTCCTATTTCCACATGCCGCGCATGCGGGCGCCAAGATCGACCTTGACTCCCGGTCGCTGGCGCGGGTCGTCCTTGAGCGCCGCGCTCGCCCAGGACGATTGCTCGAAGGCCGAAAGCATCGAGGCCGGAATGAAGCGGGTGCGCGAGGCATAGACGTGGCGATCGCCACGCGCCGGCTGGTTGTGCGGATAAAAGCGCTGCGGCACGACGAGATGCAGGCTGTCCTTGGCCCTGGTCATCGCCACATAGAGCAGCCGGCGTTCCTCCTCGATGTCCTCCTTGGTGCCGACGCCGAGATCGGCCGGGATGCAGCCGTCGACCGTGTTCAGCACGAAGACGTTCTTCCACTCCTGGCCCTTGGCGGAGTGGATGGTCGACAGGATGAGGTAATCCTCGTCGCGATGCGGCGGCCCGGCCTGGTCGCTGGTGGCGTCGGGCGGGTCGAGCGTCAGCTCGGTCAGGAAGCGTTCGCGCGACGGATAGGTCGAAGCGATCTGCTCGAGCTGGATCAGATCGGCCCGGCGCGTGATCGCGTCCTCATGGATGCGCTCCAGATGCGGCTCGTACCAGAGCCTGATCCGTTCGAGGTCGGCCGGCCATTTGGCGCCGGCGCGTAAGCCGCTATAGATGTCGAGGAACACCGGCCAATCCTGCGCGGCGCGCTGCGGCGGGCGGAAGCGGGCAAGGCCGAGCGTCTCGTCCAGCGATGTCGCCATCGCCTCGACGATCTGAGAGGCGGCGGATGGGCCGATCCCCGGCATCAGCTGCAGCACGCGGAAACCGGCGACGCGGTCACGCGGGTTCTCGGCGAAGCGCAGCATCGCCAGCATGTCCTTGACATGCGCGGCGTCGAGGAATTTCAAGCCCCCGAACTTGACGAACGGGATGTTGCGGCGCGTCAGCTCCACCTCCAGCGGTCCGCTATGGCTCGAGGTGCGAAACAGCACCGCCTGCGCCTTCAGCGCCGTGCCGGCCTCGCGCTCGGCCAGGATCGCCTGGCAGACATAATTCGCCTGCTCGGCCTCGTCGCGCACGCTGACCAGTTGCGGCTTGTGCGAGGATCGGCGCTCGGTCCACAGATTCTTGGTGAAGCGCTCGCTGGCCTCGCCGATCACCCTGTTGGCTGCGGCAAGGATCGTCTCGGTCGAGCGGTAGTTGCGCTCCAGCATGACGACCGCCGCAGCTTGCGCGAACTGTCTTGGGAAGTCGAGGATGTTGCGCACTTCGGCCGCGCGGAACGAATAGATCGACTGCGCGTCGTCGCCCACCACCGTCAGGCCGGCGCCGTCCGGCTTCAGCGCCAGAAGGATCGAGGCCTGCAGGCGGTTGGTGTCCTGGTACTCGTCGACCAGCACATGGTCGAAGCGGGAACCGAGGTGAGCGGCGATTTCCGGCTCGGCCGCCATCTGTGCCCAGTAGAGCAGAAGATCGTCGTAATCGAGCACGTTCTGCGCCTGCTTGGCCTCGACATAGGCCGCGAAAAGCTCCTTCAGCTGGTCTGCCCATGCCGCGCACCATGGAAAGGCCGCGCCCAGCACTTCGCCCAGCGGCGCCTGCGCGTTCACCGCCCGCGAATAGATCTGCAGGCAGGTGCCTTTGGTCGGAAAACGGCTTTCGGTCTTCGAGAACCCCAGCTCGTGCCGGGCAAGGTTCATCAGGTCTGCCGAATCCTCGCGGTCGTGGATGGTGAAGGCCGGATCGAGTCCGATTTGCTCGGCATAGTCGCGCAACAGCCTGGCGCCGATGCCGTGAAACGTGCCGGCCCAGGCGAGCGCGTCGGCGATGATTGCCGCGTCGCGTCCCAGCACTTCGCCGGCGATGCGTTCGACGCGCTTGGCCATTTCGGCGGCCGCGCGGCGCGAGAAGGTCATCAGCAGGATGCGGCGCGGATCGGCGCCCTTGACGATGAGATGGGCGACGCGATGCGCCAGCGTGTTGGTCTTGCCGGAGCCGGCGCCGGCGATCACCAGCAGCGGCGCCGCCACCTTGCCGTCGCCATGCACCACCGCCAGCCGCTGCTCGTCATTCAGCCGGGCAAGATAAGCGGGCGTCTCGAAGGACGAATCACGAGCGGCGATGTTCATCGCCCATCAAGCATCGTTTCCGCTTTGTTCGCAATAATTTCCTCGCCCCGCGCGAGTGGGGAGAGGTGACCGCGAAGCGGCCAGAGAGGGAGTTACCGCTTCGGCTCCACTCCCATCGCCGCCGACTGGCGCCGCAGCGCGCGCCTCTCATCGCCCGGCATATCCAGCGGCGACACATCGCCGGGTACCTCGTCGATGATCCTCACGGCGACGCGATAGGCCGTGTAGGCGAAAAGGCCGGTAAGCAGCAGGCGGATCATCATCGTCTCCTCGTGCGGTTCGATTGGCTTTCAACCGGGCGCGGGCCGGTTGGTTCCGCCCTCACGCGCAACCAAACCGCCACCGCGTCGTTTGCCCTTGTGAAAGGGGCGAACGAGAGGAGGTCGTCATGATGAAGCTTCCTGTGCTGCTGGCGCTTGCGGCAGGGCTCGTGCTCGCCGCCTGCGACAACAGCGTGCAACCCACCAAGGCGCCGGGCGATGAAGTCAACCAGAACCCTCAGGTCGACAAGAACCCGGTGCCGAAATCGACCACCGGCGGCGACCAGCCGGGCACGCCTCCGAAGCAATAGGGCAGGACGGGTTGATTTGTCATCGGTCTGGAACGAAGAAGGCCGGCGCTGCTTGGGAGGAAGCTGAATAGCGCCGGCCAAGCGGGAAAATCAGGCCCGCCGCGCAATCCAACATAGCTGAGTCTCGGCCTTGCGTCATGGTGCGATCGCGCTAGCCGGCTATAGTCAGCCAAAGCATCCGGAAGGTTCTGAAGCCGCGCGAGCGGCGCACCTCACGCCACCGCCGCGCGTCCCGGCTGTCCGCCGGCGATCTCGACGTCGAGCTGGCGCTGCGTCAGCGCCGCCTCGGCCAGGATCCACTGCTTGAACAGCTCCACCTTGCGGGCGCCGAGCGCCTTGATGGGGCTGACGAAGTACCAGCCCGCAGTGTTGGGATGGTGGACCGCGAAGGGAGCCACCAGCCGTTCGGCGCGGATATCGCTTGCCATATAGGCGCGGTTGGCGACGGCAAAGCCCATGCCGGCATTGGCGGCTTCGTAGGACATCATGCAGCTATCGAAATAGACGCTCCTGGTCTCGCCCAGCACGAAGCTTGCCCCGGCAAAGCCCAGCCACGACTGCCAGTTCTGGGTGCAGGTGTCGGAGTGCAGCAGCGTGAAGAAGCGCAGGTCTTCGGGCGTTACCTTGGACAGCGGCCTGTCGCCCAGCACGTCGTGAAACAGCTTGCGGCTGCATACCGGCGTCAGGTCTTCCTTGAACAGCAGTTCCGAGGTGAGGCCGGGGAAATTGCCGTCGCCGTAACGGATCTCGAGATCATATTCCGATGTCGAGAATTCATGCGTGGCGTAGGATGTCGACACCCGCATCTCGATATCGGGATATTGCCGCTGGAAGGTCATCAGCCTGGGAAACAGCCAGCGCGCAGCGAAGGTCGGCAAGACGCAGATCCGCAACACATGCGCCTGCGACTGGCCGGTGGCCTCCATGCTGGCCGCCACGATCCGTTCCAGCGCCTCGCGCACGCGCGCCACATAGGTCTCGCCCTCCGGCGTCAGCGACACCGCGTTGCCGCCGCGCTCGAAGATCTTGAAGCGCAACTGGTCCTCCAGGCTCTTCACGCGCTGGCTGACGGCGGAAGCGGTGATAAACTGCTCTTCGCCGGCGCGCGTGAAATTCCTGTGCCGCGCGGCGCTCTCCACGATTTTCAGCGAGTTGAGGTTGACCTGACTGAGCAGACGCACGGGGTTTCGACCTTAAGCTGGCCTTACGCTACCACCAGCTTTCCTAAATTTACAGGGGTGGGCGTTTAAATGACTGTTAACCAAGTGTTGCCCCCATCTTGGAGAAAGTACAATGAACGCCCATACAATTCCCGAACTGCGCTGTGCAATGAGCCGCGAGGCCATCATTGGTCATGAGACGGCCTGGAAAGTGTCGGGCTTCGGCGTCGCCCAGTATCGTCACGGTTACGACCCCGCACTGCTTGCCGCCATCGAGGAAGCGGCGCTCAAATTGAAGGCCAGCCATGCCGTTCACAAGCACCTCGACCTCACCTTTATCACCGGCGCCGACCGCTATATTCCGGAGATCAAAGAGCTTTTACACGACAAGCTGCGCTTGGAAAGGCTGTCCGACATGATGGGCACCAAGCTCGAACCCTATCCGCTGTCGATCGTCGGTTCGACCGTCACCTTCATGAACCCCAGGGACGGCGCCGTCGAATGGCATTGCGACGGCGTTCCGGTGACCGAACTCATCCCGCTGTCGATCAGCGACCCGCTCATCGGCGGTCATCTTGAAATCTACTGCGACGATTCCGAGACCGGCCGTTCGATCCTGGAATCCGGCCGCGACCTGCCGCGCAACAAGATCATGCGCATCGACCACAAGATGAACTACGCCACGCTCGGCCAGTTCCTCGGCGTGCTCCACCGCACCGCGCCGATCCAGCTCGGCGAGCGCGTCACGCTAGTGCTCAACCAGCGCTCGGCGACCAAGCCCTATGTCGACGACAACCGCATGTTCTACCTCGCCGCCGACAACGACCATGACCGCGCCTGGGTGAACGAGCTGGCCGAGGATGTTTGGACCAACCAGCTGCCCGCCTATCGCCGCCATGCCGAGGAGCATCCCATGCCGCAGCCCGCCGCGGAGCCGGTTTCCGGCGGAGCAAGGGAGTCGTGGTAGTGACCAACGATCCGGTCGAGCGCCAGCCGCCCTCGGCGTCGCTGAGCCTCGGCCCGGTCGTGCCGGACTGTCAGAACCGTTCCAGTGCCGCCCCCGCGGCGCTGGCCTTCGCCCTCGGCGCCGTGGCGCTGTGGGCGACCAACGCCCTGGTCGGCAAGACGCTGCTTGCCCTCTATCCGGTATCGCAAGTGCAGTTCCTGCAATTTTGCGGGGCGGCCCTGGTCTTCGCGCTGATCCGGCTCTTCCCTTCTCCCCTTGTGGGGTCCGAAGGACGGGGCGAGACCCGTGGCTCGCCCCCGGGCGGTGGCCTCGCGAAGCGAGGTCGGATGAGGGGTGCTGGACGGATCGCCGAGGCTGGCGTTTCTTCCAACACCCCTCATCCGTCTCGGCGCTCCGCGCCGATCCACCTTCTCCCACAAGGGGAGAAGGAAAGAGTCTCGCTTGCCGCCTACGCCGTCGGCTTCCTGGGTCTGGTCGGCACCATGGTGCTGCAATATATCGGCTTCGCCTCGATGCCGGTCATCGAGGCGAACCTCGTCGCCTATACTTGGCCGCTGATGACCGCCGCGGCGGTTATCCTGCTGGGCCGGCCGCGCCGGCCGCTGTTGCTCGGGCTGGCCGCCGCTGTCGGCTTCGCCGGCGTGGCGCTGGTCATTTCCGGAGGGCGCGCCCATTCTTGGTTCAACAGGGCCTGGTTCGAAGGCGGCAGCGTCGTCGGCTATCTCGCCGCTTTCGGCTCGGCGCTCTGCATGGCCTTCTACTCGCTTACCGTCGGCCGCCTTGGCGTGTCGCCGGAGCGTCTGCTTTTGCCCTCGGCGCTGATCGGCGTGGCGCTCACCTTAGCCTGGTGCCTGCATGACGGCGCTGGACGCCTGACCGGTGCGCACCTCCTGCTCGGCCTCTATCTCGGCGCCGGCCCGATGGGGCTCGGCTACTATTTCTGGTCGCGCGCGGCAAAGCTCGATCACGGCGGCAGGATAGCAATCGTGGCCTATCTTACGCCGATCGCTTCCACGTTTCTGCTGACCCTGTCGGGCGAAAGCCTGTCGATGACGGCTGTTGCCGGCGCCGTCCTCGTCATTGGCAGCTGCCTCGCGGTCGGCATCGAAGGTATGGAGACCAGGCACAATGTCCAGAATGCCCGTTGACGAGGACGAACGCCGCGCCAGACAGGAGGCGCACTGGCTGCTCAGGGAATTTGGCGCGGAAGCGCCGCTCTATGCGGCCATGAAGGCGGAAAAGGCCATCGAGCAAAAGGACTTTGGCCGCTGCGCGCGCTGGAAACGCGTGCTGGAAATCCTGGCGGACAGCCCTTCGGCGGATGTCAGGCGCGGCGTCGCCGTCAAATGAGCGATTTGCCTGGCGCCACCCGAAGCGCGAATGGTCGATACCCAACAGGGGGATTATCGTTACCGTGGCCGAACTTGGCCTGAACTTCGATTTTTCAGCAACTTCCTTGGCCGACCGAGTGCTACCGTAGGTTTTACCTATCCAGCCGGACCGCCGGTGCTATAAAGCATCTGTTATAGCTATTAGAAATCCTAACTTGCGCATTTGCAGCCCGCGTAGAAACATAACCCGGTATTGAGTCGCGTAGCTTTACTGACTCTGGACGGTCCGTTGGGGGGCTTGTCCAATTCGATACACCGACAAAAGTCTTAAAAACGAGCTGGCGATTTGAGGGCCGGCAGAAGGTGAAAAAATTGTCCAACATCGACGATAAGACTGCAATCGAACTGACCGCCGACATTGTCTCCGCCTATGTCGGCAACAATCCGCTCCCTGCTTCCGGCCTGCCTGATCTGATCGCCAGCGTCAGCGCGTCGGTGCGCAAGCTCGCCGGCGGCAGCGTTGTCAAGGAGGCGGTGGCGCTGACGCCTGCCGTCAACCCGAAGCGCTCGGTCTTCCCGGATCACATCATCTGCCTGGAGGACGGGAAGAAGTTCAAGTCGTTGAAACGCCACCTTGCGACCGACCACAACCTGACGCCGGACGAATACCGCGCCAAATGGGGCCTGCCTGCGGATTATCCGATGGTGGCGCCCAGCTATTCGGCGACCCGCTCGGCGCTGGCCAAATCTTCCGGCCTTGGCCGCAAGCCGGCCGGCGGTGACGCGGGCAAAGGCAAGCGCAAGGGCAAAGCCTGAGCCGGACCTAAAGCATGTCTCCCGAAAGTGGGAACCGGTTTCGGGATAATGACATGCGACGCGCTTTAGCTGCTGACTGAGGCAATGAATGACGCCGCGCCATCGTCATGGCGCGGCCGTCGGACCGCTCGGCATGTTGCGTCGCTGCGTGGCTGGTTTCCGCAAACGCTCCGAACGCCCTGCATCAGTTGCGGGGCGGCCTGCTCGCATCGTGGCGGTCGGGCTCCCGCTCGGCGGCGAGGCTGTCCGCTTCGACGGCTGTCATTTCAAGAAAATAGACGAGCATCTGGTAGCGCGTGCGCGAGAGCATCTTTGCCAGCCTGCGCGCGACCTCCGCCACATATTTCAGCGTTCGCAGATCGTTGACCGCTTCGCCCATCGTGAGCTCCTGACATTCCAAGGGCCAATGCTTGGACCAAGTTATCGTTGGCGCCCACTCACGACTCACGGCGCGTCCGCAAGGTCGCAGGTTTGCGATAAAAACTGAAATCAATTTTTGACAAGCATCATGCTCGGCCCGGAAGATTTTGCTGTCCTTTTTTGGTGGTATCGTCGATCGCTGCATCAATATTGAGCGCAAGGCAAACTTGCGGTTGTCTTGCTGCACCGGATTGATCTTCCGCCCGAGAATGTTGATCGCCTCGGGCTAGCGGCTGGGCGGGCGCGCGGCTGAGCCCTTTTAGGAGGAACAGAAGGCCGGCGGATCGTCATTGCCGATCATGGCGCAGCCGCGCTTGATCTCGTCGATCATCATGCTGCATGTGTTCTGGCCATTGCAGGGCGGGTTGGTCGCCGGCGAAACCTGGACGCATTGCCAGACATATTGGTCCGGCGGTGGGAGCGCTGCCCAGCCAGCTCTCTCAGTCGTTCATGGGCGACGGCCGAAGTTCCCGCTGTCGATCTGAATCAGCAGGTGTTCCGTCGCGCGCCTCACTACGGGGGAGATTGGCTGTGTCGGTGCCGCGCTTGTCGATTCAACCGGGACAGCAATTTGAGCGGCCTGGTCTTCGAACAGAACCACCTGCGTCGCCAGCGCGGTGGTCGTGGCGACCTGGAAGAAGATGAAGGCGAGGGCGAGATAGCGGATCACGGGCCTCCAAACGCTGGGGCCGGCAACTGGTTCCAGCCCGGGTCGCGTTTTTTTGCTGAACGGCTGCGGACAGCGCGAGCATCGTCCGGGCGCTGGCTCTTGCGAAGCGCCGATGTCCCGTGCAAAAGCGCGGCTATGCTTATCATCAACGACCTTACGCTGCGCATGGCGGGGCGGCTGCTTCTCGATCATGCCTCGCTCACGCTGCCGGCCGGCACCAAAGCCGGTCTCGTCGGCCGCAACGGCACCGGCAAGACCACGCTGTTCAAGGCGATCACCGGCGATTTCCCGTCCGAGACCGGCTCGATCAGCCTGCCGAAAAACACCCGCATCGGTCAAGTGGCGCAGGAGGCGCCTGCCACTGAGGAGCCGCTGATCGAGATCGTGCTGAAGGCCGATGTCGAACGCCAGGCCTTGCTCGAGGAAGAGAAGACCGCAACCGACCCGCACCGCATCGCCGAGATCCACACGCGGCTGGCCGACATCGACGCGCATTCGGCCGAATCCCGCGCCGCCACCATCCTGGCCGGCCTCGGCTTCGACGATGCCGCGCAGCGGCGGCCGGCTTCCTCCTTCTCCGGCGGCTGGCGCATGCGCGTGGCTCTGGCAGCCGTGCTGTTCTCCGAGCCGGATCTTCTGCTGCTCGACGAGCCGACCAATTATCTCGATCTCGAAGGTACGCTGTGGCTTGAGAACTACGTCTCGAAGTATCCGCACACAGTTTTGCTGATCTCGCACGACCGCGACCTGCTCAACCGCGCCGTCAACTCGATCGTCCATCTCGACCAGAAGAAGCTCACCTTCTGGCGCGGCGGCTACGACCAGTTCGAGCGCCAGCTCACCGAACAGCGCGAGCTGCAGGAAAAGAGCCGCGTCAAGCAGGAAGCGCAGCGCAAGCATATGGAATCCTTCGTCGAGCGTTTTCGCGCCAAGGCTTCCAAGGCAAGGCAAGCGCAGTCGCGCCTGAAGGCGCTGGAGAAGCTGAAGCCGATCGCCGCCGTGGTCAACGACACGGTGCGGCCGTTCTCCTTCCCCGAGCCGGTGAAGACGGTGGCCTCGCCGATCGTGGCGCTGAACGGCGTCAACGTCGGCTATAGCGAAGGCAATCCGATCCTCAAGAAGATGACGCTGCGCATCGATGCCGACGACCGCATCGCGCTGCTCGGCGCCAACGGCAATGGCAAGTCGACCTTCGCCAAACTGCTCGCCGGCCGGCTGAAGGCCGAGACGGGCTCGATGACCATCGCGCCGGGCCTGAAGGTGGCGATCTTCGCCCAGCACCAGCTCGATGATCTACGTCCCGAGGAGAGCGCCTACGAGCATGTGCGCCGGATGATGCCGGACGCGCCGGAAGCCAAGGTGCGCGCCCGCGTCGCCCAGTTCGGCCTCTCGACCGAGAAGATGAACACCGCGGCGAAGGATCTGTCGGGCGGTGAGAAGGCGCGGCTCTTGATGGGCCTGTCCGCCTTCGAGGGCCCGAACCTCTTCATCCTCGACGAGCCGACCAACCATCTCGACATCGACAGCCGAGAATCGCTGATCCATGCGCTCAACGATTTTCCGGGCGCGGTCATCCTGATCTCGCACGATCGGCATCTTCTGGAGGCGACAGCCGACCGGCTGTGGCTGGTGAAGGACGGCGCGGTCAATCCCTATGACGGTGACCTGGAGGATTACAAAACGCTGGTCACCGGCGTGTCGCCCAACCGCCGCGAGCAGAAGGAGGCCGACAAGGCCTCCAAGGCCGACCGCCGTCGCGAGGCCGCCCAGCGCCGTGCCGCATTGGAACCGCTGGCGAAGGAAATCCGCGCGACCGAGGCGCTGATGGACCGCATCCGCAAGCGCATCGACCTGATCGAGGACGAGCTCGCCAATCCTGCGATCTACGAGAAGGATCCGTCCACGGCGACGCGGCTCGCCAAGGAGCGCTCGCAACTGGCGCATACGCTTGCCGTGAACGAGGACAAGTGGCTGACCATGTCGGCGGAATATGAGGAAGGGATCGCGGAGTGATTAGCTAATCTCCCCCCTTGTGGGGGAGATGCCCGGCAGGGCAGAGGGGGGCGCTGTCCCGCCAGCCTGTCAGCTTGTTACGCGATCAACTGCCGTCGGCCAGAGTAGGCATCTCCAAGGCCGCGTTCCTTCGCGGCCCCCTCTGGCCTGCCGGCCATCTCCCCCACAAGGGGGGAGATTAGCCAATCATCTGGCCCTACACCTCTCCCGCAAAACCCGCTACACACCCCGCATGAACCAGCACGCCAAGCTCCGGGTCGGCCATTCGGCCTGTCCTCACGATTGCCCTTCCACCTGCGCCCTCGAAGTCGAGCTGCTCGACGGCAACCGCATCGGCCGCGTGCATGGCGCCAAGGCGAACAGCTATACGGCGGGCGTCGTTTGCGCCAAGGTCGCGCGCTATGCCGACCGCGTGCATCATCCCGACCGGCTGCTGAAGCCGCTGGTGCGCGCGGGCGCCAAGGGCGAGGGCGCGTGGAAGGAAGCGAGCTGGGAAGCGGCGCTCGATCTCGTGGCGGGAAAATTCATCGCGGCCGAGGAGAAATACGGTTCCGAGACGGTCTGGCCCTATTTCTACGCCGGTACGATGGGACTGGTGCAGCGCGACGGCATCGAGCGGCTGCGCCACGCGAAAAAATACTCAGGCTTCTTCGGCTCGATCTGCACCAATCTCGCCTGGACCGGCTGGATGATGGGGGCGGGCGCCTTGCGCGGTCCCGACCCGCGCGAGATGGCCAAAGCCGATTGCGTGGTGATCTGGGGCACCAATGCAGTGGTGACGCAGGTCAACGTCATGACCCATGCAACGAGGGCGCGGAAAGAGCGCGGCGCGAAAATCGTCGTCATCGATATCTACGACAACGCGACGATGAAGCAGGCCGATCTCGGCCTGGTGCTGAAGCCCGGCACCGACGGCGCGCTCGCCTGCGCGGTCATGCATGTGCTGTTCCGCGATGGGCTCGCCGACCGCGACTATCTCGAGAAATACACCGACGATCCGCGCGGGCTGGAAGAGCATCTGCGCAGCCGCACGCCCGAATGGGCCGCCGCCATCACCGGGCTCTCCGTCGCCGAGATCGAGGCTTTCGCGCGGATCGTCGGCACGACGAAGAAGACTTACTTCCGCCTCGGCTATGGCTTCGCGCGCCAGCGCAACGGCTCGATCAACATGCACGCCGCGTCCTCGATCGCCGCCGTCACCGGCGCCTGGCAATATGAGGGCGGCGGCGCCTTCCATTCCAATTCCGGCATCTTCAAGCTGAACCAGGATGTGCTCGAAGGCACCGCGATGCGCGACCCGAGCATCCGCTACCTCGACCATTCGCGCATCGGCCCGGTGCTGACCGGCGCCGAAGACGCGCTCTATGGCGGCCCCCCGGTGACGGCGATGCTGATCCAGAACACCAACCCTGCCAATGTCGCGCCGGAGCAGAGGCTGGTGAGAAAGGGTTTTCTGCGCGAGGACCTGTTCACCTGCGTGCATGAGCAGTTCATGACCGACACGGCCAAGCTCGCCGATGTCGTGCTGCCGGCGACGATGTTTCTGGAGCATGACGACATCTACAAGGGCGGCGGCAACCAGCACATCACGCTCGGCCCCAAGCTGATTGAGCCGCCGGAGGGGCCGCGCACCAACCATTACGTGAATGAAGAACTCGGCAAGCGGCTTGGCGTCGGCGACCGGCCTGGCTTCGGCCTGATCGAGCGCGAGCACATTGACATCATCCTCGGCAAGCGCGGGCTCGGCAGCTTTGATAGTTTGAGGGAACAGAAGTGGGTCGACCTGCAGCCCGACTTCGACGACGCGCATTTCATCAACGGCTTCGGCCATGCCGACAAGAAGTTCCACTTCCGGCCCAATTGGACAGGGCAGTCGGCGCCCAACCGGCCGCCGAAAAGCATGGGCCTGTTCGGCCCGGTCGACCGGCTGCCGGAATTCCCCGACCATGTCGAGCTGATCGAGGTGGCGGACGAGGAGCATCCGTTCCGGCTGGCGACCTCGCCGGCGCGCAACTTCCTCAATTCGAGCTTTGCCGAGACGCCGGTGTCCAAGGCCAAGGAAGGCAGACCGGAACTACTCATCCACCGCGAAGATGCCGAAGCGCTCGGCATCGAGGATGGCGGCCGCGTCGAGGTCGGCAACCGGCGCGGCGATTTGGTGCTGCACGCCAGATTCTTCGACGGCGTGAAGCGCGGCGTGGTGATCGCCGAAGGCATCTGGCCGAACAGCGCGCATGAGCGCGGCGAGGGCGTCAACGTGCTGACCGGCGCCGACGCGCCCGCACCCTATGGCGGCGCTGCGGTCCACGACAACAAGGTGTGGCTCAGGGCGCTTTGAGTACTTTCGGTCTGCCAATGGCCTGATGGCTCACCAAATGCGATCTCGGCCTTCGAGGTCATCGTCTGGGGCGACTTGCGGTTGGCGACCAAGGCTGGCGTAGGGGTCCACATATACCATCTTGAGCGCATCGCCCACCAAAGCGGATATGGCGTTGAGCGATACGCCGATTGCAAGCCTCGGAAGCCGCGGCAGTTTGAGGCGTCGGCCGGTAGTCGGGGCTGTGGTGAGGATGTCAGCCATGATGTCCTCCTGTGACGGCGACAAATGGCACAACGTCCCACCCAGGTCCTTGGCTTGAACCTGAAGAGTCCTGAACGGCTCTGAAATTGTTTGAAGCGGAGACTCGCGAACGACGCTGAAGTTCGCCTTCAGGGTGATCTTGGATTATCTTGCCGGCGAGGGATGAGTTCTTGGCCGATGGACCTGCAGTTTGGGAACTATCGTTTGAGGCGAGCCGAACGGCAGCTGCTCGGGCCGCAAGGGCCGGCGGAACTTTCGGCGCGTTCCTTGGACATCCTCGCGATGTTGCTCGACAGGCCCGACCAGGTGGTCGGCAAGGCCGAACTTCTAGATGCGATCTGGGCCGGCCTGGTGGTGGAGGAGAACACGCTGCAGGTCCACGTTTCGGCGCTGCGAAAGCTGCTGCCTGCCGAGATGATCGCAACCGTGCATGGTCGCGGCTATAAATATGCCGGCCCCAGGCCCTTCGCGGTTACGGCGGATGGTACGCCGCCCAGACCGTCCATTGCCATACTTGCCTTCGACAATATGAGCGGGGACCCGGAGCAAGACTATTTCAGCGACGGGATCACCGAAGACATCATCGCCGAGCTCGGCAAGTACAAGGAGTTTCTGGTCATCGCGCGGAACTCCTCGTTCCAGTTTCGCGGCAAGGCGCATGACCCGGCGGAGGTGGCAAGCAAGCTTGGCGTCCAATATGTCGTCGAAGGCAGCGTGCGCAAGATCGGCAACCGGGTGCGGGTCACCGTGCAACTGACCGATGCATTGTCGATGGCTCATATCTGGGGCGAACACTACGACCGGGAACTCGACGACATTTTCGCCATCCAGGACGAAATCACCCGGATGATTGCGGCGCGTCTGGCGCGACAGGCCAGAACCGCGATCGCGTCGCGCGCCAGGGCCCGACCGACCAACAACATGTCGGCCTATGAGTTTTACCTGCGGGCGCTGCAACTGGCAGCCGTCTATGACACAGTGCTCGAATCCGAACCCTTTCTGCGCCAGGCGGTACAACTTGATCCCAAGTTTGCCGCCGCCCACGCCATGCTGAGTTTTGTGGAGTCCATCAAGTATTATTGGGACTACAACAATCCCGGTCATTTGCATTCCGGACTGGAGATCGCAAGAACAGCATTGGGCCTCGATCCGGACGAAGCCTATGGGCATCTCGCCACCGGCTTCGCTCACTTGTACCTGCGCCAATTCAGGCAAGCGGAAGTCAGCCTTGACCGGGCGGTTGCGCTCAATCCGAACGATCCGTTCATTCTCAGTATCCGCGCTATTTTCCTCAATCACACGGACAGGCCGGAGCAGGGGCTTGGTGAAATAGCCGAAGCCCAGCGCCGCGACCCATACGCCGTGGGATGGTATGATGATTTCCGGGGCGTCCTGCTGACGACGGCAGGGCGATATCGCGAGGCGGCTGACTGCTACGCGAAAATGGCGACTGTGACACCATGGTCGCTCATTCGTCTTATCATCTGCCATTCCGAGCTCGGCGAAATCAGCCAAGCGCAAGATGTCCTGGCGAAGGTCAAGGCGCATTATCGCGGAATGAGCCTTGATCAGATCATCGATACCGAAGTGGACTTCTATCAGGACGCCGCCGTATGCGGCCGCTACCGCGCGATCCTCGATCGTGTCGACAAGGCGCAATAGGTCCGTCGCGGCTCATAGCCTGGCTACTTCGCCGCCTGCGCGTCCAGTGCCTTGATCTCATCCACGGCTGCCTTGCGCGCTGCCGCATCGACACCGGACGCGCCCTTGTCCTTGGCGAAGGCGATGAGGGCCGTGCGCGTGTCCTCGTCGCATCCGTCCGAACCCACGCCGTCGATGCCGGCTTTCCTGGCCGCGGCGAGCACGGAGTCGCAGGCGTCCGGCGCGAAGGCGAACTGGATCATGACGGCGCCGAGCGTCAGCGGGTCCTGCAAGCGCGGCTCGTCGCGGATCGCTTGCAGCGTGGCGCCGCCGACCGCCTTCGATTTCCGATCCTGCGCGATCTGCGTCAGGTCGAAGATGAACTCGAATTCAGGCTTGTCGACGCCGGCTGGTTTCGACACCAGTATATCCAGCGCGTAGCGAGTGATCTCCTCGGGCGTCACCACCGAGCGGATAGCGCGCGCCTGATGGTAGTTGCGCACCAGCACCCAGCGCGAGGGCAGGTCGCCGTAGCGGGCGAGAATGCCGAGCTGCTTGATGGCGGCAAGCTTCTGCTTATCTGTCTTGGCGGCCTGCGCCTGGGCGAACACCTTGTCGCGGATGCGGTTGACGAGGTCCGAGTCGAGGCCGCCCGGAGCGGGCGCGGCCTGCTGTGTACCGGCTGCGGCTTGCGGGCTGGGAGCATCGCCAAGCGGTCCCTTCGCGTCGACCCAGGCGGCCAGCCCCTTGCGCGCGTCCGGACCGAAATAGCCCTTCGGCTCGCCGGTGTAGAAACCCTCGCTCTTCAGCGTCGTCTCGATGGCGACGCGGATATCGTCGGGCAGCGCCTTGCCGATGCCGGCCAGATTGTTGTCGTCGAGGCCGGCCGGCGCCTCTCGGAAAGCATCCATCACCGCGGCTGCGATCGCCGCCGTTCCGGCGCTGGAGGCCGGGCCGGAAAAGAGGCCGCTCAGTTCCATGTCGGCGTCGTTGGCGCCGAACACGCCGGCGCCCATCCTGCCGATGCCGTCATTGTAAAGGGCGATGCGGTCGGTGATGCCTTCGCGCAGCGTCATCAGATGATCGAAGCTGTCGAAGGTGAAGGCGTTGGCGAGCTTGCTCCTTGCCTTGAGCGAGCCGAGACGCGCCGCCTCGCGCCAGGCATGCAGGCGCTCGCGCGGGTTCTTGTCGATGCCGAGACCGTCGTCATAGGCATCGCCGAGCAGCACCATCGCCTCGACGCTGCCGAGATTGGCGGCGTTGATCAGCATCGCCGTCGCCTTCTGATCGTCCTGCGGATAGACCACGCCCTTGCGCAGGAGCTTTGCGTGCAGCAGATAGGCCTGCTGCTCCTTCCTGGCTTCGCCCTCGTCGATCAGCGCTTTCAATTGATCGTCGCTCAGCCCGTCGTCGCGGCGCGACGGGTGATAGCTGGTCGAATCGAGATTGGCATATTGCGTCGAGGCGTAGAGCCACAGCGCCTCGCGATCACCGCCGTCCGCCAGCGGCTTCAGCATGGCACGCGCCGAATCCTCGTTCTTGAACTGCTGATCGTCCGACAGCTGCAGCCGCGCCAGCGCCAGTGCAGCACCTAGTTCGCCGGCCTCGGCGGCGTCGCTCAGGCGCTCGACCAGCTGGTCCGGATTGTCGATTTGAAAGCCGTCATAGTCGGGAAGCAGCTTCGCCAGCCTGATGCTGGCGTCGAGATCCCACGGGGCGTTGAGCAGCCGGATCGCCTCGCGCGGCTGGCGGCCGACGAATTTGCCGTCGAGCAGCAGGCCGGCGAGCAGCGGCCCGGCGCCGGCGACGTCCTTGGTGGCGCCGCGCAGCATCGCGATCGCGCGCTTGCCGTCCGCCGGGCCGCCTTCGCCCTTGGCCAGCATGTCGGCCAGTATCGGTATGGCATACTGATCGTTGGCGACGCGCGCTTCCAGCAATTGCCTGGCCTTCGCCGCGTCCTGCTGTGTGCCTCGGCCGAGCCGCAGCGCCTTGATATAGGCGAGCACCGACGCTTCAGGCCCGGCACTGCCGGCCTTGGTATCCGCATCCACGGCCTGAAAGGCCTTGTGCTGCTCCTCGGCGGCAAAGCCGTCATTCTCCAGCACCGTCCGCGCAATCAGCAGTGGCATGGCGGCGCGGAACTGGCTGTCCCATTCGCCGGGCGACTGGCCCTGGGCCGGCGCATCGATGACGCGTTGCGCGGTCTCGACCACCTTGCGCGCGTCGCGGCGCGGCAGCGGCCCGTCGATATACTGACGCAGCAGCGTCTCGAGCGCCGTGAGATGACCGGCAGCGCCGGCCTTCTGCAAGGCATCGAGCGCCATCGCCCGTGTGACCGGCGGCGGACCGCCGTCGGCGCTGTCGTGGCGATGCACCGAATAGACCTCGTAGAGCAGATAGTTGGCCTCGGGACTGCCGCCGTCGGCGATGAGCTTGATCTGTGGGACGAGAAAGGCCAACCCCGCCTGGTTGAGCGCGACCTGGACCCGCAGCCATTCAAGCGTCAGCCGCTTTTCCTGCGGCGCGCCGAGCATCGCCGCCTGGCATTTGTCGGACAGGGTTTTGAGCTTGCTCAGATCAAAGTCTTGCGGGAAGAGCTGGCCATACTGGACAGGCGGCGCCTTGGCTTCGGGATCGAGCGGCACCGAGGCACCCTTGTCGCAGACGCTGATCGCCTCGGCGAGCGCCGCCTTCTTCGCCGCATCCTCAGCCGCCTTTTTGGCCGCATCATCGGGTTTGTCGGGAGAAGCCTGTGCAGCGAGGGGCTCCGCCGGCAAGCGGTGCCAAAGGAATGCAGGAAAGGACAGCGAGGCAGAAAGGAACCAGGACGTGCACTGGCCGCGGCATGGGCGCCCCCCTCGGACGTGGGTCCGGGTGCAGCCGGACGCTCACGCTAATTAGCACATCACGTCAACGATGATGAGTGTGGCGTTTCACATTCACTAATAGTCCGCCCTCGTCTCGCCCCGATATCGTGGCGTCCCCAGGCGCCTGAATCAATTTGCTAAGGCGGCGTGCTAGAGGATTGTTCCGACTCGGGCTTTCGACGGGAATCGCCATGCCACAACCGCTTAAAATCGCCATCGCCGGTGCGCTCGGCCGCATGGGCCGGCAGATGACCGAGACCGCCGCCGCCGATCCGCGGCTGCAGCTCGTCGCGCGCTTCCATCGGCCGGGCAGCGTGGGCGAGGGGCTCCTCGAGCGCGACGAAGCGCTTTCGCTTGCCGACGTGGTGATCGACTTCACCACGCCCGCGGCGTCCGCCGAACTTGCCAAAGCCTGCGCGGCACGCGGCGGTCCGGCGCTGGTGATCGGCTCAACGGGTTTCACCACATCGGAGTTGGCCGCAGTCGCCGAGGCGGCAAAGACAATCGCTGTCGTGCGCTCCGGCAGCTATTCGCTCGGGCTCAACATGCTGACCGGACTGGTCGAGCAGGCGGCGAAGGCGCTGGGGTCCGATGACTGCGACATCGAGATCCTCGAAGCGCATCATCGCTTCAAGGTCGACGCGCCGTCGGGCACGGCGCTGCTGCTGGGCGAGGCGGCCGGGCGCGGACGCGGCATTGAGCTGGACGAGGTTGCGAAGCGCGCCCGCGATGGTCTGATCGGTCCGCGCCCTGCCAGCGAGATCGGCTTCGCGGTGCTGCGCGGCGGCAGCATCGTCGGCGAGCACAGCGTCAGCTTCCTCGCAGAGGGCGAGAGGCTCACGCTCTCGCATACGGCCGGCGACCGCTCGATGTTCGCGCGCGGCGCCATCGCGGCGGCACTCTGGGTCGCCAGCCGGCCGCCGGGTGAATACGACATGCGTCACGTGCTGGGCCTTTGACGGTCGCTAAAAAGGCTGAAAGCCAGCTGAAAGCTTGGCCATGCCATGACTGTATTCGCGGCGTTCGCCGTGACTGGCCCGGGAGGGGTCGGCAAGGAGGAGATGCGGCGCAGCCCGGATGGCGCGCCGCCCAGGTGGAGGAAGTTACGTGACCGGTTTTATCTCTAAACACGCCCTTCGTTCGGCGACGCTGACGCTTGCCATGCTTGCCGCGGGCGCGACGACGGCGTCGGCCGCAGACAAGATCTCGATCATGGTCGGCGGCTACGAAAAGCAGATCTACCTGCCCGCCAAGCTCGCCGAGGCGCTCGGCTATTTCAAGGACGAGGGCCTCGACGTCGAACTGCTCAACGAGCCGGCCGGCGTCGACGCAGAGAACGAGATGCTGGCCGGCGCCGTGCAGGGCGTGGTCGGCTTCTACGACCACAGCATCGACCTGCAGGCCAAGGGCAAGTTCGTCGAATCCGTCGTCCAGTTCAGCCAGGCGCCCGGCGAGGTCGAGCTCGTCTCGTCCAAGCATCCCGAAATCAAGTCGCCGGCCGACTTCAAGGGCATGAGCCTCGGCGTCACCGGCCTCGGCTCCTCGACCAACTTCCTGACGGAATATCTCGCGGTCAAGAACGGCTTGAAGCTCGGCGATTTCACCTCGGTTCCGGTCGGCGCCGGCAACACCTTCATCGCCGCCATGCAGCAGGACAAGATCCAGGCCGGCATGACCACCGAGCCGACGATCTCCCGGTTGCTCAAGACTGGCGAGGCCAAGGTGCTCGTCGACATGCGCACCGTGGAAGGCACGAAGGCGGCACTTGGAGGCACCTATCCGGCCGCCTCGCTCTACATGCAGACCGAATGGGTCGACGCCCATAAGGAAACCGTTCAGAAGCTCGCCAACGCGTTCGTCAAGACGCTGAAGTTCATCAACACGCATAGCGGCGCCGAGATCGCCGAAAAGATGCCGAAGGACTACTATGTCGGCGACAAGGAAGGCTATGTGAAGGCGCTCGATGCCGGCAAGGGCATGTTCACCGCCGATGGCGTGATGCCCCAGGGTGGGCCGGAGACGGTTCTGGCCGTGCTTTCGGCCTTCAAGAAGGAACTGCAGGGCAAGCAGATCGACCTGTCGAAAACCTACACAACGGAATTCGTCAAGAACGTGAAGTAGCCGCAGGCCGGCGCGAGGCTCCGACCTCGCGCCGTCATGCCCGCCTCGTTTCCACGTCCGGCGATCTCCTGCGCGGGGATCGCCCGCTATTGGAGTCTGTTCAACCATGGCTGTCGAAAAGACCGCTCCCGCGATCGAGCTGATCAATGTCAGCCGCCGCTTCCTTTCCCCCACAGGCAAATCGCTGACGGCGATCCGCGATTTCACCATGACGGTCGAACGCGGCGAGTTCGTCGCCGTCGTCGGCCCGACCGGCTGCGGCAAGTCGACGACGCTGAACCTCGTCACCGGGCTCGCCAGTCCGAGCGCCGGCGAGGTCCGCGTCATGGGCGCCCCGGTCAAGGGCATCGACCCGCGCATCGGCTTCGTGTTCCAGACCGATGCTCTGTTTCCCTGGCGCACGGTGATCGAGAATGTCATGGCCGGGCCGCTGTTTCGCGGCAAGCCCAAGGCGCAGGCCCAGGCTTCCGCCCGCGACTGGCTGGCCCGCGTCGGCCTGGCGCGCTTCGAACAGCACTATCCGCACCAGCTCTCCGGCGGCATGCGCAAGCGCGTGGCGCTGGCCCAGACCTTCATCAACGGCCCGGAGATCCTCTTGATGGACGAACCGTTCTCGGCGCTCGACGTGCAGACGCGTGTGCTTATGCATGAAGAACTGTTGCGCCTCTGGTCCGACGCCAAGGCTTCCGTCGTCTTCGTCACTCATGACCTAGAGGAAGCCATCGCGCTGGCCGACAAGGTCTATGTGCTCACCGCCGGGCCGGCGACGGTAAAATCCGTCTACACGATCGATCTGCCGCGCCCACGCGTCGTCGCCGACATCCGCTACGAGCAGCGCTTCATCGACTATTCCCGCACCATCTGGGCCGATCTCAAGGAAGAGGTCGAGACCAGCTACGCCCGCGCGGCGGCGTGAGGAGAACCGACATGACAGACGCCACCGTCAACATCCCGACCGCCGCCTTCAGGCCCGGAACCTCGGATGCCGAGATCGAGGCCGCCGCCGCCAAGGCAGCAGCGCATCGCCGCCACACCGTCACGTTCTGGCGGCTGGGCATCCTGGTCGTCTTCCTCGCCCTGTGGGAAATTGCCGGCCGCATGGCCTGGATCGACCCCTTCTTCTACGCCATGCCGAGCACGATCGCCGGCCGGCTCTATGAGTGGATCACGGAGGGCACGTCGGAAGGCCCGCTGTGGTACCACCTCTATGTCACCATGGAAGAGTCGGTGCTGGGCTTCGTCACCGGTTCGGTCGCCGGCATCATCATCGGCGTCGCGCTCGGCCGCAACCGTATGGCCGCCGACATCTTCTCCATCTACATCAAGGTGATCAACTCGATCCCGCGCGTGGTGCTGGCGCCGATCTTCATCATGATCCTCGGCCTCGGCCTTGCCTCCAAGGTGGCGCTGGCCTTCGTCATGGTGTTCTTCGTCGTCTTCCACAACGCCTTCCAAGGCGTGCGCGAAGCCGACCGCGCCATGATCGCCAATGCCCGCATCCTCGGCGCCTCCGACTGGCAGCTGACCCGTTCGGTGATCGTGCCGTCGGCGATGAGCTGGATCTTCGCCAGCCTGCATGTCAGCTTCGGCTTCGCCATCATCGGCGCCATCGTCGGCGAGTTCGTCGGCTCGCGCTACGGCATCGGCCTCCTGATCAACATCGCCAAGGGCTCGTTTGACGCGGCCGGCATGTATGCCGCGATCGTCATCGTCATGGTGGTGGCCCTGGCCGCCGAGTACCTGATGACGATGGTCGAGAGCCGGCTGGCAAAGTGGCGTCCTCAGCCGCTGCATGAGACGCAGTGAACCGCCTTAGAGCGGTTCAGCGTTTCACGGAATCGCCGAACCACTCTAAGCCTTTGTTTTGCGCAATTCCGGACGGAAAACCGCTACGCACTTTTCCTGGAATTGCTCTAGTTGCCTGCCAGCGGCAGCCGCACCTCGACCTTGAGCCCGCCAGCGGCGGCGTCGCCGAGCGTGACGCTGCCGCCGGCATTCTCGACCACCTCGTGGACGATGGCGAGCCCGAGCCCGCTGCCTTCCTCCGCCGAACCGGCTATGCGGTAGAAGCGTTCGAAGACGTGCTCCCGCTCTTCCACGGGAATGCCTGGTCCGGCATCCGACACGGTCAGCAGCGCCTCGCCGCCACTGGCGGCGAGCTTCACAGTAACGCTGCCGCCGGCCGGTGTGTAACGCAACGCGTTGTCGACAAGATTGACGATCATTTCCCGCAACATCGTCCCGTCGCCGATGACCGGCACGGGGCCGGTCTCCTCGAGGCCGAGGTCGATGTTGCGTTCGATCGCCTTCGGCGCATGTGCCTCCAGAACCTGGCGGGCAGCCTCGGTGAGGTCGATGCGATCGGCACGTGGCCGCCGGCCGCCGGGTTCGGCGCGCGAGAGCGTTAGCAACTGCTCGGCCAGTCGCGCCAGTTTGCCCGAGCTTGCCTGCAAGGCCACAAGCGCTTCCCGCCGTCGATCCGCGGCGCTTTCGCGCAACGCATAGCTCGCCTGTGTCGACAGCAGCGCCAGCGGCGTGCGCAACTGGTGCGCGGCATTGGCGATGAAGCGGCGCTGCGCCGCCATCTGCGCCCGCACGCGCGCCATGTAAGCATTGAGCGCCTCGATCAGCGGCCTGATCTCGCTCTGCGCGCCTGTCACCTCGATCGGGTCGAGGTCGCTGCGGCCCGGCGAGCGAACCGCATCGCGAAGGCGGATCAGCGGCGCCAGCCCGCGGCGCAAGCCAAGCAGCACGAAAACGCCGGCGATCGCCACCAGTGCCAGCTGCTGGCCAAAGGCGCTCAACCATAGACGCCTCACCATCGCATCGTGACCGCCGAGCGTCACACCGACCGTGACCGTGATCGGCGAATCCGACCCGGCGCCGATGACCGTATGACTGAGCGTCGCCAGCCGCAGACGATGATCGCGAAAACCAGTCTCGATACTGCCGCGCCGTGTCGCCTTCGGCAGGTCGGGATAGCCGGTGAGCAGGCGTCCGCCGGCGGTTTCGACATGGTAGTAGACACTGTCGCGATCGCCGGTATCGAACATTTCGATCGCCGCCGGCGGAATGGTGGCGTCGAGCACGCCGTCTTTCACAGCGACTTGCTCGGCGATGGCTCGCGCCGATGCCATCAGCATCCGGTCGGTGACCAGATCGGCAGTCGCGCGCGCATTGCCATGGCTGGTCCATAGATTGATGGCGGCGAGCCCGGCCAGCGGCAGCACCACCCAGGCGAGCAATTGGATCCGAAGACTGCCGATCCGAAGGCTACCGATCCGAAGACGGCCGATTCTCATGGCGCCGGATCGTCTTGGCGCAAGAGGTAGCCGAGGCCACGCAAGGTGGCGATCTGGACGCGCGATCCCTCGAGCTTCTTGCGCAGGCGATGCACATAGATCTCGATGGCGCTGGGGTCGGCGTCGGTGTCGAAGTCGTAGATCGCCGCCGAGAGCGCCGCCTTGCTCACCGTGCGGCCGGCCTTGACGACGAGCTGTTCCAGCACCGCATGCTCACGCGGCGTCAGCGACAGCGTCGTGCCGGCAAGCGAGAACAGGCGTGTGTTGGTGTCGAAGACGAGGTCGCCGCAGGAAATAACCGGCGCGGTGCGGTCATTGGCGCGGCGCAGCTGCACGCGGATGCGCGCTTCCAGCTCCTCGATCTGGAAGGGTTTTGCCAGATAGTCGTCGGCGCCTTCGTTGAGCCCCTTGACCCGGCCGTCGAGGCTGGCATTGGCGGTGAGCACGATCACGGGCACCGGGTTGCCGCGCGCCCGCAGCCTTTTCAGCACCTCCATGCCGCCCATGCGGGGCAGGGCGAGGTCGAGGATGATCAAGGCGTGGTCGCCGGCGGCCAAGGCATGCTCGACGTCCTCGCCGTCATGCACGACGTCGACGACATAGCTCGCCTGGCGCAGCGTCTTGCTCAGCCAATCGGCCAGTTCGCGATTGTCCTCGACAAGCAGCAGCCGCATCGTTCGTCGCTGTTTCCTCCCAACGGTGCCGGCCTTTGCCAAAGGCGGCGGGCGGCGTCCGAAATGGTCCTGGATGCCACCGATAGTATCGATCCGCCCGCAAGGCAAATGTGGTTTGCCGGCGGCCGCCAACCCGATCACGGCGCCCGCCGGGCCACTTGCCCGAGCATGCAAATGATGAAACCGAACCGTTCGGTTCAATTAATGTTGATGGTTCGTGCAACCAGCGTGAACGCCGGCAGGTCTGGCCAGGGTGGCGCCTCGACAATCGATCGCCGTAACCGATTTATATCAAACGATAAGGTTTCGGCCGCTTAGCCTTTCGCGCAATTTCAAGATCGAACCGAACGGTTCGGTTCACAACTTTTCGTGATTGGAATCGGCAGCAGGACAGACCCATTTCGGGGTGGTCCGAGCGACGCGAATTTCCATCAAGGCACGCCACCGACGGACATGACTTTGAAAATCCGGAGTACTTAGAATGACCAAGATTGCTCTTACCGCCGCTGCCCTCCTCGTCGCTACGAGCGGCGCTTTCGCCAGCAGCGACCATTACGGTTCCGACAACGTCAATCAGCCGGCCGTGACCGCTCCCGCGGGCAAGGTCGACAACAGCATCACCGGCTCGATCCGCAAGCTCGACAAGTTCGAACAGCGCGACCTCCACATCAAGCCTGATCAGAACCAGCCGCAGTCGGGCCAGGGCATCTGGGGCCGCTAAGCGGCTCGGATCCCAATCGACCGCAGCCTCAATTCTGAAATCTGGAGCAACTCAAATGACCAAGATCGCTCTTACCGCCGCCGTCCTTCTCGTTGCCGCCGGCGCCGCTTTCGCCGGCTCGGACAATTACGGTTCGGCCAATGCCAACCAGCCGGCCGCTTCGGTCGACACCTCGTTCACCGCTGCGGTCAAGAAGTCGGATGCGGATGTCCAGAAGCCCCTGACCCAGGGCGCGGACCGCGACCTCTTCGGCAGCCATTGATCGGTTCCGATCCTCGATAGACCTCAAAGCGGCGGGCTTGTCCCGCCGCTCTGTTTTGTGGGGCGGCTATCCGTCGGCTCGGGCTTTTCCGTGCGCCCGATCAGGCAATTTTGCGAGAGCCCGATCGGGGTAAGCGGTCGCGGAAGCCGAAATATTGATTGGGAATAAATCCGGGCTGTTCCGGGTCTTGTCGGCAGCGGGGCCATCCTCCCAAGGCGCCGCCGATGAAACGACAGGACAAGGAACATTGAGATGACCAGGACCGCATTCGTCGCGGCTGCCATGCTCGCCGCTGCCATGGGCAGCGCCTCTGCCGGCAGCGACCATTACGGCGCCGACGGCGCCAACCAGCCGGCCGCCGGCGCCGATCACATGATGACCAGCTCGATCCGCGAGGGCGGCACGGCGCATCACCAGGCTTCGGTAACGGCCGCAACCAGCCCGACCGTCACCGACATCATTGCCCGGCATAACGACGACGGCCTGTGGGGCCGCTGACGCCGCTTCGATCCCCCAAAAACCTCCACCCCTTTAACGACAGGAACTTTTGCAATGACCAGGATCGTCCTCACCACCGCAGCCATGCTTCTCGCCGTGGGTTCTGCCTTCGCCGGCAGCGACCATTATGGCGCGGACAACGTCAACCAGCCGACCGCCGGCGTCGACCGCGGGCTCACCGCCTCGGTACGCAAGCACGAGCCCGCCAAGCCAGCCAATGTCGACACCTCGATGACCACCGGAGCGGCGCCGTCACAGGCCTGGCCCGATCCGGGCCAGGGCATCTGGGGCAATTGAGGTTTCACGTCTCAGGATTTGCTAAAGGCGGCGGGCTTGCTCCGCCGCCTTTGTTTGCGGCGGGAGATCGGCAGCTTCGGGGTCTACTCTAAATCCCTCGGCCTGACGAAATGCGTCAGCCGCGCGCCGCCGAAATCCAGATTCGCCCAGTCGCCCTTTGCTGTGAACTGCGCAAGTGCCGCCGTCGGAAACTTCGCTTCGATCTTCTTGAAAACGCTCTCATCCGACCCGGCGCCGGCCAGCCGCAACACAAACTGCTGCAGGCCGGGATTGTGGCCGATCACCACCAGATTCGTCGCCTTGACCTGCCGCACGCGCGCCAGGATGGTGGCAGGCGCTGCCTCGTAGAGCTCTTCCGCGAATTCCGCCTGCACATGCTTCGGCAGTTCCTGGGCGACCAGCCGCCAGGTATCGCGGGTGCGCAGCGCCGGCGAGACCAGCGCGAGCTCTGGCACCCAGCCGCGCCGCGAAAGCTCGCGCCCGATCAGCGGCGCCGTCTTCAACCCGCGCGGGGCGAGCGGCCGGTCGAAATCGTCAAGCTTGGGATCGTCCCAGCTCGACTTGGCGTGGCGCAGGATTAGCAGTTGTCTCACGGGCATCGATCAGGACCAGGGAATCTCGGCGTTGAAATCCTTGCCATGCCTACCACCGTATCGCGCGCCCGTCTCGACGTCGAAGGCTGCAGTCAGCGCACCAAAGACGAAGATGCCTACGCGTTGCTCGCCTCTATCCCATTTGACGGCGATGTCGGCCTCGGTGATCGACCAGGCTCCTGAACGAATATGGATTATGCCGATGATCGGCCCGGCCGCTTCGCCCTTGGCCTCGCATAGGTAAAAATAAGCTGTAGCGCTCTGCGGGCCGTCGGTCTCTTCATACTCGAAGACGCCGGCGAAATCGCCTTTGGTACGGACCGCGCTTTGGAAGATCTCCAAGGGCCACAGATCCTGACAGGTTCAAACTACGGCGTGATCCGCGCCAGCTGTTCGAGGTCCGTCTCCTCGCGCAGCGGATCCGGCGCCATCACCACCGAGCTGGCGTTGTCGGCGTCGTCGGCGAAATGCGCAAGCACCGTGTGGCCCTTTTCCATGCTCGCCTTGCCTTCGGCGACGAGGCCGAGCGCCAGCGGATAGAGCCGATGCTCGGCCTTCAGCACGCGCGCGGCTAGCGTGTCCTCGTTGTCGCCGATCATCACCGGCACGGCGGCCTGGGCGATGATCGGGCCATCATCCATCTCCGGCGTGACGAAATGCACCGAGCAGCCATGGATGCGCACGCCGGCGCGGATCGCGCGCGCATGCGTGTCCAGACCCTTGAAGGCGGGCAGCAGGGCAGGGTGGATGTTGACCATTCGCCCCTGCCACTTCTCGACGAGGCCACGGCCGAGGATGCGCATATAGCCGGCGAGCGCCACGATCTCGGCGCCGAAGCCGGTGAGCGCGGCGTCGATCGCGACGTCATAGGCGTCCTTGCTCGGATGGTCGGCGCGCTGGATCACCTTGGTGGCGATGCCGCGCGACTGGGCGATGCCGAGACCGGCGGCGTTCACACGGTCGGAGATGACGCCGACGATTTCCGCCGGAAAGCTGGGATCGGCGGCGGCCGCGATCAGTGCCGTCATGTTGGAGCCGCGCCCCGAGATCAGGACGACCGTGCGTTTCCTGCTCATACGCCGATCAAGCCCCGATAGATGACGCCGGCGTCGCGGCGCGGCACGATGCGCCCGATCGGCGTCACGGTCTCGCCGGCCTCCTGCAGCACCGCCGCCACCTGCGCCGCCTGGCCGGAAGCGACGGCGAGGATCATGCCGATGCCGCAATTGAAGGTGCGCATCATTTCTTCCGGCGCGACGCCGCCGGCCTTTGCCAGCCACGAGAACACCGGCGGCACGTCGATCGCCTCCAGGTCGAGCTCGGCCGAGAAATCCTTCGGCAGCACGCGCGGAATGTTTTCCGGGAAACCGCCGCCGGTGATGTGGGCCAGCGCCTTGATGCCATGCGTGTTGCGGATCGCCTTCAGGATCGACTTCACATAGATGCGCGTCGGTTCGAGCAGCGCCTCGGCAAGGCTGAGCTCGTCGTTGAACGGCGCCGGATCGCTCCAGGCAAGGCCGCTCGCGGCAACGATGCGGCGCACCAGCGAAAAGCCGTTGGAGTGCAGGCCCGACGAGGAAAGGCCAAGCAGCACGTCGCCCTCAACGATGTCGTCGGTCGGCAGCAACTGGCCGCGCTCGGCCGCGCCCACGGCAAAGCCGGCAAGGTCGTAATCCTTGTCATGATACATGCCGGGCATTTCTGCCGTCTCGCCGCCGATCAGCGCGCAGCCGGCCTGCCGGCAGCCCTCGGCGATGCCGCCGACGATAGAGGCGCCCTGGTCCGGGTCGAGCTTGCCGGTGGCGAAATAGTCGAGGAAGAACAGCGGCTCGGCGCCCTGCACGACGATGTCGTTGACGCACATGGCGACGAGGTCGATGCCGATCGTGTCGTGCTTGCCGGAATCGATGGCGATCTTGAGCTTTGTGCCGACGCCGTCATTGGCCGCGACCAGCACAGGATCGGTGAAGCCGGCCGCCTTGAGGTCGAACAGCCCGCCGAACCCGCCGATCTCGCCATCGGCCCCCGGCCGGCGCGTCGCGCGCACCAGCGGCTTGATCTTCTCGACCATCAGATTGCCGGCGTCGATGTCGACGCCCGCCTCGGCATAGGTGAGCCCGTTCCTGCGCTTGGCCTTGTCGCCCTTGCTCATCGTCGGCTCGTCCCTGTTTCCATTGCGGGCTCTTCGCATGAATGGTTTCGGGGAGCAAGGATGACGCGCGGGTGAGGGAGTTTGTTCCTGAGGAAAGTGCCGGCGGACGAGGTGATTGGCAGCTTCGCCGCCCCGCTACTTGCGCCCACCCTCCATCTCCCTCATCTTTTTCCCAACAAAAGACACGACGGGACATCACGTGACCCTTCCCAACATGATCACGATCATGCGGCTGCTGCTCGTGCCCGCCGTGGTGCTGGCCATGCTGCAGTCGCTTTGGGGTTGGGCCTTCGCCGGGTTCCTCGTCGCAGGCATTTCCGACGGTGTCGACGGCTTCATCGCGCGCCGCTGGAACCAGTCGTCCCGCCTCGGCGCCTATCTCGATCCGGTCGCCGACAAGCTTCTGCTGGTCTCGGCCTTCGTCGTCATGGGCTTTGCCGGCGAATTGCCGCTCTGGCTGGTGGTCACCATGGTCTCGCGTGACGGGCTCATCGTCTGCGCCGTCCTCCTGTCCAGCGTGATGAGCAATCCGGTCGAGGTGAAGCCGCTCTTCGTTTCGAAGGCCAACACCGCCGCGCAGATCGTGCTGGCGGCGCTTGTGCTGGGCGAGCTGGCCCTCGCCGCGCATTTGGGCTCGCTGCGGACGGCGCTCATATTGCTGACCGGGGTCTTGACCGTGGCTTCGGCCGCGGCCTATCTCGTGGCTTGGCTGAGGCATATGAGCGGCTATGGCGAAGGCTCCCGGACGAGCAACTCCCAGAACGGCGACACCAAGTCGGGCATCGGCAAATCGGGCGGCTCCGGCACCGACGCCTGACTACGATGGCGCGGTGATCGCCGCTGACGACAGCTCCGGCGGGCTTCGTCGCCAGGTCTTCTTCTGGCTGGCAACGGCCGTCCTGCTGGCGCTGTTCCTCTATGTCTTCTCGGGCATCCTCCTGCCTTTCGTCGCCGGCATGGTGCTCGCCTATTTCCTCGATCCGGTCGCCGACTGGCTGCAGCGGCTCGGCCTCTCGCGCCTGATGGCGACGGTGGTGATCCTGATCGCCTTCATCGTCGTCGTGGTGCTGGCCTTGGTCATCCTGGTGCCGGTGCTGGCCACCCAGATGGCCGATTTCGCCCGCAAGCTGCCGGAATACCTCACACGACTGCAGTCGCTGATCACCAGCTTCGACCCGAAATGGCTGGAGCAACGTTTTGGCGTCAACGCTGCCGGCCTGCGCGACGGGCTGAACTCGCTCCTGACCTCGGGCTTCAGCCTGCTCACCACCGTCTTCACCTCGATCTGGAGCTCCGGCGTGGCGCTGGTCTCGGTGGTGAGCCTGTTCGTCGTCACCCCGGTCGTCGCCTTCTACATGCTGCTCGACTGGGACCGCATGGTGGCCGAGGTCGACGGCTGGGTGCCACGCGACCATGTCGAGACGGTGCGCGCGCTTGCCCGCGACATCAACACCGCCACCGCCGGCTTCGTGCGTGGCCAGGGCACGCTCTGCCTGGTGCTCGGCGCCATGTATGCCACCGGGCTGACGCTCACCGGCTTGAACTTCGCCATCCTGATCGGCTTCTTCGCAGGGTTGATCTCCTTCATCCCCTATGTCGGCTCGCTGACCGGGCTGGTGCTCGCCGTCGGCGTCGCCTTCGTCCAGTTCTGGCCGGACTGGCAGATGATCGTTGCGGTGGCCTGCGTGTTCTTTGTCGGCCAGCTCATCGAGGGCAATATCCTGCAGCCCCGGCTGGTCGGCAAGAGCGTCGGCCTGCACCCGGTGTGGCTGATGTTCGCGCTGTTCGCCTTCGGCGCGCTGTTCGGCTTCGTCGGCCTTCTGATTGCCGTGCCGGCGTCGGCGGCGATTGCCGTCCTGGTGCGCTTCGCCATCGCCCGCTACCTCGAATCGCCGCTCTACAAGGGTCACGCTGCCCAGCCCGTGCCGCCCTTGCCGGCCGATCGCGGCGGCGGCCACCGCTCGACGCGGGGCTGAAATGGCTGCTCAGTCAGCAGATACGCCGCGCCAGCTGCCGCTCGATCTCGGCCATGGCACCGGCTATTCGCGAGACGAGCTCGTCGTCTCGGGCACCAACGCGCAAGCCGCATCGCTGATCGACCGCTGGCCGGATTGGCCGTCGCCAGTGGTCGTGCTGGCCGGGCCGCCCGGGTCGGGCAAGACGCATCTCGCCCGGATATGGCAGGAGCGGGCGCATGCGCTCGCCATCGATCCAGGCCGGATTGACGAGCACATTGCCGGCCTGGGCGTCAGGCCGGTGCTCATCGACGATATCGACAAGGCGGCGATCGATGAGCAGGGCCTGTTCCACCTGATCAACGAAGTGCGCGGCGCGGGCTCGACGCTGCTGCTCACGGCGCGGCGTTTCCCCTCGGCATGGCGCGTCGCGCTGCCCGACCTCGTCTCGCGGCTGAAGGCGGCGGCGACGATCGAGATCCACGAGCCCGACGATCTGTTGCTTGCCGGCGTCGTCACAAAGCTGTTCGCCGACCGCCAGGTCGAGGTCGAGCCGCATGTGGTGCAATATCTGGTGCGCCGCATCGAGCGTTCGCTCGGCACCGCCATGCGCGTCGTCGAGCGCCTCGACCGCGCCGCGCTTGAGCGCAAGACGCCGATCACCCGGGCGCTCGCGGCCGAGACGGTCAGCGCCATGGACGAAGGGCAGGGCGAGTTCGATATCTAGGGCCGTCACGCCCACAGCCGAGCCAGATGCCGGGCCAAAAGATACACGCCCGTATGCGCCGCAACGTAACAGGCGGCGACAAGGACGAAGACCATCAGGCCGGCGGACCGCGACCGGGCGACGCCGTTCTGCCACTTGCTCGGCCGGTTGTTCCAGACCCACAGGGCGGCGCACAGAATTGCCCAGACGACCATGACCGGAACCGCAAAGCCGTAATAGGCCAGGTAGGCTGGGCCGATCAGTGACAGCAGCGCCTCGAGAACAGGCATCGACGATCCCCTTTGTCGGAAGTCTAGACCTGCGAGAAATCGGGAAGCGAGGGATTATTTGGGCCTCGCCAGGCGTTCACGTGATGAGATGCGGAACCTGCATCGTAGCCGTCCCATTCCGGAACAGTCTTTCCGGCATCGATCTTGCAACGCCGACAATGCCGGTTGATCCCGGCCCCGGTCGCGTTCCAGATCGGGTTGTAGGCTCGCCGGGCTCGAGGGTGTTGGGGTTCTCGCCCGGCGGGTTTACCGTTCCAGCGGCCGAATGGGCTAGATCTGCTTTCCCTTCAGCCTATCCCGCAGCCGGCGCAACTGCCGCCGCCACCATGGCTTCGGCTTGCGCGGGACAAGGACCATCCTGCCGTCGATGACGGCGTCATCCACCCAGTCATGCACCTGCATGCGCCAATTAACCCCGACGCGGGCGAGGAGCGGCAACGGATCCTCGCCGGTGATCCGCGCCAGTTCCGGATCCTTAAGCGCAGGGCGGAAATCGAAACCCTGGGCGATGAGGGCTCGCAGGAACACGATCTGGCGCCGCATGCGGTGGAAGTCGGTTCCCTGGCCGTCGACCATGGTGCGGGCGCCGATCCACTGGTGCAGCCGTTCGCCGGACAGCGTCTCGCCCGGCGGGCGAAAGGAGACCTGCCGGCGCCCGTCCTCCAGGCGGCTGGTCGGCGTCAGCGGATACCAGAAATCGAGCGGATCGCGGATCGGCACCCGGACACTGGCGCCGGCAAGCGCGGCTTCGGTCGCGCCGCGCCTGAGGCAGACCGCGCTTTGCGCGGCAAATCCCAATTGCGCGAGCGCATCGAGCAGCAGCCTGCCGCCGCCGATGGCGAAGGCAGCATTGATACGGTCGTTGATGAGGGGAGACCACAAGTCGCGCGGCACCCATGTCAGCCGCCGCCTGGAAACATCCGCAACGACGATGATGTCGGTGTTGGCGTCCCAATTGTCCCTGTCGAGGATCGCTACAACCGCGGCTGCCAAGGTGAAGAGCCCTTCTGGTCAGGCCCCTGTGCCGCGAGACCGGCACGGCAATTTTCCGGGGAAAAGCGATGGTCGGAGTGGCGTGATTCGAACACGCGACCCCCTGATCCCAAATCAGGTGCGCTACCAGGCTGCGCTACACTCCGACGTCCCGCGGCGTATAGGGGGCGCACGCCCGGAAGGCAACACAAAAACGGAGGCCAAAGCCACCGTTCGGTTCAGCGCTTCAGTCCGGCGACCTTCCTGGCGATCGCCGCGGCCTGGATTCTTGCGTTGGCAAAGCAGCCGCGAATGCTGGGCCGCATGCCGGTGAACCAGAGCCCGGGCAGCTTCGGGTCGTTCGCGGCGCCGTTGAACAGCGGCACACCCTTGGCGTCGAGCACGCCGAGCTTGCCCAGCATCGTTTCCAGTCCGGTGCGGTAGCCGGTCGCGGCAATGACGATATCGGGCGCAATTCGTTGGCCATTGTCGAGCACGACGCCGTCGCGCCTGAATTCGCGCAACTGCGGCACGACGGTGATGCGCCCTGCTTTGATGGCCTTGACCGCGCCGTCGTCGGCCGCGATCGCGGTATAGTCGGAGCCGAGCCGGCTGGCGCCGCCCGACGGGGCAGGGGGCAGGCCGTATTTCGTCAGATCGCCGAACACCAGGCGCTGCGTTGCCGCCATGGCCGCGTCCGCGAGCCATGTGGGCAGGTTGGCCATGAGCGGCGATATGCGATGCACCGCTATCTTGCCGATGCGCTTGGGCAGCAGCGAAGGTCCGTTGCGCGCCGAAAGCCAGATCTGGCCGGTCTCGACGCGGGAAAGATGGTTGAGCGCGTCGAAGCCGGAGTTGCCGGCGCCGACCACCAGCACCTTCCTGCCGGCATAGTCGCTTGCCCTTCCGAAATCGGCCGAATGGATGATCCTGCCGGAAAAATCCTCCATGCCCCTCCAGGCCGGGATGAAGGGCTGCCGGTCGCGTCCGGTGGCGATCACGACATATCGCGCCGCCTTCAAGCCCTCGCTCGTCCGCAGCAGCCAATGGTCGCCACGAAATTCGATCTCGTCGACCTCGACACCGAAGGCGATTGACAGCCGGTGCGTCTCGGCGAACTCGTTGAGGTGGCGCACGACGGCGCTGCGGTGCGGGAAGGCCGGTGTTCCCGCCGGATAGGATACGCCGGGCAATGAGGAAAGGTCGCGATGCGTGTTGAGGTGCAGATTGTCGTGGCGGCGGTGCCAGGGTTCGGCCAGCCTCTGCTCGCGCTCCAGGATCTGCGTCGTCACGCCGGCCCTGGTCAGCGCATGCGCGGCGGCAAGCCCGGCGGCGCCTCCGCCGACGACAATCGCGCCGTCCAGTATCGCTGGCTCGCCGGCCCCCAACGGCGAGACTTTCGTATCCGCGCCCATTCGTGTCTTTGTCGTCGTCATCATGCCTTCAAGTGGCACGACCCTGTATCCGATGTATGCCGCTCACGGGCCAAAAGGAATAGGCGCGTGTTGCAAAGCCCCCCGGCATTGTGTCGCGGATTTTTGCAAGCGCCGGCTAATGAACCGGGTCGGCGTGGCGATGCACAAGCTTGAACGCGCCGTCCTCCAGCCGAAACACTTCCGTCACCCGCAAGGTCATCTCGGTCGCCTCGCCGTTCTTGCCGATGCGCGCCTTGGCATGCTGCAGGCCGCTCCAGAAGGCCAGATCGCCGCTTGCCGATGCTTGCAGCACCTGGAGGTCGGTGTTGCCGCCCTTGTGGAAGCTTGCGGCGTCGCGTTCGTAACGGCCGGCCACCGCATCGGCGCCTTCGAGATGGTCGCCGCGCGGTGAGAAGAATGTCGCCGGCCCGGCACGGGTGACGATCGCCTTCAGCGAGGAGGCATCGCCATTGACATAGTCCTCCGCGATCTTCTCGCGCTGCTTCATGAAGGCATCGAAGGACGAGCCGCCAGGATGCACCGTCCTGATCCATGTCTCCAGGCTGGCCATGAAATTCTCGAGGAAGGTGGCGGTGTCGGCATTGGTCACCGCGCCTTTGTCGTCCAGCAATTCCGCGACATTGCCGATATAAGCCTCCGGCTGCTGCATCACCGGCATGTCGAGGAAGGCGAAGGTTTGTCTCAGCGCATGATTGGCGCCGAAAGCGCCGAGCTGATGCGGTGTGACGCTGACCACGCCTGCGGGCATGCCCTTGAACACGCTCTTGCCCGGCGGGCGCGAGCCGACATCGAGCGCGTTCTTCAGGCAGCCCGGGATCGAGCGGTTGTATTCCGGGGTGACGAACAGCACCGCGTCGCATTCGCGCATCGCCGCGCGGAAGGCCGACCACGCCGCCGGCGGGTCGTCACCGTCCAGATCCTCGTTGTAGAGCGGCAGCTCGCCGATCTCGATGAAGCGGCAACGCACAGAATCCGGCGCGCGGGCGGTCAGCGCCTTGGCGATCTTGCGGCTGAAGGACTGGGCGCGCAGGCTGCCGACAAGCATGGCGAGTTGCAGGACGGTGTGTTCGATTGGGTTGGTCATGGCGAAACGTCCGCTTCTGATTGAGGGCTAACGGGAAGGCTTGCCCGGCCCGGCCGCCCGACCTTTCGATAATGTCGCCGGCGCGGCGAGGTTCCCTGCGCCTTGGGAGCGCAGGGGCGCCTGCGGCCTTGCCGCCGCCGCCATTGCACAGTAATGACGGGTTGGCGCGAGATTTCAGGCTCCCGATAGGCTGTTCAAAGGTGGCGCGCCGAACAGGGTGCCCGATCGTCGGGCGGCAAAGAGGTGGTCATGTCCGCGCGCATTTTCAGTCCAGCCAAAACCGCGATGCAATCCGGCAAGGCCAAGACCGGACATTGGGTGCTGGAGTTCGATCCCGCCCAGCGCAAGAAGATCGACCCGCTGATGGGCTACACAACCTCGGGCGACATGCTGAGCCAGGTGAAGCTCACCTTCGACACGAAGGAAGAAGCGGTGGCTTATGCCGAGAAGGAAAAGATCGCCTATCGCGTCGAAGAGCCGAAGGAAGCCAAGCGCCGGCAGATTTCCTATTCGGACAATTTCCGCTATGACCGCAGGACGCCCTGGACGCACTGACTTCCCGAGTCTTGCATCGCTTGGCGTAACGCAGCAGCCGGCCCGGCCGGCCGACGGTCCCGTAGCTCAGCTGGATAGAGCACCGGCCTTCTAAGCCGATGGTCGCAGGTTCGAATCCTGCCGGGATCGCCAAAATATGCTATATGTATTTGATATTGTTGTATTCTTAGGTCTCTCTCATCAGGCGTTTAAAAACGCCCCTTGATTCTACCGAGAAATTCCGTGTCTTGAAGGGCCTCCCCGAAGGGGATGGCATCCACATCAAGCCCGGGACACGTACCACAACGACAGATCTTTGAGACTGTCGATATCTACCTCTTCGATGACATTCTGCGGGTCTGCGCGTAGAGCTTTCATTACTTCGAACCATACCCGGTGAGCCAATTCATACCATCGACGAGTTGCGTCTAGGTCCAGAGGCTCGAGTCTTGCGTGAGCGAAGTCGTCGGGCGAGACACCAAAATGTCGGCAGGCGTCGTAGATGTCGATGAATTGGTCAAATTCGACCGTGCTGACGTCCACTACATTGTGGCGACTCGCAAAACGCCTCCAGATATCTTTTGGAGCGGCAATTCTCCCCGCTCTCGGCGCCGGATCATTCTGCCCTAGCAACTGCGAAATGCTCAGGCCGAGCGTTGCAACGATGAAAACACATCTCTCAATCAGGTCTTCGGTGGCATCCTTTCGCTCAAGGTGATCTGCGACAAGTCCATTCCAATACCGCTGCGCTTGCACCAACGAATACAACTGAAGGTTGGTGTAAATGCCATCGGTGCTCACTTCGTAGTATTTTCTCATCAAACCCTCTCAAAGTTTGAGCGCCGAAACCGCCAAGCTGATGACGCTGATCAAAACAGCGAACCATGTCAGCCAAGGCTTCAGGAACATCTCGCGCTCTTCATAGACTTCTCGCCTGACCCTTCGCATCGCCTCGTCGGTGACGTAATACCGGCCGTGGACAGCGTGCCACTGCCAGAAGTCAGTGTGTTCGTCTTCCTTGTAGGGTCGCTGCGGCGTTGGGATGCGCCATTTCTCAGCACGCCTGAGTGTCTGCGCAGTTTCTATTTCCGCCATCCGCGCCTCGACAACGTCGACAGAGGCAAAGTAGTCGGCCACCGCGATCCGGTATTCATCAGAGTTCTGCTTCAGGCCGTCTATAGTTTCGTGGAGCGTCTGAAGGTGGCGATCACGCTCGAGTCGAAGCTCAGTCAACATCTTGCGGTCGACGCAGCATTGCCTAAGGTCGCCAAACCAATTCATTTGCGTCCTCCCCACGAAGAAAATTCGAAGTATCAAAGAAGCACAGAAATCTCTCAATTGATGGAACGAAATAAAATATTGTGCTAACTGAAATCTTGCTTTCAGCCCCGCTTACCCTATTGCGTTTCTTCGAGCGAGTCGGAATAACCCGGAAGCATCAAATATAGAAGTATCCGAATCAACCCGGCCATGGCGCCGGGTTTTTTTGGTTTATACGCGCAAGGCCACACCGCACCTTAAATTTGGTACGGGCGTTGGCGGGAAAAAACGAGCAAAAACAAGGGCTAAAAAGTGACACCTGAATCCTGCCGGGATCGCCATTCTTTGGCGGTCCGTTTTGCGCCGACGTTACTTTCGCATCAGTTTAGGGGAGGGCTCAGCTAGCCATTGCTTGCCGTCCTTCTCGCTAGCCCACGGGTTGCCGAAAGCCTTGGTCGGCATCGGCTCTTCGTCAAATTCGAGCCGCGCCTTTACAGCCCGCCGCTCGCGCCGATGCTCGGCTTGCTTGAACGCCTTGTCGCTGTCGGCTGTGGTCATGCCAACGATCGGGGTATTTCTTCGGGATCGGCTCATAGGCGTCCCTTATCACAGATGTGCGAAATAGGGCAGCGGGCGGGCCTGCTGCGCTTGGTCGTCGATTTAAACCTCCGCCAGCAGTTCCATCACAAACTCCACGAACGCCCGCACCTTGGCGGTGCGGTATTGTCGTGAGGGGTAGATCGCGTGGAGCGGGAAGAGCTCGTCCGACCAGTCCGGAAACAGGTCGATCAGCCGGCCGTCACGAACCTGCTCGCGCGTGGCGAATTCCAGCACCTGCGCGATGCCGGCGCCGGCAAGGCAGGCGTTGAGCATGGTCGGCGCGTCGGAGGTCATCAGCCGCGTTTGGACGCTGACCGGTAGCGCCTCGTTGCCGCGGCGGAATTCCCACTCATAGGCGCGGCCATGCGCGGCGTCCCAGAAATCGATGGCGTCGTGGTCGGGCAGGTCGGCAGGGCGCCGCGGACGGCCCCGGCGCTCGATATAGGCAGGCGCCGCGACGGTGAGTATGCGCGTCTCGAACAGCTTGCGCGCGGTGAATGAGCCGGCCGGTGGATCGCCGAAGCGCAAGGCAAGATCGAACCCGTCCGCCACCAGGTCGCCCACCGCGTCGCGCATGATGAGTTCGAGGCGAAGCTCCGGATAGAGCGCCAGGAACCGGCCCGCGTGCCCGGCCAGCACCAGTTGCGAGAAGAATGGATCGACATTGACGCGCAGCCTGCCGCGAACCACCGAGGTGGCGCCGGTGGCCTCGACCGCCGCCTCCTCGATGCCGTCGAGGTGAGGGCCGACCCGCTCGTGGAAGCGCCGCCCTTCGTCCGTCAGGTGCATGGTGCGGGTCGTGCGGTCGAGCAGCCTGACGCCGATGCGGGCCTCCAGCCGCTGGATGGCGCGGCCGACCCCCGACGCGGTCATGCCGAGCGCGTCCGCTGCCCGCGCCATCGAGCCGGCTTCGACCACCGCCATCAGCACCGTCACGCCGGACAGCAATCTTCCGTCATAGGGCATGTGCAATTCCCAACCTGAAGTCCGGATTATGATGACATATCGGCGCTGGGATCAGCAAGCAAAGGGTGTGAAAAGACCGGCCAGAGACCGCTGACCGCCCCGTCGGCCGTGATGCTGGTCAGCACCACAACGAAGGAAAGATCATGTTCGCAATTACCGCCATTACCGGCCGCGTCGGCGGCGTCCTTGCCGAGACACTGCTGGCATCAGGCCACAAGGTTCGAGCCGTTGTTCGCGACGAAGCCAAGGGCGCGCCGTGGCTGGCCAAAGGCTGCGAGGTCGCTGTCGCCGATCTCGGCGACCCCGGGCCGCTTGCCGCGGCGCTTTCGGGCGTCGAGGGCGCGTTCATCCTGTTGCCGCCGGTCTATGATGCCGAACCCGATTTCCCGGACGTGCTGCCGAGGATCGCCGTCGTCCGCGAGGCCCTGCATAGGGCGCTGCCGCCCAAGGTGGTCGTGCTGTCGACGATCGGCGCGGATGCCGCCGAACCCAATCTGCTCAATGTGCTGCGCCTGCTGGAAGAGGCGCTTGCGGACCTGGCCGTGGCCGTGACGTTCCTGCGCGCCGCCTGGTTCATGGAGAACGCCCAGTGGGACATCGCCTCGGCGCGCGACCGGGGCGTGATCGACAGCTACCTCCAGCCGCTCGATCGACCGGTCGCGATGATCTCGGCCGCCGATGTCGGCAGGACGGCCGCGGAACTCTTGCTTGAGGATTGGAGCGGCCACCGGGTGATCGAACTGGAAGCGCAACACCGGGTGTCGCCGAACCAAATCGCCGCAGCCTTTGCCAAGGCCCTCGGCCGCAATGTCGAGGCGCGTCTCGTCCCGCGCGAGCGCTGGGAGACGATCTTCCGCGACCAGGGCATGCGACATCCCGAAATGCGCATGCGCATGCTCGACGGCTTCAACGAAGGCTGGATCGACTTTCGCGATCCAAATGCGCGAAGGCGCAAGGGCCGCATCGGGATAGACGAGGCGATTGCGGAGATCGTAGGCATGTCTCGCCATGCCTAATGACGGCCGGACTAAAGCGACCACTTGTCGCGCTGGCGCCACAGGTCCATCGGAGCCCGCCAAAGGCGATACCAGCCGGCTCTCCTTATCTGCTCGGCAATTGGCGCCTCGCCGTAAGCTCTGAAGAACTGCAGCACGCGCGGACTGGCGAACGCCTTCTTTCCCCGCGTGTTGTAGTCGCTGACGGGAAGGTTGTGCCGGCCGAGAGCCAGGCCGCCCTGGGAGAGCGCAACGCCGATGCAGAACTGCTCCGGCGCGTCCGTCCTGGTCAACTCGCGCACGGCCAGCATCGCGGAATATGCCTCGGTCAACGCCCCGGCATTGGCCCGATGAACGCCGAGGATTCCGCTTTGCCACATCGGTTCATGGCCTGTCAGGGTATAGTGCCCGATCTTGACGCCCTTGCCCGAGAGAACCGGATAGCGCCGATGCTGGCCCTCGCACTTGCGCATGAAGGAACGGGTCGGAGAAATCTGCCGAAACCCCTTGGAAGGATCGGCATAAGGGTAATGGTCGGAGTCCATGAAAATGAGGCGGTCGGCCCGCTTCAGGATCTCGATCAGGCACCCGGCCTTGATGCCGAAATGATAGCGCCAGCCGAAAGACATCACCTCTTTCTGGTCGGCGGTTATAGCGATCGTCTTCAAGGGGTATTGGCGAAAAAGCTCGGGCCTGTCGGTTGCGACGATTATCTTGGCGCCAGGGCAATTGTGCAAAAGCTTGAGCGCGCTGAGCAGCGCGCCAAGGTGATAGACCTCGTTATCGCCATACGCGATATAGCCAAAAACGTCGTTCATTCGATCGGTTGGGGAGAAGTGTCCGGGATCCTCCCCTATCAACACATGCATCCGCGATCCACCCAAAAGTTCCTCCCATGCCGGCGCGGCGGCTGCGGAACACTTGGCCGATCAGTCGCTTGCGCCCGTCCGAACTTCCTGGTTGATGGCCCGGCCGATCCGGGGCTATGTCGGCGGGAGCGTCGGAGAGGTAACTGGATGTCAGCGCTTTCCAAATGGCTGAAGGATGTGCGCTCCAGATTGCCGGAGCATGTGACGGTCGGCCGTCACACCTACGGCGTGACATGGCGAAAGGTCTTGTTCCCTTCGAAGGACGCGCCTCTGCGGGTTGGCGCCTTCTGCTCGGTCGCGGGTCAGGTGCTTTTCATGTGCTCGGGCCAGCATCCGACCGGAAGCGCGACGTCATTCCCCATCCACAGCCGGCTGCTGAAGCAGCCCGAGCCGGTCTCGAATGGCGGCAGACCGGGCGGCATCACCGTCGGCAACGATGTCTGGATCGGCCATGGCGCCATGATTTTGCCCGGCGTCGAAATCGGTGATGGCGCCGTCATCGGGGCAGGGGCGGTGGTCACGAAGAACGTGCCGCCCTACGCCATCGTCGGCGGTTCCCCGGCAAGGTTGATCAGATACCGGTTCTCGCAGGACATCGTCGTGAAGCTGCTCGCCATCCAATGGTGGCGTTGGGACGATGACAAGGTCAAACGCGAGGCGGGTCTGCTTACCGGCCCGATCGAGACTTTTATCGAGAGGCATTCTGTGGCAGGCACCGCAACGAAATGATGGGCAGCGGTTAGTGGAACGATGAAGTCGTGTTTCTTCCTGGCGACGGATGCCGGCTACTTTCCATATGCCTGCCTGACAGCGCGCCGGATACTGGATGTCTCCACCCCGATCGACGGCTTTCTGCTCTACACCGGTGCGAGCCAGGCGGATCTTGAAGTCGCCCGGCATCTGCTGAAAGGCAAGGTCGAGCTGGTCGATGTCACCGACTTCATGACGAATTTCGGCTTTCGCTTCGGAACCTACAGCATTGCCGCTTACGTTCGGCTTTTCGCCGATCGGTTTCCGGTGTTCGAACCGTATGACCGCATCGCGTATACGGATTGCGACGTTCTCTTCAACCGGGACATCAATGATCTGGCCGGACAGCGGCTGCGCGCGCCGCTGCTCGCCGCGCATGACGACTACATGTATTTCCGGCCCTCTTACCGGCAGAAGCTCAGGCTGGCGCCCGGCGCGCCATATTTCAATTCCGGCGTCGTCGTCTTCGATATGAACGCCGTCCGGGAGAGTGCGCTGCTGGAGCGCACGCGAAAGACCGCCATCGATGGCAAGATGAATGATCAAAATGCCCTGAACGTCGCCTTCGAGGGCAAATGGCAGACGATGCATCCAAACTGGAACCTGCAATCGCTCGGAACGAGAGAATTCCGCTTCTCGCAAGCCTGGGCCAGGCATTTCGCGGGCGGCAAGCCATGGGGCAATCAGGTCGGGGTCGAACTCGACGCGCTGCGCATCTGGCGGGATCTGGCAAGGGAGACGCCCTGGGGCAGGCCTTTCCAGCAGCGCATACCCTTCGAGCGCGGCGTGGTGAAGCGCTTCTTCCGGCGCTTCGACGCGGTTGCCGGCCTGTTCGGCAAGGACGTGCAGCGCCGCAGGGCCAGATATGACGGCAGCAGGATGCACGCGATCTATGCCAGGCAGGCAGATGAAGGCGCCATGGCGGTCGAGTTTCCGGAAGTGCTTGGCGGTTTCGCCTGACCAGGGCTGGCTGCTTGCCTGATTGACCATGCGCTGTGGATAGTAACCGTGCGTTTACCATGCTCCGGCGCTGGCGTTGCGGCCCGGCGCCCGACTCGCCGAAATGGGAAGGCCTGAACCCGTCAGGCAGCCCCGAAGCCCAGCGGCCGGCGTTTTCATGTACCCCACGGGATGCGTGCTGTAACGCGTTCCGCAGTATGCGCCGGCCGTAATTTCGCTCCCTATGAAAATGGAAGCCCGCCGCGGCAATGGGAAACCGCGACGGGCTTGGTGACGCCCCAACGGGACGCCATGGGAAATCGAGGCTACGCCAGCAGTCCGGCGACCTTGGCCGCCTTACGCAGCGTCTTGCGGGCTTCCACCGGGCTGCGCAGGCCGTCAAGCGCGTCGCGGCAGACGCGGCTCGCCGAACGCCAGGCGCCGTCGCGCGCCTGTCCCGGCCAACGTTGGTCGAGGCATTCCATCGCCTCGAAGCAGCTCGATACCTTGCGCTGGCCGTTTGGCTGGAAATCGATCACGACTGGTTCGGAAAACCAGACATCGTTCATCACTTTCTCCGTTCTTATGATCGTCTTTGGGCAAGCAATCAGCGCCGGGTGGCGCCGATGCAGGCCGAGGGCGATTGCCGACCCGCGCGTTAACCAACCACCACGCATTAGGTTCCGAAGAATTTCGAGGTGACGATGGGCAGCGTCGGGACGAGCTCTTCAGCGATTCCGGATGGCCGAAATCGTGTGACCAAAGTCACTGCAGCACCTCGCTGGCTGCGCTAATGAACCCGCCAGGCTGATGAAACGCGGGAAGACCTCTCATGATTATCGCCGTGCTTGCACTCGCCATGACCGCCGCGACGTTGATGGCGACCGCTTTCGGGCTCTACGACGAGGTCCGGCAAAACCGCTTGCATGCTGAAGCGGATCGGTTGCGCGCGTTTCGAACCGCGTGTCGGTTTCGCGTCAACTCGCGCAATCGATAGGGGGCCGGCGCCGCCAGGCATGCTCACGCCGCTTTCACTGGCCATGTGCATTTTCCGGGCCGGAATCCTGCTCTCTCCGGCGGTGTTCGCGGTGCTGGTGCTTTTGTGGCTTATCTATCGATAGGCAGGCTCGAGCAACACGCCGCCGCCACGTCCTATTCGATCAGCACATGCGCTTCGCGCGCGGCCGCGATGAAGGCCTCCCTGGCGGCGTCGGCCGGGACGTCGCCGCGGATCGCCCGGCGGCAGGCCCGCAGCGCCTCGCCATGCAGCGAGCTGCCGGCATCGCGCCATTGGCCGGTCAGCAGTTCGGCGGCTTGTTCGGCGTTGGATATGTGGCGGATCGAGCCGGAAACGCCGACGGCGACTTCAACCGGCCTGGAGAACCATCCCTGGATCATCGCAACCTCCCGAACATGTCGGAACGCGATGTTCTACCGTTGCGTTCCGCGTCGACTTAACGTGAAGCTGGCTCGCGCGGGCGGAGCACCTTGCTCATCTTCCAAGCGGCCTGCGCGAAAGCTCGATCAGTTCCGCCTCGTCGGTGATGCCGGCCATGTAATTGGCGATGATGCGCGAGGCGCGTGCTTCCTTCTGCTCGGCGGTCTCGCCCTTGATGCTGCCATTCTCATAGACACGGCCAAGCATCGCCGTCTCGTCGGGAGTGAATGTGTTGCGGGCATTGGACGCAATGGACATGGCTTCCTCCTTGAGCCGGGCTCCTTTCTTGCCCGGTTAATACTAGCATGCTTCAAAGTTGAGCGTGAGTCGCGGCGAGGTAAGCTTGCCATGCACTTCGGCTGACGCCGCTCTTGCCAGCGGCTGGCCGCCATTTTGCCGAGCCTCGTTATATTCTTGCCGAACGAGCGCTGCGCTGATACGCATTAGCAGCGCGGAATTTTTCCGAGTCTGCATTGACTTGAGCCCGAAAAAGCACCGCGCGTACTGTCCGAGACCAGCGACTCCGGCGTGGTGGCAACCGGGTTACGAAGGGGTTCTGGTCGAAAAAGAAGCAGGGCAGGTCCCGTGTCGAATCGGGGCATGCCCACCAACGCTCTGGAACTCTGAAGCCATTTGCCCCCATGGCCTTCGGAAGAGCATGAACCATGGGGAAATCGATGGTTACGAAGAAACTTACCGCCAACGCAGAAAGCGCGGCAGCCTTTCTTGCGGTGATGGGCAACGAGAAGCGTCTGCTCATCATGAACTACCTGGCCGAGGGCGAACTCTCTGTCGGCGTGCTCGCCGACAAGGTCGAACTCAGCCAATCGGCGCTGTCGCAACACCTGGCCAAACTGCGCAGGTTTGGCCTGGTCGAAACCCGCCGCGATCGTCAGATGGTCTACTATTCCTGCAAGTCTTCGGCGGCGCGCGAACTTCTGGCGCTGCTCGACGGCCTGCTGGCCACGGACAAGCCGCTTGCCGGACCGGCAAGGCAGGCCTTCGTCGAGAGGATGCGGCGGCCGCAGGCCGCCTGAACGGACTGCCAAGCGCGGACGAGGCCGGGGGGCCTTCGTCCGGCGCGGCGCCTTGATGGCGCGGGCCGCGTCGCGACGCCGCCCGGCTTTCCTGCACCTCCAAGCCGTTCCGCCGCCCCGCCGGCCGGACAGACGATACATCACGTTTCTTTGACGGGTGCTGCCTCGACGCCGGATGCTCCCGGCAAGCCGCTGATAGGACAGGCTTTTCCTGCGCGGTGGGCGCGCGGACCGATCAAAGTTTACGGATTTGTAAGTCGTCCGGCTGAGCCTTGTTGGCTAGATTTCGAGTCGATCCACACCCCCGGATCATGACGGCGCCGAGCTTCCACTTCGGCTCCGTAAAGAGGCTCGCCGCTCCGGCGGGCCTCTTTCGTTTCTGGATCGGAGCAATTTTTGGGAAGGTGCGGGCGGTTTTCCCTACGGACCGCGTCAAAAAGAACGGTCCGCCGTTTCCCTGAACGGCAAACCGCTCTATGGCGACACCTTCTGTCTGGTGATCACGCTCCTCACCGCCAGCACCAGCACCGTGATGACGATCAGGATCACCGAAAGCGCCGCGATCGCCGGATCGATATTGTCGCGCAGGCCCATCCACATCAGGCGCGGCAGCGTGATCGCATTCACCGAGGTGATGAACAAAGTCACGCCGATCTCTTCCCAGGAGAGCACGAAGGAGAGCAGGGCGGCGGTGACGATGCCGAATTTGATGTTGGGCATGATAACGCGCGTCGCGCGTTCCCACACGCTTGCGCCGAGCCCGCGCGCGGCAAGGTCGATGCGTCGGTCGAGCTGGCTGAGCGAGACGAGGATGAGCACGGTGGCGAAAGGCACCGTCATCACCGAATGCGCCATCGCGACACCCAGCCACGTGTCATAGCCGAAGAACGAGGTGAGGCCGGAGACCGAGGTGAGCAGGAAATAGAGCGTCACCGCCGAGACCACCGGCGGCACCACCATCGGCAGCAGCACGAAGCCGACGAGAGCGGCGGTGAAACGCGGCTGGAACATCCACACGCCCAGGCTGAAGGTAAGTGCCAGCACCGTGGAAAGCGCGCTGCTCACCACGCCGATGCGGATCGACAGCAGGATGGAGTCCAGCCAGCGCGGATCCTCGATGAGCGAGCGGTAGTGGCGCAGCGACAGTTCACCCGTCGGCATGGTCAGCATGCGGCTCGGCGTCAGCGACACCGGGATGACGGCAAGCAGCGGCATCAAAAGGAACAACGCCACCAGCACGGCGAGGATGAGCGAGACGGGACCAGGACGGTAGGTCGGCATCGCGGCTACACCAATTGCTTCGGTTTCACGTAGCGGAAAAGCAGCGCCATCAGCGCGCCGACGAACACCACCAGCACGACGCTGATCGCAGCGCCCAGCCCCCAGTCCGGGCTCTGGAAGATGCGGAGATAGATGAGCTCCGCGATCATCACGCTGCGGCCGCCCCCGAGGATCGCCGGCGTGACGAAGAAGCCGAGCGAGAAGACGAAGGTGATCATCGCAGAGCCGATGATACCGGAGCGCGTCATAGGCACGAACACCGTCCAGAAGGTGCGCATGCGGCTGGAGCCCAGTCCGCGCGCCGCGAGCAGCACGCGCTCGTCCAGGCTGCGCATGGCCGATGCCAGCGGAAACACGGCGAAGGGGATCAAAAAATGCGACATGCCGACGATGACGCCGAATTCGTTGCGCACCAGGGTCAGCGGCTCCGAGATGAAGCCGATCGATTGCAGCCAGGTGTTGATCAGGCCGCGGTTGGAGAGCAGCGCCACCCAGCCGAAGGCGCGCGTCAGCACCGAGATCCAGAACGGCACCAGGATGCAGAACTCGGCCAACACGCGCTGCACCGGGCTGCCGCGCACCCACACCACGGTGATGGCGTATGCGGCGGTGACGGAAACCACGGTGACGATTGCCGCGATGCGCAGCGTGCGGATGAACACCGACTGCACCAGCTCGTCGGTGAGCAAAGCGTGGTACTGGCCGAGCCCGGGCGTGGGAAGCGTAAAACTCCACTTCACCACGCCGAGGAACGGCCAGGCATAGGCAAGGACGAGGAACAGGAGCAGCGGCGCCATCAGCAGCGCCGCGCCCATCCTGTCGGAGAGGGTGCCGCTCATAGGTCTGAAAATCTCGGCTTGCTTAGGCCGAGATGATCTTGGTGTATTCGTCGAGCGCCGCGCCGTAGTTCTTGGCGTACCAGTCCATGTCGAGCGGAATCTGCTTGGCCATGTTCGCCGGATCGACAGGATTGATGCGCTTCTTGTCGGCCGGGATCAGCGCGTCGGCTGCCGGGTTCGCCGGGCCTTGGCCGAGCTTGTCGAACATCACCAGTTCCTTCTGCGGATCCTGGGTGCTGGCGATGAACTTCATCGCCGCGTCCTTGCCGCCGGGGTTGTTCTTCAGCACTGCGAGCGCGCCGGGCGAGATCAGGCCCTGGTCCCAGATGAACTTGATCTGGCCGCCCGAGTCCTGCTCGATTAGCGAGGCGCGGGTCGACCAGACGATCGCCATCGAGGCCTCGCCGTTGAGCAGCACGCTCTGGCTTTCGGCGCCGCCGCCCCAATAGGAGACGACGTTTTCCTTGAAGGCGGCGATCTTGTCATGCGCGCGCTTCAGATCGAGCGGATAGAGCGAGGCGGGCGCCACGCCGTCGGCCAACAAAGCCGCTTCCCAGCTCGACACGCCCCATTTGTAGAGCGAACGCTTGCCCGGGAATTTCTTGACGTCGAAGAAGTCGGCCATGCCGGTCGGCGCGTTGGAACCGAATTTCTGCGAGTCGTAGGCGATGACGTAGGAGAAGAAGTAGGTCGACGCGGCGTACTCCCAGCCGAAGCCCGGCCTCATCTTACTTTTGTCGACGACCTTGTAGTCGATCGGCTCGAGCATGCCCTGGGCGCCGAGCGTGATGGCCGAGAACGGATCGACGTCAACCAGGTCCCAGGTTGGCGCGCCACTCTTGAACTGCGCGGCGATCGCGCCTTCCGTCGGACCCGAGCCGTCCATCTTGACCGGGATGCCGGTGTCCTTGGTGAAGGCCTGGCCATAGGCGGCGTCGTAGGCCGTGATGGCGTCGCCGCCCCAGTTGACCAGCACCAGCCCTTTGGTCTCTGCATAAGCGCCGGTCGAGCGCAGCAGCATCGGCGTGCCGGCCAGCACGAGGCCGGCAAGCTGCGCGAACTGGCGGCGCGAGATCTCGCCGCGCTTTGCCCGCCCGGCAAGGTTTTCCATCGCCTGTTTCTTCGTATCGTTCGTCATGTCAGTTCCCCTTGTTGTCGTTGATCTGATCCGGAAGCCGGTGCGGCGATATCAGGCCGCAGCAGCGCTCATTGTCCTCCGTCCGGAAGGAGGAAACCTTTTTCGGCCGGCCAGGTCAGCCAGACGGAATTGCCTTTGCTCAAAGCCGCGGCCGCGACCTCGTTCGGCACCGAGACGGTGACCTTGGCGCCCTGGCGCGTGGTGAGGTCGAGCTTGGTCGCCGCACCCAGATAGGTCGAGGCGACGGCGGTCGCGGCGATGCCGTTCTGGTTGACTGACGCTTCCGGCGCGATCGACATGTCCTCGGGACGAATGGCGAGGATCGCGTCGCCTTTGATCGCTTCGGCCTTGCAGCGCATGTTGACCGCGCGGTCCTCGCAGAGCCCGGTGGCGCCATTGTCGGCGGGGCGCACGCCCTTCACCGGCAGCATGTTGATCTCGCCCAGGAACTCGGCGACGAAGCGGTTGGCCGGCCTGTCATAGACTTCATCTGGCCTGCCCACCTGCAAGAGCTTGCCATGGTTGAAGATGGCGACGCGCGACGACAGCGCCAGCGCCTCGCTCTGGTCGTGGGTGACGAAGACGAAGGTGGTGCCGGTCTCCTGGTGCAGCCGCTTCATCTCGGCCTGCATCTGGCCGCGCAGGCTCTTGTCCAGCGCCGAGAACGGCTCGTCGAGCAAGAGCACGCCCGGCTCGAACACCAGCGCGCGGGCCAGCGCCACGCGCTGCTGCTGGCCGCCCGAAAGCTGCGCCGGCAGCTTCTTCTCATGACCCTTCAAGCCGACGCGCTCGACCATCTCGCCGACGCGCTGCTTGATCTCCGAAGCGGATTTCTTGCGCACCTTGAGCGGGAAGGCGATGTTCTGCTCCACACTCATATGCGGAAAGAGCGCATAGCCCTGGAACACCATGCCGGCGGCGCGCTGCTCGGCCGGCCGGTTGGTGATGTCGACGCCGTCGCTGAAAAGCTTGCCCTCGCTCGGCTGCACGAAGCCGGCGAGGATCATCAGGAAGGTGGTCTTGCCCGAGCCGGAGGGGCCAAGCAGCGTGAGGAACTCGCCGCGGCCGATATCGAGCGACAGATTGTCGAGCGCCCGGAACGAGCCGAAGCTCTTGCCGATCCCGTTCGCCTTGATTTCTGCGGCCCGGCCGGGTTGCTGCATCCTGGCTCTTTCCTCAGTTCCCAATGAAATCGTAGGCATGGCTGCGGCTCACCGCAACCGAATAGTTTTCGCCTGATCGGCAAATTTGATTCACGGGTGGGTGGGTCGTTGCCGGCCGGAGCGTTTACCGGCGTCCGGCGTGCTCACGAACGTTCGCGATTAGCCAAGGCATTCGTGCCGTCGTCATTCCAGGGCGGAGCAAGGAGCGAAGCGACGCGCGCAGACCCTGGAATCCATGCCGTTACATACGAGCGTTGCAACGGTCCAGAATTCTCGCCCGCCGCACCCTTCGGCCAACGTCATGGATCCTCGGGTCAAGCCCGAGGATGACGACCGGAGATGGCGGCAGCCCTCAATCTAAACCCTGCTCTCCGACAGCTTCGCCCTCAGCCAGTCGCCGAAGGCATTGAGCACCGGGTGCCCCGCCTTGGCGTGCTCGAAAACGAGGAAATAGGATCGCGGCGAGGGGACGGTCGCCTCGAACGGCTTGACCAGCCGGCCTTCGCTCAGCGCCTGGCGGCCGGTCAGCTCGTCGCCCAGCGCAATGCCCTGGCCGGCGATCGCCGCCGAGAAGACAAGGTTCATGTCGGAAAAGAAGATGCCGCCTTCGGTATCGGGATTTTCCACCTTGGACAGCGCCAGCCAGCGCGCCCAGTCCTCGGTGTCGGAAAGATGGAGCAGGCTGGCGCGCAGCACGTCGGCGGGTTTGGAAAAACCGCCGACCTTGTTGAGCAATCTCGGGCTGCAGAGCGGCGTGAAGGAGACTTCGCACAGCAGTTCCACCGCCCGGTTCGGCCAGTTGCCGACGCCGAAGGCGATGAAGGCATCGGCATCCGGATTTGAGACGTCGTCGAGCCGCCGCGGCGTGAGCACCGAGAGCGTCACGTCCGGATACATCTGCTGGAATTCGCCGATATGGGTGCACAGGAACATCGAGGCGAAGCCCGGCGGACAGGAGATGGCAAATGAGCCGCCGACCCCGGCGCCGCTGTTCTGCGTCCTCGCGTCGCCGAGCACGGTCAGCGCCTTCCTGACATCGGCCGCGTAGCGCTGGCCGCGCGGCGTCAGCGCCACGCCCTTGCCGATCCGCTGCAGGAGATCGAAGCCGAGGTCGCGCTCGAGCAGGCGAAGCTGGTGCGAGACGGCGCTGCGGGTGAGGTGAAGCTCGTCGGCGGCGCGCCATACGCTGCCGTGACGGGCAAAACTGTCTAGGGCGCGCAGCGCCTGCGTGGACGGTATTCGCAAGAGGCCTCAGGTGAACCGAATTTGCACGAGCCGGGAAAACATATCACTTTTTGACGAGCCGCTTCACTGCTTTTCTTGGACCCATGGACAAACCGGTGACGAGTTCCGCGCAGGAAACCGCGCTTGCCACGATCGACAGCATCCAGCCGCTGCTGTCGGCCTGGACGCGCACCATCTTCGATTTCGGCGAGACCGCCTGGCGCGAGTACCAGTCGGCGGCCTGGTATGTGGAGCTGCTGAAGCGCGAGGGCTTCTCGGTCGAGGAAGGCTCGGGCGGCATGCCGACGGCCTTCTGCGCTCATTGGACGAATGGCGACGGCCCGGTGATCGGCATGTATGGCGAGTATGACGCCGTGCCCGGAAACTGCCAGGACGCAGCAGTGGTGAAGCAGCCGCGATCCGGCCTGGGCTTTGAAGCAGGCGGCCATACCGACCCGCATTCGGGCCTCGGCATCGGCAGCCTCGGCGGGCTTCTGGCCACCAAGGCCGCTATGCAGCAGCACGGCATTACCGGCACTTTGCGCTTCACTGGCGAGCCGGCCGAGAAGGTGAGGGGCTCGAAGCCGATCCATGCGGCAAAAGGCTATTATGACGGCCTTGCCGGCATGATCTCCTTCCATCCCTTCTACATGCTGCCGCTCTGCAACACCGCGCGCTGGGACACGCATTGCGGCGCCGCCTATTCGATGATCTATCGCTTCGTCTGCGACGAACCGCAGAACTGGGGCCGCGCGAGCGATGCAGCACCCATCCCGCAGGCGCATTCGGCGGTCAGGGCGCCGGGCGCCAATGACGCGCTGATGATGATGTACATGGCTTCCAAGGCGCTGCGCGATTCCATGCTGACGCATCAGGGCGGCTGGTCGATCAGCGAGGCGATCCTGACGGCAGGCCAGGCGACCGCCGACAACCTGCCAGCAGGCTTGGCCGAGATCCAGTACATGATCCGCGTGCCGACCATTGCCATGGCCGAGCAGGTGACGGCCGTGCTCGACCGCAACGCCGAAGCGGCGGCCAGGATGAGCGGCTGCCGCTACGAGCGCCACTGGGTGTCGAAGTCGCGGCCGGGGCTGGCCAACAACGCCATGGCCGACATCACCTATCAGGCGCTGTCGACCGTCGGCGCGCCGCGCTGGGACGAGGCGGCGAGGGCCATTGCCCGCGAGGTTCAGGTCAATGCCGGCGGCGAGGCGACCGAGAATCCGTTCATCGACGAGCTGGAGCGGCTGATCACGCCGCAGGAGGCCGAGGCGATCCTGCGCCGCGACCTGCCGCCGTCGCAGGTGAACTCCACCTCCGACGACTACACTGACATGAGCTGGCACACGCCGACATCGCGTTTTTACGTCGCCCGTCCGGCATTGCGCGCGGCCAAGGGCCATTCCTATCCGTCCTGGGCGATGAACGCGCTGGGCGGCATCCCCGCCACCATCGATCCGATGGTCACCTGCGCCGCCAAGACGGTCGCGCTGACGGCGCTGCGCCTGCTGGAGGACAAGGTCGCGCGTGACGCCGCCATGGATGAGTTCGTCAAGCGAACCGGCGGCGGCGTCGGCGGCTCGAACTGGATCGCGCCGCTTTGCGATTACGAACCCCCGATCAATTTCCGCTGGCCGGAATATGTCACCACGCCGCGCGGGCGCGACTGGTGGATCCCGGCCGCTTCCACCGCATGACCATCAACAGAACATTCCAGAGGAGAACACCATGACCGTCCATGACCGCATCGTCGCCGAGCCGTTCTCGCTGCAGCGCCGCAACCCCAATGGCGGCACCAAGCCGCTGACCGCCTGGGGCTTCGCCAACGAAACCGATGTGCTGACCGACGTGCTGCTCGGCTCGCCCAATTTCCTGCGACACCTGTCGACCAGCTCGCTGTCGAGGAAACATCTGCGCGAGGCGCCCTGCAACATCCAGATCGCGCAGGCGCAGCACAAGGACCTCGTCGCCGCCTACGAGCATTTCGGCGTCAACATCCACTGGCACGAGCCGACGCCGGAATTGCCGATGCAGGTCTATTCGCGCGACTCCAGCGTCATGACGCCTTATGGCGCCTTCATTACCGCCATGGCCAACTGGTGGCGGCGCGGCGAGAACTACGCCGCCATCCGCACCTACGAGAAGCTCGGCATCCCGATCTACGACATGGTGACGGCCGGCACCTTCGAGGGCGGCGACTTCAACGTCATCGAGGAGGGCGTCGTGCTCATCGGCTGCGGCGGCGCCCGCACCCAGGAAGAAGGCGCCCGCCAGGTGAAGGAATGGTTCGACAAGGAAGGCTGGGAGACGCGTCTCGCCTTCATCGACGAGTATTACGTCCATATCGACCTGATGGTGGTCCCGATCGCCGAAAAGCTCACCGCCGTCTGCCTCGCCTGCACCGAGCCCGGCATCGTCGACTGGCTGAAGGGCAAGGGCCACGAGATCATCGACGTACCCTTCCAGGACACGATGGCGCTCGGCTGCAACTTCATGTCGCTCGGCAAGGACAGGGTGATCGCGCCGACCTCCAGCAAGAGCCTCATCGGCCAGTTGAAGGCGCGCGGCTTCGAGGTCGCGGCCGTCGACATGAGCGAGATCTCCAAGACCGGCGGCGGCATCCACTGCATGGCGCAGGCGCTGAAGCGCGTGCCGGCATAACGGGTTTTCAAGGTCCGAAACCACCGAAGGGGGACGCTTACCCCCTGGCTTTCGGGCCAGGGGTTTTTCTCTTTGCAGGCCCGGCCTGTCAGCAGATTTCGCCACATCCGTTCCGATCATCCTGGCCCTGGGCTAGGCTCCGCCTAGCCGAAACAGGATTGCCGCAAAGATGATCGTACAGGCCTGCATCAACGGTGCCCGTCCCGCCAGCTTCCATCCTGCCTTGCCGCTCGATCCCGAGGCGATGGCGCGCGACGCTGCCGCCTCGATCGCTGCGGGCGCCGCCGAGTTGCATGTCCATGCGCGCGGCGCCGACGGCCAAGAGAGCCTGGCGCCGGAAGCGATGGACAGGACGGTCGCGGCACTGCGCCGCGCCTGTCCGGGCACGCTGATCGGCGTCTCGACCGGCGCCTGGATCGAGAAGGACGATCTGCGCACGCTTGTCGCCATCTCCGGCTGGCGCGAGCTGCCCGACTATGCCTCCGTCAATCTCAGCGAGACGGCAGCGCCCGAGGTGATGGAGGCCCTGCGCGGCCGCGGCGTCGGCATCGAGGCCGGACTGGCCTCGATCGGCGACGCGCTCAGGCTTGCCAGTCTCGACCATGGCGGGCGGGTGCTGCGCGTGCTGATCGAGATTTCCGAGCAGACGCTGGACGAGGCCCTCGCTGTAGCCAACGGCATCGAAAAGGTGCTGCAGCGCGAGGGTATCCACCGCTCGATCCTGCTGCATGGCGAGAACGCAACCGTGTGGCCTTTTGTTCGGCGGGCGGCGCTGCGGAAATTCTCGACGCGGGTCGGGCTGGAGGACGGGAAGGAATTGCCGGATGGGAGTGTCGCGGCGGATAACGCGGCGCTGGTAGCGGCGGCGGTGGGGATTTATCGCCGGGCGTGAGCCGGTTCCTCGCCCCACGAAGTGGGGAGAGGTGGCTCGGCGAAGCCGAGACGGAGGGGGGAGCGCCCTACGAAGGCCCCTCTCCGTCCGCTTCGCGGACACCTCTCCCCGCCTTTGGCGGGGCGAGGAAGGAACTCGGCAGTCAGCCGAACTTCGCCAGCGGCTCGGCGCTTATCTCGACCCACTCGCAGCGGCGGCTGTCGTTGTAGAAGGACTGGAATGGCGGTGGAAACGATTGGTCCGCGAAGGCGCCGACCGGAATGGCGGTGAGGCCGGGCTGCGTGTCGATGCGATAGTGGACGGTGGTCCCGCAATCCGGGCAGAAGCTGTTAATGACCCGTCCACCCTGCTCGCCGATGCGCGTGAACTGTGAGGCGCGCCCTTCTATCGACACGTCGGCCTCGGCAAACCGGACGTTGTAGCTGAAGGCGCTGCCGGTGCGCCGTTTGCAATCGAGACAATGGCAAACCGAAATGCGTACAGGCTCGCCCGAGCAAGTGGCTGACAGCTGACCGCAGGAACATTCGGCGCGACGCGTGACCATGCAGGCTCCTCCCTGCGGGACATTACTGCGTATCCGCGTGGGCCCTCAACTCGGCGCGCTTCTCATCCGACACCACGGCGAGGTCCAGCACCTTCTGCAGGCCAGCCGCGTGGCGGAAGGTCGGCTCGGTCTGCGCGCCGCTCTTCACCGCCTCGACGAAGCGCTGGTAGTTGGTCGGCACGGAGCCTGCGTCGAGTTCCTCCCATTTGGCGTTCTCGACGTTGGCGCCGATGCAAGCCCTCAGCATCGAGCCGTCGAGATTGTGCACCACCTCGACGGCGCCCTTGTCGCCATGGATGCGAAGGCGCAGTTCGTTGATGTGGCCGGTGGCCCAGCGGCTGGCATGCACCACGCCGAAGGCGCCGTTGGCAAAGTCCAGCGTCATGGCGAAACTGTCATTGGCGTCGAGCTGGTATTCGCCGATGCGGTTGCCCGGTGCCTTGTCGAAGGCGCGCAGCCGGCAGAACACATGATCGATGTCGAGCGCCGCGCCATAGCTGGCGAAATCGAGGATATGGATGCCGACATCGCCGAGCACGCCGTTCGAGCCGTGGCCGCGCGACAGCCGCCACAGCCATTTCGGATCGGTGCGCCAGTCGCCCCAGAATTTCGACACCAGCCAGCTCTGCAGATAGGACGCCTCGACATGGCGCACCGTGCCGATCTCGCCGGCCTGCACCATCTGGCGCGCCTTCTGCAGCGCGGCCACGTTGCGGTAGGTGAGGTTGACCATGTTGACGATGCCTGCGGCCTCCGCCGCGTCGGCCATTTCGCTGGCCTTGCCGAAATTTTCGGCCAGCGGCTTCTCGCACAACACCGGCTTGCCGGCGGCGATCAGCGCCATGGTGGTCGGATGGTGGATGCGATCGGGCGTGACATTGGCGACCGCGTCGAAACCGCCCCAGTCGATCGCCGCCTCAAGCGAGGTGAAGCGCTTCGGAATCTTGTAGGCGTCAGCGTACTCGCCGACACGAGCCGCATCGACGTCGACCGCGCCGACGATGTTGACCCCCTCGATGGCGCCGAAGCGGCGGGCATGTTCCTGCGCCATCCAGCCGGTTCCGAGTATCAAAAGCCGCATTTTTCTGCTTCTCCGAGCGGTTTGGTTCGATTCAATCGTGCGAGGCGAATGTGGCCCAGACGCTGTGTCCGCGCAATCCCAAGCAAAGAGGGAAGCGCTTTTTAGCGGAAGCCGGCCTCGCCATGCCCGTGCAGTTTTGGTCCACGCTCCTCGATCGGCTCCAGCGCCTTCTCGACCGGCACGTTCGGCGCATCGAGGATGGCGGGCTTCGACCCTTGCGGGTTGTGCGCCCATTTCACCGCGTTGCGCAGCACCTTGTGCACGGTGGCGTCGTGATAGGTCGGATAGGTCTCGTGTCCGGGGCGGAAGTAGAAGACATTGCCGGCGCCGCGCCGGTAGGTGAGGCCCGAACGGAACACCTCGCCGCCCTGGAACCAGGAAATGAAGACGGTTTCCAGCGGCTCCGGCACGGCGAACTGCTCGCCATACATCTCCTCGTTCTCGAGCTCGAAGAACTCGCCGACGCCTTCGGCGATCGGATGGTTGGGGCTCGTCACCCAGAGCCGCTCGCGCTCGCCGGCCTCTCGCCATTTCAGCGTGCAGGGCGTGCCCATCAGCCGCTTGAAGATCTTCGAGAAATGGCCGGAATGCAGCACGATCAGCCCCATGCCTTCCCAGACGCGCTTTGCGACGCGTTCGACCACCTCGTCGGCGACCGCGCCATGATCCTTGTGGCCCCACCAGACGAGCACATCGGTCTCGGCGAGGCGGGATTCCGGCAGGCCGTGCTCCGGCTGCTCCAGCGTCGCCGTCGAGGCGGAGATCGCGTTGTCCGCATTCAGCGCCTTGGCGATGGTCGCGTGCATGCCCTCCGGATAGATGGAGGCCACCACCTCATTGGTCCGCTCATGGATGTTCTCGCCCCAGACGACAGCGCGAATTGTCATGGATTGCCTCGTGAGTGATTGGGAGCCGCCCCGCGCCATAGATAACGCCTTCGCCCGGTATTGAAAGGTGTTTTCGAACCTTTGCTTCGCTGTGCAGGGAGGCCGGCCGCGAGAGTCTCCTTGTCGGCCAACGATATAGGTCCTTATGCTTCGACGCGGATTCAGCCGCCGCACAGCCGATTGGCAAGCGCCGCGCCTCGGTTACAATGTCAGCCATGGGCGAAGTGCTTGTAGGGACAGCGATCTTTGCTTGCCTGGCCGGGGCCTCGCTGGTCAGCCTGATGGTGCACGAGCGCTTCCCTGCCCACCACCTTGGGGACGACACCAGCGCGGTGGTGCGGCTTGCCGCGAACCTTTTCGTGGTGATGTCGTCGCTTATGCTCGGCCTGATGATCAACTCGGCCAAGAACACATTCGAGTCCATCAACGGCAACGTACACACCTTCGCTACTGATCTCATTCTGCTCGACCGAACGCTCCGGCTCTATGGGCCGGCGGCGGACAGCGCCCGGCAGTCGCTCACGGCCTATGTCCAGCGTGTCGTCGAGACCTCAACGGCCGACAGCGACACGACGGTCGTCCCGAACAGGCTGTCGGAACTGCTGCTCAATCAGGTCGGCGACCTCATGGCGGGATTGACGCCCGCGGATGCCAGGCAGACCGCCACGCAGCAGGCCGCTACACAGCAGCTGCAAAAGCTGGTCGAGCAACGCTGGATACTTGCCGAGCAGTCCGAGGGCGCCATTCCTGCGCCGTTGATCGTCCTGCTCGTCGCCTGGCTGACGCTGATCTTCGCCAGCTTCGGTTTCAGGGCGCCGCGCAATGGAACCGTCGTCTTCACATGCCTCATTTCGGCGGCGCTGGTGGCCGCGGCGATCTATCTGATCATCGACATGGACTCGCCCTTTTCAGGCCCGATCCAGATCTCGCCGGCGCCCCTGCAAAGGGCGCTGGCGGAACTGACCGCGCAATGAGTTCACCGGCTGGATTGGCCGAGCAATTCAATCAGCAGCCTTGCCGCCACCTCGGCGCCGTCGGCGCGGATCTTGCCAGCCACTGCCGCCGCTCGAGAGCGGGTTTCCGGCGCCAGCGCCACGTCCAATGCCGCCGACAATGACTCCTTCGTCGGCACCGGACCGTCATGGGCGGCGCCGATGCCAAGTTGGGCGGCACGCCTTGCCCAATAGGGCTGGTCGCCGATCTGCGGCACGATCAGCTGCGCCGCTCCCCCCCCGCGCGGCGGCAACGGTCGTGCCGGCGCCGCCGTGATGGATGACGGCGGCGACGCGGCCGAACAGCGCCTGCTGGTTGACCTCGCCGATGATAAAGCAGTCGTCGCCATCATCAATGAGGCCGAGCCCAGCCCAGCCCTGTGCGAGCACCGCGCGAAGGCTCCTGGCGCGGATTGCCTCGATCGCGGCGCGGCCGGCTTCCCTGGCAACCGATATCGAGCCGAAGCCGACATAGACCGGCGGCGGACCGGCATCGAGGAACGCGTTGAGCCGATCGGGGAGGGGCCGTTCGTCCGGCAGGATCAAGGCGCCGGTCTGCACGGCGTCGATCAGGTCCGAGGGCAGCCATGGGCCCAGCACCTGATCGCAGGCGAGCAGGACGGGATTGCCATAGACATAGTCCCGAACATTTTGCACCGGCGGCAGTCCGAGCGATGCGCGCTGGCCGTTGACCGCCTCGCCGAAGAGCGCGTTCTTAGTCCGGATGTCCGTTTCCCACAGCAGCCGGTTGTCGGTGACGCCGGCCGGCAGCGGATGTCCAGGATATTCATGCGGCCGGTTGTGCTGCGACGGCAGCCAGATGGGGCAGAACGTGCCGAGCACGTAGCGCATGCCGCGTTGTTCCGCGACCAGCCGCGCGGCGGCGCAGGATGGGAAGAGGCCGAACGCCACCACCGCGTCGCAGCCTTCGGCGGCCGCGCTCAGCGCCTCATATTGCCTGGCGGCGATCTCGGTCGCCTGGCCGGAGATGAGCCTGGCCCTGTCCTCGGGTGTCGCCGATCGCGACCGGTTGACCATCTCCTTCGCCCATTCGCGCACCGGCGCGAAAGCCGGCGCCAGCGGCACGCCGGCGCGCTCCAGAAGCGCGGCGAACTCCGCGTCGCCCGGCGCGCTCACCCGGGCCTCGACGCCATGCGCCTGCAACGCCGCGCCCAGCGCCGCCAAAGGCTCGACGTCGCCGCGCGAGCCGTAAGTCGATAACAAGATCCGCATTCCGTGCTCCGTTTTCTTTTCGGAGCAGCGTTGATACGCCATGCCCGGGGGCTTGCCGCAAGCCCGGGCCGCGCCATATCTACATCCTGGGAAGGGTCGTTATCGCTTCCCAGATGCCGCGATGGCATCGGCGTTCACGCGCGTTTTGGCGCGAGGCCCTTCGGATCAGCAAGTGGGGACTGACAAATGCCGGCGACACGTTCGCCGGCAGGAGTAGGCTTAACCCTGGCGGCCCTCCTGGGCCACCCGGGTGGGGGAGCTTGTCAGGCGTGGGACGACGACAAGGCGCTTGATCTTGCCGCTTTTGTAGGCGGCAAGGAAGCGGTGATAGTCCTTGAAGACGACGCAGCCATTGGATTCCGCACGGCCGCCGCGCAGCATGTAAGTGTGGGCGAGCAAGCCGTTGCGGCCATATTTGTTGCTGCCGCTGGTCGGCGTGAGCCTGATAGCCTCGACGCCATGGAAGCGCGATTCACGCATCGACAGATTGTAGGTGTCCGGCGGCGTCGGACCGACATTCTTGCGATTGACGAAGCGTGGCTGGTCGACCATCGACCCCAGTCCCGAATGCGCCTCGAGCTTGGAGCCGTCGGGCATGTAAACGGTTCTCGCCGAAATATCGTAGACGGCGACGCCATTGCCCGTCGAAGGCCCATTGAACAGGCTGCGGAAAGCGCCGCCAAGGTTACCGCGCTCCGGCGTGTCCGGCTTGGCATAGGCGAGCATTTCCGACGCCTGCGCCTTGCGCTTGCCGGGCTTGGTGTCGGCCACTATCGGCTTCGAATTCGCCACGCCGGGCAGGGCCTGGTCGCCGCTTCTCGGTGAAACCGCCGTCGGCGCGCTTTGCACGGTGTCGGATTCGGTCGGCTGCGGCTTGGCCTTGGCGGCCTGCGGCTTCGCGGCCTCCGGCTTCTGCGGCTTGGCCGCATTCTGTTCAGGCGCCTCGGTGGCGCGCTCCAGCGTGGTGCGCGGGCGAAGACCGGGCACGGCAATGGCATCGGGCAGATCGTCTTGCGGCGGCAGCGAGGCGACCTGGTACCCGCCGTCCTTGCCGTTGTCCGCACTGTCAGCAGCATCGGGGCCGGCGACATTGGGCGCGTCGCTGTTTTGCAGCGCGACGGCAGTCGGAACATCCGCCGTATCCTCGGGCGCGACGTTGGCAAGCGCCAGCGCCAGCTCGGAAGCTTCGGGGGTCTCGGCCGGCTGCGAACCGAAGCGCGCCTCGATCGGGGCGTCCGGCTGCGCGCCGCCAAAGCGGCTGGCCGAAGGCAGGCTGGCAAGCAGGAACGGCGCGTTCTCGGCGCGGGCAAAGGCTTCGGCAAGCTTCTGCGGCGAAAGCGCCGCCCGCTTCACCACGCCGTCGAAACGGTCGACGGCTCCGGCGGCCGAAGCCACCACCACGACCTTTTCCTGCGCGACGCTGTCGGGCGCCGGCAGCTTGAGGCGCGCCATCTTGCCGTCAAGAACTTTATCCTTAATTTTTTCAGGAGTTTGGCCGCCCTGCCTGAAGCTCGTCGCGAGGCTGAAGCAGCCGGCATCGCAGCCGCCGGTGAGCGAGCCTGCCTTATAGCCGCCATAGACGCCAAGATGCAGCGCCCAGGCATTGGCAATCTGCCGGCGCTGGTCGCCAAGCGCGAGGGTGCGCGGCGAAAGCACGCCCTGCGGCAATCCGTTGGAAGCGGCGGTCAGCGAGGTGCTCACCGAATAGAGCCCCGCCAAGGTTGCGGCGGACCATAGGGCGAGGGCGGCGCCGACAGCAGGCACCAGGACCCAACGATGACCAGACTTTTTCGAAGTTATCCCCCCATGAGGAGCGTCACCCCGGTTTTTCAAACGCAAAAACGCCATACGACCACTCTCAATCGGCATGCCGGTTTTCGCACCTTGCACCCGTCACGATCACAGTTCGCTGGTGCCCCCTGCACCTTCACGCGTCTGTTGCCGATTGATTCAAAAGATGGACAAAGATGGTTAACCAATCCCTCCACCAATCGCCGATTTTGGCGACGGTCCATACGAAAAAAGAGCCTTCCATGGTCTTCGCCACGGTAAAAATGCTCTCCCTCACCCGCTTTGCTGCCCGTTTTTCCGGCCTCTGTCAAGAAACCGTGAAGACCGGAACCGCAACATCTTCAGCCGGCTAGAGGTGGATTGGGGTCAAAATGCGACCGTTCGGCGAACCTTGAAACAGGCAGGCCGGAAATGTTGTGGACCAGCCGATCGGGCGGCGGTCCGGGATCGCTCTTCGCGCCATCCGGACAAAAACACCCGAAAAAAGTCACTGCGGGTGGGAGCGCTTCGGCCGCGACATCGCTCTTGACCTTCCAGTTACTGGAACCCGTAGCGTGCTCAAAGGATCGTCCCGGCGGCGTCCTTCCCAACCGAGATCCAGGAGAAAAAATGCATCGACGCGGTTTTCTGGCGGCAGGCCTGGCGGCGGTTCTGGCGAGCCCGCGCGCTCTGGCGCAAATGAAGATGGACGACATGTCGAACATGGACTCCATGCCCGGCATGGATATGAGCAGTCATGCCGGCCATGACATGGGCGCCATGACGCAAGCGCCCGCGGCGCTGCCCGAGGGCGAGGCTCTGCGCGAGTTGCCGCTGCTGGCCAACAAGGCCGGCCGGCCCGGCCTGTTCAAAGCGCGGCTGACGGCCGAGCCCGCCACGGCGCGCTTCGTTGAGGGTCAGGACACGTCGATCCTCGCCTATAACGGCACGAGCCCGGGGCCGTTGATCGAGGCTTACGAGGGCGACCGCGTCGAGATCACCTTCGCCAACCGGATCTCGGGTGAGCAAAGCACCATCCACTGGCACGGCATGCCGGTGCCCGCCGACCAGGACGGCAACCCGATGGACCCGGTTGCTGCGGGCGCCGACCGCGTCTACGCCTTCGATCTGCCCGAGGGCTCGGCCGGTTCCTACTGGTATCACCCGCATCCGCATGGCCGGACGGCCGAGCAGGTCTATCGCGGCCTTGCCGGCGCTTTCGTCGTCAAGGCGAAAGCCGATCCGGTTCCGGCGGCCTATGGCGACACCGCGCTGATGTTCACCGACCTTCGCCTGGCCGCCGACGGATCCATGCCCGACAACACCATGATCGACATGATGAACGGCCGCGTCGGCGACCATGTGCTGGTCAACGGCCAGAAGAACCCGAAGCTGGCGGTCGCGATGGGCACGAAGCGGCGCTTGCGGCTCTACAACGCTACCAATGCGCGCTTCCTTAGGCTCGATTTCGCCAATGCTTCGATGACCGTGATCGGCAGCGACGGCGGTCTCCTGGAGAAGCCGGTGGCGGCCGAGGAGATCCTGCTCAGCCCGGCCGAGCGCGTCGAGCTGGTCGTCGCCTTCGACCGACCGGGTACCGCCACGCTCACCACGCTTCCCTACGACCGCGGCTGGATGGGGCCGGGCCGGCCCACGGACGCCGGGTTGACGCTGCTGACGGTCGGTGTTTCCGAAACGCCGGCCGAGGCGATGCCGCCGCTTCCCGAACGGCTGCGGCCGATCACGCCGCTTGGGGCTCCCGCCGTCAGCCGCCGCCTCGTCCTCACCGAGGCCATGACGATGAATGCCGCGAGCATGGGGATGGACTTCCTGATCAACGGCAAGGCCTTCGACATGGGGCGCGTCGACATCGTCGCCCGGGCCGGCGATACCGAGCTTTGGGAAATCGTCAACCAGGCCGACATGGACCATCCGTTCCATATCCACGGCACGCAGTTCCAGGTGGTCGAGCGCGAACAGGGCGGCAAGGTCGCCAAGCCGCCTTATCTGGCGTGGAAGGACACGGTCAACGTGGCGCGCGGCGAGACGGTGCGGCTTCTCACGCGCCAGGAACGGCCGGGCGCGCGCATGTATCACTGCCACATCCTGGAGCATGAGCAGCTCGGCATGATGGGCATCGTCGACGTGCAGGCATGAGGGATCGCATAATTGTAGCGGCGGCGATGCTTGCGCTCGCCGGCCCGTTGATCCTTGGTCCGTCGCTGGCCGCGGAGCCGGGCGATCCCATCGTGGCGGCGCGCCAGGCCTCGATGAAGGAGATGGCGGCCGCCGCCAGGGCGATCGCCGAAATGTTCGACGGCAAGCGCGCCTATGAGCCGGCGGCCTTCAAGGCGGCGGCGGACAACCTGAGCGCCCGCGCCGGCGCCCTGACCGGCGAATTCCCGCAGGGCACGCTTGGCGCGCCGTCGGCCGCCAAACCGGAGATCGACCAGGCCCGGCCGGAGTTCGAGGCGCTCGCCCGCCATATCAGCCGGCTCGCCGACGCGCTCGCTGACAAGGCCGCGAATCCGCCGCCAGGGATCACCGCCGACATGCGGATGACCGGCCCGCCGATGGATGGCGGCAGCCTGCTCGGCAAGCGCCCGGGCGCGGCTGAAGTAGATCCAGCCACCATGCCGCCGGAACATCTCCTGCACCTCATCCTGCAGGACTGTACGAGCTGCCATTCGAAGTTCCGGCGCAAAGTGGAGTGAGGCCGGATGCGGTCGGGCGTGATATGGCAGCGCATTCTACCGGCGCGTATCACAAAAGTGACGCGCTCGCCCCCCTATATGCTAGGCTTATGTCGTCAAAAAAGGGTCATCGTTATGGATGCCAGCGAATTGCAGGCCATAGGCGACACGCTGATGCGCCTCGTCACCCCCAGCATGACGCCGAAGGATCTGGTCAAGGCGGTGCGCAAGGAGCATCCCGACGCCAAGAAGAAGGACATCGCCCGCGCGGCCTTCCACGCCATCATCGCCAATGCCGACCAGGACCCCGGCAAATCGCGCAACCTCCAGGCTTTCGCGCTTGCCGAGCGCACCCAGCAATCGGAATAAATTGCCGCGAATTGTAGCGTTGGGCTTGCCGGAAACTTAATAAGCGACTTCTAATTTAATGGCTCCGCCGGCAATCAGCCCCAACGGGGTAGCGAGCCATGACCAAAAACCTCGGCAATGCCAAACCCAGCGCTCCCGCCAAGGAGATAAGCGCCTCGCTGTTCAGCAGGGCGGCGCCGGCGCTGTTTCCGCTGGTGGTCGCGGCGCTCGGCTATCTCGTCGGCCGGCATTATCTCGGCCTTTGACGCGCGGCCGGCTGCAGGTGGTTTTCCAGTCTGATTGTAATTGGTCCGTTTCGGCCCTGCGCTTGAAGCTTTGGTCCTAGGGCCTAGGTCGTTCTTGCCCTTGCATGGGCGCGAGCGCATCCTTTCCTGCAGCCGGCGGCCTCGCAAACTCCGGTTAGGCCCGGCCGCCGAACCCAGTATCACCCCCCAAGGCTGCCGGGCCGCCCATCGCTCCGCGAGTTATGTCCGCCGGGGATCAGGCAGCGTAGGCGCCATAATCGTTTTTATTTCCCAGATTCCAAAAATCTGTTGAGTATCGGCGAGTGCCTTTGCACTAAAGAACGATCAGCTCCGCTTTTCGGCAACTTCGCGCGCTCTAGATCCTATTGGGTCTAGACATCAGATACTTGGGCCGAAGGGCAGGGGCCGTATATGGTAACAAGCGAGCCAGACAGCGTCCGTGTAAAAGCCGTCAATGGCCAATGGATCGTGCGCGTCGTCGAGGGTGGCAGGCTGACGCAGCAAGTGTTCGATATTCACGAACAGGCCGAGAGCTTCGCCGAGGAGGAGCGGCTGCGATTGGGGCTTCCCGGGGAGCCACCGGCCGAGGAGCCGGCCGGGCCGCTGCAGAGCGGACTGGATGGCTGAGATCGTCGACGCTCATAGCCAACTGTGAAAATCCGGGACAAATCGGCGGACGGCGCGCGGGCGTTGCATTTGCTTCGACGCACCGCTGCGCAAGGCCGCCCGCTGACCCCAAGCAGACATAGCTCGCCGGAGAGTGCGGTATTCCGCCTTCGCTATCCCAGATGTAGCGCCCTGAGCGTCGCCTTCATCCGCTCGAGCGCCGGCTCGCCACCGGCCGCGAGGTCATCGGCGATCCGGGCGAGCTTGTCGTCGGCCTTGCGGTGTTTGCTGCCCCACGCTCCCAGGGTAGCCAGCACCGGCAACAGGTCGATGCCGGCTTCGGTCAGCCGGTAGATCGCCTTCAGGCCATGGCTGGGATCGTCGCTGCGGGTGAGGATGCCTTCGTCCTGCAGCGTCTGCAGCCGTTCGGCCAGCGTGCGCGACGAGATGCCTTCGTCGGACTGCAGGAATTCGCGAAAATGCCGTTTCCCCGCGAAAGCCAGGTCGCGGATGATGAGCAGTGTCCAGCGGTCGCCGAGCAATTCGAGCGAGAGGCTGATCGGGCAGCCGGACCGTCCCTTGGTCGCCATTAATATGCTTCCATTTGTAAATCAATTTACTATTGACACCATTATCGCATTGCGTCAAATGGTTCCAAAAGTAAATCATTGGCGAGGAGAACGAAGATGAGGAAGCTGATCCTTCAGATGCAAATGTCGGTGGACGGCTTTGTCGGCTCCGATGAGGATCGTCGCTGGCAGCTTTGGGAATGGGGCGACGACAGCGCCTGGGACGAGGAGCTCAAACAGGATTTCAATGCCGTCTTCGCGACCGTCGACACCATCCTGTTGAGCCGCAAGATGGCGGAGGAGGGCTACCTTGCCCATTGGGGCAATGCGGCGAAGAAATATCCGAAGGATCGCTTCTATGCTTTCGCGCGGCGCATCGTCGAGGCTGAGAAGGTGGTGGCGAGCAACAGGCTCGGAGCTTCGCGCTGGGAACGGACACGGGTCGTAAGCGGCGACCTGCCGCGCGAGGTCGATGCGCTGAAGCAGGGAGAGGGCGGCGACATCGCGGTGTTCGGCGGCGCCGGCTTCGCCTCGGCGCTGATCGCCGCCGGCCTGGTCGACGAGTTCCAGCTCTTCATCAATCCAGCGGTGCTGGGCAGCGGCCGCCGCATCTTCCATCAGGGCGGATTTGCCAGGTTGAAACTCCTCGGCTCGAAGTCCTATGCCTGCGGTATGGTGGTAAGCCGCTACGCTCCGGCGCAATGAGGGGCCGAGACAGCGCAGAACGATCTGCCTTGAATCAATTCGGCAGCGTGCCTTCCTAAAGCACGTCGCGATCTTTCAGATTCGCTCATGCGCTTTAGGTTTTTGATTTTGCGCATGTCTCCCGAAACCGGTTACCACTTTCGGGAGACATGCTTTAACCGGCTGTGCGGCCGTGTTTTTCTAAAGCCAGCAACCTGACATCGGCACTCTGACCGATGACCCGCAGCCACGCAACCCGCCGGCCGCCTTGCGGCCAGGGCATAGGATCATTCGCTACAGCGACGAACCAGCGCGCTTCACGCGATGTAAGTCCGATTAGCACCCGGCCGGCAAATTCCACCGGCGCGTCGTTGATCGTATCAACCACCGCCCAACTGTGATGGGGCGGCTCCTGCACCGCGACGAACCTCATTCGAGCCCCCGCTCTGATGAGATTCTAATATAGCAGACGCTGATTGTCGTTCCTATGACCTGGCTCACACAGGCGCATAATTGCAGGGGACAATCCCGACCGGAACCCGCGCCGCCTTTCCTTACAGCGGCTGAGCCGCCTCACTGGCCCGCCTGGTCGGCATCCGTCAGCGTGCCGAGGAAGGCGACGATGTCGTCGATCTCGGCGTCGGTCAGCGCCGGCTTGTCGCCGGGTTTCTTGCCGTCGAAGGGCGGGTCGGTGTTGAGGTTCGGCCAGTAAGCCTTTGGCAGGTCGTCGAATTTGTGCACCGTACCGTCCGCCTTCTTCGGATACCAGCGCCCAGGATCCGTGTCGCGGCTGGCGTAGAAGGCGACCGCGTCCCGCAGCGTGTGGAAATAGCCATTGTGGAAGAAGCTTTTGCGCAAGGCCACGTTGCGCAGCGTCGGCGTCTTGAACAGGCCGCAATATTCGGCGCGGCCCTTGAAATCGGTGCGCAGCGGACCGCACAGCCCGAGGTCGAAGTAATCGGGATCGGCATTGGCGGGGATGGCCGGATTGCGCGGCACGGCGATCGCGATCAGGCCATAATCGGTGAATTGCGGCGGCTCGCCGTCATTGGCTGGTTCGCTCAAGTGGCAGCTCGCGCAATTGCCCTTCACCTCGTCCTCGAACAGCATGCGTCCACGCAATTCCTGCGCCGAAAGCTGTGCCTTGCCGGCAAGGAAGGCGTCGTAGCGGCTGGAATAAGGATAGAAGTCGGTGCCGCTCTGCTCGAAGGTGCCGAGCGCTTCAACCGCCGCGTCGAAGGCGTCCTGCGGATGGTCGAAGACATCGACGCCGAAGGCCGCCTTGAAGGCGTCCGCATAGGGCGCCTTGCGCAGGCTGGCGGCCACCTGGGCCTCGTCCTTGTTGCCCATCTCGAAGGGCGAGAGCAGCGGGATCCTCGCCTGATCCTGGCCGTGGTCGGCGCGGCCATCCCAGGTCAGGCCGCCGGTCGGGCCGTTGTCGATGCTCTCGTCGCCTTCATCCTCGGAATCGTAAAAATGCTCGGTGAAGGATGGCGCCGCCTGCAAATAGCGCAGCGACGGCACCGCGCGAACGCCGGGCTGGTCGAGCTTGGCTCCGCCCATTTCGACCGGCGAGGCCGAGGCCGGTCCGAAGGCGTGGTTGGGATCGTGGCAGGACGAGCAGGCCTGCTTGCCGGAAGCCGAAAGCGAAGGGTCGAAGAACATCTGCCGCCCGAGCGCCGTCAGCGCTTCGGCGCGCGCATAGGCTTCCTGGCGTGACATCGGGCCGGGATGGACGCTGGAAGGCTCCGCGGTGTTGGCTGGCACGATGAAGCCGACGATCGAAGCCGCTGCAATGACGACCGCCCGGCTCTGCCATCTTCCCATCGTCATCGGTGCCATCCTGAATTCTGCCGGGAAGTAAGGAGGCAGTGCAAAAGATTGATGACCAGTCTTCGCGCTCACGAAACCGTGTTTGAGACGGCGCCAAATGTCACAAAGGTGATAAGGCATCGAAGTAGCTGGGTCCATCCTGTTCGTTATTCTCGCACACGCATAGCCGTCCTCCAGCCATTCCCCAGCCAAGAGGCACTTCCCAATGACCCGGTCCCTTCTCTCCCTTTGCCTCGCCTCGACGGCGCTGGCATCGCTCTCTGCCGCTGCCCATGCGGCTCCTCCCGGCTACGACAAGATCGACACCGTCGTCGTCATCTATGCCGAGAACCGCAGCTTTGATAATCTCTATGGCGGCTTCCCCGGCGCGAACGGCCTGGCCAACGTATCGCCCGGCCAGGCGCTCCAGATCGACCGCGACGGCAAGCCGCTCTCCGAATTGCCGCCGGCCTGGGGCGGGCTGACCGGCAAGGGCGTGACGCCGGCGGTGACGGAAGCGCAGAGCGCGCATCTTCCCAATGCCGTCTTCGCCATCGACGATCCCAAGGGTTTTAACGAGAACACCGGCGTCATCACACATGACCTGTGGCATCGCTTCTATCAGGAGCAGATGCAGATCGACGGCGGCAAGAACGACAAGTTCGTCGCCTGGGCGGATTCCGGCTCGCTGGTGATGGGCCATTACGATGGCTCGAAGCTGCCGATGTGGGCGATCGGCCAGAAATATGTGCTGGCCGACAACTTCTTCCAGGGCGCCTTCGGCGGGTCCTTCCTCAACCACTTCATGCTGGCCTGCGCCTGCGTGCCTTATTATCCGAATGCCGACACCAGCCCAGCGAAGGGCCAGATCGCGGTGGTCGAGCCGGATGGTGTGACGCTGAAGCCGGCCGACAATTCGCCGGCCTCCGCACTTGGCGGCGTGCCGAAATTCGCCAATGACGGATCCGTCACGCCCGACTTCTACGCCGTCAACACCATGCAGCCGCCTTATCAGCCGAGCGCCAACAAGCCGGTCGAGGGTGGCGACAAGGCGCTGGCCGATCCGTCGCAGCCGAACACGCTGCCGCCGCAGCACGAGATCACCATCGGCGATCTCTTGTCGCTCAAGGGTATTTCCTGGGCCTGGTATTCAGGCGCCTGGCAGGCCGCGCTTGACGGCAAGAACGCGACGCCCGTGCCGAACTTCCAGTTCCACCACCAGCCCTTCAACTATTTCGCGGCTTACGCGCCAGGCACTGCCGCGCGCGCCGAGCACATCAAGGATGGCGGCCTCGGCGGCGAAGAGTTCATCAAGGCGATCGACGACGGCAAGCTGCCGCAGGTTTCCTTCTACAAGCCGCAGGGCAACCTCAACGAACATGCCGGCTATGCCGAGGTGACCTCTGGCGATCAGCATCTGGCCGACATCGTTTCGCATCTGGAGAAGAGCCCGCAATGGCCCCATATGCTGGTCGTCGTCACCTATGACGAGAATGGCGGCTTCTGGGACCATGTTGCGCCGCCCAAGGCCGACCGCTGGGGCCCGGGCAACCGCGTCCCGGCCTTCATCATCTCGCCCTATGCCAGGATGGGCATGGTCGACCACACGCAGTACGACACCACCTCGATCTTGCGCTTCATCACCAACCGCTATGACCTGCCGGTGCTGCCGGGCATCGTCGCCCGCGACAAGGCGCTGCGCAACCACGACCAGCCGCCGATGGGCGACCTCTCCGCCGCGCTCGACCTGACGAAGTAGGCTAAGAGATCTCGTGCAAAAGGCCCGCTTGGCGGGCCTTTTGTCGTTCCGCCGGCAAGATCGCGTCGTCAGGCGGTAAGGGCGCGCGGTGCCTCGAAAAAGGCTGCGAGCTCGGACGCCGGCATCGGTCGTCCGAACAACCATCCCTGCACGTCCGTGCAGCCGTTCTCCTTGGCCAGGCGGTACTGATCCTCGGTCTCGACGCCTTCGGCGGTCGTGGTCATGCCGAGCGTTGAGCCGAGATCGGCGACCGCCTTGACGATGGCACGGCTCTCGCTGCTTTCGCAGATCAGGCTGACGAAGCTGCGGTCGATCTTGATACGGTTGAACGGGAAGGACCGCAGATAGCTCAGCGAGGAGTATCCCGTCCCGAAATCGTCCATGGCGATGCCGACGCCGAGATCGCGCAGGCTGTGCAGGGTCTTGATCGTGTGCTCGTTGTGCGCCAGCAGCACCGACTCCGTGATCTCGAGCTCTAGCCGCGACGGCATGAGGCTGGAGGCTGCGAGCGCCGCGGCGACTTGAAGCGGCAGCCCTTGCTGCTTGAATTGGATCGGCGACAGATTGACCGCGACTTTGACGGGCAATGGCCATTGGGCGGCGTCGGAGCAGGCTTGCCGCAAGATCCATTCACCGAGCGCGTCGATAACGCCGGTCTCTTCCGAGAGGTGGATGAACTCCGACGGTGCCAGCAGGCCGAGTCGCGGATGGTTCCATCGTACGAGCGCCTCGAAGCCGGTAAGCTTAGACGTCATTGCCTCATGCAGCGGCTGGTAGTGGAGCACGAACTGATTGTCTGCCACGGCGACGGCCAGTTCAGCCTCGAGTTGGCGGCGCTCCTGAAGTCGCGCATCCATCCCCGGCTCGAACGACCGGCAGGTGCCGCGGCCTTCCATCTTGGCCTTGTAAAGGGCAAGATCGGCATTTCTGATCAGGACCTCGGAGCTCTGTCCGTCCTCGGGAAAGACGGCGATGCCGATGCTGCTGCCGATGTTGATCGTGTGGCCCTGAATGGAAAATTCGCCGGAGAGCGCATGGATGACTCGGCTCGCCAGCCCTCCGGCCTGGTCGTCGTCATCGAACAGCAACTGCAGGATTGTGAATTCGTCGCCGCCGACCCTCGCCACCATGGCGGTTTCACCGGCCTGCTGCTTCAGCCGCGCCGCCACGGCGCGCAAAAGCTCGTCGCCGACCGGATGGCCAAGCGTGTCGTTGACCGGCTTGAAGCGGTCGAGGTCGATGCAATGCACGGCCAGCTTCTCGGCGTCCCTGAGACTGCGCAACGCCTCGTCCATCGTATCCGCCAGCAGCCTACGGTTCGGCAGGCCAGTCAGGATGTCATGGGTGGCCAGGTGCTGGATCTCGGCTGTGCGTTCATCCACCCGCCGTTCCAGGGTCTCGGCGGCCTCTGTCTGCATCGACATCGTGCGCCCGATTGCATACCAGCACACCAACGCCAGCAGGGTGACGATGGCGGTTGCGGCATAGCTCGCAAGTTCGAACTGCCGCACCGACTGGACATCGACATCGTTCTCGAACCGGCTGTTCGGGAATCCGGCCCAGAGCCGCCACGCGCTTCTCGGATCGTTGAGGGAAAGCGGGATCACTTCCGAATAGATCAGTTTTGGATCGGGGGCGGTGAAGGAACTTGTATCCGCCGCCAGCGACGTCGAAAGCCGATGCTGGTCGGACTCGAAACCGTAGTCCGCATTGACGATGACATAATCGGCGCTGGGCAGAAGCTTTCTCAGCGCCGAGGTAAGCATAATGGCCGAAACCGAGCCCCGCAGGCTGCCGTCGGCCGCGAAAACGGGAACCGACAGGATGAAGCCCGATCGGTCGGCGTCGTTGCCGCTGTGGATGAAGTCCGTGTTGTCGCAGGTGATCAGCTCTTTCGTGCCGATGATCGGTACGTTGAGCCCTTCGATATTGCTCGAAGTCGGATAGTTCGCCTTGAGCCAGGCAAGCTGCCTGGCGAGCTCGTGGTATTCATAGGTCTCGACCTCTTCGGGCGGACGCGTCAGCGATTGATTGTCCAGCGTTGCGAGTTTTTTGGCGCTGCTGGCGTCGGTCCTTGCCCTGGCGTTCACGATCAACTGGTCGAACTGGAGGATCGGCTCCTCCAGCTTTCCCGTCACCGGGTCGAAGCGATCGGGGTCGAAATCCAGCGGCAGGAAGTAGACTTCGGAGATGGAAACGTTGTTGGCCAGGTTGTTGTAGATCTGCTGGATCGTGGCGCGGCCTTCCTCGCCGAGATTCGTGCCATGGCGATCGAGGTTTTGCACGCTCGGCAGGTAGGTTAGGGTCCGGACATTCTCATAGATGGCGCGCAACGCGTCTTCGACGGTTTTGGCGGTTGCCCGCGATGCCGCCTGGGAGTTCTCGAGGTAGCGTTCCTTGGCGAGCGCGAAGTCGCGCTGAGAACGGATGTGCAACGCGGCCAGCGTCGCCGCGCCGGTCACCAGGATCAAAGCAAATCCGGTCATTCGCCAGAAGGCGTTCATCCGCAAAGCCTCCTACAGTCTGCAAGAGATATCGCTTCACGGTTTAGGAACCGCTAATGTGCCTTAGCCCTTCATCGCAACCCGGATCGTGCGATCGATTTTCGAGCCCACGCGGCCAACGGCCGAAAGAGGTGGGAGGCCGTTCCCACCAGCTTTTCCAACGCTTCGCCTGCGCGACAGCCTGAATCAATCCGGCAGCCCGCGCCGCCATCTGCTTGCTTGCCTAGGATATTTCACAAGTCGAGGCCGCGCTCACTCCGCCTCCTCCACCCAGATCAGGCGCAGCAGCCGCAGCAGCGTCGCCCGTTCCTTGCCGCTGAGACGCTGCAGGAATCGGTTTTCGTGCCGGCGCACCTTGAGCCGCCAGGCGGGCATTGCCGCCTTGGCCGCCTCGGTCAGGCTGAGTTTCCGCACGCGCTTGTCCTCCGCATGATCGTCGCGCTCGATCAGGCCGCGCTCCTCCAGTTCGGCGAGCAACGGCGCCATGTTGGCGCTCTTCATACCGAGCAGCCGGCAGAGCTCGGCGGCGCGGATGCCCGGCCGCTCATCGATCAGCGCCAGCATGGCATAGGTCACCGGCCGCAGTGACGCTTGCGCCATCTCCACGGAAAAATCGTTGAGCGCCAGCGCCGACGCGCGCCGCAAATTGTAGCCGATCTGCGCGTCGAGCGCGTCCTCGCTGGGGACATCGCGAACCCTGGTCTCGTCCATGCCCGATCGATTGCCGCAACCCACGCCCTTGTCAAGGCAAAAATACTATGCGACATAGCAAAGATAAAGCTATGCAGCATAGCAATATCGGGGAGGAGACCGGCATGACTGAAAAGACCAGTGAAACCGAAGACTCGGTTGCCTTCGAGGTCGAGGGCGGCATCGCCTGGGTCCGCTTCAACCGTCCGGCCAAACGCAACTCGATGAGCCCGACGCTCAACCGGCGCATGATGCAGGTTCTCGACGAGCTCGAATTCCGGGACGATGTTGGCGTTCTGGTGTTGTCGGGTGACGGCGCCGCCTGGTCGGCCGGCATGGACCTCAAGGAATATTTTCGCGAGACCGAGGCGAAAGGCCTGGGCGCGGTGCGCAAGGCGCAATCCGAAGCCTATGGCTGGTGGCGGCGGCTGCGCTGGTACCGGGTGCCGACCATCGCCATGGTCAATGGCTGGTGCTTCGGCGGCGGCTACGGGCCGCTGTTTGCCTGCGACCTCGCCTTCGCCGCCGACGAGGCGCAATTCGCGCTCTCCGAGATCAACTGGGGCATCCTGCCCGGCGGCGGCGCCACCAAGGTGGTGGTCGATCTCCTGTCCATGCGCGATGCCATGTATCACGCGCTGACCGGCGAGCTGATCGACGGCCGCAAGGCGGCGGCCTGGAAGCTGGTCAATGAGAGCGTGCCGCTCAGCGACCTCAAGGCGCGCGTCGCCGAAGTGGCCGGGGTCCTGTTGAAGAAGAACCCGGTCGCGCTCAAGGCCACTAAGGACGCCATCCGCCGCGTCGCCGAGATGACCTACGACAATGCCGAGGACTATCTGGTGCGCGCGCAGGAGGCGGCGAATTCCTTCGACAATGAAGGCCGCAAGGAGGGCATCCGCCAGTTCATCGACGAAAAGAGCTACAAGCCTGGCCTCGGTGCCTACGACAAGGCGAGATGATCCGGAATGACCTGACGCCGTGCCGGCATTGATGCCGGCCGGCAACCGATACGGCGCGTGACACGGGAGGAGAACGCAAATGCCGGCCTGGACGACACCCGACCCTGTCGCCCTGCACGCCCGGGCGCAGCCAGACCGCCTCGCTAGCGTCGATCTCGCGTCCGGCCGGCGCTGGACCTACGCGGCGCTCGACGACGCCATCCAGCGCGCGGTCGCTGTGCTCGAAAACCATGGCATAGGGCAGGGGCAGCGGATCGCCACGTTGGCCCGCAACAGCGCCGATCTCGTCATCCTGCAACAGGCGGCGATGCGTCTTGGCGCTATTTTCGTGCCGGTCAACTGGCGGCTCGCCGTGCCCGAGCGCCAAGCTATCCTGGCCGATTGCGGCCCCTCGCTTCTGGTGCACGACGCCGACCTGGACATCGCGGCGCCGTCCGGCTGCGCGCCTGTCGCGGTCGCGCGCTTCGCGGCGGCGGTGGAAGCGGCGGCGCCCGCGCCGCGCCGTCCCTTGCCGGAAGCCGACCGGCCCTCGATCATCCTCTACACTTCAGGCACGTCGGGCCGGCCCAAGGGCGTCATCGTGACGGAGGCTAACGCTTTTGCCACGGCCGTCAATTTCGGTGTCGTCGGCCGCGTCGGCCATGACAGCATCGTCCTTTGCGACGCGCCGATGTTTCATGTCATCGGCCTGATCACCAATCTTCGCCCCGTCCTGCTGAGGGGCGGCACTGTCCTGATCTCCTCCGGCTTCGATGCCGGCGTCACCAATCGCCGGCTCGCCGACCCCGATCTCGGCGTCACCCATTATTTCTGCGTGCCGCAGATGGCGAAGATGCTGCGCGAGCATGCAAGCTTCGCGCCCGCGCGCTGGACCTCGCTCAAGGCCCTTTTCACCGGCGGCGCGCCGAATCCCGCCGCGGATGTGCTTTGGTGGCTCCAGCAGGGCGTGCTCATGGCTGACGGCTACGGCATGACGGAAGCCGGCACTGTGCTCGGCGTGCCGCCGCAGGCGGATCGCATTGCCGTCAAGGCGGGGTCCGCCGGCCTGCCGGCGCCGTCGGTTTCGCTGCGCATCGTCGACCGCGCCGGCAGCGATGTCGCGCCGGGCGATACCGGCGAGATCTGGCTCGCCGGCCCCAACGTGACGCCGGGCTATTGGGACCGGCCGGACGAGACGGCGAGCGCCTTCAGCGCGGACGGCTGGTTCCGCACCGGCGACATGGCGCGGCGCGACGACGACGGTTTCGTGACCCTGGTCGACCGCCGCAAGGACATGTTCATCTCCGGCGGCGAGAACGTCTTCCCGGCCGAGGTCGAGACGGCGCTGCTTGCCCATCCAGACATCACCGATGCGGCGGTGATCGGCATCGCCGACGCGCGCTGGGGCGAGGTCGGCCGCGCCTTCGTCGTGCTACGGCCCGGTCGCGCGCTCGACTCCGAGGCGCTGGCCAGCCACTGCGCCGCGCACATCGCCCGCTACAAGGTGCCCAAGGAATTCCGGGCGGTGGCAGCGCTGCCGCGTACGGCGTCGGGCAAGGTTCAGAAGCATGTGCTGCGGGGGCTGGCATAAGGGGCGCGGGAGGGGAATAGAGGCCCGGCGACCGATTCCAAGAGGCCTGCGTCCGCCTGCGGTGCCTCCTTGGCATTCAGCGCTTGCCCTGTTGAATTCATGCCCGCTATGACAGATCTGTCAGCCATCACGGCCGGAAGGATTTTGCAATGAGCGAGCTGAAGATCAGAACCCGCAATGTCGGCGCGCTTGCCGTCCTGCCGCCGGGCGGCCTGCCGGCGGTCACGACGCCGACCGGCGGCACGGTCGATGTCGTCACCCAGGTCAGCGCGCCGGGCTTCAATCCGCTCGATCTGCTTTATGCTTCGCTGGCCGCCTGCATGGTGCTCAGCGCCCGCATCGCCGCCACCCGTCTCGGCGTCGCCGACCGGCTGGGCGAAGTGAGGGCGGATGTCGGTGGCGAGAAGGCGAAGGACGAGCCGTCGCGGGTTGAGACATTCACCATCAAGCTTGAGATCACCGGCGATCTCGACGCCGCGACGAAGCAGCGAATCCTCGCGGACGCGGAGGACATCTGCACCGTTTCCAACACGCTGCGCGGCGCGCCGGCACTGCGCGCGACGCTGGGGTGAAGCTGATGGCGCATCTCTCCGCGATCGACTACGCGACCGCCTCCAAAGACATCCGCGCCGAGCATGATCGCGAGCTTAAGCTGCGCGGCCGCATGACCAACATGAAGCGCATCCTGCTCCATTCGCCGGCCGCGCATCGCATCTACGCCGAATGGTTCACCCTGCGCGATCTGCTCAAGCCTACCCTCGACGACCGCGCGATCTGGCTGTTCTCGAAGGCGATCGCCGAGACGATGCGTGCCGAAATCCCGGTGACCTTCTTCCGCCGGGCGCTGATCGAGAACGGCCTCGATCCCCAAGCGATCACGCCGACGCCCGACGAAGCGCTGCTGATGCGGTTCGGCAAGGCGGTCGCGGCCGATGCCAACTCCGTTCCGGATGAAATCTGGGCCGCGCTCAAGGCGCGCTATGACGAGACGCTGCTGGTAAACCTCACCGCCTTCGCCGGCATCATGGTGGCGACCTGCGTGTTCACCAATGCGGTGAAGGTCGATCTCGATCCGGAGCTGGAGAAGTATCGCCGGGGGTGAGGCTGCTGATCTCCCCCCTTGCCCGGCAGGGCAGAGGGGGGGCTGTCCCGCCGACCTAACCAAGCTTAGGTTCCTCGCCCCCGCCAAAGGCGGGGGAGAGGTGGCCGCGAAGCGGACGGAGAGGGGGCCTTCGTAGGGCGCTCCCCCTCTCCGTCTCGGCTTCGCCGAGCCACCTCTCCCCCATTTTATGGGGGCGAGGAACCTTGATCCTGCGCCATGGCGTTCCTTCACATCTCCCCTCTGCTCTGCCCGCCATCTCCCCCGCAAGGGGGAGATTGGCAGTTCCAGCGCTCCGCCAACTTGCCACGAATCGGGTGGCTCCTTTCCGTCGCGTGCCCCATCTTCGGGACAAGCAAGGAGCCAACCCATGACCGTCCACTCCCTGAACACGAAACGTGCCAGTCGCTCCGCCGAATCCCGCGTCGCGGCACAGGATTGGCGCGGCATCGTTTCCGACCTCAATACCCATGGCTGCGCCGTCATGCCCGGCCTGCTGTCGGCGGAAGAATGCGCCGACATCGCCGGCCTCTATGCGCATGAGGAGCATTTCCGCAGCCATGTGATCATGGGGCGTCACGGCTTCGGCAAAGGCGAATATCGCTACTTCAAATACCCGCTGCCGGATCTGATCGAGGGCCTCCGCACTGCGCTCTATCCGCAACTGGCCACGGTCGCCAATGACTGGAACGAGAAGATGGGTGTCGCCCAGCGCTATCCCGCCGACCACGCCGCTTTCCTGAAGCGTTGCCATGACGAGGGCCAGACAAAGCCGACGCCGTTGCTTCTCCAATATGGCCCCGGCGACTTCAACTGCCTGCACCAGGACCTCTACGGCGCGCTCGCCTTTCCGCTGCAGGTGGCGATCCTGTTGTCCGAGCCTGGCGAGGATTTCACCGGCGGCGAATTCGTGCTCACCGAGCAGCGCCCGCGCATGCAAAGCCGCGCCGAGGTGGTGCCGCTGAGACGCGGCGACGCAGTGGTCTTTGCCGTGCACAACCGGCCGGTGCAGGGCACCAAGGGGTACTATCGCGTCAATCTCCGCCACGGCGTCAGCCGGTTGCGGTCTGGCCGGCGGCATACGGTGGGGATTATTTTTCACGATGCGAAGTGAAGCAGGGGAGTAGGGCAATAAGGCAGTAGGGCAGTAGGATTTGAGACCAACGCCGGAGATAAGGGGGTTCCCTTATTCCTCGCATTCCCCTATTGCCCTACTCCCCTACTGACTTACTCCCCTACAAAACATGATCCGTCTCGAAAATATCGGCAAGCAGAACGGCCGACAGATCGTCTTCATCGAAGCTTCGGCCGCCTTGCAGAAGGGCGAGAAGGTCGGGCTGGTCGGCCCGAACGGCGCCGGCAAGACGACCTTGTTCCGCATGATCATCGGTGAGGAACAGCCCGATGAGGGCCAGGTTTCGGTCGATCGCGGCGTCACCATCGGCTATTTCAGTCAGGATGTCGGCGACATGGGCGGCTTGAGCGCCGTCGCCGAGGTCATGGAGGGCGCCGGGCCGGTAAGCGCGGTGGCGGCCGAGATGCGCGAGCTGGAGCACGCCATGGGCGATCCGGAGCGCGCCGACGAGATGGACGCAATCATCGAGCGCTATGGCGAGTTGCAGCACCGCTTCGAGGAGCTTGATGGCTATGCGCTGGACGGCCGCGCGCGCGAGGTGCTGGACGGCCTCGGCTTTTCCCAGGAGATGATGGACGGCGACGTCTCGAAACTTTCCGGCGGCTGGAAGATGCGCGTCGCGCTTGCCCGCATCCTTTTGATGCGGCCCGATGTCATGCTGCTCGACGAGCCGTCGAACCATCTCGACCTCGAAAGCCTGATCTGGCTGGAGAAATTCCTCAAGGATTATGACGGCGCGCTGCTGATGACCTCGCACGACCGCGAGTTCATGAACCGCATCGTCAACAAGATCATCGAGATCGACGCCGGCGCGCTCACCTCCTATTCCGGCAATTACGAATTCTATCAGGAACAGCGCGCGCTGGCCGACAAGCAGCTGCAGGCGCAGTTCGAGCGCCAGCAGGCGATGCTGGCCAAGGAGATCGCTTTCATCGAACGCTTCAAGGCGCGCGCATCGCATGCCGCGCAGGTGCAGAGCCGGGTGAAGAAGCTCGACAAGATCGACCGCGTCGAGCCGCCGAAGCGCCGCCAGACCGTGGCCTTCGAGTTCCAGCCGGCGCCGCGCTGCGGCGAGGACGTGGCGACGCTGAAGGGCATCCACAAATCCTATGGCAGCCGCTCGATCTATTCCGGCCTCGACTTCCAGATCCGCCGCCGCGAGCGTTGGTGCGTGATGGGCATCAATGGCGCCGGCAAGTCGACGCTGCTCAAGCTGGTCGCCGGCGCCTCGGAGCCGGACGAGGGCTCTGTCGCGCGGGGTCCCAGCGTCAAGATGGGCTATTTCGCCCAGCACGCCATGGAATTGCTCGACGGCGAGCGCACCGTCTTCCAGACGCTGGAGGATAATTTCCCGCAGGCCGGCCAGGCGCCGCTGCGCGCGCTTGCAGGCTGCTTCGGTTTCTCCGGCGACGAGATCGAGAAGAAGTGCCGCGTGCTGTCAGGCGGCGAGAAGGCGCGGCTGGTGATGGCGCTAATGCTGTTCGACCCGCCCAACCTCCTGGTGCTCGACGAGCCGACCAACCACCTCGACATCACCACCAAGCAGATGCTGATCGAGGCGCTGTCGCAATATGAAGGCACGATGCTCTTCGTCTCGCACGACCGCCATTTCCTGGCGGCGCTGTCGAACCGCGTGCTGGAACTGACGCCCGATGGTATCCACACCTATGGCGGCGGCTACACCGAATATGTCGCGCGCACCGGCCAGGAAGCGCCGGGGCTGAGAGGGTAGCGATCTTATTCAGAGCGCGCCGTAGACGGCGTCGATCAGCGCCTTGCGGCGCGGGTCCACATCGTCGAACCCCAGCATGCGGTTGGTGACATAGCCGAACCCGACGCCGGCGCTCAGATCGGCAAAGCCGATGGCGCCGCCCCAGCCGGTGTGGCCGAAGGTTTGCGGCGATGCGCGGCCGGCATAGACGGGATCCTCGATCTGATAGCCGGCGGCGAAGGCGGTCGGCAGCGCGAAGCTGTCGTCCATGCCGCGAAAGCGCGGCCTCGCGGCCTCTTCGATCGCCGCGCGGCCGATCAGGCGCTTGCCTTCAAAAGTCCCGCCCGCCGCCATCATGCCGTAGATGCGGGCCAGCGCATGGGCGGTGGACTGGCCGTTGCCGCCCGGCACCTCGGCGGCGCGCCAGGCGCGGTCGTTGGGCGCCAGGGCGCGGGGCGCCGGGTTGTCGCAAGCTTGGGGAAACGGCGAGGCGCGCACGAACTCGACCCACTCCGAGGTCTTCGGACCTTCAATCATTTCGGCTGCCCGCGCATCCTCGGGCTCCGCCAGGCCGACATGGAAATCCGCCCCAAGCGGGCCAGCGATCTCTTCCGCGATGAATCGCCCGACGCCACGCCCGTCGACGCGCCGCAGCACTTCGCCAGCCAGATGGCCGTAGCTGAGCGCGTGATAGACGCAGCGGCTGCCGGGCTCCCACAGCGGCGCCATGGCGGCAAGCGCATCGATATAGGGCGTCCAGGCGAGCAAGCCTGCCTCGTCCATCGGCACGGCGAGGCCGTTCAGCCCGGATTGGTGCGACATCACCTGGTTGAGCGTGATGCGCTCCTTGCCGGCTTCCGCGAATTCCGGCCAATAGCGCGCGACCGGCGCGGCGTAGTCCAGCTTGCCACGCTCGACCAGCATGGCGATCGCCAGCGCCACGACGCCCTTGGTGCAAGACCAGACATTGATCAGCGTGTCACGCCGCCACGGCCGGGTGCGCGCGGCATCCGCATGCCCGCCCCAAAGCTCGACGACCGTCTTGCCGTCGGCCACGACCGAGACGCCGCCGCCATGTTCGAGACCTTCAGCGAAACACCAGGCAAACGCGTCGCGCACGCCGGCAAAACGCGGATCGCAGAAGCCTTCTATGTTCATGTCCGGATTCCCACCAAATGCGCCTCAGCCGAACAGCTTTGTCACGAAGCCGCCGAACCAGGCAAGCCGCGCCGCGTGATGTGCCAGCATCCAGTTAGCGCTGGACGCTGGCAAGCCATTCAAGCGCGCCGCTGGCGCATCACCCCTTCGCCAAGCCGCGGTCGATCAGCCGCGCAAGACGCGCCGAGAAGGCCTTGGCGTCGGCCGGCTTGTCGCCGTCGAGCACGCGCGCTTCGTCATAGAGCAGATGCGCGGCGTCTTCCTTGAACGCCTTATCGTCGTCGCCGAGCTTTGCCAGCGCCGCGACGCGCTCATGGCGCGGGTTGATCTCGAGGATCGGCTTGGCGGCCTTGTCGAGCCGGCCGGCGGCGTTGAGCAGGCGCTCGAACTGGCGGTCGGGGCCATGCTCGGGCGCGACGAGGCAGACGGCGCTTTCGGTCAGCCGGTCGGAGGCCTTCACGTCCGATACCTCCTTGCCGAGCGTCGTCTTCACGAAAGCCAGGAAGGCGGCGATATCCGACGACGTCTCGGCATCCGGTTTCGCCGCATCGTCGGGCAGCGGGATGTCGGCAAGCTCTGCCGCGCCCTGCGTCACCGACTTGAACGGCTTGCCGTCGAATTCCGGCGCCATCGTCACCCAGAAACTGTCGACAGGATCGGTGAGCAACAGCACCTCGATGCCGCGTGCGCGGAACCCTTCGAGCTGCGGCGAGGCCTCCAGCCGGGCGCGGTCGTCGCCGGCCATGAAGAAGATCGCCTTCTGGCCTTCCTTCATCGCGCCGACATAGTCGGCAAGGCTGCGCCAGCCTTCGCCGGAAGCGGTCGAACGGAAGCGGGCAAGCTTCAGCAACTGCTCGCGCCGCTCGTAGTTCTCGTAGAGACCTTCCTTGAGGACGACGCCGAAATTCTCCCAGATCTTCGCATAGGCTTCGGCGTCGTTTTCGGCGGTCTTGGCAAGGTCGCCCAACACACGGTTGGTCACGCCCTTGCGGATCGCGGCGAGCAGCGGGCTTTCCTGGATCATCTCGCGTGAGACGTTGAGCGGCAGGTCGGCGGAATCGACCAGGCCGCGCACGAAGCGCAGGTAGCGCGGCAGGAGATCGGCATCGTCGGTGATGAAGACGCGCCGCACATAGAGCTTCATGCGGCCCTTGCGGTCCTGGTCGAACAGGCCGAACGGCCGCGATCCGGGCACGAAGGCGAGCACGCTGTATTCCTGCCGTCCCTCGGCGCGGAAATGGATGGTGGAGGCCGGCTCGTCATACTGGCCGGCGACGCTGCGGTAGAAATCAATGTATTCCTCCGGCTTGATCTCGCTCTTCTGCCTCACCCAGAGCGCCGTGCCGTCGGCGATGTCGCGCGGCTCGGCGCCGGGCTTCTCGACAAGCGTGATCGGCACCGGCACATGGCCTGACTGCGACTTCGCCAGCCCTTCGAGCCGGTAGGGCGTGGCGTAGGAGGTGGCGTCCTCCATCAGATGCAGCACCACGCGCGTGCCGCGCTTCGGAGCCGCCTCGAGCGGCACCGGCCCGATTTCATAAGTGCCCTTGCCGTCGGACGACCAGCGGAAGGCTTCGTCGCTGCCGGCCTGGCGGCTGATGACGTCGACCCGGTCGGCGACCATAAAGGCCGAATAGAAGCCGACGCCGAACTGCCCGATGAGCTGCGTGTCCTCCGCCGCTTTGCCGGCCTCGACGCGCTCCATGAAGGCGCGCGTGCCGGAGCGCGCGATGGTGCCCAGCGCCTCCGCCATCTCGTCTCGGCTCATGCCGATGCCGTTATCCTCGACGACAAGCTCTTTGTTGTCCGGATCGGCGGCAATGGTGATGCGCGGCTTCGGATCGTCGCCCAGGAGCTCGGGCCGGCTCACCGCCTCGAAGCGCAGCTTCTCGCAGGCGTCGGCCGCGTTGGAAATCAGCTCGCGCAGGAAGACATCCCGGTCCGAATAGACCGAATGCACCATCATATGCAGCAGCCGCGAGACGTCCGCCTCGAATGTCCTGGTTTCCGCCGTCTTGGTATACGTCGTCATTCAAAATTCCTGGGTTGGTCGTTTTGTCCGCCGCGCCAGCACGCGCCGGGCTTCAAATCTTCAGCTATTGTTGCTTGCGGGCGCGCCCTGCCAGCGCCGCGGGCGCCAGCGAAACCATGTCCGGCGCCAGAATATCGTGGCGGCGGGCGAAGGCAACAAGGGTTGCCCGCACCGTCCCCGCGTCGATCTCGCCGGCAATGCCGGCTTTGCAGGCATTGAGCGCGATCGTATGCGCGCTGCTCCTGCTCGCAGCCGGCCAATCCTGCAGCAGGGCATAGGCTTCCGCCACGGTCTCCAGCCGCACCGGCAAGCCGATGCCGACGAGCACCGTGACAGGCTTTTCAAAGCGGTCGTGGTTCATGGTCTGGACCCTCTTTCCGGTGGATGCCCACGGTGCCCGGGCGAAGGCCGGTCGCCCCGGTCAGCGCATGCCGGCGCGGGTAGGGCGGTTGCAGAACGACGCCGTGCAGCCGCGGCTGGCCTATGCCGGGGAAGGCCTGCACATTGACCAGGCCCGCAGGCGCAGAAATCTGCGGGTTCAGGCGCGGCGGCGGCAGCGCGCGATGCGCCTTAGCCAAGGCCTCGATCCAGGCGGCGACCGCCAGCGGCAACGGCGCGCGCCCCTCGATCCAGCGCGTCGCATCGGTCCTGGAACAGCCAAGCTCCTGCGCAAGATCTGCGGCGTCCCATCGCAAGCTTCTCAGGCATTCCCGCAAGCGTCCTGCAATCATGGCAATCGCAATTCCCTTCGCCCAATCCCATCGCGACATAGTTGGACGGACCCCGCCGTGGCGGGGCCGATTTCGCTCAGCTTCGCGCCGATGTCTCGGTGGCCGACACCTGCTGCGCGGCAAGGAACATCAGCGTCGAGGCGACGGTCCGCCGGTTCCATCCGGCGGCTTCGGCCGCGTCGAGCAGGCCTGCCAGCAGCGGCTTCAGCGCGCTCCGGCATTCGGCTTCATAGGCGAGGAATTCGCTTGCCGGATGCGTCGGCGTGGGAATCGAGCCATCTGCGCTCATCATGTTCATGAGGGCCTCCCATCGTCCTGGTGAATGCCCGCTCCCGTAGCGGGGAGCGGGCTCCCGTCAGCGTCTCAGAAGTCCATGCCGGCGCCGGCCGGCATGGCCGGAACCGCGGGTTCCTTCTTCGGCTTTTCGGCCACCATCGCTTCCGTTGTTACCAGCAGGCCGGCAACCGATGCCGCGTCCTGGAGCGCGGTCCGCACCACCTTCACCGGATCGATGACGCCTTCCTTGTAGAGGTCGCCAAACGCATTGGTCTGTGCATTCCAGCCGTAACCGAATTCCGGTTTCTCGCGAAGCTTGCCGACGATGATCGAGCCTTCGGCACCGGCGTTCTCGGCGATCTGCCGCACCGGCGCCTCGATTGCGCGACGCACGATCTCGATACCGTGCTTCTGATCCTCATTCTCGGCCTGCAAGCTGTCCAGTGCCTTGGCGGCCCGCAGCAGGGCCACGCCGCCACCTGGCAAGACGCCTTCCTCGACCGCGGCGCGGGTCGCGTGCATGGCATCGTCGACGCGGTCCTTGCGTTCCTTGACCTCGACCTCGGTTGAACCGCCGACGCGGATCACCGCGACGCCGCCGGCGAGCTTGGCCAGCCGCTCCTGCAGCTTCTCGCGATCGTAGTCCGAGGTGGTCTCCTCGATCTGCGCCTTGATCTGCGTGACGCGACCCTGGATCTCCTCCTTCTTGCCGGCGCCGTCGACAATAGTGGTGTTCTCTTTTTCAACCACAACCTTCTTGGCTCGGCCAAGCATCTCCAGCGTGACGTTTTCCAGCTTGATGCCGAGGTCCTCGCTGATGGCGGTGCCGCCGGTCAGGATGGCGATGTCTTCCAGCATGGCCTTGCGGCGATCGCCGAAGCCCGGAGCCTTGACGGCGGCGACCTTCAGCCCGCCGCGCAGCTTGTTGACCACCAGCGTCGCCAGCGCCTCGCCCTCGACATCCTCGGCGATGATCAGCAGGGGCTTGCCGGACTGGACCACAGCCTCGAGCACGGGAAGCAGCGCCTGCAGGTTGCCGAGCTTCTTCTCGTGGATCAGCACATAGGGCTCGTCGAGTTCGACGCGCATCTTGTCCTGGTTGGTGACGAAGTAAGGCGAGAGATAGCCGCGATCGAACTGCATGCCTTCGACGACTTCCAGTTCGGTCTCGGCGGTTTTCGCTTCCTCGACGGTGATGACGCCTTCGTTGCCGACCTTCTGCATCGCTTCGGCCAGGAAGCGGCCGATCTCGGCATCGCCATTGGCCGAAATCGTGCCGACCTGGGCGATCTCGTCATTCCTGGTCACCTTGCGGGCGTTGGTCTTCAACTCCTGGACGAGAGCCTCGACGGCTTTGTCGATGCCGCGTTTCAGATCCATGGGATTCATGCCTGAGGCAACCGCCTTGGCCCCTTCCTTGACGATGGCCTGGGCGAGAACGGTTGCGGTCGTGGTGCCGTCGCCGGCGATGTCGCTGGTTTTCGAGGCAACCTCGCGCACCATCTGGGCGCCCATGTTCTCGAACTTGTCCTCGAGCTCGATCTCCTTGGCGACGGTGACGCCGTCCTTGGTGATGCGCGGGGCGCCGAACGACTTGTCGATGACCACGTTGCGGCCTTTCGGGCCAAGCGTCACCTTCACCGCGTCGGCGAGGATGTTGACGCCGCGCAGCATGCGCTCGCGAGCGTCGGAATGGAATTTGACTTCCTTGGCAGCCATAGGATCACTCCTTGTTTAGGCAGTTTTCATTGACTGGGTTGCGGTTCGGTCGAAGCCCCGGTCAGGCGGCTTTCTTCAGCGTCGCGGACTGCTCGATCACGCCCATCACATCGCTTTCCTTCATGATGAGCAGATCCTCGCCGTTGAGCTTGATCTCGGTACCTGACCACTTGCCGAACAGGATCCGGTCGCCGACCTTCACGTCGAGGGGCACGAGCTTGCCGCTCTCGTCGCGGGCGCCCGGGCCGACGGCGATGACTTCGCCTTCCTGCGGCTTTTCCTTGGCAGTGTCGGGGATGATGATGCCTCCGGCCGTCTTTTCTTCGGCCTGGATGCGGCGGACGAGCACACGGTCATGCAATGGACGGAACGTCATATCGTTCTCCTTCAGGACAAACAGATTGCGAGAGGTCCCTCCGCTCCGGACCGGCAGGACCGGAGCGGGGCTGGCGACCCTTTCGGCGTCGCGCGCATGTCGAGCTAATTTTGCCTTCTTGTACTTTCAAGGGGATGTCGAAAATTTTTTGGCACTCTCGACCACCGAGTGCTAGCGTGCTGAAAACATGCGATGAATCCGATCGCGCGACAACCGAAAGTCTTGAATTCGCGATTGAGCTGAACAAAATTATCGGCGCCCGGCAGCGCCGGGACCGCTGAGAAATTTGGAACCCGAACCAAGGAGTTTTTGGAGACGGAGGACAGAAATGGACCGACAGACGCTTTCGCCGATCATTCCTTCCCTTGCTCCCGAAATGTCAGACCTTTCGCTCGACCGGCTGCTGTCGCCGGCCAGCCATTTTCAGCAGCCGCGGGATGTGCTGGAGGACGGCTCGCTCGACACATGGGAAAAGCGAGCAATCCTTTCGTCCTGGGCGTCCGACGCCTGCGCCGTGGAATCGATGCCGGCGCTGCGCCGGCCGCCAGGCGCCGCGCAGCCGGTCTCCTTCGACGACATCATGGATGCGCTGCGCCGGCTCGACGCAACGCCCCGCCGCCCAGCGGCCCTGCCGATGACGCCCACCGGCAGCTGGTCGAGCGGCTGAGCGCGTGAGGGCGGAGCGCGATGGCGAAAGCGGTCCGCACGGAAATTCGCTTGCAGATGAATGGCTATGGTCTGACCACTGCCGAGATCCATTATCATCTGCCCGACCATCCCAGCCTGCTCCAGCTCTACGTCTGGCAGGACTATGATCTCGCCCCGGATTTCCCCGCGCTGAGGGGCTTTCTGGGCTTTTGGCAACGTGAGCTGGCGGGCGCCTTGCATTCCGTCCGGGTCGCCCACCATCGGCTGATCAGGCCCTCGGAATGGCGGGCCGTCGACGGGGTCATCGCGATCCACTGAGGATCAGCAAGGCGGTCGTGTTGTGCGGCCGCCTTCATTTCATCATTTGCCCTCCTGCATGCAGACGAAAAGCGTGACTTTTCACGAGCTTGAAGGCGATTCGATCCTGGGTCTTGACGTCCCGGCGTTGAATTCCCAGATGGATTTTGCCGGGTCTTGAGAGACCGGCAAGGTCAAGGAGCGCCGCTACCTTGGCGCTCCTCGTATCTATGTTGCTCAATGGAGGATGTAGCTATGAGAACCAACTTTGACTTCAGCCCCCTGTTCCGGTCGAGCATCGGTTTCGATCGAATGTTGAACGCGCTCGAAACGGCGAGCCGGATCGAAACCGTCGACAATTGGCCACCCTACGACATCGCCAAGACCTCGGAAGATGACTACCGCATCAGCATGGCGGTGGCCGGCTTCGCGCAGGACGAACTGGCCATTACCCAGGAGCAGAACATGCTCATGGTCTCGGGCCAGAAAGCCGGCGAGGACAAGGGTGAGTACCTGCATCGAGGCATCGCCGGCCGCGCATTCCAGCGCCGTTTCGAGCTTGCCGACCACGTCAAGGTCGTCGGCGCCAGCCTGGTCAATGGCCTGCTGACGATCGATCTGAAGCGTGAAATTCCGGAAGAGATGAAACCGCGCCGGATCGAGATCGCAGCCGACAAGGCGATGCCCAAAGACGCGACGAAGAAGATCGAAGCCGAGAAGCACGCGGCCTGAGGTATTCCTGTCAGCGCCCCCGCGCAACGCGCCGGGCACATGGCCCGGCGCAAGAGGAAGCCTTTCAGACTGACGAGCAGAAAGGAGGAAACCATGAGTGTCCGTGATCTGATTCCCTGGGGCCGGAGCAACGGCAACCAGGTTCCAAGCATATTCCACGACGGGGAACGCGATCCGTTCCTGTCGCTGCATCGTGAGGTGAACCGCCTGTTCGACGATGTTTTCCGCGGCTTCGACAGCCGGTGGCCGTCTGTTGGCGGTGCCTCCGCCCTCGGCGCTGGTTGGCCGAGCGTCGAGATCTCCAACGGCGAGAAGGAGATCAAGGTGACGGCCGAGGTGCCCGGCCTTGAACAGAAAGACATCGAAGTTCTGTTCGACGACGGCGTGCTGACGCTGCGGGGCGAGAAGCGCTCAGAGACGGATGACAAAGATAGGCAATTCTCGGAGCGTTTCTATGGCCGCTTCGAACGCCGCATCCCGGTCGGCTACGAGGTCAAGGAAGACGAGGTGGAGGCGCGCTTCACGAATGGCGTGCTGACCGTCACCTTGCCGAAGAGCGAGAAGGCGCAGTCGCAAGTCAAGCGCATCGAAATCAAGAGTTGATGCATCGACGCGGGGGGCGAGGTGCCTCCCGCGTAGCAATCCACGAAACCACCTCGAACAGATGCCGGCACAGCGCAACTCTTCGCCGTCGCTCGAGCGCGGCCGAGGATAGAGGAAATTCTTGCGACGGAAGCTGTATTTCTTAGTGCAAAAGTCTTCGCATCGGTCATGTGAATGATGACAAGCAGCACGCAGTCTTTCCCTGTTGCGGCGCGGGCTTTAAGCGCGAGCGCGAAGAGAGGAAATTAACATAAGTTAATAGCCGTTGGGCGATCACCTGAGAGCGTCTCCGCATAAGATTGCGACCGGCGATAACCTTAATTTCGGTTTCGGTTGCATAGGCTTCCCGAAAGGAAGGTAAAGGGCTAGATTAGCAATTCGTTAAGTACGCGTGGGGCGTGAGTAAGGGATGTGTGGTGATGAATTTCAAGTCTCTGATCAAGCGGGCCGAGGACGTCGATAAGGAATTTCAGGACCTTCAATCGGATCTGGCGGAAGCATTCGAGGACGTTCTGAAGGATGATGAACAACCGCCGTCGGGAGACGATGCCGTTGCAGGCCAGGAACTCGTGGCAAGCGACGAGAATCCGGCGCCAGAAGAGCAGCCCGAGGCAGCTTCATCGCGGTTGACGCCGCATACGCAGACGCGGCTCGCCGCCTTGGAAGCCGTGGCCGGGCTCTTCCGGGACGGGCAGGGCCATCTGCAGGAAATCGAGGCGAAGCTGGCGGAGATCGCCACCGCGCATCATATGACGCGTGAGGTCCTCAACGTCTTCCATCGCGACGTGTTGCGCTCCAACGAGCTGGAGCTGGCAAACCTCGCTCTCACCACCGAGCACAAGACGCTCACCGAGCAATTGCTCGACGCCGCTCGCAGGCAGCGTGAGCGTGACGGCGCGGCCGAAGCCTGGCAACAGCGCGAGGCGAGCCTCGTCCAGGACCGTGAGCAGCTGCGCTCGGCGCTGGCGGCCGTGCGACTGGAGCTGGTGGAGATGAGCAATGAGAGCGCCAGGCGCGAGACGGAATTCGGCGAGATCGTCAAGGCCTTGACCGCCAAGACTGTCGAAGTCGACAGGCGCGGCGCAGAAAACAAGCTGCTGCGCGAGAAGCAAGTCGGCCTCACGGTCGACCTGGAGCAGGCGCAAAAACGCGAGGCTGAGGCCCGGCACAAGTTCGATGAGTTCGCGGCCACTCATGCCAGTGAAACCGCCCACATTGCCGAGCTGATGGCGCAGATCGGCAACCACGAAAAGGAAGAAAGCCGGCTGCAGAAGACGCTGGAGGCAACGCAGGCCAGGCTTGCCGAAACTGCGGAGGCGGCCCGTATTGCCGAAAGCGACAACGCGGCCGAATTGGCCCGCGCCCAAGCCGAGATGCGCGGGCTGCGCTCGGAAATCCAGGAATTGCAGTCGCGCCTGGATCAGGCCACGACAACCAATGGCGAAAGCTCGGCCGAGATCGTCAGGCTGAAAGCTGAGCTCAACGATGCCGTGACCGAACGCCAGATCGCGCAGGAAAGACTGGCCGTCCTCAAGGACGAAAGCGAAGCCGACAAGAAAAGCCTGTCGGTGGTCAACACCAATCTTTCCCAGCTCTCCCTGCAGCAGGCGTCCGAGCAGATCCAGCTCGATATCCAGAAACAGGAATGCGAGGATCTGCGCGCCGAGGTCGAAGCACTCAACGCCCGCATCCGGGAATTGCTGCCCTACGAGCGGCTGCATCGGGTGACCGACGCAAGGTCGCGCAAGGATGCCGCGCCTCAGGCCAATGGGATCATCGCGGAAACGGCCCGTCCTGCTCCGCGGCGTGTTCCGCGGCGCAACTTGCGACTGAACGCTGGCTGAGAAAACCGCTGCGCCCGGAATGCTTTGGCGGGCTATTTGCCCGCCATGCCGTCGGCAAGGTCCTGCGCCTGCTTGAGCAGCGCCGGGAAGGACGGATCGCCGGGCAGACGCTCAGCCATGCAGGCGCGGTAGTCGGCATCGCCTTTTTCCCAGGCGGCGTTGGCAGGGTCGGAGGCCTGCGGGTTGTCCTGGTCCGAGCCTTCGTCGGCCTGCTGGGCTTTCTGCGCGGCGGCGTCCGCGGCTGCCCAGATCGAATCGCAGGCCGCGATCCTCGGCACGGCGGGCGAGGCGGGGGCTTCGGCGATCATCATGCGGTTACCTTTGACGACCGCCACCACGACATGCTGCTCGTAGATCGGCCCGACATCCTGCGTCCAGCCGCCGAGCCGGGCCACCACCATGTCGGCGCCGTCGGGCTTCTTCAGCGGAAAGTCGAGCGTGCCGGAGAAGGCGGCGTCGCTGCCGATGGCCTGGGTGTAGAAGCTATCAAGCTTCAACGCCGCGCCGATATCGGTAGGCAGCTTGAAATCCGCTTCCGCCTCAGTCGATTTGGACTTGAGCCAGCGCTCGGTCAGCCCGCGCGTCGAGACGACGATGCTCGGACCGTCATCGCTCTGGGCATACCGCAGCCCGTCGAGCATGCCGTAGCCGATGTCGGAGGCGTTGAGGCTTTCGATGTTGTTGGTGCCGGTCGCCGGGAAACCCTTGACCGAAAGCGGGCCAAGAATGGCGGCGAGCCGCTGCTGCAGGTCGGCCAGCGCCTTCTCGTTCTGCGCATCGATGGTTTCGATTGCCGTGTTCGCGCTTTCCTGCGCGGTGATGTCGGCGATCGCCTTGTCGCGCGCCGCGATATAATCGTCTTCCGGCGAGGCCGCATATGCCGCGCTGCCCGCCAGCGTGAGGAGAAGTGTCAAGACCAGCCGCATGATGTGCCCCGTTTCGCCCAAGCCGCACGCATGTTTGATGACAAGATCAGGCTAAAAGAAGGCCGAGAGCGGCGCGGGAACTGCGGATCTCCCCTCTTGTGTGGGAGATGGCCGGCAGGGCAGAGGGGGCGCGAAGGAGCGCGGCGCTGCAGGATCAAGGTTCCTCGCCCCACGAATGTGGGGAGAGGTGGCTCGGCAAAGCCAAGACGGAGAGGGGAGCGCCCTACGAAAGGCCCCTCTCCGTCCGCTTCGCGGCCACCTCTCCCCGCCTTTGGCGGGGCGAGGAACCCAAGCACTGCCACGCTGGCGGGACAGCGCCCCCCTGTGGCCTGCCGGCCATCTCCCCCACGACGGGGGAGATCGGCAGCTTCGGCGCGGCGACCTCTTTCATCAACCCTTGCGCTTTTCGACCTCCGCCTTGCGCAACAGGAACCTTTGGATCTTGCCGCTCGGCGTCTTCGGCAGCTCGCTGACGAACTCGACCTCGCGCGGATAGGAATGCGCCGACAGCCGCTTCTTCACATGCTGGGCGAGTTCCTCGGCGAGCGCCTCGCTGCCTTGGAAGGCGGGCGCCAGCACGACGAAGGCCTTGACGATTTCGGTGCGCTGTGGATCGGGCACGCCGACCACCGCCGCCTCGTTGACCGCGGGGTGCTCGATCAGCGCGCTTTCGACATCGAAAGGCCCGATGCGGTAGCCGGACGAGGTGATGACGTCGTCGGCCCGGCCGATGAAGGAGACCGAGCCGTCCGGCTCGTATTCGACAGTGTCGCCGGTGCGATAATAGCCGCCGGCGATCGCCGGCGTCTCCGCCTGGTGGTAGCCGTCGAACCAGCGCAGCGGCGAGTTGGCGATATCGACGGCGAGCACGCCGGGCTGGTTGGGGCCAAGCTCGTTGCCCGCCTCGTCAAGCACCACCATGCGGTAGCCCGGCATGGCGAAGCCGGCCGAGCCCGCGCGGACCGGATGCTTGAGCCCGTGATGGTTGTTGACCATCATGCCGTTCTCGGTCTGGCCGTAATGATCGTGGATCGGCGCGGCGAGATGGGCGTCGAACCAGCGGATTACTTCCGGGTTGAGCGGCTCGCCGGCGCTGCTCACCACGCGCAGTTTTCCTTTGACGCGAGCCGCGGCCTCGGGCCCTTCCGCCATCAGCAGGCGATAGGCCGTCGGCGAGCCGGCAAGGCTGGTGACGCCGAGGCGCTCGATGATGTCGTAGGTCGATTTGGCGTTGAAGGCGCCTTCGTAGAAGGTGGTGGCGGTGCCGAGCTGCAACGGCCCGGTGATGGCGTAGTAGAGCCCGTAGGCCCAGCCGGGATCGGCGATGTTCCAGAAGACGTCGTCGGGGCGAAGCCCGATCGCGTCGCGCATATAGGGGCGCCGAAGGCGGTGAGCGCGCTGAGCGCCACAGGCACGCCTTTCGGGTGCCCGGTGGTGCCGGAGGTCGACATCATCATGAACAGGTCCGATCCCTTGCGCATCACTGGCTCGCAGTCGGGGGAGGCGGCGGCGAGCGCGGCGCGGAAATCGACGTCGCCTTCGGGCAGTGTCTCGCCGGGAGCGAGAATGGTGGCAATGCGCGGATGGTTTTCCACCTCGTCGAGCTTGCCGCGGTTTGCGGGGTTGGTCACCACCAGCATCGCCTTGCTGTAGCTCAGGCGATGCTCGACCGCCTTCGGGCCGAAAGCGGTGAACAGCGGCTGGTAGACCGCGCCGATCCGCCATGTGCTGAGGATCAGCGCCACAAGCTCGGGGATGCGTGGCAGCATGCCGGCCACGACATCGCCGGGGCCGATGCCGAGCTCCTTGAGCAGGGTGCCGACGCGGCCCGACATGTCGGCGAGGTCGTCGAAGGAATATTCGCGCAATTCGCCGCCGGCCGAGATGGCGCGCAGCGCCAGCCGGTTCTGGCCGGTATAGCGGCCGCAGCATTCGACATAGGCGTTGATGCCGGTGGCCGGATCGCCGTGAAGCCTGGCGATCTCATCCTCGATACGGAATTGCGCAACGGCATCCTCATAGCGCGGCAACGCTCGCGTCTTGGTCATGGCGGTCCTCCCTTGGATGGAGATTGCCCGAAAACCTGGCGCCGGTCGATTGCGGCGAAAGTCGATGGCCCTTGGCAAGCGAGTGAGGTCGCGCTCCACGGCGCCCCCTCTGTGACCGCCTACGCCGCGAGCTAAGGCAGTCGGATGCCCTGTCCCTGCATATGCCGTTTCCAGCGGTTGCGCAGCTCTGCCGGCCGGCAGCCGACGCGCTCGTCGAGAAAGGTCGCGGCCGATACCCGGTCGGTGCGGAAATGGCGGAAATCCTGGCGCAGCTCGCACCAGGCGGCGAGCAGCCGCACCGTCTCGGCATAGCCGATCATCGTCGGCCAGACGACGCGCTCGCTCTCGTCGCCCTGTTCGTTGCGGTAGCGGATCCGGATCTTGTGGCCCTTGCGGATCGACGCCCGCGCCTTCGCGATATCCAGCCCGTCCGGCAGGTTCGCGCGGCTGAGCGGCGCGCCGACGGTCGGATTGCTGACGAAGGGGCGCAGCCGCTCGGGCACGACGGTGGCGATCTTGGCGATCAGGTCGCGCGCCGCGCCCGCCAGCACCGGGTCGCCCTTGTCGGCCACCCATTGCGCGCCGAGCACCGCGGCCTCCAGCTCGTCCGGCGTCAGCATCAGCGGTGGCATGTCGTAGTCGCGGTCGAGCACATAGCCGAGGCCGGCCTCGCCCCGGATCGGCACGCGCTGTCCGACGAGGTCGGCGATGTCGCGGTAGACCGAGCGGCGCGAGATTTCGAGCTCTTCGGCGATCTGGCTGGCGGTGATCGGCCGGCTCGAGCGCCGCAGGATCTGGATGATCTGGAACAGTCGGTCGGCGCGGCGCAAGGCATGTCTCCTGTTGCCACTATGCTGGCAGCAGGCCTGGTCCACAAGCCGGGGCAGGGCGCCCGAACGGGCACAGCCAGCCGCGAAGGCTTCATCTTCGGCCAGCCCACGGAGAAGACCAAATGAATTTCGTTTCGACCCGCATCATCACCGCCGACGTCAAGCGGCTCGTCGCCTTCTACGAAACGGCGACGGGCATCAAGCTCACGCTCTACACCGAGGATTTCGCCGAGCTGATCACTGAGGCGGGTACGCTGGCGATCGGCAGCACGCGCACGCTGCGGCTCTTCGGCGGCGACCACGTGGCAAGCCCGGCGGCAAATCGCACCGCCATCATCGAGTTCCGCGTCGCCGATGTGGATGAGGAATATCGCCGCCTGGGCGGTCTCATTGAAGGCGCGCTGGTGCAGGCGCCGACGACGATGCCGTGGGGCAACCGTTCGCTGCTGTTTCGCGATCCCGACGGCAATTTGGTGAATTTCTTCACGCCGGTGACGGCGGAGGCGATTGCGAAGTTCGACAGGTGACGGGGATTGGCCCCGCCGGCGCCGGCCTGTAACATCGCGAGATGAATGCGGAGAGGGGGGCGCAAGCATGCGGCTTGATCGGAATCTCTGTCATCTGAGGATCTGGGCATTCGTCTTGATGGCCCTTTGGCCGCCTGCCGCGTGGGCCGACCCGATCTCGCCGGAGCGGATGGCCACCGCCCTGTCGAAGCTCGAAACGCTGGCCCAAGGCGCTGTCGAGGCCGGTGCGGTGCCTGGCCTCGCCATTGCCGTCGTGCATGACGACCAGGTGATCTTCCTCAAGGGTTTCGGACATCGCGAGGCCGGCAAGCCGGAGCCTGTCGATGCCGATACGGTGTTCCAGATCGCCTCGCTGTCCAAGCCGGTCTCCGCCACTGTCGTCGCGGCCCTGGTCAGCGACCACGTGGTGTCATGGGATTCGAGGATCGCCGACCTCGACCCGGCCTTCCGGCTGGCCGACCCCTATCCGACGGGCCAGCTCACGATACGTGACCTGTTCTCGCACCGCAGCGGCCTTCCGGGCACCGCCGGCGACGACCTGGAGGACATCGGCTACGACCGCGCCACGATCCTGCATCGCCTGCGCTTCGTTCCGCCATCGTCGAGCTTTCGCGCCGGCTATTCCTACAGCAATTTCGGTCTGACCGAGGGCGCCGCCGCCGCCGCGATGCCGACCGGGAAGTCCTGGGAAGAGATCGCCGAGGAGAAGCTCTACCGTCCGCTTGGCATGGCCTCGACAAGCTCGCGCCATGCCGATTTCCTCAAGCGCGCGAACCGCGCCGCCCTCCACGTCAGGGTCGGCGGCGCCTGGGCCGCGAAGATCAAGCGCGATCCGGATGCGCAGGCTCCGGCCGGTGGCGTCAGCTCCACCGCCCGCGATCTTGCGCAATGGGTGCGCCTGCTGCTGGGCGACGGCACCTATGCCGGCAAGACCCTGATCGCCGCCGATGCGCTGGACCAGACGCATGTGCCCTTGATGACGCGCGGCAGGAACCCGGTGTCCGGCGGCGAATCCTTCTATGGTCTCGGCTGGAATGTCGAGTTCGGCCGGCACGGCCTGAGCTGGGGCCATGCCGGTGCCTTCAGCGTCGGCGCGCGCACCTTGGTGACGATTTTCCCAAAGGAGAAACTCGGCATCGTCATCCTTGCCAATGCCTTCCCGACCGGCGTGCCGGAAGGCCTGTCCGACAGCTTTGCCGATCTGGTTTTCGACGGTTCGGTCGGCAAGGATTGGATCAAGGCATGGGACGCGATCTATGCCGGCATGTTCGGTCCCGTGGTCGAGGCGGCCAAGGCCAGATATGCCGCGCCGCAGTCGCCGGCGAGGCCGGCGGCGCCCGCCAGCACCTACGCCGGCCGCTACGCCAACGACTTCATCGGCGAGGCGGTTGTGTCGGGCGCCGGAGAGAGCCTTGTTCTCAAGCTCGGGCCTGCCGGAGCGCGGTCCTATCCGCTGAGGCACTATGACGGCGACCTGTTCCTGACCAATCCTGATGCCGAGACGCCGGAGAGGCCGACGGGCGTCAGCTTTGTCGTCGGTCCGGATGGCAAGGCGTCGTCGGTGACCATCGAGTTCCTCGACGACAATCATCTTGGAACGCTGCGGCGCGTGGGCGACTAAAACGCCCGCCCAGAAGCGTGTCGTCCGGCAAACGCGCACGGGCGTCACGATGGCTGACCGTAGCGCAGCAGCTTGAAGCAGTCGCTGCTGCCCGACTTCGACTGCGTCAGTACCGGTTTCGAGCGGTCGATCCATTCCTGCTGCGACTTGGCGTCGGCCTCGATCGCCTCGGTCGCCGGCAGAGCGACGAAGCCTCGCCCCTTGCTGAAGAGCCAGCACGCGCGGCCGAGAAACCGCCTGCTGCGCTGGCGCAGGAGATCGGCGTCATAGAGGATGTCGAGCACCTCATGCTTGATCTTCTGTCCCTTGTCAGGCCTGGCGACCGCCGCTTCGACCGGCTCGTCTCCGATCGCTTCATGCAGGTCCTTGTAGTCGAGGCCGAGCTGCGTCGTGGCATATTTGATGTCGTTCTCGTCGCGCACGATGTCGAACCACAGCGTCGGATCGAGCTCGTTGACGACAAAGGTGGCTTCGAGATCGCGCGACAGGTTCAGAATGTCAAAATCCCGAACATCGACATCACGTTCGACCAGCAGGATCTTTTCGACCTGCTTGCCGAGCTCGGTTCCCTCAGCGCTGATCGCGGCGTTGTTTCCGCCGTGTTCGGGGCCGACATAGGCCCCGCCGGCATCCAGAACCTCGTCGAATTCGCCGAGCGTTTCGATGACCGGCGCGCCACGGGCAATGCGCGCGGCGAGCTTGGCGAGCACCTGCTGCAGCTCCGTCTCGCGCCGGCGCTGGTCCTGATAGTTCTGCTGGAAGAAGAAGATGAACAGCGAGACGCCGATGCCGATCAGGATCACGCCGAGCTGCGAGAAGATGTTGCGATAGTATTCCAGCAGTTTCTCGCGGTGGCGCACGTCGTCGCGCACGCTGTGCGCCACGCGCAGGTTGACGATCAGCGAAATGATCAGCAAGCCGGCGCCGACAAGGATGAGCCCGCCGATGAGGAGGTAGCCATGCCCTGCGCTGAAATCCATTGGTATCGCCCCCGAAGCCACGGATGATGCAGATTAATACCATTCCACTGAAACAACTATCCGAGCATTGAATCGCGGCGTTGGCTGTCTGCGGCAACCGCGGCGATTGACCGCGACGCCTGTTCGGCCGATATCCCGCCCGAAAACCGCCCCCGAGACCCTGATGACCTCAGACGCCAACCTCAAGCAAGCTGCCGCTGCCGATGCCGCCTGGCAGGACGATGTCCGCGCCGGCGTGCGCCATGTCCGCGACCTTGCATCCCTGCCGCTCTCGCCGGCCGAGCGCGCCGCAGCCCAGGAGGCCGCCGCCGCCCACAAGGTGCGCGTGCCAAAACCCTATCTCGACCTGATTGACTGGAACGACCCCAACGACCCGATCCGTGCCCAGGTGATCCCGTCGCCGGACGAGCTGGTCGCCGCCGAGGGCGAGCTTGACGACCCGATCGGCGACCACGCGTTCAGCCCCGTTCCCAGGCTGACGCACCGCCATGCCGACCGCGTGCTTCTGTTCCCGACCTATCAATGCGCCGTCTATTGCCGTTTCTGCTTCCGGAAAGAGTCGCTGACCTCGATAGGCCGCGGCTACACGCGCGAGGCGCTGGAGCCGGCGCTCGCCTATATCGCTGGACACCCGGAAATCCGCGAGGTGATCCTGACCGGCGGCGATCCGCTGTCGCTGCCCGACAAGGCGCTGGCCGAGATCCGCGCTCGCCTGGAGGCGATCCCGCATCTTAGGCTCCTGCGCATCCACACCCGTGTGCCGGTGGCGCTGCCGTCGCGCATCACGCCCGGCCTGGTCGAGGCGCTGCAGGGCCGGCTTATGGTGAGCGTGGTCACGCACTTCAACCATCCGCGCGAGCTCACGCAGGAGGCCGAGGCGGCTTGTCGCGCGATGCGGCAGGCGGGCTTCGTGCTGCTCAACCAGAGCGTCCTGCTGAAAGGTGTCAACGACAAGGTGGAGGTGCTGGAGGAGCTCTGCCGCGAGCTGATGTACCGTCTCGGCGTAAAACCCTATTACCTGCACCACGGCGACCTCGCGCGCGGCATGGCGCACCGTCGCACCACTATTCACCAGGGCCAGGCGCTGGTGGCGGAACTGCGCCGGCGCCTCTCCGGCATCTGCAACCCGACCTATGTCATCGACCTGCCGGACGGCGGCGGCAAGGTGCCGCTGGCCGCGAGCCACATCGAGGGCCGGGACGGCGACACCTGGCTGATCAGAGGCCAGGACGGCAAGGTGCGGGAATATCGCGAGGTGCCGGCGGGTGTCTGAGGTTTTCGCCGCTCAAGGCGGCCCGGCGGCCCTGTTGGGGCAAATTTGCCGGCCGCCGGACCTGACCGGCGGGCGGGTGGCTACCCGCCGGCTGAGACGATCCTGGGCCGAGGCTATCAAAACCGCACCCTGTAAATGAAGGATTGCGTGCTTTTATTCCTTCGTTTGCACGATGCAGCGGGCCGCAAAAGGCGCGACGCTGCCCTCGATCCTTTTGGATCCATCAAAGTCTGCAACTGAAAAAGTCCCAGCCAGGTCCCCTCCCGGCGATCCTTGGGCCCCGCCTGCCTCTCCCCGGAGCACGCGGGGCCTTCCCGTTCGGCAGAGCCGCGGTCGCAACATTGCCCCCTTCTCATGGGAACCGGATTCCGCGCCCCGCATTCTATGAGCGGGGACTGAAGGAGCGTCGCGTGAAGGCTTTGTTGGGAATTGCCGGTGGTTTCGTGCTGACCTTGGCCGTGTTTGCCAGCGGACTTGCCTTCGCCACCTGGATGCTGGCCGCCAAGCCGGTGCGCCAGGCAACCCCCACGATCGGCGTTTCCGAGCTCTGGACGAAGGATGCGCAGCCGGTCGATCAGCAAAAGCAGAACCTTGAGCGCATCCCCGCCCAGCAGGCGGCGACCGCGACGTCATCAAGTGAACCGATCAAGACCGCGAGTGGCGCAACGCAGGCGTCAGCGCTTGCGGCGCCAGCACAGCCGCAGCCGCAGCAATCGGGCGCGTCCGCTCCCACCCAACCTGCGGCGGACGCCAATGCCGCCCAGCAACCGGCGCCGGCCGACCAGCAGGCTGAGCGGCAATTGCCCGTTGCCCATCTGCAGTGGTGCGCCGCCCGCTATCGCAGCTACCGCCCGGCGGAAAACAGCTATCGCTCCTATAGCGGCGAGCTGCGCCCCTGCATCTCGCCCTATTACGACCTTGGTGACCGCACCGCGTCGACCGGCCAGAGCGGTAAGCGAGGCGGGAGCGACCGGCAGACCGCCACGGCCGAGATCACCGACGACCAAGCCGAGATGGAAGGCTACGCCCCGTCCGGCAACGGCTACGCCACAACCTATGGCGGCCCGCCGGAAGAGATCTCGCCCGAGGCCGCCCAGGCCACCACCCGGCAGGTCTCGGCCGACCATGTCGACTATTGTTTCAGCCGCTACCGCTCCTACGATCCAAGCGACAACACCTACCAGCCCTTCGACGGCGGCCCGCGGCGCCAGTGCGAGTAGGGCGCCGACGCCCAGCGGTTCGCGTTTCCTCGCCCCACGAAGTGGGGAGAGGTGGCCGCGAAGCGGCCGGAGAGGGGCCTGCGGCGCTGGCGGGCTCGCACGCGTCCTTCAACGTCGGCGCTTCCCCTCTCCGTCTCGGCTTCGCCGAGCCACCTCTCCCCCATTTCATGGGGGCGAGGAAAAGAGCCCTCACCCCACGACCTTCCCCGGATTCATCACATTACCCGGATCAATCAACGCCTTGATCGCCTTCGCCAAATCCCGCTTCACCGGGTCGGCGTGCCGCTCATAGGCCTCGCGCTTCTCCAGGCCGACGCCATGCTCGGCGGAGAACGAGCCGCCGGCTTCGCGCAGGCCCTCGTAAAGCACGTCCTCGATCGCCTGGTGCCGCTCATGCGGAAGCGGGCCGTCGCAATTGATCGAGATGTGCAAATTGCCGTCGGCGAGATGGCCGTAGACATAGGGCGCGTAGGCGGCGTCGATCCGCTTCAGCCCGGCCTCGATGCGCGCCACATAGGCGTCCAGCGCGCCGCCCGGCACGGAAACGTCGAAGGAGGGCGCCATCGGGTGCGCGCGCTCGATGTGCTCTGTCTCCTCGCGCAGCCGCCACATCTGGGCGGCCTGCGCCTCGGAACTCGCGACCAGCCCGTCGAGGATGCCGGCCTCTTGCCAGATTGCAGCCAGCCCGTCCTCTAGCACTTGTCGAGCCGCCTCGACGCTGTCGGCGCCGAGCCCCAGCACCAGCAGGCAGGGTGCGTTGAGCGGCAGCTGCCCGGGCGCATAGCCCAGCCCGCGCTGCATCAGCGAAGCAAAATTGCGCCAAAGGATCTCGGCGGCGGAAAGCCGGGCGCTGGTCGAGCCCAGGAAATGCCGCACGATCTGCTGGGCGCTTCGTGCATCCGGCACGCCGACAAGTGCTGTGGCACTCGCTCCGGCCACCGGGTCGAGCCGCACCGCCACGCGGGTGACGATGCCGAGCGTGCCCTCCGCCCCAATGAACGGATGCTTCAGGTCATAGCCGGCGCTGGTCTTGAGCACCCTTGTGAGATCGGAAAACACCCGCCCGTCCGGCAGCACGGCTTCGAGGCCGAGCACGCGGTGGCGCATCGTGCCGTTGCGAAAGGCCATGATGCCGCCGGCATTGGTGGAAACCATGCCGCCAATGGTGGCGCTGCCGCGCGCGGCAAGGTCGATGCCCGGGTCGAGCCCATGCACGGCCGCAGCCTCCTGCAGCGCCCCCAGCGTCACCCCCGCCTGCACGATCGCCACCCGCGCGAACGGATCGATCTCCTCGATTTGGGCAAGCCCGCCAAGATCGCAGATCACCTGCCCTTGGGAAGTCGCTGCCCCGCCCGCGAGCCCCGTGCGCCCACCCTGGGCGACAAGGCTGACGCCACGCGCTACGCAAAACCGCACCAGTGCCGCGACACCCTCGACATCACGCGGCCGCACCAGCGCCGAAGCGCCGAAATTGCGCGCATCGAAGCCGGGATCGCGCGAGGCGAGCTCGGCGGCGTCCCAGATGATGGCGGTGGGGAGGAGGGCGCGGAGGGCGGGGAGGAGGGGCATGGGGAATCCAGGAAAATGTTGAGTGCCTATCTTAGAAGGCTGGAAATTTTGTTGTCGGTCACGCGGGAGAGCAAAGTTGTAGGGTAACGACTAGCCGGTTGTTAGCACAATCAAGGTTGTGGGTTATCCAAGAATTCACTGGTGAAACAAACGCTCGATGGTTCACATCAGATGGCCCACCGCCTAAGCCTGAAACGACATAATGGAAGGAGTTAGATGAACGACCTACCTGAGCGCAAAATCATCGAGCATCTGCAATATTCTGACGCCAATCGCTTTTTGTCGGAATTATTGTCTCTGCAAGAATCGATTCCGACGCAGCAGACGCCTCTCATCTACAGAGGCTCCGCCATCGCTGATTGGGGCCTCGTGCCGTCTGCCTTTAGGCCGCAGGGCGTACAGCGGCTTGAAAGGCTGCTTGCACTAGATGTTTCGACCAAGTTCGCAAATGATTCGTCGCTTCACAAACAAATCGTCGCTGAGTTCACCGCTGTGAGGCTTTTTTACAAATTTGCTAACCACCAAGGTATAGCGCGCCCCTCGGTTTCGGATGAAATTCATCACTTGCTGATGCAATCTGCATTTCGGATGAATCCAAAAAGTTTCATGGCGCTTGTCGGTGCGCATTTTTGGAAATGGCCGCCACCGGACCTCAGGCCAATAATCGGGCTTGCACAGCACTACGGGGTGCCAACACGCCTTCTAGACTGGTCGAGAGATATGCTGGTAGCGGCCTACTTCGCCGCCAAATCCGCCCTCGAATTCCCGATCGAAGGTAACTTGGCCGTTTGGATTGCATCACCCGACATTCTTGAGGCCCACAACCTACCTTTAGTGATGGAGATGCCCAGCTACTCCTATCAAATTGACGTGGTGGAAGTTCCCTATGCAGGCAATCCAAATCTTGCAGCGCAGAAAGGTCTTTTCACAAACGCCACCCCCACTCGCCCGCGTATCCAGGAATTAGGACATGCGCCCGAGCAGATCGACCTTGTGCATGCCGTGAGTACCCTTTTCTCTCAATCAAAGGGAAGCGCGGTCGATGGCATGGTGAATCGGCGCCCTAAGCCTGACGACTTGTTGCCGCCTATGTTTTTTAAGGCGACATTGCCGAGATCGGAAGCCAAGCCGTTGCTCAGGCTTCTTCGCAGTCGTGGCTATGACGGAGCTAGGCTGTTCCCCGGGCTCAAAGGGTGCGAAATCTCCATGGCCGAAATGGAGGTAATCTACTGATTAGCGTTCCGTCATATCTTTGGCCGTTTTGCGGTCAATCGCCTAGGCGGCTGCTACCGCCGCAACTAGGCTCTGCACATAATCTCGCAGCGGTGTTAGTCGGCCGGGGTTATGAGCCAGTATATGCTTCAAAAGGAAAAGTGAATCGTTCCTCTTGGAAAAAGTCACTCGATGCTCAGACAGAGTTTTGCACACATCGGCAATCAAATTGGCGGCGTCGACGTGGGTAAGCCAAAGAGGTTCTGTAATGTCTTCGTTCCATTCCGAAATATGGTATGGGCGCTCAGCAGCTTTTTCTTTTAGTTTAGCTTCAACCGACTCAGCACCGACGATTTCAGTTGCGGCAGCGTCCTTACTAACGATGAACGCGGCGATTGCTGCAGGATCCACTAAATAGCATTCCAAATGGCGCCGAGGTAGGAAGTGCAGCAAACCACCGGAGTCTCGCATCATTTTGGCCTTTTCCTCGTCGGTCAATTTCTCTGTGTCGAAGCTGAACGCAACCGAAACGACCAGCGTCGCAGCGGCAGCGCTTAGGCGTCGATACACCTCATAAACAATGGCAGGATCTCGCTTGTTGCTATTAAAGTCACCCGTTGCTGCGACGGACGTGATGATTGTCCCTTTGGGTAACGGCCCAACTAGCTGCTGGTACAAGTAAGGGAAACAAAGTTCTTCTGTCGGGCCCTCAACCCAGACGACCCGTTCCGCTGCAAATACGTCTGCCATGGAGACGCCTAAATGCTCAGCAACTTCCCGAAATTTCCCAACTTCATCAAGGTTGAGTCGTTCGACTGAAGATTCGTAGCCTGCTCGCTTGACGAGATGAATGGTGCTCGGATTGCTGAAGCCGATCACCTCCGGTGCATGCGTCGATATGATGTACTGATGCTGATAATATTGCGTTTGCAGTATCCGGAGGAGCGTCTTGACTGCTGCCGGGTGCAGGAAGCTGTTGATCTCATCGATTACAAATATAGCCATCGTCGATGGTCATGATCGCTGCGAGGAGAGCAATTACCTGAGCGACGCCTGTGCCGCTGGAGTTAAGGGGAAAACTGAGTTCTACCCGCTCCATGGCCTCTGTGGGCCACACTCGAATCTCCAGATTATGGCTGCCAGGTCTGGTCCTGACGCTGAGATTCCCAACTGATTGAAAAATCTCTCGAAGATGGTCTACCAGTTGCTTGAAAACGTCGCCTCTTTCACTGTTTAGCGTATGAAGTACGTTCGGAAGGTTGCTAGCGTTAGGCTCGAGACGGCTGCCATAACCAGGCCCCGCCTCACCGATAGTCATTCGCTCGGCCGCAAAGTAAAACATCACGCGATTCCAGGCGTTGAACAGTAAGCCTGGTAAGCTGTCGTTCGAAGACACGCCGTGATTAGAAACTATTATCTCGCCGTTATTCGGAGTAGCTGCGGCCGCAATCTGCTGCGACCCCGGAACATACGTGAACAGTCGGTGGGACGGGTAGACTGAATGGAAGGTATTTCCCGGTGTTCGAGACACGGATAGTTCTAATCGCTGAAATTTGAAGAGTTCCTCTATAAAGGCGACCGTGAGGCGATTGTCCGACATTCCGACGGGGAAATACTGTTGTCCACCATCTATCAAAACCCAGTCTCGTATCTCTGCACCGCTGACTTCCAACGTGAAGAAAACCTCAGGTCGTGGAAGTCTAAATTTCTGCCATTTTGTCGAAGTTCGATGTCGATCGTCTGGCAATGTTGGAAGAAGTGCACGTAGCAACGCGCTCTTTCCAGAGTTGTTCTGACCAACAACAATATTTATTTTTTCAGAAAAGGTGATATCACCAGAATCGTGGAATGATTGAAAACCTTTAATCCTTATTTTGACGAGCTTCATTGGTTACCACGAATCGCGTAAGGTGTAGCAAATAGGGTTGTTAGTGCAGCCTTCGGCGGTCCCGGCGCCCCATTGAGCACCGCAATGACCGTCTAACATGCCGCGTGGCATGCCACCGGCGCGCCAAGCATGAATGCTCGCCGCCTTGTTTTGCTGGTTGGTCAGGTCAGTCAAATTTCCTCTGTCGGATTAGGTGCAGGGCCGGCATTCTGTACGCCTATGACTTTGTCGGGCGACGGGGCGCATCCCAGCAGGCGCACCCAATATTGAGATTCCAAAACAAAACGCTTCATCGTCCCGCCAACGCCAATAAATCTCTATGACTGTAACATTGCGCACGCGGAGCGGCCGCGCAAGTATGCTTGCGCAGCCTACGGATGTTTCTCAGGAATTTGGAGTCCTGCCCTTTTGGGGTGGGCTGCTCTAGCGGGAGTGATTCAACTATCGCTTGACGTTCGCCAGTAAAGCCGAAGCAACCGTGCTCTATCCTCAACCCACCCAAACCGAGCATCCAACCTTCTGCCCGGTCGCCGCATCCCGCACCAGTTTCGCATCCACCCGCTTCAACCCGACCCTGTTCGCCTTCACTTCCTTGCTCGCGAGATAGGCCGGGTCGCCCACTTCCCAGTGGTAGCGCGTGTTGGCGGGCGCCCGCATCCAGGTGAATTTCGACAGGTAGGCCACCTGTCCAGGCGTGGTGTCGGCGAAGCGGCAGTCTATGGTCGCGGGCATCAGGCCCTTGGCGCCCATCGCGTTGACGACCTTGTCGGCATCGGCTGTCGCCAGCCATTGGTCGATGCCGCTTGTCTGGTATGCGTCTATGCCTGTCGGCCGGTGCGTCATGCATCCTCCCAGCAGCATCAGCGCCGCCAGTGTCGTGCTCGCCCTGCCTGCTCGCTTGCAGTCTTCCCGATCGATGCCCATGCCCGTCTCCTTGTCCCGAAAGAGTGGAAAGTCCCGGGCGGGATGGTGCACGGCTGGACATCGCCGGTATATTAGCCGCTTCACATGCGCGGCTCGAACGGGCTCAGCCCCTCTATCTGCCTGCGCGGGCAGGGGGAGCGATCGCGCCTGGGACGATGTCGGTGTTCTGGGCCACCTTGATCCGCCATCCAAGCTGTTCCTTCTTCAGCACCAGAAGCAGGATGCCTTCCCGCGTTCCGGCGGGCGAGCCGTCCGGGGCGGATGCGCCGGTCAGGGTCCATCTGTAGTGCACGGATGCAAGGCCGGGAGACAGCTCCACGACTGACGCGGCGATACCCTCCAGCCGGCTGTCGCGAAACATGGTCTTGTGAGTCGCGCTGTGCGCCGCTTCGATCTCGGCCCGGTTTTTCCACCACATGCCCACGACATTGACGAAATTGGCGTCCTCGCAAAACAGCGCCGCGAAGTCGTCCATGTCATGCCTGTTCCAGGCGTCGGCGAAGGCGGCCGCGACATCCTCGGGCTTGCTGATCTCCATGACATGATCTCCCTTGCTTTCCGCCAGGCTGGGGTGAGACGATAGCGGCATCAGCAGGCCCTGTCACCGCGCTGCCACAGAACTTAGCCGCGCCACTTCCTTAACGGCCCCAACCCCCAAAATTAACCTTTTGTTAACCATTCGCCCGGCACCCTTTAATCATTGAGTAAGGATTCGCCTGGTCGTGACCTTCGCCGCCCCTTTGCAGAACAAATCCATCCGCTTCCGCGCCCGTTCCTTCGTCGCTTTCACGCTGACGCCGGAGGCGCCGATCGCCGACTGGCTGGAGGGGCTGGATCGCTGGATCGCCAACTCGCCGGGCTATTTCAACGGGCGCCCGGTGGTGCTGGATCTGAACATCCTGCAGCCGGGGCCGGAGGAGATCGGAGCGCTGGTCGGCGTGCTCGGCTCGCGCGGCATCCGCGTCTATGCCATCGAGCTGGAGGGCGCCGAACTGGGGCCTGAACTGCCGCCGCTCTTGGCCGGCGCCAAGGAGGCGACCGCCGAGGGGCTGCTGGGCCGGGCCGCGCGCAAGGCGCGGGCTGAGGAGCTCGAAGCCGCCGCCGGGGAGCGGGTCCAGGCAGCTGAGCAGACCCCACTGGTCGCGGAGCCGGCTCCGGCCGAGGTTCCGCAGATCGCCATGTCCGGTGACGAGCCTGTCGATCCCGAGCTGGCGAGGCTCGAAGCGGTCAGGATCGAACCGGCGCAAGCCGCAAGCCAAGGGCAGGGCGCCGAGCCGGCGCAGCCTTCGGCCGGCACGCTGATGATCAAGGCACCGATCCGCTCGGGGCAGTCGGTGTTCCACCCGCATGGCGACGTCATTGTGCTGGGCTCGGTCGCGTCCGGCTCGGAAATCGTCGCCGGCGGCTCGATCCATGTCTACGGCACGCTGCGCGGCCGCGCGATCGCCGGCTCGGAAGGCAATGTTTCGGCGCGCATCTTCTGCCGCAAGAACGAGGCCGAGCTGCTCGCCGTCGACGGCTGGTACACCACGGCCGAGGAAATGGAAGGCGTGTCGCGCGGCAAGGCCGTGCAGGCCTTCCTCGACAATGATGCGCTCTGCGTGGTGCCGCTCGGCTGACGCGCAAGCTTCGGACCGGTTTCGCGTGCCAAGGTTGTTAACGAGTCCGCCGTGCCCGGCACGGTCAGAGAATAAAAATCGCCAACGGAGGCTGAATATATGGGCAAGGTAGTCGTGGTCACATCGGGCAAGGGGGGCGTCGGCAAGACGACCTCGACGGCCGCGCTCGGCGCCGCCGTGGCCAAGACCGGCAAGAAGGTGGCGCTGGTCGATTTCGACGTCGGCCTGCGCAATCTCGACCTCATCATGGGCGCCGAGCGCCGCGTGGTGTTCGACCTCGTCAACGTCATCCAGGGCACGGCGAAGCTGTCGCAGGCGCTGATCCGCGACAAGCGGCTGGAGACGCTCTATCTGCTGCCCGCCTCGCAGACGCGCGACAAGGACGCGCTGACCGAGGAGGGCGTGGCCGAAGTCATCGCCCGGCTGCGCTCGGTGTTCGACTATGTCTTCTGCGACAGCCCGGCCGGCATCGAGCGCGGCGCCCAGCTCGCCATGCGCTTCGCCGACGAGGCGGTCATCGTCACCAACCCGGAAGTGTCGTCGGTGCGCGACTCCGATCGCATCATCGGCCTGCTCGACGCCCGCACCATGAAGGCCGAGCAGGGCGAGCTGGTGCAAAAACACGTGCTGGTCACCCGCTATGACGCGGCGCGCGCCGCGCGCGGCGAGATGCTGTCGATCGACGACGTGCTGGAGATCCTGTCGACGCCGCTGCTCGGCATCATCCCGGAAAGCCAGGATGTGCTGCGGGCCTCCAACCTCGGCTCGCCCGTCACGCTCTCGGAACCGCTCAATGGTGCCGCAAAGGCTTACCTCGAAGCGGCAAGACGCCTGGAAGGCGAGGACCTGCCGGTGGTCGTCCCCTTCGAACGCAAGGGCTTCCTCGACCGGCTTCTCGGAAGGAGGGCCGCATGAGCATCCTCGACCTCTTCAAGCGGCGCACCAGCGCGCCGGTGGCGCGCGAGCGGCTGCAGCTGCTGCTCGCCTATGAGCGCCAGAGCCGCGGCCAGCCGGACCTCGTTTCCATCCTGCGCGAGGAGATCATGGCGGTCATTGCCAAGCATGTGCAGATCGACCAGGACTATCTCCAGGTCTCGATGGATCGCGGTGCCACCATGTCGACGCTGGAGATCGACATCCAGATCCCCAACAAGAGCGCCGCGCCGCTGGCGATGGCGGGGTGATCTTCACCCTCCCCCTTGTGGGGAGGGTCGATCCGCAAAGCGGATCGGGGAGGGGGCCTGCGCCAACGCTTCGTCATCCTCGGGCTTGACCCGAGGATCCATGCCGTGACCGTTGCCGCAGAGTGCAGCGGTGCAAAATTCTGTAACCGTGGCAACGCTTTAGCGCCACGGCATGGATCCTAGGGTCTGCGCGCGTCGCTTCGCTCCTTGCTCCGCCCTAGGATGACGAAGGCGCGACGCCGCTGCCCCCACGCCCTCACTCCGGCTGATACAGCTCATCCATGCTGCGCGCCGCAAGTTCCGCGAACGGCGCCTGCTTCCTCACCCGTCCATGCTCCAGGATCACCAGGTCGTCGCAGAACGAGATCGTCGAGTGGTGGTGACTGATGACGATCGTCGTGCGGCGGCCGGCGCGCGACTTCAGCGTTTCCACGATCGCCGCCTCCGACAGCCCGTCCACCGCGTTGGTGGCCTCGTCGAGGATCAGGATATCGGGGTCGCGCACCAGCGCGCGGGCGAGCGCGATGCGCTGCCTCTGGCCGGCCGACAAATTGACGCCGCGATAGCCGACGATCGTCCCGTAGCCCTGTGGCAGGCGTTCGATGAATTCATGCGCCTCGGCGAGCTCGGCGGCGCGCCGGGCCTCTTCCTCGCTCGCCGTGTCCTTGCCGTAGGTGATGTTGTCGAGAATGGTGCCGTCCACCAGCTCCAGTTCCTGGCTGGCCAGGGCGATATGCGCCCGCCATGCGATCGGATCGATCTCGCCCAGCGGCGCGCCGTCGACGAGGATGCGGCCGCCGTCCGGCTCGACGAAACGGCAGAGCAGGTTGACGATGGTCGTCTTGCCGGCGCCGGAGCGGCCGATCAGCGCCGTCGAGCGGCCGCTTCTTATGTCGAAGCTCACGGCATGCAGCACCGCCGCGCGCTGCTCCTCATTGGCATAGCTGAAGCTCACGCCCTCGAAGGCGATTTTGTCGCTTAAAGTCGCGAATGGCCGGCTGCCTTGCGGCGCCGCCGGCTTGCCCTTGGGGTCGAGCAGCCAGGTCACCTCTTCCAGCGAGCCGGAAAGCCCCTGCAGCTGGCTCCAGGTCATCTGCAGGGCCCGCACATGCGGCTGCAGCCGGTAGAGCAGGATGAGGAAGGCGGCGACCATAGGGAAGCTCAAACCCGCCAGCCATGCGCCGATCACCACCGCCAGGAACAGCATGGCGTGCAGCACTTCGGTCAGCGGCGCCAACGCGCCCTGGCGCTTGGAAAGCTGGAAGGCCGCCCGGCGCACGCCGTCCGACGCCGCCTCGAACGCCGCCTTCTCGCGCGCCTCCTGGCCGAAGATGCGGATCAGCCGGCCGGCATGCACCAGGTGCAGCATCCGTGAGGCCAAGGCGCTGTTGCGCGAGGCAACGCTTCGGCTCGGTTTTCTGAGATGCGCCGAAAGCGCCATATGCGCAACCTGGACAAGCGCAAGCCCGAGCATCACCAGCAGCGTCATCCGCCAGGAAAGCAGCAGCAGGAAACCGAGCAGGATGATCGCGGCCGAAGCGTTGACGATCGACCCCAGCACCGCCTGGATGGCGTCCGACGCCCGCCAGGATTCGCTGGAGATGATGTTGAGCAGCCGCCCGGGGCTCTCCTTCAGGAAGAACGGATAGCCGATCGAAAGCAGCCGCTCGGCGAGCGCGCCGCGGATCGCCTGGCTGGCCTTGCCGTAGATATGGGCGGTGAGAACCGAATTGGCGAAGCCGAGCAGGTTCTTCAGCAGGATCGAGCCGAGGATCGCGGCCGCAATGGCGATCAGCCGCTCGCGCTCGCCGAGCCCGGCGCCGACCTTCTGCAGGAGGGCCGAGAGGCCGGCCATGCCGGTCGCCTCGCCATGCCCCATGATGATGCCGAGCAGCGGGATGATCAGGCCGATGCCGAATCCTTCCAGCGCGGCGCCGGCGAGCCCGAGCGCGACGACGATCGGCAGCAGGCCGAGCTGCCGGCGGCCGAGCGCCTGGCGCAGCATCGGCAGGGTCCGGTGCCCGCTCATGGCGCGCCGGCCTCCGCCCTGGCCGTGGTGGTCTCCTCGCCGTGCTGTTGCCGATCCGGCCGCCTGAAAAGCACGAGAGCCATGAACTTCGCCGCGCCCGCAAGGTTCATCAGGACGATCGGCCAGTGCGACAGTTTGAGATCCTGGTCGAAGCGTGGCCCGCCGACGAGCTCGCGCATGGCGGCGCGGACCGCCCAGTAGAAATGGCGCAGCAGCCAGGGCGCGCGTCGAAGATGCTTCAGGCAGAGCGCGCCGTTGCCGAAATGATAGTCGCGGTGCAGCCGGTCGATCGCCATGCGGTCGCGCCTGCCGTGATAGTGGAAGATCGTCATGTCGGGCACGTATTCCACCGCCATGCCGGCAAGCATCGCCCGCACCAGATAATCCGTGTCCTCGGCCGAGCGCAGCGCGCCGCCAGCGCCGAAGCGCTCGTCGAAGGGGCCGATGCGGGCGGCGACGTCGCGGTGCATGGTCATGTTGCACCCTAGCACGAAGCCGCCCGGATGGACGGCATGCGTCAGCACTTCGCGTTGGTCGCAGCGCTTTATCGTGAAGGGCAGGTCGAGCGCGTCGCCGATCTCGACGCGGCCGCCGCGGATCAGCCATTTCTCGCCGCTCGCATAATGCCGCTCGAGGTCGGCGAGATAGTTGCGGTCGAGCCTGCAGTCGTCGTCGACGAACACCAGCACCCCGCCGCGCGCCTGCGCCAGTCCCGCATTGCGCGCCGCCGCCAGTCCGGGGCGGGCCTCCGAGATTGCGGTCAGGGGGATGTCCGAGGTCGCGGCGGCCGCCAAAAGATAACTGGCCGTGCCGTCGCGCGAGCCGTTGTCGACCACCACCAGCTCGGCCGCGAAGGCGGGATGCGCCCGGCAGGCCGCGCGGATCGAGTCGATGCAGGCTTCGAGCACGTCCAGCCGGTCGCGCGTGCAGACGATGAAGGAAACCGGTGGCCGTTGCCTGGGCCACGGAGGAGGGGGCAGGGCGGGGCGCAGGTGCCGCAGCAACGGATGGCGCTCGGCGTTCATGCCGCCTCCACCCGATAAGGCGCGAGCACTGACGTCGCCGGCGCGGATTTTAAGCGGTAGGCAAGCCAATCGGCGCGCTTGCCCGCCCACATCGAGGCCTGGCTCAGCCAGGGCGCCCAGGCGCCGGGGCCGAGCGCGTATTTCTCGCGGCGGCGGATCGCGTTCCATTTCCCGGTCAGCGTCAGCAATTCATGCGTCAGCGCCGGCCGCTCCTCGTCATTGACGAGCTGGTAGAGGAAATAGAACAGGTTGAGCGCGCCGGCCTCGAAGCTCGGCCGCGTCGGGTCGGGCAATGTCGCGATCCGCGCCTCCAGCCTGCGGATGAAAGCGGCCGCCCGGCGTACGGTGTCGAGGCAGACGCGATCGCCGATGGCGCGCAGGTCCTCGCAGTCCTGCGCCAAACCGAGGCGCTCGAGGTTCTCGCCGACAATCTTGAGATGCGTGCGCCGCATCTCCTTGCCGTGCCGGCTGGTCACGCTGCCGGGATGGACGCGGTAGACCAGCAGGCTCTCCGGCATCAGCGCCGCCGGATAGCGGTCGGCCAGCCGCCGGAAGAGGTCGAAGTCCTCGGCATGCCGATAAGCGCCGTCGTAGTGGAGGTCGGCGTCGGAGATGACCTTGCGGTTATAGACCACCGTCGGGTGCAGGAAGATCGTGAAGAATTTCGACAGCTCGGGGAGGCTGAGACGAAACACCGGGTCGAGCCGCCCCTTAAGGACGCGGCCGTGCAGCAGTGTGTCCACGAGCGCGCCGCAGAAGCCGAGCTCCGGCCGCGCGGCAAACAGCGCCGCCTGGCGCGACAGCCGCCAGGGATAGGCGAAGTCGTCGGCGTCCATGCGCGCGACGAGCTCGCCCCGCGCGACCGCCAGTCCCTCGTTGAGGCTGGCGACGAGGCCACGGTTTTCGCGCGAGATGATCGATACGCGGCTGTCGTCCCGGCGGCAGCGTTCGAGGATCTTGAGCGACCTGTCGGTCGATCCGTCGTCGATGGCGATGATTTCGAGCCGGCCATAGTCCTGCCGCAGGATCGACTGCATCGCGGCGGCCACATAGGGCTCGGCATTGTAGACCGGCAACAGCACGGAGATGAGCGGCGCGGTCATGGTCGGCTCCGGTCCGTCGGCTGCAGATCGAGCGCCGGGGCGGCGCCGAACCGGCGGGCCTCGCTCGCGCCGCGCCGATGAGCGGGCGCGACATAGGGGAAATAGCGCTTGAGACCGTTGAGCGGCTTCTCGAAAAACCCCCAGGAAAGCGAGGCGACGACCAGCGTCGCGGCGCCCGCGACGAGGAAGCGGCCTGGCCCCTGTTCCGAGACGTTGAGCGGGATCCATGGCTGCGCCTTGACGGCATAGGCAAGCAGGATCGGATGGTAGAGATAGACGCCGTAGCTGATGCGACCGAGCCCGAGCAGCGGCGGCAGTTCGGCCAGCCTGCCGAGCCTGCCGCCAAGGCCGTTCGAGCAGGCGGCGACGATCGCCGTCAGCGGCACCAGCGGCAGCACTTGCACCAGCATCCAGCGCGGCCACTCCCAGGCCGAATTCGCCGGCCCCGGATCGGATCGGACCACGAACAGGAACACCATCGCCAGGGCCGGCCAGCAGAGCCGCATCCATTGCGGCGCATCCGCGCCCCTGGCGCGGCGCACGGCAAGCAGGGCGCCGCAGCCAAGCGCGTCCATCGAGGCCGGCGGCAGCAGATCGCGGGCGAGCGCCGGGCTGGCGGCGATCGGCCAGTAGAACCGGTAAGCGAGCGAGAAGCAGATGACGCCGATTGCGATCGCCTCGATGCGCCGGCGCGGCGCCAGAAGCACGATCAGCGGCCAGGCGAGGTAGAACTGCTCCTCGATGCTGAGGCTCCAGAAATGGCAGAGCAGCCAGGGGCTCCAGTCGTTGCGCAGCGCGTACCAGAAGTTCGAGAGGTAGAGCGCATGCCAGGCGAGCGACGACCTCGATTGTTCCAGATCGGTGAACCAGACCAGCGCCAGCACCGCGAAGTAGGGCGGGAAGATGCGGATCACGCGCCGCGCATAGAAGGAGCGCAGCGCCGGTCCGGGGGCGAATGCATCGGCATCACGCGCGTCCAGCAAAAGCCGTGTGATCAGGAAGCCGGAGAGAACGAAGAACAGCCTGACCCCGAGATGGCCGAGGAAGGAGGTGCCGCTTGGCGCGAGGAAATGGGCGTAGAGCACCAGCGTCACGGCAACGGCTCGCAACGAGTCGAGTTGGATGTCGCGCGCGTTCGCCATCAGCGGCATTCGGCAGCTTGGTCAGGCCACGCGGCAGCGGGCGAGCGAATCTCGCCGCCTTGGGCCGACCACTCACCGTCCGGGCCGGGGGCGCAATCCCTGCCAACCGGCGGAATGCCCATCCGAGTCACAATAATGGCATCCTCCAACAGGCATGCCCCCGCTCCACGATTGTCGCGGCGGATGTTGCGGTGCAACACAAAATGCTTACGGCTCTGAAATAAGATGTGATGCCGTTGTGGGACGTAAATAGTTGTGTCGTAAAAATATTCGCATGGGCCGTCCAAAGGTCCTATGACGTCATAGGCAGTTGGTCTGATCCTGAAAATCATCAATCGCCCAGGATGCGGGAGAGTTGTCTCAGCAACTGCGGCGAGCATGATGGGAATATTGAAAAAGAGCTTGATCGCGGTGCCAAATTCTACAGTGGAGTCTGTGAAAACACCTTGAATTTCAAGTTCTTGTGCGGTGCGGCAGGCCTGCCGCCCGAGGGGGCCGCCTTGTCCCACCGTCCGCCGCCTGCTGCCTCACGACGGGGCAGCCCCCAGGCCTTATCTCTCGATTCCGACCAGGAGCAGGGAACGGAGAGCAAGTGACGTCGACGCCGATTGCAAAACCCCAGGCGCAGGTGGGCGCCATGCCCGTGCTCGGCCTGCTCGGCTCCATGCTGTCGGTGCAGGTTGGCGCAGCCTTTGCCAAGAGCTTGTTCCCGGTGCTGGGGCCGGAGGGCACGACCATGCTGAGGCTTGCCATCGGCGCGCTGATGCTGGCGGCGGTGCTGAGGCCATGGAAGGTGCTGCCCTCGCGGAACAACCTGCCTTGGCTGGCCGCCTACGGCATCACGGTCTGCGCCATGAACATGCTGTTCTATGCCGCGCTCCAGCGCATTCCGCTGGGTATCTGCGTGGCGCTGGAATTCACCGGGCCGCTGTTCGTGGCGACCCTCGGTTCCAGGCGCCTGCTCGATCTTGTCTGGGTGGCGCTGGCGATAGCCGGCATCGCGCTCATGTCGCCCTTTGCCGGGATCAGCCGCGGGCTCGATCCGCTGGGCGTGGCGCTGGCGCTGGCGGCCGGCGCCTGCTGGGGGCTCTACATCATTTTCGCGCAGAAGGCCGGCGCCGAGCTCGGCGCGCGCACCTCCGCCTATGGCATGGCGATCGCCGCGGTGCTGGCGCTGCCTTTCGGTCTCGGCGCTGCTCAAGCCCATCTCGCCGATCCGCACGTCATGGCTGGCGCGGCCGTGGTCGGCTTGTTCTCCAGCGCGCTGCCCTTCTACCTGGAAATGCTGGTGCTGGCCCGCATGCCGGCTAGGGTCTACGGCATGCTGGTGTGCCTGGAGCCGGCTGGCGCCGCGCTGACCGGCTTCCTGTTTTTGGCGGAGAAGCTCAACCTTTTGCAATGCGCCGGCATCGCCGCCGTCATTGCCGCCGCCTTCGGGACGGCGGTCGCGGCGCGGCAGCCCTCGCCTTCGGCCTGACTCCCCGGAAGCCGGTCGCGCGCACCGGAATCCATTTCTGAGCGACGCGCTCCAAAGCGTTGCCCGGTTTGGAGAAATCGATGCGCGCCCTGGCAATATCCGACCACATCCGGTGGTTGAAATAAGACTTAGGTCCGATCAAAAATAGCTATAGGTCCGAGTGGACAAGACAAGGGTCGTGGGCCACTTCCTAATCATGGGCTGATTGGGGATGCTTATGCTGCGACATTGCCGGTGGGGTAGTGCGGCCGACGGGCCGAAGGGCTGGCGTGGGGAGAGCGGGATGCGCTTGAAGCGCAGGGGCTGCAGGCTGGTCTTGCGAGCGCTGACTGCGTTGGCGCTTGTTGTTGCGCCTTTCAGTCTCTCCGTCGATGGTGTGGTTGTGACCAAGGCCTATGCCGGCAAAGGCGGCAATGGCGGCGGAAACAGCGGCGGCAATGGTGGCGGAAACAGCGGCGGCAATGGTGGCGGAAACAGCGGCGGGAACGGCGGCGGAAATAGCGGGAACGGTGGCGGCAACAGCGGCGGAAATAGCGGAAACGGAAACGGCAATAGCGGCGGGAACAGCGGGAACAGCAACGGCAATAGCGGGAACAGCAACAGCAGCGGGAACAACAGCTCGAGCAACAGTGCCGGCGCGGCAAGCGCCGCCGATGTCGACAGCCACGTGAACGCGGCGACCGGCGACAAGGTCGAGGCCACCGCCGGCGGCATCCAGGTCACGCACCGCAACGGAATGAAGGAGACGATCGAGAACGGCCGGTTCAGGATGGAAGACAAATACGGACGCACCATCGTCGACCGCAAAGCCACCATGGCCGATCTCAATCGCCTGAACAGTTTGTGAGAGCAGAGTTTGTGAGAGCGAGGTTTTATCCGGATTAGATCTTAAGGGACCGAAGGTCAGCGCTGCAAAATCAGGTTGCCACCTTTTGCTTCGTCTCTGCGGTCCTGATCGTCTTGCGATGGAATCTGGCTACTCACCTTACCCCCGCCTTCGTGCGGGGGTAATTTTTTCAAGCTGTTGCTGTTGCGACATTGGTCACCCATGGCGGCGGAAATGGTCTGATCGGCCTGAGCATGGGTCGTGGGCCGCTTTCGTCGCGCCGCCGGAATGTGATCCTAGCCTACGTCAAGAGACCGGTTCCGCGTCGCCTGTGCCGTCAGCGGAACTTCGGCAAACCGAGGTGGAACCGGCAAGAAGGACAAAGAATGCGCCAACCCGCCTGCAAAAGGCTAGTCGACCTCTCGCTGCGCCTCTCCGTCGCGCTGGCGGTTGTGGTCGCGCCCTGCCTGTTGGCGCCGGGCAACGTGACAAAGCTCGTGTCAACCGCCTACGCCGCCAACGGCGGTAACGGGGGCAATGGCGGTAACGGGGGGAATGGCGGTGCCGGAAACGGCGGCAATTCTGGCTCGGCCGGCGGCTCGAATTCCGGCAACAGCGGCAACAGCAATGCCGGTGGCAATTCCGACAACAGCAATGCCGGCGGGGGCAACCCCAATGCGGGACCTGGCAACAACAGCGGCAAGGGCAATGCCAATCCCGGCGGCAAGAACAGCTATACCAACACGGCAACCGGCGACACGATCTCGATCGACGGCAACAAGATCACCGTCGTCCATCGCAACGGCATGAAGGAAGAAGTCCAGAACGGCCGTTTCGAGATGATCGACGCGCAAGGCCGCACCATCATCGAGCGGCAGGCGACGGAGGAGGATCTGAATCGTCTGCTGAGTCTGTGAGGGCCGGGAAAGGCTACCCCCTTTTTCCGACACCCTCGCATGTCACCCCCGTCCCTTGAGGCGGGGGTGATTGCGTTGGGGGCTAATTCCTCTCCCTCGCCTCATGCATCAGCAGCGCCGCTTCGGTGCGGTTGCGCACGTTGAGCTTGGCGAGCACCCTGGTCATGTGATGCTTGACCGTCTTTTCCTGCAATGACAGCCTGGCGGCCACTTCCTTGTTGCTCAGCCCCTCCGCGACCAGCTTCAGGATCTCGGCCTCGCGGCCGGTGAGCTGGGCGAGCGGATCCGGCTTGCTGCCGGTGGGCTGCAGAAGGTCGGAAAGCAGCCTGGCCGAGAGGCTCGGCGATACATAGCTCTGGCCGTTGGCGACATCGCGCAGGATCTCGGCCAGCGCCTTGGAGCCGACACCTTTCAGCACATAGCCGCGCGCGCCGGCCTTCAGCGCCTGGGCGACGTCGGCATTGGTCTCCGACACCGTCAGCATGACGATCTTCTGCTCGGGCGTTGCTGAAAGGATGCTGGCGAGCGCGCTGAGGCCGCCGCCCGGCATGCTGATGTCGAGCAGAAGGATATCGGGCGTGCTGGCGCGCACCAGCCTTTCGGCGTCCTCGGCGCTGGCGCCTTCGCCCACGAGCTCGAAGCCGCCTATTTCGCCGAGGCTGCGCGCCACGCCCTCGCGAAACAGTGGGTGGTCGTCGACTATTGCGATGCGGATGGATGTGCTCACGGTTGCTCCTCGACAGACAAGGTGATCACCAGTCTTGTTCCTCCGGGGCCTGTCAGTGTCTCGAACTGACCGCCAATGCTTTCGATACGTTCTCTCAGGCCCGCAAGCCCAAGTCCCTCGCTTCGGGCCGGGTCGAAGCCGGGACCGGTGTCCACGACCTCGACGAGAAGCTTACCGCCTTTCGTCGTGGCCCTGACCTGCTGGCCCTTGCCCTTGCCGTGCCGGAAGGCGTTGTTCAGGCCTTCCTGCACGAAGCGATAGATGCTGATCTTTTCCGAGGTGCCGAGTTCCGGCAAGCGCTCTGGCAGGGTTAGTAACACATTGGTGCTGGTGCGGCGCTCATGCTCGGCCACCGCCAGCCGCAGGATGTCGGCGATGGCCTGGGTTTCGATCTGCGGCAGAACCAGCCCGTTGCAGATGCCGCGTATCTCACGCATCGCTTCGCCGAGCGTCTTGTGGATACCGGCGATCTCGGCTTCGCGCAGCGTGCTCGACGTGCCCGGATCGACCAGCGCCGGGCTGTCCATCCTGAGCGCGGCGAGCGCCACGAGTTGCGCCGGCCCGTCATGCAGGTCGGCGCCGATTCGCCTCAGATAGCGCTCATTGATGGCGGTGGCGCGGCGCGAGGCGCGCTGAACGCGCTGCCGCAGCGACGAGTTCTGCGCCAGCGCCGCCTGCAATTCCGAGACCTTGGCCTCGAGTGCCGCCTGCTGCGTGACGATGGTGCGGCTGCCGCGGAAAACGATGCCCGAGAGCAGGGCAAGCGCGGCCGCCGTGGCGCCCGCCACCACCAGCCAGCTCCACAACAGGGCCGAGCGCAGCGATTCCTCGAAATCGCCGGACAATTCGTAGAATTCAGACACGGCCACGACCTCGCCCGACCAGGGTTCGCGCACCGGGTTGTAGATCTCGAGCAGCGGCACCCCCATCGACCGTTCCTTCTCGTCTTCCTCGTCTTCGAGCCTGTTGTTGTTGTATTTGACCATGACGTTGCCGGCGAAGGCGGCGATGAGATTGGCGTTGGGCTTGATCTGCCTGCCGATGAGGCCGGCGTCCTTCGAATAGAGGATCGTGCCGTCGCGCCGCCATAGCTTGAACGAGACCAGCCTTTTCCCAAGCGCCCCCTGGCCGAGCGTTTCGTCCAGCGCCCGTTTGACGGTGTCGTCCAGCTCCTGGCTCTTGCGCATGTCGGGCAGCAGCGGCGCGATCACGCTGTCGACATAGAGCGCGGTGGTGGCGGCGGAATTGTGCAGGACACCGTCACGGATCTGCGATGTCACCCACAGCCCGACCACGAGCATCACCGCCAGAAGGCCGATACCGCCCGCGATCACGAACTGCAAGGCAAGCGAGAGCCCGCTCCAGATTCGTGCAAGTCGTTTCAGATACCTCCCAAACATCGGCACCGTTCACCCACCCGTTCGCGACAGTATAGGCGAGGGGACGCAATTGCGACACCGACCTTGGTCTGTGCCCATGAGGAAGGTTAATGGCGGGCCGTTGCCGGCGCGCCGGCGGAGCAGCTCCGATTCGCAAGCGGCAAGGTCGCTCATACCCCGAATGGCAAATGCCCGCGCCACTCCTGTTGACGGGGAAGACGCGGGCCGGCTGCCACCTGAATTTCTTGCAGCGCCGACACAACCACCAATCCGGCCCCAGGTCCAGACCAAAAGACATATGCCTTGCAGAATATAGCGCCGCGCCACGGCCGTGTCGGTCCGGCGCGGTCCTGCCGTCGGGCGTTGTGGATATGAATATATAGCGATGTCTGTCGGATGCCCGAGCCCTGCGGCCGGGCCGCTCTGTCCTAGCGTAAGACGCGGGAATTCGCGACGGCATTTGCCCCCAAAAGAAGTCAAGTCCAGGGCCTTGATCGGCCGGACATGCGCCGCCTATACGATGGACGTTACCTTGCTGTTCGTGGCAACGCAGTATGGACGCCGGCACAAAAAACCACAAAACCAATCAGCGGCTGTCGATTTTCGAGCTCGAGGCATTGCGCGAAGCTTTCAGGCGGTCTGTTCGTGAGAACGACGTCACCGAAGCAGAATGGGCGCGGCACGCCGAGCATTTCGTCAAGAGAACGCTCCAAAAAGGCAGCCGGCTTACGCGGACTTGAGCATTCAGGCGTCCGGAAGCCCGATGATTCCAGGCAGAAACGTTTCGGCCCTCGCCGCTCGGACCTTTGCGCCGGCGCATAGGACCTCAGCGACAATTGCGGGTGCAGGTGGAAACGGACACTGTGTCCGTGCGCCGGCTTCCCCCCAAGGAAACCCAATGGTCGGCGCTTTAGCCCGGCTTGCCTGTAAGAGAGCCGTACTCTTTTACCACCAAGGCAAGCCGGGCTACCCCACTCCCTGAATGCTCCAACGCTGGTCCGTCGTCGAAACCTATGGCCGTGGCCATCGCAATGCGGCGGAACGAAAGCAGGTCGGGCGCGTTCTAGGCCGCGATGCCGAGGAGTCCTCACCATCACAAGACCGAAAGGCCGGTTCAAGCCTCAACAGACGAGGCGGAGCGCTTGGCGCGTGCGGAAAAGAACGCCCGGCTGAAGAGGCTTCGCACCCACGCTTCCTGGCTGGTGCTCGATCCGCAGGCGCGTTTCCAGGAGGAGATCGATTGTTCGGCCCTGTTCGGCGACCTGTCGATCCGAAAGGTCGGTCGCGACGGTTAAAGCATGTCTCGCGAAAGTGGGAACCGGTTTCGGGACAAAGACATGCGTAAAATCAAAGACCCAAAGCGCATGGAGCGAATCCGAAGGATCGCGACGCGCTTTAGGGCAATTCCAGGAACGCGGCTTTCAGCCCGTCACGCGACTTGCAATCCGGCGGCGGAATCCTCGCGCGCGATCTCGATCAGCCGCGCGATCGCCCATGGCGTCAACAGCGCAAGGAAAGCAGTGAGATCCAGGAAGATCGACCGCGCCAGATCGAACCCGCTGTGGTCGTAGCAGACTGCAAACTCCATCACGCCTTACCCCTTTTGACCCACCCGCAGCGCATGTGATTTCGCGCATCCTTGAGCATGATCCTGATTTGCATCGAATACAAGAGGTCGCTAAATCAAGTGGATGTGCGCCGCTGCTGGCGCAAGAACGGCCAGCTTGACTACAAACGACGCTTAGGCCGGTTTCGGCCAGAACAGCCAGGTGAGCGCCAGCGCCGCCAGCACCCAGACCGCGATCATGAAGGCGAGACCCGCCTTGCTGACCGGCTTCTCGCGCCGCGCGGCCTCTTCGCGGAATTCCCGCATCAGGTCGGCCGGCACCAGCCTGACCGCGAGCAGGATGCCGAGAGGCACGATCAAAAGGTCGTCCAGATAGCCGATGATCGGGATGAAATCCGGGATGAGATCGATCGGGCTCAGCGCGTAGGCCGCGACCGCGCCCGCGGTGGCTTTTGCGTACCAGGGCACGCGCGAATCACGGGCTGCAATCCACAGCGCCACCGCATCGCGCTTGATGGCGCGCGCCCATCGCTTTGCCGAGTCGAGAGCCGACATGAGCCTATTGTATAGAGCCGTGCGGGTCTGCGGGCCAACGGACGAGCACCGGATTTGGTCTCTCAGGCGCAGTCCTTCAGCTCGACAACCTCGACGCCGAGGCGGAACGCCTGGCCATCCGCGTAGGAACGCGCATATTGCTCGGCTTCGAAGGGAAAGATCAGCGTCGTGCCGTAGGCGGTGACGCGCACGGTCCACTTCTGTCCCCTGACGAGTTCAACACCGTGAAGCTTCGCCGTCACCATCTCACCCTCCTCAGATCCGGCACGCTCGCAACATCCGCATAACGTCGCGAAAGTCATTTGAATACAAATAATTCGACTTAATCGTGTCGTTGCGATGTCGATTCCGACATTGGGTCGTTTTCGTCCGTGAAATGGTTCACCGACAAAAGCGTTTTTGCCGCCGGCCGCGCGGGCTCGATGGTGATCGGAACCGAGTCGGCCCCCGGCGGGTTGGAGTCATGGCCCCGCACAGGAGGTTTCCATGATCCGCAAACTGAAAACCGGCGAATACCGGCTCTATTCGCGCAAGGTCGACCCGAGAACCGGCAAGCGCCGCAATCTCGGCACGTTCAAGTCGCGCGAGGCGGCCGAAAAGCACGAGCGCGAAGTGCAGTATTTCAAGCGCCACTAGGACAACGATGAGTGTCGGTGACGGAAACGCCCCAGGAGCGACCGCCGTTTCACCGGGAGCTTTCACCCGTGTGGTATCGGTTGCGTGCGCGGGCGAGGGTGGCCGGGCACGTTCGAGCCGATATGGTCGAGGTCGCAACGTCTCGCCACCATCTCGACCGACCCGGTGTCGACGGTCACCCGCCCCAGCACCTGCACCGTCGTGCGTCCGAGATCCTCGTCGACATGGACGACCTCGCCCTCCAGTCTCAGCTTGTCGCCTGCCTTGGCGTTTGGCTCGACCATCGAATAGCGATGGCCGTTGCCGTCGAGGCTCAGCGTCACGCGGTCGTTGACGCGCTCGATCACGGTGGCGATCACGGCCACCCTGTCACCTATCTCCACTGCCGGCCGTGTCATCGACGCCTCCTTTCCGCTCCGCGCGGGTCGTTGCCGCCGGAGCCAGCTGGCGACACGATGAGCATCGGCAGCCGCTGAAATAAACGGGAAAACAAGGATTTGGTTGCCGCCCGACTGCCTGTCGAGAGGCGAAGGAGGCGCTGAACATAAGGAGAAGTCCGAGGCCGCACCCGTCGAGGCAGGGCGCTGGCCAGGTGAATTGCAGACGAATGGACCGCGCCGAAGCCTCGGCCTTGCCTATGCGGCCTGCGACAGGGCGACCGCATCGGCCCCGGCGGGGAAGCGCAGCGTGCCGGTGGTATCGTTGACGGCCCGCCACACACCTTCGGCGACATCGATTTCCCTGGTGGTCAGAGTACCGGCCATCGCCGGATCTGCGAGATTGCCGAAGACTGCCCTGGCAAAGTCGGCATAGGCCTCGGGGATAAGGTCCTGGACATTGACGCCGGTGTTGGCGGTGAACCTCGTCGTCGGCCCGTAACCGGGCTCGACCAGCTTGGCGCGGACGTGGAAGGGCGCGAGTTCCAGCGCCAGCGAGCCGGTGAAACCTTCGATCGCCTGCTTGCTCGCTGTATAGGCCGCCGCCAGAGGGAAGGGCGCCAGCGTGGCGCTCGACGTCACATTGACGATGACGCCGGAACGCCGCTTGCGCATCTGCGGGATCACCGCCTGGGTCATCGCCATGACGCCGAACGTGTTGGTCTCGAAGACCTTTCGGATATGCGCCATCGGCGTCGCCTCGAAAGCTCCGGCGACACCGATGCCGGCATTGTTGACCAATGCGTCGATCGGCCCCGCCGCTTCGATCGCCGCCGCGATGCTTTTGTCGTCCGTCACGTCGAGCGGCAGGATGCGCAACGCCGGCGAACGCGGCAGCACATCCTCGCGCGGGCTTCGCATCGTCGCGACGACGTTCCAGCCATTCGAGAGGAAATGGCGCGCCGTCTCGAGGCCATAGCCCGAGGAAGCGCCGGTGATCAGGATGGTTTTCATGGGATCGGTCCCTGCTGTTCGATTTGCACAGCGGCAAGTTACCGGCAGGGCGCCGGACTATCTATAATTGACAGTACTGATTTTGTTTGCAAAAGTCCTAACATGGTCGATCCGCTCTCCGAAGTCATAGGCTTGCTCAGGCCGCGCGCCGTGTTCACCAAGGGCATCAGCGGCGCCGGGCGCTGGGGGGTCCGCTACGCCGATTTCGGCCATCCGAGCTTCGCCGTCGTCATCGAGGGAGCCTGCCTGTTGGCGGTGGACGGCCAGCCTCCCTTGACGCTCGAGGCCGGCGATTTCGTGCTGCTGCCTTCAACGCCCGGTTTCACCATGACGGGCTTCGAGCCGGTCGTTCCGACGCTGATCGATCCCAACCTTGCCGCGGCCGCGACGGAGGAGGTCCGGCACGGCAGGCAGGACGGCCCGCCGGACCTGCGCATGCTTGGCGGCTATTTCCTCTTCGATGGGGAGGATTCCGGCCTGCTGGTTTCACTGCTGCCTGCTCAGGTCCATGTCCGCGGCGTCGAGCGGCTGTCGGTCCTGGTGAAGCTGCTGATCGAGGAGGCGGCGGGCCGGCATTCGGGGCGCGACCTGGTGCTGACCCGGCTGATCGAAATCCTGCTCGTCGAATCCCTGCGGCAGGCGCAGACGCCCGACGCGCCGGCCGGCCTGCTGCGCGGCCTGGGCGACGCGCGGCTGGCGGAGGCGATCCGCCGGATGCACTCCGATCCGGCGCGGCCGTGGACGATCGTCGAACTGGCGAAGGAGGCCGCGCTTTCGCGCTCCGCCTTCTTCGACCGCTTCGTGCGCGGCGTCGGCGTGCCGCCGATGGAATATCTGCTGGCCTGGCGCATGGCGCTGGCGAAGGATCTGCTGCGCCGGCAGGAGGGCGATATCGCCGAGATCGCCGAGCGCGTCGGCTATGGCTCGGCCAGCACCTTCAGCACCGCCTTCAGCCGCCATGTCGGCCAGCCGCCCAGACGCTACGCCAGGGCGATCGCGCACTAGCGGCGGCCTGGCCCGCGCGGAACCAGGCGGGTCGCCAGATGTTCCTGTTGATCGCAACGACAATAGGAATGGCACATGGTTGCGCCGCGCGCGGTCTGGAAGGGTTTTCTGAAGGTCGGGTCGGTCTCGTGCGGCGTGAAGCTGGTCGGCGCGACCAGCGAAACCGGAAAAGTCCATTTCAAGATCCTGAACCGCAAGGACGGCTTGCCGGTGAAAAGCGCCTATGTCGACGAGCAGACCGGCGATGTCGTCGAGGCCCAGGATCAGACCAAGGGCTTCGAGCTGGACAAGGATGATTTCATCGAGATCGAGCCGGATGAGATCAAGAAGCTGAAACTCACCTCGGCGCATACATTGGAGGTTGACGAGTTCGTCGCCCTTGACGACATCGACACCCGCTATCTGGAAAAGCCCTATTACCTCATCCCCGCCGATGGCGCCGCGCTCGAGGCCTTCAGCGTGCTGCGCGAGGCGATGAAGAAGAAGCGCGTCGCCGCAAGATCCTGCGTGGTGCTCTATCAGCGCGGCCGCGAGGTCGTCATCCAGCCTTTCGGCAAGGGCATGCTGCTCACCGAATTGCGCACCCGCAACGAGATGGTCTCGGAAAAGAGCGTCTTCGAAGACCTAACGTCACCGAAATACGACAAGGACCTGCTCGAGATTGCCGAGCTTTTGATCGACAAGAAGGTGACGAAGTTCGATCCCTCGAAGTTCGAGGACACCTATGAGGATGCGCTGATCGCGATGATCGATGCCAAGCGCAAGGGCAAGAAAACGCCGAAGGCCGCGCCGCCGCCAAAGGAAAATGTCGTCGACCTCGCCTCGGTGCTGAGGAAGAGCCTCGCCAAGGAAGGCATCAAGGCACCCTCGAAAGCCAGACCTGCCCGCAAGTCGGCCTGATCGGCCGACCGGTATGATCGTCGAAGTTCGGGATCGGCGGATCCGCTCACTCGGCGGGACATGGTTCTTTCCTTGGTTGCCGTATCCTACCCTGGGGGATAGGATCGTGCCATGACGATACACAGCTCCCATCCCGACATCATCGCTCGGCTCAAGCGCGCGCACGGCCATCTCGCCGCTGTGCTCACCATGTTCGAGCAGGGCCGTTCCTGCCTTGACCTCGCGCAACAGCTCCATGCCGTCGAAGGCGCCGTCGGCAACGCCAAGCGCGAGCTGATCCACGACCATATGGAGCATTGCCTTGTCGAGGGCGGCGAGCCGACCCGGGACACGCTGAAAGAGCTGAAGCAGCTCACCAAATATCTGTGAGGGCGCTCATGTTGACGAAGGTTGTCGACTGGTTCGGCTTCGGCTCGCACGGGCATGACCACGGCGGGCACGATCATGGCGGGCAGGGGCATGACCATCATGGGGCGCATGGGCACACGCATGGCGTGATCGACGCGACGATCGCCACGACGGAGCGCGGCATCTGGGCGATCAAATGGTCGTTTGTCATCCTGGCGATAACGGCCGCGCTGCAGCTCGCCGTCGTCCTCTTTTCGGGCAGCGTGGCGCTGCTTGCCGACACCATCCACAACATCGCCGACGCGACGACGGCCATCCCGCTCTGGATCGCCTTCATGCTGGCGCGCCGCAGGCCGACCCCAACGTTCACCTACGGTCTCGGTCGCGTCGAGGATCTTGCCGGCATCGTCATCGTGCTGATCATCCTGGCGAGCGCCCTCGTGGCCGGTTACGAAGCTATCGATCGCCTGCTCGATCCGCAGCCGGTGCGGTTCCTGGGCTGGCTGGCCGCTGCCGGCGTCATCGGCTTCCTCGGCAATGAGGCGGTGGCCGTCTTCCGCATCCGCGTCGGCCGTCAGATCAACAGCGCGGCCCTGATCGCCGATGGCTACCACGCGCGCACCGACGGGCTGACCAGCCTTGCCGTCGTTGCCGGTGCGGTTGGCGTCTGGCTTGGCTACCCGCTCGCCGACCCGATCATCGGCCTGCTGATCACCATCGCTATCTTCGGCATCGTCTGGCAGTCGGCGCGTTCCGTGCTGACGCGCATGCTCGACGGTGTGGAGCCGAGGCTGGTCGACGAGGTTCACCACGCCGCCGCACATGTTGCCGGGATCGACAGGGTGGTCGACGCGAAGGCCCGCTGGCTCGGCCATAAGCTGCATGTCGATGTCGAGATCGCGGTCAATGACGGGCTGCTGCTTGCCGCCGCCAACAACATCGCCGCTTCGCTCAAGGCCGAGCTCTTCGCGCACATTCCCGCGCTCGACGTCGCCACGGTGCGCTTTGCCGTGCCCGGGGCCGAGGGTGGCCACCATCACTCGCCTGATCCGTTCCTGGTGTCGGGCAAGCTGGCCAGCGGACTGCTCGAGATCGTCGACACGCCGGAGGGCGAGCGCATGCGGCTGCGCCTCTCGCGCCACGCCGAGGGCCTGCGGGCAAACGTCGCCATAGAACGCGCCGGCGGCGCCGTCGAAAGCCTGCCGCTGTCGCCGGTCGGCGGCGACCATCATTATCTGCAAAGCTTGGTCGCGCCGGCCGAGCCGCATGAGTTCAGCGCCAGGCTGCAACTGGCGGCCGGTCAGGACAGCGAGGACCTGCCCTTCGCCATGGCCGAGCCGGAGGGGCATGACCATGAGCACGCGCATGGGTGATGGAGAACTGCCGCCGGAAAGGCGCGCCTACTGAACGGGCGCGCGAGCCATGATAAATTCCAGGGCTTGGTCATAACTGTCGAAATCGTCGACATTGGCGGCAAGCGGCTTGTACTCGCCGCTTACCGCCCAGACCTGTTTCCCACCGGTCGAGCTGAGCAGGTAGAAGAACGCAAAGCACCTTTCATCGGCCCAAACGAAGTACAACTCTTCGTTCAGAAGCACTTTTTTCACGGTTATCATGGATTGCGCGCGGCTTCAGCGCGATGCCTCACTGTAACAACCGGCCCTATAGCTCGAGATCGTTACGCCGTCCAGCCAGCATTCACCGCACGCTGATCAGCGCCGTGCCGGCAATCGCCAGCAGCGCGCCGGCCCAGGCGGCTGCGGTCGGCCTTTGCCCGCTGCGCAGCCACACCATCGGCAGGATGATGACCGGCATCATCGAGGAAGCGTCGAGATGATGCCGACATTGCCGGTGCGCAACGCGGCCATCAGGCAGGACATGCCGAGCGAGGTGCCGACGAAGGCGGACAGCACGGCGAGCCCGACCGTGCCGAACTGGACGGCCTCCCTTTTGCCCTTGCCGAACGGTGTTGCCGTGAGCGCGATGAACAGGATGACGGCCAGGCCGGAACGCAGCGCCATGGCCGTGAACGGCTCGACGCCGGCAGCCATGGCGGGCCTGGCCAGAAGGGTGCCGATCGCCTGGCCGAGCACCGTCGTGACGCCAAGCACGATGCCTGGTCCCATGCGGCCGGTGAGCGGCGGGCCGGGCACAGTGCTGACCGGCACGGTGGAAGGGGTGACGACCGGCATCGCCGGCGCCAGGTCGCCGCGCTTGAGGAAGCGCCGCGGCATGCCGATGGCAAGCACGATGCCCGCCAGCACCAGCGCCACGCCCAGCGCCTGCCAGCGGCTGATGGTTTCGCCGAGCACCAGATAGCCGAGCGCCAGGGCAAATGGCGAGGTGAGCGAGAAGAGCAGCGCCGTGATGCGCGGGCCGACCGAATAGATGGTGGCGAAATAGGTCGTGCTGGCGATGCTGATGCCGGCGAAGCTCGACCCGGCGAGCAGCCAGAACTCCCTCGCGCCGATCGTGTGCCAGCCGCCGATCGCCAGCGACACCGAGCCGGTCATCACGAAGGTGGCGAGCATCTGCCAGCGGGCAAGCTGGAGCAGGGGGACCCGCCCCTTGAGCTCGCTGAGGAACATGGAGCTCAGCGCGCTGCACAAGGCGGCGGTGACGGCAAGGGCTTCGGAGACGAACATGGCTGCTGGCGGTTGCGGCGATTCCACCCTGGATTGGGCAGGCGCCGATGCTTACGCCAGCTCGCCGCAATGCGCTAGCCGGACCGGCGGCCGCAGGACATGCTCCGAGATATCAAGTCGAGGACAAGGGCGGGCTTGGCCCGAACACGGGAGCGACGGGGCGGGTGCCCCGCCGCTTCCAGAGTGTCGTTCCGGCAAGGGCGATACGGACAGTCTATTGCATGGCTGCGGGGTTCATCCACAGGAACTCCCAGACATTGCCATCCGGGTCTTCGATGTGACGGTTGAACATGAAGCCGAGATCCTGCGCCGGGTTGGGATCGGCGCGGCCGCCCGCCGCAACGCCTTTCTCGATGACCGCGCTGACCGCGTCTTTGCTGTCGACGGTCAGCGCGATCAGCATTTGGCTCTCGCGCTTGGCATCGCCTATCGGACGGGCTGTGAACTGGCTGTAGTGCTGGTGCGTCAGCAACATGACCCCGATCGATTCGGAGAACATGATCGAGCTGGCTTGGTCGTTCGAGAACTGCGGGTTGAGCGTGCCGCCGATCGCGAGATAAAACTTGGTCGCTGCCTGCAGATCGCGCACTGGCAGATTGAGGAAGAGCATCTGGGTCATCGGATTGAAACCTCCGTTTCATTGACGGGTACTAGTCAGTCTAGTACTGTAGGGGTGACTATCATAAGGGAACGGTACCGTCTAGTACTGATCATGAGGCGTCATGAAAATTGCTGTTGAGACCAGATCGGCCCGCAAGGACCGTGAGATCATCGAGGCGGCGACCGCCGCGTTCATCGCCAAGGGCTATGATGGGACCAGCATGGAGGAGATCGCCACCAGGGCAAGTGCTTCCAAGCAGACTGTCTACAAGCACTTCAAGGACAAGGAGACGCTTTTCACCGAAGTCGTGGAGTCCACCGCTTCTCAGGTCAACGACGTTGTCGAGTCCGTGACGATGCTGCTTTCCGAGGCAAAATTCCTGGAGGGCGGCCTGCAGCAGCTTGCCCGGCGATTGACCACGACGCTGATGAACGACGAGTTGCTGAAGCTCCGGCGTCTGATTATCGCCAATGCCGATCGGATGCCGCAGCTTGGCCGTAGCTGGTACGACAAAGGCTTTGAGCGCATGCTTGCCTCGGTGGCGGAGTGCTTTGAAAAGCTCACCAGCCGAGGTCTGTTGCAGACCGGCGATCCCCGTTTGGCGGCCAGCCATTTCTTCGGCATGCTGCTTTGGATCCCGATGAACGAAGCCATGTTCACCGGGAGCAACCCGCGCTCGAAAGCCGACCTTGAGCGCCACGCCGATGCCTCGGTCGAAGCGTTCCTTGCCGCCTATGGGGCACGCTCGAAATAGTCGCGCCGCCTGGCACGATCTGCGCAGCGCAACGAGCCGCGTTACGTCTCCTGGTGTCGCAGGAGGTCGGCCGGCCTCAGTCAGTTAAGCAGCGCCTGAGAGTCCAACTCGATCGGCTAGGGGACGGTGGAGGGAAAGCGAATGGCTACTATCGTACTCTTTCACTCGGTGCTGGGCCTTCGGGCGGTGGAGCAGCAAGCCGCTGAGCGCATGCGAGGCGCGGGCCATGATGTTGTGACGCCGGACCTATACGCGGGATTAACGGCGCCGTCGGTCGACGAAGGGCTTGACCTGATGGGCAACGTCGGGTGGGAAACCATCTGCGGCCGTGCCAGGGCGGCGCTCCTCCAGACTTCTCGAGACGCGGTGCTCGCAGGCCATTCGATGGGAGCTGGGGTGGTCAGTGCCGTTTGGCCGGAAAGAATCGCTGCCGCGGGCGTTGTGCTGCTGCATGGCCTTGCCGATATTCCCACAAATGTTCGTCGACACATTCCGGTCGCGGTCCACGTCGCCGACCCGGATGGGTTTGCGCTGCCTGAACAAGTTGCCGGCTGGTCGGCGGCGGCAAAACGCAGCCAAGTCAAGGCGGAGATTTTCACCTATCCAGGGATCGGCCATTTCTACACCGATCGAGCGCTGCCGGACTACGATGCGCCCGCAGCCGAACTGACTTGGTCGCGCGTTCTGGCTTTCCTGGAAACGATCGCACGAAAGACTTGAAACGGTTCGGTGATGCTGTGAGACGCTGAATCGTTCTAGACGGTGCCGGCCCGCGGCGAGGGCAAACGGAAGATCGAGCACGCGGCGGCGATCAGCGCCGCCACCGTGACCAGCAGCACCGCCAGGCTGGGCAGGTGGAAGACAATGTCTTGCCATCTGGGCTCGATCACCGCGCCGGTGCTGAAAGCCTCGCCGCTGTATTGGCACAGGATCCAGGATGCGCCGCTGCGCACCATGTCTGCGTCGATGTCGGAGATCAGCGCCTTCGCCTGGTGCCCCGCCGCTGGCATCGTCGCCATATAGGCGAGCAGCGCCTTGGCGGTGGCGAGATAGGCGTGGCTGCATTCGTTGAACGGGCTCTCCTCGTCGCCGAGGCTTCCCGGCATCAGGCCCCAGAGGCAGTAGGTGAATTGCAGATTGCCGTGGTTGTAGAGCCGCCGGAAAGTCGGGTCGGTGACGGTCTGGCGTTGGGCAAGGTCGAGGATGTCGCCGCGGTAGCGCGCGATCACCGCCATCTGGCCATGGGTCAGGCTTGGGATCTGGATGCCTGGGGGAGGCGTGGCGGACGAGCCGCTATGGGCTTCGGCCGGGAGGGCGATCAGAAGTGACTGCCAGATCGCTAAAAAGAAGACGGCGGCCAAGGCGAGGAACCGTGGCGGCTGACGCATGGGTTTAGGCGTAGCGGCGGGTGGGGCCGCGCTGGTCGCGCACCGCGACCACGCGCTCGGCAACCGCGCCGAAGCCGAGCCCGACGACGGCCCATAGCACCAGCTGGATGCCGAGCGAGGCGACGCGGAACTGCCACAGCACCGTCGCCGAGAAGTTCTCCGGCACTTCATTGACGTCGGGCAGGGCCGCCTTCACCAGCGCGAAGACGACGAGGAAGGCGAGCCCGGCCACGATCGAGGCGTTCCAGGCGCCGAGCCTGCTCCACAGCCGCTGCGCCAGCCCGACCGCCGCCACCATCGCCGCGATCGAGATGACGATCATGATGAAGAACAGTTCGGTGCGGTAGGCGATGGTTTCGGGATTGCCGACCGCGGGCGGGTTCGCCGGGTATTTGAGGCTGGGCACCACGATAACGGCGAGGAAGCCGAGCAGCGCCAGCAGCGCCGAGGTGCCGCGCGGACCGAGCGAGCCCAGCCGGCCATAGGCATAGGCAAAGACCAGCGAGAACAACCCGCCAAGGGCCGCGCCATAGACCAGCACGCCGGTTGCGAGACCGATGCCGGCTTGAACGGCGCGGCTGACCATCTCGGGTTCCGGCGTCTCGCCGGCCGCCTGGGCCTGCTGTTCCTCAAAGGCGATCGCCTTGTCGACCGGCGGCTCGCCATAGACGCGGGCGAAGGCAAACGCCAGAATCCCCGCCACCAGCCCGACAAGCATGCCGCGCAGCAAGAGTTTTCCGACCATGTCAGAGTCCCTTCAAGCAATTCCCGGAAAAATTCGAAGCGTTTTTCCGTTCGGAATTGCGTTAGACCAAAACTCAGAACGGCTCAGCGATGCCCAACCGCTCCAGAGCAATTCCAGGAAAAGTGTGGAACGGTTTCCGTCCGGAATTGCGTCAGACCAAAACCTGGGACGGTTCAGCCTTCCCCGAACCGCTCCTAGTGGCAGGGGAAGCCGAGCAGGTGGCGGCCGTCATGCACGAATTCGTGCACCGCCGTGCCACGGATCAGCGACGTCGCGCCTTCTTCCGCGCCAACGAAATAGATCATCAGCATCAGCATCAGGCCGGCGAAGATCGCCCAAGGCAGAAGCTCGCGAACCGGAATCGCAACCGGACCGTAGCTGGGGGCGAAGGTGGTGTCGGACATATTGAGCTCCCTTGGGATACTGCGTCCCGTTGATCCAACTATGCTGCGGAATAAGGCCTGACTCTCGGCTGGTGCCGATCACAGTGGCGCGACCGTGCCGGACTCGCACCGGCTTCCAATCCCGTATAGCGCTAAAACACTTGTCAGCACTTCGTTCGCCTGTCAACGACATATAATGGCCAACGCGGCTTCGCGCGGCCGAAATTCACTGGACCACGGAGTTTTGGGATGTTCGCCCGCCTGACGATGATCGCAAGCGGCGCGACGGAAGCCACGCGCAAGGGCCGGTTCCCGAAGGACGAGGCGCCGGAGCCCAGCGCCTTCGACCGCGCCGGCGCGGTCGCTTCGTCGCTGCGCCGGGCCGACCGCGTCTGGACAAGTCCGGCGCTTGCCGCGCGCAGGACGGCCGAGGCGCTCGGCCTTGACGCGGCGGTCGAGCCGCTGCTTGCCGAGCAGGATTTTGGCCGCTGGGCCGGCAAAAGCTTCGAGGCGATGCAGGCTGAGGACCCGGAAGGCATGGCGGCTTGGTTCTCCGATCCCGGCGCAGCACCCCATGGCGGCGAATCGCTTGCGGCGGTGGCCCGGCGCGGTGCTGCGCTGATGGAGCGGCTGGCCGGCGAGAGCGGCCACACCATCGCGCTCACCCATGCCGTGCCGATCCGCGCCGTGATCGTGCATGTGCTGGGCGCGCCGCTCTCCTCGGTCTGGAAGATCGACATCGAGCCGCTGTCGCTCACCGAGTTCCGCAGCGACGGCCGCCGCTGGGTGCTGCATGCGAGCGGCGTAGTCGCCGGCTGAACAGTCGGGCACGGGTCGGTCCCCGCGCGGATCCTGTCGAGCTTCGACAACCGCGCGCAGGCATATCAAGGCTCCGTCGTTTCAGCGATCGCTAACGGAACGGAAACGCCTTGCTGCTATGGTGCTGCCCCGTGGCGAGGAGAGCCTTGCCTTAGGAGCCGTCGGAAATGGCCAATTATCCCGAGACCGAGCGCCGTCTTCATGCGCGCGAATTCGTGCTCAAGGAAGCCACGATCATTGCCGGGGCCGTCAGGATCGGCTGCTCGGTCAGGAACCAGCACGAGCAGGGCGCGGAACTGCGCGTCGCCGCCGATACGCAGATCCCGGAGCGCTTCCTGCTCGAGGTCCCAGCCGACGATACGACCTATCGCGCCTTGGTGCGGTGGCGGCGCAACGACCGCATCGGCGTGGCGCTCTACAGCAACGCGCCGAAGGACTGACGCGCGGCCCGCCGCTCAGCAATTCGTGACTTGAACCTGCCCGCGCGGCGTGCAGCCCGGCACATGGGGAACGCAACCGTGGCGCGTGCGTTCATGAGGGCCGATCAACTGGGACTTCACGCATGAGCAGGACAGCCGTTTGGGTGGCGCTGATCGCTATCGTTCTCGTGGGCCTCTATTTGTTGCAAGCCAATGGCCTGATCAAATTCTGATGCGGCGGGGCGCAGCGCGTTCGCCGGGTCAGCAGCAGCGGCTTTCTCCGCAGCACGGCTTGCCCGCGGCCGCCTGTTCCTTCAGCCAGCGGTCACGCGGCTTGCAGCTCGCCGGCCGTGGCGAAAGCTCGACCTCGATGGCGCCGCCAACGACGCTTGGCTGGGCCGCGCGGTGCAGTTCCATCGGGCGGATGCCGTCGCTGACCTCGAAGGTCAGTTTCGCCGATTGGTCGAGGGCCACGTGATCCGAGACCTTGCGGATGATCGCCGCGAATTTGCCGGCCGGCATATGGACCGGCCCGCCTTCGTCCACGTCCCATAGCTGGACGAAGATCTCCGACCAGGATTCGGGATTGGCCTCGCAATCCAGCGCCGAGAACTGCCCGGCCTTCACCTCGGTGACATGATAGCCTGCTTTAACCGGCCGCCCGTCATAGCGGAAAACAAGCGGCCTGTCCTTGTAATCGGCCAGCGCGCTCAGCAGGTCGCCGATGGTCAGGTCGGAGGGATCGATCGGGTTGGCGTTTTTATGATTGTCGGAAGACAGCATGTCGGCTATTCCTCATTTCAACATTTCAAGGATTATTGAAATATGGATGAACGTCAAGCCCTGATCGCCTTTGGCGCGCTGTCGCAGGAGACGCGCCTGCGCCTGCTGCGCCTGTTGGTCGTCGCCGGGCCGGATGGAATCGCCGCCGGTTCGCTCGCCGAACAGGTCGAGGTCTCGCCCTCCAATGTCAGTTTCCACCTCAAGGAACTGGAACGGTCCGGCCTCGTCACCGCACGGCGTGATGCCCGCTCGATCGTCTACAGCGCTGAATATGAGGCGCTCTCCGGGCTGATCCGGTTCCTAATGGAGGATTGCTGCTCGGGCCGCCCGGAAATCTGCGCGCCGGCGCTTGCTGCATCTTGCTGCCCGCCGGGCGAGGAGACCCCGCAATGATTGTCACACTCCTTGCCCGACCCAGGGCCAACCGATGAACGCTTTCGATCTCTCGCGCCGGTTCGTCGCGGAAGCCCTGGGCACTGGTCTGCTGGTGGCGACTGTCGTCGGTTCCGGCATCATGGCCGAGACGCTGACGCATGACACGGCGCTGGCGCTGCTCGGCAACACGCTCGCGACCGGCGCCATGCTGGTGGTGTTGATCACCATCCTCGGGCCGATCTCCGGCGCGCATTTCAATCCCGCCGTGTCGCTGGTGTTCTGTCTCAACCGGTCGCTGCCCGCCCGCGATCTCCTTGCCTATGTCGCCGCGCAGTTTATCGGCGGCATCGCCGGCACGGTCGCGGCGCATCTCATGTTCGCCCTGCCGGTTCTGGAGATCGCGACGAAGCCGCGGACCGGCCCGGCGCAATGGTTCTCCGAATGCATCGCGGCATTCGGCCTTGTCGCCGTGATTCTCGCCGGCATGCGCTTCGAGCGGCGGGCCGTGCCGTGGCTGGTCGGGCTCTACATCACGGCGGCCTATTGGTTCACGGCATCCACTTCCTTCGCCAATCCCGCTGTCGCCGTGGCGCGCTCGCTCACCAACAGCTTCTCCGGCATCAGGCCGGTCGATCTGCCGGGCTTCATCGTCGCCGAGCTGCTCGGCGCCCTGATCGCGCTTGCGCTGATGGGCTGGCTCCTCAAGCCCGAAACCGTTCAGCAATCCCATCTCTTGAAAGCAAAACCATGACGGTCACGATCTACCACAATCCCGCTTGCGGCACCTCGCGCAACACGCTCGCCATGATCCGCGCCAGCGGCGAGGAGCCCGTGGTGATCGAATATCTGAAGACGCCGCCGAGCCGCGAGCGGCTGCTCGAACTGATCGCGGCGATGCGGATCACACCCCGCCAGTTGCTGCGGGAGAAGGGAACACCCTACGCCGAGCTCGGTCTCGCCGACCCGAAATGGAGCGACGAGAAGCTGATCGATTTCATGCTCGCTCATCCGATCCTGATCAACCGGCCGATCGTCGAGACACCGAAAGGGACAAGACTGTGCCGGCCATCGGAAGCGGTGCTGCCGCTGCTCGACAATCCGGTGCGGGAGTTTATCAAGGAGGACGGCGAGCAGGTCGCCTATTCGAGCAATCCCGGGAAAAGTGCGTAGCGGTTTTCCGTGCTTAGGGCGCCAGATGCTTCATGAAATAGATGGACGCCCTTGGTTTGCCGAACGGGTCGACGGAATGATGCGGCACGACGCCGACTTGCCGCCAATTCATGCGCCGATAGAGCCGCTCGCTTGCTCCGCCCTCGGCGGTGTCGAGAAGGAGAAGCGAGCGTTTTCTTTTCCTTGCCTCGTCTTCCAGGGATGCCATGAGCGCGGAACCGATGCCTTGCCGCCGGAAATCTCGATGCACGAGCAGCATGTAAACCTCCGCCCGGTGCAGCGCATTCGGTTCCGGCGACAGATAGAGCTGGACGGTGCCGACGAGATTGTCCTCGAGATAGGCGCAGATGAGAAGGCGTTCCCCGGCCACCTGCGAGGGGAAGATGCCTTGCCAATAGGACCGGGCCTGCTCGGCATCGAACGGCAGCACGAAGCCGACGAGCGCGCCATCCTCTATGCTCTGCATCAACAGCCCGGCGAGGGCGTCGATCTGCGCCGTCGCTTCGGCCTGGTCGATTACCGCGATACGCATTTGCTCCCCCTTCGAGGCTCGATTGATAATGGGCTTTGAGCAATCCGTGAAGGCCGAAGCGCCTGCGCCCGTCCAGCGCAACCGTCATGTTCTCGTCACGGCCCTCGGAATCACGCAGATCCTCGCCTGGGGATCGTCGTACTATCTGCCCGCGGTCCTTGCCGCGCCGATTGCAAAAGACACCGGTTGGCCGCTCGGCTCGGTCGTTGCCGGGCTGTCCTGCGGGCTGCTGCTTGCCGGGCTTGTATCCCCCGTCACCGGGCGGCTGATCCAGCGTCACGGCGGCCGTCCGGTGCTCGCCGCCGGCTCGCTGCTGCTGGCGGCCGCGCATTCGCTCCTGGCGACGGCAACTGTCTATCCCCTTTACCTGTTTGCCTGGCTGCTGATGGGCCTGGGCATGTCGAGCAGTCTCTACGATGCCGGCTTCGCCACGCTGGGGCGGCTCTACGGAGGAAGCGCGCGCGGCGCCATCACCAACCTGACGCTGTTCGGTGGTTTCGCCAGCACCGTCTGCTGGCCGCTTAGCGCCTACCTTGTCGAGCATGGCGGATGGCGCATCGCCTGCCTTTCCTATGCCGCGATCCATCTGGCGATCTGCCTGCCGCTCCACCTCTGGGTGATACCGCCGCCTCCACCCGCGGCGCCCGCCCCGGTGACGGGGAAGTCGAAAGAGGCATCCGCCACGGGCAGGACGCGGGCACGCTTCATTCTGCTCGCCTCCATCCTGACATTGGCCGCGATGATCGCATCCACGCTCTCCGTCCACCTGCTGACGCTGCTGCAATTGCGCGGCGTCGGCCTGGCGGCGGCAGTCGGTCTTGGCGCCCTGGTCGGCCCGTCACAGGTCGGCGCGCGCGTGGCCGAGCTGCTGATCGGCCGCAATCGGCATCATCCGATCTGGACGATGCTGGCATCCGTATCGCTGCTCGCGGCCGGGATTTGGCTGCTCCTGGCCAGCCAGACCTTCATTGCCCTCGCTTTGATCCTTTACGGCGCGGGCAACGGCATCCACACGATCGCGCGCGGCGCGCTGCCGCTGGTGCTGTTCGATCCGCAGCAATACGCCGTTCTGATGGGCAAGCTCGCAACCCCGAGCCTCGTGATCCAGGCGGCGGCGCCCTCGATTGGAGCGCTGCTTCTGGGCATCGGCGGCGGCAATCTTGTCCTGACGACCCTCGCATTGACCGCGACCGTCAATGTGGCGCTCTGCGCCTGTCTCGTCGTGGCCGTGCGCCGCTGACCGGGGCTGCTCCGCCTCCAGCATTTCGTTGAGCACGGCGGCCAGATGCAGGCCGCCGAGCGATGCAGGTACAATAGAACCTTGTGACGCGGACATGAACGATCTCACGCAGGCGAGATTTGCGTGAACCGGCTCAACGGAATCAGCGTTGAAGCTCGTCAGGCTGATGATCCAGATTGCCGCGCGCAAAAAAACAGGCCGACAACACCGGCCCGTTTTTCTTCATTCGTTCACAACCGCAACGCGTCAGTCGCGATGCTCCGGCATCGCCTTCAACTGGTCCTTCGTCCAGCTGGTGACGGCATGCACGTCGCCGTCCTCGTCGCGCATGAAATCGAGCTGGCTGGCGATGACGGCCACCGGCTTGGTGCCGATGCCGAGAAAGCCGCCGACATCGATGACGACCTGGCTGCCGTGCAGATGGTCGACCGAGCCGATCTTTTCATCGTCGGGCCCGTAGATGGTGGCGCCTTCGAGGATGTCCGGCGTGAGTTCGGCGTTGGTCAGTCTTACGTGGCTGGTGTGGTCCATGGCGCATCTCCTGTGGTGTACAGGAAGAAACCACCGATGCGGCCTGGGGTTCCGTCCGAATTGCGGCAGGGGCTCTGTGATGGCCAGCCTTATTGCGCGGTTCCCGCCCAGATCCGACATCATCCGGACGACGATGCCGGCCAGGCAGCGTGGGACGTGCCTGTGGCGTGCCTGTCGTGCTGACCCTGGAGCGCAGGTAGGCTGGTTGCCGGCTCGTCAACTGCGCCGCTTGGCCTGCAAGCTCCGCGCCGCTTGCTCGATCGCCGCGCGATCGTTGCCCAACCGGTCGAGCAGCTCCCGCGCCTCGTCGCCCGAAATGCCGGTGCGCATGGCAAGCGCCTCTACCGTCAGCACATCCGCGCTGTCGATCTCGCGCGTTTCGGGCAGCGCGTCGTCTGCCGTCAGCGGCAGCGCCGCCTCGCGGTCGATCTCCAATTCGGCCTGTTGCCAGTGCCGCTCATGATTGCCGAGGATACCGCCCTCGCGTTGAAAGATCTCATACGCCCGCTGCCTGATCTTCTCGGTCCGATCGTCGTCCATCGCCGTTCCTCCGTTGCGTGCCACAAGAACGCGGGACAGGGCGGAACGATCCGCGTCGTTGACTATTTCCTCTCCTTCCGGAGTGGGGAGAGGTGGCTCGGCGGAGCCGAGACGGAATGGGGGACGGCGCTGAAAATTATTGGCTATACCCGCGGCCATTCCGATCCGAACCGTGAACCTGGCCGCGCCGCTTTCCGCTCAGGGTCCGTATATCGCCATCGGTTTGCCGAATATGCCGGGCTCCGGCTTCACGCCCAGCCCCGGCCGTTGCGGCACGGCGATGTGGCCTTGCTTGATGACGACCGGGTGCTTCTGGTCGAAATGGCCCTTGATGTATTCCTGCGCGATCCAGGCGCCTTCCATGCGGCGCGGCTCTACCGTCGCGGCCAGATGCACGCAGGCAGCCGCGATGATGTCGCCGCCCCAGGCGTCGTCGCAGCTATGCGGCAGCGAGCGGATGGCGCAAAGGTCGCGAACCGTCGTCATCCTGGTGAGGCCGCCGAGGCGTGTCACCTTGAAGCCGAAGCCGTCGGCGATACCGAGCGAGATTGCCCGCAGCACCGCGTTCTGGTCCTCGGTGCTCTCGTCGAGATAGACCGGGTGCGTGACGCGGCCTTTCAGCGTCGCGATCTCGTCCATCGTGTTGCAGGGCTGCTCGAAGACGAAGGGAATCGCCTGGCAGAGCCGGTCGAGATGGATCGCGGCGGCCACCGTCAGGCCACGGTTGCCGTCGACCGCGATCCGCGCCTTGTAGCGGACCGCTTCCCAGACCTTGTGGACGACCGCGACGTCCTCTTCCAGATTGCGCCCGCCGATCTTCACCTGCAGGCGGGGATAGCCAGCCTTCACCTTGTCGGCGGCGATCCTCGCCGTCTCGTCCGGCTGCCCGACGATCAGCGAATAATAGGCCGGCACGCGATCGGTCAGCGCGCCGCCCAAGAGCGTCGAGACCGGCACGCCGAGTTTCTGGCCGAGCAGGTCGAGGAAGGCCATGTCGAAGGCGGCCTTGGCGTAGCCGTGACCGTTGAGCCGCTCGTCCATCTGCCTGGCGAGCAGCCTGATTGAAGCTATCTCTGCGCCGATCAGCCCCGGCGCGATTTCGGCGATGGCCGCCCGGGCGCCCAGCGCATGATGCGGCTGGTAGACCGGGCCGATCGGGCAGGTCTCGCCCCAGCCGGCCAAGCCGTCTTCGGTGACGATCTCGACAAGTGTGGAGTCCAGCGCCTCCACATCGGCGCTGGCCATGCGGTAGACGCCGTTCTTGACCGGCAGCTGCGCCGAATAGACGTTGATCCGGTCGATGCGCATACGGCTACATCCGCGCCCTGGCCGAGGTCGGATCGTAAGGCGAATCCGCGACCACCTCGGCGACTTTCCAGTCACCGAGGATCGCGACGTCGAGCTTCGTGCCCGGCTTGGCAAAACGCTCGGGCAGCAGCGCCAGCGCCACGTCGTGCCCGAGCGTATAGCCATAACCGCCCGACGTGATGCGCCCGACCAGCTTGCCGTCGCTGTAGAGCCCCTCATTGGCAAGCGTGCTGGCGCCGTCAGTGTCGATCCTGAGCGTCACGGATCGCCGCTGGTCGCTGCGCTCCTTGTATTTCAGAACCGCGTCGCGCCCGACGAAATCGCCCTTGTCGAGGCGGATAAAGCGCTCCAATCCGCTCTCCAGCGCGTTGAGCTCGGGATTCATGTCGCGATACATGGCGCGATAGGATTTCTCGAGCCTGAGCGACTCCAGCGCATGCAACCCGATCAGCCGCATGCCGTGCTTCTCGCCTTCCCTCAGGATCGCGTCGAGCAACTGCCGCTGGTAGGGCAGGGGGTGGTACAGCTCCCAGCCGAGCTCGCCCTCATAGTTGACGCGCAGCAGCCGAACGTCGCTGGCGAGAGCCACGCTACCGGTCTTAACGCCGAACCACGGGAAGCTTTCGTTGGAGAGATCGATCTCGGTCAGCGGCTGCAACACTGCCCGCGCGTTCGGTCCGACGACCGTGAAACAGCCGCGGTCGTTGGTGACGTTCTTCAGGCTCACGCTGCCGTCGGCGGGAAGCAGCCTCGACAGGTCGTCGAAATTCCAGCGCTCGGCGCGCGGCGTCGAGATCAGGTAGAACGACTCTTCGCCAAGCCGCGCCACCATATATTCGGCCTGCACGCCGCCATTGGCCGTCAGATGATGCGCCAGCGTCACCTTGCCGACCGAAGGCAAGCGGTTGGCGATGACCCTGTCCAGCCAGGCGGCCGCGCCGCGTCCCGACACCTCGAACTTGGTCATCGGCGTCATCTCGACCAGGCCGACGGCGTTGCGCACCGCCAGCACTTCCTCGCCGACGAGATTGCCCTTGGGCGTCCAGCGCCAGCTATACTGGTCCTTGGCCTCGACCCCGTCGCGCGCGAACCAGTTCGGCATCTCCCAGCCATTGAGCACGCCCCAGACCGCACCCAGCTCCGTCAGCCTGTCATAGGAAGGCGCGGTCTTCTGCGGCCGCGCCGCGGGCATGTCCTGTCCGGGATATTTCTGCTCGGCATGCGTGCCCCACGCCTCGCGCACCTTCTGGCGCGTCCATTCCTTGTTGGCGTAGTCGCCGAAGCGGCGCGGGTCGAGATCGGACGTGTCGATACTGTTTGAGCCCTCGACGATCCGCTCCGACAGGTAGTAGCCGATCGTGCCGCCCCACAGGATACCGCCCGGCACGCCTTCGGCGAGCCAGACATTGGGCAGACCCCAGGCCGGTCCCATCAAGGGCAGCTCGTCGGCCGTCATCTGGAACGGTCCGCGCACATTGGCCTTGATGCCGACGCGCCCGAGCGCCGGCACCAGCCGCAAGGCCTGCTCCCAGTTCCACGACACCGCCTCGAAATCTTCCTCGAGCAGATCGGCGCCGAACCAGGCGGGAACGCCGTCCTCGGCGAACAGCTTCAGATGCTCGGTGCGCTCGTAAGGCCCGAACATCAGCCCATCGCCTTCCTCGCGCAGATACCCCTCAAACCCTTCATCGCGCAGGATCGGCATTTCGGGCCGGCCCGAGCGCTTGCGCTCCACCACCTCCGGCACCGCTTCGGTGATCCAGTACTGATGCAGGATCGGGATCGCCGGGATATCGAGGCCGAGCAACGCGCCGGTCTGGCGCGCGTAATTGCCGGTGGCGCAAATCACATGCTCGCAGGTGATGCTGCCCTGGTTGGTCTCGACCAGCCACTCGCCGCCCGGCGTCCGCCTGAAGCCGGTGACCTCGGTGTTGAGATAGACCTTGGCGCCGATATCCCGCGCGCCCTTCGCCATGGCATGCGTCACGTCCGCCGGCGCGATGTGGCCGTCATCGGGATGATAGAGCGCGCAGAGCATCTCCTTGTTGTCGAGCAGCGGCCAGAGCTTTCGCGCCTCGTCGGGCGTCAGCAATTGCGCCCGCATGCCTTGCACCTCGGCGACGCTCATATAGCTCTTGAACTCGTCGAGCCGGTCCCGCGAATTGGCGATGCGCAGCTGCCCGCATTTGTGCCAGCCGACCGGCTGCCCGGTCTCGGCCTCCAGCCCCTCATAGATCTCGATCGTCTTGTTGATCATCCGCCCGACATTGATGTTGCGGGCATAGGACGGGATCAGCCCCGCCGCGTGCCAGGTCGAGCCGGCGGTCAGCTGCGTGCGCTCCAGCAGCGCCACGTCGGTCCAGCCGCGCTTGGCCAGCCCGTAGAGAATTCCCGCACCGACGCACCCGCCGCCGACGATCACCACCCGCGCATGTGTCTGCATCAAACCACCAATTTTCGACCGAGCTGAGAAAGACCGCGATCGAAGCTACAGGCGGTGATTGGCGCTGTAACGTCTTCAAAAATTGGGGGTTACGATAAGCTGGATTTATGCAGCGGCCTGAGGGCCGGGCCGCGAGCGGCAGTCACTGGGCTTGCCCATCCTGCGCTGTCTCGTCCTTGAAGTCGACCTTCGTTCCCGGCTTGACCATAGCGGCAAGGTCTTCGGCGTCCCAGTTGGTCATCCGGATGCAGCCATGCGAGAAGGTGGTGCCGATCTTGCCCGGGTCGGGCGTGCCGTGGATGCCGTAGCTCTCGATCGAGAGGTCGATCCATACCGATCCGACGGGATTGTTGGGCCCCTTGGCGATGGTGAAGGGATGCCTGGTCTTCACCCCCTTGAAGGCGAATTTCGGATTGTAGTGATAGGTCGGATTGTGCACCACGCGCTTTACCTCGGCCGCGCCGCTCGGCGCCGGTTTCTCCTCGCTGCCGATCGAGGCCGGATAGACGGCAATCGCCTTGCCCGACGCATCTAGGGCGCGCACCTGGCGCGATGCCTTGTCGACCTCGACGCTGGCTATCTGTGAAGGCGGATCGCCGCGGCCGACATCGGGCACGACCAGGGTCGTGCCGGCCTTGTTGAACCCGGCTTTGGGATTGAGCATTCCCAGCAATTGTTCGCTGATATGGAACCGCTCGGCCAGCTTCTCGCGCGGGTTACGGTAGTCGAGGCGCTTGAGATGCGCCATGCTCTCCATGCGGGTGGGGATGCGCCTGGTGAAGGGGCCGCGCACATCCTTCGCGGTTGTCTCGTAACTCGTCATCACTGGACCGGAGAACGTTGCCGCGAGCCTGTCCCAGGTTTCCCGCGTGAGCTTGCCGTCGGAGGGCAGTCCGTTTGCCGCTTGGAAGGCCGCGACCGCCTTGGCGAAGTTCTGCGACGCGCGGCCGTCGATCAGGCCGGGCGAGAAGCGGGCGCGATCCAGAAGTACCTGCGCCTTGAGCAGCATGGGGCTGACGCCTTTGGGTTCGGCCTCGCTGAATTGCGCTTGATTGACGGCGTCGGGTTCCAGCCTCCCCGCCTGCGTGACGCCGCACGCAATGCAGAGCGCCACCGCGACGACAACAAGGAACCTGACCATCGACGTCACTCCGGAACCGCGACAAGGACCTGCCTATATGACGCGGCAGCCCCGATCTGGTTCCTATCCAGGGGCAACGTGAAGATCGTGCTTCGCTACCGGCGATCGCGGCCGAGAGCGAATGAGGCGGCGCTGGCCGCCGCCTCACTTACATCAGGCATGTTTTGGGTGAGCACTTTCAAGGACGGCGAGGGGAATGGCGCCATCCTCGATGAGGATGTCCTTCTTGCGCGCAAAGGCGACGAAAACGCCCCTCGCAGTTTCCGCATCAACATCCCCGGCGAGCGCGGCCCTGCAGGCACGGATGGCCGCCTTCTGCTCGGGGCTATTGCCGCACCAGTCGATGGCGAATTGATAGGCGTCCAAGACGGTGTTCAACTGACGCGGAAATCCCAGTCCCACCCAGACCCGGATTGGTTTTTCGAACGGTTTGGCGAACATTGCATACTCCATCTATCCGCGGCGATGCTAGGCGGTCAGCCCGCCGCCCTTGCGGCCTTTGCCGATCATCCAGGGCAGGGTGGTGCTCACGTCTTCATGGATTCTGGCGGATTTCGCGAAACCGCAAAATGCCTCTTTGGCGGCCGTCAGCGGAAAGCCGCTGTCGAAAGCCCGCTGGCAGGCGCGCAGCGCCGTTTCATAGATCGGCCCGCGCCGGTTCTTGGGCCATTCATAGAGGAATTCCAGGGCATCCTCGAGGCAAGCGATTTCCTGGATGAGGCTGTTTCCGCTCTTGACGAAAACAGGGCTGTCGAACATCCGATCGTTCATAAGATCCTCCAAGTCGAACGAACAATTTGAGTTTGATAGGGGCGGGGACCGCGGCGGTCTGCGCCCGACTTCGATATGGGTTTAAGGGTTTGAAGCGTCAAGGACTTGGCGATGCTCTCGTGCTCCATTTCTCAGGCCCAATGTTCGGCGCGCCGAGCAGTCGATCAGCCGGCATCCGAGCCGCCGGCCGCGGCCTTCTCACCGACTGGAATTGAGCTTTTGGATACGCCCCTTGTCCAGCCGGAAAACGCCGTCCGTGCCGCCTTGCTGCTCGAAGTCGGTTTGAAGCTCATCCCACGTGCCGAGATACGCACCGCACTCGGCGCAATGGATCGGTGTTGTGGGTTGGGCATCGGCTGGAATGTTCAAACGGATGACACCGCAAAACGGACACTCCAGTTTGTGATCCAGATACTGGGTGGTCATCACCGTTCAGCATCACGCAAACGGCCCGCCCGTGCAAGCCGGCGGATTTGGACGAGCCGCGGCCTTGTCCAGCGCCGCACTCCGCCGTTCACACGCGCCCTGACGTGGACGTTTGAACACGCGCCCTTATGATCCGGGCTTCTCGCAGGAGCGAGGGGCGGTCGCGTCCGATGGCCTTTATCAGCCTCCTGGCTTGCGCATCGGAGATGCCGGTTTTTTGCTTCAGCAGAATGACAAGCTGATTGTCGTCAATTCGGCCATGGGAACTGCCTTCGCCGGGTTCAGTCATATCAAGGATCCTCCTGCCAACCGAACTGGAAAGACGGTCGAAAGTTTCATCACGGTCTTGCTTAGCCTGGCCGCCACGCCGCGCGTTATCTGCCCAGCGGTCTTCGCGACAGCTCGGCCAGTTCCCGCTCGTCGGTAATCCCCGCAATGTAGTTCGCGATGATGCGCGCTGCCCGCCGCTCGCGCTGCTCCGCGGTTTCGTCGGCGCCGGCGCTAACTTCAAGGACGCGGCCAAGAAAGGTCACCTCGTCCGGCAGGAACGCGCCTTTCGACAGTCTCGTAGTCGGCATTGCCTCCTCCCTCGTGCCTTGAGCCCAAAGCATGACCGGACGGTGGACAGGTTCGTCACATGAAGACGCCGAACGGGCGTACCACCCCAACAATCTGGCACCTCCATCCTGCACGTTTGTAGATGATCCGCTCTAACCCAGGTGAATCGGCATCACGAAAGTCTTCGTGCCGAGCCTAAAGCTGCGTGTGCAGCTTGCTCGCGAGCCAATCGGTGACTTTCTCGGTCAGCGGGCGCGCCTGCCACTCCGCCAGGCTGATCTGCCTCGACCGTTTCAGGTCCTCGTTGAACAAGTCGATCTGCGTCTGCGCAAAATCCCTGCCGTACACGTTGAGGCTGGCTTCGTCATTCAGGCGCAACGAGCGCTCGTCCAGGTTGGTGGAGCCGAAGCTCGCCCAGACGTCGTCAACGATGAGCAGTTTGGGGTGATACATCGTCGGCTGAAACTCGTAGATGCGCACGCCCGCTTCGAGCAGTTCTCCCCAGAAGTGGCGCGAGCCCTTTCGCACGATGGGCACATCGGTCAGCGAATTGGGCACGATGACGTCGACGGCCACGCCTCTCTTCCTGGCGTCGAGTATCTGCTGCAGCGCGATTTCGTCCGGCACGAAATAGGCCATGCCGATACGCAGATGATCCTTGGCCGCGGCGATGGCAGCCAGCATCATCAACTCCATGTTCTCGGAGCCGTTCGGTTGCGATGAAAGGACCAACTGGGTGCTAAGCGCGCCTGCGGGTTCGGGTGGCGGATAGAACTTCTCTCCTTGCAGTGTTTCGCCTACTGTCTCCAGCCAGTTCTCGGCGAAGGCGGCCTGGAACGCGGCTACCGAAGGCCCTTCAATCCGATAATGGGTGTCACGCCACTCGTTCGGATTGCGCGCATCGCCCAGCCAGTTGTCGGCGATGCCGACCCCGCCTGTGAACGCAACGCGCCCGTCCACGATGAGCAGTTTGCGGTGGGTCCGATTGTTCACCCGGTCCAGCGTATACCAGTAGACGGGCCGGTAGCGCTGGAACCGCACACCGGCGCCCGTCATGATGTGAATGAGGTTCTCGTCGAAGGGCAGGCTGCCGAGCCAATCGACCAGCACTCGGACCTCGACGCCTTCGCGGGCTTTCGCGGCCAGGGCCGTGGCGAACTGATAGCCGACCGAGCCCGACCAATAAATGTAGGTTTCCATGTCGATGCTGGTTCGGGCCGTGCCGATCGCTTGCAGCATCGCAGGAAAAATGTCGTCGCCGTTGACGAGGGTTTGCACGGCGTTCTGCCCGGAGATCTGCCCTTGCGAATAGCTGCTCATGCTTTGCACGAATTGCGGATCCGCCGCCTCGAAACGGTGCGGAACGATCGTGCGGATGACACGCGGCTCCGGGGTCAGGTTTAGCGCGGCCAGCGTGACAATCGCGGCGGCGACGGCCACGGCGACATATTTGAGGATGTCGAGCCAATAGCCGGCCTTGCGCCCGGCAGCGAGTGTCTTGCTGGCCAGCAGCGCTCTAAAGCCCTGAGCCTTCACGTCTTTCGCCTGCGGTCAGTTTCTCCCAACAGCAAGAATGATCGACCGCGATTCAGGTTCCCGGCTGGGCCTGCGCAGGCTCCGACCGGCGCTTCGTCAGCCGATCCCCGGCCCACCGCTCTCCATCAACCGAGCGCTGCATCCTTTGCGACCGATTGGCGTTGAAGAAGATCATTCGAGGATGCTCTTGCATGATATCAAGCTGGAACAGCCCGTAGCCGAAGCCTCGCCGGAGGCCGACATGCTCGTGAACAAGACGGCGCATTTCGTGGAGGAATGGATCAATGAGCATAAGGCCGAACCTCGGGTCTCGATGCCGGCCGAGATAGTCGCCGCCGAATTGGCCGACCAATGTATCGCCGACGCCGAAAGCCAAGGCATAGAGCCTGACGAGATCAGTGAGGAAGTGGGCGACCTCAAGGAATACATCGCTGAGACCGTGCTGGAGGAACAACGCGACGGCAGCGGCGATGATCATGGATCAATTGCGCCTGCGCCGCCCGCTGCTGGAAACGGAGAGCCGAATGCCGAAATTCCGCTTTGAGTTTCTCGAATCCACGGCGCAGCCGCCGATCCAACTCGAGATGGAAAATCTCGAAACCGCGAAAGCCGAGGCCAAACGGGCTGCGAAGGAAGCCATGCTCGACGGCATTGCCGCGGGGTCGGACCCGACATCCTGGGTGACCAAGATCTACGATGAGGCCGGCTATCTGGTGACGACCATCGAATTCCAGGATCTGGTGTCGGAAGCACAGCGACCCGGTGAGACGGACGAGGCCGGTGAGCCTGGCGTGATGCGCTCAGGTTGAGACCTGGCAACCGGCAATGGCGATGGCTTCAGGCCGGCGGCTAGTCGTCGCTCTTGTAGGTTCTGGCGGCCTCCTCGATCTTGCGCCAATCGTTGCCGTAGCGCCGCACAAGTTCCCGCGCCTGCGCAGGTGACAGCCCCTGCGTCTCGACGACGTGCTTCACTTCCGTCTCTTCGCCCTTCAGCGGACGCGAGCGCGGCCGCTTGGTGTGTCTGGCCGTCTCTCCATTTCGTCTCGGCATGGATGTCCCTCTCTCGGATCGGTATCAACCGCCGAGCCGAAGGAAGGTTTCCTGAGGCCACGCGTCACCCGGGGCCTCTGCATCGGGCTCGCCGACAGGGGTGAGCCGCACCGACAGCGTCGCGCTCGAAGAGCTGCACACCGAGCTGCTCCGCGATCGGTGAAGTCGAATTCGTCGCCGGCCTGCGCCGGGCACCCGGCCCGGCGCAAGCTTCGATCCGCCACGTGCGTTGGTAAGGTAACGGTCAGGCCATCCTTGCCAGTATCTTGGCCATATCCGCCGTATCGAACGCCCTCAGGGTCTCGGTTCTGATGTTGCCCATCGATGCGATTGATAGGCCCAGCGCGGTCGCGGCAATGTCGTCCTCCGCTTCGGCAACCGCCACGACATCATGCTTGCCCAGAGTCCACAACAAGGTGTGGATCTTGACCCCGCTTTTGCTGGCCATCTCCTTGAAAGCCTCGGCACGCTTCTGGGTGTCCTTTATGGTCCTGATACCCTGGTCGGTGAAATTCGACAGCAATACGTAGTGAGCCATTGGTTTCCTCCCACAAGGGAAACGCGGGCGCTCACGGCGCGTCCGCCGTTCCCGGAACCACAATAACACGTGCCCACCTTATGAAGAAGCAGTTGCTAATATATCGGCGTGATCGTCGGCGCGGCCGGGACAGGCTGTTTCGGGCAGATGGGCCCTCATCTGCGGATCCGACCTCACCCCATCGCGGTCCACAAGGGCCAGGCCTCGCGTTCCGGACCTTCGCCGGTCAATGGCATTTCCGGCGCAAGGCTATATACATGACGCTCCAATGAGCAGCGCCTCCGCCTCGTCGAGGAATGCCATGCGAAGGGTTGTTGTCACCGCGATATGCCTTGCCGCCTCGACAGGCGTCGACGCCCATGACTGGTACCAGAACAAGGTCGATCCGGTAACGAACTTCAAATGCTGCGGTGGCACGGATTGCCGCCCGATACCGGAGTCCTCGGTGCAGTCCAGGACGGACGGCGGCTATGTATATCTGCCCGACGGCTTCAACATCCCGCGCGACCGCGTGCAGGAATCGCCCGACGGCCGATACCATATCTGCGAGAACAGATACGTCATCACCAACCAGCCCTATCTGCGCTGCTTCTTCGCGCCGCGGCTCAAGGTTTCGCGGCTGCTTCCGCGCTGACCACGAGCTCGTCAGCCCCGGTGCCGAAGCGCCTCTACGATCACCGCCATGGCCGGCGAGAGCTGGCGCCGGCTCGGGTAATAGAGGTGGTAGCCCGGGAAGGGCAGGCTCCAGTCGTCGAGCACGAGCTTGAGCCGGCCCTCGGCCAAGTGCTGGCTGACGAGGTCTTCCGGGACGTAGGCGATGCCGTAGCCGGCGAGCGCGGCGTCGACCATGGGGATGGTCGTGTTGAAGGTAAGCTGGCCGTCCACGCGAACCCTCAGCTCGCGGCCCTTCTTTTCGAATTCCCAGGCATAGAGGCCGCCGAACTTCGCCTGTCGCAGGCAGATACATTCGTGTCCGACTAGGTCCTGCGGTGTCTTGGGGACTGGGCGACGCAAAAAGTAATCCGGCGAGGCGACGGCCACCAGCCGCCAGTCCGGGCAGATGCGCACCGCGATCATGTCCTTATCGACGCTTTCGCCGAGCCGTACGCCGGCGTCGAAGCGCTCCTCGACGATGTTGCGCATGCCGTTGTCGCTGTAGAGCTCGACGTTGAGGTCGGGATAGTCGCGCAGCATCGGCTGCAGCTTCGGCCAAACGATCATTTGCAGCGCATGATCGGATAGTGTGATGCGCACAGTGCCGGAGGGCTTGTCACGAAAAGCCACGAGGCTCGAAAGGTCGGCCTCGATGCCTTCGAAACGCGGGAGTAGCGACTGGTAGAGCCGCTCGCCCGCTTCCGTCGGCGCCACGCTGCGCGTCGTGCGGGTCAGCAGCCGCACGCCGAGTCGCGCCTCCAATCGCTTGATGGTTTGGCTGAGCGTCGATTGCGATGTGCCGAGCTCGGCCGCCGCCCTGGTGAAGCTGCGCTCCCTGGCGACGGTCAGGAACCACAGTAAATCCTTCAGATCCTCGCGTTGCATGGCAATCTCGGCCGCTCGTTCAAGTTCTGGCGGTTCGTGGCCGCCGCTCGTCGATTCATATCAGAAATGAATAACTCCATGCAGATTGCAACGGCTAATCCGGATAGTGTCGGTGATTTATATAACCACCAGCGGATGACTGGAGGGTCTGACGGCGGGCAGCTTCACATAGAACGCGTCTGAGGACGCAAGGGAGATCACCATGGACATTCTTCGCGCAGGCACGAGACCTTCCGGCAAGGGGCCTTCGGACTGGTTCACCGGCACGGTGCGGATCGACCCGCTCTTCAATCCCTTCGACGCCGCGCGCGTCCAAGGCGCCCAGGTCACTTTCGAGCCCGCCGCCCGCACGGCATGGCACACGCATCCGCTGGGACAGACTCTGATCGTCGTCTCCGGGCTCGGCCGCGTTCAGCGCGAGGGCGGTCCGGTCGAGGAGATCCGGCCCGGCGACGTCGTCTGGTTCGCGCCTGGCGAAAAACACTGGCACGGCGCGTCCCCCGAAACCGCCATGACCCACATCGCCCTCCAGGAGGTCAAGGACGGCAAGGTGGTGGACTGGCTGGAACATGTCAGCGACGCCGACTACGGCGCCTGACCTTCTCGGAAACGAAAGGACAGCAAAATGCTCGCAACCGTTCTTCACGAGCCCGGCGACATCCGCTGCGAGGAAGTCGCCGATCCGAAAATCCTGCGCCCGACCGACGCGATCATAACGCTCTCGGCAAGCTGCATCTGCGGCTCGGATCTGTGGCCCTATCGCGGGCTGCAGCCGGTCGACGGGCCGATGCATATGGGTCACGAATATTGCGGCATCGTCGTCGAGGTGGGCGCAGAGGTGCGCAATGTCCGCCCCGGCCAATTCGTCGTCGGCTCCTTCTGCCTCTCCGACAACACCTGCCCGCATTGCCGCTTCGGCTTCCAGTCCTCCTGCGAGCAGCGCGAGTTCATGAGCGGCGCCCAGGCGCCCTATGCCCGAGTGCCGCTGGCGGACGGCACGCTGGTTGCGACCTCCGAGGTTCCGCCGGCCGAGCTTGTCCCTGACTTGCTGGCCGTGTCGGACGTGCTCGGCACCGGCTGGTACGCGGCGGATGCGGCCGAGGTCCGCGAAGGATCGACGGTGGTCGTTGTCGGCGATGGCGCCGTCGGCCTGATGGGCGTGCTCGCAGCCAAGGAGATGGGCGCCGAACGCATCATTGCCATGAGCCGCCATGCGAGCCGCCAAAAGCTTGCCCGCGAATTCGGCGCGACCGACATCGTGGCCGAACGCGGCGAGGAAGGCATTGCGCGCATCAAGGACCTCACAGGCGGCGTCGGCGCGGACTCGGTGCTGGAATGCGTCGGCACGGCCGAATCCTTCGACCAGGCGCTGGCCTGCTCGCGCCCCGGAGGCACCATCGGCTATGTCGGCGTACCGCATGGTGTGAGCCTCGACGGCCAGAAACTGTTCTTCGGCCAGAAGCGCATGCTGGGCGGCCCGGCGCCGGTGCGCCGCTTCCTGCCCGACCTGATGGACCGCGTGCTCCAAGGCAGGATCAAGCCCGGCAAGGTTTTTGACCTCAAGCTGCCGCTGGCCGAGGTCGCCGAAGGCTATCGCGCGATGGACGAGCGCCGCGCCGTCAAGGTCATGCTCGAGGTCTAGGCGCTTGCGATGGTCGCGATGGACACGGCGCGGAATGCAAGCGCAGCCATGGCGGGCCTGCTGCCGATCATGGCAGCGGTTTTCGCCGGATTCCTGCTGATCGGCCTGGCGCTGCCGGTCCTGCCGCTGCATCTTCACCAGGGGCTGGGCTTCGGACCCTTCGCCGTCGGGCTGGTGACGGGCAGCCAGTTCGTAGCCTCGCTTTTGTCGCGGATCGGCGCCGGAAACTACGCCGATGCGCGCGGCGGCAAGCGGGCGGTCGTCGTCGGCCTGATCGCCGCCGCCCTGGCCGGGTTCATCTATCTCGGATCGCTCGCATTGCTCGATCGACCAGCGGCGTCCGCGTCCATGCTGTTCGTTGGCCGGGCCGTACTGGGTGCGGCGGAAAGCTTCATCATCACGGGTGGTGTGGCCTGGGAATTGGCGCTGGCCGGCGGGCAGCACTCCGGCAAGGTCATCGCCTGGGTCGGCACTGCGATGTTCGCCGCTCTGGCGCTCGGGGCGCCCGTCGGGTCCGCGCTCTATGCGGCCGGAGGCTTCGCTGCGATTGCTTTCGCCACCATCGTCCTGCCATTTGCAACGCTCCTCGCCACGCTGCCGATGCACGGTGTCGGGCCGGCTGGCGCAACGGCTCGGCAATCCTGGACGAGCGTCGCGCAAGCCGTCTGGCTTCCCGGCGTGGGGGCGGCTCTCAGCAGCCTCGGCTATGGCGCGATCCTGTCCTTCGCGGCACTGCTCTTTTCCGAGCGCGGCTGGCATCCCGTCTGGCTTCCGTTCACGGCCTACGCGGCATCGCTGATTGCGGCGCGGCTCTGTTTCGGCCAGTTGCCCGACAGGCTTGGAGGCGCTCGAGTTGCCGCAATCTTCGTGGCCGTCGAAGCGGTGGGTCTGCTGTTGATCTGGTCGGCGCCCGGACCGCTGGTTGCCACCCTAGGCGCAGGCCTGACGGGTCTCGGATATTCGCTTGTCTATCCCGGTCTCGGCGCCGAGGCCCTGAGCCATCTTCCGTCAGGCAGCCGCGGCCTTGCCATGGGGCTCTACACAGTCTTCCTCGATGTGGCGCTCGGCTTCGGCAGTCCGGTGCTCGGTCTGGTCGCAGCGTCGGCAGGGCTGCAATTCGTCTTCCTCGCTGTCGCTGCTGCTGCGGTTCCGGCCTTGGCCATCGCGCTCCTGCTTCGGCGCAAGTCATCCGCCGTACGGAGAGTGTAGCCGGCGAGCTGCCGCCGCTCCGCCGTGCTGGTGGTCAGAAGCCAGCCAGCTTCAGCGCCGTGGCACCTCGGCCCACAGCTTCTTGGCAAATCCGCGCTTGTCCAGCGCCCACGCCGAGCCGTTCACCACCGCCTTGCCACTGGCGCACTTGTAGGAATAGACGGCGTCGTGGCCTGTCGCGAAGGCCGGCACGACGTCGGCGTTCGCGATGGTCTTGCAGAATTCGTCCGCGCCGGGATTGTCGCGCGCGGCATTCATCCTGGCGCAGGGCAGGTTGGCGCCGACGAAGCAGGCCAGCACCTTGCCGTTCATGCAGCGATAGTTGGCCTGGGTCTGCAGCTCCTGCTCCTGCGGTGCATTCTTGGCGTCGGGAAAGAGCTTTTTGAACGCCTTGACCGTGCCGCCGTAGAGTTCGTGCGAATAGGGGCGGATGGTGTCGTCGTTCTTCACCTGGCGGCAGAAGCCGTAGAGATCCTGCGCCGCGGCAGCCGGCGCCGGCGCGGCGCTGGCGGCCGCGACGGCGACAAAGGCCGAAAGCAGCGATGCGGCAAAAAAGCCGATTGTCGCGGTCATCATGACCTCCTCGGTTGACCGGAGCAAAACGCGCGGGAAACCGTTAGACCCGATGATTGAGGTTGCAGGAGTGGCAAGCATGGCGCAACTGGTCAAAAAGCAGGAGCCTCTCACCTTTCGCTTCGCCGATGACGGGCTGGTGCCCAACCATCCGCGCTGGCCCATGCTTGTCTATCCCGGCGCGGTGCCGCTACCGGACGACGTCGACCCGGCGGCCGTCTTCGAGGATATTTTCGGCGCGAATGGCTGGGGCGACAGCTGGCGCGACGGCATCTACGGCTTCGTCCACTATCACTCGCGCATTCATGAGGTTCTAGGCATCGCGCGCGGCTCCGCCGAGGTGCGCTTCGGCGGCGACAAGGGCAAGGTGATCGAGGTCAAGCCGGGCGACGTGGCGGTCCTGCCGGCCGGCACGGGCCACCAGCGCCTGTCCGCCTCCGCGGATCTGCTCGTGGTCGGCGCCTATCCGCCCTTCGGCACATACGATCTGTGCCGGAGCCCGGAGCAGCATGCCGAGGCGCTGCGCACGATCCCGGAGGTCCGCCGTCCCGACAAGGACCCGATCCATGGCAGCGACGGGCCGTTGCTGAAAGCATGGAGCGAAGGCTGAAATGGCAAGGATCATCGCCATCGAGCATCTGACGCTGGACGGTGTGTTCCAGGCGCCGGCGCGGGCGGACGAAGACACGCGCAATGGTTTTGCGCATGGCGGCTGGAGCAATCCGGGCAATGATCCCAAGATGCAGGAGGTCATCGGCCGCGCCATGGCCGGCGGCTGGTCGCTGCTCGCCGGCCGCACGACCTATGAGGATCTATACGAAGCCTGGGCTGTCCGACAGCCGGCCAGTCCGATGACCAGGGCGCTGACCGGCGCGCGGAAATTCGTCGCCTCGCATGACGGCGGCTATGAGCCGCGCTGGGAGAATTCGACGCTGCTTGCCGGCGATGCCGCAGAGGCAGTGCGCAAGCTCAAGCAAGGCCTTGACAAGACGCTGGTCATGTTCGGCAGCGGCAAGCTGCTGCGCGCGCTGATGCGGCACGGGCTTGTCGACGAGCTGGTGCTGATGGTCCACCCCCTGGTGCTTGGGGAAGGCTCGCGCCTTTTCGAGCCGGGACAGGCGCCTGCGGCGCTGAAGCTGTCGGACCAAGTCTCGACCGCGACGGGCGTGGCGATCCTCAGCTACGCATTCGACGGCAACACGGCGGTGGGGGAGTAGAAACCATGCCGCGGCCCTACGGATAATGCTCCTTCTTCGGCGCGTAGATTGCCGGATCGAAATCCAGTTCCTTCGGCAGCTTCTGGCTCGAGCACTGCAGATGCATCTGGCGGGCGAGCAGCCGTCGCTGCTGCCGCTCATGCTCCTTCACCGCCGCCACCATCCCCATGCTGTAAGGCCCAAGCAGCACGCCAAAACCCCAGCCGGGATGGTCCTTCTCGCGCTGCGCGTAGTTAGCGGCAGCGGCGCGGGCCTGCTGGCATCCCGGCGATGCCCATTTCGGATCCTGCTGCGACAGCGAGGCGCCGTAGTCGGCCGGAGAGGACACGCATCCAGCCACACCCGCGCAGAGCGCGGCGATCACCACATTTCTCATCCTTGAGTCCCCGCTAATTTAGGCCGGAGAGACCACAGAATGCTTCTTCGCACAAGCGAGATGGCGGCAAAAGGCGGATGGAGGCCTGGAAGCCGCCATCGCCGTCCTTCAGCATGTTCAGAATCTTTCCGAGACCCCGTTCCGTTTTCTCCCGCCGTTTCGTCCTTCGTTCATTCCGCAACGAAAAGGAGAGCCGCAATGGCTGGAATGGTCGTCATCTACAAGCAGCCAACCGACGCGCAGGCGTTCGACAAGCACTATTTCGAGACGCACATTCCGCTGGCCAAGAAGATACCGCGCTTGAGGAAATACGAGGTCAGCCAAGGGCCGATCACGGTGCTGGCCGGACCGTCCGACGTCTACCTGATCGGGACGCTTCATTTCGACGATCTCGACGCCATGAAGGAGGGTTTCGCGAGCCCGGAGGGAAAAGCGGCCGGCGCGGATCGTCGGCTTTACGCGCCTGATGAGTCAGGCGTCCAGATTTTCCTTTTCGACAGCCGGGAGGTCTAGAACCGGCGATGGGGTGATCCGTCCGCGGCTCGCCTGTCGAGAAAGGTCTCGTCCGCAGCCTGTTCGACATTGAATGTGATCGGCTTCAGCCTTTGCGCCGGCTGCGCTTCATCGGCGCTGGATTATCCGCAGGCGGCCCTTCCGGCCGGTTTTCCATAGCCTTGCGCGCCAGCGCTTCGGCTGCCAGCGGGTCTGGTTGGCCGGCCGGTATCGTTACCGCCCCGGGCAACGCGGCGCCTGGCTGCTCGCCCAGCCCCTTGTCCTCGCGCTCGATTTCTTCGCAAGCCCGATGCCAGTGTTCCTCGTGTTGGCCATCCGCTTCGCCGCTGCGTTGCCAGATTTCATAGGCGCGGCGTTGGATGCGTTCATATTTGTCATTCGCCATCGTCCGTTCCTCCGATATCTGTCTCGAAACGCGCGCTCGCCGCGAATGATCCATCACGCGGGAACGGAAACGGATATGGCTCCGCTCAGAATTTCCGGCTGAGATAGGCCGATCCGCCAAGCCCGAACCGCCACTCGAGTTCCACCGCCTTGGTCAGGCCGATCCGGCGGCCGCTGACGATCGCGGCCGGATCGGTCCGCGACGGGGCAAATTCGAATGGCGGCGCGGTGAGCGGCAGCCGATTGTGCGAGCCGTCGATGCCCAGCGCCTGGCAGAGCTTGCCGGGACCGGAGCAGAGCAGCCGCTCGTCATCTATGCCGCGCCGGCCGCGCATCTCGGTGATGCCGGATTGCGGCTGGATCGCGCGGATCAGCACGGCGCTGCCCGGCAGGCACACCGCGTTCAGGCACCAGTGCAGGCCGTAGGAACGATACACATAGGCCGTGCCGGGCGCGCCATACATCGGCGCATTGCGCGGCGTGCGGCCGCGATAGGCGTGCGAGGCGGGATCGTCGGGCCGGTAGGCCTCGGTCTCGACGATGATGCCGCCGACACCGGAGAGCGCAAGCGTGGCGCCGATCAGCGCGCGGGCGACTACCAGCGCATCGCGAGCGAAGAAGTCGCGATCAGGCGGCATGGCGGCCCGCGCTGGTCAGATAGGCCATGATCATCCTGCCGGCGCGCTGCCGTGATCGCCTTGTTCGTGTTGATAGCGGCTGTGATGATGCTGAAACCGGACCTAGTGTGGCTGGCGCAACAACATCCATCGCGCTTCTTGCTGGCTCTAGCAGACAATCACCTCTAGGTAGTCGGGTGAAGCGAGGCTGAACATGAGTGCGTCGCGCGTGATGATCGGGACCCTTCTCACGCGCGCCGTCGCGATCAGATAGCAATCACCTGGGTCCTTGTGGCCGGTATCGGTTATTACAGCAGCTGCCTCGCAGGCAATACGCTGCTTGATGGGGACAATCTTCGCTCCTGTGGCAGCCACCGCCGCCGAGAACCACTTCGACGGGGTTCCCGTGCCGAGATTCGGCGGGTCCTTATGCGCAGGCTTGCGGGAGGCGATCGTCAATTCCCATGCCGTGATCGGTGACACGTAAAGCGTTCCGGAGGATTGGCCATCGGCAATCGCGACAAGGGCTTCTTCGGAAAGCGTGCCGGCTGCCGTCACCAGCCAATAAAGTGTATGGGTGTCGAGCAGGGCGCCTGGCAAACGTCAGTTCTTGGCGGTCGGTTTACGGACCTTGTCCGAGTCGTCTTTGAGTGCTTGCTCTGCTATCGGCTTTGTAAGATCCAGGCCTTTCTTCAGCGGCAATTGCGACGCCTTCAAGGAGTCTGCGCCGCGCACCTCCACGAAGCGACCGCTGCGTGAATCACGCACCGCCCATTTGCCTGTTGCTTCCTGTTTGATCTGCGCTTTGGTCATAAGCTGAATATAACGACAAATTGCCCATGATGCGAGCTTTCGATGCGCGGTGGCCGCTCCTTGGCTGCCTTGGCGCTCACCCCAGCAAATTGCGCGCCGCGCGCATGAAGATCCGCGAGCCGATCGGGATCAGATCGTCGGGGAAATCATAGTCGGGATTGTGCAGCGATGGATGGTGCTCGCCGGCGCCGAGGAAGAACATCGCCGATTTGGCGCTGTGGCCGAAAATGCCGAAATCCTCCGAGGCGCGCATCGGCAGCGCCGCCTCGCTGCGTAAAACGCCTTCCTCGTCGAGCGCGCGGTTGAGATGCTCGATCGCGTCCGGCGCGTTGACGCTGGCGACGAAGATCTCGTGATAGTCGAAGCGCATCGAGAGGCCGTGCTTGGCCGCGATCTTCGCGGCAAGCGCCTCCGCGGCGGCGACGAGTTCGGCCATGCGCTCGTCGCGCCTTGTGCGCAGCGTCGCCCACACTTCCGCATAGCCCGGCGCGATGCCGAACACTGCTTCGCCCATCGAGCAATGGGTGACGGTCACCATGCTGAAATCGTCGTCCGCGAAAGTGCCGCGCCCGAGCGCGGGCAGCGCCGGCATCAATTCGCTGACGGCCGGCATCGGCGAGATGCCGGTCTCGGGCATCGAGGAATGCGTGGTCTTGCCTTCGAGCGCGATGCGCATGCCGCGCGAGGCGCAGTTGACGGTGCCGGCCTTGAGCCGCGCCTCGCCGAACGGCACGCCCGGCAGGTTGTGCAGCGAAAAGGCGAAATCCGGCGCGATCTCGGCAAAACGCGGATCGGCGACGACGCCGGCCGCGCCATTGCCGGTTTCCTCGGCCGGTTGAAACATCAGCACCACGCGGCCGCGCGCCGGGCGGTCGCGCCCGAATTGGCGGCCAAGCGCTGCCAGGATCGCGGTGTGCCCGTCATGTCCGCACATATGCGACTTGCCCGGCACCTGCGAGGAATGCTCGACGCCCGAAAGCTCCTCGATCGGCAGCGCGTCGAGCTCGGAGCGGAACAGCACCGTCGGCCCGGCCTGGCCGCTGTCATAGACCGCCGCCACGCCGTGCCCCCCAAGCCCCGTCAGCACCTTGTCCGGCCCGGTATCGGCGAGGAAGGCGACCACTTCCTTCGCCGTCTTCTCCTCCTCGTTCGAAATCTCCGGCTGCCGGTGCAGCTTGCGGCGCCATTCGGTCAACTCGATGAGGTCGCGGTTGGTCAGGGTCATGGGTTGGGGGCTCCGCTAGGCGTTTCGGCTCACACAAACACGATAGGGTTTTTCTCGCGCCGTGCCATGCCGATCAATTCCAATAGGCCATTGGCGAATTCGCTGATGTCTGTGTGTCGACTCGCTCGCCTTCATTCCCCGATTGGATGGCGGGCATAATGGTCGTGGATTCGCTTAGCCTCATGGACGCTCAGACGCGCATCTTGTTACGCTGCGGAAATATCCCCTAACCGCCGGAATCCTTAACACGATTTTCATCCCGCTCGCCTAACCACGTTAAGCATGGCAAAGCATGACGACCGGCTGGTTGCAGGCCCCTCTTCGGAGGGGCGGAGCGAGGCGGTGGAAGCCGGCATCCTGCGCGACCAGCTTGGCGATCTGAGCAAATGCGTCTTCATCTCGATGCCTGTCGGCACGGTGCTCTCTGCGCTGATCCTGGTGGTGCAACTGATCTCCGGCGGCGGCCTTGCCGTGGTGCTCTGGTTTGTCGCGGTCGCCCTGATCAACGGCGCGCGCCTGGTGCTGGCGCTCGCCCAGTCCGACGCGGCCGACGACAGGCCGCAGGCGGTCCGCGCCCGGCTTTCCCTCTATGGCCTGCTGGCCCTCGCTTCGGGCATCGCCTGGTCGTTTCTGGCGCTGCTCAGCGACGGATACGCCACGGCTGAGGCGCCGCTCTACCTGATCATGCTGGCTGGCGCTTCCGCCGGGTCGGTCACCTACGGCACTTCCTACGCGCCGGCCTCGATCAACTTCATCACCTTGCCGCTGCTCATCGCCGCCGGCTGCGTGCTGGCGCATGGCAGCGTCGCCAATTACGTGCTTGCCTTCACCATCGCGATGTTTTTCGCCGGCATGGTCAGGAGCGCGCTGATCGGACAATCCCGCTTCCGCGAGACGAGCCGCCTCAAATATGAGGCGCGGGAGTTCGCTGCCGAGATGGAACGCAACTCCAGGCGCGATCCGCTGACGAATCTGCTCAACCGCTACGGGCTGGAGCAGGCGATCGGCGAGCTCGGTCCTTCCGACGGCCCGTTCGTGGCCATGCTGATCGACCTCGACGGCTTCAAATCCGTCAACGACACCTACGGCCACAACATCGGCGACGACCTTTTGGTCAAGGTGGCGCGCCGGATCGAGGACCACGCGCCGCAAGGCGCTACGATCGCGCGTATCGGCGGCGACGAGTTCGTGCTGCTTTTCTCCGCCGGCAGATCCTCGCGGCCGGCCGGCGAGCTTGCATCCGCCATCATCGCGGCCATCGCCAATCCGGACCCGGAGCTGAATTCGGTGCGCGTCGGCGCTTCGATCGGCGTCTACCAGGCGGAAAAGCCGCGCCTGACCGAGATGCTGCTCAAGGCCGACTTCGCGCTCTATGCCGCCAAGCGCGGCGGCAGGAACGAATATTACCTGTTCGACGCCGGGCTGGATGCCGCGCTGGAGCGCAAGAACTGCATCGAGCGCGATCTGCGTGGAGCTATTGAAAGCGGCGCTCTTTGCTCCTGGTATCAGCCCTTGGTGCGGCTCGACACCGGTGCGGTCGTCGGCTTCGAGGCGCTGCTGCGCTGGCACCACGAGGTCCACGGCGCCATCTCGCCGCCCGAGATCGTCACCGCCGCGCGCGAGACCGGCCTGCTTTCGCTGCTGACCGAGACGGTATTCTTGAATTGCTGTGCCATGATCGGCGAGCTGATGCGGCAGGGACGCCCGGATGTTCGCGTCGCCATGAACCTCTCGCCGCGCGAGCTTGAGGCCGGCAATGTCGACGACATGATCCTCGATGGGCTGAAGGCGAAGGATGTGCCGGCCGCGATGCTCGAGATCGAGATCACCGAAGAGGCGCCGGTCGATCGCGCCCGGGTCGACGAGAAGGTCGAGCGCCTTGCCGATGCCGGCATATCGATCGTCCTCGACGATTTCGGCACCGGCTTCTCGACCCTGGTGTCGCTGAAGGACAGCCGCATCCGCAAGATCAAGATCGACAAGGATTTCGTGCGCGACCTGGCGAAATCCGTCGAGGACCAGGCCGTGGTCGAGGCGGTGATCGGCCTTGGCCGCACGCTCGGCATCGAGGTGATGGCCGAGGGCGTCGAGACCGACGCCGACCGCATGATCCTGCGCTCGCTGGGCTGCATGATAGCGCAAGGTTATCTGTTTTCGGCGGCACTCCCGATGCGCGACGCGCTCGCCTTCGACGCGGAGGGCGCCGAGGTTATTTCGAGCCGCTTCGCAATCCCCGCAGCGGCACCGCGGCGTGAGCAGGCGCCGCGAAAGGGCAGGGTGGCGACATAGCGGGCACCCTGGGGCAATCGCATATGGCAGCGCTGCCCCCTCTCCGTCTCGGCGCTGCGCGCCGAGCCACCTCTCCCCACATTCGCCTACGGCATGCACACATCTTCGGTGACGGGCGTAACTGATCGACCTGGGGCTTGATTGCCAGGTGGTTCCCCCAATCCGTCGCTGCTTCGCAGCGCCACCTTTCCCCCCTCCGGAGGGAAAGGAAAGGAGCCCTGCTGGACGAGCGTCGACAGCAAAAAGCTTGGCGCCTTTCCTCTACCCCGTCGATCGGGGGAGAGGTGGCTCGGAGCCGAGACGGAGTGGGGGTCGACCAGCACTGCGTTGGACAATGCTTGCGCTTCCTCGCCCCCGCCAAAGGCGGGTGTCTCGGCGAAGCCGAGACGGAGAGGGGGAGCGCCCTATGCGGTTGGCCTGGGCGGGCGGCATGAAACCTTTTGATTTTTGGGCCGTTGTCGCGCGATGCCCCCGGCCAAGCGCAAACCGAAACCGGACGACAGTGCCATTGAGCGCGGTGAAAGCAAGCCGCGCCCGGCGTCGCGTGCCAATGCCCCGCGCCCCGAAAAGCCGCGCCAGCCGAAACCGCGCGGCGCTGTGAAGCCGCGCGCGGATAAGCCAGCGGAAGACGAACCAGGAGACCGGCTGAAAGGCAACAAATCGCTGCGAGACAAGCCACCGGCCGGCGGGAGCCCGCCGGAGGAAAAGGCACCCGCCGACGCGGCACCCGAGACCATCGGCCATGCCGGGTCGCCGCCGCCCGAGGCCGCCGAGCCCAGCCCTCAGCTTTCGCCGGAAGAGGCCCAGCGGGCGCGCAAGAAGTATCTTCTGCGGCGCTTCTGGATCAGCGGGCGCGGCTATTGGGGTTTGCGCGCAGACAGGCTCGCCTGGCCGCTGACGATCGGGTTATTCACGCTCATCTGCGTCAATGTCGGTTTTCAGTACGGCATCAACCGCTGGAACCGCGCCATCTTCGACGCCATCGAGCAGCGCGACGCCCACACCGTCTATTGGCTCAGCGCCATCTTCCTGCCGCTGGTCGCCGGCAGCATCAGCCTGGTGGTCGCGCAGGTTTACGTCCGCATGACCATGCAGCGGCGCTGGCGCTCCTGGCTGACCACGGCTGTCATCCAGCGCTGGCTTGCCAGCGGCCGCTACTACCAGCTCAACCTGGTCAAGGGCGACCACGCCAATCCCGAGGCGCGCCTGACCGAGGATCTCAGGATCGCCACGGAATCGCCTGTCGATTTCGTCGCCGGCGTGCTCAACGCCTTCCTGTCGGCCTCGACCTTCATTGTCGTCTTGTGGACCATTGGCGGCGCGCTGAGTTTTTCGCTGGGCGGCTCGGTCATCACCGTGCCCGGCTTCCTCGTCGTCACCGCCGTCATCTATGCCGCGATCACCTCGACCTCGATGTTCTTCATCGGCCGCCATTTCGTTGAGCTTTCCGAGCAGAAGAACCAGACGGAAGCCGAGTTCCGCTACGTGCTGACGCGCGTGCGCGAGAACGGCGAGAGCATCGCGCTGCTGGGCGGCGAGGAGGAGGAGAACGCCGGCATCTTCCGCTCCTTCGCCGCCGTGCTCGGCCGCTGGGCGCGACTCACCGGCCAGCACATGCGCACCACGCTCGTCTCGCAGGGCTCCAGCCTGTTCGCGCCGGTCGTGCCGGTGCTTTTATGCGCGCCGAAATTCCTTGACGGCTCGATGAGCCTTGGACAGGTCATGCAGGCGGCCTCCGCTTTCGCCCTCGTGCAAGGCGCGTTCGGCTGGCTGGTCGACAATTATCCCCGGCTTGCCGACTGGAACGCCTCGGCCCGCCGCATCGCCTCGCTGATGATGTCGCTCGACGGGCTGGAGCGGGCCGAAGAGAACGACCGGCTGGGCCGCATCCAGCGCGGCGAGACCGAGGACGGTGCCATGCTCAGCCTCAGAAATCTTTCCGTGACGCTCGACGACGGTACCTCCGTGGTCAAGGAGACCGAGGTGGAGATCCAGCCCGGCGAGCGCGTGCTCGTCTCCGGCGAATCCGGCACCGGCAAGTCGACGCTGGTGCGCGCCATTGCGGGCCTGTGGCCCTGGGGCAGCGGCAGCGTCGATTTCCACCCGGGCAAGCGGCTCTTCATGCTGCCGCAGCGCCCCTACATTCCGTCCGGCACGCTGCGCCGTGCCACCTGCTATCCGGCCGCCGCCGACAATTGGAAGACGAAGGAGATCGCTGCTGCCCTCGACAAGGTCGGTCTTGGCTATCTGAAGGACCGGCTGGAGGAGGAGGCGCCGTGGGACCAGACGCTGTCGGGCGGCGAAAAGCAGCGCCTTGCCTTCGCCCGCCTCCTGCTGCACGCGCCCGACATCGTCGTGCTCGACGAGGCGACCTCGGCGCTGGACGAGAAGAGCCAGGACAAGATGATGCAGACGGTGATCAAGGAACTGCCCACGGTCACCATCATCAGCGTCGCCCACCGCGCCGAGCTGGAAGCGTTTCATACGCGCAAGATCACGCTGGAGCGGCGCGAGGGTGGGGCGCGACTGGTGAGTGATGTCGAGCTGGTGTCGAGGAAGAAGAAGCGCGGCTTGATCCAGCGGGCGCTGTGGGGAAGTGGATCGAACGGCGGCAAGGGGTAGGGCAGCGCTGCCCGATGCGATTGTCCACGATTGGCCCGCCAAGCTCGCCGACGCTGAACGCACCGTTGAGCGGTTCACCGTTTCCATGAAACGAAGAACCACCTAGAGTCCCGCGCGGCAGACGGGAAACTACGGGAGGGAACACCGGGATGAGCGAAGTCAGGCAGCTCGCCGAGATCGCCAGCTACCACGCCCATATCTATTTCGACGGGGCGGCCGAGCGCCGGCACGCCGAATGGCTGCGCGAGCGCATCGGCGAGCGTTTCCGCGTGCGGTTGGGCAACTGGCACGACAAGAAGGTCGGCCCGCACGACCAGGCCATGTACCAGGTCTCCTTCGCCACCGGCCTTTTCGGCACGCTGGTTCCGTGGCTGATGCTGAACCATGGCGGCTTGAGCATCCTGATCCACCCCAACACCGCCAATGCCAAACGCGACCACCTCGTCGACCCGCTCTGGATCGGCCGCCCGCTGGCGGTGCATGGCGAGGTCCTGCCCGATGAGGATCACGAGGCGGAAGCGGCGCTGGAGATCAATACCGAGCCGACGCTCGCCGTTTAGGAGCCGTCGGCCTTCCGTCGGCTTGGCCAGAATTTCAGCGCTACCGGGCAAGCCGCCCGGTTCTCCGCCCTAGCCATCTTTTCCGGAACTTCTGTCAGTCGGTTGTCAGCTTGGATTCGCTATGCCTCGCCAATGACGTGCGCAAGCCGTCACGGCCTGTCGGCTGAATCCTCAGCCGCGCCGCAACCTCCCAACCAGATGGAGATCCCATGTATCGCACTCTCATTATCGCCGCCCTCGCGGGCGTGATCGCCGGACCGGCGCTGGCGGCCGGCGCCTGCAGCACCGCCGCGAAATCGAAGTTCCAGCCCAAGGCGACGCTCGAGGCGCAGTTGAAGGGCGAGGGCCTCACCGTGCGCCAGATCAAGACCGAGAACGGCTGCTACGAGGTCTATGCGGTCGACAAGGACGGCAAGAAGGTGAACACCGCCTACAATGCCGAGACGCTGGAGAAGCTCGACAATGCCGAAGCCGGCGAAAACTGATCGAGCCTTGCCGGCAGAAGCCCACGCGCACCGCGACGTGGTGCGCGTCTGGGACCGTGTCGTGCGCGGCTTCCACTGGGCGCTGGTGCTGAGCTTCGCCATCGCCTGGTTCACGCCGCAAAGCGCCGAGAACATCCACCACTGGGCCGGCTACGCCGCCGCCTCGCTTGTCGCCATGCGGCTGGTCTGGGGCATCGTCGGCACGCCCTATGCGCGCTTCTCGCAATTCGTGCGCGATCCCGCGACGGTGCTGCGCTATCTCGTCGCCATAATCAGGGGCAGCGAGGCCCGCTATATCGGCCACAACCCGGCTGGCGGCGCGATGGTGCTGGTGCTGATGGCCATGATGGTGTCGGTGGCGGTGACCGGGTGGATGCAGACGACGGACGCGTATTTCGGCGTGTCCTGGGTGGAGGACGCGCACAGCCTGGCCGCGCACGGCCTGCTCGCGCTGGTGCTCGTCCATATCGGCGGCGTGGCGCTGGCAAGCCTTCGCCATAATGAAAACCTTGTTCGCGCGATGATCACCGGACGCAAGCGCAAGGCCGCGCCGGCCGACATCGCCTGAACGCGCCCCAGACCGGGGCAACCGCGGGCGCCTGCCTGGACGCCCGCGGAACCATATCGGCGTCTGCGCGCCAAGGCGTTCCCGGCCTCGGCATGCGCGCGCCTTAAAAGACGGAGCAAGCCCGATGCGGCGCTATACACAGATCACCATCGCGATCCACTGGCTTACGGCCCTGCTGGTCGTCATCGCCTGGTTCACCGCAGAGGGCGGGCGCCATGCGCGCGCCGACCCGCCCTACCTGCATTTCACCCTGGGCCTTGCCGTGCTTTTGCTGGTCGTGCCGCGCCTCTTGGCGCGCTGGCTGGGCGCGGCGCCGCGCGCCGAGGATCCGCAAGGCCCCTGGATGGACCTTGCCGCGCGCGCCGGACACACGGTGCTCTATCTGTTCCTCATCGCGCTGCCGCTCAGCGGCTGGTATGCCGCCTCGCGCCTCGGCATCCAGGTCTCCTTCCTGGGGCTGGCCCTGCCGGCGCTCGCCTTGCCCGTGCAGGGCGCGCCGGGCCTGATCGCCGACCTGCATGAAACCGGCGGCACGCTGATCCTGTGGCTCGCCGGCGCCCATGCGCTGATCGCCATATGGCACCAGTTCGTCATGAAGGACGGAACGCTGGAGCGCATGAACCCGCTCGCCTCGAACGATCTCGCCGGCGGCGGCGAATAGCAGGCCGGGCAGGGCGGGCGGCTGCGCCGGCGCATCGGCTGCGCAAGCGCCGCTGGCGGCGAACACCGATCCGGCGCTTGACGCGCACGGCCGCGTTCTGAGTGGCCGGCGCCTGTTGCCTGAGGGAGCAGCGCCCCGACGCCGGCCCGGCGAACCTCGGTCCGCCGCATATTCAAGATAGCTAAAGTAGCGGCACCGCGACATGGCGCGATCGCATAAGCATGGCGCATGCCCGTCGTCCCACGGCTCCGCCCGGTTCTCCCGCGCCGGCGGGCCGAGCGCGCTGGTCGCCGATGGCCGGCGCGCAGGCGCCTCCATAGCGCCAATTGCGGCCCGCGAAATAGCACGAACCCCGGCATCCGCGCCGGCGCGAAAATCGGTGCGTGAAGCCCCTTTCATGCGCTATGATGCGCTCCGTTGCATTGGGGCGTGCCGGGCGAGACGGTATCGGCCCATCAATGCCTCTGTCGGAGGGACATCGTGAACCTCTTGATCGTCTATGGAACGACTGAAGGGCAGACCAGGAAAGTCGCCGAACGGATGGCGACGGACATTCGCGGGCGCGGGCATCAGGTCGAGCTTTTGGACAGCGCGAAGTTCACGCCCGATTTGAAGCTCGAACATTTCGACGCCTTCGTTATTGCCGCGTCGGTCCACCAGGAGCACCATCAGGAAGCCGTCACGACCTTCGTGTTCGCGCATCGCGAGCTGTTGAGCGGCAAGCCTTCGGCGCTGGTATCGGTCAGCCTGTCGGCGGCGCTGGAAGGCCACGAGGCCGCTGCCCAGAAATATGTCGACCGCTTCGTCTCCGTGACGGGGTGGCAGCCCAGCATGACGCTTCTGCTGGGCGGCGCCTTGCGCTTCACCAAATACGATTACTTCCAGGAGCAGTTCGTCAAATTCGTCGTCATGAAGGGCGAGGATCCAGGCCCCGGGCAGGATCACGAATTCACCGACTGGAACGCGCTCGCCGGCTTCACCGACCGGTTCCTCGCAACGATCGGCTAAGCTGGGCTGAGCCGGCCGGTCAAGCACCGGCGCCCCGGCCGCTGCGAGGTCGCGGTCAGCGCCGTTTCGAAAGCCGGTCGAAATTGCGCCGCACCTGCCTGGCCGCGGGCAGGAGGGCAGCAGCCGCCGCCTCCATCGCCAGCGTCCCGTCGCAAAGCGACGGGCTTTTGCCGGAGAGAACGTCAGGCCAGAAGCGTAGCGCCGCCTCGAGCATCTTTGCCTGCGCCGCGAACAGCCCTTGCGTTCCCGCGAGCGCCTTTTCCTGCACCGCCTGCAGCGCTTCCCGCCCGTTGGGCGCGTGGCTCATGGCATCCAGCACCAGCAGCGGCACCCGCATGCCGATGACCGCCGGCGCCAGCAAGAGATCGCTGCCGGAGTGCTTCCTGCGTTTCCTGCGAACAGCCATGGATACCTTGCCTCTTGTGCCGGGAACGATGGCGAAACTACGCGCCAGCGGCAGGATGGTTCCACGCGAGGGCGTGCAACTGGGCCGGGAAGGGGACAACCGGACCAGCTAAATATATTCATAATTGCTAAATTAGCCTGTGCGACACGTGTGTCTGTCCAGTTCATGTCGGGGTCGCGCAACGGCCGGCACAATCCAGGCTGGAAAAGAACCTGAACACAGCCCGGCCGTTACTGGTGATGTTCTGGGAACACACCCGCGACAAAGCCCGGTGGCGAGCGCTTCTACTGCTTGCCAAACCGACGGCCGGCACATAAGCCTGCATATGTGCGATCATTGATCCTCGGGGGAGGGGCTTGTGGCGAAACCAAAACAGCTCGCGACGAAATGTGTGGCGTTGCGCCTCGGGGCCGCGATCCTCGCCATGCCGGCCGCCGACGCGCTTGCCGACAATGTCGTTGCCGACGACCAGATCGTGCAAGGAAGCCTCTGCGTCGGGTTCGACTGCGTCAACAACGAGTCCTTTGGGTTCAACACGATCATCGTGAAGGAAAACAACACACGCATCTACTTCGACGACACGAGCACGAACGCCGGATTTGCCGCCAATGACTGGGCGCTGATTGCGAACGATTCCGGCTCCGGCGGGGCCAACTACTTCGGCATCCAGGATGCGACGAGCAACAAGATGGTGTTCCGCGTCGATGCGGGCGCTCCCGAGAATTCGGTCTATGTCAACAGCTTCGGCAATCTGGGCCTCGGCACGTCCAACCCGACTCTCGGCCTGCAGATAACCCGAAGCGACACGCCGGCGATCCGCCTGGAGCAGACAAACGCCGGCGGCTTCACGGCGCAGACCTGGGACGTCGGCGGCAACGAAGCGAATTTCTTCATACGCGACTTGACGAACGGCAGCCTGCTTCCTTTCCGCATCCGGCCCGGCGCGCCCACGAGCAGCCTCGACATTGCCTCGAACGGCAATGTCGGTCTCGGCACCGCTGCCCCCACCAGCAAGCTGCATGTCTATGGAGACTACAACAAGGATACGTTCGAGACGATCGGCGTATCCTCGGCGGCCAACGCGGATGCGCTGACCTTCGGCTACGCCGGCGCGAGCTTCGGCGTCGGCACCTCGCTGATCAATGCGCATTCGGCCGACGGCTCGAGCGGCCGGCTTCTGCTTGCCACCGATGGCGTGACCCGCATGACCATCGCCGCAAACGGCAATGTGGGCATCGGCACGACCGCGCCGGCCGCGGGCCTCGATGTCGTGGGCACCGTTCGCTTCGCATCGCTTGCGGGTTGCACCTCCGGCATCGGCACCAATGCCGCGGGCGACCTGACATGCATCAGCGGCGGCGGAAATCCGCCCTATTACGACACGACCGCCTCCGGCCCGCAGCCGAACGCTAGCGGCACCAACTCCACCGCGGCCGGCTCCGGCAGCAACGCCAGCGGCACCAACGCGCTGGCCGGCGGCACCAACAACCAGTCGCAGGGCGACAACACCACCATCATCGGCTCGAACAACAGCGTCACCGGCGACGACAGCGGCGCCTTCGGCACCGGCAACACCGTCAAGGGCAATGGCAGCTACGCGATAGGCGATCCCAATGTCGTCAATGGCGACAAGTCCTTCGTCTATGGCGACGACAATGCCGTCAACGCCCCGAACGTCGCCGGCAACGGCAACGGCATCCAGGTCTTCGGCTCCAACAACATTGTCGCCAGCACCGCCAATTCGTCGGGATCGGTGGTGATCGGATCGGGCAGCACGGTCAACGCCACCAATGCGCTGGCCTTCGGCAATGGCACGACGGTGACCGGCGCCAACGCCATCGCCATGGGATCGGGCGCCTCCTCGGCCGGCCTCAACGCCGTTGCGATCGGCTCCGGCGCCAGCGCTGCCTATGCGGGCTCGGCCGCCTACGGCTCGGGCGCGGTCGCGACAAGGCAGAACGAGCAGGTGTTCGGAACGGCGAGCAACACCTATTCGATGCCCGGCCTGACGTCCTCGGCGAGCTCATCGGCCCAGACGGGCGCGATCGAGATCGTCACCACCGATGCCAGCGGCCATCTCGCTTCCGTGACCCCGGGCTCGCTCGGCTTTGCCGATCCCGCGCAATTCAACAGCCTCAACTCCCGCATCGACAGCGTCGGCAGCCGCGCCTATTCCGGCGTCGCCATGGCGATGGCGCTGGCCGGCGCGCCGACCGTGCTGCCGGACGAAAAATTCGTCACCACCCTGAACTGGGGCACGTTCGAGGGCGCCAACGCCTTTGCGCTCAGCGCCGGCGCCCGGCTCGGCTCGCAACTCCAGCTCAATGGCGGCATCGGCTTCGATCCCAACCGGAATATGGCCGGCGGACGGCTGGGCCTGAGGATGAGCTGGTAGGAAGCGCCGGCGCTTAAAAATGATCCCGATGCGAACAGTCACGATTCTCCTGGCGTCGATGCTGGCCGTGTGCGCCGCCGCGCCGAGCCTTGCCCAGACGCAGACCCAGGCCCCGGCGCCGGGCAAGAAGAAGGCGGCGCCGACACCGGCGGCGCCGGCCGCACCCGCCTGGCCGGCAAACGCCGCACAGGCGATCTACCTCGCCCGCAGCACGATGATGGCTCTCCAGCAGGCGGTGGAAACCGGCAACTTCACCGTGCTGAGGGACATGGGTTCGCCAGGCTTCCGCGCCCAGAACACCGCCGCCGACCTCGCGATCAGGTTCCAGGCGCTGCGCCAGTCCGGCGCCGACCTGACGGCGGTTGCCGTGATCGCCCCGCAGCTCTCCACGCCGCCCTTTCTCGATCCCCAGAAGCAGCTGCACCTTGTCGGCCTGTTTCCCACGCAACCGCTGGAGATCGATTTCGACCTGTCCTTCGAAAACGTCGACAACCGCTGGCGCATCTCCGCCATCGGCGTGACCACCGCCCCGGCGCCGAAAGGGCAGGAGGCGGGAGATGGCGAGAAGGGGAAGGCGGCGAAGTAGAGCGCGAGCGAAGGCGGTCGAAATCAGGGTGCTGTGCTGCAACCGGTCGCCATCGGCTGAGCAATCTTGCAACCACAACGCCGAGGGCCATCCGCACAACCCACCCCCGGCAGGTATTAACGCGCGCCCGAGATCGCCTTTCCTAAAGGGGGCTGGCGGCGGGACAGGCGCGCTGCGCCCGGATCAAATCGATCAGGCGCTAAGTTCGGCACCACGCTTGTTAGCTCGGAACTGCGCTCGGTGTGGAGCAGACCGCCAGGTTCGCATTCGCGGTAGAGCATGTGGCTGACCCAAGAGTCACTGCAGGTTGAGAGGCTGCCTACGTCGGTTCGTCCGTGTTAAGAAGCGTATGATCGCACGGCCTAGAGCGTTAAAAAAGAAGTGTCATTTCAGTTGAATTGAGCCATTGATTAACAACCGAGCGGGGGTGATTCTTGGTACACGATCTTATTTTTTATGAGAAAGACGCGCTACTGTATCGCCTCCATGAGGGGCTTGAAAACAGTCAGAAGAACGTTGTCTTTGTTGTAGGCGCTCCCATTGCTGCACCGAGGGGAGGTACTCCAGGGGTAGCTGATGTAGCTTCGGTAGTTGAATTGATTCGCTCGGAGTTTTCCGGAAAGCGTGGGCAACTGGAAAAGCTCGACGGGCAGCTAGCAGTCGCAACTAATCGCTATCAAACGGCCTTCGATTTTCTGTCACCCCGCGCCGGGCAGGACGCAGCCAACGGTATCATAAAAAGGGCAGTTTCAGGTGCTCTCCGACACTCCGGTGTAGACGCTTGGAGTGACAATATTTGCAAACTTAGTGACGAAGAGTTCCAGGCGTTGGACAATGATATCAATGCTTGGCATCTGCCACCCGCCGTTAAGGCTATTGGAGAACTGGTCTCTAAATATCCAAGCCGCTTCGGTAAAATATTGATTACGTCGAATTTTGACCCATTGGTCGAGGTTTCGATAAAGAGCGCAGGGGGTGTTTGTTGGAGGACGTCGCTATCAGTGGACGGTTCCATAAATCAAAGTACTGCTGCCGGATGCCAAGTAATACATATACATGGTTATTGGCATGGTAGCGATACGCTTCACACCAACAGGCAGTTAGTCAGAAGTCGGCCGACGCTACAAAATGACCTATTGGTGCGCCTCAAGGACCACATCGTTGTCGTTATGGCGTACGGCGGCTGGCAGGATATCTTCACTGGTGCGCTTGGAGGTGTGGTGGGGAATGATAATTTGTTTCCCGAGATTCTCTGGGCGTTGCACGGCGAAGACCCGCACGTCAGTGAATATTTACTAAGCCAGTTGCGCCCCGGCATCGATCGCAATCGTGTCACCTTCTATAAAGGTATCGACTGTCATGAATTCTTGCCGGAGCTGTTGAGTCTTTGGGACGCTGGGGCCTTGGAGGACGACATTTCCGCGGCGCCATTGTCTGCTTCGAGACCCAAGTCGACTGCGCATATTACCCAGCTGGCGCCCCTAGAGTGCGACCGGCCGCCCAACGTAGAAATTTGGGTCGGTCGAGAGAATGAACTTCGCTCGCTCGAGACGTCAAACGCTAAAGTCGTTATAATTTGCGGCATCGGGGGCGAAGGAAAATCGGCTCTGGCGTCGCATTATGTAAACACTCTTCAAGAACGAGAGGGAGGCTATCGCTTCTGGGATTGGAGAGACTGCAAGGAACAAAGCGATCGAATCCGAACTCAAATCGTCGAGATGATTGTGCGATTTTCAAACGGCAGGATTGGCGCAGAAGATCTTGCAGATGCCAACGACGAAGAGATTGCAGAGGTCGTTATCGACCAGACGAGACATGCGCACGCCGTACTTGTGTTCGATAACGTAGACAGCTACGTCGACCTTGAAAATGCTACGTTCACCGGACTCCTAGACCTAATAGTAAACCGCATATCTAATGAGTCGTCTTCAAGTCGTGTTATACTGACCTGTAGACCTCAAGTGCATTACCCGTCGTCATCCGTTATTACTTTTTCGATGAAAGGTATCTCCGAAGGTGAGGCGCTTGAGTTGTTCGCAAAGCGCGCCTCGGGACATGCTGTGCCCGAGCCGGATATTCGCGATGCCCATACAATCACGAAGGGACATGCCTTTTGGTTAGATTTGCTAGCCGTGCAGGTGACGAAAGTACCGGGAACTACACTAAGAAAACTGCTTGATGACATGCGCCGCGGGCGAGAAGAAGTCCCCGATGTATTATCATCGATATGGGACAAATTGGCCCTTCGCGAGCAGACATTACTGCGGTTTATGGCAGAGGCGGTAAGGCCGGAGACAGAAATCACACTTCAGCGTTTCGTGGCTTCGCAGTTGAATTACAAAAATTTTACGAAAGCCCTCCGATCCCTGATATCTTTGAATCTGATCGTGGTGAAGCCCGAGCTGGACGCGCCGGATCTTTACGACCTCCATCCTCTGGTTCGTCAATTTGTAAGGGTTCGTTTCGAGCGATCGGAAAGGTCGGATTTCATCACGATAGTTATTAATCAATACAAGGTAATTATTAGCGCCATTGGCTCGATGTTAGGTGTAAATCTGCCGTTCGCACTTCTGGAGAGATGGTCACAAAAAGCGGAGCTCGAGGTCTCCGCTGGGTTGTACAATGAGGCGTTCGAGACATTGGTTGAGATAGAGAATGCGCTAATTGGAGGGGGCCATGTCCAGGAATATGTGAGAGTAGGACGCCTGCTTTTTGAGTCTATAGAATGGGAGACAGCTCCTGCAAAATACAAGCAGTTCGATAAAGTAGTGGGCACGATGGCCGTCGCGTTTGATCAACTTGGCGATTTTGAGGCGGCCGATAATTTGATTAGTCGCTATGAGGCAACTATTCCACAGAAGACGGTGCGCTACATAAAGCTTTGCGATATACGATCTTATTCGTATTGGGTCCGCGGAGAGTTTGAATTGGCGATTGATTGGGCCACGAAAGGGGTGGCTCTAAAAAAGGACAGTCACGTAGACACAACTTTCGACTGTGATCATACATTAGCGTTAGCCCAGAGAGACTCCGGCAATCCAAGTATTGCACTAGAATTCTTTCGGAAAAGCTGGACCGTAGATGAAATTGTTGAATCTGCGGACGGCGTTCCAGAAGACGGCCCTATGTATGGGAACGTGGGGCGCTGCCTCCAGATGATTGGCCGCGCGGAAGAGGCTCTACGCTGTTACAGAAAATCAATTGAGCTTCTAGAGATTGATTCGTCGTTCCACAGCAGGTCGAACCGTGCTTACGGGAGACGGTGGATTGGTCAGATATTTGTGGACCTTGGGGATAAGACAATGGCGGAGGCATTCTTTATGGATGCGATCCGTATACTAGGGACGGCTGCTCCGTTGAGAGTTCGAGAGATATATGCTGAGGTGGATAATCTACATGACAGCGGTGTGCCGTTAATGAGCGAAGCCAAATCAACTGCTATCGTGCGGGAGTGGATGCGGGGATAAACCATCTAGATGGTCTAATTGCTAGGCGTATTGTCATTCAAGGGCCTATCCGCCCAGCGAACCTCTGCGGCAGAGAAATCTTCGTGTCCTTCGGCAACTCCCGACTGCGGATATGGCGATAAATTGTTCCGTCGGTTGCACTCCGATGCCGCGATCAATTTAAGGGGATGCCGGTTGCCAGCTAGCTTGCGGAACAGCTCCCCAACGTCCTTGGACTTGATGTCGTGCTTGCCAGGCCTTCGGCGACGGCAGTGAGGGAACCCTGAAAGGTCACCTCAACCAAAGAACCCGGCTCCGCCCCTCAACCTCATCCTCCACCACAAACGACAGCGCGATCAGGTCGTCGAGGTCGATGCCGCCATGGCCGTTGTCCAGCACGTCCGCGACCTTCTGGAAGGCCAGCATGTCATCCATGCTGAGCTTGGCTGCTCTCAGCCTGTCCTGCAAACCCGCCACCCTGCTTTCCAAGGTCGTGGTGATCATGCTTGCCTCCATACTGTCCAACGGCGCGTTGCGGATGCCCGGCGTCAGGCACGAGAACACCCCGGCCCGATAAGGGCTGATTGCTTTATCGTCAGATCGCCCGCCACCTGTGGGCAGATGGCGGGCGATCCGGCAGCCTGACGATGAAGGGACTGATTGCTCGTCAGCGCAGCCCTAATGAGATCGCGGGGCTTATGTTTCACGTCAGGGACCAATGCGCCGGCGCATGAGACCTCAGTCCCCATCAGCGGAACCTAATGTTGCCCGCGCGCTTATGGCGACATGAGCAGCCGCGGTCTCGACTTCTTCGACAAATGGCTGGCGGAGCATCTGCCGAACGTGCTGACGGACGATCCGGTGGCAGTGAGCGATCTTGCCGACGAGATGATGAAGGCGGCCGCGCGCCAGGGCATCCCGGCCAGCGAGATCAACGAGGAAGTCGACAGCATCTTCGAAGTGATCTTCGAGGCGTTGCAGCATCGCGAAGGCAGCCTCGGGGAGAGCGACCAGGCCGTCTTCGAATTGCTTGCAGGGCGCCTGGCGAGGGAAACCGGCATCACCCAGGAACAGGCCGGCGAGCTGATCGAGACGACCGGGACGGACTGGGATGCGCTGCTTCGCGAGGCCCATTTTCTGAAAGAGCAGGGCGAATGAGCGAGCGTGGCGCGGCGTTCTTTGGCCGATGGATCACCGACAATGTGATGCGCGGCAAGGTGGGCGCGGACATCGTCTCGGTGGCCGAGCTGACGAACAAGCTGTTCGCCGATGCCAGGGCGGCAGGTATCTCCGAGGAGGAGATCGAAGAGGAGATCGGAAGCGCATACGAGGCGATCCTGGCGGCGATAGTCGGCTCCGAGAAGAACGACAGAGCCTGAGCATCGCGAGCATCGCGCGGCCGTCCGCTCGCCTCGGCGCAGGCACCGAAGATCGTCGCCGGCCGTCAGGAACATTAGCGCGCCCTGAAGGTTCTCCCAGAGAAGTCCCTCGCATCCTGGGTTGGAGCCATGGCCGAGTTGGCATTTGCTTTCGTGTATTATTCCGGGCTGAGCGGCCATGACGTGGTGGGCGCCGTGGTGTCCTTGATGGCGGGCCTGCTGCTCTACAACGTCATGCGTGAGGACCGGCCAACCCGGTAAACCATCCGTCCGGGAGCGGCCCGGCCCGAAAGGGGAGGAGCCCACGAGCCCCACGTGACTGAGGACGTTTCGGACTGCCCTCCGGCGGAACATTAGTGCACACTAATTGTTGATCCTCCACAGGAGGACATGCCATGCACAGCATTATCTATATCGTCGGCCTCGTCGTCGTCATTCTCGCCGTTCTGAGCTTCTTCGGGCTTAGGCGATAGGCGGTCACAACGGCGGGGTCTACGGGGGTCTGCCCAAACGCGCGACGGCGGGCCACTCGCTCGCTATCCTCCCGCCAACCGCGGCAGCAGGAAGATCTCCGCCCCCTCGGGCAGCTCCTTGCTCCACGTATCGCGATAGATCGTCCCGTCGATCGCGACCGCGATCCCACGATCGATCCAGGGCTCTATCCCAGGATACTGTTCCGCCAGCTTGCGGAACAGTTCCCTGATGTCCTTGGCCTCGATCTCGTGCCTGGCCTTGCCTCCGGCGACGGCGCTGAGCGAGCCCCAAAGGGTGACCTCCACCATCGCCGGCAGGCCTCGGTTTAGCCTTCCCGTTCCGCGTCCAGCGCCGCGAGGATGCGCGGCGGCGACATCGGGATGTGGGTCATGCGCACGCCCACCGCGTTCGACACCGCGTTGGCGATCGCCGCCAGCGGCGGCACGATCGAGGTTTCGCCAACGCCGCGCACGCCATAGGGATGGTTGGGGTTGGGGATCTCCAGGATCTGCGTGTCGATCATCGGCAGGTCGGAGCAGACCGGGATGCGGTAGTCGAGGAAGCCCGCATTCTGCAGCCGCCCGTCCTTGCCGTAGATATACTCTTCGTTGAGCGCCCAGCCGATGCCTTGCGCCGCACCGCCCTGGTACTGGCCCTCGACATAGGTCGGGTGCACCGCCTTGCCGGCATCCTGCACCACCGTGTAGCGGATCACGCGGGTCGAGCCGGTCTCGGGATCGACCTCGACGTCGCAGATATGGGTGGCGAAGGAGACGCCCGCGCCGTCGGCGACGAGCTCGCTATGGCCGGCGATCGGCCCGCCGGTCTTGCCGGAAGCGGCCGCGATCTCCTTCAGCGACAGCGGCGACAGGTTGCCGTATTTCTCGCCCTTGGCGATGGCATGGCCCTTTTCCCAATGCACGTCCTCGACCGGGATGTCCCAGGTCTGCGCCGCGCGCTCGCGCAGGATCTTGATCGCGTTGCGCGCGGCCGAGATCGTCGCCATCGAGGAGGAGAAGGTGCCACGGCTGCCGTCGGTCATGTCGTTGTAGCCGAGCGAGGAGGTATCGGCGACGATCGCCTTCACATGGCTGTAGTCGATGCCGAGCTCTTCCGCCGCCACCAGCGACAGCGAGGCGCGGGAACCGCCGACATCCACCGTGCCCACGGCCAGCGACACCGAGCCATCCATGCCGATGTTCAAGTCGGTGCAGGTCTGGCCGCCGAAATTGAACCAGAAGCCGCAGGCCATGCCGCGTCCCTGGTTGGCCTTGAGCGGCGCCTTCATGTGCGGATGGTGCTTCACCGCCTCCAGCGTCGGCCCGATGCCGATCGGCCCGTAGACCGGGCCGTAGGAGGCGCGGGTGCCTTCCTGCGCGGCGTTCTTGATGCGGAAGTCCACCGCGTCCATGCCGAGCTCGTGGGCAAGCTCGTCGACAGCGCTTTCCACCGCGAAGGCCGCCATCGGCGCGGAAGGCGCGCGATAGGCCGCGGTCTTCGGCCGGTTGACCAGCACTTCGTAGCCGACAGTCTTGACGTTCTCGAGCTTGTAGCAGGCGAAGGCCGTCATCGCGCCGATCTCGGCCCAGGAGCCGGCATAGGGGCCGCAGCTATAGCGCAGCGTCGCTTCCGCCGCGGTGATCGTGCCGTCCTTGCTGGCGCCGATCTTCACGTCGATCGAGGTGGCGCTGGTCGGCCCGGAGGCGCGGAACACCTCGTCGCGGGTCATCACCAGCTTTACGGGACGGCCGGCCTTGCGCGACAGCGCCAGCGCCACCGGCTCGGCCCACACATGGGTCTTGCCGCCGAAGCCGCCGCCGATCTCCGACGAGGTGACGCGCAGCTTCGAGGCTTCCATGCCCAGCAGCTGGGCGCAATGCTGGCGGTAGACGAAATGGCCTTGCGTGCACACCCATAGGTCCGCCGTGCCGTCCGGGTTGACGCTCGCCACGCAGGCATGCGGCTCGATATAGCCCTGATGCGTCTGCTCGGTCTTGAAGGAGCGCTCGACGATGAAATCGGCCTTGGCGAAGCCGGCATGGACATCGCCATGGCCGAACTGCGTGCGCTTGGTGACGTTGGAGGGTTTCGCCGGCTTTTCCTCGAGCCCCTCGGTGAAGACCTGGTCGTTGATCAGCGGGGCATGGTGGTGCGCGGCCTCGTCGACATCGGTGACATGCGGCAGCACCTCATACTCGACCTCGATCAGCTTCAGCGCCTGACGGGCAATGCGGGCATCGATCGCGGCGACGGCGGCCACCGCATGGCCGTCATAGAGCGCCTTCTTGCGCGCCATGCAATTGTCGAGGATGTCGTACATGGCGGCATCGCCGTCGGTGAGGTCCGGCAGGTCCTTCGCCGTGATCACCGCCTTCACGCCGGCGAGCTTTTCCGCCTTGGACGTGTCGATGCTCTTGATCACCGCATGGGCGTGCGGGCTGCGCAGGATCCGGCCGACCAGCTGCCCAGCCATGTTGAAGTCGGCGCCGTAGCGGGCGCGGCCCGTCACCTTGTCGACGCCGTCGGGGCGGATCGGGCGCGTGCCGACGGAAGCGAACTGGCGTCCTGAAAAGCGCGGATCGAAATTCATGGATCAGGCTCCCTTCATCACTTCGGCCGCGTCCTGGACGGCGCGCACGATCTTGTCATAGCCGGTGCAGCGGCAGAGATTGCCGGCCAGCCCAAAGCGGATTTCCTCCTCGGTGGGCGAGGGGTTTTTCGCCAGAAGGTCTTTCGCCGCAATCAGGAAACCTGGCGTGCAGATGCCGCATTGCAAGGCCGCATGCTCCAGGAATTTCTGCTGCAGCGGGTGCAGCTGGTCGCCATGCGCCATGCCTTCGATGGTCTCGACCTTGCGCCCTTCCGCTTCCGCGCCCAGCACCAGGCAGGAGCAGACCAGGCGGCCGTCGACGATGACGCTGCAGGCGCCGCAGTCGCCGGTGCCGCAGCCTTCCTTGGCGCCGGTCAGGCCGAGCCGATCGCGCAGCACTTCCAGCAGCGTCTCGTCGGGCTGGCAGAGATATTCGACGGCATCGCCGTTGATCGTGGTTGATACAGCTACACCGGCCATTATTTGCCTCCCGCACGCTTGTAGGCGATTGCCGCGGCTCTTTGCGCCAGCACGCCCGCAACTTTCCGTCTGAATTCGATGGTGCCGCGCTTGTCGTCGATCGGACGGCAGGCGCCGGAACAGATCTTCGCCAGCCGCTCCAGCGTCGCTTCGTCGAGCTTCGAGCCGACCAGCACCTGGCCTGCTTCCTCGACAAGCAGCACCGTGGGTGCCGAGGCGCCCAGCGCCACGCGCGCGGTCTTGATCGCGCCGTGATCGTCCAGCGTCAGGTTCACGCCGGCGCTCACCACCGCAATGTCCATCTCGGTGCGCGGAATGAAGCGCAGATAGGCGTCGCCGGCATGCTCAGGACGCTTGTCGAGCAGGATCGCCTCGACGATCTCGCCCTTGGCCAAAGAGGTGCGGCCCGGTCCGGTCGGCACGCTCTCCACGGCAATCGTGCGCTTGCCCGAAGTCCCTACGACCACCGCCTTGGCGCCGGCCGCCACCAGCGCCGGCACGCTGTCGGCGGCGGGCGAGGCGTTGCAGAGATTGCCGGTGATGGTGCAGCGGCCCTGCACCTGCTTGGAGCCGATCAGGTTGGCCGCCTCGACCACGCCCGGCCATGCCTGCTTCAGCGCCTTGTTCTCGCCCAGCACCGCGCAGGGCACGGCGGCGCCGATCCGGAAGCCGTCGGCCGTCTCGGTGACGTCGCTCAGGCCGCCTATGCGCTTGATGTCGACGATCAGCTCAGGCTCGATGAAGCCGCCCTTCATCCTCACCAGCAGGTCGCTGCCCCCGGCCAGGATGGCGGCCGGTCCTACTGCCTTGGCGAGCTCGCCAACGGCATCTTCTATTGAAAGCGGACGTATGTAACGCATCGTCTCCCCTTGGTGATCGCTTTGTCGACGACCGTTATAAAGCCTCTGGTTATAATGGCCATCCCGTTCATGCATGTGCGGGTTGGGCCAGAGCCATGCTCCAGATGCGCCCAGAGGCCGGGCCAGGGCGTCGCGGCCAGTTCCTTCGCCCCGTCTCTGCCGCAAACCGCAAAACTGTTATTCGTCCGATGTCCATACCGGCTCGAATGAGACATTGCGCAACCCGGCCTTGCGCACCCGCTCGACGAACACGTCATTGACGAAGACCGGGGAAGCCCGCATCGGCAGCCTGAACACTTCCGCTGTCTGGATCTTCCTCCCGTCGAAGGCGTAGCGCTCGATCGCAAGGATGTCGCCGCCGTCGAAGCGCACGATCTGCGAGCGCGCCTCGTCCAGCGCGTCGATCACATGGGTGACGTTGAGCAGCCAGACCTCCTCGCCACGCAGCGCGACAAGCTCGCCATAAGGCCGCAACGCCGCCGCCAGCGCCTCGACAGCCGGCCGGCGCAACAGCGGCGCATGCTCGCCGAGCCAGGGGAAATCGGAATAGAGCCGCTCGCCTTCCTCGACGCGCCGCATCACCGGCGGCTTCCAGCCCTTGAGGGATCGTCCGTCGAGGCTGAAGAATTCCTCGTAAGCGTCATCATCGGCCGGCAGCACCCATTCCTGCCCCTCCGACACGGCGAATTGATGGATGGTCGTCATCGCCCGATGGCGCTCCGCTGGTTTCGTCCGAGGATCGCGGCTCCAGGCGGTTCGCCAAAGCGCGCGCGGGCAAACATGCACCGGCCCCGCGCGCCGTTCAACCAAGCTCAGCCGCGCAGCAGGCCAAGCCGGATCAGGCTCTCGGCGCAGGATAGGATCGCTTCCTCCCGCGAGCGGGGCGTCCAGCCCAGCAGGCGCTCGGCCTTCCTGCCCGTCGCGCTCATGTCGTAGTGGAGCAGCGGCACCACGCCCTTGAGCTGCAGATTGGTTTCGGCGGCGATGCGCACCTGCTCATCGGGCCACACCTGCGTCGACACTTTTTCGGCGGCCTTGCCCAGCCGCTGCCGCAGCAATTCGGCGACCTCGACCATCCACATGCTCTCGCCGACGGTCGCCAGGAAGCGTTCGCCCCTGGCGGCCGGATCGGTCATGGCGCGCAGATGCAGATCCGCCACGTCGCGCACATCGACGCAGCAGGCGTTGACGTTGAGGCATCCCGGCTGCCCTTCCAGCATGTTGGCGATCAGCCTGATCGAATGCGAATAGTCGGCCCCCAGCACCGGCCCATAGACGGCGACCGGATTGATCGCCGCCAGTTCCAGCCCGTTGCCTTCGCGCGCCACGAAATCCCAGGCGGCGCGCTCGGCGAGCGTCTTCGACTTCTGGTAGGGCGCGACATTGCCGGTCAGGTCGCTTCAGTCGGTTTCGTCGAAGGGCCGCCGGTGGTCCGGCTTGTGGCCGACGCCGATCGCGCCGAAGGCCGATGTCAGCACGACGCGCCTCACCCCTGCGTCACGCGCGGCGCGCAGCACCCTGAGGTTCCCGTTGACGGCAGGCTCGATCCAATCCTCCTCGCGGGTCTGGTCGCCGGAAGGCGTCGGCGAGGCGCCATGCATTACATAGTCGCATCCGGCCGCCGCCTCCGGCCATCCGCGGTCGTCTGTGAGATCGGCGTGGACGAAGGAGAGGCGGTTCCCCGCATCGACGCCGCCGACCTTGAGGTGCGCGCGCACCTCCGCTTCCCGCCCTGGCGAGCGGATGGTCGTGCGCACGCGGTAGTCCGCGTTCAGCAGCGCCAGCATGCAGTGTTGCGCGATGAAGCCGGTGCCGCCGGTCACCAGGACGAGTTTGTCGGTCATTTGATGCCTCTGGGGTCTGGAATGGAGCGCCGCATCCGATGGCGGGGCGCAGGATGCGCGGTAGGTAGGACGGCGCTTCTGTACTGTGAATGCTTGAAAATCCGCATTTCCTGCGCGAGAGTACGGAAATGGCGGTCGATCCCTTCTCCGATGTTCTCACGCTCACCAATGCCGAGGCGGTCGTCACGGGCGGCTTCACCGCCGGCGGCCCGTGGGCGATCAGCTTCCCTGGACGCGACAAGATCAAGTTCTTCGCCGTGGTGAAGGGCAGCTGCTGGGTCACTCTCGAAGGCGAGCCAGAACCCTTTCGCTTCGAGACCGGCGATGTCGGGCTGCTTGCGGCGCGGCGCGGCTTCGTGCTCGCCAGCGACCCAAGCCTTGCGCCGGTCGACGCGATGAGCCTGTTCACCGGCGCCGGCCGCACGCTGGTGACGCTGGGCGACGGCTCGGAATTCGCCCATATCGGCGGCCATGTCCTGCTCGATCCGGCGCGCGGCAGGCTGCTGGCGGATTTACTGCCGCCATGGATCCATACGCGGGCGGCGTCGCCCCAGGCGGCCATTTTCCGCTGGCTCCTCGACCGGCTGATCGAGGAGAGGGACGCCGGCCAGCCGGGCGCTGAGCTCGCCTCGGCGCAGCTGACGCAACTGCTCTTCATCGAAATCCTGCGCTCGCATCTCGACACGGCGAGCCTGATGCCCGCCGGCTGGCTCAAAGCACTGGCCGAACCGCGCATCGCGCCGGCGCTGCGCCTGATGCACGGCGACCCGGCGCGTGCCTGGCATCTGGAGGAGCTGGCGAAAGCCTGTGCCATGTCGCGCACCTCATTCGCCGTCCATTTCAGGACGATCGCCGGCGTCGCGCCGCTGGCCTATCTGACCGAGTGGCGCATGCGCCTTGCCGAGCGCGCCTTGCGCGAGGAGCGGACGCCGGTGGCCGTCGTCGCCCGCACGCTCGGCTATACGTCCGAAAGCGCCTTCAGCAACGCCTTCAAACGCATCAACGGCAAGTCGCCGATGGCGTATCGGGCATCGCTGAACGGCCACAAGGATTTCAGACAGCCGCTGCCGGGCAAGCGCGCTGATGCCGTGCCGGTCTGACGGCCTTTGTGCCAGATCCATTCCATCGCCGGGAAGGCACGGGCGCCGCGTGGGCGGACCGATCCACGACCGGCGCCGGCAAATATTGTTATCGCGGCCAGCGGCCTGTAAGAGCGGGCATGATCTCCGTTTCCCGTCTCGCCGCGCTCGCCCTGCTGGCCCTGATCACCTTTGCAACGCTGTCGCCCATCGAACTGCGGCCATACCTGGGCGACGCCAACATAGAGCGCGCTTTGGCCTACGTCCTGCTGGGGCTGGCCCTGGCGCTCGGGTTCCCGTCCCGCGTGACGCAGACCGTGCTGTTCATCTGCGCGGTGGCCGGCGTTCTCGAGTTCCTGCAGCTGTTCGACCCTGGCCGGCATGCGCGGGTTGTCGATGGCCTGCTCAAAGCGGCGGCGGGCGTCGTGGGTATTATCCTGGGGCGCTTCGTCATCACGTGGGCGAGCCGCGCCGCCGAGCGGCGCTAGAGCAATTCCTGGAAAAGTGTTGCGACCTCATGCGCGTCGTATTCAGAGGGCTCGCCGCCAGGATTTCCGCATAAGCTGCGGTCGAATGATGGACGATCCCGGAAGCAGATGGCCAAGAAGTTTGCATTTCTGCTGGTGCGCGATTTCACGCTCTCGCCGCTGTCGCTGTTCATCGACACGCTGAGGCTCGCCGGCGACGAGGGCGACCGCAGCCGCCGGGTCGAGTTCGACTGGGAGATCGTCGGCGAGCGCGGCCTGCCGATCCGCGCCAGTTGCGGCGTCGAATTGCTGCCGACGAAGGCGATCGGCAATCCGGAGGATTTCGACAATGTCGTGGTGGTCGGCGGCCTGCTCGACACCAGCCGCGGGCTGAGTTCGGAAAAGGAGGCGTTCCTGATGCGCGCCGCCGAAAAGGGCGTGCCGATCACCGCGCTCTGCACCGGCAGCTTCGTTTTGGCGCGCTACGGCCTGCTCGACGGCTACAGCGCCGCCGTCAGCTGGTTCCACATCAAGGATTTCCGCGCCGAGTTCCCCGATGTGAGCGCGCATGCCGACAGTCTCTATTCCGTCGACAGGGGCCGGGCCACCTGCGCCGGCGGCACCGGTGCCGCCGACCTCGCCGGCTATTTCGTCTCGCAATTCATCGGCCAGAAGGCGGCGGAGAAGGCGGCCAAGATCTTGGTGCTCGACCGCATCCGCTCCAGCCGCGACGTGCAGCCGGTCGGCGACCTTTTTCCTGCCGCCGCGAGCCGCGCGGTGAAGCGGGCGCTGCTCCTGATGGAAAGCAATTTGCAGGAGACGCTCTCGGTCGCCGAGATCGCCGCCAGGATGAACTGCTCGCGCCGCCAGCTTGAGCGTCTGTTCGGCACCGAGCTCGGCATCGGCCCGATGGCCGCCTATCTGGCGCTCAGGGTGCATTATGCAAAGTCGCTGCTGGAAGGCAGCGACCTCGCCATCGGCGAGATCGCCTATCGCTGCGGCTTCCCCAATGCCGGCCATTTCAGCCGCGTCTTCCGCCAGCAGACCGGCATCACGCCGACCCATCTCAGGCACCCGAACCGCGCTGTTGCTGCCGCCGCGAAATGATGCGGATCCGCCATGAATCTGGTCGGGTCGCATGCCCGGCCTGGCCGATTGCGCCGGCAAGGAAACGAACCCAAGCTTAGTGACGAGCGGCGGTTGCGCCGCTGCTTGAGCCGTCGAAGTCGCCTCGGAGAGCCATGCCGCATTATCCCGACGCCATGCCCGGATCGAAAGCCCTGTTCGAACGCGCCAGGAAGGTGATGCCGGGCGGCAACACGCGCACCACGGTCTTCGTCGACCCGTTCCCGATCTACGCCGAACGCGGGGAGGGCTGCCGGGTCTGGGATGTCGACGGCAATGCCTATTACGACTGCATCAACAATTTCACCGCGATGATCCATGGCTATGCCCATCCCGACGTCACCGCGGCCGTCGCCGGGCAGCTGCCCCTCGGCACCGCCTTCGGCGCCCCGACCCTGAGCGAGATCGAACTCGCCGAGCTGCTGGTCGAGCGGCTGCCCTCGGTCGATCAGGTCCGCTTCACCAACTCCGGCACGGAGGGCGTGATGATGGCGATCAAGGCCGCGCGCGCCTTCACCTTGCGGCCGAAGATCGTCAAGATCGAGGGCGCCTATCACGGCTCCTACGATTTCGCCGAAGTGAGCCTGGATTCTTCGCCGGCCAATTGGGGCGACCTGCCGAGGTCGACGGCCTATGCCAGGGGCACGCCGCGCGGCGTGCTGGACGACGTGGTCGCCGTGCCCTTCAACGACACCGAGGCGTTGCGCGCCGTCTTCGCCGCCGAGGGCGACACCATCGCGGCCGTGCTGATCGACCCGATGCCCAACCGTGCCGGCCTCATCCCGGCGCGCCGGGATTACCTCCTCGCCATGGTCGAGATCGCCCATGCGGCGGGGGCGCTGGTTATCTTCGACGAGGTCATCTCGTTTCGCCTCGGATGGTCGGGCGCGCAAGGATTGTGGGGCATCGAGCCCGACCTGACGGCGCTTGGAAAAATCATCGGCGGCGGTTTTCCGATCGGGGCCGTGGGCGGGCGCGCCGACATCATGGCGGTGTTCGATCCGACCGGAGGCAAGCCCGCGCTTCCGCATGGCGGCACCTTCACCGCCAATCCGGTCACGATGCGCGCCGGCCTTGCCTCGATGCGGGCGCTGACGAAGGAAGGCTTCGCCCATCTCGATCGTCTCGGCGCGTTGCTGCGCGACGGCGTCACCGCCTCATTCGAAAAGCACGGTCTTGCCGGCCAGTGTGTCGGCCTCGGCTCCCTGTTCAAGGTTCATTTTACGTCGCACCCCGTCACGGACTATCGTTCGATCTATCCCGGTTCGGCCGAGCGGAAAAAATTCGACGTCTTCCACAAGGGCCTGCTTGGCCGCGGCGTGCTCTCCGCCAGCTACGGCCTGTTCGCGCTGTCGACGCCGATGACCGAGGCGGACGCCGGCGCCATTCTTCAAGCGATCGACGAGACCCTGGCCGACGTCGCCGCGCAGTCCTGAAAGCAGGCCCCGCATGACAGCTTCTCCTCATGTCGTGGTGGTCGGCGCGGGCACGCTGGGCATGTGCACGGCGCTCAACCTCGTCGAGCAGGGCGCGCGCGTCACGGTGCTGGAAGCGCAGTCGATCGCTTCGGGGTCGAGCGGCCGGTCGGTCGGCGTCGTCGGATCGCAACTGACCGACCCGTTCGAGATCATGCTGCGCGTCCATTCGCTGCGCCGGTTCAGCCAATGGGAGGGCGAGGGGCTTCGCTTCAACCATATCGGCTATCTGCGGCTGGCCCGTACGCAAGCGCAGATGGCGCTGTTCGCGAGATCGGTCGAGATCCAGGCCGAGGCGGGGCTGAGGTCGCGCCTGGTTCGCGCGAACGAACTCCGGGATCTCGTGCCGCACATCAATCCTGAGGGCCTCGAAGGCGGCTTGTTCGGGCCAGACAACGGCTTCCTCGATCCGCATGAGATGTGCAATTTCCTGGCCGGCATCGTGCGTGCCAAGGGCGGCGAGATCCGCCAGCATCGCAAGTTGCTCGGCGTGGAACGGCGGCCGGGCGGCTACAGGCTGGAGACCAGTCATGGCCCGATAGATACCGACACCGTGGTCAATGCGGGCGGCGCCTGGGCGCCGCAGGTGGCCGCGCTTTTCGGCCAGCGCCTGCACATCTGGCCCGAGCGCCACGAGGCCGTCGTCATCCATCTCGACGAGCAGCTCGGTTACACCATGCCGATGGTGATGGACCTGGTGAACGGCGAGGGCACTGGCCTCAATTTCCGCCACGAAAAACCGGGCGAGCTGATCGCCGAGATCCACAAGGTGAACTCGAGCGCGCCGGAAGATCCCGACAATTACAACGACCAGTGCGAGGAGCAGTCGAAGGTCGATCTGGCCGAACTGCTTCTGGAACGCGTGCCCGACCTGCCGGGCGCGCGGCTCGGCCGGGGCTGGGCGGGCCTCTACCCGGTGACGGCCGACCATCGCCCCTTTGTCGGGCCGATCGACGCCTCGGAGCCGGCGCTGATCACCGCCGCCGGCGCCGGCGGCTATGGCATCCAGCTCGCGCCGGTGATCGGCCAGATCGCCGCCGACTGGGTGCTGCAGGGCGCGCCGGTTTCGGTGCCCGGTTCGCGGAGCCTGGCGCCGTCGGACGAGCGAAACATCTATGGTCATTGACCGACGCGTTTTGACGAGGCTGAACGCCTAAGATGCGACCGTGCGCGATAGGCGGTTCCGAAAACTACCGTTGTGACATTGATGGCAAGAATGCGCCAATACCGGTCACCGCACATTGTCAACCTGATAGCGCCCAGACTCCGCAACACTACTGTCCGACAAACACCACTTCGTCCCAAGGTGGGCGCTCAGGGAAAACCTCATCGAGAAATGTCAGAAATGCTTTGACGTTCGGATTGGCGCGGCGGCTCTCTGGCCAGAGCGCAATCATGCTGGAGCGGTCGACGGCGAAGGCGGTGAGGATCGGCACGAGTTCGCCGCGTTTCACATATGGCGCGGCGATGTAGGTTGGAGAGATGCCGACGCCGCCGCCGGCGACGAGGACAGCGGCGACACCATCGCTTGTGTCCACCATGATCCCAATCTTTGGCGTGGCCTCGAAGGTTCGTTTTCCTGATCCAAAGGACCAGCGAAGTGTCTGGCCCGAGCTCTGGAAGCGAAAATTGACGCAGTCATGCTCCGCTAGTTCGTCAGGATGTCGAGGTGTACCCCGTCGTCTCAGATACTCGGGCGAAGCAAAGGCGCAAAGGCGATGCGGCGCAAGCCGTCGGGACTTCAAACGGGAGTCGGCCAGTGCTCCAACCCGAATGGCGACGTCTATGCCCTCTTCGATCATGTCCACGAACCGATCTCCCAGGCGCAGATCGATTGCGAGTTTCGGATGGCGTGCGCGCAAGCGAGGAAGCGCCGGGCCGAGTATATGCACGCCGACCGGAAGTGGTGCGGATATCCGAAGAATGCCGGACGGGTCGGCGCGGGCAGCCATTGCGGCCTGCTCGATATCCTCTGCTTCCCGCAACAGACGCAACGCGCGATCATGCAGATCGCGGCCCTCCGGCGTAAGCGTCAGAGAGCGCGTGGTACGGAGGAATAGGACAATGCCGAGCTGCTGCTCGAGCCGCTGGACGCTCTTGCTGACGGCAGACGGTGACACCCCGAGCGCGCGGGCTGCCGCCGTGTAGCTTCCAAGGGATGCGGCCCGCGCGAATGCAATCAGCCCCGTGAGACGTTCTATGCCGATTTGTGCCATGATGGCATGAGTAAAGCGAATATCGGACCAATTATCAATCGAGGGAATTGGAATTACTGTTTGGCTATCGGCGCAATCGAGCGCCTCCAAAACGGAGCCGGAGTGGTGGGTACCCAACCAAACATCGCGGATATCCTTTCAGGCAAGACCATACTCATCGTCGGCGGCACCTCGGGGATCGGCCTCGCCGCAGCCACTCAAGCGAAGTCCTTCGGCGCAAAAGTCATCGTGGTCGGATTTGACGCCGAACGGGCGAAAGAAGCCGCAGAACAACATGGCCTCAGTGGCTGGAGGGCCGCCGATGTGACCAAGCGTGAGACCATCGAATCCGCGCTCGCTGATATCGAGCATGTCGATCACCTCGTCTTGCTGGCCGGAAGCTTCGTCGTCGGCAAGGTGCTGGAAGCCGATGTCATCCATCTCCGCCGCGCGTTCGAAGAGCGCGTCTGGGCGGCGATATATACTCTTCGGGCACTTGGAGACCGCCTCGCCGCCGACGGTTCGGTGACATTCATCTCCGGAGCACTGGGCGATCGGCCGAATGCCTATGGGACCGCCGTTCTCGCTGCCGCTTCGGCGGCGATGGAAGCATTGGCACGCGGCCTTGCGTTGGAACTCGCGCCGCGCCGCGTGAACACCCTTTCGCCGGGTCCGATCGATACTCCACTGCTCGGCAAGGCACTTGGCGGCGGTCGCGACGCCTTTGTCGAGGGCCTCAAGGCAACATTGCCATTGCATCGTCTCGGGAGCGCTGAGGAAGCCGGGGCGGCAGTCGTGTTCTTGATGGCGAATGGCTGGATGAACGGTGCGACGCTCAACCTAGACGGTGGCTCGCGGCTGGTCTGAAGGCTTTTCAGCATTGCGAGCCAGAACTCTGTGAAATTTGTCGCTCGGGGTTTCGAACCCCTCAAGAAGGAATTCACTGAATGTCGACTGACCCAACCAAGACAGCCCTGACCTTTTTCGGCCACTGGAACACCGGCCGCATCGACGAGGCGATCGCCATGCTTTCCGAAGTCGTGCTGTACGACAATGTACCGTTCCCGAATATCGTCGGGCGGGAGAACGTCCGAAAGTTTCACCGAGATTTCGGAATTGGAACGACATTCACAGTTGATTGGACGGTGACACAGATCGCGGCGGCCGGAAACGTCGTCCTTAACGAACGGCTTGATGTCTTCCTGCATGAGGGCGGTGGAAAAATCATACTTCCGGTCATGGGGACGCTTACGGTCGTGGAGGGAGCGATCACCGTATGGCGCGACTATTTCGATCCCTCTGATTTCGATCGGCAGTTGGCTCTAATCGCGAAATAACACGATGGAATGGATTGGCTGCTTAGGGCCTACAGCAGACTTCAGTCGTTTGCTCCTCCGAATAATTCCACGGCATCAACTCGTCGATTCGGCTCTGCTTGTGGCCCTTGCCGATCGCGGTCAGCGCGTGCTGGTCAAGTAGGCGAGCGGATCGACAGCGTTGAGCTTGCAGGTCTCGATCAGCGAGGCGATAGCCGCCCAATTCTCTGCTCAAGCATCGTGTCCGGCGAAGAGAGCATTCTTCCGGTTCAGCGCGATTGGCCTGATGGTTCGCTCGACCTCGGGTTGGAACGCCTAAGATGTGACCGTTCGCATTAACCATCAATTAACTATCCGGTCGCCTTTAATACGGTTCTGGAGGATACTGATTTTGGCCGCGAGCGATGGTCTCGCGACGCCGGAATTAGAAAAGAAGCGGCGCTATCGCCGCCATCTGCCGGGGAGGCGCCCAGCATCTTTGATGAAGGAGCGCCGGAATGAATATCGAGGAAGCAGTCACTGCGGCGACGGCGGGGTCGGGAGCGCTTCTCTCCTGTCTTGGCCAGCCGGTCGTGGCCTATCACGTCACGGCCATCATGCGCGAAACCGACAGGAGTCACGCGCGGCAGATGCAGCTCGCTTTGCTGCGCCGAAGCATCGAGGCCCTTGTCGACGACGGCCTCGAAGACATCGAGGCCGAGCGCTTCGCGTCGCAGTTCGACGGTCGCGTCGGCTCGGCCTGGGATCGCCTGCATCCGACCGGCGACACGTCGCATTGATCTACGCTCAATAGTTGCGGCGTTCCTTTGCGGTAGGATAGACTGCGCACCCAACGGCAGTTGAAACTGCCGACTGCATGCCAAAGTGACTTTTGCACAAGGCGGCGAGGTCGGCCGATGGTCGATGCGGGGACAGTTTCATCGGTATCTGGCGCCGGGTTCAAGCAACAGGCGCTCGGCGTTGGCCTTGTCGTGCTCTCGACTATCGCAATCGCCATTGTGCCTAGCTTCGCCAAAATCGCCTATGAAGGCGGCAGCAACACGCTCAGCGTCATCACCGGCCGAAGCATCTTTTCGGTGTTGATCACCTTGTTGCTGCTGGCGGCCTCGCGTCAGCCGATAGCAATTCCACGCCGGCCTATGCGGATCGCCCTGGCGGTGGGCGTGGCGTATGCCGTGATGCTCTACGGCTATCTCGGAGCCGTGAATTACCTGCCCGTCAGCCTGGTGATTTTGATCTACTTCATCCACCCGGTGCTTGTCGGTTTCATCGTGATGTTTCTGGGACAGGAAAAACTCACGATCATATCCATCGGCGCGCTCGTCGCCGCGCTTGTGGGGCTTTACCTGGCTATCGGGCTTTCCTTCGAAGGGCTGAGCGGCATTGGATTGGCCCTCGCGGCGTTGGCGATGGCGATGACGGCGATCATTGTTGTGTGCGGTGCGCGCGCGACCGCGGAAGCAAAGGCGATTTCAGTCGGCTTCTACATGATGCTTTCGGCCGCAGTCACGCTCACCGTGATCTTCGCGCTCTTTGGAACACTGGCCTTGCCCACGACGCCGCTCGCATGGACCGGCTTTGTCGGCGTCGCCGTCGCGTCCACGGTGGGCACCCTCGCATTCATCTCGGGCATGGCTTACGTCGGCGCGGCGCGCGCGGCGATGATCAGCAATCTGGAGCCGGTCCTCGGGGTCTTGTTTGCGATTGCGGTTTTGGGGGAGCGGGTTTCGCTGCTTCAGGGCGTCGGCATCGCCATTGTCATCGGAGCGATCTTTGTCATGGAGATGCGCCGTTAGCCGCATCGGGGGATTCGAGAATGCAGGCGATACCGATAGTCCATCAGCCGGAACCGCCGGCCATCCCGGCAGGATCGTCCCTGGGCGGCTATCCCACCGCCGTCTTGTGCTGGCTGCTGTCGGCCGGGGTCTATATCGCGGCCAAATGGGTCGCGCCGGAAATGCCGCCCTGGGGTCTCTGCTTCTGGCGGCTCCTGTTGGCGTGTGCCATCCTGTTGCCGATCGTGCACCGCCATCACGGCGCGATGATTGCGCTCCTCAAATCCCGGCCCCTCGAGATCGTCGCCGTCGGCGCCATCGGCCTGACGCTCTGCCAGGGCATGATCTACCGTGGCCTGAACGACACCGACGCGACCACGGCCGGCATCATCATGGCGATGTCGCCGATCATGACCATGGTGCTCGCGCGTCTCGTGCTGGGCGAACCGCTCGGGCTCTGGAAGGCGCTCGGCGCGGTTGCCGCACTTGCCGGCATGCTGGTCATCGTCGCGCACGGCAATATCGACGCGCTGGTTAAGCTGCGCTTCAACATCGGCGAATTGTGGATCGTCGGCAGCGCCTTCTGCTGGGCGCTCTACACGGTGCTGCTGCGCCGCTCCAAATTCGGCCTCGAGCTTCTGCCGCTGGTGGTCCTCCTGCTCGGCGCCGGCGCGCTGGTGGCGCTGCCGTTCCATCTCTGGGAAATCTCCAACGACGAACGCTCCGCCCTGAATGGCAATGGCCTGCTCGCGCTCGCCTATCTGGCCGGCCCTGGCGGTGCGCTGATGTATTATCTCTACAACAAAAGCGTCGAGACGCTGGGCGCCAGCCGGGCAAGCATGCTGCTCTATCTGCAGACATTGTTCGTCGCCATCCTCGCCTATCTGCTGCTCGGCGAGAGCTTGCATAACTACGACCTGTTCGGCGCCGCCTTCATCGTCCTGGGCATCGTGCTGGCAACGGTGATCAGGCCGAGGGCGGTTCCAGCCAAGGCGTGAGCAAGCCTCACAGTAGCTCGCTTAACATATGTGGATGTCCGCGCCGCCGGATCGATCTATCGCCTTGGTGGGGCGGAGAGAATCGACATGGACTGCTTCACCAGGCTCGAAGCGCTGATCGACGCCGGCAGCGCCGACGCGGTCCAGGAAGCTCGCGCTCTGCTCAAGCACCTCGTCGCCGGCTCACGAGCCGCTTTCGACGCGGCGGACGAATTCCTGATCGAGTTGATGACGCTGGCCTTCCTGGTCGAGGCCGGCCTGGAAGCCTTTCACAATCCTGCGCGGCGGCTCGCGCGCCTCAGGCTCTCCAGGCTGAAGCTGCTGCTGGCCTGATGCACCAAGCTTTCCTAAATTAGCCATTTTTGCTATTGGCTGCGCCTTCGCAGCGGCGGCCTCGGCCGAAGGGGACCATGGCGATCGACAAGCGCGTGAACGCATGAACGGCTCTCAGCACAGGCTGGAGCTGCGCGTGCTTGGCGATTTTCAGGTGACGCGCGACGGTCAGCCGCTTGACCTGCCGCCGTCGCGCAAGACGCGGGCGCTGCTTGCTTACCTCGCCGTCACCGCCAGGCAGCACCAGCGCGAGCGGTTGTGCGAGATATTCTGGGACATTCCCGACGATCCGCGCGGCGCCTTGCGCTGGAGTCTCTCCAAGATCCGCCAGGTGCTGGGCGCCGACGAAAAAACTCTCGTCGCCGATCGCAACGCCGTGACGCTCAACCTCGAGACGGACTATGCGCGGCTCGCGCCGCTGGTGAAGGCCGATCTGTCGTCCCGCTCGACCGAGGAGCTCGAAGCCGTCCTTGCCTCGATCCGCGGCGGCTTTCTCGCCGACCTCTCGCTCGAACGATGCTTCGAAGACGAATCCTGGCGGCAGGCGATCGCCAGCGAAGTGGAGATCGTCGAGCTCGGCATCCTGCGCGAGCTGGTTGAGCGTCTGGCCGATGAGCCGCGACGGGCGCTGCCCTTCGCGCAGCGGCTGCGCCGCCTCGTGCCCGATGATGCGCGGCTCGCCGCCGAGACAGAGGCGCTGGAGGACAAGGTCCGGTCGGCCACCGCTCAAGCCACGAGCCGCGCGCCCCAGTCTGGCGCTGCGCGACCGGCGCAGGCGCCGTCGAAACCCGCCGTGTCGCCGCAGGATCCCGGCCGCGCCGTGCAATTCTGCCGGGCGCTCGACGGCACCAGGCTGGCCTATGCCAGCACCGGCAGCGGTCCGGCGATCCTGCGCGCCGCGCACTGGATGTCGCATCTCACCTTCGACTGAGACAGCCCGATCTGGCGGCACTGGATGCGCGAACTGTCGCGCCACAACCGGCTGGTGCGCTATGACCAGCGTTGCAACGGCCTTTCGCAGCGGCATGTCATCGACATTTCGTTCGAGACCATGGTGTCGGACCTTGAATGCGTGGTCGAGGCTACAGGGCTCGACCGCTTCACCTTGCTCGGTCTGTCGCAGAGCTGCGCGGTTTCGATCGCCTATGCCATCCGCCACCCCAAGCGGGTCTCGGGCATGGTGCTTTACGGCGGTTACGTCAAAGGCTGGCGGGCGCGCGGCGACGCCGGCGAGATCGCGACGCGCGAGGCCGTGGCGACGCTGATGCGCGAGAACTGGGGCAAGCCGAACCCGATGTTTCGCCAGGCTTTCTGCTCGATGTTCATCCCCGGCGCCACGCACGAGCATTTCGCCTGGATGGACGACCTGATGCTGCGCACCGTCTCGCCCGACGATGCCTGGCGTCTTCAGAACTCCTTTTCGATGATCGATGTCAGCGGCTTGCTGGAAAAGGTGCGTGTGCCGACGCTGGTGCTGCATGCGCGGGACGATAACGTGGCTCCGGTCGAATCCGGGCGCACCATGGCCGCGGGTATCCCGGGCGCCCGCTTCATCGAGCTCGACAGCCAGAACCACATCCTCCTCGAAGGCGAGCCCGCCTTTGAGGAGTTCATCGACCACGTCCGCGCCTTCATCGCCGAGACCACGGGCAGCTAAGCGGATACGCGAAGTTCTCAGCCCCTGGCGAGCGGTACGGTGAACACCGTCGCGGTGCCGGTGAGGCAAAGCTCGCCGGCTTCGTTGCGCACCGAGGTCTCCAGCTTGGTGATCGGCTTGTCGGCGCGCACCTCCTTGACCTCGACGCGGCCGGTGATCAGTTCGCCGACGCCGACCGCCTTGACGAATTTCCACGACACTTCGAGGAACACGGAGCCGGGGCCGGGGAGGTCCTCCGCCACCACCGCGTTCAGGATGCCGGAGGTGACGCCGCCCTGCACGATGAGCTTGCCGAACACCGAAGCCTCGGCCAGCGCCTTGTCGTAATGCAATGGGTTGCGGTCGCCGGTCATCGCGGCGAACGCGTCGATATCCTGCGGCAGTGTGCGCCGCGAGCGCTCGGCAAAGGCGCCGATCTTTGGCCGGCCCTTGACGACGCCGACCCAGCCGTCCTTGATCACATGTACTGTCATGGTCTTGCTCCTGTTCGGTTGTGTGAAAGGTCGGCCGGCGGCCTGTCCTGGTTGGCCGGCGCCCGATAGGTCGAGGGCTTCGAGGCCCGGCGGACGGGCATGGGTTGCCCGGCCAGCGCCTGCACCTCTGCCTTCAGCACGGCGCTGAAGCGGCGATGCCGCTCGCCGATATCGTCGAGCGTCCAGTCGAAGCCGGCGACGGCGTCGGTGGTGTCGAGGATCTGGTTCGCGATCATGTCGCGCTGCCGCTTCCAGATCGCGAATGCCGCCTCCGAGCCGTCGAGGATGGCCCGCGCCAGAGTTTCGGCGTCTCGCAGCGCATCGGAAATGCCGTGCGAGGTGATCGGGTCGCGGAAGAAGCCGGCGTCGCCCACCAGCGCCCAGCCGGGGCCGTGCGGCTGGCGGATATAGCCAGGCACGCCGCGGAACGCCTGCAGGCGGGCGTCCTTCGGCGCAAGGGCCGCCTGTTCCGCCAGAGCCGGCGAAAGCGCCTCGAGCACATCCATGCGGGCACGCGCATGGCCGAGGCGGAAGCGCTGGTCGAACAGGCCCGTCGGCACCGAGGCGACGATGCAGGCGAGGCCGTCATTGGTCGGGATGAAGGAGCCGGCGATCCCGTCGCGGAAGTACCAGTGATAGCCGGCGCCGGGCTCGACCGGCGCATAGCCATAGACATGGGCGGCCGACACGGCACCGCGCCGCAAGGGCTGGGCGTCGACGCATTTCGCCACCAGCGAGCCGACACCGTCGGCGCCGACGACGATATCGGCGCTGACCCGCACTGAGGTGCGGCCGGCGACGCGGATCTCGATGCCGCGAACCCGGCCGCGCGTGTCGGCGAAGAGGTCGCCGACCGCCATTTCGTGCAGGATCTCCGCACCAGCCTTGCGGGCCGCATCGACCAGGATCCGGTCGAGCACGGTGCGCCGCGGCGCGATCAGGCCGGGAAGCTCCGAACCTGAGGCGAGGGGGATGGTGATCTCGTTGTCGCCATAGTGGAAGGTCGTCGTCTCGATCAGCGGCGTGCCGGCCTTGAGCAGCGGCTCGAGCAGGCCCCAGCGCCATAATTGCAGCACCGCTGGCCGCATCAGCGCATGCGTCGACAGCGTGTCGGAGCCAAAGGGCTTGCGGTCGATCGCCAGCACCTTGAGGCCCGCGCGGGCAAGCAGCATCGCGGTCGCCGCACCCGCGCAGCGCGCGCCGACGATGATGGCGTCGTAATGGCCGCGCCTGGGGGAGGCCATGAGGGAGATGGGATTGCTTGTCATGGTCGTGGTTCCTCAGGCCGCCTTGCGGCCGTTGCGGTCGAGATGACGGGAGATTTCGGCGGCGATCGCCTCGGCATCCGCGCCGACGCCGCCGATGAAATTGGAATCGCGCTTGCGCAGGAAGCGGAAGCCGAGCGCGTAGAGGCCGGGCACGGTGGTGACGCCGCCCTGATGCGCGAGCTCGCCATCGGCGCCGAGCGCCAGCGGCTCCAGCCAGCCGAACGAGCGCGCATAGCCGGTCGCCCAGATGATGCTGCGGATCGATCCGTCCGTCAGCGACAGCCGCTCGCTCGCGGCCGATGGCAGCGCCACCGGCTCGGGCCGGTACGGTGTCGGCGTGCCAGCAAAGCGGTCGATCTCGTCGAGCAGGCGCGCCTGCTTCGCTTCCGCCGCCGCGATGTGCTGGCCGAGGTCGCCGGCGAAGGCGATCTCGCGGTCGCCGACGCCGCGCGCCCGCCCGGTGAGTTCCACGCCGAGCGCCTGCAGCGTGGCGAGGTCGACATCGGCCCTGTCCGGCCGGCCGGCGAGCTGCAGCGATGGCTGGCGCCGGGCGCCTTCCGGATTGGCCAGGTCTTCCGGGCGCTGCGCCATCAGGCCCATCGCGCACAGCCAAAAGAAGATGTCCTGGCCACACCATGTTCTGGGCAGGCGCGTATGCTTGCTGACCGAAAGCACCACGCGCCGCCCGGCGCGGGCGAGCTCGTCGGCGATCTGCACGCCGGACGACGAGGCGCCGACGACCAGCACGCCGCCGCCCGGCAGCTCGCCGGGCGAGCGATAGTGCGAAGCGTGAATGCTGAGGGGTCCGCGAAGTGTCTCAGTCGCGAAGGGGATGAGCGGGCGGTCGCAATGTCCCGTCGCGACGACGACCGCGCGTGCCGACCAGTCGCCGGCGTTGGTGCGCAAGGCGAAGCCGTCGCTGGTTCGCTTGGCGGAGTTGACCTCGACATTGGTCTCGACCGGCGCATGCCATTGCCAGGCGTAGCGCTCCAGGCTTTCCACGAAAGCCCCTTTGCTCATGAAGCCGTCGGGATCGCCGCCCTTGTAGGGCGAGCCGGGGAGCGCATTCAGCCAGTTCGGCGTGAGCAGCCGAAGCGAGCGCCAGCTCTGCGAGCGCCAGCGCTCGCCGATGCGGCCGCGCTCCAGCACGGCATGGTCGATGCCGGCCTGGCCGAGGCAATGGCTGAGCGCAAGGCCGGCCTGGCCGGCGCCGATGATGACGACATCCGAGCGTCTCATGGATCAGTTCCGTCTGAGGCAAAGAGGCGGTCCGGATTGGCCCCGGACCGCCTGGAGGCTTACTGGATGGTCTTGATGCCGACGGTGACCGGCACGCCCTTGGTCAGCACGTCGAAGACCGCCGAACGGGTGCGCGACTGCTCGACCAGCTGTTGGAGCTTTTCGGCCGGCGCGTCGCCTTCGATCTCGAACGACACATGGATGTTCTGGAAGCCGTTGCGGACCTCGTCGGAAATGCCGAGGATGCCGCGCAGATCGATGTCGCCGTCGACCGAGCACTTCACCTTGGTGAGCTTGATGCCGCGCGCTGCGGCGATGTTGGCCACGCCCGCCATCAGGCAGCCCGCCAGCCCATGCAGCAGCCACTCGACCGGGGTCGGAGCATTGTCGGCGCCGCACAGGATCGCTGGATGGTCGGCGTCGGCATAATGCGGCTTCTCGTGCTTCTGCTCGTTGCCGGCGCCGAAGAAGCCGTTCATGACGGTCTTGCTGTGCGTGCCCTCGATCCACTCATTGTGGGCGCGGAACTGGAACTTGGCGAGCTCCGGCTGCCCGGCGACGAAATTGATCGTCGCCATCAGGTTCGGCGTGTCGACCCCGTTGAGCGGAAGCCGTGCAGGTTTGGTGTTGGGTTGCATCTTCATCTCCAAGGTTGGTTTTGCGGCTTGGTTGCCGTGACGGCATTTGTTTGCCGGTTGAGCGTTTGAACGAGAGTGGATGCGACCGTGGAATTTTTCATACGCTCACCGTGGAATTTGGCGTGGACGTATCGTTTGAAACGGCGCGGCCCACCGCCTGAATCCAGCGCGCCGGAACGCAAAAACCCCTGGGCGTTGGGAAGCGCCCGGGGCTTGTCGACGGCGTGGCCGCAATCGCTATCGGCGGTTAGCCGATGGTGCGGATGTCCATCCCGCCGGTGCCGGAGGCAGCGCGGCGCGTGGAGGTGTAGTAGTCGATTCCCGAACGGGTGATGCCCATGTCCTTGAGCAGATAGTCAGGCATGGCGTGCAAGGCGGCGCGGTCGCTGCGCATCCTCATGGCATGATAGACAAGCCTGAGTGCGCGGCCGGCAAAGCCGATCAGGCCGGGGCTCGCGCGGCCGGTTTCATAGGCGGTATGTTCCAAACTCGTCATCGTCGTCTCCATCCTTTGCGGCGCGACCATTTCGCGTCGTCGATGGCAGCACTGTCGCTGACGACCGGGGGAGCCAGCGTTGGAGCGGGCGTCGAAATTGCCGTGGAATCTGACGGTTTCTCAGTTTGAAATATCGTCCTTTGCCAATGGGCACGGGGCGCGCCCGCGTCGAAGCCGGGCGCGATCGCTTCGTCTTCGCCGGGCACGCACCCCGCGATCGGATCGCGGCGCCGCTTTGCGGAGTCCGCAAACGAAGGCGCGGGCGGACAGCGGGAGTGAGGCTGGCGGCTCGCACGCTCGGCCGAAACCCCGTACCAGCAGGCAGAACAGCCGCTCGAACCGGTGCGGGAGTGAAAACAGGCTGCAGGAGCAACCAGATGCATGTCCGGGCGTTGAATGGCAGCAGTCGGCTCACGAGGCCGCAAGCCCTGGGCCGGCGCGAGATGCTCTTTGGGAGCCGCGCTCATGCCTCCGCTGGTGCTCTTTGTCGTCAAGAACCTCGCCACCGGGGCGATCATCGGGTTGACGGTGGCGTGCTGGCTCCTGGCTTTCGGCACGCTCGGCAGCCATCTGTCGTCAGGCGGAGGCGACTATGTGGCTGTCGGAATGATCGCCTATTCGATGGCGTCTTGCTTCGGGATGGGATTCCTGGCCACAGCCCTGATGTTTCTGGAATAAGCCGTCTGCCCAGCGCCGATGCCCCGAACAGCTGTTTATCCGGGGCTGACCATGAGCCCGCCGCTCAACCGCGAACGACCGCCGTTAACCCGCAGTCCGCCCCTATCTTTCCGCAAATGCCCGCGCGAAGGAATCCATCATCGGCCGCACCAGATATTCGAAGAAAGTCCGGTCGCCGGTGCTGATGAAGGTATCGACCGGGGCGCCGGGGTAAAGCTGTTCGACCTTCACGCCGGGCGGCAGGGCGTCTGCGATCTTCAGCCTGGCGCGGAAATAGGGTTCGTGCGTGGTTTCGTCGATCAGCCGGTCGGCGGAAATCTCGCTCACCGTGGCCGGCACCTCCGGCGTGAGCCGCGCGTTGAGTGCCGACAGCCTGAGCTTCGCCTTCTGGCCGACATGCACCTGGTCGATGTCCCTCGGCCTGAGCTTTGCGTCCACCGCCAGGCCCGATGACGTGGGCAGGATCTCCATGATCTTCTCGCCGGGCGCGACCACGCTGCCTTGCGCATTATAGGTCGAGGACACGACGATGCCCGCCGCCGGCGCGGTGATCGTCGTGCGCTTCAGCACGGCTTCCGCCGCGCGCATCTGCTCCTCGATGTCGGCGAGGTTGGTGCGCACGTCGTCGAGCTTGGTCAGCGCCTCCTCGACGCGCTGCGTCGTGGCGCGCTCGGTCTGCGCCTCGGCCTCCGCGATCTGCGTGTTGGCGGAGGCAAGGTACGCCGCCAGCGCGCCGGCCTGGCCGACAAGGTCGGCCTCGGAGCGCAGCAGCTGCGAATATTCGCTGCGGTTGGTGAGGCCCTTGCTGAGAAGGTCGGTCTTGATGCCGAGCTCCTTCTTCACCACCTCGGCCTGCTGCTCGATCGCCGCCTTCTGCGCGTTCAGGCCCTTGACGGATTCGCGATGCATGGCGACGCGCTGCGCCAGGATCGACTGTTCCGAGCGGAAGCGCGCGAGCCTGGCGTCGAACTCCTTCTGCTGTTCGCGGATGAGGTTCTGGAACTCCGGCTGGAACGGCGCCGGCGCGGGCTCGGTCATCGGCGCCAGCCGGTCCAGCCCGTCGCGCTCGGCCTCCAGCCGCGCGGCGCTCGCCTTGAGCGCGATCCACTGCCGGGTCAGCCGGTTGAGATCGGCCTCCGGAGCGGTCCGGTCGAGCAGGATGAGCTCCTGGCCCTCGCGCACGCGGTCGCCTTCATGCACAAGTAACTTGCTGATGATGCCGCCCTCGCGATGCTGGATCAGGATGTTGCCGCCGGTCGCGGCGATCGTGCCTTGCGTGATCACCGCGCCGGCCAGCGGCGCGCTCGCTGCCCAGTAGCCGAAGCCGCCGACTAGCAACGCGATTGCCGCGTAGCCGGCAAAGGCGGTGCGGCGGAAGTCTGTGCGCGGCCGGTTGTCGAAGGTGAGGCTTGGCGCGGACATCGTCTACGACCCGTGGCGGATGGTTTGCGAGGCGCGGATGGTCGGCACGAACGAGCCCGTCACCACCGTGTTCTGCCGCGCGCCTTTGCCCTTGTCGACAGTCGATTGCCGCAGCACCTCGGCGCTCGGTCCGAACGCCTCGATCACGCCGCCGCGCAGAACCATCACGCGGTCGCAGGCCGCGGCGATCGAGGGCCGGTGCGTGATCACGATCGTGGTGACGCCCGCCGCGCGCGCGGCCGCAAGCACCGCTTCGAGCGCCGTTTCGCCGGCGCCGTCGAGATGCGTGCTCGGCTCGTCCAGCACGAGGATGCGCGGATTGCCGTAGAAGGCGCGCGCCAGCCCGATCCGCTGCCGCTCGCCGCCCGACAGCGTCCCGGCGACCATCGTCTGGTAGCCGTCGCGCAGCGAAAGGATCAGCTCATGCGCCTCGGCGCGCTTTGCCGCCTCGACGATCGCGGCGTCGTCCGCGCCTGCGTCGAAGCGGGCGATATTCTCGCTGACCGAGCCGGGGAAAAGCTCCACCTCCTGCGCGAGATAACCGATATGCCGGCCAAGCTGATTCTCGTCCCAGGTCCTAAGCTCGGCGCCGTCGATCCTGACCGAACCGCCGCTCGGCTGGGCCGCTCCGACAAGCAGCCGCGCCAGCGTCGATTTGCCGGCGCCGCTCGGGCCGACGATCGCCACCGCTTCGCCGGGCTGAATCGCGAAGCTCAATCGCTTCAGGATCGGCTCGGCGCCGAACGTGGCATCCGGAGCGATGAAGAAAAGATCCTGCGTTGCAATCGCGCCGGTCGGATCGGGCAAGGCGAGTTTGCTTGCCTGTGCCGGCTGCCCCGCAAGCGCGACCTGCAGCCGCGACCAGGCGCGCCTGGCCTCGCCGATCTGCCGCCACGAGCCGATCAGCTGGTCGAGCGGCTGCAGCGCGCGCGACGACACCAGCGAGGAGGCGAAGATCATGCCGGCCGTCATCTCGCCCTTCAGCACCAGCCAGGCGCCGGCGCCGAGGATCGCGAGCTGCAGCATCATGCGCAGCGCCCTGGAAGCGCCGCTGAAGACGGCGTTGGCGCTGGCCGAACGGTCATGCAGCACAAGCGCCTCCGCCACATGCCGTCCCCATGCGCGCGCGGCGTTTTCCACCATCCCCATGGCGCGCAGCGTCTCGGCGTTGCGGGCAAAGGCCTGCTCGGCCCGGCTGGCCAGAGCCGAGCGCTCCGCCGACATCGCATCGTTCCTGCCGATGGCAAGCTGGTTGGCCACGACCAGCACGACCAGCAGCGCGGTGCCGCCGAGCGTCACCCAGAACAGCACCGGATGGATCAGATAGAGCAATGCGAGGAAGACCGGCGCGAAGGGCAGGTCGAACAGCACCGCTACACCGCGCGAGCGGATGAAGGCGCAGACCGCGGCGAGGTCCGTGAGCGGCGACGGCGCGCTGCTGGCGCCGAGCGAGGCGGCGAACATCCTTGCGCCCAGCCTGTCGTTGACCGTCGCGGCGATACGCTGCGTGTAGACCGCGCGGATGGCGTCGAGGAAGCCGAGGAAGCCAAGCGCCGCGACCGCGATGACCGACAGATAGACCAGCGTCTCGACGCTGGAGGAGGGCAGCACCCGGTCATAGACCTGCAGCAGGTAAAGCGGGATCACCAGCAGCAACAGGTTGATCAGCAGCGAGAACAGGCCGACATCGCTGACTGCGCGCAGGAACACGCGGCGAAGGGGGACCGGCCGCAAACCGGTCGGAGCGCTCTCGCGCGACATCGCCCCGCCGCCTAGGCCGTATGCTCGCCCGTGACGCTCAAATGGCTTTGCTGCAGCTCGTCCAGCGTGTAGGCGTGGATGTAGTCGATCTTCATCTGCGCCGGCGTGGCGAGATGATCCGGCGGCGCGCCGGCCTGGCCGCCGACCGCGAGATCGACCAGCATGTACATCGGTTTGTTCATGTCGGATGGCGTTGCCGCCCACGCGACCTGCACGCCGTCATAGGTCCAGACCAGCTTGTCCGGCGTCCACAACAGGCCATAGGTGTGGAAGCCGGCGGTGTCCATGACGTTCACCGTCGAGCCGACCGTCGTGTGCTGGCCCGTCTGCATGGTATGCGCGGTCATCAGCAGCGAATTCGGCTTCTGTCCGTACATCTCCATCACGTCGAGCTCCGGTGGCCACGAGCCGTCTTCCGGCAGCAGCCAGAAGGCCGGCCAGGCGCCGGCGTTTTCCGGCAGGTCGGCGCGCATTTCGAAATAGCCATAGGTCTGTGAGAACGAGTCGTGCGTGGTAAGCAAGCCGGAGGTGTATTCGTAATTGTTGATCAGCGGCTTGATGTCGGCCGATGCCTGCGCCGCGGTGATGGTGAGCACGCCATTGTCGACGCTGAACGGATGCACCGAGCTGGTCGGCGCGTAATTGGCGTCGATATACCATTGCAACTCGTTGTTCCGGACCAGCGTGCTGCCGTTCGCCGCGCCCCACCAGAAGTTAGTGTCCCAGGTGCCGCCCTGGCTGTTGTGCAGGTTCAGCGTGTTGAACTCGTCGCTGAAGGACAGCGTCATGCCGGACTTGTCGATCGGCAGCTGGAAATTGTTGGGCTGCAGTTTGTCGATGGTGGTGTTCTTGAATTCGAGGATTTCGCCCGATCCGAGGTTCAGCACCACATTCGGTCCCGCCTGCATCATCGCGTCGTGGACGGCGGCGAACGAAGTGAAGCCGTAGCCATCGAGCCGCACGGCATCGTTCGAGGCGAAATTGAGGATCGAGTCACTGCCATTGCCCTTGGCGATGATGAAAATGTCGGCGCCGCCGCCGCCGTCGATCAGCACATCGTTGCCCGCGCCGCCGTCGATCGTCTGGCCACCGCCCGTGGCGGTGATGATGTTGTCCAGCGCATTGCCGAAGGCATAGTTGTGAGCGTTGGTGACGACGAGGTTCTCGACATTGTTCGGCAACGTGTAGCTCATCCATGTGTTGATGGTGTCGACGCCCTGGCCGGCGTACTCGACCACCTTGTTGCCCGACGAATAGAGGTAATAGATGTCGTCGCCTTGGCCGCCATACATGGTGACGTTGACGCCGCTGGAGGCCCAGATGGAGTCGTTGCCGCTGCTGCCGTTGAACGTCCCGGGCGAGGACGCCGAAAACCAATGATTGGAAGCGCCGCTGTAATAAAGAGGAACGCCTATCGCGTTGACGACGAAGCTCATCGGACACTCCCTTCCTCGGTGGTGGCTGGTTTTCAGGCCAACCTACAAAGCCGGCCTATGGTTCCAAGGAATCGCGTAACAGTACAGATAAAAAATTACCGTTCATCGATTAATGATCGGAAATAGACATAACAAGCGGTTTCTAATACAATTTAAGCGCGATAATTACACCTTGAATTACTCAATTTTACTCAAAATTGCGAGGCTCATGCTGAAATATTTGGCAAGATGCTGCTCGTGGCCGAATTGATCAGCGTAGCCGCGTGCGATGAACGAGGGCTGAGTCGCCAAGTGCGACGGTGGACATTCGAGCTGGAATGCGGATCGTAGCACCTACGTCCTGTCCCCGTTACAAAGTGGCGCGCTAGCCGCCGGGCAAAAAATTCGGCAGCCTCTGTCGGATCGGCTGGAGGCCGCCCGTCCTTGGGGCATCGATCAACGAAACCAGAGAGAGGATATCGAGACATGCCGAGCACCATCCATCTGCACCGCGTCCTGGCGACCAAGCCGGAGAAGGTCTACCGCGCATTTATCGAAGCCGATGCGCTGGCCAAGTGGCTGCCTCCGAACGGCTTCACCTGCACGGTGCATGAGTTCGAGGGCAAGGTCGGCGGCGCCTACAAGATGTCCTTCCGCAACTTCACCACCGGCGGCAGCCATTCCTTCGGCGGCGAATTCGTCGAGCTCGTTCCGGGCGAGCGCCTGCGCTACACCGACCGCTTCGACGATCCCAATTTGCCGGGCCAGATCGAGGTGACGGTGACCTTGAAGAAAGTGTTGGTCGGCACCGAGATCAACATCACCCAGGCCGGCATCCCGGACGCCATCCCCGCCGAAGCCTGCTATCTCGGCTGGCAGGAATCGCTGCGCAACCTGGCCAAGCTCGTCGAGCCGGAGATCAATCAGTGATCGCGGGTAAACCGGCGCGGCAGCAATCTTTCCGTCTGCGCGTGCGTCAAACCGACAAATGTGGCGGCTGGTTTTCCGGCCGTCGCGTTCCTCAAGGTAAGCAAAATTTCACCAAGCGCTGATAAAAGCCGCTGCCATGGATCGCAACAAGAACAACGACCTATTTGTCCTGATGGCGGCGCTTGCCGCCATCGCGATCTACAACATTGCCTGCGGCATTAGGACAGGCGAGGTCCGAGGCAAGTTGCATTGGGTCGCGCTCTCGGATGATCCGACACGATTCTGGAACATCGTGGTCGGCAATTCGATCGTCCTGGTGGGCTCGATAGCCTTCCTATGCGTTCTGTGGGTGCTCAATTCCCGCAGGCCGGGATGATCTGAGGCGGCGTCCTGGCCGTCCTCACAGAGCCCTTGTGATGCCGCCGTCGACGCGGATGTTCTGCCCCGTAATGTAGGCCGCCCCATCCGAGGCGAGGAACGAGATCGTCGCGGCGATCTCTTCCGACGTGCCGTAGCGCTTCATCGGCACAGCATGGCGGCGCTCCTCGGTCGCCGGCAGGCTGTCGATCCAGCCGGGCAGCACATTGTTCATGCGGATGTTGTCGGCGGCATAGGTGTCGGCGAAGATCTTGGTGTAGGCGGCAAGCCCGGCGCGCGCCACGGCCGAGGTCGGGAACATCGCGCTCGGCTCGAACGCCCAGGCGGTCGAGATGTTGATGATGACGCCGGATTTCTGTTTCTGCATCACCGGCGTCACCAGCCGGGTAGGGCGCACGGCGTTGAGGAAATAGGTGTCGATGCCCTTATGCCAGTCCTCGTCGCTGATCTCGATGATCTGCGCGCGCGGTCCATGGCCGGCGCTGTTGACCAAAACGTCGATGCGCCCCCAGCGCTCCAGCGCGCCGTCGGCAAGGCGCTTCAGGTCGTCGTTCGACTGGTTGGAGCCGGTGACGCCGAAGCCGCCGAGCTCCGTGCCCAGCGCCTCGCCCTTGCCGGAGGAGGAGAGCACGCCGACCTTGAAGCCGTCGGCCGCCAGGCGCTTCGCCGCCGCCGCCCCCATGCCGCTGCCGCCCGCCGTCACCAGAGCTACTTTTTCGCCTGCCATGTCGCTGTCCATCTGTTGAAATTGTTGAAAGCGCCTCTGTTAGCATGCGCAGGGCAGGGGAATGAACTAGATTGGATTGCGCCAGGTTGGTGATTGGCGAAAGCCGCGGAGCTGCCAATCTCCCCCCTTGCGGGGGAGATGGTCGGCAGACCAGAGAGGGGTGCTGTCCCGCCGACGTATCAGCGGCTATCCTTGCCTCAACTACCAAAGAGGTTCGCATCCAAGGAGTGTCAGCGCCGCGTTCCGTCACACCCCCCTCTGTCCTGCCGGACATCTCCCCCGCAAGGGGGGAGATTGGCAGCTCGCGCGCCGGCTCACCCTAAAAAAACCCATCAGCACCTTCGAAACCCTCGCGCAGCGCCCCGGCTTCACGTCGCCCGCCTTGAGCGGCACGCCTTTTCCCGGCGCCACCGCCGGCTGGTACCAGCTCCGCAGCGCCTGGTCGGCGGCGCAATAACCCCAGTTCACCAAATCGACGGTCTCTTCGCTGCCCAGGAAATGCAGCGATGTGCCGATATCGGCCGGCGCGGTCGCGGCGGTCTGCACGAAAGTCGGCTCGGTCGCGTCCGGCTTGCTGGCGATCGACCAGAAGACGCCGCGCGTCGCCGCATAGTCGGGCCGGGTCGCGTCTTTGGGCAGGCCGCGATCGTCGGCGTCCTTGGCCGCCTGGAAACGCGCCACCAGATCCCGTCGCCGCAGTGAGCGCACCTGGTTGTCGGTGGTGTCGAGCACGCGTTTGAGCTGCGAGAACCAGTTCCAGTAACCCGCCTTCGAAGCCTGCCACGGCGCGCCGGCATCGCTCACCAGCAGCCAGCGGCAGCGCTTCAGCGCCGGCTCGATGCCGTGATTGTCGTAGACGCCGCCATCGGTGAGCACGGCGCGGGAAGGCGGCACCGGCGCGCCGACACCCGGGTCGAGCTTGTCGTTCTTCCACGCGAAGGGCGTGAGGTCGAGCCGGAGCGGCGACAGGAAAGGCGGGAAGGCCGATGAGGCGGCCACCGCGGTTGCGACTGGCAGGTCGGCCTGGTAGGCGACGCCGATGCGGTAATCGGCGATGTAGCGCCGCGACAGGCGAAACAGCGAGCCGGTGCCAAGATTGCTCGAGCAGAACACGAACCAGGGCTTTTCCGGCAGGCCCTTCAGCATCGGCCTGGAGCCGTCGAACAAGTTCCGCTCGTAGCAGGCGGCGACCTCGCGCGCGGCGCTGGAAAACGGATTGAACAGGCCCTTGAGGATCGACGGCGCGTCGAGAAAGACCTGCGAGAACTCCAATATCCTGTGCAGATAGATATCGAAATTGGTGGCGACACCGCCAGCGAAGACGAAGCGTGGCCAGAGCACCGCGAGCAGCCCGGCCGCGATCGAGCCGCCCGAAACCGAGCTCACCATGTCGAGCTTCTGGAGCAGGCCCGCCTCGTTGAGACGGCAGAGCGCGCCGGCATGAAACAGCATGGCGCGGTAGCCGCCGCCGGACAGACACAGGCCGAGGTCGTAGCGCTCGGCCTTGTTGTCGATACTAACTGGCGCCGCCTCGGTATCCGGCGCTGCCGTCTCACTGGCCATGAATGACTCCGATCGTTCGGGCATGGCTGTTCCGGCGCCTAATCCAGCCCAGCACGGCCATTCTGGCAAGCGGCGGAATCGCGGACCTTCGGGGGTGTGCTGGTGATCGGCGAAAGCGACGAAGCTGCAGATCTCGCCCGAAAGGGGAGATCAAGCACTCCGCCCCCTACAGCTCCTTCTCCGCCAGCTCCCGGAACCCGTCCGGCACCGAGCGCGGGCCTTCCAGCGCCACCGTGCCGTAGCCGACGGCTTGCCTGCCGAAACGCTGGCGGATCTTGTCGATGGCGCGGTCGGCGCCGAAGCGGGCGAGGCCCTTGCGGCTGCCGGGCTTGCGCTTCTCATCCATCAGGCCGAGCGGCAGTTCGAGCTGCAGCTCGGCATGCTCCTCCAGATGCGAAACGGAGATGGCGAGCAGCGATATGTCCCGCTCGCCGGGATGAGCGGCCAGCACGCCGCGCACCAGCTCCTCGGCGATCTCGGCCAGCATTACCGTCGCCTGGATCGGCTGCTCCAGCGTCACCGAGCGGGTGACGGCGCGCAGATCGGCGAAGCGCACCCGCACCGTCACCGTGCGGCCGGGCCGGTCCTTGACGCGCAGGCGGCTCGCCACGCGGTCGGCCAGATGCAAGAGCGTCGGCACGAAGACGCGCGGCACCGCCGGCTTCCTGCCCAGCGCCGATTGCGCGCCGGCGGAAATCGCGCGCCGATGCGTCTCGAGCTTGCGCGGGTCGCGGTTCCAGGCGAGCGCGGCAAGCTTCTGGCCGGCGGCATGGCCGATCAGCCGCTCCAGCGCGCCGCTATGGGTGCGCGCCAATTGCCCGATGGTCTCGACGCCGATCTCGGCGAGCCGCGCCTTCGTCGCCGGGCCGACACCCCACATCAGCGTGACGGGCAGGTCGTGCAGGAACGCAAGCTCGGTGCCGGGCTCGACTACCACCAGCCCGTCCGGCTTGGCCACCTGCGAGGCGATCTTGGCGAGATGCTTTGTCCGCGCCACGCCGATCGAGATCGGCAGGCCGAGCTCGGCCTTCACGCGCTCGCGGATTCTTCGCGCGATCTCCTGCGGCGGACCGAACAGATGCGTGCAGCCGGCGACGTCGGCGAAGGCCTCGTCGATCGAGATGCGCTCGACCACCGGCGTGAAATCGTCGAGCACCTTGATCGCGGCGTCGCCGAGGCGCTGGTACTCGGAAAAATGACCGCCGACGAAGATGAGCTGCGGGCAGAGCTCGCGCGCCTTGCGGCCGGGCATGCCGCCGCGCACGCCGAACACCTTGGCTTCATAGGAAGCCGCCAGCACCACGCCGCCGCCGACGGCGATCGGCTTGCCGCGCAGTGACGGATCGAGCAGCTGCTCGACGGAGGCGTAGAAGGCGTCGAGATCGGCATGCAGGATGGTGGCGGCCGCAGCTTCATTCGTGGCGGCCATCGCGCGCTCCCATGGCCATTTGTGTGGCATTGCAGCATTAGCTGCGTCTTTTGTAAGGGGAATTAGTAGAACATAAAGAGAACAAAAGAAGCTCTCTGTCAAGCCGCCACGCTTGTACGTGCAAGCTTCCACAACCTGAAGCTACAGCCGCGAATGGACCGCAGCCTGAGATCACCCCTGGATCAGATCCTGCGAACTCGACAGGAAGCCGCCCACGGCGCCCCGTTCTTCACTGCCGAAATGAGGGCGAGGTCTGCGCTACGCCGGCTTGGCGTATTGTTCGGCGCTCAACACCTCGATGCACTGGAACGGCTGGTTGCCCTCCACCCAGGCGTCATGGCCGGGCGGGATGGTGTAGGAAGTGCCGGCCTCGAAGGTCTTTTGCGTGCCGTCGGTCATCCGCACGGTGATCGCTCCGGATACGACATAGCCGACATGCGAGACCTGGCAGCTCTCGGTCTTGACCACCGGCTTGACGCATTCGGACCATTTCCAGCCCGGCTGCATGTTCATCCGCCCCAGCGTGTAGCCCGGCAGCCGCACGATCTCGACACGCGTCTTGGCGGGCGCGCGGACCTCGTCGGGATTGTTGTGCGATTTGGATTCGAGTTTCGTCACCTGCATTGCAACTTCGGCCATGGTTTCCCTCCCATGTGAAGCGGCGCCCGACGTTGCGATCGTCGGCGACCGCAACCGGATTCATACACCCGATTATGAGAGGTTGCTAATACTTGAGCGCTCCCGGCGCTCGAAGATTTTTTTGGCGCCTTATCGGAAGTTAATGCGGAACCTGGTCGCCGGTGCTTTCCTGTTCTGGCGCTGGCACGGCGGTGGTTGAGGGACCCATCCGTTTTCGCCCGACAGGGAGAGAATTCGATGCGACCCTCGGCAACAATCAAGGCGCTATCGTCGCGGCCTCGTGCGTTCCCCCATCAGCCTCATGCCGAACCTGCTTCACCGCTGGCCGAGTGCCACGGCGGCGCGACATGTCGGCCAGGGAGGAACCTTGGGCGGGGATAATCGACAACCACCAGGAGGAAACCATGCTTGATCAAGCCGTCAAAGCCTATTCGCGTCCGCCGGTCATTGCCGCTCGCCGCGGCTCCCCGGCGCTTCGCCAATGCTGCGACAGCTACATCTCTCCGGTCTGCACGCAGGTCGTCGAACTGACGGATTATCGCCAGGTGCTTTGGCACCAGCAGCCCGGTCATCAGCCGATGGACCTCGAGGCCTGAATTCTACGTTGAATTGAAGGAGCAACAGTTGGCGCGGCCTGTCAAAAGGTGAAGCCGTCAGTTGGCGATGTCTTTTCTCCTTTCGCCGATTTCGAGGGCCGGGCAACGGCAGCCGAAAACGACTGTTCGGGCCTTCGGGCGACGGTCCGAGCCCTTGTTCGGACTGAAGTCTCATGCGTCGAGCGCAGAGGCCCGAGGCGCAGATTTTCGAGCAACAAGAGCGCCATCAATTCATTTGACTAGCAAGCCGCCGGACAAAGTCCCTTCATCGGCGGTCGACCACGGAGTGCCCATCATTCCTGCGATGTGATGGGCACTCCATTCCCTCTGGAAATCGACTTGGAGTTGCTGCCGTGCAACCCGGCAACATGATCGCGAACCTGATTGCCGCGCTGCTCCTGGCGCTGATGATCGGCGGCGTCTTCCTCCTCTTCGGCAGGCCGCTCTGGCCGCAACGCGATGCCCAGATGATAGTCCTTCTTCCAATCGACACCATGGCAACCGGATCGGTGCGCAGGGCCTGTGTCGAGCCATGCCTGCCGGCCCGCTTCGACCTCAAGCTCGCGCCGGCAAGGCCGCAGGGATGAAGCCGGCACGGGAACCGGTCCGCGCCTCACGCCGTTGACTGAGCGAAGGGATGGCCCAGCGGAGGCCGCCATGGACAATTTCGAACTCATCGATCTTCTGTGCGTCATCGACGCATGCGTGAGCGACCGTTCGGCCGGGCGCGTGGTGCCGATGTCGAGGGCCGTCGAGGAACTGCGCGTCCTGACCGGCGATTTCGTCTCGTCGGACGAGGATGCGGCCAATGCCTTGACGCAGGTCGCGCTCGAGCGCGGCTGCTCGGTTCTTTTCGACGAGCGGCCGGGCGCCGACATTATCGCGTAATTCAGCGCGGCGGCTGGGGCGACGGTTCCCGGCAGGGATCGGTCGTCGCGGCCCTTGGGAGCCGCCGCTTTGCGTCTCACTTCACCAGGGTGATCATCCGGCCTGCATACATCTCCCGGTTCCCCAGTTCGGCCGTGCAGTCCGACTTCACCGCGGAGTTTCCCGTCATCGCCACGGTGTCGCCCACCAGCCGCAGGCAACTGCCCTGCGCGCTCATGTCCGAATTTCCGGTATAGGTGATGGCCGCGTCCGGCGCGTAGATGAAGCCGCTCACCAGCGAGCCGGATCCGCCGTTCAGCGTCAGCGCCTGCGTGTTGCCATGCGCCTGGTAGATGGTGATGCCTTGATAGGGGCCGCTGGTGGGCGGCGAGAGGTTCACCTGCTCGTTGGCATTGATGTAGAGCTGCGAGTTCTCCATCAGGAAGATCGTCACGCCCTGGCCGCTCAGGCTGCCGTTGCCGCCCGGCTTTATGACGACGTTGCGCATGATGTAGGTGCCCGGATTGAGGGTGATCTTTCCCGACAGGCTCTTGTCGCAATAGGTGCCCGGCGAGAGCGTTATCGTCTTGCCGTTGGGCACCGGCAGGCAGAGCGTGTAGGCGGGCGGAACGACGTCGGCCAATGGATCGAACGAGGCGTACTGCTTTTCGTGCGGCGTGCCGCAGGAAAGCGTGGCGCTGGGCGGCGTCAATCCTTGCGTGCCGCCGACCGTCGAGACGCAGGCGGCGCTGACGATCGCCGAGCCGCCGCGATTGACGGAATCGGCGGCGTCCGAATTGGCCGCGATCACGCAGCCGGTCATCGCCACATTGGTCGAGCCCTGCAGGTTGACCGCGTTGTCGGCATGCTGGTTGAGCGCCAGCACGCAGGCCTGCGCGCCGGGCTTGATCTTGACCGAGGCGGTGCGAGTCGCCTGCCAGGCCGGCATGGCGCCGATGAAGGCCGGCCGGCTGATGCTCGACGACGCCGAAATGAAATAGGCGCTTGGATCGCCGCTGGCGGCGGCCTGGAAGGCGGCGAGGCTGCCCGACAGCTCCTGCGCGTCGGCCGCGCTCATATTGGCCGCGAAGAAGGTCTGGCCCAGTTGCTGCACGTCACCCGCCGACATGGTCGGCTGGTACTTCGTGCCGATTGCAAGGCCGGCGGCGTCCAGGGAATTCTGCAGCTGGGCGGCGTCGTCGCTGGTGCCGATCAGGTCGACGGAAGCTGCCACGCCAAGCATCAGCGGCACCATGGCAACCGCGGTCGCGACCGCGAAATTGCCGCGCTTCGAAACCCAAAACCGTCCAAGCATGGAGCCCGCCCTCGTCGTATTCCACAGAGTGATATGCGTGCCGTCTCTACGGGCGATTTCCAAAAAAGTTAAAATGCAGAAAGTGCTAAAATATTAGGTTTTACTGACGCTTAAACCTTAAGTCCTAAAGCAGTTGGGCCTTAAGTCTGAGTGTGCGCGGCGCAAGATGGGGGCCGAGGCCCGCTGCGGTCCTACCGATGCAAGTCGAGCGAAATAATTAGGCATTCGTTCATAAGGCAATGATGACGTGACCGCTGGGATACCGTGGGTGCGCTCGGCCATGGCCTTTTCAGGTCCATTCTTCAGGAATTTTTTTTCTCGGCTGACCCTTCGGCGCTTTTGCGAAGGCAAGGGCGGCAATGTCGCGACCATCTTCGCGTTCACCCTGCCGGTCGTCGTCGGCGGCGCGGGGCTGGGTGTCGAGACGTCCTACTGGTACTATTCGAGCCTGAAGCTGCAGGCGATCGCGGACGCGGCCGCCTATGCGGGCGCGCTGGAAAAGATCCAGGGGTCCGACACGGCCGCCATCACCGCAGCCGCCACGACATCGGCCGCCTCGAACGGGCTGGGCGGCGGCACCATCGTCGTCAACACGCCGCCCACCTCGGGACCGAACACGGCCAACAAGGCGGTGGAGGTCATCCTCGACCAGAACCTCGACCGGATGTTCACCTCCATCTTCACCCAGACAAAGGTGCCGGAACACGCGAGGGCTGTTGCGTTGATCACCGACGCTTCAAAGGCCTGCGTGCTGGCGCTCAACCCCTCCGCCTCGTCAGCGGCGCTGTTTTCCGGCAGCACGAGCGTGAAGCTCAACGGCTGTTCCGTCATGTCGGATTCGATCGCCAGTGACTCCATCAAGGTGCAGGGCTCGGCTGGGTTGCAGACCGATTGCCTGATTACCGCCGGTGGCGTTTCGCTGAGCAATCCGGTGACCACGGTCTGCAAGTCGCCTATGACCCAGGCCTTGCCGGCGTCCGACCCCTTCTCCAACGTGCCGGCGCCCGCGGCGACCAACCCGTGCAAGAACGTCAACGGCAACAAGACATCACAGACGCTGCAGCCCGGCACCTATTGCAGCGGCATGAGCCTCAACGGCATTGTCACGCTTTCTCCCGGGGTCTATGTCGTTCAGGGCAATATGAAGATCAACGCCAACGCCGTCGTTGTGGGCGCCGGGGTCACCATCTTCATGTCCGGCAGCAACACCGTCAGCATGAACGGCAACGCCACGGTGACGCTGAGCGCGCCGACCTCGGGCACCTATTCCGGCGTGCTGTTTTACGGCGACAGGACCGGCACCGCGGCGCAGAGCACCTTCAACGGCACCGCGGACTCGCTGTTGACCGGCGCGATCTATTTTCCCAGGCAGCAGGTCAATTATCTCGGCAACTTCTCAGGTGTGAACGGCTGCACGCAGGTCGTAGCCGATACCATCCAGTGGTCGGGCAACTCGACCATCAACCAGGACTGCTCGAGCCTCGGGATGAAGGACATCCCGGCCGCCCAGGCGGTTGCGGTCGTCGAGTGAGACGCCTGGTCCATCCATTGGTCCGGGCCATTCGCGATGAAACGGGCATCGCCGCGGTGGAGCTTGCCATGGTGCTGCCGGTCCTGTGCGCCGCATTGCTCGGTACCCTGGACGGCTGGTCCTATGTCACCAGCTCGATGTCGATGCGCGCCGGCGTGAAGACGGCCGCCAACCTCGTGATGGCCGGATCCTCCGACGACACGGCGATCCAGGCCGCCGCGCTGGCGAGCTGGGAAAACAAGCCTTCCGATGCCCAGGTCGTCATCAGCCGCATCTATAAATGCGGAACGACCGTCGTCGACGCCTCAACCCTTTGCAGCGGCCCGAAAGCGCCGTCGGTCTATGTCCAAATCCAGGCGACCGGCACCTGGACACCGCCCTTCACCTTCGGCCCTTACCCAGACAACACCACGCTCGGTCATTTGCAGGTGGTCCGTGTTCGATAGGGCAGTTCCAGGAGCGCGCAGCGGTTGGACCCGGCGGCTCCGGGCATTTGCCGGCAACGTGTCCGGCGGAAGCGGCATTGAATTCGCCCTGATCGCGCCCGTCCTGATCATGCTCTTGTTCGGAATCTTCGCTTTCGGCTGGTCGATGAACTCTACCTCCAGCGTGCGCTATGCGCTGGAAGCCTCGGCGCGCTCGCTGCAGCTCAACAACACGCTGACGCAGGCCGACATCCAGGCGGTCGCCACGCAGAAGCTGAAGGCGCTCGGCCTGAAGAATGTGAACGTCACCATTAACACCGATCCGGCGAGCGGCGGCTTCCGCATGGCCCATGTCAACGCCAGCTACGCCTTCGTCATCAACTTCCCCTATTTCAGCGACTATCAGATCAACTACACGACATCCGTGACCGTGCCGCTGGTCGGCGGCTAGTGCGTTTCAAGGGCACGCGCGAGCCGACATGGGCCAGCGGCATATATCCGCTCCGGCCGGCGCGTCATCTTAGCAATCCCTAAAGTCGCAAGCTTGACGCCAGCCAGGAATGCTAGGGATTTGCCGTCGTCCTGTCAGGAGGCAGCCATGACTTCTCCCGTTGGAAGCCAGCATTCCGCTGGCATCGTGCATCATTCGAGCAAACCTCAGGGATCGTCGGAAACCTTCCCGGGCAAGAGCGCGCAAAGCGTCGGCCACCTTGCAAAGGCCTCGGTTACCGAGACGGATGCGGGCGAGCCGAACGCGCAGGGAAAAGCCGCGTCCCGCATCGCCCGCATGGATCTGACGGTGCTCTCTCCAGCCGGCTCGGGCGAGGAATCGGATACCGCGCCCGACGCGCCCAACGCCGCCGGCGACGTGGAAGCCGCGTGAACCGGCTTTCCGTCCGCACTTGCGTCAAGTTGGCCTATCAACGTCCGTCTGGAATAGTCAGTGCAAGCGCTGGTGGTGAGCTGAAGGCTCTGAACCTCGTCATTCCAGGGCGGAGCAAGGAGCGAAGCGACGCGCGCAGACCCTGGAATCCATGCCATTACCTGGACCGAGGTGTGCAACGGTGCAGAATTTCTGGACCGCCGCGGCGCTTCCAAGTCACGGCATGGATCCTCGGGTCTGCGCGCGTCGCTTCGCTCCTTGCTCCGCCCGTGGATAACGACCGCGATAGGCGTCTCGGCCAATCGCCAAGGCATGGGATCTACCAACGCACACTAACCAACCGGTCAAAACTTCTGTGTTAAGGAACAACTAGCAGCCTTGCGTCGTCGTCTTCATCTGGCCGGGAGCGTTCGATTTGGCGCTGGTGTCCTGTTGTCCAGGGGCCGCCTGCTTCGCGGTTCCGGTCGTCTGTTGCCCGGGCGCGCAATCCTTCGCCGAATTCGGGTTGGTCGAGTTTGTTTTGGTCTGATCCGTGTCCTGGCTGCTGGGCATCGTGGTCGTGGATGAAGAACCCGACGAAGTGCCTGACGAAGTTCCAGACTGCGCTGCAGCCAGCCCCCCGGACATGGCGAACAGGGCGGCGACAAGAATAATGCGTTTCATCACGATTGGTCCTTTTGGGTAGCGTCCCTTCAGGTGTTTAACATCGGCCGGGCATGAGTGTTCCCGCGACCCGAACGCTCCCGATTTGCGGACTTTCGTATACCCAAATGCCCCCTAGGGACCATGGTCCGGCGAGACAAGGGCCCTCATTGTTCCAAACGGCCCAAACACGCACGGCCCTTTGTATTTCTGTTTTATTTCAACGGGTTAATGTAGTTTTTCGCGAAAAGCACCGGGCAAAGGCCGCAATGCTCTCATTTAACGACCGCAATTGCCTAAAGTTTATCCGACGCCGTTAGGAAATTCTCATATGAGGCTGCCTAGCGGTTGGGCCATACGAAGATTCATCTGCGGAGAAGCACAATGACATTGCGTAAGACACTTCTGGCATCCCTTGCCATTCTGGCCCTCGCGGCGGCCCCGGCGCTTGCCGACAACGGGCATGGCGGCGGCAACGGCAATGGCGGCAGCCATGGCGGCGGCAATGGCAATGGCGGCAACGGAAACGGCGGCGGCAATGCCGGTGGCAACGGCAACAGCGGCGCCACGCATGGCAAGTCGGCCTCGGCCCCGGGCCACAACAAGACCACCGACGACGGCTCGACCGACGACACGACGACCGCCGCCGCGCCGACCGCCGCCACGCCGAACATCCATTCCAAGCTCGGCCGGTTGAACTCCTTGCAGCGCAATATCAACGCCTACATGCATTCCAAGAGCAAGAAGTTCGCCGGCATCCAGTCCTATGTGACCCAGGCTGCCGCGGCCCAGAACGCCCAGGCCGCGCTTGACGCGGCGAACGCCAAGCTGGCCGCCGACCAGGCGGCCCTAACCGAACTTAGTGCCCAACTGGCCGCGGCGCAGTTGGATCCGACCACCCCGCCAGCGACAATCACCGACCTCGAAAATCAGATCGCAGCTCTGAACACGGCGATTACCGTTGACGATCCCCAGGCGATCGCCGATGCCCAGGCCGCGGTTACCGCTAATCCTGCGCCCACCGATGCGTCGCTCGACACGGCCCTGCAGGACATGGCCAACAAGCCGGTCGATCAGGAAGTGACGGACTGGGCTAAGGGCGTCCTGGCTGACAAGATCGACCAGGCCGCCGCGGCGACGGCGCCATAAGGCCGGCCGAACCGACCAGAGGGTGGACGAAACGCCGCCGGGCCTCGCCCGGCGGCTTTTTTGTGCGCCATAGCCTCAGCATGAAGCCATCCTCTTCGGCGTGGCCAGGCCGGGCCCATTTCGGCGGCGCGTCAGACCTCAGTCGTCTTGTCTTCGGCGGCGCACGGGGCCTATTTCATTGCTGCGCTCCCTGTTCTTGCCCTTCATGGCGCATGGTTCAGGCTCCGCTCTACCCCAGCGGAACCGAGCCCAGATATGGGGAGTTCAGGAGACGACAGTCGATTCCCCCGGGATGTAGCTGCTCCTTCATCGAGCCCGCCGCTGGTTCAGGCACCAGTAGGCGGGCTTTTGATAGGTCGGACGACGCAGCCCGGCCGAATGCAATTCGAGGGAAGTAACCTTCAGCCCCGTCCGACCAAACAGATGCAGCGTTTCGCCTTTTCCCGGAAACGGTGAAACGCTCTAATCGGCGTGATCGAGCAGGCGGGTGGCGTCCGGGCGGTCCCGGCCCTGTTTGCTCCCGGCGTGGTCGATGCCCTCGACCGTGATGGCGAACGTCCCGTTCTCGGTCCTGCCGATGAAGCCCTTCGCCTTGAGGTACCACAGGTGGAATTCGAGGTGCTCGCGCGGGCAGCCCGACAGGCGTTCGAGCTCCTCGTCGCCGATGCCCGGATTGTTGACGTCGCGTCGGCGCCGCACATAGAGAAGCGACAGCAAATTGGCCTGGATGACCGCATCCCTGTCCATGCCGCCGCCGTCGCGCGCGCCATCCGTGAGTTCGTGGCGAAGGCCCAGATGCTCGCGGTAAAGGATGTCGTACTGTGCCCGCTTGACTGGATCCCGCAGCGTATTGTGGGCCTCAACAATCTCGCTGAAGCGCGATTCATTGCCTGTTTCCCGATTATCGGGATGGTAGCGCATAGCAAAATAACGGAAAATCCGCTCGATTGTCTCAGAATTGGCGTTCGGGCTTATTTCCAGAACTTCGTAGTAGTCAATGAACATTAATCGTGCTTCCGAAATTACGGAAACCACTCCCCGAATCCAAGCATTGCCCAAACGCTGCGCATATGCAAGGCGGGCTTCGACAATCAGCCAAGTGAAAAGCCGTTCTTCCCGGGACGACACTCCCGGCGGAAACCGCTCACACATTTCCTGGAATTGCTCTAGGTTGGCGCGGTTTGAAATTCAGGTGGCAACCTGGATGGGAGCCGACCTCAAGCCCGGTTCCCTTTTGGCTCGCCTCGAAAGAGGCGAGCCTTTTTTTCGCGAAGCGCCTTTCGGCTTTCGTCCGAAGGTTTCACCGACCTAAAGCATGTCTCCCGAAAGTGGGAACCGGTTTCCGGATAAAGACATGCGTAAAATAAAATACCCTGAAGCGCATGGAGCGAATCTGAAAGATCGCGACGCGCTTTAGGTGTGCCATGGCTAATATGGCTTGGGGGATATAGACTTCACAGAGTCGGGTCCACAGAGGCATTGGGAGGGACAACAGAATGCCACGCGTATCGGAACTCTTCTTCAAGACGGCCATCGTTTTTCTCATCCTTGGCATCGCCGCCGGGCTGCAGATGGCGATTTCGGGCGATCACGGCGCCTTCCCGGCGCATGCCCACATCAACCTTCTTGGCTGGGTCACCAGCGCCATCTTCGGCGGCTATTATGCGCTCAATCCGGCCAAGGCCGAGCGCCGCATCGCCATGATCCACTACGGCCTCTATACGGTCGGCATCGTGATCATGCTGCCGGCGCTCTACTGGATGCTGGCGGCAGGCCATCCGGAGATCGAGCCGGTGGTGGCGATAGGCTCGCTGATCGTCGCCGCTGCGGTGCTGGTCTTCGGCTTCGTCGTCTTCTCGTCGTCGGAGACGGTGCGCTCCGCCTCGCCAGCCACGGCGTGCTAGCTTGCGGTCGGGCAGGGGCTTCAGCCTGGACGGGCTGAAGCCTCCGCCGGCTAAGGCAACAGCTTCGGAAACAGCAGCGAAATGACCGCCTGGATGATGCCGTCGCGCTCGAACGGGCCAGGCAATTTCGCGGGCGAGGCGCCGTCGCTCGACTTGGCCTCGTCGGTCACGCGGGCCTCGCCATGCACCAGCCACAGCACCGCCGCGAAATAGCCCGCCTGCAGAATAACCGCGGCAAGGACCGTCCAGCCCAATGCCGCCCAGAGCGATCCGGTGGACGCGAATGTCCAGCCGAGGACCACCAGAAGCGTCGCCGCCATTCCCACAAGAAACTGCGGAAAATACATTTGCCCAACCGAGCGCCGCGACCATTTCCAGTCGTCGACGACCTCGCCCATGTCTCTACCCGTCATGACCCTTGCACCTTTTCCGGGTGGACCGCAAGCTTGAACAATCTGCCCGGCGGCTTGGTCGCACCATCGTCCGCCCCCGACAGGGACCAAGGATGCAGGACTTCCTTGCAACAACCGGCAATTGCGCCGATCGTTCCGTGGGCCCGCATTCAAGCAACACTTATGGAACGTGCCGTCGGCCGCGCTGGCTATTTTCGGGCCGCGGCGGGACCTGGAAGAAAAAGGCCCGCATCGGCGGGCCTTGTTCTCTTCGTGCCGGTCCCTGTCAGGTCAGGATCAGGACGATCTTGTAAGTGTCGGGGTCGACGATGACGATACGCCCGTCGGCCAGCACGAAATAGTCGTAGGATTCATAAGCGGGCACGATCTTGACGATGCGGGCCGGCAGGCGGTGCAGCCGCACCTTATGCCGCGGCACCTCGACGCCGACCGAAATGTCGAAGCTGACGTCGCGGACCGGTTCCACCCTGGTCTCGTGAATGATCTGCGTGATCTGCGTCTTCTGCTCGACGGTCACGTTGTTGATCGAGGCCGTCTTGTCCTGGTCGGTCTGGACGGTGGTGTTGCCCTGCGCATTCTGCTGGGTCTTCGTGCCGGTGTTGGTCTGGGCATTCTGGTCGGTCTTGGTGCCGGTGTTGGTCTGAGCGTTCTGCTCGGTCTGCGTCTTGGTGTTACCCTGAGCATTCTGCTCGGTGGTGGCGCCGGCCTTGCCCTGAGCCTGCTGCTTCTTCTTGAGCTGCGTGTTGTCCTGGGCATTCTGGTCGGTCTTGGTGCCGGTGTTGGTCTGAGCGTTCTGCTCGGTCTGCGTCTTGGTGTTACCCTGAGCATTCTGCTCGGTGGTGGCGCCGGCCTTGCCCTGAGCCTGCTGCTTCTTCTTGAGCTGCGTGTTGTCCTCGGCGTTCTGATCGGTCTTGGTGCCGGCCTGACCCTGGGCCTGCTCATCGGTCTTCATCTTGGCCTTGCCCTGAGCCTGTTCCTGCGTGTTGGCGCCGGCCTTGCCCTGGGCGTTCATCTCGGTCTTCGATTTCGTTTCGCCCTGGGCCTGCCCGCCTGCCTTGCCGCCCTTCTGGCAATCGGCCGTGCCGGCCGCGCAATTATTGTCGCCGCCGCTTGGCTGCGCGGATTCGGTCTGCGCCATCGCGGCGCCGCAACTCACACTGAGCGCAATCATGCTCGTGATCAGCAGATGTTTCATTAGATTTCTCCTCGGAAAGTCGGTCCCTTCGCATGGGTAACCCCGCCCGAAACGCATTGTTCCGAAATTGCAGCAAGGGGCGATGAGCATGGTTTTGCGGAACACGGCGGCATAAATTTTTTGCAAGCGCCGGTCCGAAATTCGCAGGAACAACGCCGGACGATCGGCGTTACGAGAATGCCGACCGCTGTGGAAAATCGCAGGCGCAGCATCAAGGCGATTGATCCCACATAGGAGAGACGAACAATGAAAATGCACATCACCTCCGCCGCCGCCGGCCTGCTGCTTCTTGCCGGCATTGGCGCCGCTGCCGCGCAGGATGTCGTCATCGCGCCTGAGCAGGAAACCGTCATCAAGGAATATGTCCACAAGCAGCCGCTGGCTTCAGTGAAGGTTCCGGGTGTCGAGTTGAACATCGGCAGCACGGTTCCCGACACGGTCGAACTGCACGAGGTGCCGAACGTCAAATACCGTTACGTTGTCGTCGACAACCGGACGGTCATTGTCGACCCCGGCACGCGCAAGATCGTCAAGGTCATCGAATAGTCGTGATCGAATAATCGATACCGTGCCGCAAGCAGTTGGCCCGTCGTTCTGCGGCGGGCCATTAACCGATTATTATTTTGTTACCATATGCTAACGGAACCTTCCCGCCGCGCTTGAGTTAGCGGCTCTGGGCCCACGCTGTCTCAGAGACAACACAAATCAATGGCAGCGTGGAGATTCGGGCGGCGGCGAACAGGTACGGGCGGGGTCCAGGAGGAGTTTGACCAACATGTCGAAACGAGAAATCGGAACATCCCGTTCGCTCGGGATGCGCGTCGCCGATCTCAAAGCCAGGATGCGCGACGCCCGGATCACCGAACATGAGATGAAGACCTTCCAGAAGGTCGCGGCCATCATGGGGGGCGGCGAGGGCTCCCTACGCATCGAAGCGGACGACCTGATCGCCGCGTCCTTCGTCACCGAGGCGCTGGGCGAGTCGGCGCCGACCTGACCGCGGCCACCAGCCGAAAATCCCCGATCGATCCAGTCGACCGTCAGCCGCCAGGCGGCGGTCCGCGCGGACCGCCAGGCGGACCGCTCGTCGGGTATTTCGTCGGTCAGATCCTGAAACCTGCAGGCAACGCCAACGCGGCGGCCGTCAGTGCGCCGGCCGCTGCTGAGCCCGGCTTTCGCGCGCCCGGTTGCGCCGGATCTTGGCCTCGCGCAGCACCGCGACCGGATCGGCCCCGGTCCACTCGATCCCCGCCTTCTTCGCGAAGGCCAGGAACGCCTGCCGCGCCTTGTCGAGATCGATCTCTCCGGACCGCGCCGCCTCGCAGGCGCGCAGCGCCGTTGCGTGGCTCTCGCCCCGCGAGGCCGGTGGCCATTCCTTGAGGAAATTCTGCATCCCTGTGAGCGTGGCGATCTCGCGCTTGAACCCGGCGCCGACGGCGATCACCACTGGGGCGCGAAGTTCAATGTCGCTTCTGATGTAACCTTCTTGCATGACGGCGGCGCCCTTTGGATTTCAAAGTCTTGCGGAGTTTCAATGCCTTCCAATGCGGAGCCCATGCGAAGGTTCCGCCACATCAATTAGTCGTCGCTGACGGAACAACACCTCACCGGGGACGTTTGCCCCGGGAGCTCAACTATTCGACCTGCCGATGTTTCCGCCACCCGCGGAGGCAGGGCGGAGCTCGCCAACACGCGATCCGCAGGATCGCTTTGAATCCAACAGGAGAGAAACGATGAAACACACCCTCATTCCAGCTGTCGCCGGCCTGGCTCTGATGGCCGGTATCGGCATCGCGGCCGCGGACGAGGTGATCGTCACCCCCGAGCAGCAGACCGTGGTCAAGGAATATGTCCACAAGCACCCGATCGCCTCGGTCAACGTGCTCGGCCTCGAGCTCGGCGTCGGCTCGACCGTGCCTGACACCGTCGAGCTGCAGTCGGTTCCGGATGTGCAGTATCGTTATGCGGTCGTCAACGACCACACGGTGCTGATCGATCCTGGCACGCGTCGCGTTGTCCAGGTGATCCAGTAACATTTAGTTCCGAAGAGCCCGATCCTTGCCCGATGCTTCGGTGAGGGACCGGGCTCTTCTCGCATCAGGGCAAAACGCCTAGAATGCAGTGGTTTGGGAGGCAACGAAGCGCGGAAGGAGTCGTTGCCATGCATCATCCACATGTCGAATCACCGAGTATCGCCGCCACGGTCGACAAGCTGCTGGCCGAGCACAGGACCGGCCTCCTGACCATGCAAGAGGCAATTTCCCTGCTGCGGCAGCGCACGGGGACCGACCGCTCTGACGCGGATTTAGCCGGACTGATCGCAAAGAAGGCAGCGCATCTGGGCATCGCGGTCGTCGTCGACGGGCATTGAGCGAATTTGCCGTCTAAGTCGGTCGCATATGCGTGAGAGCGAAGACGCCGCGTGAAAATTCCGCTAGTGTTCGCCTTGGGGAACCCGTCCCAACCTTAGGAGGCGACAGTGACGGACGACAGGCACGAACGTATTCGCCAGCGCGCGCACGAGATCTGGGAGCAGGCCGGTCGGCCCGAAGGTGCTCATATGGAGCATTGGGAACAGGCGGCCGCCGAGATCGACGCGGCAGGCAAGCCGAAGAAAGCGCCGAAGAAGGCCGCTGCCGCCAAGGTCGAGAAGCCGAAAGCCGCCAAGGCGGAAAAGCCCGCTAAGGCCCCCGCCAAGGCAAAGGCGGCCAAGCCGAAAGCCAAGGCCTGAATCTCCGGCGGCCGCGCCGCCGGCTATCCCGACAAGGATCTCCGACAACGACCGGACGTGGCTGCGCTGGCCCCGCCGGTAGCCGGCGCCGCCGTGCTGAGCGAAGGCTTCGCCCATGGCGGCCGCCTGACCGCCACGCTCGGTATCGCCTTCGCCGGCCGGCAGGTTGGCGGCAATGCGGGGCTGCAGTGTAGGAAGAGGAAGAAGAGGGAAGGCGCGCCGCCGAACCGCTCTAACTCTTTGTTTTTACGCAATTCCGGACGGAAGGCTACGGCGAAGGCGCCGAGCCTAACCGCTCACACTTTTCTGCTCTAGCGCCCTCCCTGCTTCCTGGCGTATTGCGCGACTGCGCAGAGAAGGGCAAGCGCCGCGGTATCGCAGGCGGCCCGCGACGGCGACGGGCCTTTGGCGAAAAGGACCGCGTCCGCGACCGGAACCGTCAATCCGTGCTTTCTGGCAAATGAGGTGACTTCGTAGGGCTGATCCTCGGGCAGTGCGCCGATGTCGATTTGCGGTTGCATCAAACGTGTTCCTCCCTGGTATGCGTCTCTGTCCCTCCTTCACCCGGGAGGAATTAACGCCCGGCCACTCACCCGCGTCCACCAATTGGCGATTGTGTGAAACGATGCATTTGCCGGGGCGGCGAGCCAAGGGTTGCAGGCGGCCGGTTGAGGGGTCTGCGGCGCGGGCTTCTGCATTCTTCCGCATGGGGAGAGGGAGCCGCCTCACCATGCATCACTCGACCTGGCGAACCTCACCCCCGCCGCGATCATCGCGCTTTCGCACTCGCTGATCAGCCTGAGGTTTCGCAGATATCGCGCCACCGTTTCCGGCAGCCAGGCGGCGCAGGCTTCGACATAGGCGCGGCCATGCACCAGCGTGCCGGTCGAAAGCCGCTCGTCCTTCTCGGCGATCACTTTCAGATATTGCCGGATGAAGCGGATGTCGTCGGCTATGTCCTGGCTCGCCATGCGCCAGGCTCCGGCGAGGCGTTCGCGCTCGGCGAGCGGCAGCGGCGACAGCAAAGGGCGGGAGAGGTCGGCAAAAGCGGCATGATTGGCGGTGTTCAAGCAGATTCCCTCAAAGAAAGGTATCGTACTTTATGTACGAAATGCGGTCAAGCAAGGTTCGTACAATTTGAACGATATACTTCGACTTGAGGTAAAGATCAGGCGATCCGCACCGAAAAGCCTTCGAGCTGTATGCCGACTTCGCCAAGTGCCCGCCCCAAGACCGACTGGACCATTTCATGCCTGTCCGGCTTCAGCAGGCCCAAGCCCTTCCGCAATGCGTCCCGCCAGGCATCGCCGCGCTCCCACGCCTCCGCGAAAGCCAGTGCAAGGTCATCCTGTCGGCGCGTCGTATCCAGCGCCTCGACCAGGAGGCCCGCCTGATGGAGGTCCTTCTCCCGCTTCGCCGCCGCGCCTCGCTCGCGGCGGGTCGCCACGATCAGCTTGTGGACGGCGAAGCGTTCGGGCGAGGGGACAAGCACCGGCACGCCGGAGCGATGCAGCAGCACCGTCCTTACCGGATCGCGGATCAGGAAATCGAGGAAGCGCAGCGGCTGCGCCGAAGCGCCGCCGAGCGACGGCATCGGGCTGGCGCGGTCGGCGTGGTTGTCGCTGCCGCGGTTGGGGGTGAGAAACTCGATCCTGTAGCGCGAGGCGTTCTCGTACTGCGTCGTGCGGCCGGCATCGGTCCGGTGCGGGATTTCGCGAAACTTCGGGTCGACGGCCCTCAGCACGTCGATGACCGGCGGCATGCTGTCTTCCACGTCGGCCGAAACGGAATGGAACTGCGCGAAATCGGCATCGCCTGTCTGCAGCGCGGCGCCCGGCAGCCGCACGCCGAGATGCCCGGCATAGGTCTGGAAAGCGACGGTGCCCACCAGCACTGCGCGCAGCCGGAAGAGCCCCGCCTTTGCCAGCGCCTCGACGACATCGCCGGTGAAGGTCTCGGGTGCTGTCAGGCCGGCATCGCGCACCAGCGTGGAGACCAGCTTGCGCCGGTTCCTGAGATCATCCTTGATCTCCCTGAAGGCCGCAACCCGCCTGGCGATCTCGGGATCCTCGGCCGGACCGACATAACGCCTCGTTTTCTCGGGGCGGGTTTCCTCGAAATACCAGTAGTCGCGGCCCTTCACCGGCACGCGCACGAAATTGCCCGCCGTCGAGAAATCCGTCTCGAAGGAAGCATCGAGGCTGCGCTGCACCAACTCGGCGTAGAGGGTGCGGTAGGCGAGGTCGATGGTCTTCATGGCTCGTACCAGCGTTATAAGATTTCTGCAGTTTTCTTATAATTGCGCGTCGCCGGACGTATTGCAAGTTCGTTATAAGAAATTCGTGAAAATCTTATAACAACGGACATCTCCCCCTAGGGGGAGATGAGACTCGTGGCCCAATTGGCTTCGCAAAAAACGCTTTCCGTTTCGCTCGAACAGTGCTTTAACGCGCCCATCCACAGGGGTGCTCCGTACGGTCGGGGCTGAGATGGTGGCGGCAAGCCTCCGGACCCTAAAGCTGATCTGGATAATACCAGCGGAGCGAGGCGGGCCATGTTTTCCGGCGCACAGATTTCCCTTTATCCCATGGCCGACGATTTCGTCGGCGTCATCCTCGGCGCGTTGGGCGCGCTCGATCCTTACCGCGACAGGCTCAGGATCGAGACCGACGACATCTCGACGCTGCTGGTCGGGCCGCCCGAAGTGCTGTTCCCGGCCATGCGCGACCTGTTCGTGGCGGCGGCGAAAAGCGGCAAGCACTGCGTGCTGTCGGCGGCGGTCTCGCGCGGCTGTCCCGGTGAGCCGGACGACCCGATCTGCCGCTCCGACGAGATCGGCGGCCCGGCGATCCCGCTCGACGAACGCAAACGCGCGGCGCTCGGCGCCGTGCGGTCGACGCCCTCGACCGACCAGCCGGTGGCGGCGCAATTCTCGCTCTATGTGATGGGCGCCAGTGACCACATGGACGAGATCTATGGCTGCATCGATTTCCTGAAACAGTCCGGCGTGTTCGACCGTTCCAAGAACTTCTGCACCCGGCTGCGCGGCGACGCCGGCGCGGTGTTCGCCACGCTCAACGAAGCCTTCTGCCGCTTCGGCCCAGGCGCGGGCCACGTGACCCTCGACATCACGATTTCGGCGAACAGCCCGACCGCGGTTTGAGCGCAAGCTCTACCTGTCGAGGTGGATGCCATGGCCGCCATGTGTGATTCCGTGCCGCAAGAGCAACCTTCCGCGATTGGCGAAGGCCGAGGCGACAGCCGATCTCCCCCCTTGCGGGGGGTAAGGAGTGGTCCGCAAAGCGGACGCGAAGCCAATTGCTTGGCTTCGCGAACGACGAACGCCCGGAGCGACAGCGAAGGGCCGGCCAACCCGGCAGGGCAGAGGGGGGTGCTGTCCCGCCAGCCTCTCAACTGGTTACGTGTGCGGCATTCATCGACTTCTCACGCGGAAGTCTCGAAGGCCGGCGTTCCGTCACACCCCCCTCTGGCCTGCCGGCCATCTCCCCCGCAAGGGGGGAGATCAGCTCTCACGACCGCCTTCGCCAAGCTGGCGCCAGCCGCCATCTCCCTCGCGCTCGTCCTCCTCGCCTGGGAGCTCTACGCCCGCCTCGGTGGCATCGCGCCCACCGTGCTTCCCGCACCCTCGCACGTGCTGGCGCAAGCCTGGGAAAACCGAGCGGCACTCGCCGAAAACACACTCCCCACCATCCGCGCCACGCTTGCCGGCTTCGCCTGCTCTCTCGCCGCCGCCTTCGTGCTTTCGGCGCTGGTCGATTTCCTGGCCCCCCTGCGCCGCGCGCTATTCCCGCTGCTGATCGCCAGCCAGACCTTGCCGCTGGTGGCGATCGCGCCGCTGGTGGTGTTGTGGTTCGGCTTCGGCCTGCTGCCAAAGATCCTGCTGGTCGCGCTGGTCACCTTCTTCCCGATGATGGTGGCGCTGGTCGAAGGCTACGCCGCCACGAGCGCGGAAATCAGCCAGATGCTTGCCGCCATGGGAACAGGGCGCTGGCGCATCTTTTGGCTCGCCCGGCTGCCGTCGGCGCTGCCCTATTTCTTCGCCGGACTGCGCATCTCCATCACCTATGCGGTGGTCGGCGCGATCTTCGCCGAATATGCGGGCGCCGCCAAGGGGCTGGGCATCTACATGCTCAGCGCCAAGAACAACTTTCGGCCCGACCTCGTGCTTGCCGCCGTTGCCGTCAGCTCGGCGTTGACGCTGGCATTGTTTGGTCTGGCCGTCCTGGTGCAGCGCCTCGCCATGCCGTGGGAGAGGGCCGGGCGCGACCGCAAGGCCGAACCCTCCGAGCGACGGTCATGACCCGGCTCGAGCTCCGCGATGTGCGAAAAAGCTTCGGCGCGCTCGAGGTTCTGGCCGGCGTTTCGCTCGATGTCGGCGCGGGTGAGTTCGTGTCGATCCTTGGGCCCTCCGGCGCCGGCAAGTCGACGCTGTTCCAGCTCCTCACAGGCGCGATCCGGGGCGAGGGCGAGATGCGCTTCGACGGCGCGCCGCTCGATGGCGCCCGCTTCGCCTTCATGCCGCAGCGCGACGCGCTAATGCCGTGGCGGCGGGTCATCGACAACGCGACGCTGGGGCTCGAAGTGCAGGGCATGAAGCGCAGCGCAGCGCGCGAGCGCGTGGCGCCCTTGTTCGCCGAATTCGGTCTTGCCGGCTTCGAGCGCGCCTGGCCGGCCGAGCTGTCGGGCGGCATGCGCCAGCGCGCGGCGCTCTTGCGCACCGTGGTGCAGCAGCGCGACATGCTTTTGCTCGACGAGCCGTTCGGCGCGCTCGATGCGCTGACCCGCGCGGCCATGCAGCGCTGGCTGGAACGCATGTGGCGGAGCCACCGCTGGACCGCGCTGCTGATCACCCATGACGTGCGCGAGGCGGTGCTTCTGTCCGACCGCATCTATGTGCTTTCGGCACGGCCCGCGCGCGTGGTCGCCGAAGTGGCGGTGCCGCTGCCGCGTCCGCGCACCGAGAACGCCGCGCTCGCCCGCGAGGCGGCCGCGATCGAGGCCGGCATCCTCGACATCTTGCTGGGCACCGCCGATCCGATTTCCGACCATCCTATGGAGAGATGAAATGACCGCTTTCACCCGCCGCCAGGCGCTGTTCCTGGCCGCCAGCCTGCCATTTGCCGGGACCGTCACACGTGCCCGGGCCGCCGCGCAAAAAATCACCGTCGCGCTCGACTGGACCGTCAACACCAACCACATCGGCCTGTTCGTCGCCCGCGACAAAGGGTTCTATCGCGACGCGGGGCTCGACGTCGAAATCCTGCCCTATGGCGACACCGGCTCAGGCACGCTGGTGGCCAGTGGCAATGCCGATTTCGGCATTTCGGGTTCGCTCGGCCTGTTCACCCAGAAAAGCGCCGGCGCCGACCTGAAGGCCGTCTATGCCGTCGTCCAGTCGGAGACCGGCCGCGTCGTCTTCAACGCCGACCGCGCCGCTATCAAAAGCCCGAAGAATCTCGACGGCCTGACCTATGGCGGCTTCGGCAGCGCCTGGGAGAATGCGCTGCTCCAGACCATCATCCGCCATGACGGCGGCAGGGGCGATTTTTCGACCGTGACGCTGGGTACCTCGGCCTACGAGGCGCTGGCCAATGGCGCGGTCGACTTCACGCTCGAAGTCTCGACCTGGGAAGGCGTCGAGGCCGAGCTGAAAGACTTGAAGCAGCGCAGCTTCCGCTACGCCGATTACGGCGTGCCGGACGAGCACACCACGCTGATCGTCTCCAGCAACGCCTTCCTCGCCGCCAATCCGAAGACCGCCGCCGCCTTCGTCCAGGCGACGCGGGCCGGCTATGCGTTCGCGGTCGATCACGCGAAGGAGGCGGGCGAGCTGCTGGTCGCCGCCAACAAGAATACGCTGACCAACCCGGCGCTGATCGATGCCTCGCTGAAGGCGCTGAACGACGGCCATTTCCTGAAAAGTGCTGCCGGCGCCATCGGCACCATGGACAAGGCCAAGATGGAAGCGATGGGCGGATATCTGTTCGCCTCGGGGATCCTGCTCGATGGCAACGGCAAGGCGCTGAAGAACAAGCCGGATCTGTCGGCGTATTTCACGAACGAGTTTCTGGTGGGGTAGGAAAGGCCCAGGCTTGGCGCGAAGGGACGCCGCGCCTCGCCAGGCGCGCCTAGTTCCTCGACGTAGCGTAGAGCAGGGCGGTTTTGATATGCCGGCCGGGCTCGCCAGGCATCGACAGGGCTGCTGTATAGAATTTCGCCACGGCGGGACAGAGTCCCGAGAAATCCTGGTCCATATTCGCGATCGCATCCATCTCGGCTGGCGTGCCGCCGCTCCTGGTGAAGGCGTCGGCGATCAGCGACCAGTCCTCATCGCTAGGCTCGGCCGCGGGAAGGCTGCTCCTTTTGGCTGCGCCGTAGGCGTGGAACAGCGTCGCGCCTATCCGGTCCAGGTCCACCAGAAAATCGTTGCCGGGCGCGCTGACCGCGTCCGGCCCGTTGCGCAGGTAATTGTTGCAGGTGGCCGGCGTTTCGCGTGCCATCAGGTGATTGACCATGGTGAGCTGGGCGGCGAGCGCCTGCGAGACTTCACGATCTGGGGCGGAGGGCAAAAGCGGCGCGTATTTGCGCCGCAGGTCGGCCACCGCCACCCTGCTCGCGTCGCGCACCGCCTGCTGGTTTCCCGAACCGGCCGCGAGCGTGATCTTGTCGATGAAGGCATTGTAGTCGTCCGGAAATTCCTGGGCGATCGCCTTGAAGATCTGAAAATCCTGTTTCTCGATTTCGGCATTGACGTCGGCTCTGGTCGGCGCCTTGCGCGCGGTCGATCCCGCCACGGTCTGTTAAAGATATTTGCCGCCGGCGAAACCGACCCCCCACGGCAGCACCTTCACCGCGACGAAAGCCAAGGCGGCCACCGCCGCCGCGCCCAATCCCTTCCACCGCGCCATCCGTCGGCCCTCCCGATCCCGTCAATTTCCCCCGAGGCTCAGCGCCTTCTTACGGTCGGCCTTGGCGCGTTTCAAATCGCCCTTGGCTGCCCAAGCCAGGCTTCGGGCGGTGTAAGCATCTGCATATCTGGGGTAAAGCTTGATGGCTTGATTGAAGCTGTCGATTGCCCCGTCCTGGTCGCCCGCTCGCGCCCGCAGAAGGCCTCTGCCGTAGTAGCCGCCGGGGCTGTTCCGGTCGATCTGGATAGCCGTCTCAAAGTCGGCCTGGGCTTGCTCCAAGTTGCCTTTGACTACCCACAAAATTCCACGATCGACATGCACCTTGGCAACGTTCGGATCGAGTTCGATGGCCTTGCTGTAGTCTGCGATCGCGCCATCGTAATCCCCGACGATCATTCGGCTGATGCCTCGACCATGAAAGTTCGAGGCGTAGGTGGAATCGAACTCGATCGCCTTGCCGAAATCGTCGATGGCACGCTTATGGTCGTTCTTGGCCGTCCAGGCGAAAGCGCGAGCGGAATAATAGCTGCTGTTCTTTGGCTCGATCGCGATCGCGCTGCCATAGTCCGTTATGGCCCGATCGTAATTGTCCTTCTGCCCCCACGCGAGACCGCGATACCCAAAAGCCTTGGCATTGTTGGGATCGAGCGCTATCGCATGGTCGAATTTCGCGATTGCAAGATCGTATTGACCCTTGTTGTAAAGGGCTATGCCGCTCTTTGTGGCGTCGTCCACCGCCGCGTCCGCAGTCGTTGGCTTGTATGAAGCCTTCGCCGCGGCCGCATCGTCGCGCTCCTTGCGGGCGTTGGCGTAGTTTGGATCGAGGCGCAAGGTTTCATCGAGGTCGGCGATGGCGCGGTCATATTGCTTCTTCCTGTTCCAGCAGAATCCGCGATTGAACCATGCTTCGGCATTCGTTGGCTTCAGTCCGATCGCCTTTGTCGAATCGGCGATGATGCCCTCGCAATCGTGCTTCACGGCTCGGGCTCGGCTGCGCAGCACATAGGCGTCGACATTGTTCGGCTGCAACGAAATGATGGTGGTCAGATCCGCGATGGCGCGGTCGATCTTGCCCCTCTGCCGCCAGATGAGAGAACGATAGAAATAGCTGTCAGTCGACTTGGGATCGAGTTCGATTGCCTTGTTGTGGTCCGCCAACGCCCGGTCTGAATCGCCCTTCAGCGTATAGGTGAAGCCGCGCAAGGTATGAGCGTGGGCATTTGATGGGTCGGCGGCGATCGCTATGCCGTACTGCTCGAGCGCGCGGTCGAGTTGGTTTTGACCGCGCCAGACATCGCCCGCTCTGATAGCGTCTTCCGCTGCCTTGTTCCGAAGCCGGTCGGTTGGTTGCGAGGCTGCGGTTTTGTCCCTCGCCGCCACTGCCAGATCGCGGCCTTTGAGGGCAAGCGTCATCTTCGGATCGAGCTTCAGCGCCTGTTCGAAATCGGCGATCGCCCGGTCGTAGTCGCCCTTGGCGGCGAAGGCGCCGCCGCGCCCGAAATAGGCCTGCGCGTCTTTGGCGTCGAGCTCGATCGCCCGGCTCAAGTCGGCGATGGCGCGATCCGGTTGGTTCTTTTTGGTCCACGCGACGGAGCGGCCAATATAAGCATCCGAATAGTCGGGGTAGAGCTCGATGACCTTGTTGTAGTCCTTGATCGCCGCGTCGTACTTGCCTTTCTCGACAAGCGCGATGGCCCGTCCGACATAAGGCGAGGCATCTTGCGGATCGATCGCCATCGCCTTGTTGAATTCGGCGATCGCACGATCATATTTGCCCTTGTGGTAGAACGCATAGCCGCGATCGACGACAGCGTTGAGCTTCTTCGAGGACGGCGCGATCGCATTGTCGCCGCCGCCTCCTTTCGCCTGCGCGGCCGTTGCTGCCTTGCGCGCGGCGGCGTAGTTTGGATTGTGCGGGTCTAGTTTGGCCGCTTCGTCGAAGTCGCCGATGGCATCGGCGTAGTTTTTAGCGTCGACCCGCGCGTTGCCGCGTCCATAGTAGCTGGCGGCGTATTTGGGATCGATCTCGATCGCCGACGAAAAGGCCTCGATCGCTCGCTTCTGGTCTCCGGTGCCGTACCAGGCCGCGCCGGAACAGAAGAAGGCCCGGCTTGCTTTCGGGTCTAGCCTGATGGCTTTGATGCAATCGTCAAGCGCGCCGTCGGCGTCGCCCGCCGCGCCCTTGGCTAGACCGCGGAGCGTGAGGGGCACGGCGACGTTGGGAATAATGGCGATGGTCTTGTCGTAATCGGCGATGGCGCGGGCAAAATCCTTCTTGCCATCAAAAGCCTTGCCTCGACCGAAATAGGCGAGCGGACTATTGGGATCGATCGCGATGGCCTCTTCATAGGCCTTAATCGCTTCGTCATAGTTTTCTTCGTGCAAGAGGCTGTCGCCCTTGGCCACCGCGACCAGGACACGGGGATCGCTGGTGTCGATAAGCTTCGCCAACTTCGGATCGGCAGGCGAAAGCTCGTCACTCGCGCCTGGCTCGGCCGAAGCCGCGGTCTCAGCCGGCGCGACGGCGGCGGTGTCCGGTTCGTTTGCCGCGATGTCGGAACCAACCGCGTTGGCAATGCCCGCGGCGGGCTCCCCGCTGGCCGCTACCGCCGCCTTGCGGGCTACGGTGTAATCGGCATTGCCGGGATCGAGCTTGAGCGCTTGGTCGAAATCGGCGATGGCGCCGGCATAGTCCTTGCTGTCGGCGCGAGCCATGCCGCGTGCGTAATAGCTGGCGTCGGCCTTGGGATCGATGCCGATCGCCACCGTATAGGCGGCGACCGCGCGTCCGGCGTCGCCCTTGGCGTGCCAGGCCATGCCTTTGCAATAACGGGCGTCGCGCGCCTTCGGGTCGAGCGTGGCAGCCCGGTCGCAGTCGGCAAGGGCGCCATCAACATCGCCGGATGTCACCTTGGCGAGGCCGCGGCGGAAATATGCTGCGGCAAAATTGGGGGCGAGCTGGATGACCCTGTCGAAGTCGGCGATCGCCTGGCCGTAGTCGCGTGTGGCGGCCCTGGCCCTGCCGCGGCCGAGATAGCCGAAGCGGTTGTCGGGTTCGAGCGCGATCACCACGTCATAGGAGCCGATCGCCTTGTCGTATTTGCCCATGTCCAGCCAGGCATCGCCGCCGAGGATTGCTTGCAGCGCGCGCGGGTCTTTTGTCTCCAGCGACTTTGCAGCCAGCGTGTCGTCCGTCGCCGCCAAATTCGGATGTATTGTTTGCGCGTCTGCAGCGGCAGCGGCTGGCTTTGACCGCCCCGAGTCCTGCGCTTGTTCAGCTTTGCCCTCATCGCCGGCAGCCTGCTGATCGCAGCTTCCCGATCGGGCGGGATCCAGCTCCGCGGCACGCCGGCAATCCTCCGCCGCGCCGGCCTGGTCGCCCTTGAGCGTCCTGGCGCGGCTGCGGCCGAGATAGGCGTCGGCATTTTTGGCGTCGAGGCTGATTGCCTTGTCGAAATCGAGCAGCGCGCCGTCGACGCCGTATTTTGCCAGGCGCGCACCGGCGCGTTCGACCAGTATCCTGGCGGCGGCCCTATCCTGGGCAGTCTGGTCTTGTGTCGTGGCGGCCGGAACGGTTTGCCGGCCAGCCATGAGCGCGGCGCACGCGTCGGCGCGTCGCGGGTCGAGCTCGACAGCGCGCCGGCAGTCGCTCGCGGCAAGGGCATTGTCTCCTTGCGAGGCCGCGGCGACCGCCCGGTCGTAATAGGCCTCGGCATTGTCGGGATCGAGTGAGATGGCATAGCCGAAGGAAGCGATCGCGCCCGGCACGTCGCCGGAGACCTGCTGCTTCAATGCATCCCGGATTTGCGCGGCAGCTTCTTTGGAACGGATCTGCCTGCCGGTGGCCTCTATCTGCTTGGCCAAAGAGGAAAGATCCGGCTCGGACACCGTTTCCGCCGCGGGCACCTCGGCGTCGGCCAGCCCGGCATCACAACCGCCTGCCTTCTTCGGATCGAGCGCGATGGCCTTGCGGCAGTCGGCCGCCGCGCCGGCGCTGTCTCCCTTGCGTGAGCGCATCAGCGACCGGCCGAGCCACGCCCGGGAATCGGTCGCATCGAGCGCGACCGCCTTGTCGAAATCGGCAAGGGCACGATCGTCGTTGTCCTTGTTCGCCCAGGCGACGGCTCGGGCGTAGTAGGCATCGACCATTCCGGCATCGAGCTCGATCGCCTTGTTGGCATCGGCGATGGCGCGCGCCCAGTCGCTCTTGCCGATCCAGGCGGCGCTGCGGTTGGCATAGGCGTCGGCGCTCCCGGGGTCCACGGCCAGCGCGGCGTCGTAATCGGCAATGGCGCGGTCGAACTCGCCCTTGGCGGCGTAGGCGAGGCCGCGATTGACCAGCGCGATGAAATCGGCCGGATCGATGCGTATCGCCTTGTCATATTCTGCAATCGCCTTGTCGCGTTCGCCGGTCTTGCTCCAGGCGGTGCCGAGGCCCGTATGGGCGTCGCCGTTTTGCGGATCGGCCTCGATTGCCTGCTGGAAATCAAGCATGGCCGCGTCGATCTTGCCCTTGCGAAGGAAGGCCGAGCCGCGGCTGGAATAGGCGTCGCTGGCGGACGGTTCGAGGCTGATCACGATGTTGAAGTCCGCGATCGCGCGGTCGTAATCGCCCTTGTTGGACCAGTCGGTGCCGCGGTTGAACAGCGCCGAGGTCGCCTTTGGATCGAGCGCGATGGCCTGGCTGTAATCGGCAATCGCACCGTCCCAATCCTCCTTGTCGTCCCGGGCGGCGCCCCGATAGAAATAGGCTTTGATCCGCTGGCGCTGCGCTTGCGTATCGTCTTCGGCAATCGCCGTGCAGGCAGCGATACGCTGATCGACCGCGGCCTGGTCGACATTCGCTTCCTTTTGGTCACTGCCCTGATCGCTGCTTTCGTCGCCGAAGCAAAGGGCATAGTCCCCAGCAACGGCGGGCGCGGGCACGGCCAGGGCGCCGAGCACCACCGCAAGCGCCAGCCCATGCGAGAGCACGGCAACAAATATGCGCGAGACCGCGCCGGTGCGGCGAGACATGGTTTGATCCTCCCCCCGGAGATGCCGCGACGGCGGCTGGCAATTCCTATATAGTTCTGTTTTTGTTCCGGAATGCAAGCAGAAATTGCGAGAGCTGCGTTCCTGCGCTTCTAAGGTTAACGTCAGCGGGACCGAGGCGGCCTCTGGCCCAGTTCCACGCCCACCCCTCACATGTCGATTATCGACCTTCTCACCCGGCCGATGATGGTGATCGCGCCCTCCAGTTCCGGCGGGGGGATATCCAGGTAGGAAGCCGGCTGGAAGGGCGGGTTGTCGTTGGGGCGGTAGCGTTTGTAGGTGGCCCGTCCGGTCTCGTCCGAGATCACGTAGCAGCCATTGGTCACCAGCCGCTTGTCGCGCAAATTGACGAAGATGATCGAATCCGGCGGCGAGATCTTGTTCATCGACGGGCCGTCGACGCGCAGCGCGATCCATTCGCCTTCCTCGAGGTCGGCGGTGGGGATCGTCGGATAGTCGGAGAGGTTGACGACGCTGTCCTGGCTGCCGAGCTCGCCGGCGCTGATCCACGACACGATCGGCACGTCGACCGTGACGGGCGAGGGCATGAGATTGACCGGCGCCGCTTCGGCGCCATCGCCCCCCAAACTGCCATCGAACAGCAGCCAGCCGGGGTCGACGCCGAACAGCCGGCCGTATTTCTCGGCGGCTTTCCGGGACAGCGGCCGGTTGCCGTTCTCATGGCTGATGAGGGTGTTCTTATTGATGTCGCGCAGCGCCCGCGCGGCATCGCTGGGCGAGGCATAGCCGGCCTGGGCGCGCGCCTGCTGCAATCTGTGGCGGGAATCCATCATCGTACAAAATGCCTGAAAATTATCGTGCAAGATGTACGATTTCGCTTGCGCGCCATTCGTACATAACGTACGCTTAGCGCATGAATGAGCATCCCGCAAGCATTTCCGCATTACCCGTGATTCCGTCGCAGCCCACAAGCATCTCAGGTCTGCCCACGAGCATCTCGGGGCTTATCGACCGTTGGGGCAGCATCGGCGCTTTCGCTGCCGATGTCGGCTGCGGCTACGAGGCGGCGCGCCAGATGCGCCGGCGCGGCCGCATCGCGCCGCAGCACTGGCCGCATGTGGTGGCGGCCAGCCGCCGGCTGGGCATTGCCGGCGTCAGCTACGAATGGCTGGCCGGCTGCGCCGCCGCCATGCAACGGACGGCCGCCATGCAAGGGGAGGCGGCATGAACGCGCTGCCCTCACCATTGGAATTCCAATCGTCCGGCCTGTCTTCCTCCCCGGTCCGGGCGCATTCCGGGGCGCTTGCCCCGGATCCGGTCGAACCGCCCGCACCCCGGTTCACCGGAACGGCCGGAGCCGCTCCTCCCCCGGCTCCGGCCCCCAATCCGGGCACAAGCTGCATCCGCACCGAGGACGGCACCGTCATCCTGTTCGACCGCGTGTCGGGCCGGGCGGTGTCGGGCCTGACGCGGGCGGCGGCTGAAGCCAGGCTTCGCGAGCTGGAAGGGGCCGCGCGCCCCGCCTGATCCCACCCCTCTTTCCAAACCCCACCGACGGCCTCGCGGCCGAACCCAGGCGCTTGGGCCCAGCCCAACGCTTTCGCAAGCCCACGCCCCAGCAATCGACGGAATGAGAAGATGGCAGCCGCCTACACCGAAAAGGAAATCGACGAGATCGCCGCCTGGCTGAAGGAGGGGCTTTCGGCCTCGCGCATCGCCGGCCGCTTCAGCGCGCTGCGCGGCGCCCCGGTCTCGCGCAACGCCATCATCGGCATCGTCCACCGCAACGCGGGCTTGCGCGCCATCGGCTTCGCCAATCCCAAGGGCGGCCGCGCTGGCGGCAGGCCGAGGAAGCATGCCCGGCCGGATCGTCCGGGCAGGCGGGGCAGGACGGTGATTGGAGCGCTTTCCGAGCCGGCCGCGCTTTCCAGATATGCCGAGTTCGTGGAAGGCGCCGGCGCCGAAGCTGCCAATCTCCCCCCTTGCGGGGGAGATGTCCGGCAGGACAGAGAGGGGTGCTGTCCCGCCGACGTATCGGTCGTAGGCAACCCCACGCAGGCGCAAACTACCACTCGCACCCCCAAGCCGAAAAAACCCAAACCCCGCAAGCCCGCGCGCGCCTTGCCGCCAGCCTGGCTCGCCCCCGGCGAGCGCCAGAAATCCGAAGCGCATCTCTACAAGCTGCCGGCGCCGCCGCCTGCGGTAAACCCCGGCCGACAGCCGCATGTCGCGGCCATGCGCTTCCTCGATTGCCTGTTCGGCCGCTGCCGCGCCCCGCTCGACCTCGCGCTGCGCGAGGATGCCGAAGCCGATCCGCCGGGCGCGCGCCCGGGGCCGGACATGCTCTGCTGCGGCCTGCCGACATCGGCCACGCGCAGCTATTGCGCGCATCACCATGCAAGGTTCCACGGTCATCGCGGGAGGGGGATGTGATGGGCGGGGCGTATTCATGCTTGGGTTCCTCGCCCCCGCCAGAGGCGGGGGGTCCGAAGGACGGGCGAGACCCGTGGCTCGCCCCGGAACGGTGGCCGCGAAGCGGACGGAGAGGGGGCCTTCGTAGGGCGCTCCCCTCTCCGTCTCGGCTTCGCCGAGCCACCTCTCCCCACTTCGTGGGGCGAGGAACCTTAATCCTGAGGCGCTGCGATCCTTCGCGCCCCCCTCTGTCCTGCCGGACATCTCCCCCACTTGGGGGGAGATTAGCTAATCCCCACCGCCCTGCCTCTCGTCAGGCAATCCCATGAGCGGCACGATCTGGTCGAAATTCTTCTGGTCGGACTGGGAGTCCGATCCGAACCTGCGGCTGTGCTCGCTGGCCGCGCAGGGCCTGTGGATGCGCATGCTGTGCATTGCCGCCGCGCACGAGCCGGTCGGCTATGTCGCGATCGCCGGCAAGGGGCTGGAGGAGGCGGCCCTTGCCCGCCTGGCCGGCTGCGCGGAGGCGGAGCTTGGCGCGCTGCTTGGCGAGCTCGAGCAGAACCGCGTCTTCTCGCGCGACCGCTACGGCCGCATCTATTCCCGGCGCATGATCGCCGACGCCCGCAAGGCGCGCGCGGCGCGCAAGAACGGCTTGAAGGGCGGCAACCCAAGTCTTTCGAAGGAAAGGGTTTTTCCGCCCTCGGATAAGCGGCGGGCAAGGGCAAGGGATAAGGCGGGCGATAAAACCCAGAGTCCAGACTCCCAGAGTCCAGGATCCATCGATCCATCGGGAGAAAACGCCCCGGCGTTTTCTTCCCCCGCTTCGCGGGACAGGAATGGAAAAGCGTCTTCAGGGCAACGGACCGAACAGAAATGGCAGCGGCGCAGGACGCATGTCGACGCCGCCAACGCAATCATCGAGGAGATCAATGACCGCAGCCGAATTGCAGCAGGCGGCGAAGGCGCTGGCCGCGATGTTTTCCTGCTTCCCGCAATCCGCGCTGGCTGACGCCGAGATGCAGCTGCGCGGCTATCTGGCCGCCGTGCAGGATGCCGAGCTTCAAGACGTCGAGGCCGCCATCCGGCGCTTCATCCGCGGCGAGGCCAAGGTCGACAACGCCCAGTTCTGCCCGTCGAGCGCCCAGCTTTCGATCGAGGTGCGGGAGCGGCGCCTGATGCGGGAGCTGACGGCGAAGCGGGCCTCGCTGGGCGCCAGTTCCTCGCCCCCGCAACGCGGGGGAGAGGTGGCGCGGCGAAGCCGCGACGGAGAGGGGAGCGCCCTCCGCGAAGCCAAAGCCGGCTGAGAACCCGGCTCCTCGCATCACGAGCGGAAGCCACCACGAGGGCACCGCAATCTCCCACGCCATTGGCTTCGCGGAGGGCGTCCCCCCTCTCCGTCCGCTTCGCGGCCACCTCTCCCCCACCGTTGGTGGGGGCGAGGAACCCAAGTCCTGCAACGCTCACCCACAAAGGACCGCACCCATGCCCCGCAAGCCCGCCAAGAAACCCCAGCCGCCAAAACTCCCCAAGGGCGAGGCCGAGCAGGTGCGCATCCGCCGCGAGCTCGGCCACGACTTCGCGCTGAAACCAGACGCCTTCGGCCGCCAGCGGCTGACCGCCGGCACGGCCGAGGCGCGCCGGGTCTACGAGGTCTCGAACGGCGGCTACACCTCCACCGGCGGCATCGTGCGCCTGCGCAATGTCGATCCGCTCACCGGCATCACCTCGCTGACGCGCCAGCAGCGCGAGGCCGGCCAACGTTTTCGCGACGATTTCGAGCGCGCCGCCCGCCACGGCCTGCAGCCGCAATCCTGGAGCGAGCGCGTCGATGCCAGCCGCATGGGCGGCGTCCCCGACCGCGTCCTCTCAGCCGGCCGCGCGCATGCTCATGCAGCGGCCGCGCTCGCCCATTGGGAGGTGGCGGAGGTGGTGCGCGAGACCTGCCTCGAAGGCCGGTCGGTGAAAGCCATCGCCGAGCGCAGCGGCGACGGCCGCGACGTGGTGGTGAAGCTGCTGAAGGTCGGGCTGGACCTACTGGCGGTGCATTACGGGATGATGGGGAGGAAGGCGGGGTGAAAGTCTTGCCTGGCTTATGAGGTGGATTCTTAGGAAAGAAAGCACGATGGTTGAGATTCGAAAGATAGGAAAAAATGAACTGCCGCCGGACGAGGGGGATTGGGTTTTGATCGAGAGATTAGGTGATAGGTTTACAGCCAATGGTTCTGCCACCGGCAAAAAGAGTGCGAATTTCTATACTCCAGACCTGTTCAGCACGGTTGAAGCAGCTATTGCCGTATCTCGCCGATGGTGCGCAGAAAATAGTGTTTCGCTAGTCTATGTCAGGAACGTACACCGTTCCGGCCCGAGAACCCGATCTCAGGAGCATACGATTTTTTCGGGGAGGGGTTCTCACTAAAATCTTGTCGTGCTATGAAAAACTCATTCCTCGCTCGTTATCCGTGAATTGGTGCGACGCGGGTCGGAGGTCTGAGAAGCGAGGCTGTCATGTAACCGCTTTTGCACTGTCAGGAAAAAAGGCCGCATTTTGCGGCCTTTTTCACATGCTTAAGGCTACATGCAACGCTGAATTGATCACATAGGTGGCTTTTTCGCCTGCGCGTCTGGCCTCAGCCTCAAGCCGCTTAAGACTGTATTCATAGTCATATACGAAGCGCTCGCGCCCTTCGCTAGTCACAATTCCCAGCACCCCATACCAAAGCATCAGTCTGAATGCCTCATCAAGTGAGTCTTCGCTGAGCCCAGCTTTCAAAAATTGCGCGATCACGATGTCCTTTGTGACGTGCATGGGTAACCCAATCAGCGAATATAGAATATCAGCTGAAAATCCCGATACGTCTCTGATTTCGTAGCCAAAATCGCTTATAAGATAGTTGGAGTGCTGCCGAACGGCGTCCCTAAAATCATCGGCTTGAACCAGGACGTGACCGCGATTAACTCCATTGGCTATCGCACTTTCAACAATATTAATAAGAAACCGAGGTCGCATGAGGCAATGATCGATGCAATATTCGAGCGATGATCGGTCATCAACCAGGGGCACAAAGAGTTGAGCCCAGAGATCTTCGAAACCAAGCTGGTAATTATTGAGCGCCGTTTGCAATCGTCGATAAATAATTTGACGAAGCTTGGCGCGATCTGTCCAATCGATACGCAGTTGTCCGGATTTTCCTCTGTCCGGCGTCTCTTCAACCATAAGCTCGTATATGTCGTTGCGAAGAAATACGACGCTATTAAAGTCTCGATCAAGTACAGCGAAATCTCGCTTGATCTTGTCGAGTGTCTCAATCATTAGGCGAATCAAGCGAATGTCAAATCTTTCAACTCCATTTGTCGGCCATCCTTTGTCAAGATTGTCGAACAAAAGGAGTATGTTTGTTTTGCTATCGGTATACCTTATAATTGCATTGTTTATATCGGTGATCCCCCCACGGAAAACTATATTTGTTAATCGCTCGTAAGATATGGCTTCGCCTTTGGATTTTGCTGTATTTATTTCCTGAAGTATGTATGTGCCTAGTCTGTTTATCCTTGCTGTAAAATCCCCAGTTTCTGTAATGCCAAATTCGCCGAGGATCCTTTCGATATCATGTTCCGCGGCGAGGGTGGACGAACTGTACCGCGACCTTCTTTTCATATCGCGGAGTATCGTATAAAGAGTTTCTGACAAAAGTACGAAGTACCAAAAAGCAGCAAGGGTGTGGTCGAACACGCCCGTATCAACAAGCTTGAGTAACTCCTGCCTAAACAGGCTTAGCTGGTGCGACTCAGGTTTCAAATCCGTAACGACGGTATTCCTTTGTGTTCGGATTGTATTTCGGACCATAAAGAAAATGGCAGTTTTCCCTGATCCTTTCCTGCCGGCGACTACCCCTATCTCACCTCTCAGTGTCCTCAAATATTCAGAAGTCTCGACGAAATAGCTCTCCAAGGATCGAAATTCATTTTCTGCGGCAGACGCACCCAGAGTAATCGTCTGCAGAAGCGATTTGCGTGGGCGTTGAACTTCCGAGCGGGTTAAATTCTGTACAGCCAATACGCTGCCTTTGGCGAAATCGCTGACCGCTGCTTGGACGTCCTCGACGTTGTTGGCAGAGACCACAAGCTCTCGATAATCAATGGGAATCGTGGTTTCAGCAGTCTTTTGCTGTATCAAAAGCGTCCTGCGTTTAAGGCCGTGGGCAAGCCCCGCAAGGAAAGCTCCGCGCAGGTTGTGGCGCGCGGAGTCGTCTATCATAGGAGCGAGGATTGGGATCACAACTCCTGCTGAGGCCGTAATTTCCGCGACCATCGAGACCGATGAAAATCGCGCCATTTCGATCGGATCGAAGCTGCGATAGTGGACATTAGAGTCTTTGATAGTCGTCACTACTGAATTACGAAAATCGGTCTTCCGATAGGCATCGAGAAGAAAAAGAGGCTGTGCAGTATTGATTGGCTTGCTGTACAGCTCGCGCAGTCGTGTTTCGGGAAGCGTGCGCAGGAGCTCGGCAAGTTCGTCAGAATTCTCGTATGACTTAAAGCCTACTATGTCAAAAAAACCCTCAGCCTGCACTCGCTTCGATGCGTCTGAATAGGACACATTGACAACAGGGGCAAAGGCCTTCCCGCTGCCGATAGCGAATGCAGCTTCATAATACACGTTGTAGTTCGGAAAGGTGACGTCACAAACAATTACATCGGAGGATTGGATTTCGTCGCGGACCTTGTCCGGAAGATGTTGACCAAAAATTTCCATTTGAGGCCAAGGTCGTATAGCGATCCCGCCTCGGCGCGCGTTGGCGCGGATGCACGCTTGTTCTATAGTCTTTGCAAGTTCAGGCGGAGTAGCTGGAAAAGCAAAAAAAGCCTTCCGATTTGTACTGTAAGCCAGTTTCGCCTCCCCAGATCGCTGTGCAATTGATGACTTAGTATCCGCGCTTTCGCAAGCAGTCGCTTCTCAAATCCATTGATAAATGAAAGTCTGGGTTTGTGGCGTTCGAGTTGGAACACCTCACGCGGTTAAGGGTTCTTGATATCCGGCGGCCCCTCCCACCCAAACACACTCCGCCCGCCCAGAAGATGCGACTGGTCCATCTCGCCCGCCACGATCTCCTTCAGGCTCGGTCCCGTCACATACCTCTCCATCCGGCGTGACTCCCCATCCAGCCTTCGCAGCGCCTCCAGCTCCTCGCCGCGCCCGAGCTTCGCCTTCCCCACCGCCGATTTCAGCACCGAGATCGTCTCGTCATAGACCTTCAGCGGCACGGGGAAGGGGTGGCGGTCCTTGCCGCCGTGGGCGAGCGAGAAGCGCGCCGGGTCGGAGAAACGGTAGGGCGCGCCGTGCACCACCTCCGAGACCATGGCCAGCGCCCGCACCGTGCGCGGGCCGACGCCGGGGACAAGAAGCAGCTCCGGGAAATCCTTCGGGCCGCTTTCGATAGCCGAGGCGATGTTGCCGTGCAGGCGGCGCATGACGATGTCGCTTTCGCGCACGTCGTGATGCGCGGGCATGACGAGGTTGGGGAGCAGCGGCTGCGCGGCTGGTTCCGGCTCGGCCTTGACGATTTCCGGGGGTTCCAGCAGGGTAAGCTCGGCTAGGATCTTTTCCGGGCTCATGGTCTTGAGCAGCTCGACCTGGCCGCCGCGCGCCTTTTCGGCGCGATGGTCGGTGAGGTTGATGATCTCGCCCTGGCGCTCGCCCTCGATCGCCGCATGCGGCTGGTCGACGAAGCTGGTCAAGCCTTCCGACAGCCAGTGGTAGCGGCGCGCCTGGCGGGCGTCGCCGTTCATGCCTTGCTGCACCACCACCCAGCGCCCGTCATCGGTGACGATGAAGCCATGCAGATAGAGGTCGTAGCCGTCCTGCACGGCGGCGCTGTCAACCTTGGCCACCAGCCGGCTGGCGGTAGCGAGAGCTTCGCCGTCCAGGCCGACGCGCTCGCCGATAGCCAGCAATTCGCCCGGCGTCTTGCGCGAATGCGCGCCGCGCCCGCCGCAGACATGGATGCCGAGCTCGCCGGCCATCGGGTTCAGCCCGCGCTTCAGCGCGCCGATGACGGAAGTGGTGATGCCTGAGGAGTGCCAGTCCATGCCCATCACGGCGCCGAAGGACTGGAACCAGAAGGGATGCGCCAGGCGCCGCAAGAGCTCGTCGCGGCCGTAATGGTGGATGATCGCCTCGCACAGCACCGCGCCGAGCCTGGTCATGCGCTCGCCCAGCCATTTCGGGACCCGCCCGCCATGCAGCGGCAGGTCGGCGCTGCCGCTTCGCTGCGTCACGTGATTCTCCTGGATGCCGAGGATTTAGATGGCATTTTGGCGGGGATTTGCAAGGCGATGCACGAAGCGCTGGCGAACGAAGCCCAAAGCATCTTAGTCATCCTTGGGCTTGACTCAAGGATCCATGCCGTGACTTAGGCCGAGGAATGCCGCGGATCAGAATTCTGCGCCGTGGCAGCACTCGTACGTCACGGCATGGATCCTAGGGTCTGCGCGCGTCGCTTCGCTCCTTGCTCCGCCCTAGGATGACGACCGCGAAGCGTGGCCTACGCTTGCGTCTCGTCAATGCCGCTTCGGTACGCTGCTGCCCGCCGAGCCCGCCGCCTAGTACCTGTAATAGTACCGGTGGTGGTGATGCCTGTGGTGCCAGTAGTGGTGCCTATGGTGATACCGGTGGCGATACACGTAGTAGTGCCTGTAGTAGTACCGGTGCGGATAGCGGACATAGCCGGGATAATAGTCGTCATAGTAGCGCGGGCCGTAATAGCGGCCGCCATAGTCGTAGAACGGGCCGCCATACATCGGACCGCCATAGAACGGATAGCCGCCGAACCCGAAACCGAGACCGAAGAAGCCGTGCGCATCCGCCGGCGCTATCGTTGCCGCCGCCGACGCGACTGCGATCACCGAAGCAAACAGAAGTTTTTTCATGGGGCAACCTCCTCCTGAAGGTCGATCACCCTGTAAACGCGCCCAAGCCAGCCCGTGTTCCCGCAAGTGCTAATATTCGCTCGCGGGCCAGCAGCCTTAGCAAGATCGGAAAGGGTCGAGAACCGGACCCGACAACCCCACGCCCCTGTCCATGGCGCGAAATCGCGCGGGGCGGCAGTGCCGCCCCGCGCGGTCATTCAGGCTTACTGGCTCCTACTAGTAGTTGTTGTAGTAGCCGTTACCGCAGACGCGCACTTCCTCCACCACGCGGTGGTGGTGGCGCCAGTGGGTTATCAGCTCGGTGCGGCAATGATGGCGGTGATAGCGGTTATGGTAGCGCACCACATAGCCGCCATTGTCGTAGTAGTCGTCATTGTAGACATGGCGGTAGTAGCGGTGCGGGTAATAGCCGCCATAGTCGCCATAGTAGCCGTCATCATAGCCCGGGCCGACGCCGATTCCGAGCTGCACGCTGCCGGCGCTGGCCGGCGCGATCGCGAACGCCGAGGCGATGGCGATCATCGAAGCAAGCAGAAGCTTTTTCATCGCTGCCTCCTTGAGTTTCAAGGCCCCTTCGGCAAGACAACGATTTCGGGCGGTCCATGTTCCCGGCGCGCGGCCCGGTTGCCACCCCGGACAGGGCATGGGCGGCACGCAAGGCGGCGGATCCGGCGCTTCGTCCCCGCAACCTCATGAGCCCGGATATTTATTAGGGCAACTGCAACCGACCGGGCCCCGGCGCGTTGCACGCCGGCGAAGTATCTGGGATCATTGCCGGGCGGACGGCATGGAGGCTCGATGGTGGCGGCCAATCGCGGGAACGGGGCGTCAGAGCCAAGGCTGGCGAGCCTGCTTGCCGCTTCCGGGGGCCATTCGCGCACGGCGCTGCCGACGGTGGCGAGCGTGGTCGTCACGGTCGCCGCGCTCTATTTCGGACGCGAGGTGTTCCTGCCGATCGCCGTCGCGCTTCTTTTGACCTTCGCGATAGCGCCTGTCGTGTCCTCGCTGAAGCGCGCCGGCGTCCCGCGCATCGCGGCGGTCATCGCCAGCGTCGCCGGCGCCTTCGCCGCGCTTTCGCTGTTCTCCTTCGTCGTCGCCACCCAGGTCAGCGACCTCGCACAGAACATCCCCCTCTACCAGATCAACATCCTGACCAAGGTCCGCGCGCTGAAGGAAAACGGCCTCGGTGGCGGCATCATCTCGCGCCTCGGCGGCGTCATCGAGCGCGTCGGCCAGGAGATCGACCGCCAGGAGCCGCAACTGCCCTCGGCCGCCCAGGCGCCGAAGCGCGAGCCCATCCCGGTCGAGGTCGTCTCGCATGAAAAGCCGCTCGAAGTGCTGCAGAACCTGATCGGGCCGCTGCTCAGCCCGCTGGGCTCCGCCGGGCTCGTCGTCATCGTCGTCATCTTCATGCTGATGGAGCGCGAGGACCTGCGCGACCGCTTCATCCGGCTGGTCGGCTATGGCGACCTCCATCGCACCACGCAGGCGCTGCAGGATGCCGGCAAGCGCGTCGGCCAGTATCTGCTGATGCAACTGGTGGTCAACATCATCTACGCCGTGCCCATCACCATCGGGCTCTGGGTGCTCGGCATCCCCAACGCGCTGCTTTGGGGGCTGCTGGCGCTGGCGCTACGCTTCGTGCCCTATATCGGCCCGATCATCGGCGCGCTGCTGCCGCTGTTCCTGGCTTTGGCGGTGGCGCCCGGCTGGTCGCTGCTGTTGTGGACCGCCGCGCTTTTCGTGGTCGTGGAGCTCGTCACCGGCAACGTCATCGAGCCGTGGCTCTATGGCTCGCACACCGGACTCTCGCCTTTGGCCATCATCGTGGCGGCGATCTTCTGGACCTGGCTTTGGGGGCCGATCGGCCTGGTGCTGTCGACACCGCTCACCGTCTGCCTGGTGGTGCTCGGCCGGCACGTGCCGCAGTTCGAGTTCCTCGACGTCCTGTTCGGCAACGAGCCGGTGCTGGAGCCGCATGCCAGGCTCTACCAGCGGCTCCTGGCCGGCGATCCGGACGAAGCGACCGACCATGCCGAGGAGATGCTGGAGGAAAAATACCTGTTCCAGTTCTACGACCAGGTCGCGATTCCCGCGCTGCTGCTCGGCGAGCAGGACCGGGAGCGCGGCGTCATGGATGACGTGCAGCGCCGGCAACTCGCCGACAGCGCCATGACGCTGGTCGCCAATCTCGATGACAGCGCGCAGCAGGAGGCCGAGGAGGAAGAGAGCGAGCAGGCGGCCGCTGCCGATGAGAAGGCAGCCGAAAGCAAGGCTGGCGAGAAAAACAAGGCTGGCGAGAAAAGCTCTGGCGAAGCCAAGCCTGCCGAGGAGGAGGAAGAAGAGGTCGATCTGCCCGACGGCTCGGGCATCGCGGTGCTCTGCGCCGGCGGGCGCGGCGAGCTCGACGACGCCGCCGCCGCGATGCTGGCGCAGGTGCTGGAAGTGCAGGGGGCTTCGGTGTCGAAGACGAGCTTTACCGAACTTGAACCGCTAGCGATCCGCCGTCTCGACCTCGAAACCATCGATGCCGTCGTGATCGGCTTCCTTAACCGCCAATCCACCCGGCACGCGCGCTTCATGGTTCGCCGGCTGAAGCGCATCAAGGCGAAGCTTCGCGTCGGCATCGTCTTCTGGTCGGAAGTCGGCAATGGTGACGTCGAGGCCGCGGCAGAACTGGCTACCACTCTTAACGCCGACTTCGTCGCCTTCGGTATGATCGACGCGGTGACCGGAGCGCTTTCCAAAAAGACGGCCGTCACGCTCAAGGCCGGCCACCGGCGCAGGCAGCCGGCGCGCAGGAAGCAGTTGCAGGCCGCGGAGTGAAGGCGGGGCGCCCGCCACTGGCGTAACCGTGTCGGCATAACGGTGGGAAAAGAAAAACTCGCCGGACCTACCCTGATGCCCAAAAGCCCACAGGCCCGGCGAGATTTAAACCTGATCCCCCGATCAGGACCGGCGGGAGGACACCGGCAATCTCTTCATAGCAAGACGGATGCCAGTCCCGAAACGGGACAGTGATGCTTAATGCCGAAAGCCCTGCGGAACGTCTGTGAACTGTTGCTAATGTGCTACAGATGTTGCGAGGCTGCAACAACTGCTCGCCACCAAACCCGTCGCCTCCTCGCCTCGCATTGTCGCATCGCCGGGTGCATTGCGCGCCATCATCGGCTATGCCGTCCCCAGCCAATACCGGCGAACCGAAGGAGCATCCGATGACCAGACCCACCATCCTCAAATTCGGCGCTGTCGAGCATGCGGAGGCCGGCGACCTGCCGGGCTGGATCGTCGTCGAGGGCAGGCCGACCATGCAGACCGCCGTGCAGCACACGACCGAGGACGGCAAGGTAATGTCCGGCACCTGGCGCGCCTCGCCCGGCACCTACCATGCCACCTACACCGACTATGAATTCGTCCACATGATCCCCGGCCGCATCATCATCACGCCCGACGGCGGCGAGCCGGTCGAGGTCGGCCCCGGCGACGCCTTCGTGGTCGAGGCGGATTTCAAGGGCACGTGGAAGATCCTCGAGCCGGTGACCAAGCATTTTGTGGTTGTGGTGGGGTAGGAGGACGAGGGTGAAGGAGCGCCGACGCTCTTCCGGTCGTCATCCTCGGGCTTGACCCGAGGATCCATGCCGTGACCGCCGCCGTAGAGCGTGACGGTGCAGAATTCTGTAACCGTTGCAAAGCCTTACCGTCACGGCATGGATCCTAGGGTCTGCGCGCGTCGCTTCGCTCCTTGCTCCGCCCTAGGATGACGAAGGCGCGGGGCCCGCCCTACCGCCCCACCTTCGAGATCACCCTCTTCTCCACCTCCGGCTCCAGCGATTCGGCGAAGGGCGTGGCCATATGGTGCTGGTCGCGGAAGGCGAGCTTGCCGTTGATGAAGGCGTGGCAAACGGTGGCGCTGCAGAAGCGGTCGGTGAGGTCGACGTAAGCGGCGTTGGGGATGCTGTCGACGATGTCGCGCTCCACCGCCGCCATGGCGTCGTTGGCGGCATAGGCGCGCGTCTGGTCGCAGCGCGAGGGTGCTTCGTCCCGCCACAGCGCCCGCGCCACGCAGGTGTCGACATTGGCGTTGTTGAACGGCACGTCGCGGATGAAGGCGACCTTGAGGCCGGCCTTGCTCAGGCTGGTGAGGGTGGAGCGCAGGCCCGCCCGCCATTCGGCATCCTGCCTTGCCGTGTCGCCGTCGCGGCCCGCCATCTTGCGCCCGCTGGTCAGCGCCAGCTCGGAGATGACGACCAGCGCCGGCTTCGCCTTGATGATCCCGGCGATCGCCTGCTCGCGCCAGCGGTCGCATTCGGCATAGGGGCGCTTGAGCTCGGCCGACCATACGCTGATGCGCGAGGCGCGGCAGGAATTCTTCAGCCACGTCACCACCCGGTAGCCGTTCTTCCGGCCCGCCTCGATCAGCGGCGTCGACCAGTGGTCGGCGTGCGAGTCGCCGAACAGCGCAATAACGCGCCGCCCGTCGCCGAAGACGCAAGGGGCCGGTGTCACCGTCTCGTAGTCCTGCACGCAGCCCGCCCTGGCGCGGGCGGTGGAAGGCTCGGCCGCGCTCGCGGCGATGATGCGCTGCTGCGGATCGAGGTCGCGCACGGCAAGCCTGGCATTGCCATAGGCGGCTGCGACGCCGGTGCCGGTCAGGAGGAGGGCCGGCACCAGCGCCCGCGCCGCATTGGCCATCAGCCAGCCGTTGCGACGGATCGGGTTCTCGATGAGGTGGTAGGTGAGGGCGGACAGCGCCAGCGTCAGCGCCAGGCAATAGAGCCGCTCGATGGGCGTCAGCTCCGGCGCCAGCATGCCGGCATAGACGATGACCGGCCAATGCCAGAGATAGATCGAATAGGAGAGCCTGCCGGTCCACTGCAAGGGCGACAGCGCCAGGGCGGCATTCACCCAATTCCGTCCGGAATTGGGCGAATAAGGAGTGCCGTCCCTGGCGCCGGCCGCTCCCGCCTTGAGCAGAAGGACCGTGCCGGTGACAGGCAGAAGCGCCAGAAAGCCGGGGAAGGGAGCGTCCTCGCTGAAGGTGAGATAAGCGGTCCCGATCATCGCCAGGCCGGCCAGGCTCAACGCCCGCCCCAGTAGCGGACGCTTCTGCAACAGCCGCGCCGGCACCATCGATGCGAGGCCGCCGGCGGCAAATTCCCATGCGCGCAGCGGCGAGAAGTAGAACGCCCAGGGCTGCGAAACGCTTGTCAGCCAGGCGCAGAGGATGAAGGAGACGAGGCCGACGACGCCGATGGCAACGATGATGGCGCGCTTGCCGGGTTTCATCCACGCGGCCAGCATCAACAGCGCCGGCCAGGCGACATAGAACTGCTCCTCGACCGACAGCGACCAGTAGTGGATGAACGGGTTGGATGTGGCGTCATTGGCGAAATAGTCGAACGACCAGCGGATCAGCCACAGATTGATCATATAGGCCGAGGCGAACATCGCGCCCTTGGAATAGAGCGCCTGCTCCTCCGGCGACAGGATGATCGCGCCGGCGGCAAGCGTCGCGGCGATGACGAAAAGCGCTGCCGGCAGCAGGCGCCGCGCGCGCCGGGCATAGAAGCGCAAGAGGTCGAGTCGGCCTGTTTGAGATATCTCGGCGACCAGATGCCGGGTGATCAGATAGCCCGAGATGACGAAGAAGATGTCGACCCCGGCAAAGCCGCCCGGCAGCGCCTTGAGGCCGAAATGGTAGGCGACGACGCCCGCCACGGCCACCGCTCGCAGCCCTTCGATATCGGGTCGGAAATCCTGCGCCGATGCTGACACGAATACGAACCTCGTAAATGCTCGCTCGTATCCCGCCTGTGGCAAAGCCTCGGCCCTGTGCGCCGATATCGCAATGCAACAAATCTAACGCAGTGCAACATAAGGGGAGATTGGCCCCCCAATCACGCCTTCTTCAGGAACTCCGTCTTCAGCACCAGGCCCTTGACCTGCTTGGTGTTGCATTCGATCTCGCCGGGATTGCCGGTGAGGCGGATGTTCTTCACCAGCGTGCCGCGCTTGATCGTCTCGGATGTGCCCTTGACCTTGAGGTCCTTGATCAGCGTCACGGAGTCGCCATCCTTCAGCGGCGCGCCGTTGCTGTCTTTCACGATAGGGTCGGTCATGGCGGTCTTTCATCAATCGGATGGCCTGCGCCCGCCTATCGCGCCGGCCATGGCCTGGTCAAGCCGCGCGTTTGGCCCGCGCCGACCGCATCGCAATCCGCGCGAGGGCAGAGGCCGCGCCGCCGCGGCGCCAAGCTCCCAGCCCTCAGGCTGGCCGGGTAGCTGTTGGCTGGGGTTCGCCCACTGCCTTTCCTCGCCGATCCCGGGTGGCCGCCATCGGTTTAGGGCGGTTGCCGACCCGCACCGCCGGGCGCGTTCCCTGCAATTGCCCTAGAAGGGCAGGTCCAGCGCCTCCGGATAGGCCTGGCCCAGATCCGCGGTCTTCGGCGTCTGGCCGGCCAAGGGCTGGATGCCGCCGGTTGCCGTCTCATCGAGCGGCGGCCGATGCTTGCCGGTTGTTGTGGCGGCCTTTTTTTCGGTCACCACGATTTTCGTCTTGGCCCCGGCGCCTTGCATCAGCGCGACCGAGACGAGAAGCGCCGTCAGCGCGGATAGGAGGATCTTCATGGCAGGTTTCCTTTCCTGGTTCTGCGGCCTCCTCATGGCTTGAAGCCAGATGCGTCGAGCAGCGCGACCTGCTTGCCGTCGACATAGAAGCGTATCGCATGCGCGTCGTTGTCGATGTCTATGCGCGTGGGCGACGCTCCTTGCGTGGCGGGCGTTGCCTTGACGTATTTCGACTGGAATTCCCCCTGCGGCGCGTTGATGAACAGCAGCGCCAGGGCTATGCATCCCGAAACAAACAAGACGAAGGTGAGTGTCGAAGAGGTGGTCGAGGTCATCTGAACATTCCTCCAGGATGAGGTGGCAACACGGTTAGCTCGTCGCCGGCTTTGGGCCGGGACTCGCCGTCGCTCGAAATCGAGCGTGTCACAGCTCTGCGAAGGAAGGGGATGACGTGCTCAAGCCCACATTCAGCGCGTTTTTCATGACGGTCTGCCCCTTGCCCGATGCGAGCTTAGCGCCGGCTCCCCGGCGGCAAAGGGCGGGCGTGTGGAAGGGCGTGGAATTCTGCGGAATTTCCACGGCATCGACCTGTGGAAGGTCGCAGCACCGGACGTCGGGCGCAGGACGAAAGTCCGGCGCGCAGCGTCGCGACCATGCGTATCATCACGAGTCGACGCCGTGCCCCGGGGGCGGCCGCGGCCAGGCATGATTCTCGGAAGGGCATGGGGTCCGAGGGGGGCTTCGATGGCACAACATATCGCGCAGAAGCTGCGGCTGACATCGGCGCTGCTCGGCACCGTCACCCGCAAGGATCTCGCGGCGGCGTTCCGTTCCGTCAATGCGAGAACGGCATTCGACCTTGGCCGCGCCGACAAATGGCTGCAGGGCCGGGCTCAGCCGCGCGAGCAAAGCGTCTACGACGATTGGGCGAAAGTGCTGCGCCTCGAGCAGCCCGGCGCCTGGATCGCTGAGAGCGATCTGCCGAGCTTCGCGTCCGCCATCGCGGCCCGCCACGGCATCGGCGTGGCGGAGCTCGAACGCCGCGCCCACGCGCAGTCCGCTGCCTTGCCAGGGCATGAGGACAGAGGCATCGGACTGGCGCTCGCCGGGACCTATGCGTGGTACACTAGAGCTTGGTCGCCCTATTATCGCGGCCAGCTCATCAGGGGCCGCCTAACGATCGAGGCGGGGCCCGGTGCGCATGCCTTCACCGCCATATATCGCGAGACATCGCCGACCGGGCAGTTGCAGTTCTCCGGGCCGGTCACGCCGGCAAAGCGCAGCCTCTATCTGCATCTGAAAGAGGTGGGCGGCGAGGCGCAGTCCTTCCTTTGCCTGTTCCCGCATACGCAGCCGGTGAGCGTCCTCGGCGGCTATATGGTCGGCACCGCCATCTTCGCCCCGGAACCGCAGCCCTCGCTCACCAGGATCCTGTTGGTGCGCCTGCGCGATGCGCCCGCCGCCGAACAATGGGGCCCCCTGCCGCCCGGCATCTCGATCGCCGCCGACCTGGCCAGCCTCGGCATCGTCATGGAGCACCCGGAAGCGGTCGACCGCCAGCTCGGCCAATTCCTCAGCGCCGACGGCGATGGCGGCGTCAACCAGATCCCCCCGTCCGAGTTCCGCGCCATCCTCGACGTGTTCGACCGCCATTGGCTGCAGCATGCCGGCTAATTGTCCTGTGTCATTCCCGGCGCGCAAGCGCGATCGGTTACGTTGCAAGCAGCGGCAGAACTGGAGGCCGGGCTGGCCAGGAGCGGGCGGTACACTGCATGTGCCCGCCCGTCCGGCGCCGCCGCCAAGCTGCTGAAACCCCGTCCGTCCCCAACAGCAACGGTCATGGCGTGACCAGTGCTTGCGGAGTGCCATTGGCGCGGTGCCCTGTCAACGCCGGCGGCGGTCGACCCGGAAGCGGCTTTTGGGCCGGCTTTTCGTGCTGGAAGTGTCCCTTGCAGCCATTCCCGCGCTGCCGCGAAATGGCGGGATTCCGGGCTTTTCCCGCTTGGAGGAGCTTATATGCCTATCTGCTTGAATAGGCTGATTTTTCGCCGGCCGACATTTCCCGCCGCCCCCGACTTTTTTTGGGTGCATTTGGCGGCGCGGCATCGGGCGGCCGGCAGCGGCCGATTCCCCTTGAAGCGGCATCGGAGGCTGTGTGAGTCATTTCATGATGTTCTCATGAAAGGCATGCTACAATGTCGCGCAGCGAAGGGGGGAAGTTGCGATGGCCAATCGGTTGTTCGAGATCCTTGCCAGACGGCGCGCGTGGCTGGATCGGCTCGCACTGGGGCTGCTTGTCTTCCTGGCGACCTTGGTCGCCGCGCTGATGGGCGGCGCCAGCGCCTGAAGTGCGCCGCGATATTTCGGATTCGCTGCATGCGCCACAGGCTGGCCAGCCCAGATGCCGCGATCGCCCTGTCGCGGCTTAGTCCTGCAAAAGAGGGGGTGCGCCGTAGCCGCGCAGGCCGGTTCCGTTGCAGGCCTGGCAGGAAACCCGTTGTCCAGGGCAATTGTCGCGCAACATGCCCGAGGGACAGCATGAGCCTTTCGACGCCACCTGCTTTTCACACTCGAACACCTTGCCGGCGCCCAGGCACCGGGGGCACGCGAACTTCCTGAATTCGCTCAAGCGAGCCTCCGGCTGTTTCAAAAGCGCCCGGCAACGCGCTGACCATGCCACGGGTTCCATGAACGGCGCGCATTATACGTTAGTAATGACTAATATTAAAGAAGTGTCCCGCGGACGCGTGGCCGGTTCCTCGCCGCGTTGATCTCCTCTCAAGGGCCGGGACTACGCGCTCCGCCACACACCTCCTTCACAAGCCCCCGCAGCCAGCGATGCGCCGGATCGGCGTCGAGCCTCGGGTGCCACAACAGCGAGATCGTCAACGGTGCAAGCTTGACCGGCAGCGCGAAGGTGAACAGGCCCTCGCGCAGCGTGCCCGTATAGCGCTCCGGCACCGTGGCGATGAGGTCCGAGCCGCGCGCCAGCGCCAGCGCCTCGGCGAAGCCGCCGACCACGGTCGCGATCGTCCGCGTCAGCCCGGCGAGCTCCAGCGCGTCATCCACCGGGCCGCGATCGAGCCCGCGCCGCGAGATCAATATGTGCCGGCCGGCCGCGAAGCGGGCGGCGGTGACGCGGCCTTCGCTCAAAGGATGGCCGGCCCGCGCGACGCCGACGAAGCGGTCGCGGAACAGCGCCCGCGAACGCACCTCCGGCCCGGTCGTATTGCCGATCACGCCGGTCTCCAGATCGACCGCGCCCTCGCGCATCGGGCCGCTGTCCTTGTCGGGCTTGGGCACGAAGCGCAATTGCACGCCCGGCGCTTCCCGCGACGCGCGGGCCAGCAGCGCCGGGCCGAAATTCTCGACGAATCCGTCGCTGTTGCGCAGCGTGAAGCTGCGGTTGAGCCGCGCGAGGTCGAGCCGCTCGGCGGGCCGCAGCACCGCTTCCGCCTCCTTCACCAGCCGGCCGACCTCCGCGCCGAGCTCGACGGCGCGCGGCGTCGGCACCAGGCCGCGCCCGGCGCGCACCAGAAGCGGATCGCCGGTCGCCTCGCGCAGCCTCGCCAGCGCCCGGCTCATCGCCGAAGGGCTGAGCTTCAGGCGCCGCGCCGCATTGGCGACGCTGCCTTCGGCAAGCAGCACTTCCAGCGTGACGAGCAGGTTGAGATCGGGTCGCGACATGAGCGCAACCATAGCATGGTTGTCGCTCGATGACATGGCGTTCCATGCACTGATCAAGTGCAAATGCTGCGCGTTCCGCCACATCGGCTGGACGCCTATCTTCCCGCCGAGTTCACCCGACGGAGAAGACATCATGGCCGATATTGCCGAGACCCGCGCCGCGCCCCTAAGCCATTCGACGGCGGGCGCGCTGGCCAGCCTGTCCTTGGCCATGCTCGTCTCCTCGCTCGCCACCAGCATCGCCAATGTCGCGCTGCCGACGCTGAGCGTTGTCTTCGCCGCGTCCTTTCCGGCGGTGCAATGGGTGGTGCTCGCCTATCTGCTCGCCATCACCGCGCTGATCGTCAGCGTCGGGCGCCTCGGCGATCTCGTCGGCCGGCGGCTCTTGCTGATCGCCGGCCTGGCGCTGTTCAGCGCCGCCTCGTTTGCCGCCGCGCTCGCGCCGTCACTGGCGCTGCTGATCGCCGCGCGCGCCGTGCAGGGGCTGGGCGCGGCAGTGATGATGGCGCTGACGATAGCCGTCGTCGGCGAGACGGTGCCGAAAGAGCGCACCGGCAGCGCCATGGGCCTGCTCGGCACCATGTCGGCGATCGGCACGGCGCTCGGCCCCTCGCTCGGCGGCGTGCTGATCGCCGCTCTCGGCTGGCGCTCGATCTTCCTCGTCAACGCCGCGCTGGGCGGCGTCGCGCTGCTCGCCGCCTGGCGCTTCCTGCCGGCGGCGGGCATCGTGCGCCAGGCGACGGGCGCGAAGGCCCGCTTCGATGTGCCGGGCACGCTGCTGCTCGCCGCGACGCTTGCCGCCTATGCGCTGGCCATGACCATCGGGCGCGGCCATTTCGGCGGCCTCAACGCGGCGCTGCTCGGCGCGGCCATGGCTGGCGCGGCGCTGTTCGTCGTCGCCGAGGCCAAGGTGGCATCGCCTCTGGTCAAGCTCGCGCTGCTGCGCGACAGGGTGCTGGCGCCGAGCCTCGCCATGAATGCGCTGGTCTCGACGGTGATGATGGCCACCCTGGTCGTCGGACCGTTCTTCCTGTCGCGGGCGCTGGGCTTGAGCGAAGCGGCGACCGGGGCCGTGCTGTCGATCGGCCCCGTGGTCTCGGCGGTCTGCGGCATCATTGCCGGGCGTATCGTCGACCGGCTGGGGGCGGCCGCGATGGTCATCGCCGGCCTGGCGCTGATGGTCGCCGGTTGCGCCGCGCTCGCGGCACTCCCGAACCTCTTCGGCGTCGTCGGCTACGCGGCGGCGATCGCCGTGCTCACGCCGGGCTACCAGCTCTTCCAGGCCGCCAACAACACCGCCGTCATGGCCGATGTCGACGCTAACGAGCGCGGCGTCGTCTCGGGCATGCTCAGCCTCTCGCGCAATCTCGGCCTCGTCACCGGCACGGCGGTGATGGGCGCGGTGTTCGCCTTCGCCGTGGGGACGAGAGATATCGCGGCGGCAGCCCCCGCGGCCGTCGCGCACGGGATGGCAATGACCTTTGCGGTGGCCGCGGGCGTGGTCGCGGTCGCGGCAGCGATTGCGTTTGCTGGCGGTCGGAGGGAGCGCTGCAGCGCCTGATCTCCGCAGCCAGCCTGCTGTGACACAAGGATGCGGGCGGGAGCCGATGCCGGGTCGGAGGAAAAGGGAGACGCCGTTAACAAATGCAAGTGTCAGAACTGAGAAGTGTGGGCAGTGTCACTCTGGCCAATGCATGAAGGTCTATAACGTCTCCACGGGCAGGGCGGGGCAGCGGTTCTGCCGGACTGTCGAGTGGGCGTCGCGGGGAGGTAGAAGCGATGCATGAAACGTGGTGGCGGCGGCGGGAAGCTCAGCCTCTGATTCCGGAACGTGAACTTCGCTTTATGATGAAACTCGGGCGTCTGGAGCGCGACGAGGCAATGAGATTGCTAGGACGGTACCGTGGGCACCGCGAGGCGGTATATGCCGAGTTGAGAGCGCGCGATCTGATCAGGGAACGCAACGCGCGGCCTCACTGACGGTTCATGCCGCCCTTGCCAACTCACCACCGGTCACAGCCCGAGCGTCCAGCCGGCCGCTGTTTGAGGTTTCCTGTCTGACCGGAATGGTGCAACGAAGATGGTCGGCCGATGGGTCGCCTCGACGAAAGCGGCCGCGGCCCTCTCGGCAGCATCGGCTGAATGATCGACCCTGTCGAAGCGCTTTACCACGCGGTCATGAAGCAGCGACAGCCTTGCGGCCCGGTGGAGATCGGCGCGCTTCTCGCCGTGCATATCGAGGGGAGCGAACATAACCATCCCCACAAACGGCGACGCCGGGCGTTTGTTCCGATCGGCCCCGCCGGGGTGGCTTCACGGGCGCTTCCGCGATCGCGTAATTTCGCCGCCGCCCGCGAGGCCTATCTTTGCCTGGCGGCGGTGCCCATTCCGCCTTCGGCCGGTGCCTCAGCTACCCCAACGAAGCCCCACCCACTGGGGCGCCGGCCTCATCCCTTGCCCCCGTTCAACGTTTCCGAGGCCGCCAGGCGCTCGGCCTCAATCTCCAGTTCCACCAGCTTGGACTTGATCTCATGCGGCTCGGAATGTTCGAGCCCGACCACGTCGTTGCGCGTCTCACGCAGCGCAATGACGATCTCGTCGAGCTTGGCGTGGATGGCGGCGGTGTCCCGGTAGCCCTGGATGAGAACCACCCCGGTGATGATGATGGCCGCCACCGACAGGGCATAGGTCACCACGTTTGTAAGCCCGAACGGCACCAGCAGCGTGCAGGCCGCCATGGCGGCAAGCATCGCGTAGAAGCCTGGCGGACGCGACAGGAAATCCGCCGCGCGGAAGAGCAGGCGGTTCATCGGCCGCCTATCCGAGCAGCATGCCGGCTATCAGCACGGTGAGCAGCACCGATGCCGGCACGGCCAGGAGCCAGCGCGCCTCCAGAACACTGTTGCGATTGTCGTCCATGTTCGTTGCTCCTGTTGGCCGGCACTATGCCGCAAATTCACGTCGGCAAACGAAGCTGGGAAGCCTTCGTTCCCACGATCGGGCGACGGTCGCAAAGCGGTGTCGGACTGAGGTCGGACCGGCGCGCGAAGAGGGCTGGGCGCCGCAACCAAAGCCAGCGCTCCGCATTGGCACGCGCGCCGACTTCCGCGCGCCGCCGATAGGGAGCAGACATGAGCCTCGATAGACCGACAGACGATGTGGACGACCAACCATACGAGCCGGCGTTCTTCGCCAGCAAATACGGCCTGCCGCCTCGGCTCGCCAAAACGATGATCGAGGCCAACGGCCCCGGGCGGCGCGCCTGCGACGCCGCCGCCAAGACCTACCTGCGCTACATGGCGCTTCGGCGTCAGCGCGACAGCTGAGCCTCGCCGCCGGCTGGGCTTTTCCGTCTGCCGCAGTCCCATTGCGCAATGCAACCCGGGCCGGAACCAAAGCGGCGGGCGTCGGTTTATCCGGCGAAGGGATGAATTCAGGAATTAGGAATAGAGCAATGAAAACAGTGCTTCTTGCTGCCCTGGCGCTCTGTGTCGCCGCGCCCGCCGTCGCTTCCGCGGCGGAGGCCGATGTCGTCATCAGGACGCATCACAGGCATTACTATCATCACCGCCCGGCGGTCGTCATCAACGACGAGGGCCACCGTCTTCACCACCGCCACCACGGCACGATCGCCTTTTATGACAATGGCGAGCGCGGCTGGCGTCACCGCCATCACCGCCGCGACGACACGGTGGTCGTCACGGGTTCGATCGGCCACCGGCACCATCACCGTCCGGTCGTGGTCGAGAGCAACACCGACTATTGACGTAACGCGGCCGGGTTGTGCGCAACGAAGCACGGGCCGGCCGCGTTTGTTTGCCGATTTTATTTCCTCGCGCAGGCCTCCCGCGCCGCCGGATGATCGCAGTAGGGATGGTCGCTTCCTGATCTCGCCCTAGCGGCCTTGCGGGGAAGATAGCGCGTTGTGTCTTCAACGCCCCATTGGACTTCACCGCGACACAACCCCATATTTGGGCCATGGAGCTTTGAGCGTGAGCATCGCGCGGGTGGCCCTTTTCGCCGCTGCTCTTTTGGGCGCGGCCGCCGTTTCTGCCTTCTCCTCCGCCGGGAGCGGGAAGGTGGCGTTGAGCATCGCCGTTGACGGCGCCATCGGGCCGGCAAGCACCAGGCAACTCGAGGACGCGCTCGACACCGCCGCCAGGCGCGACGCCGCGGTCCTCATCCTTCAGCTCGATACGCCGGGCGGCCTTGTCACCTCGATGCGCGAGATGATCGCCGACATCCTGGCCTCGCCTGTGCCTGTCATCGGTTATGTCGCGCCCTCCGGCGGCCACGCGGCCAGCGCCGGCACCTACATCCTCTACGCCACCCACGTCGCGGCGATGGCGCCCGGCACCAATCTCGGCGCCGCGACGCCGGTCGAGCTCGGCGGCCTGCCGTCGCTTCCAGGCGGCGAGAAGGACAAGAACGAGAAGGACGGGGACCAGAAGGACGCAACCGGACAGCCGGCCGGCGACGCGATGATGGCCAAGGTGACCAATGACGCGGTGGCGCTCATCCGCTCGCTCGCCGAGATGCGCGGGCGCAACGGCGACTGGGGCGAGAAGGCGGTGCGCGAGGCGGCGAGCCTGTCGGCCAACGCCGCGCTGCAGGAACATGTCATCGACTTCGTCGCCCGCGACACCACCGAGCTTCTGCAGCTTGCCGACGGGCGCACCGTCGAGGTGGCCAGCAGGAAAGAGGTGCTGGCGACGAAGGGCCTGCCGGTCGAGACGCTGGAGCCCGGCTGGTTCATCCGGCTCCTGGCCGTCATCACCGACCCGAACACGGCCGTCATCCTTATGCTGGTCGGTGTCTACGGCATCGTCTTCGAGTTCACCAGCCCGGGCGCCGTGGCGCCGGGCGTCGTCGGCACCATCTGCCTGGTGCTCGGTCTCTACGCGCTGAACCTCCTGCCGATCAACTACACCGGTCTCGCCCTGATGATGCTCGGCGTCGCCTTCCTGATCGTCGAGGCCTTCAACCCAACCGTGGTGCTGGGGCTGGGCGGCGTCGCCGCCTTCCTGCTGGGCTCCGCCATGCTGCTCAAGGTCGAAGGGCCGGGCTTTGCCATGTCCTGGGCGGTCATCGGCCCGGCCGCCGCGCTGACGCTCGGCCTGGCCTTGCTCACCGGCACCTATGTCTGGGCGGCGCGCAGGAACCCGCCGCGCGTCGGCGGCGAGGCCATGCGCGGCCTTCCCGTCGAGATCCTCGACTGGCAGGGCGGCGAGGGGCATGTGCTGGCTTTGGGCGAGCGCTGGCGGGCGAGGGCAGGCGAGCCCATGCAGCCCGGCGACCGTGTCGAGGTGACCGGTGTCAGCGACCTCGTGCTGACGGTGCGGCGTCGCGATGCAGGCAACAACGGAGCAATAAAATGATGGTCGGTTACGTGGCCTATCTCATCATTGCGGTGGCCGCGATCATTTTCCTGGCGGCGGCAATCCGCATCCTCAGGGAATATGAGCGGGGCGTGGTCTTCACGCTCGGCCGCTTCACCGGGGTCAAGGGTCCCGGCCTGATCATCCTCGTCCCCTTCGTCCAGCAGATGGTGCGGGTCGACCTGCGCGTGGTGGTGCAGGATGTGCCGCCGCAGGATGTCATCTCGCGCGACAATGTCTCGGTCAAGGTCAACGCCGTGCTCTATTTCCGCATCGTCGACGCCGAGCGGGCGATCATCCAGGTCGAGGATTTCATGGCCGCCACCAACCAGCTGGCGCAGACCACGCTGCGCTCGGTGCTCGGCAAGCATGAGCTCGACGAGATGCTGGCCGAGCGCGACAAGCTCAACAGCGACATCCAGGAGATACTCGACCAGCGCACCGATGCCTGGGGCATCAAGGTTTCCAACGTCGAGATCAAGCATGTCGACCTCAATGAGAGCATGATCCGCGCCATCGCCAAGCAGGCCGAAGCCGAGCGGCTGCGCCGCGCCAAGGTGATCAACGCCGACGGCGAGCAGCAGGCGGCGGCGAAGCTGGTCGAGGCCGGCCGCATGCTGGCAACCGAGCCGCAGGCCATGCAGTTGCGCTATTTCGAGGCCCTGCACGACATCGCCGGCGAGCGTTCGTCGACGGTGGTGTTCCCCCTGCCGGTGGAACTGCTCGGGCAGTTCATGAAGGCGCAAGGCAAGTGAGGCACTGAGCCTGCTCCTTCCCATGGTGTGGGCGAGGGGCTTCGCCAAAGGAGGAGCCGAGTTCGCGACGCAACCGGGGAACCACCTTGGGTGGCGGCCTTAACCCGGAAACAACTTTTCAAGTGCTTTTAATGGCCCGATCGGAGATGGGTATCGGCGCCATGTGGCAACATCTTACGGCAAATCTCGCTGCGGTGGCGCTGTTCGTATCCGGCTGGAACTACGTGCAGCCCTGGCTCGAGGGCCGCTCGCAAAGAGTCAGGCTGCTCGTCTTCGGCTGCATCATGGGCTGGGGCGCGCTGGCCTCCATGCTGTTGACCGTCGAGGTTAAGCCGGGCGTCCTGCTGGATCTCAGGACGTCGCTGGTTGCGACGGCCGGCCTGTTCGCCGGCATGCCGGGCGCATTGGTGGCCACCGCTTTTCCGCTGGGATACCGCATCGCGATCGGCGGCCACGGCCTGACCGCCGGCCTGATCGGCATTGCGGTGGCATTCGCCGCCGGCGTTCTTGCCAACCGCCTCATCGGGCGCCGCCAGACGCGCGCCTGGCAAGTGCTCGTGTTTGCGGTTTGTGTTGGCCTGTCTGGGCTTGTGCCCGTATCGATCCTGCCGCAGACGGCCGCGCCCGATATCGATGTCCATCTCGTGCTGCCGCTCATCGCGCTCAATATCGCGGCAACCGCCGTGGCCGGCCTCGTCGTGCTGCACACACAGCTTGTCACCAAGGAGCGCGATCTGCTGCGCGCGGCGGTCGCCCAGGCGCCGGACTTCTACTATGTCAAGAACGCGCGCGGCCAGTTCGTTGCCGTGAACCAGACGGTCGCCGCCTACAATGGCTATGACCACCCCGTGCAGATGACGGGCAAGACCGACTTCGACATAGCCGACGCCGCTCGCGCCCGCATCCTTTCCGGGTTGGAGCAGAGGATGCTGAAATCGGGCGAGGGGATCGCCGGCTTCGAGGAACAGATTCCGGACCTGAAGGGTAATCTTCGCTGGTTCTCGACCTCCAAGACACCTTTGCGCGATGTCGACGGCAACGTCATCGGCCTTGTTGGCGTCACACGCGACATCACGGCCCAGAAGCAACTCGAACAGACGCTGCTGGAGGCCAAGAACCAGCTCTCCTATGCGCTGTCCGAGATGTCGGACGGCCTTGCCATGTTCGATGCCGAGGGGGTTCTGGTCTTCTGCAACGAGCAATACCGCGAGCTGTTTCCGCTGACCGGCGACCTGCGCGTTCCCGGCACAAGGCTGCGCGACATCCTGGAAGCCGTGACCGTGACCGGCGAGCAGGTGGGCATCCCCAAGGGCCACGAGCGGGAATGGATAGACAGCGTCGTGGGCGCGCTCCACACCCCCGGCGAGCAGCAGATCAAGCTGTTCGACGGCCACTGGCTGATGCTGAGGACGAGACCCACCCAGGCCGGCCTGGCGCTGGTGGTCGTCTCCGACATCACCGAGATCAAGAGCACCGAGGGAGAGCTCACCACGCTCAGCAACCAGCTGGCGCAGCTCGCCAACACCGATCCGCTGCTGGGTGTCGGCAATCGGCGCGCTTTCGATCAGGCGCTGGCCGGGGTGGTTGCCGATACCAGCCAGTCCGAGCGGGACGTCGCGCTGCTCTTGATCGATGTCGATTCGTTCAAGGCCTATAACGACCGTTACGGACACCTTGCCGGAGACGAATGCCTGCGCCAGATCGCCGACTGCCTGCGCCAGCGCACGCGCGCCGGCGATTTCGTGGCGCGCTATGGCGGCGAGGAATTTGCCGTCATTCTCCCGGATACGTCGGCGGCCGGCGCCATGCGTGTCGCCGACAATCTGCGGGCCGCGGTGCGCGAGCGGGCGCTGGAACATGATCGCAGCGCGCGCAAGGTCGTCACCATCAGCGTCGGTGTCGCCATCAGCGGCCCGACCGCCCGCCACGACCCGACCAGCATGATCCTGCAGGCGGACAAGGCTCTCTACGCCGCCAAGGCAAGCGGGCGCGACGCCACGCGACTGGCCGAGCCGGACGCCGGCTTCCAACCCATTCCGCTTCCGCGCAAGGCGTGACCAGCACGGCGGGAAAGGCATCGGAACAAGCGGGTGCTTGCGGCCAGGCGTCAATCCGCCTCGCCGCCGGACCCCTTGCCGCACTCGGCCAGCACCTTGCCGATCGCGGCGCCTGAGCCTTTCAGCGGAAATGTCGCCTCGCCATACTTGTCCGCGCTGACCGTCACGTCCCCCTTGCCGCGCAGCAGCGAAAGCAACGGGTCGGCAGGGCCGGAAAGTTCGGTGGTGAAGTTATTGTACATCGCCTCCAGCTCGAGCTTCTTCGTCAGGCTCTTGGCTCCGGCCTTGAAGGTGAAGGAGCCGCTGATGCCAGGCTCCAGCTGCCCGCCCGCAGCGCCGAGATCGTAGCTCAGCACCGGCTTGCCGAAACAGGCGAGCATCAGATGCGCGTCCCCCTTCGGGCCGCCGCAGACCGAGGCCATCATCACGCTGCCGCCCTCGTCCTCCTCCATCTTGGCCGACCAGGAGCAGGACGCGGCATGGGCGGGCAGGGCGGTGAGCAGTGCCAGGATGAGTGTTGCCAGCCCGCGTTTCATGATCGCTCCCCTCGTGATGCGGTGATCATACAGAGATTGGCGAAAACGGGCGAGTGCGCAATCTCCCACCCTTTCGCTTCGTCATTCTAGGGCGGACCAAGGAGCGAAGCGACGCGCGCAGACCCTAGAATCCATGCCGTGACGCGGGCCGTAAGATGCAGCGGTGCAGAATGGCTACTTGCAACATCGCCAGCTAAGATCGCGACATGACAGGCTACGTCTACATGACGGCAAGCCAGAAAGGCGGCACGATCTACATCGGTGTCACCAATGACCTCGCTCGCCGGATGCCCGAGCACAAGGCTGGCCAAGGCTCTAGCTTTACCAGCCGCTACGGTGTGCAGCGTCTGGTCTGGTACGAGGAATACTTCGACATCGCCGATGCTATCCAGCGTGAGACATCGCTGAAGCGCTGGCCACGCCAATGGAAGGTCGAATTGATCGAGAAGACCAATCCGGAATGGTTCGAACTCTTTCGCGGGATCGGCTGGTGAGCGTTCTGCACCGTGGTGGCTCTCAGGCGTCACGGCATGGATTCTAGGGTCTGTGCGCGTCGCTTCGCTCCTTGCTCCGCCCTAGAATGACGAAGTCTAGCGGCTAGCGTGTCGCGATTTTTGCCGCGGTCCTCACCGCCGCCAGGGCGGTTCTGGCGAAAATCGCTTGCCGATCCAGTCGGCGAAGGCGCGGGTCTTGGCGGCCTGGCCCTTGGCGGAGGGCATGACGACATAGACCGCGCCCTCGTCGGCCAGCGTCCAGTCCTCAAGGATCGGCACCAGCCGGCCGCTGGCGAGCTCGCGTCCGACCAGCCAGTCGGTGCTCATCATCAGGCCGACGCCCTGCACGGCGGCCTCGACCAGCACCTCGGCGTCGTCGCTGGTGAGCGGCCCCGAAACCTCGACGCGCACGCGCCGGCCCTCGCGGTCGGTCATCTCCCAGGCCGGAAAGGTCTGGAAGCCGGTGAAGCCGAGGCAGGAATGCTCGAGCAGCGCCTGCGGCGTTTCCGGCCGACCCCTTCGAGCGAGGTAGGAAGGGGCGGCGCAGAGCAGCCGGCGCCGCGTCGCCACCTTGCGCGCCACCAGGCGCGAATCCTCCAGGCTTCCCAGCCGCACGGCAACGTCGAAATTCTCGGCGACGAGATCGGCGAAACGGTTGGAGAATTCGGCCTCGATGCGCAGGTCCGGGAATTCGGCGAGGAACTGCGGCAGGAACGGGGCTATCCACATGCGCCCGAACGTTCCGGGCAGCGCCAGCCTGAGCAGCCCGCGCGGCCGGCCGCCGGCATGCGCGGAGGCGGCGGCCTCGGCCTCGTCGACAGAAGCCAGGATGGCGCGCACGCGGACAAGGAATTCCGCGCCCGCCTCGGTCAGCGACACGCTGCGCGTCGTGCGGTGGAGCAGCCGCACCCCCAGCCGCTCTTCCAGCGATTGCAGCCGGCGCGACAGGATGGTCGCGTCGCGCCCGACCCTCGCCGCAGCCCGGGTGAAGGAGCGGGCCTCCGCGACGGCCGCGAAGGCGGCCATTTCGGCAAGAGCGGCGGGTTCGTGGGATTGCTGCATGATTTGCAATACTCAAATGCAAAAGCCGACAATTATCGAGGAATAGCGCAGCAGATAGGTTCACTCAACCGTCAATCGACCACCCACGGAGTGAACCCATGAAAGCCATCGAACTCACCCAGCCCAGGCTCGACGCCTTCCGCGCCGCCAGCGTCGCCACACCCGAACCGCAGCGCGGCGAGGTGCTGATCCGCCAGCGCGCGGCGAGCCTGAATTTCGTCGACGTCGCCGTGGCGAGCGGCAATTATCCCGGCCCGGTTTTTCCGCTCATACCCGTCGCCGACGGCGCCGGCGAGATCGTTGCGCTCGGCGAGGGCGTGACGAGGTTTGCCGTCGGCGACCGCGTCGTCGCCCATGCCAAGCCGCGCTGGATCGGCGGCCGGCCGCGCCCATACGAGATGACGCAGATGCGCGGCATCTCGCTGCCCGGATCGCTCGCCGAATATGTCGCCCTGCCGGCCAATTCGGTCGTGCCGGTGCCGGCGCATCTCTCCTTCGAGGCGGCCTCGACGTTGCCCATCGCCGGAACCACCGCGTGGAACGCCATCCGCGCCGCCGATGTCGGGCCGGGCTCGGTCGTCGTGCTGCTCGGCACCGGCGGCGTGTCGATCTTCACGCTTCAGCTTGCCAAGGCGGCCGGCGCCACCGTGATCATCACCTCGTCCTCGGACGAGAAGCTCGAGCGGGCCAAGGCGCTCGGCGCCGATCACCTCATCAACTACCGCTCGACGCCGGACTGGGACGGCAAGGTGCTGGAGTTGACCGACGGCCTCGGCGCCGACCTCGTCGTCGAGACCGGTGGCGCCGCCACCTTCGCCCGAGCGGTCAACGCCACCGCGCCCGGCGGCACGCTGTTCACCATCGGCTTCGTCACCGGCGCCGAGGCGACGGTCAACCTGCTGCCGATCATCATCAAGGCGCTGAAGGTGGTGGGCAACAACACCGGATCGGTGTCCGACCTCAAGGACGCGGCGCGAGCCATCGGCGCCGCCCGGATCGAGCCGGTCGTCGACAAGGTGTTTTCGCAAGAAGAGGCGACCGAGGCTTATACCCATATGGCAGCCGGCGGCCTGCATTTCGGCAAGCTGGTGTTCGGGCTGGATTGGTAGGAAGGGCAGACGTCGCAAGACGTAGTTTCCTCGCCCCCACGAAGTGGGGGAGAGGTGGCTCGGCGAAGCCGAGACGGAGAGGGGGAGCGCCCTACGAAGCCCCCTCTCCGTCCGCTTCGCGGACACCTCTCCCCCGCCTTCGGCGGAGGCGAGGAACCCAAGCCTTAGGACGCCGGCGGGACAGCGCCCCTCTCTGGCCTGCCGGCCATCTCCCCCACAAGGGGGGAGATTACGCGCTCCGTCCGCGGTGCTCCGCTAGATCAACTTCTCCAGCGTGATCGGCAGGTCCCGCACCCGTTTCCCCGTCGCGTGGAACACCGCGTTGGCGATCGCTGGCGCGATGCCCACGATCGCCAGTTCCCCAACCCCCTTGCCGCCGAGCGCCGAGGAATGCGGGTCGGGGATGCCGACCGAGATCGTCTGGATGTCGGGAATGTCGGCATTGGTCGGCAGCATGTAATCGGCGAAATTGCCGTTGACGATGCGGCCGTGGCGGCGGTCGACGATGCCTTCCTCGAGCAGCGCCTGGCCGATGCCCATGATGATGCCGCCCTTCCACTGGCTTTCGGCCAGCTTGGGGTTGTAGAGCCGGCCCGAGTCCAGCGCCGACACCACGCGCGACACGCGCACCGTGCCGAAATCCTCATCGACCCTGACTTCCACGAAGTGCGCGCACCAGGAATAGCGCGAATAGTCGCCATCGGTATGCGGGATCGACATGGCGATGGTGGTGTAGTTCTTGTAGCGCTCCTCCGCCGTCGTGCTGGCCGGCAGTGTGTCGCCCTTGGCCTCGATCTGGTCGCGGCCGATCGCCGCCATGAACTCGGCGATCGACAGCTCCGGCCCTTCGCCACGCGGCGAGGCGATGCGGCCGTCCCGCACCTGCAGCGTGTTTGCCTGCAGCGCCTGGAAGGGCGAGCGCGGGTCGGAAAGCGCCAGCCCGATCAGCTCATCGAGCGCCTGGCCGGCCGCCTTGTAGACGGTGCCGGTCATGACGCCGGCCAGCCGCGACCCGCCGGTGACACCGGCGCGGGCGAAGTGGGAGTCGCCGAGCTTAACCGACACGCGTTCCACCGGCACGCCGAGCGTCTCGGCCGCAGTCTGCGCCAGGATCGTGTAGGTGCCCTGGCCCATGTCGATGGAGGAGCTTTCGACCTCGACCGAACCGTCGGCGAGGATCTTGACCACCGCCTCGCCATGCGCGCGCCGCACCGGATAGGTGCCGGCCGCCACGCCCCAGCCGATGAGCTGATGGCCGTCCCGCATCGAGCGTGGCTCAGGCGGGCGTTTCGCCCAGCCGAAGGCTTCCGCTCCTGCTGCAAAGGCCTCGCGCAGCTGCCTGGTCGACCACGCCTTCTTCGTATGCGGATCCTGTTCGGCATAATTGATCAGCCGCATCTCCAGCGGATCGATGCCGAGCTCATATGCCAGCTCGTCTATGGCGCATTCAATGCCGAAAGCGCTCGGGTTCTCGCCCGGCGCGCGTTTTGCTCCCGGCACCACCGTGTTGACCCGCACCACATTTTGCCTCGAGGAGAAATTCGGCGTGGCATACATGATCGAGGTGACCGAGCCGAGCGGCTCGACCCACATGCCGTCGACCGCCGTCTCGTTGACGCCGCGATGCACAATCGACTGGATCCTGCCATCCCTGTCGGCGCCGATCGCCACCGTCTGCCGCGTCGCCGCGCGGCCGCCATAGGACGTGAAATTCTGCGGCCGGTTGAGCACCAGCTTCACCGGCCGTCCGAGCATCTTGGCGGCGGCCGCCGCCACCGCACTGTGCGCCAGCGCCAGCGCCTTCGAGCCGAAACCGCCGCCGATATAGGGCGAGACCAGCCGCACATTCTCGAACGGCACGCCGAACCACTCGGCGTAAGTGCGCGCCATGCCGTCGAGCCATTGGCTCGGCTCCCAGATGGTCAGCTCGTCGCCTTCCCAGCGCGCGATCAGCCCATGCGGCTCCATCGCCGCCTGGAATTCGCGCGGCGTGTTGTAGGCCGCGCAGATGCGCACCGGGGCGGCGGCGAAGGCGGCCTGCGCGTCGCCCCATTCCTTGGTCATGGCGTCGATCGGGATGCCGTCGCCGGCCTTGCCGTCGCTGAGGTCGACGATAGCCGGCGTCTCGTCATACCAGACCTTGAGCAGCGCCGCGGCGGCCACCGCCTGCTCGAAGGTCTCGGCCACCACCGCCGCGATATGCTGGCCCGAATAGGTGACCTCGCGGGCGAGAGGGTTATAGGTCTGCTGCGACGGCGGGTTGCCCAGCCAGTCCGACGCGCCCTTCAGTTCCATGATGGTGTCGGGTGTGAGCACCGCGAGCACGCCGGGCGCGGTCTCGGCAGCGCGTCTGTCGATGGCCGAGACCTTGCCGGCGGCGATGGTCGCGCCGACCAGCACGGCGTGCACCAGCCCTTCGAGCTGCTGCTCGAAGGCATACTTTGCCGCGCCGGTGATCTTGGCCGGACCGTCGACGCGCGACAGGCGTCCGCCCACCGCTTCGAGGCGCGCGCTGTCGGACGCGGCGTGTTTCATGTCATGAACGGTCATGCCGTCTCTCCCAATTTGAGGATGGAGCGCGCGATCACGCGCGGCGCCAATGCGATCTTGTAGTGGTTGGCGCCATGGTCGACAGCGCCCTCCATGGCGAGCTCGCTCGCCTTGCGGATCGTGTCTTCGGAAAGCGCCTTGCCCTTCAGCGCGTCCTCGACGGCGCGCACCCGCCACGGCTTGGTGGCTACGCCGCCAAGCGCCACGCGGATGTCGCGGACGGTACGGCCGTCCCCTTCGAGCTCCAGCCCGACGGCGGCGCTTGCCGCGGCGAATTCATAGGACTGGCGGTCGCGCACCTTGATGTAGGTCGAGCGCCTGGCGGCGGCCGAGCCGGGGATTTCGATCGCCGTGATCACCTCGCCGGGATGGATGTCGTGCTCGCGCTCCGCCGTGGCGCCGGGGGCGAGGAAGAAATCCTCGATCTTGAGCTTGCGCTGGCCGAGATCGACCTCGGCGTCGAAGGCGACGAGCGCCACCGCCAGATCGCCCGGATAGGTAGCGATGCAGGCCTCGCTCACGCCAAGCACCGCATGGCCGCGCGTCACCCCGCCGATCGCCGAACAGCCGCTGCCGGGCGCGCGCTTGTTGCAGGCCGGGAAGTTCTGCGGATCGCGGAAATAGGGGCAGCGCGTGCGCTGCATCAGATTGCCGCCGATGGTCGCCATGTTGCGCAATTGCGCCGAAGCGGCCTGCCACAGCGCTTCCGAGACGGCCGGGAAGAGGCTCTTCACGCGCGGGTTGTCGGCGACATGGCTCATCCTGGCCAGCGCGCCGATGACGGCACGGTCGGCGGTCACGTCGATGGCGTTGAGCCCCTCGATATGGCTGATGTCGATCACGGTCGAAGGTTCGGCGACGCCGCATTTGGCGAGGTCGATCAGCGTCGTGCCGCCGGCAAGCAGCATCGCGCCGGGGAGGGCGGCCGCGTTACGCGCGGCCTCGATGCTGTCGGCGCGGAGGTAGGAAAAATCTCTCATGAGCGCAGCTCCTGTGCGGCCTGGCGGACGGCAGCGACGATGTTCGGATAGGCGCCGCAGCGGCAGAGATTGCCGGCCATGTATTCGCGGATTTCCTCATCGGAGCCGGCATGCCCCTCACGGATGCAGGCCACCGCCGACATGATCTGTCCGGGTGTGCAATAGCCGCACTGGAAGGCGTCCTGTTCGAGGAACGCGGCCTGTACGGCGTTGAGCGTGCCGTCCTCGTCGGCGAGCCCCTCGATGGTGGTGATCTCGCGGCCTTCGACCTGCGCTGCCAGTGTCAGGCAGGCAAGCACCCTTTGGCCGTCGACATGCACGGTGCAGGCGCCGCACTGGCCCTGGTCGCAGCCTTTCTTGGTGCCGGTGAGGTTGAGCCGGTCGCGCAATGCATCGAGCAGTGTCACGCGCGGCTCGATCTCCAGCGCCTGGTCGCGGCCGTTGATGGTGAGATGGACGGAAAGCGTGGTGGGACTGATGGTGACTTGGTCATTCATGAGGCGTCGGGCTCCAATTGCTGGACGCTTGAGCGGATGGAAATGGGGCTTGGGGGGTGGGGGGCAAGGCGTGGAAGCTGCTAATCTCCCCCCTTGTGGGGGAGATGCCCGGCAGGGCAGAGGGGGGCGCGAAGGAACGAGGCATTTGAACGACAAGGTTCCTCGCCCCCATGAAATGGGGGAGAGGTGGCTCGGCGAAGCCGAGACGGAAAGGGGGCTGCGCCCTACGAAATCCCCCTCTCCGTCCGCTTCGCGGCCACCTCTCCCCCGCCTTCAGCGGGGGCGAGGAACCCAAGCTTCGCGACGCTGGCGGGACAGCACCCCCCTCTGGCCTGCCGGCCATCTCCCCCGCAAGGGGGGAGATTGGCAGCTCAGCCGCCCCAACCTCACTCCACCAACCAGGTGAAGCTTTCCGTCCATGATCTGGTGACATAACGCTTCCCCTGGTTATATGATAAAAGCACTCCACTAAAACGGAGGTGCCTCCGTTTATCTAACTGGGGTCTGGCCAGCCGTGGTTCAACCCCCCATATTGCGGTGGTGGAGAAAAAAGTGCCCGACCAGGAAATGACCGCTGAAGCGACGCGCGATGCGCCGGCGCCAAAGCCGCTGCGCGCCGATGCGCAACGCAACCGCGACAGGCTGGTCGAAGTGGCGGCGCAAATGTTTGCCAGCGACGGCGTCGATGCCTCTCTGGAGGAGATCGCCAAGCGGGCAGGGGTCGGCATCGGCACGCTCTACCGCCATTTCCCGACGCGCGAGCATCTGGTCGAGGTGGTCTACCGCCGTGAGGTGGAAGGCCTCTGCCACGCCGCCGAGGACCTCGCCCGCGAGCACCCGGCCGATGTCGCGTTGGAGCTTTGGATGCAGCGCTTCGTCGATTACATCGCCACCAAGCGCGGCCTCGCCACCAGCCTGCGGCTGCTGCTCACCGCCAATTCCACGCTGTTCTCCGACACATCGGGGCGCGTCTCCGGCGCCATGCGAGGCCTGGTCCAGGCCGCCGCCGCCGCGGGAAAGATCCGCGCCGACGTCGACTCTTCCGATGTCATGCATGCGCTCGGCGGCATCTACTCCGCGCCCAACACGCCCGACTGGCGCGAGCGCTCAGGACGGCTGGTGAAGCTCCTGATGGATGGGCTGAGGTTCGGGGCGACCGGTTAGGAGCATGGGCGAAGGTGGAGGCGAAGTCCGATCCTCGCCGAAGCGGGGAGATTGCCGGTAGGGGAGGTTTCGCCGGCATGCGGCGAGCAGTCCGGACCGAGTGCCTGTTAGTTGGGATCGCCCGACCTGGCTCCCCCGTGAGACCCGCCGCCATAGTTGTCGCCGCCGCCGGAGCGGCCGAAATTGAGGCTGCGAGGGCGGGGGTGGAAGGGCTTGCCTCCCGCTCCATTGCCCCAGGTCGATCCGCCAGAATTGCCCGGACTTGATCCGCCCGATTTGGCGATCGCTGCGGAGCTGAGGCTTGTACCGAGGAGAAGTGTTATGGACGGCGGGGTCACCGCCGCGAAGCGCCCAGCCTTCTTGAGAAAATCGCGGCGCGCCTCTAATTCTGAAACCAGACTGTCGGGCTCCCGCTCTGAGCGCTTTCTGCTTTCGGTTTCCATGTTAATACACCCCACATTCGCCGAATTTACTTTAGTATTTTTCATATAGGGGCACGAGTTCTCCAAAAGGCTTAGGTTTCGGGTAAGAATTTGAGAAGATGCGGGCGATTCGCCGTGCGAGATCTGTTGGGGCGCCGACGCGAGGCAGTTGAGCGCGAACTACCCCACCTGGTGAAGAGTTCGGCAGGATGGAGGGGGCAGTCCCGCCGTCGCCTCACGACCGGCGCTTCAGCATGGTGCGTCTTACCCCCTTCAGCACCGTCGTGCGCCTCAACGCTCCGCGCCGATCCCTCTCTCCCACAAGGGACGAAGGCGGATTTCTCCGTCATCCTCTCGCATTGCGAAACGCGCAGCCTAGATAGAGGCGGGCCACCCACTGTGCAGAAGGACATCCGCATGCCGAAACAGCTGACATTGAACGACGGCGCTACCATTCCCCAGATCGGGCTCGGCGTGTGGCAGGTCGAGCCAAGCATCACCGCCAAGGTCGTTCGCTGGGGCATCGACGCAGGTTACCGTCTCATCGACACCGCCGAGGGCTACCGTAACGAGGAAGGCGTCGGCGAGGCGATCCGCGCGGCGGGCGTGCCGAGGAACGAGCTCTTCATCACCTCCAAGCTGCGCAACGGCGCGCATCAGCGCGACGCGGCGTTGCGCGCCTTCGACGACACGATGCAAAAACTCGGCATCGACCAGATCGATCTCTTCCTCATCCACTGGCCGGTGCCTGCCCAAAACAAATATGTCGAAGCCTGGAAGACGCTGGTCGAGTTGCAGAAGGCGGGCCGCGTCAAGTCGGTCGGCGTCTCGAACTTCAACCAGGATCATCTGGAGCGCATCATCGGCGAGACCGGCGTGACGCCCGTCGTCAACCAGATTGAGCTGCATCCGCGCTTCCAGCAGCGCGACAAGCGCGATTTCCACAAGAAGCACAACATCCATATCGAAAGCTGGAGCCCGCTGGGCAGCGGCCGGCTGCTTTCCGACCCGACACTGGAGAAGATCGCGATGAAGCACGGCAAGTCGGTGGCGCAGGTGACCATCCGCTGGCATTTGCAGGAAGGGCTGATCGTCATCCCGAAGTCGGTCCACCAGGAGCGCATCGCCGGCAATTTCGACGTCTTCGATTTCGAGCTGGACGCCGACGACATGCGGACCATCCGTGGTCTGGATTCCGCCGACGGCCGCACCGGACCTGATCCGGCGACGGCGGCGTTTTTGTTTTAGCGCTCTGATAGAAGGGAGCCGACGCCGAAACTGCTAATCTCCCCCCTAGGGGGGAGATTGGCTGTCGCCGCTGCTTTCGCCAATCGCCAAGGGGAGAAGGGACAGGCGCCCTAAATCCCTTCCCCATCCACCAGCGGCACGTCCTCGCCCTCCCAGGGGCTCGGCATCGAGCCTCGCCCGGCGCTCGGCAGCGGCATCCAGCATCTGAGCTCCGGCTCGGCATATTCGACCAGGCGGCCGGGTGAGGAGTCCGAGGCCCGCCAGCCTTCCTCGCCGAACTGGTCGGCGCGCGACCAGTACGCCATGTCGACCTCGGCCGGTCCCTGCTCGGAGGAGCGCACCGTCACCAGGATGCGGCTGCCGTCCCGCGGCGCGCTCGCCATGTTGCGCCAGTGGTCGGTGTCGTCCATGGGAGGTTCCTCCTGCTTCGTTCGGAGCTGCGAAAAAACAGCCTGCTTCGGCGATAGTCGCCGCCCGCCGGGGAGGGGTCAACCCGAACTTGCCGCGAGACATAAATATCGTTCAGAGCTAATGTATCCATCGGCCGCAATCGGATGGACGACGATGGACGAAGGATTGCTGTCTCAGGCCACGCGTCTCGGGCCGGTCCATCTCAAGGTGACCGACATTCCGGCCGCCTTGACCGTCTGGCGCGACACGCTCGGATTGACGCTGGCCGGCGAGGATGCCGCTCAAGCGGAGCTTGGCGCCGGCGGCCGGACGCTGATCGTGCTCCATGCCGGCGCGGAAGTCGCGCTGCCGCAGAAGTCTCGCGATCTCTTCCATGTCGCCATCCACGTCACCACCCGCCGCGACCTCGCCCACGCCGCCGCCCGCCTCAAGGCGTCGGGGTTGCGATACAGCGCCCAGGACCACCTTGTTTCGGAATCGCTCTACGTCTCCGACCCGTCCGGCAACGGCATCGAGATATGCTTCGACACGCTTGAGCGCCTGCTGCGCCGCGAGGTCTCGCCCGACGGCCGCGTGTCGCTGATCGCCGTCGACGGCAGCGCGCATTCCGGGATTGAGCCGCTGGACGTCTCTAGCCTGCTGCGCGATCTCGGCAATTCCGGCCATGTCGAGCCCAGGATGGCGCGGGACGCCTTCATCGGCCACATCCATTTGCGCGCCCGCGAGCCCGAGGCGCTGATGGAATTCTATCTCGGCGTGCTCGGCTTCCGGCCGCATATCCAGTCCCGGACCTTCGGCATGTTCGACTGCGGCACCGAGCGCCGCGCCCATATGATCGCCTTCAACATCTGGGCGCGCGAGGAGCTGCGCGAGCCGCCGCCCAATGCCGCCGGCCTCGACCATTTCACCGTCGAGCTCGGTTCCGCGCAGGAGCTCGCCGCCGTGGCGCGCAGGCTCGAAGCGGCCAATGCGCCGGCGAGAAGGGAAGGCGGCGTGATTTCGACCGCTGATCCGGAAGGCAATCACTTGCGGCTGCTGGTCCAGGGAGGGTGACAGCGGTCGTTTGACAAGGGCAAGGCACAGGAGGGGAAAAATGTCGCTCAGGGTGATAGGAACCGGCTTCGGCCGGACCGGTACGGATTCGATGCGCGAGGCGCTGACCATGCTTGGTTTCGGCCCGTGCCATCATATGTGGGAGGTCATGGGGCATGCGAAGCAGAAGCGGCTCTGGCGGGCGCTGGCCAAAGGCGCCGCGCCCGACTGGGCCCAGCTCTTCGCGGGATACAAATCCTGCGTCGACTGGCCCTCGGCGTTCTATTGGCGTGAGCTGATCGAAGCCTATCCGCAGGCGCGCGTCATCCTCACCTGGCGCTCGCCCGAAAGCTGGTGGGCGAGTTTTGAAAAAACCCTGCTGCCGGCGATCGCCGGCAGCACGGATCAGGAGTCGCTCGGCATCGCGCTCGTCGCCAACCAGGTCTTCGGCGGCCGCCCGCACGACCGAGCCCATGCCATCGCCGTCTACCGGGACAATGTCGAGGCGGTGCTGAACACCGTGCCGGCGGAGCGACTGCTGGTGCACAAGCTCGGCGACGGCTGGGCACCGCTCTGCAGCCATCTCGGCGTCCCCGTGCCGGACGAACCCTATCCCGCCCGCAACTCATCTCAGGAGTTTCGGGCGGCGCTGTCGTTGAACTAGACGAGATGGAAGTCGATGGACGCAGGCATCCGAACTTTCCGGCCCCTCACCGCATCCTGTCCTTTTTGGTATGATCAGGGCAGGGGATAAGGCGATGGGACAAGTCGGATTTGATCAAGGGCGAGGCCAGCCTGACGCGGCTCTGGTCATGGCGGCGCGCTTTGGCGAGGCACATGGTTTCGGCCGTTTGTTCGAGCGCTATCGCCCGCAACTCCACGCGATCGCCCTGTCGATGCTGGGTTACACCGGCGACGCCGAGGACGCGGTCCACGATACGTTCCTTACCGCCCTGGCGCGACTGGACGGCCTGCGTGATCCCGCAGCCGTCGGCGGCTGGCTGCATTCGGTCCTCAGGAACCACTGCCTGATGGCGCTGCGCCGTCGCCGTCCCCGTGCCGGGCCGGCCGAAACCGAGCGTGCCTTTCGCGAACTCGCCGACGAGGAGCGCATCGAGAGCCGGATCGAAAGCCGCGACCTGCGCGACTGGGTGTGGGCGGCGCTTGCGCATCTGCCGGAAATGCAGCGCGCCACGGTGATGCTGCGCTATTTCGGCAGCTCGCCAGGCTATGAGCAGATTGCCGCCATTCTGGGCGTGCCGGTTGGCACCGTGCGCAGCCGGCTGTCCGACGCCAAGATCAGGCTTTCGGAGCTGCTGCTGGCATCGGCCGGTCTGCCCGACCGGGAACACCACAAGCTGGTGGCCGAGCGGCTGGCCTTTTACACCGAGGAATACCGCTCGCTCCAGCACGGCGGCAAGGAGAGGGTGCTTGCCCACTATGCGGAGGATCTCGACATTGCCTTTGCCGGCGGGCCGCGTGGCGTCGGGCGTCACCTCTTCGGTGAGGCCATCGACGAGGATGTCGGCGCCGGCGTTCGCCACAAGCCGGTGCGGGCGTTGGCCAGCGCCAACGTCACCGTGCTCGAGGGCGACTTCGTCAATCCGCCCGAGAATCCGTTCCATTGTCCGCCGAGCTTTGCCATCGTCCTGGTCCATGGCGAGCGCCAGGTGCGTGTGATGCGCGTCCACACCTCAGAACGGCCACCGCGTCTAGAGGAATGACATCTTCGTGAAGTTCGCCAGCAGGGCGAACTTTTCGATGCGCCACGTCATCCTTTTTGGGTCACGCGGCCGGTTGCCGGCGCGTCAACCACAGCAAGGAGATATCCCGATGTTTGCCTTTTCCGCAGTCAAATTGAGCCGCGCCGTCGTTCTCGGCTCGCTTGCCGTGCTCGCCACCCCGTTGCTCGCTCACGCCGACGACTATGATGCGACGCTGAAGGACATCCAGTCGACGATGGGCGGCGTGCCGAGCTTCGTCAAACAGTTCCCGAAAGCCGGTCTGCCCGGCGCCTGGGCCGAGGTCAAGGCCATCGAGCTCAGCGACAAGACGGCGCTGCCGCCGAAGGTGAAGTCGCTGATCTCGCTCGCGGTTGCGGCGCAGATTCCCTGCAGCTACTGCATCTGGTCCGACACTCAGGACGCCAAGCGCGCCGGCGCCACCGACGAGGAAATCCAGGAGGCCGTAGCCATGGCGGCGCTGACGCGCCACTGGAGCACCATCTTCAACGGCATGCAGGTCGACTTCGAGACCTTCAAGAAGGAGATGGGCGGGCAGTAGGGCAGTAAGGGAGCAGGGCAGTAGGGAAAATCCGCGGACGGCCGATCCCTACAGCCCATTGCCTGACCTGACCAGGGAGGAACCGCAGATGAACGCCACACTTGCCACCGACACCACCTTCCTCACCGCGACCCAATTGGCGGCGGCGATCCGCGAGCGGCGGGTCAGCGCGGCCGAAGCGATGGAGGCGCAGTTGGAACGGATCGCCGCCGTCAACCCGCTGCTCAACGCCATCGTCACCCTCGACGAAAAAGCTGCACGCGACGGCGCGAGGGCGGCCGATGAAGCCATTGCGCGCGGCGAGGCGGTCGGGCCGCTGCACGGCGTGCCGGTCACACTGAAGGACGGTCACGCCACGGCCGGCATGCGCACCACGATCGGGCTGACGGCCTGGACCGACTACATTCCGACCGCCGACAGCACCGTCGCGGCCAGGCTGCGCAAGGCCGGTGCGATCATCATAGGCAAGACCAACGTGCCGCCGCGGCTGCGCGACCTGCAGACCTCCAACCCTATCTTCGGCCGTACCAGCAATCCCTGGGACGTCAGCCGCACGCCGGGCGGCTCCAGCGGCGGCGCAGCCGCGGCGGTTGCCGCCGGGCTCGCGCCGCTTGATATCGGCAGCGACGCCGGCGGCTCAGTCCGCGTGCCGGCGCACCTATGCGGCGTTTATGGCTTCAAGCCGACCCAGTCCTCGGTGCCCACCACCGGCAGCTATGCCGATCCACCCGACATGCCGCGCAGCTTCCGGTTGCTGTTCGACATCGGGCCACTGGCGCGCGGCGTCGACGATCTCATCCTCGCCCACCGCATCATCGCCGGCGCTGACGGCCTCGATACCGAAGTGCCGCCCATGGCGACGGACGAGGAGCCGGAACCGCAGCTGGACCGGCTGCGCGTCGCCTTCGCGCCGGAATTCCCCGGCGTGCCGACCGCTCGCGATATTGCCGAGGCGATCGCCGGCTTTGCAGGCGCGATCGACATCGGTGGCGCGCGGGTCGGTCAGGTTCTGCCGCCGCACGATTTCGCCGCCGAGCGGGCATTGTTTTCGGATTTCATCACCTGGTTTTCACAGGCCTTCCAGGCACCAAGGGAAAATTCTCCAACGTTGTCGGCCTATCTCGAGGCGCTCAACCAGCGCGACGAATTCATCCATGCGTGGGAGCGCTTTTTTGACGACTGGGACGTGCTGGTCTGTCCAGCGATGATGTGCACCGCCTTCCGTCACCAGGAAACGGGGATGCCGATTCCGGTCGACGGTGTCGAGACGTCCTATTGGAGCGCGCTCAGCCACGCCTGCCGCTTCAATCTGACGGGTCATCCGGCCGTCGTTATTCCGATAGGCGTCGACCGCGAAGGCCTGCCGATCGGCGCCCAGCTCGTCGGCCGCCGCCATTCGGACATGAAGCTGCTGGCAATTGCCAAGGCGCTGGCCCGCCTGACCGAGGGCTTCGTCAGGCCGCCGGGATTGTGATCGCGCCGCGCCTCGCATCAAGCATGGTAAAACGGCTCGTCGCGCGGCCAATCACACATGCACGTCGCCGAAGGACAGCTCGCCGTCATCGGCGCGGATGAGGAAGGCGGCGGCCAGCAGCGCGAGATAGCAGGCGGCCACGCCGCACACGACGACGCCGCCGGGGATCGGCCCGAGCGTCGCCACCCGGAACGTGTCGACCAGCGAGGCGCCGAAGCCGATGGGCGAGCCTTCGCGCGACAGGCTCGGCGTGGTGATCTTGAGGATCCAGGCAAGCAGCAGGATCGTGTACATGAAGATGTAGTTGCGGCGCAGCCGGCGGATCAGCGCCGCGCGCTGCGTGATCAGGAAACGCGGCGAGCGCAGGCCTTCGCCCAGGATGGCCAGCCAGTTGGATGCGTAATCCGGCTGCGGCGAAAAGATCTGCGCGAAATAGTAGCGTTCGAACTGCCGCACACGGGCGCGGTAGACGTCGAAGAAGCGGTAGCGCCGCGCCTCGATCCACAAAAGCAGCGTGATCAGGAGCATGGCGAACAAAAGCACGCCGTGATGCGCGCTGGGCGTCGACAGCGACACCGACAGCATCGCCGCCACCACGGTGATCGCCCAGTTGCTGGTGCGGTCGAGCCGGTCGCGCCAGCCGGCCATGCGCGCGATCTCGGCCCGGTGGAAATGCGACAGCGTCGAGGTGAATTCGGGAGAGCTGAGCTTCAGCGCCAGCGTGTCGGACGCCCGCGGCGGCGCTGCCTTTTCTGTTGATGTTGCCGGCGCGTTCGCCTCGATGGATTTCGGGGCCCTGGCCGCGTCGGTGGATCTTGCGGCCTTCGTCTGGGACATAGTGCCATGCGCCTCCCGCCGCCATGGCCGGCCGATCCCTATTTTAAGAACAGGCCGGCCACACCCCATATAGCACAACGTGTGGCCGGCCCAAAATGTTCCCGCCTTTTCAGGCGGATAAGTCAGGATGCAAGCGGTGGAACGCCGCCATTCGCGCGCCGCTGAAAGGGCAGCACGTCGGCCATCGGCCTGGCATGCTGGGCCGCCGCCACCGCGTCGATCACAAGGTCGAGTGCCTGAAGCGCCGCGCGGCTCGTTTCATCGTCGCCACGCAGGTAATGGCATGCCCGGTCGAGGTGCAGGTGGGCGGCGGCAAAGTCGCTTTTCATTAGCTTCTCCTTATTGCCCCGCCTTGGCGGCCAACATCGTCGAGTCGCTTTACCGGGAAGCAAAGATCGGTAGTGGCATTTGATTAGAATTGTAGGGAGCTTTTCCTCGCCCCCGCAGAGCGGGGGAGAGGTGTCCGCGAAGCGGACGGAGAGGGGGCTTCGTAGAGCGAAAGTCTTCCTCTTCGAGACACTTTCGCCAATCGGTTCGGCGCTCCCCCTCTCCGTCTCGGCTTCGCCGAGCCACCTCTCCCCCATTTCATGGGGGCGAGGAACGGCTGGCATGGGCCCGTGCAACCGATCCTCCCGCCAGACCGTTATGCCGAAGCGAGGAATGAGGGGGCATCTTGTCCAACATACTCAATCGGCGCCGGCCGCCGTCGGTTTGGATTGCGCTTGCAGCGGTGGCGCTCGCCTTGATGCCCGCCGTCGCCTTCGCCGCCGAGAAGACCGGCATGTCCTCGGAAGGCGTTTTCGTCGCCGAGCTGATCCTGCTCCTGGTTGTCGGCCGCGGCATCGGCGAGGTGCTGGAAGCGCTGGGACAGCCGGCGGTGATGGGGCAGCTGATCGGCGGCATCCTGCTCGGGCCTTCGCTGCTCGGCTGGGTCTGGCCGGCGGCCGAGCGGCTGATCTTCGCCGGCGACCCGTCGCAGAAATCGATGATCAACGCCATCGCCCAGCTCGGCGTTCTGATGCTGCTTCTGCTCACCGGCATGGAGACGGATCTAAGGCTCGTGCGCCGTGTCGGCCGCGCCTGCTTTTCCATTTCGGCGGCCGGCGTCGCCGCGCCCTTCGCGCTCGGTTTCATCGCCGCGCAGTTCATGCCCGACACGCTGCTTGCCGCCGGCGGCGAGCGCATCGTCGCCGGGCTGTTCCTCGGCACCGCGCTCTCCATCTCCTCGGTCAAGATCGTCGCCATGGTGGTGCGCGACATGAACTTCATGCGCCGCGACCTCGGCCAGATCATCGTCTCCTCGGCCATCATCGAGGACACGATCGGCTGGGTGGTCGTCGCCATCACCATCGGCATTGCCACCAAGGGGCGGATCGAGATCGCCAACCTGACCTTCACCATCGCCGGCGTCGCCCTCTTCATGGCGTTTTCCTTCACGGTGGGCCGCCGCATCGTCTTCGACGCCATCCGCTGGACCAACGACACCTTCCGCTCGGAATATGCGGTGGTCACCGTCATCCTCGCCATCATGGGCGTGATGGCCCTGATTACCGATCTGATCGGCGTGCACACCGTGCTCGGCGCTTTCGTCGCCGGCATATTGGTGGGTGAATCGCCGATCCTGTCGCGCCATATCGAAGGGCAGTTGCGCGGTGTCATCACGGCTCTTTTCATGCCGGTGTTCTTCGGCGTCGCCGGACTGTCGGCCGATCTCACTGTGCTGGTCGATCCGCAACTGGCGCTGCTCACCGTGGCTCTGGTGGTGATCGCCTCGATCGGCAAGTTCGGCGGTGCCTTCATCGGCGCCGAGGTGGCGGGCATGAGCCGCGCCGAAGGCATCGCTGTTGGCTGCGGCATGAACGCGCGTGGCTCGACGGAGGTCATCGTCGCCTCGATCGGCCTGTCGATGGGCGTGCTGTCGCACACGCTTTTCACCATGATCCTCACCATGGCCGTCGTCACCACGCTGGCCATGCCGCCCACATTGCGCTGGGCGCTGCGTCGCCTGCCGATCGGGGACAACGAGAAGAAGCGCCTGGAGCGCGAGGAAATCGATCAGCGCGGCTTCGTCGCCAATCTGGAGCGGCTTCTGGTGGTGGTCGACGAGGGCGTCGTCGGTCGCTTCGCCGCCTATCTCGCCGGGGTCATCGGCGCCGGCAAGCCGACGACGGTGCTGCATTCCAGCGGCGAGACCGATGCCGAGCCGGCCGAGGGCCTGCATCTGGAGGAAATCGAGAAGGGCGCGGAGGACAGCCGCGAGGCGGCCAAGGAGGGCGACGAGGAGCCGGTGCGCGAAGCGCCTGTCACCCGCCGCCAGCATGAGGAGCTTTCGGCTGAGGCGGTCGCCAGGGAGGCGCGCAAGGGCTACGGCATGCTGCTTGTCGGCCTCGGCCGCGCCGTCACCGCCAAGGGCGGCTTCTCGCACCGGTTGAACGAAGTCGCCGGCGCCTTCGACGGGCCGCTTTGCCTGGTGCTGAAGCCGGCGAGCGCCGGCCGCCAGATGCCGAAACTCGGTCCCGGATCGGGCAAGATACTGGTGCCGGTCAACGGCACGGCGGTTGCCCGCCGCGGCGCCGAGCTGGCGCTCGCGATAGCTGCCGTCACCGGCGCGCCGGTCAAGATGCTCTATGTCGCGCGCACCGGCCGAGAGGAGCCGCGCGACACCGTCTCGCATCGTCGCCGGGAAGCGGTGCTGAAGGACATCGTCACACTTGCCGACCGCTACGGGGTCGAGATCGAGACCGCCATCCGCTCCAGGGCCGCGGCCGCCGACGCCATCGCCCGCCAGGCTGGCCGCAACGTGTCCTTGATCGTCATGGGTGTGGCGCGGCGCCAGGGCGAGGAGCTCATCTTCGGCGAGACGACGACGGCCGTCCTGCGGCGCAGCCCATGCCCGGTGATGCTGATCTCCGACGAGCGGGTGCAACGCGACGAGAGCGAGCGCGAGGCGGTGCGTTCGGGGGCGGGGACCGGGTGAAGGGAGAGCCTCGCTTCAAAGTGGGCCCGGACCAGTTATCTTGCGCAAGGAGGCGCCGATGGGCTTCAGCACAAAACCTCTCGACATGACAACCTGGCCGGATTTTGCCGCGCTGGTCGAGCGGCATAATGGCGTTTGGGGCGGCTGCTGGTGCATGGCCTTCCACGCCAAGGCCGCAGGCGCGGCGGGCAACCGCGACGCAAAGGAGGCGCGGGTGCGCGACGGCAGCGCGCATGCCGCGCTTGTCTTCGATGGTTCGGCCTGCGTCGGCTGGTGCCAGTTCGGCTCGACCGGCGAATTGCCGCGTATCAAGCACCGGCGCGCATATGAGGAAGGGCTGACGGCGTTGCCCGACTGGCGCATCACCTGCTTCTTCATCGACAAAGGACGCCGCGGCGAGGGTGTGGCGGCCGCAGCCCTCGGGGGCGCATTGGCCGAGATCGCCCGCCTCGGCGGCGGCAGGGTGGAGAGCTATCCCGAGGACACCTCAGGCCGCAAGGTCGCCGGCGCCTTCCTGCATAACGGCACGCTGGCGATGTTCGAGCGCCAAGGTTTCAGCCGCAACCGCCAGATCGGCAAGCACCACTGGGTGGTTGAGAAGTGGGTAGCGGCCCGGGGCTGAAGCATATATATGAGTATTTACTAATATATATTGGGAAGGAACGATCAGAACGGGAGAACGACGATGGCCGCCTATCTGATTGCCGATGTCGATATCACCGACATGGCCATGTTCGACGAGTACAGACGCGAAGTCCCGGCGACCGAGGCCCGCTATGGCGGGCGCTATCTCGCGCGGGGCGGCGCGACGCGGGTGCTTGAAGGCGACTGGGAGCCGCACCGCCTGGTCATAATCGAGTTTCCCGACATGGCTGCGATCACCGCGTGGTACGACTCACCGGAGTATGAGAGGCTGAAGCAAATCCGTTTCCGCTGCGCCCACACACGCATCATCGCCTTGGAAGGGGTGGCGCCCGCCTGACGGTCCAAGCCTGACGGCTGCGGTTCACTTGCCTTCGAAAAACGCGTGGATCGTGGCGTCGAGTTTCTCGATGAGCTCGCTGTTGCGGGTGCTGCCGGCCCAGATCAGCGCGTTGAGCCGCATGTCCTTGTTGAGGAAGTTCACCTTCCTGGTCTCAAGCAGATACTGCGCAACCGCGAAGTGCCGCCCTTTGATGGCTTCGATGAGGGCGCTGTTTCGCCCTGTCTTGTCGGCCGCATTGACGTCCGCGCCATGCTCGACCAGCAGCGTGACGGCATCGAGATGCCCGTTCCTTGCCGCTTCGATCAACGCCGTGCGGCCATAGTAATCGGCGCGCGCGTCGATATCGATCTGAGGGTGTCGCACCAGCGCCTGGATGCAGTCGTAGTGACCCTTGGCCGCGGCAAGGCTCAAGGGCGTGCTCTTCCATTTGTTCCTGGAATTGACGTCGATCGTCGGCTCGGCGATCAGCGCCTCGAGCGCGGCCAGGTGGCCATTGTGGGCGGCAAGATGCAGCGCCGTCCAGCCGCCTTCGTCGGTCTGGTTGATGTCCGCCCCCGTCGCGAGTTCGGCACGTACGGACGCGGCGTCGCCTTTCTCGGCTGCGGTCAGCAGGTTGGACCAATTTCTGGCGTCTTCGGCTTCCAAGCTTGCCATCACCGCAATGCTCCTGGACGATGGATCGCGCCGGCGCGCGGCCAGCCTGACTTGCGAAGCGTTTCACACTCGCCGGCATCGGGCAACGAATTTCGCATTCGATGAAGCGTAGCGAGATGCGGCCGGGGCGGAAGAAGCGCTATTCGCCGGCATCTCAAGGCTTGGCTTCCTCGCCCCGCCAAAGGCGGGAGAGAGGTGTCCGCGAAGCGGACGGAGAGGGGGTCTTCGTAGGGCGCTCCCCTCTCCGTCTCGGCTTCGCCGAGCCACCTCTCCCCCATTTCATGGGGGCGAGGAACCAGGTTTCTCTCACGCCATCTGCAGCTTCTGCCGGCTGGGCTGCGGCGGGAAGGCGATGGCGATGCCGGCAGCACCCAGCCCGATCAGCGCCGAGCCGATGAACAGCCAGTGGTAGCTCGCGGTGGCGTCGTAGATCATGCCGCCGGCGAGCGGCCCGAGCGACATGCCGAGGCTGGACAGCAGCGTCGCGGCGCCAAGCACCGTGCCGATGATGCGCAGGCCGAAATATTCACGCGCCAGCACCGCGTAGAGCGGCATCACGCCGCCATAGGTGGCGCCGAAGATGACGGCCAGAAGGTAGAACTGCTCGATCCGGCCGACGGTGAGATAGGCGGCGATCACCAGCCCCTGGATGGCGAGACCGGCGACCAGAACCGGCTTGACGCCCAGCCGGTCGGCGAGCACGCCGTAGAGCACGCGCCCGCCAAGGCCGGCCAGGCCCTCGACGCTGTAGATCGATACGGCCGCCATCGGCGCCACGCCGCAGGACATGGCGTAGCTCACCATGTGGAAGATCGGGCCCGAATGCGCCGCGCAGCAGGCGAAGAAGGTGAGACCCAGCACGATGAATTGCGGCGAGCGCAGCGCCTGGCCGACGCTCATGCCGGGATCGTCGGCGGCCGGCGCCGGCGTGCCGCCGGTGGCAGCGGTCGCGACGGGCGGCTGGCGCACCAGCAAGACGGCGGGCAAAAGCAGCACCCAGGCCATGACGCCGATATCGAACATGGCGGTGCGCCAGTCATAGGCGGTGATTAGCCAGCGCGCGAAGGGCGAGATGGTCATCGGCGCCACGCCCATGCCGGCCGAGACCAGCGACACGGCGAGGCTGCGGTTGGTGTCGAACCAGGCGGTGGTGAGCGCGATCATCGGCGCGAAGAAGGCGCTGGCCGCCAGCCCGACGATGATGCCGTAGCTGAGCTGGAAGACGATGAGCGAGGTGGCGCGGCTCGCCACCACCAGCGAAAGGCCGAGCAGCACCGCGCCCGCAAGCACGACGGGCCGCGCGCCGACCCGGTCATAGATCGAGCCCCAGGCAAAGCCGCCGAGGCCCATCACCAGGAAGTTCAACGTCATGGCGCTGGAAATGCCGGTGCGCGACCAGTTGGTGTCGAGCGATATCGGCTCCAGAAAGATCGCCAGCGAGAACATGGCGCCGAGCGCCACGCAGGTCATCAGCGCGCCAGCCGCGACGATGACCCAACGATAGGAATGGTTCATGGTTCTTCTCCATGCCGTAAGGCATCCTGTTTGATGCGGCGCGGTTTTTCCAGTTTCACCGGGCCGCTTGCGTCCGGAGGACGCCAGGGTGCGAGGCGATCCTACAATCTGGTTGCATTTTTTATCCGGATTTTTCTAGGGGCGGCGACCGCCGATCACGTTGGGAGCGCTGCCCCGTCGGCGGCTCCAACTGTCAGCAGCCTGCAAGACCCCGCATTGACCGGGCTGGGGACCCTTCTAGATTGAGCCGCAGCATCCAGGAGACGTCACCCATGGAACTCTATCGCGGCCGGCTCATCGACCACATCCAGCTCGTGGTGCGCGACCTTGCGGCCAGCCGGCGTTTCTACGCCGCCCTGTTCGAGGTGCTGGGCATTCCGATCGGCGGCGAGGCGCAGGACTATTTCTGGGCCGATGACTTGTTCGTCTCCAGCGCCGACAGCCGCGCCGCGCTCGGCGTGCTGACCGGCCGCCATCATCTCGCTTTCCAGGCGAAGGACCGCGACATGGTCGATGCCTTCTACAAGGCCGGGCTCGCCGCCGGCGGCAAGGACAATGGCGCGCCGGGCGAGCGCCATTACCATCCCGGCTACTATGCCTGCTTCCTGCTCGATCCCGACGGCAACAACATCGAGGCGGTGTTCCATGGCGAGGCCAGGCGAAGCGCCGCGGCGGTGGAGATCAGTTTCTAGCCGGACATGCTTAAAGCATGTCTCCCGAAAGTGGGAACCGGTTTCGGGATAAAGACATGCGTAAAATCAAAGACCTAAAGCGCATGGAGCGAATCCGAAGGATCGCGACGCGCTTTAGATGGCCGTGTCCCAGCCGGCGAGTTCGAGCCCGCGACGGAGTCGTTCGCGATCCTCTTCGCGTTCCATGCGCATGTCCTGGACGATCTGGGCGATGGTGAGGTCTGGCTCCAGGGCGCGACCTTCCATGACGCAGGCCAGCGCCTTCCCGTGGTCGCTGGCAAATGCGTGGCATGCGGCCAGCCGCGCCCATTGCCAGGCGCTCTTGCGGGGCAGACAGGAGAAGGACGCGGCCGCTTCCTGATACCGCCCGAGCGCCAGCAGGGCTTCGCCCCGGTCGTAATAGTACCAGGTCGGATGCATCGGATTGAGCTGGACGGCCTTGTCGAGCAGCGCGAGCCCAGCCTCGCCGTCGCCGCGCAGCGCCCGGAAGAATCCAGTTTGGGCCAGCGTGTCGGCGTCATAGGGATTGAGATCGAGCGCCCTGGCGAAATGTTTCTCGGCGGCGTCGTATTCGTCGCGGCCTCGGTAGAGCAGGATTAGCGCCAGCATCCGGTGGCACCGCGCCTCGTCGGGGCTGAGCGCGATTGCGTGCAGCGCGCGATCACGCGCCTGGTCGAGCACGGCGCGCGGCGCATCGGCGTAGCCGCCGATGATGACATCTGCAAGCGCCAGATAGGCGTTCGCCAGGCCAGAACGAGGATCGAGTTCGATCGCCTTGAGGAAATGCTCGCGCGCATCCTGGTTGACCCGTTCGCCATAGCTGCGCAGCAGCTCCTTCCCCCGCAGGAAATGCAGATAGGCTTCGACATTGGCCGCAGCCGCGGGCAGGCCGCGCCGCATCACCGCGCTTTCGATGTTGGCGACCAACGCCGTCACGATGCGTTGCGCCACCATCGTCTGGAACGTGAAGATCTCGCCTTTGGCGAAGGTGAAGGTCTGGCCCCAGACGCGTCGCCCGGACGCCGTCTCGGTAAGCACCACGCGTGCGCTGTATTCCGCTTCGGAAGTCTCGACGCTGCCTTCGGCGACGTAGTCGGCTCCGAAGCGCTCGGCGGTCGTCCGGATGTCCTCGCGCGAATGCTCGGCCAAAGCGAAGGCCGAATGACGCGCCAGCACGGCGACGGTCTTGAAGTAGGAGAGCGCGTTGGTGATTTCCTCCACCGCGCCGTCGAACAACGCCTTGGCGGTGCCGTCGACCGGATCGACCTGGAACGGCAAGATAGCCACCATCGGCTCCGCCCGGGCAGCAGCCATGGCGCCGGCGAGCGCCGGTGCCGCCTCGATCTGCGGCTGGAACAGGTAGCCCCGGCGCGGCACCGTGCGGATCAGCGCCTGCGCCTCGTCGCCGATCGATTTGCGCGCGTCGCGGATCGATTGGGTGAGCGAGTCCTCGGTGACGATGATGCCCGGCCAGACTGCCTGCATCAGCTCGTCCTTGCTCAGCACCCGTCCCGGATTGCGCGTCAGGAAAGCGAGCAGCTCCAGGGTTTTTGGCCGGATGGGCACAATCTCGCCGTCGCGCCGGAGCGTACCCCGGTCAAGATCGAGAACAGCGCCGCCAATCCGTAGCGCCAAGCCCTTGCCCCATCGACACGCCTGATTGCGCAGGGTTCATTGGGAGGGGCAAATCCCGGCAAGGTCAAGCCAGAAAGATGCCGAGCAGGCCAAGCCATGAACGGCGGCGCCCGGCGTTCGGTTCGACGCGAGCCTCGCCAGGCGCGGTCTCGTTGAGCGGCAGCAGGGAAAGCCAGGCCAGCATCTCGTTGGCCTCGCCGCAGCAGGGGCCCGCGATCCCCGCGGAAAGCATGCTCAGCGCTTCACCCCGCGACAGCGACGTCGGTGCAAATGATGTGTCAGTCCTCGCATGCATGATCGACCTCCGAGCCTGGCGTCAGCGCCATGTGCCGCCCCATGAACGCCATCATCGTCCCGAGGGTGTCCGTTTGTCCTGAAACAATCCTGATTTTTCGCTGAATCCGTTCCGGCTAGAGCGTTTCACCGTTTCACAAAAATCACAAAAACGGCGAACCGCTCTATCTCCTTGTTTTTTTGCTATTGCGGACGGAAAACCGTCACACGCTTTTCCTGGAATTGCTCTAGCGGCGCCACAAGGGCTTGGCGAGCTCATCGCGCACCTGGTCCATCGTCAGGCCGATATCGCCGATGAGATGCGGTGTCTCGCGCGCCATGATCGCAAGCTCGTGACGAAACCGCGCCCGCTCCTCCCATGCCGACAGCAGGTCGAACAGGCCGGGCCGGTGCTCGGCCAGGTTGGCGTCCGCCCGCGGCTCGCTGAGATCGAGCCGCACAGCGCCGTAGAATCCGGATATAGTGTCCAGCATCGTTTTCATGGTCGGCTCCCTTGTTTGAAGCGCTGCCCTGTGAAGGCATAGGGGGAGCCTGAACCTTCACGATCTGCCGAACCATCGGCCGCATGCAGTGTTTTGGGTCCTGCATTTGTAGTATTTTGATGGTTCTACGATTGAACGCATCTATGTCCGCTGGCAGGACAGGGCATGAACCGCATCGTGACGAGCTCGGAGGCGTTGTCGGACCGCGAGCGCGCGGTGGCGGAGAGGTTCGCCGCCGGCATGACCTATCGCGAGATCGGCCAGGTCCTTTTCATAGCACCGTCCACCGTGCGCACGCATCTTGCGGCGATCTATGAGAAGCTTGGCGTTAGCAACAAGGTCGCGCTCGCGCGGCGTATCAGCACCGTCGCCGATACGGCGCCTGCGGCAGCGTCGCCCGACGCCTCGCCGGTGCTCGCCGTGTTTCCGATCGAATGTTTGAGCGGCGATGAAAGCTGGCGTCGGTTCGCCGAAGGTCTGTCGTCAGACATCACGATCGATCTCGCCCGCTATGCCGGAATTCCCGTCATTGCTTTCCACACCATGAAGTCGCTGGGCAGCAAGCCCGCTGATTTCGCCGCCGACGGCAAGGCGCTGGGCGCCGCCTACCTCGTGTCGGGGCAACTGCGCGCCGACGACACACGTGTGCGTCTGACCGTCGAACTCGCGGATGCGGCTTCCGGCCTCAGGCTGTGGAGTGAGCGTTTCGAGCGTCCGGTCGAGAACCTGTTTGCGCTGCAGGACGGGCTGACCGACAGCGTTGTCAACGCGCTCGCCGGCTGTTTCGGCGCCATCGCCACGGCCGGCCGCAATGCCATCCGCCGCAAGCAGCCGGCCAGCCTGCGCGCCTATGACCTTTATCTGCTCGGCGTGGAACAACACAACAAATTCAGCCGCGAAGGAAATGCGGAAGCCATCCGCCTGTTCACCCGCGCGCTTGAGCTCGACCCGACCTTGGCCAAGGCCTGGCTCGAACTCGGCTACGCCTACTCGATCCAGTCCTGTAACGGGTTCGGCGGTGAACCAAAGGCGGCAGCCGAGAAATGGCGGATGGCGGTCGAGAATGCCCTGCAACTCGATCCGACAGACAGCGCGGTGCATGTTTGCCTTGGCGATGCCATGGGCTGCCTCGGAGATTTGGCGGCGGCGGAGCGCTGCTATCGTCGCGCCTTCGAATACGGCTCCAACCAGGCGGACACGCTGGCGCTGCTTGCAGGCAGCAGGGCGCTGGTCGCCGGCGATCCGGCGGAGGCGATCCCGCTGATGGAGCGCGCAATGCAGCTCAACCCGCTCGCTCCGCCTTGGTATTTCGGCATGCAGGGTCGCATCCTGTTCGTGGCCGGCCGCTACCGGGAAGCCATCGCCGCGCTGCGCAGAAGCACACCGGATTCCACCAACGTGCTGATGTTTCAAGCGCTCGCCCATGCGGCGGCCGGCGAGGACGCCGAGGCGGCTGGCTTCGGCGCCAGGCTGAATGCCGATTTCCCGGATTTCTCCGTCGAGGGCTTCATAGCGGGCTATCCCGTCGTCAATCCGGACGCCGTGCGCGCGATCCGCGACGCGGCGAAGCTGGTGGCGATCCGCTAGAGCGTTTCACCGTGTCACGGAAACGGCGAACCGCTCTAACCCCTTGTATTTTCGCAATTGCAGACGGAAACCGTCACACGCTTTTCCTGGAATTGCGCTAGCCACCCAGAAACGCCGCGATCAGCTTCAGCATGTTGCCGTCCTGACCGAACTCTTTCGTGTCGAAGTCGCGGCTGCCCTGGCGCTGCGCCCTGGAGAGCTGGTCGAGATAGGCCGTCAGTTCCGCCCTGACCTTCTTGCAGCCGGGATCGTTCTCGGCGGTGAGGCCGGTGCTGAAGGCGACGATCCTGTCGACCATGTCGATGATGCCGGCGCCATGCACCTTCTCATGCGCGATCAGCCCGGCGGCGAACCTGTCCCAGCGCGCCTGCAAGGCAGGGTCCAGCTTTCCGGCCGGCTTCGGCAGCGTGTAGGTGATGATCAGCTTCGGCCGCGCCGACTTCAGCACGCAGGCGCTGCCTTGCGGCTGGTAGTCGCGCTGCCAGGTCAGCTTGAAGAAAGTATGCGCGATGACGCGCCGCCCGCTGCCGGCCGCGCCGACCACCGGACCCTTCTCGCCGATCGACAGATAAACCTGCTCCGCGCTCTGGCCCGACACGGCATAGGTGTCGATCCTCTCGATGGGCTTCCAGTCTGCCTGGGCAGGGGAGGCAAGGAGCAAGGCGCAAAGCAGGATGGCGAATTTCATGAAGGACTCGATGGGATTTCGTCCATGAGGTGCATAGCGGTTGTCTCGCGCGAGATCAAAGCGCGCGGGCAATCCGTCCTTCGAGGAAGGAGACTACGAGAGGCCGCGGCGGAACCCGCTCCGCCCGTCATCCGTTTCCTCGGGCAATCATCCCAACCGATGGGGGAGGACAAGATGACCCGCAACGAGATCATTTCCGTGCTTGGACCGGTCGACGAGGCCGTCATTGCCGACATCGCGCTCACCGGCGCAAGCCTCGAGGAACTGCGCGAGGCCTTCGCCTGGATCGGCGCCGACGAGGCGCTGGTCAATGAAGGTCACGCCATGCCTGGCGCCCGCGTGGCGAAACTGATCGAGATCCTCGAACCGCCGGAGGACGAGCCCGAGGTGCCGCGCGCGGCAGACTAGGGCGCGGGTGTCGTCGAGGCCATTATACTCATTAGTCATCGCTAATATATGCTGGAAGCGAGCGCCTATCGGGTGTAGCTTTCTCCTTATCGGCGCGGCGTGCCTGATGAGGCCGATCGGTTGAACGTGATCGCCTATCTTAGAACACTCGCCGACGCACCGGTGCCACTGCCCGTAGGGGGGTGCGTTTAGCACGGCCATGTGTAGGTTGATCCTCACCCTTGCCTTCGTGCTCACCTGTGGCCCTGTGTCGGCGGCAGAGCATTGGTCTGCTGAGGATGGCGACACGCTGTGGCACGACAAAAAACGAATTCAGTTGCTCGGTTTTGATGCCCCCGAACTTTCGCAGGTGTGTTTTGATGCCGCTGAAAAGATCTGGCCCTGCGGCAAGTATGCGCGTGACCACATCCAACATCTTATTGCCTCAGGCGATGTATCCTGCATCATCGAGGGCAAGGACGGTTACAACGACGACGTCGGCGTCTGCTTCGTGGGAGGCATCGATCTCGGGCGGGATCTGGTGAAACACGGATTGGCGGTAGCCGACACTCGATACCTTGCCGAGGAGCAAGAAGCCCGCATTGCCAGACGCAACTTGTGGGCAGGGAGCTTTGTCAAGCGGCGATAGCAGCTAGCGCGCACGGGAAGCGTATACGTTCACATCCCTGAAACAAAGGCCGCGCCCCGGCGTTTGCGAATGCAAACTCGCAAGGTGCGCCATTGCCGTCCACCTCGATAAAGAAGACAGAGTACGATCCGACCAGCAGGATCCTCTCTGTGTGGTTCGTGGCCAGCGGCAAGCGCTACGATTTTGAGGGGGTGCCTCCTGAGACCTTTGCAGCTTTCCGGTCGGCATTCGTCAAGGGTCGCTTTTTCAACGACCACATTCGAAATCATTTCCCGTATCGCCGCGTTCCGGACTAAGCGTCCATATCAGGCAGGCTTGACCTGACCCCTTTAACATTTGTGGGCGCGGCCTCGACCCGTCCTGTGCACATGATTGGTCGCTCGGTCCTGGCGGGTCCGAGCCCAACCACCTCTCACCCGCTGGCTTCGGCCGGCGGGTTTTTTGTTTCGCGCTCTCGCGGAATGTAAAGGGCCTCTCCTGATGGCACCTTTGCAGCGAACTGGAGAGTGAACAGAAGCCGATTTCGATCATCCGTGACATTCATGATCCAAGGGGTCATATGCTCCCAGAAAGACCTCTTGCTGTCGTTTATCATCTCGCTGGCTGCGCGCACTGCTTCCTGGCGCGCGGCATCGAGATCGGGGAGATCGACGCCTTCGTCATCGGGGTTGAATTCGCCGTTGTCGACGTGGAAATAAAAAATGGGCATGCCGCTAGCCTTGTTGAACAGCAGAACAACGTTCGCTCCATCGCTTTGTTTCGCAGCGGTTGCGACTTAACCCACGAATAGATTCGGCGCCTTTGAGGGCCATCCTGGGCGCGGGGCAAGAATGTTATTCGCGGCTGGGCGCCGGAGCCTGAAATTTCTCTCCACAGGCCTTACGCTGTAGCCGCGATAGATGCACGCGGTGCAGCATTTGCACCTCTTCGAGCAGATGCAGGAACTCGATGGCATCGACGGTCGAGTGGCCGTCATGATCAAGCTGAGCGATAAGTTGGTGTTGGCGGGTCAAATGACGCTCTCCCAGCCGGACGTGCCGGGCCGACATGGCGATGTCATCCGCAAGTGTCATCGGGCAGAACGCGCCTTAATATTGCTGGTTCCGCTTGTCCGGCGAGGGCTATTTGAACGTATACCTGAAAACCGCTTGCTTGCCCTCTTCGGTGACGCGAACCCATAGACGTTCGTCGCTGCGAGCCTTGACCTCTCTCTTGGTGCCTATCGTCGCGGCCTCCCATGGCGTGGTTGCGATCACGGTGTAATGGGATACTGGCGTCTCGCCAGCCATCTCTTCGACCCGGTAGGTTTTCATCCAATTCCAAGGCGTTTAATCGAACTTTGCCCCCGCCCTCATCCTCCATCATATGAGGTTGGCGCTGGCATTAACCCACGTTAGTTTAGCTACATGGCAGATGATGAAACCGAACTGGCGACCGTTGATCGGCACATCGTTAACGGTATGCGCCACATCGAGCACCAGCGCAAAGTTGTCGCGAGGCTCCGCGCCTATGGCTCTAAAACCAAAACAGCAGAAGAATTGCTAAAAGTGTTTGAAGCCGTCCAAGAGACCCACATAGCCCACAAAAGCCTGCTCATCCGAACGGACGACCTTCTGAGGAACGCGCGCTACCCCGGCCCCAGCAAGGGTTGACTGAGCCAGCCGCGTATTTTGGCTAAGTTTTGATGCTTGGTGCTGGTGGTATCTCTCGGGGCTCAAAGCTCAGCCGCTCGACCGTGGCAACAATCGCAACCGACAATGCCTCGGCCTCGTCGAGCACCGAGGGGCCATAATGCCCGTTCACCTGCTCCTCGCTCATTAGCACGCCTGGCGGGCAGTGCTCCTCGATCGTCGCTCGGATCATGCGCAGCGCGGCGCGGCATTCAGGATCGTTCTTCATAACCAAATAAACATTCAATTTTGCTAAAATGTTCCGGAACCAAGGCAGCGGCTGGCGCCTTGAATTGCGTTGTGTTGGGGTTGTGCGTTGCGTCTCTCTTTCATCAGACCGATGGAGCCGGAGCTTGTCGACCAGCCGCCGGCAGGCGAGGGCTGGTCGCACGAGATCAAATTCGACGGGTACAGAACGCAGCTTATCAAGGATGATGAAGGCGTTCGCATCTTCACAAAGTCAGGCATTGATTGGACCGCGAAGTACAAGCCGATCGCCAACGAAGCCGAAGGACTGAGGGCCGAAAGCTTCATCATCGAAGGCGAGATGATTGTGCTCAACGAAAAGGGCCTGTCCAACTTCGATGCGCTTCGCTCGGCCATTACGCGGCGGCCTCAGGATCTCTATCTCGTTGCCTTCGACCTCTTGAACCTCAATGGCCATGATTTGCTTGATATGCCGCTCCAGGATCGCAGGGAGGTGCTACAGGCGCTCATACCGGCCGGCGGGCATATCCAGTTCTCAGAAGCTTTGCCTGGTGCTGGCGACGCCGTTTACCACCTGGCGTGCGAGACAAACCTGGAAGGCATCGTTTCGAAGCGCCTCGACAGTGTCTATCGCTCTGGCGCGACCATGAACTGGCGGAAAATCAAGTGCTACGTCGAAGCCGAAATGGACATCATCGGCGTGCAGCGAGAGGCCGGGAAGCCTGCCATGGTGCTGATGGCCCATGAGGGCCGCTATATGGGCGGCGCCTTCGTGACGTTCAAAGCCGACAAACGAAAGGCTCTCTGGGATCGCGTGCAGGGCAAAGCTGGTGCTCCGCCTCCAAAGGGATTGGCAAAGCAGAAGGCGGAATGGCTGAAGCCGGGCCTGGTCGGACGGGTGAAGTTCCTCAAGGGCGAGGAGACGTTGCGCCATCCTCGCTGAAGGATTTTCGGGAAAAGTAGGTGGAGTTACTGCGATGCCAATCCGCCAGAAGGCACAGGACGCCGGTATTTTCGAGCCTCAAGAATTGGAGTTCCTGGCAAGGGTGTTCGACCGCCTGAAATATGAAGAGCAGACTGCCGATGAACGTGAGGCTCTGGCGTCCCGAATCCTCGCGAACTTCATGGCCGGCATCGAGGATGAGGAAGAGCTTGTTTCGCTGTCACGGCTGCCTCTGGGCCGCTCACACATGTCGTAAGCGGCATCGCGGTCGTTGCCTCATGAGTCGCGCTAGCTGTTGCCGCCAAGCTACAGTCCTTTACCTGAAATTCCATTAGGAAAGGCTTGTGCGGGGCTTCCTGGGTTCGGGCGGACCATCCGGGGAAAGGGGCGCACAGCAGTTTGAGGGAAGATGACCCGTCGGCTTAGGTCGGCGGGTCTTTCTTTCGAGCCACGGCTCTCATTTGCGATCGCCCCTCGGATCGGTCGCGAGTCAAGGAGCGGTCCGCCAGCCGTCGGCGCCACGTTCTGTTGTCGGCAGTGATCTGGCCTTTCGGATCCACTATTGAAGCGCGCCCGTCCGGCGCAAAGACAATTCCCCCAGCCTCTAAAGCCAGCCGCACAGCAAGCACACTGCTGGGCCGGGTGTTCTTTAGGCCGTTTTCGATTCCGCTGATCGTTGCTTCGCTGAGGTTGGCCTTGGCAGCAAGTCGCACCCGCGACCAGTTCAAAAGGGCCCGGGCGAGTCTGACCTGTTCTGCGGAGAGTTCATGTCGGCTGTCCATACGTCTGGAACATTCAATCTCGCTAAAATGTTCCAGGCCGATTTTACAACCAAGTCAGGTGGGCAACACGGCTACAGGTTTTAACATTTGACATCGCGGTCTTGGTGGCGATGCGTCAGTATCGGGCCCGTTCCATTTCTACCCAGGAGTGGACACCGGTCTGCGATCGAGTGTCACGGCAAAATCGCAGACCGGCCCCTTCGGGCCGGATCAGCCCTGCCTTCACTGGGATTGCTGAAGATCATCTATTGCCACGAAAGCCGCTCTGCCGGCCGCGACGATCGGAATTTGCAATTCACGAACCTGGCTTTGACGCCGGAGCAGCGGAAGACGGCTTGTCCGTAAAAGTCTTGGCACGAGCAGCTTTCAAGTCCGGTTGCTTTGCCTTGCCCGCCGCTGCAGGCAGCTCTGCCGCGCTCGCAAGGATCTCTCGGGACCGCTCTATGAGTCGGCGGTTCTCCTCTATGAGTTCCTCAGCTTCCTCAATGCGCGTGATGGTTTGCTGCTCCATCTCATCGAGGGACTGAACTGGGCTGTTGGACTCGCCGACCTGTTGCATGACCATCCTCAATCTATGAGTCACCCGCGATCCGCCGGCGACAAAACTCGTGAGGACTGGAAACAGTTCCCTAAGAGGCCCGAGAGTTCCGCGTTCGGTCGAACCGCCTGGGGGGAATATAAGGCGCCGGCGCTCCGTTCCGCCCCACGCTGTCAAGCATAGGTGCTTCTCCCTACTTGCCCCTCCAACCCCTCCCGTCATAGCTTTTGCCGCTTTGGCGGGAGGAAAAAGGCGTTTGGAGACCAATGTCGTCATTGTCGGCGCCGGCCCTGCCGGGCTCGCCGTCGCGGCCTGCCTCAAACAGGCGGGCGTCGATTTCGTGATCCTCGAAAAGGCCGGCGAGGTTGCGCCCTCCTGGCGGCGGCATTACCGGCGGCTGCATCTGCACACGGTGAAATCCTTCTCCTCCCTGCCTTTCGCGCCGTTCCCGAAGAGCCATCCGCGCTACGTTCCGCGCGAAAAAGTGGTGGCCTATCTCGATGCCTATGCCGAGCGCTTCCGCCTTGAGCCGCGCTTCGGCGTCACGGTCAAATCCATCCGCCGCGAGGGCGATCGCCTGCTGGTGCAGACCGATGCCGGGCTGTTCAGCGCCCTCAGGATCGTTGTCGCCACCGGCAACAACGCCCAGCCGATCATGCCGGATTTCCCGGGTATCGAGGATTTCAAGGGCAAGGTGCTGCACAGCGCCGCCTACACCGAAGCGGCCCCCTATGTCGGCAAAAACGTGCTGATCGTCGGCATGGGCAATACGGGCGCGGAGATCGCGCTCGATCTTGCCGAGAGCGGCGCCCACCCGACCATCTCTGTGCGCAAGGGCGTCCACATCGTGCCGCGCCAGCTTTTCGGTGTGCCCATCCAGATGGTGGGCATCGCGAGCCGGACAATGCCGCGGTCGGTCAATGACTGGATGTTCCCGAAGATTCTCGACCTGGCACTGGGCCGGCTCGAAAAATATGGCATCGTGCGGCCAAAGCAAGGGATCCTGCAAGGCATCGATGCCGGCCGCATCCCGGTGATCGATGTCGGCACGGTGGCGGCGATCAAGGCGGGAAGGATCGGGATTGCGCCGGACATCGCAAGCTTCACCGGAGCCGGCGTGAAATTCGTCGATGGCGTGGAGAAGAAATTCGACGCTGCGATTTTCGCCACAGGCTATCGTCCTGCCTATGACGCCCTCCTGCCGGAGGAGCTCAGTCCGGGCAGGAGCGGCGTGAACGCGCGGGCAAGCGAATTGGGCGTCTATCTCGTCGGCTTCCACAACCCCGTCACCGGCCTGCTGCGCGAGATCGGCATCGAGGCGCAGGCGGTGGCGAGGGATATTGCGGCGAGGTGAGGGGTATCTGCGGTCAATATGATAGGCCGAGTTCCTTCGCCCCCCTCTCTGTCCTCCCGGACATCTCCCCCGCAAGGGGGGAGATCAGCAACTCCAGCACCGGCCATTTCCTGAGAACGCTGTAGACGCTGGTGATTGGCGAAAGCATACATGACATCCAATCTCCCCCCTTGAGGGGGAGATGCCCGGCAGGGCAGAGAGGGGGGCCTCGCGCCGACCTTGCTGAATCATGAATCGGGTGGCGCTAGTTTCTTCCCGCATGCGAAGCCACCTTACCAACCGGGGACCCGCGCCATGCTCACGCTCTACGATTATCTCCCGTCGCAAAACGCCTGGAAAGTCCGCGTCCTGCTCGGCCTGCTCGGCATCACTTACGAAACCCGCATCGTCTCGATCTTCGAGGGCGAGAGCCGCACGGAGGCATTTCTGAAGCTCAACCCGGCGGGCGCCGTGCCGGTGCTCGCCGTGGAGAATGGCCAGGCGATCGCCGAGTCCAACGCGATCCTCACTCTTGTCGCCGAGGGTACGCCCTATCTTCCGGCGGACCGGCTTGCCCGCGCCAAGGTGATGCAGTGGCTGTTCTTCGAGCAGTATTATGTCGAGCCGGTCATCGGCTCGTTGCGCTTCTGGACGCTGACCGGCCGGCTGGAGCGCAACCAGGCGCTGGTTGCTGGCAAGCGCGAAGCGGGCGCGCGGGCGCTTGGCGCGCTGGAGCGCAGTCTTCGGAACACGCGTTTCCTGGTCGGCGATACGCTCACCATCGCCGACATCGCCGTCTATGCCTACAGCCACCGCGCCGAGGATTGCGGCTTCTGGTTCGCCGATTATCCGGCGGTCAAAGCCTGGGTGGAGAGGGTAGGCGAGGCGATCGGGCCCGGCTATCCGGTGCATCCCTACAGCATCGATCCGCATTCGGGCGGCTGAGCCGCCGGAACACGGCGGCGGGCAGGGCGTTTCCTAATAGCGGCATGTCGGCGTCGCCTCAATCCGGCGCCCGCCGCAGCGCTCCAACCAGAGCCATGGAGGTCCGCTATGGTCCGCACCCTCGCCATCGCAATCCTCGCCACTGGTATCGTCAGCCTGCCCGCCATGGCAGCCGAGAAATATTGGGTCGCCAGGGATGCGGTCTCGAAGCAGTGCGAGATCGTGCCGAAGAAGCCGGATGGCACGCTCGTCGTCGATCTCGACAAGAAGACATACGCCAGCGAGGGCGAGGCGAGGAAAGCGATGGAGGCGAGGGCGGATTGCAAGAATAAGTAGGGGCGTTCAGAACCGCCCCTACCGGTCCACCAGCGACATCGTGCGCTCGTTGTACCTTGGCCCGGAAACCTTGTCGGGCGTCAGCGCCATGTCGAGCCCCAGCATCTCGGTCGCATCGAGCGTGATGTCCGCCGCCGCGACATTTTCCTCCAGATAGGTCCGCCGCTTGGTGCCGGGGATCGGCACGATGTCGATGCCGAAGTCCGGCCCCTTGGCGAGTAGCCAGGCGATCGCGATCTGGCCAGGCTTCACGCCCTTGGCGTCGGCGATGTCGCGCACCGTGCTTGCCGCGGCGACATTCAAGTCGAAATTCTCGCCCTGGTAGCGCGGGTCGCCGCGGCGGAAATCGCCCTGCGGATAGTCTTCCGCGCGCTTGACGTCGCCGGCGAGGAAACCGCGGCCGAGCGGCGCGAACGGCACCAGGCCGATGCCCAGCTCCTTCAGCGCCGGTATGATCTCGGGCTCGAGGTTGCGCTCCCACAGCGAATATTCGCTCTGCAGCGCCGAGACCGGATGCGCGGCATGCGCGCGGCGGATATTGGCAATGCCCGCTTCCGACAGGCCGAAGAAGCGCACCTTGCCCTCGGCCACCAGCTCACCGACCGTGCCGGCGACATCCTCCATCGGCACGGCGGGGTCGACGCGGTGCTGGTAAAGCAGGTCGATGCGGTCGGTGGCGAGCCGCTTCAGCGAAGCGTCGACCACCTCGCGGATGTGTTCGGGCCGGCTGTCGGTGCCGGACTGCTTGCCATCGACGATGCGGAAGCCGAATTTCGTCGCGATCGTGACCTGGTCGCGCCGGCCCTGCAGCGCGCGTCCAAGCAACTCCTCGTTGACGAAAGGTCCATAGACCTCGGCCGTGTCGAGAAAGGTGCAGCCGAGCTCGATCGCCCGGTGGATCGTCGCGATCGATTCCTGTTCGTCGGCCGGGCCGTAGGACTGGCTCATGCCCATGCAGCCAAGGCCGATGGCCGAGACTTCGAGCCCCTGGCTGCCGAGTTTGTGTCTGCCGAGGCTCATAAGTCCTTGTCTCCCGCGAAAGATCAGCGCTCGCGAAATTATAGGGCGGAGACAGGACACGTCCAGCGCCGGGCCGGCAGCGCTTGATCCAGGTCAAGGAAACCGCAAGACGGCGCCGTATAGTCGGCCCGTCTTGGGAAGGACACAAGGCGGGCGGGTGGTTCCGCCGACTCCACGGGGACCCGGCGGAACCACCCACACCGACGTTTGGACAAAGGCCTTCAACGCGTCGCCCGAACTTGTTTCGGCGCGACGCGCTTTTTCATGCACCCACAATCCACGCCGCGCCCGGCTCAACCATACGGCGACCGGCACTGCTGGCGAGGGCCATCATAAGGCTGGTAGCTGTTGTCCCAGGCGCGGTAGGAGCGGTAGCGGTCAAAGCACCAGCGCACATGGGCGGCCGCCAGGCGCGCCGCGGGGGGCGGGGGTGGCGCGACCGTGGCGGCCGCCACGCCGGCCGCGAAGGCGGCGGCCGGGAACCAATAGCCATTGTAGTAGCGATAGCCGGACCGCATGCGCCAATAGCCCCTGAAGCCGTTGTAGTAGTAGGCGCCGCCGACGACGTAGAAGCCGCGCCGGTACCAGATGGGCGTCGCCTGGCTGGTCACGAATGCCTGACCCGGGGCGGCCACGATCGGGACGGCTTCGGCCGGCGAGGCCAGCATCGATACGCCGAGCACCAGGCCGCATAAGGCCGTCGATATCCACTTCATCGTCTCTCTCCTTTGTCTCGTGTCCTGGGGATCACGGGCGCTTCAGCGCCCGCAATTCGGAAATCGAAAGCGCGCCGTCGCCATCGGTGTCCGCCTGCAGCAGGCGGTCGGGAATGGCGGCCGTGAATTCGTCGCGTGAGATTTTGCCGTCGCCGTTGCGGTCCATGCGGCTCGCCTCGGCTTGCAGCCCCGCGAAGCGCGCGGCCTGGATGTCGCGCTTCGAGTTGACCTGCGCCACGGCCGCGCGCACCTCGTCGGGGTCGAGCACCCCGTTGTGGTTGGCGTCCAGCCGGTCGAACATCCGCGCCCGCGCTGCCTGGATCTCGCTGAATTCGAGCTTTCGGTCGCCATTGGTGTCGATGCGCCGGAACGCTTCCCGGGCGCCCGTGTCGGCGGCGAACGCGCTGCAGCCGCACAAAAGCAGCCCGGCGAGGGCGGTCACGATCTTGGTCATCTGGGTCTCCGCTGAAATCGACGACCCGCCGCGGACCGTCCTTGCAGCGTCTCCTACGCGGGAGTTCGGCCGCTCCTACGCCCGGCGGCAGGATTTTTTCGCGGCGCTATTGGCGCCGTCGCGAGGGTCGCTACCCCGAAAAATTCGTGGGCGGCGCGTAGGAGCACGGGCCGGGCTGCGTATTGGCCGACAGTCGCCCCCCGCGACGTGACAGTCGAAAGGACCAACCATGAAACGCTCAGCAATCCTTGCGGGCCTGCTTCTCGGGCTCGCTCCGGTCTGCGCCGCCGTGGCGCAGGACATGCCCGGCCAGCGCATCCTGCAGCGCCTCGACACCAATGGCGACGGCGCGATCTCGAAGGACGAGATGCTCGCCGCCCGCGAACGTCTCTTCAAGAGGCTCGACCGCAATGGCGACGGCGCCATTGACGAGAAGGAGATCGAAACCGCCCGCCAGGCCATCGAGGACCGCGCCCAGGCAACCGAGGCCCGCCTCGGCACTCGCTGGCGGCGCATGGACAGGAACGGCGACGGCAAGGTCACCGAGAACGAGTTCCAGGCAGGCACGCCGCTCTTCGATCTCGCCGACCGCAATGGCGACGGCAGGCTCTCCGCCGACGAGATCGCGGCCATCCGCAAGATCGTGGCTGCTCACGCCAACTGACCAACTGCCTTCCAGAAAGGAAATGACATGCTTTCAAGATTCAAACTTCCGCTGCTTTGCCTCGGCGCGATGGTCGTCTGGTCGGCCGCTTCCCCGGCCTCGGCCGAGGAATGGACGCGCAAGACCGTGCATGGCGGCGAACTGAGCCGCAGCGTCGGCAAGGACGGCGACGTCTATACCGGCTCGACCACGCGGACCGGGCCGAACGGCGGCACCTATACGTCCGGCTCCACATGCACGGCAGGCGTTGTTGACCGCTGCTCTAGAAGCTACTCTGGCACCGGGCCGAACGGGAAGACATTCTCCGGCGAGCGTTACAGCGCGGCCGGACCGTTTCGCGGCCGTTCCGTCGGCAGCTTCACGGGCCCGAACGGCAACACGGTTCACGGCTTTCGCCGTTGGCGCCGCTGACATCTGGTGGTGGACTTGACGTCGGAATTCGCTTTTCTCCCGAGCCGGATCGTCGCGGATTTCTCCCTCGTCGCCGGAGGCTCGCCGATCGGTGCCCGCCGCCGTGCGGGATGAAGGCGCCGATGGCGACGAGGAGCTTCTGGCCCGCATCGCCGGAGGCAGCCAGGCGGCTTTGTCCGCGCTCATGGCCCGCCACGGCCGTGGGCTGCGGACATTCGCCGCACGCTATCTCGGCCATGCGGCCGATGCCGAGGACGTGGTGCAGGAGGTGTTCGTGACCGTCTGGAAACAGGCCGCGCGCTTCGATCCCGGCAGGGCGCGCGCCTCGACATGGCTCTACCGGATCACCGCCAACCGCTGCATCGACCAGCGCCGGCGCCGCGCGCTGCGCAATTTCTTCGGCCTGGACGACATCGCGGAGGAGCCGGCCGCGCCGGAAGCGAATGCCGAGACCGCGACGGCGGCGAGGCAGGAGCTGGCGATCGTGCGCGATGGCCTGTCGCGCCTGCCGGAGCGCCAGCGGATGGCGCTGCTTCTGAGGGCGGTGGGCGAGCTTGACATCGGTGCGATCGCCGAGGTGATGGGCGCCAGCGCGGGCTCGGTCGAACAGTTGCTCGTGCGCGGGCGCCGTGCGCTCAGGGATCATTTGGCAGATGCGGCCGGGAGCCGCGAAAGGAAGTCCTCATGACACGCGAGGAATTCGACAAGAACCGGCGCCGCTTCGGCGACGACATCGATGCCTGGCCGCCGCCCTTGAGAGAGCCGGCCCGCGCGTTCATGGCACGTGAAAGCGACGACGCGCTCGACAGGCTCGTGCGGCAGGCCGCGCTGGTCGAGGGCGACGATCGCGCCCTGGCGCGCAAAGTGATGGCGCGTATCGATCGCGGCGCGCCGCATCCTTCGCTGCTGCCGCGCTTTCTCATTGCGCCGACGGGCTTCGCCGCCAGCGCCGCCGCTCTCCTCATTGCCGCGACAATCGCCGGTTACCAGGTGGCGCGCCTTCAGGACCAGTCGCAGGATTCCGAGCTTCTGGCGCTCGCCGCGGGCGCCAGGCTTCCCGATGACGGCGGACAGGCGATCGCGGGCGATGCGGGCGAGGGGGACGCGCTATGACCGGTCGTTCATGGATCTGGGCTGCGGTGCTGGTTGTGCTTGCCCTTTCGCTGGCGCTGAACTTCTTCTTCATCGGCTATGCCGCGCATGGCCTGCGCCAGGCGGTCGCCGCGCGCGGGCTGCTGGCGGAGGTCGCGGGCGCCTACTCGCCGGAGGTGCGCAAGGAGTTCCGCGCGGTCATGCGCGACAACCGCGCCCGCACGTTCGAGGCGCTGCGGCAGCTGCGCGCGGCGCGCGCCGACCTGGCTGCGGCCGAGAAGGCACAGCCTTTCGACGAGGCGGCGGTCAGGCAGTCGATGGCGGCGGTGCGTGCCGCCACGACCAACCTTCAGGCAACGGTGCAGGACTACCTGCTTGCCGCCATGAAGAACGTCAACGCGAAGCCGAACGGGTGAGCCATCGCCCCACTCGCGGCACAATTGCCGTGACCTATTCCCGTGTCGGAACCATGATGACGAACCAATGCGGCACGACGGGCTTTTCCTGATATTGCTTTGGCGCGAGCTGGTCCTCGGCCTGCGGGCGATGCGGCGCCGCGATCTCGCCTGGATCGGGCTCGGCGGCGGCGCGCTGCTGGCCTATGCGATCGCCGATATCGTGCTCGCCCTCCATGCCGCGGCGCCGAAATTGCGGGATGACGAGCTGCTGTGGACTCTTGGCCTGCCGCTCACCCTGGCCGTGCTCGGGGCACTCACAGGCAACGCGGTCGCCAGGCTCTGCCTTGAACGGGCTTTCGCGCCCTTCCTCAAGGCGCTGCCGCTTGCGCCCGGACAGCGCCGCCGCATGGCCGGCAGGGCGACGCTGGCGATCTTCGCACCGCTGGGCGTCCTGGTTGCCGTTTTGGTCGGCTTCGCCTGCGCCGTCATTGGAAAGCCGTTGCCGGCGGCCTGGGGCGTGGGCGCGGCGGTCCTGTTTGCCCTGGGCTTCGGCACGGCCGCCCTCTGGCGCTTGCGGCGGCCACGCCTTCTCCTGGATGAGGCGGCAGGCGAGGCGGCGCCGGTCGGGAGGCCGTGGCTCGGCCGTCTCGACCGAGCGCGTCCGCGCTGGCTTTCGAGCTGGGCCTGGAAACTGCCGGGTGGCCATTTGCGGCCGTCATGGAAGCTGGCCGCCGCCAGCCTCATGCTTGCGGTCGCGGCCATCCTTGGCGCATGGGCAAGCCTTGCCGGCGGCACGGCCGGGCCGGCGGCGGTCGCGGGCCTGGCGGGCGGCATTCTCGTCTTCATGCTCAGCCTGCGCTGCCAGCCGGTCGGCTCGCCGGTGCTGCGCACGGCGCCCATCGGCTTCACCCGCGTTTGGCTGCGGCTGGTGCAACTGCCGCTGCAATTGTCGCTCGCCTTCTTCCTGCTGCCGGCCGGCGCGGCGCTCGCGGCCGAGCCGTCGGCATGGGCCGTGCCGGTGGCAGGTGGGCTCTGGCTGCTGGTGCTGAACGGCGCCTATGCGGTGTTCGGCGCCTATTTCCTGAACGCGCCCTTCGTCGCCATGCTGAGCTTCGCCAGCGCGCTCGCCTATGCCGGCTATGAAACGCTCGAATATGGCCGCACCGTGCTGATCGGCCTGGCGGCGCTGGTGTTCTTCCTGTGGCACCGAACCCGACAGAGGTATCGTAATGGATGAAGTCCTGGCCGTCAGCGGGCTCAGCGCCGGCTATCGCGGGCGCGCTGTGGTACGCGGCATTGATCTTTCGCTCCGCCGGGGCGACATACTCGGCCTGCTCGGCGCCAACGGTTCGGGCAAGTCGACGCTCATCAGGGCGATCACCGGCCAGATCCCGTTGCTCAGCGGCAGCGTGACGGTCGACGGCGTTGACCTCGCCGCCGCGCCGGAGCGTGCCAAGGCCCGCTTCGGCCTCGCCATCGAGCCGCATGAGTTGCCGGCGCCGCTTTCGGGACGCCAATATATCGAGCTCGTTGCCTCGATCCGCGGCTGCGCGCCAAACGACCTGCCAAGTGCCGATCTGCCGGGCGGCGACCTCCTGGAGCGGCTCGAACTCGGCCGCTGGATGGACCGTCCGATCGCCGAATATTCGCTCGGCACGCGAGCCAAGGTCGCGATCTTCGCGGCACTTCTCGGCTGGCCGCCGCTGCTGATTTTCGACGAGACGCTGAACGGCCTCGATCCGGTCGCCGCCTGGGAGGTGAAACGCGCGATCACCGCGCTCTGCGCGAGCGGCCGTCACGCCGTGATCGTCTCGACCCAGGTGGTGGAGGCCGTGCCGGCGCTTTGCAATCGCGCGGTGCTAATGGCCGATGGCAGCCTGAGCCGGAGCTGGGATGCGGCGCAACTGGCAGAGGCAGGCGGGGCGCCAGGCGCGTTCGAGGCAAGCGTCATGCAAGCGCTGCGCATGCACGCCGCTGCCTGATCAAGAGCAATTCCAGGAAAAGTGTGAGGGGTTTTCCGCCCTGGAATTCTGGCCAAAAACAAAGCTCTAAGCCCTCGGCAGCATGCGGCGCATGATCAGCGAGGCGTGGCCGCCGACGCCATGCGCTGCTTCGCGGCGTTCGACCACCTCGAAGCCGTGCTTGCGGTAGAAGGCGATCGCGCGGTCGTTGCCTTCGATCACCTCCAGCGCGATCGAGGGGATGCCGGCATGGGCGGCAAGCACGGCATGTAGAAGGTCGACCGCGAGGCCGCTGCCGAACGCCTGCGGCTCGATATGCAGCCGCTCCAGCGTGACGTCGCCCTTCCCATCCATCGCCGCCATCGCATAGCCGGCGATCGAGCCGTCGGCGCGCTCGGCGACGAAGGACATCTTGTCCTCGTCCTCCAGTTCTTGCGCGAGCGCGTCCGGCGCATGCCTCTGGTCGGAGAGCCGGGCCACGGTCTCGTCGCCCATGATCGGCGCGTAGGTCCGCCGCCAGGATTGGCCGAGTAGCCGCGACACGTCGGCAAGATCGTTCCTCGTCATCGCCCGGATGCTGGTCATGGTCGTTGTCCTTGTTTCGATCCGAAGATAGGGCGAAGCGCGGTGCGGGGCCAATCCCCGTGCGCGGAAGGCGCGGATCCTGTCGGTGCTCTTTCGGGGCGTTCAAGCGGATATCATGGGCGGCTGAAACGATCCTGCATACCCGGTAGCCCGCTGCCGAACCGATAGGGGCGGCAGCGGGCCAAAAGCGACGCTGTCCCGCCGAGCAGGAGACACTGCTCAATCGTGAAACTAAACGGGCTTCGCCGCGACGCGCGACTTACGGATTCGTAAGCTTACGGTCATGCTCCCAGGCGCGGCCCGGCGTGTAATTCCTGCGCCGCCTTGTCGGTGTGGTCGAAAGCAGCTCCTGTTACGCCAAGTGCGGCGCCGCTCGGATTTCCCGCCTCCCGGAACCGGCGGGCGAAGATCATCAGGCGCCGCGCGGTGTTGTTGCGCAGGCGGCGCAGGCGCCATTCCAGTCCCGTCTCGGTGGTGATGCGCCTGGCATAGATGCTGGCGCGCATGGCTCTTTCATCGGCGGCGACCTTGACCGGATCGTCGTAGAAAGCGGTGATCTTATCAGCCGCCATGCCGGGCGTTTCGAGCCAGGCAGGGATATGCGTCGTGGCGAGGCAGTCGACATCGGTGAGCACCCGGTGGATGCCGTCGCCCTGCGCCGGACAGGTCGTGGCGAACGCATCGCCGATGAAGACGACACCATCGCGGCGATGGCCCTGTGTCGTCGTCAGGCTGACCTGCCGCACCTCGACCTCGCTGGCGACGGCGAAGTTGCCGCATCGCTGGGCAATCTCCGGCATCAGGTCCAGCAGCATCTGTTGCGGGTTCTCGCGGAACGCCCGCACCCACGGATCGGCGACGGTCCGGTAGACGAACATGTTGGCCCGCAGCCGCTCGCCGATCCGGAAGATGGTAAGAAAGGCAATGCGATCGGCGATCCGCCTTCCGTAGAAGGTGAGGGATTGCAGGCCGAATTCCTGCGGGCTGATCGCCAGATCGAAGCCCATCGTCAGCGAATGCGCCTTCGATTCCTCGATGCGCTCGACGCCGATGGCGCGCCGCACCGCCTCGCTGTAGCCGGTGGCCACCACCAGCAGCCGGGCATCGATGACCGAGCCGTCGGTGAGCATCAGGCGCTGCCGGTCCGGTCCGGTCGACACCTCGGCGACCTTGCCCACCGTCAGCGGCACTTCCGGAGGCAGCGCCGCTCGCATGCCGTTGACCAGCGGCGCGTAGGAAAAGGCGTATTCGAAGGTCTGCTTGCGCTCGAACAACTGGCCGAAGCGGAAGACATGGAGATCGGTCATCGGCGTGGAGATCGACCTGAAGGCCGAGCCCAGGCCGAGCTTTTCGAACAGCCCCATCTGTTCCGCGCGGGTTTTCTCGGCCCGGAATTCGTCATGGTGGACACGATGCGGATCGATCAGCGCCACCTTGCGGCCTGCTTTGGCGAGCGTTGTCGCCAGAACGGTTCCGGCCAGCCCGGCGCCGACGATCGCCACTTCCACCTCGGTCCGGCCGGGCGGGGCTGCGGGCGTTTCGCGATTCTCGGTGGTGCTCATTGCTTGTCTCCACGGCCCGTGGGCATGCTCTTCCGCCGCTGGGTCTGCTTCCAGCGCGGTGCCATTGCCGAACCATCTATGAATTCCAGTCCGCCCGCTTCGTTGAGCGTATGCAGCTTGCGGCCGGCCCAGCCGGCGCCCGGGTTGAGGATCGTCTCGACGACCTGTTCGAAGCCGTTATCGTCGAGCTGTGTGACGCGTGCGATGCCAAGCGCGGCGCCATAGCTCCTGCGGCAGTCCTGCACCGGACGCAGAAGCTGGCCGCCGCGGCTCACCATGCGGCCCGCCGGCCGCGCCGAGGCGATGTCGATCAGCAGCGGGTTCTTCGGATGCGACGTCCACGGCCCGCGGAAATCCGTCGCCGACCACAGATGCAGCTGATCCGAGAAGGCGCCGCCGCCGTCACGCACCGTGGCGAACATCCACCAGCGTCCGCCATGCTCGACAAGCGTGGCGTCGCTGGCGACGACGTCGGAGACCAGCGTCGCCTCCTTCACCCAGCCGCCCGGGAAGGCGGTGGCGCGGTAGAGGTCGACGCTGCGGTTGGCGCCGCTTTCCGGCACCATCCACATCTGGCCGTCGCGCTCGAACACGAAGGGGTAGGAGAGGTGGTAGGGCAGTTCCAGCACCGGCTTAGGGGTGCCTGCCGGTCCGTTCGGCCCGAAAGCCACCGCCGACAGGATCGCCTTGCCGGCGCTATGGATATAATCCTCGACGAACAGCGTCACCTGGCCGCCGTAAAGCACCGGGAACGGATCGGCGTAGAAGCGGCTGCCGTCGTCGGGCAAGTCCCGCCAGCCCGATTGCGGATGGGCGCGCAGATCGTAAAGGTCCTTGCCTTGGGTCTCGCGCCAGCCGACCCGCCAGTGCGGGGCATTGTAGCACAGATGATAGATCTGCTGGACGATGCGCCGCACTGTCGCCTTGGCGGCCCGCACGCCGAGCTTCGTGGCCGATGGCATGGGCGGTGGCGACGCGCCGGATGGCGGTTCGGGCAGCACAGGCAGGTGCGAGCGCGCGGCGCCGGCCACCGCCGCCACGATCAGGCTGGCCGTGCGCGCCAGCATGTCCTGGAAGGACGCCAGCGCGACGCCGTGATATTCGGTGCCGAGCCGCCCTTCGGCGAAGGTCACGCCGTTCTGCTCCAGGCGGGCGAGCGGCGTGCGGCCGGCAAGGATGAGCGCCAGCAGCGCTTCCTCGCCGCAGACGCCGTCATAGGCGAGCCGCCAGACCTGTCCGCCTTGCGGCTCGACATCGCCGACAAGGTCGATGGTGAGGTCGGCTGGCTGGGACGCCCTCGCATGGCCGGCAAGGGCCGAAATTGGCACACGCCTGGCCGTCCCATTGGCGGGCAGGCGGTGGACGAGCGTTTCAAGCTGGAACAGCGCCTCTGCCGCGCGCGGCACACCGCCCGCCGCCGGGCGAGCGTCGACGCAAAGCTCGACGCCGGGCAGCAGCGACAGCCGTTCGGCCAGCGCGACATGGAAAGCGCGCACGCGATCGCCGTTGAGGCGCAGGCTCAGGCGCATGGACAGTCCCCGGGCGACTCGCCTCCGGAACTGGCAGGCAGGCCCGCCGGGTCTAGTTCCCGCCGCATGCGCACGATGTCTCCAATTTCAGCTGCACCTAATTTCTACTGTGTTGGTGCAAACTTCGTGCCAGGACAGCCTCAATTTATGAACATAATTAACAGTGTTTTAATCGTTGCCGGGAATAGCTAGGCCAACGCCGCATTTCTCGTCTTGCCGGCCGATGGAGCGTTGTCGGAGCGACCTTTGCAACCACCCCTGCTCATGGTGCCTCAGCAGAACGCTTCGGAGGCGGTTGCGCCGGCGCCAGCCTATTACGCGCCCGCATTGGCGCCAGCGGCTGCCACGGTCGAGCTTGGTGATCTCGGCCGCATCCTGCTGCGGCGCCGCTTCCTGATCCTTGCCGTCACCGCGCTCCTCACCGCATTGACGCTCGTCTACACCATGCTGACCCCGGCGCTCTACTCCTCGACGGCGCAGATCATCGTCGATCCCGAGGACCTCCAGGTCGTCACCAACGACGTCAATCCGAGCCGCATCTCGCCCGACGGCGGCATCACCCAGGTCGAGAGCCAGGTCAGCGTCGCGCAGTCGAACGGCGTCCTGCTGCGCGCGATCAAGGCGACCAACCTCACCGAGGATCCGGATTTCAACGGGCAGGGCGTTCTCGGCCGCTGGCTGGGCATGCTCTTCGGCGACAGTGACAGCGACAGGACGGCGACCACGCTGGATTCGCTGCGTCGCGTGCTCGCGGTGAAGCGCGACGACAAGGTTCTGGTGCTCAACATCATCATCACCGCCAAGAGCGCGCAGAAGGCGTCGGACCTCGCCAACGCCATCGCCACCGCCTACCTTGCCGACCAGGCCGACGCTCGCAGGGACAAGGCGGCCAAAGCCTCCGAGGCGATCACCGCGCGGCTCGACGAACAGCGCAAGCGCGTCGAGCAGGCGGAGAACGCCGTCGAGGCCTACCGCTCGCAGCACAACATGGTGATGGCCCAGGGCAATCTGGTGAGCGACCAGGAACTGACCGGGCTCAATGCCGAGCTGACCGCCGCGCAGGCGCGGACCCAGCAGCTGAAGGCGCAGGTCGATCAGTTGCGCAGGCAGGGAGGCGCGCCGGACGCGACCTCGGAAGCCACGCGCTCCTCGACAATTTCGAGCCTCAGGGCGCAGGAAGCGGCGCTGGTCGACCAGATCGCCCAGCTCGGCACCGGGCTCGGACCGCGCCACCCCTCGATGATCGCCGCCCAGCAGCAGCTGCGCGACCTGCGCGCGCTGATCCAGCGCGAGCTCGGCCGCATCGTTACCGCCGCGGAGACCGACTATGAGCGGTCCCTGGCCAACCAGCAGGCGCTGCAGGCCAAGGTGCAGGCGCTCAAGTCGAAATCGCTCGATACCGACCAGGCTTCGGTGCGCCTGCGCGAATTGCAGCGCGACCTCGACGCCGTGCGCACCGTCTATGCCAACTACCTGCAGCGCGCCCAGGAAACGCGCGAGCAGACCAATGTCGACAGCACCAACGCCCGCATCATCTCGCAGGCCATGCCGGCGCTGAAGAAGAGCTGGCCGCCGAAGGGGCTGCTTGTGTTCGGCGCCGTCTTCGGAGGGCTGGCGCTGGGCATCGGCATGGCGCTGATCGCCGAATATCTTTCGCCGACCGTGCTTTCCGCCAACCAGATGCAGTCGGCCATCGAGGCGCCGGTGCTGGGCGTGCTGCCGGGCAGGGGACGCCGCCGCTTCGGCCGTGCGGGCGGCGTGGCGCAAAAGACCGACGCCGTGGCCGGACTGGCGCTGCAGCGCATCGCCGCCACCACAAGGCGTCCGCCCGACTGGCCGCTGGTGCCCTCGATACTCGTGGCGTCGCCGCCCGAGGACAAGGCGCAGCGCTCGAGGGTCGCGTGGCAGCTCGCCAACGCGGCGGCGGCCCGGGGACGACGCGTGCTGTTCATCGACATCAATGCCGGCAAGGGCCAGAAGGACCCGCAGCCCGGCGTGCTCGACGTGCTGCGCGGCGAATATCCGCTCGACGCGGTCAGCCGCTATGCGCCCGGCAGTTCCGTCGCGCTCATCGGCCGGGGCCGGCCGGCGGCGGTGTTCCAGGAAGCGCAGGCGCTTTATTTCGCCCACCGCATGCTGGCCGAGGCCAATCGCAGCTTCGAGCTCGTCGTCGTCGACGGTGGCGCCCTGGCCGACGACCTCAACGTCCTGCCGCTGGTCGCCATGGCCGACGAGATCCTGCTCGTCGCCAGGCTGAACGCGACGCCGATGCGCGATGTCGCCTCGACCTCGGAAGCGGTCTCCGTCATGGGGCGCCTGCCGACCGGCGCCATGCTGGTCGACGAGGCCGCCTGACATGGCCTCGGTCCTGGCTGGTTCCGCCCGGCCTGTCCCGGCTCCGGTCTACGGCATGGCCGGCCGGCGCGCTGTCCCTGTCGACACGCTGACCCGGCTTGGCATCACCGTGGCGGTGCTTCTCCTGTTTGCCGTATCCGGCGGCATGCTTTGGCTGCTCGGCTACAATTACGAGGGCCTGCAAGGCAGCGCCCTGACCAAGATCCATCCCTCCACCTATCTGGTGGTCCTGGTGTTTGCCTGGCGGTCCTGCACCTTCGGCAATCCCGTCGGCTATGTCGTCAATGTCACCAACCGGCGTCCGGCCACCGCGCTTTTGGCGGTGATCGCGGTGGTGCTTCTCCTCGTCGTCATCGTCAGGCAACGTCCCGGCATGGCCGGCATGATCGACACCTTCGTGGCGCCGGCGCTGTTCGTCCTGGTGCTGAGCGAGGATGACGAAAAGACTTTTGCCCGGCTGCAACTCGTCATCCATGCCGTGATGACGGCGAACGCGCTGCTTGCGCTGTTCGAGTTCGGCGCCAAGCATCTGGTATTCCCCTACAGGTTCGACGGCGCGGTGTTCGTCAACGACCCGCGCTCGACGGCGCTGCAGGGGCACCCTCTGTCCAATGCCACGGTCACCTTGATCTATGTGCTGTCGCTGCTGTCCGGCGCGCGTTCCCTGTCGACGCCGCTGCGGCTGGCGTTGGTCGGCCTCCAGTTCTGCGCGCTGGTTGCCTTCGGCGGCCGCTCGGCGATGGTGCTGACGGTCCTGCTCGGCAGCGTCTATATGCTGACCCGCGGCGTCGCCCAGCTCAGGACCGGGCGAGTGAACCTTCTGGCCGCGGCGCTCGTGATCATGCTTGCCGCGCTGCTGCCGTTGGCGATCATGCTCGCCGGTTACTACGGCTTCTTCGACGCGCTGCTCGAGCGCTTCGTCTCCGACAATGGCAGCGCCAACGCGCGCGTCCAGATGTTCGACCTGTTCAGCCGGCTGGAGCTGCGCGACATCATCGTCGGCCCCGACATCGACCTTTTGGAGAGCACCCGCCGTATCAGCGGCCTCGAACAGGGCATCGAGAACCCGATCATCCGCATGACGCTCTATCAGGGCGCCTTCTTCACGCTTTTGATGTTCTTCGGCGTCGCGCTGTTCATGCACGAGGTTGCCCGCCGCTGCCATCCCGGCATCTGGCTGCCGATGCTGGGTTGGCTTCTCATCATCAACACCTCGGAAAGCCTTGCGTCCAAGACAACGCTGATGACCAAATTCGTGGTGATTGCCCTGGCGCTGTACAGGCCGGTTGGGCCCATTGCGCGTCAAAGGACGCAGGCGTAGCCGCTCTACGGCGCCCCCCTCTGTCCTGCCGGACATCTCCCCCACAGGTGGGGAGATCAGCCGTCACGCTGGCTTTCGCCAACCACCGACGTTGCAAGCGAGGCGCGTTCGCGGAAGCTGCCAATCTCCCCCCAAGTGGGGGAGATGTCCGGCAGGACAGAGGGGGGCGCGAAGGAACTCGGCGAATCTAGTTACGCACCCACAGCCACCCCGCTCGCCTCACGCCTCCGCGTCCCAAGCAACACCAGCGGCACCGCGACCAGGTTGATCGCGATCACCGACAGCCAAGTGGCGCCGGGCCATTCTCTTCGCGTGGCGAAGTACAGGGTCGAGAACGCAAGCGGCGCGACGATGGTGGCGAGGCTCACCGCCGAGGCCAGCACGCCCTGCAGCTGGCCCTGGCGCGCCGCGTCGACCTGCCGTGTCGCCAGCGCCTGGAAGGCCGGCGTGCCGATGCCGGAGAGCGCGAAGACCGGCATGATGGCGAACACCATCCAGCCCTGGCTGGCGAAAGCCATGACGGCGAGCGCGACACATGCGCAGGCGATGCCGGCGACGAAGGCCTTGCGCTCGCCGAGCAGCCGGGCAGCCGGGCCGGGCAGGAAGGCCTGTGCCAGCGTCTGGCAAAGTCCGAACGCACCGAGCGAAAGCCCGATCCAGAGACCGTTCCACCCGAATGTGTCGAAGCCCCAGAGCGCCCAGCAGGTGCCGTAGGCCTCGCCGGCGCCGGAGAGGATGAAATAGACGAGGACGATGGGAAGCAGCCCTTTCATCGAAAACACCCAGCCGAGCGGCTTCAGCGGATTGAGCGCGGCGAGGTCGATCTTCCCGCGGGCCGGCGGGCGCGACTCCGGCAGGACGAAGACGGCCAGGAGCAAGTTCGCGGCGTTGAGCAGGGCGGCGGCGATGAAGGGCAGCCGGATCCAGTGGTCGCCAAGCACGCCGCCCAGCACCGGACCGATGATGAAGCCGATGCCGAACATGGCGCTGAACAGGCCGAAGCGGCCGGCGCGCTTATCCTGCGGCGTGATGTCGGTGATGTAGGCCGTCGCCACGGAAATGTTGGCGCTGGTGAGCCCTGCGATGGCGCGGCCGATCAACAGCATCCAGAGCTGCGGCGCGAAGGCCATGATGAGGTAGTTGATCGCGGCGCTCGCCAGCGAAATCAGCAGCACCGGACGGCGGCCCAGATTGTCGCTCAGGGCGCCGAGCACCGGCGCGAAGAGGAATTGCATGGCCGCGTAGAGCGCCGTCATGACGCCGATATAGGCGACGATGTCGGGGCTGTGCGTCACCTCCTCGAGCAGGCGCGGCAGGATCGGGAAGACCAGGCCGATGCCGACGGCGTCGAGGCAGATGGCGGCAAAGATGACGATGAGAGGTTTGTTCATGGGGTGAGCTCCGGGAGCAAAGGTCTGTTCGCCGGGGCGGATCGCATCGCGCCGGGCGTCAAACCATATATGTACTGAGTTTTAATATGGACTGAGTACATATATCGCGCGCTGGCGACGCGGAGTCAATACGAATATGTACTGAGTACAGAAATCATGCTAGGAGAAGCCATGCCCGAACCATCAGACCGCCGTTCCCGCAAGCGCCTCGCCACCCGCAAGGCCATCTCCGACACCGCCACGCGCCTGTTCATGGAGCGCGGCTTCGATCACGTGACGGTGGACGAGATCGCCGAGGCCGCCGATGTCGGGCGCATGACGGTCTTCAACCACTTCCCGCGCAAGGAAGACATGTTCTTCGACCGCGACGAGGAGGGGCGTGAGATGCTGCGTGAAGCGGTGCGGCACCGCCCAGCCGGCGTCGCGCCGCTGGAGGCGCTCTGCCGGCTCGCGCACCGTTTGGTGGCGGAGAAAAGTCCCGTCGTCGAGTTTTCAGCCAGAAGCGAGCGCCTGGTTCCGACGGTCGCCGGCAGCGAAACCCTGAAGGCGCGGGCGCGGGCGATCCGCGACGACCTGGCCGACCTGGTCGCCGCGGCGCTGGCCGAAGCGGTTGGGCGCGATGCCGCCGATCCCGACGCCCGTCTTGCGGCAAGCCTGCTGCTGGCGGCATGGACGGTCGCCTTCCTCGAAGCGCATCGCACTTTTCGTGAGACGCGCAGCAGGAAGGAAGCGGACAATGCTTTCCTGACGCTCGTCGACAAGGGGGCGACGGGCCTGAAGGCCGCGATGGCCGGCACGCCTTATTTGTGAGCCGCTGGCTCGATTTCGCAAGAATGCACCGGCTTCCCGCCCGCCGGCGCTCGCATCAAACCAAAGCCTTAGCGTGGTTTGATGATTCAACAAATCAGTTTGGCGGCATCGTCAGTCCGAGCGCCTCCACCATTGCCGGGTCGAGCGCGCGGGTCGTGTCGTCCATCATTCCCATGCCGTCGAACAGGTCCCAGAACGCCCAGGGAAAGCCGGCGGCTTCGGCGCTCTGCCGCACATCGGTGATGTAGCGGGCGCGGTCGGGATTGGGCGCGGCGGTGTAGCGGGCGTCGGTGCGCAGCGCGCCGAACTCGCCCATGACGATGCGCCCGGGCGCGATGCCGTGGCCGTCCGCCCAGTCGCTCACTTGCGCGAGATAGCCGTCGACGAAGCCGCGGTCGGGCTGCGCGTCGAAATAGACTTTGAGCACCTTCTCGGTCTCGGCATAGGCGGCCTTCTTGGCTTCGTCGGACCTCTCCGTATCCTTAGCCATCCTTGCCCTGACCGAGGCCAGCGTCTGTTCCAACGTGCCGGCCGAGGCTGGCCAGGGCACGTTGTTCAGCGCGCGATAGACCGGCTCGCGCATCCATGGCGCTCCCTGATGGCTGAACAGATAGGGCTCGTAGAAGTGGAAGGTGAACAGGATCGGCTCGAATTCCGCCAGCGGCGCCGGGTCGAGCGCGGTGAGGCCCCGCACCATCGAGCCGCAGCCGCCGGTGACGACGATCGGCAGGTCTTTCGCCGAGCCCCGCGCGGCGTTGAGCAGCGCCGCCTGCACCCTGGGCCACGCCTCGGAGGAACAGTCCTGCGGCGGCTCGTTCACGGGTTCCAGCGCGACCCTGCCGGGCGCCATGTCTTTGAGCATGCCGGCCACATCGGCGACGAAGGCGCGGTAGCGGGCGAATTCCGGAGCGTCGGTGCTGGAAACCATACGGTCGGGATTCCAGTAATGGGTTGCGCCATTGGCCTGCACGTTGACGATGACGCCGAGATCGGCGGCCAGAGCCGCTTCGACCGCCGCGCTGAGCATCGCCATGAGGTCGGCGCGCCGGCCCGCATCGGCGGCCAAGAACGGTCCCGGATCGACAGGCAGGCGGATGAAGTCGAGGCCGCTGGCGCGCAGCCGGGCAAGGTCGGCCGGCGTCGGCACGGGCCGCTGCGACTGGAAAGGCGGCCAGTCATAGTCGGTGCGCGGTGCTGGAAATTCGCGCGTCAGGGCAAACCACGGCCAGGCGTTGACGCCGCGCCTGAAAGGCCATTCGCCGGTCTCGGCTTTCGCCGGTGCGATCGATGGCGGAGCCATTGCCGCCAGCGGCGCCGTCGCCGCGGCCAGCGCCGCCCCAAGGATCCGGCGGCGAGACCAGCCGGTCATGCGTGCCCGGTCATGCGTGCTTGGCGCGGTCGGCTTGCGCCGGCGCGGCCGTGGCGGCGCCGAGCTGCCGCAGCGCTTCCTTCTCATAGGCGGCGAGCACGTCTTCCCAGCGGAAGGCCTCGCGGGCGCGTGCCCGCGCCGCCTTGCTGCAGCGCGCCACCAGCGCGTCGTCGGCCAGCGCCTCGTCGATCCGTGCGCTCAGGTCGTCGGTGTCGTTGAAATAGATCGCCGCATCGCCGGCGACCCAGCGGTTGTAGCGGTTGTCATGCGCGATCACCATGTTGCCGGCGGCCAGCGCCTCGACCAGCGAGGGGTTGGTGCCGCCCACCGTGTGGCCGTGCATATAGGCGCGCGCATGGTAGCGCAGCGCCTTCACCGTCGCCTGGTCGTAGATCGCGCCGGGCATGATCACCGTGGTGCCTGCCGCCTCGCGCACCGCGCGGTGATAAGGGATGTCGTCGTTGAGCGTGCCCAGCACCACCAGCTTGATGTCGCCGCGATCGCGGCGACGGAAGGCTTCGATGATCGGCAGGATGTTGTTGTCCGGCTCGATGCGCGCGATCGAGACCAGATATTTGCCGGGCTCCAGCCCGAGCGCGCGAACGGGTTCCTCCGGCGCCGAGGTCACCGGGTCGGCGCCATAGGCAATGGTGGCGATGGCGCTGCGCGGCCGCCTTGTCGCCAGGTGATCGGCGATCGCCGGGTGGTCTGCGACCAGACGGTGCGAGAGCCAGGCGCCGATCCATTCGTTGAGCCAGAACCAGGCGCGCGCCGCCAGCCCCCATTTCGGCCGCCGCCACTCGATGCCGTCCATATTGGTGATGATCTTGCGCCGCATGAGCCTGAGCCAGGTCAGGAACACCGCGCCGTTATAGCCGAGCACCAGGCACACGCCCGGCCGCCGCGCGGCGTCGAGCACGCATTGCCAGTCGAATTCCAACGTCGCGCGCGGACCCCTGGAGGCGACCTCGATGGTGATGAGCTCGATGCCGCGCCAGGTGCCGCTCGTCACCCTTTGGCCGACGCGCTCGACTTCCTTCTGGCAATAGACGCCGACCTTCCAGCCGCGTCCGGCCAGGAAAAGCGCCAGCCGCTCGGCGAAAGTCTCGAAACCGCCATGCGAAGCCGGAATGCCGCGCGTGCCCAGGATCAGGATCGAAGGCTTTTCGATCGGGGTGGAAGGTCGTTCCGGTTTCAAAATAAAAGGATTCCCCGGGTCCGGTCATGGTTGTCGTTATGTCAATGACCGCCCAGCAACTTCCGTGCCAGGGGTACCCCCGGGACGAACACTCGCATGAAGGTGTAAAATTTCTCTTCAGAACGCGGGACTTGCTTCATTATCGGTCAACTTTCGCGACGTATCTGTATCGATACGGGGCACGGTTGGGTTTTGGAGGTCGCAGTCGGGCGTTCGATACCCGGCACGATCCTTGCTCCCGAGGCCGGCAGTGGCCACCGCTGCGTAGAGCGGCGTGCGGATTTGGCATGAAGTTCCTTCCGCGCTTGAAGGGTCCGGTGCTGAGCGGACTCGGGGGTGCAAGGTGGAAAGATAGAAATGCGCATAGCCTGTGTTCATCAGGGCTACGAGCTCTATGGTTCGGACCGCAGCTTCGCGGAGAGCGTGGCTGCGCTGCGCGCCGCGTTTCCGGCCGCCGAGATCGAGGTCGTGCTGCCGCGCCAAGGGCCGATCGTCGATATCCTCGCGCCGCATGCCAGCCGCATCGTGTTCGAGCCGCTCTGGGTGCTCAGGCGCCAGGCCATGCTCAGGCTCGCCACCGTCGAGATGGCGCGGCTGCCGGCGGCGCTCTGGCGCGCCTGGCGCCGCATGCGGGGCAGCGACCTGACCTATATCAACACCTCGATCATCGCCGATTATGCGCTTGCCGCGCGGCTTTTGCCGCGCAAGGCGCTGCTGCATATCCACGAGATCCCCGAGGGCATATTGCGCAAGGTGCTTGTCGCCCTGATGCGCTGGAGCCGTGCGGACCTGATCTTCAACTCACGCGCCACGAGCGCCACTTTCGGCGATCCGCCGGCCGTCGATGCCGGGGGACGGCGCACGCATGTCGTCTATAACGGCGTCGCCGGGCCGCTGGCCGCCCTGCCGGTGACCTATGACGGCAGCCGCCCGCTGAAAATCCTGCTGCTTGGCCGCGTCAACCGCATCAAGGGGCAGGAGGTGCTGCTCGAAGCGGTCGCCTCGCTTCCCGCCGGGTTGCGCGATCGCGTCGAGGTCCGGCTCGTCGGCGGCGCCTTCGAAAGCGTCGAGCGCGAGCAGGCGCTCGCCGAGCTGGTCGGGCGCATGGGGCTGACCAGGCATGTCGAGGTGCTGCCCTTCGTCTCCGACCCCACAGACCACTATCGCTGGGCCGACATCGTGGCGGTGCCGTCGCGCCGCCCGGAATCGCTCGGCCGCGTCGCCATCGAGGCGATGGGCTGGGGCAGGCCGCCGCTGGTGTCGGCGATCGGCGGGCTGGTGGAAGTGGTGGCCGACGGCGAGACCGGCTGGCATGTGCCGCCGGGCGATGCCAGGGCCCTTGCCGGCAAGCTCAGCGAGATCATCCAGCGGCCGGAGCTCTGGCGCGGCTTCGCCGCCGCCGGCCGGGCGCGCTACGAGGCGCTCTTCAGCGAACATATCGCCGCCGCCGCGATCGTGGCGATCGTGGCCGACAAGCTGAAGGCCACCACGCCGCGGCGGGGGCGGGCGCGTGTCGCCCGCGAGGCGGAGACGAGCCCGTGAAGTTCGCGTTCCCGGCCCACTTGGTGCGGCGCCTCATGCTGATGATCGGCGGCGAGGCGATGCAGAGCGGTTTCCATTTCGCCCTCAACATCGCGCTGCTGCATCTTTTGTCGGCGGAAGGCTACGGCCTCTTCGCGCTGGCCATGGTGATGGGCGGCGTCGGCCTGTCCTATATCCGTTCGCTCACCGCCGTTCCGGCTACGGTATGGATGAGCAAGAGCACCAACAGGATCGGCGTGGACGCTTATGACGTGACCTTCGGATCGGCGGCTCTTGTGGTGGCGCTGCTGATGGGACTTGGCACGGGGCTGCTGATGCGCCTGCTTGGCGACCCGAGCGGCATCGGCGCCGCCTGCTTCGTCGGCGCCTGGTCGCTGCGCAGCCACATGCGAACGGCATTTTTCGCGCGTCGCATGCAGCTCATCGTCTCCATCAGCGACGCCATGTTCACGATCGCGGGCATAGTGCTGGCGGGAGCGGCGATCTGGTTCTTCGCGAACGCGCTTCAGGCCACCTTCTTCGCGCTTGCCGCAGCCAATGTGGTCGGCATCGCCGTGCTCGTGAAGCTTGCGCGCCGCAGGCTGCGCGTCTCCTTCCGCGCGCCGACCTGGCGGCGCTACGCAAAGCTGTGGCGGCAGCTCTCCTGGTCGGGGTTCAGCGCCACCACCACCAACATCCAGGGGCAATGCCTGGCGCTGCTGGTCGCCGGCATCGCCGGACCGGCCGCCTACGCGCCGCTGGCGGCGGTGCTGGTGCTGTTCGCGCCGCTGCGCATCGTCAGCCTTGCCTTCTCCAACATGACGCAGCCGGAACTCGCGAAGCTGGTGCGCAACGGCGAGTTCGAGCGCGTGTGGATGCAGGCCAAGGTCTGGGCCGTCATCATGGGGGTCGGCAGCCTCGTCTATGGCGGCGGCATCCTGTTCATCCTGCCGATGATCAAATCCCAGGCCCTGCAGCATGCCTCGGTCGGGCTGATCGGGCTCTTCGCCATCGCCAACTATGTGCCGATCATGGCCTATGTGATGCCCCGCGTGATCCTCGAGATCGTCGGCGACTTCCGCATCGTCGCCTTCATCACCCTGGCCGGCGCGATTGTCGGGCTGGCGACGATCGGGATCCTGCTGGCGGCAGCGCCGCCGACATGGTCGCTGGCGGGTGCTGCGGTTTCCGAGACCTTCGTGCTGGTGGCCTCATGGTATTTCGCGGCCAACCGCATGTGGAACCTCAAGCACCCCAACGAGCAGCGCCCCACCATGGTCGGCGCGTGGCGCCGCGCGGCGACGCTCGCCGTGCAGAGACGATAGGAGAATGATGTGGCAAGCCAGGCAATGCCGATGGCCGCGATGACGACCGGCTTGGCCGACGACGAGACGGCGCTGCATCCCGCCGGCGCCGCCAGCGGCGCCTACGCGGCGCGGCTGCACACCAGCCTCGAAGCCGTCAAACCGCTCTGGCTGCGCCTCGAGACGACCGGCCTGTGCACCGGCCACCAGCATTTCGCCTGGGCCGAGGGGATCGTCGAACGGCTCATGCCCCCGAAAGCCGGACTTGCCATCGTCGAATTGCGGGACGCCGCGTCGGGCGAACCGGTCATGCTTGTGCCGCTGATGCGGCGCCGCGCGTTCGGCCATTGGGTGATCGAGTGGCTGAGCTGCGGGGTCTGCGACTATGCGGCACCCTTGCTCGCCGATGCGGCGCCCTGGACCAGCCAGTCCGCCGAGGCCGCGTGGGCGGCGGTGCTTTCCGTGCTGCCGCCGGCGGACCGCATCCACATCACCGGTATCCCGAAAGCGATCGGCGGCGTCGCCAATCCCCTGGCGCTGCTTTCGCCGGCACGCGATTCCATCCATTCCCACTACGGCATCGCCATGGATGGCGACGCCGAGACAGTCGTCAAGCGCATCTGCCGTCCATCCTTCGTCAAGGCCCTCAACAAGGACCTGCGCCGGCTGGACCGCAATGGCGGCCTGGCGCTGGTGGAAGCCGATACGCCGGCTTTGGTGGACTCCATCTTCGGCAAGCTGGTCGAAATGCGGCTCAGCCGTTTTCGCGAGCTGGGCCGGTTCGATCTCCTGGCGCAGCCCCAGGTCGTCGATTTCTACCGCAAGGCGGCTCAGCGCGGCCTGGCCGACGGTTCGGTGCGCATCTTCGGCCTGCGCGCCGGCGACGTCATGGTCGCGGTCCAGTACCTGGCGGTCCATCAGGGGACCCTGCATGCGCTGCTGGTCGCGATTGACCAGGGCGCGGTGCCCAACGTTTCGCCCGGCCTGTGCATCATGGGCGAGCTGATCCGCTGGGGCCGCGGGCAGGGCTTCGACTATTTCGACCTGTCGGTCGGCAACCAGAGCTACAAGGAGCATATGGGCGCGGTGAAGTCGGTTCTGTCCGAGCTTTGCTACGGCATCACGCTGAAGGGCGTGGCGGCGAGCGAAGCCATCAGGTACCGCGGCCAGGGCGTCGCCTTCGTGCGCGACAACCCGCGCCTGTTCAAGCTCGCGCAGGAATTCATGCAGCGCTGGCGGCGGCTGCGGGCGGGGCGGTGAACGACGGGCCGCGCCAGGCAAATTGACTCATATTCCGCTCTCCGCCATGCTTATGGCCAGCCGCATCTTCAGCGGCAGCGTGTTCGAGTGAAGCCATGGCCAGTCCCGTCGCCAGAGAAAAGTCCCGCCGCGCCGCAGTGAAGACCGCGCTCGAGCGCCACAAGGTCTATGTCACCGCGCAGCGCTTTTCCGGCGGCACCTACAGCGCCCGCGTGCTGGTCGACGGCGAGGCCTATTGGGTCGACGAGTTCCGGCTGAGCCAGTTGCGGCAAGGGCTGACGCCCGCCGAGCTGGAACTGACGCCGGCGATTGACGATTGATCCCGGTCCCTTGCTTCGCCGCGATGTAGGAAAATCCGAAATGCTGGCGGGACAGCACCCCCCTCTGTCCTGCCGGACATCTCCCCCGCAAGGGGGGAGATTGGCAGTTTGGGCGCCGGCGCTTTGCTTACAACGTCGGCGATTGGCGAAACCGGCGGCGACATCCGATCTCCCCCCTTGCGGGGGAGATGTCCGGCAGGACAGAGGGGGGTGTGCCGGAACGCGGCGCTGGCAAGGTAAGCTTGCCATCACCTCCGCCTGATCCATGCCCGCCAACCTCAAACCCTACCGCGCCAAGCGCGAATTCTCCCGCACCCCGGAACCCGCCGGCAGCCTTTCCGCCAAGGGCTCCAACCGCTTCGTCGTGCACAAGCACCACGCCACCGCCGATCATTACGACCTGCGCCTGGAAGTCGGCGGCGTGCTGAAGAGCTGGGCCGTCCCGCGCGGGCCGTCTCTCAACCCCGCCGACAAGCGGCTTGCCGTCGAGACCGAGGATCATCCCATCGAATATATCGACTTCGAGGGCGTTATCCCCGAGGGGGAATATGGCGGCGGGCCGATGATCGTCTGGGACGCCGGAACCTGGGCGCCGATGGAGGACGTCGACAAAAGCCTGCGCAGCGGCGCCTTCAAGTTCCGGCTGGCCGGGCAAAAACTCAATGGCGGCTGGATGCTGACAAGGCTGAAGCCCAAGCCCGGCGAGGACGAGAACAAGAAGAACTGGCTGCTGTTCAAGGAGCGCGACCTCGCTTCCGACACCAAGCTCGACATTCTCGAAGCCCGCCCCGAGAGCGTGAAGTCCGGCCGTCGCATCGAGGAACTGGCGGCGCCGCCGAGGAAGCGGGAACGCCTGCCGCCGAAGCCGGGTTCGCTGAAACCGGGCGCGCTGCCCGGCGCCGTGAAGGCCGCCCCGCCGAGCCGCATCGAGCCGCAGCTCGCCACCCAGGTGCCGAAACCGCCGGGCGGCGATAATCCAGCGGAGCGCACCGGCGAGCTTTGGCTGCACGAAATAAAATTCGACGGCTACCGCACCATGGCGCATGTGGTGGATGGCGAGGTGCGGCTGATCACCCGTGGCGGCATCGACTGGACGAAGCGCTATGGCGATCTCCCGCAGGCCTTTTCGCGCTTGCCGGTCGCCCAGGCGATCATCGACGGCGAGATCATGGTGCTCGACGACAAGGGCATCTCGCGCTTCGCGCTGCTGCAGGACGCGCTGGCCGAAGGCGCCGGTTCGAAACTGCATTTCTACGCCTTCGACCTTTTGCATCTCGATGGCTGGGACTTGCGCAAGGCGCCGCTCATCAAGCGTAAGGCGCTGCTTGCCGAGCTGCTCGCCGGCCAGGCCGCCAATGCCGCCATCCAGTACAGCGACCATGTCGAGGGGGACGGGCAAGGTCTTTACGATCAGGCCTCGGAGCTGGGGCTCGAAGGCGTCGTCTCCAAGCGCGCCGACGCCATTTATATCAGCGGCCGCACCAAGAGCTGGACCAAGGTGAAGGCGCAAAAGACGGATGATTTCGTCATCGCCGGCTACACCGTCTCCGACCGGGCGGAAGGGCTGGCCGCGCTCGGCATGGCCGAGTTCGAAAATGGCGAGCTTCATTATCGCGGCAAGGTCGGTACCGGCTTCGACCGCGACATGGCGACCGAGCTGCTTGCCAGGCTGGAGCGGCTGACGGCCGGCGCCAGCCCGCCTGAAGGCGTGCCGCGCGAGATCATGCGCGAGATGCGCTGGGTGAAGCCGCTGCTGTCGGCGCGCGTGCGCTATTCGAACCGCACCGCCGACAATGCGATCCGCCACGGCGTCTTTCGCGGCTTGCGCGATGTCGGCGGGCTGACCACGCCGGCGCCGGTGAAACGCAAGCGGCTGATCGCCGAATCCGACCTCGCCACCATCTGGGTGACCAATCCGGAGCGGCGACTGTTCGGCAAGACCGGGCCGACAAAACTCGACATCGCCGTCTATTACGCATTGGTCGGCGATTTCATGCTGCCGCATATCATCGGACGCCCGGTGTCGCTGGTGCGCTGCCCGACCGGCAAACCGCAGGACTGCTTCTTCCAGCGCCACGCCTTCACCGGCATGCCGCCTTCGGTGGCGGTGTTCGAGAGCGTCAATTCGGAAGGCGAGACGAAAACCTATCTCTCGGTCGAGGACGCCAAGGGCTATCTCGCGCTGGCGCAATTCGGCGTCGTAGAGTTCCACACCTGGGGCACACACCGCCAAAGACTCGACAGGCCGGACCAGATCGTCTTCGACCTCGACCCGGGCGAGGGGATTTCGTGGCGCGAGGTGGTGGAGGCGGCAGTCCACATCAAGGGCGGGCTGGAAAGCCTTGGCCTGGTGCCCTTCGTGAAGACCTCCGGCGGCAAGGGTATCCACATCACCGTGCCGGTGACCAGAAAGCAGAACTGGAAGAAACTGCACCAGGCGAGCAGCGCCATTTCCACCTTGCTCGCGGCAAGCGCGCCCGACACCTTCACCACCACCATGGGCAAGGAAAACCGCAAGAAGCGCATCTTCATCGACTTCCACCGCAACGCCCGCGGCCACACCTCCGCCGCGCCCTATTCGCTGCGCGCCCGCACCAACCTCCCGGCCTCGACGCCGGTGAGCTGGACAGACCTCGAGACGATCGACGCGCCGGAGGACCTGAACTACGCCTCGCTGCCGGGACTGCTGGAGACGTCGGGCGATCCCTGGGCGGAGATCGACGAGGCGGCAAGGGATCTGCCGGTGATGGAGAAGGAGCGGTAGCCTCTCGGCGTCGTCATTCTAGGGCGGAGCAAGGAGCGAAGCGACGCGCGCAGACCCTAGAATCCATGCCGTGACATGGGCCTTAGGATGCGGCGGTCCAGAAGAATAGCCACCAGAATCAGCGCCAATTAGGATCGCTCGATGACAGGTTACGTGTAATGACCGCGAGCCAGAAAGGCGGCACGATCTACATCGGTGTCACCAACGACCTCGCGCGTCGGATGCCCGAGCACAAGAACGGCCAAGGCTCGCATTTCACCAGCCGCTACGCCGTGCACCGCCTAGTCTGGTACGAGGAATACTTCGATATCGCCGATGCCATACAGCGCGAGAAATCGTTAAAGCGCTGGCCGCGCCAATGGAAGATCGAACTGATCGAGAAGACCAATCCAGAATGGTCCGAGCTCTTTCGCGGGACGGGCTGGTGAGCGATCTGCACCGTCGCGGCGCTCGCATGTCACGGCATGGATCCTAGGGTCTGCGCGCGTCGCTTCGCTCCTTGCTTCGCCCTAGGATGACGAAGCTTCGGGGCTTCAGCCAATCGCCAGCGTCCGAATCCATCTCCATCGACGCTTCCTACAATTTGAATTATCCTCCGCGCCAACCCACCCTCAAAAACACTTCGCTAGGAATTCGGCTGTAAGGTGAGGGGTCGGTGTAGGATTTCCAAGGCGCCAATCGTCCTACGGACGAAGCGCTGCAAAGAGCATGGTCCCAAAAAGTGGGAACCGGTTTTTGGACAAGACCATGCTCCAACATAGTGTCAGTGCATGGCCGCGTAGGAGTTCATCATGGCGCCCAGGGCAAGTTGGAAAGGTTACCTCAAGCTCAGCCTCGTCAGCTGTCCGGTCCGGCTTTACCCGGCCACCAGCGCGAGCGAGCGCATCTCGTTCAATCAGCTGCACAAGAAGACGCACAACCGCATCAACATGAAGCCGGTCGATCCCGAGCTTGGCCTGGTCGAGCGCTCGGACCTGGTGCGCGGTTATGAGTATGAGGACAAGCAGTACATCATCATCGACGACGCCGACCTCGATGCGGTCAGGATCGAATCCAACCACACGATGAACATCGAGGCCTTCGTCGACGAGGGCGAGGTCGATGTCATCTACCAGGACTCGCCCTATTATCTCGCGCCCGACGGCGCGATGGCGGAGGAAACCTTCGCGGTGTTGCGCGAAGCCATGCGCAAGTCCGGCAAGCTGGCGATTGCGCGGCTCGTGCTCTCCAGCCGCGAGCGCGTGGTGACGATCGGCGCGCGCGAGAACGGCATGTTCGTCTGCACCTTGAGGAATCCCAACGAAGTGCGCGGCACGGCTGAATATTTCGGCAACATCCCGGCGGGCAAGCCTGACCCGGAAATGCTCGATCTCGCCCAAGCGCTGATCAAGCAGAAGGAAACCCACTTCGATCCGAAGAATTATGAGGATCGCTACGAAGTGGCGCTGATGGCGATGATCCGCGAGAAGTTGAAGGGCCACAAGCCGATCATTGCGGCCGCGCCCGAGCGCGGCAACGTCATCAACCTGATGGATGCGCTGAAGGCCAGCCTGTCGCAGCAGGCCAAGCCGCCGGCCAAGTCGAAGAGCAAGGCCGAGGAAGCGCCGGCAAAACCCGCGAAGAAGGCCGCTGCCGGCGGCGCGCCTGAGAACCCGCTGAAGGCGAACCTGTTGAAGGCCGTCGGCAAGAGCAAGAAGTGACGGGAGGGCCGGCGATCGTTCCCGGCGCCGTCTTCGGCGTCGTCGGCGCGCTGGCCGCTTTTCCGCTGCGGCTCGCCGCGCGCGAGGTCGAGCGCCGCCATGCGGAGCTTAGGCGCGGCGTCACCCGCCGTACCAGCCATGTCGTGTTCGGCCGCGCGCTTCTCGCCAAGGAGAAATCCGGCGATGCCGAGATCGAGCGCCGCGCCAAGTCCGAACGCCAAGCCGGACGCGCCCTGGTCAGCGAGAACGGTTTCCTGCGCCTGCTCGGACTGATGAAGGCGCCCGACGCCTCGTCGCTCTCCCGGCAATCGCTCATCGACCAGTCGCGGCTCGCGGGCGATGCCCTCGACATGCTCTCGCTGTTCGACGCCTTCGAGCATGACGGCGAGCCCTATTCCTTTCGCGACCTGATCCTGGCGAGGAAATATGCCGGGCTGATTGCCAGCGGCGCCACCTGGGGCGCGATCGCGCGCTCGGTGCACCGTTCCGGCCCGGTCGCGTCGCTCACGGCAAAATCGCTCAATCTCGGCTCACAGCATGGCCGCCCGGACGCGATCTATCTCGACGATGGGACGAGCGAGCTCGACGGCCAGCTGCTGTTCGACCTCGGCAGCCCGGAAGACGACACGCTGGAAGAACTCTTCGCCGAAGCCGAGATGGCGGAAGAGGAGGGGCGCCACGACGATGCGGCAGCGCTCTACCAGCGCTGCCTGGCGATCGACCCGAAAGACAGCATCGCCGCCTTCAACCGCGCCAACTGCCTGCGCGGCGCCGGCCGGATTGCCGAAGCGGCGCACGACTATGCCCGCGCCATAAAACTAGACCCCGGTTTCGTCGAAGCCTGGTTCAACCTCGCCGGGCTGATGAGCGACGAGGGCAAGGCGGGGTCGGCAAGGCGCCATCTGCAGAAGGCGATCGCGCTGGACAAGGCCTATGCCGACCCGGTGTTCAACCTCGCCCGGCTGGAATTCGACGCGGGCAATCTGATGGAGGCCCGCCGGTTGTGGGTGCGCTATCTGGAACTGGACGCGGAGTCCGAATGGGCACGGACCGCGCAGAAGGGCATCCAGTTCGTGGATCTGCACATGGCGCGCACGGCGGGGTGAGGATGGTTGGCGAAGGCCTTCGCGACAGCCAATCTCCCCCCTTGTGGGGGAGATGTCCGGCAGGCCAGAGGGGGGCGCTGTCCCGCCGGCCTCTCAGCTTTTCGCTGCCGCGACCTCTAGGATTCTCGTTTTGTAAGGAGCGAGGTCCGCGTTCCTTCGCGCCCCCCTCTGGCCTGCCGGCCATCTCCCCCACAAGGGGGGAGATCAGCAGCTTCGCCGCCGCGCCGAGAACAGTCCTATGACAACCCATTTCCTCTTCGACGGCTTCGACACCGCCCCAGTCACCATCCTGCTCGCCCATGGCGCCGGCGCGTCGATGGACTCGCCCTCGATGACCGCCACCGCCAAGGCGCTCAGCACGGCCGGCTTCCAGGTCGCGCGTTTCGAGTTCCACTACATGGCCGCGCGCCGCTACGGCCACCGCAAGCCGCCGCCGCGCGCCGAGACGGTCAACCCGGAATACATCAAGGCGATCGCCGATCTGCGCGCCAGGGGCGTGACCGGCATGCTGATCATCGGCGGCAAGTCGATGGGCGGCCGCGTCGCCTCGATGGTCGCCGACGAGATGTTCGAAAGAGGCGAGATCGCGGGGCTGGTCTGCCTCGGCTACCCGTTCCATCCGCCAGGCAGGCCGGAGCAGCTGCGGACGAAGCATCTCCTCGACTTGAAGACCCCGACGCTGATCTTCCAAGGCACCCGCGACGAGTTCGGCACGAAGGACGAGGTCGCGACCTACGGCCTTTCCCCGGCGATAGAGGTGGTCTGGCTGGAGGACGGCGACCACGATTTGAAGCCGCGCAAGGCGATCTCGGGCTTTTCGACGGCGGATCATTTGAAGATGGTGGCGGAGACGATAGTGGCTAAATTCGCGCAGCCCTCGGCTTCGTCATCCTAGGGCGAAGCAAGGAGCGAAGCGACGCGCGCAGACCCTAGGATCCATGCCATGACGCTAAGGCTCTGCTCCGGTTCAGAATTCTGCCCCGCCACGTTCCATGGCGACGGTCACGGCATGGATCCTCGGGTCAAGCCCGAGGATGACGAAGCGAGAGGCGCCTTCGGCATCCAAACATGAAACTCGCCACCTTCAACGTCAACAACATCAACAATCGTCTCGAGAACCTGCTCGCTTGGCTCGCGCGCGCGAAACCCGACGTCGTTTGCCTGCAGGAGCTGAAATCGCGCGACACCCAATTCCCGCTGACCCGGCTGGCGAAGGCCGGCTATGGCGCGGTGTGGAAGGGCGAGCCGACCTGGAACGGCGTCGCCATCCTAGCAAAGGGTGCCGAGCCGGTGCTGACGCGCGACGCGCTGCCCGGCGATGATGCCGACCGCCAGGCCCGCTATATCGAGGCGGCGGTCGACGGCGTCGTCATTGCCTGCCTCTATGCGCCGAACGGCAACCCGCGGCCCGGCCCGAAATTCGACTACAAGCTCGCCTGGCACGAACGCTTCGCGGCGCACGCGGCCGAGCTTCTCGACACCGGCCTGCCGGTGGCGCTCGCCGGCGACTTCAACATCGTGCCCGAGCCGCGCGACATCTATGAGACCCGCTCCTATGACGACAACGCGCTGGTGCAGCCCGAAAGCCGCGCCGCCTTCGCCGCGCTGATCGATCAGGGCTGGACCGACGCGCTGCGCAAGGTTTTTCCCAAGGAGGAGCGGCTCTACACTTTCTGGGACTATCGCCGGAACCGCTGGCCGCGCGATGCCGGATTGCGGCTCGACCACATCTTGCTGTCGAAGAAGCTGGCGCGGAAGCTGAAAGCGGCGGGCATCGACCGCGAGGTGCGGGGAGGGGAAAACCCCAGCGACCACGCGCCGGTCTGGGTGGAGTTGGGGTGAGAAAACAAAAATCCCCGCCGTGGCGGGGATCGTTGAGAGACCAGGCTTTGCGTCTTCCGATCACTGTGGAGCCGGCTGCGAACCAGCCACAACCGCCGAAAGCTTGCCCTTGCGGGCGAAAACCGGCTTCTCGTAAGTCTTCTTCATATCAGGATGTCCCCTATCGACACATGCTCAAAGCGGCGATGATTTCACCGTCAACCTGGCACGGGCGAACCGGCCACAATCGCTGAAAGCTTACCCTTGCGGACCAATACCGGCTTTTCGTAAGTCTTCTTCATGCGATTGCTCTCCTCGAAAATCACGGCGGATAATCTCATATGAACGATTTCTGTCAAGTAAGCGGCCCCGGCCGGCCGTTCTGTTTTCTGGGGACAGCGTTATACTGAAGTAACCGCCGTCGCATCATCCGCAATTGGCCGGCGGCGGAGGAGATGGCAAGGTGCTGTTTGCCGGGGCGCCGGAGTGAGGGCGACGTTACAGGTTGGCAAAAAAGCCGGCATGATGGCCGATCTCCCCCCTTGTGGGGGAGATGCCCGGCAGGGCAGAGGGGGGCGCTGTCCCGCCGGCGTCCCAATTCAGCCATCTGTCACACCCACCGCTGTTTCATTGGGGCAATGCGCAATGCCGCGTTCTTTCGCGCCCCCCTCTGGCCTGCCGGCCATCTCCCCCACAAGGGGGGAGATCAGCAGCTTCGACCGCGGCGCCATTCCTCCTACGTGTCCATGAAGTCCAAGCCTCTTTCCAAGCCTCTTGCGGTGGAGACATCCGGCAGGGCAATGGTACCGAGACGCCACGTAAGCCGAGCCCATCATGCCCACCCTCCATCTCGTCGAAGCCTCGATCGCCGACCTTCGCCGCGCGCTTGAAGACGGCACCATCACCAGCGTCGAGCTCGTCGCCGCCTATCTGCGGCGCATCGCCCATTACGACCGCCACGGCATTGCGCTCAACGCGGTCCCCATCCTCAACCCGAACTTGTTCGAGGAGGCGGAAGCGTCCGACCGGCGCCGCCGCGCGGGCAGGGCGCTCGGGCCGCTCGACGGCATCCCCTACACCGCCAAGGACAGCTACAAGGTGAAGGGCCTGACGGTCGCGGCCGGCTCGCCCGCCTTCGAGCATCTCGTCGCCACGGAGGACGCCTTCACCATCGCGCGTCTGCGCGCCGCCGGCGCGGTGCTGATCGGCCTCACCAACATGCCGCCGATGGCCAATGGCGGCATGCAGCGCGGCGTCTATGGCCGCGCCGAGAGCCCCTACAACAAGGATTTCCTTACCGCCGCCTTCGCCTCCGGTTCGTCCAACGGCTCGGGCACAGCGACCGCCGCGTCCTTCGCCGCGTTCGGGCTCGGCGAGGAAACCTGGTCGTCCGGCCGCGCGCCGGCCTCCAACAATGCGCTCACCGCCTACACGCCCTCGCGCGGCGTGATCTCGGTGCGCGGCAACTGGCCCCTGGTGCCGACCATGGATGTGGTGGTGCCGCATACGCGCAGCATCGCCGACATGCTGGAACTGCTCGACGTGATCGTCGCCGACGACGCCGAGATGCGCGGCGATTTCTGGCGCGCGCAGCCCTGGGTGGATATCCCGAAAGCCTCGGCGCTGCGGCCGGCGAGCTACACCGCCCTTCCGCTGCAAGGCGCGCTCAAGGGCAAGCGGCTCGGCGTGCCGAAAATGTATATCGGCAAGGACGAGAGTGCCGACAGGCCGATCGAGACCCGCGCCTCGGTGCTGGAGCTCTGGCGGCAGGCGGCTCGCGACCTGGAAGCGCTTGGCGCGGAAGTGGTCGAGGTCGATTTCCCGGTTGTGTCCAATTACGAGCGCGACCGTCCCGGCGCGCGCTCCATGGTCGATTGCGGGCTGGTGTCGAAAGACTTCGCCGAGCGCGAGATCTGGGACCTGTCGATCTGGTCGTGGGACGATTTCCTGCGCGCCAATGCCGATCCGGCCATCCCCGATCTTGCTTCGGTCGACGGCGCAAAGATCTTCCCCCAGCCGCCGGGCACGTTGCGCGACCGTTACGGCGAGGCCGAGTTCGATCTGGCGCAGTATGTCGAGCGGGCGAAGCGGGGCGTGGCGCGACTGGAAGATATCCCAACCATCGGGGATGGCCTGAAAGGCCTCGAGGCAACGCGCCGCGTCGACTTCGAGGACTGGCTCGATGCCAACCGCCTCGATGCCGTCGTGCTGCCGGCGGTCGCCGATGTCGGACCGGCCGATGCCGACGTCAACGAGGCCTCCGCCCATCTCGCCTGGCGCAACGGCACCTGGGTCGCCAACGGCAATCTCATCTGGCGGCATCTGGGCATTCCGACGGTGACCGTGCCGATGGGAACCATGGCCGATATCGGCATGCCGGTCGGCCTCACCTTCGCCGGCAAGGCCTATGACGACACGGCGCTGCTGATGATCGCCGGCGACTATGAGCGCGCCACCAAGCGCCGCACCGTCCCGCCGCGCACGCCGGCGCTGGCTGATGATGTGTTCGCGGCGGGCAGCGGTGTGAGGAGGGGCGCTGGCGATGCGCCGTTTACCCTGAAGCTGACTGCCGAAACGGCCCATGCCGGTGACACCGACGAGATCACGATCACGCTGGAGATCGAGCCGGCGGAGCCGGAAGTAGACGTTAAAGTCGACGTCAACGGCGAGCCGGTGATCATGCAGGCGAATGGTAACCGCTACACCGGCCGGGTGGTCGTGCCGGCCTCGACGCATCAAGGTTTTCACAGTGTGTGGCGCGGTCCCTATGGCTCGATCGTCACGGCCATCGTGCAGTCGCCGGATGGGCGCACCGCTGGGGCATATGCCGTGACGGGCGGGATTGAGTAGTGCCTCCTCCTTCTCCCGCAAGGGGAGAAGGGAGAGATTGCGCTACTCCGCCCAATCCACCACCAGCGCCGCCACCCCAAACACCGCACCAACCGCGCACACCGCGTTCCAGCCGCCCCAGGCCCAGGCAAACCCTGCCAGCAGCGAGCCGATCGCGCCACCGATGAAGAAGATGCCGACGAACAGTCCGTTGATGCGGCCGCGCGCCGTCGGCTGCAAGAGGTTGACGGCGCGGCGGCCGAGCGTCTGATCGCCGATGACGCCGATATCGAGCAGCACCGCGCTTGCGCCCATCAGGATGAGCGGCAGCCATGCGCCGCCGGCCCTGGGGGCGCCGGCGAAGGCGGCGAGCGCGAGCGCGGCGATGAGCACGAAATGGCAGGCGATCGTCGCCGGCCGCGTCCAGCCGCGATCGCCGGCGCGGCCGAACAGCGGCGTCACCGCCGCACCCCCGGCGCCGGCCAGAGCGAACAGCGCGATGCCCTTCTGGCCGAGGTCGAAGGGCGGTGCTGCAAGCCTCAGCGCCACCGCCGTCCAGAACACGCTGAAGCCGGCCATCGCCAGGCTGGCGGTGAAGGCGCGCCGCCGCAGCACCGGCTCTTGGCGCAGAAGCGCGAGCAGCGAGGCGATGAGTCCCGCATAGCTCGCATGCGCCAGCGGCCGGCGCTTCGGCATGGCGAAGCCGAGCAGGATGGCGAGCAGCGCCAGCGTCGCGGCGACGATGCCATAAAAGGCGCGCCAGCCGAAGGCGTCGGCGACGAGGCTGGCCAGCGGGCGCGACAACAGAATGCCGATCATCAGCCCGCTCATGACGTCGCCGATGACGCGGCCGTCCTCTCCCGGCGGCGCCATCGAGGCCGCGACCGGCACCAGCACCTGGATGCAGGAGGACGCCGCGCCGAGTGCGAACAGCACCAGCAGCAGCGAAGCCGCGGATGGCGCGACGGAGGCGACCGCCGCAGCGAGCACGGCAGTGCCCAGCATGCGCAACACCAGCACGCGATTCTCGACGAGGTCGGCGAGCGGCACCAGGAAGAACAGCCCGGCGGCATAGCCAAGCAGGGCGGCCATGGAGACGAGGCCGCCTTCCGATGCCGCTGCCCCCAGCGACGGTCCGATCAGCCCGACCAGCGTCTGCGGCGCGAAGATGTTGGTGATGATGATGCCGACCGCGCCGGCGAACAGCAGCGTCTGCGCCCTGGTGATGGTTTGAGCGCCGGTGGACGGCGCGGCGAACGCCGTGGTGGCTTGCGTGCAGTCTGATCCGCTCATTGCGAGTCCTTCATTGTGCGCATATCATGAGGGGACTTTATTCCATGATAGCATAATGCTACGATTCAAATGATCTAATAATGATTATGCGAGATACGCATGAACATTCACGACCTCGAAGCCTTCGTCGCCGTCGTCGAAACCGGCTCCATCGTCGGTGCTTCGGCCAGGCTCAACCTCACGCAGCCCGGTGTGACGCGTCGGGTGCAAAATCTCGAGGAGCGGCTGGCGACGCCCTTGCTCGACCGCCAGTCGAAGCCGCTCAAACCCACCGCATCCGGCCGCGAGGCCTATGAGCATGGCCGCCGCGTGCTGCGTTCGCTGGAGGATCTCAAGGCGGGCGTCTCGCCGGCGGGCGAGGTGCGTGGCGAGTTTCGCCTCGGCATCATGCCCTACCTCTCGACCAGCGCGCTGTCCGAGCCGCTCGACAGTCTTCGCGCGGCCTTCCCGCAACTGACCCTGAGGATTACCTCAAGCCTCTCGCCGCGCCTGGTGGAGCAGGTGCTGCACAGCGAAATCGACGCGGTGGCCGTCTGCCTTGCCGAGGGCGTCGCGCCGCCGCCCGAACTCGTCGGCGACGATCTCGGCGTGCAGGCGGTGCTTCTGGTGGCCTCGCCAAGCCTCGGGGTGCCGAAGCCCGCCGAGCTCAACGATCTCGCGCGCTACCCCTGGGTGCTCAACGAAACCGGCTGCGGCTTTCGCGCCTTCATCCGCCACCGCTTCGAGGTGGCGCGGCTGCCTTTCCATGTCGGCGTCGAGGCGCAGGGCGCGGATCTACGGATGTCGCTGGTGGCGCGCGGCCACGGCATCGGCGTCGTCACGCTCGGCGCGCTGTCGAGCAGCCAATGGCGCGATGCGGTCGAGGTGGTCGACTGCCCCGGCTTCAAGCCGCAGGTGCGCTGCTGGCTGCTCCACCGCCCCCCGGCCGGCAGGCTGGCACGCCCGATCGCGGTCTTCCGCGACGCGCTGGCCGAGGCGCTGAAGGGCCCGATGCCGCTGATGTCGTAAAAGCCAGGCGCCCCTCTTCCCCCTGACCCTAGAAAAGCGATTTCAACATCTTCGCAAAACGAACTGTTAGAGACTGCCAGAGGGAGCGGGCTGCACCGTCCGTCGAGTTCGCGATCTCCGGGTCTTGCGACCGGGGCAGGGAGGCGAGCCACGAATCCCAAAACTGCTGCTGCATGAAGACGAACACGGGCACATCGTACCCGTCGTCAAATATATTGACTAAAGTCGCTCTCCTTGGGACGCTCCCCCGTTTTCACTTTGCAGACCACCAATCCACGACTCATCCCTGTCACGGTGCCTTCAGGGAAAACATTCGCGCTCGCGCCATAACAAAAAAGGGCAGTATTCCTTCCACTTCGAGCTGCTTGCGGATTTGGCATAGGGCTTCGAAATAGTCGTCTTCCTCGGCAGCGATAACTTTGTTGCGATAGCTGCAAGTGAGCCTGCACCGAGTCCCCACATTCTGCGGCGTGAACACCGCCTGCTCGTCACCTCCTGTGCCCCCTCCGATTAGGAACACGGTGTATTGTTCATCCATTGTCATCCCCCGATCCTCTGGTCATATTAGTTGCAATGGTTTTATAAATGCAACTGAAAATTGCATTTGGGTTGGCGCGAGTTGCTGCTTGCTGGCTCCTGCCTCGTCCTTGACCCATCCCCCACCCACGCTATCTTCGCCGCCATGCCAGATACCGCTCCCTCCGCCGCCGCGCCGCTCGTCGTCATCGACCTGCAGACCGGCATGTTCGACGGTCGTTTCGATCCGCCGATCCATGACGCCGACGCCATCGCCGAGCGCTCGCGCGCGCTGATCGACTGGGCGCGGCGTTCCAGCCGCAAGGTGGCGTTCATCCGCCATGACGGGCCGGAGGGCGATCCGCTGGCGCCGGGCGCGTCCGGCTGGCCGGTCTGGCCGCTGCTCGGCCAGGCGGCCGACGAGCCGACCTTCGGCAAGAGCGTGGGCAACGCTTTCTCCAATCCCGAGCTCGCCGAATGGGTGGCGGGGCAGGGCGCGAAGGACGTCGTGCTGATCGGCGCCCAGACCGATTTCTGCGTCGCCGCGACGGTCAAGGGCGCCTTGGCCGAGGGCTTGGGCGTCACCGTGGTCTCCGACGCGCATTCGACGCTGGATTCGCTCGAGGAGAAAGCGCCCGCCATCATCGCCCGCCACAACGAAGCCTTCGCTGGGCAAGGCGCGCGGATGACGACGACGGCGGAGTTGACGGAAGGCTGAGCGCCCCTTCTCCTTCTCCCACAGGAGAAGGGAGAACCCCAAGGAGTCCATCTTGCCCACCCTCACTCTTCCTGCCGAAGGAGGCTGCCGCTGCGGCCGCGTGCGCCTGAAAATCTCGGCAAAACCGCTGCTCACCATGGCCTGCCACTGCACCGGCTGCCAGCTTATGTCGTCCAGCGCCTATTCGCTGAGCGCGGCGATCCCCTCGGAAGGTTTCGAGGTGACGAAGGGCGAGCCGGTGATCGGCGGCCTGCACGGCGCCTCGAAGCATTATTTCTGCGGCTACTGCATGACCTGGATGTTCACGCGGCCCGAAGGGATCGACTGGTTCGTCAACCTGCGCCCGACCATGCTCGACGACCATGCCTGGTTCGCGCCCTTCATCGAGACCTGGACGGCCGAGAAACTGCCCTGGGCGGCGACATCGGCGGTGCACAGCTACGAAGCGCTGCCTGCCTTCGAGGACTATGAGGGGCTGATCGCCGAATACGCCGGCACCCAAGGCTGACCGGAGGGCCAAAGGCAAAACGGCGACCCTGGGCAAGGTCGCCGTCGGCATTTCGTTCATGGTCGACGCGTCCGTTGGGGGCGCATTGTTGGGGATGTGCTTGGGCGTCCGCGTCGACCACGGCGGCCTCATACCGCTGACTTCACCATGGCATATTTGCCGCCCGCTGAAACTTCCGCGAAAGCGGTATATAACGGGCGTTGTACTTGCCTTCCTCCACAACGGGAGAAGGCAATGGCGAAACACTTTCTATCTCATCCCGCATTGACCTTGGCCAGCCAAGCGACGACCACTGATGCGTTCACTTTCAATGGGATGCGTCGTGAATCATACTCGTTTTCTCAATGCCAGGCTTGCCGACGGCACCGTCGCCGACCTCGCCGTCGTTAATGGGCGCTTCAGCGCCATCACTCCGGCCGCCAATGCCGCATCGCCGCCGCCAGGCGCCGTCGACCTCACCGGACAGCTCGTGCTGCCGGCCTTCGTCGAGGGCCATGTCCATCTCGATACCTCCTTCTATGGCGATACCTGGCGGCCGCATATTCCCTGCACCAACGGTTTTGATGTGCGCGAGCGGGTTGCTTTCCAGATGCGCAACCTCGAGCAGGCGGCACCCATGGAGGAGCGCGCGAAAAACCAACTCGAGCTTTGCGTCGGCCATGGCAGCCTCGCCATGCGCAGCCATGTCATGGTCGACGCCGCGGTCGGGCTGAAGCATGTCGAGACGATCCTTGGCGTGCGCGAGAGATACCGCGACCTGATCGACATCCAGCTCGTCGCCTTTCCGCAGAGCGGCATCCTGTCCTCGCCCGGCACGGCCGAGCTGCTCGACGAAGCGCTGAAGCTCGGCTGCGACCTGATCGGCGGGCTCGATCCGGCGAGCTTCGACCGCGATGTTAGGGCCCATCTCGACGTGGTCTTCGGCCTTGCCGAAAAGCGCGGCGCCGGCATCGACATCCACCTGCATGACCGCGGCGCGCTCGGCCTCTTCGAGATCGAGGAGATCGTCGCCCGCACCTCGGCATCGGGCATGCAAGGAAAAGTCGCCGTCAGCCACGCCTATGCGCTGGGCGACATCTCCGCCGAAGCGCTGGCCAGGGCCGGCGAGAGGATCGCCGCCGCCGGCGTCGCCATCATGACCAACGCGCCTGGCGACCATGCTTTCCCGCCGGTCGCAGCGCTGCGCAAGGCAGGCGTCACCGTATTCGCCGGGTCCGACAACATCCGCGATTCCTGGTGGCCCTATGGCGATGGCGACATGCTGAACCGCGCCAACATGATCGGCTACCGCTCCGGCTTCTACGAGGATTGCGAGCTGGAAGCGGCCTATGATGTGGTGAGCCATGGCGGCGCGACTGCTCTGGGGCTGGAGGGCTACGGCATCGCCGCCGGCGCCAAGGCCGACTTTGTCGCTGTTCGGGCCGAGCATATCCCGGAAGCGGTGGTGGCAGTGCCGAGGGACCGCACGGTCTACCGGGCGGGCAGGGAGGTGGCTCGAGGCGGGAAGGTGGCCGAGTAACGCGTCCAAGCACGCCTGTGCCTCAGGCCGCATGCTCGACCGCAAATTAATTTGCATGCATATGTTTCAGGCCGCTCCGGCTTCGTGAAGCATTTCACCGTTTCCGCGCAATCCACCGGTTACAGACGCATCGCAAAAGCGGCGCCGGGTGAAGAGGCGGCACCGGTTCTGCGCCGCCGATTTATGGGAGCTTTCCATGTTCAAAAGTCTCAACCGGATCCGCGCCGCCTTTGCCAAGGCCAGCAAGCGCCGCCGCACGATGCGCGAGCTGAACGACCTGCCGACCGAGATCAAGAAGGATATCGGCTGGCCGCAGGCCGCGCAGGACGACGAGATTCGGTTGCCGTTCTGAGGCTGACGCAAAGGCGCCGCACCGCCGCGGCCGGCTTCTCGCGAGCTTCGAGCCGATGACGCCGGCCAGGCGCGCAAGGCGGCCCGGCCGGCGCCAGAAGGCGGCGCCTCAGCCTATATTTTCGCAACGACCGCGCCGGACACCGGATCCGTCACGCCGAGATCGCCACCCAGGTCTTCGAGCATATCGCGGAACGTGTCGAGAATGCCGATCATCATCGGCCGCGCCGCGGCGAGGCTGTCCATGTCATCCCATTCGCCGACCATGCAGAAGCTGCGCTCGCCGGTCTTGATCAGGGCGCCCTTGCGAAAGCCCTTGGCGTTGAGCGCGACCTTTTCGTGCGCGTCGACGAAGGCCTTTTCCTTGCCTGGCTTGGTGCGAAAGCGGACGACGTTGTAGGCGGTCATGGCGTTCTCCGTTCGATGAGATATCAGCCGGCCGGCTTGTAGGCGCCGGCGGCCTTGTTGGCGGCCGCGATCACCGCCTTCATGTCGAGCTCTTCCAGAACGACGAGATCGCTCACCGAGCCGCTCGCACGCACGGCAAGCGTCATCCCCATCCCGGCAATCTGGTCCGGCACCTCGCCATTGACGATGACGTCATAGAGGCCGCGCGTGAACATCAGGCTGTTCATCTTGCCGCCCACACTTTCAAACAGCGCCGCGATTGCAACTTCCCGGTTCGATCCTTGCATCAGCCCCTTGGCGGCATGGGGTTCGTAACTCGCCAGTATGGTAACCTTCATGGGATCCTCCTCCAAATATCACTGCCTCGGCCACCCGATGATGAGGGCGGCACGGACGTGCCTGTTTTCTCCTGGCATTTGACTGATCTTTGGACCGCTCCGGCGGCCTAGCCAAGGGGCGGTTCAACCGGAACCACGCCCCGGCTTGCAATAATATGCGCTTTTTCTAATATAACGACAATCCGCCATCTGCCGGGGAGCCGATGGCCGAACTTTCCATTGGCATCCGCGAAAATCTGTAGGCCAAATGTCGCCTCGACGATGCGCCATGACCGTTTTGTGTATTCACGCGCAAGGCGCGGCCTGATAATAGGTCAACCAAGCTGACCTAAATAGAAGCACTGCGGGAGGTGCGCCTTGACCTTGTTGAACCTTCTGGCATCGCGCTCGTCGCGGATGAAAGCCTCGGAAATCCGCGAGCTGCTGAAGCTGCTCGACCAGCCCGACATCATCTCCTTCGCCGGTGGCATTCCGGACCCGTCGCTGTTTCCTGCCGAAGCGATCGGCGACGCCTACCAGGCGGTGCTGGGAGGCAAGGAGGCGGGGGTCGCGCTGCAGTACCAGGTGAGCGAGGGCTATCTGCCGCTGCGTAAGTGGCTGGCGGCCCAAATGGGCAAGCTCGGCGTTCAATGCGACGAGGGCAACATCTTCATCACCTCCGGCTCGCAGCAGGCGCTCGACTATCTCGGCAAGCTCTTTTTGTCCCCCGGCGACACAGCCCTGGTCACCTGGCCGACCTATCTCGGCGCGCTCCAGGCCTTCAACGCCTATGAGCCGCGCTATGACCGGCTGAACCCCGCCGGCGGCAACATGACGCCGGAAGCCTACCGCGCCGCCGCCGCCGCTAACGGCGGCAAGGTGAAGTTCGCCTATCTGGTACCGGATTTCGCCAACCCGACGGGCAACACGCTGGACGTCAAGCAGCGCGAGGCGGTGCTCGACCTCGCCGCCGATCTCGACATCGCCGTCATCGAGGACGCCGCCTATCGCGCGCTGCGCTATGACGGGGAAGGCGTGCCGCCCATCCTGGCGCTCGACTGCGCCCGCTCCGGCGGCATCGACAAGGCCCGCACCCTCTATTGCGGGTCGTTCTCGAAGATCCTGTCGCCCGGCATGCGCGTCGGCTGGGTTTGCGCGCCGCGCCATGTCGTGGAGAAGCTGGTGCTGATGAAGCAGGCGTCCGACCTGCACAGCCCCTCGATCAACCAGATGGTCATGCACCGCGTCGCCGACACCATCTTCGACGCCCAGGTGGAAAAGCTGATCGGCGCCTACCGCAAGCGCCGCGACGCGCTGCTCGGCGCGCTCGAGGCCAACATGCCCGACGGCATTTCCTGGAGCCGCCCCGAAGGCGGCATGTTCGTCTGGCTGACGCTGCCGGAAGGCGCCGACGCCACCGAATTGCTGGCGCGGTCGGTCAAGGAGGCTCGCGTCGCCTTCGTGCCCGGCAACGCCTTCTATGCCGACGGCACCGGCCGCAACACGCTGCGCATGTCGTTCACCCTTGCCGACGACCGCGCCGTGAACGAAGGCGTGCCGCGGCTGGCGAAGCTGCTGCGGGGTTAGGGCGCAACGCTGAAGCGCCAATCTCCCCGTCGCAGGGAGATCAGCAGTTGCATTGCCGGTTATCACCGCCGCCTCGCGCAGGCGTGATTGGTAGTGCGCAGGCGTGATTGTCCGCGCGGCCGCTTCCTCGGCTAGGGTCGCGGCCGATCCAACACCCCCTGGATCGACCCGACCTTGGGGTCCCACCTCCATGGTCCGAACGAAAGAGCCCCGACGGCCTCCACCGGCGGGGCTTTTTTCGTTGCCCCGGCGGTCAGCGCGCCGGTCTGCCCTTTTTCGGGCCGCTTTTCCGCTAGGCTGTAGCGTTCAGGGAGGATCAGATGACCTTGCGTTTTGGCTTGACCATGCTTGCCTTCGTCGCCTTCGCCGCGCAGGCGCAGGCGTTTGAAATCTCCAGCCCGTCGGTCTCCGATGGCAAATGGAATGCGAAATATCTCGGCGACAAGGCCGGCTGCGGCGGAAAGAGCGTTTCGATCGCGCTTGCCTGGAAAGACCCGCCGGCCGGCACCAAGAGCTACGCGCTGACCATGTTCGACACCGACGCCAATGGCGGCAAGGGTTTCTGGCACTGGCTGGCCTGGAATATTCCGGCCAGCGCCAAGGGCCTGGGTGAAGGCGCCGGCGCCGAGGGCGGCAAGCGCATGCCGAAGGGCTCGGTGCTGGGCAAGGGCGGCGTCGGCCGCGCCGGCTATTTCGGCCCATGCCCGCCGCCCGGCAGCGGCCAGCATCACTATGTCTTCACGCTCTATGCGCTTGGCGAGAAGACGCTCCGCATACCGGAGAACCCGTTGCCGGATATGGTCTCGGTGGCGGCGAAAAGCTCGGCGCTGGGCGAGGCGACGGTGACGTATACTTACGGGAGGTAGCGGGGGAGAGCCAACCTCTCCCTCTTATGCCCGGCAGAGCAGAGGCGGTTGTGAAGGAATGCGGCACTTCGCCTTCGTCATCCTAGGGCGGAGCAAGGAGCGAAGCGACGCGCGCAGACCCTAGGATCCATGCCGTGACGCTAAGGCGTTGAAACGGTTAAGAATTCTGCTCCGTTGCGCTCTTCGGCGCGCGTCACGGCATGGATCCTCGGGTCAAGCCCGAGGATAACGAGCGTCGGCGCGGTTACTCCGCCGCTTCGAGCTTGTCCTGCGTCTTCGTCTCGAAGTCGCTGGCGTCGTGGCGCTCGCGCAGCTGGAAGGCCGGATCGCCGGACATGCGGTTGACCATGCGGCCGCGCGTCACCGCCGGCCGCGCGTCGATCGCGTCGGCCCAGCGCTGCACGTTCTTGTATTCATGCACCGAGAGGAACTGCGCGGCGTCGTTATAGCTGCGGCCCTTGGCGAGCCCGCCATACCAGGGCCATACCGCCATGTCGGCGATCGTGTAGTCGGGGCCGGCGAGATATTCGCTCTCCGCCAGACGGCGGTCGAGCACATCCATCTGCCGCTTGGTCTCCATGGCGAAACGGTCGATGGCGTATTCGATCTTCTCCGGCGCGTAGGCGTAGAAATGGCCGAAGCCGCCGCCGAGATAGGGCGCCGAACCCATCTGCCAGAACAGCCAGGAGAAGGTCTCCGCGCGCGCCGCGCGCTCGGTCGGCAGGAATTCGCCGAATTTTTCGGCGAGATAGGTGAGGATCGAGCCGGACTCGAACACCCGCACCGGCTTCGGCTCGCTGTGGTCCATCAGCGCCGGGATCTTCGAATTCGGGTTGACCTTGACGAAACCCGAGCCGAACTGGTCTCCATTGCCGATCTTGATCAGCCAGGCATCGTATTCCGCGCCCTTGTGGCCGAGCGCCAGAAGCTCTTCCAGCATGATCGTCACTTTCTGGCCGTTGGGCGTGGCCAGCGAATAGAGCTGCAGGGGGTGCTTGCCGACCGGCAGCTCCTTCTCATGCGTCGGGCCGGCGATCGGCCGGTTGATCGAGGCGAACTCGCCGCCATTCGGCTTGTTCCAGGTCCAGACTTTCGGCGGGATATATTGGTTCATGGGCAAGGGCCTTGCGGGTTCGGGAGGGCAGCGCGTCCGCTGATGGCGATAAATTTAGGTGCGGGTTTGCCGGCGTCAAAGAAAAAAGTTCAATCTTCGTTGAACTAGCGCTTGTGCCAGCCCGGCAAGGGGAAGATCACCCTTGCACCGCAGCCCTCTGGCCATACTTATAGAAATAGAAAAACCCGCAATGCAGGATGGATCGATGACCATCGAGAAAATTTCGCGCTCCGTCGTTGCCGTGCGCGCCACGGTTCCGGACGACGCTTTTACCGCCAATGCGCTGGGCACGCGCCGCGAGGGCAGCGGCGTGGTGATCCGCGACAATGGCCTGGTGCTCACGATAGGCTACCTCATCACCGAGGCCGAGGAAGTGTGGCTGACCGACCAGGACGGCCGCGTGGTGGCCGCGCACGCGCTGGCCTATGACCAGGAGACCGGTTTCGGCCTCGTGCAGGCGCTGTCGCCGCTCAATCTGCCGGCTGTCCAGTTCGGCAACGCCAGGAAGGCCAATATCGGCGACGCCGTGACGCTCGCCGACGGCATCGGCCAGCAGGTCGACGCCCACATCGTCACCAAGCAGGAGTTCGCCGGTTACTGGGAATATCTGATCGACGAAGCGATCTTCATCACGCCCGCGCATCCGTCCTGGGGCGGGGCCGCGCTGTTCGACCGCGACGGCAAGCTGCTCGGCATCGGCTCGCTGCGCCTGCAGATGAGCCGCGCCGGCGAGGTGGCCGACATCAACATGGTCGTGCCCATCGACCTCTTGACGCCGATCCTCGACGATCTCATCAAGCGCGGCCAGGCGGCCAAGGCGCCGCGCCCGTGGCTCGGCGCCTTCTCGGCCGAGTCGAACGGCATGGTGGTGGTGATGAGCGTAGCCGAAGGCGGTCCCGCCGCCAAGGCGGGGCTGCGCCAGGGCGACATCATCTCCGATGTGCGCGACGGCGAGGTCGACGGTCTGGCCGATTTCTACCGAAAGCTCTGGCAGAACCCGGCCGGCGCGGAAATCCCGCTGCGCGTCGTGCGCGACGGCCGCGAGACCTGGCTGCGCGTCAAATCCGCGGACCGCAATTCCTTCCTGAAGAAGCCGCAGCTGCAGTAGCGCCGCCCGCCAGATGCACCCCAGGCTGTTGAAGACCTTTCTGGCGGTCGCGCGCACGCGCAACATCACGCGCGCGGCGCAGGAGGTCAATCTCGCCCAGTCGAGCGTCAGCGACCAGATCCAGTCGCTGGAGGCCGAGCTTGGCGCCAGCATGTTCACTCGCTCGCGGCGGGGGCTGGACCTGACGCCGGCGGGCGAGGCGCTGAAACCCTATGCCGAGGACCTGTTGGCGCTGGCCGAAGACGCGCGCGCCGCCGTCGATGCCACAAGGGCAGGGGCGGCCGGCAGCCTGTCGATCGGCGCTCTGGAGACGATCGCCTCGGCAAGGCTGGCTTCGTGGCTCGCCGCTTTCCGCGCGGATCACGCCGGTATCGACATCAAGCTCAGGATCGCCGGGAGCGGGGAGTTGCTGCGCAGGCTGGGCGAGGGCGAGATCGACGTCGCCATCTGCTTCGAGCGGCCGCCCGGGCTTGATGTCGATGCCGAAGCGCCCGACTCGCGCCTTGCCAGGCGTGTCGTGGCGCACGAGCCGCTGGCGCTGATCGCCCCGCCCGGCGACAACCATGTGGATGTCGATCTGGCGACGCTGGCCGAGAAGCATTTCGTCGCCACCGAGACCGGCTGCGTCTACCGCGCCATGGTCGACAAGGCGTTCGGCGAAGCGGGGCTTGGCAAGCCAAGGCTGGCCGCCGAAGCCGGCAGCATCGACGCGATTGCCGGGCTGGTGGCGGCCGGCGCCGGCTTTGGCCTTGTGCCGCGGCTGGCGGCCGCCGCCGCGATCGATCGCGCGGAGGTGGCCGAGCTTGGCTGGCCCGGCCCGGTCCGCTCGGCCGACATCGTGATGGTCTGGCGTCGCCGGCGCGTCCTGCCGCCGGCGCTGAAGCAGTTTCTCGCGGCGATGAATGAGGGCTTTGCGCCGATCAAACCAACCGGTGCCCGCCCTCGACATGCAGCGTCTCTCCCGTCGTGAAACCGTTGCCGATCAGGAAGCGGATCGCGTCGGCGATGTCCTCGGGCCGTCCGACCCGCCCGGCCGGCAGGCGCTTCGCCATCGCGGCCAGCGTCTCATCCTTCTTCTCGCCGGCGACGAACTCCCAGATCGGCGTGTCGACCCAGCCGGGCGACACAGCGTTGACGCGGATCGGCGCCAGCTCGACCGCCAAGGCCCGCACCAGCCCTTCGAGCGCCGCGTTGACCGCCGCAACCACCGAGCCGCGCGCCGCAGGCCGATAGGCCGCAATGCCGGAAACGAAGGTTAGCGAGCCGCTCGGCGGCAGTTTCGGCGCGCCGTGCTTGGCGAGCAGCAGCGGCCCGTAGAGCTTGCTTTCTACCACACGCTGCGCGGCTGAGAGTTCGATCTCGGGCAACAGCCGGTAGGCGCCGTCGATCGCCGCGGCCGTGCTGACGATATGATCGAGCCTGCCGATGCGCGCGAACAGGGCCGCGACCTCATCCGCGCGGCTGACGTCGACCACCGCCGTTTCAAGCGTTCCCGGCCGGCCGAGCCCATCCCGCGCCGCGCTCAACTTCGCTTCGCCACGCCCGGCGATAATGACGTGCGCGCCTTCCTCGATGCAGCGCCTAGCGAGCGCCAGCCCCATGCCCGAACTGCCGCCGACAATCAGAATCTTTTCCATGTCCATGCCCTTCCTTTGCATGGACGGTCATGTGGCAGGCCTGCGCGCGTAGCGGAAACGGAAGAAACCGATAGTGGTATCGGAAGGTCCGATGATACCGGGCGGCCGCCCAGCTTTCGCCGGGAAAGTCAGGCGGCCTTGTGGAAGTCCATGTCAAAGCGCAGCGGATGGCCGAGCGCCTTGAACGCCTCCTCGAGCGAGTCGAGCCGTGAATTGTGGTCGAGCCGAAACAGCCGATCGACATGCTCTCGTTGGCATTTCAGCTCGCGCATCAGATCAGCCCGACTCCAGCCTTTTTCCCTCAGGGCCATGTAGAGAGCCGATTTCAGGAAGACGAGCGCCGGGACCTCCACAAACCATCCCTTGCCCTTGGTTTCCTTGAGCGGGAAAGGGATATCATCCCCGTGCGCAATTCGGGCGGCGATGGCCTCCTCAATGGCATTTCGCCCATTGCGGCAGGCTTCCTCTTTTGTGCCGCCATACGAAACCACCTCGTCGAATTGAGGTGCCGTAACCAGCCAGGTGTCGTTGTCGTCGGGCGTGAGAGCGAGTTCATACCACATACACAGTCTCCTCTATTTCAGGCCCAGATCCTTCTTGATCTTCTCGACCAGACGCGTTCCAAGCTCCTTACCACCGCCATGCATCGGCAGTTGCGAGACCTTGTCTTTGAGACGGACAGTCAGGTGACCGCTCCCACCGCGGTGGGTTTCAAAGGTACATCCCTGCTTGGCGAGCCAGCGCCGGAATTCGCTTGCGTTCATAAAAGATAGCGTATTCCACACATCTGTGGAAGTCAACAGAAGTGTGGAGTTCTTCAAGTCCTTGAAAAAGAGAAGTTTTTCTTGGCGCTACAATTCGTAAATCAGGAATCCATCGGACCAGGCTATCTCTCGCTTTGCTGACAGAAACTGGCACCAGCTCTCGCTACAATCGCCGAGGAATCGTCCACACTGCTTGCGGACGAAAAACGAGGTGATGATGGCTCCCATCAAGGTCGATCCGGACAAGGTCCGGGAATTCCCTGATGCCCACAGTTTCTATGCCTGGCTGGCTGACAACCACGACCGCGAAAGCGAGGTCTGGATCAAGATCCACAAGATCGGCTCGGGGCTCGCCTCGATCACGCCGAAGGAGGCGGTCGACGTCGTGCTCTGCTTCGGCTGGATCGACGCGGTGCGCAAGTCGCTCGACGACAAGAGCTTCCTGCAGCGCTACACGCCGCGCGGCAGGAAGAGCATCTGGAGCAAGATCAACATCGACAATGTCGCGCGCCTGGTCGAGTCGGGCCGCATGACCGAGCATGGGCTGCGCGAGATCGAGGCCGCCAAGGCGGACGGCCGCTGGGACCGCGCCTATGCCGGCTCGAAGGAGATGACCATTCCGCCCGACCTGCAGGCCGCGATCGATGCCGAGCCGAAGGCGAAAGCGATGCTGGAGAAGCTCTCGGCGCAGAACCGTTTCGCGCTCGCCTTTCGCACCCACAACATGAAGACCGAGGCGGGGCGCAAGAAGAAGATCGCCGATCTGGTGGCGATGCTGAAGCGCGGGGAGACGATCCATCCGCAGAAGAAGTGATCCCGAACCGAAGGACCGCGTTGACGAAAAGGCATTACCGGTTGTGGGAAAGGATCATGCCGCTTCGAAGATGATACAAAAACGCCGCCCGGGAGGGAGGGCGGCGTTTTCGGGAAGCGATGATCCTGAACCCTTTGGAAGCGGTCCGGGATCATCCGGTCATGAAGGTGGTCGCAATTCCAGGGAAAGTGGGAAGCGGTCCGGAATTGCGTGGAAACAGAGGCGGCGTTTACGCGGCCTTCTTCGCGGCAGGCTTCTTCACGTGGTGCTTCTTCACGTGATGCTTCTTCACATGGTGCTTCTTGACGTGATGCTTGTGGTGCTTCGCCACGTGATGCTTCTTGGCGTGGTGCTTCTTGTGCTTCTTATGATGCACGACCTTGGCGGCCGGCTTCGCGGCCGGAGCAGCAGTCGTGGTCGTCGTGGTCGCGGTGGTCGTCGAGGCGGCATTGGCTTCGGTGGTGCCGAGCGCCGGCACCGCGAAAGCGAGCGCGACGGCCAGGCCGAGAGCGGAAAGAAGGGTCTTTTTCATAATCGGCAATCCTTGGTTTAGATCGATGTCTGTTTGTCGCGCGCCGCAATCGCTCGGCTGCTCCGGTGCCGTTTATGACAGCGGGTTTTTTCGCGAGTTTTTCCGGATTGTTGAATCTTGTTTCTGGATTGTTTCCGGCATGTCCCCACCCGTGGAACGGGGGCTGCCTGGTGGTCAAAAGCCGATGCCAAACGCGCCTTTCGACCGACCAAGGCGGACTATCGGACTCGACGATGGCGTCCGAGCCGTTGCTGGGCTAATGTCGCCGGAACGAGGCCAAAACGGTGTCCGGCTGACAGACCTGTTGTTAACACCAGCGTCTGGCGCCACTTCGTACTGGAAGATCAGTTCCGATGCCTACGTTGCTGTCACTGCCCGACGACATATCGATCAAATCGGCGCTGGGGGAATCTGTCCTTGAAGCAGCTCGCCGGGCAGATGTCCCGATCGCCTGCGCTTGCGGCGGCAAGGCCAAGTGCTCGACCTGCCGGATTTGGATTCTCGACGGTGCGGACCGCTGCCCGGAGCGTACCGCGCCGGAGCGCGCGCTCGTGGAGCGGTTGGGGCTTGGCAACAACGTACGCCTGGCATGCCAGCTCAGGCCTGACTCCGACATCACCTTCCGCAGGCTCGTACTCGACGAGACCGACCTGCGAATGACCAGTCAGTTGCTGCCGCACAGGTCCACCAGTGCGGGCGAGCTGAAGTCGGTCGTCATTTTCTTCAGCGACGTTGCCGGGTTCACCCACTTCTCCGAAACGTTGACGCCCTACGACGTCATGTATCTGCTCAATCGGTATTTCACTCAGGTCGCTGAAGTCATCGAGCTCAACGACGGCTACATCGACAAGTTCGTCGGCGACGGGCTTATGGCGATATTCGGCGTGCAGGGCCAGGAGGATGCACCGGTGCGCGCGGTCAATGCGGCCCTGCAGACCCTTGCCACGGTCGATCGGCTGAAACCCTTTTTTGCCTCGATGTACGGGATCGACTTCGATATTCGCGTCGGTTTGCATCTGGGCGAAGCGGTGATCGGCTCGGTCGGATCACCCGGCAACGAGCGCCTGACGGCTATCGGCGATGCGGTCAATGTGGCGAGCCGCGTCGAAGCAGCCAACAAGGAGGCCGGAACCCGCCTCCTGATTACCGAGACGCTCTATGAACAGGTCAAGGGTGAGGTTGAAATTTCCGATTTCATTCGAGTGCGTTTGCGCGGTACCTCCGACCGAATTACGCTGTACGAGATAAAGAAGCTGAAGGCTGAAGCCGAGCGCCGGCTGAACGAAAAAGGCGCGCGCGAGACTATGCAGCTGGGCGGCAAGACCTGGCACCGGACGGTCGCCACGAGCGAACTGAAGGATGGCGACCACAAAGTCATCGAGTTCCCGGCGCTCTATGCCGTGATCTTGCGCAGGGGCGGGCGCGTCTATGCTTTTAACAATGCCTGCCCGCATTTGAAGTTGCCATTCTTCGAGACTGCCTCGGGGGCCAACGGCCACGCAGGACGGGCGAGCACTTTCGGCGAGGACGGCACGCTGGTGTGTCGCTGGCATCACAGCGGATTCGATCTGGATACAGGCGAAATCGTAAGGTGGTGCGAGGCGCTCAATGAGGACGGCACTTCGGCCGGCATGGAGATTCTCGGCGATATTTCAAAGAACCGGGCTCCGCTGCATCTCTTTCCGTGCCGCGAGGAGGATGGCTACATCTGGGTCGGTCTCGAGTGAGCGTACCCGCCAGATCGTCCATTCGGCCCTAGAGCAAATTCCAGGAAAAGTACGTAGCGGTTTTCCGTCCGGAATTGCGCGGAAACAAAGACCGCGCCCATTCATGAGCTGCATTGCGCAATGAGTGCCAATTCGGCGCTCTAATCGGTCGGCGTGATCGATGCCATCTTTGCTGTCGATAAGAGGAAATTGAAGGAGCAGAAGCAATGGCCGCTGAGGCAAATCATTCAGGCAAGGTGGCGCTGGTCACCGGCGCCAATCGCGGCATCGGCCTGGAAACGGCAAGGCAGTTGGCCGAACTCGGCTTCACCGTGCTGATCGGCGTGCGCGACCTGGCCAAGGGCGAGGCGGCGGCCAAGAAGCTCGGCGGCAAGGTCGAGGCCATCGCGCTCGATGTCGCCGCGCCCGATGCGGCGGCGCACGCCGCGGCAGAGGTCGAGCGCCGCTTCGGCCGGCTCGACGTTCTGGTCAACAACGCCGCGATCCACTACGACCCGTCGGCGCGGGCGCTGAAGCCCGACTGGGCGGTGATCCGCGAGGCGTTCGAGACCAATGTCTTCGGCGCCTGGCGCGTCGCCGCCGCCTTTGCGCCGCTGCTCAGCGCTTCCGCCCATGGCCGGCTGGTCAATGTCTCGTCGGAAGGCGGCTCGCTCGCTTCGATGGGCGCCGGCGCGCCGGCCTATTCGACCAGCAAGGCGACGCTCAACGCGCTGACCCGCATCCTGGCGGCCGAGCTGCGCGGCTCGGGCGTGCTCGTCAATTCGATCTGCCCCGGCTGGGTCGCAACCGACATGGGCGGCCCCGGCGGACGCCCCGTGGCGCAGGGTGCTGCCGGCATCGTCTGGGCCGCGACCCTGCCGGACGATGGCCCGACCGGCGGCTTTTTCCGCGACGGCAAGCGGCTGCCGTGGTGAAACGGGCTCGTGCGCGTCGCCGCCCGGCTGGCGGCGATTGATCGCGGAAGGAACGCAGATGGTTGTGGCCCAGACTGTGCCGCGGGGGCGAAATACCCCCAAAAATAGTCAAGTTGGCTATCGGATCCCTCCGAAACGAACATCCGGCGACATCCAATCGAAACAAACTTCAATCACTTAGCCAATGAAAGTGTCCGGAATCGCGCCCGAATCGCGCCCGCCAGAGTTTCAGTGCCTTGCAGGAAGACTAGCATGCTGCTGCTCAACCAACGTCCCGAACACAACCAGCCGTTGGTTGCCGCCGATGCCGAGTCTCTCGGCATGGCAGGCGGCGCGCGGGCCGAGCGTTACCTCGAGGCGCGCGACGACCATGCCGAAACACCACTGCTCGCCTTGCGGGCGCTGGCCGGCGAGCTCGGTATCGCGTCGCTTCATGTCAAGGATGAGGGCCAGCGTCTTGGCCTTGGCTCCTTCAAGGCGCTGGGCGGCGCCTATGCCGTCATGCGGCTGGTGCTGGAGGAGGCCGGCAAGTGGCTCGGCCGCGACGTCGATATCGGCGAGATAAACAACGCCCGGGTGCGCCAGATCGCGTCCGGCATGATCTTCGTCTGCGCCACCGACGGCAATCATGGCCGCTCGGTCGCGCAAGGCGCCAGTCTGGTCGGCGCGCGTTCGGTGATCTTCGTCCATGCCGGCGTAAGCCGCGAGCGTGTCGCGGCCATCGCCCGTTTCGGCGCCGAGATCGTCGAGGTCGAGGGCGGCTATGACCATGCTGTGCGCGAGGTCGCGCGCGTCGGCGCCGAGCGCGGCTGGAAGATCGTCTCCAACACCTCCTGGCTCGGCTATGAGCGCGTCCCCGGACTGGTCATGCAGGGCTATACGGTGATCGTTCGCGAGACGCTGCGGCGCATGGCCGAGCCACCCACGCATGTCTTCCTGCAAGCCGGGGTCGGCGGCTTCGCGGCGGCGATCGCCGGTCATATGGCGGTTATGCTGGGCGAGCGGCGGCCGAAGGCCGTGGTGGTCGAGCCGCGGCGCTCGGCCTGCGTCTACGCCTCGGCCGAGGCCGGACGTCCCGTGACGATCGCCCATCAGCAGCCGACCGTGATGACGATGCTCGAATGCGCTGAGCCGTCCCTCGTCGCCTGGCGCGTGCTGGCGCGCGTCGGCGATGCCTTCATGACGGTGGAGGAAAAGGATGCGGTCGCGGTGATGAAACGGCTGGCGCGGCCCTTGGGCAGCGATCCCGCGATCGTCTCCGGCGAGAGCGGCGGGGCAGGGCTCGCCGGGCTGGTCCGCGCCGCGGGCGACAGGCATATGCGCAAGGCGCTCGGCCTCGACGGGCATTCGCGCGTGCTCGTCATCAACTCGGAGGGCGCGACCGACCATGGCCGCTTTGCCGAGCTGGTAGGGATGGCGCCCGAAGAGGTGTTCCTGCAAACTGCCTGAGAGCAGTTCCGGTTCTCCGTGTCAAGAAAGGCTTTGGGCGACCGATGGCCAGACTCGACCTCGAAGCTCTTCACCGCGAGATGACGGCGTGGCGGCGCGATCTCCACGCCCATCCCGAGTTCGGCTTCGAGGAAAAGCGCACCGCCGCCTTCGTCGCCGGGAAGTTGCGGGAGTTCGGACTGGACGTCGCCGAGGGCATCGGCGGCACCGGCGTGGTCGGCACGCTGACCCGGGGCAGCGGCAACCGCGCCATCGCGCTGCGCGCCGACATGGACGCGCTGCGCATCGCCGAGCAGGGCACGCAGGCCTGGCGCTCGCAAACGCCAGGCACCATGCATGCCTGCGGCCATGACGGCCACACCTCGATGCTGCTCGGCGCCGCCAAGCTCCTGGCAAGCGAAGGCGGCTTCGACGGCACCGTGCGCTTCATCTTCCAGCCGGCCGAGGAATGGGGCAAAGGCGCGCTCGCCATGCTCGACGACGGCCTGCTCGAGCGCTTCCCCTTCGAGGAGATTTTTGGGCTGCACAACATGCCGGGCCTGCCCGTCGGCCATTTCGAGACCCGCAGCGGCCCGGTGATGTCGGCCGAGGACAATTTCGAAATCGTGCTCAAAGGCCTCGGCGGCCACGCGGCGCGGCCGCATGCCGGCCAGGAGACGCTGGTCGCCGCCTGCGCGCTGGTCGTCAACCTGCAAACCATCGTCTCGCGGCGCCTGAGCCCCGCCGATATCGGCGTCGTCTCGGTGACCGAGCTCATCACCGACGGCACCCGCAACGCGCTGCCCGGGCTGGCGCGCATCCTGGGCGACTGCCGCAGTTTTCGGCCTGAGGTGAGCGCCGCGATCGAAAAGGAGATGCGCCGCATCGCCGAGGGTACGGCGCAGGCTTATAATGTCGCTGCTGAAGTGACTTACACGCGCGAGTTCGTGCCTTTGATCAACGACGCGCCGCTGGTCGACGAGGCCCTTGCGGCTGCTAGGACCGCGCTGGCCGACGATGCCGTTGGCATCGCTGCCGCCGACGCCGTTCGCGTCGCGGCTGAGCCGATGACCGCCTCGGAGGACTTCGCCCGCTTCCTGACCCACGTGCCCGGCTGCTTCGTCTTCATGGGCAATGGCGACACCGCGCCGCTGCACAACCCCGCCTACGACTTCAACGACCAAGCCCTGCTGCACGGGGCGCGGTATCACGCCGCTGTGGTGCGGAGACGGCTGGCGGTGGGCGATTAGCAATCTCCCCCCTTGTGGGGGTTGAGGAGCGGTCCGCGCAGCGGACGAGAAGCCAATTGCTTGGCTTTCCGAGCGACGAAAGCCGGCAGGGCAGAGGGGGGCGCTGTCCCGCCGGCCTGCTGAAGCCTGGGTTCCTCGCCCCCGCAAAGGCGGGGGAGAGATGTCCGCGAAGCGGACGGAGAGGGGGCCTTCGTAGGGCGCTCTCCTCTCCGTCTCGGCTTCGCCCAGCCACCTCTCCCCACATTCGTGGGGCGAGGAATCTTGATCCTGCAGCGCCGCGATCCTTCACGCCCCCCTTCTGGCCTGCCGGCTTTCTCCCCCACGAGGGCGGAGACTAGCTGTAACCCGGTAACCCTTTCTTCTCTGCTTTCATGCAGTATTGCCGGGGACGGGACGGCAAGAACAAAAAATGGTGGACGACAACAGACGCAACGGCAATTTCTGGGCGCTGGCGCTTGAGCGCGCTCATCTCGGCCTCTGGGACTGGAATCTGTCGACCGGCGATTGCTACTATTCGCCGACCTGGTCGAAGATGCTGGGCTATGAGGAGGGCGAGCTCGCCAACACGCCCGATCTCTGGCTGAAGCTCACCCATCCCGACGACCGCCAGCGCGCGCAGGAAAGCGGCGACCGGCATATTGCGGGCCTCGTCGATTCGATCGAGACGGAGCTGCGCCTGCGCCACAAGGACGGCCACTGGGTCTGGGTGCTCGACCGTGGCGGCACTGTCGAGCGCGACGCCGACGGCAAGCCGCTTCGGCTGATGGGCGTACAGACCGATATCACCCGCCAGAAAGAGGCCGAGGCGGCGCTCGAGCAGGTCAACATCCGCTTCCGCCTGGCGCTCGCCGCCAGCGGCACCGGGATCTGGCATCACGACATCGGCACCAGGAAGAGCTATTGGGACGCGCGCAGCCGCGAGATATTCGGCCTCGTTGCCGACAAGGACGAGGTGTCGGCCGAGCTGTGGCACACCTATCTTCATCCCGACGACAAGGAAGCCACGGAGCGCGCCCATCAGATCGCGCCGGGCTCCAGCGATGTCGTGGCCTCGCAATACCGCATCATCCGGCGTGACGGCCAGGTCCGTCATCTCGAATCGCTGGTGCGCTTTGTCGCCGATGTCGGCTCGGCCGGCCAGGTGCTTGGCACCGTGCGCGACATCACCGAGGAGAAGATGCGTGCCGAGGGACTCGCCTTCGCCGCGCGTCACGACGCCCTGACCGGGTTGCTCAACCGCGCGGCCTTCGACCGGCTGCTCGCGGAAAACATCGCCATGGCCGAGCGCCTGCCGCTAGCTGTGTTTTATGTCGACCTCGACTACTTCAAGGCGCTCAACGACTATGCCGGTCATGCCGCCGGCGACCTGGCGCTGAAGAGCGTCGCGGCCGGCATTCTCGCCAGCCTGCCGGCGTCGGCGCATGCGGCGCGCCTCGGCGGCGATGAGTTCGCACTGATGGTACCGAACTGCAATGACGCTTGTGCCGAGCGCATCGCCCGCGCCGTGCTCGCCGCGGTGCGCGATGCCGACCTCGGCTCGGCGGTCACCTCGCGCAGGCTTGCCGCCAGCATCGGCATCGCCTTCGTCCGCGACCGCAACATGAGCGTGGCCGATGCGCTCGCCTGCGCCGACGACGCCTGCTACGCCGCCAAAGCCGGCGGCCGCGACCGCTTCGCCGTGTTCTCACCCGACACGACGTCGGGTGCCGGCGGGCTCAACGCCGCGCGGTTGGCCGCCGACCTGGTCGACGCGATGGAGGATGGCCGGCTGAAGCTGTTCGGCCAGGAGATCCACCGGCTCGGCCTGCCATGGGAGGACAGCCGCCATGTCGAGGTGCTGGCCAGGCTCGAGGCCCGCACCGGCACGATGATCCCGCCCGGCGATTTCGTGCCGGTCGCCGAACGCTTCGGCCTTGCCGCCCGGCTCGACCGCTGGATCATCCGTACCGCGCTGACGCGCCACGGCGAGGCGATGCGCGCGGGCGCCATCGCGCTCGACTTCAACCTGTCGGCACAGACCCTTTCCGACCCGCAGCTCTGGGATTTCGTCGACGAGGCCATCGCCGAGAGCGGCGCGCCGCCGTCGGCCGTCGGCTTCGAGATCACCGAAACCGCCGCCGTCACCAATTTCGAGGCGGCCGAGGCATTCGTGCGCCGCGCGCGCGAGCGCCATTGCCGGGTCAGCCTCGACGATTTCGGCGCCGGCATGAGCTCGTTCGAATATCTCAGGCGCTTCCCCATCGACGCTATCAAGATCGACGGCTCCTTCGTCGAGCACATCGCCGAAAGCCGCTTCGACCGCGAGATCGTCTCGGCGATCACCGGCATCGCCCGCTCGATGGGCGCCGCCGTGGTGGCCGAAAAGGTCGAGGAGAAAGAGGCGCTGGAGATTCTCATGGGCATGGGCGTCGCCTTTGGCCAGGGCTATTTCCTGCACCGGCCCGAGCCGCTGGGGGCGATCGTGGCAAGAGCCGCCAGCGGCACGATGTTCCCGGAGCGGCCGCATGCCAGGTTAGGCTTAAAATAAGCAGTTGCTAAAATTGAAATCACTCATTTAAGGCCGCCGTAATCCGCTATGATGATGATCCGAGATCACGAAGCGAATCGGAGCGCCTGGATGAAAACCCTTCCCTTGCTTGCGGCAATTGCAATCGGCCTGCTCGGCATCTTCGCCACCCAGCCATCCCATGCGGGCTCGGATAATGGCGGTGGACTGACGGCGGCGTCCACGGCCGACGATGATGAGGATCAGGTCAACACATCCAGCGTTGGCGACGACCAAGAGGCCGCCGAGAATGACGAGGTCGGGAATAGCGGGGACAGCGCCGCTTCCGGCTCGCATGAAGGCGACCAGGAGGCCGACGATCAGGGCGAGGATCAAGATGGCGATCACGACGGCGGGGACGGTGGCAGCCAGAATGGCGGCGGAGACAGCGGCAGCCATGACGGAGGCGGCGACAGCGGCAGCCACGATGGCGGCGGCGACGGTGGCGGCGATGGCGGCGGCGACGACTGAGCTTCGGCGTTGAGCCAAACCAAGGAGATAGCGCGGTTCATCGTTAAAAGGTGAACCATCGTTCTATCGAACTCTTAGGACAACCGGGTTATTGCCTGTGAAACGCTTCGGCCAGGACATGACGTCTTGGCTCGACTGTCCGGCGTCCGGTCCATGACGGACGGGCGCTTGCGAGACCCGGCAATGTCTTCGACACTCAACACCGCGCTTGTGATCCTGCAGCCGCTGCGCCTGCCGCCGACGGCCAGACCGGCCGCCGACGGTCTTCCTGCGCACGTCTCCGGCCCGGCGGGCTCGCCGGTCATACAGGCGGAACCCGCGACCTCGGTATCCAGGTTCAGCCTCGACAGCCTCAACATCACGGCGACGAAGGTCAGGCTGATGCAGCGCGCCGGCAAGGAGTTCGCCGTTGATCAGACCGATTACGATTCCGTGTCTTCCTACGGCTCGGCGATCAAGAATGCCGTCGAGGCGTTGAAACGGCAATCGCCGTCGGCGGTCCCCAAGATCGAGAGGCAGCTTGGCCTGGACCAGCTTGGCGTTTCCCTCGATACGCTCGTCAACGCGATCGTCCGTCCGCAAAGCGGCGACAACGACAGGCTGGATGCCGCGTTGAGGCAGCGTGCGGGCGGGCAGGGCGAGGCCGCTTCAGGCCGGCCGGACGATCTCGGAATCTACGGCCTCTGACGCGTCATCCCATCAGCCACCGCAACACGCCCGCCGAGGCCACCCCGATCACCACTGTCGGCAGCATCGACAGCCTCGTCGCGGCAAGCAGGGTGATGGCTAAAGCCGCAAGGTCGGCCGGATTCCTTGAGACGAAATCCGGCGCGATCACCGAGATCAGCACACAGCCGGGCGCGGCTTCCATCACCGCCGTGGCGCGCGGGCTGAGCGCGCGGTTCTTGAGCATCACATAGCCGCCGATGCGGGTGAGATACGTCACGCCGGCCATCGCCAGGATGGCGAGCAGGGTCATCGGATCGATCATGTCTCGCCTGCCAGGAACCACGCGGCCACCAGGCCGGACAGCGCGCCGGCCGCCACATACCAGGCGCCGGGCACGACGAGGTAGGTGAGCGCCGCTACCGCCAGGCTGACCAGCCAGGGCCGGGCGGCCGCGAAGCCCTTCCACATGCCTCGCAGCAGCACCAGGAAGACGGACGGGAAGGCCATCGCGAAGCCGTATTTTTCGACATCGCCGAGCACCGGACCGAGCGCCGCGCCGCAAGTCGTGAACGCCACCCAGGCGAGGTAGACGGACAAGCCGGCGGCGAGATAGAAAGGCAGGCTGAAGGCCGGCCGCATGCCGGCGGCGGCGCGCCGCTGCGCATCCGCCAGGCCCACCGCCCAGCTCTCGTCGCACATCAAGAACAGCGCGGGAAAGACCTGGCGCTTCGGCAGGTGCCTGATGAATGGCGCAAGTGCCGCGCCCATCAGGAAATGCCGGCTGTTGACCAAAAGCGTGATGGCGGCGATCAGCAGGATATGCGGCGGCGAGGTCCAGAGCTGGATCGCGGCGAATTCCGATCCGCCGGCGAAATTGAGGCCGGTCATCAGCGGCACCTCGGCGATGGAAAGACCCTTCTGCGCGGCCTGCGCGCCGAGCACCAGCGCGTAGGGGATGATGCCGAGAAGCATCGGCGTCGAGGCGGCAAGCCCACGCCGGAACTCGGCGCCGCGTCTTTTGGTGGTCCGGCCCTCGGGGAGGGCGATCTCGGAAACGCTCATGGCTTTGCTTTCGGCTGGCCCTGCGGCCAGCCGTTCTCCCGCTCGGTTGTGGGGTTGTCGGTCGCCGGACAATAGCCGAAACGCGCGGCAATCGGGTTGCGAAAATGCGCCATCTCTGCCAAGATTTGGCATTGGATGGCAATTTCAGGTGAGGAATTGGAATCTGGAACCATGAAGCTCGATGAGATCGACAGACGCATCCTGCGCGCCCTGCAGCGTGACGGGCGCATGGCAAACAACGATCTGGCGAAAGAGGTTGGCCTGTCGCCCTCGCCCTGCCTGCGGCGTGTAAAACTGCTCGAGGAGGCGGGTGTAATCGACCGCTATGTCGCGGTGCTCAACCCGGCCAAGATCGGCCGCGGCCAGACCTTCTTTACCCGAATCTGGCTGCAGCAGCAGGACGAGGACACGATCGAGCATTTCGCCGCCGAGGTGGCGAAATTCCCCGAGGTGATGGAATGCTATCTGATGCTGGGCGACTGCGACGCCATGGTGCGGATCGTGGCGGCCGGTATCGACGAGTACCGCCGCTTCCAGTCGGAGCATCTGAGCCGCATCAAGGGCGTGCAGAACGTCAAGACGGAGGTGCCCAGCCAGACGATCAAGCAGACTTCGGAGATGCCGCTGTAGGATTCTTCCTTCTCCCCGTTCAACGGGGAGAAGGTGCCCGAAGGGCGGATGAGGGGCGGCGCGGCCTTTGGATCTCTGAGAGCCGGCGGCAGCGCAGCGACGACAAACTCGCGGGCTCGGCTCTGCCCCTCATTGCCCTGCCGGGCATTTCTCCCCGTATAGTGACGGGGAGAAAGGGGCGGCGCCGCCGATTTCGCCAATCGCCGACGCCTGCGCATCGAAAAGTCATCAATGATGCGCGTGGCTCTCATTGCGCTTGCGCGTCGCCGCAGCCTTCTTCGCCGAAGCCGATTTGTCCGCCGCGGAGCGCTCGCTGGAGGCCTTGCCGCCCGTCCTGCCGCCCTTATGCGCGGCCGGATGGCCGGTGTGCTTGCCGCGTCCCGATCCGCCTTCCTTCTTGCCGCCGCCATCGTCCTTGTTGACGGTCGCCCAGGCCCGCCGCTCAGCTTCCTTCTCCGAGACGCCGCGTTTCTCATAGCCTTCGGCGATGTGGTCGGCCTTGCGTTCCTGCTTGTCGGTGTATTTCGATTTGTCGCCACGTGGCATTTTTCTTCTCCTTGTTGCGCTGAGTAAATTCGGGAAGGGATTAATCGCCCTTCTTCTTGGCGACGTCGCCAAGGTCGGAGCGTTCCGGATCCTTGTTGTTCTCGCCGGCGGCATCGCGGTTCTCGTCGGGATCGTCCTTCGGCGGCAGGTAGCCGCGCGGCTTGTTGGCCTTCGGACCTTCCCAGCGCGGCCATTGATCGGACGTTCCAGCTGGTCCGTTCTTCGGTGAATTGCTCATCCTTGCCTCGCTTTCCGGAGGGCGTTCAGCCTTCCGCCTTCATGGTTCGTGCGATCTCCAGCAGCTTAGCGCGGTCATGTCCGTGGTCGCGGATCAGCTCGCGCGCCTGCTTCGGCGACAGGTCGGTGTTCTCCGCCAGGAACCGCACGTCGGGATCGTCGCCGCCCTTGACGGGCAGCTTGCCGCCCGACGGCGCGTTCGCGGCGCCCGGCCGGTGCGGCATGTTGTCGTTTGCCTGGGTCATCTTGGGTCTCCAGTCATCGCGGATCTCCTTCGCTTCGGCGCCGTGTCAGTCCGCCGTCTCCGACTGCCTGCGGCGTGCTTCCTTCTTGCGGCGCAGCACCTCGTCGGTCCCGACGATGTCCTTGGAACCGCCGGTGATCGCGGTGGAAACTACGGCCGGCGGATCGCTGGCCGGAAAGGAGTCCTCGAGGCCCGACTGCAACTGCTCTTCCAGCGTGTCCGGGTCCTCCGAGCGGCCTTCCGTGCGGCGGCCGTCGATCTCTTCCAGGTCCTGCTTGGCGTCGGGATGCTCACGCGCGTTGCGCAGCGTCGACACGACGAGTTCGACCGCGAATTCCTTCATGGCCTCGGCATCCGGAGCCGTCACATCGGTCTCTTCGACCAGGCGCACCAGCGACTGTTCGATCCTGTCCAATTCGCGCATGCCCTGGCAGCGCGCCAGCTTTTCCGCCAAGGCATTGATCAGCAGCGGACCGAAGGTCGAATAGGCCTGCATGCGGGTCTCGTCGACGCGTTCGGGATGAAGAGTGTGCAAGGACATTGTTGCCTCCGTTGAATATCCTGCGGCGACGGCTGCCTGTCGCGGCGGCCGGTCCCAAGGTCAACTGGAGGACGGCGAAGATGTTCCATCGAGGGATTGATCTCGCGGGGCGAATGAAATGGCGTCCGCGACCGCGGACGCCATTTTGAACTCAGCGCTGGCCGCCCTTCCGGCCTGCTTCCGAGGCGCGCTGACGGTCTTCGGCGAAGTTGCCGCTGCCGCCCCTGTGCTGGCCCGCGCTCCGCTGACCCATGTTGCGGTCCTCGGCCTGCTGCTGTCCGCCGCCGCGATGCCGATCCTCGCGGTTCTTGTGGCTCTGCTGGCCGGCCTTGACGTGCTGTTCGTGGGTTCCGCCTTGATTGGGCATATCCAATTCTCCGTTGGTTCGGATTTTTCTTCAGGGGTGAAATCAAGGACGCGTTCGACATCCTTGAGTAAGGGGAACAAGTGCCCGCAACCGATGTTCCGGTCGAAATATTTCGTGACTCCGCCCGACTGAAGTCTGACCCGGCGGGCGCATTGGGCTGGCTTGTGCAACCAACGTGCTTTCTGCGAATTGGTGAGCGGCCGACGAGAAATCCCTTCATCGCCGGCCGTCCTGGTGCCCGTTGATCGCCCCCCGCGCAATTCGGCGGGCACCAATATCCACGAACAAGAAGGCCGCGAAGCCGGCCCCGGAGCGAGACGACGTTTTGACCTATATCTCTGCAAAGCCCGCGCGGCAGGCTGCCGAAACCCTGCCTGCCAATGACAACAACCAAGCCGCCCTTGCCGATCTTTCGTTTCTCGATGCCATCAACAACGACGATCAGATCGCCGACATCGCAAGGCGTGCCGAGCGTCTCGGCCATGTGACGCTGATCATAATGGCGATCGGCCTGACGGCCGCGCCGTTGCTTTACCTGATGCTTGCGTGAGCCGTCCGGTCAGGCGTCCGGCTGGCCCGCGCCAACCTCCGCAAGGCGCGTTGCTATCTTCCGGAGAAGAACGCGTCGAGCGTGGCTGCGGTTTCGATCGGCGACGCCTCCGGGAAGAAGTGACCGCCGGGCAAGGCGCCACCGCTGACGTCGTCCGCCCAGTTCCGCCACTGCGCCTCCGGGCCGCCTTCCTCGACGTACCATTCGGCCAGCGCCCCATGCTCGCTCCATAGCGCCAGCAGCGGGCAAGCGATGCGCCGGCCGGTCTTCCTGTCGGCATGGTCATGGTCGCGGTCGAGGGACGCCGCCGCGCGATATTCTTCGCAAATGGCATGGATGTGCGCCGGGTCGCTGAGCGCCTCGACATAGAGCTGCCGCACCCCGGGCGGAAACGCGTCGGGCGACGATCCCCAGCCGGAAAGCGCATTGTCGACGATGGCATCGGCGGCGGCCGCAAGCATCGTCTCCGGCAGCGGCTCGGGTTGCGCCAGCAACGACCACGGCCAGTAGCCCAGCGCCAGCCTTGCATCGGCGCGGTCCCACGCATCGGCGGTGGGGATAATGTCGAGCACGGCGAGCTTCTCGACGCGGTCCGGATGATCGAGCGCCAGCCGGTAGGCGACACGCCCGCCGCGATCGTGCCCGGCGACCATGAAGCGCCTGAAACCCAATTTCTCCATCAGCACCACCATGTCGGCGGCCATGGCGCGCTTGGCATAGGGCGCATGATCGGCGGCCGATGGCGGGCAGGAGCTTCGCCCATAGCCGCGCAAATCGGCGCAGACGACAGTGAAATCCCGCGCCAGGCTTGGCGCCGCCCCGCGCCACATCGCATGCGTCTGCGGAAAGCCGTGCAGCAGGAGCAGGCCGGGACCGGCGCCGGCGCGGCGAACGAAGATCCTGGCCTCACCGGTGTCGATCTCACGGCTGTCGAAATCGTCGAACATTGCTTGCCTCCGGTATCTCGACCGGCGCCGGCTGCCTCAGGTCCAGGCCGAATCCAGCGTCAGCGACGCTTCGAAAATCTGGTGACGCTTTTCGTCGAGCACCTTGACCTTGATGGTCAGATGCCGGCCGGCCGGCATCTCGTCGCGGGCGACGTCGTGCAGGATGCGCAATGCCTCCATGCCGGCGCGCTCACGGCTGGCGAAGAGCTGTCCCTCAGTGTCTTCCTGGCTGTGCTCGGCGTTATACAGGTCGAAATAGAAGCGTTGCATCGGCACGTTGAGTCCCCGTTCCGACGTTCAATTCGCGGACGCGATCATGGTTCCAAACACCTGATCCGGAGGCAGAATCTGCGATGCGCCGGCCTCGTGGTGCGGGATCGCTCGCAACCAGCATCGGCCTGCAGCGTTAGCAGTGACGAACAGAGGACGGCGGATGCTGGAATCGCTTTATCTCAATCTCGGCCAGCACGATGCCCTCTCGGACGAAGAGAAAGCGTTGCTCACGTCGACCTTGTCGATCGAGAAATATTTCGGCGTGGGGGAGGATATCGTTGCCGAAGGAACCAGGCCGACCTACAGCACGCTGATCATCGACGGCCTCGCTGCCCGTTACAAGGTGCTGGAGGACGGGGGTCGCCAGTTCACCTCGCTGCAGGTCGCGGGCGATTTCGTCGACCTGCATGCGTTCCTGCTGAAGACGATGGATCACGGCATCATCGCGTTGTCGCCCTGCCATGTGGTGGCCGCCGAGCATGGCAAGCTGAAGACGATCACCGAGCAGGCGCCGCATCTCACCCGATTGCTCTGGCTGGACACGCTGGTCGACGGCGCCATCCATCGCGAATGGATCGTGGCCATGGGGCGCCGCTCCAAGCTTTCCCATCTCGCGCATCTGATCTGCGAGCTGTTCGTCAGGCTTCAGGTGGTGAAGAAGACCCGCGACATGAGCTTCCACCTGCCGCTGTCGCAGGCCCAACTCGCCGACGTGCTGGGCTTGTCCGTCGTCCATATGAACAGGGTGATCGGAACGCTGCGCCGCCAGAACGTGATCAGCTGGACCGGCCATATGATCACGATCCTTGACTGGGAGCGGCTGGTCACGATCGCCGAATTCGATCCGACCTATCTCAGCATGGCGCACGAGCCGAGATAGACCGGGCAGGACGGATCGGCCTTCTAGCTCCGCGGAACCTTGGAGCGCGACCACAGCTCGTCCAGCATGGTCAGCGCGGCACTCGGCGCGGCCGACCTCAGCAGACCCTGCTGCGCGGCGGCCTTCTTGAAGGCGGCAAAGGCGACGGCCGGCCGGCAGGTGCCCGCGATCGCGTCATCCACCAGCCGGACTGCTTCGAGATATGCCGGCGCTTCCTTGTTCTTCCATGTGCCGGCAAGCGCCTTCTTGGCCTCGGCAACCGTGGTGACCACCATCGTGCCGCCGCTGATGAAGCGGATGGTGAGGGGGAGGAAACGGCTCATCGAGTGGTCCTCACCACCCGAGCCATTCGCGCGTGCGCCAGGCAAGGCCGACAAAGGGCGCCGCGGTGATCATGGCGGCGGCGAGGATGAGAAGAGGGCTGTTGATAGGCAAGGATTTCATGATGCACCACAAGATTGGGATGGGCCTAAACGATGATGTCGCCGGTCGGTTGCATCCGGCCGGCCAGTCAGCACGACAAGCCTCAATTTACATGTTGCTGGCGGGCCGGATCGGCGGCGCCGGCCGGTGCGGCGGCCGCGGACGCGGCCTGAGCGGCACGTCGGCGAGGGAAGCGCGGATCACCCTCACCGGGATTGGCGGCGCGGCGGGGCGCCGGCGCGACAAAGCGGCCGACAGGCTGCCGATGAAAATTCGAACGTCCATTGGGACTCCTCCTCGAGAGTCCCCCCAATGACGAAGGGTTAGCACCCTGGATCGGTCAGCCGCATTTAACTTTGATGTATGCCGGGCATCTCGGCAGGGGCGACGAACCGCGGCCAACCTTTTTCGACGACATGCGTTGTCCCCTGAAAGGAGACCATCATGCCGACCAGCAGCCGAACGAAATCAAACGCAGCCCAGAAATCAGTCGCCAGGGAGAAATCAGTCACCGGGGAGAAACCTGACACCGCCAAGACCGCGCGCAGGCAGCGCAGCATCCAGCGCCAGGTCGATGCCACCGATCGCAGCAAGCCGAAGCCGAAAGCCTCGGGCGCCATGCAGGCCGGCGCGCGCCGCTATCCGGTGCCGCCTTTCCCGAAGCAGCATCATCCCAAGCCCGGCGAGGAATGGGCGATCGAGCCGGCGCCGCTCTATGACGCGCCGTTCTGGCAAGGGTCGGGCAAGCTCAAGGACAAGGTCGCGCTGATCACCGGCGGCGACTCCGGCATCGGCCGCGCGGTCGCCGTGCTGTTCGCGCGCGAAGGCGCCGATGTGGCCATCGTCTATCTCAGCGAGGACCGCGACGCTAAGGCGACGAAGCAGGCGGTCGAGGCCGAGGGCAGGCGCTGCATCACCCTGCGCGGCGACGTCGCCAAACGCGCATTCTGCCGCAAGGCGGTGGCCGAGACGGTCAAGGCGTTCGGAAGGCTCGACGTGCTCGTCAACAACGCGGCCTTCCAGGTTCACTCGGCCGATTTCTCCGATCTCACCGAAAAGCATTTCGACACCACGCTTAAGACCAATCTCTACGGCTATTTCCACATGGCGCAGGAAGCCGTGCCGCAGATGAAACCGGGCTCGGCGATCATTAACACCGGGTCGGTCACCGGCATCGAAGGCTCGAAGGAACTGGTCGACTACTCGATGACCAAGGGCGGCATCCACGCCTTCACCCGAGCGCTCTCCGGCAATCTCATCGCCAAGGGCATCCGCGTCAATGCGGTGGCTCCCGGTCCGGTCTGGACGCCGCTCAATCCGTCGGAAAAAGAGGCGGAGGATGTTTCGCAGTTCGGCGCCCAGACGCCGATGAAGCGGCCCGCCCAGCCGGAGGAGATCGCGCCGGCCTATGTGTTCCTGGCCTCGCCGCAATGCTCTAGCTACATCACCGGCGAGATCCTGCCGATCATCGGGGGCTACTGACCATCAGGAGGATCCCATGAAGAAAGCGCTTCTCATAGTGGCCTTCGCTCTGATCCCGGCCGTGCCGGCGGCGGCGCAGACCGCCGCTCAACCGAAGGATCAACTGACGCAGAACTGTCAGGTCAAGCCCGACGCTAACGACCAGCAGCAAAAGCAAAAGCAGGAGGCCGCCGCGGACGAGTTGTCGAAAAAGCTCGGCGATTGCGGCGGCGTGCTGAAGCCGCCGCCGACTGGCGACCAGAACGCGACGACCCCGCCGCCGACCGGCAGCGAAATGCCTATTATCAAGCCGGGCGAGGTGCCGCCGCAGACGAGCAAATGAAACTTTCTGGGCAATCACTTTGGCCTGGCGGCGGCCGCAGGCGGCCCCGGTTAACGATGCTTCATAGTCAGCGCCTCGTGCTGGCGATCAGCCGCTGGCGATCCTTGTCTCGCGAACCCAGTACTGCTTCTCCTCCCAGACTGCGTGATTTGTGAATTGCAGGTCGCGATCTTCCCGGCCGGCAGCTCGGCACTCGCGGCAGTAGAACACTTTCACGAGCGCATAGGGCATGCAGGAATGGTCTGGACCGAGACGGCGCACCAGCTCCGCGACGTCGAGCATCGCGGTTCGCTTGCAGGTGAGACAGTGCACGGAAAGGCCGGTCCGCGTCTCCAGCTTCTGGCCAAGCGTGTCTTCGGTAAAAGGGCATTTCATTGTGTTGATCCGGACCCCGAGCTCGCCGCGCCGGAGCCGCTGCTCCTCTCGACGCCGCGCCGCGGCACCGAACCGGGTGGTTAGCCAGATGTTCCATTAGGTATTGCTAAAAAGCTGCTTGGAACATTCCGGCTTTGTCGCTGTTCAATCTGACCAGGAGGAACAGCCATGACGGACGACAGGACCAAACGCGACTTTCGAGACCGCGACCGCGTTTCGGCCGACGAGGAGTACGAGGTCCGCTACTTCGCGAAGCAGCACCGGATCACTCCTGAGCAGGTTCGCGAGCTGATCAGCGAACACGGCAACGACCGCAAGACGCTCGAGCGGGAGGCGAGGAAGCTGCGGGGTTGACAGGCATCCCTGGTCGGCACCCGCCCAGTCAGGACAGGTCGCGCAAATATTTGACGCCTGCCTGCGACCAAGCGGGATCGCTCGCCCAATCATATGTTAGCGCGCAATTCCGCCGAAGGTGTAAGTTCGAGCAGTCGCCGCACAGAGCAAAGGCAAGCGCGCGCCGGAAGAGCCCATCACGCTTTCGCCCAACCTAGGGAAGTGGAGCTTCGATGAGCGACGGAAGAGGCGGCCATTATGCCGCGAAAGGTGAGTATCTCGATCACCGTCTGGAATGCCCGCACTGCGGGACGATCCGGTTGAACATCCCCAGGAATGTCCAATCCTCAACGCCGATCCATTGCGCCGAGTGCGGTGCGTATCTCGGCACGTGGGACGAAATCCAGACCGACTTCGAGCAACAGGGAGGAACCGACGGAGTGTTTCGCCTGGCAAGCGGCCGCATCAGGCGACTCGCCTGACGGGCGCGTCCTAAAGCATGTCTCCCGAAAGTGGGCATGGAGGGAATCCGAAGGATCGCGACGCGCTTTAGTGCCTGTCTTTTAAAAAACGGGCTTCGCGCACGAGCGACGACCAGTCTGTACCGATCATGTTGATCAGTTCGCTCGCCTGCTCCTCGGTGATCCCCACATCCCTGGCCAGCTTCTCAGCAAGCAGTCGTTTGTCGGCTTCGCTGTGATGTCCGTCCTTCTTCATGCGCACTCTCCATCGCCTTAAAGGTAAAGCGCAAGCTCAGGAGAGGTTTCACCAGGCTCGAGATCGACTACATATTTGACAGCCCCAAGCGATGGCCCTCTGAACCAAAAGACCGACAATGCCTAAGAGCGACAAATCTCAAATCGACAAGTTTCGCAAATCCGCCCGCAAACCCGGGACGGACGACAGCGAGGAGAACTTCAACGCGCGGCTGAAGCGCGTCATCAAAAGTTCCCAGCCGAAGGAAGAGGCGCCGCCAGTGCCGACCAGGAAGCCGAAGGCAACCAAGGGTCGCTAGACTCTGGTCCGCACCATAGGACGATAATCCTAGGTTGAGCAATTCTCGTAGGAGGTCGCAATGCTTCCCACGCAGCGCGTCGAAAGCGCACCGGACAGCCGTCTGCTGCCAGCGCGTCTTGAACGATAAGGATCAGTGCTTGCGCTTCTCGCTCTCGGCCGGCTTGGGGACCGCCGAGGCGTGCGCCTCGCGGATCATCTGCAGGGCTTCGTCGCGGGTAAGGCCGCATTTTCGGGCAAAATAAGCCGCCTCATGGATTTCCGCGCGGGAGGCCTCCGCGACGCCCGAACTGGCCTGTCTATCTTTCTTCTTGGCCATCGGTTCACCGTGCCGTGAATCACTTAGTCAGCTAATTATAGGCCCGTTGGTAGCTGTTTCAATTCCGCTGTTCGAGACGGCACGACATTTCGCGCCCAACTACTGAAGATGCGTTTTGCGACGGTAAGGCAGTGATCAAGTGGAACGCCGCGAGGTCAGGACATCGAGAGCGTCTCCAGTACCCTCAGGAGGCTTCGCTCCGATGTCGGTTTGCCCACATTGGGCACCCCCGCCAGGATGACCCCGCCGACGAGTTCCGGCTTGTCATAAGCGCTCGCCACCGCGAAAGGCACACCGCGGCTGCGCAACGCCTCGGCTACGGGCGTGACGAGTTGGTGGCCTAAGTTCACGTCGAGCAAGGCGACCGTCGGCCGTTCTTCTTCCAGCAGGCGGAGCGCGTCCGCGACTCTGGCGACTGGCCCCAGTACCTGCCATCCCAGCAGCTCGACCATAACCTTAAGATCCATCGCGATGATGAATTCATCTTCGACGATCAAGATGGTCTTCTGCACCGGCCATCAATCTGGGCGAGCTGCCCTTTCGAGTGGGACGACTATCTCTGCTTCCAAACCTTCGGCTCGATAATTCTGTTCCACCTGACCACCGAGATTGTAGGCGATGGCGAATTTGATGAGCTGGGTTCCGTATCCTGTCGAGGCAGGCTTGCCTACAGGCGGGCCGCCGCTCTCGCGCCACGACAGTTTCAGCAATGGATGATCGCCTTGCTCGACCTCCCATCCTATTCGAACCGTCCCGGCCGGAGCCGACAAGGCGCCATACTTGACGGCATTGGTTGCCAGTTCGTGCAGCAGAAGACTGAGCGACATTATCTCCTTCGAGACCAATGTCACTGCCGGCCCTGGCTCGATGACGATTGTCTCCGGAGCGGTTTGGAAGGGCTTTGTCGCTCGCGCCACCAAGGCCTCCAGGCCGTCTTCACCATGATCGCTGAATGCCAGATCGTTTGCGTCCGCAACGGCGTGCAGCCGGCCGAGGAACACCTTGCGATATTCCTCTCCCGAAATACCTTCCGCTTTCGTTTGGTTGGCCAGCGCCCGCACCAGCCCGAGCACGTTCTTGAGCCGGTGCCGCAGTTCGCCAAAGACCGCTTCGAATTCCGCTTCCTTCCGGCTTTTCTCCGTAATGTCCACGATCGACAGCAACATGAGGTGGCTGACATTGTCCGGATTGAACACGGTTCGCGCTGTCAGAAGCATGACTTTTTGCCCGATTTTCGGGAAATCATGCGTCACCTTGTAATCAATCACCGCCGAGCTTTTCGGGATCACCTCTCCAAGGAGATGACGCAACTCGGGGATATCCCATTGCCCGTTGCCCAGGTCGTACAGGTGTTGCCCGATCGTGTCGTAACGCTCCACCGCGAATGTTCTGAAGAAGGCGCGGTTGGCGCTCTGGACGGTCAGAGCGGAGTCCAGCACCAGCATGGGGTCGGGAACAGTGTCGACAATGCCTTGTGCCTGCACGTGACCTGTCCGAAGCATCCGGTAGAGGTCTTCCAAATCCATTGCCAAAATACCCGTTAGCCGGACAGGCTATAAGCTTGCCGCCGATCATACAACCGCGCTTTGCCAAAGCGAAGATCGCGCGACGCGGTTTTATCGCATCGGCGCTAGACTCTGCATTCCTCGAGCTTCCACCCTCGGCTATTCCCGGAACAATCGCGCCAGCGCCGGGTTTTGTTTGGCGGGCCGCACAGCGGACCTGGCGGCAAAGAGAACAGGGCTGGTTTCTCCGGCTTCCTGCCCTGGCTGGGGTGGCAAATGGCAGAAAAGACACAATCCGACAAAGCCGACACCGGACCGCGTTCGGTCCGTGCCCGAAACAGGTGAGGGGGCGATGCCACGCTGGGTCGACGAAGGCTGGATACTGCTGAAGGAAAGCGTAACCGGCTACATCAACGACAATGCGCTGAGCCATGGCGCGGCCATGGCTTTCTACGCCACCACGTCGCTGGCGCCGATCCTGTTGATCGTCGTCGCGATCGCCGGTTTCTTCATCGGCAACGATGCCGCCCAGCTGGCGTTGTCGGCCCAGATATCGGGCGTGATGGGGCCCCAGAGCGCCGACCTGCTGAAGGCCACTATAGCGACCGCTTCGCATGGCTGGTCGAGCGCGCTTGCCACGCTTATCGGGCTGGTGACGCTTTTGGTCACCGCGTCGGGCGTCTTCGGCGAGATGCAGCAGTCGCTCAACGAAATCTGGAAGGTCGAGCCCACCAGCGTGTCGCTTTCGCGCCTGGTGCGGGCGAGGGCGGCCAGCCTCGGCCTCGTGGCGGCGCTCGGCTTCCTGCTCCTGGTCTCGCTGGCGGCCAGCGCGGCGATCGCCGCCTTTAGCGAGATCATCAACCGGAGCCTGCCGTTCGGAGAACTGATCGTCAGCGCGATCAACACGATCGTCTCCTTCGCGCTGATCGCGCTGCTCTTCGCCGCCATCTACAAAGTCCTCCCGGACCGGACACTCAAATGGCGCGATGTCGGCGTCGGCGCGCTGGTCACCGCGTTGCTCTTCACAATCGGCAAGTCGCTGATCGGCTGGTATATCGGCACGAGCGCGATCGCCACCTCCTATGGCGCGGCCGGAGCGCTGATGGTGGTTCTGGTCTGGGTCTACTATTCGGCGCAGATCTTCCTGTTCGGCGCCGAGATCACGCGCGCCTATTCGGTGCGCCGCGGCAGCCGGCGGGATCTCGCGCCAGTGGTGGCCGCCGATCCGCCATCGGCCGCCGCCCAGCCGCCGGCGCGCGGCGCCTCGGGCATCGAAGTCGCCGTATGGATTGTCATCGCCTGCGTAGTCACCGCGCTGATGTCGAAAACCGGCACAAGGCAATAGGCCGAAGCGCGCGATGGAAGTGCGTAAGATCAGAGAGATAGCGCGTTTCGCCCATGAACCGATGAAACGCACCCGGCTTCATTGGAGTGAGCTTCCCGCTCTTCCTGGCGCTTCTCGATTTGGTAGGATAGCCAGCGGCAGAACATTCCGGCGGTCGAGGTCGCGGCGCCGCCGAGCAGGCCACGCAACCAGCAGCGGGCTTTGCGATGCGCTCGACCAGCTTACGATGGCGAGCAATATCACGCTGACCGTCGAGATCAGATAGCCTGTGCCCTTCAGCAGGTGGAGCGACGCTTTTGTCATCGCAAGAGTTCCGTTTACGGCAACTCCCGTCCGGCGCTGAAGTTCCATGGGTTGATGGTGAGTTCGGGAAGACAGGCCTGAAGGCTTGCCTTCCCGTATGGCATGGCAACTTGCTCGGAACTCAGGCTGCCTCCGCCGCGACGTTGACCGCGGATTCGGCGAGCTTGGTGAGCGCGACGTCCGTTTCCTTCTCTTCGTTCAGCGTCTTGTCGAGCAAGGTGACGGCCTCGGTCAGGCCGAGTTCCTGCGCCCAGGTCCTGAGCGTGCCGTAGCGCGAAATCTCATAGTGCTCGACGGCCTGCGCCGCGGCCAGCAGTCCTGCGTCGAGGGAGGGCGAGCCCTTGTACTCCTCCATGATCTCGGCGCCTTCCTCGGTGATGCCCATGATCGCCTGGCAGGTCTTGCCCACCGGCTTCTTGTCGATCACCTCGAACACTTCCTCGAGCCGCGCGACATGTTCTTCGGTCTGGGCGCGGTGCTTTTCGAAGGCGGCCCGCAGCGCGTCGTCCCGCGCCGCCTTGGCCATCTTGGGCAGCGTTGCCAGGATCTTCTTCTCGGCGAAATAGATGTCCTTCAGCGTGTCGTGGAACAGTTCGTTGAGGCCCTTGTACGAGGCCGCTTTGGTCGTCGCCATCTGCGCATCTCCCGAGTGGTGGTTGACCAACCCAACACAGTTTTTTCGAACTTGTTCCCGACTGAATTTTTCAGTGAAAGCGGCCGGGAAACTCATTTGTGGTTGACGGCCGTCCGAAGAACCGGGAGCCGGTCGAAAGAGGCATCGGCGCCCGTTCAACGGGCGCGTTTTCGCTTGAAGGACTTCATTCCCCTGGTCAGGGAGGCCTTGGCTTGGGCGGCGTTCTGCCAGCCTTTCAGTTTGAGTTTCTTGCCGGTGCCCAGCGCCGAGGAAAGGAAGAACTGCTCGATTTCCCGGCGAAGATCCTCGGGCACATCGGCGGACACCACGGGTTCATCCGGCGCGTCTTCCTTGTGAGGGCAGAAGATATACCTGTCGTTGCGGACCTTCGAGCCGTCGGGATCGCGCTGCATTACTCTGAGCGCGCCCAGCAGGTCGCATTTTATGACGACGCCCGGAGCGGCGGCGGCCTGGTGGATGACGAGCCCGTCCAGCGGATCGCCATCGTCTCCCAGCGTCGACGGCACGAAGCCCCAGTCGTAGGGATAGGTGTGGCCCACCGGAAGCGGGCGGGAATATTCGAACACGCCGGTCTTCGGCTCATAGGCGAGCTTGGCGGCCGATCCTCGCGGCGTTTCAACGACCACGCGGAAGAGGTTGCGGGAAATAGCCGGAAGCCTCAGATAATCAGCCATCGAAAAGATCGGAGCCAGGACCAACCACCTTGCGCAAGGTGAACTTCGCCGGCACCTGAATGTTCCGTTGCGATGGCCGGCTGAACGCTCGAGTCGGGAGGGTTGGAAGCGGCTTTGCGTTGTTCCGTGCGGAATCAACCCTTACGGCCGACAATCCGAAACTCGAAGACGCGGGGCGCAGCCGCGTGGGCGGCTTGTCGGTCAGCTCGACGACCCGGACCCATTTGCCTGCGCCGCCGCGCAGCGTGACCTCGGCGCCGAGCGCCTTTTGCGCAGCCTCGAACGCCGCCATTGCTTCGACGGCATGGCTTGCAACGACGGTCTCGGCACGACGAGCCGGCTGCCGATTACAGGCTGGACCTATCCATCATGGTGACCACGAGTTGCCGGCTCTCGACAAAGAGTTCGTGTAGTTGCTCGAGGTTTTTGAGGTGGCGGTGGGCCAGTGCCGCGCCGTCGCCATCAGGGCGCATGTCGTTGACCTTTGCGCGCTGAAGCACTGCAAGATCGGCGATCCTGAGGATGTTCTGGTCCACCATGTCCAGCCGTTCGGACAACTTCGCGAATTTGTCCTCTTCACCAATCAGCAACCTTTGAACCGTCGCTCTGGTGGCGTCGTCCGTCTCGGTTTGAAGGCGGTCCACGAAATGCTTGATGTTCTCTCTGGCGATGAAGCGGTCCATCCAGGCTCGCCCTCACTCTCCGAGCTTTGGAGTCATATCCCCTTGGCAGAGAGGAGTCGAGGCGCGCATGACGACCAGGCCCCCAGGAAATTGATGAAAATCAAAGCCGGCGCACGATCGCAGGCGCACAATATTACGTTGCGAGACGATCCACCCCTGCGTTGGGACCAGATGGTTAGCTCCGAAACCCAGCTTCAGATGCTCGATCGTCACATCCGCACGGGAGCGCGTCATATCTATCGCCAGCGTGAGATTATCGATCGCCTCACAGAGCTGGGCGCGCCGGCCGAACAGGCATTGGAGCTGCTTGATCTGTTCGAAGTCACGCAGGCGCTGCATATTGCCCACCGGGAGCGGCTTCTCACTTAGCTGCCTTCCGCCGGCGTCACCGGATGCCGAGGAATCCAAGGATGGCAAGGACGATGACGATTGCTCCTACGAGCCAGATGATGTTGTTCATGTCTTCTCTCTCAATTCCTGATGAGGCACTGCCTGTGCAGCTTTCGCTTTCGACCAACGGGAGCAAGTGGCTTCCGTTCCCGGTGTGGGCCCACGGTCCCGCGCGGTCCGGACCGAAGTCTTAACGGCGCCTCTCTCCTGATTGTCCGAACTTGGCCACTCAGCGGTTGTTATCTCCTTTGTGATTTCGACCGCTCCTTCGCCCGAGCCTTTCAAGCAGGGCTCGAAGGCGCTCGGGAAGCTGACGGTCAACTCGGAAAAGTGGCCACGCGCGCAGGTGCCGTCTCAAAAACTCGCTGGAAAACTGCTGTCTCAGCAACCTGGCGAGAGCTTCGTTGTGACGTCGATCCTGGGCCATTTTCACGCAGTCCTGATCACCGCGAAACCGGAAGCGCCTGGACTTGTTCCGCTGCGCAATCGTGATTTGTCATCGCCGCCGGCAATAGCCTGTGGGCGGGTTGTACCGCGTTGAGCTCAGCTGAATTCAGGCAGCGCCGCATGGTGCCGGAACATAAGCGCAGCTCGCCGGTTTGGTGCGCGGCGGCATCCCCGAAGCCCGCCGCCATCGGGGCTCCCAAACCTCCCGATAGAAGCCCGCCCGCTCACCCTCCGGGCGGGCTTCTTCATTTCGAGACAGCTTGGTTTCAACACAGGAGAGACCGTCATGGCAGGCAAGACAACGCACGACCAGCAGCGACGCATCATCGAGGAGCGTGTCAATACCAAGAACGCCGGCAAGGATTTCAACGCCGAGGAAGAGCTGAAGCGGCCGCGCCAGGAGCGGGCCGCTCGCGCGAAAGGCAGCGACTTGAAACCTGGCGAGCGCGATCTGATCGATCCCGACGACAGGCAGATGTTGCGCGGTGAGAATCAGGAATCCCCGCACCGGAAACGGCGCGGGATATGAGGCGAATTAAGCGCGACGTGCTTTTAGGCCTTTGGCGTCTCGTCGGAAGGCTGCTTCGGAACAGGCAAACCGGGGCGCACCAGAGCCTCGGTGCTGCGCAGCAATTCACGAGAGCGCTCGATAGCCTCTTTGCTGCCTTGGATCAGGTGACCTTGGAAATTGTCGTGAGCTCGCCGCAACGCAGCTTTGGTTTGAGGCACTGCGCTCTCCCGGTTCAGACGGGAGCGCGTTCATTGTCTCTCAGGCGCCAATGATGTCCAGGGAAATGGTACCGGCGATGAGAGTAACCTAGAGCCTATCCGCTTTCGGTCAAGTGTAGCGGGCACGTTTAACCGGTGATGTCGCAGGGGGCTGGCTTCGGATCACCGCGAGCTGCTGGGCAAGCACCCTTGATTGCTCGACATAAGCCCATGCCTGCTCTCTCATGCGGATGTTTTCGAAGCGCAAAGCTATCGCTCGCTCAACGGTCAGAAGATTTGCCTCGAGAACATCCATGGGGGTAACAAATGCCGATCGCGTCTGAAAGTTCCTCCTCCAAGCACGACTATGTCGAATTTCAAACCAGGATGTCATCTGGCGAGAGGCGACCGGCTGTCTTGCGCAAAACTCCGCCGCGACAAGGCGATACGTGGCCGCCTGCGGCAGACTTATCGGCTGACGGAAAAGGGCGCCGCCGCGAGGCAACGCCCTGCATTCCGCAAGCCCGGCTGCTACCAGCCTTGGCGGTCGTACCAGTCATCGATGTCGCGGCGCACGCGATCCTTCTCCAGGCCGTAGCGCTCCTGGATCTTACCTTCGAGCTGGTCGCGCTTTCCCGCGATGCGGTCGAGGTCGTCGTCGGTGAGCTTGCCCCACTTTTCCTTGACCTTGCCCTTCACCTGTTTCCAATTGCCTTCCACACGGTTCCAATCCATTTGCCGGACCTCCTGTTTGACACGGAAGGCTAACGGCAGCGCGGTCGCGAGGTTCCTGCCGAAAGGCTTTTTCTCCCGTGATGTCGGTCGCTGGATTTCGTGGGCTGCTGGGGGACGTCCGGCCGTCATGGCGACCCGGCAAATCAGCAGGCGCATAACGTACGTCGCGCGTCCTAAAAATCCCGCAGCGGCGGGAACATTCCCTCGGCGCCGTTGTTCTCCAGGCAGGATGGCGCGCAGTCCGCTCCCCCCGCGAAAGGCGCCATTCGACCGGGTCCAGACCCGAGCAAGCCCGCCTCGGCCGTCCCTCGCCGGGGCGGGCTCTATTATGACGAGATTGGAAGGATCATGCTTCACCAGGCAGCAAAGATTGCCGAGCAGGCTCATCGCGGACAGAAGGATAAGACCGGCCGGCCCTATATCGAACATCTGAGGCGCGTTGCCGATGCCGTCGAGACGCTGGACGAGAAGACCGTCGCCCACCTGCATGACGTTGTCGAGAAAGGCGACGGCTGGACCCTGGAGAGGCTGCAGGGCGCCGGTTTCAGCCAGTCGGTGGTGGCCGCGGTCGATGCGCTGACGCGGCGCATGGACGAGAGCGAGGAGGGCTTCCTTTGCCGCGCCGCCTCGAACGAACTGGCATTGCCGGTGAAGATAGCCGATCTGCGCGACAATCTCTGGCAGGCGCACCAGGCGGGCGTGGAGCCCAAGAAATACGAAACCGGCCTCGCCATCCTCGATCACCTGGAGTCCAGGGACTGAAGCCGGACTTAAGCCCTGCGCTTTGGAAGTATTATAGCATGAGCCCTTGTCGATGATGAAATTAAGCGCTATATGTTGCAAATCGATCTTGCTGAAAGAACGTTGTTTTCGCGCAAAATTGCGCTCTCACGATCTTCCCTCTCAATTTCGAAGTTACGTCGCTTGGCGGTTGCTGGGCGCGTATAATTTTGCGTCGATTTGTAAGGAGATCGCAATGACTACTGGAACGGTGAAGTTCTTCAATTCCACCAAGGGTTTTGGCTTTATCGAGCAGGGCGGCGGCCAGCCGGACGTGTTCGTTCATATCTCGGCCGTCGAGCGCGCGGGAATGCGCTCCCTCGTTGAAGGCCAGAAGGTCAGCTTCGAGATCGTGAAGGACGGCCGCAGCGGCAAAAGCTCGGCCGAGAATCTGCAAGCCGCCTGATCACAGCGCCTCGGGGTCCTTGACCACGGATGTACTGGCATTGGCCGCGGAGGCGCGTTGGAGAAGGTCGGGCTTTGCCCGGCCTTTTTTGATTAAGGAGAAGATTATGAAGTCGCTATCGGATACCGGCCTGTTCAAGCCGGTCCCATCCCGCACGGAAGCCAAGACCGACACGACCTCTCGTGTCGCTCGGCAGATTCAGGACCTGGAAGCCAAGGAGAGGGCGGCCAAGACCGAGCGGTTGCGCGCCGCCAGGTTGGCCCAGGAAGCCGAAGCGCCCGTGGTGCTGCCAAGGAAAATCGCTCCGAAGCGCCGGAAAAAGGGGTGAGCGGGCGTAGCACCCCTCCCGGGGGGCGCTTTAGCACCGTTTCATATGCAGGACCTCGATGGTGATATCACCGGCGGACGTGCGCCCATCCAGCATCTTTTCGAGGTCGTTGCGATTGTCGGGCCCAAGGACTTCCGGCAGGTCGAGCGCCGTCAGGGCCTCGTCGTCGAACTCCATCGGCGCCCCGTAGAGCTGTGATATCTCCATCACCAGGCTTTCGATGTCCTCGCGGGCGATGTTCTCGGCCAGATTATCCAACCTGATCTCTTCGGAAAGTCGGATGATGTTCACGATACCCTTGGTCCGCAAGGACCGTTGGACCTTGTGGTGGGCGTCGTCGCGCAAGCGGATGGAAAATCGTCGGAACATGGACTGCCTCCTCCCTGGAGGTTATCCCTCGATCACCACCATGCGCCCGGTGGTCACGGATTGCAAGCAAAAAATCCAGAAAGCGCCAAGAAAATCAATAAGTTAGCATAGAACAACAAATGTGATTTCGGCGCATCGTTGGGATCGTTAGCTTGCGCCGTCTTTCACAGCTTGGTCATTCTTGACGTCCTATGAGACAAACCCTACTTTTACTCAAAATGAGGCGCTTACTCATTCGTAGCGTTTTTTGTCTGTCAAGGAGGGCAGGCGATGGCTGAGCTGGAACGACCACAAAGGTTGCAGATCATGCTGACCGACGAGGAGTTGGCGGCACTGGAGAACTGGCGTTTCGAAAAACGCATGCCGAGCCGTTCGGCCGCGGTCCGCGAACTTTTGCGCAGAGGATTGTTGTCGGACGGGTTCCTCACAGCGAATGCGGGCGTGAAATCCCAGGATTTCGGCGTGATATCCTTGGACAGGGCGGCCGACGATGGCTCCAGCAATTCCAAGCCGTGATCCCATGCGATCCGACCCTCAACAAATTGCTTATCCTCGACAAATTGCCGCCCCTCGACAAATTGCCCTGAAGCCGGCCCGCCCTAGCTAATGTCCATGAACAGATCCGGGGGGACTATCCGACAGGGCCTGAATGCCGACGCGCGCCTCGCGGCGATCGTCGATTCGTCTTACGACGCCATCATCGGCAAGGACCTCAACAGCATCATCACCGATTGGAACCACGCGGCCGAGCGCATGTTCGGCTACAGCGCCGAGGAGGTGATCGGCCAGTCGATTCTGATCTTGATCCCCGAGCACATGCACAGCGAGGAGGCCGAGATCATCGGCCGTATCCGCCGGGGCGAAGGCGTGGGGAGTCTCGAGACGACGCGCAGGCGCAAGGACGGCTCGTTGATCGCCGTGTCGATCACCGTCTCTCCGATCAGGAACAGCGCGGGCGAGATCGTCGGCGCGTCGCAGATCGCCCGTGATATCACCGCCGCCAAGGAAAGCGAGCGCCGCATCCGGCTCTTGATGCGCGAGGTCAACCACCGCGTGAAGAACCAGTTCGCGGTGATCCTGTCCATGGTCAGGGAGACCAGCAAGCGCTCGACCGATCCTGCTGAGTTCGAGCAGATGATCCGCGCGCGCATCATGGCGCTGTCACGCTCGCACGACCTTCTGGTCACCTCGGAATGGGCCGGCGCCAGCCTGTTCGACCTCGTCCAGGAGCATTTGAAACCCTTCGGCCACGAGGAGCGCATCTCGCTGTCCGGTCCGCTGCTGACGCTGCAGTCGAACGCGGTGCAGAATCTCGGCATGGCCTTCCACGAGCTCGGCACCAACTCCTCCAAATATGGCGCTCTTGCCGCCGACGGCGGCCATGTGGAAATCACCTGGAAGGTCGAGACGGGTCCGGATGCGCGGCGGAGGTTTCATCTTCTGTGGCAGGAGACGTCCGGCGCGGCAGGGATTGGGGCCGCGCAGAAGACTGGCAAGGAGAACGGGACCGGCGAACGCAAGGGTTTCGGCACGGTGGTGCTGCAGCGGGTGGCTCCGCAGTCGCTGAGCGGTTCTTCCAGTCTCGAACGCTCGCCCGGCAGTTTGAAATGGGCGCTCGACGCGCCGCTCGAGGCAATCATCGTCCCGCAGCTCGGCACCGATACCGACAGCGACATCAGCGTTTGACACGTCGGGTCCGGTGACGGGCTTTATTTCCTGGGGACAGGAACTATTCCAGTCTACTAATGGTTAATATTGGTCGTCCGCACCTGGCAGAGGCATACGGACGTTTGGGAGTGACCATCGCGCTTTCGCCCGGAACAAAGGGGAGGCGCATATGCCCTTCAAAGACTCTTCGCGCGTCCATATGCACGCGCCAGCTTCAACCACATTGCAGCTAGGTCAGCGGGTCATCCGTAAGGACAGCCCCGAAGGCGGCACGGTCATGGAGACCACCGCCACCCAGATCAAAATCAAATGGGATCGTGGCAGGACCAGCTATTACCGTCGCGGTGCGGAAGGCAACGTGCTGGCCGCGCCGGCCATGGAATGATGGGGGCCGCCGTGGCCTGCCCGACCTATCTCAGTTCCGACGACCTGGACATGCTGACCAGGATATTCGCGAACCATTGTCAGGCCTTTCGCATTCCGGCCGGGCCGGAACAGGATGACGTGGCGCGGCTCATCATGCTGCTGTTCATCAGCGGGATAGACGATGCCGACGATATGAAAGCCGCGCTGGCGGCGTCGAGGCCGGTTCACTAGGCCTGGCTTATAGTCGCCGTAACGCCAGTGACGCACCACCTCGGCCGACACCTCCTTGCAGCGCGGTAAAAGCGTAATTACATCAATAACGAGCGTGCAATGTCCACGCGGATACAGTTGCTTTGGTCAAGCTTCATTGATGGAGATTGTCATGGCAATGATGGAAGCAAGAAAGAGCCTGGACTGGATCACTCTGGTCCTCGCGATCTGCCTGTTCATCTCACCCTGGGTCATCGGATTCACCGCGGCGATGGTGCCTGCGTGGAACGCCTGGATCGTCGGCGTTCTGCTCGGCGCGCTGGCGCTGGCGTCGCTTTCGGTGTTCGCCGAGTGGGAAGAATGGGTAAGCGCGGTCCTCGGGCTCTGGCTGATCGTGTCGCCCTGGCTCCTGGGCTTTGCGGCTGACACGAATGTCATGGCCACGCATGTCGTCCTCGGCGTGCTGGTGGTCGTGGCTTCGGCCTGGGCCGTCTGGGACTTCCGTCATCCTCACGCGCATGCGTGAGCGGTGATCGGTCGGGAGCCCGCCGCGCGAGCGGCGAGCTCCTGATATTGCATAGCGACATATCGGGGCACCGGGCTGAACGGCGGCAGGCGTCTTCACGCAATTGCTGCAACCGGGAAGTTTTTCGTGCATTCTTGGGAATGGCCTCGATGCTCCACCCCGACACCCCCGCCAAATGCTGCTCCTATTGCGGCGGCCGCGACCACGATTTCGAGGAATGCCCGAAGCGCAAGGCCGACGCCGAGAAGGAAGAGGCGGCGCGGGTAGCCGGCTCCAAGCCTCCGCTCGCCAGCGCCTGGGATCGGCGCTAGGGCTTTGGCCACGGTGAATTCATCCCGCAACAGCGGCGCTAGGTCGCCTAGGGTTCCCATGTCATCGGGCCATTGTCTATGCGGGGGCTTACGCTATGAAATTGCGGGTGAGCTTGCCCAGCCTATAGCTTGCCACTGCACCCAATGCGCGCGCACCAGCGGCAACTTCGCGGCCATGGCGGCCTGTCGTACAGTGGATCTTCGACTGTTGTCCTCGTCCACTCTCCGTTGGTACCGCTCGTCGGACAAGGCCGAACGCGGCTTCTGCTCGCGCTGCGGCAGCAACCTGTTCTGGAGGGCGGCTCCAGGCAGCGAGACCTTCGTTGCAGCCGGGACCGTGAATCCTCCGACAGGTCTGCGTCTCAGCAAGCATATTTTTGTCGGCTCGAAATCCGATTTTTATGATCTAACCGACGGCCTTCCCCAGGAGCGGGAGGGTTAAGCAGCCTGTCTCGAATGCAGCCAATGTAAGTGACCGGCGCCCGTTGCCTGTTGGGGTGGATTCCCGGCGCCGGCCCGGCGAATCGGAGCTCGCCGCATCATCAAGGTGAGCTGTCTGGGCGCGCACCGCGACCGCAAATTCTGACAGTGCACAGGCTTATTTTAGCTGTGCTGCATCTTTTTTGAATGACGTTCGGGGCCTGACGGCCGGATCGGCGGGCGGCCTTCAGTGCAGGGTTATCTGTCCCCATCGACGATCGCGAACCTGTCAGTGAGCCGGCTCTCAAATTTTAATGCGGCCGCTATCCCTTCGTCTCACAATGGCACATGTCGAATTACAGATTCGAAGTCGTCCGAAACGGGCAGTGCCTGGGTGATGCCTGGCTCGATCTCGACAATTTGAGCGAGATGCGACGAGAAGCGCTCAAGGCTCTGCACGACATCGCGGTCGACGAGATGGCTTCAAGCGACCTGGATGAAACGGTGACCGTGTCCGTCCATGATGAAGTCGGCCGGCCTGTCTATTCTGCTACGCTCAGCGTCTCCCAGAGTTTGCCGGCAATATACCACGCTGGTCGCTAGCCAGCGCCTGATCGCTTATTTTAGTTTGGACTAACAAAAGTTATCGCCAAGCCTCGCACAGCCCGGTCATTGTTGGAGTTCTCCGCTCCCCTCGAAGCGGAGGATGGGAGGAGCCCTGCCTTAGCTGGCGGGCAAAGGCAGGCCACTTGGCCCGTTGCGCGGACCGCGGGCCGCTGCGACGGGCCAAGGTCGTTTGACCCAATAAAGGCGGTCCGTGTCGCCTGCTTGGCCTTTTCTGACCTACGCACAGCCCTGACTTTTTCTGGGATGGTCGAAGACCGGGCGTCGAACCGGTCTATGATTGCGACGGGGGTGCGCGGGTGGCGGATATCATCTCAATCAGGATAGGTGCGCAGCCTGCCGGTCGGCTGTCGGCGGGGCGCTTGCGGCTTTGCGCTTTCATCGCGATCGCGGGCTTCATGATCGCCGGTCCGGCCGCGGAGCAGATCTTCGGGGTACAGTCGCCGTGGCTGCGTTCCTGGACCATGTTCAGCGCGATCGGGCTGGGCGTCATCGACTCTTCCTTCGAGATCCGCGGACCCGACGGCGCGCTTGTCCCGCTCGACCGGTTCGAGATGCTCGGCGCGCCTCGCAACGGCAGGCTGAAATGGATCCAGAACCGCGAGGAACTGGCTTCCGTCATCAGGCGGCTCTGCGCGGTCGCCGGGCACGGCGCCGACATCCGCGTCCGCGCCCGGCTGGGCACGCGCGGCGGCTGGCAGACGATCCATACCGATGCCGAAAATGCCTGCCCCGACTGACGCCATCGCCAACTGGCGTCCGACGCAGGCCATGGCGGCGCGCTTCGCCGGCTGGGCGGCCGGCACGGAAGGCTCGTCGCGTTCGTCCGCCTTGATCCGCATCGGCCTGGCGATGCTGTTCTGGGCGCGCTGGGCGGGCGAGCTGCTTCTCTATATGGACCAGTCGCCGGCCGGCCTGTTTCTCGCCGCCAACTTCTTCGTCGCCACGACGCTGCTCTTCGTCGGCTATCACAGCCGCGTCGCCGCTGTCTGGACCGGCTCGGTCGGGCTGGCGATGTACCATTATTTCGGCTTCGAGCTCGGCCGCGAGCCCTGGACCCACCACCATACCTATCTGCTTGCCGTCTCGGCACTTCTGATCGCGCTCACCCCTTGCGACCGCTCCTATTCGCTGGATCGCTATTTGGCGGTGACGCAGGCCGAGCGCATGGGCGTTCCGCCGCCGGCCGAGCGCGGCAATCTGTGGGGGCTGCGGCTGATCGTGGTGCAGCTTTCGGTGCTCTATTTCTTCGCCGCTTTCGACAAGTCGAACCACGCTTTTCTGAGCGGCGCGCGGCTCGAGCAGATATTCCTCTGGTTTTACGCCGGTTCGGACTATCCGGCCGGCCTTGCCTGGCTCGCCACCATCTTATCCTTCGGTGTGGTCGCGCTCGAATATTGCCTTGCCTTCGGCCTGCCGTTTCGCGCGACCAGGCGCTATCTGGTCCTGCCGGGCCTGGCCTTCCACGCCATCATCTATGTGACGCTGCCGGTCTACACGTTCAGCGCCACCATGGCGTTGCTCTATCTCGCTTATTTCGATGCCGATGCGGTGGACAGGGTCATCGCGCGTCTCCAGGGGATCGGATCGGCAGCGGCTGCCGGAGGGGAAATTTCGTGAAGCGTGGTTCGTTGTTCTTGGGCGCCGTCGTCATCGTTGCCGCCGGCCTGGCCATGGTCTGCGGCATGGCCCGCGCCGGCGATGCGAGTGACTATTATCCCAAGCGGACATGGGAGTCCTTCTCAGGCGGCCAGATGAACACCTCGTTGCTGGTGTTCCGCGACCTCAACAGGAACGGCATCTACGATTTGGGCGACCGGCCGATGTCGCGCGTGGCGGTCGAGTTCGACAGGCCGAACGCCAGCACCATCATGCGATTGACCAATGCCGGCGGCTTCGCCAATTTCCGCATGTCGGTCATGCATCGCGATTTCGAAGTCGTCGATCCCGGGCACTATGCGTTCCGCGTGGTGCCGCCGCCAGGCTATTCGGTCACCACCGGCAACGCCTCGCAGGAAAGCGATTATGTCGTTTCGCCCGGATCGCCGGGCGACATGATCGCAAAGACGACGACCCACCCCGTCGGGCTTGCGGCGGATCTGACGATCAGCGGCGCGGTCGCCGCCGGGTCTCGCGTTTCGCTCACAGGGCCGGACGGCGTCAGCGCCGCCGCCAAGGTCGGTCCGGACGGGCGGTTCAGCACGCCAGTGACACCCGGCGAATGGCTGGTCGATTTTTCGGCGGGTGGGGCGACTGATCGGCGGCATGTCGTGGTCGGCGCGGCGCCGGTGGTGCTCTCGGCGTTCTCGGGCAAAAGCGGACCGGCCGAGGCGCCGCTGCCCCAGGAGCATGTCGTCGGCTTCGACGACCTTTTGACGTCGCCCGGGGTGTTCGAGGTCCCGTCGGGCTATGGCGGGCTCAACTGGTACAACCTCGTTGCCATGCACCAGCGCTTCACCGACGGCCCGGGCTACGTCAACACCACCATGTCGGGCGAATTCATCGCCTACAACAGCTCAGGCCATCCCGCTCAGGTGTTCAGCGAAAAACCGTTTGATTTCACCGGCGCCTATTTCGGCGCCGGCTGGGACGACGCGGAGGGTGAGACGCTCATTCTCAAGGCCTGGCGAGGCGATGAGCCCGCCTATGAGGATCGACTGACGCTGTCCGCCAACGGTCTGGTCTACTTCGCGGCCGACTACAGGCGCATCACGCGGCTCGAGATCCGCACGCAGCACTACTGGCAGGCCGCTATCGACGATTTCGCCTACCGCACCGGCCCGTAGGCGGTTCACCGCGCCGCGGAAGCGGCTAGCCGGAACAGGATAGGAGAGTTCTACCGCTCCGGCGCGCGGCGCTTCAAGGTCAAGCGGCGTCAGCAAGACACTCGTGAGGAGGCTCCGCAGGAACGGGCCCCGCCATCCGAATGGCCGGAGTCGTGATGGTCGCCGCCATGGCCGCCGGAACTGCCATTGCCGCCGGAACTGCCGTTACCGCCGTTGCTTCCGCCGTTTCCGGAGTTGCCGCCATTGCCGCCGTTGCTGCCACCGTTCCCGGCGTTGCCGCCATTGCCGGTTCCACCGCCATTGCCGCCACCATTTCCGGTGCCACCGCCGCCATTGCCGCCACCGTTTCCGGTGCCGCCGCCATTGCCGCCACCGTTTCCGGTGCCGCCGCCATTGCCGCCGCCGTTTCCGGTGCCACCGCCATTGCCGCCGCCATTTCCGCCGCCGTTGCCGCCGCCATTTCCGCCGCCGTTGCCACCATTTCCGCCGTTGCCGCCATTCCCACCGTTGCCGCCATTCCCTCCATTCCCACCGTTGCCGCCATTACCGCCTGTTGCCTCAGCCAGGAGCGCGCGCTTGGCGTCCTGCAGCATGGCTTTCGCATCCGGCTGGTGGAGCCCGTCTCGCGGCTCTGGCAGGACCGACGCGGCGCGACTCGAAATGGCCGCCGGCAGCAGCATGGTCGATGCCAGAAGCGCCGTGGCCAGCATATTTCTCGGAAGGCGCGCGAAATCGGCCTTCGAGGCGAATTCGAAAATCCGTAAGCCTCGCGCCGGCCGTCGCCGGGCAGAATCCGAGCTGATCTTCATTGAGATGAAACCTGCCACCGCCGTACCCCCGTCACGACTATAGCCAGGTTCGACGCTGGTTCTCGACCATCCCAGAAAAAGTCAGGGCTCGGCGCGCCCACGGCCGGTGCCCACGGCCCATTCGGTGCGCTCGCCTTACCGCCTCAGCGCACGCGCCGCCGCCTCGGCAAAGGAGATGTCGCCCTTGATCTCGCGCATCGCCATCGAGGTCACCGTGCGGCGCACGCCGGGCAGGCGGCTGAGCTCCTCGCGCAGCATGCGGTCGAGCGCCATCATATCGACGGTGACGATCTGCAGCAGATAGTCGGCTTCGCCCGTGGTGGCGTAGCAGCGGCGGATCAGCGGATGCTTCTTTACCGCCGCCTCGAAGGCGTCCGACAGCTCGAAGTCGATCGACACCTGGATGAAGGCCTCGATGCCGAAGCCGATCCTGGCCGGGTCGATGCGGGTCGAATAGCCACGGATGACGCCTGCCTCTTCCAGCGCCTTCACGCGCTTCCAGCACGGCGTCTTGCTCAAGCCGGCCTCCTCGGCGAGCTCGCCGAAGGAGATGCGCGCATCGCGCTCAAGCGCGGCGACTATTCTGCGGTCCAGGGCATCCAGCACTGTTCGTTCTCCATAGAGGCGGAAACGATCGATAATCGTCCTTCATTTCATGCCATTTGGATAACAGAAAGGAACAATGTTCAAGCCGGAAGCGCTATCCTTTTGGCGGCCGAGAGCAGACGCGAAGAGGATGAGCCATGGACAAGACGGACTATCACGCCCGCATCGAGGCGCCCGAGATGCGTGACTACGGCGTCTATCTGAAATGCGACCAGCTGCTCGCCTGCCAGAAGCCGCTCGCCGAGATGGTCAACGCCGACGAATTGCAGTTCCAGATCGTGCACCAGGTCGAGGAGCTGTGGATGAAGCTCATCGCCTACACGCTGGTCGACGTGCTCGACTACCTGGAGAAGCAGGACACGCACCGCATCGTCACGCTGATGGGCCGCGTGCACAGGCTGATGCGCATGATGACGGCGCAGCTCGATCTGCTGGAGACCATGTCACCCAAGGAGTACCAGCAGATCCGCCTGCAGCTCGGCAATGGCAGCGGCCAGGAATCGCCGGGCTTCAAATTCCTGCTGCGCCTGCCGCCGGACCTTTGGCGGGCCTTCAGGCATTCCTATCTCGACGGCCGCGGCCTGACCGTGGCGGATATCTATGACGAGCATTACGACCATGGCGACGCCTATGTCGTGGCCGAGGCGCTGATCGAGTTCGACGAGCTGTTCCAGAAATTCCGCGCCAACCACCTCTACCTGATCCATCGCTCGATCGGGTTGGGTTCGAAGTCGCTGAAGGGCCGCCCGGTGGAGATGCTGGAAGGCGGCGCCCGCCATCGCTTCTTCCCCGAGCTCTGGGACATACGCTGCGACATGACCGACCGCTGGGGCGCGGAGTACGGCACCGTGCGGGACTCGATCAGCCATCCGCGGCAGGCGAAGATCGGCTGAGCCTTCTTCCTCGCCCCGCGCGAAGCGGGGGGAGAGGTGGCGCGGCGAAGCCGCGACGGAGAGGGGCCTTCGTAGAGCTGGAACTTATGGTCTCGGGCGCGCCACACTGTGCTTCATCCTCTGTCGCCAGCGCTGCCCCCCTCTCCGACCGCTTCGCGGCCACCTCTCCCCCGCTTTGCGGGGGCGAGGAACAGGGGCTCCAACAATTTTCCCACCCCTGTCGGAATCCTCTTCCTTCGTCCGTCCTTGGAGCACATCAACCACTTCAACCGGAGGGACACTCGTGGAAACCCAATCGACCTGGCAGACCGCCGCCATTCTCGTCGCCCGCCTGATCTTCGCCGCCATGTTCGCCATGGGCGTGGCCTTCAAGCTCATGGATATGGGCGCCACCGCCGGCTACATCGCCGCCGCCGGCTTCCCGTTCCCGCTGTTCCTGGCCTGGTGCGCGGCGATCCTCGAAGCGCTGCTGGTGATTGCTTTCCTCACGGGCGCCTTCATGACGCCGCTGGCGCTGATCGGCGCGGTCTATGTCGTCTTCCTCGGCTTTGCCTTCCATGGCCCGTCGCACTGGGCCGGAAACCAGGCCGAGTTCGGCGCCTTCATGTCGCATTTCCCCTTCGCCGCCGGCCTGCTCTACGCCGCCGTCCACGGCCCGGGCAGCGTGCTCGCCCTGCGCCGGGTTGGCCGGGGAGGGCGTGACCTTCCCTTCTCCCCGTTCTACGGGGAGAAGGTGCCCCGAAGGGGCGGATGAGGGGCAGCGCAGCCATCTCCAGTTAAGGCGCCTTTCCACGGCCTCACATCTGATCGTTATACGGTTCCTTCATCTGCCCGACCATGCGGGCCAGCTTGGAGAAGGACGGCATGTCCGCTTCGGGCTGACACTGATTGGCGAGCTCGAGCAGGCGGATCGGGAAGTTGACGGCGTCACGGCTCGACGCCGACATGCCTTCCGACCGGTCCTCGCCGGTCTCGACGGCCTCGGCCTTGCGCAGCGCGATGTCGATTTCCTCGACGGTGAGCACACCTTTGCGCACCAGCACATGGTTGATCGCGGCGACGGCCATCAGCAGGCCTTCGAGCTGGAGATTGGCGACGTTCATGGTGCTTCCTCCCATTGACCTCGCCACAAGAACGCATGAGCGGCGTTTCCGATCCGGGCCGGGGAAACCCGCGCGGATTACGCCTCCATCAGCCGCTCGCCATACTCGCTCCAGAGCTGCTTGATCTCACGGTTGCCGAGCGGCGGCGTCTGGCGGTCGCCGTAGAAGACGGCGACGGCGCTGAGGTCGTACTGGCCCTCGGCCTGGGCGATGAAGCGGATCGCCTCGCCGAGCGGTCTCGAATGAAAGATCGGATCGGCCTGGCCTCTGCCAAGGCTGCGAACGCCCGAAATGCTTGCAGGCACATGCCGCATCCGAAAAACGGATGCCATGGCAGGTCTGTCCATGCCGCTCTCCGCGATTCCCTAAGGGAATGATCCCATAAGCTCCGGCTAATGACCAGCCCGGGACAACCGACCACACAAACGCGTGGGGACGACACAACCTTGAAAAGAAAAAGTGCCCCGCATTGAGCAGAAAGGCCGGGCGCGCCGGCCCGGCCTTTTCTTCCGCGCGGCCGCCGCAAAGCGGCCGTCGCTTACTACTGTTGATCGGTCCGGCAACTCGAGCGGGACCGGAACGCTTATCTATGCCAGCGATGCAGCCAGTCCGGCTCCGGCTCCGGGTTCCGGCTGATCGCCATGCCCGCCAGCAGCCCGACAAGGCCGCCGATCAGCATGGCCGTCGAGAAGGTGCCCGGATTCTGCTGCACGGTCTCCGAAACGCTTTGCGCCTGCGTGCGCAACTGGCTTGCCGCGCGCGACGCGCGGCCGGAGGCGCCGCTGTAAAGGTTCGACGCCCGGTCGGCCGCGCTCTGGTACCAGCCTTGAGCGGTTTCCGCGGCCTCCTCAGCCTGCTCGGAAAGCGCGCGGTTCAGCCGGTTCACCTCGCGCTTCAACTCCGCGACCTGCTTCTTCATCGCGCCTTCGGACGCCCTGGTAGAAGCCGCGTTGCTGCGCGATGCAGCTCCACTGCGCGACGCGCCCCTGCTGCGCGAGGCGGCGTTACGGGAACGCGCTGCGCTGGCCTGGCTGGTGCTCGAGGTGCCGGTGCCGTTTGCGGCGCCACCGCTACTGCTTTCGTTGTCTGCCATGGGTTTCTCCTTTGTGCCCCTTGCAACGGTCGGAAAGCCGCATGGTTCCGACCGACTTTGCCGAGCGGGTGAAGCCGGCTCCAAGGCAAAGGCCGTGGAGTTGCTCCACGGCCCTTTGCCTGGGAGCGAGTTGCAGGCCTACTTGCCGCAATGCTTATCGTTGACGTTCGGCTGCACCGTGCTGGCTGTGGCGTTGTTGGCATCGGCCTGCGCGCCCTGCGGGCTGTTCGGGCAGTTCTTATCGGCGTTGGAATTCAGGTCGCCGCCGGTGATGCTGCCGGTCGTGCCGGTGTCGGGCACCATCTGGTCCGGCGGTGGGGTGGCCGGCGTCCTCGGATCCACAGTAATGGTCTGGCCGCTGCCGGCCGTGCTGTCGGTCGAATTCGCGGTCTGGGCCAGCGCCGCCGTGGCGAGGCCGATCGTCAGGGCCGAAGCCGCGAGAATCTTCGTAAGCATGATTCTTCTCCTCTGTTGCGAGACGGTTCGTCTCTTGCAGGGTCTGTCGCGTTGCGACTGAGGGTGGAACCCGTCGAACCAAGGTTGGTTCCGACAAAATTCGTGCGGCTTTTTGGCGGGCGCTCAATCCCTGGCTGTGGCGAGGATGGGGCTTTTCGCCAGCATGTCTCGGAAAAGGCCAGGTTCAGCGTGATAGGAAAATATGCCTGCAACCTGTTGCCTGGTGAGAGCAGCTATGCTACTATTTTGTCCATGGTGCTGATTTGCGCCAACGACCCGCCGCCAGGCGGGTTTTGTTTTGGGCCGATCCGTTTCTTTCGAGCGCTGGCGCGAACGCGCGGCCTCGCCATTCTGCCTGAGGCTCCATGCCACGCTATGCCACCATCATCACCGCCGATGACGGCGCCGAGGTCGTCAGCGCCATCGGCGCGTTCGAGGGCGCGGACCCGCCACGCCGGACCGGGCGCGTCGAGCAGGTGGCGCGGGGCGTGCGCATCGGCATGGTGCGCGGCGGACCGGTCGACGCGGTCGCCGGTTTCGGCTTCCCGCGCCAGGGCCTCGATGCGTCGGCCGTCCGTGCCGCGACGGCGAAGCTGCAGGCGATTGCCGCGCCGGCCGTCGATGGCGAGGCTCCGAGGCGCGCCAAGCCGCGCAAGAAGCCCGCGCGCAAGCCGCGCAAGGCAAGAACAGCGAAAGCGGCGCCCTCCGATGCCCAGGGCTGACGCCGGCAAGGCCGCGCGCCGCAAGCCCGCCGGCGCGAAACCGGCGAAGTCAAGGTCCGCACCAGTTCAAGCCGCCGCCGCTCGCCCGAGCCGTTCGCGAAAGACGCTCGTCGACGACTTCGCCGCCGCCCTTCGCGCCGATTTTCGTGCCCATGGCGCCGGCGTCATCGCCGCGGTCAGAGCCGAAAAGCCCGACCAGTATCTGAAGGTCGTGCTGACGCTGCTGCCCAAGGATTTTTCGGCCAGTTCGGAAAGTGTCGATGCCGATAAAACCAGTGTCGAGCAACTGAGCGATGAGGAGATCCGCGACCGCATCCGCGGCCTCGAAACGAGCCTCCGGCCGCTTCTCGACAGCGATGCAGACCTATCTGGCGCTGCTCGAGGAGTTGGACCGAAGACGGCGCCGTAATCTTCTTGCCGCCTACAGGCCATACGAGCGGCAGGCCGAATTTCATGCAGCAGGGGCGACCCACCGCGAGCGCCTGTTCATGGCTGGCAACCAGCTCGGCAAGACCAGGGCAGGGGGCGCGGAATGGGCCATGCACCTCACCGGCCGCTATCCCGACTGGTGGGCGGGCAAGGTGTTCGATCAGCCCGTCAGGCTCTGGGCCGCCGGCGTCACCGGCGAAGGCACGCGCGACAATCCGCAGCGCATGCTGGTCGGCCCGCCGCAGCGGCAAGGCGAATGGGGCACCGGCATGATCCCGGCCAATGCCATCGCCGGCACCGTGATGGGCCGCGGCGCGCCCGGAGCGCTGGACAGCGTCATCGTGCGCTGGGGCGGCGGCGGCGACGTGCAGGCCGGCGAAAGCGTGCTGTCCTTCAAGAGCTACGAAAAGGGCCGCGAGAAATGGCAGGGCGAGACGCTGCACGGCGTCTGGTTCGACGAGGAGCCGCCGCTGGACATCTATTCCGAAGGCCTGACTCGCACCAATGCCACCGACGGCATCACGATCGTGACCTTCACGCCACTGCTTGGCATGAGCGATGTGGTGCTGAGGTTTTTGAGCGCGGAGGCGGTGCAAGGCCTGGGTTCCTCGCCCCCGCGAGGCGGGGGAGAGGTGGCCGCGCAGCGGCCGGAGAGGGGGCCTTCGTAGAGCGACAAGCTTAACGAGCAGCTTTCCGCTCTTTGTCAAACGCTGGCGCTGCCCCCGCTCCGTCGCGGCTTCGCCGCGCCACCTCTCCCCCACTTGCGTGGGGCGAGGAACTGGAGCTTCGCGAAACCGCGTCGAAACCATGATTTGCGATGCCGCTTTGGCTGCAACCGAAGGTCGAGTAGTTTTCGGCCGCGATCCGGAGCCGACATGCGGCCCCTGCCAGAACTGCTTCTTGCCTGCGCGCTGCTGTCGGCCTGTTCCGGCTCCAGCGGCGACTGGCGCGCCGATGCGATCGCTTCGGCGGAAGCCAGGATGCGTGGCTTGGTCAATAATCCGGAGGCAACCTTCTCCCATGTCGATCTCACCGGCGACAGCGCGACCGGACAGACTTGCGGCGTCGTCACAAGCAAGGTCGGCATCTTCACCAAGCAAGCACGCTTCATCGTCTATATCGACGGCGCCGGGCCTTATGTCGAACCGGGCCTCGGTTCGTCCATGTCGCAGGCCGACTTCGACTGGGCCTGGAAGAACTACTGCGTCAACGAGGGGTACAAGGGCTGACCTTTTCCTCGCCCCCCGCGAAGCGGGGGGAGAGGTGGCCGCGCAGCGGCCGGAGAGGGGCTTCGTAGAGCGATACGTTCGACGAATAGCCTCCCCGCTCTTCCATCAAACGTCGGCGCTGCCCCCTCTCCGTCGCGGCTTCGCCGCGCCACCTCTCCCCGTTCTCGCGGGGCGAGGAACTGGAGCTTGCCATGTCCCGCCACGTCACCTTCATGACCATCGACGATGCCGGGCACTATTCGCCCGAGCAGCGCGCCGAAATCATCGCCGCCTATCCCGAGCATGAGCGCGAGGCCCGCGCGAAGGGCATTCCGGTGCTGGGCTCCGGCCGCATCTTCCCGGTGGCGGAGGAATTGATTGCCTGCGAGCCGTTCCGGCTGCCGCGCTGGTGGCCGCGCATCGGCGCGCTCGATTTCGGCTGGGACCATCCTTCCGCGGCGATAGAGCTTGCCTGGGACACCCAGGCTGATGTCGTCTACGTGACCAGCGCGAACCCGCGCGCCTGGCGACGAGCGCGAACATCACCCTTTACGGCCTGCAGACCATCGACGGCGTGCTGACGCAAGTCGGCGACCGCGTGCTGGTCAAGGACCAGGCCGACCAGACCCAGAACGGCATCTACACCGCGAGCGAAGGCCAGTGGTTCCGCGCCGCCGATGCGCGCACCGCGCGCACGCTGCAGAAGGGCACGACCGTGCATGTGCAGGAGGGCGCCGCCTCGGCCGATCGCGTCTATGCCTTCGAGACGCTGGATCCGGTGATCGGCGCCGACCCGATCACGCTCAGCTTCTATCTCTCGCAGGACACGCTCGGCGATGCCGTGAATGCCGCCAATGCCGCAGCCGCGAGCGCGGCGGCCGCGCTGACCTCCAAGACCGCCGCCGCCACCAGCGCCACCAACGCGGCGGGTTCGGCGACAGCGGCGGCCGGCTCCGCCACCGCCGCGTCCACGTCCGCCGCCAATGCCGCGGCCAGCGCCACCAATGCCGGCAATTCGGCGACGGCGGCGGCCGGCTCCGCTTCCACGGCTGCCGGTTCGGCCACGAGCGCCGGAACTTCGGCAAGCGCTGCTGCCGGATCGGCTTCCGCCGCCTCGAGTTCGGCCACCGCCGCCTCCGGCTCAGCCACCAACGCCGCGACCTCGGCCGCCAACGCGGCGGCGAGCGCCGTCGCCGCCGCCAACGCCGTGGCGGCGCTTGGCTACACCTTTTCCACCGGCACCGCCGATGCCGACCCCGGCAACGGCACGCTGCGATTGAACAATGCCAGCGCCGCCTCCGCCACCGCAGCCTATATCGACAACCTCGATTCCAGCGGCGCCACGGTGAGCGGCATCCTGGATACGTTCGACGACAGCACCAACACGATCAAAGGCCAGCTCACGCTGCGCTCCAAGGCATCAGCCGCGATCGCCTATGTCTACAATGTCACCGGCTCGGTGGTGGACGGGACGGGCTATCGCAAACTCACGCTGGCCTATGTCAGCGGCGCCGGCACCTTGCCCACGAGCGCCGACGGCATCTGGCTGATCTTCACCCGCGCCGGCGACAAGGGCGCGGATGGCACCGGCGTCGGCGACTTCACCGGCCCGGCCTCCTCGGCAACCGACAACATCGTGACCTTCGCCGGAACCACGGGAAAGGCCGGCAAGGACAGTGGCGTGGCGGTGGGGAGCCTGGTCGCAGGGCCAGCCTCGGCCGCGGCCGACAACATCGCCACGTTCAACGGGACGACAGGGAAGGTGGTGAAGGACAGCGGTGTGGCGGTGGGGAGCTTGGCGCCGAAAGCGAGCCCTGCGCTCACAGGCACGCCCACAGCGCCGACGGCGGCTGCGGGCACCAACTCGACCCAGATCGCCACGACGGCCTATGTGGATGTGACCTTTGCGCCGAAGGGCAGCCCGACGTTTACCGGCACGCCGACAGCACCGACCGCGACGTCAGGCACCAACACCGCGCAGATCGCCACCACAGGATTTGTGAAGGCGGCCATCGATCTGGTGCTGGGGGGTGTCTCGGCAGCGTTCGATACGCTATCGGAGATTGCTACGGCGATGCTGCAGAAAGCAGCTGACAACCTCGGGATCACCGCCGGCTTTACCTCAACCTCAGTGAATGACGGCACCAAAGCCTCTGGCACCTACGCGCCATCCCCAATCGGCGGTAATCTGCGATACCTGACCAACGGCGGCGCCTTCACACTCGCCGCACCAACGCAGGCAGGCGACTTCTCGATGGTCGTTCAGATCATCAACAGCCCTACCGCTGGCGCGATAACCTTCACCGGGTTTGTGGTGACTCCTGGCGGGAACGCGCTGACAACCACAAGCGGCAGCAAGTTCAACCTCTACATCACGAAATTGAACGGTGCCGTCTCGGGCAGCATTGAGGCACTGCAATGATCCCATTCCTCAATCCACAGCGCATTTACAGGCCAATGCGCACCATCAAAGAGATGGTGACGGATGCCGGTTTGCTCGGCAACCTTGCTGTGTGTCTCGACCCCGGAGATAAGAATAGCTGGCCTGGTTCTGGGCAAACTGTCTTCGATGTCAGCAGCAACGGCCGAAACTTTACGTTGGGCACCAGCACGTCGGTGGGGGTCGACGATCCTACGTTTAATGGTATTGCCGGCAGCGAGAGTTCGAGCGAATACTTCTCGTCCGACGGCGGTGATGGCTTTCAAAAGGCCACCGCCAACGATACGTTCATGAATAGCCTTCATAAGGTCGGTTTTAACTGGACAATCATATCAATCGAATTCTTTTCGGCGAGTTATGGAGCCGCTTTTACTACAAGATCGAGGGCCGTTAACGCTAACCACGACACAGGTCTTTCAACTTATACCGCTGCCGGTCAGCCATGGTTTCGAATGAGCAATGGAAGCGCCTCTATATCGACCGCTCTCTTCACTGCGAGCACTCCAATTGCGTCAAATTTGATGCTGATGATTGGCGTCGGCGGCAAATACAATTCCAACACCAATCGGGACTTTAGTGCCTATGTTAACGGCACGTTCCAGATCCAGAACTTCACAGATAGTTTCGTTCCCACTGCGTCCGACGGTAGCACACAGGCGAAGTTCGGGTTGACTTCGGACAATAGCCTGTTCATGGGCAGCGGACGGCGTGTTCATGGTTTTCTAATGTTCAACAAGATGCTGTCGCAAGTAGAGTTCGATGCTCTCAGGGCATCCTTCCAGCGACGCTGGCCAACCATTTAGACGTGACGCTTGAACGCTATGAACATCCGCAGCGCCCAGGAAAGAGATGCCCAAGCTGTCACGGACATCGAAGCGGTCGCCTTCGAGACGGACTGGACGGGGTACGCAGGGCTGGAGAGCAGTATCTCCAATGGCGACGTTTTGGTCGCAGAGGTGGACGATAGAGTTGTTGGATTCTGCGTCATCTTGTGTCGTCAGGGGAAGTCAACAGCGAGCCTTAAGACGATCGCCGTCTCGCCTTCAGTGGCGGGGCGAGGTTTCGGAACCGCGCTGCTTAACGCAGCGGAGAAAGAAGTCTTTCTTCGTGGGTATCGGCTGCTACGCCTCGAAGTGCGCGCCGACAATCACCGGGCTATCAGGTTCTACCTGAGGGCCGGGTTCCGCCGCACTGGTTTCAAACCGAACTATTATGCCGATGGGATTGCGGCGATTCGCATGCACAAACGCATTGCTGGATGGGATTGGTTGCCTGGCCGAATATTGGAATGGATAACCTTCGCCATCGCCAGGACGCTTCGTCGGCCACGTTGAAGACGCAGTTCAGGCTTTTGAAATTGGCTTTCTCCGGCGGACTGAGCGGCTTTCGACGGAAGTTCGTCCAGCCCGCAGCCCAGTAACGTCTCTACCTACAGGCCGGCAGACCCAACCGCGATCGCCAGCATTGCCTTACGGCAATTAAGGTTTTCCTAAGGCTCTAAATTCTCGGCGAGCACAATTCGTCGGCAAAGCCACCCCACCGCAACCGATCCCGAGGAGCCCCCCATGGACCGCAATTTCGCGCGCGCCCTTTCGCTCGTCCTCAAATCCGAAGGCGGCTGGTCCGACAACCCCACCGATCCGGGCGGCGCCACCATGAAAGGCGTCACGCTCGCCAACTTCCGCCGTTACGTGAAAGCCGGCGCCACCAAGGCCGACCTGCGCGCCATCAGCGACGATCAGGTCGCTGTGGTATACCGCCGTTTCTACTGGGATGCCGTGGCGGGCGCTCTGCTCCCCGATGGCGTCGACTACGCCGTCTTCGATTTCGCCGTGAACAGTGGGCCGGGCAGGGCAGTGAAATATCTTCAAGCCGTGCTCGGCGTTGTCCAGGACGGCCGCATCGGCCCGGCCTCGCTCACCGCGGCGGGGGCAAGACCCGCCGGCGTCGTCATCGACGCGCTCTGCGATGCGCGGCTTGCCTTCCTCGAACAGCTGCCGACCTGGCCGAGCTTCGGCCGGGGCTGGAGCGCGCGTGTCGCCTCGGTGCGCCGGCAGGCGCTGCTGATATCGGCCGCACCGCTGACGACGACGGTATCCGTGCCGCTGGCGCCGGCATCCGCCGATCAGATGGCGCCGACCGCACCACCGGCCGACCCAGGGCAGCATGCCAGCGCTGAGGCGCCGGCCGAGCCGCCCAAATCCGCATCGCCCGTCAAGGCAGCCGGCATCCTCGCCTTGATCGCGCTGGCGCTCGGCTCGCTCATCGCCTGGGCCGCGCATCTTCCCTGCAATCTCTTCGGAGTGTTCTGCCAATGATCGCCGTCTTCATCCGTATCGCCCTGCGCTACAGCGCGGGCATGCTTGTCGCCCGGGGCCTTCTGGGCGCCGACGACGCCTCGGCGTTCTCCGCCGATCCCGACAGATGGCGCTGGAGACCGGTCTCGGCCTTGTCATCGCCGGCGTGGCCGAGTGGTGGCATCTGCTCGCGCGCCGGTTCGGTTGGGAGCACTGACCATGGAAAATCTGCAGAGTCTGCTCGCCGCCAGGATTGAAGCTGTCAGGCCATATCTGATCGTGGGCGCCGCCTGCTTCGTCGCCGGCCTTGTCATCGGGGTGCTGCTATGAGCGCGCTGCTGGCATGGCTTCTCACCAATCCGACGATCCTGGCCATCGGCGCCGGCCTCATAGGCGCGCTCGGCTGGGGCTTTCACCAGCGCCTCGCGGGCGCAAGGGCCGAGCGCGGCAAGCAGGCAGAAGCAGAGGCCGCGGCCCGCAATATCGCCGACCAGGTCGACAACGACATCGGCGCCTTGCCGGCTGAAGCGGTCAGGAAGGAGCTGAAGTCATGGGCAAGGGATTAGTCCTCGCAACCACTGTCGCCGCGCTTGTCGGCTGCACGACGGCCAGGGGCGGTTTCTGCGCCGCCGCCGCGCCGATGCGCCTCTCCGCCAGGGCCGTCGAAACGCTGTCGGATCAGGAGGCGAGGGCGCTGCTCGCCCACAACCGCAAGGGCGAGAAGCTCTGTGGCTGGAGGCCGTGATGCATGACATTTTCGATCTTCTGGGCATCAAGGGCCAGGTCGTGGCGGCGGGGCTCGCCGGCGGTGTGCTCAGGGCACTGTCGCGCCATCGCTACAAGTTGCGCGAGATGATTGCCTCGCCCATCTGCGGCGCCTTGGCCGCCGCCTATCTGACATTGCCCGCCGTCGCCTGGGTCCAGGCAAGCGGCCTGCCGATGCCGGACGCCGCCGACGACACCAACACGCTTGCCGCCGCCTTTCTGATCGGCGTCTCGGCCATGTGGATCTCGGACATCGTCTTCGAGGTGGTGATCCGACGGTTCAAGCCGACTTCGGATACCTGATCGTGCAGGTTCGAAGTCGCGGCCGGCATGTTTTCCGAGCCGCTGGAAGAACCCGACCACAACGCCTATCTATGGAGCAATCCAAAGGAGGTTTGACATGGCTTCTTCCACCGAGCGCGCAGTCCTTGCCGGCGGCTGTTTCTGGGGCATGCAGGATCTGATCCGGCGCTTGCCCGGCGTGGTTTCAACCCGGGTCGGCTACAGCGGCGGCGATGTCGCCAACGCGACCTATCGCAATCACGGCACTCACGCCGAGGCAATCGAAATCATCTTCGACCCGGCCAGGACAAGTTTCCGCACGCTGCTCGAATTCTTCTTCCAGATCCACGATCCGACAACGAAGAACCGCCAGGGCAACGACATCGGCATGAGCTATCGTTCGGCGATCTACTACACCAGCGACGAGCAGAAGCGGATCGCCGAGGACACGATCGCCGACGTCGACGCGTCCGGCCTGTGGCCCGGCAAGGTCGTCACCGAGCTTGCTCCGGTAGGCCCCTTCTGGGAAGCCGAGCCCGAGCATCAGGACTATCTGGAACGCTATCCCAACGGCTACACCTGCCATTTCGCGCGGCCGGGGTGGAAGCTTCCGGTCCGCCAAAAGGCTGCCGCCGCATCATAGATCGGCAGCGAGGCTATAGCATTTAGCCTTGCTCATCCGAGCAAAAAGCCCGCCATGCCGAAGAGGCATGGCGGGCTTTTTTGCGTTCAGGATGCTTCACGGAGCCAGGGCGGTTCAGACCTCTGATGGAAACGCTGAACCGCTCCAGGTATCGATCCAGGCAAATTCCGCGCGGAAAACCGCGGCGCGCTTCCCCCGAATTGCCTTGGGCGGCTCAGCCCTTGGCGCGGCGGCTTTCATGTTCGTGGCTGCCGATCCAGTGGGCACGGATGCGGTCGCTGGCCTCGAGATAAGCCATGTCGATGAGATAGGTCAGGAGTTTTTCGCCGTCGGCTTCGGCCTTCTGGCGAAGTTCTCGCAATATCCCCTGCGCAAACTGCAGGTTTTCCATTTTGCTAGGCTGGTCCATGGGTGCCCCCCAAATGTCTGCGCGATAAGTCTGGATCACTATGCTTGCATGAAAGTTGTGGCGTCGTGCGCGGTGTAGCTGCACTCGGTTGCACTGACGCCGGGCCAACGAACCTGTTGGACATTGTGCGGAAATGTCGATATTTTACGCGCCCAATCGGATAGCGACCATGAACGAAGACGAGGGCAGCACTCCTGACAAGTTGCAAGCCATGCTTGACGTGATTGCCAGGAGCGAGCCCTCGGTCGAGAACGGGCAAGTCGATTTCGGCCGGTTGAAAGCCGATGCGGTCCGGGCAGCCGGGGTGCTGATCGAATTTTACGGCGATGCGGCGCTTGAGCGCGCCAGGCTCATCGAGCACCGATCGCCCCAATCGCATTTCGCGCGCATGGTCACGGCTGAGGTCGGCAGACGCGGCAAGCGAAGCTGACCCGCAAACGATCGGCGGAAGCTGCCTCAGGACGATCTTCGCCTCCTCAGCCTTCCGTCAAGCCGCTGCTCGACCTCTTCCTCGACGTTGTCCAGAAGATAGGACAATATGTCGTGTCCGATCGATCGCGCGATGTCCTTGGCCTGTTCGACGTGATTGTGGATCTCGCGTAGCGACTGTTCCTCGCAGGTGGCATCCTTCGTCAGATCGACGAACCAGCCAGGGTAGAGTGCTGCCTCGCCTACGCCATCTACGTAACATTGGCCGACGGCCAGGATCTTGCGCAGCCCCATCTTTTCCGACCGGACCTTGTAGACTTCCCTGAAGCCCGATTTGCGTTCTATCGCCTTGCGGATCGCCAATCGGACCCTGGGCCGGTCATCCACATCGATGCTTTGCATGCACCGTTCCAACGATGCGCCATGCGAGAATTCGTCGAGTGTCAGCCCGAAATAATCTGAAAGGTTGGCGTCGCCATAGACGCGGTCACGCTTGACGTCCCAGGTCCAGAACCCGTCAATCGGTGGATACCGCATATGCATGTTTCGGCCGTGCTCAGTCGCCGACGTCATGAAAACCGCCCCGTCCGGTTTCAAGATTCGGCAGCACTATGTAACAAAAAATGAAAGAAACAAAGGTGGCCTTTTGTACAAGGTCTGAAATCATAAGGCTTATTGCCCATGGCAATTCCGGCGTCGTATTTTGATACAACCAGAAGGGAAATTGTCTAAAAAATTTCTTAAGCTTAAAGAATTTTCACGCCGATATTTCAATTGCAGCCTGACAATTGATGTGATGAACACAGGGGCCGAGAGGAGAAGCAAACCAAAAGGTTGTATTAGGAAAAGGCGTGGCTAAAATTCTCGTATTCCGCCAAGCCGGTAAAGCTCCATGTATGCTGCTGCCTGAAACGCGCAGGTCCGAACTCATCGCGAAATGCTATCGGCGGCCGACTAACCGGCAAACCTACCGGTGGTTGAAAAGAGACGGAGTTTTGGAGAAACGCTTGGCATTCCAATCGGCAACCGGCCATTTCCAAGTGGCGCTGGAGGGGTCCCTGGACTGCAGGTCATTGCCGTTCAGACTTAAGTCCGCCGGCAGCACCACCTAGGCCGACCTTTGCTGCGGCCCCGGGGTCGATATCATCGCCGGCAACCGAATCAACGGCGACCCGGTCATGCTCGAACTGATGCGCCGCGGGGAGGGGCTGCTGCCAGGATTCGCGCCGTCCGATCCAGAGCTCGTAGTCCGGCACCAGCCCTTCAGTCGGCGCGACGTCAAGGCTGCCGATCGTGACCTCGACTTCGTCTTCGCCGACGAACGGAACGCGGCTTCCGCAGGTAGGGCAAAAACTTCGAGCGCCATAGGTGCTGGTGATTCCGCTGGTTTCGAACGCTTGAAGCGGCCATACGGCATAGGCATGGAAAGCCGATCCGCTTGTCTTGCGGCAATCCTTGCAGTGGCAGAGGCCGACCCGGCGTGGCTCGCCGGCCACGCTGAACTGCACGCCGCCGCACAGGCAACTGCCGGTGCGCGCGATTTCGGGCATCGCCGTTCCTCCCGCTGTTACACGCAGAATCAAGTCGCGGCCGGCCAATTCTGCTGCTGGCTCCTACAACCCGCATGAGGTTGCTATGGTTCCGCACGGGATCGCAAGAGGCGGCTATCGGTCGGGAAGGTCGACCGGCTCCTCGCACCGATAGACGCGGCACTCGCCGTCCTTGGCGGGAACGGTCGTCGATATTGGCACTTCCGGCCAGTCGCACTCATTGCCGAATTGCCGCACGAAGCGGTCATAAGTGTCCGGACCGGTGGTCAAAACCACCGCATGGTCGCTTTTGATCAGCGCCTGCGTCTGCGCGCAAGTCATGGCGCGCGTATCCGGCCGGGCGTGGGCGGCGTTTGCCGCGCAGAGCAGCGTGGACGCGCTCAACAAGTTGCCGGCGAGGAATGCGATCGACGGGGTTCTCATGGACACCAGGCTTCGGGTTTTCCGTGCCGAATATGGACCGCGGCTAAAAGACCGCAAGATATTTGAGCAACGAAATGATACCGATGATGATGACGATGATCTGCGCGATCTGCCGCGCGCGGGCATCGAGCGGCAAGCGCTGCACGAGATAGAGCACCAGGATCACCACCAGGAAGGTGATCAGGATGCCGATGAGTACCGATACGCCCATAAGCGAGCCTCCGTTGTCCCCGGGATTACCCTAACCGGGCTGCCCCAAACGTCGCGCATCTGAAAATGGTTCCGCGAGAGCGAAGTGGAACGGGAGATATGGCGCAGCGTTGTTCAGCATCTTTGAATATTCAGGATGCGAACATGAAGGACATATTAAGCACGGCGGCCATCATTGCGTCGATCGCGATTGCGATCGCGCTTTTGTTTTTGGTCCCGATCAGACTTGAAGCCAATCCCGGTCCGCCGATCGTGTCATCCCACTCGGCCAGGGCGGAATAGCGTCGGCCCGGAGCCGAGTGGAACATGCGCGCCTCTTGCGAGTTGATTTCGTGATGAAAAGCGCCCGGTTGCGCTTCAGAGAGAGGAAGAGAACATGGGTCTCGGCACAATTCTTATCATCATTCTCATTCTGGCCTTGCTTGGCGGATTCAGCGGCCTGGGCGGCGGGCCGTTCTACGGCACGGGCTATTATGGCGGCGGCGGTCTCGGGTTGGTTCTTGTCATCGTCATTATTCTGGTCGTGCTTGGACGGATCTGAGAACGGCCAGAGCAGTCAGATCGGACAAATCAGGCCAGCGCGTCCCTGAGCTTCGCCGCCAATTGTTCCAGCGTGAACGGCTTGGCGATGAAGTGCACATCGTGGTCGAGCACGCCATTGTGCACGACGGCGTTGCGCGTGAAGCCGGTCATGAACACCACTTTCAGGGAGAGGGATTGCCTGCGCGCCTGTTCGGCGAGTTGCCGGCCATTCATGCCCGGCATCACGATATCCGTCAGCATCAGCACGATAGCGGCGTTCTCACCGAGTTTTTGTAAGGCTTCATCACCGCCCGCGGCTTCGATGACGGTATAGCCGAGCTCCAGCAAGGCAGCGGCCGTCGAAGCGCGCACGCGGGCATCGTCCTCGACGAGCAGCACGGTTTCGGTTGCCGGAACATCGCTCCTGCTGCCGGCCTTCACCGGCTGCGCCGCTTCCTCCGGCCCGGTGAAGCGCGGAAGATAGATCTTGATTGTCGTGCCTTCGCCGGGCTCCGAATAGATTTTGACGTGTCCGCCGGATTGCTTGACGAAGCCGAACACCTGGCTGAGTCCGAGCCCTGTTCCCTTGGCTGCGGGCTTGGTGGTGAAGAATGGCTCGAAAGCCTTGGCCATGATGTCCGCCGGCATGCCCGTGCCGGTATCCGTCACCGCGATCATGACATACTGACCGGCCTTCACTTGGGGATGCGCCGCCGCATAGGCCTCGTCGAGATGGCAGTTGGCGGTCTCGATGGTGAGCTTGCCCTCTTCATCCATGGCGTCGCGCGCGTTGACCGCCAGGTTGATGATCGCGTTCTCGAGCTGGGTCGGGTCGGCGTGCGTCTTCCAAAGCCCGCCCGCCAGCACCGTTTCGATCTCGATCGCATGGCCGAGCGTGCGCCGCAAAAGGTCCGACATGCCGGTGACAAGGCGATTGGCATCGACGATCTGGGGCGCCAGCGGCTGCTGCCTGGAAAAGGCAAGCAGCCTGGCGGTGAGGTTGGCGGCGCGTGCCGCGGCATCTGCCGCCGCCTCGACGAAGCTCAGCACGTCGTGCTCGCCGCGAGCGAGCTTGCGCTGCGCGAGGTTCATGGCACTAGTGATGACGGCCAGCATATTGTTGAAATCATGCGCGATGCCGCCCGTGAGCTGACCCACCGCCTCCATCTTTTGCGCCTGGCGAAGCTGCGACTCCGCCTTCTCACGTGTTTCGATCTCGTTGAGCAGCGCCGTATTCTTGGCGCTCGATGCGTCCTGCGCGGCGGCCACCTCCCGGAAGCGGCGGCTGGATTGGCGAATCGTGTAGATGCCGAGCAGCAAGATGCCCAGCAGCGCCGCGAACGAGCCGACGCGCAGCCAGCCTTCGATCTGTTCCATCCGCTCGGCACGGGCAGCGAGGCTCGCGCCGTCGATGCGCCGGATCGCATCGATGTTGGCGCGGATCTGGTCCATGTCCAGCTTGCCCCTGCCGCCGCGCACGATGTCCAGCGCTTTCGCCGTGTTGCCCGTGTCGTAGAGCCTGATCGTCTCAGCGAGCTCCGCTTGCTCGTGGGCAAGCGCGTCCTTGATGCCGACCACCTGTTGCGCCCGATCGCTGCCGACCGGAAACTTCTCATCGACGCGCTTGAGCAGCGCCGGCAGCGCCTCGACCGCATGCTGATACGGCAGGAGATAACTCTTCTCGCCTGTAAGCAGATAGCCCCGCTGGCCGGTTTCGGCGTCTTGAGCCAGCGAAAGCACGCTCGACAGCAATTGCTGGGTTTCGATCGCTTCGCGGCTGGCGTTGCGGTCGGCGATCTGCGCTTCGGCGAGAATGGCGCGAGCGGTTATGATCAGCGCGACAACGGCAAAGCCGGCAAGAAGCGGAAGCGCTTGCCATCGCAGGGCGCGTCGCAGTCGGACGATCATTGCTTTGCAGTGGCCTGCGGAAAATCGTGAAATTCGCCAAGTGGTAGGCGCCGGTGAAGCGCAAGGCAATAGCCAAGTCCAAGCGACATGGATCGCAACAGCCCCGGCGGACCTGGCTATGTCAAACTTTAATGACGGCCGTCTTGAGCGATGCCAGAGTAAAGGATTCCGCTTTGGCGACGCTGTGATCTATTGGCGGCCGTCGGGTACCGTTAGCTGCCGCGCCCGCTGCATTCGAGACAGGCGATGCTGTGTCCTGGGCAGTTAAGCCGGTGCGTGCCCTCCGGGCAGCAATGGCCGTTCGAGCTCAGCCAGCGCGCGCAAACGAAAACTTTTTTGGCCCCGTGACAGCGGGGGCATTCCTGCGGACGCATCAGTTCCTCCCGCGATGGGACGCGACGTTCCGCTTCAACGACCGTGTTCATCCGTTTAGTCCCCAACGCCTGGATTATCGGTCAGATATGTTAATTCACTGTTCTTTACATTAGGGTTTATGAATGTGAAAGCCATGAAAGCGTCATCACGCTTTGGTGCGCTTGCACACTTTCCCTTTCCGACGCCGTTGCTAAATGTGAGGCCGCCCGTCCTCCGGCCGATTCTGGCGGACAGGGCAGGCAACGGGAAACCTTCTTGCGATGACATGGACCGGCGCGGGCGCGCTTTTAATCCTCGTGCTTACCTATGCCGGTGTCGCGGTCGGCCGCATTCCCGGGCTGCGCCTCGACCGCGCCGGGATCGCGCTGCTCGGCGGTGCCGCCATGATCGCCATCGGCGCGATCGGCATCGAGGATGCCTACAAGGCCATCAAATTCGACACCATCACGCTGCTCCTCGGCATGATGATCGTGGTCGCGCATCTGAAGGTTTCGGGCGCGTTTCGTGCACTTGGCGGCTTTGCTATCGAACACGCCCATGCGCCCTTCATGCTTCTGGTCATGGTGACGCTGTTGACCGGCGTGCTCTCGGCCTTCCTGGTCAATGACGCGATCTGCCTGGTGATGGCGCCTATCGTCGTCCATGTCACCCGCGTCATCAACCGCAATCCGGTGCCTTACCTCATCGCCACCTGCACGGCCTCGAACTGCGGCAGCGTCGCCACCATCACCGGCAATCCGCAGAACATGGTGATCGGCGCGCTGTCCGGCATTTCCTATCCGGCTTTCACGCTGGCGCTGGCGCCGGTGGCCCTGTTCGGTCTGCTCTGCGTCATCGTCATCATACGCATCGTCTACCGCGCCGAATTCTCCCGCCCCGCCGAACTCAGCCCGGAAGTGTATCGAGGCCGCATGCTGCCCGGACAGGTGCTGAAGGCCACCATCGTCTGCGTGCTGCTGGCGCTCGCTTTCTTCGCCGGCGTTCCCGTCGCCAAAGCGGCGCTGATTGCCGGCGCTTTCCTGCTGGTCACCCGGGCAATCAAGCCTCGGCGCATCTATCGCGAGATCGATGGGCCGCTGCTCTTCATGTTCGCCGGCCTGTTCGTGGTGGTGGCGGGAGCCGAGCGCACGCTGCTCACGCCCGACATGATCGCCTGGGCGAAGAACATCGGCCTCGACGATGTCTGGCGGCTTTCCGGCTTCACCGCGGTGCTTTCCAATGTCATGAGCAATGTGCCGGCGGTGCTGGCGTTGCGCCCCTTCATTCCCGGGCTGGAGAACCCGGAGCGCGCCTGGCTGGTCGTGGCGATGAGCTCGACACTGGCCGGCAATTTCACGCTGCTCGGCTCGGTCGCCAACCTGATCGTCGCCGAGCAAGCGAAGGCTGCCGGCAAGGAGCTTTCCTTCTCCGCCTTCTTCAAGGTTGGCCTGCCGCTGACGCTGGTGACGCTTCTCGCCGGCACCGCCTGGCTGGCGTTCACCTTCTAGCCGCCGAGCTTCCTCAAGCTCGAAGATATTCTCGAAGATATTCTGCGCAAAGTCATCGAAACGATTGCGCAAACGTTTCGATCTCTCTATGGTTCGTTCAGATCCGCCGGAGAGCGGACGGGAAACGCGAGATTAGGGAGGGAGCGCTTGCGAGCACTCCGCACGAGCCGCCATGCCGACCATGGCTGAGGTCGCGCGCCGCGCCGGCGTCTCGGTTTCGACCGTCTCGCATGTTGTCAACCGCACGCGTTTCGTCTCGCCCGAAAAGGCGCAGCTCGTCAACGATGCCATTGCCGCCATGGGCTATCAGCCCAATGAGCTGGCGCGCTCGCTGAAAGTCGCCTCGACCAACAGCGTCGGGCTCGCCATTTCGGCCATTTCCAATCCCTACTTCACCGATATCATCTGCGCGGTCGAGGCAGAATGCGCGCGCCTTGGCCTGATGGTGTTCCTGTCGGATACGCAGGAAGACCCGGACCGCGAGCTTCAGGTCGTGCGCGCCTTCCACCAGCGCCGCGTCGACGGCGTCATCCTGGCGCCGTCCGGCTCGCCCGAGCGCGCGATCGCCTATCTCGCCGACAAGAAGCTGCCTTGCGTCTTGATCGACCGCTTCGCCGACGACCGCTTCGACCAGATCGGTGTCGAGAACGAGACAGCGATGCGGGCATTGATCGACCATGTCGCATCCTTCGGCCACCGGCGCATCGGCTACATCGCCGGCCAGCCGGGCCTCGCCACCACGCGCGAGCGCGTCGACGCGTTCCACGCCTCGCTCGCCGCCAATGGACTTGAATGCCCGCCGCACTATGTCTCGCCGGAGAATGTCGACACTGCGAGCGCCACGGCATCGACGCATGCGATCCTGTCGCTGCCCGCGCCGCCCACCGCATTGGTCACCGGCAACAACATGACGACGATCGGGGCAGTCCGCGCTATCCGCGAGAAAGGTCTTTCGATCCCGCGCGACCTCTCGCTCGTCGGCTTCGACGATTTCGAATGGGCCGACTGCTTCGAGCCTAGGCTGACGCTGGTCGAACAGCCTTGCACCGAGATCGGCCGCCAGGCGGCAACGCTGCTCAGCGAGCGCATCGCATCCAGCCATGCCCCGCCACGCGCTGTGCGGCTTAAAGCGACGCTGCAGGCCCGCGAATCCTGCGCGAGGCCGGTCAACAGGAGGTCGATATGAGCGCGCCGCTGCTTTCCGTCACCGGCGCCGTAAAGCGTTTCGGCGGCGTGCAGGCGTTGCGCGGCGTCGACTTCGATCTGAAGGCTGGCGAGATCCACGCGTTGCTCGGCGAGAACGGTGCCGGCAAGTCGACGCTGATGAACCTCTTGTCCGGCGTCTACACTCCGGACGAGGGCGAAATCCACATCGACGGCAAGCCGGTCACCTTCAACAACCCACGCGAGGCGCAAGCCGCCGGCATCGCCACCATCTTCCAGGAACTCGATCTCGTGCCCTCGCTCGATGTCGCGGCGAACCTCTTCCTCGGTCGCGAGCTGATGCGGCCCGGCGGCATGCTGGATGTGCCGGCGATGCGTCGTGAGGCCAAGCGGCGGCTTGAGGCGATCGAGCTCGCCATTGACCCTGCGCGCCTTGTCGCTGACCTATCGATCGGTCAGCGACAGGTGGTGGCGATCGTCAAGGCGCTGTCTTATGCGTCCCGCGTGTTGATCATGGACGAACCGACGGCCGCGCTTACCGTCGGCGAGGTCGAACGTCTGTTCGAGATCATGAGGAAGCTCGCCGCCTCGGGCGTCGGCATCATCTACATATCGCACCGGCTGGAGGAAGTACCTGAGATCGCAGATCGCGTGACGGTCATGCGCGACGGCCGTGTCGCCGGCATTACCGAGCCGCACGCCCCCCAGGCCGAGCTGGTGCGCCTGCTGGTCGGGCGGCCGCTGGACGAGCTCTATCCCGAACGCGCCAGGAGCGCCGGCAAGGCACTGCTCAGCCTCAGGGATGCCAGCTTCCGGCTCGTCCGTGAAAGCGCCGGCTGGCAGCCTCCGACGGGCGTCTCGCTCGAGGTAAGGGAGGGCGAGATCGTCGGCCTGGCCGGCATCATGGGGGCAGGGCGCACTGAACTGCTCTCCGCGCTTTACGGCACGGGCCTTGCCGGCCGCTGGCAGGGCGAGGTGGCGGTCGACGGCAAGCCGGTGAGGCTCGATTCCATAAACGCCGCGCGCAAGGCCGGCATTGCCTTCGTCACCGACGACCGGCGCGGCAGCGGCCTGATGTTACGCATGGCGGTCGGCCTTAATCTGGTGATGTCAGTGATCCGTCGCATATCGCCGGCCGGACTGATGTCGCCGCGCCGCCAGGCCGAGGCGGTGACGCGATCCTTCGGCCAGTTCGATATCCGCCCGAAAAACCCGGACATCGCCGTCGGCGCGCTGTCGGGCGGCAACCAGCAGAAGGTCGTGCTGGCCAAGGAAATCCTCGGCAATCCGCGCCTGCTCCTGCTCGACGAGCCGACCCGCGGCGTCGATGTCGGCGCCAAGGGCGAGATCTACGCGAGGCTCAGAGCACTTGCTGCGCAAGGGCTGGGTATTCTGGTTGCATCGAGCGAGATGCCGGAGCTGATTGGGCTCTGCGACCGCATCGTGGTGCTGCGCCAGGGGCGCAATGTGGCGGAATTCAACGGCGGCGTCGACGAGCACACCGTGCTTGCCGCGGCTAACGGCAGGGAGGCCTGATGTCGGATCAGAGGATTGAGGGGACGGCCAACTCTGTACCGTCAGGCACGGCAGCGCCCAGACATCGCGTCGACCCACTGGCCATCGTCGTGCGTTTTCAGAGCCTGATAGGCCTGGTGCTGGTGGCGATCGGCGGCGTCATCTTCTCGCCCCGGCGCCACGGCGAGATATTGTTTCTCAACCCCGACAACATCGCCAACATCGTGCGCGCCGTGTCCGAGACCGGCATCATTGCCATCGGCATGACCTTCGTCATCATCACCGCCGGCATCGATCTCTCAGTCGGCGCGGTGCTAGGCCTCTCCGCCGTCGTCACCGCCACCATGATGATCTCCGGCGGCTTCGGGCTGATCCCGACCATCCTTGCCGTGCTCGTCATGGGCATCGTCTTCGGCGTCGTACAGGGCACGATCTCCACCCGCTTCCGTCTGGAGCCATTCATCGTCACGCTGGCCGGCCTGCAGGCGGCACGCGGCCTGGCGCTGATCGTGTCCGGCAACCAGTATATCAACATTTCCTATGGCGACGGCCCGGGCCTGGCGCCGCCGGTTTTCGCGGTGCTGGGCGAGCGGCTGTTCGACAACACCGTGCCGGTGGCGACCATCGTCTTCATCATCTTCGCCGCGATTGCCACGCTGGTGCTCAACACCACGCGCTTCGGCCGCTACGTGTATGCCGTCGGCGGCAACGAGCGCGCCGCCCGCATTTCCGGCGTGCCTGTGTCCATGGTGAAGATATCGGTCTACGCCATCACCGGCTTTGCCTCGGCACTTGCGGGCATCGTCCATGCCGGCCAGTTCAATTTCGGCAGTGCCAACGATGGCATGGGCTATGAACTGACGGCCATCGCGGCCGTCGTCATCGGCGGCACAAGTCTGTTCGGCGGCGCCGGTTCCATGGTCGGCACCGTAGCCGGCACCATCATGCTCGGCGCTTTGGCCAACATCCTTCAGCTCAACAACATCACCCCCGCCACGCAACTGCTCGCGACCGCCGCGATCATCGTGCTGGCGGCAGTGCTTCAATCCCTCGTTCGCCGCCGCGAGGGATTGGGTCGATAGGAGAGTCGGCGGCAGCGTCCCGAGAGAGCAACCAAAAGTCTGGCACCCGAGCCGGACAAGGAGGAGACTGAACATGAGAACCACACTGAGAGGATCGCGCGTCCTTCGGGCCGCGTTGCTGGCCGGTGCCGGCCTTTGCATCGCCGGCGCGGCCCAGGCGGCCGAGCCGCTGGTGAAGGCCTGCGCCAAGGACGGCCAGTTCGTCATCGGCTTTTCACAGGCCAACAATGCCGAGCCCTATCGCCAGCACGTCAACGACGAGCTGACGGCGGCGGCCAAGGAAGTGCCGGGCTTCACGCTGCAGATCGCCGACGGTGCCGGCAACGTCAACACGCAGACCTCCCAGGTCGACAATTTCATCACCCAGAAGGTCGATGTCCTGCTGATCTCGCCCTTCGAGGCCGCGCCGCTGACGCCAGCCGTCAAGCGCGCCATGGATGCCGGCATTCCGGTGATCGAGCTCGACCGCAAGACGGTAGGCGATCCCGGCAAAGACTACACCGCCTTCATCGGCGGCGATAATTTCAAGATCGCCGAGGAAGCCGGCAAGTTCACGGCGACGAAGCTGTTGCCCGACGGCGGCGAGGCGGCGGTGCTGGAAGGCCTGCCGAGCTCGACGCCGGCGGTGGAGCGTCTCAACGGCTTCAAGGAAGGCGTGAAGGCGAACTCAAAGATCCAGATCGTCGCCGAGCAGGCCGCCGACTGGGTTCCGGATAAAGCCCAGACCGCCTTTGCCGCGATGCTGCAGGCGCATCCCGACATCAAGGTCCTCTATGCCTCGAACGACATGATGGCGGCGGGCGCGCTGCTGGCCGCCAAGGGTGCCGGCAAGGACGTCAAGATCATCGGCACCGACGGCCTGCCTGGGCCGGCCGGCGGCATCGAGGCGGTGGCCAAAGGCGATTGGGCGGCGACCTTCACTTACCCGACCGGCGCCAAGGAAGCGATCGAGATGTCGAAGAAGATCCTGCTCGACTGCGCGACATCGGTGGATGCGACGGTGACTGTCGATACCACCGCCATCACTTCGGAGAATGCCAAGCAGTTGGCGGGAAAGTAACCGCGGGGCCCTTCAATCAACGTGTTGCGACAAGGCCCTCCGGGGCCTTGTTTGCTACCCGCGGTCAAGTCGCCTCGCAGCTAAGGTCGGCCTACTGACGCCGGCACCGCCTGGCTGGCCCTGTCCTGACGAGGCTGCCCCCTCGGACACCTCAATCGATGCGCCGGGAACGTCCACGATCTAAGCTACGTGTTTGCCTGCCATCCGCGCCCGTATCAGCGTCGCGGCGGCATGGCCGGCGGCGTTGACGTAGTCGGGATTGTGATGGATCAGCATGCTGGAAAAGGCGCCGTCCATCAAAAGCACGATCTCACGCGCCAGCATTTTCGCCTGGGCGACATCGTGGCTTGAAAGGGCACCGGCCAGCCATTTCTCGAAATTGGTCTTGTGGCGCGCTCCAGCCTTTACCGCCGGATGCCCGGGCGTCGCCGCCAACTCGGCCGCCGTGCGCAGGAAGCCGCAGCCCTTCCATTTGGGATGGCGTGCCACCCGCGCCAGGTTGGTGAAGATCGCCTCGACCTTTTTGTCCGCGCCGCCATCCGCCGCGTCGAACCAGCCCGCCATCTGCTCGAGATTGGGTTGGTCGCGCCCATCGAGATAGGCCGCGATCAGGTCGTCCTTGCTCTTGAAATGGTAGTAGAGCGTGCGCTTGGTAAGTCCGGCCTTTTCGGCCACGGCGTCGACGCTGACGCGGCCTATGCCTTCGGCATAGAAGAGCTTGGTCGCCGCATCGACAAGGCGTTTTCGGGTGGGATTGGGCTTTTCGCTCATCCTGCAAGTATACCGACTAGTGAATATACAAGCAATCGAAAGCCTGCTCCTTATCCCCCGGACCGCTGGAAAGGATAAAGCCATGACCGACCTTGTGCTGAGCGAGACGCGTGACCGCGTCGCGATCCTCACCCTCAACCGCCCCGACAAGCTGAACGCGCTGAATTACGCGCTGATCGACCGGCTGCTTTCGCGCCTCGACCTGATCGAGACCGATGATGACGTGCGCGCCGTCATCCTCACAGGGGCAGGGGAGCGCGCCTTTTCCGCCGGCGGCGATATCCACGAATTCTCGTTGAGCGTGGCCGAGGGCACCGATGCCGCGCTGCGCGATTTCGTCATGCGCGGCCAGCGTCTGACGGCGAGGCTGGAAGCGTTCCGCAAGCCGGTGATCGCCGCCGTCAACGGCCTCGCCTTTGGCGGCGGCTGCGAGATCACGGAGGCGGTGCCGCTGGCCGTCGCCAGCGACCGCGCCTTGTTTGCCAAGCCGGAGATCAAGCTTGCCATGCCGCCGACTTTCGGCGGCACGCAGCGCCTGCCGCGGCTTGCCGGCCGCAAGCGCGCGCTGGAGCTGCTGTTGACCGGCGAGACATTTTCGGCCGGACGCGCCGCCGAGCTTGGCCTGGTCAACCGGGTCGTACCGCACAAAGAACTGATGCAGGCGGCCTTTGACCTTGCCCGCCGCATCGTCAGTCATTCGCAGACGGCGGTCGCCAGCATCCTCACAGCGGTGGCGCGTGGCGTCAACTCGAGCATCGCGGAAGGCTTGCTGGTAGAGGCTGAGCAATTCGCCCGCGTGGCCCCGACAGCAGACCTGCGCGAAGGCTTGAGCGCCTGGATCGAGCGAAGGCAGGCGGTCTATGACGGTTCATGGGCGCATGTCGCCCGGCCGGACAAGGCCACGCGCGGTCTCGACCAAGCGGCCGGCTTGCCTGGCTAACGCCTCGCCTGAAGCGGCTCGGCGCTCCTAGGCCACCGCTTTCAACGGCGCCTCGCCTGCTTGCTGCATGCGAGCGGCCGCCGCCAGTAGGTCGGTCTGCGTGATCAGCCCGAGTATATGCCGGCCGCCATCGACGATCACCACCGCATGACTGCGCCCGTCGGTCAGCGTCGGCAGCAGGCTCATCGCCGGCATGTCGGGCAAAGCGGTGCTTGCTTTCGACATCACTTCTCCCACCGTGCCGGTCGCTTTCGTCAGCTCGCGCAGGCCGATTGCGCCGGTGAGCCGTCCTTCCGCGTCGACGACCGGCAACGTGCGGATGTTGTGGTCGATCAAAAGATTGCGCGCCTCGTCTGCTGAAGCCGTCACCGGCAGCGAGATCACATCGCGGGACATGATGTCCCGGCAAAGCAGCGTGCGTTGCGAGCGCACCATCGCCTGCAACTCGACCTGGCGCAGCAGACGCTCCAGGTCGTCGCGGTCGATGTCGAAGGTTTCGTCGAGCGCCAAGAGCGCCGCATCGACATCCTCGGGCCGGAAGCCGACGCGCTCGGCCGGCGGCCGATCGGCCGTGCCGTGACCACTGGCGACCGGCACGTGCACATGGGGATAGTTGCGCCGCGACAGCTTGTGGAAGAGGAGGCCGAGCGCCACCAGCACGATGGAGTTCAGCGCCACCGGCACGAAGGGGAACAGGAAGCCGGCGGCCGCAACGGCCGGCCCGCCGATCACGCCGGTCAGCGCAGCAGCCCCTCCCGGCGGATGCAGGCAGCGGGTGAACGACATGGCGGCGATCGCAAGCGCCACCGCGAGGCCGGAGGCGATCACCGTGTCATGCACAAAATGCGCCACCGTCACTCCAACCAGCGCCGAAATCGTGTTGCCTCCGACGATCGACCAGGGCTGCGCCAACGGGCTCGACGGAACGGCAAAGAGCAGCACCGCGGACGCGCCCATCGGCGCCACCAGCATCGCCACAAGCGGACCGCTGCCCGTCGCGAGTCCGCTGATCATGCCGGTGAGCGCGATGCCGATGGTCGCGCCGATGCAGGCGAGCAGCCGTTCGCGAAGCGTCGCGCCGGCAAGGATCGGAACGAAAAGGCGAAACGCCATGGCAGGCCCTGGATCGAATGGGTGGAATTGCGTTGCTCGCAATGACGCCGAAGTCGCGGATTTGGAAGCCAAGCCAATCCGCATATTCGCGGCCGGAGAAAATATTATTTCACGGCGCGCTTCAAAGCACATGCCGCCAGCGGCTTTGCCTTTGTCAATCGCGTCAAGGCGTTACGATGGTTTGCGGATTCGATCAGGGAACCGCCGGCGACGCTAACTCTGCTTGGGCCGTGCAGCGAAGCCCAATTTACCGAGCACCTTGACCGCGCCGCTCTTGCCGCCCTCGAAATCACCGGAGGCGAGCCGCACGCCGGTGGCGAACTCATAGGCCGTGCCCAAGATCGCCTTCGGCGGGTAGAGGCGGTCTTCCAAGGCCAGCTCATAAGTGGTGGTCGGGGCAAAGCCATGTTCGGCAAAGAACCGTTCAGGCCCCAGCCGGTCGTAGTCTTCCATCGCGCGCAAGACATGAGCGCGGGTTACACGGTCCCATGCAATCATCGGTCCATCCTCCTTTGCGATCGACGCTTCAAGTTAAACAGACTTCACCTCGCCGCCGTCCATGCGCAGCGTCGAGCCGGTCATCCAGTGAGCTGCGGACGAGACAAGGAAGGCCATCAGCTCGGCGATCTCCTCCGGCTTACCGTAGCGCGCGATGCCGGCTTCCTTGGGGAAATTGGCCGTCGCTTCCTCGACGCTCATCTTATGCAGCGGCGCCCAGTGCTCGAGATAGGATCGCCGTCGTCCCGTCATCACCGGACCTGGCAGTACGCTGTTGACCTGCACGCCGTCGGCGATGCCGCGGTCGGAGAAAGCCTTGGCGAGCGCCACGATCGCCGCGTTGATGGTTCCGACCGCCGCATAAGACGCCTTGGGAACCAGCGCCGAATTGCCCGACATCAGCACCACCGAGCCGCCGGCCGCCTTCAGCGCCGGCCATGCCGCGACGGTCAGCCGCCGGGCGCCATGCAGCTTCAGCGCCAGGCCGGCGTCCCATTGCTCATCGGTCATGTCGAAGAGGTCGACCTGCGGCACGGCGCCGGCGATGTTGAGCAGCGCGTCGATACGCCCGAAGGCGGCGAGCGTCCGGTCAACCACAGCCTGCGCGGCGTCCGGCCGGGCGAGGTCGGCATCGATGACCAGCACCTCGCCGCCGGCAGCTTTCGCGACTTCGGCTGTTTCCTCCAGCTTCGCCCGGTTGCGGGCGACCAGTACCAGCGCGGGAAAGTCCCGCGCCAGTCGGATGGCGGTCGCCTGGCCGATGCCCTGGCTGGCTCCGGTGACGACGGCGACGGATCTCGGCATGGCGAGTTTCTCCTTCCTGATCAGCCGAGGAAGTCGCGGATGGCGGCGGCGATGTCCCCGGCGTGGGTTTCGAGGGCGAAATGGCCGGTGTCGAGGAAGCGCACGACCGCGTCCGGTATGTCGCGTTTGAATGCCTCGGCACCCGGCGGCAGGAAGAAGGGGTCGTTCTTGCCCCACACCGCCAGGAGGGGCGGTCTGTGCGCGCGGAAATAGGCCTGGAAGGCCGGGTAGAGCGCGACGTTGCTCTTGTAGTCGCCGAAGAGGTCGAGCTGAACTTCCTCATTGCCGGGGCGGGCGAGATAGAAGCTGTCCAGCGAATGCCCGTCGGGCGCGACCATGTCCGCCGGGGCGCCATGCGTGTATTGCCAGGCAACCGCTTCCGGCTTGAGGAAGCCCCGCAACGCTTCGCGGTTGGCGGGCGAAGGATCCCGCCAATAGGTCTGGATAGGGTTCCAGCCGTCGCTCAGACCTTCCTCATAGGCGTTACCGTTCTGCGAAATGATCGCGGCGATGCGCTCGGGATGCTTTACCGCCAGCCGGAACCCGGTCGGTGCGCCATAGTCGAAGACATAGATGGCGTAGCGGTCGAAGCCGACAACTTCGGTGAAGCGGTCGATGATCGCGGCGATGCGGTCGAAGGTGTAGGTGAAGTCGCTGGCCTGCGGCATGTCGGAACGGCCGAAGCCCGGCAGATCGGGCGCGACGATATGGAAACGGTCGGCGAGCAGCGGAATGAGATCGCGGAACATATGGCCCGAGCTCGGAAAGCCATGCAGCAGAAGCAGTTTCGGCGCGTCGGGCTGGCCGGCTTCGCGATAGAAGATGTTGAAGCCGTCGACATTCGCTGTCCTGTAAGCGGTCATTTTTCTCTCCATAACTGAATTGATATATATTAGACGGTTACTCGAAGGCCGAACATCAGCCTCGGGCGGCCTCGACAATGATCTCGACGACGGCGTCGGGCGCGGTGACCATCGGTGTGTGGTCCAGCGGCTGCTGACGTGTTTGCGCCTTCATGCGTGCCGCCATGAAGCGCTGGGTTTCGGCGGCGATCATGCGGTCCGCCTCGGCGACCAGGAACCATGCCGGCCGATCGCGCCACAGCGGCCGCGCCACGGGAACCGTGATGCAGGCCGGCGAGATGGGCCGCTGGACCGCGCGCAGCACGGACAGATCCTGTGTCGAGGCGTTTTGCGCAAAGGCTGCCGCAAAGGCCTCATCGGGCAAATAGATCAATCCATGCGCGTCCGGCGTGAGTTTCGGAGCCTTTGCGTGCGGTTCGGCGCGGGTGAAAACGTCTGCCACCGTCTCGCCTTCGTCCGGCGCGAGCGCTGCGATATAGACCAGCGCCTTAACCTTCTCGCTTCGTGTGGCGCCGATCACGGCGCCGGCATAGGCGTGCCCAACCAGGATGATTGACCCCTCGATGCGCTCCAGCGCCCGGTCGAGCGCGGCAACGTCGTCCTGGAACGACGTCAGCGGCAGCGGCGCAGCCACGACATTGAAGCCTTGCGCGGCCAGCGCCGCGATGACCTTGGCCCAACTCGATCCGTCCGCCCAGGCGCCATGAACCAGCACGATATTCACTTGCTTCGCGGACATGTCGCTTCCTCTCGTCGGGTTAATAACCATATTGATTGATTTAGAACGGTTACGCCTGGAGGTATAACTTGTCAAGAAGGTCCGAACCGGTTATCACGGAGTCGTGTTCACGATTGGACGCCACGGCGGAAGCCGCTTGGCGTGGAAAGGAAGTTTCGATGGTTCGCTCACCCGCGCTTTTTGTCGGCGACGCGCCCGGCCTCGATTTTCTGAACTCGATCGCGACCCCGCTCGACACGCCAATCGATTGGATCGACGACGGCGAGGGCCTGCTGGACTGGCTGGGGCAGGCGCGGCTGGTGCCGGCGGAAGTGCTGGCGACGATTCGCGCCCAGGCGCTGCCCGGCGAACTCGACAAGGTCGCCGATCAAGCGCGGCAATTGCGCGAATGGTTCAGGGGCTTTGTGCACGGGCATAAGGGGCGGGCGCTGATGGGCGCCGATCTGGCGGAGCTCGACCCGCTCAACCGCCTGCTGGAACGCGACGAGAGCTTCAGCCGGATCGCGCCCGCCGGCGGCGGAGCGCTCGTACTTCAGACGGCTCGCAAGTGGCGCACGCCCGAGGCGCTCCTTCTGCCGATCGGAGAGGCGCTGGCCAGACTCGTCTGCACCGAGGATTTTTCACATGTAAAGGCTTGCGAGGGGCCGGCCTGTACGCTGCTTTTTGCTGACCATACCCGCGGGCACCGGCGCCGCTGGTGTAGCATGGCTGCCTGCGGCAACCGGGCAAAACAGGCAGCGCACCGGCACAGGCACAAGGATCACGACCATCACTAAATCGAGCGAGGCGCGGCGCGCCTCGCTCGATTGGCTGCTGGCGCGGCACGCACCCGGATCGCGCGCAAGCGCCCGGCGCATCAGCGCCATGTCGCCGGCTCCCGGCCTACAAAAGGTTCCTGAGTGGGTGCTCCGGCAGAGACTTGTCCGGTTGGAATCTTCCGCCGATCAGCTCGTTACTCGGCGGCAGCCGCCGCGGCCAGCCCACGCGCGATGTCGGCCTTGAGGTCCTCGACATCTTCCAGCCCGATCTGCAGGCGGATCAGCGAACCGGCATACGAACCCTTGGCAAGCGTGCGGTCGCCCAGGAAGACCGGAACGGCGAGACTCTCATAGCCGCCCCAGGAATAGCCAAGGCCGAAGATCTTGAGCGCGTCGAGGAAGGCGTGCTGGGCCTTCTGGCCGCCACCCTCGAGGACGATCGAGAAGACGCCGCTCGAGCCGCAGAAATCGCGCTTCCACAGCGCATGGTCGGGATGGCTTTCCAGAGCCGGGTGCAGCACCTGTGCGACGCCCGGCTGCTCTTCAAGCCAGCGCGCTATATCGAGCGCGGACTTGCGGTGATACTCGAGCCGCACCCCCATCGTGCGCAGGCCCCGCAGCACCTGATAGATGTCGTCGGGTCCCGAACAGCAACCCAGAGTGCAGAAGCCATCATAGAGCTGCTTCCAATATGTCTCGTTGGCCGAAACCAGGCCAAGCAGCACGTCGGAATGGCCGGCCGGATATTTCGTCGCCGCCTGGATCGAGATGTCGACGCCATGGTCGAGCGGCTTGAAATAGAGCGGCGTCGCCCAGGTGTTGTCCATCATCACGATGGCGCTGGCTTCATGCGCCGCCTTGGCGATCGCCGGTATGTCCTGGACCTCGTAGGTGTTCGATCCCGGCGATTCGGTGAACACCACCCTGGTGTTGGGCCTGATCAGCGAAGAAATGCCGGCGCCGATGCGCGGCTCGTAATACTCGACCTCCACCCCGAGTCGCTTCAGCATCGTGTCGGCGAAGTGGCGCGTCGGGTGGTAGACGCTGTCGACGATCAGCAGATGGTCGCCGGCGGCGAGGAAGGCGAGCAGCGGCACCGTCACCGCCGCCAGTCCCGAAGGCACCGCGATGGTGCCGGCCGAGCCTTCCAGCGCGTCGACGGCGAGCGTGAGCGCATCCATCGTCGGCGTGCCGCGCGTGCCGTAAGTGTATTTCTGGCTGCGTCCGGCCATCGAGGCAGCATCGGCGTAAAGCACCGTCGAGGCGTGCACGACCGGCGGGTTGACGAAGCCGAAATAGTCACGCGGGTTGTTGCCAGAATGGGCAAGCAGCGTGTTGGTGCCCATTTCGATGCCGTCTTTAGCCATGGTTCGTCGCCAGCAATTGATGTAAGGGGCCGAATGATTTCAGGGGACCAGCCATAAAGCGGCGACCGAGCCCGTGCAACCGCGTCAGGCCCGCCAAAAGCCGGTCTTCGGCTGGGCCAATCCTAGCCCGCCCGCGCCCAATAAAGCACCGCTATTGCCGAAGCGGATTCGGCCGCCGGCTCATAGATTCGCCCCGTTGCAACTTGACTGATTTGTTCGCATCGCCTGCCGATTTCATGGGCTCTTGTCCGCAATTCAGGCATTTGCGGCAATTGCTTTTCAAACCTTTGGGGTTTCGGTCATTTCCCTTGACCTCACGGGAATAATCGCCTTCGATGCGTTTCGTGAATGGGAGGCAGCGCATCGGCTACCGATGCGGGTCCGGGAGCGGGCCTTAAGTGGGAGCTGCATTCACAAACGAAAAAAGATCAAGGGTCGCCTGGCAGCAGGGGCGCCTGTAACAGAAAAGGGTATGTGGGTCATGAAACACATTGCAATCGGCATTCTTGGCGCCGCCTCGCTCGGGTTCATGGCGTCCGCCGCTTCGGCAGGCACGCTCGACACCGTGAAGCAGAAGGGCTTTCTTCAGTGCGGCGTCTCGACCGGTCTTGCCGGCTTTTCGGCCCCGGACGACAAGGGTGACTGGAAAGGCATCGACGCGGACTTCTGCCGCGCCGTTGCGGCCGCCGTTTTCGGTGACGCCTCCAAGGTCAAGTTCACGCCGCTCAGCGCCAAGGAGCGTTTCACCGCGCTGCAGTCGGGCGAGATCGACCTCCTGTCGCGCAACACCACCTGGACCAGCAACCGCGATAGCGCGCTCGGCCTCGATTTTGTCGGCGTCACCTACTATGACGGCCAGGGCTTCATGATCAACGCCAAGAAGCTGCCGGGCGTGAACTCCGCTCTGCAGCTTTCCGGGGCCGCCGTCTGCGTGCAGAGCGGCACCACGACCGAGCTGAACCTCGCTGACTACTTCAAGAAGAACAAGATGGAATACAATCCCGTCGTGTTCGAGAAGCTGGAAGAGGTCAACGCCGCTTACGATGCCGGCCGCTGCGATGCCTACACCACCGACCAGTCCGGCCTCTATGGCATCCGCCTGACGCTGTCCTCGCCGGCCGATCACGTCGTGCTGCCCGAGATCATCTCCAAGGAGCCGCTCGGCCCGGCCGTGCGCCAGGGCGACGATCAGTGGGCGCATATCGCGCGCTGGACCTATTTCGCGCTGCTCAACGCCGAGGAAGCCGGCATCACCCAGGCGAATGTCGAGGAGATGAAGACCTCGACCGATCCGAACATCCAGCGCCTTCTCGGCACCGAGCCGGACGGCAAGTACGGCGCCGATCTCGGCCTTTCCAACGACTGGGTCGTGAACATCGTCAAGGCTGTCGGCAACTACGGCGAAATGTTCGAGCGCAATGTCGGCTCCGGCAGCCCGCTCAAGATCGCGCGAGGGATCAACGCGCTGTGGACCAAGGGCGGCCTGCAATACGGCCCGCCGATCCGCTGATCGAAACGTGATCCGGGAGGCAGGTTGTCTGTCTCCCGGTTTCTCTTTCCAGGGGACGGTCCATGGCTTCGCAGGAAATCCTTCGCGAGGAGCCGAGCCGCGGCTCCTTTATCAATGACCCGAGAATACGCAGCCTGTTCTTTCAGACGCTGGTCGTGATCCTTCTGTTCAGCTCGATCTGGTGGATCGTTCACAACGTCATCGAAAACCTCCAGCGCCTGCACATTGCCTCGGGCTTCGGCTTCCTGAAGAGCAGGGCCGGCTTCGACATCTCCGACACGCCAATCGCCTACACGTCCGACTCGACCTATTTCCGCGCGCTGGTCGTCGGTTTGCTCAATACGATCATCATTGCCGTCGCCGGCATCGTGCTTGCCACTGTCGTCGGCTTCCTCATCGGCATAGGCCGCCTGTCGCAGAACTGGCTGATCCGCAAGATCTGCACGATCTATGTCGAGGTCTTCCGCAACATTCCGCCGCTGCTGGTCATCTTTTTCTGGTATTCCGGTGTGCTCGCCGTGCTGCCGCCGCCGCGCGAGAGCATCCATCTGCCCCTCGGCTCCTTCCTCAACCAGCGCGGTTTCTATCTGCCGCGCGCCGTCTGGGGAGATGGTTCCTGGCTGATCGGCGTCGCATTTCTGCTCGCCATCGCGATGGCCTGGTTCGTCGCCCACAGGGCGCGGCAGCGGCAGCGGGCAACCGGCCAGCAATTCCCGGTGTTCTGGACGTCGGTCGCTCTCATCATCGGCCTGCCGGTGCTTGCCTTCCTGCTCAGCGGCATGCCGCTCACCTTCGATTTTCCGAAGCAGTCGACCTTCAACCTGACCGGCGGCTTCTGGATCAAGCCTGAGTTTTTGTCGCTTCTGCTGGCGCTCTCCTTCTACACCGCGGCCTTCATCGCCGAGATCGTGCGCGCCGGCATCAGGGGCGTCAGCAAGGGCCAGACCGAGGCGGCAGCGGCACTCGGCCTGCGCTCCGGTCCGATCCTGCGGCTGGTGGTCATCCCGCAGGCGATGCGCATCGTCATCCCGCCGCTCACCAGCCAGTATCTCAACCTGACCAAGAACTCCTCGCTGGCCATTGCCATCGGCTATCCCGATCTGACAGCCACCGCCGGCACCGTGCTGAACCAGACCGGACAGGCAGTGGAGGGCGTGTTCATCATGATGATCGCCTATCTGGTGCTGAGTCTCGTGACGTCCTTTGTCATGAACATCGTCAACGCCAGAATGGCGCTGGTGGAGAGGTAAGGCCATGCAGGAACACGACATGTCCTGGGTGCGCACCGAGATGGCGCTCGCGCAGCCGGCGCCGCCTACCGAGCGAGGCGCCTATGCCTGGGTGCGCAAGAACCTGATCGGTTCGGTCGGCGACACCGTCCTCACGGTGCTGGGCATCGCCATTGTGCTTTGGGTCTTGCCGCAAATCATCAACTGGGCCTTCATCAACGCCGTTTGGACCGGCCCGGACCGCACGGTATGCACCACCGCCTCGCAAGGCGGCATCCAGCCCGACGGTTGGACCGGCGCCTGCTGGGCCTTCGTCAACGCCAAGTTCGGCCAGTTCATGTTCGGCACCTATCCGGTCGAGGAGCGCTGGCGGCCGATTCTGGTCGCCATCCTGTTTGTGGCGCTGCTGGTGCCGATGCTGATCCCGCGCGTGCCGCGCAAGGGGCTGAACGCCCTGCTGCTCTTCGTGGCGCTGCCGATCGTCGCCTTCTTCCTGCTGGTCGGCGGCGTGTTCGGCCTGCCGCATGTCGAGACCCCGCGCTGGGGCGGGCTCCTCGTCACGCTCAGCCTGTCTTTCGTCGGCATTGCCGTGTCGCTGCCGATGGGCATCGTGCTGGCGCTCGGCCGGCGTTCGAAGATGCCGATCATCAAATGGCTATGCGTCGTCTTCATCGAAACGGTGCGCGGCATTCCGCTGATCACGGTGCTGTTCTTCGCCAGCGTCATGCTGCCGCTGTTCCTGCCGGAAGGCGTCAGCTTCGACAAATATCTGCGGGCCCTGATCGGTGTTTCGCTGTTTGCCGCCGCCTATATGGCGGAAGTGGTGCGCGGCGGGCTGCAGGCGATCCCGAAGGGCCAGTATGAAGGCGCCGACTCGCTCGGCCTTGGCTACTGGCAGAAGATGGGCCTGATCGTGCTGCCGCAGGCGCTGAAGCTGGTCATCCCCGGCATCGTCAACACCTTCATCGGCATGCTCAAGGACACCAGCCTGGTCCTGATCATCTCGATGTTCGATCTGCTCGGTGTGGTGAAGCAGAACTTCGCCGACCCCAACTGGGCGACGCCGCAGACCCCGAAGTCCGGTCTGATCTTTGCCGCCTTCGTTTTCTGGCTGTTGTGCTTCGGCATGTCGCGCTATTCAATGTACACCGAACGCCGGCTCGACACCGGCTACAAACGCTGATGCCTGTCGCCCAAAACTGTGGCGCGGTTTGGAGTAACGACATGCATCAAGAAAAACGATAAGGGGAATTGGCCATGACCACCGAAAACGCCGTCAGCGCGGAAGACCTGAAGGTCGATGCCAAGAAGATGCACATCTCGACCACCGATGTCGCCATCGACATTGTCGGCATGCACAAATGGTATGGCGAGTTCCATGTGCTGAAGGACATCAACCTCAAGGTGATGCGTGGCGAGCGCATCGTCATCTGCGGTCCGTCCGGCTCCGGCAAGTCGACCATGATCCGCTGCATCAACCGGCTGGAGGAGCACCAGAAGGGCAAGATCATCGTCGACGGCAAGGAACTCACCAACGATCTGAAGAAGATCGACGAGGTGCGCCGCGAGGTCGGCATGGTGTTCCAGCATTTCAACCTGTTCCCGCATCTGACGATCCTGGAGAACTGCACGCTGGCGCCGATCTGGGTGCGCAAGATGCCGAAGAAGCAGGCCGAGGAAATCGCCATGCATTTCCTCAAGCGCGTCAAGATCCCGGAGCAGGCCAACAAATATCCGGGCCAGCTCTCCGGCGGTCAGCAGCAGCGCGTGGCGATCGCCCGTTCGCTGTGCATGAACCCGCGCATCATGCTGTTCGACGAGCCGACCTCGGCGCTCGATCCCGAGATGATCAAGGAAGTGCTGGAGACGATGGTTGGCCTGGCGGAAGAAGGCATGACGATGCTGTGCGTCACCCACGAGATGGGCTTTGCCCGCAAGGTCGCCAACCGCGTGATCTTCATGGATCAGGGCCAGATCGTCGAGCAGAACACGCCGGCCGAGTTCTTCGACCACCCCCGCCATGAGCGCACGAAGCTGTTCCTCAGCCAGATCCTGCACTAAAGCGCACGCCCACTCGGTCGGCATCCCAGGGCGAAGCAAGGAGCGAAGCGACGCGCGCAGAGCCTAGGATCCATGCTGTTACGCCAAGGCGTTGCAACGGCTCAGAATTCTACTCCGCCGCACCTGATGGCGGACGTCACGGCATGGATCCTCGGGTCAAGCCAGAGGATGACGAAATCCCGAGGCGGCCGACTTACTGCGCCCGATGAGAAGAGCGCTGCGATACCTTGCAATGCTGCTCGCAGCGGTGGTGCTTGCGGCCACACTCGGCACGCTGGTGCCGCGGCCGCTCTGGCCTGCCGCCGCGGCAGGCGAGGGCACGCGCCACATCCTGGTGCTCAAGAACCCTATCCACACCGATATCGCCGTGCCCCTTGACGATGGCGTGCGCCGGCGCTTCGCCTTCCTGGCCGGTGCCGGTCTGCCGATCGAGGCGCCGGAGGCGCGCTATATCGTCTTCGGCTGGGGCGGCCGCGCCTTCTATCTGGAGACCCCGACCTGGTCTGAGTTGAAGGCCATGCCGGTGCTGAAAGCGCTGACGCTTGACGCTTCGGTGATGCATGTCGATGTCGCCGGTGCGATCAAGGACCCGCATCCGGACGTTGCAGGCTTCGACGTGGATGAACAGCATTTTTCGGCGCTGCTCGACTACATAGCGGCGAGTTTTCAGCAGGGGTCGGATGGGCCGGTTGCCATCGAGAACGCCGGCTATTCAACCTATGACCGTTTCTACGAGGCCAATGGCCATTTCAACGCGCTGGTCGGCTGCAACACCTGGACGGCGGCGGGACTGAGGATTGCCGGCCTGCGGACGGGTTGGTGGAACCCGCTGCCGGTATCGCTTTGGTGGTCGATGTGGCTGTACAATTAGCAGTCGCTTCTTCCAGAATTTGCGAATCCCTTCGCGCCCTTCTTCCGCCAGCCTACCCAGCCCTCAGCCCTCCCACCGCCGCGCCACCTTCCGTTCCTCCCAGCCATAAAGCCAGTCCAGATCCGCCGCGAGCTTTTCCGCCGGCCGCGCCGCCAGCACCAGATTGCGGGCGACCGCGACCGGTCCCCAGGCGTGCCAGGTCAGCCGATTGAGCGTGCCGCGCTTGAGTACCCTTTCGACGCGCGGCCGCCTGAGATTTTCCCAGACGGCGAGGCTGTGGGCCGGATCGCCGGGAAAATCGGCAACCAGATTGGCGAGCATCGAGGCGTCCTCGATCCCCATGGCCGCGCCCTGCGCCGCGAACGGCGTCATGGCATGCGCGGCGTCGCCGATCAGCGCGATGCCTTGCGGGACCGCCCAGCGCTGTTGTTGCACAGTGTGCATTGGAAACGCCGTCCACGGCCCCGCCAGCGCGACGAGCCTTGCGAGCATCGCCGCGGTGCCGTGCATGGCATTGGACAGGATGGCCGGGTCGGCATGGCCCGACCAGCCTTCCGCGATACGTTCGCCTCTGGTGAAGGCGGCGAGGTTGACGGTGCGGCCCTTGCTCACCGGGTAGGCGACCAAATGGAAGCCGGGATGCAGGAAGGTTGTGACGCAGCCCGCCGCTCCGATCTCGGCAAAAGCCTGCCCGGCAGGGCTGTCGACAGCCACCGTGGCGCGCCAGGCCAGTCGGCCCGAGAAGCGGCTTTTCGCGAAAGCGGAGTCCCGGGCCGCAAGCTGTGCGCGAACCGTCGACCAGACGCCGTCGGCTCCGACCAGCAGACCGGCTGCAACCGACATGGTTTTGCCTTCGGTCTCGACCGTCGCGGTCACGCTTCGCGCGTCGGCGGCGATGCCTGTCACCCGTGCGCCGGTAACGAGCTCGATATCGGGCCGATCCGCCACTCCCTCCGTCAGGGCCGCCTGCAGGTCGGCGCGGTGCGCCACCAGATAGGGCGCGCCCCAGCGCTGCTCGGCCGCCTGTCCAAGCGGCACGCGCGCCAGCTCGCGCAGGCTTTTGGCATCCTTCAGCACCACCGCTTCGGGCCGGACCGCGTTGGGCAACAGGCGGTCCAGTGCGCCAAGCCGGCGCAGGATGCGGGTCGCGTTCGGAGACAGCTGGAGGCCGGAGCCGGCCGCCTGGAGCTGCTTGGCTTGCTCGAACAGTCTCACCGGCAAACCGCGCTCGGCGAAGGCAAGTGCCGCCATCAGCCCGGCTATACCTGCCCCGGCTATGACGATTTGCCGGGACCGTGTTTCAGTCATGGTCGGGGAAAGGGCTCAGGCAGCCTGATCGACATAGAGGCAGCCGGCCGGCTGCGTTTCCGTCGCCTTCAGCGACGGCGAATAGCGGTAAAGCGTCGAGCAGTAGGGGCAGACTTTTTCATTGTCGTCGCCCATGTCGAGGAACACATGCGGATGATCGAAGGGCGGGTTGGCGCCGGTGCACATGAATTCCTTGACGCCGATCTCGATGACCGGATGGCCCGCGTCGTTCTGGAAATGGGGAATGCTACCGCCTGCCATCGTCGTCTCCAATCGGGTTCGGCCAGTGGGTGTGACCCGCCTGCATCTGGAGCATAACATGCCAGTTTGCAAGATCGATGAAATCAAACTGTCGCAAAAGGCTGGCAGAGGATAAGTTGAGCCGGTTAAGCGCGTGAGGCCGGGCACGGAGCGATTCCGTGACGATCATGCGTCACAAAAAGATGTTAGGGCGTCGCCGGACGGCAATATGCGGCGCTCCCAGGGACGGTTGCAGGCAGAGCGGGAAACCATGAACGAACTGAAGCCGGTGCAGAGCGAGTTCATTACCGTCGAGGCGGCGAGCCCCGACGGCGGCAATCCCGACCGTTTCGTCAACCGCGAGTTTTCCTGGCTGCAATTCAACCGCCGCGTGCTGGAAGAGTCGCTCAACGAGCATCACCCGCTGCTCGAACGCGTCCGCTTCCTGTCGATCTCGGCCGCCAATCTCGACGAGTTCTTCATGGTCCGCGTTGCCGGCCTTGCCGGTCAGGTGCGAGAGGGTATCGCGCTGAAAAGCCCGGACGGCCGAACCCCCGAGCAGCAGCTCGAGCAATTGCTGCGCGAGGTCGAGCGCCTGCAGGAGGACCAGCAGAAGAGCCTCTCGGTGCTGATGACCCTGCTCAACAAGGAAGGCATCGAAAGCATCACCCGCGACGCGCTGACCAAGGATGAGAAGACCTGGCTGGAGGAGCATTTCCAGGAACAGGTCTTCCCGGTGCTGACGCCGCTGTCGATCGATCCGGCCCACCCGTTTCCCTTCATCCCCAATCTCGGCTTTTCCATCGCCCTGCAATTGCGCCATCGCAAGAACGGGGAGGAGATGAGCGCGCTCTTGCGCCTGCCGGTGGCGCTCAGGCGCTTCATCCGCCTGCCGGACCGCAAGCGCCATGTGCGCTTCATACCCCTGGAAGAAGCGGTCGGTATCTATATCGGCAAGCTTTTCCCCGGCTATGAGGTCAAGGGCTCGGGCACGTTCCGCATCATCCGCGACAGCGATATCGAGGTGGAGGAAGAATCGGAAGACCTCGTGCGCCTGTTCGAGACGGCGCTGAAGCGGCGCCGCCGCGGTTCGGTGATCCGCATCGAGTTCGACACGCTGATGCCGGCGGAGCTGCGCGATTTCGTCGCCGGCGAGCTCGGCGTCTCGTCGAGCCGCATCAGCGTGCTCACCGGTCCGCTGGCGCTCAACCAGATTTCCGAGATCGTCGCCATTCCACGCGACGACCTGAAGTTCACGCCCTACAATCCGCGTTTTCCCGAGCGTATCCGCGAGCATGGCGGCGACTGCCTGGCCGCCATCCGCGAGAAGGACATCATCGTCCACCACCCGTACGAATCCTTCGACGTGGTGGTGCAGTTCCTGCGCCAGGCCGCCGCCGACCCGGAAGTGGTGGCGATCAAGCAGACACTCTACCGCACCTCGAACGACAGCCCGATCGTGCGCGCGCTGATCGACGCCGCCGAGGCCGGCAAGTCGGTGACAGCGCTGGTCGAGCTCAAGGCGCGCTTCGACGAGGAGGCCAACATCCGCTGGGCGCGCGACCTCGAACGCGCCGGCGTCCAGGTCGTGTTCGGCTTCCTGGAGCTGAAGACCCACGCCAAGATGTCGCTCGTGGTGCGTCGCGAGGACGGCCGGCTGCGCAATTACGTCCATCTCGGCACCGGCAACTACCACCCGGTCACTGCCCGCATCTACACCGATCTGTCCTTCTTCACCACCGATCCGGCGATCGCGCGCGATGTCGCGCAGATCTTCAACTTCATCACCGGCTATGCCGAACCGGCCGAGGAGATGCGCCTTGCCGTGTCGCCCTTCACGCTGCGCAACCGCATCCTGAAGCATATCGCCGAGGAAGTCGTCCATGCCCGCGAAGGACGGCCGGCGCGCATCTGGATGAAGATGAACGCGCTGGTCGACCCGACCGTCATCGACGCGCTCTACGACGCCAGCCGGGCCGGGGTCGAGATCGACCTCGTCGTGCGCGGCATCTGCTGCCTGAGGCCGCAGGTGCCGGGTCTCTCGGAGAACATCAGGGTGAAATCGATCGTCGGCCGCTTCCTCGAGCACAGCCGCATTTACTGTTTCGGCAATGGCTACGGCCTGCCCTCGGACGAGGCGATCATCTACATCTCGTCCGCCGACATGATGCCGCGCAATCTCGACCGCCGCGTCGAGACCCTGGTGCCGATCACCAACCCAACTGTGCATGAACAGGTGCTTGGCCAGATCATGCTGGGCAACATCATGGACAACCAGCAAAGTTTCGACGTATTGGCTGACGGCACCTCCCGGCGCGTCGTGCTGGAGGAGGGCGAGGAGCCGTTCAACGCGCAGGAATATTTCATGACCAATCCGAGCCTCTCCGGACGGGGTGACGCGCTGAAATCGCATGCGCCCAAGCGCATCGCCCAGTTCAAACGCCGCAAGAAGAACAGCGCCGCGTGATTGCAGTTTCCCAGGGCCGGCTTCAGGACCGGCGACCGCTGTCGATCATCGACATAGGGTCGAACTCGATCCGCCTTGTCGTCTATGAAGGGCTGGCCCGCTCGCCCTCGCTGCTGTTCAACGAAAAGATGCTGGCCGGCCTTGGCCGCGGCATTGTTTCGACGGGCAAGCTCGACCCCGAAGCCGTGACGCGCTCGATGGAGGAGTTCCGCCGCTTCCGCGCGCTGTCGGATCAGGCGGGCGCCGAGCACATGTATGTGCTGGCCACCGCCGCCGCGCGCGAGGCGGGCAACGGTCCCGATTTCATCCACCGCGCCGAAGAGGTGCTGAAGACCGAGATCCGCGTGCTCACCGGCCGCGAGGAAGCCTATTATTCGGCGCTCGGCGTCATTTCCGGCTTCCATCCGGCCAATGGCATCGCCGGTGACCTTGGCGGCGGCAGCCTTGAGCTGATCGATATCAATCGCGAGTCGATCGGCGAAGGCATCACGCTGCCGCTCGGCGGCCTGCGCCTGCAGGATATGGCCAAGAACTCGCTCGTCCAGGCGCAGAAGATCGCGCGCCAGGAACTGGCGCGGGCAAAGCTGCTCAAGGGCGGGCAGGGCAGGGCCTTCTACGCCGTCGGCGGCACCTGGCGAAACCTCGCCAGGCTGCACATGGAGATGACCAATTACCCGCTCGGCATCATGCATCACTACGAGATTTCGGCCGACAGCGCGCAGACCTTCCTCAGGCAGGTGGCCAAGGGCGAGGTCGAGAAGGTGAGGGGCATCGAGGGCGTTTCCAAGAACCGCCGCTCGCTGCTGCCTTACGGCGCCGTCGTGCTGCAGGAGATCATGACGGCGATGCAACCCTCGAAGATCGTCGTCTCGGCGCAGGGCGTGCGCGAAGGCTTTCTCTATTCGCTGCTCGACGCCGAGGAGCAGAAGGCCGACCCGCTGATCTCGGCAGCCGAGGAATTGGCGCTGTTGCGCTCGCGCTCGGTGCACCATGCGCATGACCTGGTCGAATGGACAGGCAAGGCATTCAAGGCCTTCGACATCGACGAGACGGAAGACGAAACGCGCTACCGCCATGCCGCTTGCCTGCTCGCCGATATCGGCTGGCGCGCACATCCCGAATATCGCGGCAGGCAATCGCTCAACATCATCGCGCATGCCTCCTTCATCGGCGTCGACCATCCCGGCCGCGCCTATCTGGCCCTGGCCAACGCCTATCGCCATGACGGCATCTTCAATGACGGCGTCGCGCCCGAGATCAAGGCCCTGGCGCCGCCGCGCCTGCTCGAGCGCGCCCGCGTTCTGGCGGCCATGATGCGCGTGGTCTACCTGCTCACCGCGGCGATGCCGGGCGTGATGCCGCGGCTGAAATGGGAAAGCCGAGGCAACGGCGCGCTGGCGCTGGTGCTGCCAGCCTCGCTCTCCGATCTCTACGGCGAGCGCCCTGCCGGACGGCTGGCGCAACTGGCGCGCATCACCAACCGCCGCCTGGTGCTGGCGGTCGAGGGGGGGCCAAGTGTCTCGGTAAAATAGAGCGTTTCGGTCAAATAGGCCGCTCTCGACTCAGGTCACCTCAGCGCTGATCCCAAAGCCGCGCCCGTCGGCCGACCATGCGCCGGCGCCCGCCATGGCGAGCGCCAGGAAGCCGCCGGCAATGGCGATGTCCTTCATCAGCATCTGCCGGTGCAGGAAGCCCAGTGTCGCATCGTCACCGCCCTGGCCGTAATGGCCGATGAAGCCTGCGACGATACAGAAGGCGGCAAGCAGCAGCGCCACGATCCGAGTCTGGAAACCGACGAGGATCAAGAGCCCAGCAATCAATTCGAACAGGCCGGTACCCCAAGCCGCTAAGGTCGGCAGAGGCAGGCCGAGCCCGGCGAAATAATTGATCGTACCGCCGATATTGGTCAGCGCCTGGAACCCCGACGGTATGAACAGCGCTGCGAGAAGCAGCCGCGAGACCAGAAGCAACGCATTGCGAGACATTGGCCACCTCCCTTGCCGGCCCGGTCCGGCTGATGCCGGCTGCGGCGCAGTCTACGCCTGCAACGAAAAAGCGGCGCGAAAAATTCCGCGCCGCTTTTGAGTTTGGGCTTGGGAGGAAAGAAGGATCAGCCGCGCTTGGCGTCGATCGAATAAGCGCCGGCGCCCGAGGAGGCGAGCAGGATGAAGCCGCCGGTGATCGCGAGGTTCTTGAGGAACTGGATCATCTGCATCTGATCGGCCCAGCCGGTGTGCGCGACGAGCCCGGTGGCGATCGTGAAGATAGCGAGCGCCCAGGCGGCGATTCGGGTCTGGAAGCCGAGGAGGATGGCAAGGCCGCCGAGCAGTTCGATCAGACCGACGACAACGGCGGTCACGGTCGGCACCGGCAGGCCAAGCGCGCCGAAATAGGCGGCGGTGCCGGAAATGGCGGTAAGCTTGCCGAAGCCGGAAAGCAGGAAGATGACCGCAAGCAGGATGCGGCCGAGCAGGATCGTGGTGGAGCTGTTGGATGCGGTGCCGTTGCCGGCGACGGAAGAGTTGATGGACATGGCGGTTCTCCGAATGGGTTGAATGCCCAGTCAGATAGACGATGGATACTGTTCACCAAAAGCCGCCTATGTGGCGACACATTGTTCACAGGATATATGTTTTCGGGATTGGCGGTCGCGCGCGAAAATCGTGTCGCGGGATTGGGCTGGAAAAGCAAATTTTGTTACCGCAAAATGCTCGGCAAGTAGCCGAAACGCTAGTCACTTCGTCACCCACGGGCGAAGCAAGGAGCGAAGCGACGCGGCGCAGACCCGAGGATCCATGCCGCGACGTCAACACAGCCGCTGCGGTGCAGGTTTTGCTCCGCTGTGCTCCACGCCCGAAGTAACGGCATGGATTCCAGGGTCTCCGCGACGGAGCTTCGCTCCTGCTTCGCCCTGGATGACGACCTCGCGATAGTCGGGCCCTTTACCCCGGATGCGTCATGTCCTCCGGCCGCACCAGCCGATCATAGTCAGCTTCGCTGACCAGCCCGGTGGCCAAGGCCTCCTCGCGCAAGGTCGTGCCGTTCTTATGCGCCGTCTTGGCGATCTTGGCGGCGTTGTCGTAGCCGATGGTCGGCGCCAGCGCCGTCACCAGCATCAGCGAACGCTCCAGCGCGGCCTTGATGTTGTCTTCGCGCGCCTCGATGCCGACCACGCAATTGTCGGTGAAGGAGACGGAGGCGTCTGCCAGCAACTGCACCGACTGCAGGAAGTTATAGGCCATCAGCGGATTGTAGACATTGAGCTCGAAATGGCCCTGGCTGCCGGCGAAGGTGAGCGCCGCATTGTTGCCGAACACCTGCACGCAGACCTGCGTCAGCGCCTCGCACTGGGTCGGATTGACCTTGCCCGGCATGATCGAGGAGCCCGGCTCGTTTTCCGGCAGCGACAGCTCGCCAAGGCCCGAACGCGGGCCGGAGCCGAGCAGGCGGATGTCGTTGGCGATCTTGAACAGCGCCGCGGCGGCCGCGTTGATCGCCCCATGCGAGAACACCATGGAATCATGCGCCGCCAGCGCCTCGAACTTGTTCGGCGCGGTGACGAAGGCAATGCCGGTGATCGAAGCGATGCGGTCCGCGACTTTCTCTGCGAAGCCGACCGGCGCGTTGAGGCCTGTGCCGACGGCGGTGCCGCCCTGCGCCAGCTCCTGCAGGCCGGGCAGCGTCTGCTGGATGCGCTTGATCGACGAGACGACCTGCGCGGCATAGCCGGAGAATTCCTGGCCAAGCGTCAGCGGCGTGGCGTCCTGCGTGTGCGTGCGGCCGATCTTGATGATGTGGTTGAAGGCCCGCGCCTTGGCGTCGAGCGCCTTGTGCAGATGGTGCAGGGCGGGGATGAGATGATGCACGACCCGCTCGGCGCAGGCGATGTGCATTGCCGTAGGATAGGTGTCGTTGGACGACTGGCTCATGTTGACATGGTCATTGGGATGAACCGGCTTCTTCGAACCCATGACGCCGCCGAGCATCTCGATCGCCCGGTTGGAGATCACCTCGTTGGCGTTCATGTTGGACTGCGTGCCGGAGCCGGTCTGCCACACCACCAGCGGGAAATGCTCGTTGAGCTTGCCGTCGATGACTTCCTGCGCGGCCTCGACGATCGCCTTGCCGATTGCCGGATCGAGCCGCTTCATCTCCATGTTCACTTCGGCCGCGGCGCGCTTGACGATGCCGAGCGCGCGCACGATCGAAGCCGGCTGCTTTTCCCAACCGATCTTGAAATTGCCCAGAGAGCGCTGCGCCTGCGCGCCCCAATAGCGGTCGGCCGCCACCTCGATAGGACCGAACGTATCGGTTTCGGTTCTGGTCTTTTCAGCGCTCACGGCAAGTCTCCGGTCTGTCGATTTGGGCAAGGGCGTATCGCGTTGCACAAACGGCATCAAGCGGAGATTGCGGGCGAGGAAGATGCAAATCGGTTGAAGGGAAGGCTCACCCCAGCGGCGGCCCGACAATGTCGATACCGTTCTCCGCGCACAGCCTGGTCAGCATCTCGATCATCTGCGGCGTCGGCGCCGCCAACGGCGGCAGGTCCGGCCGTTCGGCGGGGCGGCTGGCCTTGCGCACCATCGTCTCGAAATCAGAGCCGCAGGTGACCGTGAGCGTATGCGCGCCTTCTGGAGACTCGACCCTGTAGGTGTGCGGCAGGCCTTTCGGCGCGAGCACCGTCTCGCCCGCGCCGGCGATCCGCTCGCGGCCGTCGACGACGAAACGTATCCGCCCTTCAAGAATATGAAACACCTCGTCCTCATTACGGTGCACGTGCAGCGGCGCGGAATCACCGTAGGGCTGGCGGTGTTCGATGACACAGATGCCATCCTCGCCGTCGGCCGACGAAACCTGGATGGCGACAAGCGTGTTGTTGAACCAGAGGAGTTCCTTGCCTGCGATGGTGGTGTTGATCATTGTCATCATTGCTCTCCTTTTCGACGGTGACCTAAGCAAGGACGAGCCGGCGAGGGAAATCGAATGATCGTATGGGGCGGATTGATGCGATGAATTTGAACGCGCTCGACCTCAATCTGGTGCGGGTGCTCGACGCACTTCTGCGCGAGAAGAGCGTGACGCGCGCCGGCGAGCAGATCGGCCTCAGCCAGCCGGCCGTGAGCGCCGCGCTCAACCGCTTGCGCCACGCGCTCAACGACCAGCTGTTTGTCCGTCGCGGCAACGACATGATGCCGACGCCGCGCGCCGAAAGCCTGGCCGAGCCGGTGCGCGCGGCGCTGCGTGAGATCGAGCGCGCCTTTCAGCCGGCGACCGATTTCGATCCCGCCAGGTTGGAGCGGACCTTCACCTTCATGGGAGCGGATTTCTTTTCCATGCTGCTGATGCCGCCCTTTGCCGCGCGCATCGCGGCGATCGCGCCCGGCGTGTCGTTCCGCTTTCTTGACAGCGCCATCGGTGACGTCTCGAAATTGCTTCAGGAGGATCAAATTGACGTGGCGCTCGAGCGTCCGCTGGAGGTCACGGAATGGGTCTCGAGCGTGGCGCTGTTCGGCTCGCCCTTCGCCATCATCGCGGCGAAGGACAATGAGGCGCTCAGGCAAGCGGGCATCGGCGAGGGCGAAGAGGTGCCGCTCGACCTCTTTTGCGCGCTGCCGCACGCATTGCGCTCGATCGACGGTTCGATGTCGGGCTTCACCGATGACGCGCTGGCCAGGATGGGAAGGGCACGCCGCGTCACGGTCGCCTTGCCGCACTTCCAGGCGGTGGCGCTGGCTGTGGCGGGCGGACCTTATCTGGCCGCTGTCCCAACGCAGTTCGCGGTCGCGGCGGCAAAATCCCTGCCGATCGGCATCTATCGGGCGCCGATCCCGATACCGTCGCCGGCGGTCAGGATGTACTGGCACGCCCGCCGCGATGACGAGCCGCCGCATCGCTGGATCCGCGGGCAAATCCTCGACGAGGTGGCAAAGCTCGGGTTCAGGGACTGGGACGGCCCATTGAGCGGTCAACCTCACCCCGCCATATAGCCCGACATCCACCCGGCGGCCTGTCGCTCGGTATGAACTTTATCCCGCCGAGGCCAGCCCGACGGGCGCGGGCTGGCGTAGCGCCAGCCGCCCCGCGACGAAGTCCTTGACCTGGCGCACTGCCTGCTCGCGCGTGACGCTGCCCGGCTGCAGGCCAAGCCTGAGCCACAGCCCGTCGATCAAGGCGGTGACGCCAAGCACGATCTCGTCGGCCAGTTCGGGCGACGTCAGGCCGCGCAGGCCGGACAACAGGTTCGAGCGCATGCGCGCATGGATCACCTTCTGGATGCGCGCCAGCTTCTCGTCGCGCGGCACCTCGGCGCAGAGCGACAGCCAGGCATGGCAGAGAGGCGGCAGAAACAGGTGCTCCTCGAAATTGCCCTCGATCACCGCGTCCAGCCGTTCCATCGGCGTCCGCGCCCGCTGAAGCCGGGCGACCACGGCCCGACAGAGCACGGCGTTCGCCTCGCGCATGGCATGCTCGAACAACTCCTGCTTGTTGCGGAAATAATGCAGCACGATGCCCTTCGAAGCCCCGGCCTGGGCCGCGACCTTTTCCAGCGTCGCGCCGGCGATGCCTTCGCGTTCCAGAACGGCGAACGCCGCCTGCCGCAACTCCTTGCGGCGTATGTCGCTGAGACGCGTCAGTTTCACTGGACCGATCCATGCATGGCGAATCCATGTTGACATCTTCGCCCGTTCAGATCAATGATTGACCAATAGGACAATAAAATGACCAGTAGGTCAAACAATCGAAAATGAGGAGAACCGGAATGTTGCGCGTGCTTGCGAATGGAGTCTGTCTCGCGGCCCTAATGATGGCTTCCCAGGCGGCCCGGGCCGCAGAGGCCGAGAGCTGCAAAACGGTCCGCATGGCCGAGCCCGGCTGGAACGATCTGGCCTTCACCACGGGCGTGGCCAAGGTCCTGCTCCAGGCCCTCGGCTACGAGCCGCAGAGCGAGGTGCTCGGCATCAACGTCATCTACGAAGGCATGAAGAACAAGGATCTCGACCTGTTCCTCGGCTACTGGGATCCGGCCATGGTCACCTATTACGAGCCCTACAAGAAGGACGGCTCGATCGAGAATGTGCGGGTCAATCTGGTCGGTGCCAAATACACTTTCGCCGTGCCGACCTATGTCTGGGACGCCGGCGTCAAGGACCTGTCCGACCTGCACAAATTCGCCGACAAGTTCGGCAAGAAGATGTACGGCATCGAGCCGGGCTCCAACCAGCTGATGATGGACGCCATCGCCGATCCGCAATTCGGCCTCAACGGCTGGCAGGTGGTGGAATCGAGCGAAGCCGGCATGCTCTCGGAGGTCGGCTACGAGATCAAGGAGAAGCAGTTCATCGTCTTCCAGGGCTGGGCGCCGCATCCGATGAATACGATGTACGACTTCAAGTACCTGACCGGCGGCGATAAGTTCTTCGGTCCGAATTTCGGCGCCGCCACCGTCACGACGCAGGTGCGCAAGGGTTTCCTGCAGGAATGTCCGAACGTGGCGCAATTCCTGAAGAACCTCGCCTTCGACATCGACATGGAAAATGTCGGCATGGGCTATCTCATCAATGACGGTATGAAGCCGGAGGAGGGCGCACTGAAGTCGATCACCTTGCACAAGGATCGCCTCGACGCCTGGCTCGCCGGCGTCACCACTTTCGACGGCAAGCCCGGCCTCGCCGCGGTCAAGGAAAAGCTCGGACTGTGAGGCAGGCGCTGTCGGAGCCAGAGGAGCAAGGGATCGAGCAGGCCGAATGGTCTGGGCGCAAGCGGATCGTCGATGTCGGCGGCCTTGACCTCGCCTATGTCGAGGTCGCCGGTTCGGAGCCGCCACTTGTCCTGGTGCATGGCTTCACCGACACCAGCCGCAGTTTTTCGCTGCTTGCGCCGCATCTTTCCGGGCGCCGGCTGATCATACCGGATCTGCGCGGCCACGGCGCCTCGAATGCGGGCGAGGGGTGCAGTGTCGTCGATTTCGCCGAGGACATTGCCGGCCTGATCCGGCGCCTGCGGCTCGACCGGCCGGTCGTCGTCGGGCACTCGCTGGGCGGCATGGTGTCGATCGTGCTGGCCGCGCAATATCCGGAATTGATCGGTGGGCTGGTGATCCTGGCCAGCACACTGAAGCCCGAGTTCGGATCGCATCACCAACTGATCGACGGCGTGGCGGCGTTGCGCGACCCGATCTCGCCGTCGGATCCGTTCTATGACTGGTGGCATGCCTGCCAGCCGGACGTGCCGCGGGCTTTTCTCGCCGGTCTTGCGAAAGACGCCTCCGCGATTCCGGCGGCGCGCTGGCGCGCCATTCTCGAAGAAGTCCGTCGCACCGATCTGACCGCGGCGGCGCGGGCCCTGCGTGTCCCGACGCTGATCATCGCCGGCGGACGTGATCCGCTCTTCGGCGAAGCGCACCAGCAGGCGCTGGCCCAGGCAATCATCGGATCGCGTCTGGTCTGGGCGCGGGATTGCGGCCACAATCCGCACTGGGAAGACCCGGCATTCGTGGCTGCAATCATCGGCCAAGCCTTCGGGAACGACCACATCCGGTAGTCGGGTCCAAGTCATTCGCCGACTGTCCATGTTATTCAGCATATCGGTTTGATCCAGCGCAAGGTCGGGTGCGGCCGGCGGTGCAACCATGCAGGCACCGTTCGGCTAGGTCCATGGCAGGGAGCGGTCGGTTGCCGGTGTCGGTTCCACCGGTGTCTGCCGGAGGAGTTTTGCTGTGAAAAAGCTTGTCAGGAATGCGTTGGTAGGGCTTGCCGCGACTGTTGCGACGGCTGGTGCCGCTCAAGCCGCCGCCACGGTTCAGGTTTCGCTGTGGGACAAAGGGGCGAACGTGCCCATGACCACAGGTTTCGCCTACGGAATGTCGGGCGCGGATATGTCGAAGGCAACCATGGGGATAACGGCCAAGCCCGCGACGGTGAAGGCCGGCAACGTCACGTTCAAGGTGAAGAACAGTTCCAAGGATACCATCCACGAAATGATCGTGATGTATCTGGCAAATCCCAAGGACCCGCTTCCCTATATTTCCGACGAGAACAGGGTTGACGAAGACAAGTCAGGTGACAAGGGAGAGGTTTCCGAACTCGACCCTGGCGCTTCGGGCACGCTTACCGTGAACCTGAAACCCGGCAAATACGTGCTCATCTGCAACGTCCCCGGTCATTTCGCGACAGGCATGTGGACGGAGTTCACCGTTCAGCCATAGCAGCGGTCGGCGTCGCGACGCGGCTGATGCCCGGCCGGCTGGCAGTTTGCAGTCGGCCGAAAGCGCCTCACTGCGCCAGCGGCTTGATCCTCTCGAACCCCACCTCGCTCTGCGCGCTTGTCCCCTCATCATACCGCCGCGCCAGCACCGCCTGCAGGTCCGGCGAATAGAGCGCGGTGAAGGTGTCGATGACGTTGCCATTGTCGCCGCTGATCGTTTCGCCGACCACGAGCACATTGTATTTGCAGTCGCCGAGCCTGTAGGTGTCCTTGCCTTTGACGGTGAGCGCCAGCGTCTCTGTGCCCTGCGGCGCCTTTTTCGGAGACAGCCGCACGAATTCGGTTTTGCTCTTCGCGCCCGCCTTCAGCGGGAACAGCTTCTTCAAGTCGCCGAGCGGGATCATCGACAGCCGCCCGGTGTCGCTGTCGCGGAACACCTCAATCAGCCCGGCATAAAGATACTGTGTCTGCGGCGAATCCGATTGATACTTGTTGGCGACCGCGACCATGCCGCCGGGCGCCGGCCGGAACTCGCTGCTTATGCCGGCCTTTTCGAGCATGAAGCCGGTTTTGGCGGACTTTGCGTCGACGCAGTCCGAGCCCCGCGCGGCGCCGGCGAAGGTGAGCATGGCGAACACCATGCCGGTTGTAAAGATCTTCATGCCTTCCTCCCCTGGGTGCATGTACCGAAGCAATGACAGACCGCCGCCGCGCTGTCGACCCAGGAGCTTTTCATGCCTTGGCGTGAAAAGTCTCCAGGCGCGGGCCGGGCATTGAACTGGACGAGGCGGGGCGAGAATGTTTAATCGGATGACGATGAAACGTCCCTCGCCAGCAACCATCTCACGCCGTCTCCTCATCACCCGGACGGGAGTCCTCGCCGCCGCCTGCGCTCTTCCTCGCGTGGCCTTCGGCCAGACCGGAAAGCGCATCCAGCCGATCGACGCCACGTTCCTCTTCATCGCCGATATCCATGCCTGCCGCATGGCGAGCGGCCTCAGCCCGAACTGCCTGCAGGAGGGCAAGACCGATGCAGCCCTTCTGCGCAATGTCGCGGCCCTGAACGCGATTGCCGACAAGAAGTGGCCGGCCGAGATCAACGGCGTTGCGACCGGCCTGCATTCGGCCGGTATCCGCATCGGCACGCCGCTTGGACTCGCCACCGGCGGCGACATCACCGACGATGGCGGCGGCCAGGTCACCGAGCCCAGCGAGGGCACGCAGCTTCTGCAGTTCTCCCAGCGCTACCAGGAAGGCGTTGGGCCGGACCGCGTCCACATCCCGGTTTATGTCGGGCTCGGCAATCACGATCTCGACCAGAACGGTTCGCCGCCGCATGTCGATTGGTATCGCCGCGAATTGCGAGATTATGTCGAGGTCAACCATCGCCCGGGTGTGTTCTTCAAGCCGCCGGTGCCGGCAACCGAATACGACGTCGATACCGATTGCTATTCCTGGGACTGGGGCGGCCTGCATCTCGTCCAGACGCACCGCTTCGCCGGGGACACCGGCCACGGTGTGCCGAGCAGCCTGCCCTGGCTGAAGCAGGACCTTGCCACCTACGCCGGCGATGGCCGACCTGTGCTCATCTTCCAGCACTATGGTTGGGACACCTTCTCGACCGAGCGCTGGGATCCGGTGAAACGCACCTATGACGACGATGGCGCCGGCCGTCCGCACTGGTGGGGCGAAGCCGACCGCCAGGCGTTGCTGGCCGCGATCAAGGGCTACAATGTGATTGCCGTGTTCCATGGCCATCAGCATGAAGTGCCGATGATCTACCAGCGCGACGGCCTCGATCTCGTCAAGCCGAAGGCGGCCTATATGGGCGGCTTCGCTCTGGCGCGTGTCACGGCCGATAACATGGATGTGGTGCTGGGCGAGGCGGCCGGCGACCATGGCGAGATCGTTTTCACCAACGCCTTGGCCAGGCAATTCCAGACATGAAATGGCCGCCTCGCGGCGGTCTTGGTGGTCCTGTCATCAAGGTGCTTTCGCGGCGAGGTTGCATCGGGCAAGGCAATCCGGTTAGGGTTCGCCGCGGCTGCGGGAGAGGGCAGCCCTGGGGAGCCGGGTTTGCGTCTTCGTGTGGCCTTTGTCGCAGTTTTGATGGCCGTTGCCGGCTGCGTCGCCGACGATGTCGGGCCGATCAACACGCTGACCAAGGAAGCCGGCCACTCGTCGCCCACCTACATTCCCGATCCTGCCGATGATGGGTCGACTGTCGTTGGACTGGCGTTCTCCGGTGGCGGCGCCAGGGCCGCGGCCTTTTCCTATGGCGTGCTGCGAGCGCTGGACGATGTCGTCATCGACGAGCGGCCGAAACGTCGCACATTGGTCGACGACATCCGAATGATTTCCGGCGCCTCAGGCGGCGCCATTGCCGCCGCCTATTTCGGTTACAAGGGCAGGGGCGGTTACCAGGATTTTCGCGAGCGCTTCCTGATCCAGAACGCGGAAGCCGACCTCAGGGAAGCGGTCTCGCCGGTCAATCTCGTGCGCGCCTATTATGGCGGCGTCAACGATCGCAGCGGCTTCGCCAAATGGCTGAACGACCATCTCTTCGACGGCGCGACCTTCAAGGCGCTCCACAGGCCAAACGGCCCGATCGTCTGGATCAACGCTTCCGACATCTACAACCGCACGCCCTTCCTTTTCACCTACGACACCTTTGCGGCGCTGTGCAGTGATCTCGACAAGGTGAGACTGGCCGATGGGGTTGCGGCGTCGGCCGCCTTTCCGGTCGTCTTCGCGCCAATCGTGGTCGCGGCGACCAGCCCCGATTGCGGCTACCACCGGCCCGGGTGGCTGAGCCACGCGCTCGCCGACCGCAACGCCTCGCTGCGGCTCAAGGCCTATGCCGGGGCGCTCGACGCCTACCAGAACGCCGGCCCGCACGACTATGTGAAGCTGCTCGACGGCGGCCTGACCGACAATATCGGCGTCACCGGCTTCACGCTCGAACGCTCGGCCGCGGGCACTCCTTACGGACCGCTGTCGCCGTCCGAAGCCGTGCGCCTGAACACGCTGATCTTCATCGTCGTCGATGCCGGCAGCGGCTCAAACAAGGCCTGGGTAAAGGAGCTGCACGGACCGAAGGCGAGCGAACTGTTTGACCTTACCACAAGCACCACGCTCGCCGCTTCGGTGCGCGATGAATTCGATGCGTTGAGGCTCGCCGTCTCGCAATGGAAAGGCGAGCTGGTACGCTTTCGCTGCGGCCTTCCAGGCTCCACCGTTTCCGCCTATCGCGGTTCGGCGGGCGGCTGGAACTGCCGCGATGTCCACCTCGTCGTCCAGCACCTCTCTTTCGCCGATGCCGATCCTGCGACGGAGGCGAAGCTGAACGACATTCCGACCAGGCTTCACCTGCCGGTGGATCAGGTCGACCTCCTGATCGGAGCTGGCCGCAAGGCGCTCGAGGCCAATCCCGACATAAGCGCGGCGGTCGCCGCGATCCAGGCTCGCGCCGGCATCAGGCCGCCGGCGATCACGATGGCCGCAGCGAATTGATCATCAGGAGACAGTCTTGGCGGAATTCACCCTCTATATCGGCAACAAATGCTTTTCCTCATGGTCGCTGCGGCCCTGGGTGGCCATGCGGCACTTGGAGATTCCCTTCGAGGAGGGCTTCGTGCGCCTGCGCACGCCGGAGACCGCGGCCAACCTTGCCAAGGTGTCGCCGACCGGGCTTGTGCCGGTGTTGAATCATAATGGCAGGATCGTCTGGGAAACGCTTGCCATCCTTGAATATCTTGCTGACCTCTACCCTGAGAAGAAACTGTGGCCGCAGGATATCGGCGCCCGCGCTCTTGCGCGCTCGGTGGCGACCGAGATGCATTCAGGCTTCCGCGAGGTTCGCTACGGCTGGCCGATGAACCTGCGCCGGCCGAAATCGCACAAGCCGCTCGATGCCGAGGGCGAGGCGCAGCGGGCGAGGATCGAGGCGATCTGGCGCCAGTGCCGCGAACTGTATGGTCAAGGCGGCCCGTTCCTGTTCGGCCATTTCACCGCGGCCGACGCCATGTATGCGCCGGTGGTCACGCGCTTCGACACCTATGGCGGCGAGCTGGCGACCGTCACCCGCGCCTATGTCGACGCGGTGCTTGCAACGCCAGCGATGCTCCACTGGTATGCCGAAGCCGCCAAGGAGCCCTGGCCCGAGCCAGGGCCGGACGAATAGAGCTATTCCGCAAGAAGGTGTAACGTTTCGTGGGATTTGTGCAGCGGATCCGCCCGGTGGGCGGCCGGCGGCAATAGCTTTCGGAGAAGGAGCGATGGCCAGCAGTGAAGCACCGCGTGAAGCCATGGCGTCGAAGATCTTTCATTGCCGTTTGATCCCGCCGAGGCCGGATTTCGCCTTCACCATGACGGAAGAGGAAAGGGCGTTGATGGGCCAGCATGCCGACTATCTGCGCGAGAAGCTGCGCGAAGGCAGCATGATCATGGCAGGCCCGGTCGCCGATCCGGCCGGCCCTTGGGGGCTGCTTATCCTGCGTGCCGGCAGCGAAGCGGAGGCGAGGGCGGTGACCGACGGCGATCCGGTCGCGCGTTCGGGCCGCGGCTTCCGCTATGAAATCCTGCCGATGTTGAGCGTGATCATGTAGGCGGCACACAAAAAGAACGCCTCTCGCGCGTTTTATGGCGCGGGAGGCGTCCTTGTGCCGTTAGCCTTCTTTCGACTGCTGACGGCATTGCAACAACGCCCGGCTCCGGCGGCGGTTCCCTAACTCGGCAAAATAATTGACGTCTGTTCGCAGACGTCACGACCGGATCGGTATCGTCGGCAATCGCAGGTCTTTTCCGTTCCGCTTGCCCGATTGTGTGCTAGGACCGGTCGACCGCGACGTGAGTCACCGACGCTTTTCAGGGATCGACATGGCCATCAAATTTTCCGCCAAGGAGCAGCCGCCGGCTCCGGCCGCCGCCACGAAACCGGCCAAGCCGGCCGCCGCGCCGCAAGCCGACAAACCGCTCGACGTCGATCTCCTCGGGCAGCCGCCCCAGAAGCCGCCGCGCAAGACCAGGAAGAAGTAGAGGAATGCCGCACGAGGCCGACCGCAGTCGCTTGCCTTGGCCGTCCGCTACGGCGGTCGATCCTGGCTGGCCGGCAGGCGATGGCGCGGCCGTGTTCGACTGCCAGAGCTGCGGCGCCTGCTGCGCCTATTCGGCCGACTGGCCGCGCTTCTCGACCGAGGAGGACGCGCAACTCGACCGCATTCCGGAGAAATTTGTGTCGGCTGACCTGTCCGGCATGCGCTGCGAGGGTGCGCGCTGCTCGGCGCTCACCGGCGAGGTCGGCAAGCACACTGCCTGCGGCATCTACGACATTCGCCCCGATGTCTGCCGCGCCTGCATGCCCGGCGGCGACGACTGCCTGATGGCAAGGGCGGCGCATGGCCTGCCGGTAAGCTAGTTCCTCGCCCCCGCAAAGGGGGAGAGGTGGCCGCGTAGCGGCCGGAGAGGGGGCTGCGACGCTGGCGAGTTCCCTCTGATTGCTTTCAAGGGCGGCGCCATTTCCCCCCTCCGTCTCGGCTTTGCCGAGCCACCGCTCCACCATTCATGGGGGCGAGGAAAGCGCCCCGCTTGCCTCACCCGACGCCTCCCGGTACCTTTCCCCGCCAGGCAGGGCCCGGAGGAAACGCATGAGCATCGAATTCTTGTTGACGTCGCTGATTATCGTGGCCTCGCCCGGCACCGGCGTCCTCTACACGCTGAGCGCCGGCCTCTCGCGCGGCGCGCGTGCCTCGGTCATCGCCGCCTTCGCCTGCACGCTGGGCATCATCCCGCATATGGCGGCCGCCATTACCGGCCTCGCCGCGGTGCTGCACACCAGCGCCGTTGCCTTCGAGACGCTGAAATATCTCGGCGTCGCCTACCTTCTCTACATGGCCTGGAACACGCTGAAGGAGAAGGGTGGGTTGAGCATCGACGAGGACGCCGCGCCGCGATCGACTGCCAGGACCATCACCACCGGCATCCTGATCAACGTGCTGAACCCGAAACTGTCGATCTTCTTCTTCGCCTTCCTGCCGCAATTCGTCAGCGCCACCGAGCCGCATGCTTTCGCCAGGATGCTGGAGCTCTCAGGCGTCTTCATGCTGATGACCTTCGTCATCTTCGCCATCTATGGCGTCTTCGCGGCCTCGGTGCGCAGCCATATCGTGTCGCGACCGAAGGTGCTGACCTGGATGCGCCGCACCTTCGCCAGCGCCTTCGTCATGCTCGGCGCCAAGCTGGCGTTGGCCGATCGCTAACTAGCCAATGCGCTCCCGGTTTCGGAAGCCTCATCGCTTCCGGAGCCGGACGCGGCCCGGACCCCCAGCCGCCAGGCCGAGGGTGGGACACCGAGCATCTTCTTGAAGGCGCGGCTGAACGCGGCTTCTGATTCATAGCCGATGTCCGCTGCGATGCTGGCGACGTTGCTGCTGCCGGCGCTGAGCAGTTCCGAGGCGATCTGCATGCGCCATTTGGCAAGATAGTGCATCGGCGGCATCCCGACGATCTTGGTGAAGCGCTCCGCCAGCACTGTGCGCGACAGCGCGGACTCCTTGGCCAGCGCCTCCACCGTCCAGTTGTGGGCCGGCCGGTCGTGGATCAGCGCCAGCGCCTTGCTCAGATGCGGATCGCGCAGGCCCGCCAGCCAGCCGGTCTGCTGCGGCGGCAGCGATTCCACATAGCGGCGCAGCACATCGACGAACATCAATTCGCTGAGCTTGGTCAGTACCGTTTCGCTGCCGGCCCGCTTCTCGGCCACTTCCGAGACCGCCAGCCTGATGAACTGGCCGAGCCAGCCGCCATCGCCTTTGACGTCGCCGGCCTTGATGACGGGCGGCAACGTCTCGAGCAGCGGATTAAAGGGCAGGGCATCGCAGGCGAGATAGCCGCAGACCAGCCGCGCCGACAGCGATCCCTCCTTGACGTAGTTGATGGGGAAAGGCTGTTGGCTGGCCGCGGCAATTTCCAGCACATCCGCAGTCGGTGGCTCGGCCCGCAGGTCCGGCGTGCTCGACATGATATGCGGGTCACTGTGCGTGAAGACCACGACCTCGCCGGCTTCCACCGGGATAGCCTCCTGGCCGACGATGCGGGCAAAGCAGCGGCCTTCCGTCAGCACATGGTAGGAAATCAGGTGGTCCGCGCCCGGCAATATCCTCGGCAATATCGAGGACGGCGCCGGCGAGCGGATGGCCCACGGATCCTGGGCCTCGATGTCGAAAAACGTCGCACCGGTGAGGCGCACCGTTTTCAAAAGGTCAGACAGAGCGTCCCCGGCCATTCCACCCATGTCCCGCTAAGCCAGTTGCGCGACATCCCATTCAAGTTCCGGACGCGCTGTCAACTAACGCGGACGGCCCGTCATTCCGTCCCAGGCCGGAAGCTTTAAACCCCAACGGGCGCCGAGAGCTGTCTTCTGTTGCACGCTCCGCGCAATCGAACGCAACGAAAGAAAGGACGAAAGTCATGACAGTACATAAGGGCGGGTGTTTTTGCGGCGCCGTGGAAATCGAAGTCCACGGAACCGCCGAGGCGATGGGTTACTGCCATTGCAGTTCCTGCCGTTCGTGGTCGGCGTCTCCCGTGAATGCCTTCACGCTGTGGAAGCCCGGCAACGTCAAGGTCACCAAGGGCGCGGAGTTTCTCTCTGGCTTCAAGAAGTCCGAGATGAGCGACCGCCAGTTCTGTACCAAATGCGGCGGTCATCTGATGACGGACCATCCGCCGCTCGGGCTGGTCGACGTCTATGCCGCCACCATACCGACGGTGGAGTTCACGCCGGGGGTCCACGTCAATTACGCCGAGACGGTTCTGCCGATGAAGGACGGATTGCCGAAGCTGAAGGATTTTCCCGCTGAGCTCGGCGGCTCCGGCATCGCGGTCCCGGAATAGGTCCGGACGATGACCGACGATTTCAAGCAACCGCAATTCACGACAGGAGAACAGCAATGGATATCGCGACGTTTCGCGCCACGCAGGAGCCGATCAAGGATCTTTATCGCAAGGACGCGCGGGCCGCGCTTCTCACCCTGAAGGCCAAGGGAAGCGCTGATGACACCAGGGTGACCTGCAAGGTCGAGACCGGACGCGGACTTGCGCTGGCCGGCATCCATCCCAAGGCCGGCGGCAGTGGCCAGGAACTCTGCTCCGGCGACATGTTGCTGGAGGCGCTGATCGCCTGCGCCGGCGTCTCGATGCGGGCGGCTGCAGCCGTGCTCGAGATCCCGATCAAGTCTGCGGAAATCTCCGCCGAGGGCGATGTCGACCTGCGCGGCACGCTTGGCGTCACGGAAGGCGTGCCGGTTGGCTTCAAGGAGATCCGCCTGCGCTTCGACATCGAGTCGGATGTCGAGCAGAGCCGGCTGACCCAACTCATGGAGCTCACCGATCGCTACTGCGTGATTTTCCAGACCATCCAGCGCAGCCCGAAGACCTTCGTGAAACTCAATAGGGTGGTCTCGTAGGTCGCGAATGCCCGGAGTCCTAACTTGGCGGGGCGGAATTCCGGGCTGGGCCTGAGTGCGGCCTTTCCGCTCCGGGCCTATCCTTTGACGTAGCCCATCGCCTCGACGATTTTGCCATCCGCGACGCGCGTCGGGCCGGCTTTTCGGTTTCAAACAAAAAGGACGGCATCGCTGCCGCCCTTTCCGTATGCACTCGCTGGATAGCCTGGATTAGAAGTCCATGCCGCCCATGCCACCCATGCCGCCGCCGGGCATGCCGCCCGGCATACCGCCGGCAGCTTCCTTCTTCGGAGCTTCGGCGATCATGGCTTCGGTGGTGACGAGCAGGCCGGCGACCGAGGCAGCGTCCTGGAGAGCCGTGCGCACGACCTTGACCGGGTCGACGATGCCCATGGCGATCATGTCGCCATACTCGCCGGTCTGGGCGTTGAAACCGAAGGTCGCGCCCTTGTTCTCGAGGATCTTGCCAGCAACGATCGAGGCTTCAGCACCGGCGTTCGACGCGATCTGGCGGGCCGGGGACTGCAGCGCGCGACGCACGATGTTGATGCCGGCAGCCTGGTCGGAGTTGACGCCGGTAGCCTTGACGGCAGCCGAAGCGCGCAGCAGGGCCACGCCACCGCCGGCGACGATGCCTTCTTCCACGGCCGCGCGGGTCGCGTTCAGAGCGTCGTCAACGCGGTCCTTCTTTTCCTTGACTTCCACTTCGGTCGCACCGCCGACGCGGATCACCGCAACGCCGCCGGCGAGCTTCGCCAGACGTTCCTGCAGCTTCTCCTTGTCGTAGTCCGAGGTGGTCTCCTCGATCTGCTGCTTGATCTGGGCGACGCGGCCCTGGATCTCGGCCTTCTTGCCGGCGCCGTCGACGATGGTGGTGTTCTCCTTGGAGATCGACACCTTCTTGGCGCGGCCGAGCATGTTGAGGCCAACGTTTTCGAGCTTGATGCCGAGGTCTTCCGAGATGACCTGGCCACCGGTGAGGATGGCGATGTCTTCCAGCATGGCCTTGCGGCGGTCACCGAAGCCCGGAGCCTTGACGGCGGCGATCTTCAGGCCACCGCGCAGCTTGTTGACGACCAGCGTGGCCAGGGCCTCGCCTTCGACGTCTTCCGAGATGATGAGCAGCGGCTTCGAGGTCTGAACGACAGCTTCCAGGACCGGCAGCATGGCCTGCAGGTTGGAGAGCTTCTTCTCGTGCAGCAGGATGTAGGCGTCTTCCAGATCGGCGACCATCTTGTCGGCGTTGGTGACGAAGTAGGGCGAGAGATAGCCGCGGTCGAACTGCATGCCTTCGACGACTTCCAGCTCGGTCTCGGCGGTCTTGGCTTCCTCGACAGTGATGACGCCTTCGTTGCCGACCTTCTGCATCGCTTCCGCGATCATCTTGCCGACCGACTCATCGCCATTGGCCGAGATCGTGCCGACCTGGGCGACTTCCTCGGAGGTCTTGATCTTCTTGGCGGCCTTGCCGAGAGCGGCGACGACTTCACCGACGGCGAGGTCGATACCGCGCTTGAGGTCCATCGGGTTCATGCCGGCGGCAACGGCCTTGTTGCCTTCCTGCACGATCGCCTGGGCGAGAACGGTCGCGGTGGTCGTGCCGTCGCCGGCGATGTCGTTGGTCTTCGAAGCGACTTCGCGGACCATCTGGGCGCCCATGTTCTCGAACTTGTCCTCGAGCTCGATCTCCTTGGCGACGGTGACGCCGTCCTTGGTGATGCGCGGGGCGCCGAACGACTTGTCGATGACGACGTTGCGGCCCTTGGGGCCCAGCGTGACCTTCACCGCGTCGGCGAGGATGTTGACACCGCGCAGCATGCGCTCACGGGCGTCGCGGGAGAATTTTACGTCTTTTGCAGCCATGGTTAGCTCCTGACAGGGGCTCGGGAAGAGCCCGAAAACTCAGTTGATGGAGAGGCCGAAATTCAGCCGATGATGCCCATAATGTCGGATTCCTTCATGATCAGAAGGTCTTCGCCATTGAGCTTGACTTCAGTGCCCGACCACTTGCCGAACAGGATGCGGTCGCCGGCCTTGACGTCCAGCGGCACGAGCTTGCCGCTTTCGTCGCGGGCGCCGGAGCCGACGGCGATGATCTCGCCTTCCTGCGGCTTCTCCTTCGCCGTATCCGGGATGATGATCCCGCCGGCGGTCTTGGATTCGGATTCGACCCGGCGAACGACCACGCGGTCATGAAGCGGGCGGAACTTGGACTTTGCCATGTTGTCTTCCTCGAATGAGAACGGTGAGAACTGTTCCTCCATCCGGCGAGGCCGCCGGATATGAGTTAGCACTCACCTAGGGCGAGTGCTAACGTGGCGCTGAGATAGGCCGGTGGGTTTCGAGAGTCAAGGCGCGCGCAAGGGGCAGGCAGCGCGAAATTTTCTCGGGCGAAGCCCTGGTCGGAAATGCGACGGCTGCCGCGAGCTGCGGACCAGCAATTTCGCCTGCTAGGTCCGCCGCTTCGGCAACCGCATCACCAGCAGCGGGCAGCGCTCGGCGAGCCCGTATGTGCCGGTCGAGGCCAGCCGGACATCATCGAAGAAGGTCTTGGCTTCCTCGATGAGCGCTGCGACAGGGGCAAAACTGTAGATGGCCGGCGAGTTCCGGTAGACGTCGATGGTTCCGATAACCGGCAACTCCCACCCGGTACGCGCTGAAAGCTCCTCGCGGTCGGGAAAAATCCTGTCGAATTGTTCCAGGATGCTTCTGACCGGTATCGTGTAATCAGGCGCGCCGCCTGTCGCAGTCATGGCCACACGCCATTTGAGCTCGTGGAACGTCGAGACCCCGCCGGCCATCGCCAGGGCGCGGACGGCCTGCGGTTCGTCGCGGGTTTCGGGAGAGGCGTAAAGCCTGACGGCGGCGCGCCCGTCTGCGCTCAGCACACGTGCGATCGACGCAAACAGCCTGCGCCTGAGATCGGCGGCGCCGATGACCGAAAGGCATCCGTCGCCGATCAGGGCCTCGACGCTTGCCTCGCCGAACGGCAGATCGAACCAGTCGCCTCTCACCGCCTCGCGCGTGTCGGTATCGCCCGGCCAGATGCCGGCAATCATATCGGCGGACTCGTCCACCGACGTCATTGCGGCGCCAAGCCCGGCGAGCTCCGGCGTCACGCCGAGCATCACGACATGCGATCGGCCAAGCTCGAGCTCGCGGTCATAGGCCTGGACGACTTCGGGTGGCGGCCTCAGCGGCGGGCCGAGCAACTGCCAGTGCCTGCGAATTGCATTCCAATGTTCAGTCATGCAAAACCCCCCGGTTCCACGCGACCTGTCGATTACGCGACAGTCACGTGGAAACCAAGGGGGCCCATGGCGCGTATCGCAGTTATCACACATGAGTTCGACCGCTTTCAGAGCCGGCGCGGTCTGCTGCTGCGCCGCGACAGCCCGTACATGCTCTTCGACCTGCTGGAAGAGCTGAGGCGCCGCGGCCATTCGGTGCAGATATTGAAAGGCACATCCGCGAATCCGGCCGCCGATGTCGCGGTGCTGCATCTCGATGTGACCGTGACGCCATCCGACTATGTCGACTATGCCCGCCGTTTTCCCTTCTGCCTCAACCTCGGTGCCGCTGACATTTCGAAACGTCGCGTCAGCGGCGCCGCGATCGGCCGGGACGATCCCTGGCAGGGGCAGGTCATCGTCAAGAGCAGCCTCAATCATTGGGGAACGCCGGAGGAGCAGCTGAATCGGCGCGCGCGGCGCGCCGGCAGGCCGGAGCCGTTTTCCGGCGTCGAGCCTTTCGACAAATACCAGGTCCATGCCTCGCTCGCCGACGTTCCGGTGGCGGCGTTCGAGCGCCAGGATCTGGTTGTCGAAAAGTTCATTCCCGAGCCGGAGCCCGACGGCTTCGGCGCCCGGTTCTGGCTGTTTTGCGGCGAGCGCGAGCGCTGCACCCGCCACGTCTCGCCGCAGAGCCTCGTCAAGGGCGACGACACCATCCGCCGCGAGGCGGTTCCGGTACCGGACGAGCTTCGCGCGCTCAGGCGCAAGCTGGGCTTCGATTACGGAAAATTCGATTTCGTCATGCATGAGGGCAGGGCAGTGCTGCTCGATGCCAACAAGACGCCCGGCCGCGCCCGGAACCTGTCGAGCTTCATCGCCGCCGGCAATGCCAATCTCGCCGACGGCTTCGAAGGGCTGATCCGTCAGGTCACATGACGATCACCTAGATGTTCATGCCGCCCGATACTTCGATCCGCTGGGCGTTGACCCAGCGATGGTCCTCGGAGAGCAGCGAGGCGATCATCGGCCCGATATCGTCTGCGACACCGGCGCGGCCGAGCGCGGTCATCCCGGCCACGACCCGGTTGATCTCGGCGTCGTCGCGCACATGGCCGCCATTGAAGTCGGTGGCGATCGCGCCGGGCGCGACGGTGTTGGCGGTGATGCGGCGGCCGGCAAGCTCCTTGGCGAGGTAGCGCGTGAACACCTCGACGCCGCCTTTCATCATCGCATAGGCGGACGAGCCCGGCACCGAGAAACGCGCCAGCCCGCTCGACACGTTGATGATGCGGCCTCCGTCGTTGATCAGCGGCAGCAGCGCCTGGGTGAGGAAGAACACGCCCTTGAGATGGATGTTCATCAGCGTGTCGAATTCCTCTTCCGTCGTCTCGGCGATCGGCTTGCGCAGGCCGGTGCCGGCATTGTTGACGAGATAGTCGAAACGGTCGCGCTGCCAGGTCTCGTGAAGCGTCTTCTTCAGCGCTGCGACGAAAGCCGGGAAGCTGGCGACGGTGCCGGTGTCGAGCTCAAGTGCCGCGGCCCGGCCGCCGGCCGCCTCGATTTCGGCAATGGCAGTTTTGGCCTCATCGGCGCGCGAGCGATAGGTGAGGACGACGTCGACACCTTTGCGGGCAAGGTGAAGCGCAGTGTTGCGGCCGAGGCCGCGGCTGCCGCCGGTGATGAGGGCAATGGGACGGGTGGACATAGCGAAAGCTCCTTCTCTTCGAATGGAGATGCATATACTCGCCTAAGCAGGCGATATAATTGGGCATGGATTGCCAACACTATTCAGTCTGTGCGAACAATCAGCCATGGATCGTTTTGACAGCATGCGGCTCTTCACCCGGGTGGTGGAGCGGCGCAGCTTCACCGCGGCTGCCGCCGATCTCGGCCTGCCGCGCTCCAGCGCCACCGCCGCGATCAAGCAGCTGGAGAAGCGGCTTGGTGTGCAATTGCTCCGCCGCACCACACGCCATGTCACCACGACGCCCGACGGCGAGGCCTATTACCAGCGCTGTATCGGCATCCTCGCCGACATCGAGGACGCCGAGGGCGGCTTCGACGCCCGCGAGATGCGTGGACGCCTCAGCGTCGACGTCAATGGCCACATGGCGCGCACGTTTCTCTTGCCGGAACTGCCGGCACTGCTTGCCAGATACCCGGGCCTGTCGGTGCATATCGGCGAGGGGGACCGCCTCGTCGATCTGGTGCGTGAAGGCATCGACTGCGTGATCCGGGCGGGCGTGCTTCCCGACAGCGACATGATCGTGCGGCGTCTCGGCATCGCGCGCGAGATCACCGTCGCGAGTCCCGCCTATCTCGAACGCCACGGTGTGCCGCGGACGTTGGATGATCTTGCCGGCCATATGATGATCGGTTTCGTGTCGTCGCGCACGATGCAGGTGATGCCGCTGGAATTCACCGTCGACGGCAAGGTTCGAGAAGTTGTCCTGCCCTCGCGAGTCACCGTCGCCAATTCAGACACAAGTGCCGCGCTGGTCCGGCTTGGCTTCGGGCTGTTCCAGGCGCCAAAACTCCGTTACGTCGACGACATCGAGGCCGGCCGGCTGGTCGAGGTGCTTCCCGACAATCCCCCGACACCGACGCCGATCTCGGTGCTCTATCCGCCGAGCCGCCAGCTTTCGCCAAGAGTGAGGGTGTTCGTCGACTGGCTGGTGGAGATCCTGGGGCCGAAGCTGGATCCCTGATCACGCTCAGAGAAACAGCCGCAACTGCGTGTGGATGATCGAGCGATAGTCGTCGATCGTGCGCCGGCCTTCCGCCTCGTCCTGCGTCAGCGCCAGCCGCACGACGCCGCCGGCAAGCTGGAAGATCAGGAACACGACCCGCCCGAACGCCTCGCGCTGCCCGGCTTGAAGCATCGGCGCGACATGGTCGCAGAATATCCTTGCCTGGTGCCTCGTCTCGGCAATGTCGAGATGCTGCAGCGCCTTGTCGGCCTGGATGGCGTTCTGCAGGTCCTGGATCGCCGGGTCCGCCGCGACGCGTGCATAATAGTCGTCGAGCATGCGGTCGGCCGCCGCCGTCACGTCGCCAGGCCCGTTTATCCCGGCGATGATCGCGCCGAAGCGCGCGCGGCTTTCCTCGGAAAACCGCTCATAGAGCATCGCCAGGATCGCCGACTTCGACGGAAAATAATGATAGACGGTGGCGATCGGTCCGCCGGCCAGCGCGCCGACCTCCTTCATCGTCACCGCATCGATGCCCTTTTCGCCGATCAGCCGCATGGTCGTGGCGAGGATCGCGTCGATACGCTCGCGGCTGCGCTCCTGCTTCGGCCGGCGCCTGGGTTCCGTCGCTATTCGCTTCGCCTGCGTCATGGCCCGCATCTTTCCCGGAAAAGTGCGAATTCGCGGTTGACAAGAAACATGATCAAGTATCAGTTTCGTTAAATGCTGACAACTTGTCAGCTTTTCGATCGTGCTGCAAGGGAGGCATCTCGTGACTGCATCGCAAGCCGCGCAAGCGGAAGATGGCGATTGGCTTGTCGGCAATCCGACGGGATCGCAGCTCGCCTCGGCGCTGTGGATCGGCTCGGTCGGCCTGCTCATCCTCGGCCTGCAGCCGGTGCTGCTCGGCGCGCTCTACACGGAGGGCCACGTCACCGGCGACGAGTTGGCGCTGGTCGCGACCGCCGAGATGATCGCGATCGGCATTGGGTCGGCGATCGTGGCCATGCTGCTGCCTGCCAGGAACATGCGGTCGAAGAGCGCGGCGCTGCTCGTCCTGCTCGCGCTCGCCAATTTCTGGACCGCTTATGCCGGCAGCCCCAATGCGCTGATCGGCGCGCGCATGCTGGCCGGGCTGGCGGAGGGCGGGCTGGTCGCCGTCGCCACCGAATTGATCGCCCGCTCGCGCCGGGCCGAGCGCATCGGCGGCTATTTCGTCACGCTGCAGACTTTGGCGCAATGCGCGCTGGCGCTGATCCTCGCGCTCTATGCCGTGCCCGCCGTCGGCTCGGCCGGCGGCTTCATCGCGCTCGGCATCGTCTGCCTCTTATCGCTGGTCGTCGCCTGGATGGTGCCGGACAACTATGCCGATCTGCCCAAGGAAGAGCAGTTTGCCAACGTCGCGACGTTGCCCGCGATCACAGCGCTCCTGTCGATCTTCTGCTATTTCATGTTCTTCGGTGCTGTCTGGGCTTTTCTGGAACCCATCGGCGCGCAGTTCAGCATCGACGGCCGCACCGTCGGCCTGATGGTGTCGGCGAGCCTTGCCGCGCAGGTGATTGGCGCCATGACCGCGACGGTGTTCGAGGCGCGCATCGACTACCGTTTTGCCATCACGATCATCGGCATCGTCGCGGCCATCAGCTCGGTCCTGCTTGCCTCCGGCCCGGGTCTTTCGGTGTTCTGGGCGGTGGCGCTGGTGATGGGCTTCATCCTGCTCTTCATCGTGCCCTATCAGATCCGCATGGCAATCACCGCCGATGAGACGCGGACGGCAGTGCTCCTGGTGCCGGCCGCGCAGCTCTTCGGTCTCGCCATCGGCCCCATCGCCGCCTCGCTTTTGATCGATGCCGGGAATTTCCGCCCGGTGCCCGAATTCGCCGCAGCGACTGCTGTGGCCAGCGTGCTTTTGCTCGGCGTCTTCGTGCTGGTCGCGCGCCGGCGCGGTAAGGCTTGAGCGGGAGGATTAGGATGGCAAACGCCTGGAGCAACTGGTCGGGTTTCGTCACTGCATCCCCGAAGCAGATCGCGACCCCGGCCGATGCGGGCGAACTGGCCGAGCTGGTGCGCTTGGCGCACGGACCGCTGCGCGTCGCCGGCGCCGGCCATTCCTTCACCCCGCTGGTGCAGTCCGACGGCACCATCGTTTCGCTGGAGAAGATCGAGGGGCTGGTCTCGCACGACGCCGCGAACAACCGGGCGCGGGTAAGGGCGGGAACCAGGCTCGGCGCCCTGATGCACATCCTGCAGGACATCGGCCAGGGCCTGCCCAATATGGGCGATATCGACAAGCAGGCGATCGGCGGCGCGCTGGGCACGGCAACGCATGGCTCCGGCCCGACGCTCGGCGCCTACCACACGCAGCTGGAGGCGGTGCAACTCGTCGATGGGCGAGGCAAGCTGCGCCAATACAGCCGGTCCGACGACCAGGATATGATCCATGCCACCGGCGTCGCGCTTGGCGCTTTCGGCATTCTCACCGAAGTGACGATGAACAACATCGCGGCCTACCGCCTGCGCCGCCGCAAATGGGTGCTGCCGATCGGCGACATGCTGCGCGATTTCGAGACGATGATGGCGGCGCATCGCTCGGCCGAATTCTACTACATCCCGTTTTCCGGCTACGCCCAGTTCATCGCCAGCGATCTCAGCGACGCAGCACCAATGCCGCGGCCGACCGAGAACGACGAGGAGGGGCTGGCGACTTTGCGCAAGCTGCGCACCGTGCTGCGCTGGCTGCCGTCGCTGCGGCGCGCGCTGATCAAGGGCGCGGTGAAGAAGGTCCCGTCGGAGGACTATGTGCAGGACTGGCTCAACGTCTACGCCAGCGACCGTCAAACCAAATTCAACGAGATGGAGTACCACCTGCCTTACGAGGAAGGTCCGAAGGCGTTGGCCGAGATCATCGCGCTGACCGAAAAACACTTTCCGGAAGTCTATTTCCCGATGGAGGTGCGTTCGGTGGCGCCCGACGAATTCTGGCTTTCGCCCTTCCACAAGAGGCTGACCTGCTCGATCGCCATCCACCACGATGCGGCCAACGACCCGCTGCCTTTCATGCGCGCCGCCGAGCCGATCTTCCGCAAATATGGCGGCAGGCCGCATTGGGGCAAGATGCACAGCCTGAAGGCGGCGGATTTCAAGAAAGTCTATCCGCGCTGGAACGACGCGCTTTCCGTGCGCCGCGACATCGATCCCGACAACCGTTTCGTGTCGCCCTATATGGCCGGCCTGTTCGGCATCGAATGATGAGCGCCTATTTCGCTGCCCTGTCCGATGCGTTGAAGGCAGCCGAGATCTTCCGGCCCTGCCTGGTGCTCGACCGCGACCGGCTGGACGGCAACATTGCGCTGGTGAAGGAGCGGCTGGCGCCCGGCCTTGCCATTCGGCTGGTCGACAAGTCGCTGCCTTGCATGCCGCTCCTTTCGCACATCGCCGGGGCGCTTGGCACCAACCGCTTCATGACTTTCCATCCGCCAGTGACGCAGGCCGTGCTCGACGCTTTTCCCGAGGGCGATCTGCTCTACGGCAAGCCAATGCCGGTTGGCGCCGCCAGGGCAGCGCTGACCCAAGGCAGCGCCGGCTGGTGGTCGCGTGTCTGCTGGCTGATCGACACGCCTGAGCGGCTGACCGAATATGGTGCACTCGCTTTCGCGCTCGACACCGAGTTGCGCATCGCTTTCGAGGTCGACGTCGGCCTGCATCGCGGCGGTTTTTCGAGCCCCGCCGAGATCAAGGCGCTGACGGTGCCGGAGCGCCTGCATTGCGAAGGCATCATGGCCTATGAAGCGCATGCGCCGGAGATACCGGGCCTCTTCGGCGGTGCGGCCAGGGCGCTGAAGCAGGCTTCGGCCAAGGCGGCGGAGTTCGCCGCCGCCCTCGATCCGGACCGGCGCCGCATCCTGAATATCGGCGGCTCGAAGACGGCGCTGCTTCATGGCGGTGGCGTCGCCAACGAAGTGTCGATCGGCTCGGCCTTCGTCCTGCCCAGCGACTTCGACACGCCCGGCCTGGGCGGTTTTCAGCCGGCGGCCTTCATCGCCACGCCGATCCTCAAGGCGCTGGATCCGATGCTGCCCGGTCCCCCGGCGGTTTCCAGGGCGTTGCAGGCGCTTGGCCTCTTCCCGCGCAAGGGCTGCTATCTCTATGGCGGCAAGTGGATGGCCGAACCGGTGTTCCCCGAAGGCATGAAGCAGAACGGCCTGATCGGACTATCATCCAACCAGCAATTCATGGGCTTGCCGGCAAGCGCGGATGTGAAGCCCGGCGACTACGCCTTCCTGCGGCCGACGCAGAGCGAGGCCGTGCTGCAGCATTTCGGTGCGATCGCGGTATTTGCCGGCGGGCGGATCGTCGAGTTCTGGCCGGTGCTGCCAATGGGGTAGGACGTCTAGGCGCCAGCGACTGGCGCCGGCGGGAGGTCGTCATCCCAGGTCGGAGCGACGCGAAGCGGAGCGCAGACCCTAGAATCCATTCCGTTACCTTTCCGCTATGCAACGAATTGGATCCTTGGCACCTGATGCAGGCCCAGAATTTCGTTCTGCGGCGCAGCGCGCTTGACCACCGTCACGGAATGGATTCCAGGGTCTGCGCGCGTCGCTTCGCTCCTTGCTCCGCCCTGGAATGACGAAGTCGTGTAACGTCTCGATCGTCGGATTTATTGACTCAGTCAACTAAATGATTGATCTTGTCCAGGACAGGAGGAATCCCGATGACCATCCACGACCACCCTGGCAAGGAGCGCATCGATACCGTGCGCGCCTTCAACCGCTTCTACACCCGCCAGATCGGCCTGCTCGACGAGAGCCTTCTGAAGAGCCCGTTCTCGCTGACCGAGGCGCGGGTGCTTTATGAGCTTGCCCATCGCGAGGGGCTCGTCGCCAGCGATCTGGTGCGCGACCTTGGTCTCGACCCGGGCTATGTGAGCCGCCTCTTGAAGAAATTCGAGGAGCGCGGTCTGGTCGAGCGCGAGGCCAGCGAGGCGGACGCGCGCCGGTCTTCGATCGCGCTGACGACGGCGGGCCGCGAGGCTTTTGCGCCGCTCAACCAGGATTCGCACGACCAGGTGCGCGCGCTGCTCGATCGTCTGGCGCCCGCTGACCAGGAGCGGCTGGTCAAGGCCATGCGCACCGTGCAGGACCTGCTTGGTGAGAGGCCCGAACCCAAGGTGCCCCACATCCTGCGGCCGCTGCAGGTCGGCGACATCGGCTGGATCACGCGCCGCCAGGGCATGCTCTACGCTGAGGAGTATGGCTGGGACGAAACCTACGAGGCGCTGGTCGCCGAGATCCTCGCCGAGTTCGTCAAGAAATTCGATCCAAGGTGGGAACGCGCCTGGATTGCCGAGCGCGAAGGCGAGGTGGTCGGTTCGGTCTTCGTCGTACGCAAATCGCCCAAGGTGGCGAAGCTCAGGCTGCTCTATGTCGAGCCCTCGGCGCGCGGCCTCGGCATCGGCCGGCGACTGGTCGACGAATGCATCGCCTTCGCCCGCGCCAAGGGTTACAGGACCCTGACGCTGTGGACGAACGACATACTGGGCTCCGCCCGCCGCATCTACCAGGCGGCGGGCTTCAAGCTGGTCGACGAAGAGCGCCACCATTCCTTTGGCAAGGATCTGGTCGGGCAAACGTGGGATCTGGATTTGTAGTGAGGATCACCCCTTCACCGGCACCCAGATCTCCAGCCCGCCATTGCCGGTATGCGCGTCGAATTCGGGTCCATAGCGCTCGAATTCCGGTGCGTCGGCGATCTCGTGGCCGGAGGCAGGCAGCCATTTGTTCCAGATCGTGTTGACGGTGCGTCGGATGGTCGAGATGTGCTCGCGATGCGCGAACACCGCATATTTCTGCGCCGGCACCCGCACGCGGCAAAAGCCCTTCGGCAGGTCGGAGAAATCCGTCACCTCGACGCCGGCGATGTAATCGAAATTGCCGGCGTCGTCGCCATTGATGCACACGCCGTAGAACACGCCGGGCACCTCGCCGGGAATGTTGCCGATATAGGGCGCGAAACGCTGCCACTGCATCGGGATGCCGGCGCTGGTCTCGCAGCTGTAGCGCTCGCCGAGCCCGGCGACGAGAAATGGGCAGCTGGTCTCGAAGCGCGGCGGCTCGAGCGTGGTGAGAAGCGAACTGTCCATGAGGATAGGCTCCACAAGATCGAGGTTTCGGGTCGAGCCTTGCGCGCGCACCAGCTCCGGCGTGGTGCCGAACGCATCGCGAAAAGCCCGCGTGAACGCCTCATGCGAACCGTAGCCGGCGTCGAGCGCGACCGAGAGAATGTCGGGCGCGCCTCCGGCTAGCTGGCGCGCCGCTTCGCTCAGGCGGCGCGCCCGCATGTAGCCCATGACCGACCGCCCCGTGGCGGCGGCGAAAGCGCGCGTCACATGGAAGCGCGACACGCCGCTGCTTTGCGCTATTTCGTCGAGGCTGATGGCGTCCGGCAGATGGCTTTCGACAAACCACAGCGCTTTCTCGGTCGGGTTCATGGTTCCTCGCATTTGGCGGGCCGATCCTATCGGCCGCGCCGGCATTGAGTTTGATCGAAATTGCGCACTGGGCAATAATGCGCTTCGAGCATGCAGCGTCGAAGTGGAATCGACGCTGCGGGTACGCGGGAAGGGGTGTCCCGATGACGACGGCGACCGATCAGATATTTCGGTTCGGCGGGTTCACGCTCGATCTTACCATGGGCACGTTGCGCGGCGTCAGCGAGCCGCTCTTCCTGCGCCCGAAGGCTTTCGCGCTGCTTTCGCATCTTGCCCGCAACATGGGCCGCGTCGTGCCGAAATCGGAACTGATGGATGTCGTGTGGCCGGGCGTCTACGTCACCGAGGATTCGCTGACCCAGTCGGTGCGCGAAATCCGCAAGGTGCTGGGCGACGACATGGTGCGCACCGTCTCCAAGCGAGGCTACATGCTGGCCGCGGAAGCCGAGGCAGCGCCGGAGATCAGCACCCAGCCGATCGTCGCGGTGGTGCGCTTCCGCAATGAAAGCGGCGATCCGGCCGACGAGGCGATGGTCGATGGCTTCGCCGAGGACCTGATCAACGGTGTCGCGCGCTTCGGCACGGTCACGGTGCTGGCACGCAACTCCAGCTTCTCCTTCGCCTCGTTTGGCCGCGCCGAGTGGCCGCAGATCCGCGCCCGCATCGGTGCGGACTATCTGGTCGAAGGATCGCTGCGCCGGCAAGGCGAGCATGTCGTGGTCGCCGTCAGCCTCGTCGACATCGCCACCGGCAGCCAGCTCTGGGGCGACCGATTCCAATCGCATGGCGAAGGGCTGTTTGCGATCGAGCGCGAGATCGTCGAGCAGATCGTCAGCCGGCTGGTCACCCGTGTCGCCAATGCCGGGCTGGAGCAGGCGTCACGCAAGCCCGTCACCAGCCTTGCCGCCTACGAGCTGCTGTTGCGCGGCTTCGCGATGCTGCGTGATCCCGCCCAGACCGACCAGCGAAGCGCCGAAGCCCTGTTCGAGGCCGCGATCGCCAAGGATCCGAACTATGGCCTTGCCTATACCTATCTCGGGCTGGTGCGGGCCTTGGACGGCGAGTTCGGGCGCGCCAGCGATGCCGTTCTGGAAAATGCGCGCGACCTTGCCGACAAGGGCCTGGCGCTGTCTCCCGACCAACCGACGGGACACCGCGTGCAGTCGCTGATCCGCCTCTATATGCGCGACCACGAAGCGGCCGAGCATCACATGCGCATCGCGCTGCAATTAAACCCTTACGATGCCGACAGCATCGAGCAGATGGGCATGCTGCTCACCATGCGCGGCCGGCCCCTTGAAGCATTGACCTGGCTGGCGCGCGGTATCCGCATCGATCCCTTGCACCCGCACTGGTACCAGTTCGACCGCGCGCTGGCGCTTTATATGATGGGGGAATACCGGCAGGCGGCCGACGCGCTGGAGCTGGCGACGCGTCCGGCCCCGTGGATCCGCACGCGGCTGGCGGCCTGCTATGCCCAGATGGGCGAGATGGAAAAGGCGCGGCGGCAGATCGCGCTCATCGGCGAGGGCGATCCGTTCTCGCCGCTCGATTATGCCTTGCGCGGCGTGCCGTTCGAGAACCAGGCCGATGCCGAGCATCTCGCCGAAGGCGTCAGACTTGCCCTCGGCGAGATTCCGCCCGAGGCGGATCAATCGGCCACGACCACGATGTAGCGGCCCTGATAGAGCCGGTAGTAGGTGCCGCCGCAGCGCCACACGTCGAAGCCGTTGACCTTGGTGCGCACGCAGCCGGCGGGCAGCGTGGCGACCCAGGCCGTGGTGTGCCGCAGCACGCGCCACGTGGCGGTACGCCGGGCAACGCCTGCAGCGCTGCGCGGCGTCCAGGGCGCGCCGATGCGGGCCTCGGCGGTGCCGACCAGCGACAGCGCTGGCACGACGCTGCCGACGATCTCGAAGGTGGTGAGCGCGAGGGCGAGCAGGGCGGCTGCCGAGCGGTATTTCTTGAAGGATTTCATGGGCATGTTGGTTTCTCCAGAAGTTGGTTGAAGTCTTGGGGGAGGATGCAGCGGCAAGCCGGGCCGAACCCGCCTGTGCCGCCAGGTGAGCCACGAGCGCCGTGCCCGCGGTTGTGGTGTCGCCGCCGATTAGCCTGTCGGCGACGACGAGATCTGCTCAGGCGGCCAGCGGCTGCGGTTCAGCGGCCGCGACCGGCTCGGCTATTGCGGTGGCTGGTTCCGGCGCCTTGATGCGGAACCAGGCGACGTAGAGCGTCGGCAGGAAGACCAGCGTCAGCACGGTCGCCACCATCAGCCCGCCCATCACGGCATAGGCCATCGGTCCCCAGAACACGGTCGGCGCGATCGGGATCATGCCGAGGATGGCGGCCGCCGCCGTCAGCAGGATCGGCCGCAGCCGGTGCGTGGTGGCGCTGATCACCGCCGCCCAGGGTTCTTCGCCGGCGGCGATATGCTGGTCGATCTGCGCGATCAGGATGACCGAGTTGCGGATCACCATGCCGATCAGCGACATCACGCCGAGGATCGCCACGAAGCCCATCGGAGCGCCGGAGATGAGCAGCGCGCCGGCGACGCCGATGATGGCCAGCGGCGCGGTGAGCAGCACCAGCACCAGGCGCTGGAGGCTCATCAGCTGGATCATCAGTACGGTGGCCATGATGAACAGCATCAGCGGGAAGACCACGAAGATGCTGGCCTTGGCCTTGGCGCTGTCCTCGATCACGCCGCCCTGTTCGACGCTGTAGCGCGCCGGCAGCCCGGCCTTGAAGGTGGCGATGGCGCTCCCCAGCCGTTTCGACACGGCGGTGGCGTTCTCGCCGGGGGCCACGTCGGCCTGCACTGTCACGGTCGGCAGGCGGCCGCGCCGCCAGATCAGCGGCGGCTCGGTCTGGTAGCTGAGCTTCGCCACCTGTTCGAGCGGCACGCGGCGTCCGCCTGAAGCGCTGATCGTCAGGCCGCGCAGCGTGTCGATGCTGGCGCGTTCGGAGTCCACGGCACGGGCGACGACGTCGATCAGGTAGGTGTCGTCGCGCATCTGGGTGATCTTCGAGCCGGACAGGATCGCGTTGATCGTCTCGGACAGCTGCTGCGAGGAGATGCCCAGCGCGCGCGCCCGGTCCTGGTCGACATCGACCATGATCACCTTGGCAGGCTCGTTCCAGTCATAGTTGATGTTGCGCACCGCGGCGTCGCTGCCCAGCACCTGCGCGAACTGCTGTGCGAGGCCGCGCGTCTTGTCCGGGTCCGGACCCGAGACGCGGAACTTCAGCGGCCAGCCGACCGGCGGGCCGAGCTCCAGCGGCGTGACGCGGGTCATGACGTCGTCGAAGCCGGTCGACAGCTCCTTCTCCAGCCGGTCGATGACCGCCTGGCGCACGGCGTGGCCCTTGGTCACCACCACCGCCTGGGCGAAGAAGTCGTTGGCAAGCTGGGCGTCGAGCGGCAGGTAGAAGCGCACCGCGCCCTGACCGACATAGAAGCTCCAGTGGTCGATGTTAGGATCGGCGGCGAGCAGCTTCTCGACACGCTCGACCACCTCATCCGTCGACTTGATCGACGCGGTGCGCGGCAAGGTGAGATCGAGCATGACCTCCGGCCGGTCGGACTTCGGGAAGAACTCCTGGCCGACGAAGCCCATGGCGACGACGGAGAGCGCGAACAGCCCGGCGGTCGCCGACAGCACCAGCCACTTCGCCCGCATGGCGGCTTCAAGCAGCGTCTGGAAGCCACGGGCGATGCGCGACGGCTGATGGCTGCCGCCATGGCCCTTGATGCGGTCGGGCAGCAGGAGGACGCCGGTGAGCGGCGTGAACAACACCGCCACCACCCAGGAGACGACAAGCGCGATGGCCACGACCGCGAACAGCGAGAAGCAGTATTCGCCGGCGCCGCTCTTGGCGAAGCCCACCGGCACGAAACCGGCGATCGTCACCACTGTGCCGGTCAGCATCGGGAAGGCGGTCGAGGTGTAGGCATAGGTGGCGGCCGAGATCTTGTCGTAGCCTTCCTCCATGCGGGCGATCATCATCTCGACCGCGATCATCGCGTCGTCGACCAAAAGGCCGAGCGCGATGATCAGCGCGCCGAGCGAGATGCGCTGCAGCGATATGCCGAAATACTCCATGGTGACGAAGGTGATCGCCAGCACCAGCGGGATGGCGACGGCCACGACGACGCCCGGACGCCAGCCGAGCGCCAGCAGCGAGACGGCGAGCACGATGGAGATCGCCTCGCCGAGGCTCTTGGTGAATTCGCCGACGGACTCGTCCACCACATGCGACTGGTCGGCGACCATGCCGAGCTCGGCGCCGAGCGGGAGCTCGGCCTCCATCTCGCGCATCTTCTCCTTGATGTTCTCGCCAAGCGCCAGCGCGTCGCCGCCTGAAGTCATCGAGATGGCGATGCCGACGGCGGGCTTGCCGTTGAAGCGGAACATCGGCTGCGGCGGGTCGGAATAGGCGCGCTTGACCTCGGCGACGTCGCTGAGGCGGAAGTAATGGCCGTTGGCGTAGAAGTTGATCGCCTTCAGGCTCTCTGCAGAGGTGAAGGAGCCGGAAACGCGGATGGCGATGCGCTCGGGGCCGGCATCGACCGTGCCGCTCGGCGTCAACGCGTTCTGCGCCTGCAGCGCCTGCGTCAGCGTGCCGACGTCGAGGCCGAGCGCCGCCACCTTCTGCGTTGAGAATTCGAGATAGATCTTCTCGTCCTGCTGGCCGATCAGGTCGACCTTGGCGACGTCCTTCACGGTAAGCAGCCCGGCGCGCAGGGTGGTCGCCATATCCTTCAGCTCGCGATGGCTGAGGCTGTCGGAAGTGAGCGCGTAGATCAGCGAATAGGTGTCGCCGAACTCGTCGTTGAAGAACGGACCCTGCACGCCGGACGGCAGCGTCGGCTTGATGTCGTTGAGCTTCTTGCGCACCTGGTACCAGAGCGGCTGCACCTGGTCGCCGGCAACCGTGTCCTTGAGGTTGACGAAGACGACGGATTCGCCGGGCTTGGTGTAGCTCTTGACGTAGTCGAGGTCGGGCAGCTCCTCGAGCTTCTTCTCGATGCGGTCGGTGATCTGCTCGACCGTCTCGCTGGTGCTGGCGCCTGGCCACATCGTCTTCACTACCATGGTCTTGATGGTGAAGGGCGGGTCCTCCTCGCGGCCGAGGCCGCGATAGGCATAGAGGCCGGCGAGAGCGGCCGCGATCATCAGGTAGACGATGAAGCTGCGGTGGCGCAGCGCCCATTCGGAAAGATTGAAGCTGGTCATGACAAAATCCCTCTCGGCGCGCGCGAAGGCGCGTTCCGCCGGCTCCTGCCGGCTGGCCAAAACAGGTAATGGATGGGTTCCGGTCAGCGCCCGCCATGGGCGGGCACTGTCGCTGGTCAGGCCAGGCTGTGCATGGTGCCCGGCACGCGGTAGGGCGCGCGCTCCGCCGTTCTCGGCTTGATGGCGAGACCGGCGAGATAGCGCTGGAAGACGGCCGCTTCCTGGACCGGCGAGGCGAGCGCGACATGGCCGTCGGGCCTCACCAGATAGGAGGCGTCACGCTGCAGGCCGGCTTTCTCAGTCGCGTCCGACCAGGCGAAGGCGTGAACCGGGATGCCGGTCGATGCCAGCATCGCCCGGAAATCGCAGGTGACCTCGCCATAGACGTGGACCTGCCAGTCGAGCGAGTGCAGCGGCTCGAAATTGTCGCCGTTGGGGCCGAGGACATAGGGCAGGCGGTCGCCGCCGCTGACCTTGCCCGCCGTACCCGCACTGATCGGCCCGGCGCGGTATTGGATCGCCGCCTGCGAGATCACGCCGAAGAAGAATTGCGAGCCGGAAGAGGTGTGGAGCAGCGCGTTTAAAATCTTCGGCATCAGATAGCGACGGAACAGCCCTATGAACCGCGAGCGGCTGGTGATGAAGCGGAAAGCGGTGTCGGTGCTCTCGATCAGCTTGCGGGCGAAGGCGATGCGTTCCGGCTCGTAGCTGTCGAGCAGGCGCGGATCGGCCCGGCCCTGGACCACGGCGGCGAGCTTCCAGGCGAGGTTCACAGCATCGCCCATGCCGGTGTTCATGCCCTGGCCGCCGGCCGGGCTGTGGATGTGGCCGGCATCGCCGCAGAGGAACACGCGCCCGACGCGGAAGCGCTCGGCCACGCGGTGGTGGACGCGGTAGGTCGAGAACCAGTTCACCTCGTCGACCGTGACACCGGTGTCGCGCTCGACATCGGCGCGGATCGCCTCGAAACTGATCGTCTCGTCGGTCTCATGCGCCTTCGGCACGATGCCGATCAACCGGACTGAACCGGACTGCCGCACCGGCATCACGATGGCGAAGCCATAGGCGCTGACCGTCGTGTCCATGCCGTTGCGGGTGATTTCGCCGCGCCCTTTTACGTCGGCGACGTAGAAGGACTGCTTGTATGCGCCGCCGGGAAAGCCGACCTTTAGCCCATGGCGCACGGCGCTGTGGGCACCGTCGCAACCGACAAGATAGGCGGCGCCGACGGTTTCGGTCCGGCCTTCCTTGCTCAAGGTCGCGACGACCGCGTCACCTCTGTCCTGGAAGGCGACGAGCTCGGTGCTCCGCTCGACCGTGACGCCGGCGCGCTCCAGATGCGCGATGAGCACGCGCTCGTGGATGTCCTGCGGCAGCGCGAAGGCGAAGGAGTAGGGGCTGACGCCGCGGCCGAAATCCGACAGCGGCAGCCTCGCGGCGACGCCGGCCGGCGTGTGCACGGTGAGCCGTTCGATCTTCACGCCCTCGGCAAGCACGTCGTCGACGATGCCGATCTGGCGGTGAAACTCCAGCGTGCGCGCCTGGACGGCCAGCGCCCGCGATGTCTCGCCGGGAGCGGCGGCCTTGTCGAAGATGCGCACCGGCACGCCGAGCCTGGTCAGCCATAGCGCGAGCGTCAGACCGGTCGGGCCGGCGCCGGCGATCAGGACTCTTGTCTTGGACATGCTCATTTTCCTTCTCCCTCAACGATACGAACTTTTTCGTGTTCCCGCAGCCGGTTTACGCCGGCGGTGACGACCCGGTCGCCCTTGGCGAGCCCGTCGCTGACGACAACGCGGTCGGTTTCGTAGCGGGCTATGGCGACAGGCTTCAGCTCCACCGCCGAACTGGCGCCGACCACCCAGACGGCCGGCTGGCCGTTTTTGTCGAACAGCGCGCTGCCGGGCAGGGTCACGACCGGCGCGCCCGCGATCTCGACGCGGCCGGCGACACTTGCGCCGAAGTGCATCTCGTCCGGCGCGTTCTCGAGCGAGACCTTCACCTGGAAGGTGCGGGTGGCGGCGTCGGCCATCGGCGCGATCTCGCGCACCGTGCCGGTCGTCGAGATCGCCGGATTGCTGAGCAGCGAGACGGTGACGGCGGGGATCTGCTTGCCGCGCTGGTCGCTGGCAAAGGCTGCTTCCGCGATCGAGAACACCGCGTCGCGGCTTTTCGGATCGGCGACGCGCACCACCATCTGCCCGACATTGACGGACTGGCCGGCTTCGGCGCCGGTGGCCGTGACGATGCCGTCGAACTCCGCATGCAACTCGGTATAGCCGAGCTGGTCCTTGGCCATCGCGAAGGCGATGTTCGCCGATTTCAGCTTGGCTTCGGCCGAGCGCAGATTCTTCAGCGTCGCGTCATGGTTGGCGCGTGTCGTAAAACCCTTGGCGAGCAGGGCGCTGATGCGTGTTTCGGCGGCGCGGGCTTCGACAACAACGGCCTCGGCCGCCGCCACGTCCGCCTCGGCGCTGGCCAGCCGGTTGCGGTAATCCTGGTCGTCGACGCGGGCGAGAACCTCGCCCTTCTTCACTGTCGCGCCTACCTCGGCGATGCGCCGGATGAGCTTGCCGGAAACGCGAAATCCGAGATCGCTCTCCAGCCTTGGCTTGATCTCGCCGATGGCGACGCGGTTATCCATGGCGGGTGCCGGCGAGACCGAAACTGCCTTGACCAGCTTGGTTTCGGGCGTGCCCGGTGCGGCGTTCGATGCCTCGCTTCTGGCGCCATGCCAGACCAGGGCGGCGCCACAGGCGAGGGCGGCGATCGAGCCGGCGATCAGGCGGTGCCTCAGCGGCTTGTTACGAAAGGGTGCGGCAATCATGTTGTCTCCATGCCCAAATTTGCGGCCGCGCTTGGGAGGACGCGGCAGGCTGAAATCGTGCTGGCTGCGAGGCAAATTGGTGTTTTGGCTGTCTTGCGCCGGCCAGAACGTTTTGCGATTTCGGCGGCGCGAAATCCCGAACGGTTTCTGAAAATTTTCCGATGTTTGGGTGAGGCAGCCTTTTTGGGGTCGCTGCCGTCACATGCTGAAACGGGTGCTCACACCGTCCAGAAATAGCGCACGATGTGAAAGAAGATCGGCGCGGCGAAGACCAGGCTGTCGGTGCGGTCGAGCATGCCGCCATGGCCTTCGATCAGATGACCCCAATCCTTGACGCCCTGGTCGCGCTTGATCGCCGAGGCGACGAGGCCGCCGAGAAACCCCATCGTGCAGGCGATGAAGGCGACGGCCGAGGCCTGCAGCGGCGAGAACGGCGTGATGAAGGAGAGCAGCGCGCCGAGCAGGCTCGACGCGACGAGTCCGCCGATCAGCCCTTCCCAGGTCTTCGACGGCGACACATTCGGCGAGAAGCGATGCTTTCCGAACAGCTTGCCGAAGATGTACTGCAGCACGTCGCTGCCCTGCACGACGATGATCAGGAAGGCGATGAGCAGCAGGTTTCGGTCTTCGAAACCAGGCACGTTAAGCGTCAGCAAGGCAGGCACGTGGCTGACGCAATAGACCGAGATCATGATCGCCCATTGCTGCGCCGAGACACGCTCCAGAAAACGTTCGGTATCGCCGTGCAGCGCCGTGATCGCCGGCATCAGCAGGAAGCAGTAGACCGGGATGAAGATCACGAAGAGGCCGTACCAGGCTGTCCACACCAGCCAGTACTGGAAGGGGATGACGATGCCGAACATGCCGAGCAGCACCCAATGGTCGCTGCGGCGGCTGTGCGTCAGCGTCACGAATTCGCGCAACGCCGCGAACGAGATAAGCGCGAACAGGATGGTCATGCCGTAGCGGCCGAAGAAGAAGGCGACCGTCATCAGCGCCACCATCACCCACCAGGCATTGATGCGCTGCCTGAGGTTGACCAGCGTCGAACTGAGCGGCTTCGGCGCGCGCGCCGACAGGATGGCGGCGGTGACGCTGGCGGTGCTCAGCACAACGAAGAGGCCGATGATGAGAATGCTGATTTCGTGGCGCATCAATCGTCTCGGTCGGGGCGCGGATTGAGCGCCAGGAGCTCGGCGCGGGCGCGCTGGAGGAAGGCGCGCCGCTCTTCGCCCGGCGCCACCGCGACCGGGGCGCCGAACACGACGCGGCAAAGCAGCGGCACCGGCAGGAACTGGCCCTTGGGCAACACGCGCGACATGTTCTCGATCCAGCAGGGGATCAGCTCGACGTCGGGCCGCGCCATCGACAGATTGTAGAGGCCGGAACGAAAAGGCAGCAGTTCGTCGCTGGTGTTGCGGGTGCCTTCCGGAAAGATGATCAGCGAATGACCCTGGTCGAGCACGGAGAGCATGATCGAGATCGGGTGCTCCGCTTCGCTCGTCCATTGCCGGCTGATCAGCACGGAAGACAGCATGTCCTGCGCGATAAAGCGGCGAAGCCGCGACTTGCCCCAATATTCGGCCGCGGCGATCGCATGCGTCTTGGCGCGCTCCGTCTCGCTGAGGCAGGCCGACAGCAAGATGAAATCGCCATGGCTGGTGTGGTTGGCGAAATAGATGCGCTGCCGGTCCGATGGCTCGCTGCCGCTCCAGATCGGCCGCACGCCGGTAACCGCCCAGGCCATCGCCGAAAGGCCGACCGAGGTCACTGTCTGCAACAGCGTGTAAGTGCGCAGCGAAAGCTTGCTCATCTGGGCATCCAGAATCCGGCGGTGAGGAACGCGACGACGAACACCGCGAAGGCGACGCGCTGCCGGGTAAGCAGGCGGCGGGTGCCAGCGATGCGGTCGTCAAGCGGACGCGGCGTTGGCGGAGCGGGCTTCAGCCGCATGCGGCTCAGCATGTCGTCGACCGCGGCGCCTCCGGAAATCTCGTCGCCATGCGTCGCCATCAGCCGGAACAGCAGCGCATCGAAGAGGAGAAGCGCCGAGAGCCCGAGCACAACGACCGCGCTCGCCGCCGCGACCAGCAGCGCCAGCACCGCAAGCGGCGCATGGAGCGCGCCGCGCGCCGAGGCGACCAGTGGCGCGATGCTGTCGCCGGCGATCACGATGGCGCCCGGCCACGCCGCCTGCGTGATCAGCGTGGCGGCAAAGGCGGCGGTCTTGCGCTGATAGGCGTCGTCGCTCATACCGGCTCGTCCAATCCGAGCTGAAGATGCACTGGACGGCCGGAGGCGGCGAGCTGCTTGCGCGCCTGCGCCGGCGTGTGCGAACGGCCGCTGGCGACCAGCCAGCGGGCGACGACCGTGGCGCTGCGCTGGAAGCCGAGCGCGCAACAGACCAGCACCTTGCCTTGCCGGCGGGCCGGCTCGATTGCCGCCACCGCCTCGTCGAGCGTGTCCACGGGTGGCGATAGGAGATCGAGCATGGGAAAGCTGATCCAGCGGCCCGGCGCGTCGCGCGGCCGCTCCAACTCGGCGGCAAGATCAATCACCGTGCCGAAGGCGTGTGCTTCGGCAGCGTCGGGAAAGCGCCCGAGAAATACGCCGTCGGTGACGGCAACCACCGGCGGCAGCTTGCGCGTCCAGGCGCAGATATTGACCCTGGCGCCCAGCCGGTATGGCCAGAGCAGGACGCGGCTTGCCAGCGACACGCGGCCGTCCGCTGTCTTCTGGAACACTTTTGGCCCGGCCCCGGCATAGCCGAAAGCGACGATGGCCAGTGCCAGCGAAGGCCACAAAAGCACAAGCGCGGCAGCCGAGAAGAAGGCGCAGACGGATGCGCCAGCGAGCGCCAGGGCAGCGCCCAGCGCGTAGTAGAGCGAAAGGCGCCGCGCCTTGCCATCAGCGGTCAGGCGGAAGCCGGAGAAGGGCAGCTCGCCCTTGGCGGGAAAGAGCCACAGCGCGAAGAGGCCGAGCAGGGCGCCGGTCGGGATGTCGATGAAATGATGCTGCCACGTCGTCAGGACCGAGGCGCCGATCAGGAAGCACCACAAATGCCAGAGCGCCAGCAAAGCGCCGGAAAGGCGCTGGCGCCAGTGATCCCAGATGATCACCAGAAGCGCGATATGCAGGGAAGGGGCCTGGTTGAACGGCTTGTCGAAGCCGCCGAGCACGGCGAACAGGAAGCCGGGCAGGCCGGAGGTTGCCGGCCGCACGAAGGTGGCGGTCAACGGAAACAGGATGAAGCAGGAGACGGCGACGACCTGCGCGGTGAGGTAGCGGCCGGCCAGCCGGTCGACGCCCTGCCGGCTGTCGTTGAGCAGCAGCGACAGGGCGTAGAACAGGTTGATCGACCAGTAGGGCACGATCGTCCAGGCGAGGAACGGGACATGGTGTTCCCAGGAGAAGACGATGCTGCCGACTTGATTGCGAGTCGAGGCTAGCCAGTTGGCGAAGCCGTAGGTCGAATAGAAGAACGGGGCGAGGAACGCGAGCCATAGCGCTGCCCGCAGGACGACGCGTCCATAGGGCTCGGCGGCTGGGCTGGCGGAACGTGACGGGGGCTCGGCACTGGTCGGCATGCGTGGGCGGTTCCTAAACCCGCCTTGCCAGCGAGACGGTGAAGATGCCCCATTGGTCGATGCGCTGGTCGAGCTTCTCGAAGCCGCCCGCCTCGACCAACTGGTCCATCTCGCCTTGCGTGCGCCGCCGCATCACCCAGGCCTGGCCGCCGCGATGCGAGGTCAGGCTGCGGGCGATCATTTCGAGCTGCGGATGCCAGGGCTGGTTGGTGTAGATGAGCAGGCTGCCCGGCTGCATGGCGCGGGCGAGGCCCTCGAGCGAGCGGGCGATCAGCGCATTGTCGGCAAACAGCTCGTAGAGGCCGGAGACGATGGCGAGGTCCGGCGCCGGGTTCAGCGCGGCGAGCCCATCGCCATCGAAGGCGTCGGCGCGCCGGAACGAGACGCTCGCCGGCATCTGCCGCTCAGTAATCAGCTTGCGGCCGAGCTCGACATTGATGTCGGAATAATCCTGCAGGCGCACGCTGGCCGGCTGCTCGGCACTCTTGCCGATGGCGTCGAGCACGTAGCGGCCGTGGCCGGCGGCGATGTCGAGGACGTGGCCCGGCCGCCCGGCCGCCTTCAGCGTAGCCAAAGCCTGGCCGATCAGTTCCTCGAGGTTGAGCTTGCGCTGGCGGATGCCACGCCAGCCGATGGCGTCGAGAAAAGTCCTGTCGACCATGCGGCCGATCAGTCCGAGCCCTCGAGCCTCGTTCTCGTAGACATAATCCAGCGTCGAGCCGGAATCGAAGCCGGTGCCGACGCCGATCTTCATGCCGCGCGAGAACCAGCTGCCGATGCGGATGGAGGCGCGGCTCATCGCCCAGTAGAGGCCCTTGGGCGAAAGGAGATCGAGCGGCGAGGCGAGGCGGTCGGCCTCGTCGCGCGTATAGCCGGCAATGTCCGCCTGCTTCAGGTCGACGGCTTCGGCGGGCGAAGCAAACTGCCCTTCGATGAACGGCCGGATCAGGTCGAGCGCCTTGGCGCGGTCGCGTTCGCCCAGCGTGTCGTGGAAGAAGCCCGGCAGCACATGCCGCTCCTTGATGCGGCTGCCGAGATTGACGAAGAATTCGTGCTGCGGGCCATGCCGCACCACCCAGTCGCTGCCGGACAGGAGAAGCTGTGTCGGCACGGTGATGGCGCGGGCATCGGAAACGATGCGCGAGGCATGCTGGTAGAGCTCGACCAGGATGTTCGACGCGATCGGCCGCGTGATCAGCGGATCGTTCTCGAAGGAGTCGATGCGCACCGGGTCATGGGTGAGCAGGCTGGCCTTGACGTAGGAATTGACGAAGAAGCGCCCCTTGAGCTTCTGCCAAAGCGCAATGCCTTCCTTGGCGAAGGGCACATAGAGCTTGACCGAGAAGGCCGGCGAGGCGAGCACCATGGCGCGCAGCTTCGGCGCATAGTCATGCACCCAGGCAGCGGCGAGCACGGCGCCGAAGGATTGCGCTATCAGCGCGATATCCTGTGCGGCAAAACCGTCCTTGGCGGCGATCTCGCGCATGAAACAGTCGATATCGCGCACAAGTGCGGCAAAGGACGGAGCATAGCCGCGCTCGCCGGCGGAGCGGCCGTTGCCGCGCGCGTCCCAGGCATAGAAAGCGTAGTCCGGCATGCTGAGTTCGTCGACGAGATGCGCCATTCGGCCGCCATGCTCGTGGCCGCGATGGAAGAGCATGACCGCGCCCTTGGCCTCGGCCGATGCTTTTGTCTTGGGCGCTATAGGCGGCCAGAAACGGTAGAAAATCTCGGTGCCGTCATGGCTGCGGAAGCTGCGTTCCTGCGCTTGCCGTGCAAGGCTTTCCGCCGGTGCGGTGGCGATCTGTTCGTGAAGCATGCTGTTCCCCTCGGACGGCATCGCGGGCCTCGATGCTCTTAGCCGGTCTTGCCAGTAAGACCGGCGCGTATCCGGTTTATGGCGGTCAGCAGCGAAAGCGTAGCCATGGCCGGAAACACAAACGGCGCAATCGCCGCCGGCCACAGACCGACCCCGCACAAAGCCGCCACCACGCCGAGCGCCAGCGCCCTGTCGCTCTTGCCGAACGGCCCGGCATAGTTGCGCCCGATCCCGGCAGGAATGCCGAGCACGCCGGCGAACTCGGTGAGCATCGCGGCAATGGCAAAGGCGACGACGCCCCAGACGCCAAACTGTGGGAAAGCGGCGAAGGGCAGGATGAGCGCCAGGTCGGAGACGACGTCGCAGATCTCGTTGAGATACATGCCAAGCGTGGAAGCCTGGCCATGTTCCCGCGCCAGCATGCCATCCATAGCGTTAAGCGCCATGCGAACGAACAGCACCAGGGGAATGAGCAAGAGGAGCAGGCGCGAACCGGGCGCCGCCACGATCGCCAGACCGACCGCGATCGAGAGGCCGGCTGCCAGCAGGGTTATGCCGTTGGCTGTCACCCCCATGGCCGCCAGCCAGCCGACAAGCGGCCGCAGCCTGTCCTGGAAGGCCGGCTTCAGCGCATAAAGCGTCGGCATTGCGTGATCCCCCGATCCACGGCGCAAGCTTTACCATGAGCGAGCCGGGAGGCGCTAGCGTGTGACAGAAAACACGGTGAATTTTCAGACGGTTGACGCCCTGCTGTGAATGCATCGCCTCAAGCCGTCGCGGCGGATCGCCGTGATCGCGGCTGCCGCAGGCTCACCGCATCTGCTTGCGCAGCCAGTACTGCAGCTTGACCAGGTGCCGCTCCGGCGTGCGCTCGAAGCGGCGGACGTCGATCAGCGTCACGCCGCCACCGTCCGACAGCGTGTGCAGGCCGGTGTCGAAGCCGTCGAGCCAGCCCTCGGGCGACAGCCGCTTGACGATGTCGGCCGAAAATTCCTCCGGCGTCAGGCGCTCGATCCGCAACAGGTTGATGGCTGTGCCGTAGCCGGTTGTGCAATCCTGGGTCGGCAAATACAGCTGGCCATCATGTTCGAAGGGCGAGCCGCCGAGCCGCGACGATGCGCGTCCCGTGCGCACCGGATTTTGCGGATGCTTGGTCCAGGGGCCGGTCAGGCTCTCGGCGAAAGAGACGTGCAGCTCGCGCATGTCCCGTTCGTTGGGACCATTGAGCGCATAGAGCATCCACCAGCGCTCCTGGTGGCGAAAAACAGCCGCGTCGACCGCCGGTTCGTCCAGCAGCACGGCGACCGGCTGCCACGCCTTTGGAAAATCGGTCGCCTTGTAAAGCGCGAGCCGCCCGCTCTTGAAGGCCTCCGGCAGCATGAAGATATCCTCCCCCTGCCGGATCAGGAACGGATAGGAGAGGTGGAACGGCTCCTTCAAGGCCACGCCGCGCTCCTTGAGCGTCCAGTCCCGATCGTAGCTGTAGTAGTGGATCTCGCCGCGTCTCACCCGGTGGTCGTAGGCCTCGACCAACACCGTGAAACGGTCGCCATGGAAGAGGCCGAACGGGTCGGCGATGAAGCGGTACGACCCTTGAGGCGGCAGCCAGACGACCCCGCTCTTGTCGAGGCCTTGCGGGGCAAGTGCGTTGCCGATCCGATCCGGGACGATGCCCACCTGCCAGATGTCGAACATTGTTTCGCTCCCTGCTGCGCCGGCGCACCTATGCAGCAAACCGTGCAGCCCCGCAAACCGCGTTTGCGGTACTGTGGGCGGGAAGCCCTGTTCCGCAAGGCGCGGACTTCACATCTTTTTTAAATTGCCCTCGGCAGTGAATTCGCGATACGGCAGGCCGGCGGCTCTGTTCGCTTATCCATTTGTTGGGCTGGAGCAGGCGCCTACTTCGTCCGGTCAGAGAAAAGTATCGATCAGCGGCAAGCGATTCCCGCCATTTAACTGTCATGACTTTAAACAGCAAAAAAATCGACAGCGTTATTTTTACCGAAAGCTCACCCGATATCGGCGGACAAGAACGGCAATTGCTGATCCAGATGCGATCACTTCGAGCGTCTGGGATTGACGTGGTGCTTGCCTGCCGCCCGAATTCTCGGGTCGGGGCTTTAGCGGCGACAATGAACATTCGGACTGTGACACTTCCATTTAGAAATGGTGCAGATCCGCGCACGATAACTGGCCTATATCGGCTGATCGCCGCAATGCGGCCCGCCGCCTGCTTCTGCCACAGCGGTCATGATACAGACAATCTTGCAATTGCTGCGCGACTTTTCGGTCGAAATCGTCCGCGCCTGATCAGGTCCAAAGCATACCTGGCTGGAAAAATATCAGAATATAGCTATAACTATTTCGTAGATGTTACATTCACCCCAAGCAAGTATTTGCGATCAAAAATTCTGTCCAATAGCCGGGTCGACCCCAAGCGGATCGAAGTGATTTATCCGGGTGTGGATTTCGAAAAACTTGATGCGGAATGTTACCTTGATCTTCCCTCCGATCTTTCTCATTGGATCGAGAGGAAGCGCGGCACGCTGATCGTGCAGGTGGGTATGCTCCGCAAAGAGAAAGGCCACCTTATGATGCTTGACGCAATAGCGAAATTGCGTTCGCGATGGCCCGCGCTTCATTTTGCAATTGTTGGATCGGGACCCGAGCAAGAGTCGATCAAGCAACGGGCAATCGAGCTTGGCCTTTATGATCAAATCTGGATGGGTGAACTGCCATACGTTGCGGCGATCCTGAAGAAGGCGGATCTCGTCGTCATGCCTTCGTTCGTCGAAGCGTTGGGTCTGGCTCAAGTTGAGGCGGCGGGACTCGGCATCCCGATCGTGGCAAGCAATATCGGCGGTATTCCGGAGACGGTCTCCCATCTGGAAACCGGTCTGCTGGCCGAGCCAAATGCGAATGATTTTGCGCAATGGCTGGACCACGCGCTGTCTCACCCGGACGACATGCGCACGATGGCTCATCGCGCTCAAGCGGATGTTCGGTCCCGGTTTAGCATCGAAAACAATGCCAGCGCGCTCAAATCCTTGATCACACGGCAGGCTCGTTGACGGCTTGCAGTGCTGACGCGCAGTCGTCCATTCGCAAAGCTCCTCTTGAATAATAAGCACGCTTATTATATCTATCGCTCATGGTTTCAGATGGCGTCGACAGATTGGGATTTTTGATCCACGACGTGCAGCGCCTGATGCGCAAGCGCTTCGAGGCGCGCGCCAGCGGGTTGGGGCTTTCCTCGGCGCAATGGCGGCTGATGGTGCGTGTCGCCAAGGAAGAAGGCATCACCCAGGCGCGGCTGGCCGAACTGCTCGAAATCGAGCCGATCAGCGTCTCGCGGCTGGTCGACCGCATGGAAGAGGGCGGCTGGATCGAGCGCCGCCAGGACGCCACCGACCGGCGCGTGCGCATGATCTTCCCGACCGAGAAGGCGAGCGCCGCCTATGCCGATGTCAAAAGCCTTGCCGGCGAGGTCTATGAGGAGTCCTTGACCGGTGTTTCGCCGGAAGACCGGCGCATCCTGATCCGGGTTCTGGATACGATCGTGCAGAACCTGACGGATGGCGAGGCATCGTCCCTGGAAAAGATCAAGAGCAGCGAAGGGGCGGCAGCATGAGCGCGGCAGCCAAGAGAGAAGACGACAACGTAGCCAAGCTTGCGTCGGCCCAGCCGGTCGCTGAAGCCCCGGCGCAGCCGGCGGCCGCTCCGGTCACGGCGGCGCCTGAGCCTCAGCCTGCTCCGGCGGCGCCAAAGAAAAAGCGCCGCCTCGGCCGCCTCCTGTTGATGGTCGCCCTGCCGCTGGCGCTGCTTGCCGGCGGCGCATATGTCTGGGTCACGGGCGGCCGTTATCAGGAGACCGAGAACGCCAATTTGCAGCAGGCCAGGATTTCGGTCGCCTCCGACACGGCCGGCCGCATCGTCCAGGTCGGCATCGCCGACAACCAGCAGGTCAAGCAGGGCGAGCTTCTCTTCGTCATCGATCCCGAGCCTTACCGGATCGCGCTCGCCCAGGCCGATGCGGCGGTCGCCGCCGCGCGCCTCAACGTCGAGCAGCTGCGCGCCGCCTACAGCCAGGCGATGGCGCAGGAAAAATCCGCCTCAAGCGAGGTCGACTATGCGCAGTCGCAATATGACCGCGCGGCCGATCTGGCGCAGAAGGGCATAAACGCCAAGGCATCGCTCGACCAGGCCCGCAACGATCTCGACAAGGCCAGACAGCAGCTTGCGATGGCTGAGCAGGGCATCGTCAGCGCCAAGGCGGCGCTCGGTGGCAACCCCAATATCGAGACCGACAAGCATCCGACAGTGATGGCTGCTTTGGCAGCGCGCGACAAGGCGGCCTACGATCTGGCGCAGACGACGGTGAAGGCGCCGGCCGACGGCATCATCTACCAGGCCGCCTCCTTCAAGGTCGGCCAGTATGTGTCCATCGGCACGCCGCTGTTTGCGCTGGTCGAGACCGGCGACACCTGGATCGACGCCAATTTCAAGGAGACCCAGCTTACCAACATGAAGCCGAGCCAGAAGGCCGAGATCGTCGTCGACACCTATCCGGGCCGCACCTTCGAGGCGACCGTCAAGGCGATCGGCGCCGGCACGGGCGCGGAATTCTCGCTGCTGCCCGCGCAAAACGCCACCGGCAACTGGGTCAAGGTCACGCAGCGCATTCCCGTGCGCCTGGAGCTGACCGATCCTGACGCCAGGATGGCGTTGCGCACCGGCATGAGCGCGACCGTCACCGTCGACACCGGCGTGGCGCGCGGCCTGCCGTCGATCTTCGGCCATGCCACGGCAGGGGAGAGCGCGCAGTAACGATACGCCCCGTGGATTGGGGCGGAACAGGGATTGGTCTGATGGGAGGGGTGGGAAGGATAAGCGTTTAAGATCAGCCGCCTGGCGGCGCGATCGAAACCGAAACCTTCGTCACGGCCCCGTCGGTCCTCAGGTTTCCGGGCGGCAGGCATCCGCTCCAACAGAGACTTTCAGTCGATGTAACCCCCACATCGATAGTCGCGTCCCACCGCGATGAGGGTCTCTCAACGGAAGGCTTTGCCGCCCGGAAGCCCAGTGTACACGTTTCTGTTACCTGCTGGAAGTTCAGCATTATGACCACGCCCGAGCCTTTCAAGGAAGTGCCGCATCGCGGGCTGATCACCGTCGCGCTGATGCTGGCGACGATCATGCAGGCGCTCGACACAACGATCGCCAATGTCGCGCTGCCGACCATGACCGGCGACCTTGGCGCGTCGCCCGACAACATCAACTGGGTGCTGACCTCCTATATCGTGGCGGCGGCGATCATGACGCCGGTCACCGGCTGGCTTGCCGACCGGCTTGGCCGCAAGGAGTTGTTTCTCGCCTCCGTTGTCGGCTTCACCATCTTCTCCATGCTCTGCGGCCTTGCCTGGAGCCTCGAGACGATCGTGCTCTTCCGTCTGCTGCAGGGCGTGTTCGGCGCGGCCATCGTGCCGCTGTCGCAGACCTTCCTGCTCGACATCAACCCGAAGGAACGCCACGGCCAGGCGATGGCCATCTGGGGCGCCGGCATCATGCTTGGGCCGATCCTGGGCCCGACGCTGGGCGGCTGGCTGACGGAGAACTTCAACTGGCGCTGGGTGTTCTTCATCAACCTGCCGGTCGGCATCCTGGCCTTCCTCGGCATGGCCGCCTATCTGCCCGTCGTCGCAAAGCGCGTGCGGGGCTTCGACTTCTTCGGCTTCGCCATGCTCTCGCTCGGCGTCGGCGCGCTGCAGCTCCTGCTCGATCGCGGCGGCGAGGTCGACTGGTTCAACTCGGCCGAGATCTGGATCGAGCTCGCTCTGTCGCTCACCGGCTTCTGGGTGTTCACCATCCACACGGTGACGGCCGAGCACCCCTTCATCGATCCAAAGATATTCCTCGACCGCAATTTCGTGACCGGCCTCGGCTTCATCTTCGTCATGGGCGTGCTGATCCTGGCCTCGATGTCGCTGTTGCCGCCGATGCTGGCCAATATTTTCGGCTACCCGACCGTGACGATCGGCATCGTGCTGGGGCCACGCGGCATCGGCACGATGATCTCGATGCTGGTGGTCGGCCGCATCATGCACAGGTTCGATGCGAGGATCCTCGTCGCCATCGGTTTCCTGCTGACCGCGCAGTCGCTCTACACCATGGCAAGCTTCACGCCGCAGATGGACAATTGGCTGATCCTCACCTCGGGCGTCATCCAAGGTCTCGGCATGGGCATGGTGTTCGTGCCGCTGTCGACGGTCGCCTTCGCCACGCTCGACGCGCGCTACCGCACCGACGCCACCGCGCTGTTCAGCCTGGTGCGCAATCTGGGCTCGTCGATCGGCGTCTCGGTGGTTGCCGCGCTGATGGTGCGCAACACGCAGATCAACCACACCGAGTTGTCGGCCTTTATCAACCCCTACAATCCCAACCTATGGGCTGCCTCGCCGGCGGCCGCGAGCGGCAACGCCGCGGCGCTGTCGCAGGTCGACCGTGCGGTGAATGCCCAGGCGATGATGATCTCCTACATCAACGACTTCAAAATCCTGATGGTGATGACGCTGATCGCGATCCCGTTCGTCGTCCTGCTGCGCAAGCCGAAGGCGGCACCGGCAGGGGGTGCGCCTGCAGCGCATATGGATTGAAGCGGCCAGCTTCAGTCCGCGTGCATGGAACCGATACGGGCGAGTGGTTCGTTCACTCAGGTATATTGGGCACGCTCCAGCGTGGCGTGGCCGCAATTCGCCCACCCTTTGCGGCCTTGAAATAAGTCGCAGCGAGATCCTCGGCGCACATCGATGACAGGTATATCTGGATCGACCCGCCATCCTCGGTGACGGGGTAGCGTTCACCGCACGCTTCGAGGCGCCTTTCATACAGGCGCATTTGCCTGTGGCTCAGTCGATCGAAAAACCCGGCCTTGCACTTGTCGATCACGGCTTCCGACATGAATTCGTCACCGCTAGATCCCCAGGCGCAAGCCTGATGTAACTTGTGGGCCGCCAGGCAATCGGGTGTGTTGTCTATTTCCTGCGGCAATTGACTGCCTTCCGGACACTGGACATCCTCCGCGGCTGCGGGGGCGATCGATAGAAGCCCGATCAGGACTATGCAGCTGGTCCGCATATCGCATTCCCCTGACGGTATCGATTTCGTGTCCGTGTCACCTTAGCCCAATGGGTGCAGATGGAAAACAGCGCTACCGCCGGCTGCGTTCGCATACCGACCGGCTCCGTTGGCGGAGCCGCCCGCTGGCGGCTCGCCGCTTTCAGCGGCCGAGCACCAGCGCCCAGTAGCGCAAGGCAGGATCGCGGCCGTCGCGCACATAAGCGAGCCCGAAACGGCTGAAATCCGGATCGAGCATGTTGCGGCGGTGGCCGTCCGAGTGCATCCAGATGTCGAACAGCTTTTGCTGGTCGAAACGGCCCTCGGCGATGTTTTCAGCCGCCGCGCCGCCCACGCCATTGTCCTTCATGCGCGAGGCGAAATCCTTGCCCCAGCCGGTGGTGTGGCTCATGCGCTCGCGCGACGCCATGTAGCCGGCCTGCTGCAGCGCCGCCTGCTCGAGCTGCGCATCGGGGGTCAGCGCCGGCAGTCCAGCCGATGTGCGGATCGTGCTCAAGGTGCTCGTGGCGGAAGACGAAACGCCGGCGCCTTCGCCGATCGGCACGGACACCGTGCTGCAGGCGGCGATGCCGGCAAGTGCTGCCAGGCCTGCGGCCTTGATCAGCATGCGACGGTTCATAGTGGGGAGGGCGGTGGTCGAGATGCTCATCCGGCCTCTGATACTGCCGATCGTGGCTTTTGCCGGGCAACCGATGAAAATCGAGGGAGGCGGCGACTTTTGCCGGAAGATCGGTTATCATCCGCGCGTTCTTGAAAGTGGCAGCCATGGGCGGCCACCCTGGCGGTGACCGCCTCCCGACAAAAACGGAGGACGGTTATGGCCGGTTTTCATGTCATGACGGACGCGTACGGCGCGCATGTTCAGCCCACGGTGCGCCACATCTCGACCGCGGACCTTTGGGACGCGCTGAAGCTCGGCGCCAAGGATTTCTGGGCCAAGCCTTCGCATTACGTGTTCCTGTGCCTGATCTATCCGATCGTCGGCCTGATCCTGACGCAATGGAGCTCGGGCTCGAACGCCATCCAGCTCGTCTACCCGCTGATGTCCGGTTTCGCGCTGATCGGTCCGTTTGCGGCCATCGGCCTCTACGAGATCAGCCGCCGGCGCGAGCTTGGCATGAGCAGCCGCTGGCACCATGCATTGGACGTGCGCCATTCGCCGGCGCTGCCGTCGATCGCCGTCATCGGCATCCTGCTCTTCGCGCTGTTCCTGTTGTGGCTGTTCACCGCGCAGTCGCTCTACACCAGCCTGTTCGGCGCCGAGCCACCCGCTTCGGTCGGCGCTTTCGTGCGTGACGTGCTGACGACCGGCAAGGGCTGGACGCTGATCCTCGTCGGCAACGCCGTCGGCTTCGTTTTCGCGGTTGTCGTTTTAGGTACGACCGTCGTAGCCTTCCCGCTGCTGCTCGACCGCGACGTCGGCGCCGTCTCGGCAATCGAGACTTCGGCCCGCGCTGTGATGGCCAATCCGCTGACGATGGCGCTCTGGGGCCTGACGGTCGCGGTGCTGCTGGTGATCGGCTCGATCCCGCTCTTTGCCGGACTCGCCGTCGTCATGCCGATCCTCGGCCATGCAACCTGGCACCTCTATCGCAAGGTGGTCGAGCCGGAGCAGATCCGGCCGGTGCGCCGGCCGATGTAAAATTGTGACGGCCCTTAGGGTGAGGCCGGTCTCACCTGAATTATCAATGCACCCTATCTCTGCGCCTCGGTCGCCATCTTCAGCGCCAGCGCGGTTAGAACCGTGCCCATCATCCAGCGCTGAACGACCAGCCAGAACGGCCGTCCGGCGAGGAAATTAGCGATCGAGCCGGCGGTCACCGCGATGATTGTATTGACCGTCAGGCTGATCGAGATCTGTGTCACGCCGAGCACCAGAAGCTGTGACAAAACATGGCCCTTGGCCGGATTGATGAACTGCGGCAAGAGCGACAGATAGAGCACCGCGACCTTCGGATTGAGCAGGTTGGTCATCAGGCCCATGGCGAAAAGCTTGCGCGGCCTGTCCCTGGGCAATTCGCGGACCTGGAAGGGCGAGCGTCCGCCGGGCCTTAGCGCCTGCCAGGCGAGCCACAGAAGATAAAGCGCGCCTGCGAAGCGCAGCGCATCATAGGCAAAAGGCACGGCGAAGATGAGCGCGGTGATGCCGAAGGCCGCGCAGACCACGTAGAACAGGAAGCCCAGCGCCACACCGCCGAGCGAGATCAGCCCGGCCTTCGGCCCTTGCGACAGCGAGCGCGAGATCAGGTAGATCATGTTCGGGCCGGGCGTCAGCACCATGCCGAGGCAGATCAGCGCGAAGGTGAGATGATTGGCGGCGTCGGGCACGGGCGTCTCCTGGAAAGCGCGCCTGAGATGTGCCCTGCCGCGCAGAACGGCACAAGGGCTTCAAGGCGCCGGCCGTTGCGCCAGCCTCGATGCCGCCAGATCCGGCCGTTTCTCGACCAGGAGGTGATAATCCAATACATTCCATTCACCAGCTTTGCACGGGTCGACGCTATGCAAATCTCCTTCAAGGGCAAAAAGGTTGTTGTAACGGGTGCCAGTCGCGGCATCGGCCGGTCGATCGCTCTGGCATTTGCGGCGGAAGGCGCCGATGTCGCGATCTGCGCCCGCGGTGCGTCGGGTCTCGAAGCGGCTGAGGTCGAGCTGAAGCGGCATGGAGGGAACGTTTTCGCAATGCGATGCGATCTCGCGGAGGCATCTGCACCCGCAAGCTTTGTAGCGGAGGCCGTTAGCGCGCTCGATGGCATCGACATCCTGGTCAACAATGCGTCGGGCATCGGCATGAGGGATGACGAGAGCGGCTGGCGAGCCAGCATCGACGTCGACTTGATGGCGACGGTGCGCACCACCCAGGCAGCCATCCCGTTCATGGAAAGAGCGGGGGGTAGTGTCATCATCAACATCGCGTCGATTTCCGGTTTCAGGGCGGTGCCGCGCACTCTGCCTTACGCCGCGATCAAGGCGGCGCTCGTCAACTACACAATGGGCCAGGGGTTGGCGCTCGCGCCAAAACGCATTCGGGTAAACGGCATCGCGCCTGGTTCGATCGAATTTCCAGGCGGCGTGTGGGACCACCGTAGAACCTCCGATCCCCAACTGTATCAGCGCACGCTCGACGGCATACCTTGGGGGCGATTTGGCACGCCGGAGGAGATTGCAAAAGTTGCTCTGTTCCTGGCGAGCGAAATGGCAAGTTGGATTACGGGGCAAACGATCGCGGTCGACGGCGGCCAATTGCTGGCGTCAAAGACGGGCCCTTCAGCGACATTGCCCGCATCGTGAACCGTGCTTTCAGGGCCTGGACGCTGACATTCAACGCCCGTTTCTGATTTCCGGCCTTACCCCACAACCCGCAGGTTCGACAGTTCGTTCGCGATCTCCTTGAAATTGTCGGAGAGCGTTGCGCCGGTGGCGTTCCAGAACAGCTTGGCCGGCTTGCTTGGATCCGTCGGATCCTTGCGGAAACGGGAGTCGGAAGAACATGCTTTCAGCGCCGCCATGGCCTTCTGGTCGCTCGAGCTGGTCGAGGACATGTCGAGCGCCACCGTCATCACCATGATGTTGCCGGCCTTGGCATTGTCGCACAGCTTCGCCATCTGCTCGTTCATCGCGGCGGTATAGTTGCTCGACGAATAGTTGAACTGGCCGATCGCGCTCGACGTGCCGCCGAACAGACGGGTGACCGAGGTACCGTTATAGCCGACGCCGGTATAGCCATAGGCCGCGTAGGTTGACTTGTTGCCGGCCGGGTCGGAGCTGACCGTCGAGTAAGTATTCTCTCCGTCCGTGAGGACAATGACGACCTTGTCGTTGCCGCGCTCGGTTTCCGGACGGCCCTCGGTGAAGGGCGGCGCGCTCGACACGGTGCGCCAGCCCCAGGCCATTCCTTCGGGCACATTGGTGTTGCCGTTGGGCTGCATGAGGTCGATCGCAGCCTTGATGGCTGCAAGCCCGTCCGCGTGGGTGACGTCGGTGAGCGGCGTGATCGGCGTGGTGGTGCAGCTGTAGTTCGGGCCGGCGCCCGAACCAAGGGTTGGAGCATCGATCGGCCGCGGCTGAAAGTACTTGGCCATGTTCGACTGCCTGGTCTTGCCCGTGGTGCTCGATGGGTCGTCGTTCCACCAGCTGTTCGCCGCGCCATAGGTCACCGGATCCGGCTCCCTGGGGTTCTGAGTAACCTTCCAATGATTGCCGGGTTCGTCCGGCGCGAACATCGGCACGAACATGGTTGCAGGATCGCCGACGCCGATACCGCTGTTGTTCGGGCCGCCCGAGGCCGGCGTGTCGTCGACATTGTAAGGATAGGGACGGACCTCGACACAGCCCTGCCAACTGGCGAATGGCCCGTAGGTGTCGTTGTAATCATATTCCGTATGGCTGTGCGAACAGGTGTGGTTCGAGCGGTATGTATCGCAGACGCTGCGCGCGCTGCCGACAATGCGCTCGTGGCTGGTCACCACCTTCATGTCTTGATAGAGCTCGAAGCGGCTGAGAACCTCGTCTTCTTCAGTGCCCCAGCCGGTGCCTTTCTTGTACCAGATGCCGTTGATCCTCTGGGCATATTTGTCGGGCGCATTCAGCGTCGACCAGTCGAAATTCTCGTTGGCGATCGGAGACAGCCCGTAGACGTCCATCCACGGGGCGTTGTCGTTGTCCGGCCCGACATTGACCGACGCCGCGAACGGCACGAGGCTGAACTGCACCGGCTTGTCGATCTGCTTGATCTGCGCTGCCTGCTGCGCCAGCGTGTCGACAAGCTGCTTGGCGGCCTGCTTGAGCAGGTCGATGCGCTTCTGTCCCGAGCCGGTGCCTGGCGTTGTCATGGAGCCCGAATTGTCGAGCACCATCGCCACTTCCAGCGTGTTCTTCAGCCGCACCTGGGAACACATCTCGACCTGGATCGGCTTATGCGCGTCGCCGTCCGACGCGCCGCTGAGCAGCGCCGCCGCCGGATGGAAATAGGGATGATAGGTGAGCGTCGCGCAAAGCTTCATCAAGCCGCCGCCGGTCTGGCTGCTCGGCAGCGTGACATCGAGCGTAATGTTGGCGGGATCGACGGTGTTGAGATTGGAGTTCAGGAAGGCAGCCGCAAAGGCCTTGATCTCGTCGTCCGACGCGCCCTGCGAGAGGCGCACCGCGGAGGCGAAATTGGCCGAGTCGAGGGCGTTGAGCACCATCTGCTTCTCGCGATTGAGCTCTGTGAAGTCGACGCCCACCGCCAAGGCCCCCATCAGCGGGACCGTGGCAACTGCCGTCACGAGGGCATAGTTGCCGCGGCGGTCACGGCAGAATTGATGCCAGAATTTGCGCATTTGCTCGAGCGGCCCCCTGGTAGTTCAACTGACGATGCGCAGGTTCGACAATTCGTTGCCGATCGCCTTGAAGTCGTCCGAAAGCGTCGCGCCGGTCGAGTTCCAGAACAGCTTCGCGGGCTTGCTCGGGTCGGTTGGGTCCCTGCGGAAACGCGAGTCCGATGCGCAGGCCTTGAGGGCGGCCATGGCCTTCTTTTCGTCGGTCTTGGTATCGACCAGGTCGAGCGAAACGGTCATCACGATGACCCCTGCAGCCTTGGCATTGGAGCAAAGCGTCTGCATGTTCTCGTCGAGCGCGGCGGTGTAGTTGCTGTCGGTGTAGGTGGTCTTCGGCACGGCGCTGCTCGTGTTCATGAACAAGCGTGTGACGCTGCCTGAACCGGGGTAGGTCAGCCCGGTATATCCGTAGGCGGCATAGGTGGACCGGTTGTTGGCGTAGCCGGAGTCGCCGACGGCGCTGTAGGTGTTGGCGCCATCGGTCAGGACGATGACCACCTTGTCGTTGCCTTTTTCGCTGTTCGGCCGACCTTCGGTGAACGGCTCGTTGCTGGACACGGTCCGCCAGCCCCAGGCAAGGCCTTCGGGCACGTTGGTGTTGCCGGTCGGCGCCATGTCGTCGATGGCGTCATCCAGTTCCTGTTTCTCAGCCGCCACGCTGACATCCTTGAGCGGCGTGATCGGGCTGGTCGTGCAAGCCGCGTTCGGGCCGTCGCCGTAGCTCGCGGACGCCGAACCATATGGCTTGACCAGGAAGTATTTGCGCATGTCGGACTGGCGCTGCGACGCCGTCGGGTTGGACGAATAGGGCCAGTCCGCCCACCAGTTGTTACCGTAGCCGTAGCCGACGCTGCTGACGTCATTGATGCCGTCGCGGTTGAAATCGCGCCAAAGCGTGCCGGCCTCGTCGGGGGCGAACATCGGCACGAACAGCGTGGCCGGATTGGCGCTGTCCGGCGTGGTGTCGTCGTCATTGTAAGGGTACGGCCTGGCCTCCACGCAACCCTGCCAACTTGCATAGCGGCTGGTGGTGTAGACATAGGTCGGGGACGGCGTGACCCAGTGGCCTTTGTTGCAACTGCCGTCTCTATTGGTGACGTCACAGACATATTGCCTTGGAGGCTGCACCGTCTCGCGGTCGGACTCGACGGTCATGTCGGAATAGAGGCTGAAGCGGGTGAGCGGCTGATCCTTGGTGTCTCCCCAGCCGGCGCCGCGCTTGTACCATATGCCGCCGACCTTCTGCGCGTACTTGTTGGGGTCGTTGGCCGAACTCATAGTCGACCAGTCGAAATCCTCGTGGTGGATCGGCGAGACGCCGTTCAGATCCATCCACGGATCCTGGTCGTGCGTCGGGCCGACATTGACGGAGGCCGAGAACGGTACCAGCGAGAACTGCACCGGCTTTGAGATCTGTTTCATCTGCTGGGCTTGCTGCGCCAGCGTGTCGACCAGCTGTTTCGCCGCCTGCTTGAGGAGGTCGATGCGTTTCTGGCCGGTGCCCGAGCCGTTGATGCTCATCGAGCCGGAATTGTCGAGCACCAGCGCTACTTCGAGCGTGTTCTTGAGCCGGACTTCCGATCTGGCACTCACACTTACGTTGGTTTCTCCGGCGGTGCCGCCATTGAGCAGCATGATGGCCACCGGCAGGAAATAGGGCTTGTATTTGAGCGAGGCCTGGAGAACCAGCGTGCCGCCGCCGGTATTGTTGTTTGGCAAGGTAACTGTCAGCGCCGTGTTCGCCGCGGCGACATGCGAGAGATTTGCTTCGAAGAATTGTTTGGCGAAAGCCCTTACCTGATCGTCGCTGGCCCCCGAGACGATCTGCTGCGCTGTGGCGATACCCGCCGCGTCGAGCGCGTTCAGCGTTTCCTGCTTCTGCCTGATCAACTCGGTGTAGTCGACGGCAATCGCCACGGCGCCCATCAGCGGTATCATCGTGATGACCGTCATCAAGGCGTAGTTACCCCGCCTGTCGCGAAAAAAATCGCGGATCATTGCATTTACCCCCGCCAAGGATCCATGCCGATATACGACCATGGTCGCAGTTGCCGTCGTACCATGGTCATAAATCGTTAAATTTCAGCTTGCGCGAAACTATCAAGAACGCACCGCCTTTTTGACGGCGTGTTAACCTTGTGCGTGCGGGCAAGCGAGAGCGAGGCCCGGCATGTGGTGATCGGGAAAGCTCGTGACAGGATCAAACGCTTCGGTTATGCGGGACCGTCCGTGGCCGACTGTCTGTCGCGGCCTGCCAGGAATCAAAATCAGGGACACGGCATGGCGGATTCGCCTGACATCATCACCTCGCTCGACGATCTTGCGGGGCGCTACGCGGCCATACTGTGCGACGTATGGGGCGTCGTGCACAATGGCGAATGGCATTTTCCGGCGGCCGCCGCGGCGCTTGCCCGGGCACGCGCGGCCAACGTGCCTGTCGTGCTGATCACTAATTCGCCACGCCGCAGCGCCGACGTCATTGCCCAGATGAAGGTCATCGGTGTTCCCGCCGACGCCTGTGACCGGGTCGTTACTTCCGGCGACGTGACGCGCGACCTGATCGCCGACGGCCCAAGGCGGATCTTCCATATCGGACCGGAGCGCGATTTCACGCTCTATGACGGGCTCGATGTCGATCTTGTCGAGGAATTCGAGGCCTCGGGTGTCGTCTGCACCGGTCTCTATGACGACGAGGTCGAGAAGCCCGCCGACTATGCCGAATTGCTGCAGCGGCTGCGCGCCCGCAACCTGCCTTTCATTTGCGCCAATCCGGATATCCTGGTGGAGCGCGGCGAGCGCACCATCTGGTGCGCCGGCGCGCTCGCGCGGGATTACGCGCAACTGGGCGGCCGTACGCTGATTGCCGGCAAGCCTTTCGCGCCGATCTACCATGTCGCGATGAAGGAGGTCGCCGGATTGCTCGGTCGCGCCGTCGAACGAAGCGAGGTTCTCGCCATCGGCGACGGCATGATGACCGATGTCAAGGGCGCGGCCGACAACGGCTTTGACGTGCTCTATGTCTCGGGCGGTATCCATGCGCGTGAGCATGGCGACGATCCCGCAAGGCTGGCGGCCTTTCTCGAAAAGCACGGCTACCGGCCGGTCGCCGTCATTCCGCGCCTGCAATAGGTTGATAGTCTGGCCATGACGGGCGCCTCGACATGACGCAAACCTTCAAACGTCTTTACACGGCCACGCCGCTGCCTGCGCATTTGCGCGGCGGCGTCGTGGCGATCGGCAATTTCGACGGCGTCCATCGCGGCCACCAGGCCGTCCTGGAGCGCGCGCTGGCTGAGGCCGGCCGCAATGGCGTGCCCGCCCTGGTGCTCACCTTCGAGCCGCATCCGCGCAAGGTGTTCCGGCCGGAGGTGCCGCTCTTCGTGCTGACGCCGCCGCCGATGAAGGCACGGCTGCTCGCCGAACTTGGCTTTGCCGCTTTGGTCGAGCAGCCGTTCACGCGTGATTTCGCCTCGCTCTCCGCCGAGGCTTTCGTGACCGATGTGCTGGAGAAGAATCTTGGCATCCACCATGCCGTTACCGGCTTCGACTTTCATTTCGGCAAGGATCGCCAGGGCGGCCCGGCTTTCCTGATGGCGGCGGGAGAACGGCATGGCTTCGGCGTGACGCTCGTCGATGCCTTCCGCGATGAAGGCGCCGAAGTGGTCTCGTCGAGCCGCATCCGCGGACTGCTCGCCGAAGGCAAGGTGGAGGAGGCCGCCGGCCTGCTCGGCTACCGTTTCACCGTCGAGGCCGAAGTGATCGGCGGCCAGCAGCTCGGCCGAACGCTCGGTTTCCCGACCGCCAATATGCGGCTTTCGCCCGAAGCCGCCCTGAGGGAAGGGATCTACGCCGTCCGATTCCGTCGTGCCGACGGCACGCTTCATGACGGCGTCGCCAGCTTCGGCCGCCGCCCGACCGTCGACGACAATGGCGCGCCGCTGCTCGAGACATATGTCTTCGATTTTTCCGGCGATCTCTATGGCCAGAACTGCCAGGTGTCGTTCTTCGGCTTTCTGCGCCCGGAGCTCAAATTCGACGGCCTCGACGCGCTGGTGGCGCAGATGAAGAAGGACGAGGCCGAGGCGAGGGCGCTGCTGGCGGGCGCGCGGCCGCTGTCGCAACTGGATAGCGAAATCGCGTTCTGATCTCGCGGTTTTGAGGCAGATCCGGCAAGCGTTGAACCAGGAATTGTGGCCTCTTCTCGATTCTGCTCTACTGCAAAGGCCGGGAGATGCTCATGACGAATATTCTCGTCGCGATTGCCTGTTATGGCGGCAATATGAAGGTCCAGTGCGCCGTCAGCCTAGTTGCTTTGTGTTCGAATTTCGCGGCGCGCGGCGTCCTCTTCGAAATCAGATATCGTGACAGCGCCGATGTCGCGGCCAATCGAAATCACCTGGCTTCGATTGCCCTGTCGCAGCCTGAACGCACGCACCTGCTGTTCGTTGACAGCGATATGGAATTCAGGCCGCAGACGGTATTCCGGATGCTGCAACTGGATCGGCCGATCATCGGCTGCGTCTATCCCAAACGGCGACTGGCTTCATCTTCGCTCGAGGACTTCGTCGTCAATGTCGGCGACCAAACGCGGCTTCACGTGCTGAACGGTATTTGCCAAGTCGCTGGCGTGGGCATGGGGCTGACGCTTGTCCATCGTACAGTTCTTGAGCAGATGGTTGACACGGGAGAGCTTCGCCAATGGAGGCCAGACAGGTCAGGTCCGCCGCACTACGGCTTCTTCGATCCGATCGCGACGAAGAGCAACTATACTTCCGAGGATCTCTCCTTCTGCAACAGATGGACCGAGCTCTGCAACGGCCAGATTTGCGCCCTTGTCGACGAAGAAATCGGACACGTTGGAGAATTCACATACAAAGCGCGCCTACTGGATCATGTCGGCGGGATGCGAGACGGTTCGAACCAAAAGCCGTTGCCGTAAACGAAGACGAGCGCGTTGGCGGGCGTGCGCCCGCTCTCGCAACTGGATAGCGAAATCGCGTTCTGATCGCCGCTTGCCTCTACCGCTTCAGCGCCAGCCCGATGGCGATGAAGCTCCAGCCCTGGAAGACCAAGTCGATCGCCAGGAAGATGCCAAGCACCCAAAGGCTGTTCACCGGCCAGCCCATGGCGATCATCAGGCCGAGCAGAATGGTGATGATGCCGGCCGCGAGCAGCCATCCCCAGCCTTGCTCCGGCCGGTGGCTGAAGGCTACCCAGGACCGCAAAAGTCCGGAGGCGATGAGCGCGATGGCGAGCAGCAGCGTCAGCACCGCCGAGGCGAGCAGCGGGTTGTCGAAGGCGAAAAAGCCCGCGACGGCGTAGAGCAGGCCGCTCAGCAGCCAGTAGAAGAAACGTCCCCAGGTCTTGACCCCGAAGGCGTGGATGATCTCGATGATGCCAGCCATCAGCATCAGCCAACCGACGACATACACCGAGGCGACGGTGGCGATGAACAGATTGCCGAAGGCGATGCCGCCGAAGATCAGCAGCAGCACGCCGAGCGCCACGAACCATCCCCATTTGTCCCGCGTCTGGCCGATTGCGTCTCTGAGAGCGTCGCTTGGCAAAGTCATGGTTTCATCTCCCTCGAAAATTCACCACCGGTCGTGCGGTGAAAGGAAGCTAGACTGAATGGCATTGTCCGTCCAGCAACACGAGCGGAACCCACGGGCGGCCGGGCTGTGCCCGAGCCTGGAGCAATTCCAGGAAAAGTGTGAGCGGTTAGGTTCGGCGCGTTCGCCGGAGCCTTCCGCCGGGAATTGCGTGAAAACGAGGAGATAGAGCGGTTCGCCGTTTCCTTGAAACGGCGAAACTAAGGCGCTCGTTCTCGCGCCGGCGTGACTTCATCCGGGAACGGCGCAAGCGTGGCCTCCAGCGTCTCCCGGCCAGCCTGCTCCCAGCTTCGCGCCGTGAATTCGCCGGCCTTCGCTTCATAGGAAGTTCGGACCTCGGGCGAGGTGATCCATTCCCGCATGGCCTTTTCCCATCCTTCGACATCGAGTGGGTCAAGGCAGAGTCCGAACGGACCCACCACTTCGGGGATGGCTCCGCCTGTCGAGGCGATCAGCGCCTTTCCGTAGGCCAGCGCCTCCACGGGCGGCAGTCCATATCCCTCATAGAGCGACGGGTACACGCAGAACGCACTGTTTTGGTAGAGCAGGGACAACGTTCCGTCATCGACGTTGTCGAGATGGACAAGGCTCTGGCCGTAGTCGGGATGGCTGTGAAGCTTCGCCAGGACCGCATCGACCATCCAGCCGCTGCGGCCGACGAAAACCAGCTTCATGCCGCTATGCGCGACCGTTCCGTCCTGAACGAGGCGCCGCCAGACGTCCATGAGCAACGAATGGTTCTTGCGCGGTTCGATGGTGGAAACGAACAGGATGTAGCGGCCTGCCTCAAGTCTGTCCGGCAGGGGGCCGTCCGCCTTCGATTTGCGCGCGCTGTCGCAGCCGAGCGGGACCAGTTTCAGTTCCGGCAGGTGAAGGCCGAGCCCGGCGGCATGCTCCTCCACATCGGCGGTGACACGCTTCGACGTCAGGATGAAGCGGTCCGCCAGCCCGATCGCGAGATTCACGTAATCCGTGAATCTCGTGACGTCATGCGGTTTGTACCATTCGGGAAACTGGATCGGGATGATGTCGTTCAGCAGCACGATCAGCTTTGCGCCGGCCGAGTGGCACTCGCGCGAAATGAGCTCGATATCGGTGTGCGACCAGTCGCTGTTCATCAAAAGCAGATGGTCGCCGGCTATGAGGTCGTGTTTGTTGCCGGCCACCGTCCGCAGCGGCACGATCCGCACCTTTGAACCGTCCTCGCGAGCGATCAGCCGCCGTTCATTCGCTTTCATCAGGCGGTTTTCGATCCGCTCGAGGAAAGGACGAAAACCGCTGCCGGGATTGTGCCGGACGAACGCGCCGATTTCCGTTATCAGGACACGGCGCGGTTTCATGATCGCCACCAGCGCCCGCCGGGCCCAGTTCGGCCAGCGATCGTAAAACCGCATCTTGATGCGCGCCGGGTCCGGATGGAAACTCATGTCGCATGAGATGTCGCCGGCGGTGATTTCTGCCGCAATCCGCGGCGAAACCTGCTTGAGGACCCGGTCGACCGGGTCGAACACCGTGAACGCCACCTCGGAGGCCGTGAACGCGGCTGCGGCCGCGCTGTAATGCCGCTGCACGCGGACCAGGCCGACCGGAGGGCCGAGCCAGCGCGCCATGCTGGTGAGATCTACGACAAGCCGCATCAACCGGGCCACATCAGCTAGGCCGCATCTTGGCAGGACGCGCAATCATCCTGCGCCAGGCCAGTCGAGGCCCGAGCGCGAGCGTCCTGAACGAGGGGGCGCCGACAGCCGCGAGGAGCAGCAGCTTGCAGGTTGTGGCCAAGGGTATGCCCGTCGTTCGCAACAGCAATTCGATGTCGCGTCTTTCCAGGCTCGAGATACCGGCCCCCGTGGCGGCGCGCCATGCCAGAAAGGTTCCGATGGCCTCCGTGGGTTGGCTGCTTGTGTCGAACGGCTCGGCGCGGGAGCGGCGCAACAGCGCCGACTGCCTGGCCAGCGCCGCGGCCGCCTTTTGCTGATCCTCCTTGACGCGCGACACCTGCCCCGGGTGCGAGCGCAATTTGACCAGCCGCGCATCCATATTGGCCAGCTTTCCGGTCTCGGAAAGCCGCAGCCACAGATCGTAATCCTCCGCATAGGTGAATGCGCGACGGTAGCCTCCCATGCGCCGGACGGCCTCGGTCCGGAACATCACCGTCGGATGAAGCATGGGATTGTATCTGGTAAGGGCAGAGCGCAAGGGCTCGTTGCCGATGGGAACCTCCATTGGCCTCAACGATTTTCCGTCCCCGTCGATCTGCCATCCCGCCGTGCCGAGCAGCTGCAGATCGGCATCCGCGTCGAAACGCGCCGCCTGCAGGCGCAACCTGTCGGGCAGCGAGATGTCGTCGCCATCCATGCGCGCCACAAGAGGGGCCTGCGCCAGCGCAATTCCCATATTGAGCGCGTCGACGATGCCTTTGCCGCGATTGGCGACAACCTTGACGCGGCCATCGCCCTCGCCGAGCGACGTCGCGATCGCGGCGCTGTCGTCCGAGGAGCCATCGTCGATGACGATGACTTCGATATCAGCCAGATCCTGGTCCAGAATGCTTTGCAGGGCTTCGCCGACATAGCGCGCGCCGTTTTTCACCGGAATGATCACACTTACTGTCGGCAACAGAACGTCCTTGCGATAATCGGGCGTGACCGAATGACCGTCGAATCGGCCAGTTTGGGTACGGGGTGCTTGCGGTCTGGACTCAAGGTTCCATCGCAAAGTTCGATCACTGTGTCGACTGCCAATGTCATTGTCGCGCCGATCCGGGCAGGGCCTGAAGGGTGGGCTCCAGCAAGCGTAAAACCGCCTCGCGCTTTTTCGCCTTCAACGAGAGGTCGCCGTCGAGGCCGACTTCATGAAGCCAGCTTCCCCGCCATTCGCAATAGGCCTGCCTGAGGTCAACCCCGGGCAAGGCCGCGAATTCCGTTATCGGCCGTTGCGGCAGCGCGTTCGGGTCCACATCCCGATAAAGCACCTCCCAGTTGGCCCCGCCGGTATCGAGGCCGGCGAACCAGTCGAGCCCGAAATCGAGAGGCTTGCGGCTGACGGCGTCGAAGCGGAAGAAGCAATAGCCCGCCCACAAATACCAGCGCGCGCCCGCTCGGCGCAGGTCGCCATAGAACGCCACATCTTGAAGAGGCGCGAAGGGGTCGCATGGCTGCGTCGGGAAGAGGTCCTGGTCCAGAAATCCGAACGCGGCCGGCGCGGCCGGCTTCAGGATATTGCGCCACATCCAGTTGAGCGCCGCGCCGTGGGACCGGCTCGGATTTTTCACGGTCCATGGATTGGCCGGCAGCCTGACATAGGGAACGCCTCGGGCCGCGCATATCTGCCTGTTCTCGTCCGCGGCAGCTTCGCTGATGCTGTTGTCGGCCACGATGTGGAGGTCGTGACGGACAAGTCTCCTGGCCAGCCGCGCCTGCAGATCGAGGCATTGGGCATCGCCGAAGGCGATCGTGAGCAGCACATCGCGACCCCGGGCGGCATCGTGAATGCCCGCGATGTCGCCAGCCTTGGCCGGCAGGCTCAGGAACCTTCGGTCGATTTTCCGGTAGCGGGCCGTCTTGACGGCATGTGTCAGCGGCTGCAGCCTCAGCCATTGCCGCCAGTTGTATTCACGCAGGGCCTTTGGCACGGGTATGGCAACTCTCAGGCAAAACCGGCTTGGCAGCCACAATTAATCCATGGAATCTTCACAATCGCGATCCGGTTGATTTTTTTTGGAAAAGCTCGAACGCAACAGCGTCCAAGTCTCTTGATAACCCGCTATATACAGCATATTCGTCTTTTCAACACGACTGACACTAAGCGCCCTGCTTTGTTTGTTTGAAGGAAGAAGTCTACGGCGCGCCCGCAGCTCTCCGCCGATCGGACTTGGGTAAATGGCGCTCTCCGGAACATACAATGAGAATTTGCTGCGCAATCTCTGCCCTGTTCATGAATGGGGGTCTGCAAAGGGATTGTCTCAATATTAGCGACCGCTTGATCAAGCGCGGCCATAACGTGACGATCCTGACGACGCGCCAGGTCGGTCATGTCGACAGCTCGGCGACGATAAAGGTCCAGCCTGCCCGGGTTATCTCCAATCCGGGCACCGAATATGCGCTGGGAAAGACCCTGCTGACGGCCAGGCGGGATTTCGACTGCGTCGTCGGTTTCAACAAGATGGCGGGCCTCGACATCTATTATGCCGGCGACCCGCCCTATTTTGCCTCGAAGCTCGGATGGTGGCGGCCGTTTTCGCCCCGCTTCATGCGCCAACAAAAGCTCGAATCGATGATCTTTGCCCCCGGCAGCGCTGTGCAGATCATTGCGCTCAGCGAGCACCAGGCAGCGCTTTACCGCGACTTCTGGCGAACCGAGGAATCGCGCATCCATGTTGTCGGACCGACGCTCGATCCGAAACGCCGCCGGCCGGAATTGCAGGCCGGCGACCGCAATGAAATCCGCGATCGTTTCGGGCTTCCCCGCCAGGCCGTCATTGCCTTGAGCATCGCCAACAGAATGAAAGTAAAGGGTCTCGACCGGGCGGTGAAGGCCCTGCAGCCGTTCCCGGATATCCACTGGCTGGTGGCCGGTCTTCGCAAAAACAGCGAGGAGGAAATCCGGCTGCGCAGCCTGATTGCCAAGTGCGGCATGTCGAACCGGGTCATCCTCCTGGGCATCCAGGAGGACATCCCTGCGGTTGTGGTTGCGAGCGATTTCATGCTGCACCCGGCGCGCCTGGAAAACACCGGCACGGTGATCCTCGAGGCACTCGCAAATGGCCTGCCGGTCATTGCGTCGGCCGCTTGCGGATATGCAAAATATGTCGAAGCCAGCGGGGCTGGACTGGTTGTGGCCAATCACGACGATCCCGAAATCTGGCGACAGGCGGTCCTGAAGGCAGGCGACCCGGGGGTGCGGGCACAATGGCACGAGGCGGCCCTTGCCTACGGCGCATCAAACCCGCTGACCGGCGGACTGGAAGCCGCCTGCGATCTGATCGAGATGTCGCGGCGCAATCGGCGCGCCGCGTAGCGCGGCGACACAAGCGATCCAAATCGCCAAGGGCGATGCCGCTGTGCCTCGCACATGCTGTCGTCAGGGAGTCCCTATGCCGTCCGGAGTCGCCGCTATTGCAAAGATTCGCCGAAGCTGGTGTCATCCCGTTTTGCACGACTGGTGAGGTACGGTGATGAAGCGCTCCTCTACGCTGGCCCTGTTTTCCTCGGCTCTCGCTCTGTGTGCTGCCGCTTCGGCTTCCGCGGCCCAGCCCGGCGATCCGCCGGACGGCTTGGCCAAGATAGAAACGGTGGTCGTCATCTTCGCGGAGAACCGCGCCTTCGACAATCTCTATGGCCATTTTCCCGGTGCGGACGGCATCGACAAGGCGAGCCAGGAAAGCTTGCAGCAGCGTGACCGTGACGGTTCGGTGCTGTCGGAACTGCCGCCGGTCTGGGACGGGCTGACCGCCAAGGGCGTCACGCCGCCGGTGACGCAGGCGATGACCGAGCACCTTCCGAACGGCCCGTTCACCGTCAACGACGCGAAGGGTTTCAACGTCCCGCTAAGCGTTGTCACGCACGATCTGTGGCACCGCTACTATCAGAACCAGATGCAGATCAACGGTGGCAAGAACGACATGTTCGTTGCCTGGGGCGATTCAGGCGCCATGCCGATGAGCAACTGGGACACCTCCAAGGGCGACATGTGGGCGGTCGCGCAGAGATACGTGCTGGCCGACCATTTCTTCATGGGTGGCTTCGGCGGCTCGTTCTTCAATCACCAATGGCTGATCTGCGCCTGCGCACCCTACTACGCCAATGCCGATAAAAGCCCGGCCAAGCCATCGATCGCGGTGACGGACGATAGCGGAACGGCGCTAAAGATCGCCGACAATTCACCGAAATCAGCGCGCGACGGAGTCCCAAAATTTGTCTCCGACGGCAATCTGACGCCGGATTTCTACGCCGTGAACACCATGCAGCCACCCTACCAGCCAAGCGGCAACGACCCGGCGGCCGGCGGCGACCCACTGCTTGCGGATCCGGCCAAGCCCACGACATTGCCGCCGCAGAGCGAGCCGACGATTGGCGACATGCTCAGCCTAAAGCACGTAACCTGGGCCTGGTATTCGGGCGCCTGGCAATACACGCTTGACCACGGCAACCATTCGCCGACGCCGAATTTCCAGTACCATCACCAACCGTTCAATTACTACGCCAACTATGCTCCGGGCACCGAAGCCAGGCGTGAACATCTTCGCGACGCCGGGCTGAGTGGCGTGAGCTTCATCCAGGCGATCGACGTCGGCGTGCTGCCGCAGGTTTCCTTCTATAAGCCGCAGGGCAATCTCAACGAGCATTCCGGCTATGCCGACATCCAGGCCGGCGATCGACACATCGCCGATGTCGTGGCGCATCTGGAGAAAAGCCCGCAATGGCCGCATATGCTGGTCGTCGTCACCTATGACGAGAACGGTGGCATCTGGGACCACGTCGCTCCGCCCAAGGGTGATCGGTGGGGGCCAGGCACGCGCATCCCCGCGATCATCGTTTCGCCCTTCGCCAAACACGGTTATGTCGATCATACGCCCTATGACACGACGTCGATCCTGCGCCTCATCACCGAGCGCTTCGAATTGCCGGTGCTGCATGGCATCGTGGTCCGCGATCGAGCCGTTGCCGCGCATGGCGAGCCGCCGCTCGGTGACCTTACCGGCGGGCTCGACCTGAATTGAGGGCGCGTAAGCGGAGGACGAAGATGGACGCTGACAAGATTGTCGCGCTGGTCACCGCGGGCGGCATCGAGCTCACCGACCGCCGGCGTAATACCACGGACGACGGTTGGTCGCTCAGTTTCGCCAACGGTGCCACGGTAGAGGTGGGCGACGACGGCTCTGCACGCATTGCCGGAAAAGGCAGCAAGACCGTGGCTGGGTTGCTGGATCTTCCTGTCGCGTCGCGCGGCATCTGATGCGGTGGCCGTTCTCATCTTCGCATGCTGCCGTCCATGTTACCGATTTTAAGCCAAATTTTACCGAACGCACGGCATGGCTTGAGCGTCGGCGGATGGTTCTGCCGGCGCGTTTCGCGTAAGGGGTGACGATGCGTATTGTCGGGACGATTCCGCTGGCCGTCGCCATAGGTCTGTTCACCGCGCCTGTCGCCCAGGCGGGGGGCAGCTGGATATCCGGCGACTGGTACCTGACGCTCGGCGCCACCGGCCTGGTCGCGCCGAATTTCGAGGGCGGCAAGAAATACATGTTCAGCGCCCAGCCGATCATCTCGCTGGGCAAGGTCGGTCCCGAGGCGCGCTTCACCTCGCGCAACGACAACATCTCGCTGGCGCTGATCGACGACGGCTCCGTGCGCGCCGGCCTGACCGGCAAGTTCCTGTTCCATCGTACCAGCAAGGACGAGCTCGAGGGCCTCGACCCGGTGCGCTTCGGCGGTGAGGTCGGCGGCTTCTTCGAGTTCTATCCGCTGGATTGGCTGCGCGCCCGCGCAGAGTTGCGGCATGGCATCCGCTCCCACAACGGCTTCGTTGCCGACATCACGGCCGACGCGTTCTACGACATCACGCCGACCGTGCGCATCTCCGGCGGCCCGCGCGTGACCTTCGCTTCGTCCAACTATTTCGATGCCTATTACGGCGTCAACGCCACCGAGGCAGCCGCCTCGGGGCTCAGCGAATACCATCCGGGCGGTGGCGTGAAGTCGACCGGCCTCGGCGGCGCCATCACCTGGAAGGTGACCGAGCCGATGACGGCCAGCGTCTTCACCGAATATTCGCGCCTGATGGGGCCGGCAGCCGATTCCAGCCTGGTCAAGGAGCGCGGCGACCGCAACCAGTGGATGTTCGGCGTGTCGACCACCTACCGTTTCAATTTCACCATGTAGGCCGCGAAAGCGGCCTCATGCCTTGAATTCCGCGCTTTATTCCTGTCGCGTCATCCGCTAAAAGCCACGCCATGACGAGCTTTTCGCGCCTTTTCGCGATCGCGATACGAATTACGGGCCCGGTGTTCCGGGCGGCCTGAGTGCCGCTGGAGCCGCCGGGAGTTTTCGCGCGCGCCCCTCGCGCTTTTTCAGAAATCAACGCATATCGCCCGGGCTTTTCGCCACCGGGCACCCTGAGATGGCAGATCAATGACCGACACCGTTGAAACGATAGACTATTCCAAGACGCTTTATTTGCCGCAGACGGATTTCCCGATGCGCGCCGGCCTGCCCGAGAAGGAGCCCGGCCTGGTCAAGCGCTGGCAGGACATGGACCTTTACAGAAGACTTCGCGAGGAGGCCGCCGGCCGCGAGAAATTCGTGCTGCATGACGGTCCGCCCTACGCCAATGGCAACATCCATATCGGCCATGCGCTGAACAAGATCCTCAAGGACGTGATCAACCGCTCTTTTCAGATGCGCGGCTACGACGCCAACTATGTGCCGGGCTGGGACTGCCACGGCCTGCCGATCGAGTGGAAGATCGAGGAGCAGTACCGCGCCAAGGGCAAGAACAAGGACGAGGTGCCGGTCAACGAGTTCCGCAGGGAATGCCGCGACTTTGCCGCGCATTGGATCAAGGTGCAGGGTGGCGAGTTCCAGCGCCTCGGCGTCATCGGCGATTTCGACAATCCCTACACGACCATGGCTTACCACGCCGAGTCGCGCATCGCCGGCGAGCTGCTGAAATTCGCCATGTCGGGGCAGCTCTATCGCGGCTCGAAGCCGGTGATGTGGAGCGTGGTCGAGCGCACCGCGCTCGCCGAGGCCGAGGTCGAGTACCAGGACTATGATAGCGATACGATCTGGGTGAAGTTCCCGGTCGCCAGCCTCGCGCAGCCGGTCGCCGGCGCCGCGCCGACGCTGGACGGCGCCGCGCTCGACCTGGTCCAGGCGCATGTCGTCATCTGGACGACCACGCCCTGGACCATCCCCGGCAATCGTGCCGTCAGCTATTCGCCGCGTATCGGTTATGGCCTCTATGAGGTGACGGCGGCCGAGAATGCCTTCGGCCCGCAGCCCGGCGAGAAGCTGATCTTCGCCGACGCGCTGGCTGAGGACGCGGCGGCCAAGGCCAAGGTCACCTTAAACCGCCTTCACAGTGTCTCGAGCGAACAGCTTGCCAGCCTTACGCTTTCGCATCCGTTGCGAGGGCTTGGTGGCGGTTACGAATTCCCCGTGCCGATGATTGCCGGCGAGCATGTCACCGACGACGCCGGTACCGGCTTCGTCCACACGGCGCCCAGCCACGGCCGAGAGGACTTCGATGCCTGGACGGATGCAGTGGCCGAGCTCGTCAAGCGCGGCGTCGACACCGCGATCCCGTTCCCGGTCGATGACGCCGGCTTCTTCACCCGCGATGCGCCGGGCTTCGGCCCGGACCGCGAGGGTGGGGCCGCGCGCGTCATCGACGACAACGGCAAGAAGGGCAACGCCAACCAGGCGGTGATCGACGAGCTTATCAGGCGCAACGCGCTGTTCGCGCGCGGCCGGCTGAAGCACAGCTACCCGCATTCCTGGCGCTCGAAGAAGCCGATCATCTTCCGCAACACGCCGCAATGGTTCGTCTACATGGACAAGGACCTCGGCGACGGCACGACGCTGCGCAGCCGCGCGCTGAAGGCCATCGACGACACCCGCTTCGTGCCGGCTGCCGGCCAGAACCGCATCCGCGCCATGATCGAGGAGCGCCCGGACTGGGTGCTTTCGCGCCAGCGCGCCTGGGGCGTGCCGATCGCCGTCTTCGCCGACGAGGACGGCAATGTGCTGAAGGACGAGGCCGTCAACCAGCGCATCATGGATGCTTTCGAGAAGGAAGGCGCGGACGCCTGGTTCGCCGACGGCGCCAAGGAGCGTTTCCTCGGCAATCACGATGCCTCGAAATGGCACCAGGTGATGGACATCCTGGACGTCTGGTTCGATTCCGGCTCGACCCATGTCTTCACGCTGGAAGACCGTCCGGACCTCAAATGGCCGGCCGACGTCTATCTCGAGGGCTCCGACCAGCATCGCGGCTGGTTCCATTCCTCGCTGCTCGAAAGCTGCGGCACTAGGGGCAGGGCGCCTTACGAGGCGGTCATCACCCATGGCTTCACCATGGATGAGGAAGGCCGCAAGATGTCGAAATCGCTCGGCAACACGGTGGTGCCGCAGGACGTGATAAAGCAGTCCGGCGCCGATATCCTGCGGCTCTGGGTGGTGACGACCGATTATTGGGAAGACCAGCGGCTCGGCAAGAACGTGCTGCAGACCAATATCGACGCCTATCGCAAGCTCAGGAACACCATCCGCTGGATGCTGGGCACGCTCGCCCATGACGACGGCCAGGAAGTGCCGGTCGAGACGATGCCGGAGCTGGAGCGGCTGATGCTGCATCGGCTGTCCGAATTGGACGAGGTGGTGCGCCAGGGCTACGACGCCTTCGAGTTCAAGCGCATCACCCGCGCGCTCCTGGACTTCATGGTGGTCGAGCTTTCGGCCTTCTATTTCGACATCCGCAAGGATGCGCTTTACTGCGACGGGCCGTTGAGCCTGCGCCGCAGGGCGGCCGTGCAGGTGGTGCGCCACCTCTTCGAATGCCTGGTGAAGTGGCTGGCGCCGATGCTGCCCTTCACCACCGAGGAAGCCTGGCTCGACCGCCATCCGGATGCGGTCTCGGTGCATCTCGACCAGTTCCCGGCGATCCCGCAGAACTGGCGCAACGAGGCGCTGGCCGAGAAATGGCGCAAGGTGAGACAGGTGCGCCGCGTCATCACCGGCGCGCTGGAGATCGCGCGCGCCGAGAAGCTGATCGGCTCTTCGCTGGAAGCCGTGCCGGTGGTGACGCTGGACGACGCCGCGCTGGAAGCGGCTATCGCCGATGTCGACATGGCCGAGATGGCGATCACCAGCGACCTTGTCATCAAGCACGGCAAGGTGCCGGAAGGCGCCTTCACGCTCGACGACGTCAAGGGCGTCGCGGTGGTCGTGGAGAAAGCCGAGGATCGCGGCTTGGTCAAATGCGCGCGCTCCTGGCGCTACACCGCCGATGTCGGGCAGGATCCGGAATTCCCGGATGTTTCGGCTCGCGACGCCGCCGTGCTGCACGAGCTGAAGGCGCTTGGGCGTCTATAAGCCGGTGCAAAAGTACCACGCCGGGCGGACCATATCCGCCCGTGCGTTGCCCTTAACAAGTGGTTGAGGTAAACACGCGACACTCCGGCAGACAAATTGTCGCCGGATTTCCGTCGCAAGTGCGGGGAAGAAGGGGACCGTGCCCTTGGCCGGTGGCGACCGAAAGGCAGTTAGAGTGGGACTTTTTGGCATGACCGACAGAACGTTCGCGCGCGCCGCGCTGCTGGCGCCGCTTGTGGTATCGGCCATCGCCTTGTCGGGCTGCATGAGCTCGCCGACCTACGGAACCGACAAGACGGCCGCCGCGCAGCTCTTCGACGATGTTTCCGGCGCAGTCTCGATCACGCCGAAGCGCCGCAATCCGATCGACTACAAGCCGCGTCCCGATCTGGTGAAGCCCGCCCCCGGGCAGAAGGAAACCCTGCCGCCGCCGCAGGAGAGCATCGAGACGGCGAGCACCGAGTGGCCCGAATCGCCCGAAGCGCGCCGCGCCCGCATCCGTGCCGACGCCACCGCGCATCAGAACGACCCGAATTACCAGCCGGAAGCCGTCGAGGATGTGCAGACCGATCCCGTGTCGGTGAAGAAGGCGATGGCTGACTCGGCCTCCAGCCACCCGCCGCGCTGGTCGCCCGATGATTCCAGCGCTACGCGCACCGCCGAGATTCAGCGCCGGCTTGCCGAGCAGAAGCAGGGCGATCCGACCACTCGCAAATATCTGAGCGAGCCGCCGCTTGCCTATCGCCAGCCCTCCGACGCCGCGCCGCAGAACGAACTAGGCGAGGACGAGTACAAGAAGGAGCGTCGCCTCAAGGCACAGGCGGAAGGCAAGAAGGGCGGCTGGTTCGACTGGCTTGGTCTGTGAATGGTCAGTAGTCAGTAGGCAGTAGTCAGTAGTGATCCGGTCACTACTCACTACCATTCCGTCTCTCGCGAAAGAAATCCTTGAGGATGAGCGCGGCTTCGCTTTCGCCGATCCCCGCGTAGACGTCCGGCGTGTGGTGACAAGTAGGCGACACAAAAAAGCGCACGCCGTTGACCACCGCGCCGCCTTTCTCGTCGGCGGCGCCGAAATAGAGCCGGCGCAGCCTGGCGAAGGAGATCGCTCCGGCACACATGGCACAGGGCTCTAGCGTCACATAGAGATCGTGGCCGGTGAGCCGCTCGCTGGCGAGTTTTTGGCAGGCCTCGCGGATCGCCAGCATCTCGGCATGCGCCGTCGGATCGGCAAGCTCGCGGGTACGGTTGCCGGCTTTCGCGATCACGGTGTTGCCGCTGGCGATCACCGCGCCGACCGGCACTTCGCCGCGGCCAGCCGCCGCCTCGGCCTCTGCAAGCGCCAAGGCCATGAAATCCGGTCGTTTCAAGCGGTTTCCATTCCGATTATTCCTCGCCACACGAGAATGATCCTGTTATCTAGCGCGAGACCCTGAAAACCGGAATCGGTTTTTGCCGCGCGCTGGATGCGCAAAATCAAGATGACACTGCCTGCGTTGGGCGTCCGCAAGGGCGCGCGGCGCTGTAGCAGGCAAAGACGAGCAAAGTAATGGACGACGACAGGAAATCTCCACGCGGGCCGCGCAAAGGCGGCTCGAAACCGGCGGGCCTGCGAGACGACAAGCTGGCCTACGGCGCCAAGAAGCCGTTCGCGAAGCGTGAGCGGCCGATGGCCGCCGAAGGCGAGCGCCCAGCCCGCGATTTCAAACGCAGCTACAAGCCGCGTGACACGGCTGAAGGCGCGGAGCGCGGCGACTGGCCGTTCCGCAAAGGTCCGCCGCGTGACGGCAAGCCCTTCGAGAAGCGCGAAGGTCGCAAGCCCTTTGCGCCACGTGGTGACCGGCCGATGGCCGTCGAAGGCGAGCGCCCGGCCCGCGACTTCAAGCGCAGCTACAAGCCGCGTGAAACGGGGCCGCGTGACACGGGTGAAGGCGCGGAGCGCGGCGACCGGCCGTTCCGCAAAGGCCCGCCGCGCGACGGCAAACCCTTCGACAAACGCGAGGGCCGCAAGCCCTATACGCCACGCGGTGACCGGCCGGTGGCCGCTGAAGGCGAGCGTGGCGAACGCCGTTTCGAGCGCTCCAGGCCTGCTTTCGGCGAGCGCCCTGCACGCGACTTTGCCGACCGGCCGAAGCGTGATTTCAGCGATCGTCCGCGCGGCGCGGGAAAGCCGGAAGGCGGCTTCAAGCCGCGTCCGCGTCCTTCGGAAGCCGCGCCGGAGGCCGGCGAGCGCATCGCGAAGCGGCTGGCGCGCGCCGGCATCGCCTCGCGCCGCGACGCCGAGGAACTGATCGCGGCCGGCCGCGTCAAGGTCAACGGCAAGGTGCTGGACTCGCCGGCCTTCAACGTCAGCGCCACCGACGTCATCCATCTCGACGGCACCGAGATCCCGCCGATCGAGCGCACGCGCCTGTTCCTGTTCCACAAGCCGGCGGGCGTCGTCACCACCAACCGCGATCCGGAAGGCCGCAAGACCGTTTTCGACGTGCTGCCGTCCGACCTGCCGCGGCTGATGACCATCGGCCGGCTCGACATCAACACCGAAGGCCTGCTCTTGCTCACCAATGACGGCGGACTGTCGCGCGTGCTCGAACTGCCGGCCACCGGCTGGCTGCGGCGCTATCGCGCGCGCGTCCACGGCAAGGTCGAGGAAAGCGCGCTGGCCGGCCTGCGCGACGGCATCGCCGTCGACGGCGTCTTCTACGGTTCGATCGAGGCCTCGCTCGACCGCGAGCAGGGCACCAATGCATGGTTGACGCTCGGCCTGCGCGAAGGCAAGAACCGTGAGGTGAAGAACATCCTCGGCGCGCTTGGCCTCGACGTCACACGGCTGATCCGCATCTCCTACGGACCGTTCCAGCTGGAAGATCTGCCCGAGGGACATGTGCTGGAGATCAAGGGTCGCGTGCTGCGCGAGCAGCTCGGCGAGCGGCTGATCGAGGAAGCCGGCGCCAATTTCGATGCCGAAATCCAAAAGCCGTTTTCCAACAAGCCGGTGCGCGGCGGTGGTCCGCGTCGCGAAGAAGCCGACCGGCCGAAATTCACGCGCGACGGCGACCGCCGGCCGATCGGCGAGGGTGGACTGATCAAGGCGCGCAAGCGCCGCGAAGGCAGCCGCGACGAGGCGCTGAGCAAGCTCTCGACGAAGCCTGAGCGGGCGTTCGGCGAGCGCGGCGCGAAGTCCGATCGTGGCGGCTTCGGCGACAAGCCGCGTGGCGGGTTTGGCGACAAGCCCCGTTTCGGCGGTAAGAAGTCCGAGCGCGAGCAACGGCCGATCGAGCCGCCGGGCCAGCGCAAGGCCAATGTCTGGATGGCGCCAGGCGCCCGGCCGATCGGCAAGGGCAGGGCGGAAGCCGACGCCGCGAGGGCCGCCGAGGCGAAGGCGCGCAAGGCATCCTACAAGCCGGGCGGCAAGGGCAAGCCGGGCGCGAAGCCGTTCGGCAAGCCCCGCGGCGAGCGCCCCGAAGGCGATGGCGGCAACAGGCCGCGTGGTCCTAAGAGGGGCGGCGATGCGGATCGTCGGCGGTGAGTTCCGCGGGCGTCCGCTGGCGACGCCGAAAAGCAATGCCATTCGCCCGACCACCGACCGCACCCGCGAGGCGGTGTTCAACGTCCTGGCGCATCGCTACGCCGACAGGCTGGAGGGCGGCCGTGTGCTCGACCTCTTCGCCGGCACGGGCGCGCTCGGGCTCGAGGCTTTGTCGCGCGGCGCCTCCTACTGCGTCTTCATCGAGGAATCGACCGAGGGGCGCGGCCTGATCCGCGAGAATGTCGAGGCCTACGGGCTCACCGGCCGCACCAAAATCTTCCGCCGCGATGCCACGCATCTCGGTGAAGCCGGCACGATCTCGCCCTTCGGCCTGATCTTCGCCGATCCGCCCTATGGCAAAGGCCTCGGCGAGCGCGCGCTGCGCTCGGCCAGGGCCGGCGGCTGGCTTCTGCCCGGCGCGCTCTGCGTCGTCGAGGAGGCGGCCTCGGCGCCGTTCGAGCCGGGCGCTGGCTTTTCGGTGATGGACGAGCGCAATTACCGCGAAACGGTTATCCGGTTCATCGAGGCCAGCTAGGTTGTTCTGGAAGTGAGCATGATGTCGTCCGAAAACCACTTCACACTTTTCGGCATCACGCTCCGGCCACGCCTCGAAAATGCCGAACAATTCACTTTGCCTCACCAGCGAACCTTGCCTATCGTCGCGCAACCGGGACCGGAGAACTTGATGACACCTACACGGATTGCGCTGCGCGCGGCGCTCCTTGTCGGCACGCTGGCGATGGCGGCGTCGGCTCCGGCCCGCGCGGCCGACGATGGCGACGTCAAGGATTTCCTGCTCGACAACGGCATGGAAGTGGTCGTCATCCCGGACCATCGCGCGCCGATCGTCACCCACATGGTCTGGTACAAGATCGGCAGCGCCGACGAGCCCGCCGGCAAATCCGGCATCGCGCATTTCTTCGAGCATCTGATGTTCAAGGCCACGACCCATCACGCGGCCGGCGAGTTCGATCGTGCCGTGTCCGAGATCGGCGGCTCCAACAACGCCTTCACCTCCTACGATTACACCGCCTTCCACGAGACGGTGCCACCCTCGGCGCTCGAACAGATGATGAGCTTCGAGGCCGATCGCATGCGCAACCTGATCCTGACCGACGACGTCATCAAGACCGAGCGCGACGTCATCCTGGAGGAGCGCCGCTCGCGCATCGACAGCAACCCGCAGGCGGTTCTCGACGAGGAGGTCGATGCGACGCTCTGGCAGAACCAGCCCTATCGCATTCCGGTGATCGGCTGGATGCAGGAGATGGAGCAGTTGAACCGTCCGGACGCGAAAGCCTTCTACGACAACTATTACCGGCCCAACAACGCGGTGTTGATCGTAGCGGGCGACGTTGAGCCGGATGCCGTCAAGGCGATGGCCGAGCGCACCTACGGCAAGGTCGCGCGCGGTCCGGATCTGCGGCCGCGCATCCGCCCGGTCGAGCCGGAGCAGAACACCAAACGCACAGTGACGCTGACAGATGCGCGCGTCTCGGTGCCGAGCTTCTCGACGCAATGGGTCGTGCCATCCTATCATACGGCCAAGCCCGGCGAGGCGGAGGCGCTCGATCTGCTCGCCGAGATCCTCGGCGGCGGCAACCGCAGCCGGCTCTACCAGGAACTCGTCGTCAAGCAGGGGATCGCCTCCGACGCGGCCGCCTATTTCCAGGGTACGATGCTCGATGCCACCAACTTCACCGTCTATGGCGCGCCGCGCGGCGACGCCAAGCTTGCCGATGTAGAGGCGGCGGTCGACGCCGAGATCGCCCGCATCGTCAAGGACGGCGTGAGCGACGATGAGCTGGAACGGGCCAAGACCCGCTATGTGCGCTCCATGATCTTTGCCCGCGACAAACAGGACGACATGGCCAACATGTATGGCTCCACGCTTGCCACCGGCGGCAACGTCAAGGACGTGCAGGAATGGCCGGACCGCATCCGCAAGGTCACCGCCGGTGAGGTCAAGGCGGTGGCTGCCCGCTACCTGGTGCTCGATCATTCGACCACCGGCTATCTCTTGCCGCAGCAACAGGCGGGGAATTGATGATGAGCATGGATCATGCCAGCGGCTTCCCTTCTCCCACAAGGGGAGAAGGTAAAATCCATCGCGCCGTCGCCACCCTTTGCTTCGCCCTGTTCTTCCTGCTCCTGCCGGCGCTCGCGGCCCGCGCGGAGATGAACATCCAGGAGGTGAAGTCGAAGAAGGGCATCACCGCCTGGCTGGTGGAGGATCATTCGATCCCGCTGATCGCCATCCGCTTCGTCTTCGATGGCGGCAGCGCGCAGGATCCGGCCGGCAAGGAGGGCCTGGTCAACCTTATGACCGGCCTGTTCGACGAAGGCGCCGGCGACCTCGACAGCGACGCCTTCCAGCAGAAGCTCGACGATGCCGGCGCCGAGATGAGCTTCCAGGCGGCGCGCGACGGCACCTACGGCTCGATGCGCATGCTGTCGCAGGAGAAGAACGCTTTCGAGCTGCTGAGACTTGCCGTCAACCGGCCGCGTTTCGATCAGGCGCCGATCGACCGTATCCGCGCCCAGGTGCTCTCCGGCATTCTCGCCAATGAGCGCGATCCGAACACGGTGGCGCAGCAGCGCTGGCTGCGCGCCATTTATGGCGAGCATCCTTATTCGCGTTCCGACCAGGGGACGAAGGACAGCCTGACGACCATCTCCGCCGATGACATCAAGGCCTTCCACAAGGCCAATTTCGCCCGCGACGGCCTGCATGTGGCGGTGGTCGGCGACATCGATGCCGCGGCGCTGAGCGACAAGCTGGACGAGGTCTTCGGCGATTTGCCCGAAAAGCAGACATTGGCTCCGGTGGCCGATGTCACGCCAAAGCTCGGGCAGCAGCTCGAAGTGAATTACGACTTGCCGCAGACTTCGCTGCAGCTCGCCTGGCCGGGCGTGAAGCGCAGTGATCCGGATTTCTTCGCCACGGTTCTGATGAACGAGATTCTGGGCGGCTCGACCTTCACCTCGCGGCTCTTCGCCGAAGTGCGCGAGAAACGCGGCCTCGCCTATGGCGTCAGTTCCGATCTCGTCGACAATGAGCACTCCCACGCGCTGCTGGTGACGACGGCGACGCGCTCCGACCGCGCCGCCGAAACGCTTGCGATCGTTCGCCAGGTGGTGAAGGACATGGCTGAGAACGGCCCCACCGAGGAAGAGCTTGCGGCGATCAAGAAATACATGATCGGCGCTTACGCCATCAACAATCTGGATTCCTCCAGCTCCATCGCCGCGACGCTGGTCGAGCTGCAGGTCGACAATCTCGGCATCGACTATATGAAGCGCCGCGCCGCGCTCATCAACGCGGTGACGCTGGCCGACGTCAAGGCGGCGGCGAAGAAGCTGCTGTCGGCCGATCCCGCCGTGATGGTCATCGGCCCGCCACTGGTGCAGGTGGCGGGAGGCGGCAAGGGATGAGCCCGACCTTCGGGGTGGCTTTCGGCGGCGGCGGCGCGCGCGGTCTCGCGCATATCCATATCATCGAGGCTCTCGACGAGCTTGGCATCAAGCCGGTGGCGATCGCCGGCTCGTCGATCGGCTCCATCGTGGGAGCCGGCATGGCGTCGGGCATGACGGGCGCCGAGATCCACGGCTATGCCCGATCGATCCTCGGCAGCCGGGCCGAAGTGGCGGCGCGCATGTGGCGCTCGCGGCCGGGCACGATCGCGGAGGCCATGCAGGGCGGCATCCGCGTCGGCCAGTTCAACATCGAGCGCATCCTGAAGGCCTTCCTGCCCGAAGCGATCCCGCAGACGTTCGACGCGCTGAAGACCCCGCTCAAGGTGACGGCGACCGATTATTTCGGTCACAAGCTGGCGGTGCTCGCCGAGGGTGAATTGCATTCGGCGCTCGCGGCTTCTGCAGCCATCCCCGCGGTGTTCCGTCCGGTGGTGCGCAATGGCTGCCTGCTGATCGACGGCGGCATCTACAATCCCGTCCCGTTCGATCTCCTCGAAAAAGATGCCGACATCATCATCGCGATCGACGTTGTCGGTGCGCCGAGCGACGCCGAGCGCAAGCACCCGACCACGGTCGACCTGATGTATGGCGCCTCGCAATTGATGATGCAGTCGATCATCGCCAACAAGCTGCAGCAGTCCAGGCCCGACATCCTGATCCGCCCGAAAGTCTCGAAGTATCGCGTGCTCGATTTTCTGAAGATCGAGGCACTGATGGCCGAGACGGCGGAGATCAAGGACGAATTGAAGCGCGCCGTCGAAAAGGCGGTCGCCAGGCATGGCGGCAAGCGGGGGAAGAAGAACGCTGTCTGAGGGTCTCCTCTGATCGCACCCTTCAGGCGCAAGCGGTGGCGACCGAGGTCCGACAACCGAAGTCCGATGGGTCGGCGCATAGGTCTTCGGTTGAGCTGGACCTAAGAATAACCCGAGGTATTCTTTGTACTGATTAGCAGCCTTTTATGCATAGATTTGAGGCATGTCACAAACTCTTCATCGAGTTGCCCGTTGACGCACGCTCCGGTAGAGTTAATAATTTCCTAATATAAGGTAGCGCAAATAATCTCCCGACCGGCAACAACGAGTTACGGCGCTACTGGGGTAGGAATAGCATTGCGGCATTTTCGCCGCCGTCGCCGTCATCCTTGAGCAGTAAGCCGTCGAGAGCCGCCACTCGCCGGCCAAAAGCAGTTGGTGCGGCTTGCTCGACGTTATGCGAATCCCCCCTTTACGGAGTAGGCGCTGATCTCAGCGCTCTTGGCACGGGTGCTTGGGCTGTCTCGCCCGGCCATCATGCCAACGGCGGCAACTGACGCGCCCGGGATGTGAAAGGCGTGTCGTGGCTGTGGGGTTCAGTAGCGCGTCGCTCAGGTTGATGGGCACAGCCTTTGGTTCGGCGCAGGCGAAGGTGCGGCTTGTCGGCCTGATCCTCGTCGCTTGCGTTGCCATGTTTTTCCTCTTCGGCTCCGGCCGGCATGTATCGATAGGCTCGATGCTCGTCGCGGCGGCGATGGTAGGTTTCGGTTGCCTGGCCATGTTCCGCGCCCGAGGCGGCGTGGTGCAAGATGCGGCGGAAAGCGTCGTCGACGCCGCGCACTCTCGCACAGTGACACGCAGCAAACCTTCGACGAGAGCGACCGGCCGTCGGCCGGCCGGCTCCGCTCGTTCCGAACTCGCCGCCGCGCTTGCCAGCTGCCGGTCCGCCTTCGTCGCGGTCGGCCTGTTCAGCGGCATGCTCAACGTGCTGATGCTGGCGGGCTCACTCTACATGCTCGAGGTCTATGATCGCGTGCTGCCCAGCCGCAGCCTGCCGACGCTCGTCGGCATTTCGATCCTGCTCGTCATCCTCTATTGCGGGCAGGCCTTTCTCGATTTCGTGCGCGCTCGGGTTCTGGTGCGGATCGGCGGGGCGCTCGACGAGGCGCTTGGCCATCGCGTCTATACCTCGATGCTGAGATTGCCGCTGAAGGCAGGGCGCGAGGGCGACAGTCTGCAGCCGATGCGCGATCTCGACAGCGTGCGCGGCTTCCTGTCCGGCATAGGTCCGACGGCGCTCTTCGACCTGCCATGGATGCCTATCTACCTGGTCATCATCTTCATGTTCCACTGGGTGCTTGGCGTGACGGCGCTGCTCGGGGCAATCGTGCTGGTCGTGCTGACCCTGCTTGCCGAGCGGTTGACCCGACAACCGGTATCGGCCGCCACCTTGAGTGGAAACCGGCGCGGTGGGCTTATCACTGCCGGCACGCGCAATGCTGAAGTTGTCGCCGCCATGGGTATGGCCGGCGGGCTCGCGTCGCGCTGGCGAGATGCCAATCTCGATTTCATTGCTGACCAGCGCAAGGTCAGCGACGTTGCCGGCAGCTTCGGCGCTGTGTCGAAAGTACTGCGCATGCTGCTTCAGTCGTCGATGCTCGGCATAGGCGCCTGGCTTGTGATCGAACAGGAGGCCACGGCGGGCGTCATCATCGCCGCCTCCATCCTCAGCGGCCGCGCGCTGGCGCCGGTCGATCTCGCGATAGCCAACTGGAAAGGTTTCGTGAGCGCGCGCCAGGGCTGGCAACGGTTGACCAAAGTGCTGGCGGCCATGCCTGCCGAGAATGAACCGATGCTGTTGCCGGCGCCTAACGCCAGCGTGACAATGCAGAATGCGATGATCGCGGCTCCTGGAGCACAACGGCTGCTGGTCCAAGACGCCAGCTTCGCCATGGAGGCGGGCCATGGGCTCGGCATCATCGGCCCGAGCGGTTCGGGAAAATCCACCCTGGTCAGGGCTCTCGTCGGGGCTTGGCAGCCGGTAAGCGGCCGCGTCAAGCTTGACGGCGCCGATCTCGACCAGTGGTCCTCGCAGGAACGCGGCCGCCATATCGGCTACCTGCCACAGGATGTGGAGCTGTTTGCCGGCACCGTCGCCGAGAACATCTCGCGCTTCGAACTGGACGCCGACGCCGACGCTATCATCGCCGCGGCAAAGGCCGCCGGCGCGCATGACCTGATTGTCAGCTTCCGCCAGGGCTACGAGACCGAGATCGGCGAGCATGGCGAAGCACTTTCGGCCGGGCAGCGCCAGCGCATTGCCTTGGCACGCGCGCTGTACCGCGACCCGTTCCTCGTGGTGCTCGACGAGCCGAATTCCAATCTCGACATGGACGGCGAGCAGGCGTTGATCCGCGCGATGCTTGGCGTTCGCGAGCGCGGGGGCGTTGTCGTCATCGTCGCCCATCGTCCGAACGTGCTTGCCGCAGTCGATTTCATCATGGCGATGAATCAGGGGCGCTTGCACGAATTCGGACCGAAGGACGAGGTTTTCGCCAAGATGTTCCCGATGCTGCGGCCGGTCGCGTCAAGCAACCCGCCGCTGCGGCCGACCGCGGACTCAGCCCCTGTTGCTGCCGGCATCCGAACCGGGGGAGGGAACTGACATGGCCGCGCCGGGCAACTCCCACGCGTCGATCCGCTTCTATACACGGCTAGGGCTCGGGGCCGTGCTGCTGCTTGCCGGTGGCGTCGGCGGCTGGGCGTCGGTCACCGAGATCGCCGGCGCGGTTATCGCGCCCGGCGCGCTTGTGGTCGATTCCCACGTCAAGAACGTTCAGCATGCGACCGGCGGCATCGTTGCCGAGATCGATGCCCACGACGGCGACAAGGTGAAAGCCGGCGACCTTCTGCTGCGTCTCGACCGCACCGTGCCGGCCGCCAATCTTGCGGTGGTGAGCAAGGCGCTCGACCAGCTCACGGCGCGCAAGGCGCGTCTCGATTCGGAACGCCGCGGCAGCGAGGACATCATCTTCCCGAAAGAGCTTCTGGACCGTGTCGCCGATCCCGACGTCGCTGAAGCCGTGGCAGGCGAAAAGCAGCATTTCGAGACCCGGCGCACCTCCCGCGCCGGCCAGAAAAGCCAGCTTGGGGAACGCATCGCCCAGCTCGAGAAAGAGATCGCCGGCGACATCGCGCAGGCGGAAGCCAATAGCAAGGAGATTGAGTTGGAGCAAAAAGAGCTCGCTTCGGTGCGCGCGCTCTGGGCGAAGAAGCTCATCTCGATCGACCGGCTGACCCAGACTGAGCGCGAGGCCACGCGCCTCGACGGCGAACGGGGCCAGCTCGTTGCCTCCCAGGCGCAGGCCGAGGGGAAGATCGCCGAGATCAAGCTGCAGATCATACAGATCGATCTCGACCTCAGCACCGAAGTGAACAAGGACCTTCGAGACGTCGACGGCCAGATGAGCGAACTCCTGGAGCGCAAGGTCGCCGCCGAGGACCAGCTGAAGCGGGTCGACATCCGGGCGCCGCAGGACGGTGTCGTGCAGCAGTCGATCGTCTATACGGTCGGCGGCGTGGTGAAACCGGGCGAGACGATCATGCAGGTCGTGCCCGACAACGACAGCCTTGCCGTGGAAGCCAGGATCGCGCCCAGCGACATCGACAAGTTGTGGGTCGGCCAGTCGGCCTCGCTGCGCTTTTCGGCATTCAACACGCGCACCACGCCGCAAATCGACGGTGTGGTCGAGAGGACCTCGCCCGACATCGCCACCGACCAGCGCACCGGCGCCAGCTACTACACCGTGCGCATCAGGACGACCGCCGCCCAGGTCGCGCGCCTCGGCGAGGTCAAGCTGGTGCCCGGCATGCCGGTGGAATCCTTCATCAAGACCGAGGACCGATCGGTGATTTCCTACCTGGTGAAGCCTTTGCGGGACCAGATCACTCGAGCCTTCAGGCAGTAAACCCGCGTCACGCGGGAAAATGGAAACAGCAGACACGAAACGTAACCGGATTCAACTTCAAGGGGAAACGTCATGGCCGACATTACGGACAATCTGACAGGTGATCCGCTCGCGACATCCGATCCTACGACAACCGGAAGCGCCGACCCCGTCGCGCAGCCTGCAATCTTGCTTGACCAAGCGGATGCGGATTACGCGCCCGGCGAGACGGTGGGAATCACGACCACCAATGTCTCGGACGGCGGCACGTTCACCTTCGAGGTTGCCCATCTCAGCGCCGGCGCCGACGGCGTCCTCGGCACCGCGGACGATGTGCTCACTTACGATCTCACCGGCACCGGTACGCCCTGGACCGTAACCGATGGCGGCGCCGGCGATCTCGACGGCGTTGTCAACGGCTCGATCCAGACGTCCTGGTACGTCAACGGCGACGCGGCGAACCAGGCGTTCGTGCTGACGGCCACCGACGATTTGGGCAACACGGCCACGACAGTGTTCACGGATGCGCCGCCGCCGCAGACGCCGCCGACGACCTTTGCCTATGTCGACACCCACATCGACATAACCGCCGACAACACGATTATGGACGCCGCCGGTGCTCGGTTTTCGAGCCGCGACACCACGATTTTCTCCAATCTGGTAAGCGGTTCTTCCGGCACCGGCAATTGGTCCGTGTTTGCGCAGATTCAGAATGCCGGCGCGGAGCAGGGCTTCAACAGCCCCGATGGCGTGTTGGATGAAAAGACGTCCAGCCAGCACAATATGGTCATTGCTCTGAACTCTCTGATCAAAGTCGATGCCGATGGCACGGTAAACCCGAACGGAGCGTATTACGCATTCCGTCTTGATATGCATCAGACGGGGGCGAATCCATTCCTCTCGCTCGATCAGCTGAAGATCTACCAGTCGGCCAATGGCAGTCTTGGTGCGGGCAGCTTCGCGGCCGGCCCTGACACCGCCGGGACGGACCCCAACTTCCATTTCACTTCTGGGAACACCACTTTAGCTTACAATATGAATGCTGGGGGGACCTACTCGGTTCTGATGGACGCCGAGTATGACAGCGGCAGTGGCGGTGGCGGCGACGTGATTGTTCTGGTGCCGACTGCCAATTTCAATCCTGCGAACGGCAACTTCCTGTATTTCTATACCGCCATGGGATTCCAGGGTGGTGACTGGTCTGGCACCGGCACCTTTGAGGAATGGAGCGCGCTGAGCAATCCGGCGCCCTTCTCGATCTCGGGCACGAAGTATGAGGACCTGACCGGCGACGGCAAGACCGCGGACGACGTCGCGTGGACGCATGGTCCGGTGACGATCTTCATCGACGACGACAACAGCGGCGACTTCAGCGCGGGCGACCGCACCACGACCACCGACGCTTCCGGCA